>NZ_CP187957.1:0-2255665 GCF_050267035.1 Candidatus Caldatribacterium saccharofermentans
ATCCGTGCGGCAAGGAGTTCGTCTCTTGTGGGAAAGTCAATACCGTAGAAACAGGGAAAACAATGCGGGGGAGAACTCACCCTAAGGTGGACTTCTCTGGCTCCTGCTTCCTTGAAAGTGGCGATTCTCTGGGAGGAGGTACTCCCCCGAACAATTGAGTCCTCGATGACGATGACTCGCTTCCCTCGGATGAGGTTCCGCAGGGGGTTCAGCTTGAGCCTTACACCCAAGTCGCGGAGATCTTGAGTGGGCTGAATGAAAGTCCGGCCCACATAGGGATTCCGCACAAGGGCGAACTCAAGGGGAATTCCCGAAGCCTCGGAAAATCCCAAAGCAGCGAAGAGCCCGGAGTCCGGCACGGGAACCACCATGTCCGCCTCGCAGAATTCCCCCTCCGCCAGGGCCATGCCCATGCGCTTCCGTGCCTCATGGACGTGATTGCCAAAGACGGTGCTATCGGGGCGGGCAAAATAGATGAGCTCGAAAACGCAGAATGCCTTTCTTGAGGAATAGGCGTAGAAAAACGAGCGGGGACCATTTTCGTCGATGACAAGCATCTCTCCCGGTTCAATCTCCCGAAGGAATTCTGCTCCCAGGACATCAAACGCACAGCTTTCAGAGCTCACGAGATACCCCCCGTCAAGCCTCCCAAGGGCAAGTGGTCGAAATCCCCAGGGATCCCGGACAGCTACAAGGGCCTTCGCAGAGAGAATTCCCAGAGAAAAAGCTCCTCGCACCTGCCAGAGAGCTTCCTTCAGAGCATCTTCAAAGCCCTCAAAGGAACTCTGAGCAACAAGATGCAGGATGAGCTCTGTGTCCATGGTCGACTGGAAAATGGCTCCCCGCCTGCTGAGCTTTCTCCAGAGCATTAGGGTGTTCGTCAGGTTTCCATTATGGGCAATAGCCAGGGTTCCAAACCGGCATTCCCCCACAAAAGGCTGGACGTTCCTTAGAGAAGAGGAACCGGTAGTCGAATACCGGACATGTCCCAGAGCAATGTGCCCGATGAGCTTGCGAAGGCTCTCCACATCAAAAACTTCACTCACAAGACCCAGACCCTTGTGCTCCCGAAAGCTCCTCCCATCCGAGACTACAATCCCTGCACCTTCCTGACCCCGGTGCTGCAGAGAGAAAAGGCCAAGGTAGGCGATCTCGGCGGCGTTTTCAAGGCCATAGACTCCGAAGACACCACACTTTTCATACATACTTCGCCAGCGCTCCCTCCCAGATTCTCAGGGCTTCGGTAACCGGGACAGAGAAAAGTACCTGGGAACCTCGACGGAACACGAGATGATCCCCTCCAACGCGACCAAGAAGGACACAGGGAATACCCCACCGCTTTGCCCTTCCAGCAATCTCTTCAAAACACGCAGGACTGACACTGGCGAGGGCTCGTCCGCAACTTTCCCCAAAAAGCAGAACATCCTCCCGGAACCCTTCAAAGGGAGCAAGATCCACCTCAACCCCAAAGGCCTTCTCCCCCGAAAGGGCAGCTTCAGCCACAGCAATGGCCAGCCCTCCTTCACTAACGTCACAGCAGGACAAAAAGAGCCCGTCCTCGATGCACTGGATGAGGAATTCCTGAAGACGCTTCTCAAACCCAAGATCAAGTGAGGGAGGAGGACCGGCTTCAATACCGTGGACAATGCGAAGGTATTCACTTCCCCCAAGCTCCTCTTTGGTTTCCCCAAAAAGGAGCACAAGGCTCTCTTCCTTTGAGAAACAACCCCGCAAAGCCTTGGTCACATCCTGCACGATGCCCACCATGCCGACGGTTGGGGTGGGATACACGGCCCCAAGAGGGCTTTCGTTGTAGAAGGAGACGTTGCCACTCACCACCGGGATTTTGAAAAACCGGCAGGCCTCACTCAAACCCGAAATGGCAGCGACGAACTGCCAGTAGCGATCTGGCTTTTCAGGATTGCCAAAGTTCAGGCAATCCGTGATACCGGCAGGACGAGCCCCACAAGCTGCAAGGTTTCTCGCTGCCTCGGCCACCGCAATTTGTGCTCCCTTGTAAGGGTCAAGGTAACAGTAGAAGGGATTGCAATCCGTGGTCACCGCAATCCCCCAGGGTTTCCCTTTCACCCGGAGCACCACCGTTCCCGTCCCCGGAAGGATGACAGTATTGGTCTGCACCATGTGGTCGTACTGCTCAAAAATCCACCGTTTCGAGGCAAGATTGGGAGAACCAAGGAGTTTCTCGAAGGCTTCCCGGAAATCCCCGGGAAGGGGGACATCATCGAGAGTGAGGCTGTTAACAGCATCAAGGTACGCCGGTCGCACCCTCTCAGGGGTGTACACTGGGGGTCGCACGAGTTCTTTTGCAGGGATATCGGCTACGACCTCCCCACGGTATCGAATGGTCACCCGTCCAGTATCGGTAACCCGCCCGATTACCTCGGCCTCAAGGCCCCACTTCTTGAAAATGCTCCGGATCTCCTCCTCGTGTCCTTTCTCAACACAAAGGAGCATCCGCTCCTGGGATTCAGACATCATGATTTCCCATGCCTCCATTCCCTCTTCCCGGACGGGTACCCGATCAAGGTCAATGTCAACCCCACTCTCTCCCGAGGCAGCCATTTCACTTGAAGAACAGGTGAGCCCTGCTGCTCCCATGTCCTTTATGCCCACCACAAAGCCCGTGGCCAAGGCTTCAAGAGTGGCTTCAATAAGGCACTTCTCGGTGAAGGGATCGCCAATCTGCACGCTCGGGCGCTTCTCTTCGCTTTCGGCAAACTCCTGGGAAGCCAGAATGCTACACCCCCCGATACCATCTCTTCCAGTTCTGTTGCCCACGTACAGGATGGCGTTCCCGACACCCCGGGCTCTTGCCCGGGCAAGTTTTCCCCGGGGAGCGATACCAAGGCACATGACATTGACCAGGCAGTTCCCCCGAAAAGCCGGGTAGAACCATACTTCTCCCGCAACGGTAGGAACGCCCACACAGTTCCCATACCAGGCAATCCCTTCCACCACCCCCCGCATGACGTACCGGGAACGGGGGTCCTCTAAAGGCCCAAAATGCAGTGAGTCAAGGCAGGCAATGGGACGGGCACCGCTTCCCAGAATATCCCGGATGATGCCCCCAATCCCTGTTGCAGCACCCTGCTTTGGCTCAATCTGAGAGGGATGGTTGTGGCTCTCCATCTTGAAGACAATCACCACGTCGTCGTAGACAATGCCACCAGCGTCTTCTCCCACAAGTACCTCAAAATGACCCTCGCGAGGCAAAAGCTCAAGCCACTTCCGGGAATGGGGGTACCCGCAGTGTTCAGACCATTCCACCGAAAACATGGCGATTTCTGTGAGCGTGGGAACACGGCCGAGAATGGCAAGAATCCGCTCGTACTCTTCTTTTCGAAGACCTAACTCCCGGGCCACCTTTTCAAGCTCCACAACGTGCATGCCGCTTCTCCTCCAGCCATTTCACGACAGAAAGGAAAATCCTCCGCCCATCGGTAGAGCCAAGGAGTTCCTCGGAAGCCCTTTCTGGATGGGGCATCATGCCCATAACGCAGAGATTCAGAGAAACAATTCCTGCGATGTTGTTCGCCGAACCGTTGGGGTTCCAGGCTTCTTCTACCTCGCCTGAGGGACCACAGTACCGGAAGAGCACCTGTCCTCTTCGCTCCAGCTCAGAAAGCTCGTCTTGAGGGAGGAAGAAATTCCCCTGGTAGTGCGCAATGGGAATGCGGATGACCTCTCCCGGAGCAAAAAGAAGGGTGAAGGGGGTATCCGTACGCTCCACTCGGAGGAAAACGTACCGGCAAATGAACCGCCCACTCCGGTTAGGAAGGAGCGCTCCGGGGAGGAGTCCGCTCTCAAGGAGAATCTGAAACCCGTTGCAAATACCGAGGACAACACCCCCCGAAAGCGCGAAATCCCGCACGGAACTCATAATAGGAGAAAACCGGGCGATGGCTCCGGTTCGGAGGTAATCACCGTAGCTGAATCCCCCGGGGAGGACCACACAGTCGCATCCCCGGAGGTCTTCATCGCCGTGCCAGAGGAACACCACTTCTTGCCCGAGCACATCCCGGAGAACGTAGAAACAGTCGTAGTCACAGTTTGATCCTGGAAAGACCACAACGCCGAAACGCATCTCACCGAATCTCCTGAACCTCAAAGGTGTACTGTTCAATAACCGGGTTGGCCAAAAGCTGGTCGCACATCTCCCGGACTCTCCGCTCTGCTTCTTCCCTCGTCCTCGCCTCCAGAGTAACTCTGAAGTACTTCCCCGTTTCCACCTCCTCGACCTCGCGGTACGAGAGGGCATGAAGGGCATTCCGAATAGTCATTCCCTGGGGATCAAAGACCCCGGGTTTGAGTGTAACCACGACCTTTCCACAGTACTTCATTGCTTTCCCCCTTACTCGTACGTGATTTCTTCCCGCCTCCCGGAAGCAGCCGATTGGAGAATGGCATCGCAGACGACGGCACACCGGTACCCATCTTCGAAGGTCGCCCCGTACGGAGCAATGTCTTTCCCACAAACGATGGCCTCAAGGAAGTGGGCAATGGCATGGACAAAGGTGTGCTCCCAGCCGATGATGTGCCCATGGGGCCACCAGTATTCCCAGAAAGGATGGTAACTTTCGGTCACCAAAACATCGTGGAAACCCTGGATGGTCTTCGGTTCCTCCCCTACGCGGTAAATTTCAAGCTCGTTCAGGCGCTCCAGGTTGAAGACGATGGTTCCCTTGGACCCGTTAATCTCGATGACCTGGTGATTCTTCCTCCCCGCACAGAAACGGGAAGCTTCAAGCGTCCCGATAGCCCCGTTGGCGAACTCAACAACAGCAGCGAAGGCATCGTCAACCGTCACCGGCACCCTCTTTGAGGGGTCATCAGGAGCAGGACGCTCTTTGATGAACGTGCGGGTTACCGCACTCACCGCGACAATCTCCCCCACAAGGAACCGTGCAAGATCAATGATATGGGACCCAAGGTCCCCAAGCGCTCCGGACCCAGCGACGTTTCTATCGAGCCGCCACACCGCAGGGAAATTCGGGTCCATAATCCACTCCTGGAGGTACCGTGCCCGGAAATGGTAAATCTCCCCAAGCTCTCCAGAGGCGATGAGGTCGCGGGCAAGGCGAAGCGCAGGAACAAAGCGGTAGTTAAAACAGACCATGGCCTTGGCTTGAGAGTTCTTCGCTGCTTCCCACATCTTTTTCGCCTCTTCTGCCGTCCCCGCCAGAGGTTTCTCGCAGAAGACATGTTTTCCCGCTTTGAGGGCTTCCACCGAGGGTTCAAAATGCAGGGAGTTTGGCCCGCTATTGTCGAGAATCTGCACCTCGGGGTCCTTAATCATTTCCCTCCAGTCCGTGTAGTACTTCATGTACCCGTAGCGCTGCATGGCCTCCTTTACCGCAGCCTCGTTCCTTCCGCAAATGGCCACAAGTTTCGGAATGGCTACAGGGGGCCAGAAGATGTAAGGGTACTTCTTGTACGCATTCGTATGAGCCTTCCCCATAAAGGCATATCCCAGCATGCCAATACCAATTTCCGGAATCTCTCCTCCCACTCCCTTGACTTCTCCCATGGCGACGAATCCGACCTTTTCACTCATCTTCATTCCCCCTTTCTCTGTAAGGATTGACTTCCCCAAGGAGCTGCATGATGCGGTCTGCAATCTCCCCTATTTCTTCCTCCCTGAACCCCGAAAGATCCACAATGAGAGAGACCGTAATGAAATCCAGGTCTTTTCCCACACTGGGAAGCGCGATGTGGTTCAGACCTTCCTCCCTCAGTCTTCTCTGCAGGTGGTGGGCAATTTCCAGTGCCTGTTCTTTCAGGCGTACGTATTTTGCCATATCCTCATCGGCAAGGACAAAGCCGACCTCTGCCGCATCCCCCCGCACCCTGATGAGGGCAAATTCCCCAAAAGGGTAGTGCTCCTCAATGTACAGCCGAAAAAGCCTTCCTTTGGGTACAGGAATGGTCCTCCCTCCCGAGGATATTATAACATTGTCCCGGGTGGACTCCTTGACAAGAGTGGGGAAATATTTTATTGTTTATCTTGCCTGTGCCGAAGTGGCGGAATTGGCAGACGCGCTGGAATCAGGCTCCAGTGAGCGTAAAGCTCATGCGGGTTCGACTCCCGCCTTCGGCACCAGTGCATTTTCTGGTTTCCCCTTTCCTCCCCGTGGTTCTGGTCCTGACGTGATCCCAGATTCACTTCGCCTGTCGGGGCTTGAGTTTCCCCTCTCCATGCCAGTATTCATCTTTTGCCGGGCTCCTCTCAGAAGAGGTGTCCCCGAGGTGGTGATGGTGCTCTCCGCAAGCATCCCCTGCGGGACACTTCGGGAATTTCCCGTTCCCCTTTCTTTTTCCTGCAGGAATGTTTTCCACCCGGACCGCGTCAGGGACCACCCGGCAGCCCCGCATCTTTTGGCTCTCCTCAGGCCCCATACAGGACACCCCGTCCTGTGTGGTCTGGATTCTTTGTCCTCCTGCTACCTGGCAGGAGTCCCTGGAGTTCTCCTGCCTCCTGCATTTTCCCCGTACACGTTAAAATCGGTTCTCCAAATGACCTCCCTGGGCTCCCCCCTCCCGTCTCATATACTCACCCCGGAAGAAAAGGAAAATCCCCCAAGGAACCCAACGATACACTCCAGAGCTTTCCGGGCACTCTCTTCCCCGGAGAAGGGGAAGAGCACTTCATTGCTCCCGACGCAGACGGCGATGTCCTCGCCACGGATGCTCCTAAAGACTGCCCAGGTAAAGCGCTCAAGAACCCTGTCCTCGACAGCGTGTTCCTTTTCGTCGTTCACTTTCCTGAGGCCGTCGATGTTGATCATGGCGAAAGTGATGGTTTTGCCAGTGCGCTGTGCCCACCTCACCTCTCGGGGAAGCCACTTCTCGAAGAAGCCCCAGTGGGCGTGGAAGTTCGCGAGATGGTCCTGGATGAAAGAGCACTTCAGGCACCGTACAATGTCTCCTATCCTAAGGAAGAGAAAAGAGTCCAAGGAAGATGCCGGTGGTAGGAAGGAAACAAAGGCAATGCCCAGGCTGAAGACGGCAAGTCCCAAGAAGAGGATGGGATACCGTGCTTTCCCGAGTGAGGTACCGTGCTTGAGACATAGGCGTCACCAGGGAGTCCCACCGGGGTATAGGGGAGGAGGGCTGGGATGCTTTGGGAGAGTCTTTCCCCTCTGAGCCACTTTCCATCCCTTCTGGAAGAGCATGTGTTAGAATCCCGCTCCCAGAGCAAAAACCGGGGTTCTGCTTGCCGGGAATGCAGCACTCCTTTTCTCCATGGTGGTTTCGGTGACCCCCTGGCTGGGGAATTCTGGGTGCGGCCTAAAGAGCTCCTGTACGGCGAGCCCAACGAAAATGTGGTAGGGGGCATAAGAGGAGAGCGCCACGCCGCACAGTACACTGCGACAATGACTACACTTGCCTCCCACAGGCCCTGCGCATGATTTGTCCTCAGTCCCGAAGGGCCGGACTTTCCTACATTGAGGTAACCCGTGGGTTTCAATCCCTCATAGGTAGGCTACAAACCCATTTTATGGACTTGACATAAGGATTCCTAAAAAGACCACCCTACCAGTACTGCAGAAAGTCCATCCAGGCAAGTTCTCACTTCACCGTTTGCGGTGGCCCTCAATCGCAATCCCAGATATCCTCAGAAGAAAGGAGTAGCCTGCAGGTATCCCTCAGAAAGCAAGGACCAGAGACTTCGCATCCACAGATAAGCATGCTTTCCCCAGAAGGGGTATAGAAGTTCTCTCTGAGGTAACAGGACGCTCACAGCAAACTCATTCCAGGGCTCGGAAAGACGGCTATGGAGAAACCCGGTTTTGATGCGTTGCTACGAAACCACCACACTGAACGCCTTTTCGGTATGAGCAGGTTGCCGAAGGCCTGGTCTTAGCGGATTCCTGGTGCGCCCGGCGGGAGTCGAACCCTCAACCTGCGGTTTAGGAGACCGCTGCTCTATCCTTTGAGCTACGGGCGCACCGCTCATTTATATTTTAAACAAGCTGGAGGAATTTATCAACAATCTCCTCTAGAGACGGAACCCCAGGAAACCACTCCCTCTGAGTCAAATCCATGGCAAGGCGCTGGTACATCCAGCTTGTAAGCTGCACGAGCTCTGGGGGGAGAGAAGGGGGTCGACTCGTAACGTAGGCCTTCCAGCCAACGGGATGCTCTGCTTTGGCCCTCTGTACCTCCTCGTACCAGGAAGTTTTGCGGTAGAAAGAACGGAGGATTTCTTTGCTCATCGGCATACCCCGGAAGGTGAAACGGCACTCATCAGGAGTTCCCACGACGTCAACGAGCAGAAGGTTTCGGTTTTTATCCAGAGCAAGTTCAATCTTTCCGTCTTCGTTCTCTACACCAATCCGGCGCGTCTCTCTTGTGATGAAACGGTCGACGAAAAGCACAAGCTCCCGAATTCTCTGGATCTCCTCAGAGGAGAGAATTCCCAGAGACTCAACCTCAGAGAAGCTCAGGTACCGATCCTGTTCCTCAAGTTTTGTGGAAACATCGAGAATCGGCTCCTTCAGGAATTCTCCTGGAGGGGGGAGCTCTAAGAGGCCGAATTCCTGAAGAGTGGCTTTCCCCTCGGCGATGCGTTTCCTGAGGCTTGAATTCTCGGAGAGGGTGTTGCGGTAGATGAACTCAAAAGGAATCAAGAAATTCCCCCGGACATGCCGGTACACCCCGTAATCGTAGCCTGCCTCTCCCAGAGAAGGGAGAATAACACGTACCAGTCGAACGTGCATGACGTTCACCGGCTCCCGGAGTTCTGCAAGCCGCTTCACCTCTCCCCCTTCCTCAAGGCCAAGGTAATGGGTTGGAACCCCGAGTTTTTCAAGTTTCTCGAAAAAGTGCGCGCCGATAAGACACAGAGAAGCACCTTTCAGGGGGATGGTATCGGGCATCTCCCCCCAGTCGAACACCGAATACCGGTCGGAGAAGACGAACTTCCCCCGTCCAGGCTCCTCATCCGTTGGCGAGGAAAGAACAAGAAGGTCCTTGACACTCCCCACTTCATCCCTCCACAGTGCGACTTGATGCAAGACTTCTTGCAAAGCACAGAGATTGTTTCTATACTTTTCTCAACATTATAGGGAAGGAGTCGAGAAATTGGAACTGGTTTTCGGGATGAAGGATGTGTATCCCTGGGAGGCAAAAGTTCGCAGAAGCATCGAAGCCCGGCTCAGAACGCTTTTTGAACGATGGGGATACGCCGAGGTGGAACCACCAACCCTCGAGTACTACGCTACTTTCGAGAAAACGATGAGCGAGGAAATGAAAGAGCGAATCTTCAAGTTCCTCAACCGCGATGGAAAGCTTGTGTGCCTTCGCCCCGAGTTCACCACCTCCGTAGCCCGGATGTTCGCCCAGGGGAACGCCCTTCCTCTGCCCCTTCGGGTCTACTATAGCGGGAAGGTCTTCCGCTACCCCTCCTCACCCTTCCGCACAGAGAGCGAGTTCACCCAGATTGGCCTTGAACACATCGGCCAGAGTGGCCCCGCCCAGGATGCCGAAGTCGTTACTCTGGCCATCCTAGCGCTGCGGGAGACAGGGATACGGAGTTTTGAGGTGGATATTGGTCATGCGAGCATTTTCCGGGGAATTCTCGAGGTGCTGCCTCTTGAGAGCGAAGAAAAGGAGGAAGTGCGAATTGCCCTGAAAAAGCGGGACTTCGTCGCTTTGCAGAACCTCTGTTCCCGAAAACCCCTTCCTTTGCCCCTTTCGCCATTCCTCCTGCAACTTCCCTTCCTTCGGGGAAAAAAGGACCTTCTTGAGAGGTTCTCCTTTTTCTCTTTAGAGAGTGAGGAATGGCAGAGGGCCGTCCGGGACCTTTCGAAAACCTGGGAAATCCTTGAGGATTTCGGTGTGACTGAGCACCTTTCCATCAACCTCGGGCTTGTGCGGGACTTCGACTATTACACCGGGGTGGTCTTCGAGGGGTTTTCTCCCGACGTGGGGTATCCCCTCCTTGCGGGAGGAAGGTACGATGAGCTCTTCCAGGTTTTTGGAAAAGATGTCCCCGCCTGTGGTTTTGCCCTTTTCCTCGAGCGGGTTCTGGAAGCTCTCCAGAAGGAGACTTCCTGGCAGGAAGGGGATAGCGCCACTCCTTCTGTCCTCTTCTACCCACCACGCCTTCGAAAGAGAGCCTTTGAGCTTGCTGAAAAACTGCGGTCCCGAGGGATTCCTCTGGTGATGGAAGAACACGAAAAGGAGACGATTCTCCTCGCCACCCCTCGGGGTTCCTCAACCCTTGAGGACCTCGATGAGCAAGCCGTGGAAAATCTCCTCAGGCAGGAGGACGTATGAAGAGGTTAACCCTTACCCTCCCCACAGGAAGGCTGAAGGACGACGTTGTGGAGCTCCTCTCCCGGGTGCTTTCCCGGCCTCTCTCCCTTCCCTCCCGACAGCTTGTCGTCGATGACCCATCCTTACCCTGGCGCATCATCTTCTCCCACCCCAAGGATGTGGCAACCTACGTTGAGCACGGAGCGGCAGATCTTGGTCTTGTCGGGAAGGACATTCTCCTTGAGCGGGAAAACGAGGTGTACGAGCTCCTTGATCTGCGCATCGGGAAGTGTACCATGGTCCTTGCCGGACCTGAACATCTGACAAGAGAAATTCTCTTCCGGAGGGAACACCTTCGCATCGCCACGAAATACCCCCACGTCACCCGCCGGTACCTGCAGGAGAAGGGCCTGAATGCTGATATCGTTGTTCTCTACGGCTCAATCGAGCTTGCTCCTGCCATCGGCATTGCCGACGCCATTGTGGATCTCGTCTCCACCGGGAAAACCCTGAGGGAGAACCGTCTCCACGTTCTTGAGGAAATCGCCCCCATCTCCACCCGCCTTGTGGCCAACCGGGTGAGCATGAAAACCAGAACTCTGGAAATAGAGGATTTCGTCAAAATCCTGAAGGAAGTGGTCTCTGGTGAAAATCGTTCTGAAACCTCTGGGCAATCTTGAGGATGTCACGCAGGACCTTGCAGGCAACCGCCGAAAGCTCTATGAATACCTGAAGGAAGCAGAAAGTGCGGTTGAAGAAATCATTGAAAACGTCAAGGATAGGGGCGATGCTGCTTTACGGGAGTACACCGAGAGGTTTGACGGCTGTCGCCTCACCACCTTCCGGGTTCCCCCAGAAGAGCTCGAGCGGGCGTTCCGGGAAACCCCAGAGGAACTGAAGGCCGCCATCGCCCTTGCTGCCCGGAACATCCGCTCCTTCCACGAAACCCAGAAGATGACCTCCTTTCTCCTGGAACGCCAGTCGTCAGTCCTTGGAGAACTCGTCCGTCCACTTCGCAGGGTTGCCTGCTACATCCCTGGAGGGCGGTTCGCTTATCCGTCTTCCTGCCTCATGACGGTTATTCCGGCGCAGATTGCAGGCGTCCAGGAAATCGCTCTCCTCACCCCTCCGAAGAAGGATGGAAACGTCCACAAGGAGGTTCTCGCAGCTGCCTTCTTCCTTGGCGTACAGGAGGTGTACCGCATTGGAGGCGCCCAAGCCATAGCGGCGGCCTGCTTCGGGACCGAAAGCATCCCTCCTGTAGAGAAAATCGTGGGGCCGGGGAACATCTACGTCACCGCTGCCAAAAAGCGCCTTCAGGGCATCGTGGGCATTGACGGCCTTGCCGGTCCTTCAGAAGTGGCCATCATCGCCGACCACAGTGCCCCTCCTGAGTGGGTCGCCCTGGACCTCCTCGCCCAGGCCGAGCACGATCCTCTCGCCACAAGTGTACTCTTTTCCCCAAGCGAGGCCCTGCTCTTCGAGGTGAAAAAGTACCTCGAGCAGGAAATTGCTAACGCCCCATCGTCCTTTGGACAAACGCAACCACTTTTCCTCTACCAGGTGGAGGATCTGGAGGTTGCCCTTGCCGCGGTGAACCTCCTCGCTCCCGAACACGTGGAAGTCGTGACCAAAGACCCCCTTGCTCTCCTTCCACGCCTTCAGAAAGGAGGGGCAATCTTCCTTGGACCGCACGCACCGGTGGCCCTGGGAGACTATGGGTACGGACCGAATCACGTGTTGCCCACGTGGGGGACGGCAGTCTTCTCTTCGCCTCTTTCTGTGCGGGACTTCTACACCTTCTCCTCCTTTGTCTTTCCTTCTCCCCCCGACCCTACCCTCGAGTACGAAACCTATGCCTACCTTGCCCGTGAAGAAGGCCTCTTCTTCCATCAGCGGTCCCTGCTCGCCCGGGCGGGGAAGAAGCTCCTCACGGACATCGAGCGGGGATGGGAGAGGACCTGAGGGTCCTCTCCCTACTGGAACATCTCCTCGAGAAAAACCGGGAGCACGAAAGCAGCCCGGTGAATCCGGGAGGAGTAATACCGGGTCGGGAAGGGCAGGTCTCTCCCCCCCTGGGCCGGGTCGTACTTTTTCGAGGCGATGACGTAGCTCCATACACCTCCAGGGTACGTGGGGACAAGACCCCAGTACAGACGGAGGATGGGGAAAACTCCAAGGTGCTTCCAGAGCTTTTTGACCCGCTCGGCCTCAAAAAAGGGCGGTTCCATCTGGGAAACGAGAATCCCATCGGGAGAAAGGCGGTCGTAGGCTCTCCGGTAAAATTCTGGAGAAAAGAGGGGTTCAGCAACACCCCGAGGAATAGGGTCTGTGGAGTCCATGATAATGACGTCAAAGGTTTCACGGGTTTCGGCAATGTACTCTGCCGCATCCCCCACATAGACCCGAAGACGGGGGTCGTCCCACCTGCCAAGTTGAGGGAAGTACTTCTGGCAGAGCTCGATAACCCCCTCGTCGATGTCCACAAGCACAACCTCTTCCACAGGATGCTTCAGGACTTCCCGCGCCGCCCCACCATCACCGCCTCCAACAATGAAGACTTTGCGGGGGTGAGGATGCGTCACCATGGCAGGATGAACGAGCATCTCATGGTACATGAACTCGTCCTTCTCCGTGGTTTGCACAATGCCGTCAAGAAGGAGAACCTTCCCATAGAGATAGGTGTCGATGATGGCGATTTCCTGGAACTTTGTTCGCCCCACAAAGAGCGTTTCCTTCACCTTGAGAGCCATCTGGTAGTTCTCAATGTAGTTCTGGACGTACCAGAGTTCCATTCCGCTTGCCCACTCCCCTCTCGAGTTCCACAACTCTCACGTCCTGAGGCACAAAGTACCGCTCAATCAGGGGCACACTGGCTTTGGGATCACAGGACGCACCGAGGAAAACATCCAGTGCTGCGTACCCGTACTCCGGCCAGGTATGGATGGCAACATGAGACTCCGGCATCACTAAAAGCCCGCTCAGACCATACGGCTCGAACTGGTACACGTGAAGCGCAAGGATTTCCTTCCCGTAGGTGGCGGCAAGATCCCGAAAAAAAGCCTCAACCCGCTGAGCGTCGTTGAGGAGCCGGGACCCCACAATCTCCACCAGAAGATGCCGCGCCACCGCCTCTGCATGCAATACCCTCACCCCCTCATTCCTGCAACAAGGAGACATCTCGCTGCACTGCGATCCCGGCGAAAGGAACACAGAAGGTCCCTCTCACAGAACGTGCAGAGCGAACTCACCTCAAGGCGCTCCCTCAAAAGTCCCCGTGCCAGGAGATCCTCTACCACGATGCCCTTCAGGTCCACAAAGGTCCTCCCTGCTCGGTACTCGACAAAGGCTTCGCGCTCCTTTCCCAGAGCTTCAAGGGCGTCCTTCCCAACCTCAAAGCAACATGGACCGATGGCAGGACCTACACCAGCCCAGATTGCAGAGGGCGAAACGGAAAACAGTCTCTCCATTGCCTCCACAACCCGGATGTGAATCCCCTGGGCAATCCCCCTCCACCCGGCATGGACTAAAGCCACCACTTCCTGCTCCGGAGCAAAGAGCAAAAGGGGTACGCAGTCGGCGACGAGGATCCCGAGGTACTGGTTCTTCTTTCCGGCAAGCAGTGCATCGACCATACGGCAAGAAGCATTGTACCACAGTTTCTCCTCGAAAACGAGGAAATCTGCCCCATGAACCTGAGAAGGAACAAAGATCGGACCTGTGCCGAAAAGCCTTGCAATGGCTTCCCGGCCACTTTCTGTGCGGACATCATAAGGCGTGCGGCGGGTCACAAAGAAATGCTCAAGTTGTGGAAAACGAAGAAGCGATGTGAAACGAAGGACCAGAACACCTCCACGCTCTTCAAGCTGCATAGAGCATTACGCCACTCCATCCAGCGCGCGACGATACGACCGCACGAGAGCAGCGAATCCCTCCATCCAGGTTTCTGTATCTTTGTTACGTATAATGTACTCAAGAAGGGCCGACCCCACAATAACCCCATCGGTGTACTCGGCAAGGGTTGCTGCCTGATAGGGGTCGTGAATACCAAACCCGGGAAGAACAAGTGCCGAGGTATGGCTCCGGATACAGGCAACACGTTCTCTGAGGGCCGAAAAATCTACCTCAGTCTTCCCTGTTACCCCTTTTCCCGAAACGAGATACACAAAACCCTCACTTGCTTCAGCGATGCGCCGGACTCGTTCAAGGGGGGAAGTCACCGAGGCAAGGAGGATTCGAGAGAGCAACCCCTGGGCTTCTTTGAGGAAATCCCGGGCTTCAAGGGGAAAATCGGCGACGATGAGTCCTCGAAAACCAATCTCCCGGAAATCACGGGCAAACTTCCCCACCCCATACTGGAGCACAATGTTCCCGTAGGTCATGGCAATGAGGGGGATGGAAAGGCGGATACCAGCCATCACCTCGACGACACGAAGAGGCGTAACGCCCTGTTTGAGGGCTGCAAAAGACGTCGTCTGAATCACTGGCCCATCGGCCACAGGGTCCGAGTGGGGGATGCCAACCTCCACTGCATCGGCCCCCTCTTCCTCACAGATCCGGAGGAGGGTACAGAAGCTCGAAACATCGGGGTACCCGAAAGTCAGATACGGAACGAAGAGCTTCCTTTTCTTCTTTTCGAGGACTTCACGTAACGGGTCCATGATTACTCCTCCTTTGCTAAAGACCGCATAACGACCTCAACGTCCTTATCGCCCCTGCCGGAAAGACACACAAGTACGGTGGCTTCTTTCGGTAGAGAAGGAGCTATCTTTATGGCATACGCCAGGGCGTGAGCGCTCTCCAGCGCCGGAATAATACCCTCCATGCGGGCAAGAAGGCAA
Source organism: Candidatus Caldatribacterium saccharofermentans (assembly GCF_050267035.1). Lineage (NCBI taxonomy): Bacteria > Pseudomonadati > Atribacterota > Atribacteria > Atribacterales > Candidatus Caldatribacteriaceae > Candidatus Caldatribacterium > Candidatus Caldatribacterium saccharofermentans. Next base: position 15,123 of record NZ_CP187957.1, read on the forward strand.
AAGGCCTCTTGAGCCTCTTCGTCGGTGGCCGTCACGTACTGCGCTCTTCCTGTTTTTGCGAGAAAGGCGTGCTCAGGACCCACCCCCGGGTAGTCAAGACCGGCGGCGATGGAATGGGTTTCCTGGATTTGCCCGAATTCATCTTGAAGCAAAAGGCTCATGCTCCCGTGAAGAACACCCTTCCTCCCCCGCCCAATGCTTGCAGCGTGCTTCCCCGTCTCAAGACCAAGACCTCCTGCCTCAACACCCACAAGGCGCACATCTCCATAGGGCAAGAAGGCCGAAAATATCCCTATCGCGTTGCTTCCCCCACCGACGCAGGCAATGACGTAATCGGGAAGCCTTCCTTCTTGCTCGAGGAATTGCTCCTTTGCTTCCCTGCCGATAACAGACTGGAAATCCCGAACCATGGTGGGGTACGGGTGAGGACCGACCACAGACCCGATGACGTAGTGAGTGGTGTCCACGTTCCGAACCCAGTCACGCAGGGCCTCATTGATGGCGTCCTTCAGAGTCTGGCTTCCGGAATACACGGGAATGACCTGGGCCCCGAGAACCTGCATTCTAAAGACGTTGAGCTTCTGCCGCTCAACATCCACAGCCCCCATGTACACCTGACACTCAAGCCCAAGAAGGGCGCAGGCTGTAGCCGTAGCCACACCGTGCTGCCCGGCTCCGGTCTCGGCGATAATGCGTTTCTTACCCATTTTCTTGGCCAGAAGCACCTGTCCCAAGGTGTTATTCAGCTTGTGGGACCCTGTGTGGTTGAGGTCCTCTCGCTTCAGGTAGATTTTTGCTCCCCCGAGTTCCCTGCTGAGCCTTGCAGCGTACGTAAGAGGAGTAGGTCGCCCAGCGTATGTCGTGAGGTACAACCTGAGCTCTTCCTGGAACTCCGGGTCGTTCCGGTAATACTCGTACGCTTCTTCGAGCTCCTCAAGAGGATGCACCAGCGTCTCCGGCACAAACCTTCCTCCGAACTCACCAAAGAACCACTTCTCCATACAACTCACCTTCCCTGTAAAAGCAGAAGGAGCTCCCGCACCTTCTGGATGTCTTTTTTTCCTGGAGCAATCTCAAAACCACTGTTCACGTCAAGGGCAAAGGGAGAGAGAACGCGCAGAAGACGGGGAATGTTCTCAAGGGTAAGTCCCCCGGCAACAATGGTGGGACAGGAAGCAGCCGAAACAAAAGGAGCAACCACTTCCCACTGGAAAGCTTCTCCCGTACCCCCACGCTTTCCACCCTTCAGGGTGTCAAAGAGTACATAGGATACTCTGGAGATGTACTCCTGCACTTCTTCGAGGGAGAACCTTTCACCAACCCCGAAGGCCTTGATCACTCCACCACCGAGGCGCTCACAGAATGCAGGGTCCTCATCCCCGTGGAGCTGAACAAGGTCAAGCCTGCAGAAATCTCGAATGCTCCGAACTTCCTGTAAGCTGGAATTCTGGAACACTCCTACCGTGAGCACCTTCCTCTGCAGATGCTCAACAATTTCCCGCACCGTTTCCGGATGAACGAAGCGCGGGCTTCCAGGGACGAAGATGAATCCCAGTGCCCAAACCTCCAGGGAAGCAAGGGCCAGTGCGTCTTCCATCCGGGTGATTCCACACACCTTAACAGCGGGCAACCTCTCTCTCTCCTCGTAACTCAAGGAGTACTTTTGCAGGGTTCGGGGACGTCAAAAGGGCTTCTCCCACGAGAAAGTTCCGCACCCCCACCTCAAGAAGCATCTCCACATCCTCACGGGTATGGATGCCGCTTTCGGCAATGACCACTGTTCCCTCGGGAACGAGGGGGAGGAGCCTGAGGGTGGTTGCAAGTGACACCTGAAAAGTAGAAAGGTCCCGATTGTTGATGCCGATGACTTTAGCGGAGGCAAAGAGAGCCTTCCGCAGATCCTCCTCATCGTGAACCTCAACAACCGGAACAAGACCGAGGAGCTCCGCAAGCTCCACAAAGCGCTTTAGGCGCTCCCCAGAGACAATGCGGGCAATAAGGAGGATTGCCTGAGCACCGGCTTCTGCCGTCTCGTAAATCTGGGTTTCTTCAAGCACGAAATCCTTTCGCAGTACTGGAAGGCGTGTTTTCACCACAACTTCCCGGAGCAATTCAAGGTTCCCCTGGAAGTGGTCCTCCTCAGTCACCACAGAGATGGCCCGGGCACCTCCTTCCTCGTAGAGGGCAAGGAAACGTGGAACATCGTGGGGTGCGATGAATCTCCCCCTTGAAGGTGAAGCAAGCTTAATTTCGGCAATGATATGGGGATGAGAATCCTGGAAGGCAGAAAGGAAACCATTTTGTATCGAAGTCGCAAAGATTCGGGCAACTTCGGAGGGCAGATAGGGCCTTTCCCGCGCAAGAAGCCGCCGCTTTTTCGCTGTTACAATGGCCTCAAGAATGCCCTCCATGCACTTCACCCTCCTTCATTCTCTGTGCCACCTCAAGTAGTTCCTTCACCCTCTCCAGAGCCCGTCCGCTGTCGATGGCTCCCTCAACCTTCTGTACAGCTTCAGCGATACTCCTGGCTCTCTCGCTCAACCACACAAGAAACGCCGCATTCACAACCAGAGTATCGCGATGGGCTCCCCGCACCTCCCCGGAGAGAATGTCAAGGAAGAGACGGGCGTTCTCTGCAGGATCCCCTCCCTGGATTTCTTCCACAGGGTATTCCGGAAAACCAACCTCGTGAGGGTGGAAGGTCAAGGGAGAGATCCTCCCCTTCTCCACGAGGAGACAGCGGGTTTTTCCACTCACACTGACCTCATCCACCCCGGGTTCACCCCACACCACAAGTCCCCTCCGCACCCCAAGAAGGGAGAGCACATAGGCCACTGGTTCGAGGAGTTTCGGATCGTACACCCCTACCATCTTGTACGCCACGGAGCAGGGTGTGGTGAGGGGACCCAGGATATTGAACACCGTCCGCACCCTGAGCTCTCTTCGTACTCCCTGAACTGCCCGCATGGCGGGGTGGTACAAAGGAGCGTACAGAAAGGCAAAGCCAGTTTCCGCGAAAAGGCGCTCCATGGAGGTCCTGGCAAGATCAATGGGGAAACCGAGGCGCTCCAGGAAATCGGCGCTTCCTGAGCGGCTTGAAACCGAACGATTGCCGTGCTTCACAACGGGCACACCCAGGGCAAAGGCTAAAAGCGCTGCTCCTGTGGAAATGTTCAGCGTACCCCGTCCATCGCCTCCAGTGCCGCAGTTGTCGGCAGCAAGACACCCTGCAGGGAGAAGGAAGGGCGTGGCGAAATCCCGCATGGCCCGTGCAAAACCGAGGAGCTCTTCTTTGTGCTCGCCCCGAACCCGCAGAACCCCAAGGATTGCTCCCATCTGGGCCTGGGTGAACTCCCCGCTCATAAGGGCGTGCATGAGGGTATAGGCCTCCGAAGCTCCGAGAGCCTCTCCATTGAGAACGCGCAGAAGGATTTCCTCCTTCACGGTTTTTTCACCTCCAGGAAGTTCCGAAGGATAACCTTCCCCTGAGGGGTTAACACAGATTCAGGATGGAACTGGACGCCAAAAAGGGGATACTTCCGGTGCTCTAAAGCCATAACCTCCCCTTCTTCGGTCCAGGCAATCACCCGGAGTGACGGTGGGATACTCTCGGGATCAACCACGAGGGAATGGTAACGTCCCACCCATATTTCCTCCGGCAGTCCCCGGAAGAGGAAGGAGGGCAGGAGGAAAACCTTCCACCGCTTTCCGTGGCAGGGTCTTTTCGCCTTAATGATGCGCGCACCCTCAACGTAGGCAATACACTGGTGGCCAAAGACACACCCCAAGGATTGGAATAGAGGGGGCAAAGCGGGCAATGACGCTATTCGTGATGCCACAGTCCGTGGGATCTTTCGGACCCGGCGAAATCACGATGCGATCCGGTCGCATCTTCTCAATCTCCTCAAGGGTTATCTCATCGTTCCGGAACACGCGGATTTCCTCCCCGCTCAGCTCTCCAAGGTACTGCACAAGGTTATAAGTGAAGGAGTCGTAATTATCGATGACGAGAATCATAGGCTCTCCTCCTTTTCCGCAAGTTGTAATGCCAGAAGCAAAGCCTCCGCTTTGCTTCGTGTTTCCTCGTACTCCCGCTCGGGCACAGAATCGTATACCACGCCTGCCCCTGCCTGAACCCGGGCAGAACCGTCTTTACAGAAAATGCTCCGAATCACGATGCAGGTGTCCATGTTTCCCTGGAAACTCACGTACCCCAGGGCTCCCGCGTATGGCCCCCGGCTCTCCGGCTCAATCTCCTCAATAATCTGCATCGCCCGCACTTTGGGAGCCCCGCTGACCGTCCCCGCAGGGAAGCAGGCCTGCAATGCCCTCCAGGGCGTCATGTCCTCTCGAAGTATCCCGGACACGGTGGAAACGATATGGAAGACATGGGAATATCGCTCGATTTTCATGTACTCCTCAACCTGAACGCTCCCAAGCTCACACACACGCCCGAGGTCATTCCTTCCAAGGTCAAGGAGCATAACGTGCTCAGCATTCTCCTTTTCGTCCTCAAGGAGGTCCCGGATGATGTCCTCCTCAGGAACATGGGCAAGGCGTCGCCGTGTTCCGGCAATGGGGCGAGTAGTGACTTTTCTCCCCTCGACTTTTACCATCATCTCGGGAGAAGAACCAAGAAGGGTGAATGAAGGAGTTTCAAAATAGAAGAGATACGGCGAAGGATTGAGAGACCGCAAGAAGCGGTACGCCCGGAAGGGATCACCCACATACGGTACGGAAAAGCGCTGGGAAATAACCACCTGTGATGCGTGCCCTTCCTCAATGAGCTCGATAACCCGGCGGACCGCCGCCTCAAAGGCCTCCCGGGTGAAGTTTGACTGCACGTCACCCAGAAGACGGAACTTCTCTTCCTTCCGGACCATTAGGGGATACTCGACCTTTGCCATGACCTCCTGAATCCAGGATAGGCCACGGGAGAAATCCTCCTCATCCCCACCACGGGCAACATAGACGGCTCCGAGACGATGCTTCAAATGGTCAAAGAAGAGGAACTTCCGCACCGTGGCGAAATAGGCAAGAGGGAAATCCATGGCCTTTCGGGGAACAGTTCGTTCCCAGGTCTTCACGGCGTCATAGCTCAGGAATCCCACTGCTCCTCCCAGGAAGGGGAGATCGGGCACCGGATGCACTAAGAAGCGAGGATACTTGCGTTCAAGAAGGGCAACAAGGTCGATGAAGTCGAAGAAGTACTCTTCCTCCTCTACATCAAAAATCAGAAAGGAGTACCGGCCCCAGGTCTCTCCTCTTTCGGCACTCTCTAAAAGGAAAAGGGGTGTCTTTTCTCGAAAACGCTCGAAAACCACAACCGGAGTTAGACGATCAGCAAGGCGTTCCGTATACAGCGGAACATACTCATACCTTTCGCTGAGCCGGAGAAATTCCCCTCTCTCTGGGTGTACCTTCAAGTCCATCACCCCAAATAAAAAGGCCCTCGTCAAGAGACGAGGGCCTTTTTCCTCGCGGTGCCACTCTTGTTGATAGCGCTTTCGCGCTATCCTCTCAACCGGGTACACCGTGATACCCGTCTTCCTTTAAAGGGAAAGCCCCTTTTCAACCTACTCTCCCGAAGGGATTTCGATGAAAAGCTCTGAGGCCCATTCACCCCTCAGGGACTACCCGGCTTCCACCTGACCCGGGCTCTCTCTCAGCCCCGGACGAGAGGCTACTCCCCCTCATCATCGCTTCTTGCACTCTTCACTTTGCGTATTTTATACCATCTCAGGGTCTTTCCGTCAAGAGAACACAAAGGGAAATTCAATAGGTGACCAGGTTCTTCAAAAGCATCCGGCGTCACCGAAAAGGCTCCTACGGCTTCCAGGCCAGATCGCACTCAGAAAGCGGTGCTCCGGGAATAACCCCACTGGCCCCCGGTTGTACACCCGTAAAACCCCCGGGAGGATTGAAGCATGCGTAGCTTTCAGGCCAGTATCTCACTGTCTGTCATGCTTATCTTCTGGATTTTCGCAATCCCGGCCTGGTCGCTTGAGATAGGAAGCGTGGTTCCTTCCTTCACTGTCGTCTCTCCCAACGGAGAGCTCCTTGGTCGGGAACAGCTTTTGGGGAAACTCAGTGTGATTTTCTACGACACCCGTCTCACCGCCTCCTCCAATAACGACCTCAAGTACGCCCTTGCGGACCTCCGTAACGCACATCCCTTGCTCCTTGAGGACCTCCAGGTTTTCCAGATCATTGACGCTTCAAGCGCTAACTTCTTCACCCGGAGCATCTGGAAAAGAAAGCTTCGAGAGAATGCTCGAAAGTATGGCATTACGCTTTACGCCGACTGGAACGGGAAAATGCGTCGCGACTTCGGTTTCCATCCCAAGCTGAGTAACGTCCTCGTTGTTGATGCCCAGGGGGTGGTGCGTTACGTTTTCTTTGGAAAGGTCCCCGAAAGCGAAAGGAACGCACTCTTTACCCTTTTGCTCAAGCTGAGGGAGAGCATATAAGCGCGACATTTCTCGCTGTTCAGCAGGACCCACGGGTTTGCCCGGGCGGCCTCACCGTTTGCCCCAGGGCTTCGCAGAAGAACGCGGACTCAGAGCAGGGGACAATCACCGTCGCCCAGAGCCTCACCACCTTGAACCGGGGATTCATCGTGCAGGAACCAAAAAACCAAAAGCGGAGGCGCACCGTTCCCCTGCTTCCTGAGGTGGTGGAAGAGCTCAAGGCCTTGAGGAAGAGGTGACTTGAGGAAAAGCTCGCCCTGGGGCCTGACTGGCCGGGGACTGATCTCGTCTTTCCCTCTGAGGCCCACACTGCCATCTACTCCGGGAACTTCCTGCGCACCTTCCGGGGTATCTGCCAGGAAGCGGGGATTGAGGGTTTGACCATCCACGGTCTTCGGCATTTCTTCGCCGCGTTCCTTCTTGCCTTCGGGGAAAACCCTAAGGTGGTTCAGGAAATTCTCGGGCATGCTTCGATTTCCTTAACGCTTGACACCTACAGCAAGGTTCTTCCGGGGCTCAAAGAGCGGGCAGTAGAGAAGCTTCGAGGGTTTCTTTCCTTGAGCCGCCACGAAAACTGAACAGCATTGCTGTCAAAGTGGGGTTTCGCGAAATGACCAGGTGACTGGAAACCTTAAAAAGAAACCTTAAAAAAATCTGGCAGGCCCGGCAGGATTCGAACCTGCAACCCCCGGATTTGGAATCCGGTACTCTGGCCGTTAGAGCTACGGGCCTGCACAGCTTTAGTATACCTTAACGGACCTCGCGGTGCAAGGTGTGTTTACGACAGAAAGGACAGTATTTTCGGAACTCCAAACGCCCAGTCTTTTTGCTCTTGTTCTTGCTCCCCTGGTAGTTCCTCCGCTTGCACTCCGTGCATTCAAAGGTGATGGTTTCCGACACCGCTCAAAACCTCCTACTCAATGATCTCCGTAACCACTCCAGCACCAACCGTTCTTCCTCCCTCACGGATGGCAAAGCGCAAGCCCTTCTCCATGGCTACAGGATAAATGAGCTTCACCTCGATGTTGGCGTTGTCCCCGGGCATGACCATCTCCACCCCCTGAGGGAGCTTGATCTCTCCGGTGACGTCAGTAGTTCGGAAGTAGAACTGGGGACGGTAGCCACTGAAGAAGGGGGTGTGCCGGCCACCCTCTTCTTTGGTGAGGACGTAGACCTCGGCCTTGAAGTGGGTGTGGGGGGTGATGGTTCCGGGGGCTGCCAAGACCTGACCCCGTTCTACCTCTTTCTTCTCAATGCCCCGCAAAAGGACACCAATGTTGTCTCCAGCCTGGGCCTCATCGAGGACCTTACGGAACATCTCAATGCCTGTGACCACGGTCTTCTTGATCTCATGGGAGAGCCCCACAATCTCCACAGGATCCCCGAGCTTCAGAGTTCCCCGCTCCACTCTCCCGGTGACCACGGTGCCTCTCCCAGTGATGGAGAAGACGTCCTCAATGGGCATGAGGAAGGGTTTGTCGAGTTCCCGAACCGGGAGGGGGAAGTAGGTGTCCATGGCGTCGAGGAGGTTCCAGATCCCTCCACACCACTGGCACTCCCGCTTCCCGCAGCCGCACTCCAGTGCTTTCAGGGCACTGCCGGTGATGACGGGCACCTCGTCTCCGGGGAACTCGTAGCGGTTGAGGAGGTCCCGGACTTCCATCTCCACGAGCTCCAAGAGTTCCGGGTCATCAACCATGTCGACTTTATTGAGGAAGACGATGATGTAGGGGACACCAACCTGACGGGAGAGGAGAATGTGTTCCCGGGTCTGGGGCATGGGGCCATCAGCAGCCGAGACCACGAGGACTGCCCCATCCATCTGGGCTGCACCGGTAATCATGTTCTTCACGTAGTCGGCATGCCCTGGGCAATCGATGTGGGCGTAGTGGCGCTTCTCCGTCTCGTACTCCACATGGGCAATGGCAATGGTGATCCCCCGCTCCCGCTCTTCGGGGGCTTTATCGATCTGCTCAAAGGGGGTGTACTTGGCAAGGCCGTACTTGGAGAGGACCAGGGTGATGGCAGCGGTGAGGGTGGTCTTCCCGTGGTCCACGTGTCCAATGGTTCCAACGTTAATATGGGGCTTTTTCCTTTCGAACTTCTGCTTGGCCATAGGGTATCCTCCTTGTAGTAATCTCTCTAAAAAAGAAAAGTGGAGCCTACGACCGGGATCGAACCGGTGACCTCACCCTTACCAAGGGTGCGCTCTACCACTGAGCTACGCAGGCTTCTATTCTGGTGGGGAGGGTAGGATTCGAACCTACGAAGGCTATTCAGCCGACGGATCTACAGTCCGCTCCTTTTGGCCACTCAGGCACCTCCCCACACACTGGAGCCGGTGATCCGACTCGAACGGACGACCTGCTGATTACAAGTCAGCTGCTCTACCAGCTGAGCTACACCGGCAAGAACGCCCTTTGCGCGAGCATAAATATACCCAAAGGACAAAGCAGTGTCAAGGGTTTTTGGAATAAAGAATTCGGCCGTCAGCGAGCGCCCCGAACTTTAACGACGAGCTCTACCTCAACCGGTGCCCCAAGTGGAAGCCCCCGCACTCCAACAGCAGAACGGGCGTGCTTCCCTCTCTCGCCAAAGAGCGTCAGAAGGAGGTCTGAAGCACCGTTGAGGACCCTGGGCTGCTCGGTGAACCCCTCACCTGAAGCCACGAATCCGGTGAGCTTCACAACTTGCTCTATTTCCTCCAGGGTTCCCACAATATCCTCCACCACGCTCAGGCAGTTGAGGACGCAGAGCTTCGCCGCTTCATACCCCTCCGCAACCGTGAGTTCCTCCCCAAGCCTTCCCCGGTAACGGAGCTCTCCCTGCCAGAAAGGGAGCTGCCCTGAGGTCCACACGAATTCCCCCACAAGAAGACCAGGAACATACGCCCCCACAGGCTTCGGGGGAGGGGGCAAGACATACCCAAGCTCAGCAAGCCGCTCTCGAATGCTCACTTCCGCCTTCTCCTTTCTTTTCCTCCTGCTCCCTTATATAATAATCTCCAAAAGACCACCGGGAAAGGACCATGATGCAGGAAGGGCACCTCAAAACTCTTGCCTCAATATACGGAATCGCCACAGAGTACCGGAACATTCGGGGGGAGAGGATTCAGGTTCCTCAAAAGACCCTTGTGGCGCTTCTTCGAGCAATGGGGGTTGAGGATTTCTCCCCAGAGGGCCTGCACGAAGCCATCGCCTTGGCGAGAGCAAAAAAGAGTACCTTTGATTTTGTGATTCGTGTTCTGAGGAAGAGAACGGAAAGACTCCGGGTACCTCCTTCTTTTGTCGGGGGGGAGGCACGTATCAGCAACGAGCGTGGGGAAGTGGTGTTCCGCTCACGCGTTACCTCCCCTGTCCTCTCTGTACTCCTCCCCCCGGAATGCCCATGGGGGTACTACAACCTCACCATTGCTTCTTCGAACGGAGAACTCTCGTCGCTTCTCATCCTCTCTCCCGTAAAGGCCTACCTTCCTCCTGAGAGAATCTGGGGCATTCACGGGGCACTCTTCGCCCTGGCCACAGAGAGGAACCAGGGTATCGGGGACCTCAGGGATTTACGGGACCTTCAGGATCTCGTGGTACGTGCTGGAGGACGTTTCCTGGGTCTTCTTCCCCTCCACCTTATGCCCAAGGATGGTCCCCAGGGAACCAGTCCCTATTCTGCCTCCTCGCGGCGACTCTTCGACCCCATCTACCTCCCCCTTGATGAGGTCCTCTCGCTCTTTCCAGAACTTTCCCTCTCCATCCCCCCGGACCCCAACCCTTCGGAGAATCTCATCAACTACGAGCTAATCTGGCGGGAAAAAGACCGTTTTCTCCGGAAGGTTTTCCAACACTTCTTCGAGAAGCGAACGGAGACTTTTGCCGCTCTCTGGAGGGAATTCCAGAATTTCTTGGACCGCGAAAAAGATCGGGTGATTTGGGCCTCGCTGTACCAGGCTATTGCCTCTGAGGCAGGGCCGGACTGGCGGAAGTGGCCCGTTCCTTTTCGGGAAAGAAACGAGAAAGCCCTGAGGGACTTTTTCCAGGCTCGCGAGCAAGACGTTCTCTACTTTGCTTTCCTTGAGTGGCTCATGGACCGCTTTCTGGAGCGTATCACAGAGAAACACCGTATCCTCTGCTTCGACATTCCAGTGGGTTGTGCACCTTCAGGGATCGAAAGCTGGCTCTGCCGGGAAAGACTGGTCTTCAATTTCACCGTAGGAGCACCTCCTGACGATTTTTCCCCCGAGGGGCAGAACTGGGGATTCCACCCTTTCTCTCCCTGGAAGATTCGAGAAAACCATTATGCCGATTTCATTGCCCTTCTCCGGGACAACATGCGCTTTGCCCGTTTTGTGCGCCTTGACCACATCATGGGGCTCAAGAGGCTTTTCTGGATTCCCGAAGGCGGCAAACCTTCTGAGGGAACATACGTTCAGTATCCCTTCCGGGAGCTCCTTGCCATCCTCACCCTGGAAAGCACAAGGCATGAGGTCATCCTCCTCGGTGAGGACCTGGGAACCGTCCCACGCTTTTTGCGCAGTGCCCTGAGAAGATCCTCCATTCTCTCAACCCGGGTGTTCTACTTTGAGCGGGAAGGTTCGTCACCACGCCACCCCCAGGAGTACCCCCCAAAGAGCTACGCCACCCTGAATACCCACGACATGCCACCTCTTCTGGCATTCCTCGAGGGAAAAGATGTCCTTCTTCGGAAGGATCTGGGAATCTTCACGCCCGAGCAGGCTGCCGTGCTCCTTGAGGATCGGAAGCATTTCCTGGAGGAATGCCTGAAAAAACTCCAGGAGTGGGGCTTTCTCCAGGAAGACAATTCCACACCACAGGCGTTGCTTTTTGCCCTTTGCCGGTTTCTCGCCGCAACACCTTCCCGGGTCGTTTCGGTGAGCCTCGACGACCTTCTTGAGAGCACCACCCAGGTGAATCTCCCGGGGACTGTTGAGGAGTACCCGAACTGGCGATACCGGTTACCTGTACGCTGGGAAAAACTCAGGGAGCGACTGACTCACCTTGCCACCATCTTTTCTCCAAAGGGAGGAAGGACAGAGTATGTCCAGAATCTATGACGTTATCGTTGTTGGCGGAGGACACGCTGGATGTGAAGCGGCCTGTGCTGCAGCGAAGATGGGACTCAGAACACTCCTTATCACCATGTCCATCCACCACATTGCCCTTATGCCCTGCAACCCTGCCATCGGTGGTCCGGGGAAGGGTCACGTGGTTCGTGAAATCGACGCCTTAGGGGGACTCATGGCCAGGGTCACAGATGAGTGCACCATCCATATCAAGCGGGTCAACACTGGCAAGGGACCTGCGGTCCAGACACTTCGGGCCCAGACGAAGCGGGATCTCTACAGCCTCACCATGCGACGGTACCTCGAAGCGCTGCCAAACCTTTTTCTCTTTGAGGGAGAGGTTGAGGACATCCTCCTTGAAAGAAATGGTTCGGTGAAGGGAGTTCGGGTCAAGCACGGAACGGAGTTTCTCGCCAAAGCGGTTGTGGTCTGTGCTGGGACGTTTCTCAACGGCATCATCCGCATCGGAGAGCTTTCGTACCCTGCGGGTCGCCGGGGGGAGTTCCCTGCCCAGTCCCTCAGCCAGGCACTGAGGAGACTCGGACTGCAACTTGGGAGGTTGAACACCTGCACTCCTCCGCGGCTTGACCGAAGGACAGTAGATTTCTCCAGAATGGAGGAACAGAAAAGCGACGAGGAACCGCTTTGCTTCTCCTACGACAGTACCCCCCGTGTCTACGAAGGACAGTCGGTGTTCATCACCCGGACGACGAAAACGACTTGCGACATCATCAGGGCCAATTTCCACCGTTCACCCCTCCTTTATACGGTTGCAGAGAGCTCTCCTGTTCGTGAATGTCCCTCTATTGAGGACAAGGTTTACCGGTTCCCCGAAAAGGACCAGCACCTCATCTTCATCGAACCTGAAGGAGAAGATACCAACGAGGTCTACGCCCAGGGGATTTTCACCTCCCTCCCTGAAGACGTCCAGTGGATGGTTGTACAATCCATCCCTGGCCTTGAAAACGCCCACATCGTTCGCCCAGGATATGGGATTGAGTACGACTACGTTCTCCCCACACAACTCCATCCTTCACTCGAGTGCAAGGACATCCCTGGGCTTTTCTTAGCCGGGCAAGTCAACGGAACCTCAGGCTACGAGGAAGCCGCAGGCCAGGGAATCCTTGCGGGAATCAATGCGGGAAGGTATGTCCAGGGCAAGCCTCCGCTCATCCTCCGGCGGGATGAAAGCTACATCGGGGTCATGGTGGACGACCTGGTGACAAAGGGGGTCACAGAACCCTACAGGTTGCGCACGGGCAAGGTTGAATACCGCCTTTTCATCCGTCACGACAACGCTCATTACCGGCTTTCCCAGTACGCCTACGAGGTGGGGACCATTTCATGGGAACGGTACGCCAGGATTGTCGAAGAGAAACGACAGATCGAGGAAGAAATAGCACGGCTCAACCAGCTAACCATTGCCCCAACACCAGAACTCAACGCCCTTCTTGAGAAGAAAGGCATGCCCCCTCTTCGAGAACCGATACGAGCTGCTCATCTCCTTGCCCGGCCTTCAATCACCTATAGAGATCTTGCGCCCTTTGACCCTGCAAGACCTTCTTTGCCCCCCCAGATCATTGAGGAGGTCGAAATCGAAATTAAGTACAAAGGATACATGGAGCGGCAGAGGCGGCAGATTGAAGAGTTCCGGAAGCTCGAAAATACAATCATTCCACCTGGATTTGACTTCTCTAAGATCAGGGGTCTCTCACGGGAAGCCCGGGAACGCCTCGTGAAGGTGCGTCCCGGAACCCTGGGGCAGGCTGCCCGAGTTCCGGGAGTCACCCCGTCGGACATCATGGTACTCCTTGCCCATCTCTCCCGGAAATGACAGGCTAATAGAGCTCGAGGTACCTTTCGATTTCCCAGGGATGAACTGCCCGCTGGAATTCTTCCCATTCCTGGCGCTTGGCTTTGAGGAAGTAGTCAAGGATGTGGGGAGTCAGGGCGCTCTTGACAACCTCGTCCTTCTCCAGCGCACAGAGCGCCTCCCCAAGGTTTCGCGGCAGATGACGGATGCCCCACTCCTCCCGTTCCTCAGGGGTGAGGTCGTAGAGATTGATGTTATTGCAGGGACGGCCGGGATCAAGCCCCCGTTCAATACCGTCAATTCCAGCTTTCAGGATGACGGCAAAGGCAAGGTAAGGATTACAGGAGGGGTCAGGACTGCGGAACTCGGCCCGTGTCCCTTTCCCTCGCTGAGGTGGAACCCGAACTAAGGGGCTCCGGTTCTTTTCGGCCCAGGCAATGTACACGGGGGCTTCATACCCCGGCACGAGACGCTTGTAAGAATTCACCAGGGGGTTGGTGATGGCGGTGATGGCAGGAGCGTGTTCGAGAAGGCCTGCGATGAAGCCCTTGGCAACACGACTCAAACCGTCAGGACTCTGGGGGTCGTAGAAGAGATTCTCTTCACCCCAGAAGAGCGAAAGATGTGTGTGCATTCCTGACCCGGGAACGCCGTAGAGGGGTTTGGGCATGAAGGTTGCAATGTACCCCTTTCGAAGGGCAAGGGTCTTCACCGCAAGTTTCAGGGTGATGAGGTTATCGGCAATTTTCAGGGCATCACCGTACTCGAAGTCGATCTCGTGCTGCGATGGTGCCACCTCATGGTGTGAGGCTTCAATCCGGAAGCCGAGCTCCTCAAGAGCAATGACCATATCCCGTCTGAGGCTTTCCTCAAGGTCAAGAGGGAGAAGGTCAAAATAGCTTCCGCGGTCGCTTACCACCACCCGTCCCCCTTCGTGCTTCAGGATGAAGAATTCCGCTTCCGTTCCAACTTTCAGTTCAAATCCTTTCTTCCGCGCTTCTTCGAGGACCCGCTTGAGGTTGGTTCGAGGACAGCCTTCGAAAGGAGTACCATCAGGCCGGCGAACATCACAGATTACCCTGGCAACCCGTTCCTCCTCCCAGGGGCAGACGATGAACGTGTCGAGATCAGGAACAAGCTTCATATCCGACTCCTCAATCCGGACGAATCCCTGGATGGAGGAGCCGTCGAAATTCACTCCTTCCTCCAAAGCTACCGGGAGCTTCTTCGCTGGAATTTCAACATTCTTGGGAATGCCAAGAACATCCACAAATTGCAGACGGACAAAGCGAATGCCCGATTGCTCAACTTCTTTAAGGACTTCTCGAACTTCCCGCATTGTTCATCGCCCCTTTTCTCCCACAAGCTCTCTGAAGCTCCTCTGCCACTCCTTCTTGAGCTCTGCGATCTCCTCTTTCTCTTTCTCCACATACGCCTTCCCTTCAGCACACATCCTCAAAACTTCCCTGGGTGCGGTACTCCCAAAAGTAGACTTCCGGGTTACAGAGTTCTCTTCCAGAACCACCATCCGCACGCCTTCGTCGAAAAGATGTGCCCATTCTCCGAAATCCTCGGGCACAAGGTCTCTGAGCGTCCTGCCCTCTCCGATGAGCTTCCGCACCACCCTTCCCACAAGCTCGTGCGCCTTCCGGAAAGGTAACCCCCTGGTGACGAGGTATTCACAAAGATCTGTGGCGGTTAAGAATCCCTCTTCAAGGGCTTTTCGCATGCGCTCAGGCTGGGGGAAAACATGGTCCACAAGCCGCGCTGCGATGGTCACCACTCCCAGTCCCTCGTTCACTGCCCGGAAAAGAGGACGCTTATCCTGCTGGAGGTCGCGGTTGTAGCTTAAGGGCAGGCCCTTCAGGGTCACCGCAAGGCTCACCCAGGAAGAGAGGATTTCTCCGGTCTTTCCCCTGATGAGCTCGGCAACGTCAGGATTCTTCTTCTGGGGCATGATACTGGATCCAGTGGTGAAAGCGTCGTCAATCGTGAGGAAAGAGAAAAAAGGCGTGCTCCAGAGGACCACTTCCTCGCCAAAACGCGAAAGGTGCAGCGCAAGAACGGCGAGGGCGTGGAGCACATCAAGAATGAAGTCCCGGTCAGAGACGGCGTCCATGGCATGGTCCTGAACCCGTGGGAAGGCAAGGAGCTCAGCCACAAAAAAGCGGTCGAGGGGGAGCGACGTTCCGCAGAGGGCAGCCGAACCCAGGGGGGAAACGTTGACCCGGCGTAAAGCTTCCTTCAGACGTTCGATATCCCTCTGGAGCATGAAAAAGTAGGCCAGAAGGTGGTACGAGAAGAGCACGGGCTGTGCAGGCTGCAGATGGGTAAAACCGGGCATCATGATATCCCGGTATTCCTCTGCCTTACGGAGAAGGGCACTCTCAAAGGTGAGAACCCCTTCTATGCACTCTGCAACCTTTTCCCGGAGATACAGCCGCTCGTCAAGGACCACCTGGTCGTTTCGGCTCCTCCCGGTGTGGAGTTTTCCGGCGACTTCTCCAACCCGTTCACGGAGCGTAATCTCCACAAGGCTGTGCACATCCTCAAAGGGTGAGGGATCGATCCGCCCCTCCTCAAGGTCACGGTAGACCTCTCGAAGGCCAAAGATAAGGCAATCTTTCTCATCCTCACTCAAAAGCCCCGCCCTGGCAAGACCAAGGCAGTGGGCAATGCTGCCCCAGATGTCATAAGGGTACAGGAGATAGTCATCACCAATAGAGGTCGAAAAGGAGAAGACCTCGGCATCGAGATCTTTCTCCATCCGACTTCCCCACAGTCTCATGTCACTCACCCTGCTTCTTGTGGCAGCGCCTCAGGACCACCGCCTGCGTCCGGGAAGGAAGGCTCCAGATAGTGATGAATCCCTCGCTGGCTTTGTGGTCAAAGAGGTCCCCCTTGTCGTAGGTGGCGAGGGCAAAGTCGTAGAGGGAGTACTCGGATTTCCGTCCTACAACACGCATGCTTCCCTTGTAGAGCTTGATTCGAACCGTTCCGGTAATCCTTCGGGCAAGGCTCCGCATAAAGGCGTCAAGGGCTTCCCGAAGCGGTGAATACCAGAGACCCTCGTAGACAAGCTGAGCATACCGCTCCTCAAGGTACGGCTTAAAGTGTGCAACCTCCCTCGGAAGGATGAGTTGCTCCAGATCCCGATAGGCTTCAAGAAGAATAAGGGCCGCCGGGCATTCGTACACCTCACGGGACTTAATCCCCACAAGGCGGTTCTCGACATGGTCAATCCTCCCAAAACCGTGTTCTCCCCCAAGGCGATTGAGTTCCTCCACGAGGTTGACGAGAGAGTAGTACTGCCCCTTAAGGAGTCTGGGCACACCTTCTTCAAAACCAATTTCAACATACGCCGGTTCATCGGGAGCCTCTAAGGGATTCCTAGTCCAGGCAAAGACGTCTTCGGGAGGTTCAACCCAGGGGTCCTCAAGTACACCGCACTCGATACTCCGTCCCCAGATATTCTGGTCGATGCTGTACGGTCGCTCAAGTGTGACGGGTACAGGGATTCCATGAGCACTGGCGTACTCTATTTCTTCCTCCCGGGTCCATCCCCACACCCGTGCCGGGGCAACCACCTTGAGGTCAGGATTGAGCGACGCCACAGCAACCTCAATCCGCACCTGGTCGTTGCCCTTCCCGGTACAGCCATGGGCCACCATGGTCGCACCCTTCTCCTCGGCCACTTTCACCAGGTACTTAGCGATGAGCGGTCGGGAAAGCGCCGTGGAGAGGGGATACCGCTTCTCGTAGATTGCACCTGCCCAGAGCGCCGGAAGAACGTATTCGTTCAGGAACTCCTCCTTCACGTCAAAAACCAGCGCTTCCTTCGCACCGATGCTCAGGGCCTTTTTCTGAATTTCGGCAACGTCTTTCCCCTGTCCAAGGTCCAGCGTTACCGTGTAGACCTCTGCCTGAAACTCCTCCTGGAGCCAGCGTATGGCCACTGAAGTATCAAGACCCCCCGAGTATGCCAGAACGACCTTTTTGGCTGTACCCATTGTCCAAAACCCCCTTCTCAAAGACCTTCAAGAACCTCTTGCAGGACACTCACGCCGTGGTGAATCTCCTCTTCACTAATGATGAGGGGAGGCAAAAAACGGAGCGTGTCCTCGTTACACGCATTCACAAGGACTTTTCGCTCAAACATCCGGTGTGCTATTTCCTTTGCTCTCCCCGGAATCTCAAGCCCCCACATAAGGCCCATTCCCCGAACTTCCCGAACCTTTTCCGGGAAGTTGCGGCGAAGGGATTCCAGTTCCTGCCCGAAAAGCACACCCTTTTGCCGCACGGATTCAAGAAAAGTCTCACTGGCGATGGTGTCCACCACAACGCAGGCACTTCGGGCAGCAACGGGATTCCCACCAAAAGTGCTCCCGTGGTCCCCTTTCTTCGTAATTTCGACCACTTTCTCGTTCACAAGCACTGCCCCAATAGGGAGACCTCCTCCCAGTCCCTTAGCCAGGGTCACAATGTCCGGTGTTACCCCAAAGTGCTGAAAGGCGAAAAGAGATCCCAGCCTTCCAAGACCACATTGTACCTCATCGAAAATAAGGAGCACATCCTGCTCGTCACAGATACTCCGGAGGGCGGCAAGAAACTGTGGACTGCAGGGGTACACTCCTCCTTCTCCCTGGACCGGCTCAACGATGATGGCGCAGACCTCTTCTTTGAGGAGTCGCCGGACACTCTCGATGTCGTTGAGATCTGCAAAAAAAATCCCTGGTGGGAAGGGGTCAAGGTCCTGGTGGAACTTCTCCTGTCCGGTCAGCCCCAGGGTGAGCAGTGTCCTCCCGTGGAAGGACCGGCGAAAGGCAATATAGGCATATCGGTTGCCGTGCTTCCTCTTCCCGTAGAAGCGGGCCATCTTGAGGGCCACCTCGTTCGCTTCGGCACCGCTGTTGACAAAGAAAACCCTTGCCAGACCGGAGTACCGGACAAGGCGCTCAGCAAGCTCCACCTGGGGAACGTTGTAGTAGAGGTTGGAGGTATGGATCACTCGTTCCACTTCGTCGTGGATAGCTTCTTTGAGAGGCCGGTAATCATATCCCAGGAGGTTGACCGAAATGCCCCCGACGAAGTCAAGGTACGCATGCCCTTCGAGGTCGAAAAGGTAGGACCCCTTTCCTCCGGTGAAAACCACCGGCATTCTCTGGTATGTCCCCAGGAAATACCGCGCTTCTTTCTCAATCACTTCAAGCGACGTCACCATCTTCAGATCCCTCCAGAACAATCTTTGTGCCGGAAAGCCTTCCTCCCTTACAGAGCTCGGGAAGGTGCACAACTTCGCTTCCTTCACTGATGAACACCTCGCGGACGCATCCTCTGAGGATACGCAGCAGAGCCTGGAGCTTAGGGACCATCCCTCCACGTATCCTCCCCCCGGCAATGAGGTGTTCCATCTCTGCCAGGGTCAGGGTCGTAATCAGGGAATCCCGGTTTTCGGGATCCTGCAACACTCCGGGAACGTCGGAGAAGAACACCAGGTACTCCGCCTGCAGCGAGCGGGCAATGTGTGCAGCAACCCAGTCAGCGTTGACGTTTAGTGCCTGCCACTCCGAATCCCCGCAGATTGGGGAAACAACCGGGACAAATCCGTGTGCCCAGAGGGCGTGGAGGATGCGTGGGTCGACCTGCGTCACATCTCCCACCTGCCCAAGGTCGATTGTTTGGCCGTTCTTCTCCACTGTATACCGCTCGCCTCTTAAGAAAAAGGCGTCTCGTCCGCTGATCCCGCAGGCTGGAATGCCAAAGCGCAAAAAGGCACCAACCAGCATCTTGTTGAGAAGGCCGCTCAAAACCATCTCGATGACGTCCATCTCCTCTTTCGGGGTGACCCGAAGTCCGTCAACAAACTGTGGCACTTTTCCCATCTTTTGCAGGACTTCGGAAAGCTGCGGCCCTCCTCCATGGACCACCACCACCTGAGCACCTTCTGCAAGGAGTTCCCCCACTGCCCGGGGGAGTGCTTCCTCGTTCGGCGTCAGAAGCTTTCCGCTGACCTTCACCACAAACTTCATGGGAGTTCCCCCCTGCTTTAGCTATAGTGGCTATTGATACGCACGTAATCGAGGGAAAGGTCACAGGTCCACACGGTAAAGGAAGCATCCCCAAGCCCCAGATGAATATCAATGGTGATCTCTTTCCGGCCCATGACCTTCCTGAGCTCTTCCCTCGACGCCTCTTCCGCCCGCATCCCCCAGCGCACACAGGGCATACCATTGAGGAAAACGTGGATCCGCGAAAGGTCCAGAGAGACGCCACTCCGCCCCAGGGCAGCCATAATGCGCCCCCAGTTCGGATCCTCCCCAAAAATCGCGGTTTTCACGAGAGGTGATTCTGCAATGGTGAAGGCACAGCGCTTCGCCTCTTCTTCAGTCCGAGCTCCCCACACGCTGACCGTCACGAACTTAGTTGCCCCTTCTCCATCCCGAGCAAGGTCCTTCGCCAGCTCCTCACACACGAAAAAGAGTGCCTCACGGAAAAGGGAAAAGCCTGAAGAGTCCTTAAGGAACACTCCGCTTCTCCCATTGGCCAAGAGCAAGACCATGTCATTGGTGCTTGTGTCCCCATCCACGGTCACCCGATGGAAACTCCTGTCCACTGCCTCACGGAGCAACCTCTCAAGGTCCTCACGAGAAAGTGCAGCGTCTGTGATGAGGAAGGCTAGCATGGTCGCGAGGTTTGGCCGGATCATCCCAGCCCCCTTCGCAATGCCCGCAAGGTGAACCATCCGCCCGTTGCAGGAGAATGCAACAGCCCGTTCCTTAGGAAAGGTGTCGGTGGTCATGATAGCCTTGGCAGTTTCCCGGCTCGATTTCTTCTCCGGGAGAATCGCTGCAAGGCGCCGCAACCCCTCGTCGATTCTCTCAAGGGGGAGGAACTCTCCGATGACCCCAGTGGAGGCCACGGCAACAAGGTCAACGCTTGGGATACCAAAGTACTGCGCCGCTTTCTCCGCCACCCACTCGGCATCCTCTTCCCCTTTCTTGCCGGTGCACGCATTGGCCACACCGCTATTCACAACCACAAGCTGGAGGTGACCTCCCCTTTCCAGGTGTCGCTTTGTGACAAGAACCGGTGCCGCCTTCACCTCATTTCTCGTGAACATCCCCGCCGCAACGGCAGGGATCTCCGAAAGGATTACCGCAAGGTCATTCCTCTCCTTCTTGATACCGCAGTGAATGCCAAAAGATGAAAATCCCAGGACGGCGTCCAGTCCTTCATCAAGGATGAAAAAACGTTCCCGCATCTCTCAAACCTCCTCACGGGTAGAGGACTCCCTCAGGAAGACCCACTCGCTCATCGATACCGAACATGATATTGAGATTCTGCACTGCCTGGCCTGAAGCCCCCTTGGTGAGGTTATCAATGGCCGAAACAATGACGACGTGTCGCGCTCCAACTTTTCTTAGACCCAGGTCGATGAAGTTTGAGCCCACCACCCACTTCAGCTCGGGGAAACGACCCCGGGGGAAGACCCTCACCCAGGGTTCCCCCGAAAAAGCCTGTTCCCAGAGGGTTAGAAGGTCCTCCTCAGAAACTTCCCTCGCCAGGGTGATGTATATCGTGCTTAGAATACCCCTCCTTACGGGGAGAAGATGGGGAACGAAGTGCACTTCGACTCCTTTCCCCCCAAGGACTGAGAGCTGCTCCGCAATCTCGGGACCGTGCCGGTGTGTCCCGATGTTGTAGGCCCGAAGATTCTCGTCAACCTCACAGAAATGCAAATCCTCACTAGCTTTCTTTCCGGCTCCAGATACGCCAGATTTACTGTCCACGACAACTGGAGGCACAACGAGCCCCTCCCGGAGCAAAGGGAAAAGCGGGATGATGACCGAGGTGGGATAGCATCCCGGATTCGCAACAAGGCGTGCTGTGCGAATGCGCTCCCGGTAAACCTCAGGGAGGCCATATACGGCCTCCTCGAGAAGATGAGGGGCTTTATGGGGAATACCGTACCACTGCTCGTAGGTTTCCCTGCACCGGAACCGGAAATCCGCACTCAGATCGACAACCCGGGTGGCTTCAAGAAGCCTCGGAATGTACTCCATGGCCACCCCGTGAGGAAGGGCTGTGAAGACCACGTCGACTTCCCGGGCACGATCGAGAACTTCCTGACCCGAAATCATAAGAGCAACCCGTTTCCGCCATGCTGGACAGTACTCCTCAAGGGACATTCCCGAAAAACGCTCACTGTGGACCCAGGAAATCTCCACCTTAGGATGACTGGCAAGAATCCGGAGAAGTTCAAGACCAGTGTACCCCGTACCTCCGAGAATCCCAACCCGTACCATCTTCTCCACTCCCTTCCGAAAGAAAAAGACCCCGCCAGACGACGAGGTCCTCTGCAGGGGTACGGCGAATGCCGCACGGTGCCACCCTGCTCCACTCATTCTGGTAACGGAAAAACTCCGGAACACCCTACTTGGGGACATCCGCCCCGTGCTTCGGGCTCAGCTCGTGGGCTCTCGCAACATCCCGGGATAAGGAAGGGACTTTCACCTTCTCCCCCTCGCTGTACCTCTCCCGAGGTTGCCTCCCATTCATTGCCTTTCCTTCCTGTCCTCCGTGTCTCTCTCCTCCGGTAGAAGAAAAACCTCAGACACGTGATGTAACAAGACCCAGCTCGCGCAGAACCCCAAGGAGCTTCTCTTCCTTCTCTTTCTCCAGAGAACAAAGTGGTGGTCGAGCCTCTCCAACCTCAAACCCCAAAAGCTGCAGGGCTCGCTTCACAGGAATGGGATTCGTGGAAAGGAAAAGCGCCCGGAAAAGGGGATAGAGGCGGAGATGGATGGCCCTGGCCTCCTCCATCTTTCCCTCCTCAAAGGCCAGAATCATCTGTTTGATGTCCTGCCCCACAAGGTGGGAAGCCACACTTACCACTCCCACACCTCCCAGGGTGAGCACCACAAGAGTCATGTTGTCATCCCCGCTGTACAGCGAAAAGCCCTGAGGAAGAAGCATGGCAAGGCGCGAAAGCTGGTCCGGGCTTCCTGAAGCCTCCTTCAGTGCCACGATGTTGCCGATTTCTGCAAGACGGGCAACCGTCTCCGGCTCAATGTTCACACCCGTACGGGAAGGAATGTTGTAGAGCATTATAGGGAGGTTCACCGCCTCAGCAATGGCCCGGAAGTGTCGGTACAGGCCCTCCTGGGGTGGACGATTGTAGTAGGGAGCAACAGCGAGAATCCCATGGACACCAAGCTTTTCGGCTTCCCGGGAAAGGCGTATCGACTCCTGGGTGTTGTACGTGCACGTTCCTGCGATGACCTTCGCTGTCCCTCCGATTTCCTCCAGGGCAAGGTCAAAAAGCCGCAATTTCTCTTCTTCCGAAAGCACCGGAGCCTCTCCAGTTGTGCCAGCAACTACCACTCCGTCGGAACCGTTCTCCACCAGGAATCTCAGAAGCTGGCGAAAAACTGGTTCGTTGATTTCCCCCCGCTCATCAAAGGGGGTTACCACCGCCGTGATCAGACGACCGAAGTATCCCTCCATGCTTTCCCCCCTTTAGCAGAGCTCGTCAAGCTGGAATTTCCGATGGAGCGCCCTTATGGCCTGCTCCATGTCCTTCTCAGCCACAAGGCAGGAAATGGTCACATGGGAGTCACTGGTTTGAAGGATTTCAATTCCCGCATCCCTCAGGGCCTCCACCACCTGGGACATCACTCCGGGGCGATCTGCCATTCCAGAACCCACAAGGGAAACCTTGGCACAGGGTGAAGTCATTTCAAAGAGGAATCCTTCTCGGGAAAGGATTGTCTGCACCTTCTCCTTCACCTTCTCGTCCACGACAAAAGCGGTACTTTCAGGGAAGAGGTTGATAAGATCGATGCTCACCCCGTGTTCAGCGAGCGCCTGAAAGAGCCGAAGTTTAAGCTCTGGCTGACCTCCAAAGCTCGCCCGGAACTGTGCTAGTCCCCTTCGATAGGCAATGCTGTACACTGGCCTTTCATGAGAGAGCACCCGCAGGCCTTCCCGCACGAGCGTCTGGATGTCGCAGATCAGCGTCCCCTTTCCCTCGTCATTCAGACTGCGCACCCGGATGGGAACCCGGTATTCCCGGGCAACATCCATGGCCTTGTGGTGGATGACCTTTGCCCCCTGCTGGACGATTTCTGCAGCCTCCGTGTACGTGAGCCCCTTAAGAATCTGGGCCTCAGGAACAATCCGGGGATCAGCGGTCATCACCCCTTCGACATCGGTGAAAATGTCGACATAGTCTGCCTGGAGGGCAACTCCCAAAACCACAGCCGTGGTGTCACTCCCCCCTCGGCCAAGGGTAGTGATTTCCCCATCCTCTGTGACTCCCTGAAAGCCCGCCACCACAGCCACATACCCATCCTTGAGGTACTTTGTAATCCGATCCGGTTCAACCCGAAGGACAGTGGCATCACCAAAGGACTTATTGGTGATGATTCCCGCCTGCCCTCCGGTGAGAGCGACAGCCCGAAGACCTACCCGACGAAGGGCCTGAACCATGATGACCGAAGAGATGATTTCCCCACAGGAGAGGAGAAGATCAAGATTCCGGGCATCGATTTCCGGAAACTCCTCCTGAGCCAGGGCAATCAGGGTATCGGTGGCGTATGGAGCTCCTTTCCTCCCCATGGCCGATACGACCACAACAGGAGCAAAACCCTCTTCATAAGCCTCCTTCACCTTCGTCGCCGCCTTCTGCCGGAGCTCCCGTGTGTGAACCGATGTTCCTCCAAACTTCTGGACAACGATGCGCATGAATCTCACCCACCCAGAGCGCGGACCACTCGCTCCATTGCCTCTTTGAGCCTCAAAGAGGGTGTCGTAAGGGAAATGCGCACAAACCCCTCACCGTATTTCCCGAATCCCACACCTGGTGTCACCACTACCTGCGCCCGATCGAGGAGAAACTCTGCAAAGCTCATCGAAGTGAACCCCGAAGGTACGGGAATCCAGACATAGAAGGTCGCCTTGGGATAGGGGAGGTCAAACCCAAGGGCCCGCAGGGTTTCCACCACAAGGTTTCGCCGCTCCGTATACACGGGGATAATGCCCTCCAGGGCTTCCTCGACTCTGGCCAGGGCTTCCACACCCACCCACTGAATGGCATTGAAAATCCCTGAATCGATATTGGTTTTCACCCGTCCCAGAGCCTCGATGAGCTTGGCATTGCCCACGGCAAAGCCAATTCTCCATCCGGTCATGTTGCACATTTTCGAGAGAGAGTGGAACTCAATAGCCACTTCCTTCGCTCCTTCAACCTCGAGGATCGAGGGAGCCCTGTACCCATCGAAGCTAATCTCCGAGTACGCCAGATCATGGGCAACGATGAAGCCAAACCGATGGGCAAGGCGAACGACTTCCTGGAAGAATTCGTAAGGAGCCGTACTCGAGGTAGGGTTGTTGGGGTAGTTCAGAAAGACGAGTTTCACCCGCTCTAGAAGGCTTTCAGGAAAGGCCGAAAAGTCGGGAAGAAAGTGGTTACCTGGAAGAAGGGGCAACGGGAGAGGAACACCCCCGGCGAGCAAAGTACCAATCTTGTACACGGGGTATCCTGGGTCACTGGCCAAAACAAGGTCACCGGGATCCACCACACACCAGGGAAAATGGGCAATACCTTCTTTTGAGCCGATGAGTGCCACGACTTCCCGGTCCGGGTCAAGGGAAACTCCAAAGCGCCTCCTGTACCAGGAAGCCACCGCTTCCCGAAAGGCATAGAGTCCCCGATACGATGGATACCGGTGATTTTCGGGATTCTGCACCTCCTGGCACATCCGTTCCACAAGGAAATTCGGAGTTGGCAGATCTGGATCCCCGATGCCAAGATCGATGATATCCTTCCCCTCTTCCCTTGCTCGGGCGATTTTCTTCTCAATTTCCGCAAAGAGATAGGGAGGGAGGTTCTTTATGCGCTGGGCAACGTCCACGTGTCTACCGCCTCCTTCAAAAGACGAGCTTCAAAGACCTCTTCAGCCGGCCCTTCAAGGGAGAGACAGCCATCCTCTTTCCACACCACACTGAGTGCCCCACCAGGAAGATGCACGAGGACCCTTCGCTCGAGCACGCCCCGGGCAACGCCTGCCGCCACCACCGCGCAGGCCCCGGTGCCACATGCCAGAGTTGCCCCCACCCCCCGTTCCCACACCTTCACCCTCACTTCTCTCGGACTGAGGACCTCCACAAACTCCACGTTCGTCCGTTGGGGAAAGAGCGGGTGGTGCTCGATAAGCGGTCCGAAGTGTTCCCAATTTTCCGGAAGCTCAAAAATCACTGCGTGAGGGTTTCCCATAGAGACCGCGCTGAGCACAAATGCCCGACCATCGACCATGGCAGTCACATGCAACGCAGAATCTCCCGGAACATCCACAGGGATTTCCCGAGGGTGGAAGCGAGGTTCTCCCATGTCCACAACCACCCTCACAACCCGACCCCCTTCGGTGATAACCCTAGGAACGATGATACCCGCCTTCGTCTCCACCCGAAAGGTTTCCCCCGTCACCATTCCCCGCTCAAAGGCAAACTTTGCTAAACACCGGATGCCATTGCCGCACATCTCCGCCTCGCTTCCATCGGCGTTGAAGATGCGCATGCGCACATCCGCGACCTCTGAGGGCAAAACCTCAATGACTCCATCGGCCCCAATGCCAAAATGGCGGTCACAGAGCTTCCGGACCACATCGGGAGAAAGGACAAGATCGCCCCGCATCTCTGGGGTACAGAGGAGGAAATCGTTGCCCAGACCGTGCATCTTCACGAAGCGCATTGTCTCCCTCCTACCCCAGTCCCAGAATGCTCTCAAGGCCGTAATAGAACTGCGGGGCCTCACAGACCTTCCGGAGCGCCAGCAGTACCCCAGGCATGAAGGAGGAACGGCTGAGCGAGTCGTGGCGAAGGGTCAAAATCTGCCCCTCTCCACCGAAAATCACTTCCTGATGAGCCACAAAGCCCGGAAGGCGAATACTGTGAACCCGTACGCCCCGGTACATTCCACCCCGGGCTCCTGCAACGAGTTCTTGACCTTCAGGGGTCAGGAAATGCCCAGAATCCATCCCCTCAATGGTTTTGAGAGCTGTGCCCGAAGGAGCGTCCTTCTTTTGAGGATGATGGTACTCAATAATCTCCGCCGCCTGGAAGAAGGGCGCGGCAATCCGGGCAAAGTACATCATGAGTACTGCTCCGATGGCAAAATTCGGGGCTATTACACATCCGAGCCGCTCGCTCTCCACAACCTGGCGCATACTCTGAATCTCATCCTGGGTCAGACCCGTTGTGCCAATGACCATGGCCACCCGGTGTTTCACAAAGACCGGGAAGTTCTTCCGCAAAGCCTCGGCATGGGTGAAGTCGCAAACAACCTGGGGAGCACTTCCTCCAAGGACGCGTTCAAGGTCATCCTGTATGAGGACACCCAGGGGTCCTACACCTGAAAGCACACCCGCGTCCTGCCCCACTTCCTGCACATCGCAGGCTCCCACAAGGACAAAATCCTTCTCCCGAGCCAGAGTCCGCACGATTTCTCTCCCCATTTTTCCCGCAGCACCCACCACACAGACACGAATCACCCTGCTCCCTCCTCAGGAATCACGTCTCTCCGCAAAAGATCGCTCAGGCTCTCCGGTCGCACCACAAGGCGCGCCATACCATCTCGAACGAACACCACACCAGGGCGGGGAATAAGGTTGTAGTTTGAGGCCATGGAATAGTTGTAGGCACCGGTCCCCTCAACGACCAGAATGTCTCCCCTCTGCGCCTTTGGGAGTTCAATCTCTGGGATGAGCACATCTCCTGACTCACAGCATTTCCCCACGATGGCCACCGTCTCTTTTTCCTCTCCCTCAACCCGGTTTCCTAAAAGCGCCTGGTACCGGGCTCCGTAGAGCACCGGACGGGGGTTGTCGGTCATACCGCCATCCACAGCGACGTACTTTTTGACCCCAGGGATTTCCTTGACAAAACCCACCCGGTACACCGTACTCCCCGCAGTGTTGACGATGGACCGCCCGGGTTCAATAAAGAGCACCGGGAGAGGGTAAGAAAGGGAAAGACACTTCTCCCGCACTTTCCCGGTGAGTGCTTCAACGTAGGAACGAATTGAGGGGAAATCCCCCTTCTCTTCATCAAGGTACGGGACACCCAACCCTCCACCGAGATCAAGCTCCTCAAGCACAAGACCGTGGTTTTTGCGGAGGGCATCCATGAACTCCAGAAGGATGTCCACAGTCTTCAGGAAAGGCTCAAGTGTCCGTATTTGAGACCCGATGTGACAGTGTACCCCCCGAACGTCAAGATGGGGAGAGGATGCCGCAAGGAGGAAAGCCTTCTCAGCTATCCCCTCAACGAGGGGGAAACCGAACTTACTCTCAACCTTTCCTGTGGTGATGTGCGCGTGGGTGTGGGGGTCAACGCCGGGAGTAACACGAAGGAGAACGGGGAGCTTGCCATGAACGTACCGTTTGCTCTCCTCCAGAAGGCACTCAAGCTCCTCAAAGCCGTCCACAACCCACCGTCCGACACCCTCCCGAAGCGCCAGAGCGCGTTCCTCATCGGTTTTGTTGTTCCCGTGGAAAATCAGGCGGTTCCAGGGGAAACCACTTCCCAGGGCAACGAAGTACTCTCCCCCTGAGACAACATCAAGCCAGAGACCTTCCTGAGCCACAAGACGACACATCGCTCCACAGAGGAAAGCCTTACCCGCATAGGCCACGTGGAAACTCGGGTAATGCTGGGCAAAGGCCTCCCGGTACTCCCTCATTGCCTCCACGATTTCCTCTTCATCGAAGACGTACAGAGGAGTACCAAACTGCTTCGCAAGGTCTACAACGTCGCACCGGCCAATCTCAAGGTGATTGAGGGCATTGACGCTCTTTCGGCCTAACATTACCTGCCTCCAGAAACTTTTTGGTTTTATTAACACAAGGAACCGTTTCTGTCAACGAGGTTTTTTTACAGCTTGTCAATCCCATGTCTTCTGAGCCATTCCCGAAAGCTCTCTTCGTCCCCAAGAATTTCCTGGTCGTAATTCTCCTCGAGCTTTCGAATTTGGTCAGCAAGTTCAGGACGTTCGGCAACGAGCTTATCGATGTTTTTCTCGAATTCGTCACAGAGGGCATCAAGGTCGTCAAGAGGAAGGGAAAGTCCAGCAAAGGGCAAGAGCACACGGAGCGCTGCCCGGATGCCTTTCGGATTCGTGGCCTGAACGTACATGGGGATCTCAACAACGATGTTCACCATCTCCACGTCTTTTGTTCTTGCCGTAGCCGTCATGAGCGTCGTGATGCTCGCTGGACCTTCGTAGTTACTGAAACGAACTCCGTAAGGAAGGAGCTTCTCCTTCAGGGCCTCATCAGAGACAGAACAGTAGACCCGGGGTTCTCGGGTATGGGGGGTAAGGCCGCTGACGCTCCCCACGAAAATCATCCGCCGGATTCCGAACTCCTTAAGGAGCAGGAACATGTCGTCAACGTACTCCCGCCACCGGATGTTTGGCTCCTTCCCAAGGAAAAGCACAACGTTTTTCTCGTCGGCGCAGAAAAAGTGGTTCTGGGGGTAGCGGAATTCCTGCACCAAGCCCTCACGGATAAGGGTATAGGGGCGGAACTGGGCCACCTCTTCCATGCTTCCAGGAAGATTGAAAATGTAGAAATCGTACGGCTCAATCTGGGCCAGGATTTCTGCCTGCAATTTGTCCCTGAGGTACATCACCGTCCCGGTAGAGACACTTCCACCATCCATCCAGCCGGTGAAACCCACAATGAGAACAGGGTCTTGAAGCACAGGCCTCCGGTAAACGATGAGCCGACTCATGAACTCACTTCCCTTCCTCACAGCGATGGTTCTGGCATCCGACGGGCAAGGTTCTCAAAGCGGGCGAAATCTTTCTGGAAGAGGAGTTCAACCGTTCCCACAGGACCATTCCGTTGCTTGGCCACGATGACCTCGGCGATGTTCTTCTTCGACGTATTCGGATTGTAGTAATCCTCCCGATAGATGAGAATGACAAGGTCCGCATCCTGCTCAATGGCGCCACTTTCCCTCAAATCAGAAAGCTGGGGTCGTTTGGGACTTCGTTGCTCCACGGCACGACTCAGCTGGGAAACAGCAATAACGGGGATGTTGAGCTCCCTCGCCATAGCCTTCAGGGAACGGGAAATCTCGGAAATCTCCTGCTGGCGGTTTTCGGAACGACCGTAACCCTTCATGAGCTGGAGATAGTCGATAATAATAAGACCAAGGTTCTTCTCGGCCTTGAGGCGACGGGCTTTTGCCCGGAGTTCAAGCACCGATATACTCGGGGTATCGTCGATGAAAATCGGGGCCTCAGCAAGCCTCCCCGCTGCATGAGCCAGCTGAGGCCAGTCTCTCTCTGTAAGGAATCCTTTCCGTACTCTCCCTGCGTCGATGCGGGCTTCGCTGCAGAGCATACGCTGGGCAATCTGGTCCTTCGACATCTCAAGGCTGAAAATGGCCACGGGGATTTTCTTCTCCACACCGACGTACTGGGCAATGTTTAGACAGAAGCTCGTTTTCCCCATGCCCGGACGAGCAGCCACAACGATGAAATCGGAGGGTTGGAAACCTGCGGTGAGGACATCAAGGTCGACAAATCCTGAAGGAACACCCGTGACGTGTTCATCACGATGGTAAAGCTCAGTAATGCGGTCAAACGCCTCATTGACCACCTCTTTGAGGGGAACAAAGTCAGAACGAATTCGTTTCTGGGAAAGCTGGAGAATGAGGTTCTGGGCCTGATCGAGGAGTTCGTCCGCCTCGAGCCTGGCTTCGTAACCCTCCCGGATGATGCGTGTGCACAGCTGAATGAGCGATCGAATAAGGGACTTCTCCTCCACGATATGGGCGTAGTACTCGACGTTTGCTGCCGTCGGAACAACGTTGACCAGCTGGGCCAAGTACTCCATACCGCCGACACTCTCAAGCTTCCCCTTCTGCCTGAGTTTCTCAGCCAAGGTCACCAGATCGCAGACTTTATCCTCACCAAAGAGCTCGACCATGCTCTCGAAAATGATCCGATGCGCTTCGTAGTAAAAGTCCTCAGGACGCAGGATTTCAAGCGCCTTCAGGAGGGCTTCCCGGTCAAGGAGCATCGATCCCAGCGTCGCCTGCTCAGCCTCAACACTGTGCGGAGGAATGCGATCAATGCTCAGAAGTCGACACCTCGCCGCCAGTTTCTTCCGGGAGAACTTTCACCGTGAGGGTTGCTGTTACACCCCGCCCGAGATTCACCCTCACCCTGTGTTCCCCAAGGTCCTTGATGGGCTCCTCAAGGTCGATGTACTTTCGGTCAAATTCCCGTCCAATTGCTTGGGCAACACGTTCGGCAATCTCTTTTGAGGTCAGAGAACCATAGAGCTTTCCCGTTTCGCCAGCTTTTTTTCGGAATTCGAGAATCATACCCTCGAGGAGCTTCTTAAGAGCCTGGGCCTCTTGAAGCTCTTTCTCCTCTGCCATCGCCTTCCTGCGGCGGATGGCCTCAATCTGGGAAATATTTGCCTCTGTGGCCAGGACGGCGAGTTTTCTCGGCAACAGGTAATTGCGAGCATACCCCCGGCGAACCTCGACCACGTCACCTTCTTTCCCGAGATTTTCCACATCCTGCAGGAGGATAACCTTCATGCTCTCAACCTCCTTCACTGTTTCGAGCGCAATTTCCGGAAATCAATGAAGACGTCGAACACTCCCAGCCAGCTGAGGAGGAAAGAAAACAGCGGCTGGAAAAGCAAGAAGACGAGAATGGCAACTCGAACCGCTCTGGAGCGAATGTACTTCTCCAGGAAATAGTATACCAGAGAAAGCCCCTCAAGAAGGAAGAGTAGCTGCGTCACAACCTGGACGTTGACTCCAATCCTCCCCAAAAGAGAAGTACCCCCAAAGAGGATGAACACCCACCCCAGAACAAAGGCCCAGAAAACAGACCTTGGCAGTCGCCACTCAGAAAAGGGGGGAACCTCAGGAAAAGCGAGGCCGATTCTCTTCCCAATCCACCGCCCAAGGAGGAAGTTGCACCCCGTATCAAAAAGCGACGCCACAATGAGGAGAGCGGGCATCACAAGCTTGATAAGGCTCACCAGGTCTCCCGCGCCGGGGAGATTCTGACCAACCCAGGGTGTCCTCCGTACCGTCTCCTCGAGGAGGAGGAGATTTTCAGTAAGCGGATTTTTTCCCGTAGCAAGGAGGACAACACCAAGGAGGACAAACTTTGAGAACAGAGAAACAAGGGTGTTAACCAGGAGAATTTCAGGAAAATCATATCCTCTCTTCACCGTCAGGCCCATGGCAATGCCCAGAAGGGAAAACCCTAAAAGACATGTCATCGCCTGCAAAAACCCCGCAAGGGCGAAAACTAAAAGACTGGCCACACAGGAAGCCAGTATCCCTAAACGTGCGTCCCACCGGATAACGAGAAACATCACCGGCAAGGGACACAAAAAACTCACTAGAATCCCCAGAACGGGAAGGTAAATGGAAGCAAGGTAGAGAATGACCGTGAGGGCGGCAAAAAAGGCACCCTCAACGGTTGAACGAACATTTCTCATACATCGAGGTCACTCAATGATATACGGCAAAAGAGCCATCTCTCGTGCCCGCTTTATGGCCTGGGCAAGCCTCCTCTGGTGCTTTGCACAGTTTCCACTGATGCGGCGAGGGATAATCTTTCCCCGCTCGCTCAGAAATCTCTGGAGCGTCTCCACGTCTTTATAGTCGATGTGGGCTTTCCCCAAACAGAAAATGCAGACTTTTTTCTTCTTCCGGAAGAACCTCTTCCTGGCAACACGTTCCTCACGTTCTACTGCCACCTCTTATCCTCCTCTCAGAAAAATTCAAAGTGTTTCTCTTCAACCACCGGCGAACATCCCGTAAGGCGTTTTACCTCAGAGGCCACGATTTCATACGATTTTCGCTTCTGGCCTCCCTGATCCTCAAAAGTCCGCACCTGGACCCTTCCCTCCACAAAGACCCAGTCTCCCCGCTTCAGGTTTTCCCCGCAAAAAAGCGCAAGGTCCCTCCACGCGACAATGTAGAGGTAGTCAAAATACTCCCGGTTGTCCTCACTGCTCACTCCCCGCGAAACGGCAAGGGGAAAGCTCGTCACCGGGGTCCCGTTGGGTGCATACCGGACCACCGGGCTCTGGGTGAGAAAACCTATGAGAAAAACCTTATTCAGACTGGGTCGGGACATCCGTCTCCCTTTCGCCCGTCAGGGCCTGGACTTCTGCCTCTTCGGGCGCCTGAGGCTTTTCCTTAGAACGCGCCTTTTCCTCTTTCACCAGGATGTGACGGAGGATATCCTCGGTGTACCGGACAACCCGGGACACCTCGGCGACGTTTCTGGGGGAAATCGCAAAGCGGAGGAAGACGTAGTAACCTTCCCTCTGTTTCTCAATAGGATAGGCGAGCCTACGCTTCCCCCAGAAATCCACGGCATTCACCACACCGCCCTGGTCCACGATGGTGTTCTTCAGTTTT
The DNA here is from genome assembly GCF_050267035.1 of Candidatus Caldatribacterium saccharofermentans. Classification (NCBI taxonomy): domain Bacteria; kingdom Pseudomonadati; phylum Atribacterota; class Atribacteria; order Atribacterales; family Candidatus Caldatribacteriaceae; genus Candidatus Caldatribacterium; species Candidatus Caldatribacterium saccharofermentans. The sequence goes on from NZ_CP187957.1 coordinate 47,950, forward strand.
TCCACAACACTCTGGACACCATCTTCAGTGAGCGTCGGTCGAATGACAACTCCCAGTTCGTACTCCTGCATAGTCGCTCTCTCCTCCCTTCGGACTATGGCCCCATCCAGAAGGATGGGGCAGGGATTCCCCTTTTCAGGTACCCTCCTGCCACGAGGCCAGATAGGCCCGCTGGCGAGGAGTCATCTCTTCAAGCCGCACCCCAAGGGCAGCAAGCTTCAAGCGAGCAACCTCCTCGTCGATTTCCTGGGGCACCCGGTATACCCTCTTTTCAAGGTTTGATGCATGCTGCACAAGGTATGCCACAGAAAGCGCCTGGTTGGCAAAACTCATGTCCATGACCGATGAGGGATGACCCTCAGCACACGCCAGGTTCACAAGCCGGCCTTCCCCAAGGAGGTACAACCTCTTTCCGTCTCGCAGCGTGTATTCCTCCACCATTGGTCGAACCACCTGCTTGGTCACACTGAGCTCCTCAAGTCCCTCGATGTCGATTTCAACGTTAAAGTGGCCAGCGTTAGCCAGAACCGCCCCGTCCTTCATGAGGAGAAAGTGCTCCTTCCGAATCACCGCAACATTCCCGGTGGCGGTGACGAAGACCTCGCCCCACGAGGCTGCTTCGCTCATGGACATAACCTCGTGGCCGTCCATAAGGGCTTCCAGGGCTCGCACAGGATGAACCTCAACCACAGCGACCCTCGCTCCCATACCCCGTGCCCGAAGGGCAATGCCACGGCCACACCACCCGTACCCCACAACCACAAACCGCTTCCCCGCAAGAAGCAAGTGCGTTGCCCTGAGAATTCCCTCTATCGTGCTCTGCCCTGTTCCGTAACGGTTGTCGAACATGTGCTTGGTATCAGCATCATTCACCGCAATAACGGGGTAGGCCAGCTGTCCGCTCTGGGCGAGGCTGCGGAGCCGGATAACACCTGTGGTTGTTTCCTCAGTCCCTCCCAGAATCCCACTGAGCGTTGTGCCACCCCTTCTGTGAGCTGTCGAGGTGAGGTCCGCACCGTCGTCCATGGTGATATGAGGTTGAGCATCCAGCACGCGCTCTATGTGGTCGTAATAGGTGGCTCTGTCCTCTCCGCGGAGCGCAAAAACAGCAATGCCAAAGTCCTGGACGAGCGCCGCCGCCACGTCATCCTGGGTACTTAAAGGATTTGAGGCACAGAGGAAAACCTCTGCTCCACCTTCCTTCAGGGTGATGGCAAGAACCGCTGTCTCAGCAGTCACATGGAGACAGGCACCCACCCGTATACCCTGGAGAGGACGGGATGTGCGCCACCGGGCGGCGATTTCTCGCAGAACAGGCATCTCCCTGAAAGCCCAGTCAATCTTTTGCCTCCCCAGAAGAGCCAATCCCAAGTCCCGCACGTGATAGGTCATATCCGGGCTCCTTTCCCTCAGAATCCTGCCAGATCTCGAAGGATCTCGACCTTGTCAGTTTTCTCCCAGCTGAAATCCGGGTCGTTCCGTCCAAAGTGGCCATACACGGCAGTCTTCTTGTAAATAGGTCGACGGAGCTTGAGGTTCTTGATGATAGCCCCGGGACGGAGGTCAAAAACTTCTCTGACAATCTCGAGAATCTTCTCATCGGGGATCTTCCCCGTTCCAAAGGTATTGACGGCCATCGAGACGGGCCGGGCAACACCTATGGCGTAAGCAATCTGGAACTCACAGCGGTCTGCAAAGCCAGCAGCAACGATGTTCTTTGCCACGTATCGCGCTGCGTAACTCCCCGAGCGGTCGACCTTGGTGGGATCCTTGCCAGAAAAACATCCGCCACCATGCCTGCCAACTCCCCCATAGGTATCCACGATGATTTTCCGTCCGGTGAGCCCCGTATCCCCCTGGGGACCGCCAATGACGAATCTCCCCGTGGGGTTCACAAGAATCCGGGTACGGGAGTCAAGGAACTCGGGAGGGATTACCGGACGAATGACGTGTTCAATAATGTCCTCCCGAAGCGTTTCAAGGGAGATATCAGGATGGTGCTGAGCGGAAACGATGATGGTATCAATGCGGACAGGACGGTCGTTCTCGTAATCCACTGTTACCTGGGTTTTCCCATCAGGACGAAGGTACGGGAGAATTCCTTTCTTGCGAACTTCGGCCAGACGAAAAGCCAGAGCATGGGCCATGGCAATAGGAAAAGGCATGAGCTCCGGGGTTTCGTTGCAGGCATACCCGTACATCATCCCCTGGTCTCCAGCTCCAAGAGAAAGCTCCTCATCCTCCACTTCTTCGCCCATTTTGACCTCCAAGGAACGGTTCACCCCAAGGGCAATGTCCGGTGATTGCTCATCAATGGCCGTGAGCACTGCACAGGTCTCAAAATCAAAACCGTATTTGGCCCGGGTATACCCGATATCCCGTACGGTATTCCGGGCAATACGAGGGATATCAACGTAGGTCGTCGTCGTCATCTGACCGGCAACGAGTACCAGTCCCGTAGCCACAAGCGTCTCCACTGCCACCCGACCATAGGGGTCCTCGGCGAGAACGGCATCGAGTATGGCGTCGGAAATCTGGTCAGCGATTTTGTCCGGGTGACCTTCGGTGACGGATTCAGAAGTAATTTGGTACTTTCGCGCCATCCTGCTACCTCCCTTCACGCTCTCCGTTTTCCCAGGAAAATCAAAGGATAAAGGTAACACACCCCCTTGAAAAAGTCAACCAATTTCGTGGAGAAGGTCAAGTCCGTCGCGCTCCGAGTACACCACCCGGGCCCTTTGCCAGAGCTTCTCGAGATTGTAGAATTCTCGCTCCTCTTGCCGGAAAACATGGACGATGATTTCCCCATAATCGAGGAGAATCCACTCTCCGGTGTCCTCTCCCTCCACGTGGAAAGGACGAACCCCGACCTCCTCAAGGTGTTCGAGGACTTCCTCAGCAATGGCTCTGGTCTGAATCGGAGAGGAACCACTACAGAGAACCCAGTAGTCTGAAAAAGGAAAAAGACCTCGCAGGTCCAGAATAGTGATATCAAAGGCCTTCTTCCGCTCAATGGCCTCCTTGACCCTCCGGATTTTCTCCTGAACCTTCACCGCCACTCCTCTCCCTGGCGAAGAATCCGTGAATTTTCTCCCGGGCAACGTCAAGCTGAGGTTCCCAGAAACTCAACCCGTTGAGATAAACCGGCTCTCCCGGCAGAATATCCATGGTGACCGCCTTCTCCTCGAGGCCCTTAAACCACAGAGCAAGCTGCAGGATATTCTCAAGGGGGATATTGGTGTGCAAAGCTTGCTTGAGGCTTTCAAAGAGCGCCGGAAGGTGGGCCAGTGTTGAAGGGTCCTGAGCTTTGGCAATGAGCGCCTGAAGGAAAGCCTGCTGGCGCTTGATTCTGCCAATGTCCCCCAGAGGGTCATGACGGAAGCGAACGTACTGCAGGGCTTTCTCTCCGTTGAGCACCTGTTTCCCCGGCTTGAGGTTGATGAAAAGGCCCTGAGCACGGTCCACATAGTACATCGGCTTCTCCACTTCAATCTCCACGCCTCCCAGGGCGTCCACCACCTTCTCAAAGGCGTCGTAGTTCACCTCGACGAAATAGGGAACCTCTATACCCAGACTTTCCTCCAGGGTCTTTTTGAGGAGTTCAATACCTCCCCGAGCGTATGCATGGTTGGCCTTATCGTATCCAACACCCGGGATGAGTAACCGCGAATCCCTCGGGACGGAGAGGAGGAACACCTCTCCCGATTTAGTGTTCACAAAAGCCAGGATGATGGTGTCACTCCGCAGGGGTTTGATGTTATCCTGTCCCACAATGAGAATGCAAGTATTTTCGGGAGTCACATACCCCATGACTTTTTTCACAACCGTCCATCGGAACGGAGCCCGAACTCCAAAGAGCGCAAGGGTAAAGAGTCCACCAAAACCGATGAGAAAGCCGAGAATGAGGTAGAAGATCTTCCAGCTCCGTCTCATAACATTTTCCCTTCTTTTCGCAGCATGCTGATTTCCCGATTCCAGGAACGGAGGCTCTCCAGAGCGATAACGCCATAGGTCCTGAGAAGGTACTCTATCTTCGCCCGCAACGCAAGGATATACCCCACCCGGAGGTCAGAGTATGCCCGTTGACGGATTTCCCGAGCTTCGGGGAAATCCCGGCCAGGCTCGGCGATATCGGCCACAAAGACAACTTTGTCGAACGCGGACATCCACTCGCAGCCTGTGGCGTGCCAGCGAATTGCCCGGAAAATCCGAAAATCCCGAAGGCCCAGTTCCCGCTCAATAATCGCAGGGGCAGCGAGAGCGTGGAAGATCTCGGGAATGGGGAAATCGCTCTCCTGGATGTACGGTGGAAGGAATTCTCTCAGAGTTTCCCAAGGAAGATCACGGGCACAGTCATGCAAAAGACCTGCAAGGTACGCCCGGAAGGTATCTTCTCCGTGAACAGCAGCAAGGTGTTCCGCTTCCTCTGCCACCCGCAGGGAATGGGCAACCCGGGGAGGGGAAAGCACCACCCTGAGAAAATCCAAAGCCTTATTAATCTCGATACAGTCCGTTCTTGTAAATATAGTTCTCCACCGCCTCTGGGAGAAGGTATTTAATGGATTCACCCCGCCTGACTCTCCGGCGAATCTCGGAAGACGAGATAGCTAAAGCCGAGACCTCTATAATCTTGACCCGGTCCTTCAGTGGTCCCTCGAGATGCTGCAGGCGGTACCCGGGACGCGTTGCAGCCACAAAGGTACACAGACGGAGAAGCTCTTCCGGGTTGTTCCAGGTTGAAATCTGGGCAAAGGCATCAGCACCAGTGATGAAGTAAATCTCCGTATCCCCTCCCCAAAGCTCCCTGAAATACCGCACCGTATCGACAGAATAAGAGGGTCCGGGTCGCTCAATTTCCACGCGGGAAACACTGAAATAGGGGTTCGTGATGGTGGCAAGGACCACCATAAGGTAACGATGTTCAGGATCGGTGATTTTCTGACCGATTTTGTGGGGAGGTCGTGCCGAGGGGACAAAGACAACCTCATCAAGCCCAAAATAGTCCCGCACTTCCTCAGCGGTCACAAGATGACCGTAATGGATGGGGTCAAAGGTTCCTCCCATGATACCCTTTTTGGGCAACTCTTCCCACCTTCCCCACTATTCCCTGATCTGTCCTGAACCATACACAACAAATTTCCAGGTCGTGAGCTCCCGCAGGCCCATAGGACCCCGGGCATGGAGTTTCTGGGTGCTGATGCCGATTTCTGCCCCCATACCGAATTCTCCTCCATCGGTGAATCTGGTGGAAGCATTTACAAAAACCGCCGCAGAATCCACCCGGTTGAGGAACTCCAGGGCATGGGCGTAATTCAAGGTCACGATAGCGTCGGAATGGTGCGAACCGTAGGTGTTGATGTGACGGATGGCCTCGTCGAGACTTCCAACCACACGGACAGCGATAATGAGATCGAGGTACTCAGTATACCAGTCTTCCTCGGTGGCCGGAACCACCCCCGGGACAATGCGTTGCGTTTCCTCACAGCCCCGCACCTCCACACCCTTTTCCTGAAGGGCCCGGACAATGCGAGGAAGGAAAACAGGGGCAATGCTTCTGTGGACAAGAAGCGTTTCACAGGCATTGCAGACACTGGGACGCTGTGTTTTGGCGTTGATGACGATTCGTTCAGCCATGTCGAGGTCCGCAGCATCATCCACGTAAACGTGGCAATTCCCAACGCCCGTTTCGATGACCGGAACACGGGAGTTTTCGATGACCGTTCGAATGAGGTCTGCCCCACCTCTTGGGATGGCTACATCGATGTACTCTCGGAGGGCGAGGAGAACCTTCACATCTTCATGGCTTTCGCTTTCAATGAGCCCCACACAATCTTCAGGGATATCGCATCTCCGGAGCACCTCATGGACAATCTTCACCAGCGCTCTGTTGGAGGAAAGAGCAGAACTGCTTCCTCGCAAAACCACGGCATTTCCAGCCTTGAGACACAACCCCACGCTATCGATTGTCACGTTGGGTCGTGCCTCGTAAACGATAGCCACAACCCCCAGGGGAACACGGACTCTCGTCACAAGAAGACCATTAGGTCTCCTTGCACCATCGATAACCTCTCCAACCGGATCGGGTAGGGCCGCAATATCCCGGAGGCCGGAAGCCATGGCCTCAATGCGTTTCTCATTCAGAGCCAGGCGATCGAGCAATGCCTGCTTCATCCCCGAAGCTTTCCCCCGCTCAAGGTCCAGAGCGTTCGCTTCAAGAATCTCCTGCTTGCGTTCCAAGAGTTTCTCCGCAAGATGCAACAGGAAGCGGTTCTTCGCCTCCGAAGAGAGACCGGCAAGAACTGAAGCAGCTTCCTTAGCCTTTCTGGCAATTTCCCGGATGGTCTCCATCATACTTCCCTCCCAGAAACACGAAATCATCAGCGTGGATGACCTCCTCACTCCAGTCCCCCTGACCCAGAATTTCTTCTATTCTCGTGCTCCGCAACCCTCGAATTTTCTCCAGTTCTTCCGAGGAGTAATTCACAATGCCCCTCCCGATGAGCTCGCCATCTTCACCCACAACCTCCACACAGTCTCCTGCCTCGAATCGCCCCAGAACATCCACCACTCCTGCAGGGAGAAGACTCTTCTTCTCAAAGAGCGCTCTCTTTGCACCCTCATCCACCACAACCTGTCCCTGAGGGATCATACCAAAGGCAATCCACCGTTTCTTCCCTCGCAGGGAATGCTCTGCAGGATAGAAGAACGTCCCCAAAGCCTCTCCTGCAAGAAGGCGAAGGAGAATACCAAAATCCTTCCCCGAGGCAACGATGACCCCAATCCCCGAGAGGGTGGCAATTCTTGCCGCAAGGATCTTGCTGCGCATACCTCCAGTAGCAAAAGTGCTCCCCTCCCTCTTTGCCATTCGCTCAATCTCCTCATCGATGACCCGAACTTCAGGGATGAGTTCCGCCTGGGGGAACCGGCGTGGATCGTCGGTGTACAGACCCTCAACATCGGAAAGGATGATCAAAAGGTCGGCATCAACAATCGAGGCCACAAGGGCTGAAAGGCGATCGTTATCGCCAAACTTGATTTCCTCTACCGCCACTGTATCGTTCTCATTCACAATGGGGACTATCCCCAGCCGCAGGAGGGCTTCAAAGGTGTTCCGGGCATTCAGGTACTTTGAGCGGTTGTGGACATCCTCGGGAGCCAAGAGAATCTGCGCAACCCTCACGCCGAACTCCGCAAAGACAGAACAGTAGTGCTGCATGAGTATTCCCTGACCCACTGCTGCCATTGCCTGTTTGAAGGGAATGTCGTTGCGCCGTCGGGTGATACCAAGGGCACTCATGCCACAGGCAACCGCTCCCGAAGAGACCAGGACTACCTCTCTCCCCTGCGCTCTGGCCTCCACAATGCTTTTGGCCAGACTCCGCAACCGACCCTGAGAGAGGGAAAATCCATCAACGAGAAGCGAAGAACCCACTTTGACCACGAGACGACGAGCGTTCGTTACGATTGTTTTCCGTTCCATTGCGAAAGCGCAAGCCCTCTTCCCGTCCAGACAAACCGGTAGGACCCAATCTCCACCGTGCTTCCCGGGGGTAAGGCTTCAAGGTACCGGAGAAAACCCGATCTCTCGAGTTCTCTGTGGAAGGAAGCCTCGTCCTTTTCGGGAGGACACTCCTTTACAAGCTTTTCCAGAAAACGCGAGGCAAAACGGTATACTCGCGGGGAACGTCCCTGTGCGCCCCCTTTCCCCAGAGAGGAAGGAGAGGGAACCTCCTCCTGCTTCAACCTCAAAAGTTCCACCACCTTGTCCAAAAGCTCAGAGAGACCGAAACGGGTCACCGCTGAAATGCCAACCCCGGCTATGCCTTCCCGAGCCAGCTCCCAGGCAAAGTGCTCCCACCTTGTTTGTGCTTCAGGGAGATCGAGTTTTGTCCCCACCACAATGAAAGGTTTCTCAAGAAGCGACGCGCTGTACTGGGAGAATTCTTGGCGAAGAATAGAAAAGTCCCTCCACGGGTCACCGGAGTACGGAAACGCCATATCCACAAGACAGAGGACGACCCGCACCCGTTCTACATGCCGCAGGAATTCCAGACCCAGTCCCGCTCCCTGGCTTGCCCCTTCGATAATTCCAGGGATATCAACCATGACGAAACGTTCATCCCGGTGTTGCACCACACCCAGAGTGGGATGGAGCGTCGAGAAAGGATAAGGAGCAATGCGTGGCCGGGCATCGCTCACCACAGAAAGCAGAGTGGACTTCCCCGCATTGGGAAGGCCCGCAAGCCCAACATCGGCAATGAGTTTAAGCTCAAGACGAAGCTTTCTCGCTTCTCCCTCTTCCCCCCGCAGAGCAACGCGGGGTGCCTGATTCGTTGCAGTGGCAAACGATGCGTTTCCCCGTCCTCCCCGACCACCCCGGGCAACGAGCACCTCCATGCCGTCCACCATAAGGTCAGCAAGGAGTTCCCCAGTCTCGGCATCAAAAACCTGCGTCCCCACGGGAACCTCGATGACGATATCTTCCCCCTTTGCACCATGCTTCTTCTTCCCATGCCCCGGCTCTCCAGGTGGTGCCTGGTACAGGGGCTGCAGGGCTACATCGTAAAGGGTCTTCTTCCGGGAAGAAGCACGCAAAAAAACACTCCCCCCATCGCCCCCATCCCCTCCATCTGGGCCGCCACGGGGGACGTATTTTTCCCGGCGAAAGTGAATTGCCCCATCCCCTCCTCTGCCACCTCGGACCTCTATGAATGCACGATCAACAAACATGAACTACGCAGGGACCTGGGAGAGTACTGAAACCCACTTCCGCCCCTTTCTGGTCTCAAAGACCACATAGCCATCCTTCAGGGCAAAAAGCGTGTAGTCCCGTCCAACTCCCACGTTCTTCCCCGGTTTAATGTGGGTTCCCCGTTGCCGGACGATGATGCTCCCAGCCCGGACGAATTGCCCTCCATAGGCCTTAACCCCAAGGTACTTGGGGTTGCTGTCCCGACCATTCCTCGCACTTCCACCGCTCTTTTTATGCGCCATACCCCATCATGCCTCCTTGATCTCTATCTTCTCAATCCGCACAAGGGTTACCGGCTGACGATGCCCCTTCTTGCGTCGGTAATTCACCTTGGGTTTGTACTTGAAAACAATGACCTTTTTCCCTTTCCCCACACCGAGAACCCGTCCCCTGACCTGCACATTCTCAAGATAAGGTCTACCTACGAGGATTTCTCCATCCTTTCGGGCCAAGAGTACCCGGTCAAAAGCCACTTCCTCATTCACCGGGGCCAGCACACAGTCTACCTGAAGCAGTGAACCCTCGGTAACCTTGTATTGCTTTCCTGCTGCTTCCACGATGGCAAACACGGCATTTCACCTCCCAAAGACGGATGGTAATTTACCACAGATACTTCTTTCCGTCAAACGGTCATGGGACTTCCTGCATTCGCGCCCGGATTTCTTCGTCACCCACCCCGACAATGCTGTACCTCCGGGGCGGCAGGTTTCTACTCACCTTCCAGAGGATTTCTTTTCTGTAGAGTTTCTGGAGATTCTGCAGGAACCGCTCACCCTCCGAGGCGAGATACCCTCCAAGCTCCTCCCCCACCACAAAGCCAAGAACCGAAGAAGACGTGTGGCGGCAGATTTCCTCAACCTTGCGCAGGAAATTTACGGCTACGGTTTCAAGCGAAAGCACTCTTCCTTCTCCCTCGCAAAAAGGGCACGGTTCGCGGAGGAGCGAGTCAAGGCTTTTTCGAACGCGTTTTCTCGTCATCTCCACAAGGCCGAGTTCGCTCATATCCACAACCGTACACCTTGTTCGATCCCGGCTCAGGAATTCCTCAAGAGCACGGACAACCTGCCGGCGGTGCTCCTTTTTCTCCATGTCAATGAAGTCGATGAGGATAATCCCCCCAATGTCCCGCAGACGAACCTGCCGGGCGATTTCCTCTGCAGCTTCGAGGTTGGTTCTCAGAATGGTGTCCTGGAGGTCTTTCTTGCCCACAAACTTCCCGGTGTTTACATCAATGACTGTCATAGCCTCAGTCCGATCAAACACAAGGTATCCGCCGCTACGAAGCCAGACCTTTCGGCTCAGAGCGCGTTCGATTTCCTTCTGGAGACCGAAATGTTCAAAGATGTTCTCTCGACCCTCAAAGAAATGAACCCGCTCCGCGAGATGGGGAACCAGAGACTCCATGAAGTCTCTGAGCTTCTGGTACCCGAAAAAGGAGTTAATCCAGATATTCTCCACGCTCTCATCCACAATATCCCGCACCAGAGCATAGATGAGACTCGCCTCCTGGTAAAGCAGAGCAGGAGCTGTGGTGATTTCGGCTTTCTTCTGGATACGATGCCAGAGACGGACCAGGGATTCAATGTCTTCCCGAATTTCTTCGATGCTTTTCCCCTCCGCAGCAGTCCGAACGATGATACCGGAACCGTTGGGGCGTATCCGCTCCACAATCCTCTTCAACCTCTCCCGTTCCTCGCCTGATGCTATGCGGTGCGACACCCCCACAACGTCCATACCAGGCATGAAGACCACGTATCTCCCAGGAAGGGTGATCTTCGTGGAGACCCGAGCGCCCTTCGTTCCCATAGGCTCCTTGGCCACCTGAACGATGATTTCCTCCCCAACCCGGATAAGATGCTCAATTTTGACATCTTTCCGCTTCTCGTCAAGAAGCATATCACCGATGAAGAGAAAAGCGTTCTTGTCAAGACCGATGTTCACAAAAGCTGATTGAATCCCAGGAAGGACGTTCTCCACAACGCCCTTGTAAATATTCCCCGCAAGGCGCAACTCCACCGCCCGCTCGAAAAAGAACTCTACAACTTTCCCGTCTTCAAGGAGCGCTGCCCGCGTTTCAACCTCAGACATGTCAATGACGATATCTCTCCGCAAACCTCATCCTCCATTCCTTTCCCAAAGAAGTAGCCTTTCCCTCACAATTCTTCTGGGAAAAGGACAGCCAGAATTCGTCTCAAGGAAAGCAACGAGCTTCAGGGGATTCCACAGCACCTTCTCCCCCTTAAAGAGAAATGATACCACAGGAGAGGACCCCGCCAAAGAGTATACCGTGATGCCCTCAGGGAGTGTCCACTCTTCTTTGGGACTCCAAGACGCAGGAAAAAAGAAAGTGTACACAATGCCCCGGAGCACCCTCTGCACCGGAGGATCAAAGGATGCAAGGGCCTGGACCTGCGTCACAGCCAGTTCCTCAGGGACTTCCCGATTTAGCCGCTCTTGAAGCTCCCAGGGTGGGAGTGGCTCTCCACAGAACACCTCAAAACACTCCGCTTTACTCTCAATCCCCAAAGGAGTGGCGAAAGGGAAAGAGAAGAGCGGACGAGGGTTGAAACCTTGGGAGTACAGCACCGGTATCGCTGCACGGCGGAAAGCCCGTTCCCACGTCCGATACACGTCAAGATGGGCCAGAAGATGGAAAGGAGCAAGTTTACAATGCTGTATCCGATAGCGAAACTTCTCCACTGCCACACACCCCGCACCGCGTGCAGTTTTTTAGCGAGCACAGAGGACTGGGAAGTCCCTGGCGCGCCCTCTGGTACTCTTCCCAGAGAAAAGCCTTACTCACCCCACAGGATATATGTTCCCAGGGGAATACCTCGTCGAAGGATCGGCTCCGGTAGAGATACCAGGAAAGGTCAAGACTTTCCTCTTCAAGCGCTTCTTCCCATCGCCGCATCAGGAAATGCTCCTGCCATCCCTCGAGAATTCCTCCCTTGCGGTACACCCGCAAAAGCACATTGGCGAGCCTACGGTCCCCCCGGGCCAGCAAAGCTTCAATCTGGCTCATCTCAAAGGAAGACCAGTGGTAACGGACTCGGGACTGTAAAGGCCGGAAGAAATCCCTCAGGAGGCGAATCTTCTCTTCAAGCACTTCCTTGCGATCTTGAGGAACCCACTGGAAGGGTGTGTGGGGTTTCGGGACAAAGGCCGCAATGCTCAGGTGGACCCCTGCGTTCTTCTTCACACTCTTTCCAACCTTGAGGATTTCCCCAACGAGGCGACCGATTCCCCGGATGTCATCCTCTTCCTCAAAGGGTAACCCGATCATAAAGTACAGTTTAATTTCCTGCCATGACGCAGAAAAGGCACTCTCTGCCGCTCTGAGGATTTCCTCATCCTGCAATCCTTTGTTAATGATGTTCCGCAACCTCTCGGTTCCTGCCTCGGGTGCGAAGGTCAGGGTGCTCTTCCGGACCCTCCGCAGGCTCTGCGCAAGGCGCACGCTAAAAGCGTCCATGCGAAGGGACGGCAAAGACACACTGACCCGGTACGGCTCAAGAAGGCGGGAAAGCCTGTCCACAAGCTCCTCAATCCGTGAATAATCATTGCTGCTTAGAGAAAGAAGCGAAACCTCTCCGTAGCCGCTGCTTCGAAGGAGCTCCAGAGCAAGCTCAATTACTCGCTCGGGCGTCCGCTCCCGCTTCGGCCGATAAATCATGCCTGCCTGACAGAAGCGACATCCCCGTGTGCATCCCCTGGCGATCTCCACAGTCACACGGTCATGGACAATTGCAACATAGGGGACCACCATCTTTGAGGGGAAAAAGGCGTGTTCGAGGTCCTTCACAATCTGGCGCCGAACAGGTTGCCTTGGAGGAAGCGAGGGAACGTAAACCCCGGGGAAACGGGAGAGCTCCTCGAGGAGAACATCCTTTCTCTGCCCCTTCATCTCCACAAGGGCCATAATGATATCCCCCAGAACTTCCTCCGCCTCCCCGATGAAAAACGCGTCGAAGAAAGGCGCGAGGGGCTCCGGATTCACCGTGCATGGTCCCCCTCCAAGAACAAGGGGGAACCGCCCATCTCGCTCGCTCTGGCGCAATGGCATCCCCGCAAGGTCGAGGAGATACAGGACACTGGTGTAACTCAGCTCGTGCTGCAGGCTAATGCCCAGAAGGTCAAAGGAAACCACCGGTTTTTTCCGCTCAAGAGAAAATAGAGGGATGCCCATCTCCTTCATTTTCTTCCCCATGTCAGGCCAGGGAACAAATACCCTCTCTGCCTGAACTCCAGGCAGGGCGTTCAGTAGCCCGTAGAGAATGCGAAGTCCAAGGTGGGACATGCCCACTTCATACACATCGGGAAAAGCTAAAGCCACCGTGTACCGAATATCCTGCTCGGGCTTGACGATAATGTTCCATTCTCGTCCCAGATATCTCCCGGGTCGCTCCACCGAAAGGAGCGTTGTGTCATAGAAAAGCTGACGCTCTATATCCATCGTTCTCTTTCCTCCTGCTCCGTCCTCCAGATCAAGCGGGCAATCATTCCGGCACCTGCAAGGTGGACGAGAAGCGAACTCCCTCCATAGCTCACGAAGGGAAGGGGAATACCCGTTACCGGGGCGATCCCGAGGTTCATCCCTACGTTGATACCGACCTGGAAGAGAAAGAGGATACCGAAAAGAGCAGCGAAGAGCCGCTCCTCCAAGTTCTCCACCCGCTGTGCCACCTCAAGAACAATCCAGAAAAAGAGAATGAAAAGGGTTAGAAGAACCATGCCCCCGGCAAAACCGAACTGCTCACAGAAAGCGGCAAAGATGAAGTCGGTGTACCGGGCGGGTAAAAACCGAAGCTGGGTCTGTTTCCCCGAAAGCCATCCCTGACCCAGAAATCCCCCAGAACCAATGGCAATCTGGGATTGCACGACGTTGTACCCACTTCCCAGGGGGTCTTTCCAGGGATTAAGAAAGGCGAGAATTCGTTTCCTCTGGTAATCTTTCATGATGAACCATGAAAGGGGCGAAAGACCGGCAAAAAGACCAAGGAGAAGACCGAGTTTCCGTTTGTGCCATCCCCCGATAAAAAGGGCCCCAAACCACAGTACCCCAAGCACCAGGGCCGTTCCAAGATCCGGTTGCAAGAAAACGAGAAGCGTGGGAACAGCAACGAAGAACGCACTTTTGACCAGAAGACTCCAGAAGTCCAGTTCATCCCGGTTGGTGCTCAGATACGAGCTCAAAAAGAAGAGCAGAGCGAGCTTAGCGAACTCCGAAGGTTGGACCGACCGCGAAAAGAGCCATCGCTTTGCCCCCGTTTCATCGCTCTCTCCAAAAATGAGCACTGCACCCAGCGAAAGCACCGAAAAAAGGTACCACAACCAGCTTCGCCGGAAGAGCCACTGGAAATCGGAAAAACGGAAGAGAAGAAAGAGTGCCCATCCCACGGCATTCCAGAGAACCTGTCTTCCAAAAAAGCTCTTTGGCCCAAACCCCTCATCCCTCAGCGGGTCAACACTATACACGGCAACGACACCCAGGATGCATAAACATAAAGTCACGAGCACAAAGAAGTGTTCCCGCCGCATCATACTCCCCGGTTCTGAAGAATCCACTCAATGACCTTTCGTGCCACCAGGGCAGCCTCACCACTACCATCCCCTCCGTGCTCAACAAGGACAAGGAAAACAAACTTCGGACGATCGGAGGGGAAGAACCCTCCAAACCAGGAGTGCTCTTTCCCATGAGGGTTCTGAGCCGTACCGGTTTTGGCTGCAAGTTTCACCGGTAATCCCCGGCAGTTGAATCCCGTTCCCTGAGTTACAACCTTCTCCATACCCCGAATAACAGTATCCCAGGTTTGAGGGCGAAGCGCAACAGTCCTCCGGAGGGAGGGTTTCACTTCCTTTACGACTTTCCCGTTTTCATCAAGGACTCTCCAGAGCACGTGAGGGTCGTAAACCTTTCCCCGGTTGGCCACCGTGCAAAGGAGGAGGTACATTTCAAGAGGAGTAACGAGGAGATACCCCTGACCGATGGAGAGGTTCATAGTATCTCCTGGATACCATGCTTCTTTCAGAACCTCCCGCTTCCACTCAGGCGTGGGGAAAAAGCCGGTCTTCACCCCTGGGAGGTCGAGATGAGCATCCTGCCCAAGACCGAACATCCTCGCATAGCGGGCAATCCGCTCCGGACCCAGCCGTAATCCCAGAGTATAGAAGACCACATTGCACGATTCGGCAATAGCCTCTTCAAAGGTCACCCTTCCATGACCTCCCCTTTTCCAACAGAGGTACTTCCAGTTCCCGTACTCCAGGTAGCCAGGGCAAAAAAACGATTCCCGTGAAGTCACCACCTGTTCCTCCAAAGCTGCAAGGGCGATGAGAATCTTAAAAAGCGAGCCAGGAGGATACAGTGCCTGAGTAGGACGGGCCAGAAGGGGGTTGGATTTCTGCTCAAGAAGGTCCAGCCACTCCTTAAGACTCAGGCCCCGACTGAAGAGGTTGGGGTCAAAGCTTGGTTTACTCACAAACGCGAGGATTTCTCCAGTTGCCGGATCCCCCACAAGCACCACGCCGTTTCGCCTCCCTAAAGCTTCATAGCAGGTTCTCTGGAGTTCCCAATCGAGGGTGAGTTGCAGGGAATACCGGAAACGGGGAGATTGGAAATCGAGAACCTGCACAACCCTTCCCAGGGCGTCAACCTCAACACGCCGGTACCCTTCCTCACCTCGAAGGAGGCTCTCGTAGAAGGATTCCACCCCGCTTTTCCCTATTCGGTCCTCGTTCCGGTACCCCATTTTGCCAAGGACTTTCAATTCCTCGGGGCCCACCCTCCCCACATACCCGAGGAGCGAAGCCGCAACCTCCCCGTCTCTGTACTTTCGAGCAGGGTATACCTCAACGAGGACCCCGGGGAGATGCTCCGAGTTCTCCTCAATTTTCGCCACATCCTCAAGAGGAAGGTCTTCAAGGAGCACAAGCTCTCCCGGAGCACGTTCGCGAAGAGAAAAGACGATGTCCCTTCTTAAAATCTCCCGAATTCGTTTCATGACGAGCTTTTCGTCACTGCTTCCCACGAGGAAAACAAGGCGGAATCGGGGAATATCCTCCGCAAGGCAAACACCACGGCGATCGTAGATATTCCCCCGGAGGGTTTCGAGAAAGACAACCCGCACCCTGTTCCGCTCCGATCGCTCCCGAAACCATTCTCCCCGCAGAACCGAAAGGTACCAGAGCCGGGCCGAGAGAACAACGAAAAGAGCAATCCCTATCCAGAGTGCCGCTGCCACTCTCTGGCGAATCCTCTCCTCTATCCGCTCATTCCACATGGTGGTCCCCCCAGCCCATCCAGAGGGAAAGGAGAAAGACCCCGGCGACAGCGCTCATGAGCTTCCCAAGAAACAGCCCCAAAAAAGGAAGAACATCAGAACCCACGACAGGGAGCACCAGTCGCTCCAGGAGAAGCTCCAGAAGGGGATACACCACAACGAATACCGAAAGGGATGTTACACCCCGGGAGAAAATCTCCATCCAGAGGAAGGCGCTTCCCAAGAGCATGGCAATCCGGAAAAACCACAAACCAAAGGGGGCAAAGGAAAAGACCTCAAGCAGAAAGGCCATGCCAAAGAGCAGAGCAAGGCGGAAGAGGAAACGCTCCCCTGTAAGGAGGAACAGCACCCCGACGGGAATGAGGACGTTGATATAGTACAGAGGAGGAAACCCCAGGGCAAAGAAGGAAATACACAAAAGCTCAAGAAGCACTGCAAAAGAACTCACGAAGACATCGTCCCAGACGGTCATCGGATAACAAACACTTTCCCCAGAGCTGAAAAGTCACAGGCTGGTTCCACCACAACCTCTTTAAAGAGGTCACCGCTCCGTTCCCGCACTTCACGAACTCTCCCTACCACCACACCTCGAGGAATCTTCTCTCCAAGGCCTGAAGTAATGACCAAATCCCCTTCTCCGACTTGAGAGGTCCGGGAAATGTACTTGACAAGGCACAGTCCCTTTCCATTCCCCACAAGGACGCCCAGGTCCCTTGTCCGCTGCACAAGAACCCCCAAAGCGAAAGAAGGACTAAGGAGCATACGAACCTCAGCATAGCGGGGATAGACCCGTTCTACCCGCCCTACCATACCCTGGTACGTAACAACGGCAAGACCCTCGGTCACTCCATCCTCTCTCCCCCGGTCAATGACTATGCTTCCAAGCCAGTCGTAGGGATCCCGACCAATGACCTGAGCCGGTACAACTTCGAAGGAGAGACGTCGTTCAATCTGCGCCGCTTCGACTTCCATCCGGAGGCGTTCCACCTCTTCCCGCAGAAGGACGTTCTCACTCTGAAGCATACCGAGTTCTCTTCTCAGGCGTTCGTTCTCTGCAAGGAGGACTTCCTTCTCCTGGAGAAGCTGCGAAAAGGAATGGAATACTCGGTACACGACAAGCTCACCCCGATACAGGGGAAGAGCAAGAACGCGGATTGCCCGGACTTCCCTTCCCCTTGGGGAATGGGCAAGAAACACCATGGCCTGGAGAACACCAAAAAAGAGCACAAGGAAAAACACCGCTTTACGGTTCACGGTTACCCTCAAAGATTTCTTGCATCTTTGGAGAAAAGAAGATCTCTCCGTCCTTCCGCACCGCAAGGACCGCAACGTCAGGAAATTCCTGGAGAACCTGAGCGAGAAAGGATTCATCCCCAGCCATAAGGGCTGTCGAAAGGACGTCAGCTACCGTTCCTCTCGAAGCAACAACGGTTACACTGACAAACGTCGACCCTGGATAGCCGCTCTGGGGGTTGAGAATATGGTGGTATCGCTTCCCGTCCACCTCAAAGAACCGAAAGGTGTCTGCTGAAGTGGACACACAGAGTCCGTTCACGGCGATCCTCCCCAGAAGTCCCGCCCTTCGGGGATGGAGAACACCCACCTTCCATACCCTGCCCAGACCAGAAACCGTTCCTCCCGCATTGATCAGGAAACTCCCAACATTCCGCTCTCTGAGAAGCTGGGTGAGGAGGTCCACAAAATACCCCTTAGCAATGCCCCCAAGGTCAAGCTGAGCCCCCCCTCTCCGGAGGACTGACCTTTCTCGCTCATCAAACATTATAGTACTTTCGCGAATTACCTGGAGTTCTCTTGCTATTTCCCAGGGTTCGGGAACGCGAGGAGTTCGGGGGAATCCCCACAGATCCACAAGTCCTCCGATGAGGGGACAGAACATACCACGGGTCTTCTGTGAAAGTGCAAAAGCCTCTTTCAGGAGGTTAAACGTCTCCTCGTCAAGGGGAACCCAAGAAGAGGCGGTGTTGATTCGGTGTACAAGGCTTTGAGAAGAGAAACGATTCCAGAGGGCATCGTAACGGCGAACAAGGACATCAATTTCGGAAAAAAGAAAGGCGTATCGCCGCGGGAGAGTAACCTCGACAAAGGTGTCAAAGCCGAGGAAGGTTTGCCGCACGAAGGCGTCGCGGAAAAACAGGGGGAAAAACAACACCACCCCTCCAAGGAGGGGGAGTGCCCATCTCACGAAAGCACAAAGGGGAGCTCGTTTCCACAGAAACGGCATCGGGATCCATCAAGACCCACAACCTGGACGTTGTACCCCCGCCGAACCACCACTACGTTCCCGCAGGAAGGGCAAAACGTCGAGTTCTTTGCTTCATCCCATACATTACCGAGGTACACAAAGGGGAGCTTTTCCCGGGCAATCTGGAACGCCCTCTCCAGAAAGGCAATGGAGGTCGGCGGATGAGAGAGTTCATATGCCGGAAAATACCGGGAAATGTGGAGAGGGATGGAGGAAGAAAGGGTAGCAACCCAGTCAACAAGGTTCCGGAACTTCTCCAGATCGTCATTGAGACCGGTCACCACAAGGTGGGTGAGCTCCACATGAACACCAGCCTCAAGCGCCTGCTCAATCGTTGCAAGCACCGGAGCTAGATGTGCCCGACAGTACCTGCGGTAAAAGTCTTCATCGAACGCCTTCAAATCGATATTCATGGCGTCAATGAGGGGCAAAAGCTCCCGCAGAGGTTCCTTCTCTACGTAGCCGTTGGTCACAAGAACGTTCTTCAGACCCCGGTCCCGAAAGAGCACCGCCACGTCGTACACAAACTCCCACCAGATAAAGGGCTCGTTGTAAGTAAAGGAAATCCCTAAAGATGCCTTCTCTTCAGCCAGACACAGCAACGCCTCCGGGGTAACGTCATAGAGGGGGTACTCCTCTGGGCCTACCTGGGAAATATGCCAGTTCTGGCAAAACGGGCACCGGAAGTTGCAGCCCACGCTCCCCACAGAGAGGATGTCCCGACCAGGGTAGAAGTGGTACAGGGGTTTTTTCTCTACAGGGTCAAGGGCGATAGATGTGACCTTCCCGTAGGTGAGAGCATAGAGGGTTCCACGGATGTTCTTCCGAACACGGCACACCCCCGTTTTCCCTTCACTGAGGCGGCAGTGATGGGGGCAGAGGCCGCACTGGACCTCCTGGGCTTCGCCCTTCTGGAAAAACCGCGCTTCCTTCATTTCCTCTCCTTGTACCGCTCAACCGTGAAGCGGTACACAGTCACAGGCTCTTGAGGAGCAATGCCTGCCTTTGCCGAAGCGATACGAATCTGCTCCTCCACAGTCTCGACTCCTTCAATATCGGGCAAAAGCAGGCCCCTCTTCCATCCGCTCTCCACGATGACGCCGTACTTTTTGGGATCCAGGGCACGGTAGTCCTGCACCATTTCAGGTGGACTCAGGATATCGACCGAGATAGTGAGTTCATCCAGTTCCCGGAGCGTCACCGGGGGAAATCGGGGGTCATGAATCGCAGCACTCACCGCATTCCGAACGATCTCTTCGGCGAGATTCGCACACTGGGGGAGGTACGTGCCAATGCATCCCCGGAGCGCCTTGCCTTTTTTCAGGGAGACAAAAACCCCCCGGCGCTCCTGGTAAAGACGGGGATGCAGGTGTGCAGGAACGGGGAGGTACTCTCCTGTCTTCAGATAGTGAGCAATAGCCTCACGGGCAAGCCAAACCACATCCTCACGGAAGCGTTCTTCCTCGCTCATGGGACTTTCCGCACCCCTTCAGGAATCTCCGGCCAATCACCACGGCCTGCCAGTCGTCAAGGCTCCGGGAAGAGCAGAGGGACACAAAGAACGCCAGAAAACGCCCCCAACCTCTCCCAAAGCACTCCTGAAGATACAGCCTCCGAGCTTCTTCCGAGCTTCCTCGCTCATCCACACGGTGGACAAGCACTCCCAAACCTTCAAGGAGGGGGAGCACCAGATCGCTGCCCGTGCTCCCCCCCAAAACGGCCGTATCGAAGGCATACTCCATATGGAGCTTCCGGAGCACCTCCTGTACACCTTCAAGGGGGAAGACCCCCCGGAAGGCCACACTGCCATCCTCTCCGAGAACCGCCACTCCCACCTTCTCCCGCCCGGGATCAAGGGCCAGGAAGAACCTACATTCGCTCCCGCGGGACATAGTGCGTGTGGAGCAGATGGTGGGCCTTTTCTCCGTTGGGCTCACCCAGGAATTCTTCATAGAGACGCTTAATGGCCGGGTTTTCATGGGATTTTCGCAAAGGCAGGCTCCGGTCGACCTGGTAGATAGCTTCAATCCGTTTCATGCGGATTTCGAGGTTTGTAGGAATGGGCTGCCCACCACCACCAATGCATCCTCCAGGACAGGCCATAATCTCAATAAAGTGGTATTTGGAATGACCTGCCTTCACCTGGTCGAGAACTTTTCGGGCGTTCCCCAAACCATGGGCAACCGCCACATGGATTTCCATACCGTTAATGTCCACCGTGGCTTCCTTCACCCCATCCATGCCCCGGACGCTATAGAAGTCGAGCTTCTCTAAGGTCTTTCCCGTAAGAATCTCGTACACCGAACGCAAAGCGGCCTCCATGACCCCTCCGGTAGCCCCAAAGACCGCCGCAGCTCCAGTCGATATGCCTAGGGGGTCGTCGAAGTCCTCCTCGGGCATCTCCTTGAGATCGATGCCTTTCTCCTTCAGCATGCGCGCAGCCTCACGAGTAGTGAGGGAGAAGTCTACGTCCCGGAACCCGCTGGCACACATCTCATCACGCTGGCACTCGAACTTTTTCGCCGTACAGGGCATGATGGAAACAACGACCATGTCTTTCGGATCAACGCCAAGCTTCTGTGCATAGTACGTCTTCGCTACTGCGCCAAACATCTGCTGGGGAGACTTACAGGTCGAAACGTTTTCCATGAGCTCGGGGTAGAAATGCTCCATGAACTTAATCCATCCAGGGCTACAGGAGGTAATGAGAGGAAGTTTCCCACCCTGCTTCAAGCGGGCAATGAACTCATGGCCTTCCTCGATAATGGTGAGGTCCGCAGCAAAGTTTGTGTCGAAGACTCGGTCAAAGCCAAGACGACGGAAGGCCGCAACCATTTTCCCCGTGGTCACGGTTCCAGGAGGAAGCCCAAAGGGCTCACCAATGCTGACGCGGATTGCAGGAGCAGTCTGAAGGATGACGAATTTCTCCGGATCGTTGATAGCCTCCCAAACCATCTCCACGTGGCTCACTTCAGAAAGTGCCCCTGTGGGGCAGGCAAGAATGCACTGACCACAGTTCACGCACACGCTCTCCCCAAGGGGTAAGCCCAAAGAAGGACTGATGACAGTGTCAAATCCCCGATTGGCAAAATCAATGGCACAGACAGTCTGAACCTCCCGACAGGTTCTCACGCAGCGGCCGCACAGAATACAGCGGTTCGGATCTCTTTTCACCGAGGGGCTGCTCTGGTCAACCTCGTAGACCTTCCGCTCTCCCTGGAAACGGATTTCCCGAACTCCGAACTGATACGCCAGTTCCTGCAACTCACAGGAACCGTTGCGGTCACAGAGCTGGCAATCCAGGGGGTGGTTGGAGAGGAGCAACTCAAGGTTCGTCTTGCGAGCCTCCCGAACCTTTTTCGAGGAGGTCCAGATCTTCATTCCCTCCCGAACCGGGGTTACGCACGAGGCAGCAAGGTTCGGTTGCCCTTCAACCTCAACCACGCAGATACGGCAACCACCCCAGGCACTCAGACCCTCAAGGTAGCACAGCGTGGGAATATGAATGCCCTCCATGCGGCACGCTTCAAGAATTGTCACTCCTTCGGGAACCTGAACTTCCCGACCATCAATGGTGATGGTCACAAGAGACACCGCCTGGGCCTTCTCAGCAACTTCTTCTCTGAGTGTTTTGGCCATCGACTGCTCACTCCCCCATCACACACGTACAGTTTTTTTCGGCTGTGGTTTTGGTCTCATCGTGCAGACACCCTGAGGACAATGCTTCTCCCGCACGTGGACCTCAAACTCTTCCTTGAAGAACTCCAGACACCGCAGGAGAGGATTCGGAGCAGCCTGTCCGAGGCCACAGAAGGCTGTAACCTTCATATGCTGACCAAGGTACCGCAGCTTTTCCAGATCCTCCGGCGACCCTGCTCCTGCACTGATACGTTCGAGGATGTCAACAATACGCTTCCCACCAACCCGGCAGGGAGTGCATTTCCCGCAGGACTCGTGGAGGAAAAACTCAGCAAAGTTCCTCACGATGTCCACAATGCAGTGGGTATCGTCGATAACCGTGAGGGCCCCTGAACCCAAAGCCGAATTGTACCGCGGCAAGGTATCAAAGGCCATGGGAACGTCGAGGAGATCCGGCGTCATCGTTCCTCCCGAGGGACCGCCAGTCTGCACGAGCTTGAGACCGTATCCCCCCCGGACACCTCCTCCAATGTCAAAAACAAGTTCCCTCAGGGTAATCCCCATGGGGACTTCCACAAGACCGAGATTATTCACATTCCCGGTAAGGGTAAAGACCTTCGTTCCAGGACAGGTAGGAGTACCAATACTCCGGAACCAGTCAGGTCCATTGAGAATGATGGGCGGAATGTTGGCCAGGGTTTCGACGTTGTTGATGACCGTCGGTTTTCCCCACAGCCCTTTTTGAGGAGGATAGGGAGGCTTCACGCGTGGCTCCCCGCGTTTGCCCTCAATGGATTCAAGCAACGCGGTTTCTTCGCCACAAACGTATGCACCGGCCCCCCTCCGAATTTTCACGTCGAAGGAGAAGGAAGTCCCGAGGATCCTCTCTCCAAGAAGTCCCCGTTCCTTGGCCTGGGCAATAGCAACCTCAAGGTGCCTGATGCTCTGGGGATACTCCGCCCGGACATAAATGTACCCCATCCTTGCCCCCACTGCGTACCCTGCAATGGCCATGGCTTCAAGCACCGAGTGAGGGTCACCTTCGAGAATCAGGCGATCCTTAAAGGTCCCTGGCTCTCCCTCATCAGCGTTGCACACGATGTATTTCTCTTCCCCATCTGCCTTCCGGGTGAATTCCCACTTAAGTCCTGTGGGGAAGCCTGCTCCTCCTCGACCCTGAAGGCCCGAGCGTTTCACCACTTCGATGACCTCCTCAGGGGTCATCTCGGTGAGCACCTTAGCGAGAGCAAGGTACCCATCCCGGGCAATGTAGTCTTCGATGTTGAGAGGATCAATAAGACCGCTGTTGCGAAGGACAATCCGCTTCTCTTTTTTCAGAGGAGAAGGCGGAATGAAGGTGGCAACTCCACCACCCCATTCACCGGCAAAGAGAAGCTCCCTCACAACCCTTCCTTTGAGGAGGTGCTCCTCAACAATCCTTCGAACGTCCCGGACATTCACAGGGGCATAGATAACGTTATCCGGGTACACCACCACAAAGGGAGAGGGGAGAGCAGCTCCAAAACTCCCTGTCTCAAGGACCTTCACCTCATTCTCAAGTCCAACCCTGGCAATCTCCCGCTCGAACTGCTCCTTCACCTGAGCTGCTCCTAAGGCTACTGAACCACTCGTCATCTCCACAAGGACATGAGCACGGTAAAACATCCCCCTACCTCCCTCACTCCCGATAAAGCGCCAGGATTTCCCGAATACGTTCCTCCGTGAGGTTCCCGTAGGTGACATCGTTGACCATCATCGCCGGGGCAACACCACAAACCCCCAGGCAACTTGTAACCTCAAGCGTGAACCTCCCATCTTTTGTCGTTTCTCCCTCACGGATACCAAGTTCCCTCTTGAGAGCCTCAAGGACGTTTGTAGCTCCCCTCACATGACACGGGGTACTCTTACACACCCGGATGACGTACTTCCCAACTGGACGGACCTCAAGAAAGGCATAGAAGGTCGCAACTCCATAAACAGTGCTTGAGGGGATACCCAGGCGCCTGGCAACGTACCCCAGAACGTCGCGGGGAAGATATCCCCACTTCTCCTGAATGTCCTCAAGAACGCACAGCAGGGGTGTTTCTTCTTTCTCGTACCGTGAAAGAATCTCTTCAACATCCTGGTACACAAAAGGCGTGTTCATCAGCTTCCCTCCTCTGCTGCCAGTGCTTCCTGATACCGCCTGAGGATCTTCTCAAGGTCGCACCGGAGGCAACGTCCCGCCTCACGGCGCACGTCATCTTCATCAAGGGTAAGCCTCACCTCTGCAAACCCCTTGACCCGCTCTGTGACGGGAACCTCCGGCGGGTGCACCCGGGGAATCTCCTGCACAACCGGGGGTTCCTCGAGGATTCTCGGTCGCTCCGGGCGGACAACGAGTTCTTCCTCTTCCTGAAGTTTCCTGCGAAGGTAATCGTGAATGCTGTACGCGGCTTTCTTGCCAAGTGCCATGGCATGCACCACCGTTGCTTCCTGACCAACAGCGTCTCCCCCCGCGAAGACTCCCTCAAGAGACGTCGCGAGGGTGTAGCGATCCACTGCGACGTTCCCCCGCGCATCAAGAGCAAGGCCTTCCACAATTCCCGAAAGGTCCGGTTTCTGACCCACTGCACTGACAACAAGGTCACATTCCAGGAAAAGCTCCGCACCTTCAATCGGCACAGGCCGCCTCCGGCCACTTCGGTCGAACTCCCCAAGGCGCATTCTCTGGAAGCGAATCCCTCGAACTCTGTCATTTTCTCCCACAATCTCCAGAGGAGCCACAAGGAAGTGGAAAATGACACCTTCCTTCTCCGCGTCTTCAATTTCCTCAGGGATAGCCGGCATCTCGCTCCGTGTGCGGCGGTAGGCAACGTGAACTTCGGCTCCAAGACGAAGGAGTGTTCGTGCCGCGTCCATAGCGGCGTTTCCTCCTCCGACAACCACTGCCCGTTTTGGTCGAGGAACATCCTGACCGAGGTTGATCGCCTTCAGGAACTCGAGAGCCGGAACGACACCCTCAAGTTCCTCTCCAGGCACACCCAGAGGAACACTCTTCCAGGCTCCAATACCAAGGAAAACGGCGTCAAACTTTTCACGAAGCTCGGAAAGGGTAACGTCACGACCCAGAGCCGTATTGCACTGGATGCGAACCCCCATTGCCTGTATCTGAGCAAGGTCGTACTCCAGAGCCTCCCTGGGAAGGCGGTACGCCGGGATACCAGCCGCCAGCATACCCCCCGCCACAGGAAGAGCTTCGAAAACGGTGACGTCGTACCCAAACCGGGCAAGGTAGTAGGCACAGGTAAGACCTGCCGGTCCAGAGCCAACCACGGCTACAGAAGCATTGCGTTTCTTCTCAAGGACAACTGGGAGAACAATACGGTTCTTCCGGGCATAATCCGCAACGAATCGCTTGATGTCGTCAATGGCCACAGGTTCATCGAGCTGTCCCCGGCGACACTTCGACTCACAGGGTCGGTGACACACTCTGCCGCATACCGAGGGGAGAGGGTTGTCCTCCCGAATGACCTGGAGAGCCCCAATGTAGTCCCCATCCTTCACCAGGGAAACGTAGGCAGGAATGTCAATCCCCAGAGGACAGGCATGCTGGCAGGGAGCCCGGAAGAGCCCCCGGCAGACAACCGCGGGGCAGCGCTTTTCCCGGATGTGCGCTTCGTACTCGTCGCGGAAATACCGCAACGTGCTGAGAACAGGATTGGGAGCAGTTTGCCCCAGACCACAGAGTGCCGTGGATTTGATCTGCTCGGCAAGGTCCTCAAGGAGCTCAATGTCTCCCTCTTGGCCCTCTCCTGCCACGATGCGCTCGAGAATCTCGAGCATCCTCTTGGTCCCAATACGACAGGGTGTGCACTTCCCGCAGGACTCGTCCTGAACAAACTCAAGGAAGAAGCGGGCAAGGTCCACCATGCAGGTGTCTTCGTCCATCACGATGAGCCCACCGGACCCCATGATGGCTCCGAGCTCCTTCAGGGAGTCATAATCAATCTGCACGTTCAGGTGCTCAACCGGAATGCACCCTCCAGAGGGCCCACCGATCTGGACGGCCTTGAGTTTTTTTCCATCCCGAATACCTCCACCGAGATCGTACACGATCTCCCCCAGGGTGATGCCCATGGGGACCTCCACAAGCCCGGTGTTCACCACGTCCCCAGCTAAAGCAAAAACCTTCGTTCCCTTGCTGCCCTCTGTGCCAATACTTCGGAACCACTCAGGCCCGTTGAGGATGATGGGCGGGATATTCGCATAGGTCTCAACGTTGTTGATCACCGTGGGCTTGCCCCAGAGACCCTGCTGGGCGGGGAAGGGAGGTTTGGGACGGGGCATGCCCCGTTTCCCCTCAACGGAGGCAATGAGCGCCGTCTCCTCTCCGCAAACGAAGGCTCCTGCTCCGATACGAATCTCCACATCAAACGAAAAACCGCTCCCCAGGATGTTCCTCCCCAGAAGACCATATTCCCTTGCCTGTTCGATGGCATGTTCAAGACGTTCCACCGCAAGGGGATATTCGGCCCGGACGTAGACGTATCCCTGGTTCGCCCCTATGGCGTACCCCGCAATGGCCATGGCTTCAAGCACCGAGTGAGGATCACCTTCGAGGATACTCCGGTCCATAAACGCTCCCGGATCGCCTTCATCGGCGTTGCAGATGACGTACTTTGGCTCTCCCTTTGCCCTCCGGGTGAATTCCCACTTGAGCCCTGTGGGGAAGCCTGCTCCTCCTCGACCCCGAAGGCCTGAGCGTTTCACCACTTCGATGACCTCCTCAGGGGTCATCTCAGTGAGCACCTTAGCGAGAGCAAGGTACCCATCCCGGGCGATATAGTCTTCGATGTTGAGAGGGTCGATGAGACCACAGTTTCGAAGGGCAATCTTTTTCTGTTTCTCAAAGAACGCGATTTCTCGAAGGAACTTCTTGCGCTCTTCCTGGGGAGGCTGGTAGAGGAGTCGCTCCACCACCCGGCCCTTCAGGAGGTGCTCCTCAACAATCTCACGTGCATCCTCTGGAGTGAGCTTCTGGTAGAACACACCTTCAGGGTAGATGATAGCCAGAGGACCGAGGTTGCACGGACCAACACAACCGGTTTCAATCAGCCGCACCTCTCCCTCCAGGCCGTTCTTCTGCATCTCTCGAAGCAAGGCCTCTTTGACCCGGAGGGCACCTGAGGAAATGCACGCTGCTCCTGCACAGAGAAGTATCTGGCTCCGTTCAACGCCAGCCATATTCCTGCCTCCTCACCTCAGCGTTCAGTATGAACGACCCAGTCCCCCACGATTTGCCCATTGACGATATGTGAAGCTACGAGCTGGCGGGCCTTCTCGGGAGTGAGGTCTCCGTAGAGCACACGCTCTGTTCCTTTCTCGATGCTCACCAGGGGCTCGCGATCGCAGAGCCCGATACACCCTGCCTGGGTTACCAGAACGTTCGTCAGGTTCCGCTTTGCAATCTCGTCAAGAATCGCAGCCATTACCTGTCTTGCCCCTGCAGCAATCCCGCATGTACCCATATGCACTGTGATTTTGTACTCCGCCTTCCCTTCCCGGAGGAGTGCCCTTTTCTGGGCTTCTTCCTTAATCCTCTTCAAATCCTCAAGGCTTGTAATCTTCATTTGTCTGTCCCTCCCTCAGGGTATTTTCGTGATAGGCAATCCAGTCTCGCAGAGCAGAGAGGAGCACAGGGTTTCCTCCAGGGTTTTCTATCCCCAATGCTCTGAAAACCTCACTGCTTCTAAAAGAAAAACGACGTCCATTCACCTCATGGGAAAAGATGAATTCAACCTCAGGATGAGAGGCAAGAAGGACAAAGAGGGTTTCCGCAAGATCCCCCAAAGGGGGCACATCGATATGGCTCCGGCGAAAAGTCGCTTTCACCCTGGTTCCCTTGCCTTCCTCCGAGGTAATCTCAAGGTTTCCCCCACACTGCTTGCTCAGCTGGGCAATAAGAGGGAGACCCAGGCCGACTTTTTTCCCTTTCGTAGAGAAGAAGGGGTCCACAGCCTGCTGCCGTGTTTTCTCATCCATCCCTCTTCCGTCATCCTCAACAACCATTTCCAAGAGGTCTCTCGCCGAGTCTTCGAGAAGGGAAATGGTGATTCTCCGCGCCCCCGCCCGGAGAGCGTTCTCCACAAGGTCAAGAATATGGAGCGAGAGCTCCTTCATTCCTCACTGGTAATCCTTGAGGATGTCCATAACCTGGGACGGGTTCACCCGTTTGTGGACATCGTTATCGACACGCATGACTGGTGCCAGCCCACATGCCCCTGCACAGCGCATGACCTCAAGGGAGAACAACCCGTCTGGCGTAACGCCTCCAACCTCCACCTGGAGTTCTTCCCGCAAGCGATCGAGGATTTCCTGTCCTCCCCGGACGTAGCACGCTGTTCCAAGACACACCTGAATCACGTGCTTCCCCCTGGGCTTCATGGAAAAGAAGTGGTAGAAGGTCACCACGCCATAGACTTCACTCAGGGGAACGTTGAGTACCTGGGAGACCTTCTTCAGCACCCAGGGAGGAAGATACCCGATGAGGTTCTGGGCTCTGTGGAGGGCCTGGATGAGCACTCCGGGTTTTCCCCGAAATTCCTCGAGAGCCTGTTCCAGAAGTTCTTCCTGTTCTCTCGACCCATGCTCTGCCACTGCCTGCGCCATTTGGTTCTCCTCCCGCTGGAACGTAAGTTTTTCAATATTATAAACTAACGAACAGTGTATCTCAACAAGAGAGCAATCCAGGCACCTCCACAAACCTCACACACCGATTGTGGCTCGCGCTTCAAGGCGACGAAGCTTCAGGACCCCATTTTCCACGTACACTTCAATGGTATCTCCAGGCTGGAACGTCCCCCGGATGAGTTCCGCAGAAAGCGGGCTTTCGATGGTCCGCTGGATGAGCCGCCGCAGGGGACGAGCCCCGAAATCTGGATCGTAACCTCTTTCGGCAAGGTACTCCCGTGCCTCATCGGTGAGGACGATATCCATATTCTGTTCTCTGAGACGTTTTCGAAGCCGAGAGATGAGAAGGTCCACGATGGCCTGAATTTCTTTCCTGGTCAGGGGGTGGAAAACGATGATTTCGTCAATGCGGTTGATGAACTCGGGCTTAAAGTACCGGTGGACTTCCTCGAGAACCCGCTCTTTCACTCTCCGCACTGCATCTTTGTCCTCAGGGTCAATACCCCGGAAGTACTGGCTCCCCAGGTTTGAGGTCATAATGATCACCGTGTTGGAAAAGTCCACCGTTCTCCCCTGACCATCGGTCAGGCGAGCGTCATCGAGAATCTGAAGGAAAATGTTGAACACATCGGGATGGGCCTTTTCCACTTCGTCGAAAAGAATAACCTGGTAGGGTCTTCGCCGGACAACTTCTGTGAGCTGTCCTCCCTCCTCGTATCCCACATATCCCGGAGGAGCACCAATGAGACGGGAAACGGCGTGTTTCTCCATGTACTCGGACATATCAAGGCGCAGGAGCGCTCCCTCGTCACCAAACAGGAACTCAGCCAGAGCCTTGGCCAGTTCGGTCTTCCCGACTCCTGTGGGACCCAAGAAAAGGAAGGAACCAATGGGCCGCCGCCCTTCGGATATACCAGCCCGAGAACGACGAATGGCTTCCGCTACCGCATGAACTGCCTCTTCCTGATCCACTACCCTCCTGTGGAGTTCTTCCTCCATGTTCAGGAGTTTTTTGCGTTCCTCCTCAAGGAGCTTTGACACCGGAATACCAGTCCAGCTTGAAACAATCTGAGCGATGTCCTCTTCGGTAACCACTTCGTTCAACGATCTCTGCCTGAGCCACTTCTCTTTCTCTTCCTGGTAACGCTTCTGCAGCGCCTCGGCTTCATCCCTCAAACGCGCAGCCTTCTCGTACTCCTGCGCCTGCACCGCAGCCATGCCTTCTTTTGCCAGTTGCTGCAGCCGTTCTTCCATTTCACGCAGTTCCTGAGGAACACTCTCCAGTTCAATCCGTTTTTTACTGGCTGCCTCATCCATAAGGTCAATGGCTTTGTCCGGCAGAAACCGGTCAGTGATGTATTTGCTCGCCAGCTCGCAGGCAGCACAAATTGCTTCATCGCTGATTTTCACCTTATGGTGAGCTTCATACCGATCCCGCAACCCTCGAAGGATTTCTTTGGTTTCCTCAACACTCGGTTCGCCGACATAGACTGGCTGGAATCGCCGTTCCAGGGCCGGATCTTTCTCAATGTACTTCCGGTACTCATCAAGCGTCGTTGCCCCAATGCAGCGGAGTTCCCCCCTTGCCAGGGCAGGCTTCAGGAGATTGGCCGCATCAATAGCTCCTTCTGCTGCTCCTGCCCCCACTACTGTGTGGAGCTCATCGATGAAGAGGATAATCTTCCCCTCGGATTTCTGGACCTCTTCAAGCACCGCCTTCAGCCGCTCTTCAAACTCTCCGCGGAACTTTGCCCCAGCAAGCAGCGCTCCCATGTCCAGAGCAACAATCCTCTTGTTCTTGAGGCTCTCCGGCACCTCACCTCGAACGATTTTCTGGGCAAGGCCCTCGACAATGGCAGTTTTCCCAACACCTGGATCTCCAATGAGGACAGGGTTGTTCTTGGTTTTCCGGCTCAAAATCTGGATCACCCGTCGTATTTCTTCCTCCCGACCAATGATCGGGTCAAGTTTCCCTTCCCTGGCAAGCCGCGTGAGATCCCTTCCATACCGCTCGAGGGCCATGTATTTCCCCTCGGCGTGCGGATCTTCCACCCGCCGGTGCCCGCGGATTTCCTGAAGGGCCCGGTAGATTTTTTCAACATCAATGCCATGGGTACGAAGCAGGCGGTAACTTGCACCCGTTTCCTCTCGAGCAATGGCGATGAGGAGATGTTCCACCCCCACGTATTCGTCCTTCAAACGCTTGGCTTCTTCCTCTGCCCCGGTAAGAACCGACTTTGCCCGGGGAGTGATGTAAATTTGCATTTCCTGGGAACCCTGGTAGTAAATCTTCGGGTACCGCTCGAGGGCCTCCTCAAGTTCTCGCTCCAGAACCTGCGGATGGACCCCACATCGTTCAAGGATCTGTGGTGCCAAACCATTAGGCTGCTTCAAAAGTGCAAGCAAGAGGTGTTCCACATCGAGCTGATTGTGGTGGTATTCAAGGAGCAGGTCCTGCGCAAGAGCAATGGCCTCCTTGGCTTTTTCGGTGAACTGGTCAAACCGCATCGGCTTTCTCCTCCTTCCTCTTCCGTTCAAGCTCTTCCTTTTCACGCCGAAGCCTTTCAAGCTGATCACTCAGCCGCAAAATAATCTCCACCCCCGCCAGATTCACCCCCATATCCTGGGTCAGCACTTTGATACGCCGAATTCTCTCCACATCACTCTGGGTGTAGAAACGCACATTTCCCCTGCCCCGCTTGGGCGTGATGAGACCCACCCGTTCGTAGTAACGCAGAGTCTGGGGATGAACCTGGGTCATCTCTGCCACAACCCCAATGGTCAGGTACTCCATCTCCCCCTGAAATTTCTTCTTCATGCCTTTCGCCTCCTCACGCACTGAGGAGATGTTTCCTCGGGTTCTCCTTGCGAAGTGCAGCAAACTCCCGGAGGAGCTCCCGTTCCCTCTCGGTGAGCCCCTGGGGAACCACAACGTGAACCTTCACCAGCTGGTCTCCCCGACCACTATTCCCCCGTTTCGGGAACCCCAGACCCCGAAGGCGGAATACCGTTCCGTTCTGCGTCTCGGGAGGAACCTTCATCCGAACCTTTCCCAAAAGCGTCGGGACCTCAATCTCCGTTCCCAGTGCTGCCTCAGGAAAGGTCAAGGGAAGGTCTAAAAGCACATCGTCCCCATCACGCCTGAAGAAGGCGTGGGGTCGAACCCGAACCTGAAGGTACAGATCCCTCCCACCTGCAACCCCGGGCACCCGGAGTTTCGTTCCATCGCTCACCCCCGCAGGAATGGTCACGCTGACGGTTTTGCTTTTTTTCTCTACTCCCGCTCCGCCACAGACGCGACACCTTCCACCCATCCGTTCCTCTCCCGTTCCGCCACAGGAGGAGCAGATTTCCTCGTACTCCACACGGATATTCCGGGAAGTACCCTGGAAGCTCTCCTCAAAAGAAATCTCCACATCCTGAACAACATCCCGTCGTCTCTTCTCTTCCGTGGCGGTAAAACCGCCCTCGGGAGATGTAAAGAAACGGAAGGTCGTTGCCCTTCGGGAACGAAGGCGGTCACCCAGGAGGTCCCCAAAAAACATTTTGAAGAAATCGCTGAAATCCCCAAATTCGAAGTCCGTGGTAAATTCCGACGAAGAAGCCCTCGCCGACTGACCATACCGGCGGTAGAAGTCCTGCCAAAACGCCTCAGTATCTCTGTGGCCGTAAGTTGCCCAGGCTGCCCCAAGCTCATCGTAACGCTTCCGTTTCTCAGGATCGCTCAGCACCTCGTAGGCCTCGTTGATTTCCTTGAACTTCCTCTCCGCTTCTTTGTCTCCCGGGTTGAGGTCCGGGTGATATTTTCTGGCAAGACGCCGGTAGGCCCTTTTGATTTCTTTCTCGTCGGCATTCCTTGGGACACCAAGGATGGCATAGTAGTCTTTGAACTCCATGTTCCGTTCACCCCCAGGGGGAGAGAAGACCTCTCCCCCCTCTCTCAGCTTTCCTGAATGACAATCCGTCGTGCTCTCTGTTCCTCAACCTTGGGAAGGCGAATCTCTAAAACGCCATTCCGGTAGGTTGCAGTGACCCGATCAACGTCCACAGGAACCCGAAGGGCAAATGCCCTGGAGAAGGGACCGTAAACCCTCTCCTGGCGGAGGAAGCGAACCTCCCCATCAAGGGGTTTGCGTTCCCCTTTTACCGTAACCTGGTCACCGGAAACGCTGATCTCGATGTTCTTCTGATCCACTCCAGGAAGGTCCAAGAACACCACGATTTCCTTCTCATCCTCCACAACATCAGCTGGGGGAATCCACACCTCTTTCTTGCGCTCGTAAGTGGGGAAACTCTCTTCTAAGAGCCTCGCCACACGTTCCTGAAGGTCCGCAATGTCCCGCCAGAGATCAAACCGAGGAATCGCCATGGCAATCACCTCTCTTTTACCTTCTTTGACTTTTCAGGGAGCATTATACGAGCTTGCCAGAGATTTGTCAAGATTCGTC
Source organism: Candidatus Caldatribacterium saccharofermentans (assembly GCF_050267035.1). Classification (NCBI taxonomy): domain Bacteria; kingdom Pseudomonadati; phylum Atribacterota; class Atribacteria; order Atribacterales; family Candidatus Caldatribacteriaceae; genus Candidatus Caldatribacterium; species Candidatus Caldatribacterium saccharofermentans. Next base: position 81,007 of record NZ_CP187957.1, read on the forward strand.
AGGAATTGTCAAAGAGGAGGGAGAAATGTCAGAGTTCCAAGGTCTCCGCCTGCTCCTGCATAGCCCCAAGCGCAATACCCAGAAATTCCTCAAGGGGAAGACCGAGAGCCTTGCAGGAAAGTATCTGCTCCCGTTTCGCTCCACGGGCAAAGCCCTTCTCCCGAAACCGGGAAAGCAGAAAGGCAACGTCCACATTTCGTATGCTCTTTTGGGGATGAACGAGCACACAGGCAACGATGAAACCGCTCGTTGGGTCAACAGCCCAGAGCGCCTTTGCCATGCGCCCTTCCGGCTGGTACCCCGTCATCTCATTGTGGGCACGAACAGCCAGGACAATGGCCTCTGAAAATCCAGCTTCTTTGAGAAGCTGCGCCCCAAGAAGGCCGTGCTTTTCAGGTTCTCCTTTTGTGAGCTCGTAGTCGATGTCATGGAGAAGGCCCGCCATGGCCCACTCCGCCTGGTCCTCACCAAAAACCTGGGCCAGGCGTCCCATAATGGCCTCACAGGCGAGGCTGTGCTTTATGAGATTTCGATGGGTGAGGTACTTTTGAAGAAAAGCAAGGGCTTCCTCCCGGGTCATAGGCTCACCGCCTCAAAAACTCAAGGGGATCCACCGGGCGACCGTTCCGGCGCACCTCGAAGTGGAGGTGAGGACAGGTGGCATTTCCCGTTGAACCCACCCGGGCAATGGGATCCCCTTTATTCACCCGCTGCCCTTCTCGCACGAGATTAACCGAGTTGTGGGCGTACACGGTCTGCAATCCCGAAGCATGGGTGATGATCACCACACGCCCGTATCCACTCATCCACCCGCTGTAACTCACCACTCCGCTTTCAGCTGCCCGCACAACGGTCCCCGCAGGAGCAACAATATCCACCCCGTAATGGAACCTACCACCCCGGGGGCCGAAACGGGAGGAAATTCGCCCATTCACTGGCCAGATGAACCCCTGCTGTGCTCTCTGAGGTCCAGAAGAAACACCGCCCCGCGAGGGGACCCGTAGCACCTGGCCGATCTGGAGAATACTCGTCTCCTGAAGACCATTGGCCTGCAGGAGTTCCCTCAGAGGGACACCAAAGCGCCGGGAAATGCCCCAGAGTGTATCTCCCTTCTTAACCGTGTACGTCTCCCAGGAGGAAGCAGGAGAAGATGATGCAACAGCAGTTTTTCCTGTCCCTTTAGGAATAACGAGGCGCATGCCCACCTGGAGGATGCTTGTTTCGGTGAGACCGTTGGCTTTCATCAGCGACTTCATGTCTACACCGTACTGTCGGGAAATTCGCCAGAGAGAGTCACCCTGACGGACAATGTGGACCTGTGCCTGAGTCACCCCCTGGGCGGTTGCTCTTCCCGAAGTCTTCGGGTAGCCATCGCCCGAGAGCGGGATCACGAGTTTCTGCCCCACCCGGAGAATGCTTTTCTCAGTGAGGTTGTTTACCTCAAGGAGCAGACGAACCGGAATCTGGAATTCCCGGGCAATGCCCCAGGGAGTGTCTCCCTGCTTCACTTCATACAGGAGGTTGCCACTCTGGGAATCCCGCTCGCCCTCAATGAGAATTTTCATGCCCGGATACAGAATGCTCCGCTCTGAGAGACCATTGAGCTCAAGGAGTGTTTTGAGAGTCACACCATACCGGCGAGAAATCACCCAGAGGTTCTCCCCCGCCTGGACTTCGTGGTAGGTCACACCTTCTGCTCTTCCCTGATTTCCCAGAAGGAACAGAATCCCGAGGAACAACACCCCCAGAGCTTGCCTCCCACCCCTCATACCAACCTCCTCAAGCTCAAAAAAACTTTCCTGCCGTCAAAGCAGAACTCTCTTGCCGCACTCTCACCACAGAGAGCCGAACCCACAGAGATCTCCTGGGCCAGGACCTCTTCTTCAATGAATTCCCGGTACCGCTCCACCACCCTAAGGAGGTATGGGTCCGAATCCTCCGAGAGCAGAAGGACAACGCGTTCCTCGACATCAAGGCCGAGTTCCTTCCGCCACATCTGAATACTGTGGACGAAGTCACGAACCAGTCCCTCTTCCTTCAGTGCCTCATCGAGAGTGGTGTCGAGAATGACAGCGTACTGGCCTTCGCTCTCCACGGAAAAGTGACCACCGGCCTCAAGAACAACCTCAACCTCGTCCAAGCTCAGTGCGATCTCTGTCCCGGCCAGAGAGAGCACGAGTCGCCCCTCCTGGAGGAACTTGCGAGCTGCATCCTGCGGACAGGATGCCAGGGCCTTAGCGATTTCCTTGACCCTCTCACCATAGCGAGGACCAAGAAGAGCAAAACGTGGTTTCAGGCGCACAGTAATCGTGTCCGGGAGCTCCTCAGCCCACTCAACATCCTTCACGTTGAGTTCATCCTGGACAAGTCCGGCAAATGGCCGAACACGGGATTCATCTGCCCTGGGGAGCACAAGAGTGGCTTTCCTTAAAGGCTGGCGGAGCTTGATCCCGGCCTTATTGCGTATGGCCCGCCCAAGGTTCACAAGTTTCCGCGCCACATCCATGGATTGCAGAAGCTCCCGGTCAACGAGCTCCTCCTGGATTTCGGGGTAATCCTCAAGGTGCACACTCTCTTTCCGGGAAGGCAAAGGATCCGCAAGGGTCTGGTACAGGAGTTCCGCAGTGAAGGGAACGAAAGGGGCGAGGAGCTTCGTAAGTCCCATGAGCACCGCATAAAGGGTTCGATAGGCCCCTGCTTTTTCTCCATCCCACTGGGATTTCCAGAAACGCCTCCGGGAACGGCGAATGTACCAGTTACTCAAGTCCTCGATAACGAACTCCTCGAGGGACTTCGCTGCTTTTGAAATCTCGAAACGGTCCAGCGCTTCCCGGACCTCCTTCACAAGTGCTCTAAAAGCATTCACCAACCAGCGGTCCAAAAGATGCTCCGGTTCCCCAAACGAGGAATCCGGGGGGATATAACGGTCAATGTTGGCATAGAGGATGAAGAAGTTCACGGCATTCCAGAGGGTGTCGAAAAACTTGCTGAGGACTTCACGCAGACCTGATTTCCCAAAGCGCTTCGGCACCCAGGGAGGAGAAACGGAAAAGATGTACCAGCGAAGCACATCGGCACCATAGGCTTCGATGAGGTCCCAGGGGTCCACAACGTTGCCAATGTGCTTGCTCATTTTCTGCCCTTTCTCATCAAGGCCAAGTTCAGTCACAAGGCAATGCAAAAACGCAGGACTTCTGAAAAGTATGCTCGCCAGAACATGGAGACTGTAGAACCATCCCCGGGTTTGATCGATGGCCTCACAGATAAAATCGGCGGGGAAGCTCCGGGCAAACTCTTCCTGGTTCTCGAAGGGATAGTGGTGCTGGGCCACGAACATGGCCCCTGAGTCAAACCAGCAGTCGATAACCTCAGGAACCCGCCGCATTACCCCACCACACTGGGGACAGGAGAGCAGCACCCGGTCTACGTACGGCCTATGCAGTTCAATGTCGCCGATGGGAGAAAGGGAACGGGAACGCAGTTCTTCCAGGGACCCCACGGCGTCAGTAAACCTACAGGTGTCGCATTTCCAGATATTCAGGGGAGTCCCCCAGTACCGTTCCCGGGAGAGTGCCCAGTCAACCACATTCTCCAGAAAATCCCCAAAGCGCCCATCCCGGATATGTTCCGGAACCCAGTGAATCTTCTGATTGTTCTCCAAAAGAAGCTCGCGAAACGCTGTAGTCTTTATGAACCAGCTCTCTTTCGCATAGTAGAGAAGAGGGGTATCACACCGCCAGCAAAAAGGATAAGAATGCCGGTAGGTCTCCTTGCGGAAGAGTTTCCCTTCCTTCCGGAGATAGTCGATAATGAGCGGGTCGGCGTCCTTCACCCACAGACCCTTCCATGGCTCAACACTACTATCGTACGTTCCATCGGGCAGCACCGGCTGAAGAACAGGGAGGCCCTCCTTCTGTGCCAGACGCATGTCATCCTCTCCGAAGGCCGGCGCAATATGGACAATACCGGTGCCTTCCACCATGGAAACAAAATCACCAGCGAAAACCCTGTATCCCTTCTCAGCCCGGACAAAGGGAAGAAGGGGTTCGTACTCAAGACCAACAAGGTCCTCGCCTTTCATCTCCCGGAGAATTCGGAAAGTCCCCTCCTGGAAGAGCTTTCCCAGGCTTTCCTTCCCCAGGATGAACCTGGTGCCGTCCTCGCTCTCTATCTCCACATATGGCAGGTCTTTCCCCACCGCTAAAGCCACGTTGGCTACCAGTGTCCAGGGAGTGGTCGTCCAAACCAGGAAAAAGGTCCCTGCTTTTTCCCTGACGGCGAATTTCACATACACCGAAGGGTCGTCAGTCTCCCGGTACCCCAGGGCAACCTCATGACTCGAAAGAGAAGTACCGCAGCGAGGGCAGTACGGAAGGACCTTGTGCCCCTGGTACAGCAGCCCCTGCTTCCAGAGCTCTTTGAGAATCCACCAGAGGCTCTCGATGTACTCGTTAGTGCAGGTGATGTAGGGGTGCTCGAGGTCCATCCAGATTCCCAGGCGCTCCGTCAGCTTCTCCCACTCCCGGATGTACCGGAAAACGCTCTCTTTACATCGAGCATTGAAGGCTTCAACTCCGAACCGTTCGATATCCTGCTTACCTCTTATGCCGAGCTCCTTTTCAACCTCAAGCTCTACAGGAAGACCATGGGTATCCCAGCCTGCTTTTCGGGGAACGAAAAAGCCACACATCGTCTTGTAGCGGGGGATGAGGTCTTTGATGCTTCTTCCGATAACATGCCCTGCATGGGGATAGCCATTCGCCGTTGGAGGACCTTCGTAAAATGTAAAGCGGGGACATCCCTCTCGTAGCCTGAGGCTCTTTTGGAAAATCTGCTGCTCTTTCCAGAAGGAGAGAATACGCTCTTCTTCCTTCGGGAGATAGCTCAGTTTTGGAAGCGACTGGAACAAGACCCTTCACCTTCCTTGCGTTTAGCTTGCGGCATTCACCTGGATGGGCTCAACGAGAATGTAAGGGGCAAGGATACTCCCCTGCACCCACCGGCAGTCCCGGGAAAGTTCCTTAATATTTTTCAGGGCTTCATAGGCATTGCCACTGATCATAACATTTTTGACACGTCCCTGGATTTCGCCACCCCTCACGTAAAAGCCAAGCTGCACACCACAGGAGAAAAATCCCGAGGCAATGTTGCTCTGACCAAGCCCGAGAAGGCTATCCACCACGAGGCCTTCTTCAAGCTCCTCCACTAAAGTCTCGCGATCCCGTAGCCCATTTTTGATTTTCAAGACGCTAAAGCCTGGCTCTGGCATGTCCCATGGAGAACGACGGAAACCACTGGCTGTGGTCCTTCGTCCAGTCCTTGCCGCACTCCAGAGGTCCCAGAAACCATCTTCCACCTTCCCGCTCTCCACAAGGACACGCTCCTCGGGGGTCAGTATCCCCTCATCATCAAACGGGCACGAACCCAAAGCCCAGGGCTCCTGAGGAACCTCAACAAGAGAGAACAGCGAGGAAAAGAGAACCTTACCAAGTTTGTCCTGGAGTGGGGATTTTCCAAAGGCGATATTACGACCGCTCAACCCATATAGCAAGGGATACAGAAGGACCATACATCCTGAGGGGGTAAAAAGCACGGGATACTGTCCACTCTGGATGGAAACCACCCGCTCTGAAAGGTCAAGCCTGAGCTCAACCTCTTTCAGGAGGTCGTCAACGTCGATGTCCCGATTGCCCCAGCCCCTCTCCACATACACGGTCAGGATATCATCGTCCTTCACCCGAGTGGCCTCAATCGAGATGTCAAAAAAAGTTCGGGCAAAGCGAATCTCCTCTTCATGGTGATTGAAGAGCTCCCGTTCCTCTCTTCCCGCAACAATACGAACATTCGTCAAAACCTCAGGATGGGTTGCCTTGAGCTGTCCCACAAGATACTCCCCAATCTCTACCATTTCCCGAACGCTCAGTTCTTCAAGGCGAGGATCAACAAAATCCTTCCATTCGGTGGTGGAAGGGTAGGAAGGGATGGTGAAATCAACCACGTCACCAAAAGCGCTCACTTCCAGAGCCTGGTCTACTGCCTCCGAAGGGGCACAGGGAGGCGTGAAAGCGTAAAATCCCAGGTGTTTGTCGGGGCGAATCACCCTCAACCCACACCCGGTATGCTCTCTCACCACATACCCCCGAAATGTTCCAGCTTCGTACTCTATGCTTTTTTCCCAGACTTTCCGCACAAAGAGGTCTGCCTGAAGCCCCCTGGCTCTCGCAATGCTCACAACCTCACGCATGGTACTGTCCCCCCACAAGGACTTCCCGCAATCGAACGTGTGGACTTCCCGTTGGCGTGGGAAGGCCCATCTGCTCACCCTTCCCGCACCAGCCCACCTCAGTCCAGCGGAAATCATTCGCTACTGCGTCTATTTTACCAAGAGTCTGAAAGAGATTTCCACTGAGGACAATGTCCTTCACCATCTCCCCAACCTTTCCCCTTTCGATAAGGTACCCGTAGGCTGGGGAGAAGGTGAAAAGCTCGAGGGCAGTGTTCCCACCAACGTACTCCACCGCGTACACACCCCGTTCGATGTCAGCAAAGAGGTCCTGAGGAGATACCGTTCCCGGCTCAATTCCCGTGTTGGTCATCCGCACAATGGGTGGGAAACGATACGAAATGGTGCGGGCATTCCCCGTGGGGGACTCGCCAAGGAGAAATGCTGTCTCCCGCGAGTGCAGTCTTCCAGAGAGATAGCCCTCCCGGATAAGGTATGTCCGTTGCGTCCGCGTACCCTCATCGTCGTAGGGAGAAGAGCCCCTGAGGTTTTCGAGGCTTCCGTCATCAAATACCGAGAGCACTGGGGAAGCAATTGGCTTCCCCAGTACCATGAGTTTTTGAAGGCGCTCGTTCCGGGAAAGAAAATCTGCCTCACTGAGATGCCCAAACGCCTCGTGAATGAAAACCCCCGCAAGGACCGGATCCAGAACCACATCGTACACCCCACCAGGGAAGGGTCGGGCAAAGAGCAACGCCTCCGCCTGCTTCCCCACCCGATGGGCAAGTTCCTCTAACTCCCTCACAAGCTCAAACCCCGCCTTCCCGGCCACTCCATCACGATAGACCTCAATCTGGTCTCCTTTCCTGGCCGTTGCCACAAAGCTCAGCGAAATGTCAGGTTTTTCCCAGAAGATCACGGACCCATCGGAGTTGGCGAAGTACACGGTGCGCCACTCATCACGGTACTCCACAACCGCACTGACCACAAAAGGAGAGGCCTCCCGAAGCATTCGGGCATAGGTGAAAAGAAGCTGGACTTTCTCCCCAAGGGGCTTCTCCCGGAAATCCTCTCGCGGGAAAAAACGAATCTCCTCCTCGGCCCCCTCTCCCCGGACAACACCGGTTCTCCCTTGCGGAAGGAGGGCAACCGAGCGCAGACCGGAAACAACGTACTCTCCGAGGTTGTCCCACCCTTGGAAACTCGCAAACCACCAACCCGTTTTGGGATGGAGAATGCGGAGGGAACCGCCCCGCTCTTCCGTGACCTTGAACCTCTCCACAGTAGTGTTGTGGATACGGATACTCGTGGTCACGATGTGCTCCAGACGAATTTCCAGGTATTCCCCATTCTGAGGTCTCCGTGCGAGGTCACGCAAGATCTCTCTCATGGAGACGGTGACTCACCTTCTTGGACTTTTTCGGCGTTGCTCCCTGAGGGTAAATTCTCCTCTATTATGGCAATTTCAGCCTTGCTTTTCAACTCTTCAATCCATTTCTCAAACGCTTCCTGCTGCTTCCGGGGGGTAAGACGGGCGACGATTTCCTCGCGAACTTCCGAGAGCTCCTTGAGGCGGGGCTTCAGATGTTCCTCCACAAAGAAGATGTGGAACCCATCGTTGATCTCCACAATATCGCTGTAATTTCCCGGAGCAAGTTCGAAGAGAATCCTTTCGATTTCAGGATCAAGGTCTCCCCGCCTGATATACCCCATTGCGCCACCGCTTAAGGCGTCAGGCGACTCAGACTTCTCCCGTGCCACCTCATCAAAGGGTCGCCCAGTCTTCAACTCCTCAAGAATAGCTTCTGCCTTTTCCCGAGAACTCACCATAATGTGCCGCGCTTTCACCTGTTCAGGCTCGGTGTAGAGCGTGGGATTGGCGTTGTACTCTTTCTGGATTTCTTCGTCGCTTACCTGAACCTTCTCGATGATTTCCCTCTTGATGATTTCCCGAATGAGAACCTGCTTTTTGAGCTCCTCAATCTGCTTCACCACTTCAGGATCCGATTCAAGCCCGATTTTCCGAGCCTCCTGCAAAAGGAGGAGCTGGCGAATGAATTGCTCCAGAAGATCCCGCATACCTCCAGGAAACTGCGTTCTGTACGCCTCGGGGAGATTATTCCATATCCTCTCAAGGTCCTCAAGGTAAACCGGTTCTCCATTCACCTCAGCGACAATCTTCTGCTCCACACCCTGAGGTGTAGACGTCTCTTCAGCCCAGACATTCCATCCCCACACCAGCACACAAACCGCAAGGATAAGCAGTCCCCAAACTCGCAATAACCTCATTGCTCTTCTCCTTTCTCTCTGGTAATTTCGTCTTCAAGGACGTACAAGGGAAAATGGTCCTCTGCGATATTCTCTTCTTCCCTCCTTTCCTCCGGAAGGCTGCGTTTTTCTCCCAGCCGGTCCACCTTTTTTGCCAGGGACCGCAAAAGATGTTGCACTTCTTTCAACCGTTCGTTGAGAACCCAAAAAAGCAAAAGCCCGTACAGCACAAGAACGATGAGCAGAATTCCCAAAAGCAAGGCACAGACCCCCAGTCCAGAAAGCTATACGATGACCGAACCACTCCGAAGTTCCTTCAAACCTTCAAAACGCTCCCTCCGTACTCCAATGCCGATGAGGCAATTCCTGTGAATCACCAGCCCTTCCGGGATAACACTCCCCTTCCCGACGAGGTTGACCCCCCAGTTCAGGAGGTCCGGACGAGCGTCGTTTGGTGTCAGGTCGTCTCCATATCCCACCACCGCTCCTTTCTCCACCACCACTCTCTTGTCGAGGATACTCAGAAAGACCCGGGCCCTTTCCCCAACAACCGAATCGTTGAAGATGATGGAATCATGGACCTGGGCTCCCTCTTCGACCACAACTCCCGGGAAAATCACCGAGTGCACAACCTCTCCCTTGACGACCGCTCCTTCCCCAATGATGCTTGAGGCAACCCGAGCGCCTTTGCAAATCTGCGTTGGGGGATAAGGAGGACGGTTGGTGTAGATGACCCAATCAGGATCATAGAGGTTGAAAGAGGGTAGGGGAACCAGAAGATGCATGTTGGCCTCCCAGTATGCCCGAATCGTCCCAACATCAAACCACGGTCCAGTGTAAAAGTACGCCTGCATCCTCACCTTTCCCACGCTGGCGATAACGGTATCACGCACAAGGTCGAATTTTCCTTCCCTGGCATTCTCAAGCAATTTCTCCACAAGGAACTCGGTGCGGAAGACGTAAATCCCCATGAAAGCGATGGTCGACCAGGGAACGGATGGCTTTTCTTCAAAACGGGTGATCCAGTTGTCCTCGTCCACCGCAACCACACCAAATCGGGAAACATCCTCCTCCCGCACCCGGGTGACCACAAGGGTAACATCAGCATCCCGGTCAATATGGTATGCCATGAGAGGGTTATAGTCCATGAGATACGCATGGTCTCCAGAGAGCACAAGAAGGTGGGGAACTCTCTTTCGGAGGATGATATTCATATTCTGGTACAGGGCATCCCCCGTCCCCCGATACCATCCCCCAACAGTTCGACCCAAGTACGGTTGCAAGAGTTCAATGCCACCCTGTTTCCTGTCGAGATCCCAGGGACGTCCAGCCCCAATGTGTTCGATGAGCGAACGAGGCTGGTACTGCGTGAGCACACCGATGTCATAAATCCCAGAGTTCACGCAGTTACTCAAGGGGAAATCGATGAGACGGTAGCATCCTCCAAAAGGCACGGCCGCTTTTGCACGCTCGACCGAGAGCACACTCAGCCGATCTCCTTTTCCCCCTGCGAGAATCATGGCGTACCGGATTGGTGGCATATTCATTCACTCTCCTGGAACCCAAGGCAGAGACGAAGCCTTGAGGCTGCCTCTTCAGGAGGCAGGACGTTAATGGAAAACCCGCTTCCCCACTCAAATCCTGCTACCCGGGGAAAGCTCGGCAAAATCTCAAAGTGCCAATGGTAACCCTGATATTCTTCACTCCTGGCATGGTACGGTACACTGTGGAGAACGAAATTAAAAGCGGACCCACCTGAGCACTCCCGAACACCCCAGAGGACTCTGCGCAGAGTCTGAGCCAGGTCTTCAAGACGTGTTTCCTCCAAGAAAGTAGCACTGTGAGACACCGGGAGCACCACAACCTCAAAGGGGAGGCGAGCAGCATAGGGAACCAGAGCAACAAAATGCTTGCTTTCAAAAACGACTCGGGTAAACTTCTTTCTCTCCTGTTCAAGGAGCGCACAGAAGAGACATTTTCCCCCGCTGCGAGTAGAACGCTCTTGCACTCTGGAGTTCCGCGCAAACAGCCTGGGGAATGACAGGCGTAGCGACAAACTGGGAGTGAGCATGGCTCATGGAAGCCCCGGCCTCCACACCCTGGTTTTTGAAAATCAAACCGTACTGGAGCTCCTTCTCGCCCGAGAAATACCGCAATCGCTCCCTGTATGTCATCAGCACCTTGACAATCTGTTCCTCAGGGAGCTCTGAGAAATCCACAGCATGATGGGGAGTTTCAACGATGACTTCATGCACTCCAAAGCCGCTCATCGCCTGGTGAAATTCATCTTCCATACTCCAGAAAGGGATATCCCTCTGGAGTGCGGGGTACTTGTTCGGAAAAACCCGAACAAACCATCCCGGCTGGTTCTCCGCGGTTCCGTCACGACGAATGCTGAACACCTCAGGAGGGGTCATGGTCTCCATGCCCTCACAGAAGGGACACTGAGTCCCTTCTCCCTCCCCAAATTCATATGGACGACCTGCACGCTCCGGAGCCACAATGGTCCAGCGTTCAGTAAAGGGGTCCTTCCGCCACTCCGACATAGGGAATTTCAGGGAATCCAGTCCTCGTCTCCACTCAGGCTTTCAAGGAAAAGCACAAGCAACTGTACGGCATTTTCCACGTCTTCAGTGTCAATGACCTCCGAAGGAGTATGCATGTACCGGTTAGGTATGCCGATGAGTCCCGTCACCACACCTTCTCTAGTCACCTGGATGGCGTTGGCGTCCGTCCCTGTTGCCCTGGATTCTGCCTGAACCTGATAGGGAATCCCATGGGTTCTGGCAATGTCCACAAACCGCTGGAACACCTTGGGGTTGATATTGGGTCCCCGGGCAATGACCGGACCTTTCCCTAAGGCTATGTCGCCGACTTTTCGCTTATCTACATCCGGACAATCGGAGGCAAACGTCACATCAATGGCAATGCCTACATGAGGCGCAATACCAAAGGCACTCGTCCGCGCTCCTCGAAGACCGAGCTCTTCCTGAACGGTACTCACCCCATATACGGCGCAGCAGAGTTTTTCCCGGTTTACCCGGCGGAGCGTCTCCGCCACAACAAACACTCCCACCTTGTCGTCAAAACCCTTCCCTGCCACCCTCGTCCCGAAAAGGGGTCGAAAGCCCACGTCAAAGGTAATTGGGTCTCCAATGCTCACAAGTTTGAGGGCTTCTTCCTTGGTCTTCACCCCGATGTCAATCCACTGTTCCTCGATTTTCACCACCTTCTGGCGGTCCTTTTCCTCCATGAGGTGAATCGGCTTTTTCCCCACTACACCGGGAACAGGACCGGAACCCGTATGGATGAGCACCCTGGTTCCTGCAGTGACGTGAGGATCCACACCGCCTACGGCCGAAAAATAGATATACCCCTGGTCGTTCACGTACTCCACCATAAGACCTACTTCATCACAGTGTCCGGCAAGCATCACCCGGGGGGTTCTGTCAGGGTGGATAACCCCAAAGGCATTACCATGAACGTCTTTATACGTTCTATCGACCCTGTCCTGAATGCGCTCCAGAAAAATCCTCTGCACTTCCTCCTCAAAACCAGAAGGACTGGGGGTGGAAATGAGTTTTCGCAGGAAATCCAGGCTATCCGAGTCCATTGGTATTCCTCCTTTCAAGGGATATTTCCTCAAGGCTTCTGCCAAAAGCCAGCGCCAGGGCTTCATCAAGGGTTTCCACGAAGTGGAATTGCAATTCCCGCCTGACCTCCTCGGGAACCTCTTCAAGGTCTTTCTCGTTCTCCTTGGGGAGAATCACCGTCCCAATGCCTGCCCGGTATGCAGCCAGGACCTTTTCCTTAATTCCTCCTACAGGGAGAACCCGCCCTGTGAGCGTGACTTCTCCAGTCATGGCCAATCCCTGACAGGGAGGAGTTTTCGTCAGTGCAGAAACCAGAGAAACCGCCATGGTGACGCCGGCAGATGGTCCATCTTTGGGGATTGCCCCTGCGGGAACGTGAATGTGAATGTCTTTCTTTTCGTAGAAGTCTTCGGGAATATGCCACTCCCTCGAACGCTCCCGAACACACGAGAGCACAATGCGGGCCGATTCCTGCATGATTTTCCCCATGTTTCCAGTAAGGATGAGATTTCCCTTCCCCGGGAGGGCAACCGTTTCCACAAAAAGGACCTCTCCGCCAACCTCGGTCCACGCAAGACCCACAGCCACGCCTACCCTTCCCTGAGGAGAGAACATGTCCCGGGAGTACCGCCGAGGTCCGAGGAATTCCCTAAGAAGCGGGATATCAACCACAAAGGGACCCTGTTCCCCCGAGGCTATGCGTTTGGCCACCTTCCGGCACACCGAGGCAATGTTTCGCTCAAGCTGCCGCACCCCTGCCTCCCGTGTGTACTCCCGGACAATGGTGAGGATGGTCTCGTCAGGGATATGCAACAGGTCCTCCGGAATACCGTTCTCCCGGCACTGTTTCGGGACAAGGTAGCGCTTGGCAATCACCAGTTTGTCCTGGTCCGTGTACCCCGAGAGGAAAATCAGCTCCATCCGGTCAAGGAGGGCCGGAGGAATGGTATCGACCACGTTGGCCGTGGCAATGAAAAGAACCCGGGAGAGGTTGAAGGGAACTCCAAGGTAATGGTCCACAAAGGCCTCATTCTGTTCAGGGTCAAGAACCTCAAGGAGCGCCGCTGCTGGATCCCCCCGAAAATCCACACCAATCTTGTCAATCTCGTCGAGCATGAACACGGGGTTGTTCGTTCCTGCCCTGCGGAGACCCTGAATGATTCTCCCCGGCATTGCCCCAACGTAGGTACGCCGATGTCCCCGAATCTCGGCTTCATCCCGAACACCACCAAGGGAAATCCGTACGAACCTCCGCCCCAGGGACCGGGCAATGGACTTCCCAAGCGAAGTCTTCCCCACTCCAGGAGGACCCACAAAGCAGAGAATCGGACCCTTGAGGTCTTTCTTCAGCTGACACACGGCGAGGTACTCAAGGATGCGCTCCTTGACCTTCTCAAGGTCATGGTGGTCCTCGTCGAGGATTTTCCGAGCAAGTTCCACGTCAAGGGTGTCCTCGGTGCTCTTATTCCAGGGAAGTTCAAGAATCCAGTCGATGTAGTTCCGAATAACCGGGTACTCGGGGGAGGTGGTGGGGATATGCGAGAGACGGTCAAGCTCTTTTTCCACCTCCTCCTCCACTTCCGGAGCAAGGCCCAAAGCTTTGATTTTTTCCCTGAGCCGAGTAATCTCGCTTCCCCGTTCATCGAGTTCTCCAAGCTCCCGCTGGATGGCCTTGAGCTGCTCCCGCAGGAAATACTCCCGCTGGGTCTTGGCCATCTCCTTCTGAATCTGAGCCTGAATTTTGCTCCCTATCTGGAGGATTTCGAGCTCCCGTGTCAGGTAGTAGGTGACCTTCTTCAACTTCTCCACAAGGTCGAAAGAGGCAAGAACATCCTGTTTCCCAGCAACATCGAGGTTCAGGTTAAAAGCCACAAAATGAGCAAGGCGCGCGGGTTCCTTGATGTTCATCGCTGCCACAAAGGCCTCTTTAGGCAGATACGGCGCAAGTTCAACAACCTTCTGGAAAAGGCTAAGAATATTGCGCTTCAGCGCCTCCACTTCGTCTGTGCGGATTTCCTCGGTGCGGACGATCTCAATACGGGCAACAGGGTACGGTTCCCACCGTACCCACTCCTTGACCACAAACGTTGCCAGCCCAAAAACAAGAATCTGAACTGCCTCTTCGGGGAGCCGAAGCATGCGGGAGATTCTCCCCACGACCCCGACCTTGTAAAGGTCCTGTGGTTCAAGAGGTCTGTCCCCCGGTTTCTCCCGAAGGGCAATGACACCGATGATTTTATCTTTGAGAACCGCTTCGTGGACAAGGCGAACCCAAGTCTCCCCCTGAACCACCCAGGGGAAGGCAATTTCCGGGAAAAGCACGTTGTCCTCAAGGGGAAGGACAGGAATTTCCTCAGGAAATTCCCAGTCTCGCTTTTCGGAAGACGGCAGCATTCGTTCCAGAAGTTCTACTGGCTTCTCTTCCTCAAAAAGCGCAGGCCATTCCTCCGACCACATACTCATGCCCCCTCATCAATTGGCACTTGTCGCTCCCAGACGCACTTTTTGGGGCACTCAATGACCAGAAACCCATTCCGGTATTTTGCCCGCACTGCCGTATCCTCGATGTCCTCCTCAAACTCAATTTCCCGGTAAAAAGGACCAAAATGGATTTCCATGAGATAGTAATCCCGCTTCGGCGGAGAGGGAATCTCTTGGCGCTCTCCCCGAACCACAAGTTTTCTCCCCTGGACAAAGATTTCTATCTCTTTTGGATCCACCCCAGCAAGTTCCACCACAACAAAAAAGGCAACATCGGTCTCAAAAACGTCACAGGCGGGGACCCAGGGTTCTTCAGCAAAAGGAGCAAAACTTGGCCTTTTGCCAGCAAGATGCTCCACAAACTTTTGCATTTCCCACTGCATGGAGAAGAACTCTTCCCAGAGAGAATCAAACTGCCCCATAGCCTCCTCCATCAAAAAACCACCAAAATGCGCTGGAGAGCGTACCTCGCTCCGCGAACCGCCGGCTCAAATTCAATCCGAACAGTGTTCTTCCCCAGCTCAAGAAACGGGGCCAGGGAAACAATCTGAACTTCCAGAGGACCACCCCTGCCTCTTTGTACTTCTCCAGCAAAGCCTAACTTCCCGTTCACATACACCCTGAGGGTACCCCTGTCCTCTGCCCTTCCCCACAGACACAGCGCTCCCTCCTGAAGAGGCTGGGAGAGGAAAAACATTCCCTCGATAAAACCACCTGCAGCCAAAAGCAGAGAGAATACAGGATTTGGAGAAAACCCCTTCCCAATGTCTCCCTGATACACAAGGTCCTCAAGGTTCGTTTTCACCTTGCCGTTACTCACATCGAGGAAATAGAAACCCTCTCCCAGATAGACGCCCGCTCCACTTACCGTCCCACTCGCATATCCCTGGGAGGCAGAGAACCTCGCTGTTCCGTCGAAGAACACCTGAACTTCTACGCTCTCTTGCGTCTCCACCCAGGGAGCGAAAAAGCGATTCCTCGCCCTCCCTGAAGCACCTGTCACCGTCTCGCTCTGCTCGAAGCTCCCCACATTCACCCTCCAGCGAATGGTCTCCCCATCAAGGGGTTTCCCCCGAACATCCTGAAGGACGGCCACAAAATCAATAACTTCGCCTGAGCTCAGGTGGAAAACCTTCGGCGACAGCTCAAGGACGGTGAGCACGCGCTCTGCCCTCACGATGAAGCGCACTTCTTCAAGGGACGATCCGTACACCATATCTCCGTCAAAACTTGCCCGAATCGTGACCTCCTGGTCCTCCAGGGACGCAGGAGCAGTATACCATACTTCTGAAAATCCCGACGTGTTCGTAAAGGTCTGGTATCTCTCGAGCTTTCCTGCACTGACCTCCCACTGGATACGACGATTCACCAGCGCGTTGCCCACCTCATCCCCAAGGAACACCCGGAGTCTCACCCTTGCTCCCGGAGCCACTTCCTGGGGAACCCGGTCAAAGCGGAGAAACGATGGCGCAAGGACACGCTCTTTTGTCACGGTAATGGCACAGTGCTGCACATGAATGTCTTCTCCAAGGAGCGATCGCAGTTTCGTCGGTCGCCGCATGGCTTCAACAAGGAGCCGATCCGGTATCCTCCTCGGGGTTAACACCATCAAGAATCGTTCTGTCCCCTCAGGACCCGTAACCGTTCCGAAAATCCTTTCCGAAGACCCCGCAACGAAAAATTCGTTGTTCCTCAGGATACGTGCCTCCCCTTGAGGACTATAGTCGAAAACACTCACGTACCCATCCCTCTCGCTGGCAAGAGAAAGGACAATCGAGTCCCCGGGCCTATAGAGACCAAAATTCCCCCGGTCAGGCTCTATGCTCACAAAAGGAGAGGTTTCAATTCGGGGGATTTCTTCGAGTTCTGAGGGCGCAACTGCAAAAGTGAATGGTTCCCCCCAGGCAAAAGCCCAACCCAAAAGCCCCAGAAACAGTACAAGACATCCCCAGTACCGCATGTTTCAATTCCCTCCGGATTCCCTTTCAATACTCTCTCCACTTGGCACCAGAGTGTCCCGGAAATCCTCGTAATCGAGATCAGGACCGATGCGACAGTTCCTGCCAATGAGAACTCCCGGAGGAATTCTTGTATTCTTCCCCACCACCGTGAGGCCGCTCTGGAGCATGTCGGGAAACTTTCGGTTTGGTGTCCAGTCCTCCCCATAGCCCACAACAGCTCTCTCTCCCACAACGATCGCCTTGTCCAGAATAGCCCGGTGCACCACTGCCCCCTCCTCAACCACCGTATCGCTCATAACCACTGAATCACAGACCACCGCACCCTTTTTGACCCAAACACCGCTGAAGAGCACCGAGTTGACAACCCTTCCCTCCACGATGGTGCCGCTTCCCAGGATACTCCGCTCCACCGATGCATTGGCACCCAGTTTCACCGGGGGTCTGTCCTCAACGGGGGTGTAAATCGGCCAGCGTTCATCGTAAAGGTCCAGGGGGGGAGGACTCTCAAGGAGCTCCATATTTGCCTTCCAGTACGCGTCAAGGGTACCCACATCTTTCCAGTACCCCTCAAAGGGGAAGGCGAAAACCCTCCGCGTTCGCACCATACGGGGGATAACGTCTCTTCCAAAATCAAAGGAAGTTCCCTCTCTCCTGGCCTCGTACTCGACTTCTTCTTCAAGGACCTCAAGGGTAAAGACATAGATACCCATGTTGACGAGGTTGCTCCTGGGGTACCTCGGTTTCTCCTCGAAATCGACAATTCTTCCCTCTTCATCAGCGATGAGAACCCCAAAGCGATGGGCTTCTTCCCACGGCACGGCAATAACCGAAATCGTGAGATCCGCCTGCTTCTCCATATGGAAGCGAAGGAGCGGCCGGTAGTCCATCTTGTAAATGTGATCTCCGGAAAGAATGAGGACGAGTTGTGGCTTTTTCTCCCGTAAGAAGTCCAGATTCTGATAGATGGCGTCAGCAGTCCCACGATACCAGTCTGTCGCTGCATCGCTGATGTACGGCTGGAGGAGGAATATCCCTCCCTCCATACGGTCCAGATTCCAGGGCTTCCCAATTCGGATGTGGTCATGGAGGGACCGGGGATTGTACTGGGTGAGTACCCCCACACAGTAGATACCAGAGTGTACACAGTTGCTCAAACAGAAATCAATGATGCGGTACTTTCCTCCGAAAGGGACCGCAGGCTTGGCCCGTTTGGCTGAGAGGATATCGAGCCTCCTTCCCTCACCTCCGGCAAGAATCATGGCCACAACGTCCCTCTTGTACATTGCTCCTCACTCCCACGGCCTGCGTGCAAAAGACCCCGTACCTCCTCGAGAAGGCCAAGGAAATACGCGACAAAAACACGCTTTTGTGGAGAGGGGTGGTCCTCCCCAAGCCACCAGAACCAGTCACTCCCCTCAGCCTGGAGGATAAGCTCATAAGCTCTTTCCCGAACTGAGGGGGAGAGCCTGTCCTTCACCTCCTCAAACTCCTGTCGAACCTCGAACAGCCGCTCCCAGGCCCAGTTTTTTTCCGGGTGACCGATCCAGCTTGAGAAACTCCCGAAAATCCACGAACCCGGTAAAAGGCGTTCAAGTACCGACACTTCCTGGTGTTCCTGCAGATACTTGGAAGGCGTCGTCGTCACAAACTCCCTTGCTTCAGAGAGCGCCTCGTAGAGTCCAGTCAAAAAAGGTAATCCATTATCTCTATAATACTCCCAGGCGTTCTCTCCATCAAGGATGATGTTCACCACGTAATCCCTGCTCTGAGGAAGGGACTTCCTGATATACCAGAGCCTCCTGACAAAATCCTCCACTGCATCCTGAGGCGACAGGCGATGGTACTCGAAACCAATGGCATCGGAGAGCACGCGGTCCCGGAAAAGCACCACAATCCCCCGCCCGTCCTTCCCGAAGCAATGGGGACGATACAGCACCTCCGGAGCCTTTCCATTCTCACCGCGTCCCTGCTGCAGGGAGCGGAAAAGCACCTCCTCTCCAGTGGCCACCCACCGCACCCCTTCTTCCTGGGCCATCCAGAGGACCTCTTCACTCACCGACCCCTCCGAAGGCCACATACCACAGAGTTCCTGTCCCCATACCTCTCTGGCGTATTCCCTGCCCCTTCGAATCTGTTCCCGGGCATCCTGGGGAAAGGCATAACGTACACCAGGCACAGGAGTTGGTTCTCCAGAGCCCTGCGCCAGAGAGGTATCCACAAGGAGGGGGAGAATGGGGTGGTAGAACGGAGAAAAGGTCACCTCGATCTGTCCCTCGGCCAAAAGTTTCCGGTACTGGGGCAGAATCTCACGGAACACCCGCATGGTCACCTCAAAAACCAGGGTTTTGTCCTCTTCTCCGTAGTTTCGTCCCTTTTCGTGAAGCCTCCGCAAATCCCCGTCTTCCTGGAGGAGAAGAGGGTCAAACCAGATGAGCTGGTACAGCACCTGGAGATCGAGGAAATCCTGAGAAGTGAAGGAAGAAAGGGCTTCAGACCTTCTCTCCCAGAGTTCCCTGTACCTCGGCCAGGAAGCAAAAACCAGGGGAGAAGACACCAGGAAAAAGAGGTCGCAGATTTCTCGTTTCTCCTCCTCAGTAAGGGAAAGAACTGGTTTTTCAGCAAGCTCCATGACCCGATCTTTTTTCCCTGCAAGGTAGAGCTCGATCTGTTTCAGGAGTGAAGGGGTAAAGTTGAAGGTGACCTGGACGGAGGGAAAACGCTCCAGGAGTCTCCCCATGAACAGGTAATCCTTGGTCGCGTGGGTGCGAACCCAGGGGAGAATAAACCTCCCGCTCCTTTCATCCCAGTACCAGGGCTGATGCATATGCCAGAGGATGTGAACGAAAAGTGGCATTGCTTCTGACCTCCTATTTACTCCAAAGCAACAATTTCGGCTCGAAGGATTCGCCCCCTTGCGATTTCCAAACGCCCCAGAGTCCGGCGGGGAGCAAAAACGGTGTCTGTCGGACTCCCCGGATTCACAAGGAGAAATGTTCTCTGCCACTCGAGTTTGGGGCGATGAGAATGACCGTAAACAATGGCTTGAACGTCCTCCTGGACAAATGCCTTTAGGGCCATTCTCTCTGCTTCCTCCGGAGAACCTCGCCCGTGGAGAAGACCAATCCGCACTCTTTCGAGTTCTACAACCCGTTTCTCGGGAAGGCGGGAGGCAACTCCGGGGGTGTCCATGTTCCCGCAAACGCCATAGACCGGAGCAATACGGGAGAGTTCCTCGATGACCCACCATTCGGTGACATCCCCGGCATGGAGGATACAGGAAACCCCCTGGAGACAGGAAAGGAGGTTCTCGGGGAGCTCCTTCATTCGCTCGGGAATATGGGTATCCGAAAGAATAGCAACCATCACTGCTTCCTTTCACCTGCCCTGGCAAAGAACCGCTCCGCCGCCTTCACCGTGTTGGCCATGAGCATAGCCACCGTCATTGGGCCCACACCACCAGGGACCGGGGTGATATACGACACTTTCCCCACCACGCTGTCAAAGTCCACGTCTCCCACGAGTTTCTCGCCAACCCGGTTGATGCCAACGTCAATGACCACTGCCCCTTCCTTCACCATATTCCCCGTGATGACCCGGGGAGAACCACAGGCGGCAACGAGAATGTCGGCCCTTTTTGTGTGCTCAGCAAGGTCTGGGGTCCTCGTATGACATATGGAAACAGTGGCATTTGCTCCTTTTGCCTTCTGTACAAACATCATGGCCAGAGGTTTCCCCACGATGTTGCTTCGACCCACGATGACCACGTGTTTCCCCTCCACCTCGATGCCGGAACGCCTGAGGAGTTCCTGAATTCCCCAGGGCGTGCAGGGGAGAAAAACTGGATCCCCAACCATGAGCCGGCCAAGATTGTAGGGGTGGAAACCATCGACATCCTTTTCCGGCGAAATACGGTAGAGAACATTCCGTTCCTCTATGTGCGGTGGAAGGGGGAGCTGGACGAGGATGCCGTGAACCTCCGCACAGGCGTTCAGGGTATCAATGAGGGAGAGAAGCTCTCCAAGGTCCGTTTTCTCAGGAAGATGGTACCTGAAGGAACGAATCCCAAGCTTTTCACAAGCCCTCTCTTTATTCCTGACGTAAACCTGGCTTGCAGGATTTTCCCCAACAAGGATCACCGCAAGGCCAGGCTGAAATCCCTGGGCCACAAGACTCGCCACTCGCGGGCGAAGTTCTTCATAAATTTGCGCCGCTATTGCCTTCCCATCAATGAGCTGGGGAAATGTCACGGATTCCTCCTCCTTTGCGCCACTCTCTCAAAGAAGTCTTCAAGGTTTTTTAAGGACGCGTTCACGATTCGCTCTCTGGGGAAACCAACATCCTCGAGCAATCGCAGTGCCTCACCGAACTCCCCAACTTCCTCACAGAAATGCGCGTCGCTTGAAACCATCACCCATCCCCCGCGGGATTTCACTTCCTGAGCAATGAGACGACAGTTCTCCTCGCTCCCCCTCCGGCTCACCGAAAAGGAGCTATTGTTGATTTCGATCACCTTGCCAAGCCGCACAGCCCTGCCAACCACCTCCGCATAGTCCAGGGGATACCGAGGGTTTCCCGGATGAGCAACAATGTCCACCAGGGGATGCTCGAGAGCCCTGAGCAGGGCACGGGTATTGACCTCTCTGGACCCTCCCTGGAAGACCTGGGGATGAAGAGAGACAATCACAAAGTCCAAACGTCGGAGAATGCGCTCCGGAAGGTCGAGGTGCCCCTCCTCATCCAGGATATCCACCTCCGCCCCAAAGTACAGGCGAACCCCCAAAACCTCACGGGGAAAATGACCCCGGGCCTCAAAGTACAGAGGGGAAGGCCCCCCGGGCATGCTTGGGGTATGGTCTGCAATGCCCAGCGCCAAAAGCCCCTTTCGCTTCGCCACCTGAACGTTTTCCAGAATTGTACTGTATCCGTGACCACTGGCAATGGTGTGCACATGGAGGTCAGCAATGATCTCCATCCCTATGCCTCCTGACACCGCTTCTTGAGACAGGATACAACGTGACGCTCAAACCGAACAAGAGGGGGTTCAGAAAAGATGTCGACTTCCCGAAGCCAGGCGCTGTAGCAAGCAAGATACTGCATGAAGGCTATGCACTGCCCCAGAAAGAAAGGAGAGTACAGGGGAAGGCGGAGTTCCGCAAACGCCTCCCCCCGTTGTCGCAACATTCCCCTGAGGGCGTCTATTGCGGCCTTCTCCAGAGCCTCAAAAGAACATTCCCGCAGGAATCCCCAGCCGGCGAAGATTTCTGAGGAGACAAGCTCACGGGGAATCCGGACCCTGAATCCCTCTCCCGACAAGGCCCTCAGGACGAGGATGGTAATACCCCGTTCCCAGACCCTTTCACCCTCGTTCCAGAGGGTTTGAGGACTACCAGCCCGGAAGACCAGGCCTCCCTCACAGCTCCGCTCAAGAAGGGGGAAAAAAGAAGACAGTACCTCTCCAAGAAGAGGCGGTTCAGCAACAATATGCACCCTGCCTTTCCCTTCCTGTTCCTTCTCCCAGAGAAAGAGCGCCAGCCGGAAGGCCTCCTCTCTGAGGGCCGTGTACCCTTCCTGAAACCCTCGCTCAACCTCCTCTGGAGGCATGCCCCATACACTCAGGGGAAGGTAGAGGAAAGCACTCCGCTGCCAGAAGGAAAAGGAGGGAACATCAACAGGAAGAAAAGGGAAGAAGCATTCCCGCGCACACTCGGCAAAAGCCCCATGGGGTTCACCCACAAGGACTTTCTTCCTCTCCGGAAGGGCAAAAAGAGCAAAGAGCCCCCAGAATTCCTCCGGTCGCCGGGCAAGGAAAAGAAAAGCGGTTTCAGAGGGGGGAAGAACCTCGCAGAGCTCTCCCAGGAGGTCCCCATCCTGGCTGGAACAGAGGAAAAGCGCCTTTTCTCTCAAAAGGGAGTTTTTCAGAAAAGCCTGGAAAAACGCCAGCAATTCTCCCTGGGTGACCAGAACAATGTAGCGGAAAACCCCAAGTGTGGCCCGGAAAAACCTCTGGATCGGAAGAAGCGGAACCTCCTGGGTCACAAAGGGAGGGAGGGGAAACTGCGAGAGTAGAGTCCGGACCTCCTTCCCTCCCTTCCAGTCCCTTCCCCCTTCCTGGATCCGGACAGTTATTTTTCTCTTCGAAGCTTTCTCCATAGCCCGTAGCGAACACTGTCAGCAAGTGCTTCCCAGCTTGCCTCGATGATGTTCGTTGAAACCCCTACCGTCCCCCACACACGCTCTCCATCAGTTGACTGAATCAGCACCCTGATTTTGGCAGCCGTTCCCTCTTTTTCCGAGAGCACCCGCACCTTGTAGTCCGAAAGACGAATGCGCTTCAGGGCGGGATAGAGTCTCTCGAGGGCCTTTCGCAGCGCATTATCCAGAGCATGAACCGGTCCATCGCCCTCCGCTACGGTATGGACAACATCCTCATCCACCCGAATTTTCACCGTGGCTTCGGTCACCGTGTTCTCTTCTTTCCGCTTTTCCACAATAACCCGGAAACTCTCAAGGTCGAAGAATTTGACTTTTTCACCAAGGGTCTCCCGGAGGAGAATCTCAAAGGAGGCGTCTGCTCCTTCGAACTGGTATCCAAAGTTTTCCGCCTCCTTGATTTTCTGGACGAGGGCGTCAACCCGGGGGTCTTTCGGGTCAAGTTCAACGCCCATCTCCTTCGCTCGGTACACGATGTTGCTCTTTCCTGACTGATCCGAAACGAGGATTCTCCGCTGATTCCCCACCGCCTCCGGAGGAACGTGTTCATAGGTCGCGGGGTGGCGCAAAATGGCACTGGCATGGACACCACCCTTGTGGGTAAAAGCACTCCG
Organism: Candidatus Caldatribacterium saccharofermentans; assembly: GCF_050267035.1. Taxonomy (NCBI): domain Bacteria; kingdom Pseudomonadati; phylum Atribacterota; class Atribacteria; order Atribacterales; family Candidatus Caldatribacteriaceae; genus Candidatus Caldatribacterium; species Candidatus Caldatribacterium saccharofermentans. The sequence continues at coordinate 104,357 of NZ_CP187957.1, forward strand.
CCCTACGTACGGCTGGTAATCGTCGTGACGAAGGTTGGCAATTTCACTTACAAAGTGGGAAAGCTCAAAGAGCTTCCGTATCCGGTCCTCGGGAATAGAGGCAACACCCATCTTGAACCAAAGATTGGGAATAACCGTGCAGAGGTTTGCATTGCCACAGCGTTCTCCGTACCCGTTGACGGTTCCCTGAACCTGGACCGCTCCCATGCGCACCGCCGCGATGCTGTTAGCCACTGCCACACCACTGTCGTTGTGCGCATGGATACCCAGGGGAACTCCCTTCCCCAGACGTTCCCGCACCACCTTCATGACTTCCTCAACCTCGTGGGGCAGGGTCCCTCCGTTGGTGTCGCAGAGCACAAGAATCCGGGCTCCTGCCTCCCAGGCTACCTGAAGGGTTTTCAGGGCATACTCGGGGTCAGCCTTGTACCCATCGAAGAAGTGTTCCGCATCGTAAATCACCTCTCGTCCCTGCTTACGAAGGTACGATACGGAATCCTCAATCATGCGGAGGTTCTCGTCAAGCGTCGTTTTCAGGGCCTCAGTCACATGGAGCGTCCAGGATTTCCCGAAAATGGTGACGACCGGCGCCTCCGATTCCAAAAGCAGACGAATGTTTCGGTCCTCCTCAACTGCACTGTCTGCCCGTCGGGTGCTTCCAAAAGCACAGATTTTCGCGTGTTTCAGAGGGAGTTTCCGGACTTCTCTGAAAAAGGCAACGTCCTTGGGGTTGGCCCCTGGCCATCCGCCCTCGATGTAGTGGAACCCCATCTCGTCGAGTTTTTCCGTAATGCGGAGCTTGTCCTGAAGTGAAAAATTCACCCCTTCCATCTGAGCGCCGTCACGCAATGTGGTATCGTAGATTTCCACCTGGGGTTTTCCTTCCATGATCTTCACTCCTCAGAGAAATTCTCGAAGTTCCTGGAGGGTGTGCACCACTATGTCCGGCTGCACAGGAGAAGACAACACTTCTTCACGCTTCGCAACGCCCGTCAAAACAAGGATGGTCAACACACCACAATTCTTACCCAAAAGGACATCAGTGTCAATACGATCCCCGATAACGGCCGTTTCCTCCCGCCTGAAACGCAGAGTCTCAAGGAGGAAAAGGAGGATATCAGGAGAGGGTTTACCAATGATTCGGGCACGCTGGCCTGAGGCTCGCTCAAGACTGGCAATGATGGCTCCTGCTCCAGGGATCACCCCTGAATCCGTCGGATAAGTGGGATCGGGGTTTGTGCCCACAAGCTGCGCTCCCTTGAGGAGAAAGTCAAGACCGGTCTTCATCTTCTGGAAGGTGAAGCGCCGATCAAGACCAACGACAACGAAGTCCACGCCCCTCGAGGAAAAGCGGGGGAGAAGTTTCAAACCTGCCCGCCTGAGCTCCTCTTTCAGGCCCTCCTCCCCTATGGCGTACACTCTCCCTCCTGGCTTTTCTCTCTGGAGATACCCTGCGGTGACAAAAGCAGAGGTGAAAATCTCTTCAACCCCTGCCTCAACTCCCATGGTATTGAGCTTCGCTGCGTAACCCTCACGGGGGAGGAAAGTATTGTTGGAGAGGAAGGCTATCCGGAATCCCCTCAAGCGGGCAAAGCGCAAAAAGTCTATGTTTTCCCGAATAGGAGTGTGCAGAAGATATACCACGCCGTCGAGGTCAACGACGAAATTCCTGATGTTCTGCAGGATTGCCCGATGGTCCAAACGCATCGCCCCCGTTACCCTCAAAGAGATTTTCTTGAAGATAGAACACAGGGGGCGAAAAATCAAGAAGGATTAGGGTTATCCTCTGAGGTACCGTCGCTCAATGGCCCGAATCTTCTCAACTTTTGGGGCCGAACGGCCTCCCTGGAACTCGCTTTCAAGAAAGGCTCGAACGAGCATTTTGGCAAGCTCTGGCCCCACAATATGCCTCCCCAGGGTGAGCACATTGGCGTTGTTGCTCTTTTTTGCTCGCTCAGCTGAATAAATGTCGTGGGCACAGGCCGCGTAAATTCCAGGAATCTTGTTGGCTACCATTGCCATACCAATCCCCGTGCCGCACACCAGAATCCCACAGGTGTACTTCCCTTCCCTGATTCCAAGGCAAGCCTGAAGAGCAACATCAGGGTAATCGACAACTTCGTCCTCAGAGAAAACCCCAAGGTCCTCAAAGGCAAGGCCTTCTTCCCGCAGGTAATCGGCAATGACCTTCTTCAGAGGGAAACCAAAATGGTCTGAAGCAAGAACAAGCATACTGCCACCCCCTACTTTCCTCTCGCCGTGCTGAGGAGCCACCGACCCACCTGGGCATCGGTCACGAGATCCGTCAACCATTTCCCCCGAAGGGCACCGAGAATGGCCTCTTTCTTCTCCATTCCTCCGGCAATACCAATCACCCGCGAGCCTCTCTCCCGAATACGCTTCACATCAACTGCAATTCTCTTCTTGTCGAGGTCACACATGATAACCTCTCCGTCGATATTGAAAAAGGTTCCACAGATTGCTCCTACGGCTCCTCTCCGCACAAGTTCCTCTATTTCCTGCTCCTCGAAATTCCCGGTTTCAATGAGCAGACTCGTTTCTCTTCTCATGCCCCCTATGCCCACCAGAGCCACATCCACCTCTTCAGCCATTCTCAGGACTTCCTGAACCTCCTTTTCACTCAGAAAAGCATCCCGTGTTTCCAGGCTTTTGGCAAACGCAGGAGCAAAGAGGTATACCGGCTCTCCTCCCAGCCGGCTGGCGAACTCCTTTACCAGCTCAATGGCCACCGTCTTCCACCGCCTCCCACCGTAACCACCCATCATCTGCACAACCCGTATCCCATGGAGGTCCAGGCGGGGGAGGTACTCAAGGACACTGTGGAGTGTTCTCCCATAGGCAACACCGACACTGGTGTACGGAACGAGGTTATCCCGCAGAAAGGAAGCCGCTGCCTGAGCCACAGCTTTCACGACCCCTTCGGGAGTTCCGCTGTACGTCCGGACAACCACGGCATTCTGGAGGTCGAAATGTTCTGCCAGTGACTGAGAGAGCTCGGCATCAACTTCCCCGCTTCTTCGAATACGAATCTCCACAATACCAATCTCTCGAGCCCGTTTCAACATGCGGTAGACTTTCTGCGGAGAAACCCCAAGGAGCTCGGCGATTTTCCTCTGGTTGAGGTCCTCAAGGTAATAGAGCTCGGCGACCTTTGCCAGGCGCTCAAAATCCTCCTCTCTCGCTACCCTGGGTGACAAAGGCTTTCCCCCTTTCAACCCCTTTCCTCGTCGCTATTTTATTGACTTCTCGAAAAAGTGGCAAGGAGTTCCCGAATCTCCCTCTCCAGAGCCTCCTTTTCCTTCTCACCGAGGGGCTTTAAGGGTTTCCTGGGGAAGCCACCCTCAAAGCCAAAGAGGTCCATGGCAGCCTTCACCCCGCTTACACCGTATCGCCCGGAGACGAGGCTGTTGAGTCGAGCGACGAAGCGGTGGAGGGGAAGACCACGCTCAAGGTCTTTTCTGAGTCCAAGCTCCACCAGGTCACAGCAGAGGTCAGGGAAGACGTTGGCCAGAGACAGTACTCCTCCAACAGCCCCCACAAGGAGGGCCGGGAAGACGAAATCGGCAGACCCGGCGAGGACGAAGAACTCCTTCCCTTCTGAGGCGGCAATGTAGGCGTCGTAGTTGCCCTTTGAGGTGTCCTTGAGGCCGAGGATATTGGGGTGTTCGCTCAAGCGGGCAATGAGGGCAGGAGAAAGGCAGAGGTTGTTGGCCACTGCAGGGTTATTGTAGAGGAGGACCGGTTTGTCCACTGCTTCGGCGACTTCAGTGAAGTACTCATAGAGGGCGTCATCGGTCATTCTCCTTGCGAAGAAGGAGGGGGGCATGAGGCTCACAAAGTCCACCCCAAGACGATGAAGGTCCTGGGCGAGCTTTTTGGACTCAAAGGTGGACTCACAGCTTGCTCCACCAATGAGGACCTTGTCGCCCTTCACCTCAAGGACTGTCTCGATGACTCTGAGCTTCTCGTCATACGTGAGGCTCCGGAATTCTCCATTCGTCCCCAGGGCAAAGTACCCCCGAAGCCGGGTCTTCGAGAGCTTCTCAACATTCCGTTTCAATGCCTCAAAGTCGATGGTGCCATCATCCCGAAAGGGGGTCACAATGGGGGCAAAGACCCCGGTGAGCTTTTGTCTTGTGTCTTCAGGCTTCATGGAACTCACCTTCCCTGGCGAAGAAATCGCCTGGCTATTTCCATACACCCAAGAATAGAGCAGTTCTCCTTGAGTTCTATCTCGAAGTCTCGAAAGACACGCCGTTTGTACTCAAGAAGCGCCGAACCAGCTCCACCCGTGACGACCATAGTGGGATGCAACGTAAGGCGCTCGGACATCATATCAAGGGTCTTCCGCATTCTCCCCACAATGCCCCCAACCAGAGCCCTCAAGCATTCCTCTCTCGTGGTGTCCAGGGTGAGACCTGAAAAGGAAGCTTTTTTCTGGACGAGACTCGTCCTGTCCCCCGTAAGATAGGGTACGCACTTCACCTTTCCCTGCCCTTTTCCTTCGAGAACTTCTGCCAGATAAGCATGGTAGAACGTATCCGGCGGTAACTCCCTGCAGAACTGGGAGCGGAACCACTCCAAGGCAAACCCCCAATCACAATGTCATACATGAGCCACCTTCCGGGAAAGGGGTGGGTTCGCAGGTAGTACCGTTCATCTGGAAGGGGATGATCCAGGCATATGACGAGGATTTCCGAGCTCCCCGAAATGTTGAGTACCTGCCCGTGTTCAAAAAGCCCTGCCCCCAAAGCAGCAGCAGAGGTGTCGTTGGATCCCACAAGCACAGGAATACCGGAGGGTAAACCCGTTATCCGGGAGGCTTCCTTAGTGATTTTCCCTGCAACTTCAAAGGAGGGCACAACCGGGGGGAGCTTCTCAAGGGGAATGCCAAGGTCGCGGGCAAGGTCTTTACTCCAATCTGAAGCAGCAACGGTGTTGTAAAGCCCTGTGACCGAAGCATTGGTGGGGTCGATAATCCAACGATTCACAAGCTTTTTGAGAAGGAAGGTATTCAGATGCCCAAGAACTGCAGCCCTTGCGAAGACCTCCGGCCTCTCCTCCTTAAGCCAGAGCATGCTGGTCAGAGAGATTCCTCCCGGATACGGAATGTTCCCGGCCACCTGGAGAAACCGCTCCTTCCCTATTATCCGCACCGCTTTCCTTGCTTGTTTGATGCTCCTTCTGTCCCAGTGGATGATGGCAGGAAAGAGAGGAGTACCTTCGGCATCCATGGCGATAAGTGCCGGGCTGAACACGCAAGGGACAATGAGTTCAACTTTCCGAGCGTATCCCTTTTCTTTGAGGTTACGGGTCACCTTAAGGAAAGCCTGCCATACCAGATCAGGGTGAATCTGCACGCTCAGGCCGTCTGCTTCGTAATTGTACTCCACCCTGTCCTGGGTGACGGCAACAAAGTTCTCATCGAAAAGGACGCTTTTGAGAGAAGAAGTGCCCGCATCAACAGCCAGAATATAATCCCGATTCATGGAATCCCCCTTACTTCGCCCCAAAAGCCGGGTTGGGTAGGAACACAACGGTACCTGTCCAGTACCCACTCACATACTCAGACATGGCACCACGTCACCACCACAGTCGATGATTCCAACCTTTGCCTCCCTGCCACACAGACCAAATGCCATCTCCAGAGCCTCTTCGACTGAAGCTGCGTGGCGAAAACCAAGTGCCTCTTTCTCCTCAACACTCATTCCCTCAGAGACGCAGATTACTTCCCGGGAGTGCTCCATGATCCTGGCATGCAAAAGGAGTGTTGCAGCACAGACAAGGTCGTCAAAGCCCCCTTCTGCAACACGCCTCTTCAACTCCTGATACGGTAGTGTTGCATACTTTTTCAGTTCTCCGTGGGTGGGCGAAATGCCCTCAGGGAAAGGAGCAACAAGAATGGAAATCCCGCCCTTTCTCAAGCCCTTCTGGGCGTACGACAGGGGCTTTATTCCCTGCCAGTAATCGATATCTGCAGGGTACGCACTGACAATAACGATATCCGCAAGACCTGGAATCTTCTGTTCATAGATTTGCTTTGCGGCCCGGGCTCCCACCCGATGAGCACGAACCGGATCTCCTGCAACAACCCTGGCGATTTTTCCAGATTCATCGAGCACGACATTCACAATAAAGCGTAAACCCACGGCTTCGGCCACCATCTCTATTTCCCGCCGGACCTCGTTCTCAATCTCTCCAGCAATGTGCAGGTAGAGGTCCTTGAACATGGGCATGATGTGAGTTTTCCCTGTAGTTTCCCAGGAACATATTCCCGGCTGTATTGCCTTCCCACCCCCTCCATAACCCGCGTAGCAGTGAGGAACAATACTTCCCACCGCCATGAGGAAATTGGCCTCAAGGGCGAGTCTATTCACTTCAATAGGAATGCCACTTGGGGTGAATCCTATGCGGGTGAGGCAGCGGGGGTCCTGCCATTCGTGGTTCAGCACCGTTACCCTGTCAACGACTTCCGCGCCGAAACACCTCCGTATCTCTTCATCAGTCATGTACCGATGGGTTCCCAACCCGATGAGAACGGTGATATCCCTATCAGGAATCCCGGCTCTGTTGAGCTCGTCAAGGAGAACCGGGAAAATCCTCTCCCGAGGTGTTGCCCGTGTGAGGTCATCGCCCACAATGACGACCTTCATGCCGCGATGCAGCCTCTCTGCAAGAGGCAAGGAGGCAACAGGAGTCCGCAGGGAGGCGAGAATCGCTTCTTTTTCGGAGATGGTTTCTTCAAAGTTCCCAGGCTTTATGACGTACAGAAGATTCTCCAGAGAGAGTTCTACCTGGAGCGTTTGCTTCCCATATCTCAGCGGGATTACCCGTTTCACAGCCATTCCTCCATTCTTCACACGTTCTTCCGCAAGCAGGGCCCGAGAAACACAAGCGTCTTCGCACTCTCACGCTCCTGAAAGAGCACCACAACCCGCTTGCTTTCACCAAGGAGCTCGCCACCCCACTTTTCCGCAAACTTCTTATCACTCGCGAGAAAGAAGTCCTCCTTTGAAAAAGCCCTCGTGTCTCTCAAGGTTTTCCATCTCCTTCGCGATGCGCTCCACTATCAGGGAAACTTCAAGACCGCACTTTCTCAACAGAAATCCCCGCTCTCCCGAAAACCCAAAATTGCTCGGGGCTCCAAGCTTCAGAAACGGGGGGATGTTCCGCATCTTTTGGAAAGCCCGCAAGAGGTTGTCTCCCAATCCTCCCACCCTCGAGTGCTCTTCGAGGGTCACCACAAGACGTGACCCTCGGGCGATTCTCGCCACCATTTCCGAATTGAGGGGTTTTACAAAACGGGCATTGAAAACGAAAGTTCTGTACCCCCGTTTTTCGAGTTCCGCGGCTGCCTCCATACCAAGCCCTACGAGCTGTCCCAAAGCAACAATGGTGACATCAGCTTCCTGGAATTCCTGCCGTGTGAGTGGCTCAAACTGCCCAAGAACTACCTCCTGATGTTTCTCCAAGAACTCATCCTCCCCGCCCCGTGCTCCAAACCTCAGGTACACCGGCCCCTGGAAGTTCCCCAGAAGATATCGCCCAAGAAGGAGCGCATCCTCGTAATCGCAGGGTTCGCTGATGACGATACCGTCAAAAACCGAGAGAATGGCAATATCCTCCAGGGCCTGATGGGTAAACCCTGCGTACTGGGCTGAGAATCCCGTGTCTGTTCCGCAGATTTTCACGTTGAGTGACCAGCGACAGATATCGGTACGAATCTGCTCAAAAGCTCTCATGGTGAGAAAGGTGGCATACCCGGAGATGACGGGAGTGAATCCTGCCAGAGCAAGACCGGCACAAACACCCATCCCCGTTTGCTCACAAATACCACACTCAATAACCCTCTCTGGGTACCTGTCTTTCACTTTCTTGAAACGCGAAGCAGAATCCACCGAAACACAGATAATGTCCTTTCCTTCGTCGATGAGCTCCACCAGAACATCTTGCAGCGCTGTTCTCCGGCTCCTCATTGCTGTACCCCGGCTTCCAGGTATTTTCGGACAATTTCCTCAGAAAGACCGCAGTAGTGAGATTCCACTCTGTTCTCAAGCTCCACAACACCCTTGCCTTTCACCGTTTTGGTCACAACAACCATAGGACTTCCATCGTTCCGTCTCTTTGCCTCCCCAAGGGTTTTCCAGAGGACCTCAAAATCATGGCCCGGGATTTCCTGAACACTCCATCCGAAGGCTTTGAACTTCTCGCCCAGAGGTTCAAGGGGATGAAGGTCCTCGGTAAAACCGGAGAGTTGCAGATGGTTGCGGTCAACAATAAGGGTCAGGTTGTCAAGTCCGTACCGCAGAGCAAGAGGGAGGCATTCCCAGTTTGTGCCTTCGTTGAGCTCTCCATCGCCTGCAAGGACAAAGACGTGAAAAGGCCTGTGACGAAACTTGAAAGCCAAAGCCAGGCCGACCCCCAGGGGAAGACCATGACCCAGAGAGCCTGTCGCAGCGTCCACTCCAGGTACCCCAAGCTCTGGATGGATGCCAAGAAGGGTCTCTCCCCGGCATCCGTATTCCTCAAAGAATTCCTCCGAAAGGAACCCTTTCTCAGCAAGAACTGCGTAAAGCGCAAGGCCCGCGTGACCCTTGGAGAGCACCAGCTGGTCCCGCTCTCGGGAAAAGAGGTTGTCCCCGTTGACGTTGAGAATACCGTTAAAGAGGCAGGTAAGAACCTCAACAACCGAAAGGGATCCACCAATATGGCTCACCCCAGCACGAAACGTTGCCAGGATAATTCGTCTACGAACTCTCTGAGCAAAAGTCTCAAGGTATTCTCTCTCAAACTCCATCGGTAACCTCACTGCGCTGAGAGTATCTTTTCAATTCTCTCCATCGCCTGAGAGAACTCCCTGAGGTTGTGGATCTGCGCACTTGAGGCGGCAATGTCCTCCATGGTGAAACCATCAACCTCAAGGCTTCTTCGGGCAAAGTCGAGTTTGTGGAGCTTCTCCTCTGTAGCTCTGGGAACTGCAAAGGGAGCTCTGGCCCGCTCTTTCCGGAGGAGGGTCATGCCCCACTCTAAAGCCTCAGGGTTCATGGTGATGACAAGGGGGAGTTTGGCAAGCTCCTCAAGGTGGAGGTAGGTATTGCCTGGGCCTTTCCGGGTGGAACAGACGAGGACTTTGGCCGGAGCCCCAAGGACCTCGACCGCATCAACGGCTCTTTTGGCCATGAGGATGCCGAAGAAGCGGAGGTCTGCCTCTTCAAGGGTAACACCTCTGGCTTTGGCTTCTTCGGTGAGCTCCGTTGAGGCCTCCCAGCGACCGAGCATCATGGTGATGACCGCCCGCCAAGCGCTGTAGTCAATACCCCGGGCTTTCCCCTTCTCGTACCCCCGCTTCATGGCCTGGGCGACCTGGACCACCTGGGGGACGCAGAAGCAGGAGGTGGCGTTCACCGGAACGCCAAAGCTTACGATTTCCTCCATCACTGCAAGGCCAGCCCTTGTGGCGGGAACCTTCACCATGAGGTTGGGGCTTGTCCGGGAAATCTCCAGGGCCTGGAGGACCATGGTCGCTTCATCGGTGCTCTTCCTTGGGTCAACCTGGAGGCAGACAAAGCCGTATCGGCGGCCTCTGCGGTAGAAATTGGAGAGGAACTTGTCGGCGCCGAGCTTTCCCACCATCAGGTAGAGGTCAAACCACCCAGGATGCGTGTCGGAAGAGAAAACCCGGCCAAGCTCCTGCACTCTGGCAACCACCTGAGGCCGGGACTCAAGGAGCCGAAGGACCAGGGGAGGGTTGGTGGTCACTCCATCGAAGAAGAACACTCCTCCCTCGTTGTGGGACATGAAGCGGCGAAGGACTGAGAGCGTGGCGTCATCGACACCCCTTTCCCTGAGGCTGGCAAGGAAAACCTGGTAGTACCCTGGATGGGCATCCCACCACAGTTCCAGGTCGGGGTTGCGTTCTTTGAGCCCTTCAAGGAGTTCTGGTCTTGGGGCGAGTGGTTCCTGGCTCATGGGAGAACCTCCTGAAAGTGTTGAAAATAACATGGGATTATTATCAAACGTAGTATACACGATTTTCCCCTCTTTGTCAATACACTTAGCAACGGCGATTTTCTCGGGCCTTACTCAAACACCACGCCTGAAAAAGGTCCTTGTTTCTCCCCAGGGCCATAGGGTAACATATTCTGAAGCTCGAAAGGAGGAGAGACCGCGATGAGCATCCTGAACAACCTGAAAACCTTGCTCAAAAAGGGCGAGAGCAAGATGGTCCTCTGCGTCGTGGATGGCCTTGGAGGCATTCCTCATCCGGACTTCGGCGGAAAGACAGAGCTTGAAGCAGCCAGGACTCCAAACCTCGATGCCCTGGCAAAGAAAAGCGTTCTTGGCCTCATGACCCCGGTGAACCACGGCATCACCCCGGGAAGTGGCCCCGGACACATTGCACTCTTTGGATACGACCCTGAGGAACTGGTCATCGGACGGGGAGTTCTGGAAGCCCTGGGCGTGGGGATGGAGCTCAAAGAAGGGGACGTGGCAGCCCGGGCGAATTTTGCTACCAGAAACGCCGAGGGCATCATCACCGACCGGAGAGCAGGAAGGATTTCTACCGAGGAGTGCCAGCGGCTTGTGGAAAAACTCCAGCAACATATTCAGAAAATCGAGGATGTGGAAATCCTCCTCAAACCGGGAAAAGAGCACCGGTTTGTTCTTGTCCTGCGGGGGAAAGGACTTGGGGATCATCTCAAGGACACCGACCCTCAGAAAGAGGGGCTGCCACCGTACGAACCAAAGGGATTTGACGAACCTTCCGAAAAAACCGCCCGTATCGTCCGGGCATTCCTGGAAAAGGCTACACCCCTTCTTGAGGATGAGCCCAAGGCTAACGCTATTCTCCTTCGCGGTTTCTCCCAGTCCCCGGTGTTAGAGAAATTCCCGGAACGGTACGGTGTTCGGGCACTGGCCATCGCCATCTACCCCATGTACAAGGGGATTGCCCGGCTGTTCGGTTTCGATACCCCAGACGTTGAGGGAGATCTACGAAACGAAATTGAATTCCTGAAGGCAAAGTGGAACGACTATGACTTCTTCTTCCTCCACTACAAAGACACCGACAAAGCAGGAGAGGATGGGGACTTCCTGCGAAAAGTCCAGTGCATCGAGTACTTTGACTCCCTGCTCCCTGAAATCCTTGCCCTTTCCCCCGATGTTCTCGTCATCACCGGAGACCACTCAACACCGGCACTTCTTCGAGGTCACTCCTGGCACCCGTCTCCGGTACTCCTCCACTCTCCTTACGGAGGTGTGCCAACGGGAGAACGGTTCACTGAAAAAGAGTGCACCCGGGGTTACCTTGGGCATTTCCCTGCAAAGGCCCTCATGAGCCTTATCCTCTCTGCAGCCCTGCGACTTGGCAAATTTGGAGCATAGACAACCTGGGGGTTCCAGACCTCACCGAATGGGGCGGACTCTGTCTCCGTAATCGGTGGCAATGGTCCGCCCAAGTTTTGTCACCATCTCCTTCATACAAGAGAGACATCCTCCCCAGGCTTCCTGAACACAGATCTTCCCGGGATAAATGGTGTACTGGCTCCGGTACGGATGGGGGGTAAAGTTGGGCATGAGGACGTTGGCACCACAGCGAAGCCCCCGTTCCCGTCCTCCGGGAACAAGCGTCCCCAAAGCCGTGGTGGCGGGGAGGTTTGTGGTTTTCGTCAGAATCCTGGTGAGCGCCAGGACCTTGAGAGTGAGCAGACACTTCTTTTCCGGGTCCATGGTGAAGTGCCCCAGAGGCGTGTCCGGATGGGGAATGAAGGGCCCAATACCAATCATATCGAAGTCCCATTCCTGGAACTTCTTGATATCCAGGGCCAGGGCTTCCGGCGTCTGATACGGAAGCCCCACCATATTCCCACTTCCCACCTGGTACCCCAGTTCCCTCAGAACCTTCTGACATTCAAGGCGGGTATCATAGTCGTCATCGGGGTGCAAACGGGCAAAGAGCTCCCGGTCAAAGGTCTCCTGTTTGAGGAGATAACGGTCAGCCCCAGCGTCTCTCCAGAGTGCGTACTCCCAGGGTTCTCGCTCCCCCACACTCAGAGTGATGGCCACCTGGAGTTTTTTCACCCGGTGGATAAACTCGGCAAAGGGCTTCGCCTCATACCACGGGTCTTCGCCGGACTGCAGCACGATGGTCTTCACCCCAAGACGGGCAATGCGCTCACAGAGCGCGTACATCTCCTCCCAGGACATACGGTATCTCTTAAGCTTTCGGTTTTCCTTCCGCAATCCGCAGTAGAGGCAGTTTTTGCGACAGAAATTCGAGAATTCCACAAGCCCCCGGAGATGGACCGCATCACCCACGTACTTCCGGCGCTTGGCATCAGCAAGGGTGAAAAGTCGATGCACCACCTGGGGTTCTTCACAGCGAAGGAGCAACGTCAGTTCCTCTTCGGTGCAGTCCTCCTTCTCCTCGAGAAGGTCAAGGACGTCCTCGCAAGTTCGGCTGTTCATTTCCCTCGCCTCTTGGCCTGGTAGTCCTCAATGGCTGCTCGAATGGCCTCCTCAGCAAGAACGGAACAGTGCATTTTATGGGGTGGAAGACCACCCAGAGCCTCAGCCACTGCCCTGTTTGTGACCCTAAGAGCCTCTTCGATGGTCTTCCCCTTGATGAGTTCAGTGGCCATCGACGATGTGGCGATAGCCGCGCCACAACCAAAGGTTTCGAACTTCGCGTCTTCGATGCGGTCATCTCTGATCTTCAAGTACATGACCATGACATCGCCACAGACGGGGTTCCCAACCTTCCCAACCCCGTCGGCATCTTCTATTCTGCCAACATTCCGGGGATTCCGGAAATGCTCGAGGACTTTCTCTGTGTACACTGTGTCTCACCTCGCCTTTCCAAAAGGAGAAATCGCCCGGAGCTTCTCTACTATTCCCGGAAATACTGCAACCACCCGGGAAATTTCTTCTTCTGTCGTCCACTTCCCCAGGCTGAACCGGATGGAACCATGGGCGAGTGCATGGGGGTACCCGCAGGCTAAAAGCACATGGGACGGCTCAAGGGAACTCGAGGTACAGGCAGAACCGCTTGAAACGCAGATACCCTCAAAATCGAGATTCAAAAGCAGCGACTCTCCTTCAACGTACTCCACGAGCACAAGGCTTGTGTTGTAGAGCCGAGAAGCCCCCCGACTTACGATGACAATGTCTGGAATCCGGGCCTGCAGTTCTTCTTCGAGTCGGTCCCGCAGGGCACCGACCCGCCTGGCCTCCTCGTGCATCTCGTCCTGAGCGATTTCTAAAGCCTTTGCCATCCCCACAATACCCGGAACATTTTCTGTTCCGGCTCTCCTACCCCGTTCGTGATGCCCGCCGAGGATCTGGGGAACAAGACGGGTACCCTTCCGAATGTAGAGAAACCCCACCCCCTTGGGACCGTAGAACTTGTGGGCCGAAGCCGAAAGGAGGTCGACGCCAAGATCGTCCACCCGTACCGGAATTTTCCCGACTGTCTGGACCGCATCGGTGTGGAAGACCGCTCCATGCTCACGGACGACGCGAGAGAGCTCCTCAACCGGCTCAATGACCCCCGTCTCATTGTTGGCATGCATGATGGACACGAGAATGGTCTCGGGACGAAGGGCCTTCTTCAGGTCTTCAGGATGAACGAGGCCTTCCCGATCGACTGGAAGGTATGTGACTGCAAAGCCCTCTTTCTCCAGAGCCCGAAAAACGTTCAGCACGGCATGGTGCTCGATAGAGGAAGTCACCAGGTGGTTGCCCTTCTTCCTGAGCGCCTGGGCAACCCCCCGGATGGCGAGGTTGTTGGATTCCGTCCCGCCAGAGGTGAAGACAATTTCCTCATCCCTTGCCCCTATGGAACGGGCAATGACCGAGCGCGCCTTTTCCACCATTTGGCGGGCCTCCTGACCAAAACGGTGGAGTGATGAGGGATTGCCAAAATGCTCCCGGAAAAAGGGGAGCATAGCTTCAACGACCCTTGGGTCACAGGGTGTGGTGGCATTGTAGTCCAGGTAGATCATGGATTTCCTCCCTCCTCGACCAGGCTCTTCAGTGTCTTCGAGGCGAAGAACCCCTGGAGGCACGCCGCCGTCTCCTCCCAGAGCTTTCGGGTACTGCAGGAGGTGATAAGAGAACAGTACGAGGGATTTGCCAGGCACTCCACAGGGTGAATCGGCCCCTCAAGAACCTGAACCACTTCAAGGAGCGTGATGTCCTCGGGGGCACGTCCAAGAACATACCCACCCTCTTTCCCTCGGATACCCCGTACAAGACCACGAGTCTCAAGGATTGAAGCAATGTGGCGGAGATAGTCCGCCGAGAGGTGTTCCTCCTCGGCCACCTCCCGTACCTTCAGAGGTACAGAGCTCTTTGCCAGCCGCGCGAGGAACCGTAAACCGTACCGGAGTCGGGTGGAAACCTTCACGGCTCCTCCCTCCCTTCATTCAGTAAGTCTATAAAAATAATAGCATAACTCATAAATTGGGGCAAGTTCTCCCGGAAACTCTGCACTGCTGTATCCAGGAAGGTCGCTTTGTGCTATAAAAGAGGAAAAGACTGAGAGGGGGTACAGGAGTTGTACTGGGAAAAAGACTTAGAGACGCTACCAAGGGAGGAACTTTACGAACTCCAGAAACAGCGGCTTCAGAAAACTATCCAGAATGCCATGCGAACTCCCTTCTACCGGCGACTCTTCACCCGGGAGGGGATCAACCCCGAAAAGATTAAGACCCCTGAAGATTTACGTTACATTCCCTTCACCACCAAAGAAGACCTCCGCCAGGGGTTTCCCTTTGACTTCCTCGCCGTTCCTCTGGAAGAGATTGTCCGTCTGCACTCTTCTTCTGGAACCACTGGTACTCCTACCGTTATCTACCACACGAAAGACGACCTGGACCGCTGGACAAACCAGGTGGCCCGCTGCCTCTACATGGTGGGAGTTCGAAAAAACGATATCTTCCAGAACATGATGAGCTACGGGCTCTTCACCGGGGGGTTAGGTATGCACTATGGGGCAGAACGCATTGGCGCTCTCACCATTCCCATCGGGGCCGGGAACAGCAAAAGGCAGATATGGTTTTTGAAGCACTTCAAAAGCACGGTCATCCACATTATCCCGAGCTATGCCCTGTTGCTCTCTACCATCATCCGGGGAGAGGGGCTCGACCCTCGACGGGACTTTAATCTCCGCATCATCCTTCTTGGTGCCGAACCCCACAGTGAAGAAACCCGCCGGAGAATCGAGGACATTTACGGCGCCAAAGCGTACAATTCTTACGGTCTCTCGGAGATGAACGGCCCGGGAGGGGCGTTTGAATGCCTCTACCAGAACGGCATGCACATCTGGGAGGACTACTACATCGTGGAAATCGTCAACCCCGATACCCTGGAACCCTGCCCACCGGGGGAACCGGGAGAAATTGTGCTCACCACTATCTTCCGGGATGCTACACCTATTCTCCGTTACCGGACACGGGACGTCGCAGCACTCATTGATGAGCCCTGCCCATGTGGGAGAACGCACCGGAGAATCACAAGAATCCAGGGACGAACCGACGACATGTTCATCTTCCGGGGTGTGAACATCTTCCCCATGCAGGTTGAAAAGGTCCTCATGAACATCCCTGAGGTGGGAACGAACTATCGCATCGTTCTGGAGCGGAAAGAGTACGAAGACACAATGCGCGTGGAGGTGGAGATTAAGCCCGAGTTCTTCTTTGGCGATCTCCAAAAACTCGAACGCCTGCGAGAGCGGATTGCAGACGAACTCCGGGCCGAAATTCTCGTCACCCCCGAGGTGGTCCTCGTGGAACCCGGAAGCCTCCCCACCCAGGAAGGGAAGGCCCAGAGGGTTTTCGACTTTCGAAGGCTCTGAGAGAGGAGGAGCAGCATGGCTCACCAGGTCTCGGTCTTTGCGGAGAATAAGCCCGGGCGCATTGAGAAGATCGCCCGTATTCTCGCCCAGGAAGGTGTGAACATTCGGGCCATCACTATCTCCAGTGCTAATGGCTTTGGAGTGGTGAAAATCCTTGCCGACCAGCCCCAAAAGGCCTTTGAACTCCTGCGAGAACACGGCCTTCCTGCTTACCTCCAGGAGGTCATCGCCGTGGTGCTCGAAGACGTCCCCGGAGGCCTCCACAGGGTAGCCAGAATCCTTGCCGAGAACGATATCAACATTGAGGATGCCTATGGCTTTGTTGTTGAGAAAGGGAAGACTGCGGTTCTCGTCATTCAGGTGGAAAACGAACCTCACGCTCAGAGTGTCCTTGAGCGGAACGGATTCGTACTCCTGAGCGATGAGGAAATTTACCGGCTCTGAAGGAGGGTGACACCTGTGGCCAGTTGCATCGTGGTGGTTTTCTCCCGTAGCGGCAGAACCAGGGCCCTGGCAGAGGGCATCGCCCGGGAATTGGGTGCGCAACTTGAGGAAATTCGCTTGAAAAAACTCAAAAACCGCATTCCCACCCCGGGGATGATCCTCAGGGGCTTCAAAAAGGGCGAGCTCCCTGCCATTCACACCGACTTCCCCGACCTGGGGAAATTCGATGAGATCGTCCTCGGGGGACCGGTCTGGGGGTTTGATATTGCTCCACCAGTTCTGAGCTTCATAGAACACGTCAACTGGAGCGGCAAGAAAGTCCACCTCTTTGTCAGCGAAGCGTTCCTCGGCGGCCGGAGAGCCTTGACGCATCTTAAGAGAATCCTCGAGAATAAAGGGGCGAGGGTGGAGAAAGAACGAGCCTTTCCTACCCTCTTGAGGCACCCCAAGACCTTGCAGATCTGCGGTCGGGAATGGGCCAAAACGCTGAAAGACTGAGATTCACTCTCCCCCCAGAAGGCGCAGAGCCAAAAGGGCGTAAACCCTCCCGGCAGTGACAATCTGGGTCACAGGGACGAACTCGTTGGCCGAGTGGGCCTCTTCGATTCTTCCCGGACCAAAGATCAGGGTGGGTATTCCTGCTTCGACGAGAAACGACGCTTCACAGGAAGCAGGAAAGGGAGAGAAAGTGGGAACTTCTCCCGGGATGTCGGCAATGGACCGGGAGAGAAACTCCACGAGCTCCGAGTCCTTGGAGATTCTGGCTGGAGGGAGATGGGGAATACACTGGGTGATTGTGTACTCGAAGGATGCTCCTTCCCTTTCCCGCACACCCTCCACAACCTCCCGGAGAACTTCCTCCATTTTCTCCAGAGAGAAAGAGGGAAGGGTTCGCACATCCACCTCAAGAAAGCAGGTCTCGGGCACCACGTTGGGCGCTACTCCTCCGAGAATCTTTCCCACGCTCACTGCCGGCGCCCCAAGATCAGGATCCCCAAGGGCAGAGAGTTCCTTTCGCTTCTCCTCCAGGGCTCTGACGACGAGGGCCGCATAGTATACAGCGTTGATGCCCTGTTCTGCCACTGCCGCGTGACAGGATCTCCCCCGAACCTCAATACGATACGCCGCCACACCCCGGTGTCCCAGGCTGATGTTGAGACCTGTGGGTTCCCCTACAATGGCGTAGTCCACGACTTCCCGTCGCATCCGGTACGCCTTCATCCATTCCCTGATGCCCGCGTTCTCTTCCTCCTCGTCCACCACGAAGACCACCTTGAGCTTCCCGTAGAGGGAGTGGGCAAAGAGTGCCACCATTTTCGCTGCGTACATCATAGCAGCGAGGGCCCCCTTCATGTCACAGGCCCCTCTCCCGTAGAGGCGGTTCTGCACGATTTCTCCCCCCAGAGGGGGATACGTCCAGCCACTCCCCACAGGGACCGTGTCCATGTGCCCGTTGAAAAGCAGCACCGGTCCCTCACCCAGGGCTCCCTGGATTTCTGCGATGAGATTCGCTCGCTTCCCATCAACCTCCTGCCATTCCACCGGGATTCCGTTGTCGATGAAATAGTTGGCAATGAAACGGGCAATCTCTACCTCGCCCTCGGTTCGGGAAACACTCATGATGCGCACCAGCCGCTGCGCAAGGCTTATAGGTTCAAAAAGGTCAAACTCGTTGTCAAGTAGCGCTTTCCAGTCTGCCATGTTCAGCCCAAGTACCGGCTTCCCCGCTTCTGCAGGGCAATACTCTGTCTGCAGAGAGGACACTCATCCGGTGTATACACAGGGATTTCCATCTGCAGGAGGGGGAAGAAGGGATAGGGGAACGAAGCCCGACCACTGCTCCGGTCAACAAGCACACCAATACCCACGATGTGCGCTCCCTTCTCCTGAACAGCCTCGATAACCTCCGAAAGAGAAGCCCCCGTGGTGACGACGTCTTCCACGATGAGCACCCTGTCCCCCTCACCGAGGGTAAAGTCCCGCCGGAAACGCATCCTGCCTTCCTCTCTTTCGGTGAAGGCCATGCGGACTCCAAAGGCCCGGGCCACCTCGTAGGCAAGCACGATACCGCCTACCGCCGGACCCACAACGACGTCGATTTTTTCTCCCTGGAAGTGTTCTGCAATTGCCTGGGCCAGCTGTTCAACGTACCGGGGATACTGGAGAAGCTTGAACTTCTCCACGTAGTACGGGCTGTGGAGTCCCGAAGTCAGAAGGAAATGTCCCTCAAGGAATGCTCCAGCCTTTCGGAAAAGGTCAAGAATGGCCTCCTTATCCAAGGAATTCACCTCACCTTCCCTATGAGGTCCTCAACATTCTCCATATTTTTACGGAGAAGATACGCCTTTATTCCCTCAAGAATGTCTGCCGCCGAAGAAGGAGCCACGAGATTCGCGGTTCCCACACCAACTGCCCGTGCTCCCACAAGGAGGAACTCCAGGGCATCCTCGGCAGTCATGACCCCTCCCATACCGATGATGGGGAGTTCTGTCACCCCCACAAGGTCGTAGACCATCTTTAGTGCTAGAGGCTTGATGGCTGGCCCGGAGAGCCCTGCGGACTTCATGGCAAAGACGAAATCCATCCGCTCCACATCGATAGCCATGGCGGGAAAAGAATTCGTGACACTCAGGGCTTCCGCTCCCTCCTTCTCAAGGATTCTCACCGTGACCTCCCAGTCTTGCATCTTTGCCGGACCGAGCTTCACGATAAGGAACTTCCTGGTCGCCTCCCGAACCCGCCCAACGAGTTCTCGAAGAATTTCAGGGTCTGAGAGAAAGCTTGCGCCTCCCCTTTCGACATTCGGGCAGGAGACGTTGAGCTCCAGGGCGTCAATCCTCTCTGCAGCATCGAGCCGCCGGGCCACCTCAATGTACTCTTCTACCGTTCTCCCCCAGATGTTCACAAAAATCCGGGTGTCGAGCGTTTCAAGAAACGGCAGGTCCTCTTGAAGGAACCGCTCCACCCCCTTGTTCTCAAGGCCAATGGAATTCAAAAGCCCTGCCCGGACTTCAAAGAGCCTGGGTGGGGGGTTTCCTTCCCAGGGGAAAAGACTCAACCCCTTTACCGTGATGGCTCCCGGAGTATTGAGGTCAAGGTAGGGGGCAATCTCTCTCCCGTAGCCACAGGTTCCGGAAGCAAGAACGACCGGGTTTTTCAGGGCCATCCGCCCCAGGGTCACCGAGAGATTCATAGCACTACCTCAGAGAGCCGGAAAACCGGACCATCACTGCACACGTGCCAGTACCCTCCACCTCTTCGGGGAATGGCACATCCAAGGCAAACCCCAAAACCACAACCCATCCTTGCCTCAAGAGCAACCTCAATGTCCTCCTCTTTCCCGGGAAAGACCGTTGCCAGTTCTCGAAGCATCCCCTCAGGGCCACAGGCGTAAATCTTTGCCCCCTGCCAGAGGGCTCTCTCAAGGCACTTCCCCACAAGGTCAAGGACCGTGCCGCAGAAACCACCCGACACGGCCTCTTCGCAGCTCCACAGAACCCTCGGAAGGTCCTCGATGAGGCGAAGGAGTGCCAGGTCCTTTCGTTCCCGAACACCCAGGAAGAACGAGAAGGGGATACCGCGTTTTTTGAGCTCCCGGGCAAGAAAAACAAGAGGCACAAGCCCTCGTCCTCCGGCGATGAGGATCCCGGAAGACGCGTCAAGGGAGAATCCCTGCCCCAGGGGCCCAAGCACCTCAAGGGTATCCCCCACCTCCAGGTGAGAGAGAAGCTCCGTACCTTTTCCCACAACCTCAAAAAGCAGAGAAAAACGGTCAGCGTTCACAGAGAGTATTGCGAAGGGGCGAGGAAGAAGGGGATCGAAAACCTCAAGACCAGGACGCACCATGACGAATTGGCCGGGCCTGGCCCGAGAGGCAATGCTTCTTTCCTCAAGCTCAAAACACACAAACCGTTCCCCAAACCGCTCTTTCCGGCATATCCGGGCAAAACTCATGGCACAAGGCTCCGGAGTGTTTCCTGATACCTGAGGGCTTTTTCACGAGCTCTCTCAGCAAAGTCCTCTCCACTCTCTCTTCCCCACTTCCTGTAGGCGAAAAGAATATCCCGGGAAACGTTCACCAGCGCCCCCAGTCCTCCGGGGAGGAAGGCAAAGCGAAGTGCCTCAACTGCTCCTCCCTGGGCGCCAATTCCGGGGATGAGGAAAAGCAACCGAGGAAAGCGTCCCCGGAGGTACCGGAGGTCCTCAGGGTACGTCGCCCCCACAACAATCCCAAAGGAACTCATGGGACTGCCCGCAAAAAATCTCCTGGCACAATCCTCTACAAGCAGGGCCACTTTTTCGAAAACCCGCACCCTTCCCCCTTCATCCTGGATGAAGGGAGCCGAGGGGTTCGATGTTCGGGCGAGAACGAAGACCCCCTTCCCGCTTTTTTGAGCTTCCTCAAAGAAGGGGAGGAGGCTGTCTTCCCCAAGATAAGGATTCACCGTCAGGGCATCGATATCCCAGAAGGAACGCAAACTCTTTCCGCCTGCGGTAATCTCAGAAAGGTACCCCCGGGCGTAACACACGGCGCTACTTGCAATGTCGTTCCTTTTTCCGTCAAGGATCGTGAGAAACCCCAGTTCTTTCGCTCTCCTGATGGTCCGGGAGAGCGCCACCATCCCCGGAATCCCCAGGGCCTCGTAAAAGGCCATCTGAATCTTCACAAAGCCAACCTCTCCTGCGAGAGCCTCAAGAATACCAATCCCAAAAGCGAGAACGGCCTCAGCAAGTCCCTCAAAAGTCATTTCTTCAGGAACGAACCGCTCAAGGAGCACAGGAGGGAGCAGGTCAAAATGCGGGTCCAGACCAACAACAAGGGGCCCAAAGCGTTCAACCCTTTCTGTAACCCGCTCAGCAAAACTCTCCATCAACAACGCTCCTTTCCGCCATAACCACTCGCCCCCCGACGATGGTGTACACCGGCCAGCCCCGAAGCGACCACCCTTGGAAAGGACAGTTTCTCCCTTTCGATTCAAACTGGGCTACATCCACTTCCCACTCTGTCTGCGGGTCCACAATGGTAAGGTCCGCATCCTTCCCTTCAGCAAGAACACCTTTGTTCTCGAGCCCCAGAAACCTGGCAGGATTGTAGCTCAACTTCCGCCACAGCTCAATCCAGTCCACAACTCCATCCTCCACAAGGGCCTTCACGTAGAGGGGAACGGTAATCTCGAGGTTAGAGATCCCAAAAGCAGCATCGAGGAAGCTCCCCTCCTTATCCTCAGGGGCATGGGGAGCATGGTCCGAGGCAAGGATGTCGATGGTACCATCCGCAATGCCCGCCTTGAGTGCCTCGATATCCCTTTTTTCTCGAAGTGGTGGCTTCACCTTGGCAAGGGACCCAAATCGCGGAATATCCTCGACAGTGAGGAGAAGGTGGTGGGGAGTGACATCAGCACTCAATGGAGCCTGTCCTCTGAAGAGACGGAGGATTGTGACACTCCTTTCTGTTGAGAGATGAGTGAAGTGCACCCGGGCGCCCGTATCCAGGGCAAGGAGAACATCCCGGGCAAGGCGGCTGTCTTCAGCCACCCGCGGAATGCCCCTGTACCCAAGGAGGAACGCTACCTCCCCCTCATGCATGTGCCCTTCCCGGGAAAGTTCGCTGTCTTCCTCGTGGAGAATGAAAGGAAGGTGGAAGTAGCGGGCGTACTGCAGGGCGAAATAGAGCAACCGCGAGCTGTCAACGCTTGCTCCATCATCACTCAGGGCCACAACCCCTGCCTCCTTTAAGAGCCCGTAATCGCACATCTCTTTCCCTTGGCATCCCCGGCTGATGGCACCCGCAAAGAGAATGTTGGTGAAGGGGAGAGCCCTGGCGCGGAGGCGCAGTGCCTGAACCACAAGGGGATGGTCGAGTGGAGGAGAGGTGTTGGGCATGCAGAGCACCGTGGTGAACCCACCCCGGGCAGCAGCCCTTGCCCCAGTTTCAAGGGTTTCCTTGCGTTCCTGTCCCGGCTCACGAAAGTGCACATGGAGGTTCACAAAACCTGGACCCACAAGCAACCCCGAAGCATCAATGCTCTGCGCCTGAGGGTCGGAGATCCCTCTACCGACACGAGCAATTACCCTACCCTCAATCAGCACATCACCGTCCACAAGCATTCGCCTGTCCGGAAGGACCAGGGTCCCACGCCGAATGAGAATTCTCCGCGTCATGACGTCTTCTCCCCGCGAAGAAGAATTTCAAGCACGGCCATCCGTACCGCCACCCCACAGGTGACCTGCTCCTCGATGAGGGAGGATTCATGTTCCACGAACCGGTGCTCGATCTCCACTCCCCGATTCACCGGACCCGGATGCATGATGAAAGCCCCCTCTTTCATTCTCGTTAGAAGTCTTTCCCCAAGACCAAAAAAGCGAGTGTATTCCTGAAGGCTCGGAAAATACCCTGCCTCCTGGCGTTCCCGCTGAATCCGAAGCAGATATACCACATCAGCTCCTTCCACTGCCTGTTCCACCGGGAATACCCGTTCCGCTCCAAGTGCCAGAACACTCTCAGGAACAAGGGTTGGGGGGCCTGAGAATACCACGCTATTTCCGAGTTTCATCAGTGCCAGTGCCAGGGAACGGGCAACTCTACTGTGGAGGATGTCCCCAAGGATGGCAACCCGAAGGCCCTCAATCCGCCCAAGGGTCCGCCGTATAGCCAGAAGGTCAAGGAGGGCTTGAGTCGGATGTTCCCGCATCCCATCACCAGCGTTCACCACATGGCAGGGAAGAAAACTCGCCAGATACTCCGGGACACCGCTGTCTCTGTGCCGGACTACCAGAACGTCGGCCTTCATCCGGGCAATGGTACGGACAGTATCCCGAAAACTCTCTCCTTTCTCCAGACTGCTTCCCTCCAGAGAAAAATTCAGCACATTCATGCCCAGAAGCTTCCCCGCCATTTCAAAGGACATCCGGGTCCTCGTACTGGGCTCAAAGAACAGGCAGACCATAGAGTATCCCGAAAGGATGTTCTCAAATTTCGGGGAGGCCTCGAGGAACTCCCGCCAGTGCGCCGCCCGCTCGAGGACAAGGAGAATGTCCTCTCTCGTCAAAGGACGTATCCCCAGAAGATGCCGGTGCGCCCACACCCTTTCCCACCTCCCGAAAAGAGACACAAAAAAATCCACCTTCCCCCATTCGGGAAGATGGACGTGCTCCTCTGGTCTCCGTACTCTCCGCTCCCATGGGCAACCCTCAATTAGGATACCGGGAAATGTTCCCTGTGTCAATCAAGACCCCAGCCTATCTGGCTCACGAATGGGAAAAGAAGGTGGCAAAACAAAAGGCGTTCTGTTACAATCAGAAAACGTCTGCGAGAGAGGGTGGTAAAATTGGGCACCACAGAGGGTCTTGTTCTTGGTCTCATCCAGGGACTCACGGAATTCTTTCCCATTTCCTCATCGGCCCACCTGCTCCTTCTCCGGACCCTTTTCCCCCTGGGCGAGGCCCACCTCTCCCTTGACGTCTTGCTCCACACCGGAACATGGCTTGCCGTTCTCCTGGTTTTCCTCCCCTCCACAGGGCGGGTCCTGCGGCGGCCTTCAATCGTCCTGAAAGTCCTCATTGCCACCATACCGGCGGGAGTTTTTGGGTATCTCCTGGAAGATCAAGTGGAGACTGTTTTTCGGGACAATCTGTTCCTCGTGAGCGCCGTTCTCCTTGGAGTGGGGATTATTTTCCTCCTGGTGCGGCACGAAGGAGAAAAAACCCTGGAAGCCATGAATATCAGAGACGCTGTGATCATTGGCCTTTTCCAGGCACTGGCGCTGATTCCAGGAGTTTCGCGCTCAGGCATCACAATCCTTGGGGGAATCGGTGTGGGCCTCAAAAGAAGCGAGGCGGTAATCTTCTCTTTCCTCCTGTCCCTCACCACCATTGGCGGAGCAACAGCCCTGGTGCTTTTGCGAGAGGCTTCGGGGGGGATGGTGCTTTTCAAAAGCGCCCTTCCCGGATTCTTTGCCGCTCTGGGGAGCGGCCTCCTCTCCTGCATTGTGCTCCTCAGGCTGGTGCGGGAGAAGGGGCTTGCACCTTTCGGATACTACCGGATTCTTCTGGGGGCGTTCTTCCTCCTTTTCCTCTCCCTACGGTAATCCTCAGAACATGATTTCTTCAAGAATGGCTCGAACTCTGTCCCTCAGAAGCCGTTCCAGACGTTCAAAGAGGTACTCCGAGTACGCTGCAAAAGGCGTCCACACACGGATGCGACCATCCTCAAAAGAAATGCGGATGTTTTCCGGGAACTCTTTTTCCTGCGCGAGTGCTTCCTCCAGGAACACGTTAAGCGCCCTC
This sequence comes from Candidatus Caldatribacterium saccharofermentans, assembly GCF_050267035.1. Classification (NCBI taxonomy): domain Bacteria; kingdom Pseudomonadati; phylum Atribacterota; class Atribacteria; order Atribacterales; family Candidatus Caldatribacteriaceae; genus Candidatus Caldatribacterium; species Candidatus Caldatribacterium saccharofermentans. The sequence goes on from NZ_CP187957.1 coordinate 128,964, forward strand.
AGGGGGATAAGGTAGAGCTCATAGGGCCTCTCAAGCTCATACTCCCAGTATACGTACGTGACCTCCTCGTGGCGGTACGGCGCAGGTGCAAAAACAAGACGAATCACCTACAACACCCCCAGAGCAAAATACCCTCCAAAGCAAAGGAGCATCACGCCGCACACTCCCACCAGGGTTTTATAGAACCGCTCGGAGAAAACGCCCCGCCCCCGGTCGAGGGTGAACGAGACAGCACTGTACCACACAAAGTCCGCCAGGATATGCCCGAGGAAGAAGATGACGATGCCCCAGATTCGTGCCTGGCTTGCTGAAAGGAGCATGGCAAGCCCTACAGTCGCCCACCACATGATCCAGTAAGGATTGGAAATACTCGTCAGAACCCCACCGAGCACCATATTCCGACCGGTCCTTTTCTTTCCCCAGTCTCCAGAGATGGTAATGCTCCGGAAGGCTCGAAGCATACCTACTCCAAGGTACACGAGTACCCCACCACCCACAATGCCAATAAGGCGCTGGGCAAGGGGCAGTGCCAGAATCCTCCCAAAACCAAGGACAAGGCTCACCACCATACCAGCTTCAAGAATGCCATGACCCACAACGGTGAGAGGACCAGCCCGGAATCCAAGACGGGGAACACCCGAAAGGACAAGGGCGAGCAAAGGTCCAGGCATGAGCGCTCCAGAAAAACCAACAATGAAAGCACTCCCGAAAATGGTGAAAAGTCGCCATCCCTCCATGAGCGCTTACCTCAAAGAGCAACAAGAAGGCCCACAGTGGGAACATTCCGAAAGGGATGCAGAAACCGCGAGGAGCGCTGCCCTCACAATGAGTTCAGCGGGGATAGCTTCGTGAACCTGCCCGTCGGTTTCCACAGTGCGACAGCCCACCGGGCCGCAGACGTCACAGCAGGGACTTGCACCCTGTGAGGCTCCAAGCCACTCTTCTAGGGGGCGACCGTTCAGCACGATCGCGTTCGATTGCAGAGGGTCTTTCTGGAAGTCTTCGCGAGAGAGGATTGCCTTCTCAAGGACAATACCGATACCCAAGGGGGCAAGGATCTGCTCCAGCAACGCGCAAGCCCTTTCAAGTTCTTCCTCTGTAGAAGCACAGCGAGGGCATGTTGCCCCATCAACGAGGAGTCTCTGCCAGCGAATATGGAGCGTCTCCATGCGCTTTCCCTCCCAAGGTAGGCTCACGGGAACGAAGAAACGAAGATACACAAACTGGTGGAGGCGGTGGGAGTCGAACCCACGTCCAGAACCCGACAGAGTGAAGAGCCTACGAGCGTAGCCTCAGTTTTCCTTGAGCGCACGGTCCCTCCCTGAGGCCGGATGAACCATACGCTTCCTCAGTGAGTTCTCATTTCCGGTACCTGAGGACTCCCGGAAACCAGCCCGCTATCTGGCGCCGACCTGGGCATAGCAGGCGGTCTGCCCAGGGGCGTGCTGCGTGCGAATTACGCAGCGAGTGCCAACTGAGCGTCGGCGTTTGTCGTTGCTCCACCTTTTTTACGAGCCCCGGTGGAGACCTCGGCTCGCCTCTTCAACTCCTCTTGGCCCTGTCGAGACCCTTACGCCCCCACACCTTTACGCCCTGTACTTCAGTAAACGCTCCAGGGCTCGCTTTTCTTCCCGCTCCATGAGTTCCCTGCGGCGATCGTAGAGCTTCTTAGGCTTGACGAGCGCAATCTCGACCTTTGCCTTTCCCCGCTCATTAAAGTACACCCGCAGGGGAACTATTGTCAAGCCCTTTTGCTCCACTAAAGACCCCCAGCGAAGGATTTCCCGCTTCTTCAAAAGGAGCTTCCGGGACCTCCGGGGATCGTGGTTGAAAACGTTTCCGAAGTGGTACGGAGCAATGTGCATGTTATGGAGCCACATCTCGCCATCCTTAACATGGCAAAAACTCTGGTCCAGGCTCACAGCGTGGTTTCGCAGGGACTTGACCTCCGTCCCCTTCAGCTCAATCCCCGCCTCGAGCCGCTCCAGGATATCATAGAGGTGCCTTGCTTTCCGGTTTTCTGCAACAACCTTCATGGCTAAAAGTTACAACCTGGAAAACCCTGGAAAATTCCTGGAAAAGTATACCACAAGAAAAGGCGTTGAGAACCTCCCAGCAACTCCAAGTGGCTCCAAATCGCATTAATCCTACTCAAAAGGAAAGGAATCAAGTACAATGTACCTGGGGTGGTCAGCGTGAAAAGGCAGGGTATTCCTGAACTCGATGAGGTCCGGCAGTGGATTGAAGGCTATGTGAAAAGGGTCGCCAACCTCAGGGATGAAAGGGACAGAGGCGTCACCCTTCTCGCGCTCCGGGATGCCATTGAAGAATGGTTGCGGTTCTACGAATCCCAGGGAGCACTGGTCGAACCCGAGTGGATCAGGGTACGGAATTTCGATGCACTCCTGGAGAAAAACGCCGCACTCTTCCTGAAAGTGGTCGGAAAAAGACGCCTGCAGGAGGAACGGAAACAGGTCGCACCGAACGAAGAACGATGGTGGTGGTGGCTGGACAAAAAGGTAGAGGAAGAGCGGAAGAAGCGCCTGAAAAGAACCGCAACCATCCTGGGAGGCGTCGCTCTTATCCTTGTGGCCTTATACTTTTTCGTCTTCCGCCTCCCCCCAAGAGAACAGCAGTACCTCAACGCCCTCACCGCCGCAGAACAGGCCCTGCAGAACCAGGCCTTTGAGGAGGTGCTCACCCACTGCCAGGAGGCCATTACAATATTCCCCGAGCGACCAACTCCCTACGTTGTGGCTGCTATCGCCGCGGAGAAGCTCGGTAAAACCAGGGAGGCCGAACACTTCCATCAGAGTGCCCGAGCGCTTTATGAGAAGGAAGAGGACTTCTTCCTCGAAGAGGCGGGCTGGTACTTCCGGGCGGGAATGCTCGAGGAGGCAAAGGGTTGCATTGCTCGGGTACTGCAAAAGGACCCGGAAAACCTCACCGCCCTGAATCTCCTTGGTTCAATCTACGAGGCAGAGGACAACGTCGTTGAAGCCCTCAAGGTGTACCAGCTCGTCCTGGACCTTGCAGAGAAGAAAAACGAAATCACCCTCATCCCTGTGGCCAAGATGAAAATCGGGATGCTCCAGCTCAGGCTCCCTCTGAGCCTTCCCCTTCCTTCTCCAGGCGGCGAATAGTCCGTGTGGCCACAAGATGCACCCCGGTCCCAAGGAGATCCTCCACAAGGACCTCCCCCCGCCGGACGGGAGCAGCAACTTCAAAGGTGCGCAGGAACTCCATGAGTTCAAAGATGCGTTCCCTGGGGAAGGGTGCAGAGGTTCGTACCGGGAGCCGGGGAATCTCTCCTCCCCGGATGCGAACCGTTGTCGTCACCACCCGGCGGGGAGAGGTGACCTCCTGCCTGGCGTACTCCTGCCCCCGGGAGCATCCACCCCGAAGGATAAGGCCATCTGACCCCTGTTCTACCCCGATGCGGCACCCCAGAGGACACACGATACAGAACACTTCAGAGAATGTCGATGTGTCTTTCCCCACGAAGGACAACCTGCACCTCCCCTTTTCCTTCTGGCCAGGACACCTGGGCGAGGTCAAGACGAACCATCTCCCCCGGTCGGCAGAGAGGAAGAGTAAGGGAATGGAACTCCTTCCCGTCGTGGATGAGGGAAAGGCGAGCCTTTCTGAGGCCTTCCTTTGGCCGGACATAGAGGAAACCATCCTCCCCCTTTCGAATCCTTTGGGGGAATAGCGCTGCCACTCCTTCCCGGGGAGAGAGGATAAAACGAGGTGGTGTATGCCCCTCGGTCTCCCTGATTCTCCGCCCAATTCGTAGTGCGCTCTCCGTAACGTAATCGACAAGGTCGAAAACACCCACGACATTGCCACAGGCGAAAAACCCTGGAATGTCACAGGCAAAGTCTTCATCCACAAAGGGCCCACCACTTGAAGGACACAGGGGGATTCGGGATTTCTTGAGGAGCTCGCTCTCAGGGACAAGACCAACGGAAAGCAAAAGCGTATCACAGGGAAAGAGGCGTTCCTCACCCACTGGATTCCCCTCCTCATCCACCCTGCCCACCACAACGCCTTCCACCCGTTCTTCTCCAAGGACTTCCAAAACGGTATGAGAGAGGAAGAGAGGGATTCGGAAATCCAGAAGGCACTGAACATAGTTTCGTAAAAGTCCACTCAGGACAGAGCGAATTTCCACCACCGCCTCAACCTTCACCCCCTCAAGGGTCAGCCGGCGAGCCATGATGAGACCGATATCTCCTGATCCCAGAATCACCGCTCTTTTCCCTGGAAGGTACCCCTCAATATTCACCAGGTACTGGGCACACCCTGCGGTGAAAATTCCCGCCGGACGAGTCCCTGGAAGACGAATCATTCCCCGGGTTCGTTCCCGACACCCCACCGCAAAGACTACAGCCTGAGCACGGAAAACCCATACTCCTTTCCGATTCACAGCCACAACATGCCGGTCCTTGTCAACCTCAAGGACAGTGGTGTCGGTGAGAACTTCTACCCCGGTTTTCTCCAGCGCTTCGATGTAACGCTCCGCGTACTCTGGACCAGTAAGCTCCTCTCCAAAAAGACGGAGTCCAAATCCGGGATGGATGCACTGGTTGAGAATTCCCCCAAGATGAGGGTTTCGTTCAAGGAGGAACACCTTTCGGGCTCCCCACTCCCACGCTGAGAGCGCAGCAGCCATTCCTGCTGGTCCTCCACCAATGACCACAACCTCTGCGTCAACGGACCTCGGCATACGTTGCCACCTCATCCCTTCGGAGCACATAGAACGAACCGGGGCCGGATTTTCGAAGACCATGGACAGGAATACCACCTTCGCTCTCCAGAATCCGGGGAAGGTGCATACCACAGAAACTCCCCTGGCATCGCCCAGCGAAAACCCGAACTCGCCGCTTGAGTCCATCAAGGGTTCGGGCAGGGGGATTTGCCCGAAGCGCTCGCTTTACCTCCGCAAGGGTGACCTCCTCACAGCGACAAATAATCTTCCCCCAGTCGGGATCTTCACGGATCAGGCGTTCCCGTTCCTCAAGGGAGCACTCCCGGAAGGCCCGGGAAGGAACCCGAAGGCGAAAATCGTTCCTCTCCCAGAGAGGAAGACCACGCCTGGCAAGGAGTTCACCCACGTATTCGGCGATGCCGAAACACGCGGTGAGTCCTGGAGACTCGATACCGGCGAGGTGGAGCACACAGGGTAGCGAGGGAGAGAAAACGATGAGGAAGTCCCGCTCAGGGAGTGTTGGCCGCACCCCGGAGAACGTTGTGATCACCCGGTCAAGGGGAATATCAGGGACAAGTCTTTGTACTCCCCGTTCAACCTCAAGAAGGCCCTCTCTGGTGGTGGCGGTGTCCTCTCCCTGAGTGGGTTCGAAATTCGGCCCAAGGAGGAGATTGCCCTCTGGAGTCGGGGCGACGAGAATGCCCTTGCTCTTTTCCGTGGGCACCGGGTACAGCACGCAGCGCACGAATCCCTGACATTCTCGATCAAGCACAAAGTACTGTCCCCGGAAAAAGGAAAGTGGTGGCAGAGAATCTCCAAGGTTTCGAGCAAGGTGGACCGCAGAAGCACCAGCGCAGTTTACAAGGAAGCGAGCGTGGTAGACCGTTCCATCGCCACAGTAAATCCGCAGAAACCGACCCGAAGACTCTGCAGCAATGACTTCCTTTCCACAGTGAATCTCGACCCCGTTGAGGGCTGCACCCTCTGCTAAAGCAATGGTTAAAGCGAAAGGAGAAATGACCATGGCCTCCGGGTCAAAGTACCCAGCGTAGATTCCAGGGTTCACCCGGGGCTCAATCGCAAGAACTTCCTTTGGTGAAAGGATGACTGCTTCCGCAATTGCTCCCCGCTTTTTGAGCACTTCGAGGTACCTGGCTTCCTCCCTGGAAAAGGCAAGCGTTAGTGCCCCACACCGCAGGGGCGAAAGGCCAAGTTCCTGGAAAGCTCTTTCAAACCAGGAGAGAGAGCGAAGGTGCATTTCCCCTTTCAACGTTCCCGGGGTCCAGTAACTTCGAGAATGAAGGATACCGGTATTCGCCTTACTGACTCCGCAGCAAACGTCCTCCCGCTTTTCCAGGAGGAGGATATCCAGAGAACAATGGGCGAGGTACCACGCTATAGCGCAACCCACCACTCCTCCACCCACAATGGCGACATCGTATACCTTCATCTTCTCCCACCACTATCTGCATTCCTTCAGGGCTTCGTTCATCTTCCAGAGGTCTTTCGCACTCGTTGACACCGCAAGGGCACCGCTTTTCAAAATATCTCGTACATCTTTCGGCGTTCGGATAAACCCCCCACAGATGACCGGGGGGAATCCCTCAAGGGGGAGAAACCTGCAAATTTTGGGAAAAACAATCCCCGGAAGAACTTCCACCGCATCGGGGCCAACTTCCTGGATCACCTTGAGACCTGTCCGGAGAGACTCACTATCGATACAGAAAAGGCGGAAGATGGTGATGAATTCCATGCGCCGGGCAAGAGTGAGTGTTCGGGCTCGTGTGGAAATGATTCCTCTCACCCGGGGAAAAAGTTCCCGAAGCAGGAGGAACCCTGCCTCATCAGGGGCAATGCCCCCAAAAAGATCCAGATGGAGGAAAAAGGCCACGCTGTCATCCGCAAGGGCTACAATTCTTCGGGCCTCAAAAATATCCCCTTCGAGGATAAAGTACACCGAGCAGAGCCTGAGATCTCCTTCTCTGAGATCCTTTGTGTTGCTGCTGCGAAGCGCCCCGATAACCGGGAAACCCCGCAAAACCTCACCAATGCGACTCATGCTATCCTCCAAAAAAGAAAGCCTTCCGACTCAGTCGGAAGGCTTTCTTTTTCTCCAAGCCACCTCGAGTATACCACGTTTATCGTCTCTGGAAAAGATGGGCGAAGAAAATACCCAAAAGCAAGAACAAACACATCCAGATGAAGTATCGGGTAAAGAAGGAATCGGGGAAACGGGAGACCAGAAAAAGGTACATAAAGGGCGCACCCAAAGCGAGGATGGCCATAGCGGCAATCATCCGCATGAGGTGTGCTCTCGAAAAACAGCAGGAATTTTCTGGCGCTTGGTAAAACGGACTACCGAGGTAAACCCGGCCCTACCGAGGAGATCCTCTGCTTTCTCAAAGTCCCTCCCCACATCCTCAGGCCTGTGGGCGTCAGACCCCACACAGACCGAAAGCCCAAGGTCTCTCGCCCGCACAAGGATATCGAGCGACGGGTAAGCTTCTCCCACCGGCCTTCGCCAGCCTGCAGTGTTGAGCTCAAGGCTCACTCCGTACCTCTGGCAGGCAAGAAGTGCCTCGTCCATTTCAGGAATCTCCCGGGTAGGGCGAAAGCCGAATTTCTTGGGGAGATCGAAGTGGGCCACCGCGTCGAAGTACCCCGTTTCCACTCCCTCCCTGAGCACCCGAAAATACGTGGCAAAAAGGTCGTTGATATCCCACTCTTTGTACCTTCCAATGTACTTCGGATGGTCAAAGGGCCAGTCCCCCAGATAGTGGACCGAAAGGAGGAGATAGTCCCAGGGGAAGGTATGGACAATTCTTTCAAGTTCTCGCTCATGACCCGGGACGAAATCCACCTCAAGTCCCACACGAATCTCCAGAGACCCCCGGTACTTCTCCTGAAGAGCCTCTACCTCCTGAATGTAGTCCTCGAGTTCTTCCTCAGGAATTGCCGACTCCCTCCTCCGGTGTTCCCTGGGGAGGAAATACTGGGGGGAATGCCCGGAAAACCCGATTTCCCGAAGCCCACGCTCCAGGGCTTTCTCCACGTACTCCTCATACGTCCCGGAGGCATCGCCACAGCGTGGAGTATGCATGTGGTAATCGCAACAGAGCAAAAGCATCACCTCCCTGGGAAATTATCCCCCTTCCCTTTACAGAGCACAAGATGCAGGGATACAATGCCCAAAAAGGGGTGATACAGTGCACAGCGTGGTGCAGCACCGTTTCAGGGTCATCGCCTGCCGGTCAATGTACCGGGAAATCTCGTTCCTCGTTTCCCAGGTCAAAAGCGCCTGCGACGTGACCTTTCTTCCCTTGGGGCTCCACAACGATCCTGAAACCCTTCGGGAAACTCTCAGGCGAGAAATCGCAACCACGGGTCCGCAGCGCTTCGCTTACGAGAAGGGGAATCTGGACACGGGTTACGACTACGATGCCATCCTCCTCGGATACGGCCTCTGCAGCCGGGGAACAGAGGGGCTTTCCTCTCCTCGTTATCCCATCGTCATCCCCCGCGTCCACGACTGCATTGCCATACTCCTTGGGTCGCACAGGAGATACGAAGAACTCATCAATCAGTACCGGGGCATCTACTGGTACTCCCCCGGATGGATTGAGCACTCCCTTGAGCCGGGGAAAGAACGGTACACCCTGGTGTACGAAACCTATCGGGAAAAGTACGGCGAGGACAACGCCCGCTATCTCATGCAGCTTGAGGAGAACTGGCAGCGAGAATACCACTACGCCTTCTACATCCGGTGGGGCTTTCCGGTGGACGAAATCTATGAAGCCTTTACCAAGGAATGCGCCAAGTTTCTGGGATGGGAATACAGAACCGTCGAGGGGGACGAGAGGCTTCTTCGAGACCTCCTTGAGGGACGGTGGGACGAGGAGCGATTTGTGGTGCTTGCCCCGGGGGAGACCCTGGAAGCCAGCGGAGATGCGTGCATTTTCCGCAAATCAGTCCCCGCACAGTGACTCGAACTCTTTGAGCATCCGGTAAGGCTTGGTGATAATTCGGAAAGGAATGGTACTGAAGAACTCAAAAAGGTCTCGCCTGTACTCCTCAGTTAGACGCTGGGGTTTGGTGAGAATTCGCTCAATGAGCTGTTCCCCGTAGAGCGCCACAAGCTTTGCCCGGTCAAGACCAACTTCGAGTCCGCATTCCTGGCAGATGATGGATCTGACGATTCCCCCCTGGTAGAGTACCCGATGCATTGTTTCCCGCTGACAGGAAAGGCAAACAAAGGACGTGACGATTTCCTCCTGCTCCACCTCACGAATCCCCCCGTTCCACCCGGATGGCATACACATCCTTCACCACCTCGAGCCTCTGAATGCGCTCGAGGGAATCCCGGAGTCTCGCCTCCTGAACCTCATGGGTGAGGAAATAGATATTCGTGAGTTTCCCGGGAGTGCTCACCGGCTGCTTCACCGCTGAGAGACTAACGCCTGCTTCTCCAAACTGCGTGGCGATCTTCCCCAAAACTCCGGGGACATCGAGGGCCAGGATTCTGACGCAGTACTGCGTAACGAGCTCCTCAACCGGCCGGACGGAAAGTTCCCTGAGACAGGTACATCCCACCCGTCCCCGACAGTTATACTTGAGGTTGCGGATGGCCTCGATGATATCACCGACCAGGGCACTCCCTGTAGCCTCCCCTCCCGCTCCCGGACCCCGGAAAGTCAAGGCTCGGGTTTTCGACTTCACGTAGATGGCGTTCTCCACGCCCGTGACGCTTGCAAGGGGATGTTCCTCGGGGAGAAGAACCGGATGCACCCGAAGCTCAAGGCGACCGTTCGTCTTCTTTGAGATGGCCAGAAGCTTCACGACAAAGCCCAGTTCCCGGGCAAACTCAAGGTCCTCGGGGATAAGGCGAGTGATGCCCTCCCGGAAGACACTGTCCACATCGACTTTCGTGTGGAAACACAGGGAAGCCAGAATGGCCAGCTTGTATGCCGCATCGAACCCTTCAACGTCCATGGTGGGTATGGGCTCGGCAAAACCCCGCCGCTGGGCTTCTCGCAGAGCTTCCTCGTATGGGGCTCTCTGGAGGGACATCGCCGAAAGAATGAAGTTGGTTGTCCCGTTCACAATACCGATGACTTCTTCGATGTCGTCTCCTGCAAGCTGCTCCTTCAGGGCATGGATGATGGGAATGCCTCCACCAACTGCCCCTTCAAAAAAGAGGTCGACGCCCTGCTTTGTGGCAATCTCAAGGAGCTCCCCACCTCTTTTGGCAATGAGCTCCTTGTTCGGTGTCACGACGCTTTTCCCCCGGGAGAGCGCTTCGGAAACAATCTCAAAAGCCGGAGAAACCCCCCCAATGGCCTCCACAACAATCTGAATCTCGGGGTCCTCAAGGACCAGAGCCGGATCCTCTCCTCGAAGCTCCGGCGGAACGACCACCGGGCGTTCCCGTACCCAGTCCTTATCGATAACCCGGGCAACCTGAATTCGCACTCCGAGCACCTTCTCGATATCGCTTTGCCTCTCCCACAGGACCTTGACCGTCCCGGCTCCCACAGTCCCAAAGCCAATGACGCCGATCTTCACCACACTTCCTCCCATGGTTCCACCTCAGATGTTGATGACTTTACTCAGGAATTCCCGAGTTCGGGGATGCTTTGGCCGGTAGAATATCTCCTCTGGAGGCCCTTCCTCCACAATCCTCCCATCATCAAGATGCACCACACGATCCGAAACCTCCCGGGCAAACCCCATTTCATGGGTCACGACAATCATGGTCATGCCCTCCCGGGCAAGCTCCTTCATAACGTCGAGGACATCCTTGACCGTCTCCGGGTCAAGAGCCGATGTGGGTTCATCGAACATCATGACTTTGGGGTTCATGGCCAAAGACCGGGCAATGGCCACCCGCTGTTTCTGGCCTCCGGAAAGCTGCGCCGGGTAGGCATGGGCCTTCTCCTCAAGGCCGACTTTCCGGAGGAGTTCCAGGGCAATGCGCTCTGCTTCCACCCGGGGCATGCGTTTGACCTTCTGCGGTGCAAGGGTGATGTTCTCCAGGGCCGTCATGTGCGGGAAGAGATTGAAACTCTGGAAAATCATCCCGATGGACTGACGAACCTTGCTCAGGTTCACGCCGTTTGCCGTGATGCACACTCCATCAATGAAAATCTCCCCACTCTGGATGGGCTCAAGGCCGTTCAGACACCTCAGAAGGGTGCTCTTCCCTGACCCTGAAGCCCCGATGATGGAGACCACTTCCCCAAAGCGAACCCGGAGGGTAATGTCTTTGAGAACGTGGTGCCGGCCAAAGTACTTGTTGAGATTCCGAACCTCAACCACCCACTCACTCACTGTACCGTAGCCTCTCCTCCGAAAATCTGACGATACGGGAGATAAGGTACGTCATGATGAAGTAAAAGAGCGCCACGCCGCTCCAGATCTCAAAGGACTTGAAGGTTCTCGTGATAATGATTTGCCCTGTCCGGGTTAATTCGGCGATGGCGATGGTGGACACAAGGGAAGAGTCTTTAAGCAGAGCGATAAACTCATTGCCGAGAGGCGGAAGGATGCGCACAAAAGCCTGAGGGAGAATGACGTAGTACATGGCCTGATGCCAGGTCATCCCAAGGGACAGGGCTGCCTCCATCTGTCCCCGGGCAATGGATTCTATACCACCCCGAACAATTTCCCCCACATAGGCACCACTGTTGATGCCCATGGCGATGACCCCTGCCACGAAGGGGTCGAGATTGAGCCCCAGGGCAGGTAGGCCAAAGTACACAAGGAAAATCTGCACAAGAAGCGGAGTACCCCGAACAAGCTCAATGTACGCGCCAGCAACAGCCCGGAGAGCCACATTGGGCCAGACCCGGGCAAGCCCGGCGACGATGCCAATGCCAAGCCCCAGGGCAATGGAAAGCGACGTGATTCGCAAGGTCACCGTTGCCCCCACAAGGAGTGAGGGCAACGCCTTATAAAGCGCGGAGAAATCAAAGTGCACCTTACTTCCCCAGCTCCCCAAACCATTTCCTGTAGATTTCGTCGTACTTCCCCGATGCTTTAATCCGCCGGAGGGCTTCGTTAATGGCTGCAAGAAGTTCAACATCGCCCTTGCGCATTGTCACCCCGTACTTCTCTTCCCCCTCCCGGAAGGTGGCCACAATTTTCATGTCGGGGAGCATCTTCATCCGGTAGGCCACTTCAGAAAGGTCGTTCACCACAGCATCGGCTCGACCGTTCAGGACTTCCATGTAGGCCTTATCGATGGTATCGAATCGCTTCACCGTTACTCCTTCCATTTCGCTTACTGCTAAATCCCCCGTAGTGCCAATCTGGACAGCCACAATCTTCCCCTTGAGGTCCTCAGGCCCCCTGATGGTCTCGTTGTCCCTCCGCACAGCGATAGCCTGAGAGGTAACGTAGTACGGGTCGCTCATTTCTTTTGATTTCAGTCGCTCCTCGGTGATAGACGTGGAGGAAATGATGATGTCGAATTTCCCCGCATCAAGAGCAGGGAAAATCCCATCCCATGCAGTATCGATGAACACCGCCTCCACGCCAAGCTCTTCGGCGATAGCCCTCCCAAGGTCAATATCAAAGCCCACAATCTCGCCACTCTCGTTGTGGAACTCCATAGGGGGATAGGTGGCATCAGTTCCGATGTAGATTTTCCCCCGTGCCTTAATTTCCTCAAGCGTTGACGCTAAAGCTATACTTCCGACCAGAAGAATAGCAAGCACCGCAGGAACAAGAAATCTCTTCATATGTACCCTCCTCTTTTTTCTCCGAATATACCCTTTCTGGGAAAACCTGTCAACGAACTTCGGAGACTTCCTTCTCCCGTACCCCGGCCTTTCATTCCCTGTGGCCTTTCGGATACAATAGCAGAAAGGGGGTAGGCAAATGAGAGGCTGGAAACTCTTTCTTGGAGATTACGAAAGCGCATTTCAGCAATGCCTTGAGGAGCTTGCTCGGGAACGGGTACTTCTGCGACTCTGGCAGAAAGACTACACTCTCTGGAGTGAGAGTCCCGAGGAGATTGTCAATCGCCTGGACTGGCTTGAAGCACCCTGCCGCATGCAGGGGATGGTGCGGACCCTTGAGGCCTTTGCCAAAAGCGTCAGGGAAGCCGGCTTCACCAAAGCGGTGCTCCTTGGCATGGGCGGCTCAAGCCTCGCCCCTCTCATGTTCTCCCAGATGTTCCAGAAAGCACTGAACTCCCTCGATGTCGAAGTGCTCGACAGCACCGATCCCGAGATCGTTCGGTCCTTCGCGGAAAAAGGAGACCCCAGAACCACCCTGTACATCGTCTCCACAAAATCGGGGACAACCCTTGAGACTCTGGTGCTCTTCCGCTATTTCTTTACTCTCCTTCACACCATGGGAGAGGAAGAACCGGGAAGGAACTTCGTGGCCATCACCGACCCGGGAAGTCCTCTCATCGCCGAAGCTCGATTGCACCGTTTTCGGGAAATCTTCGAGAATAACCCCAACATCGGGGGAAGGTACTCTATCTTCTCGTTCTTCGGGCTTCTCCCCGCCGCGCTCCTTGGTATTGACCTTGATCGTCTTCTTGAAGAAGCCCGAAAAGCCATGGAATGTTCCTTCCCCGACCAGGAAATTCCGGACAACCCAGGAGCAGTCCTTGGAGCTTTCCTTGGGGGACTGTACCGCAGAGGATGCGATAAAATTGTCCTTCTTTTCACCTCCCCGGCACTCGAGACCTTCGGGCTCTGGCTTGAACAGCTCCTTGCCGAGAGCACGGGGAAAATGGGAAAAGCCATCCTTCCTGTTGTGGAACGGGAATGGAAGGTGTACCCCCGACAGGACGTGGGGTACGTCGTCTTCTTCACCCGCGAAGAAGAGCTTCCTCGCACCTTTCTGACCTCTCTTGAGGGGGAAGGGCGTCCCTATCTTGCCATTCCCTTTGAGACTCCCCATAACCTGGGACAGCACGCGTACTTCTTCGAGCTTGCCACCGCTCTTGCGGGGTACTTCCTCCGCCTGAACCCCTTTGATCAGCCTGATGTTGAGTCCACCAAACGTTTCACCCGAGAAATGCTCCGCAATCCCCAGGAACTCCTCCCGGAGCACCTGCCACAGGATGGGGAGATCAGGTTCTTCCCCGAAAAAGCGGCACTCTCCCTCAAAGACGCCCTGGACGATTTCCTCGGAAAGCTCCACAGGGATGGATACCTGGCAATTCAGGCCTTCACTCCTTATGACCCTTCCATCGAAAAAGAACTCTGGACTCTGGGCGGGATTCTCAAGGAGGAATACGGACAGGTCGTCACCCTGGGGTACGGTCCCCGTTACCTTCACTCTACAGGACAGCTCCACAAAGGGGATGGGGGCAGGGGGAGCTTCCTGCAGATTGTAACGGAAAGCGACGAAGACCTTCCCATTCCCGATCGTCCCGGGGACACACAAAGCTCCCTGGGCTTTGGTGCGCTCAAAATGGCCCAGGCTCTGGCTGACCGGCGGGCACTCCGGGAAAAGGGACGAAACGTTTTGACCCTCATTGTCCCTGCGAGAAAAGCTCTGGAAACCCTGGTCCGGATACGGGAAATCCTCAGGAAGGAGTGAGGGAATTGCCGCCTCTTTTCTTTCGCTTTTCGTCGTACATCCGGGCATCGGCAAAGGACAGAAGCTCCCGGATCTTCTGGGGTTGCGAGGGAAGGAAGGGCGCCCAGCCTGCGCTGAACGAGAGACGATAAGAACACTGGTTCCTGCTGTTCCACTCTTCCACAAGCTGCGTGAGGCGGTGGAGAATCCGCTGAAGGTTTGCATTTTTCACCCCGGAGAGGAGGACGGCGAACTCATCGCCCCCAATGCGGGCGATAACATCAGATTTGCGAAAGACCTTCTGGATTATTCTGCCGAACTCCCGAATCGCCCTGTCTCCTTCCTCGTGACCAAACTGGTCGTTGATCCACTTGAGATTGTCAAGGTCAAGAAAGAGTACTCCCGCTTCCTTTCCCTCCCTCTGTGCGACAAGCAGTGCATGCTCGGCAAGCACCAGGAACCCGCGACGGTTGTAGATCCCGGTGAGCTCGTCGGTCAGTGAAAGGTGTTCAAGCTCCCTGAGGCGCTGCTTTTGTTCCTCAAGGTGGCGGGCAAAACGGAGGACATCCTCCACCTTACGGGCAAAAAGGGCGTACAGCCGGTGTTCTCTCCTTCGTAAAGGATAAGGAGCCTCGAAAAAGAGTACTGAAGGGGCCTCCTGTTCGCCCAGGAGGAAAATCCGCTGGTGCTCCTTCGGGGATGCCATTTCCTTCTGAACCTCGGCAGGATCAGAGAACCCCCAGGATGCAGCAAGCTGGAGTTCCTGGTCTCTTCTCCAGAGGAAGGCCATGCGCTGCACCCCAAAGAGCCGCACCGCCCGTTCCACCACTTCCCGGAAGAACTCCTGGTAGGATCCAGGAAACGAGAGAGAGGAAATCTCATGGAGAATGGCAAGCTCCACTTCGGAAGAAGCGTCACAGACCGAAAGAAAACGCTCTCTGGCTCTCTTTCTCCCCGCCACCGCCACAACCACCGTCTTGTTCCGGAAAAGGGGTGCCCGACCGCGGGGATGAATCTCCCCCACGCTGAGAAACCCAAGGCAGGGAAGGCCCCCAAGAGTATCGTCCACGATTTTGAGCTCTTCCTCAAAAGCCTCTCCCAGAACCAGAGCACGGCTGACGCAGTCAAAAACGAGGGCGAACAAAGGGTTTCCAACGCAGATCGCCTTCTGAGAAGCCCTGGCCGCAGCGGCCAGAAGGCTCTCCTTTTCTCCCCTCATGAGGTACCCCACGGCTCCCTCGGGAATGCTCGCCCCCACAAATCCCATAGCCCCATCCGGGGTGAAATACGCAGGATCCCGGATGAGGAAATCCCCAAAAATACCTGGAAATCCCAAGGGATAGAGGGTTCCCACCCAGGGCAGGTCTTCCCGGGAAAAATCCCCCACTCGCTCGCAGTACGCCTCAAAAGGAGGAATACCATCAATCTCAACCACTTCCCGTCCCCGAGTCTTCGTCACCACGAGGAGCTCCCTTGTGGGGGACCATCCGTGGTCTGCCGCGGAAGAAAAGGCTATACCTTCAAAAACCCCCACACTCACCGGGCCCAGATTCACGCCCTGTTCGGTGAAGCGGAAGGCACCCGTCCCTCCGCCAAGATAGAGGAAACGGGGACCAAGGACGTTATAGAGACCCTGAAGGAAAAGCGGCACCTCAAGGGCAGGATCAGGAAGAATAACCAGGGTTCCTTCTCCAAGAGAAGTTCGCTGAACCTCCCTCCCCACAAGTTCCCCAAGCGCGTACGAATCACTTCCTTCAAAAGGGGGGGAAACGGTAAAAGCCCGCAACCCGGGTACGGCAAGGGCCAGGAGGGCTATTCCGCGGGAAAGGAGTCTTCTGCCCACCACCACACCCTCAGCTGAACAACCGAGGATCTTCGCCAAGGGGAAAGCCTCACGCAGCGCCTCAAGAATACGGTGAGGGTTGTATTGAGGCGTAATAAAGAGAAAGAAGAAAGAGGGTACGCCGCTTGTCTGCACTGCCTGAGATAGCGCTTCTTCAAGTGCTGCTTTCTCGTCAGTCCTCTCGCTATAGCCAAGCCCTACCTCCATGAGTCTTTCCAGTCCCCCAGACTGCAGGGTTTCCATAAGTGTACCACATTCTGGGGCTTTGGGGTTGCGGGAGCAAGAAGTCTCAAGAGCTCAAAAATATAAATGGTGGCCCAACGGGGAATCGAACCCCGGCTTGCGGATTGAGAGCCCGCCGAACTAACCACTATTCGATTGGGCCACCCTTTCTTCCGCTTTGGCGGTTACTATTCTACCATGGGCTCTGGAAAAATCAAGGGGGACTTCATCCCGGTTTTTTTCAAGCCGGGACACAGGTCCCCACCTTTTCCATTGCTCCAATCTTCTTTCTACTTCCTCGAGTATGCACTCTCCAGAAGAGCCAACACGTCCTCTTTTGTAGGAACCCTGGGATTCACAGAGTAGTCAGGGAGCTTGAAGGTGTCCTCAACAATACCAGGGAGGTCCTCCCTGGGGATGCGCAAATCCTCAAGGCCAAACCACATGCCAATCTCCTTCAGGAAAGCATTCATGATCTCTTCAAGGGCTAACGCTGCGACTTCATCCTTTTCGCCCAGTAGCTCAGGACGGAACATCCTGGCCACAGCGGCGAACTTCTCCAGGGCGTAAGGAGCGGTGTAACGGAGAAACTCTGGGTACACCACGGCCAAGGCCTCTCCATGCATGACCCAGGGGGCCTTCCCGCCAATGGCCATGCCAATTCCGTGGGGCAGAGTGGTGCCACAGTTTGCAATGGAGAGACCTGCCAGGGTATCTGCCCAGGCCATGTGTTCCCTGGCCCTGCGGTCCGCAGGATTGTTGAGAAGAGGTGGGAGAAAACGAATAACCAGGCGCATGGCCTCAAGGGCCAGGAGGTCGGTATAGGGATTGGCATTCACGTGGACGTAACTTTCGAAGGCATGGGCAAAGGCATCGAATCCAGTGGAAGCGGTAAGATGAGGAGGAAGGGACATCACAAGTTCGGGATCCACAATGGCCTCTTTAGGGAAAAGATGAGGGTCCACAATAGCCGATTTGAAGCGCTCTCCGGAATTGGTGAGCACGGAAACCGCCGTTACCTGAGAACCGGTACCAGAAGTGGTGGGAATGGCGATGATGGGGAGTATCTCTCTCGTGACCTTTCTTTCTCCAAAAAGGCGATACTCCCAGGCCGTTCCTTCATGCGTGACCTCCAGAGCAATGGCCTTGGCAGTATCAATGCTTGACCCTCCCCCAAGCCCCACCACGACATCGGCGTGGAAATCTCTGGCCATCTCTGCTCCCCAGGAAATGCTCTCCGTTGTGGGATTGGGAATGACCTGGTCGAAGTGGGCAACCTCAACCCCACTCTCCCGAAGGAGACGCTTAGTCTTTTCGAAGACTGGTTCCAAGGCCTGAAAGGGAGGGACGGTAACAAGCAACGCCCTCTTCCCGTAACGGGACACAATCCGTCCCACCTCTTCGAGTTTCCCAAAACCAAAATGAATACGTGTGGGCTGATAGTATGAAAAGGAACTCATGGGGGAACAACCTCCTTACCAGCGTTCGCCGGCAGAATAGCGAATGCGCAGCGATGTGGGGAGAACCACCCTTTTAGGGGTGTTTCGCTTTTTCTTCAGGCGCTCCATTAAAAGCTCTGCCCCTACTTTGCCCACCTCAAAAGCGGGTTGAGAAACAGCCGTCAAGGGGGGAGAAAGGTAGGCAAACCAGGGGAGGTCGTCAAAAATGGCAAACCCAATATCTCCGGGTATCCGCAGTCCTAAATCCTTAATGGCTTCAAAAGCCCCGATACCCATACTGTAGTTGCACGCAAAAATCACGGAAGGCGGAAAAGGCAGGGACAGGTGCGGGGAGGGAACTTGTGCTCGAGTGTCCTCCCTACCATCTTACTCACAAGCTCTTCAAGGGTGATGTCGCTGTAGTTGTAGGTCCCTATGTACTTTCCATCCCGTAGGACGGTAACCCGGTCAGCGATATGCTTCAACTCCTCCAGACGATGGGAGATGTAGATGATGCCCACGCCCTGCTGCTTAAGCTGGTGAATGATTTTGAAGAGCTCGTCGATTTCCGACTCGGTCAAAGCAGAGGTCGGTTCATCCATAATAAGAACCTCAGAGCGAAACGAAAGAGCCTTGGCGATTTCCACCATCTGTCTTTTGGAGAGGGGGAGGGCATAAACAGGAGTGGTGGGGTCAATGTCCACGTGGAGCCGGGCCAGGAGCTCCCGGGCCTGCCGGTTCATCTGACGGTCGTCAATATACCCTCCAAAACGCAGAGGTTCCCGACCGATGAAGATATTCTGAGCCACCGTGAGATGGGGCATGAGGTTCAATTCCTGGTAGATGATGCTGATGCCAGCTCTCTGGGCCTCTTGAGCATTGTGGAAAACAACCGGTTTCCCCTTGTAGTACAGGGTGCCCTCATCGGGACGATAAACCCCGCTGAGAATCTTCATCAACGTGGATTTCCCTGCACCGTTTTCCCCCACGAGGGCATGGACTTCGCCCCTCCTCAGCTCAAAGTGTACCCGATCAAGCGCCAAAACCCCGGGGAACCTTTTGGTGACATTTTCTACTCGCAGAAGCTCCTCGCCCATTGTTCCCCATCCTCTGAATCCCGCGTTTGGCTCGATGATAACAGGCCTGAAAAAGCAGAGTCAACAGTCCTCTCGTTTTTCCGACCTTTGGGAATCAGAGATGGGAGAAATACAGTATTTAAGAGAATCAGAACCACCTGGTTTTCCGTAACAGAAGAATTGCCCGCCGTTTTTCCGCTCTGTGTCAGGAAAGGCCTGTCAGACAAGGTTTTGTCCCGTAGAGAGGAATCAAGCGGTTTCCAGCAGCAACTTCAGCCATGTTTCCCGGTTTCCTCAAAAGCAAAAAGCCCTGTGCCTGCAGGCACAGGGCTTTTTGCACAACTCTGGTAGCGGGGGCAGGATTCGAACCTGCGACCTCCGGGTTATGAGCCCGACGAGCTTCCTGACTGCTCCACCCCGCGTCGTATTCCCATGTCTTTCCTGGTGCCGAAGGCCGGAATCGAACCGGCACGAGGCTTGCGCCTCAACGGATTTTAAGTCCGTTGCGTCTTCCTATTCCGCCACTCCGGCACAGCCGGCCGTACGCACCCTATTATTTTAGCAGCAAATCTCAAAGAGTCAAGGGGTACAGCACCTCAGGGATAGATTCGGTAAATCTGGCGGGGAAAGGGAATGGTTTCCCGGATGTGGTGCACACCACAAATCCAGGCCACGGTCCTCTCAATCCCCAGGCCAAATCCTGAGTGCGGACAGGCACCAAAGCGGCGGAGGTCGAGATACCACTCAAAGGCCTCTCGAGGGAGATTGTGCTCCCGGAGCCGTTCCTCAAGGAGCGCAAGGTCGTAAATGCGCTCACTCCCTCCGATGATTTCTCCATATCCTTCTGGAGCAATGAGGTCATCGTTGAGCACAAGGTCGGGGTTCTCCGGATCCGGCTGCATGTAGAAAGCCTTAATGGCCCTGGGATAATGGTGGATGAATACCGGACGATCGAATTCCTCAGAGATGGCGGTTTCCTCATCCCCACCAAAGTCATCCCCCCACCTTGCGGGAAAACCCTTCCTCTGGAGGAGTTCAATCGCCTCTGAGTACGAGATGCGGGGGAAAGGCGGAGTAACCCGCTCCAGCGGCTTTGTGTCCCGCTCGAGGATTTCAAGCTCCCGAGGACACTCGGCAAGGACCTTCTGGACAACAAAGGAAACAAGACGCTCCTGAAGACACAGGTTGTCCTCAAAGGTGAAAAACGCCGCTTCGGGTTCCACCATCCAGAACTCGGTGAGGTGACGGCGGGTCTTGGACTTCTCCGCCCGGAAAGCCGGAGCAAGGCAGTAGACCCTTCCAAAGGCCATGCAGGCCGCTTCCATGTAGAGCTGGCCACTCTGGGAGAGATACGCTTTCCCGAGGTCAAAGTACTCGAGCTCAAAAAGCGTCGTCGTGCCTTCACAGGCTGCAGGAGTGAGAATCGGTGGATCGATGAGAACGAAACCCTCTTTCTGGAGGAATTCATGGATGCCCATGATGATAGTGTTTCGGATCCGCAAAATGGCGTTCTGCCTGCGGGAACGGAGCCACAGATGCCGGTGCTCCATGAGGAATTCCACAGAGTGCTCTTTCTTCTGGATCGGGTATTCCTCCTGAGCAAGGGATACAACGCGAACCCCCTGAACCTCGAGTTCATATCCCGAAAAAGGCGCCCGGGGTTCTCTCCTCACCCGCCCCTGAAGAAGAATGGCCGACTCAAAGGGGAGGCGCTCCAGAAACTTCAGGTCTTCCCGGGAAAAGGTTTCCCCCAGTGAGACCGTGGCCTGGATGAAACCCGTTCCATCCCGAACAATGAGAAAAACAATCTTCCCGCTCGAGCGCCGGTTGGCAAGCCATCCCCGGATTTCGACGTCCTTCCCTTCCCACCAGTCGATGTTCTCAATTGTGGCCCAGGGGAAAGCTCCATCAGTCCATCCTCGCTCAAACACGGGACTTTTCACCATACTTCCACCCTCGCTTCTCCATCTCCTCGAGAAAGCGCACTACATAATCCACAAGGACCCGGAACATCTTCTCTCCCTTCTCTTTTGTCCCCTTTTTGGGGTCCCCTGTGGCTCCGTAAGGGGTGAGCTCCTCGAAACGCCACTTGATCTCAAGCCCTTCGGGGAGATCCGGAACAACGCCCCGGGCTTCTTCCATCCGGCAAAGTTCCGGGAAGAGATAGAGGACAATCGAGGTCTCTCCCTCTCCTGCATGTCCAAGCCCTCCCCACACCTCGAACGTCCCCGGAGGGAGGAGCTCCCCTGCCGTCACCCACCAGGCAGGAAGGCACGCCAGAAAAGCGTGGGGATAGTTCACTTTGACAGAGCGGGCAGCGATTTCTATGGGGGCGATGTTCCCATCGTGACCGTTGATGATGATGATGCGAGAAATCCCCTGCCTGATGCAGGAGGTGAAGACATCCTTGAGGACTTCCACCATGACTTCCGGCCGAAGGGTCAAGGTAAAGGGAAAGGCATCATAATGGAAACTCA
This sequence comes from Candidatus Caldatribacterium saccharofermentans, assembly GCF_050267035.1. NCBI lineage: Bacteria > Pseudomonadati > Atribacterota > Atribacteria > Atribacterales > Candidatus Caldatribacteriaceae > Candidatus Caldatribacterium > Candidatus Caldatribacterium saccharofermentans. Next base: position 150,272 of record NZ_CP187957.1, read on the forward strand.
CACCGTAGTACAGGGGTGGCAAAACGAGTGTCCCCGGAACTCTCTTTGCCACCTCAAGGGCGATGGCCTGGGCCACAAGGGTATCGGTGCCAAAGGGGAGGTGGAATCCGTGATTTTCGCTTGAGCCTACAGCCACAATGGCCTTATCGAAATTCCCCTCTTTGAAATCGATATAGGTCATCTCAGAATGGAAAACCTTGCCCATTCCCCTTCCTCCTTTCTCTCCTGGCGTCCTCTTGCAGAAACCCGTTTCCTTCCCACAAGGCCTTCAGGCTTCCAGAGCATAATGACGATGAGGAGCAACGCGTAAACGAGTTCGATAAGGCCATAAAGCTTCAGGTGCTCCTCAAGGGGCTTCAGAGCGTACCGGAGTGCCAGAAGGAGCACCGCCCCCACCACCGGTCCGCTCATGGTCCCCATACCACCGACGATGAGCATGACGACAATCTGAAAGGTCAGGGTGAAAGAGAACTCAAAAGGACGAATGGCCTTGGTCAGATGCGCGTACAGCCCCCCCGCAACCCCTGCGAAGAACGCCCCCACCACAAAGGCGAAGAGCTTGTACTTCATGGGATAGATGCCAAGGACCTGCGCCGCGGTTTCATCTTCCCTGAGAGCCATCAGGGCCCTCCCGAAACGGGAATTGACGATCCTCCACACCACGTACATGGTGATGAAAAGCCACAGGAACGTCCAGTAAACATTCGTGTACAGCGGAATGGCGCTGATTCCCATTGGCCCCCGGGTAATGCCCTTGAGGGTTTTAGCAAACGTCACCACAATGACCATGAACCCCAAAGACGCCACAGAGAGGTAGTGCCCCCGAAGGCGAAGCACCGGTGCCCCGATGAGCAGAGCGGCACAGCTTGCGAGCGCCCCTCCAGCAAGAAGCGCAGGGAAGAACGACCAGGCAGCGTCCGGTCCTCCCAGAAACCAGGGAAGACGGGGAAGGTCATAGGCTTCCCGCAGAGGGACGGGAAAGGTGAGGAGAGTCGAAGTGTACGCCCCGATGGCCATGAAGGCTGCGTGCCCCAGAGAGAAAAGCCCGGTATATCCATTGGTGAGGTTCAAACTCACCGTGGCAATGGAGTAAATTCCCATGAGGATGAGGATATGCAGGAGGTACCGATTCAGGGTTTTTTCCGCCACAAACAGCGCACCGAAGAGCACAAGGCCTCCAACGACGAACCAGAGTTCCTGAGGGATACGCCGCTTCATCACACCCGTACCTCTTCCCTTATCCCCATAATACCCGAGGGACGAATAAGGAGGACCAAAATGAGGATGGCAAAGACAATCCCATCACGGTATTCGGCAAAGCGTGTGGGCAGAAAGGCGATGGAGAGAATCTCCGCAAGTCCCAGAACAAATCCCCCAAGCATGGCACCAGGAATACTCCCCACACCGCCCACAACCACGGCCACAAAGGCCTTGACCCCCGTGAGGAAACCCATGTCGTAGGAAATCTGCCCGTATTTTGCTCCCCACAGGAATCCCGTGAAAGCGGCAATGGCTGAGCCCAGGACAAAGGCCACCGAGATAACCCGGTTCACCTCAATGCCCATGAGGTTGGCAACCTCAAGGTTTTCCGCCGTTGCCCGCATGGCGATCCCCAGTTTCGTCCGTTTCACAAAGAGGTGGAAGGCAAGCATGATGAGAAGAGACGAAAAGATGATAAAGACATCAACCGTCCGGAAGGTCAGATACGGCGTCCGGTACAGCGTCGCCAGAAATTCCGGGGTCTTGAAGGCGTAAGGCTGGGGAGAAACAATGAGCTTGGTGAAATTCTCGATGAAGGTGTAGAATCCCAGCGAGGTGATAAGAAGCGCCACCTCCGGACCACCCCGGAGCTTCCTGTAGGCCACAAGGTCAAGGACAAGACCCATGGCTCCCCCAAACCCAAGGACCAGAAAGAGTGCAGCCACAAAGGGCAAACCAAGACGGAAAAAGACAAAATACATGAAGAACGCCCCCAGGGTGATAAGGGCACCATGGGCGAAGTTGATGAGCCGGAGAATGCCATACACCACCGTCATGCCCAGGGCAAGGAGCGCGTAAATACAACCGAGGATAATGCCATTCATGCTCTGCTGCAAAAAATACGAGAGCGAGAACATACCCTACCCTCCCAGATAGACCTTTTTCACCTCTTCAAGGGACTCAACCTCCTGGGGAGTCCCGGCAATCTTCACCACCCCCGTCTCCAGAACGTACACGTAGTCGGCGACACCAATGGCCATGGGAGCACTCTGCTCCACAAGGAGGATAGTAACGCCATTTTCCCGGATACGCCGAATCAGGGCATAGAGCTCTCGAACCACAAGGGGGGCAAGACCGAGCGAAGGTTCGTCAAGGAGCATGAGCCTGGGGCGGGACATGAGGCCCCGACCGATGGCCAGCATCTGCTGTTCACCCCCGGAGAGCGTCCCGGCAACCTGGTTCTCCCGTTCCTTCAGACGGGGGAAAAGGCGGTACACCTCCTCAAGATCCTGGAGAATTCCCTCCTGGTCTCTCCGGTGGTACGCTCCAAGGAGAAGGTTTTCCCGCACCGTGAGGCGGTTGAAAATTCCCCGACCCTCAGGCACGAGAGCAATACCCAGACGGACCCGCTGAGGCGCAGGAAGGAAGGTGATGTCCTTTCCGTCGTAGAAAATGCGACCCCGTACCGGCCGCAGAACCCCCATAATGGTCTTCAAGGTCGTTGTCTTACCAGCACCGTTGGCTCCAAGAAGGGCCACAATCTGCCCCCTCTCCACTTCAAACTCAAGCTCCTGGATCGCAGGAATGACGCCGTACTTCACCGTAATCTTTTCAACCTTAAGCAACGAGATCACCTGTCCCCAGATATGCCTCGATGACTTTTGGATTCTGGCGGATTTCTTCAGGGGTTCCAACCGCAATAACCGAGCCGTAGTCGAGAACCTGGATAACTTCGGCCAGTCCCATAACGAAGGACATCCGGTGTTCTACAATGATCATGGTGAGGTGGAAATCCCTCTGAAGTTCTGCAACCAGACGGGCCAGGTCATCGGCCTCTTTCGTGTTCATCCCTGCAGAGGGTTCATCAAGAAGGACAAGCTCTGGCCCGGTCATCAGTGCCCGGGCAATGTCGAGTTTCCGCTGCAAACCGTAGGGGAGATTCGCAGCGATTTCCTTCCGGAACTCGTACATGCCAAAGCGCTCAAGCATCTCGCAGGCTTTCCGCTCTATAGCTTTCTCCTCGCGAAAGAACGAGGGGGCGCAGAAAAGTGTAGGGAAGAACCCACAGCGGGCATGCACGTGGGCGGCAACTTTCAGATTCTCCTCCACACTAAGGGAGGGAAAAAGGCGCAGGTTCTGGAAGGTCCTGGTCAACCCCAGGGCAGTGATTTCGTCAGGGCGAAGGTGAGTAATATCCCGTCCCTTGAACACAATCCTCCCCCGGGAAGGCTTCAAAACCCCGCTGATGAGATTGAACACCGTGGTTTTCCCCGCCCCGTTCGGCCCAATGAGCCCATAAATTGCCCCACGGGGAAGCTCAAGGTTATACCCACTTACGGCCATCAGGCCACCGAAATTCTTCCACAGGTCTTCAACCTTCAGAATGTACTCACCCATCGTCGAAAGTAGCCGGGGAGGGGCAGCACCCCTCCCCGTCCTCCTTCACTTGGCGATTTTGGGGTCGGGTAGGTACTCAGGAGCTATTTGTTTGACGGTCACGAACTTACCGTCCTTCACCTCAATCACGGCCACGGACTTGTTCGGTACCTGGCTCCCAGCCTCATAGGAAATGGTTCCCGAAACACCCTGGAAGTCCTTGATCTGGGCGAGACCCTCGGGAATCTTCTTGGGGTCATCGGTGCCGACAATTTCGATGGCCTTGGCAAGGAGCTTCATGGCGTCGTACCCAAGGGCGGCAAAGGCGTTCTCGGGAGGATTCCCGAACATGGCCTGGTAATCACTCTTGAACTTCTGTATGATGGGGCTTGGGTCCTCTAAAGACATGTGGGTTGCGAATACCACACCTTCGGCAGCTGCACCACCCGTCTGCACAAGAAGCGGCGTGTCAAAACCGTCTTCACCGAAGATGGGGATGGTAACACCGCCATCCCGGATTTGCTTCACAATGACACCACAGTTGTCGGGGATGGCGCCCACGTACACAAAGTCCACCCTGCCCTGGTCCTGGTACTCCTTGAGACGGGCCACCATGCTGGAGAAATCGGTCCAGGTGATTTCGAAGTAGTCCTCGTAGACTACTTCACCCCCGTAGTGCTTCAGTGCATCGGCAAAATAGGCACAGACGGCAACGCTGAAGTCCACCGCCGTGTCTACCCAGATGGCTCCCCGCTTGAGCCCCAGATCCTTCACCGCGTACTCGGCAATGGCCGCCGCCTGGGCATTGTCACCAAAGCAGGCCAGCCAGGCACCGGTGCGCTCCGGAATGCGGGGATGAGTGGCTCCCGGGGTGATGAAAGGCACGCCGTATTCCCGTGCCAGAGGTGCGGCAATGTTCACCCAGTGGGTGTCGCAGTACCCAATGAGTGCCGAAACCTTTTCGTTTTCAATCAGGCGGATGACTGCAGCAACGGTTTCACCTTCATCGGCCTTGGTGTCGACAACCTTGAGTTCAATCGGCCGTCCCAGAACCCCTCCCGCTTTGTTGATTTCTTCAGCCGCAAGCTTCACCCCGTTGAGTGCCGGCGTGTCAATGGACGCCCACGGACCTGTGAGACCCATGACGACCCCAACCTTGATGGGTTCAGCAGCAAAAGCAGAGCAAGCAAAAGCAAGAACCAGAACCAGCACACCGAGAATCACCAACCGTCTCATCGAACCACCTCCTTAAGGGTTTGACTATGTTATACCCTTTTGATCACTACATCGTCAACTCTTCGAAGGAAAAACGTGCGGCTCTTTCATTTCCTCCCGGAAGTACCCAAAGGTGAGCCTTCCCCCACACTCCCCAAAACCAATCTCTCCAGTCTTCCGCACCGCAATGGCCCCACAGACAACACCGAATCGTCGCGCAAGCTCCATCCCCCGGTTGACGGCCTCCTGAGCAGACATTTCCTCCATCCACTCGGCGATTTTGCGGGCAAGGCCAAGCTTCATGATACCTTCTCCTTCTCCGGTCATGGAAACTCCACCCCACTCCCAGGCGAAGGTTCCGCAACCAATAATCGGGGAATCCCCTACCCTTCCCGGAAGCTGCATTTCCACTCCTCCGGTTGAAGTTCCCGCCGCAATCCGCCCAGAACAGTCAAGGGCCACCGCCCCTACCGTTCCGAGGTGGAGTCTTCGGAGTTTCTCCCGGGCTCTCTTCAGGTAGTAATGGTAAATGGAGTCCTTTTCCTGCGATGCCTTCGCGATGGACTTCTCAAGGGTCCTTATGGTGAGCTCCGCCACCGGGTTGTATTCCTCAAAGCCCAGAAGACGGGCAAAAAGGTTTGCCCCCTCACCCACAAGGAGCACATGGCGAGTCCTCTCCATAACAGCCCGGGCCACAGAGATAGGATGCCGAACGTTTTTTATTGCCGCAACCCCACCGCAGGAGAGGTCGTCCTTCATGATACTTGCAGACATCTCAACCTCTCCCAGGAGATTGGGGAAGGCCCCTGTTCCTGCGTTGAGGCGAGGGTCATCCTCGAGGACCTTCACTGCCTCTTCCACAGCGTCAACCGCCTCCTGACTCTGCAGGGTTTCCATTCCCAAGATACAGGCCCGGTACAGGGGCTCGAAAACATCGGGAATTTCTTCAACGCAAATGCCGCCATGGACAACAATAACCACTGCGCTCACCCCTAACAGAGAGTCTTCCTATTATACCTCAAGCGTCTGACAGAGCGGCAAGAACTCCGGTTATTTCTCTTTCTCCAGTTCCTCAATCCGCCGTTCAATCCAGGCAAGGCGTCGGCGCAAGAACTCTGCCTCTTCCCGAAGGAGTTCGAGCTCCTCCTCCTGAGTAAGGCACGAGAAGCAGGGGCCAAAACCCGGGAAGAAGAAGTGACCACCAAAGCAGAAGCATCCTGTATCACCAAAAACGTACCGCCGCATCCCGCAAACCCTCCTCAAAGGAGCATGTTCAGAAGACTTCCCACAATGAAGGCAAAAGAAAGCATAATGGCAACGGCCTCAAAAAGCCGTTTCCACCCGAATTCCCGGAGCACCACCACAAAGGCAGCCACACAGGGGAAGAAAAGGGAAATCACGACACTGGCAATGACCAGCTGTTTGACTGAAAGACCCAGAGGCAAAAGAAGCCCCATAGCCATGTACTTTCGTAAAACCCCCAGGGCGATGACGAGAATCGCCTCAGGAGGAAGTCCCAGCATTCGGGAAAGCCAGGGACTCACAAACCGGGCAAGAGCAGGGAAGGCGTTCGTGAGGTACAGGAGATTCACGATGAACGTCCCCAGAAACACAATGGGTAAAGCATCGCGCAGGAAACCCCGGAGACGAACCCAGAGCTTGGAGAGCACCGCTTTCAGGAAGGGCAGGCGGTAGGGGGGAATCTCGCAGACGAGCGGAGGGCGAAACCCCGGCACCAGGTACTTTAAAAGCAGTGCAAGGGAAACCACCACAGCAAAAAGTGTCCCGTAAACAACAAGAACTGGAGCAACGCCATGGGGTGCAAGGGCACCCACGATGAGTGCCTGCTGGGCCGAGCAGGGAATGCCAATGGCAACGAGCACCGTCACCACAAAGCGTTCCTTTTCACTCTCCAGAACCCGTGTGGCCATGATACCGGGAACATTGCACCCCAACCCAAGGAGCATGGGAACAACAGAATATCCGTGGAGTCCCAGGCGGTGCAGGAACCCATCGAGCAACACCGCAAGACGGGGCAGGTACCCCACGTCTTCAAGAAGACCCAGAACAAAGTAGAAGGCCAGAACATAAGGGAGAACAGCTCCCAAAGACACGTAAACCCCTGTGGAGAGAAGACCAAGAGACAGCTCAAAGTCAATGTGGCCGTCCACAGGCTTTCCGATAAGTATCTCATACCAGAGGGGATACCGGGAAAGCACGACCCCAAGACGCTCAAGAAGAGGGAGGTAGTACTGCTCAAAGAGCGGGTCAAGGAGGTGGATGAGACCTTCACCGATGAAGCGAACGGAAAAGAACATCCCCAAAAGGACCACAAAGCCAAAGAGCAATCCAGCTCCAGGAAGCAGGGTCACCCGCTGCAGCGTATCCCGCCAGGTGGGACGACGGTATGAAAACCGCTGCACTTCGCTGATAACCTTGCCGATTTCTTCCCAGCGCCGTGTGTGGTCAGGGGAAACAAAGTGAGGGATTCTTGCCTTTTGGAGGGCCGCAAGGAGGTTTTTGATGCCCTCCCCGGTGGTCGCAACAACCGGGACCACGGGAACTCCGAGGGTGCCCTCTAAGGCCTTGAGGTCGATGTCGATACCCTGCTTCTTTGCTTCATCCCACATATTGAGTGCCACAACCATAGGCTTCTGCCTTTCCGCAAGTTCAAAGGTGAGGTAGAGATTGCGTTCCAGGTTTCCCGCATCCACCACGTTGACGACAATGTCCGCTTCTTCCACAAGACGAGCGGCAATACGCTCGGCCTCAGCTATCCCTTCAAGGGAATACGTGCCCGGAGCATCGATGATTTCGTACAATTCTCCTCCGTGTTCCACGTAACTCCGCAAAAAGTCCACTGTTGTCCCCGGATAATTTGAGGAAAAAGCGTAGACACCGCTTATCTGGGTGAAAATAACGCTTTTCCCGACATTGGGGTTTCCCGCAAGGACGATTCGCCTTAGTGTTCTACCCGCACGAGAATCCTCTGGGCTATGCCTCTGCCCAGGGCGATCTCCTGCTGCCCCAGACGAATGACAACCGGTCCCTTGCCGATAATGGAGCTGACCTTTTCGATTCTCTTCCCGGGCACGACTCCGAGAACCCATAACCTCCTCACCATCCCTTCCCCACCATCAATCCGGACAATTTCTCCTTTTCCACCGGTTTCCATCTCCACCAGAGAACGGATGTCTTCCACAGTCTCAGCCCCCCTCGGATGTCACCGGCAACGCGGACACAAACCGTAGAAATAGATGTGATAGGAGTGAACGACAAATCCCTGTTTCTGCTCGAACTCCTTTCGCAGACGCTGCAAGAACTGCTCCTCTTCCTGGGTCATCCCCTCACAGTCCACAACCTGACCGCACTGGGTGCAGATCAGGTGGTGGTGGAACTGTGCCGTACGGCAAATCTCGTAGTGTTCCCTGCCATCGCCAAAGTTGACTTTTCGGAGAATCCCCATGCGCAGGAGAAGGTCAAGATTCCGGTACACCGTTGCTATGCCGACTTTCTTTTTCTTTGCCCTCAGATGCTCGTACACATCCTCGGCAGAGAGGTGCTGCCCTTTTTCCTCAAACACCTCAAGAATGGCCCGGCGCGAGGGTGTCGCTTTCTTGTTGAAGCGATGGAAAACATCTTTCCAGCTCTCCGGCAAGTCCTTCACCTCAATGAAAAATATTATCATTTTCCATTATAACAGACAATGTCAAGGACTCGCCTGCCGGACTCTACTCTGGTATAATTTTTCCCGTGCAGGTGCCCCTTGGGGCTGAAAAGGGAAGTGGGTGCAATTCCCACACGGTCGCGCCACTGTGATGGGGAGTCCCCTCCTCTATGCCACTGGGCAACCGGGAAGGCGGAGAGGACGATGAACCTCAGTCAGGAGACCTGCCTGCACAGAGAACTCTGTACTCGCGCTCGACGAGGAAGGAGTGGAAAGGTATGGATGTTCCCTCTCGGGGTAGCGAGTACCTCGGAGAGAGGGAAAAGTGAAAAAAGCGCTCCTTTTTGCCACCGGGGTCGATGAGCGCCTCCCCCTTGTCCTTCGGGAGCGCTACCTGGCCCTTCCGGAGAGGGAATTTCTGGGAATCCTCAGAGAAACCGGGTGTTCTGCCTTTGTCCTCCTTGAGACCTGCCAGCGACTTGAGGTGTACGGTACAGTAGAAGAAGAATCCTTCCGGAGAGAGGACCTCCTTCAGCGCCTTTTCCCCCTCCCTGGCCCTTACAGAACCTGTGTGTTTTACCTTGAGAACGCCGATGCTGTTCGGCGTCTCTTTCGAATTGCCGCAGGCCTTGAGTCGGCCCTCCGTGGTGAGGTGCATATCCTGGGGCAGCTGAAGCGAGCCTGGGAGAAGGCTCACCGGAACGGCCACACCAACAAACTCCTGAACGCCCTCTTTCAGGACGCCCTGCGAGTGGGGAAAAAAGTCCGGAGATCCCTCCGTAGAGAACAGGCGTTGAGGTCTTTCGGTTCCCTTGTCGCCGAGGTACTTGAAGAACTTCTGGGCTCCCTTGAGGGGAAAAGCGTCTGTATTCTCGGCTGGGGGACCCTGGGGCGCTCCGTCGCCGGGACACTCCTCTCCCGAAAAGCAGGAACAATCTTCGTCTTTTCGCGGCACCTCCACCACATTCCCCAGGAAAAGCCCTTCGTGGCGATTGCAGAGAAAAGCGTGCTCAAAGAAGTCCTCGCCCAATCCCACGCAGCGGTGTGCACTTCAGGCTCAGCTCGTCATCTCTTTGCCCCTGAAGACCTTGACGAAGCAGCCCTTCCTCAAGTGCTCGTTGACCTTGCTCTTCCCCGAGCTATCGACCCGGCGCTGGCTCAAGGAAAGAAGCTCCTGGACCTTGAGACCTTCCTCAATCTTGCCCGGGAACGAACCCTGCCCTTCGCTCAGGAGTCCGAACACCTCGAAGCATTGATCGCGGAAGAGGTCGAGCGCTTCCTGCGAAAATGGCGAGGCTTCCGGGCTGACCCCATCATCCGGAATATCGCCCGCTGCTTTGAGGAAACCTTTTTAGAAGCAGGAGGAGCAATCATTCAGACCTGCAACCGCGACGAACAGGAGCTACTACTCCTCAAGCACATGGAATGGGTGCGGAGGAAACTCTTCTGCAAAACGGCCGAACAGGTGCGACGGTTCTTTGAGGAGGAAAGATGAAGCAGGTCATTCGTGTCGGTACCCGTGGGAGTATACTGGCCCTCAAACAGACCGAAGAGGTTGTTGCCGCTTTGCAGAATATCCTTCCTTCTGCAGTTATCAAAGTGGTAACGATTCAAACCAGGGGAGATATACGGCACGATTCGACCTTCCCCGGAATCCAAGGAATGTTTGTGAAAGAACTCGAGGAAGCGCTCCTTCAGGGGAGTATCGATATCGCGGTGCACAGCCTTAAGGACCTCCCCACAACTTCTCCCCCGGGACTCACCCTCGCTGCCATTCTCCCCCGAAAGGACCCAAGAGACTGCCTGGTCTCCCAAGGCGGCCAGAAACTCCTGGAGCTCCCTCCGGGAAGTTCTGTTGGCACAGGGAGTCCTCGACGCGCCGTGCAGATTCTCAAGAAGCGACCCGACCTCCACGTTGTACCGCTGCGAGGAAACGTCACCACCCGCATGGCGAGAATGTGGGAAGGCAGAGTGGATGCTCTGGTTCTCGCCTATGCGGGACTTCTGCGCCTTGGGCTTGAAGGAGAGGTAGCGGAGGTCTTCGATCCCTGGAACTTTGTCCCTGCCCCCTCACAGGGCGTTATCGCCTGTGAAACCCGCTGTGGCGAGGGGTGGGAAAAGCTCCTTGCCCCCCTCCACCATCCTGAAACAGCGCAGGCTGTGAGTATCGAGCGGTTGTTCCTTTCTTGCATCGGAGGAGGCTGCCAGAAAGCCATCGGCGCCTTTGCAGAAGTTCAGAATGGGTGGGTACGGCTTGTGGGGATGCTCGAGGGGAGGGTGGGCTGGAGAGAAGGTCCCTTTGCAGCAGGCGAGGCCATAGTTCAAGACCTAGCTCAGGAGCTTGGGGGGAAACGATGAAGGGCAAGGTTTTCCTCACCGGTGCAGGCACAGGAAGTTTTCTCTACCTGACCCAATACGCTCGCTTCCTCCTGGAGAGGGCTGATGTCGTCGTCTACGACCGTCTCATCGACCACCGTATCCTCCAGTACACCCGGGATGGTGCTGAGCTCATTCCCGTCGGGAAGGCTCCCGGAAAGGCCCCGTGCACTCAAGAGGTAATCTGCCAGCTCCTTGCAGAGCGGGCAAAGAAGGGAACAATGGTTCTCCGCCTGAAAGGGGGCGATCCCTTTGTCTTCGGTCGGGGGGGTGAGGAAGCGGTGTACCTTGCAGCGCATGGAGTGCCCTTTGAGGTCGTTCCAGGGGTTTCCTCCGTGCACGTCGCTGCCGCCTGCGCTGGCATCCCCCTGACGTTTCGAGGAAAAAGCCGGTCCTTCCATGTTTTCAGTGGCCATCCTGAAGAGGCCCTGGCATCCCTCCCCTGGGAAGCCATTGCCCGTCTCCCAGGGACCCTGGTGTTCCTTATGGGAGGAACAACCCTCAACACCATTGTCGGGAACCTTCTTGCCTCTGGCAAAGATCCCAAAACCCCTGCATGCCTTGTCATGCAGGCGGGAAGTCCCTTCCAGCGTGTCGTCTCTGGGTCTTTGCTGGACATTACTCAGAAGAAAGTCACCTCGGGTCTGCATAACCCCCTGGTACTCTTCGTTGGAGAGGCGGTGAACTTCCATGGCATCCTCTTCAAGGGGGAATACACTCTCCCTCCCAGGCGGGTGATGGTGGTGGGGAGCACAGAGGTCCTCAGACAATACCAGAGGCTTAGCGACCTTGTGGTGTCCCTCGAAACGCAGGGTATTGTTCTTATCCCTGCCGCACTCCTCCGGGCCATACCGAACCACGAGGTCCTCAACGACCTCAGAGAGCGTTTGAGGCAGTTCGACGCACTCCTTTTCCCAAGCCAGAATGCCGCTTCGGTTGTTTTCGAAGCCCTACCGGACCTCCGCATCCTCCATGGCCTCAAAATATGGGCCATCGGAGCTAAAACGGCCCGGTGGCTCAGAGAACGGGGTATAACCGCAGACTACGTGGCGTCAGGAAGTGCAACCTCGTTTCTTGAGGAAACCCGGGATTTTCCACCACACCGGGTGGCCATCGTGACCTCCGGAAAGGAGGACCACAGATTGCAGAGAGAGTTCTCTAAGAGGGGATGGTTCTGCGAGGTCTTTCCCGCCTACTCCATGGTCTTCCGGACACATCTTTTCCCCTGCATCCAGGAAGAACTCCGCCAGGGACTTGACCTCATCGTCTTTTTGAGTCCCTCAGCCTACGAGGCTTTCTTTGCCGCCACTTCAACGATACCCCCCTGCCCCGTCTGGGCCATCGGCCATACCACCGCATCGTACCTTCTTGAGAAGAACGTCAAGGTATCCCGGGTGGTTTCCACACCCTCTTTAGAAGAAATCTGCGTGGAGGTGCTCCGATGGAGAGAACACCAGGAACCTTTGTGAGGAACCGACGTCTGCGTCGCTTCCCCACACTCCGGACCATGCTTCAGGAAACCCATCTTGTCCTTCAGGATTTCATCTGTCCGTTCTTCGTGGTACAGGGGCAAGGTATCCGGAAGGCCATTCCCCACCTCCCCGAGGTTTTCCTCTTCTCCCCCGATGAACTCCTGAGGGAAGCGGTCACCCTGCACGAAAAGGGGATCCAGGCCGTTCTCCTTTTCGGACGTTCCGAGCGGAAAGACGAGGTAGGAAGCGATGCCTGGAATCCTCACGGAGCGGTCCAGGAAGCCGTCCGGGTACTGAAAAGGGAGCTCCCAACACTCTTTGTGTTCACCGACGTCTGCCTCTGCGCGTACACCACATCAGGACACTGCGGCGTGGTACAGGGGCAACACATAGACAACGACCGCACTCTTGAGCACCTTGCCCGTGTAGCGCTTTCGCACTGCGAAGCCGGAGCCGATGGCATTGCACCCTCAGATATGATGGACGGCCATATTCTTGCTCTTCGAGAGGCTCTGGACCAGGCAGGATTCCAGGAAATCCCTATCATGGCATACAGTGCAAAATTCGCCTCTTCCCTCTATGAACCTTTTCGGGAGGCAGTGGACTCCACACCCCTTTTTGGTGATCGTTCTTCATACCAGCTTCCACCAGCCAACCTTCGCGAAGCCCTCAGGGAGGCACAGACAGACCTTTCCGAAGGAGCAGACATTCTCATGGTGAAACCCGCATTGCCGTACCTCGACGTTCTCCGGGTTTTTCGGGAACGTTTCCTTGTACCGCTTGCCGCCTTCCAGGTGAGCGGGGAATATGCCATGGTGAAGTATGCATCCCTCAATGGAGCCATCGACGAGAAAAAGGTTGCCCTCGAACTCCTTCTCTCCATCAAGAGGGCCGGTGCGGACCTCATCATCTCGTACTTTGCCCCCAAAATGCCCGAATGGCTCAGGGAGGAGTAACGATGGGATGGTATCCTCTTTTCCTCAACCTTGAAGGCAAGCGGTGTCTTGTGGTTGGGGGAGGAAAGGTTGCCACCCGAAAGGCTCTGCCCCTGATAGAGAAAGGGGGTGTGGTGACCGTCGTCGCTCCCCGGGTGAGTGAAATCCTGGAACGTCTCGGAAAGGAAGGCAAAATCACTCTCTGGAAGCGACCTTTCGCCTGGGGTGACCTCGAAGGACAGGACATCGTTTTCGCCGCCACCGACGATCCCGCCCTGAACGCTGCAATCGCCGAAGAGGCTCAAAAACGCAACATCCTGGTCAACGTGAGTAGTTCAAAGGACCAGGGGGACTTCATCACTCCTGCCTGTCTTGAAACCGAAGACCTGCTCCTTGCCCTGTCCACAAAAGGAAAGAACCCTGTGCAATCGGCAACCCTGAAAGCGTGGCTTTGGGAGACCTTCTCCGAGAGCAAGGAGAGAATCCCCAGAGGAAACGCTACCTGCCTCTCCCGGGCACTCCAGCTTTTTCCAGGAGGCGTCAACAGCCCCGTACGGTCCTTCAGAGCTGTGGGGCGATATCCCATCTTTATCCGGTACGGCAAAGGGAGCCATGTGGTGGATGAGGACGGCAAAACCTACCTCGACTGCATCATGTCCTGGGGAGCCCTCATCCTCGGCCATGCCCATCCCCGGGTCGCAAAAGCCCTGGCCGAACAGGTGGCCCTGGGAACGAGCTTCGGAATGAATCACGCTTTCGAGATTCTCCTTGCCGAGAAAATTCGCGAGCACTTCCCATCCATCGAGGCCCTCCGGATGGTGAATTCTGGTACCGAAGCGGTGATGAGCGCCCTACGACTTGCCCGTGCCGCTACGGGACGGAAGAAGGTGCTCAAGTTTGCCGGGTGCTACCACGGACACGTCGATGCTCTTCTTGTCGAGAGCGGTTCGGGAGGACTAACTTTTGGCATTCCTTCCTCTTTGGGTGTCCCCGAAGAATACACCCACCACACCATTGTTGTCCCATACAATGACCTCGAGGCAACACGAAAAGCTTTCGAGGACTTCGGCAAGGAACTTGCCGCGGTCATCGTTGAGCCAGTTGCCGGGAACATGGGCGTGGTGTTACCCCACCCGGAATTCCTTCTCCTTCTCCGTCAGTACACGGAGCGGTACGGCGCACTGCTCATTTTCGATGAAGTCATTACCGGGTTCCGTGTATCCCTTTCAGGATACCAGGGCCTCTGTGGTTTCCGCCCTGACCTCACCATCCTTGGGAAAATCGCAGGAGGTGGACTCCCCTTCGGCGTTTACGGGGGAAAAAGGGAGCTCATGCGCCTTGTGGCTCCTGAAGGAGGAGTGTACCAGGCGGGAACCCTCTCGGGGAATCCCTTAGCCACCCGGGCGGGGTACACCACCATAACCATCCTTGAAGAGGACCCTGCCTTTTACGACGCCCTGGCCGAAAAAACCCGGATGATTACTCAGGGTCTTCAGGAAATCGCTGCCTCCTTCCGCCTTCCCCTCTGTGTGAATGCTGCAACCGGCATGCTCACGCCGTTTTTCACATCTCTGCCGGTGGTGGATACCCAGACCGCCTTCGCCACCGATCGAGGCCTTTACGCCCGCTTTTTCCAGGAGCTTCTTTCCCGGGGCGTCCTTGTGCCTCCTTCGCCTTTCGAGGCCTGGTTCCTCTCGGAAGCGCATACCCCAAAAGACTGCGAACGCCTCCTTGAGGCAGCCGAGGAAGCAATGAGAGCAATGGCCCGGGATCTTTAAGCCCTCTTGATAGCTTCGATTTCCTCCTCGGTGACCTCCCTGCCGAAGCTGCGGAGTCCGGAAACCCGGAATCCGTGCTTCTCTGCAAGAGCCTCAATCTCTTTGACCTTGGCCACTTCCACTTCCTTCCCCAGAGTATAGTCCTCAAAGCGTCCCTCGAGGGTGAGGACCATCGTCTCCGCCATACAGGCGTACGCCTTTCCGGGGGGATATCCGAAGTCCATGCCGAAATCCGGTTCTCCAGGAACGTCCACCACACCTCCCTCGATGACCAGAACATCCCTCCTTGCTCTGGCCACCTCCTCGGCAATGTTCCGAGGACGGGAAACATCGCAGATAACCGCTCTTTTTGCAATCCAGGACGGCTCGATAAGGTTCCCGATGGCCGAGGTCACCGTCAGAATTGCTCGACAGCCCCTAATGCCTTCCTCAACGTCCACGAAACCCAAAACCTCATAGGGGCTTATCTCCGCAACCTCCCGGCGAACTTTCTCAACCCTCTCAGGGTCCCGTCCCACCACCCGTACCCTCCTTCCCCGCTCGGCAAGGATGAGTGCACAGGCCCGTCCGATGGACCCCGTGGCTCCCACCACCGCAACCGTTTCCCTCTCAAGGTCGATGTCGAGCCTCAAGCAAGCAAGCTCAAGGGCAGAAAGGGCCGTGGCAACAGTGTAACTGTTCCCCGTCGTTACCGCAATGCGAAGACCCTTTTTCACCGTGATGCCTCCATCTCCCGCCACAGAAGTAAAGGCTCCAAGACCGATGATTTTTGCACCTTTTTTCTCAGCAAGAAGTCCACAACGACGGATACGGTCAGCCACAAAAGGAAAAGGATATTCAAGGAGTGCCCGGGGCGTCATGGGAAGCCCGATGAACCACCCCTCGATTTCCTTCCCGTTGTACGCTGATCGTACTCCCCGGACGTGCGAAAGAATAAAGGGAGGAATCCGGGAAGCCAGGTATTCCACCCAGGAAGGCGGGAAGGGACGAAGAGGGAATATATGGCGTTTGATGTCTGCCACGTCCATGGCGTGGATGATGAAGGCAAAACTGTCCATACGTTCACTCCTCCCTGACGGCCTTCTTCAAAGCCTCAAGCATCGCAAGGGCGTTTTCCTCCATCTTTTTCTTGAGAAAAGCATGAATGAGGGCCCCCACCAGGGGAATCCCAAGATCATACTCAATCTCAAGCTCCACACGGGTCACAGACGGACTCTCTTCGCGAAACCGCCAGATTCCCTCGTACTTTTTGAAGTCTCCCTCTAGGGTGAAAAAGCGACACTCCTTTTTCGCGTCATCCCAGACATCTTTCTCCTTCCACTTCACTTCCCGCCCCTGGAACCTCCCCTTCCAGAAACTCTCCACCTCCTGCCCCTGGCGGGATAGAACCCTCACCTCCTCGAGATCCGGAAGGAAACGTGCCAGGGCCTCAATGTCCTTCGCCCGATCGTACACCACTTCAACGTTCTCGGGAATATCAAAGGAAACTGTAATCCGCGCCACGCCCGGTTCCCTCCTTTCCTTCACCCACGCACTTCCTGAACAATGGCCTGAACCCCCCGGAGGGCATCGTAGAGCGCCGAAAGGACGGTGTCTATCTCTTCACGGGTTATGGTGAGGGGCGGCTCCAGACGAATGACCCTGGGGTTATTCAGGGTGTAGGCCACGAGAACCTTTCTCTGAGCCATCTCCATAGCAAGAAGCGATGCGGCATCGGCATCGAAGAGCTCCACGCCGATGAGCAGCCCCAGTCCCCGTACTTCTTGGATGATTTCGGGGAATTCTCTCTGGAGTTCCTCAAGTTTCTCAAGGAGATACGCTCCCTTTGCCGCCGCCTGTGCAGGGATGTCCTCCTCCTGAAGTACTTTCAGGGTTTCGATACCGGCGACACAGCTTAAGGGGTTTCCTCCCATGGTGGAACTGTGGATGAGCGGATTGTCCTCAAAGACCTGCCAGATCTCTGCGGTACTCACAAAGGCCCCCAGAGGAACCACTCCTCCTCCCAGTCCCTTGGCCAGGGTCAGAATATCCGGAACTACCCCGTAGTGTTCACAGGCAAACATCTTCCCCGTTCTCCCAAGGCCGGTCTGGACCTCATCAAGAATGAGGAGCGCGCCTTTCCTCGTGCAGATTTCCCGTACCCCCTTGAGGTACTCAGAAGAAGGAAGAATCACCCCACCTTCACCCTGGATAGGCTCGAGAATCACCGCAGCGGTATCCTCGTCCACCGCCCGTTCCATGGCTTTAAGGTCGTTGAAAGGGACCTGCTCTGTCCCAGGAAGCAGGGGCTCGAAGGGTTTTTTGTAGACATCTCTCCCCGAAACGCTCAGAGCACCGAAGGTCTTCCCGTGGAATCCCCCCAGGGCCGAAACGAATTTCTTTCGTTTTGTGTACAGTCGGGCAAGCTTCAGAGCTCCTTCTACCGCTTCGGCACCACTGTTGCAGAAAAAGGAATACTGGAGATTCCCGGGAGTGATGGCCGCAAGCATCTCCGCAAGATCAGCCTGGTGTTTGTTGAAAAGCGTCCGACTCGAGAGGGGGAGGCGTTGGAGCTGTTCAATGACCCGTTCCACCACCCGGGGATGATTCCTCCCGACGTTGAAGACTCCAAATCCTCCGATACAGTCGATGTACGCTTCACCGAAAATGTCAAAAACCTTAGCTCCCTCACCTCTCCACTCCACAGTCGTGAGGTTGGCAAACTTGTAGAGCCTGGCAAGACCTGGATTCAGGTACTTCATGTATTTCTCAATGGTCTCCTCCACAATCCGCCGTTTCTCTTCCACACTCAGGTTTTCCATGAACCCACCTCCCCCAGGGTGACGATTCGCGGTCGTATTTTGAGCTCTCGCAGAAGGGCCAGATACTCTCCAGGCGCAATATCCTCGGGACGCTTCTCAAGCAGAGCCACAAACATCGCCTGCAGGACGTTGGTCCCGAAGGAACGACCTCCCATCTCCGGAGTGGTGGTGACAAGAAGGGCAACTCCCCGGGCTTTCAAATCGTCAACGTCTGCAGGGGTCACGGTGTTGGTGAGCACCATTTTCCCGGGAAGCTTCTCGGGCATGAATCTCCTGATATAGAGGAAATCTCCAGCCACAATGTCTGACTGTTCAAAGGCCCAGGGAAAACGAGGGGTGGTTCTCTCCTGTTCTTTTCCCGTGGGGTAGAGAACATCAATAGGCAGGCGCCGCAGAACGGGCATCATGAGCACCGAGAGAAACCTGAGAGTCCAGAGGCGCCGGAGGAAAATAGGGATTCCCAGGGCAAAGGGCATGTCCCCAATGAGGAGACGGCAACCCACCTGCCACAGCCCCTCGGCAAGGCCGTACCGGTCCATGCCGCTCATAATGAGGGCCGTCCTTCCCCGAAGACGAAAACCCTCCTCTTCGAGGTAACGGGGGACCTCCCGTTCCCAGGTTTCCTTGAGCTCACCCCCATCGACAATGGGGGTTTTCCGAAGCACCGAAACCAGGCGGGCAACGTCCACCACCTCGTACCGGTACTTCCCGGCCCGAAGGTAGAGATCCGCACCTCCAAGACCGAAACAATCAACCTGACCATCGAGCTCCTTGAGAAGCTCCACAAACCTCTTTTTATCCCCATCAACACCAATCCGTTCCACGAGGAAATGGCAGCCCAGAAGCTCAATTTCCACTCGGTGATTCCTCTTTGAAGAACCGAGGCTCACGCTCACGACTCTCTTCTTTTTCATCTCCATCGCCCTCAGGCTTCTCGAAAACTATCGCACCCTCGAGAGTCACACCCGGCTCAAGCGCAGCGCTCTGCACCATCACACACCCCACAACCCGGGCAGTCCTGCGGCACACCATCTTGAAAATCCTGGCAAATCCTCCAATCACTCCCCAGATTTCGGCATCCCGCACCTCGACGAAACCGTCAACCTTTCCCCCTTCAAGAACCACAAGACGGGGACACTGGATGGAACCATCAAATTCTCCTTCTACAATCAGCGTCCCTTCGCTCCTGAAGGACCCCCGGACCCTGGCCCGCTCGCCAACGATGGCCACCTCAGGCTGGTTCTCAGGAACTGTTGAGCTCATGGATGATCCGCAACCCCTCAAGGGTCAGCACCGGGTTGAAAACGTCGATGAAATCACAGTACCGGGCAAGGACCATTCCCCATCCTCCGGTGCCGATGACCCTGGCATGCTCTGCGAATTCCCGTTTCATCCGCTGCACGATTTCCCGGGCAAGACCTATGTACCCAAAGAATACCCCGGCGTGCATGGCTTCAACGGTGTTGCGACCGATACATCGTTCCGGAACCTCTACATCAATCCGGGGGAGCTTGGCGGTTTTCTCGTAAAGTGCTTCACAGGAAATCCCGATACCCGGCGCAATGGCCCCTCCCAGGTACTCCTTCTTCGCCGTCACCGCACAGAAGGTCGTCGCCGTTCCGAAGTCCACGATGACCAGGTCTCCCCCATAGAGGGTAGAAGCAGCCACGGCGTTCACAATCCGGTCGGCCCCCACCTCTTTGGCCTCAGCCCGAATAAAAAGCCCGGTTTTGATCCCAGGACCAACCACAAGGTATGGTGTGTTCCAGAGTCCGCCGAAGAGCTGTCGGAGAGCGTCAAGAACAGGTGGCACGACGCAAGAAATAACAACCCGGAAGAGTTCCTCCTTTGTGACTCCCTGTTCCTCCATAAGCGACCGGAAAACAAAACCCCACTCATCGGCAGTACGGCGTGAAGACGTCGACACCCGCCAGTGAGCAAGGAGCTTTCGATCCCCGTAGACACCGAAGGTCGTGTGGGTGTTCCCGACGTCAATGACGAGAATCGAAATCGAAGTTCACCACCTTCCTGAGCACCCGGATAATGGGGAGGACCACAAGGGCCGAAAGGAGAAGCTCAAGAGTCCCATTGAGGAGGAAAACGGGAATAACCTGCACAAAACGGAAATATCCCATGAGCACCATGAGCCCCAGAACGCCCACGGTGTTCGTCGCTGTCCCGGCAAGGCTTGCCACCACAACCCCGAAATCCCTCTTCCCCAAAAGCTTCCAGACATAAAAGGCCACGACCCCAATGAGGAGCCTTGGTGCAAAGCACGCCAAAAGGTTCCCCAGAAAAAGGTGCATAGTGAAAACTGCCAGGATACATCCCACCAGGGCCCCCACCAAGGGTCCACCCACAATCCCTCCTATTATAGCAGGAATGTGCATAGTTGTGGCATAGGTGGAGAGATTGGGGACAGGAATGAGTCCAAGAGGCGTCAGGCTGAGAACAACGGTAACCGCACCGAGGATACCAGCGAAGAGGAAACGACGGTACTGAACACCCACAGACACCACCTCCGTTCCAGTTCCGGAAGAGATACCAGACGGAAGATAAGAGACCTTCTGCCTCGCTGCCTTTCCGGTCAGCGGCTGCCCAGTTTATTGTACCATACAGGCAGGAATACCCCCGAGCGGAGAAGCCTTTTTCACCGAATTCGTGGTGGCCTCAGTAATGGCGTGGTAAATCCCCTCCACAAGGAGCAGGTAGTTTCTGGGAACTACCTTTCCAAAAGCGACAAGGAAAAGGGTATCCCCATCGTAAAGTGTTCCGAAAGGACGGATACACCCAGCAAGCGCTGAGTGGACCACCGGCACCAGGGAAAGGAGCTCCTCCCGGGAGAGCAGAAGTTCAAAGACCACCACTGCCAGAGTGGTGTTCAGAAAAGGGAACGTCGAAGGAGGTCCCTCTTTCCCGCGGGAACCTGCAAGGCAAACGCCTGAAGCAGGGTCATAGACATTCCCAAGACAGTTCGTCACCACAAACGCCCAAATGGTACCCTCGGGAGTTCTCGCCTCACCCGCCCCAAATCCCCCTTTCATTGCCCAGGGCATCCCGTACATCTTCCCCACCGTAGCTCCTGTTCCCACCCCAACGGTTCCTTCTTTTGTCCTACAGTCTGCCAAAGACGCAGCCTCATACCCCCACTCGGCCTCAGGAAAGGCCACTTCTCCAATCTCGAGGTCATAAATCACCGCCTGGGCGACAATGGGAATACGGGCGACCCTCGTGGCGAAACCTCTCTTCCGCTCCCGGAGAAAGGTCACAACACCTTCGGCGCAGCGAAGCCCCAGGGCACTGCCCCCACTGAGCACAATGGCATCCACACCCTGGACGAGGCGACCTGGAAAAAGAGCGGGGAGTTCGCGACCTCCAGGAGCACCACCGCAAACCGAAGCCACCGCCACGTTGGGAACGTCAAAGAGGAACACCGTACACCCTGTGGCCAGTCGAAAATCTTCCCGGTGTCCGATGCGAAATCCGGAGAACTCCATGGTGCTCAGGAGAGCCTTCTCCCGCAGTAGGGGCAGAGGCGAAAATCATGCGAAACTTTTTTCCCACAGGAGGGACAGACTCCCGCCTCGTGGACTTCTTCTTCGGGCACGTACGAGGCCTTTGCTTTAGCCAATTCCTGCTGCCACGTGGCGACATCCACCATACTGTCGAAATAGATCGTGTGCTCCTTGTCCCACTCGTCGACGTAGCGAACCCCAAGGTAAAGAGGCACCCGGCTCAGTCGGTGGAAACGGAAGAGGCGGGGACCAAACTCGGTGGCAACCATGTCCCTCTCGGGCACGGCTTCGAAACCCTGGATGCGGTGGAGGGGAATGCGGAATACCACCTTCTCAAAGGGCGGGGAGAAACCAAAGATGTTCGGCCCCTTTTCGAAATTCTCAAACCAGAGGCTTTTGGACATGAGGAACAGGAGGCCATCCGTCGCGCTGGCAAAGCGAGGATGGCCTCCGATGTAGCGAGCAAAGCTCGAGAGAAGACGGGTCTCGCCGAACTCCTGTTCTTTTTCCTGCCAGAACTCTGCAACCGAAATCTGGGTACCCCGCCTCCTCGTCCCCCACAAAAGCCCCACAAGGAGCAGGACACCAACGATGAGGAGATAGCCAAAAAAATTCATGATGTCCCCTTGTTCTCAGAAGAAGCACTTGAGCTACCACAAGTTGCACAGCTTGTTGCTGTGCAGGAACTACAACTTGAGCTTGAAGAGGAGCTGCTCGAACGGTAATCAGTGCTGTAGAAGCCGCTGCCCTTGAAAACAAGACCAACGTTTTTACTGAAGAGCCGCTTGACCCTGCCCTTGCAGAATGGGCACTGGGCCACGGGCTTGTCGTGGAATGACTGCCATTCCTCGAAAACCTTCCCGCACTCAGTGCACTGGTACTCGTAGATGGGCATCGCCATCACCCCCATGAACGAGTTGCCCGGTGAGAGCGCTCTCACCGGGCAACTCTCCCTTTTCTATTATACTCCTCAGTACTCTGGTGCAGGCGGTACACTGGACTCTTTCTTTTCGGGAATTTCGGTGATAATGGACTCGGTGGTGAGCATGACGGAGGCGACGCTTGCCGCGTTCTGGAGCGCGGTACGGACAACCTTCACAGGGTCGATGATTCCTGCGGCGAACATGTCCACGAATTCACCAGTAAGGGCGTTGAAGCCCATGTTGGGATTGTCGGCCGCTTTGATCCTCTCCACAATGACCGAACCTTCTTCACCGGCATTTTCGGCAATGAGTTTGGCGGGTTCCTCAAGGGCTTTTTTCACAATCAGTGCACCAATACGCTCGTCGCCATCAAGCTGGAGCTCATCAATGGCCGGGATGCACCGAATCAGTGCCACACCACCACCCGGGACAATACCCTCTTCCACCGCTGCCCGGGTAGCGTGGAGAGCATCTTCAACGCGAGCCTTCTTCTCCTTCATCTCAGCTTCGGTTGCCGCACCAACCCGGATGACCGCCACGCCACCGGCAATCTTAGCAAGACGCTCCTGGAGTTTCTCCCGATCGTAGTCCGAAGTAGTCTCCTCAATCTGCTTCTTAATCTGGTTCATACGGGCAACGATGTTTTCACGCTTTCCGGCACCCTCCACAATGGTGGTATTCTCCTTGTCGATGACGACCTTCCTGGCCTGGCCAAGGTCCTCAATGGTGACGTTCTCAAGTTTAATACCCAGGTCCTCGGAGATGAACCGGCCTCCGGTGACAATGGCGATGTCCTCGAGCATGGCCTTCCGGCGATCACCAAAGCCAGGCGCCTTTACTGCGGCACAGCTCAACACGCCCTTGAGTTTGTTGACGACAAGGGTTGCCAGCGCTTCTCCTTCAACGTCCTCGGCGATGATGAGAAGCGGTCTGCCTCTCTGCACGACTTTTTCAAGGAGTGGCAGAAGATCGCGAACCGAAGAGATCTTCTTTTCATAGATGAGGATGTACGGGTTCTCCAGTACACACTCCATCCGCTCAGGATCGGTGATGAAGTACGGCGAGAGGTACCCACGGTCAAACTGCAACCCTTCAACGACCTCAAGGGTGGTCTCAAGGCCCTTGGCTTCTTCAACGGTGATGACGCCGTCTTTCCCGACCTTCTCCATGGCATCGGCGATGATTTCACCGATGGACATGTCGTTGTTTGCCGCAATAGAAGCAACCTGGGCGATTTCCTTGCGGTCGCTGACTTCCCTGGCCATACTCTTGAGCTTTTTCACCACTGCATCTACAGCCTTGTCAATACCACGCTTGAGAAGCATGGGATTGGAACCTGCGGCGACATTCCGTAAACCTTCGCGGAAGATTGCTTCAGCAAGAACCGTGGCCGTAGTGGTTCCGTCTCCAGCAACATCACTCGTCTTCGAAGCCACTTCCTTGACGAGCTGGGCTCCCACATTCTCATTGGGGTCCTTGAGCTCAATCTCCTTTGCCACCGTGACCCCGTCTTTGGTGATGGTGGGAGACCCGAACTTCTTCTCTATAACCACGTTTCGGCCTTTCGGACCAAGGGTCACCTTCACTGCATCGGCAAGGGTTTTGACACCACGCAGGATTGCCTGTCGTGCTTCTTCCTGGAAGAGAATCTGCTTGGCCATAACCGCCTACCCCCTTTCTCTCTCATTCCTCAATGATTCCCAAGATATCGTCCTCACGCATGATGAGGTATTCTTCTTCGTCAATTTTCACCTCGGTCCCGGCATATTTTCCAAAGAGTACCCGATCACCCTCTTTCACTTCAAGGGGTCTGCGATTACCGTTCTCGTCCACTTTCCCGGTTCCTACTGCAATCACCCGACCTTGCTGTGGTTTCTCCTTTGCCGTGTCAGGAAGGATGATACCCCCTTTGCGCACTTCTTCCTCTTCAACCCGCTTGACCAGAACCCGATCTCCAAGTGGTTTAATCTTCATGGTGCTCACCCCTTTCCTTTGGATGTTTTTCTAACGCGCGACCTCTATTGTACTCCGTTTTCGAAGAATTGCAAGGGGAGGACAATATCAGTCAAGGTCAGTTTTTTGCCAATTTGACCAGGATGTCTCTCCTGTCTTTGCAAATATGACAAAATCCCTTTGAAAACCTTGCCAAAAAGTCAAAAACTTTTTCAAATCTTCTGGGGGGTTTCCTCATCGAGATGGTACTCTGCAATTTTCCGGTAGAGCGTCCGGAGGCTGATGCCGAGTGCCTGGGCAGTTCTGGTCTTGTTAAAACGATGGGCCTTAAGGGTCTCCCGGATGAGGAGCTTTTCCACTTCTTTGAGAGGTGTTCCAAGACGAACACCAATGACCCCCTCACGGAGGAGATTCCCCCTCCGAATGTGCTCGGGAATATCTTCAGGGGTGAGAACATCGCTCTGAGAGAGAATGACCATCCCTTCCAGGGTGTTCTTCAGCTCTACCACGTTTCCCGGCCAATCGTACTCGATGAGGATTTTCAGCGCCTCTCGGTCGATACGGACCGGCCCTCGCCCGGTTTCCTCAGCAATGTCCCGGAGGAACTGGTCCACGAGGAAGGGAATGTCTTCCTTCCGTTCCCGAAGAGGGGGAATTTCGATTTTGATGACGCTCAGGAAGTAGTAGAGGTCATTCCGGAAGGCTCCCTGGGCCACCTTCTCCTCAAGGGGAATCTCTGAGGAGGCGATGATGCGGACATTCCCTCCCCTTCCCCCAAAACGGTGTTCCTCAAGGAACTCTAAAAGCTCTGCCTGAAAAGGTAGGGCAAGGAGGTGAATATCCTCAAAGTACAGGGTCCCTTCCTCAACGCGCGGGATATCCCCCTGGAAAAGCCCCTGAAGCGTTGCCCCACAGAGTACTCTCACAAAGGGTTTCTCTTCTCCGAAGGCATAGCGATGAATTGCCCGGGCTACCATCTCCTTCCCGGTTCCCTGCTCGCCCACAAGGAGTACTGGGCGCTTTACCTGGGACACTTGGAGAATAAGGTTGAAAATCCGCTGCATCTTCTCCGAAACCCCGGTGATTCCAGCAAAGGAAAACCGATGGGTGAACTTCCGTCGCAGATCCTTGTTCTCCTCAAGGAGCGTCAGGTGGTCATCAGCCCGCCGGATGACCGAAAGTATGCGCGAAGGAGTAAAAGGAGGAGAAAGGTACTCGTATACCCCTTTTGCTAAAAGCTCCCGAACCCGGGACGGGTTTTCTTCCCTCCCAGTGACAACGACCACCATATCCGGAAACCTCTGCCGGGCGAAGGCCAGAAGCTCGAAGCTATTCTCACTCAGGACCTCCTCTTCAACGAGCATGATGTCAATCTCTTCTTTTTCCAGACAGTTGAGTGCCAGGCTCCGGTTCCAGACCGCAATAACGTAATATCCTTCGTCGCGCAGGAGATTCTCCCATCGTTCCCGAAGGAGAGCGTCGTCTTCGATGAGCAGTACCTTCCGGGGTAGCTTCATAAAGTCAGCGGGCTTCCCTCCTCTGCAGAACGCTGAGCGCTCAGCGCAACCCGAAGGGCAAGGGTGGCCTCCTCAGCAGTTCCTCGAGCTGGAGGTGTATCTTTTTCCACACACCCCAAGAAATACCGAAGCTCTGCAAGATAGGGGTCCTCGCTCTGTACAACAATCTCCTGTTTCTTCTCCCCTTTTCGGTACAGCACAAGAGGACTAACCTGCTCGCGCTCTTCAATGTTCACCCCGGCACGGAACGACCACTCCAGAACCCCTTCGTCTCCAAGAATCCGGAACCCACAAGTGAAGGGGAAATCTCCCTGCATCATCCATCCTCCCTGGACTGTAGCCAGAGCCCCGCTGTCATACTGAATCTGCGTTGTGATGTGGTCAAGAGATCCTTTTTCCGAGCGAAGACCCCGGGCGAACACCTCTTTTGGCTGTCCCAGGAGCCAGTTCACGTAGTCGAGGTCATGGATGTGGAGGTCGAGAGACGCTCCACCGCTTAGGCGGGGATCGAGAATCCATCCCCCCACCGACCAGACGGGTGTCACCGCAAGACGAAAGGCCTCCACAAAAAGGACCTTCCCGCAGGCACCTCCCTCAAGGAGCTCCTTTGCCTTCACGTACTCACCCCAGAAACGGAGGACATGTCCCACCATAAGGTAGACTCCATTCCTCGTGCAGATGTCCTTCATGGCGAGCGCATCTTCAACCGTCAAGGCGATGGGCTTTTCACAGAAAACGTGCTTCCCCGCATTGGCAGCCATCTCCGTGTACTCCCGATGGAGGAAGGTAGGAAGACAAATATCCACAATGTCGACCACTTCTCTCTCAAGCAACGTACGGAACGAATCGTAGTGAGGAAGGTGGTACTTCTCCTGGAACTCCCGGGCTTTTTCAGGACGAACCTCAAAAAAGGCACACACTTCTGCCCCCTCAATTTTCCGCCACGCTTCCATGTGCACCGAGGCAATGAATCCTGCTCCCAGAATCGCCACACGCTTCACTGTGCGCCACCTCCTCTCTCGATTTCTTCAACTCTCCTGAGGTACTTCTCATATACGCATTTTGGGCGGGGGTCAAAGGCAAGGTACACCTCAAGAAAAAACCCATCCCGGAATTCCCGCTCTTTCCTTGCCGCGAGCAATCCCTCCACAATCTTGGCCTGCGTCTTGAATTCCCGCATTGCTTCCTGGATGCGTTCCTCTGCCCAAGACGGAGCAAGAAGCGCCCGGTTTGCCCGAATACCGAGGTCATCCCCTGCACAGAGGGCATCGTCGAAGGCAAAATCGCTCCACACCGCATACTGGAGGACTGACCGCACCGCAGCACTCTCTCCCCAGTCGGCCATAACCGGATCGCCCACCTGGGGCGTATCAAAGGCACCAACCATGAAAACTGCAGTGTGGTCAAGGTGCTCCCTGTGCCCGTTGGGAAGGACAACCCGGGTGGCCCGGAGACGGCGAAGGAGAGGAATAACCTTCTTTACCGTCCCCTCCTCTCCACCCGTGAGCTTCCACCCAATGAAAGGCCAGACACTGTAGTCATCGTACTCCAGACGGTAAATGCGTTCCGGGAGGATGCCCACCTTTTCATAGGCTCGAGTGGTTTCCCGGGCTCGCAAGGCAGTGATAACGTTTTTGTGCTCGATGACGCTGTATCCCCCCGAGCCGTTGCAGAACACCACGACATACACCTCCCCCCCAAAGAGAGGGACCGCCTGGAGGAGGTACCCTGCCCCAAGGAGCGCGTCATCGTCGTGGGGTGAGAAAATCACCACCCGCTCGTCCCCCTCCTGCCATCCGGGAAAAAGGAGGTTCAAAGAGGAACTCTTCTGGCGCCTCCGGAGGTCAAAGACCACGAATTCTTCCCGTTTCACCGGTATCCCCCCTCTTCAAGAATTCTCTGAAGATACTGAAAGGACCGCTGAACTGCCACATCCACGAAGGAACGGGGATGTTCGAAGCGTCCATCGAATTCGATTTCCACGCTCAGGGGAATGTCTTTTTGACCTTCCCACAGAACCCGGAAAATGGATGGAAAGTCCACCGTCCCATCTCCCAGAGGTGGGAAATCCCATACCTTGTACCCGCCCCGCTTGTCCTTCAGGTGCATGTGGACAACCCAGGGGAGACAGATCCGAAGGTCCTCCTCAGGGCGGGCGTTTCCGTAAAAAAGGACATTGCCCGTATCGTAGTTGATGCCCACATAGGGAAGCCGCATCTCTTCAAGGAGCTCCCGGAGTCTCCTCCCGGAGGAAAAGACATCTCCATGAACCTCAAGCGCCAGAAATACGCCACACCGTTCAGCCTCCCGGGAGAGCCACTCCAAGTGCTTTCTCAGGAGGGCCTTATCCTCCTCCCGATCCACCGTTCCGGTATTGACCACCCTCGCCCCAAGCTCCCGGGCACACCGGAGAGCAGAGACAAGATACGCACATCCTTCTTCCGTAGCCAGGTTGGAATGGGCACTGAGGCTGAGGACAGAAAGCCCAGAATGGGCAAGCTTTTGCCGGAGCTTTCTGAAATCCTCTTCTTTCGCCTGGTCACACCGGAAGTGGAACGTCCAGTCAGGCACACAGGAGAGCTCAACGTACTGGAATCCCGCCCGCGCAATACCCTCAAGGGCCTCCTCGAGAGAAAACCCGTGGTATGTGTTCGTTGAGACGGCAAGCCGCCGAAACATTGGATGCACAACCTCAGAAAGAGAGCAGGATGTGCCAGATAAAGAGCCAGGGCCAGTACTCAATCTTCTCCCAGATTTCCCGAACGAGACCTTCGTCTCCCTGAACCACCGGAAAGTACGCCTTTGCCTCCTCCCAGGTCATGCATACGCCAGGATGCCCAAGAGCAAGGAAGTCCTTCTGCATGGGTCTCCCTCCTAATACTGCCCGTATTCACGGGTAAACTCGGTCATGGCCCGGACATTCTCAATCCTGGCATCGTCCTGAATAATCGCCCCTGCGTCCATGATGTACCCCCCATCCCGGGCCACCCCATCGATGAGCTTCTTGCAGTATGCCCGGACCTCCTCTGGCGTTCCCAGAGCAAGGAGGTCGTTGGGAAGCCCACCGCTGAGACAAAACCTATCCCCCAGAACACGGTGAACTCTGAAAATATCCCCCTTATCCACATGGTACACGATGCTCCCCGGAGGAAGCTCCCGGAAAGCCTCTAAGTGGTAATCCCAGTTGCCTTCAGCGTAAAACAGCACCTGGTGTCCCCTTTTCCAGAGTTCTTCAACCATCGGCTTCACTGTAGGCCAGTAAATTTTGCGGAAATGCTCAGGGTTGATGAAAGGGACACACCCCCGGTGCATCCAAAAGGCAATGGGGACGTTCTTTGTAGGATCCGCACCATCAAGGGCAATGCGGAAAAGGTGGGGCATGAGAGCCTCACAGGCAGCCAGGACCTTTTCCGGCCGTGCGTGGAGGTCGCTCACCAGGCCATAGTACCCTCGGAGTTTGTCGGCAAGAATATCCAGGGGGGCTTTCAGCATTCCGCTGATTGCAGCTACCGTTCCGCAGCGAGTGCGGAGCTCCTGAACCAGACCTCCCAGAGCGTTGAAGTACTCCACCATCGCCATGCCTCCCTTAAGGAGGGCAAGGTTATGTTCCCGGGTGACACCCTCACCAGAAGGTCGGACGAAGTGTGAAACCCTGGGGAGCCAGACGTTGAGGAGGTAATCGGTGGGGTTGGCAATAAGGAGGTCATATTCGTCAGGACGCATGAAGGCGCGCTCTTCAGGGGGTTCCTTGTACTGAAACGCCACGTTCTCTGGAAGGTCAAGCCCCGGAATCCCATAGTATTTGAGCCCTACAGCCTGCACAAGGCCAGTCCAGACGTAAATCATGTTCGGCACAACTGCATCCCAGTCGAAATCCTCAGCGCAACGGAGACAGGCTTCGAAGGCCACCCGGTAGTCGTGGGTCGCTGCTTGGATGCTCACCCTGGCATACTTTGCCACAAATTCGGCGACAAAAGGACGGATGGGAACCATATCGGGCTTGCCATTCCGGAGGGCAGTGGTGTACCGCTTCAGACAAGCCTGGTAGCGTTCCTCCTGGGTCACTTTTTTCTCCCTCCTTGAGTGTTTTTCTGAAGGTAGTATACCAGAAAGTTCCCCCAGGCATTCATCTACACCCGTACCACCTTTCCCCCGGGGACTTCCTGGACAAGTCCTTTCATCTCCAGTGTCAGAAGCACCTGGAAAAACTCCCCCTCTTCCCAGCCGGTGCGCTCCAGAAGTTCTTCCTTGAAAACCCCCACGTGGTCGATGTATGAGAAGAGCAACGCTTCTTTCTCGGAAAGGCACTCGCCCACCTCGGCGAGCTCCAGAGGTGCCGGGGCCGAGAACCCGAAAGCTTCCAGGATATCCTCAACCCGCTGTACCGGTTTTGCCCCCTGGGCAATCAGGGCGTTGGTCCCCTCACTCTGAGGGGAAAAGATGGGACCGGGAACAGCAAAAACCTCCCGCCCCATTTCCAGAGCAAAGTCTACGGTGATGAGCGCACCGCTTTTTCTCGGAGCCTCAACGACGAGAACTCCGCAGCTCAGGCCGCTGATAATCCTATTCCGGAGCGGAAAATACTCCGGACGGGGCCCAAAACCCGGTGGGTACTCGCTCACCAGTGCTCCTCCTCGACGAACAATCTCCCGGGCAAGAGGGAGATGTACTGCAGGGTAAATTCGACGAAGACCGCTCCCCAAAACCGCAATGGTGGGGCATTCCTCCTCCACAACGGCCCTCTGCGCCTCTCCATCAATGCCCACGGCAAGACCGCTCACCACAATCCATCCCGCTTTTGCCAGTTCCCGGGCGAAAAAGCGGGCGGCTTTCACTCCATAGGGCGTGGGGCGACGCGTGCCCACAATGGCGATGTACTTCTCATGCACGCTGAAAGAGAACTCTCCCTCGACGTAGAGGAGGAAAGGAGGATTGGAAAGGCTCCGTAAAAGAGCGGGATATGCAGGGCTATCCCAGGGAATCACGGCAATACCTTCCCGGACAGTGGCGGTATAAAGCTCGTGGGGCGAAAGCATCTTGCGAGCAGCAACAATACACCGGGCAAGGCGCTCTCCCACCACCTCCCGGAGGGCCTCAAAGGGTGCTTCCCATGAAGCAGCGGCACTCCCGAAAGTGCTCAGGAGTTTCCGAAAACGCACCGGACCGATACCTCGAACGTGGCTGAAAGCCACCCAAAAGGGGAGATCGTCACTCATAGCCTGCTCTGCCGATCCAGGAAACGATACTGAATAGCCTCGGCGATATGGGAAACCTCAATGCGGGCTTTCCCCTCAAGGTCGGCAATGGTGCGGGCAACCTTGAGAATCCGGTGATACGCTCGAGCGCTGAGGGAAAGGCTTTTCAGAGAGGCTTCGAGAAAACGCTTTGCTTCCTGAGAGAGTTCACAGAACCGCTTAATGTGACGGGACTTCATTTCGCCATTGAGCAGGATGCCCTCACCCCGAAACCGTTCCTTCTGGATTTCCCGAGCCTGCTTCACCCTCTCCCGCACCGCCCCAGAGGATTCTTCTTCCCGCTCCGAGAGGAGTTCGTGCACCCCAAGACGGGGAACCTCAACCTGGAGGTCAATCCGGTCAAGGAGAGGCCCTGAGAGCTTGCTCCGGTACCGGAGAATCTGCTGGTACGAACAGGTACAGGGGCGTTCCGCATCTCCCAGGTATCCGCAGGGACAGGGGTTGCACGCCAGCACAAGAAGGAAGCGGGCCGGGTAGGTCACGGTGGCGTTGACCCGGCTCACGGTAATCTTCCCAGTCTCCAGGGGTTCCCGAAGAGCTTCAAGGACATTGCGACGGAACTCCAGGACCTCGTCGAGGAAAAGCACACCGTGGTGGGCAAGGCTGATTTCTCCCGGTCGAGGCCACTGTCCCCCACCAATCAGAGCAACATCGGACACTGTATGGTGAGGCGCCCGGAAGGGAGGGGCAGTGATAAACGGGTGGTCCTCAGAGAGTAAACCGGCAACGCTATGGATTTTCGTTACCTCAATAGCCTGCTCTATGGTGAGCGGGGGAAGCAGTGAGGGGAGTTTTCGGGCCAGCATGGTCTTACCCGAGCCAGGTGGTCCGATGAACAGGAGATGGTGCCCTCCTGAGGCAGCAATTTCCAGCGCCCGCTTCCCCTGTCTCTGACCCTTGATCTCTGCAAGGTCCTCGTCAAAGGACGGAGAAGCAAGGTATTCTTCCCAGGACCGCTTCAGGGGCCTGAGTGTTCGCTGGCCTTCAAGGAAATCGCATACCTCACGAAGCGTACGAAAACCGAATACTTCGATACCTTCCACCACAGCACTCTCTTGAGCGTTAGCCAGAGGGAGGAGCATCCGGTATGGTTTCCCCTGGAGGGAGAGAAAGTGGGCCACGGGGAAAACCCCGTTGACCGGCCTGAGCTCTCCAGAAAGGGAGAGCTCTCCCAGGACAACGGTTCCCTCTAAAAGAGAACGGAGTTGCTTTGTGGCAAGGAGGATCCCCAGGGCAATTGGAAGGTCGAAGTCGCTCCCCGTTTTCTTCAGAAATGCCGGGGCGAGGTTTACAGTCACCCGCTGAGGGGGAAAGGCAAAACCGCTATTCTTCAGAGCACTCCGAACCCGTTCCCGGGCTTCCTGAACAGCAGTGTCGGGCAAGCCCACAATGTGGAAGGAGGGAAGCCCTGCACCGACGTCGACCTCGACTTCCACAAACCGGGCGTCAATACCAAAGCTCGTTGCGCTGAGCACCCGTGCCAGCACCATTCTCGCCTCCCTAGAAGGCTGAAGGGTAGTGGGAAATTCTGGGCTTCTTCCCCTCAAGATGCACCGTGATAACGTCAAAGCGAAAAGCGGTATCTTCGGGATTGTACCCGCGCTGCGTGAGGTAGAAGAGGGCGCTTCGCCGGATGCGCTCTTGCTTCTCTTCAGTAATTGCCTCCTCTGGCAATCCCGCTTTTGTGCTCTCTCGGGTTTTCACCTCAACAAACACCAGGCATGCTCCCTTCCGAGCGATAAGGTCGATCTCCCCAAAAGGAGAACGAAAGTTCTTTTCCAGGATCTCCGCTTTGAAAACGGTTCGCAACCACCGCTCTGCCAGGATTTCACCCTGTGTACCTTTCTTTCGCCTCTCCAAACTGCCCACAGAAAGACCTCCGGTGACACGGAGCAAGGCCAAACGCTCGAATGCGCTCAAAATGCAGCGCCGTCCCGTAGCCTTTGTGCTGGGAGAACCCGTATTCTGGGAAAAGTGGGTCATACCATTCCTCCATGATGCTGTCCCTCACAACCTTGGCCACTAAAGCGGCACAGGCCACAGCAAGACTCTGTTCTTCAGCTCTGGGAAGAGCAAGCACCGGGGTGAAGGACCAGGGAAGACGCACCCAGTCTACAATGAGATACTCGAAGCGCCCCGCAGCAATTGCCCGCCACGCTGCCTCGTACAACGCAAACTCATTGGCCCTCTGGATACCCACAAGATCGATCCACCGCTCGCTCACAATACTCAGACCGATGGCCACCGCTTCACGACAGATGATTTCAAAAAGTGCCTTTCGCCTTGTCGGGGAGATACGTTTGGAATCCGGAACGCTCTGGAGGGGGAAAGAAGGAGAGAGAACCACACAACCCGCTACAAGAGGCCCTGCCAGGGGCCCCCGACCGGCTTCATCCGCACCACCAACGTGATGGTATCCCGATCTCCACAGTCTGTGTTCAATGAAATCAGCGGAGGATGCGGACACGATGGGGTGGCCAGTAGACGAGAAAAGCCCTACCTAAGAGATTCTTTCGGGGAACATACCCCCAGAAACGACTGTCGTCACTGTTTTCGCTGTTGTCTCCCAGGACGAAGTAGTGTCCTTCCGGGACAACCTTTTCTCCCTGACCGTAGTACCCGGCACTGTAGTAAGTTCGGTTGAAGAGTTCCCCCGAAAGGGGAACCCCGTTGATGAGCACTTTCCCCCCGGTAATCTCGATCCGCTCTCCCGGAAGACCAACGATGCGCTTGATGAGGTTTTTCCGGTTATCAATCGGGTACCGGAAAACGACAATGTCCCCTCGCTGTGGCTCGGTGAACCGGTAAAGGAACTTGGCCACAAGCACTCGTTCTCCCGGAACCAGAGTGGGCTCCATCGAAGTGCTCGGGATGTAATACCCCTCCACCACAAAGTACCGAACAAGAAGGGCAATGACCAGGGCCCAGAGAACGGTTTCGACGAGTTCTCGCAAGGCGTTCTTCTTTTTAGACTTCGCGTCTCTCCTCAATACGCGACTCTTTGGCACTTTTCCCCCTCAGGTAGTAGAGCTTTGCCCGTCTGACCTTCCCGCGTCGCAGAACCTCAATGCGCTCAATCCGGGGAGAATAAAGAGGGAAGATGCGCTCCACGCCAACGCCAAAGGAGACTTTTCGCACCGTGAAGGTCCGGTTAACCCCAGAACCCCGTACCGCAATGACCAGACCCTCAAAGGGCTGAATGCGCTCTCTGTCTCCCTCGATGACCTTGAAGTGCACGCGTACGGTATCTCCAGGGGCGATTTCGGGAACCTCTGTGTCGTCTTTGATAAAGCTTCCTTCAACCGCTCGCAGGATCCTTGCTCTATCCATGGAAACCTCCTCCTCAGGCCAGAGAAAAATCTCGGAATACTATACCACGCCTTTTCTCCTTTCGCAAGGAGGATGGAGCGCAGGGTGCTGAAAAAGGTCTGGACGCACTTTTCTGGCTTTTTCCAGAGCCTTCTCTTTCCGCCACTTCTCGATAAGCGCATGATTGCCAGAAAGCAGGACCTCGGGCACCGCAAGGCCACAGAATACCCGGGGTCGGGTATACTGCGGTGGACCAAAAACCCACTCCGAAAAGGAATCATACCGCAGGGATTCCTCATCCCCCAAGACTCCAGGGATAAGGCGCGCCACCGCTTCCACGATGACAAGCGCAGGGAGTTCTCCTCCGGAGAGGACGTAGTCTCCAATGGAAATTTCCCGTGCCCCGGTAATCTCTATCACCCGCTCGTCAATGCCCTGGTAACGACCGCAGAGAATGAGGAGGTGGTTTTTCGCCGCTAGTTCCCGGGCAATGCTTTGGGTGAACAGTTCTCCCTGGGGACTTGTGACAATCACCAGGGGCTGGCTCTGCGTGTACTCGCTGATAAAGCGTACGGCCCGAACCAGGGGTTCGGGTTTCAGGACCATGCCTGGGCCTCCCCCAAAGGGGTAGTCGTCAACCGTTCGGTAACGATCCTGAGAGAAACTCCGCAGGTTGTGGACTTTGATGAATACCAGTCCTCTCTCTTGGGCTTTTCCCAGAATGGAAGCAGCAAGGTACGGCCGGATGGCCTCGGGAAAGAGGGTAACGATGTCGATGCGAAGCTTCATTCCCAGAACCCCTCGGGGCAGGAGACCTCAAGAAACCCCTCCTCAGGGCGGACAGCCACCACAAAGGCAGAAACAAAGGGCAGGAAGAACTCCCGTCCTTCAGCGTCTTTGACAAGGAGGTAATCGTAAAGTGCCATGGGGATAACCGCATCCACCACGCCACGACGTGTGCCGCGTTCCCAGACCTCAAGACCTACCAATTCAAAGTGGTAGAAATGGCCAGAGGGGAGAGGTGGAACATCCTCCCTGGGGATGGCGAGAAAGAGGCTCCGGAGCATTTCCGCTTCCTGGCGCGAAGTGACTCCCCGGAAACGGAGGAGGAGAAAATTCCCGCGCCAGGCCACATCCTCCACTACTCTCTCGACAAAGGCCCCCTGGGGAGAACCAACAAGAAACACTGCCCCCCGCACAAAACGCTCAGAAAAATCCGTCAGCGGGAGCACCCGAACCCAGCCCTTCAACCCATGGGGTGCGGTAATCCTCCCCACGAAGACCCGTTCAATATGGCGAGGCACACAAGCCCCTCCCTATTCCAGAATCTCCACCACCGCTTTCGTTCCCCTCTTTGCTGAAGCAGCTTTGACGATGGTGCGGAGAGCTCGGGCCACTCTTCCCTGCTTGCCGATGATTTTTCCAGTATCAGAAGGCGCCACCCGCACCTCGTACACAACTGATTTCTCACCCTTCACTTCGGTTACGCTCACCTTCTCAGGTTCGTCGACGAGAGAACGAACCAGAAACTCCAAAAGCTCCTTCACTGGGCTTCAGCTCCCTCGGGCTTTTTTGCTTTTTTCAAAAGTGCCCGAACCCCATCCGAAACCTGAGCACCCTGGGAAATCCAGTACTCGACGCGATCCCACTTCACGGCCTCAAGAGGGGACTCAGCAAGGGGCGAATAGATGCCGAGGACCTCGAGGGGCTTCCCATTCCGTGCCTCCCGAGAGTCCATTGCCACAATACGATACTGAGGAGCATGCCTTCTCCCAACACGGGCAAGACGGATCCGTACTGCCATGAATGGACACTCCTTTCTTTCAGAATCCAAAACCGAAAAATCCTTTTTTTCTGGCAAAGGGCAATACCTGCCCTTTTTTCATTTTCTTCCAGAGCTTGCGAATCTCCTCAAACTCTCTCAGGAGACGGTTGACCTCCTGAACGGTTGTCCCGCTTCCCTGGGCAATGCGCCGTTTCCGAGAGGCATTGATAATCCCGGGATTCCGGCGCTCCTCCTTGGTCATGGAGAGAATAATGGCCTCAGTACGCTTCAGGTTCCTCTCTCCATCAACCTGGGAGAAGATTCCCCGAAATGAAGTGGGAAGCATGTTCACGATGTCTTCAAAAGAACCAACCCGGCGAAGGCGACGGAGTTCCTCGAGGAAATCCTCAAGGGTGAACTCTTCCTTCGTCACCTGCTGTTCCAGCTTCCTGCGCTCTTCCTCAGTGATGGCTCGCTCGATCTTCTCGATGAGGCTCAGGGTATCGCCCATGCCAAGGATGCGGCTGGCCATCCGCTCAGGATGGAAAACCTCAAGCTGGTTGAGCTTTTCCCCAACCCCAATGAGTTTCACCGGCCAGCCAGTCTGCGCCACAATGGACAGCACCGCACCTCCACGAGCATCAGTATCGACCTTGGTGAGGATAATGCCCGTAGGGTGCACCCATTCCCGGAACCTCTCGGCAACCCGAACAGCTTCCTGACCGGTTGTGGCATCAAGAACCAGGAGAATTTCGTGGAACTCTTCGCTCTGCGTGAGCCTTTGGAGTTCCTGGAGGAGCTCCTCCTCCACATGGAGCCGCCCCGCAGTATCCACCAAAACCACGTCCCTCCCTTTCTCCCGGGCATACCGTCGTGCTGCCTGGACGACCTCAAGGGGATGCTGCGCTGAAGGAAGGTCGAAGAAATCCAGTCCGGCCGAAGAAGCAAGGATCCTCAACTGTTCCCGCGCTGCCGGCCGCCGTGTATCCGTGGAGGTCAGAACGGGAAAGTAGTGGCGCTGCTTCAGGAAGAGCCCGAGCTTCCCGCATGTTGTTGTCTTCCCCGACCCCTGCAGACCCACGAGAAGGAAAAGCGCAGGAGTCACCGGAGGAACGTGGAGGTCTTTTGCTCCACCCCCGAGAATCTGCCGGATCTCGTCCCAGAGAATCTTTATGACCATCTCTGCAGGGGTGACACTTTCCAGCACCTCTCGCCCAACCGCCCGCTCCCGTACCCGGGCAATGAGGTCCTTCACCACCCGGTAATGGACGTCAGACTCAAGAAGCACAAGGCGCAAGTCTCGCAGGGCCTCATCGACCTCTTCTGCCGTGAGGCGGCCCTTCCCTCTGAGCTTCTTAAAAACCCCAGCAAACTTCTCCGTGAGCTGTTCGAACACGCGATCCACCACGCTCCTCAGAATACATAGATGATACCCGTGACCCGGGGGTGTGTCAAGGAAAGCCGTTACGAAACAAGCGCGCGGACAAATTCGTGGGCCTCAAAGGGAATGAGGTCCTCGATACCTTCACCAACTCCGAGGTACTTCACGGGAAGGCCGAACTCCTTCCGGACCCGAAAGAGGATTCCCCCTTTGGCCTGGCTATCCCACTTCGTGAGAATAACCCCTGTGAGCGGCACCACTCGGGTAATGGACTCCACCTGGGCGAAGGCGTTCTGGCCAGCCAGGGCGTCAAGGACCAGGAGGTGTTCCACTTGCTCATCAGGGAGGAACCGGCGAATGACCCGGGACACCTTCTCAAGTTCTGCCAGGAGATTCTTGTTGACATGGGAACGCCCTGCGGTATCCACGATTGCCAGAGTTTCGTTCTCCTTGAGCGCTGACTGGAGGCCGTCGTACACCACCGCTGCCGGATCAGCCCCCTGAGACCCCCGGAAGAATCGACATCCTGCCCGACGTGCCCAGATTTCGAGTTGCTCATTCGCTGCCGCCCGGAAGGTGTCGGCGCCAATAAGGACCACCCGCTCTCCCCTTTCTCTGGCAAGGTAGGCGAGTTTCCCTGCGGTGGTGGTCTTCCCCACACCGTTGATGCCCACAAGGAAGATGGTCTTGAGAGCTTCAGGATTTGCCCGAGGAAAGAGCAGGTGTTCTCCCTCCTCGAAGAAGGCTACAAGCTTCCTATATAGCCATTCCTCCCAGCTCGTATCCTCCCGGGACTGTTCCTTTAAACGGCGAAATTCTTCGACAATTTCCACCGCAAGCGCCGGACCGATATCGGCACTGATGAGCATCTCTTCCAACTCCTCCCACTCCTCAGGCCGGACGCTCTTCTGGGACCAGAGCTCCCTCAGCCGCTCCTTGACCTCACCCGTAATACGCCCTATCCCCTGGAGCAATCGTTTCCACAGCCCCTTCTCCACGCTATCTTCCCTCCAGAGAAAACTCCTGCGCCTGTGCAATACCCTCGCAAAGGAGCACCCGGGATACCCCAGGCTCGCTCATGGTGACCCCAAGAATCCGATCCGCGACCTCCATGACCTCTTCCTTGTGCGTTACCACCACAACCTGCCGGGATGCAGAAAACTCCCGGAGAATCTGGGCGAGAAGTACACTGTTTGTATGATCGAGATTGGCGTCGATTTCGTCGAAAAAGCACATCTTCGCCCCACCAGCCTCAAAGCAAGCACAAAGGAAACACAGCGCCACCAGGGTCCGCTCTCCACTTGAAAGTAGCGCCACCCCCTGCCTCTTCTTCCCTGGAATCTGCACCTCAAGTTGAACGCCGTCGCGAACAACAAGAGAAGCCTCCCCCCTGGGGAATACCTGCTGAAAATACCGTCCAAAGGCTACCTGGGCATTCTGGAGGAAGGAAAGAAAAGTCTGCTCCACTTCACGCTCGAGTTTCTGTAGCTCTTTTCGAACAAGTCCGAGGAGACTCTGAAAAAAAGCATCCTGCCTCTGCAAGTCCCTTTCCCGGTCCTCAAGCTCCTGGTACTCTTCGATGGCGCCCCGCCGGACACGTTCGCCAAGGAGCGCCTGACGTTCCCGCTCAAGGAAAGCTCCAAGCTCCTGAAGGCTCATGGCTTCAAGCTCCTCTGGCACAGCACAGGCAACATCGTCCAGGGCCTCCAGGGCAGTCTTTGTACGAACAATTTCCTCGGAAAGTCGCTGTTTCTCAAATCGGAGTCTTTCCTGCTCCCGAATCCATCGCTCTTTCTGACGCTCAAGCATCCTCTCTTCCTGCCGCTTTGCTTCCACATCCGCTTGCAGAGACTGCATCATCTTCTCCCGATCAGCAAGCAGGGCCTCCGCCGCCGCCAAAGCGCGGAAAGCATCCTGAAGAACCCCGGCACATTTACTGAGTTCCCCCAGTAACAGCTTAAGCGTCGTCTCGCTTTCCCGGAACCTCCGGAGAAGCTCGGCCCCCCTTTTGCGCATTCCGTGAACTTCCCAGAGAAGCTGTTCCCGTATCCGTTTTTTCTCTTCCTCATGCCGCTTCCACTCCCTGACCTTTCCCAGGGCTTTCCTTGCCCGGGTAAGGGTAACCTCAAGGGCATGCATACTCCTCTCAAGGTCCTGGAGCTTCCCCCGAATCCTCTCCCGTTCCGCTAAAAGACGCGCGCGCTCTTCCCCAAGATGATTGAGGACCCTCTGCAGCTCTCCCCGCCGCGTATTCCTCTCGAGGCAACGCTCCCGCCACTTGACGACACGAAGCTCCAGCGCTCTCAAGTGCTTTTCGAGGTCCTGTTTCTTCTCGGAGATTGCCACAAGGGTCCCTTCGAGCTCTTTCATGCGGCGTTCAAAAAGGCGCTCCCGCCGCTCCCAGCTTTTGAGGAAACGACCTCGATGAGCCAGTCGCCGGGGGAGCACAAGCAACCCTCCCCGAAGGAGCAGAGCACTGCCATCAGACGCCACAAGGTGCTTGGGAGACTCCACACCGTACACGAAGCGTCCAAGGATTTCGTCTCTCCTCACCACTTCCCAGGCTGACGACCAGGGTGGGAGGGCATCTCGACGCATTGTCCATGTCCCCACCTCAAGTGCCTCGCTATCCTGGAAAATCTGGATTTCTGAGAGCAAACCAAAAATGGCATGAACCGCCCGTTGCGGCCATCCCTGAGCAAGAAGACCCTCCTGCATGGCCTGGGAAAACTCCAGCGCGGCCCCCCAGAGGCCGACCTGCTTCCGTCTCTTCCGAATCCGCGAAAGACCTTCCCGAACCCGGGCAAGTGTCTGGAGAATCCTTTCCTGGTCCTGCGCTAATTCCTCCTTCTCGTTCTTTTTCTGCAGCACGTCTTTTTCAGCACTGGAGAGAAGACGCTCAAGCTGAATGAGCTCCTGTTCGAGCTCCTGGATGAGCTTCTCAGCGCGTTTCTTCTCCTGCGCCACCCTCTCCAGAGAGGCCTCACAGCGAGCAAGCTCCTCCCGGAGACACTGTTGTTCTTCCCTCCGGGCCTGAAGGATGCCTTCTTCCCCTTCCAGAAAACGCCCAATGA
The DNA here is from genome assembly GCF_050267035.1 of Candidatus Caldatribacterium saccharofermentans. Lineage (NCBI taxonomy): Bacteria > Pseudomonadati > Atribacterota > Atribacteria > Atribacterales > Candidatus Caldatribacteriaceae > Candidatus Caldatribacterium > Candidatus Caldatribacterium saccharofermentans. The sequence goes on from NZ_CP187957.1 coordinate 190,784, forward strand.
CCGCTTCTATCCTGCTCAAACGCTCCGTACCCTCCGGCAAGACTGTGCCAGAAGCCTGTACCCTCTCCTCAAGACAGCGACTTTCTTCAAGAAACCTCATTGCCTCCTCTTCAAGGGCAAGAAGGGCTCGCTTTCGTTCCCGAATCTGGGTGAGGAGTCGGTAGAGTTCCTGAAGACCCTCGGTTACTCGATGCCTCTTCTCTTCCACCGCATGGCGCAGGCAACGAACCTCCTCCTGGATCACGAGAAGCTGTTGCTCTCCTTTTTCTACCTCATGCACTCCTTCCAGAGCAGAAAGACGGCAAATCTCGCGCTCGCAGCGATCTTCCTCTGCCTCAAGTGCTTCCAGCTTCTTCCCAAGCTGAGCGAGAAGCCGCTCAAGATACACCCTCTGAGCACCCTGCCACTGCCTTTCCCGCACAAGGTACGCCCTCTCCCTCTCCGCCCATTCAGCCACACGCTCTTTCTGGAAGGAGAGTTCCTTGAGGCGCTCTTGGAAACGCTTTGCCTCTTCTGTTGTTTCCCGGAGCATCTGGGAGAGACGGGAAAGACGCGTCCGTGCTTCACAAGTTCCGCTGGCTTCCTCGAGCCAGCGCAGACGTTCCAGAGGGCTCAGGTCGGCAAGGGCATGGAGATCTCGGTTCGTAACAAAGCCAACCTCAAGACGGGTCAAAGAAAGACCCAAGGTTTGCAGCTTTTGACGAAGGTCCCCAAAACGTACCCGGGTACCCTGGAAAAAGTACTCGGTGTCTCCAGAGGCAAAAGACCGTTTTTCAATCCGAAAAGGGGGCACTTCTTCCCCCACAAAGAGGAGCTCCACCGAGGCCATGCTCACCGGCCGGTGGACGGATGAACCGTGAAAGAGCACCTCTTTCCCCCCGGCACTCCGCACTTCCTTTCGGTCTCCCAGAACCCACCGCAGAGCATCGAGGAGGTTGCTCTTCCCAGAGCCATTGGGACCGACGACAACATTGAGCCCCGGTACAAGGTCCACCGTCACAGGGTGGGCGAAAGACTTGAAACCCTGAAGAGTGATCTCCTTCAGATACATTGACTATCCCTGGAACCCCTGCTCTCCTCCATGATTCGTTCCCAGGCCCGCCGGGCCGCTTCCTGCTCCGCCCGTTTCTTGCTCTTTCCCTCGCCCCTCGCGACCACCCGACCCTGGATTTTCACCACAACCTGGTACGAAGAATTCCCTCCTGTCGTGACAATCTCGTACTCCGGAAGACAGGAAAAGTACTGCAAGCACCACCGCTGGAGCAAACCCTTGTAATTGACCGAGAGAAAGGCGAATTCCACCCCTTCCTCGTCGCAGAAAATCCCTGAAAGGACCTCCCGGGTACGCTCATACGAGAGAGAGTCCACAAAGATTGCGCCAGCTAAAGCCTCAAAGGCGCTGGAGAGAATGGAATCTTTCTCCCGCCCCCCACTGCGTTCTTCACCACGTCCAAGCTCGATAAACTGCTCAAGACCGATTTTCCGGGCCAGATACGCCAGACACTCTTCACTTGCCCATTTTGCCTTCATAAGGGAGAGCCAGCTCCGGGGCCGATCGTAGTTCTGGAAGAGGTAGTCAGTGATAAAAAGACCGATCACCGCATCTCCCAGCCACTCGAGTCGGTCGTTGCAGGCCCCGGCCTTGCCCTCCAGGGCCGATTTGTGCCGGAGCGCTGTGCGGAGAATTTCTGGATTTCGAAAAGAATACCGGATCCGCTTTTCTAACTCTGAGAGGTCCCTCTCTGGCGCAGGCATTGAAGAGCGTCAGCGGATCTTGGACTCGATGTATTCTACAGCTTCCCCAACAGTGGTGATTTTCTCTGCGTCTTCGTCAGGAATTTCGATGTCGAACTCCTCCTCAAACGCCATGATGAGTTCCACAATGTCGAGGGAGTCTGCTCCCAGATCATCGACAAAAGAGGCATCGGGAGTGACGTCTTCCTCATCCACGCCAAGCTGGTCCACAATAATTTCCTTCACCTTGGAGAAAACGTCCATACGCACACCTCCCAAAAGGTTTTTTTAAGCCATGAAGAGTCCGCCATTGATGTGAACGGTCTGGCCTGTAATGTAACCGGCAGCCTGGGAAGCCAGAAAAGCAACAAGCTGCGCTACTTCCTCCGGTTCGCCCCACCTCCTCATTGGTACCTGCTGCAACCACATCTCGCGTACCTCCTCAGGGAGCCTCCGGGTCATCTCCGTGTTGATGAAACCGGGAGCAATGGCGTTAACGGTAATCCCAAGGGGTGCTACCTCTCGCGCCAGGGACTTGGTGAAACCTAAAAGAGCAGCCTTTGCCGTGGCATAGTTGGTTTGGCCAGCGTTTCCCATAATCCCCACAACCGAGGAGATGTTAATAATGCGGCCGTAGCGTTGCTTCATCATATACCGGAGAACCTCTTTGGTACAATTGTATGTCCCCTGGAGGCAAACATCAAGAACCGCCTTCCAGTCCTCGTCCTTCATCCGGACAAAGAGAGCATCTCTGGTAATACCGGCATTGTTCACCAGAATGTCGATGTGCCCCCATCTTGCGATGATGTCCTCCACCATTGCCCGAATCTCCTCCCGCACCGTCACATCAGCCACATACCCCTGAGCCTCTATGCCCTCCTGGCGCAGAACCTCAACAGCCTCACGGAGTTCCTCTTCAGGTCCAACATCGTTCAGCGCTACGAAAGCTCCACCGAGCCCAAGGGTTCTTGCAATGGCAAAGCCAATCCCTCTCCGGGCACCGGTCACAAGCGCAACCTTCCCTGTAAAGCTCATTGTACTTCCCTCACCTCACTCACAGCAATCTGCAAACGCCTGGGGGAAAAGGTCGGGAAAACAGAAACTTCAGGATGTTCCCGCTCAAAGAGCTTCGAAAGCACCATCCCGGGACCCACCTCCAGGGCCTTCCGCACACCTTCCCCACAGAGGACATCCATAATATCCTTCCAGCGAACCGGCGCAACGAGCTGCTCCACAAGGAGGTCCCGAATCCTTCCTGGATCGCGCTCAAAGGCAGCCGTCACGTTGCTCAGGTAGGGATAACGGGGCGGACGGATGGTGACCCCCTCGAGGACCCGGGCAAAGGCTTCCCGAGCTTTCTCCATGAAACTGGAATGGAACGGAGCACTCACACGGAGCTCCATGGCTTTCTTTCCTCGCCTGCTGACCTCCTCAAGGACTCGGGGAAGCAGCGATTTTTCGAGAGAGAGCACAACCTGGTCTGAGGAGTTGATATTGGCAATCTCGACCTTCCCCTCTCCCCTGAGCACATCTACTATCTCCTGGACTTCTGACAGGGAAAGGCCCAGGACGGCCACCATGGTTCCCTCCCCTAAGGGAGAGGCCTCTTGCATAATTTCCCCACGCCGCCGCACCAGGTACACAGCCTCGTCGAAATCGAAACTCCCCGCACAAAAAAGAGCCGAATACTCCCCAAGGCTGTGCCCCGCTACCACGTCAGGAACAAGAGGAATTTTTCGCAAAAGAAGTGCACTGAAAGTGAGAATAGCTGGCTGGCTGTTTTTCGTGAGGTTCAGCTCCTCCTCAGGCCCTTCAAGGCTCAGCCGGAGCAGATCAACCCCACAGATGCGGCTGGCCTGCCCGAAGAGTTCCTCCACCAGAGGGGCATCCTCTTCGAGCCACTCCCGCAGCATGCCCACCTTCTGAGAACCTTGACCCGGAAAGAGGAAGGCTACTTTCATGAATCCCCCACCCGCTTCAGCCGCTCGAGGGTTGCCCAGAATTCCTGCATAATGTCCTCTATGACTTTTCGAACGGGTTTCAGGTCGCGAATGAGACCCGCCACCTGACCACACATAACGGATCCTTCTTCCACATTCCCACAAACCGCGGCTTCTCTCAGCTTTCCTACCCCAAGGGCCTCCACAACCTCTCGGGGGGCACCGCTGAATTCAAGCTCCTCGAATTTCCGGGTAAGGCGATTCCTGAGACACCGCACCGGATGACCGGTAGAAAGACCGGTGACGACCGTCGAACGATCGTGGGCTTTAAGGATTGCTTCCTTGTACGCCGGGTGGACCTCACACTCTTCGGTACAGATAAAACGCGTCCCAAGCTGTACCCCTTCTGCTCCAAGGGCGAAGCAGGCCGCCATACCCCGCCCGTCACCAATGCCTCCTGCTGCGATGACCGGGACTCTGACGGCATCCACCACCTGAGGCACAAGGCACAGAGTGCTTATCTCTCCTACATGACCGCCCGACTCGTTTCCCTCGGCGATGATGGCCTGAACACCATACCGCTCAAGCCTCCTGGCCAAAGCAACAGAAGCCACAACGGGGATGAGGATGATTCCCAGACGGGCGAACTCCTCCACCAGAGGACCGGGATTCCCTGCACCGGTGGTAACTACCGGAACCCGCTCTTCCCTCACCACCCGTACCTGGTCCTCAATGTGGGGAGAAAGGAGCATGAGGTTCACCCCGAAGGGTCGATCCGTAAGGGAACGAACGCGTCGGATCTCCTCCCGGAGTTCCTCTCCGGTCATCCCCCCCGAGCCAATGATACCCAGTCCTCCAGCTTCTGAAACCGCAGCCACCAGGGGAGCCGTCGCCACCCAGGCCATACCCCCCTGGAGGATAGGGTACTGAATGCCAAGAAGTTCCGTGACTCTGGTTCTCATGGTTCACCCTTTCTCAATCCTCAAGAGAAAAGCAGGACAGACGTTCCCGGATTTTCTCCAGGATGCCTCTCTCCACAAGTTCCTTGGCTCGTAGAATGGCGCTTCTAATATCTCGGGCCTTAGACTTCCCGTGGCAAATAAGGCACACTCCTTCGACTCCAAGGAGGGGTGCACCACCGTATTCGCTTCGGTCCAGCCGCTTCCAGAGCGACCGGAGCCGCTCCTTCGAAGCAGCATCTTCAATCTCCCGCTCCAGAAGCTGGGCAATAAGCTCAATGAGCCCCTCCCCAAATTTCAAAAGGGCATTCCCTGTAAATCCGTCGCAGACGACGACATCCACTGTTCCATCAACGATGTTCTGTCCCTCGGCATTCCCCACAAACTCGAAATTCAGGCTGTTCCGTCGCTCCTTGAAAAGCTGGTACGCCGCTTTTACCACCTCGTTTCCCTTTCCTTCCTCCTCCCCAATGCTCAAAAGACCCACTCGGGGACGGGAAACACCAAGAACGATTTTGGCATATTCTGCTCCCATAATGCCAAAGTGGAAGAGGTGCTTGGGCTTGCAGTCGACGTTTGCCCCCACGTCAAGGAGCACACAGTACGAGCGGGTGTTGGGGATGAGGGCCGTGATGGCTGGTCGCTCCACCTCTGCGACATGCTTGAGACCAAGCCACGCCGCCGCCATGACTGCTCCACTGTTCCCCGCAGAGATGAAGGCATCAACTTTTTTCTGCGCCAGAAGCTGGATACCCCTGCAGATGCTGGAGTTCGGCTTCTTCTTCACCGCCTCGGCAGGATGCTCCTGCATGGAGATGACCTGTGGAGCATCCTCAATGGGAAAGTCCTCTTCCTGCATGGAGAGGGTCTCGTACAGGGCAAGGAGCTCTTCTCTGGGGCCAAGCGCCACGAGAGTGTACTCAGGAGAATAGGCCTCCTTCAGGCCCTTTGCAATCTCCAGGGGGGCAAAGTCACCACCCCACACATCCACCGCAATCCTCATTGCCCTTCCCCGTTACTCCTCAACCTTGAGAACCTGTCTCCCTTTATAGTACCCACACTCAGGACAGACGTGATGGGGAAGCTTGGGCATGTGGCAATGAGGGCAACTCACAAGATGGGGTGGATGGATAACCCAGTGTGTTCTCCTTTTGTTCCTTCGACATCGCGAGGTTTTATTCGTCAGATTCGCCATGCTTGAATACCTCCTCTATTCTGCGAGGTCAAGGTGTAGGATAGTATAGAACAATTTCTGCTCCTTTGCAAACGCCTTACTCTGGTTTCCAGTGCCTGAGCACCACAAGTCTTGGGTCAATCTCCTGCTCTTCGCAGTGGCACTGCACCTCGTTCCTGTTCCCTCCACACACCGGGCACAACCCCTTGCAGTCAGGGCGGCACAGAGGCTTCATGGGAACGTTGAGGAGGACGATTTCCTGGATCTCTTGGGTGACATCCACATAATTCTCTTCCTCAGTAAAATACCGGATTTCCACAGTCTCCTCTGCCTCTGCTTCGAAATCCGAAGGACGCGTCAGGCGGCTGGCATTGCGAAGCTCCAAGCGGAAAGGAATATCCATAGGGTAGAGAAAAGGTTCAAGACATCGGGCACAGTGCAGAAGAAGGGCCGTTCTCAGGCGGCCCTCAACAAGAATCTCCGAACCACAGTTCACAAGGTGGACCTCAATCTGCACCGGCTGGGTGAAGAGGACATCCTCTCTCCCCAGACGGACGGAGGGGAAAACTTCCTCTTGAAGGTCAAAAAATGTCCGTCCTGTGCCCTTTTTGACCTCCCCAATGTACAGTTGCACACTCTTCACCCCATTCCCCGCGCAATTCGCCAGGTATCCCGGGCGATCACAAGTTCCTCATTGGTGGGGATGACCATCACCTGAACCCGAGAATCGTCCCGGCTAATCAGAGCCTCTTTTCTCCGCACGGTGTTTCGCTCATCGTCAATGAGAATCCCAAGGTGCTCAAGGCCCGAGCAGATGGACTTTCGAATGTAAGGGGAGTTCTCCCCAATTCCTGCAGTGAATACCAGACCGTCGAGTCCACCGAGAATAGCGTAGTACGCTCCGATGTACTTTTTGGCCCGGTAGGCAATGATGTCGAGGGTAAGACGTGCCCGGTGATTGTGTGGTGCTGCATCCTCAATGTCCCGGGTGTCGCTGCTTATTCCCGAAATTCCGAGAACCCCGCTTTTCTTGTTCAGGATTTCCTCCACTTCCTTCGCCGAAAGGCCTTCCTTCTCCATCAGAAAGAAGACAATTGCCGGGTCAATATCGCCACACCGGGTTCCCATAACCAGGCCCTCTAAAGGGGTGAATCCCATGGAGGTATCGATGGATTTTCCATGGAGGATGGCGGTAAAGCTCACCCCGCTACCCATATGGCAGGTGATGAGCCGGAGCTCTTCAAGGGGACGGCCCATCATCTTTGCTGCTCGCTCCGCCACGTACCGGTGAGAGGTTCCGTGAAACCCGTACCGCCGGATGCGGTACTTCTCGTAGTATTCGTATGGAATAGCGTAAATGTACGCATACTCAGGGAGCGTGCCGTGGAAGGCGGTGTCGAAAACCGCTACCTGCGGGACCCCGGGGATGAGCTCCTGGCAGGCCTCAATGCCAAGGATGTTGGGAGGATTGTGCAAAGGCGCAAGGTCCGCACAGGCCCGAATGGCTTCCAGAACTTCATCGGTGATCAGCACCGAACCGGTAAACTTCTCGCCTCCGTGGACAACCCGATGCCCAACGGCATCGATTTCTCCAACACCAGAAAGTACCTGGGTTTTCCCAGAAGTCAAAGCGGCAATAACGAGTTCTAGGGCCACACGGTGATTCGGCACAGGTCGCTCTTCGACGAAGGTGTCAAGGGCTGACCGGTGTTCCAGGCGAGATCCTGAAATACCGATTCTCTCCACAATCCCCCGGGCGACCACCTCATAACGGTCCTCGTCCTCCATCCGGAAAAGCTGGTATTTGACGGTCGAGCTACCGCAGTTCACCACCAGGATGTTCAAGGTCCATCATCTCCCCCCTAAAACTGAGTCTGGAGAACAGTGACCGCAATCTGGTCAACGATATCTTCAGCCCTGCACCCCCGGGAAAGGTCATTCACTGGCTTTGCCAGACCCTGGAGGATTGGTCCAATGGCTCTCCCCTGAGCCAGGCGCTCGGTGAGCTTGTAGCAGATGTTCCCTGCATCAAGGTCGGGGAAAATCAATACGTTGGCTCTCCCCGCCACCGGGCTTCCCGGGGCCTTTCTTGCCCCCACCTCCGGAACGAGTGCCGCATCTCCCTGGAGCTCACCATCAATAAGGAGATCTGGAGCAAGGTTCTGGGCAATGCGCGTGGCCTCCCGCACCTTGTCTACCCGGCTGTGCCTGGCACTCCCTTTCGTTGAGAACGAGAGCATAGCCACCCTTGGTTCCCCTCCCACCAGAAGACGAAACGTCCGGGCAGTGGTCACCGCAATGTGGGCCAGCTCCTCGGCAGTGGGGTCGGGGTTGAAACCACAGTCAGCGAAAAGGAACACCCCGTTCTCCCCATACTGAGTATTGGGGAAAACCATGAGGAAGCAGCTTGAGGCGAGTTTGACACCCGGAGCGGTTTTGATAATCTGCAGGGCGGGACGGATCACATCAGGGCTTGTGAACACTGCCCCTCCCACAACACCGTCGACCTCTCCGTGGAAAAGCATCATACAGGCATAGTACATGGAGTTCTGGAGGAGTTCCTCCGCCTTTTCGAGTGTAACCCCTTTCTCCCGGCGAAGTTCAAAGAGCGACTGGACATAGGCTGCCCTCTTGGGGTCTTTCTGGGGGTTCCGGATTTCTACTCCCTCAAGGCTTATCCCGAAAGCTCTGGCCCTCTGACTAATCTCCTCCTCGTCGCCAAGGAGCACAATGGATGCGATGCCCTCTTGAGTTGCGAGACTCGCAGCATGGAGCACCCGTTCGTCGTGTCCCTCAGGAAGAGCAATTTTCTTCCCGAGGCCCCGCGCCCTTCCCCGGATGCGAGCAAGAATGTCCATAGCGTCTCATCTCCTCTGGCGAATTTTATCTGGAAACCGAACTGAATTTCTCCCGAAGCCGTCGTTCCACCCCCGGGGGGACAAGGCCCCGCACACATCCACCAAAGCGGGCGATTTCTTTGACCACCGTGGAATTGAGATACGAGTACTCGGTACTCGTGGGGAGGAAAACGGTTTCAATTTCCGGAGCCATTTTTCGATTGGTCAGGGCAATCTGTGTCTCGTACTCGTAATCGGAAATGGCACGCAAGCCCCGCAGAATAACCCTGCAGCCCCGAGAGCGGGCAAAGTGTACGAGAAGCCCGTCAAAAACTTCAACTTCAACGTTGGGAAAATCAGCTACTGCTTCTTCAATCATGCGTTTTCGTTCTTCCGCGCTGAACAGGGGGACCTTGTTCGGATTCTGCAGTACTGCTACAATGAGGTGGTCAAAGATTCTCCTTGCCCGGTCGATAATGTCAAGATGCCCATTGGTGATAGGATCAAAACTCCCAGGGTAAATGGCTACTATCACCTCGACCCTCCATCCTCTTAACCTTTCAGCCTCCCAAAGACCAGAACGCTCTTCCCGTATCGCCGCACATCCTGGACTTCAAAAAACGAAACCCCCTCCTCCCGCCACTCCTTCCGGGAGCACCGGATGACCACAAGCGCATCGCCTATGACAACTCTGAAATTATACAACTTTTCCATGACTTGGGAAATATCGTAAGCAAAGGGAGGATCGAGAAACACAACGTCAGGCCTTTCAAGGTCCTGGGGGAGTTTCCTCGCCTGCCAGAAATCCCAGCGCACAACCCGAGCTCGGTCCTCATATCCACAGAGGGTAATGTTCCGTCGCAGAACCTGACATACCCTCGGGTTGCTCTCGAAAAAATACGCTCGTCGGGCACCTCGACTCAGGGCCTCAAGTCCCAGGGACCCACTGCCAGCGAAAATATCGTACACAATACTTTCAGGGAGCTTGTCCCTGAGGATTTCGAAAAGCGCCTTCCTGGCAACTCCTTGAATGGGACGGACACCACATCCCCCGGGAACAACGATTTTCCTGCCCCTTTTCTCCCCTCCAATAATGTGGATATACCCCATTAACCAACCTCCCCAAATTCCAGATAACGACCAAAACGCCGCTCTATTTCCTGCCGGAGCAGACGGTGTTCGGGCTTCTCGAGGAATGGGTCTTCAGCAATGATTCTCTCTGCTTCCCGATGAGCCTGCTCAAGAAGCGGCCAGTCTGCAAAAGGGTCAGCAAGATGAAACTCAGGTACCCCGTGCTGACGTACACCATAGAACTCTCCGGGACCCCGGAGACGAAGGTCCTCCTCAGCAATGCGGAAGCCATCATCCGTTGCCGTGAGGATGGCCATGCGCTTCCGGACGTTTTCCCCCGAGAGAGCGGCAAGGAGGATGCACACTCCTTCTTCGCTTCCCCGGCCTATTCTCCCCCGGAGCTGGTGGAGCTGTGCAAGGCCAAAGCGTTCGGCGTTCTCCACCACCATGACACTGGCTCTGGGAACATCGATACCCACCTCAATCACGGAAGTCGCTACCAGAACGTCAACGTCGCCCCGGGAAAACCGGTGCATGATGCCCTCCTTTTCCCGCGAAGGGAGTTTCCCGTGGATAACCTCTATGCGGAATTCAGAAAGCCACTTCTTCTGGAGCTCCTCGAACACTTCCTGGACATTGGCAATCTCCTCTTCGCTCTCCTCAATGGCCGGACACACAACATATGCCTGTCGACCTTCTCTGAGGAGCTTCCGTACACGGCTGTAGGCCTTGAAGCGTTCCTCAAGGGAAAAACAGAGCGTTCGTGTGGGCTTCCTCCCCGCCGGTTTCTCATCGACTACGGAAACATCAAGGTCCCCATAGAGCGTCAGCGCCAGAGTCCTGGGAATCGGCGTTGCCGTCATCACCAGGGTATGGGGAACCGTGGCTTTCTCCCTGAGCTTTGCCCTCTGGAGCACCCCGAAACGGTGCTGTTCGTCGACAATCACAAGACCGAGATCCGCAAAGGCAACCTTTTCTTCAATGAGGGCATGCGTTCCGATAACGATATCCACTTCCTTTTTCTGTATCGCCTCAAGGAGCTGGCGTTTCCCCTTCGTGTTCCCCCCTTTCAAAAGTCCCACCCGAACCCCCAGAGCTGCAAGAGGCTCCCGGAAGCGGGAGTAATGTTGCTCAGCAAGGATCTCAGTGGGGACCATAAAGGCCACCTGACGCCCGGTTTCGACCACTCGCAGAGCGCTGATGACCGCCACAATGGTCTTTCCCGAGCCCACATCCCCCTGAACCAGCCGGTTCATAACCCTGCCGCTTGCCAGATCTCGGGCGATTTCAAGGCACACCCGCTTCTGTGCCTCTGTGAGAGAGAAAGGCAAAGACCGAATGAAACGCTCTGCAAGAGGGGATTCCAGGGGGCAGGGGGGAACCTGGAGTGTCTCGAGGGTTCTTCTGCGGATTTTCAGACTCAGAGCAAAGAGGAGAAATTCTTCAAGGATCAGGGCAAGGTGAGCAGGACTCCGGCGGGCCTGAAGCTCCTCAAAAGAAGCAGCAGAAGGCAGATGAAGCTCCCGAATGGCCTCACGCTTTGTGGGGATTTGCAAACGTTCACGAAGAGCAGGAGGAAGGATTTCGGGAACTTCGTGGAGACAGGTCTCAAGAGCGGAGAGGATAACCGTCCGGAGCTTCTTGGGTGTTAAGCCCTCGGTGAGGGGATACACAGGAACGAGGCGCTCAAAATCGGCTGTCTTGAGCTTTCCCACCTCGTACTCAAACGCTGCCGTCTCCCAAGCTCCGAAGGCGTACCGGAAACTCCCTGATACCCGAACCCAGGTGCCTTTCTTCAGAAACTGGGCGAGATACCCCCGGTTGAAGCACACCAGGCGAATCTCTCCTGTTCCATCGCTCACGACAACCTTCAGCAGAGGACCCCGCCGGGTCGGCTCGATTTTGTGCTGCACCACCTGTCCTTCGATGGTCTCAATCCCCACACCCTGGAGGCTCCGAATCGGCTTGATTGTGCCCCGATCACGATAGGTTCGGGGGAAGAAAAAGAGGAGATCCTCCACTGTGAAGATCTCAAGACGGTTCAGCTTTTTCTCCAGAGCTGGACCGACACCCTTGAGGTAACGCACCGGCTGGGCAAGGGAGGGGACGAACTTCCGGGATTTTGGTGACACCCCCTTTCCCGGTGCAGGACTTGCCCGGAGGGCGCTTTCAATGGTTAAAAGCAGGCGTCTCCGCTCCTCCCGAGAAAGGTCCTCATAGTTCTCAAGCTGCTCAAGCCATTCCTGCGGATGATTTCCTTCTTTCTGCAACCACCCTTTAAGAAATCGACTGAAACCCCCAAAAACCGAGGTGTTATCGAGCTTCTTCTTCTCCTGTTCGATAACCTTGAGGACCACTTCCTTAGAGCACCGCGCCATACCCTGTCCTCCCTCTCATTGTACAACCGGGAGAGAACTCAGAGAAGGCGCTGTCCGATTCCTGATCCGCCAAGGTACGCAGAGCGAACACGTTCATCGTGCATGAGGTCCTGGGGCTTTCCCTCCAAAGCCACACGGCCATTCTCGAGAATGTAGGCGTAGTTTGCAACCGAAAGCGCCTTGCGGGCGTTTTGTTCCACAAGGAGGAGAGAGACTCTTTCTTCTTCGTGAATCTGGCGGATAACCCGGAAAATTTCCTGGACAACCCGAGGAGCCAACCCCAGAGAGGGTTCATCCATAAGAATCACCTTTGGCCTTGAGATCAAACCTCGACCGATGGCCAGCATCTGCTGTTCCCCTCCCGAGAGGGTGCCGGCGAGCTGCCGGCGTCGTTCCCGCAAAATCGGAAAGAGCTCAAAAATCCACTCCTTACGCTTCTTCCGTTCGGCATCGCCCACCAAGTGACGAACCCCGTAAAGCCCAAGGAGGAGATTCTCTTCCACAGTAAGGGTGGGGAAAATCCGGCGGCCCTCGGGAACATGGGCAAGACCCTGGCGCAAAAGCTCAAAAGGAGCAAAGGAGCGGATGTCCCGACCACAGAAGAGGATTCTCCCCCGGACCAGGGGGAGGAGTCCCGAAATAGCCCGAAGAAGCGTGGTTTTCCCCGCCCCATTGGCTCCCAGGACGGCGACGATTTCCCCCTCTTGAAGCCTGAGGGTCACCCCCCGAAGCGCCTCCACTGCCCCGTAAGAAACCCGGATATCCTCAACCTCAAGAAGTGCTCCCAACCCACTCCTCCTCCTTCCCGAGGTATGCCTCGATAACCCTGGGGTGGTTGTAGACCTCCCACGGTGACCCTTCAGCAATCTTGCTCCCCATGTCCATGACGCTGACCCAGTCCGAAATCCCCATCACGACGTTCATATCGTGCTCGACGAGGAGGATGGTGATGCCTTCCTGCAAAAGCTCCTGCAAGAATCCCATGAGCTCCTCCGTTTCCCTCTCATTGAGCCCCGATGAAGGCTCGTCGAGAATAAGGAGCTCCGGTCCTGTAGCCAAAGCTCTGGCGATTTCGAGGTACTTCTGCCTGCCGTAGGGGAGATTCCGGGCCAGCTCATTCCGGTATTCCCACAATCCCACCCGGTATAGCCAGTACGCGGCTATCTCCATGAATTCCCGCTCCTCCCGCAATTGAAAAGGCGTGCGAAGGACAGCGGGAACAATCCCCGCCTTTCCACGGCAGTGGCGACCCATCAGGACGTTTTCAAAACAGGTGAGGGAGGGGAAAAGACGGATGTTTTGGAAGGTACGGGCAATACCCCGAGTCACCACAAGATGAGGCTTCAGGCCAGTGATGTCTTCCCCCTTGAAGAGTACCTTCCCCTCGTTGGGATGGTATATACCGGTAATAATGTTGAACAGGGTGGTTTTCCCCGCTCCATTCGGACCGATGAGGCTCGTAACCCTTTTAGGGTACACCACAAGGTCATACTGGTTTACCGCCACAAGACCCCCAAAGCGAAGGGTGACCCCCTGAACCTCAAGGAGAGGACAAGGATCGAGTTCGCGAGGTTGAACCGGGGAACGTTCCTCTAGGGAAACTTGCCCCATTCGCACCGGGGATACCTTCTCCGCAGAGAACCCCTGCACATCTAAACCATCGAGCCCCAGGATTTCCCTCTTTCTGGGAAGAAGACCACCGGGGCGGAAAATCATCGTCACCATAAGGGCCAAGCCAAAGAAGAGGAGGCGAAAACTTGCAAAACGGCGAAAAACCTCGGGGAAGACAACCACCAGAGCCGCTCCAAGAAGAACACCGGGGAGAGAACCAAGACCTCCAAGGAGAACGATGCAGAAAAGCAGGGCGGATTCCATGAAGAGGAAACTCTGGGGCGACACCACGGCCATTTTTGCTGCGTAGATGTTCCCCGCAAGACCTGCAAGGGCCGCTCCTAAGGTAAAGGCCAGGAGCTTGTACGCCCGCACATCGATACCCGTAGCTTCAGCAGCAACCTCATCCTCCCGAATAGCATTCCAGGCACGGCCTATTCGGGACCTCTGGAGGCGCAAAAGCACAAAAGCTACGAGCGCCACCACCGCCCAGACAAAGTAGTAGAACTGCGTGGGCGTCTGAATCACAAAAGGACCAAAGGCGGGAAATCCCACACCCGTGATACCGTTGGGGCCGTTGGTGATACCCCAGGGGTTGTTGACGATGATGATGCGGACAATCTCCCCAATACCGATGGTGACGATACAGAGGTAATCCCCCCGAAGATGAATCACCGGAGACATCACAAGGTAGGCAAACCCCGAAGCAACAAGAGCACTCACGGGAAGGAGTAGCAAAACCGGTATATTCAGGGTAGTGTTCAGAATAGCTGTGGTGTACGCCCCAATGGCGTAGAAAGCAGCGTGACCGAGGTCGAAAAGCCCCACTTCCCCCAGGACGACGTTGAGGCTGAGCCCCAGAAGACCGTACAGTCCTACGAAAAATCCCACATCGACCCAGTAATCATTCACAAAGGGGAGAAAAGGGAAGACGGAAACAAACCCCCAGAGGAGAATAGGAACAAACTGCTGGAATCGACCTTTCCTGACGCAGGAAAGCTCCATACCCATCGGACTACACCTTTTCTGCAACTTTCTCACCGAGGATTCCCGTTGGCCGGAAAATCAGGACCAGGATGAGGATTAGGAAGGTAAATCCGTCCTTCCAGGCCCCTCCCCCGGGGACGTACCCTGCAAGGAGCGTCTCAACAACCCCAAGGAGCACACCCCCCACCATGGCGCCCGGGATGTTGCCGATGCCTCCGAGAATGGTGGCAGTAAAGGCCTTGAGTCCGTAGTTCCACCCCATGCTGAACTGAATCGACCGGTAGTACATCCCGTTCATGACCCCCGCCATCCCTCCCAGGGCTGGCCCCAGGGCGAATACAAAGAGGATAACCTTCCGAACGTCGATGCCAAGGAGGGTGGCCATCTCCCGATCCAGGGCCGTTGCCCGTACTGCTGCTCCAAACTCTGTCTTCTCCACAATCCAGTACATCACAAACATCACCCCAAGGGAGAGGAAGAGAATCACCACCTTGAGGAGCGGCAAAGACAGCCCCAGAAACCTCAAAGAGGCAGTAGGAACAAGGCCGCCTGGATACACCTGGAAGCGTGGCCCCCAGATGGCCATGATGGCGTTCTGGAGGAAAATGGACATACCAAGCGCAGAAACGACAAGGGGAAGACGTCCCGCCCGATAAACCGGCCGATAGGCCATCCGCTCGACGAGAACCCCCGCTCCAGCGTTGGCCAAAAAGGCGAAAAGTATCGCCCCCAGCACGCCCCACCAGAGCCCTGCCCGTTCTGTGATCCATGCTGCTCCCCACACAAGGAAGGTGTACCCCAGGTAACTCCCCAGAGTAAAGAGGTCACCATGGGCGAAATTGATAAGCTTCATGACGCCATACACCATGGAATACCCCAGAGCCACAAGGGCGTAGAACGATCCCACCATTACCCCGTTTACGAGCTGTTCGAAAAATACCTGCAATCCTGTCCCTCCCGGATTCCCCCAGGACCCACCGGGAAGACCCGGTGGGGGAAACCTTAGGGTTTAAAGAGCTCAAGCTGTCCTTTCTCGTTGTACCGGTACATGGCGTAGGGAACACCCTTCCGGTCTCCCCGCTCGGTGAAGACAATAGGACCGGTGATGCCTTCGGCATTCTCCATCGTGCGCATGGCCTGGGCAATATCGTCTGGCTTTGTGGACTTCGCGTTCTCTATCGCCTGTGCGAGGGCAAAAAGGGCATCGGCAGCGTAAATCGGCCAGGGGGAGGAAGGGATGTCCCCGTACTTTGCCCGGTAGGCTGCAAAGAATTCCTGAGCTTTTGGAGTATTGAGATCCTGGGGAAGGGGCTCCTGGGTCATAAAGGTTCCCACCACGTACTCAAGACCTGCGATACGGACAAAGTCCTCATTGGGTACGGCATTGCTCCCCACAAAGGGCACAGTGATGCCCATCTCCCGGGCCTGCCGGACCAAAAGCCCTGCCTCGGGGTAGTAGGCGGTGTAGTACCAGACATCGGGATTGCTCTCCCGGAGCTTCGTCAGCGCCGCACTGTAATCCTGTTCTCCGGGAGTGATGGCGTCGTAGTACACGATCTCTGCCCGACCTTCTCTGATGTACGGTTCAAGGTACTTCTTCGTTTCCTCAGCCACGCCTTTCCCATAGGTCTGGTTGTCGTGCATGATGGCAATGCGCCGCCACCCCATGGTCTCAACAGCAAAGCGGGCGAAGAACTCACCCTGAGAGTCATCCCGTCCACAGGTCCGGAAAAAGTACTGGCGCTCTTTCCCCATGGTGAGCCGTACTGCTGTTGCTCCGTAAGCCACACACACCACTCGGTTCCGTTCGTAAAGGTCTGCGGCGGGTTCGGTTACCGATGAGCCATAACTGGCAATAGCTGCCACGACCCCCTGGGAAATGAGCTTCTGTGCTGCCAAAGCACTGTCCCTGGGGTTAGAGGCATCGTCGGCCACAACAATCTCCACAGGACGACCGAGAATGCCTCCCTGCTTGTTGATAAGCTCTGCCGCAACTTCTACACACTGCCTGGCCATTTGCCCTTCAATGGCAAAGCTCCCCGTTATGGGAGCCTGAAGGCCAATACGAATGGGCTCCTCAGCGAAAACCTGTCCCCCAAAGAACACAGCACCAAGAACAAGAAGCATCACGATTCCTTTGCTTTTCACCTGGCTTCCTCCTTTCCTGAGGTTTTTGCTTCCTGAGAAGCAACGATTCGGATTCGGAAGAAGGACTTCTTTCCGACCCGAAGAACATCCCCATCCTTCAGCGGAACATCCTGATCCACCCCGCTTATACGCTCGCCGTTGAGGTATACACCCCCCTGCTCAAGACAGCGACGTGCCTCGCTCTTTGACTGGAAAACACCCGTTCTCTGCAGGAGCTTCATAATCCAGAGCTTCCCCGCAACGAGCTCAGACTGGGCAATGCAGAGGTCCTGAGCACTCTCAGGACAGGCTTTCTGGGAAAATGCCCGCTCGAAATCCTCAAGGGCCTTTCTCGCCTCCTCCTCCCCGTGGTACAGGCGAACGAGCTCAAAGGCCAGCTCTTCCTTCCAGACCTTCGGGTGGAGTTCTCCCCGCTCGCAGGCCTCCTTTTTCTTCCGAACCTCCTCAAGAGGAACATCGGTGAGGAGGACAAAGTACTTCTCGATGAGGAAATCGGGAATGGACATGACCTTCCCGAACATCGAGAAGGGAGGTTCGTTGATACCGATGTAGTTCCCGAGGCTTTTGCTCATCTTCTCCACACCATCGGTCCCTTCAAGAAGGGGCATGGTGATGATGACCTGGGGCTCCTGACCAAACTCCCGCTGCAGGTCTCGCCCCACAAGGAGGTTGAAACGCTGATCTGTTCCTCCAAGCTCCACATCGGCCTGGAGTGCCACAGAATCATACCCCTGCAGAAGGGGATAGAGGAATTCGTGGAGCCCGATGGGCCTTCCCTCTCGCAGGCGCCTGGAAAAATCTTCCCGCTCAAGCATCCGGGCCACGGTGAAGCGAGAGGCAAGGACAATAACCTCCTCCAGGGTGAGCCGGGAGAGCCAGGTGCTGTTGAAGGCAATCCTCGTTTTCTCAGGGTCAAGGACTTTGAAAACCTGTTCCGCATAGGTCCGGGCATTCCTCTGAACTTCTTCTTCTGTGAGCTGCCGCCGGGTTTCCTTTTTCCCCGTCGGGTCGCCAATGCGACCCGTGAAATCACCAATGAGGAAAACGACCTCATGCCCCAGCTCCTGGAACTGCCTGAGCTTTCGAAGGGTCACGGTATGACCCAGGTGGATATCGGGAGCACTGGGGTCAAAACCCTCTTTCACCACGAGTTTCTTCCCCGTCTCATAGAAGCGGAGGAGCTTCCTCCTAAGGTCCTCAAGGTCGATGATTTCTTCCGTACCACGCTTGAGAATGGCAAGGTCCCTCTCAACTTGCTCAACATACTGTGTCAACGTCCTTCACTCCTTTCGAAATCCCCGCTTCAAGAGCGCCACAAGGAGTGGATACCCCAGCCCATAACAGGCCACAGCTTCTCCAAGGAGGATGTAGGAAGCCGTCACTCCGTAAGGAACTCTAAAGAGGAAAGCAAGGTACGCGGCAACTCCAAAGCCATTGACGAGAACCGGAGGGAGGGGGGCAAGGAGAGGATGACGCACACGAGAAGTCCAAAAGGCGGCAAGGAACGTGCACAGGGTTCCAAGGGAAAAGTCCCAGAATCCCAGCCCACCCAAAACGTTCGCCACAAAGCACCCCAGAGTCAACCCCCAGATGGTCTCGGGAAAGAGGTAAGACAGCACCGTCAGCGCTTCGGCAACACGCACCTGAACAGGACCATAGGCGAAAGAAGCAAAGGGAGGAAGCACAACAAGAAGAGCGTACAGCGCTGCCACAAAAGCTCCACGAGCAAGGCTTCTCATTCCGCTTCTCCCGGTTTTGTGGTACCATATCATGGCAAATATTATACCAAGAACGGTTGAAGCGATGAGAAGAGGAAACAGGAAAAACACCCGGCTTCTTGCCCTGGCCTTCATAGCCGGTCTTCTTGCGGGAGGCGCGCTCTTTGGAGGCATGCTCTTTCCCCTTTCGGAAGACCTGAAGACCATCTCGACCCGCCTCGAAGATTTTACGCCCTCGCTCACCACAAGGGTCTACGACATCCGGGGGAGGCTCATCGGGGAATTCTTCACCGAACGGCGCGAATACGCCCATCTTGAGGAAATCCCTCCCCTTCTCCAGAAGGCTTTCATCGCCAGCGAGGACCAGAACTTCTTCCGCCACCCCGGGTTGGACCCTCTCGGCATCCTCCGAGCGCTGTGGCAGAACCTGCTCAACCTCAGAGTCGTCGAGGGGGGAAGCACCATCACCCAGCAGCTCTCCCGAAGCCGTTTCCTCGACAATCGGAGGAACCTTGAGCGAAAAATCAAAGAACTCCTCCTTGCCATCCTCCTTGAGCGAAGGTACACCAAGGAAGAAATCCTCGAGGCCTACCTCAACCAGATCTACCTGGGGCATGGCGTATACGGGGTGAAAGCAGCAGCTCGTCTGTACTTTGGCAAAGACCTGGCTGACCTCACCCTTGCAGAGATGGCCATGCTTGCAGGAGTTGCCCGGTCCCCCTCGTACTTCTCTCCGTACATCGACTTCTCCGCGGCCCAGAGACAGCAACGGCGGGTCCTGCGGCGGATGCTGGAGTGTGGTTTCATCACCCAAGAGGAATTCGAAAAAGCCCTTTCTGCCCCCATTGTGCTCTCAGGTCTTGAAAAACGTGCCTCCCTCTGTCCGTATTTCCTCGACCACCTTCTCAAGGAGCTCCGCACAACCTTCGAGGACTGGCAGATCTTTAGCGGCGGCCTCAAAATTTACACCACACTTGATGCCGACATCCAGAAGGTTGCCAACGAAGCCCTCAAAGAAAGCGGATACCAGGGAGCGATTCTCTGCATTGACCCCACAAACGGGTACATCAAGGCCATGGTGGGAGGACGAAGCTACGAAGAGAGCAAGTTTAACCGGGCGACTCAGGCACACCGGCAACCAGGGTCAACCTTCAAACCCTTCATTTACGCCGCAGCCCTCGATAGTGGTTTCACCCCAAGCAGTATCCTTGTCGATGAACCCTTAGAGTTTCCAAACGGCTGGAAACCCCAGAACTACGAGCGAATTTTCCGGGGGCCGATGACACTGAGAGAAGCCCTGGAGAAGTCCGTGAACATCATCGGGATTAAGCTCCTCCAGGAAGTGGGCATCGACAAGGTCATCCAGTATGCCAGAAAAATGGGCATACGGAGTAACCTCAGGCGAGACCTGTCACTCGCCCTGGGAACCTCTGAACTGACTCTCCTTGAACTCACCACGGCGTACTCGGCCTTTGCCAACGGTGGGATGGTTCCTGAGCCCCTGGCCATTCTCCGGGTGGAGGATACCGCAGGTCACGTTCTCTATGAGCGAACTCCAGTGGTGCGACGAGCCCTTTCGCCGGAGACAGCATACATCATGGCCCGTCTCCTCCAGGGGGTCATAGAACGAGGAACAGGAAGAAGGGCAGCCATCGGCAGACCTGCGGCAGGAAAAACCGGGACCACCGAAGACTTCATCGACGCATGGTTTGTGGGATTCACCCCCAACCTGGTGTGTGGGATTTTCCTCGGGAACGACGACCGGAAACCTCTGGGACCTCAGAAAACGGGGGGTATCATCGCTGCTCCCCTCTTTGCCCGGGTGATGAAGGAGGCCCTGAAGGACACCCCACCTCATGACTTCTCTTGCCCCGAAGGAGTGGTGGAAATCGCTGTGTGCCTGAAAACCGGCCTTCTACCCTCACCCTCCTGCAAAACCGTTGTGCTCCCTTTCAAAAGAGGAACTACTCCCCAGACGGTTTGCACATCCTGCCCCTGACCTTATGTTCGGAGGGTGACTACCGTAACCCCAAGCCCTCCCTCCTCAGGCCGACCGGAACGGAACTCCTGAACATAGGGGTGGCTTCGCAGAAACTCGTGCGTGACCCGCCGGAGTTTCCCTTCGCCCTTGCCATGAATGATGTACACAGTGCTGAAACCAGCAAGAATTGCCCTATCAAGGTACTTCTCAAGGACGGCAAGGGCCTCTTCCGCTTTAAGGGCTCTGATGGAGACCTCATTGGTTATCCGTTCCCGGAGAGTGAAGGTGGTGATGGGGGTCTGTGGAGACTCCTGAGGAATCTCCTTCTCCGCTCTCCTCAAACGCTCCGGAGTTACCCGGACTCTTCTCTCCCCCACGACAACGAGAACTTCACCCTTCTTCGTATCAACCTCAAGAACAACCCCCCGGCCCAGAGGATCAACAAACACCTGGTCTCCTGCCTGGAACTCCTGAGGTTCTTCCTGCTCTTCTTTGAGACTTTCAAGCCACTGGCGCTCCTCCCGGAGGAGTTCTTTGAGTTCTCCATATTTCCCTTCATCGAGCGCTCTTGCTTTCCGCAACTCTCCCACAAGACGCGCGACTTCTTTCTCTCTCTCCCGCAGACGGGCTTCCCACTCCTCCCTCAGAGCCCTCGTCAGGCGTCGACGCTCCTCTTCAAGAGCTTTCCTGATCACTCGCACTTCTTCCTCACGTTTCTCAAGCTCAGCAAGCCTTTCATGGAGTTCGCCGAGTTTCTTCCGCATCTCTTCCCGCTCCCGGGAGAGAGAGAGCAAAAGCTCGTTGAAGGCAACCTCCTCCCTCCGGAGTACCTGTCGTGCCCCCTGGATAACCTCCTGGGGAAGGCCAACCCGTTCCGCAATCGTGATTCCATAGCTTCCCTCAACACCCCCCACCACAAGGCGATACGTGGGCTGCAGGGTATCAGGGTCGAAGGCAAGGGAGGCAGGAAGGACACCCTCTCCCCGAAGGGCATACTCCCGAAGAGCTGGAAGATGGGTAGTGGCAATGCACATTGTACCCTTCTTTTTCAGGTACTCAAGAAGGGCAATGCCAAGCGCCGCGCCCTCGTGGGGGTCTGTACCCGCCCCGAGCTCATCGATGAGAAAAAGGCTCCGGGGTCCAGCCTTTTGCAGTGCGGCCTTCAAAAGCACCATCCGGGACGTGAAGGTGCTCAGACTACTTTCCAGGTCCTGATGGTCCCCGACATCCACAAAGAGATAGTCATAGAGGGGGATGGAAGAACCTCGTGCGAGGGGGACCGGGATTCCGGAGAAGGTGAGCGTCACAAGAAGCGCAAGCGCCTTGATGAGAACGGTCTTTCCTCCACCATTAGGCCCGCTGACAACCACGATGCTACGGCCCCTGGCAACTTCAAGGTCAAAGGGAACCGCCCGTTCAAAAAGCAAAGGGTGTCGCCCTTCACGAATGCGCAGCGTTTCCCCTCCAACCTCGGGAATTTCCCCCTTCCACTGCTCCCCAAGCTTCACTTTAGCCCGAAGGAGGTCAAGTTCCACAAGGCTTTCGAAGGTCTCTCGAATGGCCGAAGACAGTGGCCGCAGTTTTTCAGTAAAGGCGAAAAGGATGCGGGAGATTTCTTCTTCCTCAAGGGTTTTGAGAACCTCAAGCTCGTTAGTCAGTTCCGCCACGGCCCATGGTTCGATGAAAAGCGTGGAACCACTTGAGGAACAATCCACCACAAATCCCCTCAGCGCACTCCGAAACTGAGCTTTCACAGGAAGAACATACCGACCCTTTCGCAGAGTGTATAGCGGTTCCTGGAGATACTTGGCGATTCTGCTATCCTGGAGGATGCGATGGAGAACCTCCGCAATCCGGCTCTGGACCTCTTCCTTCCGTCTTCGGATGTTCCAGAGTTTCTCGCTCGCCGTATCGAGCACCTGCCCATCCTGAGAGAGAATCTTCTCCGCATACCGCAGAAACCCTGAGAAATCCTGAATGCTCCGGAAGTACAAGGAAGAAATCCGGGGATACTTCTTCTCTACTCCCCGTTCTTTCAGGAAATGGCGGATACCCCGGCTCATGAGAAGGAAACGGTATACTTTCTGTGCTTCCTCAAGCGAGAGACGGGCGCCGGGAAGACGCAGGATTTCAAAAACCGGACGGAGGTCGGGAAACTCCCCAAAGGGGATGTCACCGTCAAAACGGATGAGGTCCCTGAGTTCCCGCATCGCTTCAAGGTGCAAAGGAAGCACTTCTGGCTCCAGAGGAAGAAGCGCCCTGGCCCTTTCCCGTGTTGCAGGGCAAAAACAGAAAGGGACCAGAAGCTCGAGGATTTTCTCGTATTCAAAGCTCGCCAGGGCACCTTTCGAAACTTCCATCGCCTATGGATGCTCCTTTCTCAAGCCACGGCCGTAAAAAGGCAATCTGGGGGAACTGAGTGGCAAAACGCTCCACATAACGAATCGCGGGCAGCGTGCAATCCTGGTAAAACTGAGAGCGAGCAATGCCCTCCTCGAGGAAACTAAGGTACGCCACATTGGCCACAAACACCGTAATGACGAGAATCCAGAGCATGCCCTTCAAAAGCCCCACAAAGAACCCAAGGAGAGCGTCAACCCAGAGGATATCAAGGTGCTCAAAAAGCCGGCGCAGACGGAGCCCAAAGGAGGAGAACACCATCACCGTGGGAAGGAAAATAAGGAGGAATCCGATGATTCCAAGCCAGGGACTCTGCCACCCAAAACGAGTATGGAGAAACTCGCCAATTGCAGGAAAGTACCGGAGGCCAAGGAGAAGACCAACCACAAGCCCAACAAACACCAGGAATTCTTTGCTGAATCCCCGGAGCGCACTGCGCACTGCGTTAAGGACAAGAATACCAAAGCACAGCAGGGTGTACCAGTCACTCATGGGAGAGAATCATCTCTTCCCGTAACACCACCCTCCCCGTCTGCTTCAGGACCTCCTTGAGTTTCTGCACCCATCTCCCGACTTCCTCATCCTCAAGAGTCCGGTCCGGAGCTCGGAATACAAGACGAAAAGCAAACCCCTTCTTCCCAGGTGGGAGGGGGTCACCAGAAAACACGTCGAAAAGAACAAATTCCTCAAGGGCCATGCAGCTACGTTTTGCTTCCTCAGCAACGAGCGACGCCACAAAAGCCCAGGGGGTAGATGCATCCACAACTACCGAGATGTCTCGGGAAACAGCAGGAAAAGCAGGCAAGACAAAATCCTTCACCGGAAGGTCCTGTCTCCAGGTGGCGAGGCCCTCGAGGCGGATTTCGAGATAGTACACTTCCCCCTCAACATCGTGCTTGCGCAGGAAAGCAGGAAGGACCTTCCCACCCCACCCGATAGGTTCTGTGCCCTCCTCAGGAGAGGGTACCACGAAAGCCTCTTCCTCATCAAAAACGGGGGAAACCCTCCCGGAGCAAACAGCACCGTACTCTACACCTGCAAGCTCTCCTATCTCCTCAAGGAACCCCTTCAGGGTAAAGAGGTCTAAAGGATCCTCCTTCCACAGAGCAGGCTGGGGAACATTCCAGAGAATAACGCCCAGGTGCTTTTCCTCCCGAAAATTCCCTTCTTTCCGGAAAAACACCTTGCCAACCTCGAAAAACCCTCTACTCCTCCTGCCCCGCCGGGCATTGGTCCGCACAACCTCGAAGAGGCTAAAGAAAAGGGAAGGGCGAAGGACAGCATGTTCTTGGGAAAGGGGGTTCAGTACCGCGACACACTCCTCTTTTCCAAAGCCAAGTACGTCCACGCTTTCCCCCTCAACCAAAGAAAGCGTCACCACCTCGTAAAGACCACGGTGGACAAGATGTGCTCGAATCAGGTTTTCCAGGGATTCCTCCCGGGGAACATTCCCGGGATCAAAGGGAAAGGAAGGGAAAGAGGAGAGAATCTTCCCGTACCCGTAAACCCTCCCTATCTCCTCGACAACATCGATGGGTTCCCGCACATCGGGACGCCAACTTGGGACACGAACACGCAGGGTTGCTCCTTCCTGAGCAACCTGAAAACCAAGCCGCTCAAGGATACGAATGCCCTCTTTTTGGGAAACTTCGCAGGAGAGCCTCTGCACAACGAGTTCCCAGGGTACCGAAATTTCCCACACCGTGAAGGGTGGCTGGCCACTCACAAGCCACCCTGAAGCCACCTCTCCCCCCGCTTCCTCCAAAAGCGCAAGTGCCCGGGACGCTGCCTGCATCACCCCCAGGGGGTCAACACCCCGCTCAAAGCGCGCCGATGCTTCCGTTCGCATCCCCAAAGCCCTGGCCGTTCTCCGAACGGAAACGCGGTCAAAGAAGGCTGCTTCAAGAAAAATTTCCCTTGTCTTCGGCCCCACTTCGGTATCCCGTCCACCCATAACTCCAGCAAGGGCGATGGGGCGGTCCGCATCAGCAATGAGGAGCATACCCTTCTTGAGTACCCTCTCTTCCCCATCGAGAGTCATGAGGCGCTCACCTTCTTCCGCCTCACGAACACGGACGAGATTCCCCCGAATGCGGGCAGCATCAAAGGCATGGAGCGGCTGTCCCATCTCGAGCATGACGAGATTCGTGATGTCCACGACGTTGTTGATGGGCCGCATACCCATGAGGATGAGCTCCTTGGCTATCCAGAACGGCGAGGGTCGCACGGTAATTGCAGTGACGTACCTCCCAGTGTACAGCGGGCAGAGGTGCGGCGCCTCGTTTTCAAGACGAAAACCATGGTGGATAGGTTTCTCAGTGTAGCGCACCTCAGGGAGTACCAGGGGAATATCGCAGTGAGCCGCAAGCTCCCGAGCCAGCCCCAGAACCGAGAGGCAGTCCCCGCGGTTTGCGGTAATCTCCACTTCGAAAACCACGTCATCACCAATGAGGGCTTCGTAAACGTCATCACCCTCTTCAAGGAACGGAGGGAGAGGCAGGAGGAAATCGAAAACCTCCCTCGCTCTTTCCCCCCGTACAGGGAGAAAAAGCGGAGTATGGTTCTCAAGTCCTACGAGGACCCTGCTACCGGTCTCTGGAACACCGGAAGTGTGAACCAGAACCCGGAAGGTGTGTTCTCCAAGCTTTACCGTGCAGTGGGTCAGCGGACCCTCACAACGCGCCTCCACGAGGGTACCAGCAAGCAAAGGGCAAAGGAAGAGGTCCCGTGCCGAAAGAACCTCCTCCACCACAAACCCCTGGTTCAGGAAAACCTCAGCAACCTCCTCGGGACGAAGAGAGAGTTCAGGAAGGAACCGTTTGAGAATCTGATACGAGACACGCATATGCTACCCCAGACCCTTGAAAGCACTCAAAAACACAACGTCGTTCTCAAAGAACCACCGGATGTCAGGAATGCCGAATTTCAGCATGGCGATTCGCTCCACCCCCATACCGAACGCGAACCCCTGAACCTTCTCCGGATCGTATCCCACGTTGCGGAACACCTGGGGATGCACAAGACCGGCCCCCATAATCTCAAGCCATCCTTGCCCCCCACAGGACCGGCATCCCGCTCCCTGGCAGATACCGCAGGAAATGTCTACTTCCGCGCTCGGCTCGGTGAAGGGGAAATAGCTGGGACGGAAACGAACCTGTCGCCTTTCGCCGAAGAGGCGACGGGCGAAAACCTCAACGGTTCCCTTAAGGTCCCCCATGGAAATCCCCGGCGCCACCACAAGCCCTTCGATCTGGTGGAACACGGGACTGTGGGTGGCGTCAAAGGCATCCCGACGGTAACACCGCCCAGGAACAATAACCCGAAAGGGAGGCGTAAGCTTCTCCATGACCCGTATCTGGGCAGGGGAGGTGTGTGTCCGCAGAAGGAAACCTCCTCCGAGATAGAAGGAATCCTGAGCATCCCGGGCAGGATGATCGGCAGGAATGTTCAGAGCCTCGAAGTTGTAAAGCTCGGTCTCGATTTCCGGCCCCTCTTCCACGCGAAACCCCAGAGAACGGAAAATAGCGACAATCTCGTCCATGACCAGGCGCAGGGGATGGAAGGCTCCCACAGGATGTCTTCGCCCTGGAAGACTAAGGTCGACGGACTCTCGTCTTCGCTCCTTCTGGGAGAGCTCTGCCTCCTTCTTCCTGAGGCGCTCTTCAATAAACGCCTTGACCTCGTTGAGCCTCCGTCCGACAATTCTCCGCTCTTCAAGAGGTAAGGTCTTCAATCGTTCCAGGAAAAGGGGGATCCGGCTTTTGCGCCCAGCGTATTTCCCTTTCACCCGGTTCAGATCATCTCTCGTCAGGACCTGGGCCAGTTCTCCCTCAAAGTCACGAAGGTACTCCTCTATTTCCTCAATCATGCTCTTCCACCCTCAGGGTTGCGAAGGCCTGTCGAGGGTCATCGATAGGCCAGAGCAATCTGAACAAGCTCCCGAAAGGCCTCGGGATCCTCGATGGAGAGCTGTGCCAGCCTCTTCCGATTCACGAGAACCCCGGCTTTCTTCAGGGCACCCATGAACTGGCTGTACGTCATGCCTTCGTTCCGCACCGCTGCATTGATGCGGAGAATCCACAGTCGACGGAAATCCCGCTTGCGGTTTCGCCGATCACGGTATGCATACGCCAGAGAACGGATAACCTGTTCCTTTGCTCTCCGGTAAGCCCGGGAACGGGCACCCCGGTATCCCTTGGCCATCTTCATGATTTTCTTCTTTCTCTTCCGCGAGGCAACATTGGTCTTTACCCGCGACATGTGCGCCACCTCTCATGCGTAAGGGAGTAAACTCTTGATTCGTTTCGCCTCCACAGGAGTTAAAACGATAGTCTTGCGGAGTCTTCGTTTTCGCTTCCGTTCCTTGTGGGCAAGAAGGTGCGATTTCCCTGCCTGGGATCTCTTAATTTTCCCGTGAGCAGTGATTTTGAAACGCTTCGCTGCCCCCCTGTGCGTCTTCATCTTCGGCATGGCTTCCCGTCCTCCTCACTTCTTCGGTGCCAGAGTGACCGTAAGACTCGACCCTTCGCTCTTAATGTCCTGTTCTACCTTTCCCACTTCCTTTAGATCCTCGATAACCCTCCGGAGGAGTTCACGCCCCCGATCCTGAAACGCCGCCTCCCTTCCTCGGAACCGAATGGTCACCTTCACCCTGTTGCCTTCCTGAAGGAACCGGAGAGCGTTCCGGAGCTTGACCTGATAGTCATGCTCGTCGATCTTGGGGCGCATGGTGAGTTCTTTGAGCTCTGAAGCTTTCTGCTTCTTGCGGGAGAGTTTAGCCTTTTTCTCCCGCTCATATCTGAACTTCCCCCAGTCCATAATCTTGCACACCGGGGGGTTGGCATTGGGACCAACCTCAACGAGGTCAAGCCCTGCCTCTTCCGCCATCTGCAAAGCCTTCTTCAGGGGGACAATGCCAATCTGATGTCCCTCGGGAGAAATGAGCCGCACTTCCCGCGCCCCAATCTGATGGTTCACTCGATACCGTAACTCGATACGAATCGCCTCCTCACAAGCCTTCGTAGACGGTAGAAAAAAATACCATATTCTCCAAGGTTCGTCAACTCGCCTCTTCCAGGGTGAGGCATCCGGGGAAGTGGCAGGCCACAAAATGGCCTGGCTCTACCTCCAGGAGAGATGGCTCAACCATTGCACAAATCTCCTGAGCTCTGGGACAGCGGGTATGGAAACGACACCCCGGAGGAGGTTGCAGAGGACTCGGTACATCACCACTCAGAATGATGCGGACCTTTCGAACATCCGGGTCGGGGATGGGAACAGCAGAAATCAGCGCTACGGAATAGGGATGGAGAGGACGAGCAAAAAAGGCCTCTTTTGGAGCAAGTTCCACCACCTTTCCCAGGTACATGACGAGAATCCGGTGGGAAATCTGCCGCACCAAAGCAAGGTCGTGAGAGATGAAAAGGTACGTGAGGGAGTACTCCTTTTTCAGTTCCTGGAGAAGGTCAAGCACCTGAGCTCGGACGGAGACATCAAGGGACGAAAGAGCCTCATCAGCGATCACCAGGCGGGGTCGGAGGGCAATAGCCCGGGCAATGCTGATGCGCTGCCTCTGCCCACCAGAAAATTCATGAGGAAAGCGACGAACATAGTCCCGGGAAAGACCCACCCGTTCAAGGAGCATTTCCACTTCTTTCCGCATGGTATCCCGGGGAACAACACGGTGTACCCTGAGCCCCTCTTCGAGGATAGCCTGGACGGTCATACGGGGGTTGAGGGAACTGAAGGGGTCCTGAAAAATCATCTGCATGTCCTTGCGAATTGGCCGCAGCTTTGCCGGAGGAAGCTTGGTAATATCCTGTCCGGCAAAAAAGATTCGTCCTTCCGTCGGCTCAAGGAGCCTGAGGATGGTCATTCCGAGAGTACTCTTCCCGCACCCTGATTCCCCCACAATTCCCAGGGTCTCCCCCGAAAAGACCTCAAAGCTCACCCCATCCACTGCTCTAATCCATCCCACAACTTTTTTGAAAACCCCTGCCCGGAGAGGGAAGTACTTCTTGAGGTTCTCAACGCGGAGCAAGACCTCACCGTTCCCCATGGCACACCTCGGAGAGCGCAGCATGATGGCAGTACACCACGTGCCCGTTGCCGAGAGCAATTTCCGGGGGTTCCGCGGTGCAGGCCTCATCTTCCAGGAAACAGCGACCCCGAAACCGGCACCCCTCGGGAAAATGGAGGGGATCCGGCACGAACCCCGGGATGCTCGCAAGGACCTTTTCGTCCACGTCGAGACGGGGCACAGAGCGCAAAAGCCCAAGCGTGTACGGGTGGCGGCAGCGCTTGAAAATGTCGTACTTCGTTCCCCGTTCCACCACTTTCCCAGCGTACATGACCACAACCTCATCCGCCATATCGGCAACAATGCCAAGGTCATGGGTGATGAGGAGTATCGCCATGCCAATTTGCCTCTGGAGTTCCCGGAGGAGCGCCAGAATCTGCGCCTGTATTGTGACATCAAGGGACGTTGTCGGTTCATCGGCGATGAGGAGCTTCGGACGGCACGAGAGTGCCATAGCAATCATGGCCCGCTGTTTCATGCCTCCTGAGAGCTCGTGAGGGTACTCATTCAGACGCTTCCTGGGCTCGGGAATGCCTACAAGGTGGAGCATCTCCTCCGCCAGAGCACGGGCTTTCTCCCGGGACACAGACTGGTGGAGAAGGATAGCCTCCATGATCTGGTCCCCTATGGTGTATACAGGGTTCAAAGCTGCAGAGGGTTCCTGGAAAATGATGGCAATGTCTTTCCCCCGCACTTTCTGCATTTCCTTCTCCGGGAGGGCGAGAAGGTTCTTTCCCTCAAAAAGCACCTCACCCCCTGCAATCCGGCCGTTCACCTCAACAAGGCGGAGGATAGCCAGGGCCGTCACGCTCTTGCCGCATCCGGACTCCCCAACCAGCGCCACAGTTTTCCCGTGGGGCACGGTGAAACTCACCCCATCAACGGCCCGGAGTTCCTGGCCCGCGTCGTTTTTGAAGTACACGCGGAGGTTGCGAACCTCAAGAAGCACAAGAACATCACCACCGAAGGCGAGGATCAAAGGCATCACGCAAAGCGTCACCCAGGAGATTCCATGCAAGGACGAAGAGCACCATAGCCCCTCCAGGGAAGGCAATCATATACCAGTACTTGAACGTGGCTCCGTACCCCCCAAGCATCCAGTTCCGGGCGTAATTGAGGAGTGCCCCCCAGTCAGCATACCCCTGAGGCGCCCCAAGGCCGAGGAAACTCAAGGCTGCAGCAGTGATCACCAGGGACCCCATGCGCATGGACGCCTGAATGAGCACAGGAAAAATGGCATTGGGGAGGACATGACGGAGAATAATGACCGTATCGCTCACTCCCAGGGACTTTGCGGCCAGGATAAATTGCTCCTCCTTGACCTGGAGGATATTCCCCCGGATGAGACGGGCGGGATACATCCAGCTGAAGACAATGAGCGCAATCATCACCTTATCAAGTCCCGTGCCGAGAACCGTGGTGAGCACCATGGCAGCCACAAGGAAAGGAATGGCCATAAAAACATCCGTCACTCGCATGAGGATCTCGTCGAGAATCCTTCCAAAGTATCCAGCAAGAGACCCCACAAAAAGCCCGATGGCCGTTGAAGCAAGGGTTACGAGGATACCAATACGAAAGGCCGTACGCGTCCCCCACACGACACCGTAGAAAATGTCTCGCTTCCCAGCAACACCAAAAGGGTGTTCCCGTGAAGGGGGAAGGGGATCGGCACTCCAGGTCACCACGGGCATAAAGTATGGATCCCGCCCGGGCTTCGGAGGAGCAAGGAGAGGAGCAAAGAGTGCCACAACAACAAAAAGCCCGAGAAGGACAACACCCAGAACTCCAGAAGCATTGGAAAAGAGTCGCCGAAGCGCTTTTCTCGTCTCTTCCCGCATCACTCAAGCCTCACTCTGGGATCAATCAGGGCGTAGGAGAGATCCACACAGAGATTCCCAATGACCAAAATGAGACCGAAAAAGAGGGTTCCACCCATGATGGAAGCGTAATCAAGCTGCTGCGATGCAAGGGCGATGAAGCTTCCAAGACCGGTCCGGTTGAAAATCGTCTCCACAATGACTGTTCCGGCAAGGAGCCCGATCACCGTCTGACCAGACACCGTGGCCACCGGAATAAGGGCGTTTCTCTTTGCATGCTTGTGAATGACCACACGTTCATCAAGGCCTTTCGCCCGGGCCGTCCGAACGTACTCCTTGCGAAGTACCTCGAGCATAGAGGAGCGAGTAATCCGGAGGAGAAAGGCAAACTCTACATACGTGAGAGTCAACACCGGACCAGCAAGGTGCCGCAGTGCGTCAAGAAAAACGTCAAGCCGCCCGTTGAGAAGAGCATCGAGGGTGAGCATTCCAGTGAAATTCCGGAAGTACGGGGATTTGACGATTTCTTCAGCCCAGACGCTCAGGTTCCCCGGTGGGAACCACCCCAGCGTTCCGTAGAAAATCATGAGAACAAAAAGTCCAAAGACAAAATCGGGGAAGGACCACCCAACAACGGCAAAAATGCGCAACCCGTGGTCCAGAGGCCTGTTATGGTTGAGCGCTGCGAGAACCCCAAGAGACGTCCCAAGGAAAATGATGGGGATGGCGGCAAAAAGGGTGAGTTCAAGGGTGTACGGAAAACGCTTGAGAATTGCCGAAAGTACCGGCTCCTTCCCCACGTAGGACCACCCGAGATTTCCCCGGAGGACGTTCTTCAACCATCGACCATACTGGATAATCAGCGGGTCGTTGAGCCCGTAGAGTTCAACGAGCTTATCCACATCGGCTCCCTTCAGACGTTCGGGACTGTTAATGAACGTAGCCAGGCGCTGGTACGGACCAAGAAGGCCAATCATAAGGAAAAGGAGAAGAGAAATCCCAAAAAGCGTCAGAGGGAGAAAAAGGAGACGCCGAAGGATATAGAAAATCATAAGCGTGAGTGAGACCCCATGGGGACTACAGTCCCCATGGGGTTCCAGCACAGGGTCACCTCACTCTTCCTTCCAGATACCATCATAATTTGCCTCTCCAGGACGCATAGGGTTGAACATCCAGCCCTTCACCCAGCTCCGCATAACGTACACTTCTTCCGGCTGGTAGAGGGGCATACCCAGAGCATTCTCGTAGGCGATTTTCTGGATTTCCTCGTACATCGCCTGCCGCCTGGTGGGGTCCGTTTCCTCAATGGCCTTCTCAATCAGGGCGTTGAGGTTCTCTTCGGCGAATTTCCGGAATGCCTCACCCTGGCTCGTTCCGTACACGCCGTTACTGTGGTAATAGGTGAAGATGAAGTTGTGCGGATCCGGGTAATCGGCAAGCCACCCGATGATGAACGCCGGGAGCTGCCCCTGCCGATAGGCATCAAGGTAGGTTGGCCACTGGACCCCCTGGACCTCGATTCGGAACTTCGGGTTTAGCGACTCAATGTTCTCCTTGAGCATCTCACAGGCCGTCTGACGAGCTTCGTTCCCGGTGTTGTAGAGAAGCGTCAGCTTAAAGCCCTTCTCCCAGAGCTCGCCATTCCAGGCTTTCTGGAATTCCTCCTTTGCTTTCTCAAGGTCAAAAGGATACATGGGAAGGCTTTCGTTGAATCCCAGGAGTCCTCGCGGGATGACCGAGGGAACACGATACCCGTAGCCCTTGAGAACCTGTGCGATGAAAGTATCGTAATCAAAAGCATAGGAAAAGGCTTTGCGCACATGGACATCGCTGAAGAAATCCGGCGGAATACCTTCACCGTCGAGCTTCCCGCTCCCGAGGTACTTGCTGTCTTTGGCCACCGTCCAGTTGAAGTGGAGCGCCATGATGGTGAGACGGGAACCCTCCCGTACCACCACTCCGGGGATACCCTTCACCTGGTCCAGGTACTGGAGGGGCGTGTAAATCTGGTCCGCATCTCCTGCTTCAAGCATGGAACGTCTCGTGCTCCACTCATCAACTCCCCAGATGATGACCTTGGCGAGTTTCGGCTGCTCTCCCCAGTACTCGTCATTCCGCACAAGAACAACTTTTTGCTGAGTCCTGTCCCACTCAAGGAGTTTGAACGGACCGGTCCCGATAGCCTTTTCGTAGAGAGGGCTTTTCTCCTTCTTCCAGTTGTGGTATTTCCACCACCCATCGGCCTGGCCATCCCAGAGACCCAGGGAAATACAGGTCTCCTTATCGAGGATTGCGCTCCAGCTTGAGTTCTGGGCGAGGATACTCAGGAAAGGCGCAAAAGGCCTTGAGAGGTGGAAAACCACATTGTCCCCCTCGACTTCAATAACAGGATCAATATAGGTGTTGTAGAAGTCGATGAGCTTTTGCCGGTACTCTTCACTCTTGAGGTTGCCCTCTTCATCAACCATCTCGCTCCAGGGAACGCCAACCTTGTCCGCGACGAAATCCTCAAGGGTCTCATAGCCAAAGAGGGCTTCGATGAGCATCCACATGGGCCCTGCATAGGGATCGAAGAGGATACCCCGCTCGAAACTGTACTCCACGTCCTCAGGGGTGAGTTCGTTCCCGTTGTGGAACTTCACACCCTTACGGATAGGGAAAACGTAAGTCTTCCCCTCATCCCGAATGAGCCCGTTTTCAACGGTGGGAACCTCCGTTGCCAGGCGAGGGACAAACTCAGTGACGCTTTCACCTTTGTAAGCGATGAGGTTTTCGTACACAAAGCTAATTACTTCGCCGCTTGCCGTATCGTACGCATAGTGGGGGTCAAGGGTATCCGGCTCCCCGATACTGAGGTAAATGTACGTATCGGGATTCTTGACCTCTGCGAAGGCAGGCAACACACTCAAAAGAGCAAAAAACACACAACCAAGGATGACCAGAAACCTTTTCACTCCTCGCACCTCCTCACTTCAGTCGCTTCAAGCGGGGATTGGGGATAATCCCCGGAATTCTCCCGCGCTTGGCCACGTTCTGCCCTGCAACCTCCTTGATGTCCATAGTCATGTCGATGGGTGGAGCACTGCTGATGTAGCTCCCCACCCCAAAAACATCCGCTTTGTCTCGCAAAAGGGCAATCTTCTCCGGATTGAGCCCTCCCGAGACGACAATTTTTACGTGAGGGAAACCCGCCTGTCGCAACCGCTCTCGGACCTCTTCCACCAGAGCCGGGGTAACCCCTCCTCGCTCATCAGGGGTGTCCAGGCGAACCCCAGAAAGCCTCTCCCCCAGGACTCTGGCCACCCGGAGAGACTCCTCGGCTTCATCCTTGAAGGTGTCCACAAGGATGATCCGGGGGAAACGTTCCGGAATAGCCTCCTCAAAGGCCTTAGCCGTAATGACCGTGTCCCCCACAATGAGGATGACCGCATGAGGAATTGTTCCTCCTGGCTCTTTACCGAAGAGCTTGGCCCCCAGGATGCATGCCGCTCCATCCACACCTCCCACTAGAGCTGCACGCTCAAGCACCGGAGCCACCGCGGGATGCACGTGACGGGCACCGAAAGAAAGTACAAGCTTCTCCCCGGCAGCCCTCTTGCACTCTCTGGCTGCCGTTGCCCACCCGGAGCTGTGGGCAAGGATTCCAAGAAGAGGTGTTTCGAAAATCCCAAACTCCGAATATGGTCCTCGGATGCGCATGATCACCTCCCTTGCAGCAAACTCTTCCCCTTCCTCAAGCCCCCAGATTTCGACATTGCTTCCCGAAAGCAGATTCAGTACCTCTGAAACCCCACAGAGGACGCCGGGACGGCGGGGAAAAACCTCAGCAGTCACCACAGTGTCGGCAAGCTTCAGGTGGCGGAGGATTTCCTGAGCCGTCACAAAATAGACGTCTGTGGTGTACCCTTTCTGGATTTCCTCGTGAGTTGCGGAATAGAAAAGCCTTCCCTTCTCTACTTGAAGGGCCTCAACCTCTTCAAGCGACGAAAGCCATGGCCGCCTGGACATTCCCCTTCCCTCACCGGACAAGGAGCAGTGAGAATACCAGCGAAAGCACCATCAGGGCGACACCAAAAACAACGGTGAGTTTACTCAGAATCGGGAGAGCTCGAAACTTTGCACTCCGATCCGCCCGGGTCATGCCCCCAAAGATTCCTCCACCAACGCCAGATTTCCGGGGCTGGAGGACGACAACAAGAATGAGCGCCACAGATATCACAATCTGGACAACCATCCACCCTTCCATACCTCAAGCTCCTCCACGCTTTCTCAGAAACGCCCGCTCCGTCTCTTCCACGATTTTCAGAAACTTCTCCGGGTCGAGACTGGCACCCCCAACAAGTGTCCCATCGATGTTCTCCTGAACCACAAAGTCAAAGACGTTCTCTGGTGTGACGCTTCCCCCATAAAGTATACGGATACCCGATGCCACCCCCTGACCGAATCGACTGGCAAGTTCCTCACGGATAAACCGGATAACTTCCTCAGCATCCTGAGGGGTTGAAGCCCTGCCGGTGCCAATGGCCCATACCGGCTCATAGGCAATCACCAGAGATCGTGCCTCCTCAGGAGCAAGATGGACAATACCCTGAAGGAGCTGCTCCTGCACAACCTCCCGGGTTTTTCCTGCCTCCCGTTCGCTCAGGGTCTCACCCACGCAGAGAATGGGGGAAAGGTGAAAGCTGCAGAGCGTCTTCACCTTCCGACCCACCTCTTCAGAGGTCTCGCGAAAAATATGCCGTCGTTCCGAATGCCCCACGATCACATACCGGCACCCAATTTCCTGTAACATGCGGGCAGAAATCTCCCCAGTGAAGGCTCCCTGGACTTCCCAGTGGACATTCTGTGCCCCAAGCTGCACCGGAGTCTGGGAAAAGCGGTCCCGCAGCACTGGCAAAGCCGTGAAAGGCGGGCAGATAACGACCTCAAGGCCCTGAAATTCCCGCATTCTGGCAAGGAAAGCCTCGGCGTACGCCGAGGCTTCCTCGATGGTCTTGTGCATCTTCCAGTTCCCGGCAGCAATTAGCGTGCGATTCATGAAGCTTCCCTCTCACCGCATCATGTACTGGGCAAGGTCCACAACCCGGCAGGAGTACCCCCACTCGTTGTCGTACCAGGCGAGCACCTTCACCATGTTGCCGATGACCTTGGTGGAAAGGGCGTCAACGATGGAGGACTCAGTGGTGTGGAGGAAATCCATCGATACCAGAGGCTCCTCGCAGTACGCCAGAATACCCTTGAGCTCACCCTCTGCCGCTTTCTTGAGGGCTTCGTTCACTTCGTCTTTTGTAGGTTCCTTCTCCACCACTGCCACAAAGTCTACGATGGAGACATCGGGTACCGGAACACGAATGGCCATACCGTCGAGTTTTCCTTTGAGGTCAGGGATAACCTCTCCCATGGCCACCGCTGCACCGGTTGTGGTGGGAATCATGGACATAGCCGCAGCCCGGGCTCTCCGAAGGTCCTTGTGGGGGAAGTCAAGGATAACCTGGTCATTGGTGTACGCGTGGACAGTGGTCATGAACCCTCGCTGGATCTTGAAGTTCTCGTGGAGCACCTTCACCACTGGTGCGAGACAGTTCGTGGTGCACGAGGCATTGGAGACGATGTGGTGGTTCGCCTTGTCGTACATCGTGTGGTTCACACCCATCACAATGGTCACATCAGGATTCTTTGCCGGCGCAGTGATAAGAACCTTCCTTGCTCCTGCCTGCAGGTGCAGCGAAGCACCCTGACGATCGGTGAACTTCCCCGTGGACTCAATCACAAGCTCCACACCAAGGTCCTTCCAGGGCAATTGAGCCGGGTCCTTCTGGGCAAAAACTTTGATGACCTTCCCGTCAACAATCAGCGCATCATCGGTGGCCTCGACTTTGTTGGGAAGGGTCCCGTGGACGGAGTCGTATTTCAAAAGGTGCGCGAGGGTTTTGGCACTCGTCAGGTCGTTCACGGCTAAAACGTCTATGTCGCCACCAACCTCAAGAATTCTGCGAAACACCAGTCGTCCGATTCTTCCGAATCCATTGATCGCAACTTTCATTGCTTCTACCCCCTTTGTTCCCGGAATGAACTAAAGCACTTTATCATACCCGAATTCCTGAAATAAAGCAAGAAAAAAGGGCACCGTACGGTGCCCTTTTTTCTTGCTTTGCACCTCATATGATGGCCCGTTCGGTGTTGACATCGAAAACGTGCATCTTGCTCGTATCCACCACAATCTTCATGCTAGCCCCAACTTCCGTATGGGTCTGCATGTCAAGAACGGCAACAATGGTGTGCGGACCAGAGGTGAGATAGATGATTTGCTCGGAACCCAGAGGCTCAATGACATCCACCACGGCGTCGATGACATTGCCATCGTCCCGCAGCATTTCCCTCGAGACTGCAAGGTCGTACACATCCTGAGGACGAATACCAAAAGTGACTTCCTTGTTCACGTAGGGTTCAAGAGGCGCTTTGTACTCTGCCGGTACTTTGATCTTGAAGGATCCTCCGTCAAGGATAAGGGTATCGTTCTCCTTCTTGAGCACCACATCGAGGAAGTTCATGGAAGGAGTCCCAATGAAACCAGCAACGAACTTGTTGATGGGTTTGTTGTAGAGCTCAAGAGGAGTTCCTACCTGCTGGACCACTCCGTCCCGCATGACCACAATCCGGTCCCCCAGGGTCATGGCCTCCACCTGGTCGTGGGTGACGTAAATCATGGTGGTCTTGAGGCGGTCGTGGAGCTTGGCAAGCTCTGCCCTCATCTGCACCCGGAGCTTAGCGTCGAGGTTGGAGAGGGGCTCATCGAAGAGGAAAACCTTGGGGTGACGGACAATGGCTCGACCAACAGCCACACGCTGCCTCTGACCACCAGAGAGCTGCTTTGGCTTCCGGTAGAGGAGCTCCTGAATCCCCAGAATCTCCGCGGCCTCCTTTACCCGGCGATCGATCTCATCCTTGGGGAACTTGCGAAGCCGAAGACCAAAGGCCATGTTGTCGTAGACGTTCATATGGGGGTAAAGCGCGTAGTTCTGGAAGACCATGGCAATGTCCCGGTCTTTGGGGGGGACGTCATTTACCAGAACGTCGTCGATGTAGATTTCACCCTCATCCACTTCCTCTAATCCCGCAATCATCCGAAGCGTTGTGGTTTTCCCGCACCCTGAAGGACCAACGAGAACGACGAACTCCTGGTCTTTGATCTCAAGGCTCACGTTGTTCACCGCGATGACGTCTCCGAACCGCTTCACCACGTTCTTCAGAGTCACACTCGCCATTTATGTTCCCCCTTTTTCACCAGAATGAAACTGCGCACAGGGAAACTCCCTAAAAGACATTTTAAAAGATTGTTTACATTCTGTAAACCCTTTGTATAGGTCCACATCATGTGGGACACTCGGAAAGTCCAGTATCTCTCAGCTCCTCCCAGGGCTCCTCTCCCCAAGCTCCAGTGTGGTCTTTTCCGATTGTACACCTTTTCAGTCCACCTTTTGAGGTGGAAATTCATGGTTGCAAGATCTACCTCATCCTCATAGTGCGGAGAGAACCCTCCCGGAAGGTCCGGTTGCACCGTTCCACTATCCAGGGATGCGAAAGACCCTGGGGAAGGTGAAGAATCTGATGCCGTGCTCCTGCAAGGATCCTCAAATTCCCCGTAGCATGCACTCCCTCCAGTACCTCCTGGTTTGAGCGGGAAAGGGGTACCTTTCGGAGTTCCTCGAGGAACACCCTGGAAAGATTCTCGTGGCTTGAGCATGGAGGGAGGAATAGGCCCACCGCAAGACGAGATCTCCGGCAGGAATTCCCTATACACCTTTCCAGGAAGGGGACGGATGTCCAGAGTGTCGATGGCGGCAAGATCC
Source organism: Candidatus Caldatribacterium saccharofermentans (assembly GCF_050267035.1). Lineage (NCBI taxonomy): Bacteria > Pseudomonadati > Atribacterota > Atribacteria > Atribacterales > Candidatus Caldatribacteriaceae > Candidatus Caldatribacterium > Candidatus Caldatribacterium saccharofermentans. The sequence continues at coordinate 229,468 of NZ_CP187957.1, forward strand.
CGGGGGATACCACCTCGGAGTCTTGGGGCTTTCTCTGAGCATGGGGTCTTCGATTCCCCCGTGGGCTTTTTGTGGCAGAAACCCTCCTCGGTTTCTCTTCCTCTCTCAAAAGACCCCGGGTTTTGAGATACCTGAGGATCCTCCCCACGGTGGAGGAAGAAGCAGTGAAACCCTCTCTCCTGAGGAGGACGGTGAGCTTCCCTTTCCCCAGGAAGGGGAATTCCTCCCGGAGTCTTTGAATCCCCTCCACAAGCTCTGAGGTCCACTGGGGCTTCCGAACCTTTTTGGGTCTTCTGGACCTATCCTTCCGGGTTCTGGAGGTTTCTGGGGTTCTGCTTTTTCTTCCACCGAAAGGAGGCTTCGGGCTATTCAATCTTTCGCAGGTGACGGCTAAGAGGAGGGGCTGAGCAAAGTCGAGGACTTCAAGGATTCTTCCTTCTTCGAGAGTCCATGGACTTGAGCAAGCTTGGTAATGGCATTCCTTCTGGGAAACTCAAAAGGTGCAGAATCTCCAGAATATGCCTGAAGCATCCTTGTTCCCTTTGTGCTCCCCTTATACAGGTGCAGGCCTTTCTTCTCTTGGGTTTTCGACACTGAGTCAGGATACAGGTCTCTCTCCCTTTTTGTCTCCCCGCCGCAGGTCTCTGTGAACCTATCCACTCTTCAGGTCATGTGGATTTCTCCTGGAACCTTTCTGCTTCTTTCTCCAGAGCTTTCAGCCGACGGTACACCTCGCTCTTGGAAATGGGAGGCGAACAGTAACTCCCAAGCTCCCGAAGTGAGGCATAGGGGTAACGGATTCGCAAAAGCGCAATCTCTCTGAGCTTCGGCGAAAGCAATTCCAGAGGGAGGTTCCGAATTTTCTCCCGCTGACGCAGTGAAGACTGGATGGTCCGCTCAAGGTTTGAGGTAGTGTAATTCACCCAGCGGGTGAGGTCATTGACTGTCTCTTTCTCCACACGAAAGCGTTCGAGTTCCAGGCGACTCCGGAAGGCCCCAAGGTACCCCAGGAAAAGACCAATAACCTCCGCGTTTTTGGTGTAGAGGTGCCATTCGCTCTTGACCTGGCGGCAACGAAAGGGTATCCCCTGAGCTTTGAGGGTTTCCTGGACAAGGAGCGCCCACGCCTTTGAGGAGAATCGAACCTCGAGCTGGTAGCTCCGCAGAGGGTCTCCCACGTATCCCCGGAGCTCAAAAACCCCCCGGATAAAATCTGCGGCAACCTCTTCCTTGAGGAAATCAGCAAGGACGGAGACATCGTAGAACCCGAAATCCGCAAGGACTGCTTCGGAAACGCCGATTTCCAGGTGGTAGAAAAGTCCTGAGTGAATACCCCGTTCCTTGGAACGTCCAAGCTCATAAGGTGCAAGAGGGGAGAATTCCCTCTTGAGGACCAGACACTTCTTCAGGGGAGCAAGAGAGGGGTGTGAGAGGCGAAGGAAAAGCCCTTCTTCTCCCTTGCGGATCACACCGCTCCGCAAAAGACCGGCAAATTCCGCCCTTCGCCGTTCTCTCTCGGAAGGGAAAAGGGCACAGAGCTCATCCTGAAGAAGAGCCCGAAAGTCCATGCTGGTAGACCTCTTGAAGCCGCTCTTTGAGACGGGCAATAACCTCCCGGGGGATCCTCAGGCGCCTGCCCACCTCCTCAGGGTCCGCTTCACAGAGTGATCGCAAATCCTCAAAGGCGGCAAGAATCTTCTCCCGCCGCTTTGGCCCAATACCTTCCACCTCCTCAAGGAGTGAACCAAAGGACTTCCTGTTCCTCCGCACCCGGTGGAAGGTCACGGCAAAACGGTGTGCTTCGTTTCTCACCCGTTGCAGGAACTGCAGAACCTCGGAGTGAGGAGGAAGCACAAGGGGTGGAGTTCTCTCGGGAAGGTAAATCTCCTCAAACTCCTTGGCCAAAGCAAGCACCGGACAGGAAACGCCAAGTTCCCGGAATACCCCAAGCGCCACGTTGAGCTGCCCCCGTCCCCCATCAAGAAGCAAAAGGTCCGGAAAGTCCCTTCCTCCTGACTGCAAGCTCCGAAAATGCCGGACAAGGACCTCCCGCATCATGCCGAAGTCGTCGGGATGGCCCTCACTCCTCACGATGAACTTTCGGTACCTTTTGGGGTATGGAACCCCATCAAGGAAGGCCACCACTACTCCTACAGCCTCTTCACCCTGAAAGGTGGAGATATCCACACCTTCCACAAGGCGGGGGAAAGAGGGAAGTCCAAGGAGGTCCTGAAGACCCCGAAGGAGCTCGGTTGACGCTCGCTCACGTTTCTTGCGTCTGAGCACCTCCGCCTCAAGGCTCCTTTGGGCGTTCTCCAGAGCCAGAAGCATCATTTCCTCTTCCTCACCACTGCAGGGAGGGGTAACCGTAAAGGGGAAGAACTCGCTGAGTTCCTGGAGAACCTCTGGGTGTTCCACCGTTACGCATACCCTCCTGGGAAAGTGGAAAGCGTGGAGATATATCTGTTCCAGGAACTCCCGAAGGAGCGCTTCCTTACTTTGCCATCCCGAAGACGAGGCAACAAAGCTCTCGCTCCCGATGAGCCTTCCCTGGCGAACACGAAGCACCACAAAAAGCGCGACCCCTTCGTCACAGACAACCTCCACAAAGTCAATGTCTTCAGGCTGCGAGAGGACCAGGCGGTATCGCGTTGCAACCTTCTGGAGGGCCTCAAGCTTTTCCCGGTAGTAGATGGCCCGCTCAAAATCCAGAGCATCTGCGGCTTTCCACATCTCGTCCTCGATCCACCGGGCAATCTCCTCGTATTTTCCATTGAGGAAATCCATGGCCTTCCTGAAGTTCTCCTGGTACTCTGCCCGGCTCATGCGACCCATACAGGGAGCTCCACAGAGGCCAAGCTCAAAATCGATACAGGGCCGACGGAGAGGGAAAGAAGACTCAGGAATGGTACATCCCCGCAGACGAAAAATCGATCGGAGGAGCTTCAGGCCCTCCCGGGTTTTTCGGGAATCCGTGAAGGGTCCAAAGTACACCCCCTCACCCCCGGTTTTTCTCCGGGCAAAACGAACCGCAGGGAAATCCCCTTTTGTCTCGAAAAGGATATAAGGGTAACTCTTGTCATCCCGTAAACGGAGGTTGTAGGGAGGACGGAAACGTTTGATCAGGTCTTCCTCAAGGAGGAGCGCTTCGTGTTCGTTCCCCGTCACAAAGTACTGCACCGACGCAACAGCTTCAAGCATTCCCTCTTTGAGAGGAGAAGAAGCCCGGTAGAAATGGGACTTCACCCTCTTGAGGATGTTCACGGCCTTCCCGACATAAAGGACCTGACCTCTATTGTCCTTCAGGACGTATACCCCGCATTCCGCAGGGAGGCAGTCAAGGTCCTCCCGTTTCACCTCAAAGGGGACATAGTTCTTTCTTTCGGTCAGCCTGCAGCACCTCTCTCAGGAACTGGCCTGTATAGGAGGAGGGAACCTGGGCGACTTCTTCTGGAGTTCCCTGAGCAACGATGTAGCCACCCTTTTCTCCCCCCTCAGGACCCAGGTCAATCAGGTAGTCACACGATTTGATGACATCGAGGTTATGCTCAATGATGAGCACGGTATTCCCTCGGTCCCGAAGTTCAAGCAGCACCGAGAGGAGCTTCTCAACATCGGCAAAGTGTAGCCCCGTGGTCGGTTCATCAAGAAGATACAGGGTTCTTCCCGTTGCCACCTTCCCGAGTTCCCGTGCGAGCTTTACCCGCTGTGCCTCCCCACCGGAGAGGGTTGTGGCTGGCTGCCCGAGTTTGATGTATCCCAGACCAACCCGCTGGAGCACCTCGAGTTTGCGCCGGATGGTGGGGATGTGTTCAAAGAACCCTATAGCCTCGTCAACACTCATGTCCAGAACGTCGGCGATGTTCTTCCCTTTGTACTTGATGTCGAGCGTCTCCCTGCCGTAACGTTTCCCCTGGCACTGCTCGCAGGTCACAAAGACATCCGGGAGAAAATGCATCTCGATTTTGATGACACCATTCCCCTGACAGGCTTCACATCGCCCACCCTTGAGGTTAAAGCTGAACCGTCCCGGTTTGTACCCCCGGGCTCTGGATTCCGGAAGCTGGGCAAAAAGCGCCCGGATATCGGTGAAAACTCCGGTATAGGTAGCAGGATTTGAGCGAGGGGTTCGCCCAATCGAGGACTGGTCGATCACGATGACCTTATCGATGTACTCCACACCTTCAATGGCATCGTGGTCTCCAGCAACCTCTCTGGACCCGTGGAGGATTCGAGAAAGTCCCCGGTACAGGATGTCGTAAAGGAGCGTGCTCTTCCCCGAACCGGAAACCCCTGTGATGCCCACAAGAAGCCCGAGGGGAATTCTTACCGTGATGTTCTTGAGGTTGTTTGCCCGGGCACCTCGCACCACAAGCCATTCATCTCCTGGAGGCTTTCTTCTGGCAGGCACGGGGATGCACCTTCGACCGCTGAGATAGAGTCCAGTAAGACTCTCAGGATTTTCCATGATTTCCTGGGGTGAACCCGAGGCCACAACTCTTCCACCTTTTTCCCCCGCTCCAGGACCAATATCCACCACAAAGTCTGCGTTCCTGATGGTTTCGGCATCGTGTTCCACCACGATTACTGTGTTCCCAAGGTCCCGAAGCTTCTTCAAAATAGCGATGAGCTTCTGATTATCCCGGGGATGGAGACCGATAGTGGGCTCATCGAGGACGTAGAGAACCCCCACAAGACCGGAACCAATCTGCGTCGCCAGGCGTATTCTCTGCGCCTCTCCACCGGAAAGGGTGGCAGCAGAGCGGTTAAGGGTCAGGTACTCAAGACCAACTTCCTTCAGAAAACCCAGGCGAGAACGGATTTCCCGCAGCACCGGTTCTGCGATGACCGCCTCATTCCCGGAGAAGCTAAGGTTCTCGAAAAACTCAAGAAGTTCCCCAATGGTCAGGCGGGAAAGGTCCCCAATGGAGAACCCCTGAATCTTCACCGAAAGGCTTTCTTTTCGGAGGCGGTCTCCCTGACACTCAGGACACACCCTGGTTGAGAGGAACGGGGCAATCTCTTCCTGCTCCCACCAGTCCTGGGCGCTGGCAAGCTTTCGCTCAAGAATGGGGATGATGCCCTCGAAAACGCCATCACCGTAGAGGATGAAATTCCGCTCCTCTTCGGTGAGATCCCGGAATGGCCGGTTGGTCGGGATGCCCCGTGCAGCGAAAGCCCGACGAATCCGCGCTCCCCAGTAGCTCTCGGGATCCAGATGGTCCCAGGGAACAATGGCTCCCTCGTCGATGCTTTTCGAATAATCGGGCACCACAAGGTCCGGATCCACAAAGGCAAGAAACCCCAGACCACTGCAGCGAGGACAGGCGCCGTAGGGGTTGTTGAAGGAGAACATCCGGGGAGTAATCTCCGGGAAATTCACTCCACAGTCCACGCAGGCGAAACGTTCGCTGAAAAGGAGCTCCTTTACCGCCCCTTCCTCCCATATCCCAACCTTGAGCACACCCTTCCCGTAGCGAAGGGCAATTTCCACGGAATCGCTCACCCGGCGTTCAATATCCTCTTCAATGATGATCCGGTCAACGATGAGGTCGATGTCGTGTTTTTTGTTCCGGTCAAGCTCTATGCTCTCCCACTCCTCCAGGTCAAAGATTTCCCCATTGATGCGAACCCGGGCGAATCCGTTTTTGAAAAGGTCGGCAAGGAGCTTGCGGTATTCTCCCTTCCTTCCCCGTACCAGAGGAGCCATGATGAGGACCCTGGACCCCTGGGGAAGGGAGAGGATTTCGTCGGTAATCTGCTGCACTGTCTGGCGAGCAATGGGCTTCCCACACTGGGGACAGAAAACCCTGCCGCACCGGGCGAAAAGCACCCTCATGTAGTCGTAAATTTCCGTGACCGTCCCCACAGTAGAACGGGGGTTATGGGATGAAACCTTCTGATTGATGGCAATTGCCGGGGAGAGCCCTTCGATGGAGTCTACATCGGGCTTCTCCATTCGCTCCAGGAACTGCCTGGCGTAAGAAGAAAGGGATTCAAGATACCTCCTCTGTCCCTCGGCGTAAATGGTGTCAAAAGCAAGAGAGGATTTCCCTGAACCGCTGAGACCAGTAATGACCACGAACCGGTTCCGGGGAATCTCAAGGTCCACGTTTTTCAGGTTGTGTTCTCGTGCCCCGCGAATGACAATCTTACCGTCCTGCATCGTTCTCGCCCCGGTGCAGTGCTTGCTTCTCTTGCAAGGAACGCAAGCGGAAAATCTCATCCCGCAGAAGGGCAGCCTTCTCAAACTCCAGGCGTCTGGCTGCTTCCTTCATCTCCCGGGTCAGCCGATCAATGAGTCGCTCAAGGTTCTCCTCGCTCTCCTCGAGCTCCTCCACAAGGAGACAGGCTTCCTCTGCCTCCTTAGAGAGGCCGGCCTCTTCGGGAATAAGGGTCCGGACTTCCTTTGTGATGGTCTGCGGCACAATCCCGTGTTCTCTATTATACGCCTCCTGAATAGCCCTCCGCCGTTTTGTCTCTGCCAGAGCCCGTTCCAGGGAACGGGTCATAGTGTCAGCGTAAAGGATAGCCCGTCCTTCAGCGTTGCGCGCCGCCCTCCCAATTGTCTGGATGAGCGCCACCTCAGACCGCAAAAACCCCTCTTTGTCGGCATCAAGAATCGCCACAAGGGCTACTTCCGGGAGGTCTAGGCCCTCCCTGAGGAGGTTGACCCCCACAAGGACGTCGAATTTCCCCGCTCGAAGATCCCGGATAATCCGGGCCCGTTCCAGGGTATCAATCTCTGAGTGCAGGTATCTCACCCGAATACCCAGGCTGTACAGGAACTCGCAGAGGTCTTCGGCGCTCTTTTTGGTAAGCGTGGTGACGAGAACCCTCTGGTTCTTCTGCACCACCTTTCGAATCTCCCCCACGAGGTCCTCGACCTGACCCCTGGCGGGACGCACCTCAACTTCCGGATCCAGAAGGCCGGTGGGCCGGATAAGTTGCTCCACCACCTGGGAGCTCACGTTCAATTCGAATTCCCCCGGTGTCGCCGAGACGAAAATGCACCGGGAAATCTTCTTCTCGAACTCTTCAAACCTCAAAGGCCGGTTATCGAAACAGGAAGGGAGACGAAAGCCGAATTCCACAAGGCTCTCTTTCCTCGAACGATCCCCCTCGTGCATTCCTCGAAGCTGGGGAACCGTCACATGGGATTCGTCAATGAAAAGGAGGAAATCCTCCGGAAAGTAATCAAGCAGGGTATAAGGCGGCTCCCCAGGCTGGCGACCATCAAGATACCGGGAGTAATTTTCAATTCCTGGACAGTATCCTGTCTCCCGGAGCAGCTCGAGGTCGTACCGTGTCCGCCGCTCCAGGCGTTCCGCTTCAACGAGTCTTCCCTGGGAGAGGAAATAGGTCACTCGCTCCTGAAGTTCCTCCTCAATCCCAAGAAGCGCCCGCTCAAAAATCTCCTGGTCCGCAAGGTAATGCCGGGCGGGATAGATGAAGACCTCGTCAAGCTTTTTGAGAACCTTGCCGCTCACAGGGTGGAGGACCTTAATGCTCTCCACCATATCTCCAAAGAACTCGAAACGAAAGACCTCTTCGCTATAAGCCGGGTAGACCTCAACGGTATCACCCTTCATGCGAAATACCCCCGGCGCAAATTCCACTTCATTCCGCTCGTAGAGAAGGTCCACAAGACGGTGGGCAAAGTCCTTCCTCTTGCAGACGTCCCCCACCCGGACGCGGAAAACCCGGCGGGCGTACTCCTTTGGGGAACCAATGCCATAGATGCACGAAACGGAGGCCACAATGATGACGTCGTTGCGTTCCATCAGAGCGCTTGTTGCCCGAAGACGCAACCGGTCGATGTACTCGTTAATCGAGGCGTCCTTTTCGATGTAGAGGTCGTACTCAGGAACGTAGGCCTCAGGCTGGTAGTAATCGTAGTAGCTCACGAAATACTCTACGGCGTTCTCGGGGAAAAACGCCCGCATCTCGCTATATAGCTGAGCAGCCAGGGTCTTGTTGTGGGAGATAATCAGGGTTGGCCGGTTGTACCGGGCAATGACGTTGGCCATGGTGAAGGTTTTTCCCGACCCGGTCACTCCAATAAGGGTCTGGTACCGGTACCCCCGGAATAACCCTTCAACCAGCCGCTCAATGGCCTGAGGCTGATCACCACAGGGACTGTATGGTGCCACAAGACGGAAAGTGCCCTTCTTCATAACCCCTCATTTCCATAGAAAACCCGAATTCCCCTTTCCTATTTCCTGGAGAACCAGTCTGGGAAGAGGAAGAAAACCCTGTGTTCCAAAAGCTCTATGGAAGAGTCGTTGATGAGGACCTTCGAGGCTCTTCGACGGAGGGCAGGAAGAAACCTCTGGGCGCTCAAGCGAAGCACAATCTCTTTCTCCTGAAGCCCCTTTTTCTGTAACCGTTCACGGCGAACGTGCCAGGGGGCGTCCACAAAAAGAAGGTCCGAAAGGAGAGGGCACAGACCCGCCTCAAAAAGCACCGCTCCCTCAACCACGACGAAATCTGCCCGGAGCCTTTGGCAGCGCCTCCGCACTTCCCAGAAAAGCAGGGGATGGGCAAGGTTATTAAGGCAAAAGAGCATTGGCCAGCTCCGGAAAACCAGCCGGGCAAGCTTCCGCCTTTCGAGGTTCCCCTGCCCGTCCAGAAAAAAGCGTCCGAAGGCGAGAACAATGAGCCTCCAGAGAGGTTTCCCCTTCCGGGAGAGCTCCCGGGCAAGGTCGTCAAGGAGAATGACAGGAATTCCCTTTTCTTCAAAAAGGGCGGCGACCGTACTCTTCCCCGAGGCCACCGCGCCCCCGATACCGAGAATTCTCGGTCCCTTACTCTCTGTAGACCTCAATGTACCTCTTGATGGCTTGCTCCCAGGAGAAATCGCTCGCCATGGCATTGGCCACCATGGTGCGGAAGAGGTCCTGGTCCTCAAAGTACACATGGAGTGCCCTCCTGACCGTCCGGAGAAATTCGTTGGCAGAGAATTCCCCAAACTGGAATCCGGTGCTGAGACGGGGATTGAACGGATAGTCAACAACCGTATCCCTGAGCCCACCCACTCCCCGGACGATGGGGAGCGCACCATAACACATGGCAATCATCTGGCTGATGCCACAGGGCTCAAAAAGCGATGGCAGCACCAGGAAGTCTGCGGCAGCATAGGCAAGGTGGGCAAGGCCTTCGTCGAATACCACCATCACCCGCAATCTGGGATAGTGCCGTTCAAGGTCTTTCAGTGCTCGCTCGTAGAAGGCTTCACCCATACCCAGGAAGAACCAGTACGCCGGGAGGGAGAAAAACTCCTCAGGACGCTCCAGGAAAAGCCGTACTCCCTTCTGCTCCACAAAGCGGGAAATAAAAGCGATGACAGGAAGAGTTGCCTTCGCCTCCGGACCAAAGTGTCTTTCCAGGAAACGGAGTTTGTTCTTTCTTTTTCCCTCGAGGTTCTCCCTCCCGTAGTGTTCCTCAAGGAAAGGGTCAAGACCGGGATGGAAGATTTCCGTGTCAATGCCGTTGACAATCCCCACGATTTTCTTGCGATGAGACAGAGCCCGGAGGAGACCATCAAGACCCTCCCCGAACTCGGGAGAGCAGATTTCACGGGCATAGGTGGGGCTCACAGTGGTGATGACGTGGGAGAAAAGGAGACCCGCCTTCATGAGGTTGAGGTTACCGTAGAACTCGAGGTATTCATGGGTGAAGAAGTGGTTGGGAAGGTTGACCAGCCGGAAGAGCTCCCCCCGTCCAATGCCCTGGTAGGCGAGATTGTGAATGGTGAAAAGGACTTTTGTGGCTCTGGGCCGATACTGAGGCCAGTACCGCTCAAGGTAGGCACAGAGGAGAGCACTCTGCCAGTCATGACAGTGCAGGAGGAAGGCCTCTTCCTGCCAGCGCACCAGGTACTCAAACACCGCCCGGGAGAAGAAGATGAACCGTTCGAGGTCATCAGGATACCCGTACATCCGCTCACGCTCAAAAAAGCGTTCACAGGCCACGGCGAAAAGGGATTGGCTGTCATCTATCCTGTACTCAAGAAATTCTGCCCGGGCCATGGTCTCTCCAAAGGGGAACTCCAGAGCCCTCTGCCTGACAAAGGGGAAATCCTGCAACATCCGGGCGTATCCGGGGAGGAAGAGCTTGACCCGAAACCCAAAGCGGGGGAGGTATTTGAACAGGGCTCCCACTACATCCCCCAAACCACCGCTTTTGGCAAAAGGATATGCTTCTGAAGCAACGAGCACGACCTCCACGTTCATCCTCCCTCTCCTATGACCAGAAGTTCACACTCCCCTTTCCCTCGCTCCACGACCTCAAGCCGCCACTTTCCCTTAAGAAACCGCTCCGAAAACACACTGAGAAACTGCCTGAAATCCCCAGAGAAAAGGGGGATATCAGCAGAGAACCGCTTCCCCGCCCTGTACAGATGCCGGGCACCTCTTGCGCTCAGGACCCAGGCCAGCAGGCGGAAAACCTCCTCCCGGCAGATCTCCTCATAGGAAACAAGAAGCTCTTCCCAAGACTCCCCGCATCTCCCCACAAACCGCCATCCATAGAGCGTCGGCAGCGCAACGTACCCGCCAACTTTCTGGACCCTCTGCATCAGATCCTCCGGGGGAACAACCTCCTCCACCACGAAGGCACAGGGAGGGGCAAAGAGAGGAAGGTCAAGAAAACCCGCCGCAAAAGAGAGCTCCCCAAGGGCAAACTTGAGCACAAGCGGGACCTCGACATCCCGGTAGACCTCAAAGAGCGTCGCCTCACAGGCCACCCACTTCCGGGCTTCTTCAAGAAGCATACCAAGCTCTTCAAAGGAGACGGCCTTCCCGAACCCCTCAAGGTGCCGCAAATGCTCAGGCGGTGGAAAGAGGCAGGGATAGACAACCCACAGGAGAACCTGACCCCAGAAAACCTCCGGCGCTTCAAGGACTTTCCTCAGATGCCCTGCATCTGGCTGAATACAGGAAATAAGGTACCCCCGGGGCTGTCCTGGGGGAATGTCGGCGAGGTTCTCCAGGTCTTTCCCGTTGGTCACAAAGAGTTCCCCCCTGCGGAGTACAAGGTACGGATGCTGCCACTTCTTCTCAATCCGTTCCCGGAATTTTCGAAGTTCGAGCTCTTCGAGTTTCTGCAAAAGGCGCGGCCAGTTCACCCGCTCAGGACTCCAGGGCTCCACACGGCAGTCAAGGGGAACATCCCTGCGAATGGTCACGAGTACCCGGTTCATTTCTACCTGTTCTCGAGCCCTGAGGAGGCTCTCTCGTAGAGACGGAGGGAGTTCCTCAATATGGGCGAGAATTCCTTCCCAGCTTGTGAACCTCTGCAAGAGCTGTGCCGCCCTCTTCTCCCCAATACCCCGCACACCTTGAATGTCATCAGACACATCGCCGCTTAAAGCCAGAAAGTCAACAATCTGAGCAGGGGTGACGCCAAACTCCCGTTCCACATCCCGGGGACCTATGGGGCGCAGGCGGGTAACTCCCTGAACCGGCTGGAGGAGCACCGTGTGCTCGTCAAGGAGCTGCAGAAGGTCAAGGTCAGAAGTCACCACATAGAGAAGGTATTGTCCTCCGAGGTACTCCTTGAGGCTTCCGATGAGGTCGTCTCCCTCGAATCCCGGGACTTCAAGGATAGGAAAACCAAAAAACGAAAGGATTTCTTTGATATCCTCAAGCTGGGGCCGGAGGAGGTCAGGCATGGGCTTCCGGGACACCTTGTACTTCTCCTCAAGGGCGTGGCGGAATGTCTTCTTCGGATGGTCAAAGGCTACCACAATGGTGAGGGGCGAGTAATCTTCAAGCAGCCTCATCAGCATATTGCAGAACCCAAGGGTCGCCCCCGTTGGTCGCCCCAAAGACGTGGTGAGCTTCGGCAGTGCATAAAACGCCCGGTACGCTAGCGAAGTCCCGTCAACTGCAATGACCAGCTCTCGATCTTTCATCTTGCTTGACAAAGCTCGAAGCTCCACTATAATCTACAACGGAGTGCCGAAGTGGCGGAACTGGCAGACGCACTAGACTCAAAATCTAGCGGGGTTCACACCCCGTGCGGGTTCGACTCCCGCCTTCGGCACCATGTTACTCCCTAAGGAAAAACCCCGTTGGCTCCTGTACCTCTCCGCTGCGAATGATTCGCTTCTCCACCTCTCCACCATGGAGCGTCAGCTCCACTCCCTCAGCTCCTTGCTCCTCAGGCAGGCCAAGGGTGTACGCGAATGCTCGATTCAGGGCTTTCCTCAGCATCTCTTGCCACTTTTCAGCTCCTCCAAAACGGAGGGTGACCTCCTGGAGAAAACGATAAACAAGACGTGGGTTTTGCATCCAGTCATCCTGAGTGAGGTTCTCCAACGCTCCCTGAAGTGCCCGTTCCTCATAGGGAGCAAAGAAGGGGCTCAGGTGCTCTTTCGCCCAGCGGAAACACCAAGCAGCAAGGTAGAGGGAGGAAAAGTCCTTCCGCCCAAGAAGCACCAGAGCTAAGGGGGCAAGGGTGGACCAGCCTTCCTCCCGGGAAAGCACCGGGCTCTCCTCCTCTAAGAAAAGCGCTCTGTACTTCTCCACTACCGCTCCGTCCTGGACAAAGGACGGTGCGTAGGCCCGCCACTTCTGAAAGGCATCCCAATGGCGAGGGTAGGAAAGGAGCACGAGACGCCATTCCTTCACCGCCTCCTGCAGCTGCCCCATCTGCTCGAGGGTCTTTCCCAGCCAGTACCGGGCATCCACAAACTGAGGGTCCATCTCTAAAGCCTTCCTGTAGGCCTCCAAGGCCCTTGCATAGTCTCTCTGGGAGAAGTAAATGTACCCAGTACGGTAGTACTCCTCTTTTGTCTGGGCAAAAGCAAAACCCCCGCAGGAAACCAGGACAACTACAACAAACACAAGGACAACAGCAACCTGCCTCACGGTTTCCCTCCTAAAGCGTTCTCAAGCTTCCCACACCCTCACCCACAATATTCTGAATGGCCTCCCGAGCTTCGTCACTCCAGGAAACCCAGAAGGTGCTATCGAGCTCAATCCACCACTCACCCTCACCGCCCTGGAGGCGAAGCATAACCGGACAGTTTCCGGGAAACCTCCGGAGGCAATCCCGGAGGGCATAAAGGGTTCGAAGGATATCCTTCTCCACCTCAAGGTCGATCACGACTGCTCTAGCCAGTTTCCGATTCCACTCCTCAGGGTCAAAGAGGGCATCGGCGACGATCTTGTTCTCGCCACTGTCCAGGATATCGAGTTTCCCTACCACCCCAAGCACCCTTCCACCCTCAAGCCGCCCCTTCAGCTCTTCAGAGAGGTTGGGGAAGAAAATGACCTCGATACTCCCTGTCTCGTCCTCAAGGGTCACGAAGTACATGTCCCCCCCTGTTTTGGTGATGATTTTCCGCACGTTGCCCACCATGCCCACAACCTTCACCCGCATTTCCTCCTTGAGCATCCGCAAATGCCCCAGAGGGAAGAAAGGCAGGTGCTGCAACCCCGCTACCGCTTCCCGGAAAGGATGGTCACTCACGTAAAATCCAAGCATCTCCTTTTCCATCTGAAGGAGCTCCTGGCGAGAAAACTCTGCAACCTCCCGGAGAGGAGGCGTTCCTTCGGAAGTCACTTCTTCTCCAAAGAGGGAGCGTTGTCGTACTCCTTTCTTCCGCCGTCTTGCTCCATAGGACAGGATGTCCTCTAAAGAGGCCAAAAGCTGTGCCCGATTCGGGTGAAGCCCACCAAAGGCTCCAGCTTTAATGAGACTTTCAAGAACCCGCCGGTTGACAACGCGACTGTCGACCCGCTCGACGAAATCAAAAATGTTCCGGTATCGACTCTCCCTCCGGCGCAGGAGAATTTCCTCCACCGCACTCTCACCCACATTCCTGATGGCCGCAAGACCAAAGCGAATGCGCCGATCTCCCACCACCGTGAAGTTGGCTAAGCTCTCGTTGATGTCGGGAGGAAGTACATCAATGCCCAGGCGCCGGCATTCAGCAATGAATTTTGCCACCTTGTCGCTGTCATTGGCCACGCTCGTGAGGCAGGCTGCGAGGTACTCGGTGGGGTAGTGGGCCTTGAGGTATGCTGTCTGATACGACACGAGAGCGTACGCTGCGCTGTGGGACTTATTGAAACCATACCCTGCGAAGTACTCAATAATGTCGAAGAGTTCTTCAGCCTTTTCCCGGCTGTGACCTCGCTGTACTGCACCGTTCACAAACTTTTCCCGTTGTTCCTTCATTACCTCAGGTTTCTTCTTCCCCATGGCCCGGCGGAGAATGTCAGCCTCTCCAAGGGTAAACCCGGCGAACTCACTGGCAATCTTCATCACCTGTTCCTGGTACACAATCACACCGTACGTTTCCCGAAGAATGGGCTCCAGAGAGGGATGGGGGTACGTTACCGGGACCCTTCCCTGCTTGCGGTCGATGAAATCGTCGATCATGCCACTTCCCAAGGGGCCCGGGCGGTACAGGGCCAGAATGGCGATGAGGTCCTCAATGTGTTCAGGTTTCAGGCGCTTCAAAAGCTCCCGCATCCCTGCGCTCTCAAGCTGGAACACCCCAATGGTTTCTCCCCGGGCAAGGAGCTCATAGGTGGCGCGGTCATCGAGAGGGATTCGGTCAAGGCGGATCTCCTCGCCCCGGGTATTTTTAATAATTCGCAGGGCTCGCTCAATAACCGTGAGCGTCCTCAGACCCAGGAAATCCATCTTGAGCAGACCGAGTTCCTGAAGGGCGTCCATGTCAAACTGTGTGACGATTTCTCCCTCGTTCATCCTCTGCAGAGGAACGTAATAGGTGAGCGGCCGATCGGCGATAACCACTCCGGCAGCGTGGACCGAAGCATGACGACACATCCCCTCAATGCGCCGGGCAAGGTCAAGAAGCGTCCTGACCTCTTTGTTCTCCTCAGCGAGTTTCCGCAGTTGAGGATTGGACTCCATTGCTCGCTCGAGGGTGACTCCCGGTCCTCCGGGAATAAGCTTTGCGATTCTGTCCACGTCACTGTAACTCCACCCCAGAGCCCTTCCCACATCGCGTACAGCCTGGCGGGCCATCATCCGTCCGAAGGTGATGATCTGGGCAACATTGGTGGCGCCATACTTTTCGGTTACGTACCTGATGACCTCATCCCTTCGCTCAAAGCAAAAATCGATGTCAATATCGGGCATGCTCACCCGCTCAGGATTCAAAAAGCGCTCAAAGAGAAGGCCGTACTGCAGGGGGTCGATATCGGTGATGCCAAGGACATAGGAGACAAGGCTTCCTGCCGCCGACCCCCTTCCCGGTCCGACCATGATGCCCCGTTCCCGAGCAAAGTGCACGAAATCCCACACAATGAGGAAATAGGTCGCATACCCCATGTTCTCAATCACTTTGAGCTCGTATTCAAGTTGTTTTCGGACCCGCTCGGGAGGAGGATCTCCATACCGCCACCTGAGCCCTTCTTCACAGAGATGCACAAGGTACGAGAAGGCATCGAAACCCTCAGGAACGTCAAAACGAGGAAGAATAATCTTTCCGAGTTCGATGTCCACACGGCAGCGTTCGGCAATATTCCAGGTGTTCTCGATGGCCTCGGGAAGGGAAGCAAAACTCTCAATCATTTCCTGGGGCGATTTCAGGTAGAAGTCTTGGGTCGGGAAGCGGAGCCTCTTGGGGTCATCAAGAGAAGTCGCCGTCTGAATCGCCAAAACAACGTCATGCATGTAGGCATCCTTGGCGTCGAGGTAATGGCAGTCGTTGGTAGCCACAAGGGGAATGCCGGTTTTCCGGGCGATGGCAATCAGAGCCTCATTGACCATTCTCTGTTCGGGAATCTTGTTCTCCTGGAGCTCGAGGAAGAAATTCTCCGGGCCAAAAATGTCCCGGTACTCCAGGGCACAGCGTTCGGCCTCCTCGACGTTCCCTGCAAGAACCAGCCGGGGAATTTCTCCCGCAAGACAGGCTGAAAGCGCAATGAGCCCACGGGAATACTCCCGCAAAAGCTCCTTATCCACCCGGGGCTTGTAGTAGAAACCCTCAAGGAAAGCTCGGGTGACGAGTTCCATGAGGTTCCGGTACCCCTCCTCATTCTCCGCAAGGAGCACAAGGTGGTATGCCGGCTCGCTCCCCTTTACCACAACCTTCTCAAAACGGCTCCCGGGGGCAACGTAGACCTCACAACCGATGATGGGCCGAATACCTTTCTCCTTCGCCTTTTTATAGAAATCCACAACTCCATACATGACCCCGTGGTCGGTGATGGCCACAGCTTCCATCCCGTAGGCAGCGACACGTTCCAGAAGCTCATCGATGCGGATCACGCCATCGAGGAGACTGTACTCGGTATGGAGGTGGAGGTGCGCAAACTTCATGTCACTCACCACTTGAAAGCTCTCGGAGGAGCAAATTCTTCACCACTTCAGGGTTAGCCTGCCCCCTTGTGGCCCTCATAACCTGTCCGATGAGAAAATGCAGTGCCTTCTCCTTTCCCCGGAGGTAATCAGCAACACTCTGGGGATTCTTTTCGATAACCTCTCGAACAACCTTTTCAAGATCCCGCTCACTGGTGAGGAACGAAATCCCCTTCTTAAGCATAACGTCCCTCGCACCCATCCCCGTCCTGAACATCTCTTCAAAGATGCCCTTGGCCAGGGAAATGCCGATTTCCTTGCGCTCTACCATCTTCAAAAGCTCTGCCAGCATTGACGGGGTGACCTTGCTTTCCCGAATGCCAATATTGAGACTGTTGAGGTTTTTCAGGACCTCGGTGAGTATGAAGTTGCAGACTGCCCGGGGAGAAGGAAACTCCCGTACACATGCTTCAAAGAACTCCGCAAGGTCACGGTCCTGAACGAGAATATACGCCTCGGGCTCAGGGAGCTCGTACTCCCGCATGAATCGTTCTTTCTTCTGTAAAGGTAACTCAGGAATGGTCGCCTGTATTTCCTGAAGCATCGCTGGGGCAATGCGGAAAGGGAGAAGGTCTGGGTCGGGGAAATACCGGTAATCTTCTGCTTCCTCTTTCCCCCGGGAAGGAACAGTCACCTGACGCACCTCATCCCAGTGGCGAGTTTCCTGAACCAGGGTTTTCCCCGCTCGAAGAAGCTCCGCCTGGCGCTCAACTTCGTAGCTCAGGGCCCGGAAGACCGATCGAAAAGAGTTCATGTTCTTGATCTCCACCTTGGCACCCGGTGTCTCTGGAGAAAGGGAAACAGAAACGTTGGCGTCGCAGCGCAGTGACCCCTCCTCCATGTTCCCGTCGCTCACCTCAAGGTACCGCACGATGTTCCTGAGCATCACCAGGCACTCTTTTGCCTCTTCGGGAGAGTGGAGATCTGGCTCGGTAACAATCTCGACAAGCGGGATGCCAGCCCGATTGAAATCGACCCCCGAGACCGTCCCTCGAAGCTCCGGCCCCTCATGGATGAGTTTCCCCGCATCCTCCTCCACGTGGACTCTCCGTATACGAACCCGCTTCTTTGTCCCCTGAAGGGCGAACTCTAATACTCCCCGCACCCCGATGGGGAAATCGTACTGGGAAATCTGGTACCCTTTGGGGAGGTCGGGATAGAAGTAGTTCTTTCGGTGGAAAACCACTTCTGGCAGGATCTCGCATTGCAGTGCCAGGGCAGTTTTTATCGCAAGCTCTAAGGCTCTTCTGTTAAGCACTGGAAGTGCTCCGGGAAGCCCCATGCAAACCGGGCACACCAGGGTATTGGGGGTTTTCCCAATGTAGTCAGTACTGCAGCGACAGAACATCTTTGCCCGGGTCAGGAGCTGGCAGTGAACCTCAAGCCCGATGGTCACGTAGACATTTTCCATCCTCAGGACCTCCTCTCCGGCCCAATTTTGGGGAAAGGAAGCGGGAGCGAGAGCATTCGTTCAACAAAACGTGCCAGAGCAAAGAGAACCCCCTCCTGAAAAGGACCGGCAATGATTTGCATGCCCACCGGAAGACCATCTTCGTACCCGCAGTTCACGGCAATGGAGGGCACACCAGCCATGGCCGAGGGAATGGTGAACACATCGGCAAGGTACATCTCATAGGGATTTTCGGTTCGCTCCCCAAGGAAAAAGGGAAACACCGGAGAAACAGGAGTCACAAGGAGGTGACAGGTTGCAAAGGCCTCTTCGAAATCCCGCCGTACCAGCGTTCGCACTTTCATGCCCTTCAGGTAATAGGCGTCGTAATATCCCGAGCTCAGAGAGTACGTCCCAAGGAGAATTCTCCGTTTCACCTCCGGGCCAAAACCGAAACTCCTCGTCTGGAAATACATGTCCTGCAGCCCCTGGTCCCCTCCTCTTCTCACCCCGTAGAGCACACCATCGTACCGGGCAAGGTTTGAGCTCGCTTCAGAGGGAGCCACGATATAGTACGCTTCCAGGGCGTAATCTGTGTGGGGTAGAGAGACTTCAACGAGTTCCAGGCCTTCTTTCTCAAGTTCCCGAAGCACCGCGGTAATGACCTTCACAATCCGGGGGTCTACCCCCTCGGAGAAGTACTCCCGGGGAAGGCCAATCCTCATCGTCCGTATGTCCTCCTGCGGGGGGATCTCCTCCCGGGAAAAGGGAGGATAGGGGGCGCAGGTGGAGTCTCGCTCGTCTTTGCCACTTATCACCTCAAAAAGGGCGATGGCATCCTCCACGGTTCGCGCCATCGGACCAATCTGATCCAGGGACGAGGCGAAACTCACAAGCCCGTATCGGGAAACCCGTCCATACGTCGGGCGAAGCCCCACGATGCCGCAGAAGGCCGCCGGCTGGCGCACTGAACCCCCGGTGTCAGACCCTAAAGCCACGGGGGTCTCAAAAGCAGCCACAGCTGCAGCAGATCCACCACTGGACCCTCCAGGAACCCGGTTGAGATCAAAGGGATTTCTCGTCGGACCAAAAGCGCTGTTTTCCGTCGACGATCCCATAGCGAACTCATCCATATTGGTCTTTCCGATGACAATGGCTCCAGCCCTCTCAAGGCGCTCGATGACGGTGGCGTTGTACGGAGGAACGAACCCCTCAAGAATTCTCGACCCACAGGTTGTGGGTATGCCAAGGGTACAGATGTTGTCCTTGACGGCCACAGGAATCCCCCAGAGCGGAGGATAAACGTCCCTGTCTTTCCACTCCTTCTCCAACCTTCGGGCCTGCTCAAGGGCGTTTTCCCTATTCACGAAAAGAAAGGCATGGAGGAGGGGGTCCACCTCCGCAATGCGCTGGAAGAACGCCTCAAGCAACGCAGAGGGAGAGAGCTCTCCCCGGGCAAAGAGTGCGTGGTAATCCTGAATGGTGAAATTCCGGAACTCCTCAAGATTCATGATGGCTTCTCCTCTTTCTCCACAACCTTGGGGACGATGAAATATCTTCCTTCCACACGGGGAGCATGTTGCAGAACGAGGTCGCTCCCCTGCCATTCTACAGGCTCATCGGTATTCATGGGGGGTTCGCTCCAGGAGATATGAGAAGTCGGAGAAACCCCCTCAAGCTGGAGTTCGTTCAGTTTTTCAAAGTGGGCAATAATGTCACTAATGTCCTGGAAAAAGCGGGCAAACTCCTCCTCCGAGAAGGACAGCTTGGCAAGATGGGCAATTTTCCGGATTTCCTCAAATGACACCCTGGCATGCATTGAGGATCACACTCCCATCATTTCGTAGAACTCTTCCTCTGTGAGGATCTGGACGTTCTTCTGACGGGCTTCTTCAAGCTTCCCCCCGGGGTTTTCCCCCACAACGAGGTAATCCACCTTTCGGGAGACGGCATTGGCAACCCTGCCGCCTTTTTGACGGACGAGTTCCTCCGCTTCCTTCCGGGAAAAGCGGGAGAGCGTTCCGGTGAAGACAAAGGTTTTCCCCTGCAGAGGACCCTCCGAGGAGACCGTAACCTCCGCCGTTTCCTCTTCTGGAACCACCCCAAGGGCCTCAAGCTCCTCAAGCATGGCCCGGTTTTCGGGATTCCTGAAGAACTGCCACACTGCCTCGGCAACTTTGGGACCTATGCCCTCTACGGTCAGGAGGTCCTCAAACGAAGCCTCCATAATCCTGCGAAGGGACCCAAAGTGCTCAGCCAGAAGCTGAGCCACAAATTCTCCCACGTACCGGATACCCAGAGCGTACAGGAACCTCGCCAGAGGTCGCTTCTTGGACCGCTCAATGGCCCGCAGGAGGTTCTCTGAGGACTTATCACCCATCCGCTCAAGCTGCAGGAGTTTTTCCTTGGTCAGACGGTAGAGGTCGGGAATTGCTCGAACATACCCCTTGTCCACCAGCTGGTCGATGAGCTTCTCCCCAAGCCCCTCAATGTCCATGGCATCTCGAGAGGCGAAGTGGCGAAGACGCTCCTTAATCTGGGCAGGGCAACTCGCATTAATGCAACGGACGGCAACCTCGCCTTCTTCCCGCACCACTGGTGAATGGCAAACCGGACAACTGGTGGGCATGGTGAAGACTCTTTCGCTGCCGTTTCTCCGCTCCTTCAGGACAAGGACAACCTCGGGGATGACTTCCCCTGCCCGTCCCACAATGACCCAGTCCCCAATGCGGACATCCTTTCGCCGCACCTCATCCTCATTGTGGAGCGTCGCCCGTCTCACCACCACACCGCCAACCTCCACCGGCTCGAGCACCGCCACAGGGGTCAGCGTCCCGGTTCGCCCCACGTTGACCTCAATGTCTAAAACCCTGGTCACCGCTCGCGTGGGTTCAAACTTGTAGGCAATGGCCCAGCGGGGACTCTTGCTCGTCGCCCCAAGGAGCTCCTGGAAGGTAAGGTTGTTCACCTTGACCACAAGTCCGTCAATGTCGTAATCGAGAGTCTTCCGCTTCTCTTCCCACTCCCTGTGAATGGCGATGACCTCCTCGATATCTCTGGCGAGTCGCGCGTTGGGATTGACCTTGAACCCAAGGTCTTTCAGAAAGTGCAGGAGTTCCCAGTGGGTGGTCGGGTACCAGGGGCTCTCAATGAGATATGCCCCGTAGACGAAAATGTCAAGCTTTCTCTGAGCGGTGACGTTCGGGTCAAGCTGCCGTAAAGATCCAGCAGCCGCGTTTCTGGTGTTGGCAAAAAGGGGTTCGCCCCTCTTTTTCCGCTCTTCGTTGAGCTTCTCAAAATCCCCCTTGTGCATGAACACCTCGCCCTGGACCTCAATAAAGTCGGGAACCTTCTCCCCAAAAAGACGCAGGGGAATACTCCTTATGGTTCGCAGATTCAGGGTCACATCCTCGCCGGTGATCCCATCACCCCGGGTTGCACCGCGGACAAATACCCCACCTTCATACCGCAGATTCACCGCAAGACCATCAATCTTGAGCTCAACCACGTACTCCACTGTTTCCGTCCCCAGCATCCTCTTCACCCGTCGATCAAAGTCCCGTATTTCCTCCTCGGTGAAGGCGTTATTGAGGCTCAGCATCGGTCGGGCGTGGGTAAAAGGAGCAAAGCTTTCCTGAGGTTTCCCGCCCACTCGCTGGGTCGGAGAATCCGGTGTGACAAGGTCAGGGAAAAGCGCTTCGAGCTCTTCGAGCTTCCGCATGAGGGCATCGTACTCTTCATCGCTGATCTCAGGGCTATTGAGGACGTAGTAGCGGTAATCATGGTACCGGATGATTTCTCGAAGTCGCTCAATCTCCCTCTTCGCCTGCTCCCTGTCCATGTGCCCCCCTCCTACCAGAGTTCCTCCCTTACTATTGTATCATCCCGGCGAGGACCAACAGAGATGAGCACCACCGGAACCCCCAGAAAATCCTCAAGGGACTCCACAAAAGCCCGCACCGCCCTGGGAAGGTCACCGTACGACCGTACTCCTGAGATATCCTCGTTCCATCCCTCGAACTCCCGGTACAGCGGTCGACACAGAGGCCAGAGAGAAGGATCCATGGGGAAATCTTCAAGGATCTCTCCCCGGACCTCGTAGGCATAACACCACCTGACCATGGAGAGTCCCCCAAGAACATCGAGCTTGGTCAGGGCCAGCGAGGTGATGTGGTTGACACGGAGCGCGTACTTCAAGACCACTCCGTCGAGCCACCCACAGCGGCGGGGACGCCCGGTGGTGGCACCGTACTCCCCTCCTTTTTCCCGAAGGTACACTCCGGTGGCATCCGCGAGTTCTGTCGGAAAGGGTCCTTCACCCACCCGTGAGGTATAGGCTTTACACACCCCGAGAACCTCGACATCAGCGACCGGGCCCATACCGGCACCAAGGAGTGCACCACTGGCCACCGGATAGGAGGAGGTGACAAAGGGATACGTCCCGTGGTCGAGATCGAGCATGGTCCCCTGAGCACCCTCAATGACGATACGCTTTCCGGTCCGCCATGCCTCGTACAGAAGCCGCGAGGTGTCCCGAACATAGGGCTGCAAACGCTGTCCGTAGGCGAGGTACTCTTCAAGAATCGCCTCGTAAGAGAGCGGGGGATGGGAAAAAATGCGCTCCAGGATCCAGTTCTTGTACTCAAGAACCGGTTGAAGCTTTGCCGCAAGGATTTCAGGGTGCAGAAGGTCCACGACCCGTATGCCCCAGCGGGCAACCTTATCCTCATACGCCGGCCCGATACCCTTCCCTGTGGTTCCGATTCTCCCTTTCCCCCGAAGGCGCTCATAGAGTCCATCAAGCAGACGGTGATACGGCATGACCACGTGGGCCTTTTCACTGACAAAAAGCCTCTCCTGGAAGACAATCCCTTCCTGCTCGAGGAGACGAACCTCTTCGAAGAAAGCCGTGGGATCGATGACCATCCCATCGCCGAGGATACAGACCTTCCCAGGCAGAAGGACACCAGAGGGAATGAGGTGGAAAACGTACTTCTTCTCTCCCACGATGACCGTGTGCCCAGCATTATTCCCTCCTTGAGCCCGCACCACCACATCTCCTGACTGGCTCAGGTAGTCAACAATCCTGCCCTTGCCCTCATCCCCCCAGTGCGTTCCCACTACAATGCAGATACTCACTCCCACCACCTTCATTCTCATTCCCATTCAATCGTCGCAGGGGGTTTGGAGGTGATGTCATAGACCACTCTCCCTATTCCTGCCACCTCGTTCACGATGCGTCGGGCGATGACGTCAAGGGTGTCGTAGGAAATCCTTGCCCAGTCGGCAGTCATGCCATCTTCACTCATGACCGCCCGGATGACCCCCACGTACTTATACGTCCGCTCATCCCCCATAACACCGACGCTCCGGACCGGAACCAGAACACCAAAGGACTGCCAGAGTTTCCGGTAAATCGGCGATTTCCGCAGCTCCTGGTCGATGATGGCATCCATGTCCCGGAGAATCGCTAACCGTTCTTCGGTCACCTCGCCGATAATGCGTACGGCAAGGCCAGGACCAGGGAAGGGCTGTCGCCAGATGATGTCCTCGGGGATACCGAGTTCTGCTGCCAGCTTCCGCACTTCGTCCTTGAAGAGAAACCGCAGGGGCTCGAGGACCTTAAGGTGCATGTGTTCGGGAAGTCCTCCAACATTGTGGTGGGTTTTGATCCGTGCCGATGGGCCCCATACCGAGACACTCTCAATGACGTCCGGATAGGTTGTCCCCTGGAGGAGGTAGGTGACGTTTCCGAGTTTTCTCGCCTCCTCCTCAAAAATTTCCACAAATACCCGGCCGATAATCTTCCGCTTTTCCTCAGGGTCCACAACTCCCCGAAGGGCGAGAAGAAAACGTTCCCTGGCATCGACGTAAATCACCCGGTCTTTCCCCAGAAGCGCCCGCATGTTGGAGAGCACCTGTTCGGCCTCTCCCTTTCGCAAAAGACCATTGTTGACGAAGATACAGCTCAGCTGGTCCCCGATGGCCCGGTAGGTAAGGACCGCTGCGGTAACCGAGTCCACCCCACCACTGAGCGCGCACACGACTCGCTCCTTCTGGACCTCGTTGCGAACATACTGGATCTGCTGCTTCACAATGGACTCAGGGGTCCATTCAGGACGACATCCACAGATACCAAAAACGAAGTTCGCAAGGATCTCTTTCCCCAGAGGAGTATGGGAAACCTCGGGGTGGAACTGAATACCCCAGATTCTCCCGCTTTTGTCCCTGACCGCGGCGTACTCGCACCCCTCTGTCCGGGCTACACAGACAAAGTCCTCGGGAATCTCCTTCACGCTGTCCCCGTGGCTCATCCAGCAGACCATCTCACTCCCCAGACCCTCAAAGAGCCCTCCCCGTTCGAGAACAAAAAGGAGGGCCCTTCCGTACTCCCGGCTCTGGGACCGGATGACCTTCCCCCCCAGCGTGCTGACGAGAAGCTGCATCCCGTAGCAGATGCCGAGGACTGGCTTTCCACTTTCGAGGACTCCCTGTGGCAGCCGGGGGGCATTCTCATCGGTGACACTGTAAGGGCTTCCTGAAAGAATGATACCCCGGATTTCGGCATCGGACAGCGAGGGGTAACCCCGCATATGGTACGGCCAGATCTCACAGTACACCTGGAGCTCCCGAATGCGGCGAGCGATGAGCTGAGTGTACTGAGAACCAAAATCCAAAATGACAATCTTATCCATACTCAGCGTTCACCGTCCCATGCCCACACCCTGTTCCCTCTGCAGGTGTTTCCCCTCGGTCCAGATACTCGGTGCCACAACGATTTCGACCTTTTGCATCTCCTGAATATTCCGTGCCCCCAGAGATCCCATGGCCACTCTGAGCGCCCCAACGAGGTTCATTGTGCCATCGGTGACCGTACTTGGGCCAAAGAGGATTTCCCGAAGACTCCCTTTAATGCCAACTCTGATGAGCGTCCCACGGGGTAGTGCCGGGTCTGGAGTGGCCATGCCCCAGTGGTGCCCCCGACCGGGAGCTTCCTGGGCACTGGCCAGAGGCGAACCAAGCATCACGGCATCCGCTCCGCTGGCTATCGCCTTGGCGATATCTCCACCCACCCGCATGCCTCCATCGGTAATCACTGCCACGTACCGGCCAGTGCTCTTCAGGTAATCTTCCCGAGCCGCTGCCACATCTACCGTTGCTGTCACCTGAGGAACACCAATGCCAAGAACAGCCCTTGTAGTGCAGGCAGCCCCAGGGCCAATACCGACGAGAACACCGCTCACCCCTGCACGCATGAGTTCCAGGGCCACCTCATAGGTGGCACAGTTCCCCACAACCACAGGAACGGGAGCCTCCCGACAGAACTTCTCAAGGTCCAGAGCCTGGAGTGAGGAAGAAACGTAGCGGAGAGTGGTCACTGTGGCCTGAATGACCAGGACATCAACCCCCGCCTGGATGGCTCTCTTGCCAAGCGTTTCAGCTCGAAGAGGGGTAACGGATACCGCTGCGGGAACGTTATGAGACTTGATTTCCTCAATCCGCCGATCGATAAGCTTCTCCTTGATGGGTTCCTGGTACACCCGCTGGAGCAGCACAGCAACCTCGTCTTTGGGGCGAGAGATGATTTCCTCAATCACCCCATAAGGGTCCTCGTAGCGAGTGAACAACCCCTCGAGGTTCAGAACCCCCAGAGCTCCAAGCTTCCCCAGCTCCACAGCCATACGGGGGTCCACTACCCCGTCCATGGCTGCCCCAAGGATGGGAACCTCAAGCCGCACTGACCCGATACTCGTTGAAACATCCACATCCTTTGGGTCCACCGTGACGTTGCCCGGCACAAGGGACACATCATCAAATCCAAAGGTCATCCGTGCCTTCCGGTTCCTTCCCAGAAAGTACTCCATAGGCCTCACCTTTTCTCTATCTCCGTCTCTTCAGCAATAATAACCTCAGTGGTCAACACAAGAGAGGCCACGCTCAGTGCGTTCTGCAGGGCTACCCGGACCACTTTGGCAGGGTCCACGATGCCTGCTGCGAACATGTCAACGAAATCACCCTGGATCACGTCAAACCCCACATTCCATGGTTCTGCCTTCATCTTCCCCGCTATGAGGGACCCCTGGTACCCGGCATTTTCGGCAATCTGCCGCGCGGGCTCCTCCAGGGCTTTCCGCACAATCTCCGCTCCTGGGCGTTCCCTCTCGGGAATGGCTTCCACATCAAGCTCCTGGGCAAGATGGAGCAGGGCCGCACCACCCCCGGGAACAATGCCCTCCTCAAGGGCAGCTCGAGCAGCAGCCAGAGCATCCTCAACACGGAGGCGTTTTTCCTTGAGTTCGACCTCGGTTGGCGCTCCAACCCGGATGACAGCAACCCCCTGGGTAAGCCGCCCCAAACGTTCTTCGAGCTTCTCCCGGTCGTAATCCGAGGTGGCTCTCTCAATCTGGGCACGAATCTGCCGGACTCGCTCCTCAATATCCCGCTTTCTCCCCTTTCCTCCGACAATTACCGTGGCATCCCGGGTAACCCGAACCTTCTCCGCCTGACCAAGGAGCTCAAGCGGAACCTTCTCAAGCTTCATCCCCAGGTCCTGGAGAATAACCTGTCCCCCGGTGAGCACCGCAATATCCCCCAGGATTTCCTTTTGTCGTTCTCCAAAAGCAGGCGCCTTGACCGCCGCAACCTGCAGTACCCCCCGGAGCTTGTTGACCACAAGAAGGGCCAGGGCCTCACCCTCAATCTCCCCCACAATGCAGAGCAGAGGACGACCTGTCTGGAAAACCCGTTCAAGGAGCGGGAGAAGTGTTGCGGCATTGCGAATCCTGTAATCGGAGACAAGGATGAAGGGATGCTCAAGGAGGACTTCCCCCTTCTCGGGATCCGTCACAAAGTATGGGGAAACAAAACCCCGGTCAAACTGCAAACCCTCGACCACTTCAAGGGTGGTCTCAACACCTTGAGAATCCTCGATGGTTACCACACCGTCTCTCCCCACCCGCTCCAGCGCCTCGGCCACAAGCTCCCCCAGGAACTCGTCTTTTGAAGCCACAGAGGCCACCTGGGCCACGTGTTTCTTCTCCACAACCGGAACACTCCGTTCCCGAAGTTTCTGCACCACCGCGTCCACGGCTTTCTCCATTCCGCTTCTGAGAAACACCGGGCTGTGAAGGGAAAGGAGGGCCTTCATCCCCTCTTCCACCATTCTTTGGGCCAGAACAATAGCCGTTGTGGTCCCATCCCCCACGACGTCATTCGTCCTTACCGCAACTTCCTTGAGGATCCGGACACCCACATTTTGAAAGACATCGTGGAGTTCAACATCCCGAGCCACAGTGACCCCGTCGTTTGTGACGAGAGGAAGACCCCAGTCCTTCCCAAGGAGCACGTTCCTCCCCCGTGGTCCCAGGGTGAGTCGCACTACCCCGGAGAGCGCTTCAATCCCTTCCCAGAGGGCCTGACGGACCTCGCTACCGAAAGCAAGAGTCTTTGCCACAATATTCACCTCTTCGTCCCGGTCAAAACGCATGCCAGAATAATACCGCAGAGTATCTCAAGAATTCAACCGGACCCCAGGGAGAGCTGGGGAAGGGGGTCAATCGCCAGAGAATCTCGCCTTCCTCGGAGGAAATGAAAAAGACCACAGGCAGCAATCATTGCCGCGTTATCTGTACACAGCGCCCGGGATGGGAAAAACACCCGAATCCCCCGTTTCTTTCCCTCCTCTTCCATGACCTCTCGAAGGCGACGATTTGCTGCCACTCCTCCCCCAACAACAAGCGCTGGATATGCCGTACGCTCCACCGCCAGGAAGGCCTTTTTAACCAGACTGCGAACCACACTCTCCTGGAAAGAGGCCGCAAGGTCCCGAAGGAGACGCTCGTCGCGTTTTTCCCCAGGAGAGAGTTGTGAGAAAAACCTCGCCACAGCAGTTTTCAGACCGCTGAAGCTGAAATCCAGGGTATCTTCATCCTCAAGCCCGCTCCGGAAGAAAAAGCGTTTTCCATCTCCTTCTCTACTCAGGCGGTCAATCACTGGACCCCCGGGGTACCCAAGGCCGAGAAGCCTGGCCACCTTGTCATACGCCTCACCAGCAGCATCATCCCTTGTCCTCCCAAGCAAGACGTAATCCCCCCAGTCCCGAACAGCAAAAAGCTCGGTATGCCCTCCAGAAACAACGAGTGCCACAAAGGGAGGATCCACAGAGGGGTCATCGAGGCGTATGGCGAAAAGGTGTCCCTCCAGGTGATTGACTGCCACAAGGGGCTTCTCAAGAGCAAAAGCCAGGGTTTTCGCCAGGCACATCCCCATAAGGAGCGACCCCAGAAGCCCCGGCCCCTGGGTCACGGCCACAAGACCAATATCGCGGAGGGTGACCCCGGCTTCCCTAAGAGCAGCGTGGAGGATTGCGGGGAGCACTTCAAGGTGACGCCTTGAGGCTACTTCGGGAACGATACCTCCAAACGCCTGGTGAAGCTCAACCTGACTCGAAACCACGTTAGAACGGATTCTGAAATGCCCATCAACCACCGCCACACAGCTATCATCACAGCTCGTTTCAATCCCCAAAACCAGAAACTCCTCGCCCATCCCTTTCCTCCTCGAAATCCTTCCGCATGATGAGTGCATCCTCTCCATCGGCATAGTACCGTGATCGTACCCCCACCACCCGGAAACCAAACTTCCGGTAGAGGTTCTGTGCCCTGGTATTGCTCACCCGGACTTCCAGAAGCACGTAACGGCACCCACAGGCCTGGGCGTACTCAAGAGCGTATCGAAAGAGCCTTTTCCCGAAACCTCTCCCCCGATATCGGGGGTGAATAGCAAAGGTTGTGATGTGCCCCTCTTCCCACAGAATCCAGAGACCGATGTACCCGATGACCCTGCCTTCAAAGAGTGCTACGAAATACGAGGCAACCTTGTTCGAAAGCTCGGTGAGGAAGAGCGAGTACGACCAGGGTTGAGAGAAGGACCGCCGCTCAATCGCCACCACATAGGGCAGGTGGTGCGCCTGCATCTCCACAATCTGAAAATCGCCGTTGTCAACGAGAACCTTGTCGTTCGAAAACCCTAGACCCATAGAGGGGCAACATGGTAAAAACATTCTCAAAACTTCCACTTTCCTCCCGTTCCCAGGACATCACCACAAGCTCAAGGGGATTGGGAACTGCAAGATCAGGACGGAGACACGAGAGACCGGCTTTCTCAAACTCTTCGAAGAGGCCTCCCCAGGGGGTCACGACCAGAACACCTGTCTCCCCCGCGTACCGAGCGACGAATTCCTCCGGAGAACCCACCAAGGGTGGAGCGGCAAGGCGGGTCGAGGAAAGAGGGAATTCAGACC
Source organism: Candidatus Caldatribacterium saccharofermentans (assembly GCF_050267035.1). NCBI lineage: Bacteria > Pseudomonadati > Atribacterota > Atribacteria > Atribacterales > Candidatus Caldatribacteriaceae > Candidatus Caldatribacterium > Candidatus Caldatribacterium saccharofermentans. The sequence continues at coordinate 258,507 of NZ_CP187957.1, forward strand.
AGAAAATCTCCCCTTTTCGGTGGAAAATCACCGGAACGATAACTTCAAAGGACGAAGCCACATGGAGCCTTCGGGTCTGGCTTGCCAGAAGCTCAAGGACCGAGAACCCCAAAAGAGGTACCCGAAAAGCGTAAGCCAGGCCCTTTGCAATCATGTTGCCAACCTTGACCCCGGTGAACGACCCAGGACCAAGACCAACGAGAACACGTTCCAGGCGCTCCCTCAGGGAGAAGCGGTCCTGTATCACCTTGAGGTACTCCAGAAGAAGGAGAGAATGCTCCATCCTCGTATAGTGGACCACCTGGAAAAGGACCTCTTTCCCCTCCACAGCGGCCACACCAAGCCAGGGAGTACTGCTGTCAAGGGCGAGAATCATCTCCACCACCCGAATGGGTAACCCGGATATGCCGTACGCACTCATCGACAATGCCAATCTGCACCCAGAAAAATGGAGGAGGGAAAAAGGAGAGGAACTTCTCTCCCCATTCCACCACCACGATGCCCCCTCCCTCCAGGTATTCGGGAAAACCGAGGTCCACGACCTCTTCCCACCTGCTCAGGCGGTAGAAATCCATGTGGTACAGAGGGTAAGGCTTTCCGGAATACTCGTGAACCAGGGAAAATGTCGGGCTGCGCACCTCACTTTCCGGTATTCCCAGAGCCTGGGCCATGCCCTTGACGAAAACCGTCTTTCCTGACCCGAGTTCCCCAGAAAGGAGAACAAGGACGGGAGGCCTGCAAAACCCAAGGACGAACTCCTTCCCCAATCTCTTTGTCTCCTCAGGGCTTTCAGTCCGCCAGAACGCCACTTCCCTCATTCGACGAACACGCGATGACGTATCCTTCCGAAACTGCAGAGGACCTCATGGGGGATTGTCTTTCCCCGGCGCGCAACCTCTTCAACCCGTATCTCCTCCTCACCATCCCTCCCGATAAAGGTGACCACATCTCCCTTCTCCACTCCCTCGATGTGGGTCACATCGACCATCACCTGGTCCATGGAAATCGTCCCGATGACCGGGGCTCTCTTCCCGCGAACCAGAACCTCAAGATTGTTGGAAAGAGCCCGGAAGAGCCCCTGGGCGTACCCCAGGGCGACAACCGCCACCCTCGACGTCCGGGAGGTCACAAATGTCCCTCCATAACCCACCCGGAAACCAGGGGGGAGAACCTTGACGAGCTTCACCCGGGCCCGGACACTGGTGACGGGCTTCAGACCAAGCGACTTTGCGAGTTCTGGTTCCCCGTTTGGGGATACCCCGAAAAGAGCAATACCGATCCGGTTCAGCGCAAGCCGCATGTGGGGGAACACGAGAAAGGCTGCGCTGTTCGCGCAGTGGTACTCCAGGGATTTCCCCCAGAACCCCCAGCGCTTCAAGAAAGCCAGAAACTTCTGAAATTGCCACTCCGTGTACTCCGGATCTTTCTCGGCGCTTGAGAAATGCGTCATCACGCCGCACAAAGCCACGGCAGGCGAAAGAGACAACCTCTCAAAAAAAGAACGGGTAAAGTTGCGGGGAAGGCACCCCATCCTCCCCATTCCGGTGTCTACCTTAAAGTGAAAGCGAGCAGTCCTCCCCTGTCGTTCTGCAGCCTTGACCAGGCTCTCGAACTCCTCTTCCTGCGAGACAACGGGGATAAATCCCTCGGCAACGATGGCCTCAGCCTCCCAAGGGAAAAATCCTCCGAGGATGTAAATATCGCCTTCAACACCGGACTTTTTGAGATCGAGGGCTTCCTCTAAAGAAGCCACGCCGAATTTCCGAAGACCCAGCGAGGAGAGTAAGGCAGCAGTAGCCACCCCATGGCCATAGACCTGGGATTTCACCACCCCCATGATATCTCCCTGGGGAGAGGCGAGCTGCCTGAGCACCAGGAGGTTATGGGCAAGGTGCTCCCGAGAAATCTCCATCCAGAAATGAAGGTTCCCATGTTCCATCTTCTACCACCTTTCGTGCCGCATCAAGGCGTTCGGCAATCTCATGGGCAACAATGGAGGTTCTTCCCTCCCTGCGCAGGATGTCTCCTGAAAGCCCGTGGAGAAACACCCCGCAGAGCGCACTGCTTACTGCATCAAGACCCTGGGCCATCAACCCCCCGATGAGTCCTGCCAGAACGTCTCCGCTCCCTGCTGTAGCCAGAAGTTCATTCCCCGTGGAATTTACGAAGATCTCTCCCCCGGGGCTCACCACGAGAGTCCCCGGCCCTTTGAGGACCACAACGCACCCAAAGAAGGCGGCGATATCCCGGGCAGCCTGCACCTTCCACTCGCTGACCTCCTGCACAGGCCTGGCCAGAAGACGAGCTGCTTCACCCACATGAGGCGTCACAACCCATCCGGCAAGTTTCCCCTCCCACCGCTCGCGATGTTCGGCGATGATGTTCAGCGCATCAGCATCAAGCACACCCTTCGCCGGAATGAGCTCAAGGAACCGCTCCAGAAAGCGCTGTAGTCCCTCCTTCATTCCAAGACCCGGTCCAACCACAACACCTGAAACCTTCCGGGCCTCAAACCCCCGGAGAATCGCCTCAACGTCGTGTTCCCCATAGCTCCAGTCAGGAAATGCCGAAGACCCAAGGGTCACCCCCACAACCTCGGGGAGGCTGGTTCGTACCGCCAGAGAAAGCTCTGCGGGCAAAGGCCACACCACCATGCCCGCACCGCCCCGATAAGCTCCCTGAGCAACCAGAATCCCCGCACCGAGCATGGCCGAAGACCCGGCGACAACCCCCACCACACCGGCAGAAATCTTGTGGGTTGACCACGACCGCCGGGGGAGAAGGGCACGGACATCCGAAGGAAGCACCAGGTATCCATCAGCCTTTTCGTCCTCTCCAAAGGACAGGGGTATACCGATGGGGTACACCTTGATCCTTCCCGCATACGCCCTTCCCGGATACAGGACAAGACCCCTCTTGAGAAAACCAAAGGTCACCGTGAGATCCGCCTGCACCGCCTCGCCGAGAACCCGCCCGTCGCTGGCGTCCACCCCGGAAGGGACGTCAACAGCCACGACGAATTTCCTTACCGCCGCATTGATACACCGAATCACCTCCCGGTGTATTCCCTCGACTTCCCGGGCAAGACCCGTCCCGAAGAGGGCATCGACAATCAGCGTGTCCTCTTCAAACCGAACATCGCCAGAAGAGGAAACCACCTGCACGGGAAGGCCAAGCTCCGTAATGACAGCGTAATTGTACTGGGCGTCTCCTCTGAGGTTCTCCGGAGAACCTACAAGGTATACCCTGGGGGGACTCTCGGGATGCGCCACGAAAAGGTGGCGGGCCACCACCATTCCATCGCCCCCGTTATTTCCTGTCCCGCAAACAATGGCTACCCGCCGCAGCGATGGTCTTTCCCGCAGGGCGGAGAGTACTTCAGACGCTACCGCCCTTCCGGCATTTTCCATAAGTAAAAGGGTCCTCAGACCGAAGCGCTCACAGGCACTTTTCTCCCGCTCCTGCATGGTCTTCGCCGTGACAAGCTCAATCACTGCCTTTCCCTCCCCCGACGACTCCCACCGCCACCGCGACGACCACATCTCGCGAGTGCGAGAAGGAAAGACTGATTCTCCGGAACACCTTGTCACCTTGAGCCACAAAAACTCGCGGCTCTCCCGTGGACGTGTGGAGAATCGTGATATCCCGAAAGCCCAGAGAACGCCCCCGCTGCAGGAAGAGCTTCTTCACCGCTTCCTTGCTGGCAAAAAGCGCTGCAACCCCTTCTTGCCACCTTCTCGTCCCTTTCCCCTGGTAATAGGCGAGTTCCTCCGGGGAAAAGAGGCGCCGGAGGAACCGTTCACCAAAGAGGGAGAGAACCCGGGCAACTCGCGCAATTTCCACCACGTCAACGCCTACAAAAGCCCCACCATCACTCACGAAGCAGCTTCTCTCTCTTTCCGCGCCCTCTCAATAATGGCTTCCGCTATCTGGGGCGGAACCTCCTCGTAGTGAGAGAACCTCATGATGAACGAACCCCGTCCCTGGGTGATGGAACGGAGGTCAACGGAGTACCGGAAAAGTTCAGCAAGCGGGACCAAAGCCTTAATTTTCTGGTAGCCATCTTCAGGTTCCATGCCCAGAATCTTCCCTCGGCGAGCGTTGAGGTCCCCGATAACATCCCCCATGTTCTCCTCGGGCACCGTCACCTCAACACTCATGATGGGCTCAAGGAGCACCGGATTGGCCTCCTGGGCTCCCTTCCGGAACGCCATGGAACCGGCGATCTTGAAGGCCATGTCTGAGGAGTCCACCGGATGATACGACCCATCGTAGACAGTTACCCGCACGTCCACCACAGGGTATCCTGCAAGGACCCCTTCCTGCATGGCCTCCTGCACACCCTTTTCCACTGCGGGAATGTAGTTTTTCGGGATCACACCGCCCACGATTTTGTCAACGAACTCAAACCCCTGTCCCCGGGGAAGCGGCTCGAGTTCAAGCCAGGCATGGCCATACTGTCCCCGGCCTCCCGACTGGCGTTTGTATTTCCCCTCGGCACGGGCCGTTTTCTTGATGGTCTCCTTGTAGGGAACCCGGGGAACCGAGAGGGCAACTTCCACACCAAACTTACGCTTCATCTTTTCTGCCAGAACATCAAGGTGAATGTCCCCGAACCCGTAGACGATGTCTTCCTTGGTATCTGGTTCTCGCTGCACCCTGAGCGTGGGGTCCTCTTCGAGCATGCGACTCAAAGCCTGACTGATTTTCTCCTCGTCTGCTTTCCCCACAGGCCGTATGGCTGCCATGTAGTTCGGCTCGGGGTACTCAAGGGGTGGGAAAACAATGGGGTGTTCCCGATCCGAAAGGGTGTCACCGGTGAAAACCTCGGTCACCTTGGCTACAGCTGCGATATCTCCCGCCCTGACTTCCTTCAGAGGTTCCTGCGCCTTTCCCCGAACGAGGAGGAGCTGCCCCACCTTTTCTTCCACATCCCGGGAGGCGTTGTACAGCCGGGCATCCGCTGAGAGCTTCCCCGAATAGACCCGGAAAAAGGCAATTTTCCCCACGTATGGGTCGCTCAGAACCTTAAAGACAAAGGCCGAGAAAGGAGCGTCCTCACGACAGGGTCGTTCTTCCTCTTCCTGGGTTCTGGGGTTCTTCCCCTTCACCGGTGGGCGGTCAAGAGGGCTTGGAGCAAATTCCACGAGAAAGTCTGCTAAAGCAGCAACTCCCTTGTTCTCCAGGCCAGAACCACAGAGAACTGGGAAAATCTTTCGTTCAAGCACGGCTTTTTTGAGAGCTTCCCGGAGCTTCTCCGGCGGAATCCCCTGGCCGTCGAGGTAGAGATTGAGGAGTTCGTCATCGGTCTCCGCAACGTTTTCCAGAAGCTCTTCCCGCCATGTTCTGGCCTCATCCTCAAGCTCTCCAGGTATTTCTCCCTCCCGAACCGTCTTCCCGTCACCCTCGAAATACAGGGCCTTCATGGTCAGAAGGTCCACAAGGCCCCGGAAAGCGCTCTCCTTACCAATGGGGAGGAAAACCGGGGTTGCCTTGGGGGTAAACTTTTTGCGAATGTTCTCCAGAACACCGTAGAAATTGGCACCCTCCCGGTCCATACGGTTTACTAAGAAGAACACCGGGAGGTTTTCCCGCCTCAAGTAGTCCCATGCCTTCTCGGTCCCAACCTCAACACCAGACACCGCGCAGAGGAAAATCACCCCGCTGTCCACTGCCCGAAGCGCCCCGATGACGTTCCCCAGAAAATCCATGTACCCCGGGGTATCTATGAGATTGACCTTGCAACCCCTCCACTCAAAAGGCAGGACCGAAAGGTCGATGGACAGTCCACGTCGAATCTCCTCAGGCTGCCAGTCAGAGACTGTGTTGCCTTCCTCAACTCTGCCCCGTCGTGTTGTCACCCCTGCATTGAAAAGGAGGGCCTCAGCAAATGTGGTTTTTCCTGCTCCCGCGTGGGAGAAGAATCCAATGTTCCGGATGTCCCCACCTTTGAAATCCTTCAAACGCAACTCCTCCCTTCTCGCATCATGGCCTACGCTCTTCTTTGAGAATATATCATACGATGCCTTCACTCAGCAAAAAGAAAAAAAGACTCAAGGCAAAAAGCAGGGCGAAAAGTTTGGTCTTCCAGTCGCGCCAGAAAAGCCTCTCAAGCAGTTCCCGGAGAAGTCTCAATGCCTTCGATACAGAATTTTGAGCATCCTCTTGAGCGTTCCTGCCTCGATATCCCATGCCATCCTCCCGTGTACCGCAAGGGAGATTTTCCCCGTCTCCTCAGAAATCACAATGGCCAAGGCGTCGGTCTGTTCGGTCACCCCAATGCCAGCCCGATGACGGGTACCGATTTTCCGTCTCGCCTCCACCTGTTCAGCCAGAGGAAGGATGCACCCAGCGGCGATAATCTTGTTCTCCCGAACAATCACCGCTCCATCGTGCAGGGGAGAGTCGGGAAGGAAAATGGAGAAGAGAAGCTCCGGCGAAAAAAAAGCATCCACCAGGACACCGGTCTGGGTGAAGTCCCGGAGGCTGTTCGTCCTTTCAAGGACAACCAGTGCACCAATTCTCTTTCGCGAGAGCGTCTGGCACGCCAGGGCAAGGTCCTCGATGAACTTCGTACGACCCTCCTCGTTGGTGTTCCGTTCAAGCAGGACATGGTGGTACAGGCGGTTCATGTAATTCCTGCGCAACTCCGGCTGGAGAATGAGCAACATCGTTCCCACATAGACAAAAAGACACAGGCGCCAGAAAAGGCGGAGTTCCCCCAGGGTAAGAAAATTTGAGGCCCCCGCGGCAATGAAAAGAACCATGAGAGAACGAACAGGCAGAAAAAGCGGGGTTCCCTTCACCCACCTGAGGAGCTGATACGAAAAATAGTAAAGTACTCCTATTTCCACCACGTACTTCAGAAAGCCTGGGAGCAAGAGACTGTTTCCCTCCGGGCCTCAAAGCAGGAGGCTCAAAATGGCCTTCTGGGCATGGAGCCTGTTCTCCGCCTCGTCAATCACCACAGAATGTGCTCCATCAATGACTTCATCGGTAATCTCCTGTCCCCGGTGCGCAGGCATGCAGTGCATGACGATGACCTCAGGAGAAGCAAGGGCGAGTAATTCATTGTTCACCTGGTAGGGCCAGAAGAAAGACAGCCGTTCTTCAAGCTCCTGTTCTTTCCCCATGCTGGCCCACACGTCGGTGTACACCACATCTGCCCCCAGAACGGCCTTTCTCGGGTCAACCTCGTAGACAATCTCTGCTCTGCTCTTCTGCGCCTCTCTCTGAGCCCAGTTCCAGATTTCCCAGGAAGGTCGGTACCGCTCAGGAGTGCACACGGTCAGGGAAAGGCCAAGACGCGCAGCAGCAACAATCCACGAGTGGCAGACGTTATTCCCGTCGCCCACAAAAACAATCTTGACGTTGAGCGTTCCCTTTTTCTCCTGCACTGTGAGCAGGTCCCCCAGCACCTGGCAGGGATGGTGGAGGTCAGAGAGACCATTGATCACCGGAACTCCAGCATATCGGGCCATTTCGAGGACTGTCTCGTGAGCAAAGGTGCGGATCACAATGCCGTCCACCATCCTCCCAAGAACCAGCGCAACATCCTTCACAGCTTCTCGCTTACCAAGACCCACTTCCTGGGGACCGAGGTAAAAGCATTCTCCACCGAGCTGCCGCACCGCCACCTCGAAGGATACCCGGGTACGGAGGGAGGGCTTTTCAAAAAGCAGGGCAACGATTTTCCCTCCAAGGATACCAAGCCGCTCGCCCAGCACCCACCGCTTCTTCAGATCTAAAGCAACCTCAAGGAAATAGAGAATCTCCTCCCGTGAGAAATCCGCAAGATCTAGAAAATGACGTCCCCGGAACGCCTGCGTCATGTTCTCCCCTCTCCCATCTTCTCCCGGTAAACCTTTTCCACGTACGGAGAGAGAAAAGCCCGCAAAACGGCCCCATACCCGGCACGAAAGGATACCACATCGCCAACCCGGTACGGTCGTTGACTCTCTTCAACGTCAAGCACAAGGTAATTGCTTGTAGCCCCCACTATTGTAACATGTTCGTCGTCGAAATATAACTGATCCTCATCGATGTCCTGCTTTCCCAGCGCAACGAGAATCCTCCTGCGGGGGCCAGAAGACTGCAGAACACACTGCCTGCCGAAAGCATCATACCCCAGAGCCTTCCCCTGAAGGGGTTCTTTGGCACGGACTTCCACAACCTCAGCCGAGATCACAAAAGCACCCTGCCTCAGCCAGGGAATGTCCCTTTTCCTGCTGATGTCACTGCCAAAAAGCAGGGCTTCTCCAAAACGCACCTCATCCACTCCCTCAGGAGGTCGCCCCTCTTCCCAGAGGGAGAGAAAGGTTGTCCCCCCCACGGAGAGAACAACCTCCTTCTGGAGTTCCTCCGCAAAAAACCTCTTCACCTCCAGGAGCCTTTCGACCACCTCCCGGTCGGGGAGGACGCCGCTCAAACAGGCAAGGGTCGTGGCAATTCCCCGCAGGGAAACCCAGAAAAGATGCTGCAGCACCTCGAGGGCTTGGGGGAGTTCCTCAAAAAGGAACCCTTCTCGTCCATCCCCTCCCTCCACCGCGAAGACCACTGAAGAAGGCTTTCCTGTTCTTCGGGCTACAGCCTCGAGGTTCTCCAGAACTTCAACGTGAGAGACAAAGGGGGAAATGCTGTGCTCGCTGAGGATTTCGAGTTCCCAGGACATGGGAAGGCGGATGAGGAAGAGTTCCGCCTGAGATCCGAAAAGACGGCGAAGACGCAGGAGGTTTGGGAGGTTAGAGTCGGCAAAACTCGAAAAGCCAAGGTCCCACAGCATCCGGGCAAGAACGGGATCAGCCAGAAACCCCTTGGTCACGATGACAGGATGGACGTTCCAGAGGGAACACCTTTCTCGAAGAATACGGGCATTCTCTCTCAGAACATCAAGGTCGATTTCCAGACGAGGGTACAAAACGTGGCCACCTCAAAAAAACGAACCGGGGGTACTTCAGGTACCCCCATCGCATCACCGTTTGGAGAACTGGAAGCGAGCACGAGCTGCCCGCTGACCGTACTTCTTGCGCTCTTTCATCCTGGGGTCTCTGGTCAGAAGCCCCGCCTTCTTGAGGACACTCCGCAGGTTCTCGTCCACAAGGAGCAGAGCCCGAGCAATGCCATGCGCCAGAGCTCCAGCCTGACCACTCAAACCTCCCCCCGAAACCCGGGCTTCGACGTTGAAGCGGGCCTCTGTCCCCGTCAACACAAGGGGCTTCCGCACAAGAACCTGCCAAGTCAACCGGGGGAAGTATTCCTCAAGGCTTCGCCCGTTTACGGTGATTTTTCCCTCCCCCAGGGTCAGCCAGACTTTGGCCACCGAAGTCTTCCTTCTCCCCGTTGCGTAGTACTTTACGGCCACACTCACCATCATTCACTCCCTATAGGCAACGGAATCGGATTCTGCGCACTGTGGGGGTGAGAAGGACCACGGTAGACTTTGAGTTTACGGATGATTCTGCGACCCAGACGATGATGGGGAATCATTCCCCACACCGCTCTCCGGATGACCTCCTCGGGTCTCCGTGAAAGCAGTGACCTCAGTGTCTCCTCCTTCAGCCCCCCCGGGTACCCACTGTGCCGCCGGTATAGCTTCTGGTCGAGCTTCTTCCCCGTTACCCGGACCTTCTCGGCGTTGACAACAATCACATAGTCTCCAACGTCGAAAAAGGGAACATAAATATTTTTGTGTTTTCCCATCAAGATAGTGGCGATACGAGAAGCCAGACGACCAAGGGTCTGGCCTTCTGCATCCACAACGTACCATTTCTTCTCAATACTTTTGAGTGACGGAACGTACGTTCTCTCCTGCATTGTTCTTCTCCCCCAGCGTAGTCAAGACAAACTGAATTTTAGAGAAGTACGAAGGAGTTGTCAAGAAAAGGGTGAAATTTTCCTTTCACCCCGGGAATCCTCCTGTTCGGGCGGCAACCTCATGCATCAGGTCCCTGAGCTGGAAATAGCTCCGGACATAGCGGTCGTAGTAGAAGAGGTACATTTCGTGGTTTTCCCGGTTGGGGTAAATCTGTCCGGAAATCTGCACCATTTTCAGGGTAGCCTCGGGGATGCTATCATAGAACCCGACCCCCACAGCAGCATAAATGGCGGTTCCAAGAGTACTCGCCTCCTCCACCGTTGTGAGGTAGATGGGGATATTGGTGACATCGGCGTGAATTTGCAACCAGAGCCTGCTTCGCGCTCCTGCTCCGCTTGCGTACATTTCCTCAACCTCGAATCCTGACTGAGCAAGAGTCTTGAGGATGTGATACGTCCCGTAAGCAGTTCCCTCGTAGATTGCCCGGAGCACATGGGCTTTGGTGTGACTCAAAGACAATCCCCAGAGGGCTCCCCGGGCAAGGGGGTCCTGATAAGGACTGCGGTTCCCCTGGAAGTAGTCAAGGAGCACCAGACCATCGGAACCAGGAGGAATCTGAGCAACCATCCTGTCAAGAAGGGCAAAAAGGTCTTCGCCCAGCTCACAGGCCCGGGCACACTCCTCCTGAGCAAAGTTGTCCGTAAACCACTTGATCACCGAACCCGTAGAGCTCTGCCCTCCCTCAAGAACCCAGAGGTTCGGGAGTACCGCCCCGTAGTAGGGACCCCAGATACCCGGACTGAAAATGGGCCGTTCCGAGACGGCCAGGTGACACGTCGAGGGGCCAACAACCATGGCCAGACGCTGGGGGTGCACCACATCAAGTCCCACCATCGCCGCATAGGCATCGATGCCACCCTGGATGACCGGAGTCCCTGGAACAAGACCCAGTTCGTAAGCGGCCCGCTTGGTCAGCTCGCCCACCTTTTCACCGACCGGGATGAGTTCCTTCGGCCATTTCTGCAGGAGCTCTTCGAAATGGAGATCCCGCAAAAGAGCCACCGGCCATCCTCCCTCTGTGGGACAGTAGTTCCACTTGCAGATGGCGTTGTTGAGGGAGGTAACCCAGCGGTCAGTAAGCTTGAACATAATCCAGTTCTGGGCTTCCACGATGTAGTCGGCGTTAACGAAAATATCCGGGAGGTTCTCTTTAAGCCACAGAGCCTTGGGAATCATCCATTCTGGCGACTCATGACCACCAGCGTACCGGAGAAGCGGGTTTTTCGTAGCGTTGACACGCTCGGCCTGGTCAAAGGCTCGCACATCCATCCACATGATAGCCCGGTATTTGGGGTTTCCGAACCGGTCCACCGGCAGCACCGTGCAAGAACTTGCGCTGACACTCAGCGCAGCAACGTCCTCAGGGCGCACCTCGCCTTCAAAGAGGCAGCGCCGCACTGTATCCTGAATCCCCTTCCACCAGTCCATGGGATCCTGCTCGGCCCACCCTGGACGAGGGTGGTAACTGGGGTAGGAGTAGAATGAGAGCGCCACTACATTTCCCCGTGCGTCGAAAATACCGCTTCGGAGTCCCTCAGTCCCCACATCGATACCAAGAAAATACGGGGGTTTAGCATTGGCCACCTGACAAAACCTCCTTATTCTTCCCACTCCCTATGGTACAATGGGCTTGTGGGAACGGTACGCTTTCTTGCAGACTGCATGCTGGGGAAACTCACACGGTGGTTACGAATCCTGGGCTACGACGTCGCCTACTTCCGTAACATGGAGGACAGAAAGCTCCTTGCCATTGCCCGCCTGGAAGGAAGAATCCTCCTCACGAAAGACAGAGCCCTTGCCGTTTCTGGGAAAGAGTCGGCATACTACGTGAAAGCGGACACCCTGCCTGAACAGCTCCTCGAGCTCAAGCAAGCCTTCGGGTTATCCTTCTCCCTCCCCCCTCGCTGTCCCTTCTGCAACGAAACCCTTAAGGAAATCCCTCCCGAGGAAGCCAGAAAGAGCCTTCCCCTCTTTGTTGCCCTGAGCTTCACAACTTTCAGACGCTGTCCTTCCTGTCAGAGAACCTTCTGGCCAGGAACTCACTGGCAGAGAATACGCAGGCTCTGCCAGGAGTTCCTGGGAGAGTCTACCTCATTTGTCCAGGAGAACCTCAACTCCAGGTAGAGGACGACCCTCAACAAACTCCAGAGAAGCTCCTCCACCGGTGGAAATGTGAGTGATTTTGTCTTCCACACCGGCCTTCTTTATGGCCGCTACAGTATCACCACCGCCAACAACCACAACGGCTCCGCTTTTTGCGACTTTCTTAGCAATTTCTATGGTCCCCCGGGCAAAGAGGTCAACCTCAAAAAGACCCAGGGGGCCATTCCAAAAGATGGTCCTCGCCTCTTGGATGTACCGCCCAAACTTCTCCACGGTTTTTGGACCAATGTCGTACCCACCCATGTCCGGAGGGATTTTGTCCCAGTCGACAACCTTTGTCTCCACTCCTTCTTTACCCTCCGGAGCAACTACAAAATCCTCAGGAAGCTCAAAGCGCACACCCCGGGCCTTTGCAGCCTCAAGAATCCCCCGGGCTTCTTCAATCATCGCCTCTTCAAGAAGGGATTTCCCAACCTCATACCCCATAGCCTTGATGAAAGTGTAAGACATACCCCCTCCCACGAGGAGGACATCCACCTTTTCAAGGAGCTTCCGCAGGACCCCGATTTTGCTTGAGACCTTTGCCCCTCCGAGGATGGCAAGGAAGGGACGAACGGGATTATTGAGCTTCTCTCCCAGGGCCTCAAGCTCTTTCTCCATAAGGAATCCAGCGTAAGCTGGGAGGAAACGCGCCACTCCAGCTGTTGAGGCATGGGCCCGGTGGGCTGCCCCAAAAGCGTCATTCACGTAAATATCGGCGAGTTCTGCCAGGGCCCGGGCGAAGTTCTCGTCATTGGCTTCCTCCTCGGGATAGAATCGAATGTTCTCAAGAAGCAGCACATCTCCATCCTTGAGTTGAGCCACCGCCTGCTTTACCTCTTCCCCAATGCAGTCATTAACCTTGACAACCTTTTGACCCAGAAGCTCCTCAAGACGCCGAGCAATGGGGTCCATCCGGAGCTCATCCTTGGGTTTTCCCTTTGGCCGGCCAAGGTGGGAAACGAGAATGACCCTTGCTCCACGCTCGATGAGGTACTTAATGGTGGGTAGGCTCTCCACAATTCTCGTGTCATCGGTAATGTTGCGGTTTTCATCAAGGGGTACATTGAAATCCACCCGCACCAGAACCCTCTTTCCTCGCAGCTCTCCTTCCGGAATATCCCGTATGGTCTTTTTATTCACCCTTTGTCACCTCCATTCACTTGGTTTCAAGGAATGCCTGAAGCACTCGGACTCGATTCACTACACCTACCACCCGTCCCTCCTTCACCACAGGGATAAGGTCAAGGCCTGTTGTCTGCAGAAGTTCCAGAGCGTCCTCAACATCATCCTCTGCAGCAAGGTACTCCACGTCCTCGGTCATGAATTCGGACACTTCTCGTTTGGCAAACTCCCGGAGCTTTTCTCGTATAGCGCTCATAAGGTTCCCAAAAAGAGGAGCTTCCTTCTGGGCTTCCTCAAGGAGCTGCTGAAAGAACATCTGAGCCGAAAAGTACCCAATGAGCCTCTGTTCAAGGTCCACCACAGGGACACCACTGACTTTTCGTCGAATCATGAATTGTATGACGTCACCCACAGTGTCGAAATCGCTAACCGTGGGAACTTCAGAGAGCATGATTTCTTCTACCAGCACTGCCATTCCCCCTCAGCTACCAGTATATTCTCCGATACGTCCTTGAGGCTATAATTTTACACCACAATGCTCCAACTACAAACCCGCTGACGTGAGCAAACCAGGCAATGCCCCCGTAGCCGGGAAACCCCAGAGAAACTATAGCATAGAACATCTGAAGGAGAATCCAGAATCCCAGGAAAACCACCGCAGGGACATAGAGGAACTGAACGAAGAAACCCCAGAACACCACGGTGAGAATCCGGGCTCGTGGGAAAAGCAGAAAGTACCCACCCATCACACCGGCGATGGCCCCACTTGCTCCGACCGTGGGCAGAAGAGAAGAGGGGAAGGCAAGAGCATGCGAAAGACCAGCTGCAAAGCCACATCCAAGGTAGAAGAGGAGGAATTGCCACCGGCCGAGGAAGTCCTCCACGTTGTTGCCAAAAATCCAGAGATACCACATGTTGGAGAGAAGGTGGAAGAAACTCCCGTGGAGGAAGATAGAGGTCAGAAGAGTGAGGAGGGGAGGAACGGAAAACCCGTGGAGGAGCTGGGTCTTTCCCCAGAGGAACGCAGGTACCAGGCCTGCCTGGAAGAAGAACAGCTCCCGGGCAGGCCCAAGGCTCACCTCGTAGAGGAACACCGCCGTATTCACCAGAATAAGTGCCACCGTCACCACCGGGAAGCGGCGGGTCGGCAGCTCATCGCGAATCGGAATCATGGCTTAAAAATAGTGCACTCTCCGCACAAAGTCAAGCAGCTTCAGGCTTCCCCGAAGCTCAGGTTACTCTGCCAAGGAGTGCCGGCGCTTTCCCCCGTGCAGCAAATTCCGTAGAGGGGAGGCTGCTCTGCGAGCGAAAACCTCTGCAAGCACCTGGTGCAAAAGCAGAAAACCCGAGGACGAAGGGTACAGTCGCCCATCCTCCTCAAGGAGAAGTCCTTCAGCCACAAAAGCTGAAAGGAGGTTCAGCAAATCCTGATTCCTGAAGGAATGCACAAGAGAAAGAGGAACACCCTGGCGTGTTCGAAGAAGAAGGAGAAAATCCTCAAAAATCTTTTCCTCCTGAGAGAGTTCCTCTTCAAAGACGATGGGGCATCTCCCATCCTCAAGAGCTTTCCGGTATCCCCGGAGGGTTTCGGCATTCTTCTGCCTTTTCCCTCCAATGTGCGACCAGCTCGAAGGCCCAAGTCCCAGGTACTCCCCGTTCCTCCAGTACAGGAGGTTATGCTGGCACTCATATCCCGGGCGGGCGAAATTCGAAACTTCATAGTGAACGTACCCTGCCGCAGCAAGTCGTTCTTCGGCAAATCGGAAAAGGTAAGCCTGCTTGTCGGGGGAAGGGAAAAGGCGGAAATGGCGACGGAAAAAGGAGAAAAGAGGAACTGCAGGGCTCAGGGTCAGGTTGTACACAGAGATATGGGGTGGGGCATACCGGAGGGTCTCTGAGAGGTCCTCTCCCCAACTATCAAAGTCCTGGAGAGGAAGGCCGTAGATGAGGTCGATATTCCAGTTCTCCCATCCGCTTCCCACAACTTTCTGGAGTGTCCTGTGCAGAGTTTCCAGGGACACAGACCGACCGAGAAGGAAGAGATACCGGGGGGCAAAGGATTGCACACCGAGGCTCAGGCGCAGGATTCCGGCTTCTCTCCACTCAAGAAGCCGTGCTTCGGTGACAGTTTCAGGATTCACCTCAAGGGTGACCTCAAGCGGGAAGGAGAGAGTAAAGTACGACTGGAGTTTTCTGAGGAAATCCCCAAAAAGCGATGGGGCGAGAATCGATGGAGTCCCCCCGCCAAAGTAGACGCTACAAACCCTTCTTCCTTCAAGCTGCAGGGCATGAACCTTAAGCCTGAGTTCCTCGTAGAGAAGGGAGAAAAACTCCTCTCCCTCTCCTCTGAAGGGATAGGAAACGAAGTCACAGTATGAACATTTTCGAAGGCAGAAGGGGATGTGGACATAGAGACCGAGTTCCTTCATGAACCCGTCTTGAGAACCGCAAGAAAGGCTTCCTGAGGAATGCGGACCTTCCCAATGGCCTTCATCCGCTTTTTCCCTTCCTTCTGTTTTTCAAGGAGCTTCCGTTTCCGTGTGACGTCCCCACCGTAACACTTCTGGAGCACATCCTTTCGGAGAGCCGGAATATCTTCCCTTGCGATGACCCTCCCACCAATGGCAGCCTGAATCGAAACCACAAAGAGCTGGCGCGGGATAATCTCCTTGAGCTTTCCCACAAGCTCCCGGGCGCGGTAGTACGCGTTCTCCTGACAGGAAATGAAAGAAAGTCCGTCAACCCGTTCCCGGTTGACCAGAATGTCCACCCGCACAAGATCAGCCGGGCGATACCCGGCAAACTCGTAGTCAAAACTCGCATAGCCCCGGCTTACCGCTTTCAGGCGGTCGTAGAAATCAAGGAGGACCTCGGCCATGGGAAGTTCATAGGTGAGGAGCACGGTTCTCTCGTCGAGGAACAGCATATCCCTGAATACCCCTCTCCGGGACTGACAGAGCTCCATGACGCCACCGATGTGCTGTGAGGGCACGACAATCTTCGCCACGATATAGGGTTCTTCGGCCATCTCGATTTCCCCAGGGGAGGGGAAATCCCTCGGGGAACGAACCTCAAGCACCTCCCCCTTTTTCGTCAACACCTGGTACACCACATGGGGTGCCGTGGCCACAACTTCTATGCCGAACTCCCGTTCAATCCGCTCCTGCACAATCTCCATGTGCAAAAGCCCCAGAAACCCGCAGCGGAACCCGAAACCCAGAGCCTCCGAGAAGTCCGGTTCAAAGACCAGCGATGCATCGTTGAGCTGGAGTTTCTCCAGAGCCTCCTTGAGGCTCTCGTAGCTCTCGTACTCCACGGGGTAGAAACTGCAAAACACCATGGGCTTCACTTTTTTGTACCCTGGAATTGGCTGGGGCACCGGTCGGGTTGCCGAGGTAATGGTGTCACCAACTCTACTGTCCTGGATGTTCTTCATGTTGCAGGCGATGTACCCAACTTCCCCTGGGCCAAGGGACTCAACCTCCTGCATATCAGGAGTGAACACACCAACACCCGTCACCTCAAACTCTTTCCCCGTGGAGAACATGCGAATCCTTATGCCCTTCCGTATTTCACCATCAACAACCCGCACGAAGGGCAGGACGCCCCGGTACGGGTCATATATGGAGTCAAAGATGAGGGCCCGGAGTGGCTCTTCTTCGCTTCCCCGCGGAGGGGGAACGAACTCGATAACCCGCTCCAGCAGTTCTTCCACCCCCACCCCGTGCTTGGCACTCACAAGGGTAAAGGGGAGATGTTCCGGCCCAAGGAGAGCCTCAACTTCCCGCATGGCCCGCTCAGGGTCAGCAGAGGGAAGGTCGATTTTGTTAATGACCGGAAGGATGGTGAGTCCCTGTTCCAGGGCAAGGCGGGCATGAGCCAGGGTCTGTGCCTCAACCCCCTGGGAGGCATCAACCAGGAGAATCGCCCCCTCACAGGCCGCAAGGCTCCTTGAAACCTCATAGCTGAAATCGGCATGTCCTGGGGTATCGATGAGGTGGAAGAGGTACTCCTGTCCCTTGTTCCGGGAAACATACCGGAGCCGCACTGCCTTGGCCTTGATGGTGATACCCCGTTCCCGCTCGAGGTCCATGCGGTCAAGAAACTGCTCCCGCATGCGTTCCCTTGGCACAGCGTTACAGAGCTCGAGAATCCGGTCAGCCAGCGTGGACTTCCCGTGGTCAATATGAGCGATGATACAGAAGTTCCGAATGTACTTCCTGTCCACCGTCCCTACCCTCCGAGCTGTCGGAAAACCCTGCGAACATCTCCAAACATAGCCAGAAGCACCTTCCGCTCGTCCATCCCTAAAAGGAAGGGCAGAGCAAGGTACAGAACCCAGAGAAAGAACGCCCCGAGAGCAAACTCCCAAAGAGACCTGTGCATTGTGGTTCTGGCAACACATACGCAACCCAGGACGAACACCCCAAGCTGTACCCCCGCTTTCCAGAGCCAGCCCCGGGGGAAACGCAAGAACACCCCGATTTTTGTCTTCTGCCGTAAAAAGTATACAAGGAGTGTGAACTGAAAGAAAGCCGAAAAGGACGTGGCCAGGGCAACTCCCTGAAAATCGAGGAATCGCACAAGCCACAGATCCAGAACAACGTTGAGCAACACACTCAAAAGGCCAATCTTCACAGGGGTCCTGGTGTCGCGAAGGGAGTAGAAGGCGCGGGTCAGAAGATGGTTGAGGGCGAAAAAGAGCAGGCCGGGAGCGTAGAAGAAAAGCGCCGCTGCCGTCATCTCCGCCGCCAGATGGTCAAACACTCCTCGCCGGTATACCAGGTTCACCAGAGGTAAAGGAAAAACCATGAGGAAAACCACCGCGGGGAGCATGAAAAAGAGTACCCACCGTATCCCCTGCCAGAGCGTTCCCTGCCATTCCTCCATGTTCTCCATCCACACGTTCTGTGAAAGGGAGGGCAAAACGGCGACCGAGAGGGCCACCCCAAACACTCCCAGGGGAAACTCCATGAGACGGTCTGAAAAATACAGGGCAGAGACTGCCCCCTCCCTGCAGAGAGAGGCCACAATCCGGTCCACAAGGGTATTCACCTGGGAAACGGCAAGGGCAAAGGTGACAGGAAGCATGAGCTTGAGCACTTCTTGGAACCCTGGATCGCGAAAGAAGCGCCACCGTATCCTGAGGGTAAAGCCCTTCTGCCGGAGCGGTGGAATCTGGAAAAGGAACTGCCAGAGCCCTCCAAGAACGACCCCAAAGGCAAGCGCGTAAGGACCAAAAATGCGCCGGAAGGCCAGGATACTCACAATGGTTCCCAAGTTGAAGAAAAAGGGAGCCACTGCTGACCAGCTGAAGATGTGCAGGGTGTTCAGAAACCCCATAAGCAGTGCGGACCAGGAAATGAGCAGCAAAAAGGGAAACATTATCTGCGTTGAACGGGTGGTGAAAAGGAGTTTGGCTGGATCACCCCGGAAACCAAGGGCCACAAGGCGAACAATCAGAGGGGAGAAAACCATGCCCAGGACACACACCAGAGTGACGATCACGGTGAAACCACTGAACACTGAGGAGATGAAGTCCTGAGGCCGCTCCTCTGAAGAGGAAGGGACAACGAAGTACCGGGAAAAAACCGGCACTACAGAAGTGCTCAACGCCCCTTCGGCGAAAAGCCTTCGCAGGAGGTTCGGTATGGTATAGGCGATGAGGAATGCATCGGTCACCCAGGTGGCTCCAAAAAATGAGGAAATGAGGATTTCCCGCAAAAGCCCTGAAATCCTTGACAGCAAGGTGCCAAGACCGATGACTACGGTGTTCTTGAGAAGCGCTGTCTCTCTCATACCTCTCTCCTAAGAAATAACGATGAATACAAAAAAGGCCGGAGATTGCTCTCCGGCCTTTTACTCCCGGCAGCGTCCTACTTTCCCGCCCAGTTCCCCAGGCAGTATCATCGGCGCTGGAGGGCTTAACTTCCGGGTTCGGAATGGTTCCGGGTGTTTCCCCTCCGCTATGGCCACCGGGAGACCTTTCTCTCTGGGGAAGCATCCTGCGATGAAGCCTTTGCGGTCAAGTCCTCGACCGATTAGTACCCCTCGGCTCAAGGTGTTACCACCCTTCCACCTGGGGCCTATCAACCGGGTCATCTTCCCGGGGTCTTACCTGGTCGACCCAGTGGGATACCTCATCTTGGGGTGGGCTTCGCGCTTAGATGCTTTCAGCGCTTATCCCATCCGGACACAGCTACCCAGCGATGCCCCTGGCAGGACAACTGGAACACTGGAGGTCCGTCCATCCCGGTCCTCTCGTACTAGGGACAGCTCCCCTCAGGTATCCTGCGCCCGCGACAGATAGGGACCGAACTGTCTCACGACGTTCTAAACCCAGCTCGCGTACCGCTTTAATGGGCGAACAGCCCAACCCTTGGGACCTGCTCCAGCCCCAGGATGCGACGAGCCGACATCGAGGTGCCGATCCTCCCCGTCGATGTGGACTCTTGGGGGAGACCAGCCTGTTATCCCCGGAGTACCTTTTATCCGTTGAGCGATGGCCCTTCCACACGGCACCACCGGATCACTAGGCCCGACTTTCGTCCCTGCTTGAGGCGTCCCTCTCGCAGTCAGGCTCCCTTCTGCCCTTACACTCACCACACGGTTTCCAATCGTGCTGAGGGAACCTTAGGGCGCCTCCGTTACCTTTTAGGAGGCGACCGCCCCAGTCAAACTGCCCGCCTGACACTGTCCCTCGGGAGGATAACTCCCGCAGGTGAGCATCTGGATATGTCAAGGGTGGTATCTCAAGGGTGGCTCCATGGGAGCTGGCGCCCCCACTTCTCCGCCTCCCACCTATCCTGCACAAGACACACCCGGATGCAATATCAGGTTGCAGTAAAGGTTCACGGGGTCTTTCCGTCTAGTCGCGGGTAGCAAGCATCTGCACTTGCATTGAAACTTCGCCGAGCCCCCCGTCGAGACAGCGCCCCAGTCGTTACGCCATTCATGCGGGTCGGAACTTACCCGACAAGGAATTTCGCTACCTTAGGACCGTTATAGTTACGGCCGCCGTTTACTGGGGCTTCGGTTTGGAGCTTCGCCTGATCGAATCAGGCTAACCCCTCCCCTTAACCTTCCAGCACTGGGCAGGCGTCAGGCCCTATACGTCGCCTTACGGCTTAGCAGAGCCCTGTGTTTTTAGTAAACAGTCGCCAGGGCCGATTTCCTGCGACCCCCTCAGGCTCGAAGCGCAGGGCTTCTCACCTTAGCGGGGCACCCCTTCTCCCGAAGTTACGGGGTCAGATTGCCGAGTTCCTTAACGGGGGATCACTCGCGCGCCTGAGAATACTCATCCCACCTACCAGTGTCGGTTTGCGGTACGGATACCTGCCGCCCATCGTTAGAGGCTTTTCTTGGCAGTGGGGGATTGGCGAGTTCGCCCCCGTAGGGGCTCCCCATCACCTCTCGGCGTTTGCGAGGGAGGGGATTTGCCTCCTCCCTCCGCCTACGGGCTTAGACAGCCTATTCCTCCAGGCTGCTCGCCTACCCTCCTGCGTCCCCCCATCCTCAAACGGTGGCAGGTAGTGCCGGAATATCAACCGGCTGCCCATCACCTACGCCTTTCGGCCTCGGCTTAGGATCCGACTTACCCTGAGAGGACGAACCTTCCTCAGGAAACCTTAGGCTTACGGCGAGAGGGATTCTCACCCTCTTTATCGCTACTCATGCCGGCATTCTCACTTGGGATACCTCCACGGGTCCTCACGGTCCCGCTTCAACGGCCTACCCAACGCTCCCCTACCAACAGGAAGAACAGCGTTCTTCCTGTTCCGCAGCTTCGGCAGCAGGCTTGAGCCCCGAGAATTTTTCGGCGCAGCGTCGCTAGACCAGTAAGCTATTACGCACTTTTTAAAGGATGGCTGCTTCTAAGCCAACCTCCTGGCTGTCTCAGCAACGCCACCACCTTTCCCACTTAGCCTGCATTTGGGGGCCTTAGCTGGCGGTCTGGGCTGTTCCCCTTTTGACCACGGAGCTTATCCCCCGCGGTCTGACTCCCCGGCTCCAAGGAGAGGTATTCGGAGTTTGGTTGGGTTTGGTAGGCGGGTAAGCCCCCTAGCCCATCCAGTGCTCTACCCCCTCTCCTCACCACCGGAGGCTAGCCCTAAAGCTATTTCGGGGAGAACCAGCTATCTCCAGGTTTGATTGGCCTTTCACCCCTACCCACAGCTCATCCGAGCGGTTTGCAACCCACACCGGTTCGGGCCTCCATGAGGTGTTATCCCCACTTCACCCTGGCCATGGGTAGATCACCTGGCTTCGGGTCTACGGAGACTGACTCTGCGCCCTGTTCGGACTCGGTTTCCCTCCGGCTCCGCACCTCAGGTGCTTAGCCTTGCCAGCCTCCGTAACTCGCCGGCTCATTCTCCAAAAGGCACGCAGTCGAACCGGAAGAGACTACGTCTCCTCCATGGTCCTTCCACGTATTGTGGACACACGGTTTCAGGTTCTCTTTCACTCCCCTTCCGGGGTTCTTTTCACCTTTCCCTCACGGTACTGGTGCACTATCGGTCGCCAGGGAGTATTTAGCCTTAGGAGGTGGTCCTCCCGGATTCCCACGGAATTCCGCGTGGACCGTGGTACTTGGGAGCGGAGAACCGAGAGGAAGCCGTCCTTCACCTACGGGGCTATCACCCTCTCTGGCGAGGCTTTCCAGTCCTCTTCGGCTCGGACGCTTCTTTGTAACTCTCTGGCCGCACCCTGGCTTGGCCCTTCTCCGTCCCGCTACCCCCAGAGAGCAACGCCCAGGGGCTTTGGCACTCTCTGGGTTTGGGCTCTTCCCCGTTCGCTCGCCGCTACTTGGGGAATCGCTGTTGCTTTCTTTTCCTCGGGGTACTGAGATGTTTCAGTTCCCCCGGTTCGCCTCCTCCTTGCGGAGGATACTGGGGGTTTGCCCCAGTGGGTTGCCCCATTCGGGAATCCCCGGATCATCGCTTGCTTACAGCTACCCGGGGCTTATCGCAGTTAGCCACGCCCTTCATCGCCTCCTGGCGCCAAGGCATCCACCGTGTGCCCTTTCTAACTTGACCGCAAACCTTGCACTCTGGCAGGATGCTTTCCCCAGACAGTATTCACTTGTCAAGGTGCTTGCCCAACAGGGCAAGTGGTATTTTACTCGGTTTCCTGTTCTTTTGCAAGGGGTGAGAGAGAAATTTTGTGGTACACTTCCTGCAGAGATTCTCTTCCAAAGAGGGGGGAGGCAACATGGCCGGGAAACTCCACCGCAATATCCTCATCACGGGGCTGGCCTCACTCTTCACCGATGTGAGCAGCGAAATGGTCTATCCCGTCATCGCCCTGTACCTTCGGGCCCTGGGAGGAGGAGTGTTTGCCCTCGGCGCCATTGAGGGAGTGGCCGAGTCGCTGGCCTCTCTTCTTCGGGTCTTCTCGGGGGCTTTGGCCGATCGGGTAGGAAAGAGAAAACCCCTGGCAATATCTGGCTATGCCCTCTCAACTTTCGGGAAGGCTCTCTTTTTCCTCGCTTCGGGATGGCCGATGATTTTTGCCGGGCGCGTTGTGGACCGCTTTGGCAAGGGCATCCGTACCGCTCCGCGGGATGCCATGATTGCAGAATCTGCAACCCAGGATACCCAGGGGAGGTCTTTTGGTCTCCACCGGACTCTTGACACCCTGGGAGCCACACTGGGCATCATCTTCACTTATCTTTTGCTTTCCCGATTCCAGAGAGGAACTCAAGCCCTGGACCTTTCCCGGTACATTCCCACCTTCCGCTTCATCATCCTCGTAAGCCTTGTTCCGGCTGTTCTTGGGGTCCTTGTGCTTTTCCTGAGCACAGAAACGGGAAAGGGAATCTGGTCTTCTCGCCCGCTGCGTTTTGCCCTCTGGAGAGACCTGGACCTGCGGTTGAAGATTTTCCTCCTGGCCACCCTCATCTTCACCCTGGGAAACTCCTCAAACCAGTTCATTCTCCTCCGGGCTGCGGAAAAGGACATCGGCTTTTCCCCTGCTTCTGTGACTCTCCTCTACCTCCTCTACAACATCGTCTACACCCTCACCTCGTACCCTGCAGGGGTACTCTCAGACCGCCTGGGGAGAAAGTGGGTGCTTGCGGGAGGGTTCTTCCTGTACGCCCTCTCCTACTACCTCATCGGGCTTCTCCCGCACACCATCGTCTGGGCTATGCTCCCTTACGGGTGCTATAGCGGTATGACCGAGGGTGTGGCGAAAGCCCTCGTTGCTGATCTTGCCCCGGAAGACACCCGGGCAACCGTTCTTGGGCTCCACGCTACACTCCTTGGTATCGGGCTCTTCCCTGCCTCTTTTGTTGCCGGGACGCTGTGGAGCGCCTTCGGGCCCCAGGCACCCTTTCTCTTTGGTGGAAGTATGAGCCTCCTGGCTGCGCTCCTTCTTGCTTTTGCGCTGAGGTGAGCACATGAAGCTCGTGGTCCTTCTTACCGACTGGGGGACAAAAAGCTACTACCAGGGGGTGGTGAAGGGGGTTATCAAAAAGGTTGCCCCCGAGGTGGAGATCATCGACCTCACTCATGAAGTCGAACCCTTTAACGTTCGGGAAGCCATGCACGTGCTTGTCCGGGCTTACCGGGATTTCCCCCGGGGGACGGTCTTCATGGCCGTTGTGGACTACGGGGTGGGAACTGAAAGAAAGGCCATCGCCTTTGAGACGGAAAGCGGGTATTTCTTCGTGGGGCCGGACAATGGGCTCTTCACCCTGGTGGCGGAGGAAGACAAAATTCTCCGCATTGTGAAACTCGAAAATCCTGAGTATTTCTACAAACCCGCTCCTTCTTTCTCATTCCACGGAAGAGATATCTTTGCCCCGGTGAGCGCGTACCTTGCAAAAGGCGTGGACCTGAGTGTTTTTGGAAGGCGGCTTGAGGGCCTGGTCTTTCTTCCTTACGAAAAAGCCCGGAAGGAGAACGGAGAAATTATCGGAGAGGTTGCGTTCTTCGACCGCTTCGGGAACGTGGAGACCAATATTCCGGGAATACTCCTCAAGGACCTAAAGTTTTTCAGTACGGTGACGATAAAAAAAGGTGGAGGGGAATTCGTTGCCATCTATTGCCGCACCTATGGGGATGTTGCCGAAGGAGAACTCCTCATCCACACCGATAGCTCTGGATTTCTTGAGATTGCAGTGAACCAGGGGAGTGCGAGGGCAAGGATGGGGTGCAGAGGTGGGGAGAAGATTGTTGTGGTTCTGGGGTAAAAAGAGAGGAAAATTGCCAAGGGCCTACTCCGAAGCGGGGATGAGCCTCATTGAGGTTGTTGTTCTTTTTGTGGCCGTTGGGTTTTTCGTTATAGCAGCAGCTCCGCTGTTCTCGCGTTTCCTCCAGGTTCGGACAAGCGTGGATTATACGCTCTGGGCAACGGTGCTTGCCCAGGATATTATGGAACGGATCCGAGGGAAGAGTTTCGAGGAACTCAAAGCTAAAGTGAACGCCGAAGGATGGAAGCTAAATAACAGCGACTTCAGGAGATTTCTCTACGGGGACGATCCCCTCCCCTCAACGCTTCCACCGGAGGCAGAGGAAATGTCTCGTGTCATAATACGGTGGGAGGATAACAACCCGAATGGCGACACACTTGTTGTGGAAATCGAAATTAAATGGCAAGAACTCCTCAGAATCTCCCGGGAAATGCAGGAACGCACGTACAGGGTGGCCACCCGTGTGTATGAAAAAGGAATTCAAACGCTCCGCAAGGGTGGGACATGAGAAAGTTATGGAATGAAAAAGAGACAGACTCTCAAGGAACAACACTTCTTGAAGTTATCGTGACGGTAGCTGTCCTTGCTTTTCTTGTCATGGCCCTTGGAGGATTCCTGCTGAGTATCACCGTCGGGGGAAGGAACATCCCCCAGGGGGGCAGCATCTTAACACAACAGCAAGTTATCGACCAGGTCAACATCCTCGTGGTGTGGCTCTCCCGAGACGTTCGGAGTGCGGCCTTGATAGAGATTAATCCGACAGGAACGGAACTAAAAATTCTTCCTTCGAGTGGAGACTGGATCTACTACAAATTCCAGGAGGAGAACGGAGCTGGGGCGATTGTAAGGAGCCAGGGGAATAGCGAGAAAAAGCTGCTTCGGGGTGTTAAAAAGGGAAGCGGGGAGTTCTTCTCCCCAACCGGGGTAAGCAATCCTGATTACGTTTTCGTGAAATTACCGGTGCAGTACCTCTCTCAAACCGGGAAGGGAAAGAATGATCTCGAAGAACGAGAGTTCTCGTTCATTATCGTCCATCGCCGTGTGTCAGGGTAATTTGTCTTCCACTACTACAAGGAGGGATAGACCCCTATGCGGAGAAAGCGTGAAGAGGGATCAGTATTACTGACTTTTCTCGTCATAGCCACCGTGTTTGTACTCCTCATCGGTTTCGGCACAAATCTCATGGTTGGTGGGTATAAGAGAACCATGCTGATAGCTCAAAGGAACCAGGCGCATTACCTCGCCGAAGCGGGAGTAGAAAGGGCTTTGAAGCAACTCACCGAAGAAGGATGCCAAGTAATCCCGACAACGAGTCCTGTAAGCTTTCCAGTAAGATCGCCGATAGGATCTTACTGGTACTCCGTGACGTTTGATGGCTCTCAGGCTAACATCATCTCCACAGGGAAAGCCGGAAGACAGGAGATCAGCATTCAAGTAACTGTAAGCTGTTCCTCTTCCCCAACTCCCTCACCAACTCCCTCACCCATTCCTCCCCTCGACATGGCCGTCTTCGCCAGCACGTCCATTTCACTCAGCGGAAGCGCAATCATCAGCGGTAACGCGGGAGTGAATTCCACAGCCCCAGGAAGCATAACCCTGAGCGGCAACCCCCGCATTTATGGCATAGCGTACGTGGGTCCAGGTGGGAACCAGAATGCCATATCCTACCCATCTTGGGAAAGCCTTGGCTACTTCATCTCCGGAGGCCACAGTACTCTTGACAGCATCCGTCAGTACACCCTCCCGCCCTTCCCTGAGTATCCCAGTAATCTCCCTGCCAGAGGAAGCTTCGTAGCCGGCTGGTGGCCTGCACCACCTTATTACATCACCGAAGACGGCCAGTACGACACATTGGAGGTGCAAAGTACCCTGGTCATAAACGTTGGGACAGGCAAAAGAATCTTAAGGGTCAAAAACCTTAAAGTCACCGGAAGCGGGAAGATTATCCTGGAGGGGACGGGAACCCTGGTTCTCTACGTTGAGCAGACAGTCACCCTCGATAACGGTGGTGGTGTCAACGTGGACAATAACAACAACCCCAGAAATCCTTCTCAACTTTTCATGTACTACAGTGGAACAGCCCTGAGCTTCCCCAACGACGTTCGCTTTGCCGGAAACATTTACGCCGCATCGGCAAACGTGAACATCAGCAACAGCGGGAAAGTCATCGGTAATCTTCTCACTGGTGGTACACAGGTCACCATCGACGGTGACTCAAGCGCTTACGTGCGGGCAATTTACGCTCCAAACGCAGCGGTAACCCTTCAGGGAAGTGGGAAAGTAAAAGGGACCATTATAGCAAAGAGCTTTTCTGCCAGCGGAGGCGCATCTGTAACGTACCATACCCCTCCCCAGGAGTTCATCGATGCCCTGGGCGAACTTTTCCGCTCAGGATCAGACGGCTCAGGATCCACCGGCTCTTCAAGTGGCCCCAGCTCCACCGCTCTTCCAGTCCCCTTGGCCATCACCGGGTGGGAAGAGGCCGTTTCTCCCTCTCCTTCTCCCTAATCCTTCCCACCCAGCTCCTCAAACACCTCACACAGGGCGAGGTAGCTCCTCACAAAGGTGGGGTAAATCCGGTCGTACACGCTTTTCTCCTCTTCCCGTGGTGCAAATCGGTCCTGGATTCTCACAAGCTCCTTTGCTACCTCAATCCCCCGGTAGAGCCCTATCCCCACCCCTCCGCAAATGGCCGCACCAAGGGAAGTCGCCTCTTCCCGGTACACGGGGCGAAGGACCTCAAGACCAAAGACGTCGGCAAGCATCTGGGCCCAAAAATCCCCCCTTGCCCCGCCCCCGATGATGCGCATGTTTGCTATTCTGAGCCCCTGTTCCCGGAAGGCATCAAGGATAATCCGGAGGTTCAGGCTCACACCCTCAAGGACGGCCCGAATCAGGTGGGCTCTGGTGTGCCTTGGGGTAAGCCCGATGAACACCCCCCGGGCATGGGGGTTCCACCAGGGAGCCCGCTCCCCCAGAAGGTACGGGAGGAAAAGGAGGCCTTCGCTTCCTGCCGGAACCTTTCCCGCCTCAAGGTCCATGAGCACATAAGGACTCACCCCGAGTTTTTCCGCTGCCTTCACTTCTTCCCCGCAGAGGGCATCCCGGCACCACTGGTATGAGCCTCCCGCGGCCTGCATGGTTCCGGTAGGCATGAAAAGCCCCGGGGCGAGGTGGTGGAAGGTGAAGGTCCGCATCTGAGGATCATAGAAAGGTTTCCGGGAAGCCAGGGCAATCCAGGAGGAGGAACCAAGGTAGTTGTATGCCTGCCCTTCTTCGACCACTCCTGCACCACAGGCCGCACAGGCTCCATCTCCGCCGCCAATCACCACCGGCGTCCCCGGTAAAAGCCCCACTTCCTCGGCTGCGTTTTTCGTCACCTCCCCTACCACGGCAAAAGAGGGGAAAACGGGTGGGAGTTTCTCCTCTTCGATACCCACAGCCTCAAGAATCTTTGCGGACCAGCGCTCTTCGGTGATGTCGAAGAGATTCGTCCCGGAGGCGTCGGAAAAATCCGTTGCCCACTGCCCTGTGAGCCGGAAGACCACAAAATCCTTGGCCAGGAGGAACTTCCGCGCCTTCCTGTAGACTTCAGGCCGGTGGTTCCGGAACCAGAGGATTTTCGCCAGAGAATAGTTGGGGCTCAATCGGTGTCCGGTAATCCGGTAAATTTCTTCATCAGCAATCCTCTCCCGGACCCACTCGACCTCCTTCACTCCCCGGCGGTCCGCCCAGATAATAATCCGGTCAAGAGGCTCACCCCGCTCATCCACCGGCAGGGCCCCCATCATCTGGCCGGAGAAGGAAACAACACCGATGTCTTCTTTTTTCACCCTGGCTTTCTCAAGAAGGGCCCGCGTGGAAAAAACCACCGCTTTCCAGTAATCCTCCGGGTCCTGTTCGACGGATAACGCATCGGGGTAAAAGGTCTCGTACCCGAAGAAGCTGCTTGCCAGACACTCCCCCTCCGGGTCAAAGAGCGTGGCCTTGTTGCCTGTAGTCCCCAGGTCATGCGCGATGATGAGCTTCCCCATGGTCCTCTTCCCCCCTCTCCTCAACGGTGAGACGTACCGTGGCGATGCGTTTCCCCCTCATTCGCTCAACCTTGAGCCTGTAGCCATTGATGCTGACCGTTTCTCCTTCTTCAGGGATTTTCCCGAGGAGCTCCATAACGAGACCCCCCAGGGTTTCGGACTCCTCGCTTTCGGGAATCTGTACCCCCAGGGTTTCGTTCACCGTCTCTATGGGGAGTGAGGCGTCCACAAGGTACTCACGGTCGCTAATCTTCCGGTACGGAGGGGCCTCCCGGTCGTGCTCGTCCCGGATCTCACCCACGAGTTCCTCCAGAAGGTCCTCAATGGTGACAAGCCCCGCCGTTCCTCCGTACTCATCAAGGACGATGGCCATGTGGATGCGCCGCTGCTGGAGCTCGCGCAAAAGCTCCACGACTTTCTTCGTCGCAGGGACAAAATGAATGGGACGGAGGATTTCCCGCACCGGTTTCTCGAGGTCACCCTCTTTTAACGCCGGGAGCATGTCTTTGATGTGGACGAAACCGATGATGTTATCGATATCCTCCCGGTACACCGGGAGGCGGGAAAAATGGCTCTTCAGCGAAAGCTCCAGAGCTTCCCCAAGGGTAGCATGCTCCTCAATGCACACCATGTCGGTCCTTGGAGTCATGACCTCATATGCCAGGGTATCCCCAAACTCGAAGACTTCGCTGATGAGCCGCCGCTCTTCCAAAGGAAGTGTCCGCTGCTCGGCGATGAAGAGCTTGAGCTCCTCATCGCTCAGAGAACTTGCAGTCTCCTGGGTGACCCCAAAGAGACGGGAGATAACATCCGTGGATGCCGAGAGGGCAACCACCACAGGGCGCAGGACCCGGGAGAGGAAGAAGATGAACCGGGAGGAAATAAGGGCAAGGCGCTCTGGATGCGCCATGGCAAGGCGTTTCGGCACAAGCTCCCCAAGGACCAGGGTAACGAAAGAGATGAGAACCGTGACGCAGATCACAGCAATCTCTTCTCCAAAAATCGCAAGAACTGGAAGGCCACTGGCTTCAAGGCGCCTTCCGAGATTCCGGGCAAGGGAAATGGCACCGGTGGCGCTTGCGAAAAACCCCGCCATGGTTACCCCAATCTGGATGGTGGCCAGGAATTCACTCGGGTTCTCGAGAAGATGGTGCAGCGCTTCAAGCTGCTTTTCCGAACCTTTCCCTTTCGCCAGGTGGATACGGCTCCTCCGGGTGGAAATCAGGGCAATCTCAGAAGCCGCAAAAAAGGCGTTCATGGCAACAAGAAGCAGTATGAGCAGGATTGTTCCCAGATACTCCACTTACATCATCCTCCGGGACAGGTGAGGGCAAAAAGCGGCACTCCGGTGAAACCTAAAGGGATACAGGGGGAAAGAAAACCGCTCGTCCGGGTCCTCGCTTTCAGACACTGCTTTCGGTATCCCCTCTCCCTCTCTGGTCTTGTCCCTTATCTTACCACATCTTCGCAAGATTTGCCACCTTGGCCTTTTACCGGCCCGGGCAATGGAAAGACGACACCTGACCGGTACATGAAACCCCAGACGGCCAATCCACCTCCATTCACAGCGCAAGTCAGTGAAGGGCACAGGATAGACAACCTCCTGCGGTACCCAAAAGTGTGCCTCACGGTCGTGGGGAAAACCGGAGTCCTTTCCGAAGAGCTTCCAACGGCCTGTGAAAGTGTGGTAGTATTCGGTGAGGCTACCTCTGTGGACGGAGAGGAAAAAGGACGGCTCTCCGGGCTTTCGTCAAGAAGTGCACCCCTGCGGATGAAAGAGCCGAGGAAGATAGAGAGTCTGTGGAACATGACGGCAGCAAGAGCGTAGTCCAGAAGACCGAAAGGAGCAAAGATTATGGAAGCGGACTTTGTGCCTTTCAGAGAACACAGGGAGTACACTATCTTCCGTTTCTTCCTCAAACCTGGCCTTCCTGCCCTCTTCCTCACACCCCGGAACGCCCCTCCACCGTACCCTGCCATCCTTTTCCTCCACCACTACCGGGGGTCGAAAGAAAACCTCACCTTCTTTGCCCTCGAGACAGCACGAAGGGGCTTTGCGGCTCTGGCCATTGACATGGAGTACCACGGGGAACGGAGGGTCAACGGCAGAGACATTCTCTCGACAGACCTTGAGGACGACTACCAGGCGTTCCTCCGGACCTTCGAGCACGCCCTTTCTGCCCTTCACTTCCTCGAAACGCACGAAAGCATCCGCCCGGGAGAAATCTTCTTTCTCGGTGTGAGCCTTGGGGCACTTGTGGGTGCTGTTACCGCTGCGCTTTATGGGAAATTCAGGGGCATTGCCCTTGTCGTTGGCGGAGGAGACATCGAAATCCTTTTTGAGGAGAGCATGCTCGACTCTATCGTAAACATCCGCTACGATCTCCGGAAACGGGGCATACCGGTTCGTGATGTCGCCATAGCCTGGAAGGACCTCGACCCCGTGAACGCAGCAGAAGCACTCGCTGACACCCCGGTCTTTTTCTTCAACGCCACCCGGGATACCATCGTTCCGGGGGAGTGTACTCTTGCGCTCTACAGGGCAATCCGTGCTCCAAAAGAAATCCAGTGGTTCCACGCCGAGCACAATCTCTTCTACCTTCCCCGGTACCGTATTCCCCAGAGGGTCTTTGAACGTTTCAGCGCACTGCGGTGAACTCGGGATTCCTCACCCCGGGAACTCTACAGCGCTCCTGCCTGGAACTCGTGGGAACACAGAGGGCAAAAAAGGACCATGGGCTCCAACGAACCTTCCGGTGCTTTCAGGAGGCATTGCGCCTCTTTGCGGGCTTCCTCCTCATCTCCTCTTTCGGGGAGACTCTGGAGGGTCCCAGACCACCTTCCGATTCCTCGGAACCCATGGCAACTATAGAATACACCCTTCCCTTTTTTCTGTCAAGGGGGTGTATAGGTCCACATCATGTGGGACACTCAACAAGTCCAGTGTCTCTCAGGTACTCCCAGGGACTCCTGTACCCCAAGCTCCAGTGTGGTCTTTTCCTATTGTACACCTCTTCCGTCCACCTTTTAAGGTGGAACCTCATGGTTGCAAGATCTACTTCATCCTCATAGTGCGCCCAGAACTCCTCCCGGAAGGTCCGGTTGAGCCGTTCCACCATCCCATTGAGCTTGGGAGACCTTGGAGGAAGGACGAAGAGCTTGATACCGTATTCCTGCGAGGACCCTCAAACTCCCCGTAGCATGCACTCCCTCCAGTACCTCCTGGTTTGGGCGGAAAGGGGTACCTTTCGGAGTTCCTCGAGGGACACTCTGGGAAGATTCCGTGGCTTGAGCATGGAGGGAGGAATAGGCCCACCGCAAGATGAGGTCTTTTGTGAGAATTCCCTATACACCTTTCCAGGAAGGGGACGGATGTCCAGGGTATCGATGGCGATGAGGTCTCCTGGGGATACCACCTTGTAGTCTCTGGGTTTTCTCTGGGCATGGGGTCTTTGATTCCCCCGTGGGCTTTTTGTCGCAGAAACCCTCCTCGGTTTCTCTCCCTCTTTGAGGAGACCCCGGGTCTTGAGATACCTGAGGATCCTCCCCACGGTGGAGGAAGAAGCGGTGAAACCCTCTCTCCTGAGGAGGACGGTGAGCTTCCCTTTCCCCAGGAAGGGGAATTCCTCCCGGAGTCTTTGAATCCTCTCCACAAGCTCTGGTGTCCACTGGGGCTTCCGGATCTTTTTGGGTCTTCTGGACCTATCCTCAAGGCTTTGGAGGTTTCTGGGGTTGAACTTTTTCTTCCACCGGTAGTATGTACTCCGAGCTATTCCGTACCTCCGGCAAGTGACGGCCACAGGGTGGGTTTTAGCAAAGTCGAGGATTTCAAGGCGAATCCTGGCTTTTTTGGAGAGTCCATGGATTCTAGCGAGCTTAGCAATGGAGCTTCCATGGGGGAAGCTCACCAGGTGCATGGATGCACCAGAATATGCCGATAGACTTTTTGCTCCCTTTGTGCTACTCTTCATGTAGGTGCAGGGCCTCCCTTCTCTTAGGGTTTTCGACACCGAGTTAGGATACAGGGTCCTGCACCTTTTTGTCTACCCTACCTGTTGCAGATCTCTGTGAACCTATCCAGGGGGTAGAAAAAAATTTTTGGGAAAAATTTGTGGAGAGGAAAAGGTGCCTTTTGAGCTAAGGTTAGCAGGCAAACCGGAAGGAGTCCCTGGAACTTCCAGCCCCGGATTCTCCAGTGTGCATTTTTCTATTCTCAGAACAACTCGATACTCATCCTTTGCCGGAGGGGCTAAGGAAGTCCGTGGAGGAAAAACGCCCAGAAACACAACGCAGTATGACCCAAAAGGCAATGTTTTGGGAAGTCTGGACTCAACAAGCTCAACCCCTGCTGCATTCCCCTGAACGTCGAACAGAGCAACAACCCTACCCTCCCAAAAGCACTCCACTCCCTGGGGGCAGCGCGAATCCTCAAGGACGTCTCGGAAAAAGAGAGAAAAATCCCCTCCTTCGAGTTCGATCCCTCTGCCTACACATACACTGACTGTCTCTCCTACCTGAACCCTCACCGAGAGGGTACATCCCGCAAAAAGAAGCAGGGAGAGAACCAAAAATACTCCCCACAGGGTAACGTCCTTCCCCCGTGTACCGATCTCGGGAACAATCCTCGTGAAAGCCATCAGGCTTCCCCCTCTCCCCGTGGTCTCACCGTTATTATATATCTCCTCACGGGAGGAATTTTTCCGGAGAGACCACGCTGAAAACGGAAACCCCGGTCATCAGTACGGTGTACACCGGCACCAGAGGTTGCAAACCCCAGCCTTCCATGCTACAATTGGCATCGTCTTATTTCCTGGACAACGAGGGGTGGAATCATGCCAAATACAAAGTCTGCGTGGAAAAACCTGCGGAAAAGTGAGAAACGGAGACTCCGGAACAAAGCTATCAAATCGGCAACGAAAACCTACATCAAGAAATTCCTGAAACTCCTGGAAGCAGGGAAGATTGACGAGGCACGGGCTTTCCTCAGCGAGGTGTACAAGCGGGTTGATATGGCGGTGAGCAAAGGAGTCTTCCACAGGAATAAGGCGGCTCGCATCAAATCACGGCTCACCCAGAAACTCAACCGGGCAATGGCTTCTCAGGCTGCGTGACCCCGGTCACAAGGAGGACGCAGAAAAGGCGCGGATCAATACTCTGGGTCTTCAGGAGCCTGTCGGCCATCCTGAGTGTGGCAAAAATCCGCGGGATATCAGCGGGACTGAAGGCATCCTTCATCTTCTGGATTTTCTTCATTTCGAAAGGATTCACCTCCTTCCCTTGCCAGAGGTCCCTTCGGGTTTCCCCTTTTTCGAACACCTGAGCCAGAAGCCGGAATCGCCGCGCCAGGTGAGTCACAAGAAGGGGTAAGGGAAATCCCTGGCCAACCAGGCGATATGCGTACTGCAGGGCCAGGGAAGTGTTCCTCTCCCCCAGGAAGTCAAGGAAACGGAAGAGCAGGATTTTTTCGTTCTTTTCAAAGAAGGCCTCAACGTCCTCTCTCTGGACTCTTCTGCCCCGAAATCCCTCGAGGAAACTCACGATCTCCGTTTCCTGAAGTTCGTACTCCTCAAAAAGGCGAAGAAGGTGCTCCTCGACCCCTTTCCCGAACGAAAGACCAAGCCGGGCCGCTTCACCCTGGAGAAAACGCTGCAGGACCTCCCTATCTTCCTCCACCACAATCCAGGGAACCTTTGACCACCCTGCTCCCTTGAGGTCACCACCTGGAAGGAAGAAAAAGTACACCTCAGGGTACCGGGATGCCTCACGAAAGACTTGGAGCGCCTCTCCCTCGTCAAGGCGGTCCAGAAAGCAAACCTCCCTCTCGGGGAAAAGCGAGGGCAAAGAGAACTCTCTTGCCCTTTCCTCCCACTCCTGAAGTTTTCGCACCCACAACGCCCTGGAGGCTCCGAGTTTTCGAAGGATTTCGGGAACGTACCAGTTTTCAAAACGCGCTTGGTTCACCCGCCGCTCAAGGATGAAGAAACGACCCCCAAGATCTCCCGAAAGCCAGTCTTCAAATCGCTGCTTTCCCAAATCTCCGTATCCTCCCCCGGCGGAAAAGAGGGTAAAACTCTACCGCTCCGTCCCGCTCTGTGATAAAGTACGGCACCCTGAGTCTCTCAAGGAGCGCTACCGTGCGGGGGTCAGGGTGCCCATAGGGATTCTCCCCTACAGAAATGACCGCCCACAGGCAACCCGACGCCCGAATGAGTGCTTCCAGAGAGGTATTGTAACTCCCGTGATGGGGAAGCACCAGAACCTCTGCCCTGAGAAGAGAGGGATCACGGGGGGCTATCTCCTCGAAAACTCCTTCCGCATCCCCACACACGAGCACCCGACCGTAAGGAGTATGCAGGCGGTACACCACCGCCTTCTCTCCTCTGTCAGAGATCGGAAAAATCTCAAGGAGAATGCGGGGCGAAAGCCGCAGGCGGGTCAGGGAAGAAAAATCCGCAGGCGAAAAACAGGGAGCCTCTGGAAACACCCTCTGCAGTACCGTCACGCCTCCTGCGTGGTCCCTGTGCCCATGGGTGAGGAAAATGCCCCGGATTTCCGTAACCCCCCGAAAGTGCAGAAAAGGAAGCAGAATGCTCTCCCCCACATTGCCATACCCCCGGATGATTCCCCCAGTATCGATGAATATTCCAGTATTCCCTTCAAACAATCCACAGGCAAGACCCTGACCGACGTCGAACACCAGGAAACTCGTCTTTGGAAACCACAGGGAACCGAAAACCAGGCCTCCAAGAACGGGGCAAAGGGAAAAGAAGAGCAACACTCGCTTCCTGGTGAGAGCGGAAACTCCAAGGACAACGATGACTCCCCAGACGACCATCCCCCAGAGGGCATCGCGCCCTCTGGAAAAATCGGCAACCCAGTGGGGCACAGCATTCCGGAGGAACACCAACACTTCAAGAAGCATCTGCAAAAGGCAACGGAGGCAGAACCCCAGCAAAAGACGCCCGTACGCAAAGGTCCCCAGAACAGGCGTCCAGAGCCCAAGGAAGAGCACCCCCTC
The DNA here is from genome assembly GCF_050267035.1 of Candidatus Caldatribacterium saccharofermentans. Lineage (NCBI taxonomy): Bacteria > Pseudomonadati > Atribacterota > Atribacteria > Atribacterales > Candidatus Caldatribacteriaceae > Candidatus Caldatribacterium > Candidatus Caldatribacterium saccharofermentans. The sequence continues at coordinate 293,894 of NZ_CP187957.1, forward strand.
AATGAGGGGGAACGCAACGAGGTTGCCCAGAAAGACAAGGGAACTCAAGGAGAACCGGTTCCCCACAAGGAAGGGGAAACTGGCAAAGGTGGCGGAAGCGGTGGCAAGCAGAACCCCAAGAACGTACCGGGAGAAGAGCTCTCGCCACTTCCTGTGTTCCTTCCGGCGAGGGAGAAAAGCGGCAAACACGGCAATGCCCACTGTAGAGGCAAAGGAGAGCTGTGCGCCTGGAAGAAAGAGCATTTCCGGCTGCAGCAAAAACATCACCAGGAAAGCACTGCAAAGCAGCCCCACCGTGGTCACCGTGCGCCCGAGTCTTCTACTCAAAAGCAAAAGACTCGCCATCACCCAGGCCCTGAATGCCGATACCACAAAACCGCAGAAAGCGAGATACAGGAAGGTGAAGGGAAGCACCCCAAAGAGCACCATGCGCCGGGGGAGGAAACGCTGAAACGCGGAAAAAAGCATCGTCCCAAGAAGCGCCATGTGGAAACCCGAAACACAGAAGAGGTGGTACACGCCGATTTCCTGAAGGAGGGAGAACGTCTGCAGAAACTCCCCGTCTCGAACACCGAAAAGGAGGGCGTTGAAAAGGGGAGAGGTTCCAAGGAGGAGATGCTGCCAGCGATCGAGAAAAGCCCCTCTTTTTTCGTGTATCCAGCGGAGAAAGGCAAACCACAGGCTCTGGGAAGGGAGGGGCAAAATCGCCCGTACCTCAAGGTATCCGACAATTCGCCTTTTTCGGAAGTGTTCCCGCAGGTCCCACCCTCCAGGATTCGCGCAGGAGGGAAACTTGCGGAAAAGTCCGGTAACCTCCACCTTCCGGTAAAGAAGTGGCCGGAGGATGTCCTCCTTCCCCCGGAGAAGAACCCCTGGCGAATACACCGGGAACCCCTGAAGACGGACGAGGGTAAACCTCCCATCCTTCTCGACAACATACCCCTCAAGGACAAGGTTCTGACCTTCCCTACCCTGGAAGAACTCTCCGGGAAGGTCCAGGACCACGGAGGAGAAAAGCATCCCGAAGACCCCAAAGCCCGCGAGGGTAAAGATCACAAAGACACGGGAAGGCAGAGAGAGTACCTGGGCGGCAAAAAGCCCTCCAAGGAGAACAAAAAGGGGGAGAAAAGGAAGCCGAAGGAACGTTCCCACAACAAATCCCAGGGTGGCACAGAGGGCAACCCAGAAGATGGGATACTGGACAAAGGAGAGAGGGGATATGCGCCGTTCTCCCCTCTCTCCGAAAATTTCAGGAGACAAGATGCCCGAAACGCTTTGTAAAGGATTCCACATCCATGTTCGCAGCTTTTGCCATGGAAGCCACGAACTCGGGATTCTCCAGGTCCTCTCTCTCGAGGCGAATCATGTACGAGCGGGCCACCTGGTAAGCGTAGGAGGTGATATCCACCGTGCGAACACGGGTCCGTCCCGTAACAGGATCCATAATTTCGTCGAAGGGAATGGGATTGAGTTTTCCGTTCAGGATGCTGATCATGGCACCCTTCCGCTTCATCTCCTCGCTGTAGCTTCCGCTTAAGAGGTACTCCACCGCGCCATACCCCAGGTCCCGGGTGTACTCAATGTCGAAGGGAATTGGCGGAGCGCAGCGGAGTTCATACCCCACGTCCTTGGTGACGATGGTGATTTTCTTCCCCCGCTCTTCAAACCTCCGGGTAATTTCGTTCTTCAAAAGTTCCCCAAGGGGAACCTCAGCAAGACGCACATGGCCATGGGGGTCGCGAGGGATAGACTTTCCGAGGATTCTCTCAATCTCCTCCACGTCCCCAAACTTCAGCGCCACACCCTCTGCCACAATGGCGATACCATCATCCCGGCCAAGGGCCTTCCGCTTGATCATCGCGGCCTCGATGATATCGCAAACGTCCTCTACTCTGACCTTCCGATCACCAAACTCCTCCGGGATAATCGTGAGGGTGGCTCCTGCAGCCTTCCCCGTTCCCAGAGCAAGGTGGCCTGCAGAACGACCCATGATGACCACGAAGTACCAGCGGTTTGTCGTCCGAGCATCCTCCATGAGGTTCTTCACAATGCTAGTGGCCACCTCCCGGGCGGTCTGGAAACCGAAGGTGGGCATATCGCCCGGAAGGGGCAGGTCATTGTCGATGGTTTTGGGGACATGGGCGACAAAGAGCCTCCCTTCCATGGCTCTGGCCACGATGCTTGCGCTGAAGGCCGTATCGTCCCCGCCGATGGTGACAAGGTACCCCACGTTGAGGGACTCCATGACCTTCCGGACATTTGCCACCTTGGCCTCATCAATGGCTCCTCCCTTGATGAGACTATCCCGGGCGGTTCGGAGAATAGACCCGCCTTCAAGGTGAATCCGGGAAACACGGGAAATGTCAAGAGGCACGGTGTGCACCGCGGGGTCAAAGGAAGAACTCGAAATCCACTTGAAGCCGTCGTAGAATCCGACCACCTCAAGGCCCCTCTTCCGGGCAGCAATGGTCACCGAACCGATGACGCCGTTGATACCAGGTGCAGGACCACCGCCAACGAGAATCGCCAATCGTTTCGTGCTCATATACCATATCCTCCCTTTCGGCAAGAAAATTAGCAGAAAAGCCCGGTGAGGTCAACGAAAAACCTCACCGGGAAAGCATAGCCTTAGCCCTTGCGAGGAGATTCTCCACGCTGATACCAAGCTTTTCAAGCACGGTTTTCCCCGGTGCTGAGGCTCCAAAGCGGTCAACACCGATGACTTCTCCTTCCGTCCCGACGTACTTGTACCACCCGAGGGTTGCCCCAGCCTCAATGGCAATTCGTTTCTTCACGCTGGGAGGGAGAACCTCCTCCTGGTAGCTCTTCGGTTGCTCCTCGAAAAGCTCAAAAGAGGGCATGCTCACAACCCTTACCTTCACGCCTTCCTGGGCAAGTTTCTCATAAGCCTCAAGGGCTACGTGGACTTCAGAACCCGAAGCAATGAGGATGAGCTCAGGGTCACCCTGGGAGTTATCGGCAAGGACATACGCTCCTTTCCTCAGACCCTCGGCTTTCCCGAACTTACTCTGGTCGATAACTGGAACGTTCTGCCGCGTGAGGATGAGCGCCACCGGCCCTCCCTGCCGTTCAATGGCCACCTTCCAGGCCTCCCGAGTTTCATTGGCGTCAGCAGGGCGAATGCACACTATGTTCGGCATAACCCGGAAACTCATGAGGTGCTCCACCGGCTGGTGTGTGGGGCCGTCTTCACCCACACCTACTGAGTCGTGAGTCCACACATAGATGACCTTGCAGTGGGAGAGGGCCGCAATGCGCACCGCAGGACGCATGTAGTCGGAGAACACGAAAAAGGTTGCCCCAAAGGGAATGAGCCCCCCATGGATGGCTATACCATTCAGGATGGCCCCCATGGCGTGTTCCCGCACACCAAAGGCGATGTTCCGGCCCTCGTACCCGAGGGGTCCATCGACAAGCCCCTGAGTCCCGGAGGGTACGGATGCGGGTGCCTGGAAACTCCCTTTGCCTTTCAAAACGGTACTGGTGGAGGGGTCAAGATCCGCAGAACCCCCAATGAGACCAGGAATCCGGTCGGCCAGGACGTTCAGGACTTTCCCACCCACTGAGCGGGTAGCTACCGGCCCAGCACCCGGTTCAAACACCGGTAAATCCTTGTCCCAGTCTGGTGGGAGCTTCCCCTCCATCATCATCTTGAGGGTCTCCGCCTCTTCTGGATATTCCCGGGAATAGGCTTCAAAGAGCTTCTGCCATTCCCGTTCCTTCTCCTCTCCTTCACGGATAACCTCCCGCATGTGAGCGAGGACCTCTTCAGGGACGTAGAACTCAGGCTCAAGGGGCCAGCCAAAGAACTTCTTGGTTGCCACAGCCTCTTCCGGCTTCAGGGGAGCACCGTGGACCTCAAAGGTGTCCTGCTTCGGGCTCCCATATCCGATGTGTGTTGTCACCATGATGAGCGAGGGGTGTTCGGTGTCTTTTCTGGCCTCTTCAATAGCCCGGCTCAAAGCGGCAAGGTCGTTCCCGTCCTCAACTTCAAGGACCTGCCATCCCAGAGCAAGAAAACGGGCTTTCACGTCTTCAGTAAAGCAGATACGCGTCTCCCCCGAGAGGCTGATATGGTTGTTGTCATAGAGGTAAATGAGTTTTCCAAGCTTCAGATGTCCTGCCAAAGACGCAGCTTCATAGGCCACACCCTCCATGAGGTCGCCATCGCTCACCAGCGCATAGGTGTAGTGGTCGATAACAGGAAAACCAGGACGGTTGAAGCGTGCAGCAAGATGCGCCTCAGCAATGGCCACACCAACTCCGGTGGCAAACCCCTGCCCCAGAGGCCCGGTAGTGGTCTCTATGCCGCACTCCACACACCTTTCTGGATGCCCAGGAGTACGGCTTCCCCACTGACGGAAATTCTTGAGCTCTTCAAGGCTCATCTTTTCGTACCCGCAGAGGTACAGCAGGGCATAGAGCATGGCCGACCCATGGCCAGCAGAGAGAATAAAACGGTCCCGGTTAAACCACCGGGGGTTTTTCGGGCTGTGCTTGAGAAACCTTCGGAAGAGGACATACCCAATGGGTGCAGCCCCAAGCGGAAGACCTGGATGCCCGGACTTTGCTCTCTGGATGGCATCCAGAGCCAGCATGCGAATGGTGTTGACCGCAAGTTGTTCCAGCGATGCTTCCATCTCTTCTTCACCCCTTTTCCAGTTATCCCCTCTATTATAGAGGACGAATCACCGGGAAGAGGCAACCCTTTCTGCCTCTTCTTTTGCTATCCGGCACCAGGCAATGACGTTCTCCGGATTGCCACCGATTGTGTGGTTGTCCTTCATGATGACTTCCACACAGCAATCTTTGGTGATTTCCAGGGCTTCACGGAGTTTCTTCCGGATGTACTCTTCGTCAATGCGCGGAACCGCAAGGTCGGAGGGACTCGGCTTCATAGAGTAGATGTACTCTCGCCCCAGGTACTCCGCCATTTTCCTGAGGTCCGCCCAGGGGGAAACGGAAACCCGCCGAAGGCGGGGGAACCGCTTCACCACGTACCAGCGGGGGTGCAACGGTTCACAGCACCCGTAGCAGTTGAGGCCAAAGCGTTCAAGGATAGCGTACTGGTAGGGGAAGATGAATTCTTCGAACATCTCGGGAGAAACGTAGCAGGTCTCCTGGCTCTCGGCAAACCCCCACATGTCGATGGTGCGCACGTGCACCCCGTCGAAGTCTCTCTGGGGGAGTTCTGTGGTGTACCCAAAGCCCCCTGAGCCCACGTATGTGCCGTCGTTATTCAGGGAGAGGAGGTTGTGTTGCTCTAAGAAATCGAGCTTTCTCAGGTGCCCATCCCGGAGGAAGGCCATGAGCTCGTGGAGTTCCCGGGGATGGTCGTACATATCAAGCATCACCTGTTCCAGCCCCCGCAGGTTCACCAGGGTCCAGGTCATACCCAGCGTCCACCACCAGATGGTCTTCCTCCGGACGATGAGGATGTCCCCGAAAACCTCCTGGGCAAGGTTGAGGAGTTTCTCGCTTGCCTCCTCATCGATGTGAATCTCCGGGAAGCGGAGCTTGTCCATGTCCCGGTAATCCTTGAGTGGAGGATCCCAGCGGTATGAGCCCCGCTCTTCCGTTCTGATAATCCGCTCCTCAAGCCCCCAGCTCGTTTCCTCGTAGAGGTATGGAACGTCGAAATAAGGTTCGATGACCTTATCGTCCCCCATGGACTCTCCCCAGAAGATTTCTTTCCGAAGCCACATCTCCCAGTGACGGGCAAGTCTCCCCTCGCACTGCAGGCTCTGGGGTGGGATGATTTCGTTCCAGCCATTTTCAGGGTCACAGAAGACGACCGGACGGGTCCGCTCAAGAGCGTTGTGGCGGTACCAGAGCCTGCGTTTCTCCTCCTGCTCCGGGAGCTCCGAAAGCTCCCTGACCCTGAGGGCCAGAGTCCGGAGGATTTCCCGTTCCTTCGGGGTCACCTGAATTTCTTCGCTTCGGAATGATACCCGGTATAACGAAGCCACTGTCTGGTCGGTCACGCAGCATGCCACCCCCTATCCCAATTATAGCCGAGAAAAACACTGTACGCAGGACTTTCTTTCAGATAAAATGACCTCTGCGGAGCGCTTGAATACGGCACTGCACCACAGGGAGCCGGATAGAGTACCCCTGGACCTCGGGGGCGTGGTTACCGGAATTACTCTGAAGGCGCACCGTGCGCTCTGCTCTTTCCTGGGGATCCCTTGTGAAGACATTCTTGTTGACCGCATCCAGTACCTCGTCCAGCCTGCCGAGGATATTCTGGAACACTTTGCCATAGATACGAGGTACGTGTATGACCCTGTTCCCAGGAAGGTATGGCTCGCGGACCAGGAAGGATCGCTTTGGGAGGATTGCTGGGGGATCCAGCGCCGCTTCACCGGATACTATTTCGACATGGTCGCCCATCCCCTCGCCCACATCACCTCTTCGGAAGAACTGAAGCACTATAAACCTCCCTCACCTTGTCTTCCGGAAGGCCTCCGGGCTCAGGTTGCAGCTCGAAAAAAGGAGGGCAAAGCGGTTATCGTCAACTGTATCGGGTCGTGCTTTGAGTTCTCCTGGTACCTCCGGGGCTTTGCTCAGTTCATGACCGACCTCGCTCTGCAACCTGGCCTTGCCTGTGCCATTATGGACATAGTGCTCGACTTTGAACTGCAGCAGTTCGAGCTCCTTCTCAGAGAAGTGGGGGATCTCGTGGATGTCGTTCTTGTGGGGGACGACCTTGCCACGCAGCGTGGACCTTTACTGTCTCTCGAGATGTACCGGAAGTACGTAAAACCAAGACAAAGAAGACTCTATGAAGCCATCAAAAAACACACCCGGGCTTTCCTCTTCTACCACTCCTGCGGTGCTGTCACACCTTTCCTCGAGGACCTCGTAGAGATTGGCGTCGATATCCTCAACCCGGTCCAGGTGAGCGCTTCGGGAATGGACCCGGGGTGGCTTAAGAAGCACTTCGGGGATGTTCTGTCCTTCTGGGGTGGCATCGATACACAACGGGTCCTTCCTCACGGAACCCCCGATGCGGTTCGTGAAGAGGTACGAAGGCGCATTGACGAGCTTGCTCCTGGAGGAGGGTATGTGCTCTGTGCGGTGCACAATATCCAGCCCGATGTCCCCCAAGAGAACATCGTAGCCATGTATGAGGAGGCAATCCGTTACGGAAGCCAAAGGGGGTGAGAGAGGAAGGAAGGCTCTTCATGTGCAAGCCTTGTGAGGTACATGCAAAAAACCTTCGATGGGAGGGATGAGCATGCGACGGAATCTCTTTATGGTGCTTCTTGTCTCTGTGGTCCTTGTGGGTACGCTGGCTTTTGCCCAGGAGAAAAAGCCGGCAGAAGGTATGTACTTCCGTCTCGTCACCCATGGAGGCGATGATCCCTTCTGGGCCGTGGTACAGAAAGGCGCCATGGATGCCGCAAAGGAACTCGGCTGCAAGGTGGATATTGACCTCTGTGGTGGCGACCTGACGCTGCAGCTCAAGCGCTTCGAGGAAGCAGTGGCCATGAAACCGAACGGCATTGCCCTCGTCATCAACGACGATACCGCCTGGGATGAGCCGGTGCGAAGGGCTCTTGAGCAGGGCATTCCGGTCATCGGCATGAACAACGATGATTCCGAGGGTGCCGTGGGCAATCCTCGCCTCTGCTACATTGGCCAGAGCGAGAAAGCCGCAGCCTACCGGCTGGCCCGTCGGCTCTTTGACGAGGCGAAGGCCAGGGGCATTGACCTCTCCAAGGCCCACGTAGCCATGGCCGCTGAGGTTCCCGGAGCAAATTACGCCAAAATCCGTGCCAGTGGTATCCTCGAGGCTATGAAAGAGTACGGTATCACTTCTTACGAGATCATCGATGCCGGTGGTCTTGAGATGACCACTGTGGAAGCCCGGGAGACGGCCTACCTCCTTGCCCACCCCGAGACGACCTTCCTCATTGGTCTTGGCGGTATCTGCACGGACCGCCTCACCGCTTCGTTAAAGGCAGCAGGGAAGCAGCCTGGAGAAATCATTGCCGGTGGCTTCGACACCACTCCTGATACCCTTGCAGGGATTAAGGAAGGGTACGTCACCGCCACCATTGACCAGCAGCAGTACCTCCAGGGGTACTTCGCCGTGTACGTCCTCTACCTCTATAACAAATACGGCTTCACCCCCAACATCGACACCGGCGGGTACCTTGTGGACTCCCCGGAGAAGATTGCGCTCATCGAGAAGCTCTCTCCAGAACACATCCGCTAAAACCCAGAGCCCCCGGGCAACCGGGGGCTTTTTGCAGGAGGATGAAGGAAGATGGAGTGGGTTCGAAACTTCCTGCGGTACCGGGCAGCCAATACTTTCCTCGTCTTCATTGGCCTTGTGATGTTCTTCTCCCTCCTGACCCCCAACTACCTCTTCGTTGATCGGAGGAACCTTGCCGCCCTGGGAAAACTCTTCCCTGATCTTGGCGTCGTCGCCCTGGGCGTTGGGGTGCTCATGATTTGTGGAGAGTTTGACCTTTCCGTGAGCTCAGTTCTTCCCTTCTGTTCTTATGTCTTTGTTCGCCTGCTTTACCGTGGAATCGTGCCCTTCTGGGCTTTCTGGGTTGCCCTAGGAGTGGGAGCACTCCTCGGACTCCTCAACGGCCTCATCACGGTGAAGACGAAGATGCCCTCCTTTATCACCACCCTCGGGACCATGATGTTCTGGCGAGGGGTGCTCTACATCTGGTCCAAAATGATGCCTGCAGGCATCCGCAATCTTGTCCCTTCCGGGTCTCCTTTCGAACGCGCCTTTGCCGGAACGGTGGGGTCTTTTATCCCGGTCCAGGCACTGTGGTTCACGCTCTTTGCCCTCATTCTCGGCATCCTCCTCCACTACCACCGCTTCGGGAACTGGATTTACGCCACCGGAGATAACCGGGATGCCGCCCGGGCCATGGGAATCAATACGGACCTTGTGAAGACCATCTGTTTCATGATTGTGGGGATACTCTGCGGGTTTTCTGCCTGCATGCAGGCCGTACGTATTGGTTCTTTTGCCGCCACTCAGGGTATCGGTTTCGAACTCCGGGCCATCGCCGCCTGTGTCGTGGGGGGCACATCACTCCGGGGTGGCGTGGGGAGCATGCCAGGGATTGTCCTTGGAGCCCTTACCATCCCTATTCTCGACAACGGCCTTATCCTCCTGCGTGTCCCGGTGTTCGGCATCAGTGCCTTCATCGGTATTGCTACCATCCTCTTTGTGGTGCTCAACAGTTACGTGGAACGGAAAACACGATAACAGGGGAGAGACGGATATGGAGAGACAGAACGGTGACCTCCTGGTGCGGATGGTGAACATCCACAAGTGGTTCGGCCGGGTGTACGCCCTTCGGGGAGTGGATTTTGAGGTCTACCGGGGAGAAACAGTGGGACTCATCGGGGACAACGGTGCAGGGAAGTCCACGCTCATCAAAATCCTCTCCGGGTACCACCAGGCCGACCAGGGAGAGATTTACTTTGAAGGCCAGAAAGTACGGATTTCTTCACCCCGGGATGCTCGAAAACTCGGCATCGAAACGGTCTACCAGGAACAGGCCCTGGCACCAAACCTGAGCATTGCCCGGAACATCTTCATGGGTCGAGAGCCAGTGAGGCGCTGGGGCATCATCGATCGGAAGGTCATGAACGAGGAGAGCATGAAGGCCCTGGCAAATCTCGGTCTCCGACTTCGTTCCCCAGACCTTCCCGTGGTCACACTCTCTGGGGGTGAGAGACAGGGTGTGGCCATTGCCCGGGCCCTCCACTTCAAGGCTAAACTCGTGATTCTGGACGAACCCACGGTGGCGCTCTCCGTGAAAGAGGTTGAAGAGGTTCTTGAGTTTGTCCGCCAGCTGCAGCGTGAGGGGATTTCGGTCATCTTCATTACCCACAACCTCTACCACGCCTACGACATTGCCGAGCGCTTTGTGGTCATGGCCCGGGGCAAGAAAATGGCCGACGTGAAGAAGAAGGATACCTCTCCCGAGGAGCTCTCTCAGCTGGTCATCAAAAGCGCCTTTGCCGAATAACCACGGGAAAGGGGTCAGGAAAGTATGAACGAAAGAAGAATGAGCCTTGGACGGAAACTGTTGCTTTCTCGTTCTTCAAGTGTTTTCATTGTGCTTGTGGTGCTGGTCCTTGGGTTTGCCATCCTCTCTCCCGAGCACCGTTTCGTGGACCCTGACAACCTCAGAGTCCTCCTCTCCCTGGGATCAGAATTCAGCATCGTTGCCCTGGGAGTGGGGCTACTTATGGTCTGCGGGGAGTTTGACCTCTCCATCGGGTCTATCCTCGTCTTCTGCTCTTTCGTGTTTTTGCGGCTCTTTGAAGCTCAGGTTCCTCTTGTCTTCATTGCCCTCACCACCATCCTTGTAGGTGCCGCCCTGGGGATAATCAATGGCCTCATCACCGTCCGCGCCCAGATACCCTCTTTCGTCACCACCCTGGGGACCATGATGATGTGGCGAGGACTGGCCCTACTTTTCTCGGGTGGAGAACAAAGGGGCTGCGACGTTTCCACGGTTCCTTCCCGGTACTTCCTCCCCTTCTTCACGGGAAGACTCGGGGGGTTCTTCCCGGCCCAGGCCTTCTGGTTCGTTGTCTTTGCTGTCTTCCTTGGCATCCTTCTCCACTACCACCGCTTCGGGAACTGGATCTACGCCACCGGAGATAACCGGGATGCCGCCCGGGCCATGGGAATCAATACGGACCTTGTGAAGACCATCTGTTTCATGATTGTGGGGATACTCTGCGGGTTTGTGGCCTGTGCCCAGATTGCCCGCACTGCCTGTTTCACCTCCCGGGCAGGAGAAGGCTGGGAACTGAAAGCCGTGGCAGCCAGCGTTGTTGGAGGTACGTCGCTTCGGGGTGGTGTGGGGAGCATGGTGGGGATTTTCATCGGTGCTCTCACCATCTCGGTAATCGAGAATGGGCTTGTGGTGATGCGCATCCCGTACTTCTGGACCTATGTGGTCTTTGGGCTCGTGATACTCTTCTCGGTGCTCTCCAGCATGTACATAGAGAAGAAGCAGCGAGAAGTCCATCAATAACCGGAAAATCCCGGCAACCTGACCATGTCGCGGAAACGGGCCATTGTTTATCTCCTTGCTGCTGCTCTATTCTGGAGTCTTGGCGGCCTGCTCATCAAGCTCGTCAGCTGGAATCCTGTGGCGATTGCCGGAGCCCGGAGCGCCATTGCCTGCGGATTTCTCCTCTGCTTTTTCCGCCCCCGCCTCCGCTTTACCCGCCTTGAGGTTCTCGGAGGCCTTGCCTACGCCGCAACGGTGGTGCTCTTTGTGCTTGCCAACAAACTCACCACCGCTGCCAACGCCATCCTCCTCCAGTATGGCGCTCCTGTGTATGTTGCCCTCCTCAGCCAGTGGTTCCTTGGCGAGGTTCCCTCCCGTTTCGACTGGATCTCCGTGGTCCTCGTGGTTGGAGGAATGGTGCTCTTCTTCCTTGACCAATTGAGCCTGGGGAACATGCTTGGAAACTTCGTGGCCATTGGCAGCGGCATTGCCTTTGCCTTCCTCATCGTCACCCTGCGAATGCAAAAAGACGCTGAACCCTTGCAGTCGGTGTTTGTGGGCAATCTCTTCGCCGCCCTGGCAGGCCTCCCCTTCTGCTTCGGCCCCTTCCCCGGTGGGTGGAGCCTCACAGGACTTGTGCTCCTTGGAACGGTGCAGATTGGGCTTTCCTACCTCCTCTATGCCCAGGCCATACGGAAGGTTAAGGCTCTTGAGGCCAGCCTGATTCCAATGATTGAGCCAGTCCTCAACCCCCTCTGGGTCTTCCTTGCCTTTGGAGAGTCTCCAGGACGTTTCGCCCTGCTTGGAGGTGGCGTGATTCTCCTTGCCGTTTTCCTCCGGTACCTCCTTGGGGACGCACAGACCGTCATTCCTCGAGGAGGGCAACCCGGTTCCCCTCGAGGAGATTCGTCCCCCAGATAACGCGGCTATTCCTGCTTTGCATCACCCCCAGAGGGTTTTCGGCAATCCGGTTCCCCGCAAAAATGCCCTCTGCTTCCCTCAGGAAACACATCCCACCAACCGTGTGTTCCAGCACCTCGTTCCCCTCAAAAAGGAGGAGCGACCCGCAGGTAACCCCCCAGGCATTCCTGATAAAGCGGGAGTTCCGGACCACCGCAACGGCACCACGCCGAAGAAGAATCCCCTCTCCTCCGTTCTCAAGAAAGAGCGAATCCTCGACTGTTATCCGGGACCCGCTCTCAACGAGAATTCCTGCCGCCTCGTTCCTCAGAAAAACACAGCGGCGAAAGATGCACGAGGCCCCCTTCGCCACCACGACACCATTCCCCATCCAGCTCAGTTTTTCCCGCACACCTCCCCGGAAAAGGCACTCCTCGAACACCACCCGGCCCTGCAGGACCACCGCCACGTTGCCCTTGTGCCGGCCCCGGAGTGAAAAGGCCACACCCCGGACCCTTCCCTCTCCCCTTCCCTCAACCCGGACTACCTCCCCATCCCGGAAAAGCACCGTCCCCTTCATTCCTACAAGGAAAAAGGGAGGGGTAAGAACCACCTGGTCCCGCAACACGTAGTCCCCTGGATGGAACACCACAAAACCACCTGAGGGAACAAGCGGTTCTTCGGGGAAAACAGGCCGAAAATCCCGAAAGGACAGCGCCCCTTCCTCCTCAGGAGAAGGCTTTTCCTCCCCCCGGGAAGCAGTAAGAAGTCTGGTAAGACCGTTCTTAAGGGTGTCTTCAAAGGCCATCTTCCTCAACCCTCAGGGCGAAATCCCCAAAGACCAGAAGGAGATTTTGTCTCAGGAGAACACATTCTCCCGGCTCGACTTTCCGGCGCTCCCCACAGGGGAAAACCACCTGCCAGTGCCCCATCCCCGAAAAAACGTACCCTTCGCCCTCCTTCCACCGGACTTCCCCGAGGATTTCGTCCTCCCTCTGGCCGTGGAGCATTTTGGCCACCAGGGCAAACCGGTGTCCGAGGACAATTTTCCGCTTTGCCGCGACCAGAACCCCCTGACCTTTCCTCTCGAGGACGCTGCACACCACCGGGTGGGGACGGCGCACAGTCTCCCCACAGAAGGGGCAGCGGCGAAGGGGAAGGGGCATCCAGTACGGATACGGGAAGTACTGGGCGCACTTCAAGCACCGCCAGAGCTCGAAAAAGGCGAAAAAGAGCGCCCGCTCCCATTCCCGCGCCAGGGGACGCTGCTCAGGAGAACGAAGGCCTTCGAGGAAACTCCGCTCAATGAGCTCCTGAAGGTGGGGAGGGAGCATGCGGTAACTGAGCACACCCCGGCGGAAAAGCGGTACCCCCAGGCGCTCGGGACGATTCCGGAAATCCAGGGGATGCTCGCTGAAGAGCGCCATGTTCCCCCACCCGAGCCGTTCGTCCTCTTCTGGATCCTCAGCGTAGCAGACGAGAGGCTGCAGGGGGTTTCGGAAAAGGAGTGTGTGGAAGACAAGGACTGCGAGGCTGTGCCGGTCAGTCCTTTGATTTGGGGTTTCTCTGCCCATGACCACTTCCGGAGCCATGAAGGGCATCATCCCCGCAACCTGAGGAGGGAGAAACCCCGGGACTACAAGACCGTCAAGGTCGATGAGCACCGCAAGGCCCTTGCGGATATCCACCAGGAAGTTGCCAAAATGGAGATCGGCATGGGCACACCCCTTCCCGTGGAGTGCTGCCACAGTCCGGGCGATACTGTGGGCCACCTGGAGGTAGTTGAGCCAGTTCGCTCCCTCTTCCACTGCCCTCTTGAACTCCCGGGGACTGAAGATGTAATCGACGAGCTCCCGAAAAGGGGGGCGGGGGATTCGTTTCGTCACCACTCCAATCCTCCGCCACCCGTCAATTTCTCGCACCAGCGCCACAGGCCAGCAAAGAAAATTGGCCTCCTCCCCCAGGTTCTTGCCCAGAGCGAGGACCCGCCGGAGGAGCTCCTCCTTTTCGGGAGGGAGGGTTCTGTCGTGGTACACCTTTACCACGAAGTTCCCGCAGCGGCTGAAGTACACTTCTCCTTCACCGCCCACGAATACCGGGCCCTCGACCTCAAGACGTTTCGGCACAAAGGGAAAAGGAGAAACAGTTGTGACCCTCATCGGTACACCACAACAAGCGTTCGATCGTCAAAACTCCCGGGAAGCGTATACGTCCCCAGCCAGAAAACGAGGCGCCGCGCCGCCACCTCACGACTCGAAGTCGCGCGAATCTCCCGAAGAATGTCCAGGGCAAAACGGTCAGTGATATCCTCCGGAGGCCCGTAGAGACAATCATCAGCAAGACCGTCAGTCATGAGCATGAAGGCCGAAAGATGGTCCTTTCGGAAATCAAAGGTTCCGGCACGGCAGAAGTCCCGCCAGTCAGGCTGGGTTAGCACCTCCACCTCACCCGTATCACGTCCCTCCTGAACGCTCATGAGCACACTCTTTCCGTCTTTTCGAACACCAAGGAGCGCTCCATCTCCAATGTGGAAGAACACCCCCTTTTCCTCGGCCACATGGAAAAGGCAACAAAGCAACGTTGTGGCGAAATCCTGTGGGTCCCTTCCCTCCCGCTGGGCTAAGTCCTGGAGCACCCGGTGCGTGTACTCACCGGCTTCAAAAAGGTATTCCTGAACGGTTTCCCAAGGAGGGATTTCCCCTTTTTCCGCCTCCCCTTCCTGGAAAAAGCTGAGTACTCCCACCTCGTGCCATCCCGCCAGGGAAAAGGAAGCGGCGTCTTCCTCGAAGGTTCCCTTTGTCCCGGAAACACGACGGGCCTTTCTCGTACAACTATAGGGGAGGTGGAAGAGCACCCGGTCGGTGAAAGCACTCACCGCCAGCGCCGACCCCCACACCCCCTTTGGGGCATTCCCGACCCCATCAGCCACGGCAACGCAGAGCCAGTCACCCTTCGACCGAACGAGGAGGCTGTCTTCCCGACCCCTGCGTTCCCGGGAATGCAACCTTCCCACGGCGCTGCCACCAACGAAGCTATACCGTCCAAGGGTTCCAAAAACGGCAATCCACTCCGGATGAGTGTTGAAGGACGAAAGCACCCGGTCGCCAGCGATGAATCCTTGAGGGATGTTCACACCTCCCTATGGGATGTACTGCAGAACGTCTGGAGGCATGGGTATGGACATAGGTGAGCCCTCGCCTTGGCCCTGAGGCCGCGAAAGGGTCTTGCTCACGGTGCGCACAGTTTGAGAGACCCAGCGGAAAAAGGCGGAAAACGACGCAGCGTCGGAGTCCATCTTGAAGCTTGGCCCAATGGCGATTTCCCGAAGCGTGGCCTCATCGATGTCCGGACCACAACCTACGGTAATCACGTTGAGCACCTTGCGTTCTCTCCGCTTGAGCAGTTCTTCTCGTGGGGTTCGCCAGTCGTCGGTGGGTTTCCCGTCGGTGAGGATGAAGACGAGGGGCTTCCAGTCACCTTTTTCTCCTCCCGGAACAGCTTTCTTCACATCCCGGTCGAGGGATTCGATGAGCAGCTGAAGTGCCTGTCCAAGGGGAGTGTATCCTCCCGCCTCAAGGGGAGGAAGGGTCAGCTGGTCAATGGGCACAAGCCCCCGGGTGAGGTTCTCCACCTCTTTTCCAAAGGTGATCACTGAAACCCAGACCGTCTCCCGGGCGAAAGTGTCGTTCTCCACTTCTCGCTTGAACAGCGCCACCCCCTCCTGGAGGGCCTGAATGGGTGCTCCCGCCATGCTCCCTGAGGTGTCAAGGAGCAGGTACACCGGTAAACGACGCAGACCCTGGCTCAGTGCCACATCCATTTCTATGCGCTCTTCCATACGTCTCACCCTCCCGCAGAAGAACATAAAGAATCATGCCATCTTCCCAGCATCCTCCGCACAAGGGGAACACCAACCAGAATCGCCCCATGGGGACACACCTCCTGGCACACGAAACAGCGAATGCACCGGGTGGAGTCTATAGAAGGGAGACGAAGTCTCTCGTTCCAGCACAGGGCCTTAGGATGCGCAGGACAAACCTCAGTGCACACCCCACAACCTTTGCAGAGCTCCCGCCGGATGACTGGGTAGGGAAGGAGGAAACGGCGCACAAGGGGGAGAAAGAGTTTCCTCGAAGGAGACACCCGGGGTATCCGCAGGACCTCAAAATCTCTTTGCTCAAAGCGCCTGGGATCGTCTCCCCAGAGTACGATGGCCTCTTTTCGCCACGTCCCCAGGCCAAGGCGCTCACCCTCAGAGCAGGTGGGGACAAGAGCAGGATCAAGGTGAATCAACCGTGCCAGGGTGGCGTCAAGGGCCACGGGATCCCGGGAAAAGGCCAGAAGCCCCATGAAACGGGGTTTTCCGTTTCGGGGGCCGTTACCCTCCATCGCTACCACTGCGTCCATGACGAAGAATGCCGGACGGAGGAGACGGTTGAGATCCACGAGCATCCGGGAAAACAGTGTGGCATCAGGAATACGAAAGTGGTACTCCCCTTTCCGCACCCCTGGAACGCACCCAAGCTGGTTCTTCACCGCTCCTGTGACCCTGGTAAGTCCATGGGTTTTCCACTTTGGAAGGCTCACAAGGACGTCGTACTCCCTGACCCCCCTGGCGATGGTGAATTTCCTGTGCTGCACGCCTTCCGGAAAATCCACCTCCACCCCATGGGTAAAATCCGCGAAATCCACACCCAGAGTCCGGGCCACCTCGAGGATACCAGCCTTTTTCGCCACACTCTCAGGCGACCCGAAGGCAGGGGAATCCCCGAATCCCACCCGGTATCCCGCTTCCAGGAACACCTTCGCCACCGCTCGGAACACCGCAGGGTGAGTAGTCACAGCTCGCTCCGGAGCCTCACCTACAAGGAGATTGGGTTTGAGGAGCACGCTCTTTGCCCCGGGGCACAGCGCCCCCGGTCCCCCAAAAAGGGCAAAACCCTGGCGAACGGCTTTCTCCACCTCCTCCTCATCGTAACCTGGACAGAACACCAGGGCAACAGGGGACGACATCACTTGCAGGCCCCCTCAGGGTACGGTACAATACCGGAAAACCGGCGCCAGGGGAGGTTGTCCAATGCGCGAGAAAGTTCGCCACCTTGCCTTCACGGGTATCTTCATCGCCATGAGTGTGGTGCTCACCCGATTCGCCAGCCTCCGCATCGCTATCGGCGGCATTGAAGGCGTACGGATTGGTTTCGGGACTCTTCCCATTATCCTCAGCGGCATTCTCCTTGGACCCATTTCCGGTGCTCTCACAGGGGCCCTTGCAGACATCATCGGTTTTGTCCTCAGCCCCATGGGGCCGTATTTCCCCCACTTCACCCTGACTTCAAGCCTCTACGGAGTGATTCCAGGAGTTGTGTCGCTTCTTCCCTTCCGCTCGAAGGCTCTTCGGGTTTTCTGCGCTGTAGCCATTCCCCAGGTGGGTGTAGGGCTCTTCCTCACCCCTTATTTCCTCCATACTCTCTTCGACATGCCCTGGAAGATTCTCCTTATTCCTCGTCTTGTGAGTGTGCCACTCAACACCATTGCCTTTACTGTACTCATCCTCAGCCTCTTCCGGATACCGGCGTTTGCCGCTTTCAGTGAACATTAGGGCTCAGAGACGTTCACAGAACTCCCTGAAGCGTCGCGCCGCTACTTCGAGGTCTTCTCTCCCTGAGAAGATGCTCGAAGTCCCGGCCACAAACACATTGGCCCCGGCTCTCTTGAGCTGGGGCACGGTTTCCTCACTGATCCCCCCATCGACGGCAATATCAACGGCAACACCAAGCTCAAGGCTCATCTTTCGGATGACCTCCACTTTGGCCACGACTTCGGGGACAAACTTCTGTCCCACAAAACCCGGATCCACGGTCATGCAGAGGACAAGATCGAGGTAGGGGAGGAGATAGCGCAAAAACTCCGGGCTTGTGGAGGGGTTCAGGGCAATGCCTACTTTCTTGCCAAGCTTTTTCACCGCGTCAACCAGGTGGTGCAGCCGCGGGTTCCCCTCGGCATGAAAGGTGATACTGTCGGCTCCAAGCTGGGCAAAGAGCGAGAAGTGCGCCTCGGGGTTCACCACCATAAGGTGGACATCAAAAAAGAGCGAGGTCTGGGGACGGAGCTTCTTCAGGAGGTTGGTCCCAATGGCAAAATTGGGCACGAACACTCCATCCATGATGTCGATGTGGAGCATCTCAATTCCGGCTCGCTCGAGCTTCCGGACATCCTCAAGGAGGGCGAGGTAGTTCGCACAGTCCAGAGACGCCGAGATCTTCGTCTTCACGGGACAAGCACCACCTTCACATACGACAGCCGTCGCTCCCGCATTCCTGAAAGAAAAGCCGGCGCTTCCTCAAGACGGATGCGGTGTGAAATCAGCGGGGCAAAGGATACCCGCCCCCCGGCAGCAAGGTCAAGAACCTTCTTCCAGTCAGAATCAAGGAAGGTGAAACTCGAGTTCCAGCTCCCAAAAACCGTGAGTTCCTTTCGGAGGATGTGCCCGAAATCCGTCGGCTGGAGGGTGAGCTCTTGCTCCTGGTTCCCCAAAAGCAACACCTTCCCCTTCTTGCGCACAAGCTTCAGGGCATCCACCAGAGCTCTGGCGTTACCTGAAGCCTCAACCACAAGGTCGATGCCTTCAGGATCTGCGGGGAAAAAGGAGGGGAAAAGCGTCACGTCAAAACCCAGATTCCTTGCTAAGGCGAATTTGTGCTCGTCCACATCGTACCCGATGAGTCGCCGAATCCCCGCAAGCTTCAGCCACATCCCAAGGAGCAGCCCCACCGGTCCAAGACCGAATACGGCCGCGCTTTTCCCCATAACCTCACCCACACGCCGGACGGCATGGAACGCCACCGCCGCAGGCTCGGTGAGAGCACCTTCCTCAAAGGAAAGGTTCCCCGGAAGGGGGAGGAGATTCGCCACAGGCGCCACGACGTACTCGGCAAATGCACCGTTCTGGCGAGAGCCAAGGTACCCGTAGTCCTCACAGAGCTCATACCACCCCATTTCACAGTAGGGGCACTTCCGACAGGGAAGGAGGGGGTACACCACTACCCGTTCTCCTACCCACCGTTCATCTTCTCTCCCTCCCACAGCCACGACCTCTCCTGAAAATTCGTGTCCTGGAATGAGGGGGTAGAAGTAGGCAATGTCCCCGAAAATCCGGGGGAGATCCGAGCCACAGATGCCACAGGCCCGAACCCGGACAAGGGCCTCTCCGGGTCTCGGCTCAGGAATCGGGACTTCGGCAAGGCGCAGGCGACCCCTACCCTCAAGAACCAGCGCCTTCATAACCTGGGTCATGGGTTGACCACAACCTTGAGCCCTTCATGGGATTCGGCCACCCGGAAGGCCTCGTGGATGGCCTCAAGGGGAAAGCGGTGGGTGATGTACCAGGAAGGATGCACCATGCCTTTTGCCATCACCTGCAGGGCTTTCCTGTGATGGCGAGGAAGGCTCCCATGGGTCCCAAGGACCATGCACTCCCGGTAGTGGATGAGGTTACTCGGGATAGAGATGTTCCGGGCATCCTTTGGCAATCCACCGAAGAAATTGATTCGCGCCCGGTGACGGGCAAGGCGCAATGCCATCTCCTGGGCATCGGGAGAGGCGCAGGTGACCATCACCACATCCGCTCCTTCTCCCCCAGTCGCCTCGAAAACCTTTGCCTCAAGGTCCGGGTCGTCGGCAAGGAAATAGTGGTCGGCACCGAATTTCTTCGCCATCTCCAGGCGCCTCAAAGAACGCTGGATAACGATGATATTTGTTGCCCCCATAAAGCGGCCCATCTCAATCATCATGCACCCGATGGGACCGGCACCGATAATAAGGAGTGTATCCCCTACACCAAGCTGGCTCATCTCAAGGCCGTTGATGGCACAGGCCAGGGGTTCGGCGAGAGAAGCCTCGTCGTACGAGAGGTTCTCAGGAATCCGATGCACTGCCCCCTGGGTGACGGTCAGGGCGTTGAGGAGGATGTATTCGGCAAACCCTCCGGGGAACTGGTACCCGATGGCGTAGTTGATGGCACAGTTTGTGCCCATCCCGTTCTGGCACCAGTAGCAGGCTCCACAGGGAACATCAGCACCGATGGCCACCCGGTCCCCCACCTGGAATTTGGTCACCCCGGGGCCAACAGCCACGACATCCCCGGCGATTTCATGCCCGATAATCTGGGGGAACTTCACCCGGGGGTTCCCGAAGTGGAAAATACGGATGTCCGAGCCACAAACAGAACACGCCCGAACACGCACCAGCACTTCCCCCTCTTTTGGGGAAGGGTCGGGAACCTCCCGGATGACGAGGCGGTCGTAATCCTCAAGAACTGCGGCGCGCATACCGCGTCCCCTTCTTCAGGCGCTTTCGATTTTTCCCTCAACCCGAGTACCGTTACTCAACACATCAGAAACGGGGCACCGCTTTTCCACTTCCTTAAGGAGCGCCGCAAGGTCATCGGAGGAGAGCTTCCCCCGCACCTTCACCACGAAGCGGACAGCCAGAAACCCGGGGCGGACAACATCGTACTGTCCCATAAAGCCCCGGGGATCGAGATCTCCTTCGACCTCAATGGAAACACCCTCCACAGGCAGGTTCTTCTCCCGGGCGACAACAACCGTCACGATTCCGAGACACCCCACAAGCGACGCAAGAAGCCCCTCCACAGGATTGGGGGCGGAATCCTTCCCGCCGAGAGAGGGTGGCTCGTCAAAGCTCAGAGAGAAATGCCGCACCTTCGCGTCAACCCGCAGACCTCCAGCCCACTCACCCGAGGCACGAAACGTGAGAACTCCCATTTTGTGCTCCTCCTTCCTCTATGATCGGGGCATGCAAAGAATCTCCCGAATTTTGAGGTCAAAAAACGAATTCTGGTGGCAGGGACGAAGGAGAATTGCCGTATCCGCCCCCTTCCCGCTCCCTCCCAGGGCGATGACATCCTGGGTTGTGGGAATTGCCCCCGCGTCGGCAGCCATGATGGCCACCTCAACCGCCACCTTGAACCCCTCTGAAATCCGCCGGAAACTCTCGGCGATGACCTCAGGAATACTCAAACCCCCAAAACGCTGGCGGAACGACCGGGAAATACCACTCAGCGCATGAGACCCCTGCACCACGGCCATCCCCATGGACTCAAGGAGAGCCCGCCGCTCAGGAGAGAGAGAAATCTCGTCCCCTCCGGAAAACCCGGCATGGTACGTGCACACCACGATTTTCCCCTGGTACCCTTCCTGGCGCGCCTTCTCCCCAAGACGAAGGGCAGTCTCTCCAGAACTCGAAGCCACCACAAGGTAGGCGATGCCGCCCTCCTTTGCCCTCTTCACTGCACACTCCAGGGCTTTCTCCGTATTCTGAGGACCCGGAGCTTCAAAATACCATACAGTCCGCTCCTTCATCCTCCTCCCTCCTCACTGGTGGAGTTCGAGCATCTCTCCGGTCTCCATGTAATAGATGCGCTCGGTAATGTTCGTGATATGGTCGCCGATGCGCTCGAGGTACCGGGCAATCATGAGAATCCAGATGGCCTGGCGGGCCACCTTAGGGTCAGCTTCAATACTCTGCACCACATCCTCATGAATGGCCCGGTACAGGGCATCCACCTGAGCATCGGCATCGACCACTTTCTGGACGATGCCCAGGTCCCGGCGGAGAAAGGCGGTGATGGTTTCCTCGAGCATATGGACGACGATTTCCGCCATTTTGGGGACCTCGACGAAGGGCCGAAAGACGGGGTTCTCCGCAAGGCGGATGCTGAACTTGGCGATGTCGATGGAGTAGTCCCCGATACGCTCCACATCGGTAATGATTTTCAAAATAGCAGCAATCACCCGCAGGTCTTTCGCCACCGGCTGCTGCAGGGCAATCATGCGGAGACACTTCTCCTCGATTTTGAAGTTGTAATCGTCCACAACGTCATCGAGGGCGATGACCTCTCTTGCCTTCTCAACATCCCGCTCCTTCAGGGACTCCACCGCCATCTGGAGCATCTTCTCTGCCGCATGGGTCATGCTCACCAGGTCTTCCTGGAGCTCGGTGAGCTGCCGCACAAAGTGCTCTCGCAGAATCTGCATACCCAACCTCCCAGAGATTTGCCACTATTAAATCAAATATCGAGGAGTTTCGCCACCCTCTTCTCAAGGTCACAGAGGGCAACCGTTGGTCTTCCACTCAAAAGACCACACACCTCTCCAGGATTCACAAGGATTGTTTTTCCCTCCTCTTTGATGATTGCCTCGTGGGTGTGGCCGTACACCACGAGGTCGTAGTGACCGCTTGCAAAGGCGAGCTTTGCTGGCTGGTAGAAATGGGAAACGAAAATCCGAAAACCCCGCTCTTCGAGTTCCAGGAAGGGGGCTTTGATCCGCCCTTCGGACTTCTGGAAAATCCCCAGGATCTCCCCGTCGTTGTTGCCCAGCACCCCAAACCAGGGGATGGTGAGTTCCGCAAGGACCGCCACTGAGAATGGTGCCACGTAGTCTCCAGCATGAATGATGAGCTCAGCCCCTTCCTCCTGCAGGACCTTCAGAGCCCTCCGGAGTTCGGTCAGATGGTCGTGACTGTCGGAAAGCACTCCTACCCGCACCCGCCCCACCTCCTCAGAACTCCTCCCAGTGGAGAACCTCTCGCAGCTCCCGCTTGAATATATGGCCCTTTGGCACCTCAGCCGGATACCCTATGGCAATAAGGCTCACCAGGCGGTACCCTTCCGGAACCCCCAGAAGGCGGCGCACTTCCTCCGCATAAGGCTTTTTGTCCCCCGCCACCCAGCAGGACCCAAGGCCAAGGGCCCAGGAAGCGAGAAGAATGTTCTCCGTCGCCGCACACCCATCCTCAAGGTAGTACTTGGTCTCCTTGCAGAATACCGCAACGAGAACCGGAGCCTCACGGATGAACTTCCCGTAATCGGTGAGTCTGGCAACTTCCTCGCGCTTTTTCTGGTCCGTCACCACCACGAACTCCCAGGGTTGGAGATTGTTCGCCGAAGGAGCAAGCCGGGCACAGTCGATAATGGTTTCGATTTTCTCCCGCTCCACCGCCTGCGGAGCGAAGCGCCGGATAGAACGGCGAGTCCTCAATGCTTCCAGAGCATCCATCGCCTTCCCTCCTCTCCTCCAAGGAGCTTCAGCTGCTCATACATCCGTTTCTTCTCCGAGACACTGACCTGCATCCGTCCCACAATCTGGGAGAAGAAGTCAATGGTCGTATCGTAGACCTTGCGGTCCACAGGAAAGGGGGTACCGTCTTTACCTCCATGGGCAAAGGAAAAGCTCACCGGGTCGGTGTAGCTTGGAGGTGTCCCGAGAACCACCTCTGCGGTGAGCGCCAGTGCCCTCAGGGTCTTGGGTCCAACACCCCGGGAGGCCAGAACCTCGAGGAAACTCCCCGGCTTCTGCTCGCAAAGGAGTGCCAGGGTCTTCTCCATCCGGGAAAGGTCAAAGTCTTCCTCCCGGATGTGATGGCGGCGGGGAAGGACAAGATGCCGGAGCGCATCAGAGACAGTTTTCCGGAGGACAGAAAAGCCTTCCCCAAGCATCGCCACGATACCCTCCTGACAGGGCTTGCTCTCCCGGGCTACGAGGTTCAGGACCTCCGCCTCCCGAACGCCACAGATTCCCGCATGGGGTTCGCAGGTGAAATCCTCCACGCGTTCTCCCAGCCAGTGGTACCTCCGGGCAAAGCGGGTGTCGGGATTCATCCCCTGCTGGACCACGGACCACTTTCCTGAGGAGGTGAAGAAAAACACGTGGTGGTAGAGGGTATACCCATCCTGCAGGGCGGTGTTATCGATTTTAGCGCTGAGCCTGCTGTAGGCGACGAACTCTTCCCCAAAAGAAAGTGCATCCTTTTCGGCATGGTGCAGGATTTCCTCAGGAGTTTTCCTCGAAGTTCCTCCCTTCCCCCCGCAGATGTAAAGCCCCAGGTCTTTCTCCTTTCCCCGGACGGCCTCCTTCAGTGCTCCGCAGAGGGTCGTGGTGAGGCCGCTTGAGTGCCAGTCAAACCCAAGGAGGCACCCCAGGGACTGGAAGAACACCGGGTCGGCAATGCGACGGAGGAATTCCTCAGGTCCAAAGAGCGCAACGATAGCCTCAATAATGCACCCGCCAAGCCTTTTCATTCGCTCGAAGAGCCATGGAGGGCACTGCCCCCCATGGAGTGGCAGGTCAGCGAAACCACTTCGCTTCATGCTCACCTCACGTCACAGCTTGTACCCGAATTTCCTGAGGAGGACCTTCCGCGCTGCAATGTCCCCTTCGGTCTCCACTCCCTTGGTCTTCAGTCCGTCCACCACCCCGAGGACTCCCCTCCCCTGCTCTGTTTCCACAAGGATGACCTGAATGGGATTGGCACTGGCGCAGAAAATGCGACACACCTCGGGGACCATTTTCACGGCATTGAGCACATTAATAGGATACCCCTCTTTGAGGAAAATCACAAACACATGCCCTGCCGAAAGCAAAAGAGCGTTTTTCTTCGCCAGCTCCACAAGCTCCTCATCATTCCCACTGTACCGCACAAGACAGGGTCCAGAAGACTCGCAGAAGGCAATACCGAACTTGAGGTGCGGGGAAGAGGTCGCAAGGGCCTCGTGGAGGTCTTCCACGGTCTTGATGAAGTGCGCCTGTCCGAGAATGACGTTGTACCCTTTAGGGTTTTCAAGGGCCACAAGCTTCAGTTCCACGTTCTATCCCCCCACACGAAGATTTTTCGAATCTCAAAGGCCAGGAAGGACAAAAGAGAAAAGCCCAGGGCGAACATCCACTGCCAGAACGTCAAAAAATGTGTGTCGAAAATCTCCCGAAGGAAAGGGACAAAGACGGTGAGCAACACCACACTGAGGGAAATCCCGCAGGCTTCAAGGAGGAAAAGATTGGTCCTTGGATCCACCTTCCAGGCGTTCAGGCGCTCCGAGCGAAAGCTGTACGCCCTCCAGAGCTCCCCAAGAGAAAGCGTGACAAAGGCGATGGTCCTTGCAGTATGAAGCCCCCAAAGACGCAAACCCAGGACAAAAGCGACCACCACCGCCAGAGTGATAAAGGCCGCTCCGAAGAGAACAGTCCGCAGGTACAGGGGGGTCAGAATGCCTTCTTTGGGATGGCGAGGCGGACGGGTCATGAGGTCGGGCTCGGGGACCTCAACCCCCAGGGCCAGGGCGGGGAGTCCGTCGGTGACGAGGTTCACAAGGAGAATCTGCACCGGCGCAAGCGGTCGGGAAAGCCCAAGGAGAATCGGGACGAAGACCGATCCGATTTCCCCGAGATTGCAGGAGAGAAGGTACACCACAAACTTCCGGATGTTGTCGAAAATCATTCTCCCCTCCTTCACCGCCCGCACAATGGTGGCGAAATTGTCATCAGCAAGCACCATATCGGCGACTTCTTTAGCCACGTCCGTTCCGGTGATACCCATGGCGATACCGATATCAGCCTTCTTGAGAGCCGGAGCATCGTTCACTCCGTCTCCTGTCATGGCTACAACTTCGCCATTCTCCTGCAACGCCTCAACAATGCGGAGCTTCTGTTCCGGCCAGACCCGGGCAAAAACTTTGGTTCTTGTGATTCGCTCCCGTAACTCTTCGCGGGAAAGGCGCTCGAGCTCCTGCCCCGTGAGGACCTCATCCCCATCATCAAGCAGACCCAGTTCCCGGGCAATGGCTGAGGCCGTGAGCGCACTGTCGCCGGTAATCATGATGGTCCTGATTCCCGCTCCCTTCGCTTCAGCAAGTGCTCCGTAAACTTCTTTCCGCGGCGGGTCCATCATCCCTACAAGCCCCACGAACACCAGGTCCTCTTCCTTCCCTTCGTCGAGCTTCCCATCAGGAAGCTCACGGAAGGCAAAGGCCAGAACCCTCAGGGCCTCTTCTGCCATGGACGCAAGCTCCGTGACAACTCTTTTCCGTTCCTCTTCTCCAAGGGGGAAAATACCTCCCTCGGCCTCATACCAGGAACACCGCTCAAGGAGAATCTCGGGAGCTCCCTTGACGAAAAGGAGATACCGCCCGTCAAAAAGGTGGAGCGTGGTCATTCGCTTCCGGGCAGAATCAAAGGGAATCTCATCAAGACGAGGGTGGTTTATTCGGAGTTCCTGCCAGGGAAAGCCCTGGCGTTTTGCATACTCAAGGAGGGCAACCTCTGTGGGGTCACCGGAGGAGGATCCTTCCCCCAGGAAGGCATCGTTACAGAGCGTGGCAATCGTCAAAAGCCGCCCAAGATCCTGACCAAAGGTCCACGCCTTTCGAACCACCATCCGGTTCTCAGTGAGCGTCCCGGTTTTGTCCGTACAGATGTACGTGGTGCAACCCAGGGTCTCAACGGCAGGAAGTTTCCGCACGATCGCGTGGTGCCTGCTCATCCGGAAAACCCCAAGGGCCAGCACTACCGTCACCACTGCAGGGAGTCCCTCCGGAATCGCCGCCACCGCGAGGCTCACTGCAGTCATGAACATCTCAAAGGGCGGCTCTCCCCGCAATTCCCCAAGGAGGAACACCAGGGCACAGATACCGATGGTTAGAAGCCCAAGGAGTTTCCCCAACCCGGCAAGACGCTTCTGCAGGGGGGTAACGGTCTCCTCCTCTTCCTCAAGGAGGGCGGCAATCTTCCCGATTTCCCGTGCCATCCCTGTGGCCACCACAATGCCCTTCCCCCGCCCGTACGTGACGACCGTCCCGGAAAACGCCATATTCACCCGCTCAGGAAGCGGGGTATCCTCGGGGAGTACTTCGGTAGCCTTCTCCACAGGAACAGACTCACCGGTGAGGCTGGCCTCGTCAATCCGGAGTGCTTTGGCTTCAAGGAGGCGGAGGTCTGCAGGAACGATATCGCCCTCCCGAAGCACAACGATATCCCCAGGAACAAGGAGCTCCGTGCTCACTCTCTTTGGCACTCCCGAGCGTATGACCTCGCATTCCGGGACGCTCATTTTCTTGAGGGCTTCCAGGGCTTTTCCCGCCCGGTATTCCTGGAACACCCCGAGGCAGGCGTTGACGACGAGGATGGCCACAATGACCAGAGAATCCGTCACCTCGCCCAGTACAAGGGAAATCACCGCTGCCCCAAGGAGGATGAGTACCAGGAAATCCCGGAACTGCTCGAAGAACATGGCCAGGATGCTCTTGCCTTTCTTTTTCAGAAGAACATTGGGTCCGTACTGGAGCAGGCGAGTTCTGGCCTCTTCCTCTGAAAGCCCCTGCACCGTATCCGTTCCAAGGGTTTTCGCCACCTCATCCCAGGAAAGGGCGTGCCACTTCACTCCCTCTTGAGCCATGGCAGAACCTCCTCGAGAATTCCTCCGAATCGCTGCACGAGACCTTTCTTCTTTTCCTCCTCCACGCCCTCCTTCTTCCCCACAATCTCCTCGACGAATCCCTGCAAAGCGGCATCAAAACCGATGTCGTATCCCTCTTTCTGACTTTTGTACCACTTGTAGTCCATGATGTAGGCAAAAATATCCGCAAGGCTTTTCTCCGGGAAAGCCTCTTCAAGTCCCTTCTCCACGATAGCCTGAACCGCCGGGGTGTACACACAGAGGAACCAGTTGAGCGCTGCCTCTTTGAGGGGAACCTTCCGCCCCAAAAAGAGCTCCATACGCTGGGCGTAGTCCTTAATGTAGTTGAGGAACGAGTCGTAGTGCCGGGGTTCACTGGCATCGATTCCCTTGAGACCCGTGAGATTTTCAAATTCCGCCCGCTTTGCCCGAAGGGTCTTGCTTTCCCGGCGCTCTGATGGGAAAAATTCAATCACCTCAGCGTCGATGAACTCCATACCGAGCTCCTTCGCCACCGCTACCCGGTGGTTCCCATCAAGGACGTAGTACTCGTCCCCAACTTTGTACACGATAATCGGCGGGAGGATTTCCCCCCGCTCCATGGCCCGCCGGATCCGGTAGTAACGGACATCGGGGTTTCGCAGGCGGAACCCCGGAAGAAGGTCTGCAGCCCGTCCTACGCTCCCCACGATGCGGTCCACGGGGATGGGATGCACACCCCGGTACACCCGAGAAGAGAGGTTGAGCTTTTTCGAAATCGCTCCAAACGCCTTAACTGGCTGACTACTCTTTTTTGCCAGAGGCACTGCACTCAGCTCCTTACTCCACAAGCCAGGTCTCCGGGTTGAACGACCCGAAAAGGCCAAGGAGGACGTCGATTTTCCCCAGCACCAGCATAACCCCCAAACTTATAAGAAGGATGCCGCTTACAAGTTCCACGATTCTTCCTCCTTTTTGCAGACGGCGCAGCACGCCCGTCATCCATCCCCACCCTGCCCCAAGGAGCAGAAAGGGGAGGGCAAGGCCAAGGGCGTACACGAGGAGCAACAACCCCCCTTCCCACACCCGTCCAAGCGCGGAGACGTAAAGGAGAATAGACCCGAGCACCGGACCCACACAGGGAGTCCAGCCCAGACCAAAGGAGACCCCAAGGAGAAGACTCCGGAGAACCCCGAAAGACGCCTCAAAACGAAGGCGCCGTTCTGCATAGAGCGCTCGAATTTTCACTGCCCCCAGCACCTGAAGCCCAAAGAGGATGATGACAGCTCCCGCAATCCGGGTGAACCAGAACCGGTAACGGAAAAACGCCCCTCCAAGCATTGACGCTCCAATACCCAAAAGCACAAATACCCCGACAAACCCCAGAACGAAGAACACCGTGTGGAAGAGGGTAGCGCGACGGTCACGCTCAAGCGCTTCCACGCCCACAACGTACCCAAGGTAGGCCGGGGCAATGGCCAGGACACAGGGTGAGAGAAAAGACAGAACGCCAGCACCGAAACTCACAAGAACGTTCAGCTGGGACACGGAGCACCACTCCCCTGTTTTCAAGAATTATACCCTCTTTCCTCCAGGACACCAAATACTTCTCCATTCCTCTTGCGCATCCCTCCTCCTTCATGTATACTACATTTAGTGTTTACAGTGAACAAAAAACCCTATATATTGGTGAGAAGCATGCGGTGTCCGTACTGTGGCGCAGAGGATTCAAAGGTGATTGATTCCCGGGAGGTCGAGGGAGGCGCCGAGGTTCGCCGCCGGAGGGAATGCCCCACCTGCCACCGCCGCTTCACGACCTACGAGCGGTATGAACGGAAACCCCTCCGGGTCATCAAGAAGAACGGGACGAGAGAGCTCTTCGACCGGAAGAAAATCCTCAACGGCCTCATGAAAGCCTGCGAAAAGCGGCCGGTATCGTCTGAAGAGCTGGAGCGGATTGTGGACGACATCGAGCGGGAACTCCAGGAAGAGGGGTACGAGGAGGTTCCCTCTTCCCGAATCGGAGAGAAGGTGATGGAGAAGCTCAAAGCCCTTGACCAGGTGGCGTATGTCCGTTTTGCCTCGGTGTACCGGGAGTTCCGGGACATCGACCAGTTCATGGAAATCGTGCTCTCCTTAAGCAGGGAACAGAATGCTTCAAAGGGGGAATCGGTATGACAGATATTGTGAACCTCTTAACGCCGCGAGAAGTCCGGAAAAGGGATGGGCGCGTCGTCCCCTTTGACCGGCAGCGCATTGAGCGAGCCATCTACAAGGCCTTCCAGGCAGTGGGCGAAGAGAACGAGGCCACTCCGCGGGAACTGAGCATCATCGTCACCCAGAAGCTCTTCGAAAAGTTCGGGCAGGATACGGTGGTGGATATTGAAACCATTCAGGATGTGGTGGAGGAGACCCTGATTGAGTATGGGTTTGCCAAAGTTGCCAAAGCGTACATCCTCTATCGCCGGAAACGCCAGGAGGCAAGAGAAGCCCTGAAAGTTGTGGTGGACGTGGAGAAAATCGTTCAGGAATACCTCCTCAAGGCCGACTGGCGGACCCAGGAGAACTCCAACACCACCTACTCATACCCGGGGCTTGTGCTCCATGTTGCTGGATCGGTCATGGCCCACTATACCTTAAACCGCATCTACCCCGATGAAGTCCGGGAAGCCCACGTGAACGGGGACATCCACATCCACGACCTCTCCTATGGTCTTGCCGGATACTGCGCCGGGTGGTCGCTTGAGGAACTCATCCGGGAGGGCTTTGGCGGGGTCAAGGATAAGATTGCCGCTGGACCAGCAAAACACCTCTCGGCCCTCACTGGGCAAATGGTGAACTTCCTGGGAACGATGCAGATGGAGTTCGCCGGGGCCCAGGCTTTCAACTCTGTGGACACCTACCTTGCGCCTTTCGTACGATATGACCGCCTCTCGTACCAGGCGGTGAAGCAGCTCATCCAGCAGATGGTCTTCGCCATGAATGTGCCGTCTCGCTGGGGAAGCCAGGCGCCGTTCATCAATTTCTCCTTTGACTGGATTGTGCCCGAGGATATGAAGGATCGCCCGGTCATCGTCGGCGGGGAAGAACGACCAGACCTTGGAACGTACGGAGATTACCAGAAGGAAATGGACATGATTAACAGGGCGTTCCTTGAGGTTATGCTTGAGGGTGACTACGAAGGAAGGGTCTTCTCCTTCCCCATTCCCACCTACAACATCACCCCCGACTTCCCCTGGGATTCAGAGAACGCGCGGCTTCTTTTTGAGCTCACTGCAAAGTACGGGGTCCCGTACTTCCAGAACTTCATCTCGAGCAACCTCCGTCCCGGTGATGTGCGCTCCATGTGCTGCCGCCTGCAACTTGACTTAAGGACCCTGCGGAACCGCTGTGGAGGGCTCTTTGGCTCTGCGGACAAAACTGGATCCATTGGGGTCGTCACCATCAATCTCCCCCGCATTGGCTATCTGAGCAAAACTGAAGAGGAATTCTTCACCCGCCTCAAGCGGATGATGTACATTGCGAAAACGGCCCTCGAAATCAAACGTAAGGTCATCGAGCGGAACCTTAAAAACGGCCTCTTCCCGTATACCCGCCGGTACCTCGGCACATTCCGGAACCACTTCTCCACCATTGGCCTTGTGGGGATGAACGAGGCTTGCCTGAACTTCCTTGGGGTCTCCATTGCTCATCCGGAAGGAAAGGCCTTTGCGGTGAAGGTCCTTGAGTTCATGCGGGAGAAACTTGCCGATTTCCAGGAGGAAACGGGTAACCTCTACAACCTCGAAGCCACTCCCGCCGAAAGCGCAAGCTACCGTCTGGCCCGGATTGACCGCCGGATTTTCCCTGACATCATCACCGCTGGGGAATCAGAACCCTATTACACCAACAGCACTCATCTTCCGGTCGACTATACCGACGACCCCTTCGAAGCTTTAGAGCACCAGAAAGACCTCCAGGTCCTCTACACCGGTGGGACGGTCTTCCACACATTCCTTTCTGAGATGCCTGATCCCGAAGCAGTGAAGCGGTTCGTACGGCGGGTCTTCGAGAACTACCCCATCCCGTACCTCACCATCACCCCCACCTTCTCGGTCTGCCCAAAGCACGGGTACCTCAAGGGAAAAGTCACCGTATGTCCCAAATGCGGTGAGGAAACGGAGGTCTACTCCCGGGTTGTGGGGTACTACCGCCCGGTGCAGCGGTGGAACCGGGGAAAGCAGGAGGAATTCGCCGAGCGCAAAGAATACGCGCTGAGGTGACCGCAATGGTCTTCCGGGGGTGGCACAGGGTGAGTTACATCGAGTATCCAGGGAGAATCGCCACCGTGCTCTTCGTTGCCCGGTGCAATTTCCGCTGCCCTTTCTGCCACAACCCGGAGCTCGTCACCGAAAGCGAATCCCTCCCCCACATTGACGGGGAAGAGGTCCTCGAATACCTGAGAAAGCGCCTGGGGCTCCTTGATGCGGTGTGCGTCACCGGTGGGGAGCCCCTCCTGTGGACCCAGGAACTCAGGCCTTTCCTGGAAAAGGTTAAAGAGCTCGGGTACCTCGTTAAGGTTGACACCAACGGAGGTCTCTACGAAGAATTCCTGACCCTTGAGGACCTCGTGGATTTGTGGGGTGTGGACTTCAAAGTGCCTTTTGCACGATACGACCTTGTTGGAGGGGATGGGGAAGCGGTGCGGAGGGTACTGCAGAGGGTCCTGGAGCGGAAAGTGCACGCAGAAATCCGGACGACCATTTATCCTCCCTTCCACGACCTTGCGACGCTCCTTGAGATGGCCAGATTCCTCAGGGAGGCCCCAGCCTGGTACTGGCAGAATTTCCACCGCGAGAAGACTCTCTCTCCCGAGGCGAAAGAAGTTGTTCCTTATCCCCTGTCGCTTCTTGAAAAATGGCGGGACATCATCAACAGGGAACTCCAGCAAGACCTCGTTACCCTTCGCCTGTGACCACCGCAAGGGAGGATGTCCCCAGGCGGTTGGCCCCCGCCCGCAGAAGCGCAAGGGCCTGAGCGCGGGTTTTGATGCCCCCTGCCGCCTTTACCCCAAGAAACGGCCCCACCACCTGGCGGAAGAGACGAACGTCCTCTTCTGTGGCCCCTGAAGGTCCGAATCCTGTAGCGGTCTTCACGAAGTGGGCCCGTGCGGCACAGGCGATGAGACATCCAATGGCCTTTTCCTCTTCGGTGAGGTATCCTGCCTCAAGGACCACCTTGACCACGTGAGGGGACATTTCCTCCACCACACCCCGGATGTCCTGGTACACCGTCTTCCAGTCTCCTTCCCTGAGTGCCGCCAAATTCACCACCATGTCGGCCTCTCTTGCTCCCTCCTGGAACGCCAGGCGGGCCTCCCGGGCCTTGATTTCGGGCTTATTCTGTCCCAGAGGAAACCCCACAGCCACCCCCACGAGGACCCCACTGCCCTCGAGGATTTCACTGCACAGGGCAACGTAGTAAGGATGCACGATCACGCTGAAAACCCCGTACTTTCTGGCCTTTTCACAGAGTTCCCGAACCTCCTGCCGGGTCGCCGTGGGCCGAAGGAGCGTCAGGTCGGTGTGCTGGGCAAGGAAACCCTGAAGGTCCTCTTCTCTTTCGGGAATGTCCTCCTTTTCTGGAAAGCGCGCCCGCAGAGGGATTTCCACCCCAAGGGCGTCCTCAACCCTCCGACGAAGCTCGGGAATGCTGACCATCCTCCTCCCCCCTTATTCCAGGTTGGCATGACGTTCCATCATGAGGCGGTAGGCCTCCCCTTCCCTTCCCTCAATGAGGGCGAGAATGAGGGCGTCGCAGAGGAGCCAGAGAGCGTCCTCAAACCTCGTTCCCCCTCCTCCAGTATAAAGCTGCCGGCTTTCACCTGCTTGTTCCGGAGAAAAGGCCACAACGTGGTGGACAACGCGCTCAAGAGGTGTTCCTCTCCTTCCCAGAAAGGCCAGCACCTCGGCCCCAAGGTCTCGGGCTTTCTCGGCAAAAAGGAGCACCGAGGATGTCTTTCCTGAACCTGAAGCCACGATGAGGACATCGCCCTCCTGAATGGCAGGACAGGTTACCTCGCCCACAATGTGCACCCCATACCCAAGGTGCATCAGGCGCATGGCAAACCCCTTGAGGACCAGGAAGCTGCGTCCCCGAGCCCAGAAAAAGAGGCGCTTCTTCTGCCACTTCCTGAGAGCACAGAGAACTTGCTCTATCTCCTTCTCTTCAAGGGTGGAGAGTAAATCCCGAGCTTCTTGCAGAACCTCAGCAACTTTCTCCCGAACACTCATCGAGCATTCTCCTCATGGTTCTGGCTACTTCTTCGGGATAGGAACTCCGGGTAATTGCCGATCCTACCACGACCACCTCTGGATGGAAGAGTGCAAGGATTCTGGGAAGTGTCCGGGGAGTGATACCTCCCGCTACAAGGAGCGGAAAATCCTGCCAGGGAAAAGAGGAAAACTCGACGTTCTGCCAGGCACGTTCTTCCTCCCGGACCACATCGTGGGGAAGGTGAAGACCCACAAAATCCGGCTGAAGTTCCTTTAGAAGAGCCATCTTTTCTAGGGAACCCAGAGGTAAGTCAATGGTGTCCACCATCCATCGCCTCCCCCAGCGCCTTGCTGCCTTCCACACACCCTCAAGGGTGGGACGAGATGCACCGCCAAGAACAGAGACAATGTCCGCACCATGCTGGAAAACCGCCTCAGCCTCTTCTTCTCCTGCATCCACAATCTTGGCATCCACAAAGAGAAGTACTCTGTCTCCCACAAGGTCCCGGAGGCGCTGGACGATACGCAGACCACAGGCAAGAAGGAGTGTCGTCCCTACCTCAAGAATATCCGCACAAGGAGCAAGACGACGGGCAAGCTCAAGGGCTTCACGTTCTTCCCAGAGATCCAGGGCAATCTGGAGCAGAGGCATATGCTCCTCCCTACTCTTCCAGCATCCGGAAGACGAGACCACTCCACACCTTGGGATAGAAATAGGTGGATTTTTGAGGCATCCGCTGGAACTTCGCCACCGCTTTCTCAACCTGCTCAATCGGTGTCGGGCGCATGACAAAGACGAGCTGGTACCTGCTTTCTTCCCGGGCGATGGCGAAAACGTCCTTGGTTCCCCGGAGGTAATCAACGTACTCACTCTCCCCCCGGCCCTCTTCATTGAGACCCAAAATGTCCCGGAAGACGAGCTCGTGGAGGATGGTGGTGTCAAGATGGCGATTCACATTGTCCTCCCCCAGACGTTCATCCATAATCCGGGGGTCTTTCAGGGTGATCGTTCCCCACTGCTCGTTCTTTCGGTCGTAGACCCCAATGGTGTATGGAGGGGCCACTCGCAGGAATTCCTCCATCTGTCGCTCGTTGGGGAAAATCCTGACGTCGAAATAGGCCTCGCATTTTTGGAAGAAGTTGACAAGACGCTCTTCTGGAAGGTCATGGACCAGCCGGTGCGTCGGAAGAATAAGGAGCCCCGGATTGTGAATGTTGACCAGGGTCATCATGGCGTAGTCCTCGGGAATCTCCTCAAGGGGGTCTCCCAGAGCTTCCCGCCGTTCCCTCCGGTACATGAGGCAGGTTTCATACCGGTGGTGCCCATCGGCGATGATAAGGGTACGGGGATTGAGAACCTTCCGGATGGTGGCGATGGCTGAAGGATCAGAAAGCCGGAAGAGTCGGTGTATCACTCCCCGGTGGTCAGTGAAGGCGAAAAGGAGCGCTTCCTCCTTTTTGTGTTCCTCACAGAGGGTATCCACCACCCCCTGGGGATCGTTGTAAAGACAAAAGATGTGCTCGAGATTCGCTCGTGTTGCCCGGAGGAGCTCAAGGCGGTCCAGAGAGTACTTTGGCATGGTCCGCTCGTGAGGGAAGATGACCCGCTTCTCGAATTCCTCAAGGCGCACCAGAGCCACAACACCGGTACGGGTCCTGCGCCCAAAGGAATTGAGCTCAAACTCCTGCTCATAGATGTACAGGGAAGAAGCGGTGTCTTTCGCAAATACTCCCTGGGCAACCCAGCGACGGAGCCGTTCAGCTACATTTCTGTAGCCGCTCTCGTCCTTTCCGAGGATAAGGTGCACGAAGTTGTACTCCTCCTCACCCAGGCGCTTCCTCTCCTTCTCCGAAATCACGTCATACGGAGGTGCCACAAGTCTCTCAATTCCCCGTTCCCTAACAAGGGAAGGAGCATAGAAATATCCCGAAAAGGGCTTGACCACTGCCATTGGTGAACCCCCCTACTGCAGGTTAACTCTCAAAAAGCAGTGCATCACAGAACGCGTCTTCAAAGTCTCGACGAGCCGAAAGTTCAATGTAGTGAACTCGACGGGCAAGGCGTTCCACCTCATCCCGAAAACGCAACGACACCAGGGCTTTTCTCGCCCCCAAAAGGGCTGCATTCCCCACGGAACGGGCCAGGGCCTTTTGAGGAATGAGCCCGAGCATCCTGGCACTCTCTGGCTTTATGAAACTCCCGAAGGCCCCCGCAAGGATGACCTCCTCAATGTCTTCCTTTTTCAGGCGAGCCTCTTTCAGCAGAATATCTCTCCCTGCCTTCATTGCCCCCAGAGCGAGCTGGAGGTTCTCGATGTCCTTCTCGGTGATGAAAATGAGAGGGTCACGGGATACGATAAACCTTCGTTCTCCCCGCTCCTCTTCAAAAAACGATGTCCACTCTGCCTGCTTGCGAAACCTTCCCGTTGAGGAAAGGAGACCAAAAGCGAGAAGACCGGCCATAAGGTCCAGAAGGCCTGTGCCACAGATGCCCCGGGGTGGTACGCCTCCGATGGTGGAGAAAGAAAGCCGTCCCTGCTCAAAGCGAAGGGCGTGAATCGCACCTAAAGAGGCCCGCATTCCAAAACGCACTCCTACTCCCTCAAAGGCCGGTCCCGCCGCTGTCCCGCAGGCGAAAACCTCTCCCCGGTGCACGAGCACCATCTCTCCATTGGTCCCAATATCGATATAAAGGGTTGTCCTCTTCGCTTCGTGAACCCTGAAGGCCCCAAGTCCTGCCAGAACATCCCCTCCCACGTATCCTGCCACTGCGGGAAAGACGTACACCTGAGCCCCGGGGTGAACAGAGAGCGCAAGTTCCCCTGCCCGGAGGACATACCCTTCCCGGAGTACGGGGACGAAAGGCACCACGCCAATGCTCAGAGGGGAAAGACCGAGGAAGAGGTGCTCCATAATGGTGTTGCCACAAACTGTAACTGCTACGACTTCTTGAGGGTCAGAGTGAGCCTGCTGACATACTGCCCCCACCAGGGCGTTCATCGTCTCCACCACATCCTTCTGTAAGGCCTCGAGGTTCTCAAACCGCTCCTGAACGGCTCGAAGCCTCGAAATCACATCGGCACCAAAGCGCGCCTGTCGGTTGAGTGCCCCATCCCAGGCCAGAACCCTCCCCGAGGCAAGATCCAGAAGCTCGCAAGCCACAGTGGTCGTCCCGAGGTCAAAGGCCAGCCCAAGGACTGTCTCTTTTGGAGGAGTCCGCACTGCAAAAACGGCCCGCTCGTCCCAGAGGACCTCGAAAGTTTCCTCATCCTTTTCCCCAAGCAGAGAAAGCCCGAACAGGGCCATCCGCTCAAAGGAGACAGGAGCTATCATCCTCTCGAGCTCTTCCTTGAGAGAGGTCGGGGAGTGGAGAGGGGGTTTGCGGAGCCCCAGGATGCTCCGCCGCACAGGAGCATCATCTCCAGAGAAGGTCTCGTTTCCCTCTTCAGGGGAACCGAGAACCAGGGGCTTCGTATCCTCGAAAGACGCCGAAACGTCACACACCACATCCCCCAGGGGCACGACCTGGCAGGCAAGGCGGAAACCCTCTCCGATGCGCTCTCTAAGATGCCGCACCTCCTGAGGAGTGGGAGGAGAAACCTCCCCCTGCACAATACGAACCACGCATTTACCACAGGAACCCACACCCCCACAGTACGACTCCAGGGGGATGTTCTTCCTCTGAAAAAGCAAAAAGAGATTCTCTCCCTCTTCCCCTTCCAGGGTTTTTCCCAGGGGCAGAACCTTTATGCGAACCATAGGCCTCCCAAAAAGCGACGCTCTCTGGTATTCTAACCAAACACCCTGCGATACGCTACCCGTTCAGAAAAAATTTCTCCCACATCCGGATGGTCAGAACCCCAGGGCAGTGCACCAGGGGCTCTGTGCTATCATAGAAGTACGCGGGAAAGTAGGAGGGAGAATTATGGCGCGACCGGTCATCGGCATGGTGGGGAGCAACATGATGGACCTCGTCACCTACTATGAGGACCGTTTCCCGAGGGTCGGAGAGACCATTTTCGGGAAGGATTTTGAGATCGGTTTTGGTGGAAAGGGAGCTAACCAGGCGATAGCTGTGGCCAAACTCGGGGGAGAGGTCGTCGTGGTGACTGCCGTAGGGGATGACCTCTTTGGTCCCCTGGTCAAAGAGAATTTCGCTCGCTACGGGATTGATACAGGCTTCATCAAGACCGTTCCGGGGAAAACGAGCGGCGTCGCCCCTATCTTTGTGGATCCTGAAGGTCGAAACAGCATTTTCATCATCCCGGGGGCGAATTCCTTCCTGCTTCCTGAAGACGTCTGGAAAGCGAGAGAGGCCCTGGCCAGATCTCACTTTATCCTCGTGCAGCTTGAGATTCCCCTTGAGACGGTCTACGCCACTATTGATTTAGCCCAAAAGCTCCACATCCCGGTCATTCTGAATCCCGCTCCCTTCCAGCCCCTGGACTGGCAGAGCATCCGCGGTGTAAAGCTCTTCGTCCCCAACGAGCGGGAGCTTGAAGGATTCGCTGGCTTCCCCATCGAAGGGGAGGAGGACCTAAAAAGAGCAGTAGCCACGCTCTGGGACAGAGGTATAGAGAATGTTCTGGTGACACTGGGAGAGAAAGGGGCTCTTTTGGGAA
Organism: Candidatus Caldatribacterium saccharofermentans; assembly: GCF_050267035.1. Classification (NCBI taxonomy): domain Bacteria; kingdom Pseudomonadati; phylum Atribacterota; class Atribacteria; order Atribacterales; family Candidatus Caldatribacteriaceae; genus Candidatus Caldatribacterium; species Candidatus Caldatribacterium saccharofermentans. The sequence continues at coordinate 331,928 of NZ_CP187957.1, forward strand.
GCGGAGGAATCTTCACCCTTTTCCCCGCCTACCAGGCCCGGACGGTTGACACCACCGGGGCTGGAGACGCGTTCCTTGGGGCCTTAGCCTACTTCCTGGCAGAGGGGAAAGACCTCCCCTGTGCTGTTGACCTTGCCTGCGCCTACGCTGCCCTCTCTACAGAGAAACGGGGAACCCAGAAATCCTTTGCTTCCCGGGAAGAGTTCCTGGAATGGTTGAAAACGGCACAGAAGAAATCCCCATCGCTCACCCTTTGACGGCACCAAGGGTAAGACCCCGAACGAGGTACCGCTGAAGGAGAATGGCAAGAACGATAATGGGAATGCTGGCCACGATGGAAACGGCCGAAATTTCTGCCCAGAGGATTTCGTGACCCCCGATGAGACCGGCGATGTTCACCGTGATGGGGACGACCCGGGATCGCCCGAGAATCAGCGCAAAGAGGAATTCATTCCAGGAAAACATGAAACAAAAGAGTGCCGTCGCCACAAGGCCAGGAGCCACAAGGGGCAGGGCCACCCGGACGAAGGCCCCCAGTCTCCCACACCCATCGATAAGCGCAGCTTCCTCAAGTTCCACCGGGAGCTCATCGAAGAATCCCTTCATCATCCAGACAGCGAAGGGGATGTTCACGAGCGCATAGGTGAAAATGAGCGCCTGGTAGGTATCCAGCCACCGCAGGAACCGGAAAAAGAGGAAAAGAGGGAGAACTGAGGCAATGGGGGGCATCATCCGCACCGAGAGAATCCAGAAGGCAAAGTTGTCTCCACCGATGCGGAAACGAGAAAGGGAATACGCCGCAAGTGACCCCAGGGCAATGGCAAGAAGGGTGGTGAGGGAGGCGATGATGAAGCTGTCTTTTATGCCTTTTGCTCCCCCAAGATGCATACCCCGCACGTAGTGCTCAAGGTCAAACGATGAAGGGACGAACACTGGAGGGTACGTGAAGTATTCCCCCTTATCTTTAAAGGAGGTCAGCACGTTCCAGACAAAAGGGGCAAGGGCAATGGCAAGAAGCGCGAATATGCTCACGAAAACCGCCACCGTCACTCCATCCCGTCGCCTCACACCACTTCCCTCCCCCTGAAAGACCGCAGAAAAACATTGGCAATAGCTACAATGACGGCAAGCTGGACGTAACTCATAGCCGAGGCATAGCCCATGCTAAAGTACTTGAACCCGGTAAGGTAATTGTAAAAGGCCACGCTCTCTGAAGCCTGACCCGGACCACCCATAGTGAGGAGCACCACAAGGTCAAAAATTTTGAATGCGTCCATCACCCGAATGAGGATGGCGATGACAACCACCGGGCGCAAGAGGGGGAACACCACCCCGGAGAAAATCTGCCAGCGGTTGGCCCCATCCACCCGTGCCGCTTCGTAGAGGTCATCGGGGATGGCCTGCAAACCCGCAAGAAGGGTGATGACCATAAAGGGTGTCCACTCCCAGATGTCCGCAAGGACTATAGAGTACGGACTCACATTGCTGCTCCCCAGCCAGTTCACTGAGCGGAATCCAAAGCGATTCAGGAGATAGTTCAGGGGACCATACTGGTAGTGATAGATAATCTTCCAGATACAACCTACAACAACAGGCGAAATCATCATGGGGAGAAGAAAAAGGGTCACCACGAGACTCCGCCCCCGGAAACTCCGGTTCAGAAGGAGCGCCAGGGAAAGACCAAGGGCAAACTGTGCTCCTACCCCAAAGAGAAGAACCCGACCAGTATTCTTCAGGGAGTTGAAGAAACGGGCGTCGGAAAAAAGCCTCAGGTAGTTTCCTGCTCCGATGAAGGTTCGTTGCCCTCCCATACCGATGTCCCATTTGCAGAGGCTGAGGTAGAAAGAGTACATCATCGGGAAGATGGAAATGGCAAGGAGAATCACAACCACCGGAAGGACGAAGAAGAAAGCTATCCACCAGTCTCTTTTGCGCAAGCCCCCCATGGTTTCCTCCAGAAAAAGGGGCTGGGGGAGAACCCCAGCCCCGGTGACTTCACCAGAGACCTACGGCTCTCCAGCCTTTCACAAGCTCCTGGTAGAGGGCTTTCTGCTGCTCCTCGCCGAATCGCTCGAGAATGTCTCTCCAGGCCTGTGCCGCTTCGTCCAGAGCGCTCTTGGGATCGAGTTCCCCAGTGAGAGCCCTGGTGAGGGCCACACCCAGGGTCTCTTCGTACTCCACCGTTCCAGGAAGGACCATTTCGGGGTACCCCTTCTCCATGTTCTTCTGAACACCAGCAAGGTAAATCTTTGCGTCCTCGACATTCGCGAACATCTCGTAGGCCTCGGGGTGAGCAAAGTGAGAGTACCGGTAGGGGTCAAGGCCGGTTTCTGGAGTAGAGACGTCATCAAGGCTTGTGACCACCGAGAGATAGTGGATGACCTGGTATGCCTTCCAGGGGTCTTTTGACTGTGCGGCAATAGCCAGAACTCGCCCGCAGGGCATCATGGCCCGATAGTATATTTCGCCATCCTTCTTGACTCCCGGAACGTGAGAGACTCCGATTTTTCCGACAATCTTTGACTGTGCTGGGTCTGCTCCTTTCTTCCCCACACAGGGCCACTGGATGACCATGAAGCAGTCCCCGTTGAGGAAGACGTCTTTCAGTTCTTCGTATCCGTAGGCCAGGACATCAGGAGGACAGTACTTGTGGATTTCCTTCATAATCTCCAGAGCCTTCACTCCCGCTTCAGAGTTAATGGCCGGCTCCATAGTTTCCTCATCGAAGTACACGCCACCGAGGCTCGCAAAGATATTCCCCCACCAGGCGAAAATCTGGTCTTTCTGGCCATAGTAGGCAGTCCCGTAGAAATCGCGCTGCAGAACCTCTCCGGCGAGTTTCTCTCCAGCCTTCCGGGTGAAGAACTCAGCTACATCGAGGTACTCATCCCAGGTCTCGGGGACTTTGAGATCATACCCGTACTTCTCCTTAAAGGCCTTTCGCTCTTCCTCGTTCTCAAGGAGGTCTTTTCGGTAATAGAGGCTCAGGACGTCACCGTCATAGGGCAGAGCGTAGAGCTTGCCGCCGTATTTACAGTAGAAGTCCCGGTATCCCGGGGTAACGTCGTCGAGCTTGGGATCAAGCTTTGCAACAAATTCGTCAAGGGGATAGAGCCAGCCGTTGGCGGCGAACTCGGCAAGGAACTTGGGGTAGACAATCATGATATCGAAAGCGCCGGTCCCAGCAATGAGCTCTACCTTTTCTTTCTCATAGAGCTCTCCAAAGGGAACACCGATAACCTCAAGTTCCACATCGAACTTTTCCTTCAGATCCTTCGCATACCACTCAAAAGGTTTCAGGTTGTGTCCTGCATCTCCCACAACGACGAGCTTCACCGGTGAAGCGTAGGCTACACTCGCAAGAAGCACGAAGGCCAAGAGGAACAGAAGGAACTTCCGCATAACCACACCCCTCCTTTAGATGTGATGTTCCTTCCATAGGGTTATTATACTCCCGAAAAGGAGCGGGCGCAAATGCTAATCCCCTTCAAGAAGGGCCGAAGCGGTGACGTCGTCGGTGATGAGGATGTTCACGAACTTCCCCCGGAGCGCTCCGAGAATAGGCCTGAGCTTTTCTTCTCCTCCCGCCACCCCTATGACCCTTGGGATTCTCGAGAGCTCCTGCAGGGTCAGGGCAATACGCCGCCGATCAGCCTGGCAGGGAACCGGCTCCCCCTGCTCATTGTAGAAATTGCCACAGATATTCCCGACCGCTTTCCGGGCGATGAGTTCCTCAACCTCGTGGGGGTAAATGTCCCCGGTATCCAGCAAGGTGGAACCCGAAGTCACTCCTCCAATCCCCACAAGGGCGATATCCACGTTGCGGGCAAGTTCCAGTACCCGGGCCACACGCTCATCACCAAGGAGGGCATTCCGCGTTGCCTCATCCTTCGCAAATGCTGGAGCCAGGAGATACACCACACTCCCACCGAAATTCTGCGCCAGAGCCCGGGCGAGTTCCACCGCCACAACATCTCCCTTGAGCTTCCCGTACCCTCCCATAATCTGCACCACCTGGAAACCCGGGACGACTTTCGGCACGAGGAAATGGGTCATGGCAAAGAGCGTTTTCCCGTAGGCAACCCCCAAAGAGGTGTGGGGCTCAACCACTCCCCGAAGGTACGATGCAGCAACCTGGGCAATTCGCTTCACCACAAGGCCCGGGTCGCGGCTGAAGGTCGAGGCCACCCGCACATCTCGAAGACCGAAACGTTCCCGAAGCTGCGCCTCAAGGGTCTTCGTGTCTTCCCCTGTGTCAAGCACCCGAATCTGGACAATGCCTTCCTCTTTTGCCCAGCGAAGAAGCCTTGAGACCTTCTGCCGGGAAAGGCCGAGGACCTCACCAATCTGGTCCTGGGTGAGGTCCTCGTAGTAGTACAGTTTTGCCACTTCGCAGGCCAGGGCAAAATGATCCTTTCGCCTGGGCAAAGGATTCACCCCTACGGCTTGAGCACCACCCGAATGGCCTCGTCGCCTTTTTCGGCAAGCTCAAGCCCTTTCTTGAACTCCTCAAGGGGAAGCTCATGGGTGATGATGTCATCGGCCTTCACAAGGCCCTCATGGAGAAACCGGATGGCCACAGGGTAGGTCCAGGGGCTCAGGTGGGCACCCCGGATGTCGAGTTCTTTGACGTCTCCAATGATGCTCCAGTCAACTGTTGTTGGGGCGTTGAAGACGCTGAACTCCACGTAACGGCCAAGGCGGCGGAGCATGTTCAGCCCCTGGATGACTCCCTGGGGATTGCCGCTTGCGTGGATGTACACGTCGCACCCGTAGCCATCGGTGAGGCGTTTGACCTCCTCCACCACATCCACGACTTTCGGGTTGAGAACAAGGTCAGCACCGAGTTTCTTCGCCAGGTCCAGGCGTTTCTCGATGACATCGACGGCGATGAGGAGCCGGGGGTTTTTCAGACGAGCTACCTGGAGCATGCCCAGGCCTATGGCCCCCATCCCGGCAACGACCACCACGTCCCGGAAAGTGATGTCCGCCCGGTCCACGGCGTGTACAGCGCATCCCAGAGGCTCAATGTAGGGCGCAACCCGGAGAGGGAACCCTTCCGGGAGCCTGTGAATCCGGGAGTTTCGGGGCAGGCGCATGTACTCGGCAAATCCCCCTTCGGCTTCGTGGCGCTTGAAACCGAAAATGTAGTGCCGCTCACACATCCAGTAGCTCCCTTCCTGGCAGAAGCGGCACACCCCACAGGGGATAATCTGCTCCACGGCCACCCAGTCTCCCAGGGAAACACCGTGTTTCTCCTTTGCCCCTTCTCCCAGGGCCACCACCTGGCCGAAGAACTCATGCCCTGGAACGACCGGGGTCACCACGTACGGAGGATGGCCATTACCACCCCACACTCGGGGATTCCCGTGGAAGGTCTTCACATCTCCAGCGCAGATACCGCATCCCCCCACCCGGATGAGGACTTCCTCAGGACCAACCTCTGGAACCGGAATCTCCTCAAGACGGAAGTCATAGGGAGCGTGGTTCACCACCGCTTTCATCTTGCGGGGAAGCTCAGAAATCTTTTCTACGGCCATAGTAGAACCTCCTTTCGTGCTTCTTTCATTCTACCACGCCGGAACGGCAAGAGATAACGGAAAAACGCCTACGACAGCGTCAGCTTACTGTAGGGATGTCTCTACTTTTGAACTCTTTCATCATGGGTTCGTTCTCTTCAAACTTACTCATCCGGAGGGTACATGAACCCAGGATATACTTTGCGCCAGGGCTTTGAGGGTCATGCGCAGAGCACTCACTGCTTCCCTCGTTGCCGGGGTGTTGCCAGAGACTCCCCGGGGAAACTCCATTCCCCCCAATGCTTTCAGGGGAAAGGAGGAGCTCCTACTTTTGGGCTCCCGGAAGTCGGTCTCACGAACGAACACGTTCAACCCCATCGTGAAGCACAACAAAACCACAACGGGCAGGAGCACGTGCTGGACGGCCTGGCGTTAGCTCATATTCACCCAGGTATTTGCGTCCGTCCCATCCAGTCCAGATTGGATACCTTGCCAAAAAACTCACTGAAAATGCGATAGTACATCAATTCTTCTTTAGATGCGAGTATCCAGCCGTTTGGTAAACGCCGCTCTCGCTCAAAATCACGGTCCGAGACATGCGAATCCGCATAATCGCCAATGAACTGCTGGAGTCCCGTACCTCGCCAGAACTTGGTCTTGGGACGCCAGAGTACCTTCTCGGGGACATCTTGCTCCACAACTCGACGCAATATCCATTTTTCGATCCGCTTCCCCGACCTCTGGTACAACTTGTACCCGGCTGGAATACGAAGTGCATACTCAACCACATCCATATCGGCAAAGGGAAAGCAAGGGATGAGTCCGTGCGCTCCAGCACAGCGATCAACACGCTGGAAGGCTGTATTATGCAAGCTCCTGACTGCTTGCTCCAGAATAACAGGGAGTTGCTCCAGGGGATAATCTTTCATGTAATCATAGCCAGCAAACAATTCATCACCACCCTCACCGGTAAAAATCAGCTCTACATACTCCGATGCAACTTTGGAAATCAAATAGTGTGTCACCGATGAGCGAACTAAAAGAGCATCAAAGGATTCCAGCGCATAGATAACATCAGGCAATACAGCGAGAACATCGTCCAGAGATATGATATGCGCATGGTGTTCGGTCTGAAGAAGGTTTGCCATGATCTGTCCGTACTCCAGATCTGTCGCGTTCGGCAGGCCAATCACAAACGAGTGAAGTTTTCTGACTCTTGGTCTGAGCAAGGTTGCAATGACGGAAGAATCCACACCACCGGATAGCCACACTCCTACCGTATCCGTGACTAACCATCTCTGAATAGCCTGTTCCAGTCGTTTCCTGAGTTCCGACACAATCGTATCAGCATCATCGTCGAGAAAATCTCCTGCCTGGATATGGGTAAAAGGTTGAAACCCCTGCTGTGCAGTGTAGAAGTGGCCCGGGGGGAATTCATGCACATCATCGGTAACGGATAGAAGGGCTTTGACTTCCGAAGCAAAAACCAGTGCACCATCTATCTGACCATAATAGAGAGGCTTTACCCCCAGGGGGTCGCGTGCGATGAACAAATCGCCATCCTGGATAGCCGCAATGACAAAGGGACTTGGCCAGCGAGAAAGCGCTTGGGCAGATATTTCAGCAGGAGGTATACCATCCCAAACTGCAGCATTTCTGTCAGCAAAAGGCGCAAGGAATCGCTCGATCTTGCGAAACGACATTTGCATGAATACACCGTCGGACGCTACTTGTCTCAACTCATCACCGCCACGGTGCGCGAGAGAACGCAACATCTTCTGAGAAGCATCATAAAATCGACTGTGACCTTTTGCACCTGCAATGGCTGACATAATCGCTTTGTCACTCCCTTTGCAAAGCAATCAGCCGCTCAACGGCCTCCACTGGTGTACAGGCTCACATCATGCGGGACACCCAAGAAATCCAGCATCTCTCAGCTTTTCCCAGGGCTCCTCTCCCCAGGCTCGAGTGTGGTCTTTTCCTATTGTACACTTTTATCCACCTTTCGGGGTGGAACTTCATGGTTTCGGGGTCCACTTCATCATCGGAGCACCAGAACTCTTCCCGGAAGATTCGATTGAGCCGTTCCACCACTCCACGGATGTGGGAGACCTTGGAGGAAGGACGAAGAGCTTGATACCGTATTCCTGCGAGGACCCTCAAACTCCCCGTAGCATGCACTCCCTCCAGTACCTCCTGGTTTGGGCGGAAAGGGGTACCTTTCGGAGTTCCTCGAGGGACACTCTGGGAAGATTCCGTGGCTTGAGCATGGAGGGAGGAATAGGCCCACCGCAAGATGAGGTCTTTTGTGAGAATTCCCTATACACCTTTCCAGGAAGGGGACGGATGTCCAGGGTATCGATGGCGATGAGGTCTCCTGGGGATACCACCTTGTAGTCTCTGGGTTTTCTCTGGGCATGGGGTCTTTGATTCCCCCGTGGGCTTTTTGTCGCAGAAACCCTCCTCGGTTTCTCTCCCTCTTTGAGGAGACCCCGGGTCTTGAGATACCTGAGGATCCTCCCCACGGTGGAGGAAGAAGCGGTGAAACCCTCTCTCCTGAGGAGGACGGTGAGCTTCCCTTTCCCCAGGAAGGGGAATTCCTCCCGGAGTCTTTGAATCCTCTCCACAAGCTCTGGTGTCCACTGGGGCTTCCGGATCTTTTTGGGTCTTCTGGACCTATCCTCAAGGCTTTGGAGGTTTCTGGGGTTGAACTTTTTCTTCCACCGGTAGTATGTACTCCGAGCTATTCCGTACCTCCGGCAAGTGACGGCCACAGGGTGGGTTTTAGCAAAGTCGAGGATTTCAAGGCGAATCCTGGCTTTTTTGGAGAGTCCATGGATTCTAGCGAGCTTAGCAATGGAGCTTCCATGGGGGAAGCTCACCAGGTGCATGGATGCACCAGAATATGCCGATAGACTTTTTGCTCCCTTTGTGCTACTCTTCATGTAGGTGCAGGGCCTCCCTTCTCTTAGGGTTTTCGACACCGAGTTAGGATACAGGGTCCTGCACCTTTTTGTCTACCCTACCTGTTGCAGATCTCTGTGAACCTATCCAGGGGGTAGAAAAAAATTTTTGGGAAAAATTTGTGGAGAGGAAAAGGTGCCTTTTGAGCTAAGGTTAGCAGGCAAACCGGAAGGAGTCCCTGGAACTTCCAGCCCCGGATTCTCCAGTGTGCATTTTTCTATTCTCAGAACAACTCGATACTCATCCTTTGCCGGAGGGGCTAAGGAAGTCCGTGGAGGAAAAACGCCCAGAAACACAACGCAGTATGACCCAAAAGGCAATGTTTTGGGAAGTCTGGACTCAACAAGCTCAACCCCTGCTGCATTCCCCTGAACGTCGAACAGAGCAACAACCCTACCCTCCCAAAAGCACTCCACTCCCTGGGGGCAGCGCGAATCCTCAAGGACGTCTCGGAAAAAGAGAGAAAAATCCCCTCCTTCGAGTTCGATCCCTCTGCCTACACATACACTGACTGTCTCTCCTACCTGAACCCTCACCGAGAGGGTACATCCCGCAAAAAGAAGCAGGGAGAGAACCAAAAATACTCCCCACAGGGTAACGTCCTTCCCCCGTGTACCGATCTCGGGAACAATCCTCGTGAAAGCCATCAGGCTTCCCCCTCTCCCCGTGGTCTCACCGTTATTATATATCTCCTCACGGGAGGAATTTTTCCGGAGAGACCACGCTGAAAACGGAAACCCCGGTCATCAGTACGGTGTACACCGGCACCAGAGGTTGCAAACCCCAGCCTTCCATGCTACAATTGGCATCGTCTTATTTCCTGGACAACGAGGGGTGGAATCATGCCAAATACAAAGTCTGCGTGGAAAAACCTGCGGAAAAGTGAGAAACGGAGACTCCGGAACAAAGCTATCAAATCGGCAACGAAAACCTACATCAAGAAATTCCTGAAACTCCTGGAAGCAGGGAAGATTGACGAGGCACGGGCTTTCCTCAGCGAGGTGTACAAGCGGGTTGATATGGCGGTGAGCAAAGGAGTCTTCCACAGGAATAAGGCGGCTCGCATCAAATCACGGCTCACCCAGAAACTCAACCGGGCAATGGCTTCTCAGGCTGCGTGACCCCGGTCACAAGGAGGACGCAGAAAAGGCGCGGATCAATACTCTGGGTCTTCAGGAGCCTGTCGGCCATCCTGAGTGTGGCAAAAATCCGCGGGATATCAGCGGGACTGAAGGCATCCTTCATCTTCTGGATTTTCTTCATTTCGAAAGGATTCACCTCCTTCCCTTGCCAGAGGTCCCTTCGGGTTTCCCCTTTTTCGAACACCTGAGCCAGAAGCCGGAATCGCCGCGCCAGGTGAGTCACAAGAAGGGGTAAGGGAAATCCCTGGCCAACCAGGCGATATGCGTACTGCAGGGCCAGGGAAGTGTTCCTCTCCCCCAGGAAGTCAAGGAAACGGAAGAGCAGGATTTTTTCGTTCTTTTCAAAGAAGGCCTCAACGTCCTCTCTCTGGACTCTTCTGCCCCGAAATCCCTCGAGGAAACTCACGATCTCCGTTTCCTGAAGTTCGTACTCCTCAAAAAGGCGAAGAAGGTGCTCCTCGACCCCTTTCCCGAACGAAAGACCAAGCCGGGCCGCTTCACCCTGGAGAAAACGCTGCAGGACCTCCCTATCTTCCTCCACCACAATCCAGGGAACCTTTGACCACCCTGCTCCCTTGAGGTCACCACCTGGAAGGAAGAAAAAGTACACCTCAGGGTACCGGGATGCCTCACGAAAGACTTGGAGCGCCTCTCCCTCGTCAAGGCGGTCCAGAAAGCAAACCTCCCTCTCGGGGAAAAGCGAGGGCAAAGAGAACTCTCTTGCCCTTTCCTCCCACTCCTGAAGTTTTCGCACCCACAACGCCCTGGAGGCTCCGAGTTTTCGAAGGATTTCGGGAACGTACCAGTTTTCAAAACGCGCTTGGTTCACCCGCCGCTCAAGGATGAAGAAACGACCCCCAAGATCTCCCGAAAGCCAGTCTTCAAATCGCTGCTTTCCCAAATCTCCGTATCCTCCCCCGGCGGAAAAGAGGGTAAAACTCTACCGCTCCGTCCCGCTCTGTGATAAAGTACGGCACCCTGAGTCTCTCAAGGAGCGCTACCGTGCGGGGGTCAGGGTGCCCATAGGGATTCTCCCCTACAGAAATGACCGCCCACAGGCAACCCGACGCCCGAATGAGTGCTTCCAGAGAGGTATTGTAACTCCCGTGATGGGGAAGCACCAGAACCTCTGCCCTGAGAAGAGAGGGATCACGGGGGGCTATCTCCTCGAAAACTCCTTCCGCATCCCCACACACGAGCACCCGACCGTAAGGAGTATGCAGGCGGTACACCACCGCCTTCTCTCCTCTGTCAGAGATCGGAAAAATCTCAAGGAGAATGCGGGGCGAAAGCCGCAGGCGGGTCAGGGAAGAAAAATCCGCAGGCGAAAAACAGGGAGCCTCTGGAAACACCCTCTGCAGTACCGTCACGCCTCCTGCGTGGTCCCTGTGCCCATGGGTGAGGAAAATGCCCCGGATTTCCGTAACCCCCCGAAAGTGCAGAAAAGGAAGCAGAATGCTCTCCCCCACATTGCCATACCCCCGGATGATTCCCCCAGTATCGATGAATATTCCAGTATTCCCTTCAAACAATCCACAGGCAAGACCCTGACCGACGTCGAACACCAGGAAACTCGTCTTTGGAAACCACAGGGAACCGAAAACCAGGCCTCCAAGAACGGGGCAAAGGGAAAAGAAGAGCAACACTCGCTTCCTGGTGAGAGCGGAAACTCCAAGGACAACGATGACTCCCCAGACGACCATCCCCCAGAGGGCATCGCGCCCTCTGGAAAAATCGGCAACCCAGTGGGGCACAGCATTCCGGAGGAACACCAACACTTCAAGAAGCATCTGCAAAAGGCAACGGAGGCAGAACCCCAGCAAAAGACGCCCGTACGCAAAGGTCCCCAGAACAGGCGTCCAGAGCCCAAGGAAGAGCACCCCCTCAATGAGGGGGAACGCAACGAGGTTGCCCAGAAAGACAAGGGAACTCAAGGAGAACCGGTTCCCCACAAGGAAGGGGAAACTGGCAAAGGTGGCGGAAGCGGTGGCAAGCAGAACCCCAAGAACGTACCGGGAGAAGAGCTCTCGCCACTTCCTGTGTTCCTTCCGGCGAGGGAGAAAAGCGGCAAACACGGCAATGCCCACTGTAGAGGCAAAGGAGAGCTGTGCGCCTGGAAGAAAGAGCATTTCCGGCTGCAGCAAAAACATCACCAGGAAAGCACTGCAAAGCAGCCCCACCGTGGTCACCGTGCGCCCGAGTCTTCTACTCAAAAGCAAAAGACTCGCCATCACCCAGGCCCTGAATGCCGATACCACAAAACCGCAGAAAGCGAGATACAGGAAGGTGAAGGGAAGCACCCCAAAGAGCACCATGCGCCGGGGGAGGAAACGCTGAAACGCGGAAAAAAGCATCGTCCCAAGAAGCGCCATGTGGAAACCCGAAACACAGAAGAGGTGGTACACGCCGATTTCCTGAAGGAGGGAGAACGTCTGCAGAAACTCCCCGTCTCGAACACCGAAAAGGAGGGCGTTGAAAAGGGGAGAGGTTCCAAGGAGGAGATGCTGCCAGCGATCGAGAAAAGCCCCTCTTTTTTCGTGTATCCAGCGGAGAAAGGCAAACCACAGGCTCTGGGAAGGGAGGGGCAAAATCGCCCGTACCTCAAGGTATCCGACAATTCGCCTTTTTCGGAAGTGTTCCCGCAGGTCCCACCCTCCAGGATTCGCGCAGGAGGGAAACTTGCGGAAAAGTCCGGTAACCTCCACCTTCCGGTAAAGAAGTGGCCGGAGGATGTCCTCCTTCCCCCGGAGAAGAACCCCTGGCGAATACACCGGGAACCCCTGAAGACGGACGAGGGTAAACCTCCCATCCTTCTCGACAACATACCCCTCAAGGACAAGGTTCTGACCTTCCCTACCCTGGAAGAACTCTCCGGGAAGGTCCAGGACCACGGAGGAGAAAAGCATCCCGAAGACCCCAAAGCCCGCGAGGGTAAAGATCACAAAGACACGGGAAGGCAGAGAGAGTACCTGGGCGGCAAAAAGCCCTCCAAGGAGAACAAAAAGGGGGAGAAAAGGAAGCCGAAGGAACGTTCCCACAACAAATCCCAGGGTGGCACAGAGGGCAACCCAGAAGATGGGATACTGGACAAAGGAGAGAGGGGATATGCGCCGTTCTCCCCTCTCTCCGAAAATTTCAGGAGACAAGATGCCCGAAACGCTTTGTAAAGGATTCCACATCCATGTTCGCAGCTTTTGCCATGGAAGCCACGAACTCGGGATTCTCCAGGTCCTCTCTCTCGAGGCGAATCATGTACGAGCGGGCCACCTGGTAAGCGTAGGAGGTGATATCCACCGTGCGAACACGGGTCCGTCCCGTAACAGGATCCATAATTTCGTCGAAGGGAATGGGATTGAGTTTTCCGTTCAGGATGCTGATCATGGCACCCTTCCGCTTCATCTCCTCGCTGTAGCTTCCGCTTAAGAGGTACTCCACCGCGCCATACCCCAGGTCCCGGGTGTACTCAATGTCGAAGGGAATTGGCGGAGCGCAGCGGAGTTCATACCCCACGTCCTTGGTGACGATGGTGATTTTCTTCCCCCGCTCTTCAAACCTCCGGGTAATTTCGTTCTTCAAAAGTTCCCCAAGGGGAACCTCAGCAAGACGCACATGGCCATGGGGGTCGCGAGGGATAGACTTTCCGAGGATTCTCTCAATCTCCTCCACGTCCCCAAACTTCAGCGCCACACCCTCTGCCACAATGGCGATACCATCATCCCGGCCAAGGGCCTTCCGCTTGATCATCGCGGCCTCGATGATATCGCAAACGTCCTCTACTCTGACCTTCCGATCACCAAACTCCTCCGGGATAATCGTGAGGGTGGCTCCTGCAGCCTTCCCCGTTCCCAGAGCAAGGTGGCCTGCAGAACGACCCATGATGACCACGAAGTACCAGCGGTTTGTCGTCCGAGCATCCTCCATGAGGTTCTTCACAATGCTAGTGGCCACCTCCCGGGCGGTCTGGAAACCGAAGGTGGGCATATCGCCCGGAAGGGGCAGGTCATTGTCGATGGTTTTGGGGACATGGGCGACAAAGAGCCTCCCTTCCATGGCTCTGGCCACGATGCTTGCGCTGAAGGCCGTATCGTCCCCGCCGATGGTGACAAGGTACCCCACGTTGAGGGACTCCATGACCTTCCGGACATTTGCCACCTTGGCCTCATCAATGGCTCCTCCCTTGATGAGACTATCCCGGGCGGTTCGGAGAATAGACCCGCCTTCAAGGTGAATCCGGGAAACACGGGAAATGTCAAGAGGCACGGTGTGCACCGCGGGGTCAAAGGAAGAACTCGAAATCCACTTGAAGCCGTCGTAGAATCCGACCACCTCAAGGCCCCTCTTCCGGGCAGCAATGGTCACCGAACCGATGACGCCGTTGATACCAGGTGCAGGACCACCGCCAACGAGAATCGCCAATCGTTTCGTGCTCATATACCATATCCTCCCTTTCGGCAAGAAAATTAGCAGAAAAGCCCGGTGAGGTCAACGAAAAACCTCACCGGGAAAGCATAGCCTTAGCCCTTGCGAGGAGATTCTCCACGCTGATACCAAGCTTTTCAAGCACGGTTTTCCCCGGTGCTGAGGCTCCAAAGCGGTCAACACCGATGACTTCTCCTTCCGTCCCGACGTACTTGTACCACCCGAGGGTTGCCCCAGCCTCAATGGCAATTCGTTTCTTCACGCTGGGAGGGAGAACCTCCTCCTGGTAGCTCTTCGGTTGCTCCTCGAAAAGCTCAAAAGAGGGCATGCTCACAACCCTTACCTTCACGCCTTCCTGGGCAAGTTTCTCATAAGCCTCAAGGGCTACGTGGACTTCAGAACCCGAAGCAATGAGGATGAGCTCAGGGTCACCCTGGGAGTTATCGGCAAGGACATACGCTCCTTTCCTCAGACCCTCGGCTTTCCCGAACTTACTCTGGTCGATAACTGGAACGTTCTGCCGCGTGAGGATGAGCGCCACCGGCCCTCCCTGCCGTTCAATGGCCACCTTCCAGGCCTCCCGAGTTTCATTGGCGTCAGCAGGGCGAATGCACACTATGTTCGGCATAACCCGGAAACTCATGAGGTGCTCCACCGGCTGGTGTGTGGGGCCGTCTTCACCCACACCTACTGAGTCGTGAGTCCACACATAGATGACCTTGCAGTGGGAGAGGGCCGCAATGCGCACCGCAGGACGCATGTAGTCGGAGAACACGAAAAAGGTTGCCCCAAAGGGAATGAGCCCCCCATGGATGGCTATACCATTCAGGATGGCCCCCATGGCGTGTTCCCGCACACCAAAGGCGATGTTCCGGCCCTCGTACCCGAGGGGTCCATCGACAAGCCCCTGAGTCCCGGAGGGTACGGATGCGGGTGCCTGGAAACTCCCTTTGCCTTTCAAAACGGTACTGGTGGAGGGGTCAAGATCCGCAGAACCCCCAATGAGACCAGGAATCCGGTCGGCCAGGACGTTCAGGACTTTCCCACCCACTGAGCGGGTAGCTACCGGCCCAGCACCCGGTTCAAACACCGGTAAATCCTTGTCCCAGTCTGGTGGGAGCTTCCCCTCCATCATCATCTTGAGGGTCTCCGCCTCTTCTGGATATTCCCGGGAATAGGCTTCAAAGAGCTTCTGCCATTCCCGTTCCTTCTCCTCTCCTTCACGGATAACCTCCCGCATGTGAGCGAGGACCTCTTCAGGGACGTAGAACTCAGGCTCAAGGGGCCAGCCAAAGAACTTCTTGGTTGCCACAGCCTCTTCCGGCTTCAGGGGAGCACCGTGGACCTCAAAGGTGTCCTGCTTCGGGCTCCCATATCCGATGTGTGTTGTCACCATGATGAGCGAGGGGTGTTCGGTGTCTTTTCTGGCCTCTTCAATAGCCCGGCTCAAAGCGGCAAGGTCGTTCCCGTCCTCAACTTCAAGGACCTGCCATCCCAGAGCAAGAAAACGGGCTTTCACGTCTTCAGTAAAGCAGATACGCGTCTCCCCCGAGAGGCTGATATGGTTGTTGTCATAGAGGTAAATGAGTTTTCCAAGCTTCAGATGTCCTGCCAAAGACGCAGCTTCATAGGCCACACCCTCCATGAGGTCGCCATCGCTCACCAGCGCATAGGTGTAGTGGTCGATAACAGGAAAACCAGGACGGTTGAAGCGTGCAGCAAGATGCGCCTCAGCAATGGCCACACCAACTCCGGTGGCAAACCCCTGCCCCAGAGGCCCGGTAGTGGTCTCTATGCCGCACTCCACACACCTTTCTGGATGCCCAGGAGTACGGCTTCCCCACTGACGGAAATTCTTGAGCTCTTCAAGGCTCATCTTTTCGTACCCGCAGAGGTACAGCAGGGCATAGAGCATGGCCGACCCATGGCCAGCAGAGAGAATAAAACGGTCCCGGTTAAACCACCGGGGGTTTTTCGGGCTGTGCTTGAGAAACCTTCGGAAGAGGACATACCCAATGGGTGCAGCCCCAAGCGGAAGACCTGGATGCCCGGACTTTGCTCTCTGGATGGCATCCAGAGCCAGCATGCGAATGGTGTTGACCGCAAGTTGTTCCAGCGATGCTTCCATCTCTTCTTCACCCCTTTTCCAGTTATCCCCTCTATTATAGAGGACGAATCACCGGGAAGAGGCAACCCTTTCTGCCTCTTCTTTTGCTATCCGGCACCAGGCAATGACGTTCTCCGGATTGCCACCGATTGTGTGGTTGTCCTTCATGATGACTTCCACACAGCAATCTTTGGTGATTTCCAGGGCTTCACGGAGTTTCTTCCGGATGTACTCTTCGTCAATGCGCGGAACCGCAAGGTCGGAGGGACTCGGCTTCATAGAGTAGATGTACTCTCGCCCCAGGTACTCCGCCATTTTCCTGAGGTCCGCCCAGGGGGAAACGGAAACCCGCCGAAGGCGGGGGAACCGCTTCACCACGTACCAGCGGGGGTGCAACGGTTCACAGCACCCGTAGCAGTTGAGGCCAAAGCGTTCAAGGATAGCGTACTGGTAGGGGAAGATGAATTCTTCGAACATCTCGGGAGAAACGTAGCAGGTCTCCTGGCTCTCGGCAAACCCCCACATGTCGATGGTGCGCACGTGCACCCCGTCGAAGTCTCTCTGGGGGAGTTCTGTGGTGTACCCAAAGCCCCCTGAGCCCACGTATGTGCCGTCGTTATTCAGGGAGAGGAGGTTGTGTTGCTCTAAGAAATCGAGCTTTCTCAGGTGCCCATCCCGGAGGAAGGCCATGAGCTCGTGGAGTTCCCGGGGATGGTCGTACATATCAAGCATCACCTGTTCCAGCCCCCGCAGGTTCACCAGGGTCCAGGTCATACCCAGCGTCCACCACCAGATGGTCTTCCTCCGGACGATGAGGATGTCCCCGAAAACCTCCTGGGCAAGGTTGAGGAGTTTCTCGCTTGCCTCCTCATCGATGTGAATCTCCGGGAAGCGGAGCTTGTCCATGTCCCGGTAATCCTTGAGTGGAGGATCCCAGCGGTATGAGCCCCGCTCTTCCGTTCTGATAATCCGCTCCTCAAGCCCCCAGCTCGTTTCCTCGTAGAGGTATGGAACGTCGAAATAAGGTTCGATGACCTTATCGTCCCCCATGGACTCTCCCCAGAAGATTTCTTTCCGAAGCCACATCTCCCAGTGACGGGCAAGTCTCCCCTCGCACTGCAGGCTCTGGGGTGGGATGATTTCGTTCCAGCCATTTTCAGGGTCACAGAAGACGACCGGACGGGTCCGCTCAAGAGCGTTGTGGCGGTACCAGAGCCTGCGTTTCTCCTCCTGCTCCGGGAGCTCCGAAAGCTCCCTGACCCTGAGGGCCAGAGTCCGGAGGATTTCCCGTTCCTTCGGGGTCACCTGAATTTCTTCGCTTCGGAATGATACCCGGTATAACGAAGCCACTGTCTGGTCGGTCACGCAGCATGCCACCCCCTATCCCAATTATAGCCGAGAAAAACACTGTACGCAGGACTTTCTTTCAGATATAATGTGTTGTGAAGGAGGAGGGAAATGACCTCTGCGGAGCGCTTGAATACGGCACTGCACCACAGGGAGCCGGATAGAGTACCCCTGGACCTCGGGGGCGTGGTTACCGGAATTACTCTGAAGGCGCACCGTGCGCTCTGCTCTTTCCTGGGGATCCCTTGTGAAGACATTCTTGTTGACCGCATCCAGTACCTCGTCCAGCCTGCCGAGGATATTCTGGAACACTTTGCCATAGATACGAGGTACGTGTATGACCCTGTTCCCAGGAAGGTATGGCTCGCGGACCAGGAAGGATCGCTTTGGGAGGATTGCTGGGGGATCCAGCGCCGCTTCACCGGATACTATTTCGACATGGTCGCCCATCCCCTCGCCCACATCACCTCTTCGGAAGAACTGAAGCACTATAAACCTCCCTCACCTTGTCTTCCGGAAGGCCTCCGGGCTCAGGTTGCAGCTCGAAAAAAGGAGGGCAAAGCGGTTATCGTCAACTGTATCGGGTCGTGCTTTGAGTTCTCCTGGTACCTCCGGGGCTTTGCTCAGTTCATGACCGACCTCGCTCTGCAACCTGGCCTTGCCTGTGCCATTATGGACATAGTGCTCGACTTTGAACTGCAGCAGTTCGAGCTCCTTCTCAGAGAAGTGGGGGATCTCGTGGATGTCGTTCTTGTGGGGGACGACCTTGCCACGCAGCGTGGACCTTTACTGTCTCTCGAGATGTACCGGAAGTACGTAAAACCAAGACAAAGAAGACTCTATGAAGCCATCAAAAAACACACCCGGGCTTTCCTCTTCTACCACTCCTGCGGTGCTGTCACACCTTTCCTCGAGGACCTCGTAGAGATTGGCGTCGATATCCTCAACCCGGTCCAGGTGAGCGCTTCGGGAATGGACCCGGGGTGGCTTAAGAAGCACTTCGGGGATGTTCTGTCCTTCTGGGGTGGCATCGATACACAACGGGTCCTTCCTCACGGAACCCCCGATGCGGTTCGTGAAGAGGTACGAAGGCGCATTGACGAGCTTGCTCCTGGAGGAGGGTATGTGCTCTGTGCGGTGCACAATATCCAGCCCGATGTCCCCCAAGAGAACATCGTAGCCATGTATGAGGAGGCAATCCGTTACGGAAGCCAAAGGGGGTGAGAGAGGAAGGAAGGCTCTTCATGTGCAAGCCTTGTGAGGTACATGCAAAAAACCTTCGATGGGAGGGATGAGCATGCGACGGAATCTCTTTATGGTGCTTCTTGTCTCTGTGGTCCTTGTGGGTACGCTGGCTTTTGCCCAGGAGAAAAAGCCGGCAGAAGGTATGTACTTCCGTCTCGTCACCCATGGAGGCGATGATCCCTTCTGGGCCGTGGTACAGAAAGGCGCCATGGATGCCGCAAAGGAACTCGGCTGCAAGGTGGATATTGACCTCTGTGGTGGCGACCTGACGCTGCAGCTCAAGCGCTTCGAGGAAGCAGTGGCCATGAAACCGAACGGCATTGCCCTCGTCATCAACGACGATACCGCCTGGGATGAGCCGGTGCGAAGGGCTCTTGAGCAGGGCATTCCGGTCATCGGCATGAACAACGATGATTCCGAGGGTGCCGTGGGCAATCCTCGCCTCTGCTACATTGGCCAGAGCGAGAAAGCCGCAGCCTACCGGCTGGCCCGTCGGCTCTTTGACGAGGCGAAGGCCAGGGGCATTGACCTCTCCAAGGCCCACGTAGCCATGGCCGCTGAGGTTCCCGGAGCAAATTACGCCAAAATCCGTGCCAGTGGTATCCTCGAGGCTATGAAAGAGTACGGTATCACTTCTTACGAGATCATCGATGCCGGTGGTCTTGAGATGACCACTGTGGAAGCCCGGGAGACGGCCTACCTCCTTGCCCACCCCGAGACGACCTTCCTCATTGGTCTTGGCGGTATCTGCACGGACCGCCTCACCGCTTCGTTAAAGGCAGCAGGGAAGCAGCCTGGAGAAATCATTGCCGGTGGCTTCGACACCACTCCTGATACCCTTGCAGGGATTAAGGAAGGGTACGTCACCGCCACCATTGACCAGCAGCAGTACCTCCAGGGGTACTTCGCCGTGTACGTCCTCTACCTCTATAACAAATACGGCTTCACCCCCAACATCGACACCGGCGGGTACCTTGTGGACTCCCCGGAGAAGATTGCGCTCATCGAGAAGCTCTCTCCAGAACACATCCGCTAAAACCCAGAGCCCCCGGGCAACCGGGGGCTTTTTGCAGGAGGATGAAGGAAGATGGAGTGGGTTCGAAACTTCCTGCGGTACCGGGCAGCCAATACTTTCCTCGTCTTCATTGGCCTTGTG
Source organism: Candidatus Caldatribacterium saccharofermentans (assembly GCF_050267035.1). Classification (NCBI taxonomy): domain Bacteria; kingdom Pseudomonadati; phylum Atribacterota; class Atribacteria; order Atribacterales; family Candidatus Caldatribacteriaceae; genus Candidatus Caldatribacterium; species Candidatus Caldatribacterium saccharofermentans. Next base: position 351,827 of record NZ_CP187957.1, read on the forward strand.
ATGTTCTTCTCCCTCCTGACCCCCAACTACCTCTTCGTTGATCGGAGGAACCTTGCCGCCCTGGGAAAACTCTTCCCTGATCTTGGCGTCGTCGCCCTGGGCGTTGGGGTGCTCATGATTTGTGGAGAGTTTGACCTTTCCGTGAGCTCAGTTCTTCCCTTCTGTTCTTATGTCTTTGTTCGCCTGCTTTACCGTGGAATCGTGCCCTTCTGGGCTTTCTGGGTTGCCCTAGGAGTGGGAGCACTCCTCGGACTCCTCAACGGCCTCATCACGGTGAAGACGAAGATGCCCTCCTTTATCACCACCCTCGGGACCATGATGTTCTGGCGAGGGGTGCTCTACATCTGGTCCAAAATGATGCCTGCAGGCATCCGCAATCTTGTCCCTTCCGGGTCTCCTTTCGAACGCGCCTTTGCCGGAACGGTGGGGTCTTTTATCCCGGTCCAGGCACTGTGGTTCACGCTCTTTGCCCTCATTCTCGGCATCCTCCTCCACTACCACCGCTTCGGGAACTGGATTTACGCCACCGGAGATAACCGGGATGCCGCCCGGGCCATGGGAATCAATACGGACCTTGTGAAGACCATCTGTTTCATGATTGTGGGGATACTCTGCGGGTTTTCTGCCTGCATGCAGGCCGTACGTATTGGTTCTTTTGCCGCCACTCAGGGTATCGGTTTCGAACTCCGGGCCATCGCCGCCTGTGTCGTGGGGGGCACATCACTCCGGGGTGGCGTGGGGAGCATGCCAGGGATTGTCCTTGGAGCCCTTACCATCCCTATTCTCGACAACGGCCTTATCCTCCTGCGTGTCCCGGTGTTCGGCATCAGTGCCTTCATCGGTATTGCTACCATCCTCTTTGTGGTGCTCAACAGTTACGTGGAACGGAAAACACGATAACAGGGGAGAGACGGATATGGAGAGACAGAACGGTGACCTCCTGGTGCGGATGGTGAACATCCACAAGTGGTTCGGCCGGGTGTACGCCCTTCGGGGAGTGGATTTTGAGGTCTACCGGGGAGAAACAGTGGGACTCATCGGGGACAACGGTGCAGGGAAGTCCACGCTCATCAAAATCCTCTCCGGGTACCACCAGGCCGACCAGGGAGAGATTTACTTTGAAGGCCAGAAAGTACGGATTTCTTCACCCCGGGATGCTCGAAAACTCGGCATCGAAACGGTCTACCAGGAACAGGCCCTGGCACCAAACCTGAGCATTGCCCGGAACATCTTCATGGGTCGAGAGCCAGTGAGGCGCTGGGGCATCATCGATCGGAAGGTCATGAACGAGGAGAGCATGAAGGCCCTGGCAAATCTCGGTCTCCGACTTCGTTCCCCAGACCTTCCCGTGGTCACACTCTCTGGGGGTGAGAGACAGGGTGTGGCCATTGCCCGGGCCCTCCACTTCAAGGCTAAACTCGTGATTCTGGACGAACCCACGGTGGCGCTCTCCGTGAAAGAGGTTGAAGAGGTTCTTGAGTTTGTCCGCCAGCTGCAGCGTGAGGGGATTTCGGTCATCTTCATTACCCACAACCTCTACCACGCCTACGACATTGCCGAGCGCTTTGTGGTCATGGCCCGGGGCAAGAAAATGGCCGACGTGAAGAAGAAGGATACCTCTCCCGAGGAGCTCTCTCAGCTGGTCATCAAAAGCGCCTTTGCCGAATAACCACGGGAAAGGGGTCAGGAAAGTATGAACGAAAGAAGAATGAGCCTTGGACGGAAACTGTTGCTTTCTCGTTCTTCAAGTGTTTTCATTGTGCTTGTGGTGCTGGTCCTTGGGTTTGCCATCCTCTCTCCCGAGCACCGTTTCGTGGACCCTGACAACCTCAGAGTCCTCCTCTCCCTGGGATCAGAATTCAGCATCGTTGCCCTGGGAGTGGGGCTACTTATGGTCTGCGGGGAGTTTGACCTCTCCATCGGGTCTATCCTCGTCTTCTGCTCTTTCGTGTTTTTGCGGCTCTTTGAAGCTCAGGTTCCTCTTGTCTTCATTGCCCTCACCACCATCCTTGTAGGTGCCGCCCTGGGGATAATCAATGGCCTCATCACCGTCCGCGCCCAGATACCCTCTTTCGTCACCACCCTGGGGACCATGATGATGTGGCGAGGACTGGCCCTACTTTTCTCGGGTGGAGAACAAAGGGGCTGCGACGTTTCCACGGTTCCTTCCCGGTACTTCCTCCCCTTCTTCACGGGAAGACTCGGGGGGTTCTTCCCGGCCCAGGCCTTCTGGTTCGTTGTCTTTGCTGTCTTCCTTGGCATCCTTCTCCACTACCACCGCTTCGGGAACTGGATCTACGCCACCGGAGATAACCGGGATGCCGCCCGGGCCATGGGAATCAATACGGACCTTGTGAAGACCATCTGTTTCATGATTGTGGGGATACTCTGCGGGTTTGTGGCCTGTGCCCAGATTGCCCGCACTGCCTGTTTCACCTCCCGGGCAGGAGAAGGCTGGGAACTGAAAGCCGTGGCAGCCAGCGTTGTTGGAGGTACGTCGCTTCGGGGTGGTGTGGGGAGCATGGTGGGGATTTTCATCGGTGCTCTCACCATCTCGGTAATCGAGAATGGGCTTGTGGTGATGCGCATCCCGTACTTCTGGACCTATGTGGTCTTTGGGCTCGTGATACTCTTCTCGGTGCTCTCCAGCATGTACATAGAGAAGAAGCAGCGAGAAGTCCATCAATAACCGGAAAATCCCGGCAACCTGACCATGTCGCGGAAACGGGCCATTGTTTATCTCCTTGCTGCTGCTCTATTCTGGAGTCTTGGCGGCCTGCTCATCAAGCTCGTCAGCTGGAATCCTGTGGCGATTGCCGGAGCCCGGAGCGCCATTGCCTGCGGATTTCTCCTCTGCTTTTTCCGCCCCCGCCTCCGCTTTACCCGCCTTGAGGTTCTCGGAGGCCTTGCCTACGCCGCAACGGTGGTGCTCTTTGTGCTTGCCAACAAACTCACCACCGCTGCCAACGCCATCCTCCTCCAGTATGGCGCTCCTGTGTATGTTGCCCTCCTCAGCCAGTGGTTCCTTGGCGAGGTTCCCTCCCGTTTCGACTGGATCTCCGTGGTCCTCGTGGTTGGAGGAATGGTGCTCTTCTTCCTTGACCAATTGAGCCTGGGGAACATGCTTGGAAACTTCGTGGCCATTGGCAGCGGCATTGCCTTTGCCTTCCTCATCGTCACCCTGCGAATGCAAAAAGACGCTGAACCCTTGCAGTCGGTGTTTGTGGGCAATCTCTTCGCCGCCCTGGCAGGCCTCCCCTTCTGCTTCGGCCCCTTCCCCGGTGGGTGGAGCCTCACAGGACTTGTGCTCCTTGGAACGGTGCAGATTGGGCTTTCCTACCTCCTCTATGCCCAGGCCATACGGAAGGTTAAGGCTCTTGAGGCCAGCCTGATTCCAATGATTGAGCCAGTCCTCAACCCCCTCTGGGTCTTCCTTGCCTTTGGAGAGTCTCCAGGACGTTTCGCCCTGCTTGGAGGTGGCGTGATTCTCCTTGCCGTTTTCCTCCGGTACCTCCTTGGGGACGCACAGACCGTCATTCCTCGAGGAGGGCAACCCGGTTCCCCTCGAGGAGATTCGTCCCCCAGATAACGCGGCTATTCCTGCTTTGCATCACCCCCAGAGGGTTTTCGGCAATCCGGTTCCCCGCAAAAATGCCCTCTGCTTCCCTCAGGAAACACATCCCACCAACCGTGTGTTCCAGCACCTCGTTCCCCTCAAAAAGGAGGAGCGACCCGCAGGTAACCCCCCAGGCATTCCTGATAAAGCGGGAGTTCCGGACCACCGCAACGGCACCACGCCGAAGAAGAATCCCCTCTCCTCCGTTCTCAAGAAAGAGCGAATCCTCGACTGTTATCCGGGACCCGCTCTCAACGAGAATTCCTGCCGCCTCGTTCCTCAGAAAAACACAGCGGCGAAAGATGCACGAGGCCCCCTTCGCCACCACGACACCATTCCCCATCCAGCTCAGTTTTTCCCGCACACCTCCCCGGAAAAGGCACTCCTCGAACACCACCCGGCCCTGCAGGACCACCGCCACGTTGCCCTTGTGCCGGCCCCGGAGTGAAAAGGCCACACCCCGGACCCTTCCCTCTCCCCTTCCCTCAACCCGGACTACCTCCCCATCCCGGAAAAGCACCGTCCCCTTCATTCCTACAAGGAAAAAGGGAGGGGTAAGAACCACCTGGTCCCGCAACACGTAGTCCCCTGGATGGAACACCACAAAACCACCTGAGGGAACAAGCGGTTCTTCGGGGAAAACAGGCCGAAAATCCCGAAAGGACAGCGCCCCTTCCTCCTCAGGAGAAGGCTTTTCCTCCCCCCGGGAAGCAGTAAGAAGTCTGGTAAGACCGTTCTTAAGGGTGTCTTCAAAGGCCATCTTCCTCAACCCTCAGGGCGAAATCCCCAAAGACCAGAAGGAGATTTTGTCTCAGGAGAACACATTCTCCCGGCTCGACTTTCCGGCGCTCCCCACAGGGGAAAACCACCTGCCAGTGCCCCATCCCCGAAAAAACGTACCCTTCGCCCTCCTTCCACCGGACTTCCCCGAGGATTTCGTCCTCCCTCTGGCCGTGGAGCATTTTGGCCACCAGGGCAAACCGGTGTCCGAGGACAATTTTCCGCTTTGCCGCGACCAGAACCCCCTGACCTTTCCTCTCGAGGACGCTGCACACCACCGGGTGGGGACGGCGCACAGTCTCCCCACAGAAGGGGCAGCGGCGAAGGGGAAGGGGCATCCAGTACGGATACGGGAAGTACTGGGCGCACTTCAAGCACCGCCAGAGCTCGAAAAAGGCGAAAAAGAGCGCCCGCTCCCATTCCCGCGCCAGGGGACGCTGCTCAGGAGAACGAAGGCCTTCGAGGAAACTCCGCTCAATGAGCTCCTGAAGGTGGGGAGGGAGCATGCGGTAACTGAGCACACCCCGGCGGAAAAGCGGTACCCCCAGGCGCTCGGGACGATTCCGGAAATCCAGGGGATGCTCGCTGAAGAGCGCCATGTTCCCCCACCCGAGCCGTTCGTCCTCTTCTGGATCCTCAGCGTAGCAGACGAGAGGCTGCAGGGGGTTTCGGAAAAGGAGTGTGTGGAAGACAAGGACTGCGAGGCTGTGCCGGTCAGTCCTTTGATTTGGGGTTTCTCTGCCCATGACCACTTCCGGAGCCATGAAGGGCATCATCCCCGCAACCTGAGGAGGGAGAAACCCCGGGACTACAAGACCGTCAAGGTCGATGAGCACCGCAAGGCCCTTGCGGATATCCACCAGGAAGTTGCCAAAATGGAGATCGGCATGGGCACACCCCTTCCCGTGGAGTGCTGCCACAGTCCGGGCGATACTGTGGGCCACCTGGAGGTAGTTGAGCCAGTTCGCTCCCTCTTCCACTGCCCTCTTGAACTCCCGGGGACTGAAGATGTAATCGACGAGCTCCCGAAAAGGGGGGCGGGGGATTCGTTTCGTCACCACTCCAATCCTCCGCCACCCGTCAATTTCTCGCACCAGCGCCACAGGCCAGCAAAGAAAATTGGCCTCCTCCCCCAGGTTCTTGCCCAGAGCGAGGACCCGCCGGAGGAGCTCCTCCTTTTCGGGAGGGAGGGTTCTGTCGTGGTACACCTTTACCACGAAGTTCCCGCAGCGGCTGAAGTACACTTCTCCTTCACCGCCCACGAATACCGGGCCCTCGACCTCAAGACGTTTCGGCACAAAGGGAAAAGGAGAAACAGTTGTGACCCTCATCGGTACACCACAACAAGCGTTCGATCGTCAAAACTCCCGGGAAGCGTATACGTCCCCAGCCAGAAAACGAGGCGCCGCGCCGCCACCTCACGACTCGAAGTCGCGCGAATCTCCCGAAGAATGTCCAGGGCAAAACGGTCAGTGATATCCTCCGGAGGCCCGTAGAGACAATCATCAGCAAGACCGTCAGTCATGAGCATGAAGGCCGAAAGATGGTCCTTTCGGAAATCAAAGGTTCCGGCACGGCAGAAGTCCCGCCAGTCAGGCTGGGTTAGCACCTCCACCTCACCCGTATCACGTCCCTCCTGAACGCTCATGAGCACACTCTTTCCGTCTTTTCGAACACCAAGGAGCGCTCCATCTCCAATGTGGAAGAACACCCCCTTTTCCTCGGCCACATGGAAAAGGCAACAAAGCAACGTTGTGGCGAAATCCTGTGGGTCCCTTCCCTCCCGCTGGGCTAAGTCCTGGAGCACCCGGTGCGTGTACTCACCGGCTTCAAAAAGGTATTCCTGAACGGTTTCCCAAGGAGGGATTTCCCCTTTTTCCGCCTCCCCTTCCTGGAAAAAGCTGAGTACTCCCACCTCGTGCCATCCCGCCAGGGAAAAGGAAGCGGCGTCTTCCTCGAAGGTTCCCTTTGTCCCGGAAACACGACGGGCCTTTCTCGTACAACTATAGGGGAGGTGGAAGAGCACCCGGTCGGTGAAAGCACTCACCGCCAGCGCCGACCCCCACACCCCCTTTGGGGCATTCCCGACCCCATCAGCCACGGCAACGCAGAGCCAGTCACCCTTCGACCGAACGAGGAGGCTGTCTTCCCGACCCCTGCGTTCCCGGGAATGCAACCTTCCCACGGCGCTGCCACCAACGAAGCTATACCGTCCAAGGGTTCCAAAAACGGCAATCCACTCCGGATGAGTGTTGAAGGACGAAAGCACCCGGTCGCCAGCGATGAATCCTTGAGGGATGTTCACACCTCCCTATGGGATGTACTGCAGAACGTCTGGAGGCATGGGTATGGACATAGGTGAGCCCTCGCCTTGGCCCTGAGGCCGCGAAAGGGTCTTGCTCACGGTGCGCACAGTTTGAGAGACCCAGCGGAAAAAGGCGGAAAACGACGCAGCGTCGGAGTCCATCTTGAAGCTTGGCCCAATGGCGATTTCCCGAAGCGTGGCCTCATCGATGTCCGGACCACAACCTACGGTAATCACGTTGAGCACCTTGCGTTCTCTCCGCTTGAGCAGTTCTTCTCGTGGGGTTCGCCAGTCGTCGGTGGGTTTCCCGTCGGTGAGGATGAAGACGAGGGGCTTCCAGTCACCTTTTTCTCCTCCCGGAACAGCTTTCTTCACATCCCGGTCGAGGGATTCGATGAGCAGCTGAAGTGCCTGTCCAAGGGGAGTGTATCCTCCCGCCTCAAGGGGAGGAAGGGTCAGCTGGTCAATGGGCACAAGCCCCCGGGTGAGGTTCTCCACCTCTTTTCCAAAGGTGATCACTGAAACCCAGACCGTCTCCCGGGCGAAAGTGTCGTTCTCCACTTCTCGCTTGAACAGCGCCACCCCCTCCTGGAGGGCCTGAATGGGTGCTCCCGCCATGCTCCCTGAGGTGTCAAGGAGCAGGTACACCGGTAAACGACGCAGACCCTGGCTCAGTGCCACATCCATTTCTATGCGCTCTTCCATACGTCTCACCCTCCCGCAGAAGAACATAAAGAATCATGCCATCTTCCCAGCATCCTCCGCACAAGGGGAACACCAACCAGAATCGCCCCATGGGGACACACCTCCTGGCACACGAAACAGCGAATGCACCGGGTGGAGTCTATAGAAGGGAGACGAAGTCTCTCGTTCCAGCACAGGGCCTTAGGATGCGCAGGACAAACCTCAGTGCACACCCCACAACCTTTGCAGAGCTCCCGCCGGATGACTGGGTAGGGAAGGAGGAAACGGCGCACAAGGGGGAGAAAGAGTTTCCTCGAAGGAGACACCCGGGGTATCCGCAGGACCTCAAAATCTCTTTGCTCAAAGCGCCTGGGATCGTCTCCCCAGAGTACGATGGCCTCTTTTCGCCACGTCCCCAGGCCAAGGCGCTCACCCTCAGAGCAGGTGGGGACAAGAGCAGGATCAAGGTGAATCAACCGTGCCAGGGTGGCGTCAAGGGCCACGGGATCCCGGGAAAAGGCCAGAAGCCCCATGAAACGGGGTTTTCCGTTTCGGGGGCCGTTACCCTCCATCGCTACCACTGCGTCCATGACGAAGAATGCCGGACGGAGGAGACGGTTGAGATCCACGAGCATCCGGGAAAACAGTGTGGCATCAGGAATACGAAAGTGGTACTCCCCTTTCCGCACCCCTGGAACGCACCCAAGCTGGTTCTTCACCGCTCCTGTGACCCTGGTAAGTCCATGGGTTTTCCACTTTGGAAGGCTCACAAGGACGTCGTACTCCCTGACCCCCCTGGCGATGGTGAATTTCCTGTGCTGCACGCCTTCCGGAAAATCCACCTCCACCCCATGGGTAAAATCCGCGAAATCCACACCCAGAGTCCGGGCCACCTCGAGGATACCAGCCTTTTTCGCCACACTCTCAGGCGACCCGAAGGCAGGGGAATCCCCGAATCCCACCCGGTATCCCGCTTCCAGGAACACCTTCGCCACCGCTCGGAACACCGCAGGGTGAGTAGTCACAGCTCGCTCCGGAGCCTCACCTACAAGGAGATTGGGTTTGAGGAGCACGCTCTTTGCCCCGGGGCACAGCGCCCCCGGTCCCCCAAAAAGGGCAAAACCCTGGCGAACGGCTTTCTCCACCTCCTCCTCATCGTAACCTGGACAGAACACCAGGGCAACAGGGGACGACATCACTTGCAGGCCCCCTCAGGGTACGGTACAATACCGGAAAACCGGCGCCAGGGGAGGTTGTCCAATGCGCGAGAAAGTTCGCCACCTTGCCTTCACGGGTATCTTCATCGCCATGAGTGTGGTGCTCACCCGATTCGCCAGCCTCCGCATCGCTATCGGCGGCATTGAAGGCGTACGGATTGGTTTCGGGACTCTTCCCATTATCCTCAGCGGCATTCTCCTTGGACCCATTTCCGGTGCTCTCACAGGGGCCCTTGCAGACATCATCGGTTTTGTCCTCAGCCCCATGGGGCCGTATTTCCCCCACTTCACCCTGACTTCAAGCCTCTACGGAGTGATTCCAGGAGTTGTGTCGCTTCTTCCCTTCCGCTCGAAGGCTCTTCGGGTTTTCTGCGCTGTAGCCATTCCCCAGGTGGGTGTAGGGCTCTTCCTCACCCCTTATTTCCTCCATACTCTCTTCGACATGCCCTGGAAGATTCTCCTTATTCCTCGTCTTGTGAGTGTGCCACTCAACACCATTGCCTTTACTGTACTCATCCTCAGCCTCTTCCGGATACCGGCGTTTGCCGCTTTCAGTGAACATTAGGGCTCAGAGACGTTCACAGAACTCCCTGAAGCGTCGCGCCGCTACTTCGAGGTCTTCTCTCCCTGAGAAGATGCTCGAAGTCCCGGCCACAAACACATTGGCCCCGGCTCTCTTGAGCTGGGGCACGGTTTCCTCACTGATCCCCCCATCGACGGCAATATCAACGGCAACACCAAGCTCAAGGCTCATCTTTCGGATGACCTCCACTTTGGCCACGACTTCGGGGACAAACTTCTGTCCCACAAAACCCGGATCCACGGTCATGCAGAGGACAAGATCGAGGTAGGGGAGGAGATAGCGCAAAAACTCCGGGCTTGTGGAGGGGTTCAGGGCAATGCCTACTTTCTTGCCAAGCTTTTTCACCGCGTCAACCAGGTGGTGCAGCCGCGGGTTCCCCTCGGCATGAAAGGTGATACTGTCGGCTCCAAGCTGGGCAAAGAGCGAGAAGTGCGCCTCGGGGTTCACCACCATAAGGTGGACATCAAAAAAGAGCGAGGTCTGGGGACGGAGCTTCTTCAGGAGGTTGGTCCCAATGGCAAAATTGGGCACGAACACTCCATCCATGATGTCGATGTGGAGCATCTCAATTCCGGCTCGCTCGAGCTTCCGGACATCCTCAAGGAGGGCGAGGTAGTTCGCACAGTCCAGAGACGCCGAGATCTTCGTCTTCACGGGACAAGCACCACCTTCACATACGACAGCCGTCGCTCCCGCATTCCTGAAAGAAAAGCCGGCGCTTCCTCAAGACGGATGCGGTGTGAAATCAGCGGGGCAAAGGATACCCGCCCCCCGGCAGCAAGGTCAAGAACCTTCTTCCAGTCAGAATCAAGGAAGGTGAAACTCGAGTTCCAGCTCCCAAAAACCGTGAGTTCCTTTCGGAGGATGTGCCCGAAATCCGTCGGCTGGAGGGTGAGCTCTTGCTCCTGGTTCCCCAAAAGCAACACCTTCCCCTTCTTGCGCACAAGCTTCAGGGCATCCACCAGAGCTCTGGCGTTACCTGAAGCCTCAACCACAAGGTCGATGCCTTCAGGATCTGCGGGGAAAAAGGAGGGGAAAAGCGTCACGTCAAAACCCAGATTCCTTGCTAAGGCGAATTTGTGCTCGTCCACATCGTACCCGATGAGTCGCCGAATCCCCGCAAGCTTCAGCCACATCCCAAGGAGCAGCCCCACCGGTCCAAGACCGAATACGGCCGCGCTTTTCCCCATAACCTCACCCACACGCCGGACGGCATGGAACGCCACCGCCGCAGGCTCGGTGAGAGCACCTTCCTCAAAGGAAAGGTTCCCCGGAAGGGGGAGGAGATTCGCCACAGGCGCCACGACGTACTCGGCAAATGCACCGTTCTGGCGAGAGCCAAGGTACCCGTAGTCCTCACAGAGCTCATACCACCCCATTTCACAGTAGGGGCACTTCCGACAGGGAAGGAGGGGGTACACCACTACCCGTTCTCCTACCCACCGTTCATCTTCTCTCCCTCCCACAGCCACGACCTCTCCTGAAAATTCGTGTCCTGGAATGAGGGGGTAGAAGTAGGCAATGTCCCCGAAAATCCGGGGGAGATCCGAGCCACAGATGCCACAGGCCCGAACCCGGACAAGGGCCTCTCCGGGTCTCGGCTCAGGAATCGGGACTTCGGCAAGGCGCAGGCGACCCCTACCCTCAAGAACCAGCGCCTTCATAACCTGGGTCATGGGTTGACCACAACCTTGAGCCCTTCATGGGATTCGGCCACCCGGAAGGCCTCGTGGATGGCCTCAAGGGGAAAGCGGTGGGTGATGTACCAGGAAGGATGCACCATGCCTTTTGCCATCACCTGCAGGGCTTTCCTGTGATGGCGAGGAAGGCTCCCATGGGTCCCAAGGACCATGCACTCCCGGTAGTGGATGAGGTTACTCGGGATAGAGATGTTCCGGGCATCCTTTGGCAATCCACCGAAGAAATTGATTCGCGCCCGGTGACGGGCAAGGCGCAATGCCATCTCCTGGGCATCGGGAGAGGCGCAGGTGACCATCACCACATCCGCTCCTTCTCCCCCAGTCGCCTCGAAAACCTTTGCCTCAAGGTCCGGGTCGTCGGCAAGGAAATAGTGGTCGGCACCGAATTTCTTCGCCATCTCCAGGCGCCTCAAAGAACGCTGGATAACGATGATATTTGTTGCCCCCATAAAGCGGCCCATCTCAATCATCATGCACCCGATGGGACCGGCACCGATAATAAGGAGTGTATCCCCTACACCAAGCTGGCTCATCTCAAGGCCGTTGATGGCACAGGCCAGGGGTTCGGCGAGAGAAGCCTCGTCGTACGAGAGGTTCTCAGGAATCCGATGCACTGCCCCCTGGGTGACGGTCAGGGCGTTGAGGAGGATGTATTCGGCAAACCCTCCGGGGAACTGGTACCCGATGGCGTAGTTGATGGCACAGTTTGTGCCCATCCCGTTCTGGCACCAGTAGCAGGCTCCACAGGGAACATCAGCACCGATGGCCACCCGGTCCCCCACCTGGAATTTGGTCACCCCGGGGCCAACAGCCACGACATCCCCGGCGATTTCATGCCCGATAATCTGGGGGAACTTCACCCGGGGGTTCCCGAAGTGGAAAATACGGATGTCCGAGCCACAAACAGAACACGCCCGAACACGCACCAGCACTTCCCCCTCTTTTGGGGAAGGGTCGGGAACCTCCCGGATGACGAGGCGGTCGTAATCCTCAAGAACTGCGGCGCGCATACCGCGTCCCCTTCTTCAGGCGCTTTCGATTTTTCCCTCAACCCGAGTACCGTTACTCAACACATCAGAAACGGGGCACCGCTTTTCCACTTCCTTAAGGAGCGCCGCAAGGTCATCGGAGGAGAGCTTCCCCCGCACCTTCACCACGAAGCGGACAGCCAGAAACCCGGGGCGGACAACATCGTACTGTCCCATAAAGCCCCGGGGATCGAGATCTCCTTCGACCTCAATGGAAACACCCTCCACAGGCAGGTTCTTCTCCCGGGCGACAACAACCGTCACGATTCCGAGACACCCCACAAGCGACGCAAGAAGCCCCTCCACAGGATTGGGGGCGGAATCCTTCCCGCCGAGAGAGGGTGGCTCGTCAAAGCTCAGAGAGAAATGCCGCACCTTCGCGTCAACCCGCAGACCTCCAGCCCACTCACCCGAGGCACGAAACGTGAGAACTCCCATTTTGTGCTCCTCCTTCCTCTATGATCGGGGCATGCAAAGAATCTCCCGAATTTTGAGGTCAAAAAACGAATTCTGGTGGCAGGGACGAAGGAGAATTGCCGTATCCGCCCCCTTCCCGCTCCCTCCCAGGGCGATGACATCCTGGGTTGTGGGAATTGCCCCCGCGTCGGCAGCCATGATGGCCACCTCAACCGCCACCTTGAACCCCTCTGAAATCCGCCGGAAACTCTCGGCGATGACCTCAGGAATACTCAAACCCCCAAAACGCTGGCGGAACGACCGGGAAATACCACTCAGCGCATGAGACCCCTGCACCACGGCCATCCCCATGGACTCAAGGAGAGCCCGCCGCTCAGGAGAGAGAGAAATCTCGTCCCCTCCGGAAAACCCGGCATGGTACGTGCACACCACGATTTTCCCCTGGTACCCTTCCTGGCGCGCCTTCTCCCCAAGACGAAGGGCAGTCTCTCCAGAACTCGAAGCCACCACAAGGTAGGCGATGCCGCCCTCCTTTGCCCTCTTCACTGCACACTCCAGGGCTTTCTCCGTATTCTGAGGACCCGGAGCTTCAAAATACCATACAGTCCGCTCCTTCATCCTCCTCCCTCCTCACTGGTGGAGTTCGAGCATCTCTCCGGTCTCCATGTAATAGATGCGCTCGGTAATGTTCGTGATATGGTCGCCGATGCGCTCGAGGTACCGGGCAATCATGAGAATCCAGATGGCCTGGCGGGCCACCTTAGGGTCAGCTTCAATACTCTGCACCACATCCTCATGAATGGCCCGGTACAGGGCATCCACCTGAGCATCGGCATCGACCACTTTCTGGACGATGCCCAGGTCCCGGCGGAGAAAGGCGGTGATGGTTTCCTCGAGCATATGGACGACGATTTCCGCCATTTTGGGGACCTCGACGAAGGGCCGAAAGACGGGGTTCTCCGCAAGGCGGATGCTGAACTTGGCGATGTCGATGGAGTAGTCCCCGATACGCTCCACATCGGTAATGATTTTCAAAATAGCAGCAATCACCCGCAGGTCTTTCGCCACCGGCTGCTGCAGGGCAATCATGCGGAGACACTTCTCCTCGATTTTGAAGTTGTAATCGTCCACAACGTCATCGAGGGCGATGACCTCTCTTGCCTTCTCAACATCCCGCTCCTTCAGGGACTCCACCGCCATCTGGAGCATCTTCTCTGCCGCATGGGTCATGCTCACCAGGTCTTCCTGGAGCTCGGTGAGCTGCCGCACAAAGTGCTCTCGCAGAATCTGCATACCCAACCTCCCAGAGATTTGCCACTATTAAATCAAATATCGAGGAGTTTCGCCACCCTCTTCTCAAGGTCACAGAGGGCAACCGTTGGTCTTCCACTCAAAAGACCACACACCTCTCCAGGATTCACAAGGATTGTTTTTCCCTCCTCTTTGATGATTGCCTCGTGGGTGTGGCCGTACACCACGAGGTCGTAGTGACCGCTTGCAAAGGCGAGCTTTGCTGGCTGGTAGAAATGGGAAACGAAAATCCGAAAACCCCGCTCTTCGAGTTCCAGGAAGGGGGCTTTGATCCGCCCTTCGGACTTCTGGAAAATCCCCAGGATCTCCCCGTCGTTGTTGCCCAGCACCCCAAACCAGGGGATGGTGAGTTCCGCAAGGACCGCCACTGAGAATGGTGCCACGTAGTCTCCAGCATGAATGATGAGCTCAGCCCCTTCCTCCTGCAGGACCTTCAGAGCCCTCCGGAGTTCGGTCAGATGGTCGTGACTGTCGGAAAGCACTCCTACCCGCACCCGCCCCACCTCCTCAGAACTCCTCCCAGTGGAGAACCTCTCGCAGCTCCCGCTTGAATATATGGCCCTTTGGCACCTCAGCCGGATACCCTATGGCAATAAGGCTCACCAGGCGGTACCCTTCCGGAACCCCCAGAAGGCGGCGCACTTCCTCCGCATAAGGCTTTTTGTCCCCCGCCACCCAGCAGGACCCAAGGCCAAGGGCCCAGGAAGCGAGAAGAATGTTCTCCGTCGCCGCACACCCATCCTCAAGGTAGTACTTGGTCTCCTTGCAGAATACCGCAACGAGAACCGGAGCCTCACGGATGAACTTCCCGTAATCGGTGAGTCTGGCAACTTCCTCGCGCTTTTTCTGGTCCGTCACCACCACGAACTCCCAGGGTTGGAGATTGTTCGCCGAAGGAGCAAGCCGGGCACAGTCGATAATGGTTTCGATTTTCTCCCGCTCCACCGCCTGCGGAGCGAAGCGCCGGATAGAACGGCGAGTCCTCAATGCTTCCAGAGCATCCATCGCCTTCCCTCCTCTCCTCCAAGGAGCTTCAGCTGCTCATACATCCGTTTCTTCTCCGAGACACTGACCTGCATCCGTCCCACAATCTGGGAGAAGAAGTCAATGGTCGTATCGTAGACCTTGCGGTCCACAGGAAAGGGGGTACCGTCTTTACCTCCATGGGCAAAGGAAAAGCTCACCGGGTCGGTGTAGCTTGGAGGTGTCCCGAGAACCACCTCTGCGGTGAGCGCCAGTGCCCTCAGGGTCTTGGGTCCAACACCCCGGGAGGCCAGAACCTCGAGGAAACTCCCCGGCTTCTGCTCGCAAAGGAGTGCCAGGGTCTTCTCCATCCGGGAAAGGTCAAAGTCTTCCTCCCGGATGTGATGGCGGCGGGGAAGGACAAGATGCCGGAGCGCATCAGAGACAGTTTTCCGGAGGACAGAAAAGCCTTCCCCAAGCATCGCCACGATACCCTCCTGACAGGGCTTGCTCTCCCGGGCTACGAGGTTCAGGACCTCCGCCTCCCGAACGCCACAGATTCCCGCATGGGGTTCGCAGGTGAAATCCTCCACGCGTTCTCCCAGCCAGTGGTACCTCCGGGCAAAGCGGGTGTCGGGATTCATCCCCTGCTGGACCACGGACCACTTTCCTGAGGAGGTGAAGAAAAACACGTGGTGGTAGAGGGTATACCCATCCTGCAGGGCGGTGTTATCGATTTTAGCGCTGAGCCTGCTGTAGGCGACGAACTCTTCCCCAAAAGAAAGTGCATCCTTTTCGGCATGGTGCAGGATTTCCTCAGGAGTTTTCCTCGAAGTTCCTCCCTTCCCCCCGCAGATGTAAAGCCCCAGGTCTTTCTCCTTTCCCCGGACGGCCTCCTTCAGTGCTCCGCAGAGGGTCGTGGTGAGGCCGCTTGAGTGCCAGTCAAACCCAAGGAGGCACCCCAGGGACTGGAAGAACACCGGGTCGGCAATGCGACGGAGGAATTCCTCAGGTCCAAAGAGCGCAACGATAGCCTCAATAATGCACCCGCCAAGCCTTTTCATTCGCTCGAAGAGCCATGGAGGGCACTGCCCCCCATGGAGTGGCAGGTCAGCGAAACCACTTCGCTTCATGCTCACCTCACGTCACAGCTTGTACCCGAATTTCCTGAGGAGGACCTTCCGCGCTGCAATGTCCCCTTCGGTCTCCACTCCCTTGGTCTTCAGTCCGTCCACCACCCCGAGGACTCCCCTCCCCTGCTCTGTTTCCACAAGGATGACCTGAATGGGATTGGCACTGGCGCAGAAAATGCGACACACCTCGGGGACCATTTTCACGGCATTGAGCACATTAATAGGATACCCCTCTTTGAGGAAAATCACAAACACATGCCCTGCCGAAAGCAAAAGAGCGTTTTTCTTCGCCAGCTCCACAAGCTCCTCATCATTCCCACTGTACCGCACAAGACAGGGTCCAGAAGACTCGCAGAAGGCAATACCGAACTTGAGGTGCGGGGAAGAGGTCGCAAGGGCCTCGTGGAGGTCTTCCACGGTCTTGATGAAGTGCGCCTGTCCGAGAATGACGTTGTACCCTTTAGGGTTTTCAAGGGCCACAAGCTTCAGTTCCACGTTCTATCCCCCCACACGAAGATTTTTCGAATCTCAAAGGCCAGGAAGGACAAAAGAGAAAAGCCCAGGGCGAACATCCACTGCCAGAACGTCAAAAAATGTGTGTCGAAAATCTCCCGAAGGAAAGGGACAAAGACGGTGAGCAACACCACACTGAGGGAAATCCCGCAGGCTTCAAGGAGGAAAAGATTGGTCCTTGGATCCACCTTCCAGGCGTTCAGGCGCTCCGAGCGAAAGCTGTACGCCCTCCAGAGCTCCCCAAGAGAAAGCGTGACAAAGGCGATGGTCCTTGCAGTATGAAGCCCCCAAAGACGCAAACCCAGGACAAAAGCGACCACCACCGCCAGAGTGATAAAGGCCGCTCCGAAGAGAACAGTCCGCAGGTACAGGGGGGTCAGAATGCCTTCTTTGGGATGGCGAGGCGGACGGGTCATGAGGTCGGGCTCGGGGACCTCAACCCCCAGGGCCAGGGCGGGGAGTCCGTCGGTGACGAGGTTCACAAGGAGAATCTGCACCGGCGCAAGCGGTCGGGAAAGCCCAAGGAGAATCGGGACGAAGACCGATCCGATTTCCCCGAGATTGCAGGAGAGAAGGTACACCACAAACTTCCGGATGTTGTCGAAAATCATTCTCCCCTCCTTCACCGCCCGCACAATGGTGGCGAAATTGTCATCAGCAAGCACCATATCGGCGACTTCTTTAGCCACGTCCGTTCCGGTGATACCCATGGCGATACCGATATCAGCCTTCTTGAGAGCCGGAGCATCGTTCACTCCGTCTCCTGTCATGGCTACAACTTCGCCATTCTCCTGCAACGCCTCAACAATGCGGAGCTTCTGTTCCGGCCAGACCCGGGCAAAAACTTTGGTTCTTGTGATTCGCTCCCGTAACTCTTCGCGGGAAAGGCGCTCGAGCTCCTGCCCCGTGAGGACCTCATCCCCATCATCAAGCAGACCCAGTTCCCGGGCAATGGCTGAGGCCGTGAGCGCACTGTCGCCGGTAATCATGATGGTCCTGATTCCCGCTCCCTTCGCTTCAGCAAGTGCTCCGTAAACTTCTTTCCGCGGCGGGTCCATCATCCCTACAAGCCCCACGAACACCAGGTCCTCTTCCTTCCCTTCGTCGAGCTTCCCATCAGGAAGCTCACGGAAGGCAAAGGCCAGAACCCTCAGGGCCTCTTCTGCCATGGACGCAAGCTCCGTGACAACTCTTTTCCGTTCCTCTTCTCCAAGGGGGAAAATACCTCCCTCGGCCTCATACCAGGAACACCGCTCAAGGAGAATCTCGGGAGCTCCCTTGACGAAAAGGAGATACCGCCCGTCAAAAAGGTGGAGCGTGGTCATTCGCTTCCGGGCAGAATCAAAGGGAATCTCATCAAGACGAGGGTGGTTTATTCGGAGTTCCTGCCAGGGAAAGCCCTGGCGTTTTGCATACTCAAGGAGGGCAACCTCTGTGGGGTCACCGGAGGAGGATCCTTCCCCCAGGAAGGCATCGTTACAGAGCGTGGCAATCGTCAAAAGCCGCCCAAGATCCTGACCAAAGGTCCACGCCTTTCGAACCACCATCCGGTTCTCAGTGAGCGTCCCGGTTTTGTCCGTACAGATGTACGTGGTGCAACCCAGGGTCTCAACGGCAGGAAGTTTCCGCACGATCGCGTGGTGCCTGCTCATCCGGAAAACCCCAAGGGCCAGCACTACCGTCACCACTGCAGGGAGTCCCTCCGGAATCGCCGCCACCGCGAGGCTCACTGCAGTCATGAACATCTCAAAGGGCGGCTCTCCCCGCAATTCCCCAAGGAGGAACACCAGGGCACAGATACCGATGGTTAGAAGCCCAAGGAGTTTCCCCAACCCGGCAAGACGCTTCTGCAGGGGGGTAACGGTCTCCTCCTCTTCCTCAAGGAGGGCGGCAATCTTCCCGATTTCCCGTGCCATCCCTGTGGCCACCACAATGCCCTTCCCCCGCCCGTACGTGACGACCGTCCCGGAAAACGCCATATTCACCCGCTCAGGAAGCGGGGTATCCTCGGGGAGTACTTCGGTAGCCTTCTCCACAGGAACAGACTCACCGGTGAGGCTGGCCTCGTCAATCCGGAGTGCTTTGGCTTCAAGGAGGCGGAGGTCTGCAGGAACGATATCGCCCTCCCGAAGCACAACGATATCCCCAGGAACAAGGAGCTCCGTGCTCACTCTCTTTGGCACTCCCGAGCGTATGACCTCGCATTCCGGGACGCTCATTTTCTTGAGGGCTTCCAGGGCTTTTCCCGCCCGGTATTCCTGGAACACCCCGAGGCAGGCGTTGACGACGAGGATGGCCACAATGACCAGAGAATCCGTCACCTCGCCCAGTACAAGGGAAATCACCGCTGCCCCAAGGAGGATGAGTACCAGGAAATCCCGGAACTGCTCGAAGAACATGGCCAGGATGCTCTTGCCTTTCTTTTTCAGAAGAACATTGGGTCCGTACTGGAGCAGGCGAGTTCTGGCCTCTTCCTCTGAAAGCCCCTGCACCGTATCCGTTCCAAGGGTTTTCGCCACCTCATCCCAGGAAAGGGCGTGCCACTTCACTCCCTCTTGAGCCATGGCAGAACCTCCTCGAGAATTCCTCCGAATCGCTGCACGAGACCTTTCTTCTTTTCCTCCTCCACGCCCTCCTTCTTCCCCACAATCTCCTCGACGAATCCCTGCAAAGCGGCATCAAAACCGATGTCGTATCCCTCTTTCTGACTTTTGTACCACTTGTAGTCCATGATGTAGGCAAAAATATCCGCAAGGCTTTTCTCCGGGAAAGCCTCTTCAAGTCCCTTCTCCACGATAGCCTGAACCGCCGGGGTGTACACACAGAGGAACCAGTTGAGCGCTGCCTCTTTGAGGGGAACCTTCCGCCCCAAAAAGAGCTCCATACGCTGGGCGTAGTCCTTAATGTAGTTGAGGAACGAGTCGTAGTGCCGGGGTTCACTGGCATCGATTCCCTTGAGACCCGTGAGATTTTCAAATTCCGCCCGCTTTGCCCGAAGGGTCTTGCTTTCCCGGCGCTCTGATGGGAAAAATTCAATCACCTCAGCGTCGATGAACTCCATACCGAGCTCCTTCGCCACCGCTACCCGGTGGTTCCCATCAAGGACGTAGTACTCGTCCCCAACTTTGTACACGATAATCGGCGGGAGGATTTCCCCCCGCTCCATGGCCCGCCGGATCCGGTAGTAACGGACATCGGGGTTTCGCAGGCGGAACCCCGGAAGAAGGTCTGCAGCCCGTCCTACGCTCCCCACGATGCGGTCCACGGGGATGGGATGCACACCCCGGTACACCCGAGAAGAGAGGTTGAGCTTTTTCGAAATCGCTCCAAACGCCTTAACTGGCTGACTACTCTTTTTTGCCAGAGGCACTGCACTCAGCTCCTTACTCCACAAGCCAGGTCTCCGGGTTGAACGACCCGAAAAGGCCAAGGAGGACGTCGATTTTCCCCAGCACCAGCATAACCCCCAAACTTATAAGAAGGATGCCGCTTACAAGTTCCACGATTCTTCCTCCTTTTTGCAGACGGCGCAGCACGCCCGTCATCCATCCCCACCCTGCCCCAAGGAGCAGAAAGGGGAGGGCAAGGCCAAGGGCGTACACGAGGAGCAACAACCCCCCTTCCCACACCCGTCCAAGCGCGGAGACGTAAAGGAGAATAGACCCGAGCACCGGACCCACACAGGGAGTCCAGCCCAGACCAAAGGAGACCCCAAGGAGAAGACTCCGGAGAACCCCGAAAGACGCCTCAAAACGAAGGCGCCGTTCTGCATAGAGCGCTCGAATTTTCACTGCCCCCAGCACCTGAAGCCCAAAGAGGATGATGACAGCTCCCGCAATCCGGGTGAACCAGAACCGGTAACGGAAAAACGCCCCTCCAAGCATTGACGCTCCAATACCCAAAAGCACAAATACCCCGACAAACCCCAGAACGAAGAACACCGTGTGGAAGAGGGTAGCGCGACGGTCACGCTCAAGCGCTTCCACGCCCACAACGTACCCAAGGTAGGCCGGGGCAATGGCCAGGACACAGGGTGAGAGAAAAGACAGAACGCCAGCACCGAAACTCACAAGAACGTTCAGCTGGGACACGGAGCACCACTCCCCTGTTTTCAAGAATTATACCCTCTTTCCTCCAGGACACCAAATACTTCTCCATTCCTCTTGCGCATCCCTCCTCCTTCATGTATACTACATTTAGTGTTTACAGTGAACAAAAAACCCTATATATTGGTGAGAAGCATGCGGTGTCCGTACTGTGGCGCAGAGGATTCAAAGGTGATTGATTCCCGGGAGGTCGAGGGAGGCGCCGAGGTTCGCCGCCGGAGGGAATGCCCCACCTGCCACCGCCGCTTCACGACCTACGAGCGGTATGAACGGAAACCCCTCCGGGTCATCAAGAAGAACGGGACGAGAGAGCTCTTCGACCGGAAGAAAATCCTCAACGGCCTCATGAAAGCCTGCGAAAAGCGGCCGGTATCGTCTGAAGAGCTGGAGCGGATTGTGGACGACATCGAGCGGGAACTCCAGGAAGAGGGGTACGAGGAGGTTCCCTCTTCCCGAATCGGAGAGAAGGTGATGGAGAAGCTCAAAGCCCTTGACCAGGTGGCGTATGTCCGTTTTGCCTCGGTGTACCGGGAGTTCCGGGACATCGACCAGTTCATGGAAATCGTGCTCTCCTTAAGCAGGGAACAGAATGCTTCAAAGGGGGAATCGGTATGACAGATATTGTGAACCTCTTAACGCCGCGAGAAGTCCGGAAAAGGGATGGGCGCGTCGTCCCCTTTGACCGGCAGCGCATTGAGCGAGCCATCTACAAGGCCTTCCAGGCAGTGGGCGAAGAGAACGAGGCCACTCCGCGGGAACTGAGCATCATCGTCACCCAGAAGCTCTTCGAAAAGTTCGGGCAGGATACGGTGGTGGATATTGAAACCATTCAGGATGTGGTGGAGGAGACCCTGATTGAGTATGGGTTTGCCAAAGTTGCCAAAGCGTACATCCTCTATCGCCGGAAACGCCAGGAGGCAAGAGAAGCCCTGAAAGTTGTGGTGGACGTGGAGAAAATCGTTCAGGAATACCTCCTCAAGGCCGACTGGCGGACCCAGGAGAACTCCAACACCACCTACTCATACCCGGGGCTTGTGCTCCATGTTGCTGGATCGGTCATGGCCCACTATACCTTAAACCGCATCTACCCCGATGAAGTCCGGGAAGCCCACGTGAACGGGGACATCCACATCCACGACCTCTCCTATGGTCTTGCCGGATACTGCGCCGGGTGGTCGCTTGAGGAACTCATCCGGGAGGGCTTTGGCGGGGTCAAGGATAAGATTGCCGCTGGACCAGCAAAACACCTCTCGGCCCTCACTGGGCAAATGGTGAACTTCCTGGGAACGATGCAGATGGAGTTCGCCGGGGCCCAGGCTTTCAACTCTGTGGACACCTACCTTGCGCCTTTCGTACGATATGACCGCCTCTCGTACCAGGCGGTGAAGCAGCTCATCCAGCAGATGGTCTTCGCCATGAATGTGCCGTCTCGCTGGGGAAGCCAGGCGCCGTTCATCAATTTCTCCTTTGACTGGATTGTGCCCGAGGATATGAAGGATCGCCCGGTCATCGTCGGCGGGGAAGAACGACCAGACCTTGGAACGTACGGAGATTACCAGAAGGAAATGGACATGATTAACAGGGCGTTCCTTGAGGTTATGCTTGAGGGTGACTACGAAGGAAGGGTCTTCTCCTTCCCCATTCCCACCTACAACATCACCCCCGACTTCCCCTGGGATTCAGAGAACGCGCGGCTTCTTTTTGAGCTCACTGCAAAGTACGGGGTCCCGTACTTCCAGAACTTCATCTCGAGCAACCTCCGTCCCGGTGATGTGCGCTCCATGTGCTGCCGCCTGCAACTTGACTTAAGGACCCTGCGGAACCGCTGTGGAGGGCTCTTTGGCTCTGCGGACAAAACTGGATCCATTGGGGTCGTCACCATCAATCTCCCCCGCATTGGCTATCTGAGCAAAACTGAAGAGGAATTCTTCACCCGCCTCAAGCGGATGATGTACATTGCGAAAACGGCCCTCGAAATCAAACGTAAGGTCATCGAGCGGAACCTTAAAAACGGCCTCTTCCCGTATACCCGCCGGTACCTCGGCACATTCCGGAACCACTTCTCCACCATTGGCCTTGTGGGGATGAACGAGGCTTGCCTGAACTTCCTTGGGGTCTCCATTGCTCATCCGGAAGGAAAGGCCTTTGCGGTGAAGGTCCTTGAGTTCATGCGGGAGAAACTTGCCGATTTCCAGGAGGAAACGGGTAACCTCTACAACCTCGAAGCCACTCCCGCCGAAAGCGCAAGCTACCGTCTGGCCCGGATTGACCGCCGGATTTTCCCTGACATCATCACCGCTGGGGAATCAGAACCCTATTACACCAACAGCACTCATCTTCCGGTCGACTATACCGACGACCCCTTCGAAGCTTTAGAGCACCAGAAAGACCTCCAGGTCCTCTACACCGGTGGGACGGTCTTCCACACATTCCTTTCTGAGATGCCTGATCCCGAAGCAGTGAAGCGGTTCGTACGGCGGGTCTTCGAGAACTACCCCATCCCGTACCTCACCATCACCCCCACCTTCTCGGTCTGCCCAAAGCACGGGTACCTCAAGGGAAAAGTCACCGTATGTCCCAAATGCGGTGAGGAAACGGAGGTCTACTCCCGGGTTGTGGGGTACTACCGCCCGGTGCAGCGGTGGAACCGGGGAAAGCAGGAGGAATTCGCCGAGCGCAAAGAATACGCGCTGAGGTGACCGCAATGGTCTTCCGGGGGTGGCACAGGGTGAGTTACATCGAGTATCCAGGGAGAATCGCCACCGTGCTCTTCGTTGCCCGGTGCAATTTCCGCTGCCCTTTCTGCCACAACCCGGAGCTCGTCACCGAAAGCGAATCCCTCCCCCACATTGACGGGGAAGAGGTCCTCGAATACCTGAGAAAGCGCCTGGGGCTCCTTGATGCGGTGTGCGTCACCGGTGGGGAGCCCCTCCTGTGGACCCAGGAACTCAGGCCTTTCCTGGAAAAGGTTAAAGAGCTCGGGTACCTCGTTAAGGTTGACACCAACGGAGGTCTCTACGAAGAATTCCTGACCCTTGAGGACCTCGTGGATTTGTGGGGTGTGGACTTCAAAGTGCCTTTTGCACGATACGACCTTGTTGGAGGGGATGGGGAAGCGGTGCGGAGGGTACTGCAGAGGGTCCTGGAGCGGAAAGTGCACGCAGAAATCCGGACGACCATTTATCCTCCCTTCCACGACCTTGCGACGCTCCTTGAGATGGCCAGATTCCTCAGGGAGGCCCCAGCCTGGTACTGGCAGAATTTCCACCGCGAGAAGACTCTCTCTCCCGAGGCGAAAGAAGTTGTTCCTTATCCCCTGTCGCTTCTTGAAAAATGGCGGGACATCATCAACAGGGAACTCCAGCAAGACCTCGTTACCCTTCGCCTGTGACCACCGCAAGGGAGGATGTCCCCAGGCGGTTGGCCCCCGCCCGCAGAAGCGCAAGGGCCTGAGCGCGGGTTTTGATGCCCCCTGCCGCCTTTACCCCAAGAAACGGCCCCACCACCTGGCGGAAGAGACGAACGTCCTCTTCTGTGGCCCCTGAAGGTCCGAATCCTGTAGCGGTCTTCACGAAGTGGGCCCGTGCGGCACAGGCGATGAGACATCCAATGGCCTTTTCCTCTTCGGTGAGGTATCCTGCCTCAAGGACCACCTTGACCACGTGAGGGGACATTTCCTCCACCACACCCCGGATGTCCTGGTACACCGTCTTCCAGTCTCCTTCCCTGAGTGCCGCCAAATTCACCACCATGTCGGCCTCTCTTGCTCCCTCCTGGAACGCCAGGCGGGCCTCCCGGGCCTTGATTTCGGGCTTATTCTGTCCCAGAGGAAACCCCACAGCCACCCCCACGAGGACCCCACTGCCCTCGAGGATTTCACTGCACAGGGCAACGTAGTAAGGATGCACGATCACGCTGAAAACCCCGTACTTTCTGGCCTTTTCACAGAGTTCCCGAACCTCCTGCCGGGTCGCCGTGGGCCGAAGGAGCGTCAGGTCGGTGTGCTGGGCAAGGAAACCCTGAAGGTCCTCTTCTCTTTCGGGAATGTCCTCCTTTTCTGGAAAGCGCGCCCGCAGAGGGATTTCCACCCCAAGGGCGTCCTCAACCCTCCGACGAAGCTCGGGAATGCTGACCATCCTCCTCCCCCCTTATTCCAGGTTGGCATGACGTTCCATCATGAGGCGGTAGGCCTCCCCTTCCCTTCCCTCAATGAGGGCGAGAATGAGGGCGTCGCAGAGGAGCCAGAGAGCGTCCTCAAACCTCGTTCCCCCTCCTCCAGTATAAAGCTGCCGGCTTTCACCTGCTTGTTCCGGAGAAAAGGCCACAACGTGGTGGACAACGCGCTCAAGAGGTGTTCCTCTCCTTCCCAGAAAGGCCAGCACCTCGGCCCCAAGGTCTCGGGCTTTCTCGGCAAAAAGGAGCACCGAGGATGTCTTTCCTGAACCTGAAGCCACGATGAGGACATCGCCCTCCTGAATGGCAGGACAGGTTACCTCGCCCACAATGTGCACCCCATACCCAAGGTGCATCAGGCGCATGGCAAACCCCTTGAGGACCAGGAAGCTGCGTCCCCGAGCCCAGAAAAAGAGGCGCTTCTTCTGCCACTTCCTGAGAGCACAGAGAACTTGCTCTATCTCCTTCTCTTCAAGGGTGGAGAGTAAATCCCGAGCTTCTTGCAGAACCTCAGCAACTTTCTCCCGAACACTCATCGAGCATTCTCCTCATGGTTCTGGCTACTTCTTCGGGATAGGAACTCCGGGTAATTGCCGATCCTACCACGACCACCTCTGGATGGAAGAGTGCAAGGATTCTGGGAAGTGTCCGGGGAGTGATACCTCCCGCTACAAGGAGCGGAAAATCCTGCCAGGGAAAAGAGGAAAACTCGACGTTCTGCCAGGCACGTTCTTCCTCCCGGACCACATCGTGGGGAAGGTGAAGACCCACAAAATCCGGCTGAAGTTCCTTTAGAAGAGCCATCTTTTCTAGGGAACCCAGAGGTAAGTCAATGGTGTCCACCATCCATCGCCTCCCCCAGCGCCTTGCTGCCTTCCACACACCCTCAAGGGTGGGACGAGATGCACCGCCAAGAACAGAGACAATGTCCGCACCATGCTGGAAAACCGCCTCAGCCTCTTCTTCTCCTGCATCCACAATCTTGGCATCCACAAAGAGAAGTACTCTGTCTCCCACAAGGTCCCGGAGGCGCTGGACGATACGCAGACCACAGGCAAGAAGGAGTGTCGTCCCTACCTCAAGAATATCCGCACAAGGAGCAAGACGACGGGCAAGCTCAAGGGCTTCACGTTCTTCCCAGAGATCCAGGGCAATCTGGAGCAGAGGCATATGCTCCTCCCTACTCTTCCAGCATCCGGAAGACGAGACCACTCCACACCTTGGGATAGAAATAGGTGGATTTTTGAGGCATCCGCTGGAACTTCGCCACCGCTTTCTCAACCTGCTCAATCGGTGTCGGGCGCATGACAAAGACGAGCTGGTACCTGCTTTCTTCCCGGGCGATGGCGAAAACGTCCTTGGTTCCCCGGAGGTAATCAACGTACTCACTCTCCCCCCGGCCCTCTTCATTGAGACCCAAAATGTCCCGGAAGACGAGCTCGTGGAGGATGGTGGTGTCAAGATGGCGATTCACATTGTCCTCCCCCAGACGTTCATCCATAATCCGGGGGTCTTTCAGGGTGATCGTTCCCCACTGCTCGTTCTTTCGGTCGTAGACCCCAATGGTGTATGGAGGGGCCACTCGCAGGAATTCCTCCATCTGTCGCTCGTTGGGGAAAATCCTGACGTCGAAATAGGCCTCGCATTTTTGGAAGAAGTTGACAAGACGCTCTTCTGGAAGGTCATGGACCAGCCGGTGCGTCGGAAGAATAAGGAGCCCCGGATTGTGAATGTTGACCAGGGTCATCATGGCGTAGTCCTCGGGAATCTCCTCAAGGGGGTCTCCCAGAGCTTCCCGCCGTTCCCTCCGGTACATGAGGCAGGTTTCATACCGGTGGTGCCCATCGGCGATGATAAGGGTACGGGGATTGAGAACCTTCCGGATGGTGGCGATGGCTGAAGGATCAGAAAGCCGGAAGAGTCGGTGTATCACTCCCCGGTGGTCAGTGAAGGCGAAAAGGAGCGCTTCCTCCTTTTTGTGTTCCTCACAGAGGGTATCCACCACCCCCTGGGGATCGTTGTAAAGACAAAAGATGTGCTCGAGATTCGCTCGTGTTGCCCGGAGGAGCTCAAGGCGGTCCAGAGAGTACTTTGGCATGGTCCGCTCGTGAGGGAAGATGACCCGCTTCTCGAATTCCTCAAGGCGCACCAGAGCCACAACACCGGTACGGGTCCTGCGCCCAAAGGAATTGAGCTCAAACTCCTGCTCATAGATGTACAGGGAAGAAGCGGTGTCTTTCGCAAATACTCCCTGGGCAACCCAGCGACGGAGCCGTTCAGCTACATTTCTGTAGCCGCTCTCGTCCTTTCCGAGGATAAGGTGCACGAAGTTGTACTCCTCCTCACCCAGGCGCTTCCTCTCCTTCTCCGAAATCACGTCATACGGAGGTGCCACAAGTCTCTCAATTCCCCGTTCCCTAACAAGGGAAGGAGCATAGAAATATCCCGAAAAGGGCTTGACCACTGCCATTGGTGAACCCCCCTACTGCAGGTTAACTCTCAAAAAGCAGTGCATCACAGAACGCGTCTTCAAAGTCTCGACGAGCCGAAAGTTCAATGTAGTGAACTCGACGGGCAAGGCGTTCCACCTCATCCCGAAAACGCAACGACACCAGGGCTTTTCTCGCCCCCAAAAGGGCTGCATTCCCCACGGAACGGGCCAGGGCCTTTTGAGGAATGAGCCCGAGCATCCTGGCACTCTCTGGCTTTATGAAACTCCCGAAGGCCCCCGCAAGGATGACCTCCTCAATGTCTTCCTTTTTCAGGCGAGCCTCTTTCAGCAGAATATCTCTCCCTGCCTTCATTGCCCCCAGAGCGAGCTGGAGGTTCTCGATGTCCTTCTCGGTGATGAAAATGAGAGGGTCACGGGATACGATAAACCTTCGTTCTCCCCGCTCCTCTTCAAAAAACGATGTCCACTCTGCCTGCTTGCGAAACCTTCCCGTTGAGGAAAGGAGACCAAAAGCGAGAAGACCGGCCATAAGGTCCAGAAGGCCTGTGCCACAGATGCCCCGGGGTGGTACGCCTCCGATGGTGGAGAAAGAAAGCCGTCCCTGCTCAAAGCGAAGGGCGTGAATCGCACCTAAAGAGGCCCGCATTCCAAAACGCACTCCTACTCCCTCAAAGGCCGGTCCCGCCGCTGTCCCGCAGGCGAAAACCTCTCCCCGGTGCACGAGCACCATCTCTCCATTGGTCCCAATATCGATATAAAGGGTTGTCCTCTTCGCTTCGTGAACCCTGAAGGCCCCAAGTCCTGCCAGAACATCCCCTCCCACGTATCCTGCCACTGCGGGAAAGACGTACACCTGAGCCCCGGGGTGAACAGAGAGCGCAAGTTCCCCTGCCCGGAGGACATACCCTTCCCGGAGTACGGGGACGAAAGGCACCACGCCAATGCTCAGAGGGGAAAGACCGAGGAAGAGGTGCTCCATAATGGTGTTGCCACAAACTGTAACTGCTACGACTTCTTGAGGGTCAGAGTGAGCCTGCTGACATACTGCCCCCACCAGGGCGTTCATCGTCTCCACCACATCCTTCTGTAAGGCCTCGAGGTTCTCAAACCGCTCCTGAACGGCTCGAAGCCTCGAAATCACATCGGCACCAAAGCGCGCCTGTCGGTTGAGTGCCCCATCCCAGGCCAGAACCCTCCCCGAGGCAAGATCCAGAAGCTCGCAAGCCACAGTGGTCGTCCCGAGGTCAAAGGCCAGCCCAAGGACTGTCTCTTTTGGAGGAGTCCGCACTGCAAAAACGGCCCGCTCGTCCCAGAGGACCTCGAAAGTTTCCTCATCCTTTTCCCCAAGCAGAGAAAGCCCGAACAGGGCCATCCGCTCAAAGGAGACAGGAGCTATCATCCTCTCGAGCTCTTCCTTGAGAGAGGTCGGGGAGTGGAGAGGGGGTTTGCGGAGCCCCAGGATGCTCCGCCGCACAGGAGCATCATCTCCAGAGAAGGTCTCGTTTCCCTCTTCAGGGGAACCGAGAACCAGGGGCTTCGTATCCTCGAAAGACGCCGAAACGTCACACACCACATCCCCCAGGGGCACGACCTGGCAGGCAAGGCGGAAACCCTCTCCGATGCGCTCTCTAAGATGCCGCACCTCCTGAGGAGTGGGAGGAGAAACCTCCCCCTGCACAATACGAACCACGCATTTACCACAGGAACCCACACCCCCACAGTACGACTCCAGGGGGATGTTCTTCCTCTGAAAAAGCAAAAAGAGATTCTCTCCCTCTTCCCCTTCCAGGGTTTTTCCCAGGGGCAGAACCTTTATGCGAACCATAGGCCTCCCAAAAAGCGACGCTCTCTGGTATTCTAACCAAACACCCTGCGATACGCTACCCGTTCAGAAAAAATTTCTCCCACATCCGGATGGTCAGAACCCCAGGGCAGTGCACCAGGGGCTCTGTGCTATCATAGAAGTACGCGGGAAAGTAGGAGGGAGAATTATGGCGCGACCGGTCATCGGCATGGTGGGGAGCAACATGATGGACCTCGTCACCTACTATGAGGACCGTTTCCCGAGGGTCGGAGAGACCATTTTCGGGAAGGATTTTGAGATCGGTTTTGGTGGAAAGGGAGCTAACCAGGCGATAGCTGTGGCCAAACTCGGGGGAGAGGTCGTCGTGGTGACTGCCGTAGGGGATGACCTCTTTGGTCCCCTGGTCAAAGAGAATTTCGCTCGCTACGGGATTGATACAGGCTTCATCAAGACCGTTCCGGGGAAAACGAGCGGCGTCGCCCCTATCTTTGTGGATCCTGAAGGTCGAAACAGCATTTTCATCATCCCGGGGGCGAATTCCTTCCTGCTTCCTGAAGACGTCTGGAAAGCGAGAGAGGCCCTGGCCAGATCTCACTTTATCCTCGTGCAGCTTGAGATTCCCCTTGAGACGGTCTACGCCACTATTGATTTAGCCCAAAAGCTCCACATCCCGGTCATTCTGAATCCCGCTCCCTTCCAGCCCCTGGACTGGCAGAGCATCCGCGGTGTAAAGCTCTTCGTCCCCAACGAGCGGGAGCTTGAAGGATTCGCTGGCTTCCCCATCGAAGGGGAGGAGGACCTAAAAAGAGCAGTAGCCACGCTCTGGGACAGAGGTATAGAGAATGTTCTGGTGACACTGGGAGAGAAAGGGGCTCTTTTGGGAAGCGGAGGAATCTTCACCCTTTTCCCCGCCTACCAGGCCCGGACGGTTGACACCACCGGGGCTGGAGACGCGTTCCTTGGGGCCTTAGCCTACTTCCTGGCAGAGGGGAAAGACCTCCCCTGTGCTGTTGACCTTGCCTGCGCCTACGCTGCCCTCTCTACAGAGAAACGGGGAACCCAGAAATCCTTTGCTTCCCGGGAAGAGTTCCTGGAATGGTTGAAAACGGCACAGAAGAAATCCCCATCGCTCACCCTTTGACGGCACCAAGGGTAAGACCCCGAACGAGGTACCGCTGAAGGAGAATGGCAAGAACGATAATGGGAATGCTGGCCACGATGGAAACGGCCGAAATTTCTGCCCAGAGGATTTCGTGACCCCCGATGAGACCGGCGATGTTCACCGTGATGGGGACGACCCGGGATCGCCCGAGAATCAGCGCAAAGAGGAATTCATTCCAGGAAAACATGAAACAAAAGAGTGCCGTCGCCACAAGGCCAGGAGCCACAAGGGGCAGGGCCACCCGGACGAAGGCCCCCAGTCTCCCACACCCATCGATAAGCGCAGCTTCCTCAAGTTCCACCGGGAGCTCATCGAAGAATCCCTTCATCATCCAGACAGCGAAGGGGATGTTCACGAGCGCATAGGTGAAAATGAGCGCCTGGTAGGTATCCAGCCACCGCAGGAACCGGAAAAAGAGGAAAAGAGGGAGAACTGAGGCAATGGGGGGCATCATCCGCACCGAGAGAATCCAGAAGGCAAAGTTGTCTCCACCGATGCGGAAACGAGAAAGGGAATACGCCGCAAGTGACCCCAGGGCAATGGCAAGAAGGGTGGTGAGGGAGGCGATGATGAAGCTGTCTTTTATGCCTTTTGCTCCCCCAAGATGCATACCCCGCACGTAGTGCTCAAGGTCAAACGATGAAGGGACGAACACTGGAGGGTACGTGAAGTATTCCCCCTTATCTTTAAAGGAGGTCAGCACGTTCCAGACAAAAGGGGCAAGGGCAATGGCAAGAAGCGCGAATATGCTCACGAAAACCGCCACCGTCACTCCATCCCGTCGCCTCACACCACTTCCCTCCCCCTGAAAGACCGCAGAAAAACATTGGCAATAGCTACAATGACGGCAAGCTGGACGTAACTCATAGCCGAGGCATAGCCCATGCTAAAGTACTTGAACCCGGTAAGGTAATTGTAAAAGGCCACGCTCTCTGAAGCCTGACCCGGACCACCCATAGTGAGGAGCACCACAAGGTCAAAAATTTTGAATGCGTCCATCACCCGAATGAGGATGGCGATGACAACCACCGGGCGCAAGAGGGGGAACACCACCCCGGAGAAAATCTGCCAGCGGTTGGCCCCATCCACCCGTGCCGCTTCGTAGAGGTCATCGGGGATGGCCTGCAAACCCGCAAGAAGGGTGATGACCATAAAGGGTGTCCACTCCCAGATGTCCGCAAGGACTATAGAGTACGGACTCACATTGCTGCTCCCCAGCCAGTTCACTGAGCGGAATCCAAAGCGATTCAGGAGATAGTTCAGGGGACCATACTGGTAGTGATAGATAATCTTCCAGATACAACCTACAACAACAGGCGAAATCATCATGGGGAGAAGAAAAAGGGTCACCACGAGACTCCGCCCCCGGAAACTCCGGTTCAGAAGGAGCGCCAGGGAAAGACCAAGGGCAAACTGTGCTCCTACCCCAAAGAGAAGAACCCGACCAGTATTCTTCAGGGAGTTGAAGAAACGGGCGTCGGAAAAAAGCCTCAGGTAGTTTCCTGCTCCGATGAAGGTTCGTTGCCCTCCCATACCGATGTCCCATTTGCAGAGGCTGAGGTAGAAAGAGTACATCATCGGGAAGATGGAAATGGCAAGGAGAATCACAACCACCGGAAGGACGAAGAAGAAAGCTATCCACCAGTCTCTTTTGCGCAAGCCCCCCATGGTTTCCTCCAGAAAAAGGGGCTGGGGGAGAACCCCAGCCCCGGTGACTTCACCAGAGACCTACGGCTCTCCAGCCTTTCACAAGCTCCTGGTAGAGGGCTTTCTGCTGCTCCTCGCCGAATCGCTCGAGAATGTCTCTCCAGGCCTGTGCCGCTTCGTCCAGAGCGCTCTTGGGATCGAGTTCCCCAGTGAGAGCCCTGGTGAGGGCCACACCCAGGGTCTCTTCGTACTCCACCGTTCCAGGAAGGACCATTTCGGGGTACCCCTTCTCCATGTTCTTCTGAACACCAGCAAGGTAAATCTTTGCGTCCTCGACATTCGCGAACATCTCGTAGGCCTCGGGGTGAGCAAAGTGAGAGTACCGGTAGGGGTCAAGGCCGGTTTCTGGAGTAGAGACGTCATCAAGGCTTGTGACCACCGAGAGATAGTGGATGACCTGGTATGCCTTCCAGGGGTCTTTTGACTGTGCGGCAATAGCCAGAACTCGCCCGCAGGGCATCATGGCCCGATAGTATATTTCGCCATCCTTCTTGACTCCCGGAACGTGAGAGACTCCGATTTTTCCGACAATCTTTGACTGTGCTGGGTCTGCTCCTTTCTTCCCCACACAGGGCCACTGGATGACCATGAAGCAGTCCCCGTTGAGGAAGACGTCTTTCAGTTCTTCGTATCCGTAGGCCAGGACATCAGGAGGACAGTACTTGTGGATTTCCTTCATAATCTCCAGAGCCTTCACTCCCGCTTCAGAGTTAATGGCCGGCTCCATAGTTTCCTCATCGAAGTACACGCCACCGAGGCTCGCAAAGATATTCCCCCACCAGGCGAAAATCTGGTCTTTCTGGCCATAGTAGGCAGTCCCGTAGAAATCGCGCTGCAGAACCTCTCCGGCGAGTTTCTCTCCAGCCTTCCGGGTGAAGAACTCAGCTACATCGAGGTACTCATCCCAGGTCTCGGGGACTTTGAGATCATACCCGTACTTCTCCTTAAAGGCCTTTCGCTCTTCCTCGTTCTCAAGGAGGTCTTTTCGGTAATAGAGGCTCAGGACGTCACCGTCATAGGGCAGAGCGTAGAGCTTGCCGCCGTATTTACAGTAGAAGTCCCGGTATCCCGGGGTAACGTCGTCGAGCTTGGGATCAAGCTTTGCAACAAATTCGTCAAGGGGATAGAGCCAGCCGTTGGCGGCGAACTCGGCAAGGAACTTGGGGTAGACAATCATGATATCGAAAGCGCCGGTCCCAGCAATGAGCTCTACCTTTTCTTTCTCATAGAGCTCTCCAAAGGGAACACCGATAACCTCAAGTTCCACATCGAACTTTTCCTTCAGATCCTTCGCATACCACTCAAAAGGTTTCAGGTTGTGTCCTGCATCTCCCACAACGACGAGCTTCACCGGTGAAGCGTAGGCTACACTCGCAAGAAGCACGAAGGCCAAGAGGAACAGAAGGAACTTCCGCATAACCACACCCCTCCTTTAGATGTGATGTTCCTTCCATAGGGTTATTATACTCCCGAAAAGGAGCGGGCGCAAATGCTAATCCCCTTCAAGAAGGGCCGAAGCGGTGACGTCGTCGGTGATGAGGATGTTCACGAACTTCCCCCGGAGCGCTCCGAGAATAGGCCTGAGCTTTTCTTCTCCTCCCGCCACCCCTATGACCCTTGGGATTCTCGAGAGCTCCTGCAGGGTCAGGGCAATACGCCGCCGATCAGCCTGGCAGGGAACCGGCTCCCCCTGCTCATTGTAGAAATTGCCACAGATATTCCCGACCGCTTTCCGGGCGATGAGTTCCTCAACCTCGTGGGGGTAAATGTCCCCGGTATCCAGCAAGGTGGAACCCGAAGTCACTCCTCCAATCCCCACAAGGGCGATATCCACGTTGCGGGCAAGTTCCAGTACCCGGGCCACACGCTCATCACCAAGGAGGGCATTCCGCGTTGCCTCATCCTTCGCAAATGCTGGAGCCAGGAGATACACCACACTCCCACCGAAATTCTGCGCCAGAGCCCGGGCGAGTTCCACCGCCACAACATCTCCCTTGAGCTTCCCGTACCCTCCCATAATCTGCACCACCTGGAAACCCGGGACGACTTTCGGCACGAGGAAATGGGTCATGGCAAAGAGCGTTTTCCCGTAGGCAACCCCCAAAGAGGTGTGGGGCTCAACCACTCCCCGAAGGTACGATGCAGCAACCTGGGCAATTCGCTTCACCACAAGGCCCGGGTCGCGGCTGAAGGTCGAGGCCACCCGCACATCTCGAAGACCGAAACGTTCCCGAAGCTGCGCCTCAAGGGTCTTCGTGTCTTCCCCTGTGTCAAGCACCCGAATCTGGACAATGCCTTCCTCTTTTGCCCAGCGAAGAAGCCTTGAGACCTTCTGCCGGGAAAGGCCGAGGACCTCACCAATCTGGTCCTGGGTGAGGTCCTCGTAGTAGTACAGTTTTGCCACTTCGCAGGCCAGGGCAAAATGATCCTTTCGCCTGGGCAAAGGATTCACCCCTACGGCTTGAGCACCACCCGAATGGCCTCGTCGCCTTTTTCGGCAAGCTCAAGCCCTTTCTTGAACTCCTCAAGGGGAAGCTCATGGGTGATGATGTCATCGGCCTTCACAAGGCCCTCATGGAGAAACCGGATGGCCACAGGGTAGGTCCAGGGGCTCAGGTGGGCACCCCGGATGTCGAGTTCTTTGACGTCTCCAATGATGCTCCAGTCAACTGTTGTTGGGGCGTTGAAGACGCTGAACTCCACGTAACGGCCAAGGCGGCGGAGCATGTTCAGCCCCTGGATGACTCCCTGGGGATTGCCGCTTGCGTGGATGTACACGTCGCACCCGTAGCCATCGGTGAGGCGTTTGACCTCCTCCACCACATCCACGACTTTCGGGTTGAGAACAAGGTCAGCACCGAGTTTCTTCGCCAGGTCCAGGCGTTTCTCGATGACATCGACGGCGATGAGGAGCCGGGGGTTTTTCAGACGAGCTACCTGGAGCATGCCCAGGCCTATGGCCCCCATCCCGGCAACGACCACCACGTCCCGGAAAGTGATGTCCGCCCGGTCCACGGCGTGTACAGCGCATCCCAGAGGCTCAATGTAGGGCGCAACCCGGAGAGGGAACCCTTCCGGGAGCCTGTGAATCCGGGAGTTTCGGGGCAGGCGCATGTACTCGGCAAATCCCCCTTCGGCTTCGTGGCGCTTGAAACCGAAAATGTAGTGCCGCTCACACATCCAGTAGCTCCCTTCCTGGCAGAAGCGGCACACCCCACAGGGGATAATCTGCTCCACGGCCACCCAGTCTCCCAGGGAAACACCGTGTTTCTCCTTTGCCCCTTCTCCCAGGGCCACCACCTGGCCGAAGAACTCATGCCCTGGAACGACCGGGGTCACCACGTACGGAGGATGGCCATTACCACCCCACACTCGGGGATTCCCGTGGAAGGTCTTCACATCTCCAGCGCAGATACCGCATCCCCCCACCCGGATGAGGACTTCCTCAGGACCAACCTCTGGAACCGGAATCTCCTCAAGACGGAAGTCATAGGGAGCGTGGTTCACCACCGCTTTCATCTTGCGGGGAAGGTCTGGAACCCTTTCTATAGCCATAGCCATAGCAAGACCTCCTTTCGTACTTTTCTCATTCTACCACGCTGGGGCAGATGGGAGGTAACGGAAAAACGCCTGCATGCTAAACCTCCCAGGAGCTCGGAATGAAACCTGCAGCAAGAGCAAGGACTCAGGTCATCTGAACAAACGCTTCAGGAAGTCCTTCACCTGTTCAAAGGCCTTGTTGTCGAACGGCCAGTAACCAGCCTGTGCTGCTTCGCCCAGTCGTTTCCCCGGTTCCGGCTTCGACGCCAGAAACGCATGAATTCTTGCTTTTGAGATTTTGCTATCGGCCACAGGAATGGCTTGCTGTCGTAAGCACTGAAAGTACCTCTCCACGCAGTCCATAGCCGGATCCTGAGCAACAGCCTCAAGGCAGAGGTCTTCCAGGGTACCCGGCGTGTCTGGACCCGGCAAAATCAAGACGCCAACCTGAGGACAGCCTTCCACAATCTGGAATGGATCAGCAGGAAACGGCAAACCCAGGGTCCTCAGGGCATCGCACACACTTTGAAACGCAGCCCTCGGGTCACTATCCGCATCTCTTGACACTCCTAAGCGAGCTACCGTATAAAAACGAGGGCTTTGAACGAGAGCTTTCAGGCCGTACCTCAGCTGGGTCTTGCCACCAACCGGTATCACCTGTGCTTCCAGCTGCAAATATCGAAGCAACGCCCCAAAGAACCGCTTGTCTTCTTCCCCTTCGACCACCAGAACACAGGGGGACGCAATCTGTATGGGCATTTACCGCACCTCAAGATCTGCCTCAATAGCTGCTTTTAAAGTTTCCCGATCGTAAGTGATGGCCCTAATCTCGTCGTTCACCCGTTCCAGACGGTGTAAGAGGAATTCACAGGATTGGGTCTGTGAGAACACTTTGTGAGCAGCAATAACACACTCCAAGCTATGAGTCGTGGCGAAAATCTGTGTGTTGAACTTTCTCGCGGCCTCCCCAACAGCCTGCCACACCGAGGTCAAAACGGTATGGTGAAGTCCGTTCTCAATTTCGTCCACAAGCACGACGCCATCGGGTGCATTGCCGATATGCAAAACCAGACTCGCCAGACGGACCATACCCTCCCCGAGAAAGGGCAAGGGAATCATGCGGTTGCCACCTATGTCTCCATGCAGGATCGGTTCGCCGGCAACAACCACCATTTCAAGACGGCGGAGTCTCGGCTCGATGAGCCGAAGAACCTTCAGGACCTCGTCCTGCTCACCCCGAACTTGCAGATTTCCAAACATTTCGGCCTCATCCCTAAAAGGAACACGCCCACGGGAAGTCTGAAAGAAAGCCGGAAAAGGAGGGGCAGGTGGAATCGGCGCAAAACGAACCCCGTTCGGGTCTATGATTGCGTAAAACTTTCCGCCTTTGCCATCCATCGTGTACTCCAGTTCGAGCACTTGAGCAATCTCCGTGGCCACGGAAACCCTCAGGAGCCCGTAAGGGACAGGGGTTACTCCCACAGTGTGTAAGGATGCCATTACCTCTGCCAGTTCCGATACATCGCGTAAAACTCTCAACCGAACCAGCCGCCAACCTGCGACCGTGTCCTTTCCTTCCAAGGTGATAACCTGAGAAACATCAAACTGGTGGAAAAGGCCATCCCACGGTGTTTCAGCCCATCGGCCCAATTCGACCTTTACTTGCTCCACTCCACGGAAAGCGTTAACCTTGAACGTCAGCTCAGGGCGGTACGTCCCGCAGTGGATAAACAAAGCCTCCAGCAGGGCCGTTTTGCCAACGTTGTTAGCCCCCACGACAAGGTTAATTTGGGCCAGTGCATCGAGCTTTAACTCGCGGAAACACCGAAAATTCCTCACCTCAAAAGATTGGTACATAGCTCAAATGCCCTCTTTCTCTGCATCCACACCGGGTGCATCCGATTCTACTGCTTCACCCCCCACAAGTCAAGCATTTAAGTACAGTACCCCCTCAGCTCTTCCCAGGGCTCCTCTCCCTCACGCTCCGGTGTGGTCTTCTCCTTGGAACCTTATAGTGTCAAGATCCACTTTATACCATCGCAGGACAGGGAGAATCCTTCTGGAAGGTACGGTTGAATCGCTCCACCATCCTTCCTCCATCACCTCTTCACCCGTACTGGAAAGGGGCACTTTTCCGAATCCTCCCCGTTTCCCGGAACATACCAGAATACTGCTCTTTTTCTCCTACCCTCCCTGTTGCAGGTTTCTGCGAACTTGCCCGGTTGCCCCATACTCCGGAAGGTACTATACTCTCCTCAGGAAGGTGACACCAGTGTTCCATGTGGGGACCTGTTCGTGGACCGATCGGACGCTGATTGAGGAGAGCGATTTCTACCCCAAAACCGTTCAGACTCCGGCAGAGCGCCTCCGTTTCTACGCAGAGCACTTCGACACTGTAGAGGTGGATGCTACATTCTACGCTTTCCCTTCTGAGAGGAATGCAGTTCTCTGGGCTCAACGGACCCCACCCACGTTCCTTTTCAATATCAAAGCCCTGTCCCTTTTCACCTTTCACCGCACGCCCCGGAAAAGTCTTCCCCCTTTCCTCCTCAAGACCCTCCCGAATCTGGAGAAAATGCCAGAGGAACTCTTCACTCAGGATCTCCCTCTTCCCTGGCTTTCAGAAGCCCTCCAGGCATTCCTGCAGACCCTTACCCCCCTCAGAGAAGCGGGAAAACTCGGGTACATTCTCTTTCAGTTCCCTCCCTGGTTTCGCCCGGAGGAGAAAACCCAGGAATACCTCCGGTGGTTGCGGCACCACACCGAAGGCCACACTGTAGCTATTGAGTTTCGCCACCGAAGCTGGGTTGCCCCGGCAAATCTTCCCCGTACCCTGAACCTCCTCAGGGACCTCAACTTCTCCTTTGTGTGCGTTGATGAGCCCGACCTCCCCTGGACGGTCCCTCCACTCTGTGAGCAAACGAGCTCTGTAGCGGTGGTACGTTTCCACGGGAGAAACAAAGAAGCCTGGCAGACGAAAAACCTTCCGGTGTGGGAGAAATTCCGCTACCTCTATTCCACCGAAGAGCTTCGGGAATGGCGGGAGAAAATCCTCTCCCGGTTCCCAGCGGAAACCGAAGTCTTTGTGATGTTCAACAACTGTTACCGGGACTTTGCAGTGCGGAACGCCCTGGAAATGAAAAAGCTCCTGCAGGGAGATGATGTTCATGTTCACGTATGATTTCTCTGGGAAAAACGTGGTGGTGACCGGTGGGGCCCAGGGAATAGGCAAGGCCGTGGCACAGGCCTTTCTTTTGGCCCATGCCTGGGTCTCGGTGTGGGATGTGGACGAGGAAGCCCTCCAAGAACTTGGGGAAGAATGGGCGGAATGGAGGGACCGACTGCTTCCGGTGGTCTGTGACGTCTCAAAAGAACCCGAAGTCCGGAGGGCCAGGGAAGCGGTGGAACGGGAAGCTCATGCAGTGGATGTTCTGGTGAACAATGCGGGGATTTTCATTGGCAAACCCCTCGAGGAACTCACTGAAGAGGAATGGGACAGAGTCCTCGGAGTGAATCTCAAAGGCATTTTCCTCGTCACCAAGCACCTTCTCCCCCTCTTTCGGGAAGGCGGGGCCATCATCAACATCGCTTCAACTCGGGCGCTCATGTCCGAGCCCCACACCGAAGCCTATTCGGCCTCAAAGGGTGGAGTTCTCGCCCTCACCCACGCCCTGGCTATTTCCCTTGGAGAACGCAAAATCCGGGTCAACGCCATAAGCCCGGGGTGGATTGAAACCTCACTCTGGAAAAAGAGAGCACTCCGCCGGGAACCAGAGCTGCGTCCCATTGACCACCTGCAGCATCCCGCACAGCGTGTGGGAACTCCAGAAGATATCGCAGCGGCCTGCGTATTCCTCGCCTCACCCTCTTCGGGATTCATCACCGGAACGAACCTGGTGGTCGACGGAGGGATGACGGTCAAGATGATTTACGCTCCCTGAAAGGAGGAAAGAGATGGAAATCTTTGACATTTCCCTTGAGATTTCTGAGGACATGCCCACCTACCGGGGGAAAAGAGAACGAAGACCAAAAATTGAGCGTATTCGGACTCTTCTTGAGGGGGCCAACGAAACCCGTCTTGTGCTTGACACCCACACTGGAACCCATATGGATGCCCCCCTGCACATGCTCCCTTCCGACATCTCTATCGACCGGATTCCCCTCTCCTCTTGCATGGGTCCTGCGGTGGTCCTTGAAATCCGCCACCGTCCTGTGATTACCGAGGAGGACCTGAAACCCTTTGAACCGGTGTTACCCGAGGGACACTTTGTCCTCCTCAAAACCGAGAACTCCTTCAGTGACCTCTCCCGGGAGGACTTCGTGTACCTCAGTGAGGAAGCGGCTTACTTTCTGGTGGAGAAAAGACTCAAAGGCGTGGGCATCGATGCCCTGGGGGTTGAGCGGGACCAGCCAGGTCATCCTACCCACAGGATACTGCTTGAGAATGGTCTCGTCGTGGTCGAAGGTTTACTCCTGCGCGATATCGCCCCCGGGGTGTACTTCTTCATCGCTCTTCCTCTGAAAATCCGGGGAGGGGATGGAGCTCCGGCCCGGGCAATGCTCATCAGGATGTGATCCTGATGCGGACCCTTGTGTTCTTCGGAGCTACAGGCAACCTCTTCACCAGAAAAATCCTCCCTGCCCTGGCCACGCTTTCGGCAGAGCAGGAGTTCACCGTTGTGGCCCTGGGGCGCCGCTTCAAAGACCACGCCTCGTACCGGGCCTTTGTCACTCAGTTACTCCCCCGCCCCTCTCCCCTCCTTGAGCGCCTCACGTACGTTCAGGGGGACCTCGAGAACCCCGGGGAGCTTGCTCTGAAGATTTCGCCCCTTCTTGGGAACGGCCCCCTGTACTTCTACCTCGCCACCCTCCCCTCCCTCTACCGGGATGCCCTTCACTGCATCGAGGCTCTCGCGCAAGGAAGAAACCCCAAAGACCTCTTCGTGGCCCTGGAAAAACCTTTCGGGAGAGACGAACGGGATTTCCTCGCCCTTGAGGAGAGTCTAAAGAGCGTTTTCCCCGAAGAGCACATCTTCTACGTGGACCACTACCTGGGCAAAGGCACTGTTCAGAACCTCGTGGTGCTCAAGGCGGAGAATCTTTTTATTGAGCGGCTTCTTTCCCGGGAGTTCGTCCAGGAAGTCCATATTGGGGTCTTCGAAGAGGAGGGTGTTGGGGAACGGGGGGCCTTCTATGAGGAGACCGGGGCAATCAAGGACATCTTCCAGAACCACCTCTTGCAGCTTTTCACCCTTCTTGCCGTCGATATCCCTCCTCTGTGCGCTGAGGACCAGAAGGAGTGTACCCGTTTCTTCCTCCAGCTTTCCCGGGAACGGGCAAGGTTACTCTCTCAGGTGCGCCTTCCTGAGAGTCATGAGGTGCAGCTCGGGCAGTACGCGGGGTACCGGGAAGAGGTGCGGAATCCCTCGTCCCTGCGGGAGACCTTCTTTTTCTTTCCACTCTTCCTCGATACAGAACGCTGGAGAGGGGTGCCCTTTTATGTGGCAAGTGGCAAAAAAACGGCCCAGAAACGCTCGTTCATCGAAGTCCTCTTCCACTCTGTGGTCACACCGCCAAATCGGCTTCTCATCGAAATCCAGCCTGAGGAACGGATTGACCTTGTGGTCTCAGTGCGGAAGCCCCAGAGAGAGCTCGAATCCACTCCGGTAACACTGAATTTCACCTATTCAGGGGCGTTTAAGGCCAGTACTCCAGAAGCCTACGAGAAAATCCTTTACGATTTCCTGCACCACGACCGGACGCTCTTTCCTGACTCCTCGTTCATCCAGGAAGCCTGGCGCCTCACCGACCGGCTTTTAGCAAACCTGAAAACTCACCCTCCCGCATTCTGCCGTTACCGGGAAGGCGTGCTGACCCCGGAAATCCTCTTCAGGGAGAAGCGGATTCCAGACGAAATGTACCCCGGATAACACGGAAGAACTCTGGGTGCGTCAGGTCCACGTCGCTTGCAAAGCCTTCGCTCTCCAAGAAGTGTTCCTTGAAGTACGCCCGGACCGGGGAACGGGTCTGGATGGTCTTTTCAGAGCTGAAGTAGAAGAGCTCTTCGGTTTCGAGGCGGTCTCCTGAAGAAGACGTCACCACCACATTCCCCCGGAGTCTCACGTTCTTGCGCAGGAGGTTCACATCGGCGGCATGACTCTCAAGCGTTGCCCGAAGCTCCCCATCATCCTCAAAAACGAGGATGCGCACTCCCCCTGAACACTTCCCCAAAGTCCCACCCTTGTCAAGCTCCATAGCCTGAGCCTCAAGGACAAAACGGAGCACACCCCGCTCCCAGCCCCGGATCCGGACTCCCTCGCTCTGGATGGGGAAAGAAACGGGGGTTTCCTCCGGGAGAGCTTCCTGATCCGCCTCCTCCTCGGGAGAACGGGGTGGGGAAAGCGCAAGGAACAGAAAGACCATGGCGAACCCCACCCCGCACACCACAGGGACAATCAACCACCTATGGCTCAAGCTCATAGGGCCAGCAGGCAATCCCTCCATCCATAACCTTGACGTCCCTGAACCCCGCATGCCGCAGAATGAGCGAGGCTTCATACCCCCGCAGGCTCACCGCACAGAACGTGACAATCTCCTTGTCCTTCGGGAGCTCCCCGAGTCTCTGCGGCAACGTCCCCAGAGGGATGAGAGTGCTCCCGGGAATGCGGACTTTCTCGTACTCTTTGGGAGTGCGCACGTCAAGGAGGATGAAATCGTCTCCCCGCTTTCTTTTCCGTTCCACCTCATGGGGCGAAATGCCCACCATTCTCCCCTCGAGCTTGTTCCGCAGGACATTCGCCGCCACACAAATGTTGTCAATCGCCGAGGCATAGGGAGGGGCATAGGGAAGGTCGAGGTTCGAGAGGTCCTCGACCACACCACCATAGTAGAGGGCCGTGGCTATGGCGTAGATACTCTTTGTCACTTCCCCGCGCCCGATGATCTGGGCTCCGAGGAGTTTTCCGCTTCGCCGATCGGCGACGAGTTTCGTGATGACCTGTTTTGCCCCGGGGAAGTAGTGCGCCCTGTCCGGAGCAGGAACAAGGGCATATTCCGGGTCATACCCGAGCTCCTGGGCCTGGCGCACAGTAAGACCGGTGCGGGCAATGGTGTACTCGAAGAGCTTGAAAATCACCGAGTTCAGGGCACCGCGGAAGACTTCATTGCCTCCGGCGATGTTGATGGCCGCCACACGCCCTTCTTTGTTGGCCAAAGACCCCATGGGCATGTAGGTTGCTTTTCCACAGACAAGGTGCTCGATCTCTACACAGTCCCCAACGGCAAAGATGCATGGGTCACTTGTGCGCATGAAGCAGTCAACCTTGATGCCACCTGTTTCTCCAATGGCAAGACCTGCCCGCTGAGCAAGGTCGGTGTTGGGGCGAAAACCGGTGGCCACAATGACGAGGTCCGCCTCATAAGCCCCCTTGTCGGTGATCACCCGCTTCACTACACCCCCCTGTCCTTCGAGGACCTCCACCCGCTCCCCAACCCTCACCGTCACACCCTGGGACTGGCAGTAGCGCCGCACCAGAA
The DNA here is from genome assembly GCF_050267035.1 of Candidatus Caldatribacterium saccharofermentans. Lineage (NCBI taxonomy): Bacteria > Pseudomonadati > Atribacterota > Atribacteria > Atribacterales > Candidatus Caldatribacteriaceae > Candidatus Caldatribacterium > Candidatus Caldatribacterium saccharofermentans. Next base: position 394,557 of record NZ_CP187957.1, read on the forward strand.
TGCCCATATCCTCATCGAGGATAGGGAGAATCTCGGGAAGAACCTCGATGACCGTTACCTCAAGCCCACTTTTCACGAGGCTTTCGGTCATCTCCATCCCGATGAGTCCACCGCCGATAATCACAGCTTTCTTGGCGAGTTTCTCTTTAATAGTCCAGCGGATAGCCTCGGCATCCTCAATCCCGTGGAGGGTGTACACGTGCCCGAGGTCTCTTGCGCTGATAGCGGCGTCGGGATGTTCCAGGTCCACTGCTTTAATCGATGGAAAAGAGGGCTTTGCCCCGGTGGCAAGAACAAGGTAATCATAGGGGAAAGAGAGCATCTCGCCGGTGTCAATCCTCCGGGCCTCAACGACTTTCCTCTCCCGGTCAATCCGGATCGCCTCAGTGCGGTTGTAGACCTTGATGCCCTTGGATTTCTCGAAAAATTCCGGGTCTCGAAGGACCCCCACCGGGGTTTCCATGAGCTCCCGGTACTCCTTCACCTCACCGCTCACATAGTACGGAAGCCCGCAACCTGCGTAGGAAAGAAACTTCCCCCGCTCGATGATGACGATTTCCGCATCCCGATCCAGACGGCGGAGTTTTGCCGCCACCTTCGGCCCGCCAGCAACACCACCGATGATGACTATCCTCTTCCCCATCGCCATCCTCCTCTCTATCGACCTCTGAGTGACCGTACTTCGTTATAGATGGTGCCAAGACAGAAAAGCGATGCCCCGCCGACGAAAAGTCCAAATCCCCCGAGAACCCCCCCAAAACCTCCTGCCCAGACGAGGTCCGAAAAGGGCGGGGCAAAGGAGGGTCCTCCTGGGGGGGTGGATTGGGCAAGAAACCCCATCCATCCCCGGACACCGATAACGGTGAAGACGGCCAGGACCACACCAAGGCACATCACCACAATACCCACAATCCGCAGAAATGTTCCCACTTTCTCCCCTCCCCCGTTTTTTCCTCCATTCTACTCCAGAAGCGCCAAAGGAGAAAGGCCTTCTTGCTTATCCCGGGAAAAGAGGATAAGATTAGGAAAAAGAGAGAGGAAGGTGGATATGGGAACGGTGGACCTCTGGCGTGAAATGCGGAAAAGCTTCGACTTCCTCGCGCGGTACCCCCAGACGATTCTGTACGCCCTTCCCTCGGCCTTTCTCGCCAGCGTGGCCAGCTTCCTCGTGTGGGACCGGGGGCTCTCCCGGATTATTTTCCTCTTCCAGTGGGGGGTGGGCATCCTCCTCATCCTCTTTGCCCTGTTTCTGGCACTCCTTACCCTGGGTTTCATCACTTTCCTCCTCTGGGATTTTGAGGTCCGGGGAGAGGTGAGCTTCAGGCGGGCATTCTCCATGTTCTCCCGGAGATTCCCCGAGGTGTTCTTCACAGCCCTTGTTGTGGGGTTCCTCGTGGGCTTTTTTTCCTTCTGGTTCTTCTTCCCGGGGCTTGTGTTTGGGTTTCTCCTGATGTTCACTATCCCGGCAGTCGTGGTCGAGGGGGACGATCCTTTCTCGGGAATTCGCCGGAGCTTCCAGCTCGCTGTGGAAAACCTCGGTGAGTGTTTCACCTTCACCGTGGTGGCTCTCTTCTTCCTCGTCGTGGGGTACCTTCTCTTCTGGGCCTTTGGCTTCCTCTCCTTTGCCGGGGTTGCCATCAACACGTTCCTTGGAGGCGGGATTCTCGCCTACCTTTCCGTGTTCCTCAGCCGCCTGTACCTTGGGCTTTCCCGCTTCTGACCGAGAGACTCCCAAGGTCAAGGACAAGGCCATCGTGGGCAGCAACGGTGGGAACCCCGCACCGCTCTGAAAGGCGCTCGGCAACTTCCCAGGGTTTCTTGCGGAGAATCGTCATCCCGAAATGGGTGAGAATGGCCAGACGCGGACGAATCTCCCTGATGAGGAGTTCAGCATCAGGAACGCTCAGGTGCAAAAGATCCGGATGGTCGCTCCTCTCAAGCCGCAGGGTGTGGATGACCAGAACGTCGCTTCCGGCATAGGCGGAGAACAGCTTCTCCGTGAACTGGGTGTCAGTGACGAAGGCAACCACCCCCTGGGGGAAAAAGAACTTGAAGCCGTAGGTTTCAACCCCGTGAACGTGGCGAAGAGGGGTCGCAAAACGAAGAGGCCCCAGGGTGTACTCCCCTCCCTCAACAAGGATGTGGAGACCTTCAAGGTGTTCCCGAAGATACCGGAAAATCACGGGTTCTCCTTCTAAGGCATCCTGAGGCACAAAGAGGTGTCCCCGGACTCTCGTGGCTCCCTGGGTCATGGCCTCAACGATGATGTTGAGGTCCCCAGAATGGTCGAGGTGCCGGTGGGAAAGCGCAACTCCCGATAGCGTCGCCGGATCCAGGGGAGGCTTACTGGAAAGGGCCCGCACCAGTGCACCGGGTCCAGGATCAAGGTGCAGGGCAGTGCCCTGGAAGGCAATCCACACACCTCCGGAAGCTCGGAGTTGCCTCGTGACCACAAAACGTGCTCCCGCTGTTCCCAGGAATTTGATGAAATCTCCCATCAAGAAGTACTATACTGGAAAATGGAGGAGGCGTAAAGATGACCCGTCTTGTGATTCTCGGGCGGCCAGGGGTGGGGAAGACCACCCTGGTGAAACGCGTGGCCGAGCACTTCCCCGGGCTTTTCCGCGGCTTCTACACCGAAGAAATCCGCGAAGGACGCGTGCGGACCGGTTTCTGGATTGTCACCCTTTCGGGGAAACGCAGTGTGCTGGCTGCAAAGGGAGGGACCTCACCTCTGCGGGTGGGGGAATACGCGGTGTTCGTTGAAGATTTCGAGCGCCTGGTGCTCCCCGAGCTTGAGGATGCTCTGGAGCAGAGGGCAGCACTCCTCGTCGACGAAATTGGCAAAATGGAGCTCTTCTCCCGGAACTTCCGGAAACTCCTCGACACTCTCTGGAAGGAGGCGGAACTCCTCCTGGCTACCTCCCGATTCCCCGAAATCCCCGAGGTTCAGGAACTCTTTGCCCGGCCCGGAACCATGCGGTTCCTCCTTACCCCTGGGAACCGGGAAGAGGTCTTCACCCGAGTGAGGGAACTCATCGGAGAACTCACGAGGGGAGGAGGACGCGGCTCTTCATCGAGAGCTCCTCAACAATGGTGAGCGTCAGGGACCTGGCAAGGTCGATTTCTTCGGTGATGTACCCTCCCCTCCCATCGGGTACCCGGACAGCCACACAGGGGCGGAAAGGCAAAACGGGATTGAGGCGGCTCACCACTGCTTCCCGACCATCGGAGAGACGGACCACATCCCCCACCTGATACGGGGAAAGGTGCGCGACAAAGACGCGAACCACCCTTTCGTCGAGTCTATACCCAGCATTCCCCATAAGGTACTCTACGGCTTCGGCCACCGGCATAGGTTTCCGATATGGGCGCTGCGAGGTGAGGGCTTCGTACACATCGGCCACAGCCACAATCCGGGAAAAAAGGTGAATGGCCTCCGCTCCAAGCCGAAGGGGATAGCCACTGCCATCAAGACGCTCGTGGTGTTCAAGGGGAACGAATTTGACAAGATCCTCAAGGGCTCTCTGGTTGTCAAGGAGATTCTTGGCCACCAGAGGATGTTCACGGATAATCCGCCACTCGTCGTCGCTTAAGGCAGAAGGTTTGCGAAGGATTTCTGGGGGAATTTTGAGCTTCCCAAGGTCGTGGAAGAGCGCCCCAAGACCAAGCTGCGCGAGGTCTTCCCACCCAAGGCCCAGAAACTTCCCGATGAAGAGGGCAATAATGGCCACGTTGAGTGAGTGCGTGAAGGTGAAGTCGTCATGCCGTTTCAGCTGAACGATGGGGATAACAAGCTCCTCGTGGGCCCGAACTTCTTCAAGGATGGCTCCTACCTGCTCTTCAAGCGGCTCAAGGGAAACGTGGCGCCCCTGCGCAAGGCCGTGCATGGTGTCCTCAAGGCAGGAAAGCGTCTTCATCTTCACTTCGAGGGACACATCCTCTTTCGCCGCTTCCTCCCGAACCTCTTCCACGACCTCCGCCACTACAGTAGTCATGGCCCGGCGCCTGAGACGCTCAAGGAAGGCCTTGGTAACGGTCTGCCCCCGAAAGAGCAGTACCTGGTCTCTCTCGTCAAGGAGCGTGAAGGGGATGACCGTCCCCACTTCAAGACGGTGGACAGGGATGCGGATTTTCCTGACACGACGCATTACCATGAGAGCTCACGACCCAGAAAAGAAGAAAAATCCGGAATCTTCCGCTCACCCTGGTACGAGAGGTACTGAGCAACGAGAACATCGAGGACCTCAAAAGCCTTCCGGTCCTCCTGAGAGGACTTTACTCCATACCCCAGGGGGGTGTCAACGAGGGCTTGCAGCACCTCAAGTTCCCGAAGAGAGAGGGGAAAGAGCCTTTGTGCTTCCCGGCTGCAGGAATCACACACCACACCTCCTGAGGCGATGCTGAAAAAGCAGGGAGTCCCCGTTATCTTCTTCCGGCAACGCACGCACTCTCGGAGTTCCGGAAAAACCCCAAGGGCCCGGGCCACATCCAGGCGAAAACGCACAAGAAGCGGGAGAACGGCCTCTTCGTGGCGGAGGAATATCTCCCAGAGCATGAGCACCTCATCGAGTAGCTCCTCTTCTCGCCGCTCAAAGGGAAACACCCGATCCAGAACACACAGAAGGTACTCCCCTGCCATCCACCGCAGAGGCGTTCGCAGAAGATCCCGGAAAAGCTTCTGAATCTTTCCCTGGACGATGAGGGGCATGCCCGAGGCAGTGTAGAAGAGGAACTCGGAAAAGGAGAAGAGGTCCAGGGAAGCCCCAAAACGGTTCCCCACCTTCCGCGCACCCTTGGCTATGGCCTGGAATTTCCCCCGTTTCCTCGTGAAGAGGGTGACGATACGGTCAATCTCTCCGAATTCCGACGTTTTCAGAACAATACCCTCATCAGAGGTGTACCGGCTCACTTCACCCTGTACCCAAAACGGCGCAGCACTTCGTCGCGTTTACGCCAGTTCTTCTCCACCTTGACCCAGAGATCAAGATAGACCTTCCTTCCCCACTGAGCCTCGATATCCCGGCGGGCGTCCTCGCCAATTCTCTTGATCATCCGGCCACCCTCGCCGATGACAATCTTCTTGTGGGACTCCCGCTCCACATAAATGATGGCCCGGATGTAGAGGAGATCGTCCCGTTCCTTGAACTCTTCCACCCGGACCTCAACGCCATAGGGGACTTCCTGGTGCACATGCCACCAGACCTTCTCCCGGACGATTTCCGCCACGATATCCCGTTCAAAGGCGTCGGAGACGATTCCCGGTTCGTAGTATGGGGGATTCTCGGGAAGATAGGCCACAATGCGCTCGAGGAGTTCCCGAATTCCCTCACCGGTGGTGCAAGAAATCGCCAGACGTTCCGCAAAGGCGTAGTGCTTTCCCAGGCGCTCGAGGATGCTTTCCGTTTCCCCCTCCTCAAGGAGGTCCTTCTTGTTGAGCACAAGGAAAACCGGCCGGGAGAAACCGTTGAGCTTTTCCAGGTATTTCCTCTCTTCTTCCTCCTGAAAGGCAGGGTCGGTCATGTAGCAGAGGAGGTCCACATCAAGGAGCGTGTCCTCAATCTCCTGCATCATGATTTCCCCCAGGCGGTCCTTTGGCGTGTGGAGCCCCGGAGTATCGAGGAAAACAATCTGTGCGTTATCGAGATTCACGATCCCCTTCACCACCCTCCGGGTGGTCTGGGGCTTGTCCGAGACGATGCTCACCTTCTGACCAATGACCCTGTTGAGAAAAGTGGATTTTCCCACATTGGGTCGACCCCAGATGGTGACAAAGCCAGCGCGAAAATTCACGGCACATCACACTCCCTGGAAAGAAAAGGTTGAGGGTAAAAGTTCCCGCAAACGCTGTACCACGAAACGCCCATCCCTTGCCCCGGCGAGCACCTCGATATCCAGCCCAAATTCTGCAAGTGCCTGACGACACAGACCACAGGGGAAGCAGAAGGATTCCCCATCAGAAACCACAGCAATGGCGACAAACTCCCGTGCTCCCTCTGCCACCGCCCTCCCCAGGGCTACCCGCTCGGCACACATGGTCACCCCAAAAGAGGCATTCTCCACGTTGCAACCGGTGAAGATGCGGCCATCCCGGGAAAGGAGTGCTGCCCCTACCCGAAAACGGGAGTACGGAGCATAGGCAAACTCCCGGGCCCTGAGTGCTTGCTCTACAAGCCTTCTCCGGACCTCTTCTTTCCGGTACACCGCAAGGAGTTCTTCGGTTCGCTTCATCATGAGGCGGCGTCGTTCTTCTGTATCGTCATCGTAACCCAGAAGGTGCAAAAGCCCGTGCACCACAAGGAACATGAGTTCTTCGACTAAAGGCACCCCCCGTTCCCTGCTCTGCTCAAGAGCACGGGGCACACAAACGAGAATCTCTCCCCACACCCCATCGGGGTCTTCCCCGTAGAAGAACGAAACCACATCCCCCACAGTGTCCTCATGGAAGAACCGCCGCTTGATATCCCGCATGTGCTCTTCATCGATGAACGTAATAGCCAGAGTCCCTGCCAAATCCTGGTGTTCGCTTGCAAGGACGAATGCCACGAGATTCTGAAGCAGCGCCCGGGAAAGTACCCGCGTCTTCGTCATATTGGTGACCTCAACTCTTCCCATGAACGCTCTCCTCCACAGGTTCAGGATACGGCACCCGGGCGTGAATCATGCCGTTCAAAAAGAGCACAAAGCGGCGGGCAATGCGATTGATGTCCCGCAGGGTCAGGGAGGATTCGTCAAGCTGCCCATCCTCGAGGTATGCCCTGATGATATTCCGCACCGTCATCTCTATCCGGCGCGGGGTAGGATCCTTCATGCTCCGTACCGCCGCCTCAACACTGTCAGCAAGGAAAACGATGGCCTCTTCCGGGGTGCGGGGGAGAGGTCCGGGGTATCGGAAAACGTCCCTGCTGATGTTCCCTCCGCCCATCCGCAGGGCCTTCTCATAAAAGTACCGGACAACGCTTCGACCATGGTGGGACTGAATGATACCCTGCACCTCCCGGGGGAGGCGGAATTTCCGGGCAATCTCAAGACCATCACGGACATGGCCGATGATCACCCGCACGCTGAGATAAGGCGAGAGACGCTCGTGGACGTTGCGGTTTAGATTCGTCTGGTTCTCAATGAAAAACTGGGGCCGTTTGAGTTTCCCGATGTCATGGTAATAGGCCCCGGCACGGGCCAGAAGCGCATTGGCGCCGATTTCCTCAGCAGCAACTTCGGCAAGGTTGGCCACGATGAGGCTGTGGCTGTACGTTCCCGGGGCTTCAAGCATGAGTCTTTTCAGAAGGGGGTGGTTGGGGTTGAGGAGTTCCATCAACCGGACCTCAGTGGTGAGGTGGAAGGTATGCTCAAAAAGCGACACACTCCCGAGAGCAACAACCGAGGCCAGAATACCCCCACTCCCCCCGTACACGAAGAAGGCCAGGGCCTTCCAGAGAGAAAGCCCTTCCTGCAGGGCAAAGAGTATTCCCAAAACCCCGCAGAAAAGCGCAAGCATCTCGCCCACTCTCGTGAAATGTTTCCGTTCTGCCCTCTTTTTGCCAAGAAGAAAAACTGGGGAAAACAGGTGTACAAAGAGCAAAAGTCCCCCAGGAAGGTCCATTCTCCAGGCCCAGAAAAGCAGGGGGAAAAGGAGGAGAGATTCCCCAAGGGCCACCTCCCATCCTGCAAGGGTCAGAAGGACAAGGGGAATGGCCCCAGCGACGAGAAACACTGGAGATACCCGGAGGGTCAAAAGGTGCAGAACCAGGATCCCGCAAACCGTCATCAGACGCATAAAAAGCAGCGTGTTATCTCCAAGAAAAAGGGGTGCGAAGCGGCGGAGGTACAGGTACTCGAGAACCACCACTCCGGCGATGAATATCCCCAGGGACAGAGCTTTCAGGAAACGCCGGCTCTCCCCCACCATGCCCAGCGCCTCAAGGGCTTGAAGGTGCTCCCGGGTGACGATGTCTCCTCTGCGGAGGAGCACCTCACCCCGTCGAATCACCCGCCGCACCGGCTCCAGAGAGGCCAGAATCTGCGCTCTTTTCTCCTGGGTTTTCACCTCATCGACTACGGCGTTGGGACGGAGAAACCTCGTCACCAGAACTCCTGCAACCCACATAGCCTCTCCCGGAAGTCCAGCCTTTTCAATCTCCGTGTTCATCTCAAGAAACACCCTGGCAAGTTCTTCACGGCGAACAGGCTGTGTGAAGAAACGGGTAGCAAAAAGGTCGTAGAGCAATCCCCGGACTGCCTCATAAGCCTCCTTTGGAGCCTCAAGGAGCCAGCGGACTGTGTTTTCCGTGACGTCCCACTTTCGGGAAAAGTTCTCCACAACTTCTGGAAGCGGCGAGAGGGCAGCGGCCCGGATACCCTCAAGACCCACGAAAAACCCGTCCATCTCCTCCTTAACCTGGCGCACCACACCCTCATCCACCCGGTACACCGGGGGGATACCCGCCAGAATCTCCCCCCGGCGCTTCTCCGTCGCCAGGACGTCCACAATCTCCACGTTCTCAGGGGCCACAATGTCCCGGGTGGCCAGCTGACCCTCCCGGATTTCATTCCCCGGCACAAGCAACGTACTCCCAAGAAGGGCAAAAAGCAGGGACCCATAGGCGAGAAACGAGGAAAATCTGGGGGAAAGGAAGGTGCTACCGCCTGGCCATATGCGCCTCAAAGCGCTCATACGCGAGAATAATCTTCTGCACAAGATGGTGCCGCACCACGTCTTTTTCGGTGAGGTACACAAAGGTGATTCCCGGAATGTCCCGGAGAATCTCCTGGACCACGATGAGCCCGGAACGCTTCCCCGGAGGAAGGTCAACCTGGGTGACGTCTCCTGTAACCACGACCTTTGAACCAAAGCCCATTCTCGTCAGGAACATCTTCATCTGCTCGGAGGTCGTGTTCTGTGCCTCGTCAAGGACAATGAAAGAGTCATTGAGGGTTCTCCCACGCATGTACGCCAGAGGAGCCACCTCAATGATTCCCCGCTCGGTGTACCGCTGGAATCGCTCAGGAGAAAGCATTTCGTACAGAGCGTCGTAGAGAGGACGGAGATAGGGCTCGATTTTCTCCTTGAGGTCTCCCGGAAGGTACCCAAGGCTTTCCCCCGCCTCAACCGCGGGCCGCACGAGGACAATGCGGGCCACCTCTTTTCTCTGAAGCGCCGCACAGGCCATGGCCATAGCAAGGTACGTTTTCCCCGTTCCTGCTGGACCAATGCAGAAGGTAATGTCGGAGCTCCGCACCGCCCGAACGTACTGGAGCTGCCCCGGGGTCTTTGCCCGAATGGGCTTGTGAGAAGCGGTAACGAAAATGGTCTCCTCGTCCTTCCACCAGACCTTCTGCGTTTCCCGGAAGCTTGTGGCCATACGGCGAAGGTCTTCCGGTGTGGGCTCAGCTCCCTCCCTAAGGAAATCCACAAGCTCGGTGAGGAACCGTTCCACCAGAGCAAGGTCTTCCTTGCCCTTCCGGCGAACGACAATCGTATCGCCTTCGATGCTCACATCAACCTGAAAAACGCTCTCAATCACCCGCACATTGGCATCAAGGAACCCGAAGAACCTCTGGGCCTCCCTGATGCTCCCCAGAACGAGACGAAACTCCTCATTTTTCAGTGACACTTCTGCAGACAAGCCCCCGTATCACCCCGCTTCCAGAATCTTCCGAACGACTTCCGACACCACTCTACCCTCTGCCCGCCCCTCAACCCGACGCATGACCTCCTTCATCACCTGAGAAAAGGCGGGTTTCTCGGGGAAGGCGGCAAGAACCTCCTGAACAATTGCCACGAGTTCGTCTTCAGTCACCGGAGGAGGAAGGAACTCCGAAATGACGGCAATTTCTTGTTCTGTCCGCTTCACAAGGTCTTCCCGGTTCCCCTGACGAAAGTACGCAAGGCTTTCCTCTCGCCTTTTGATACCCCTGCGCAAAAGCCCAAGGATTTCCGCTTCCTCAAGAGGAGCCCGCTTTTCAATCTCGGCGTTGCGTATCTCCGCAAGGAGAAGGCGTACTGTGTCCAAACGTACAGTATCCCGGGCTTTCAGGGCCGCCTTCATGGCCTCCTGAAGGCGAGCCTTGATCCCACTATCGCTCATTTCTTCTTTCTCCTCCGGGCCTGCTCCCTTTTCCTCCTCCGCTCACTGGGTTTCTCGTAGTGCTCGTGGCGCTTCATCTCTGAGATAATGCCATTTCGCTGGCACTTTTTCCGGAAACGCCGCAACGCCTCATCAAGGCTTTCACCCTGCCCGATACGGACCTCGGTCACTGTCATTCCTCCCCCGCTTTAAAGTACAATCATTATAGGCGATGGGAAAGGGCGTGTCAATTTCCTCCAGGCCTCTCCGGGACCAGTGACCGGGACTCCCACAGGCAAAACCCATGAGGGAGAAAAACGCCCTCTTCTCTACCCAGCAAAAGCGTATACCAGGGATAGAAAAAGCGGTTTTTCCGGGAAGACTCCGGCATGCTGAAGGTGGCAGGGCCTGATCTTAAAGCCCGAGGAAAATCTGAGCAATGCGGAAATAGATGACGACTCCGACGATGTCCACAATGGTGGTGATGACGGGAGTGGCGGCAATGGCAGGGTCAAGGCGCATCTTCTTAAAAAGGACTGGGAGGAAAACGCCGATGAGATTCGAGATGAAAACGATAGCGAAGATGGAAGATCCCACGATGAGTCCAATCAGGGGGGATTCCCGCAGAAACAGCACCCGCAGGACACCAATGCCTCCAAGGAGCACTCCAAGAACTCCTCCGATGATGGTTTCAGAGAGTGCCACCCTCCAGAGAGCCCTTCCCTCAAGCTCTCCGATGGCCAGCCCCCGCACCATAACCGTGGTGGACTGGCTCCCCACATTTCCCCCGGTGTCGATGAGCATGGGGATGAAAAACGACAGTGCCACGATAGTCTGAATCACCTCGGAAAACCCCTGAATGACAAAGCTCGTGACCGTTCCAAGAACAAGCAGCACCGCAAGCCAGATGAAGCGGTTCTTAATCCGGCGGAAAAAGGGGGCATGGAGGTATTCGTCCTCGGTGGTCCGGATAGCGGCAAGGCGGTGGATATCCTCCGTGGCCTCCGCTTCGATGATGTCGATGGCATCGTCAACCGTCACGGCTCCCACAAGGCGCCCTTCCCGATCCACCACGGGAACAGCCAGAAGGTCGTACTTCTGAATAATCTGGGCAACTTTTTCCTGGTCGTCATCGGTGGAAACGAAAATCACTTCCCGGTTCATGATATCCCCGATGCGGTCTTCTGGGTCAGCCAGGACGAGGTCCCGGAGAGTGACGCTCCCCAAAAGGTGCCGTTCAGCATCGGTCACATAGGCAGTGTAGGAGAGCTCTTCTGGAGGGTTCAAACGCCGGAAACGCTTGAGTGCTTGCTCCACCGTGTAGTACTCCTTGAGGTCCACCACCCGGGGGTTCATGATGCGGCCAGCGCTGTTCTCAGGATACCCAAGCATGCTCGCCGCGATGTCCCGCTGTGCTGGCTCAAGGAGGTTGAGGAGCTTCTTCACCACCTTCGCCGGGAGTTCGTCGAAAAGCTCCATCCGGTCGTCGGGAGACATCTGGTTGAGGATCTCGGCAACCTTCCCATCGGTGAAGTGGTGGAGGAGATTCTCCTGGTGCTCGAAATCAAGTTGCTCGAAAACGGCAATGGCCAGGTCCTTCTTGAGGAGCCTGAAGAGCATGACCTGCTTCTGGGGGTCAAGAAGCCCCATGAGTTCGGCGATGTCTGCAGGATGAAGGGTGTTCACCTCTTGCTTGACCTCGTTGTACCGGCCCTCCTCAAGAAGGCCTGCAATCCGTTCCACAAGAGGGAGAAAATCCTGGCGCACGATTTCGATGTCCATGGCTTTTCACCTCAGGATGTCCTGGCCTTGAGCGTTCTCCTCGCAGGCTTCAAGGGCAGTGCTTGAGAGGATAAGCCCCTTCCACTCCCACCCATAGCGCCCTTCAGCAAGCACAAGGTACAGAATATTGTACTCCGGATCCCCCCATCCCTCAACCCGTAAAACCCAGGTATCATCCCGGGGCTTAAGGTCTTCCGAAACCACAAGCTGTGAGGATTTCGGGAGGTACTGGGCCATGTACTCCAGGGCCTTCTCAGGGTCATCCACGTCAAACTCGCTGAAGTTCACCCCGCTCCAGAAGTCTCCCCTTTTCACAAGCTCCCTGAGTGCCGCAAGGTCTCTGCCTCTTAGGGCTTTTGCCAGGGCATGGGCAAGCTCTTCCTTGCTCTTTGTTCCCACCTTTGGCTCGGTGAGGTACACCATCCGGAGCCTTGCCCAGCGTTCGAAGAACGAACCCGGGGCCTTTTCTGCCACCGCTTTATAGATTTCCAGCGCCTCTTCAATCTTCCCTGCCTTCTCGTAGCAGGACCCAAGCGCCATTTCTGCCTGGAGGCGCTCTTCAGGGTCTCCTGAGAGGTCCACAAGCTCCCTGTAGACCTCAAGGGCCCTGAGGTAATCCTTCTTGCGGTGCTCAAGGTGGTAAGCAAGGTCCGAGAGCACCTGGAACCGCAACGCGAAGGGGTCGTCCTGGGGGAGATGGTCCCTGAGCTCTTCGAGGATCGCAAAGGCTTTCTCGAAGTTCCCCCGCTCTTCCTCGTGCTTGGCAATCCAGTAGCGGAAAAGATGTGACCGGGGCGTTTCGGGAAAGCGAGCGATATACCCCTGGAGCACGGCAATGGCTTCACCGGTTTCACCTTTTTCAGAAAGCAGGGAGTCGAGAATCTCCACGGCTACCCCAAGGCGCTCTTCATCTTTCTCGCTCTCCACGAAAGACCGAAGAAGCGCTATGGCCTGGTCGACGTTCCCCATTTCAAGCAGAAGCTGTGCCTGGTCGATAGGGTCAAGCGCCCAGGCCACTTCAAAACACCCGAGGAGCACTCCAAAAACCACAAGAACAGCCATGTTTTTCCTTCTCACGCTTTCGCCTCCTTAAAAATCGGCCGAAGGCAGGATGATATTCGAGATGCCAGGGAAAAGGGGTCCGTAACCTTCCGGTGGTCGAGTTCTACAAGGTCCCCACCAAGGAGTCGAAAGCCCTGCTGTCCAGAAAGCAAAGCCAGGTCGGCGAAGACTTCCTCCAGGTGCTCAGAAGTAGCCCCCGAGGGGAAATGCGCGACCTCCGGGAACCCAAAATCTACATCCCAGGAGAGATAGAAAAAGCCAGGGGGAAGCGCGAAGAGTCGATCCCGGATTTTCGGCCATTCCTTGAAATTCGAACACACAAAGAGCCGGTCTTCGGGGAAACCTTCCCGTCGCAGGAGATATGCCAGGAAGTTTCCCCGGTGGATGGGAAAAGATACCTCACAGGAAGCAAAAAGGTCAAGGTGGGCATCAAGGACGAGAAGATACGGTAGCACTGAGGTTCTTCGTATAAGACCGGCCACCACCCCTCCCGTGAGGGCGTGGTCCTGACCGACGAAGAACAGCGGATAGGCGAAAACCCTCGGGGCAAGATAAGCCGCAACCCGCTTTCCCACAAGAAACGGTTCTCCCTCAAGGGCATCGGGGACAATGCAATGAGCCCTCATCAGGCGACTCAGAGCAAAGGCGAACTCAAAAAGACGCTTCCCTTTCCCCAGAAGAACGATCACCCGTGTCTTCTTCATTGTGCCCTCCTTAACCATTATATACCCCATGGGGTATAATAGGGAGACGTGCCAGGAGGAAAGCCATGGACCAAACGTTCTTCAAACTCCAAGAAGCCCTTACCCAACCAGGGTGCTTCCTGTGCCGGCTGGAGGAAGACCACGGCAGGCGTTTCCTTGAAGGGCTCTTCTACGAGTTCGTGAACGACAGTACCGTGCGGCACAAACTCCTTGCAGGGGGGTTCTGCCCTGATCACGCCCGGATGCTCTTCACGCTCCGCCCCTCAGTTCTTGGCATTGCCATCGTCCTGCAAAACCTCCTGCAGCACTATCTCGACGGAGGAAAACGGCCAGACCCTGCCCATTGTCTCGTCTGCCAGAACTGGAGGGAACACCTGCAGCATCTTGTCCATCTCCTCCACACTCGCTGGGAAAGCCTGCGAAACTCCTGGGGAGAGGAAACGTTCCTTTGCACCAGGCACCTTGAGGAATTCTCAGGGGCTTTTCGTCTCGAGCTCGAAGAAGTAGTGCACCGGAAGCTCTCCGGGATACTCGGCCACCTCTCCCACTTCGTAGAAAAATTCGACTACCACAACACAGGCCTCCCCATTACTCCTCAGGAGGCCCGTTCCTGGCAGGAAGCCCTGGAGTTTTTCGCAGGACGCAAACTCCAGAGGGATTAGAAAGGTTTCTCCGGAACCTTCTGCCAGTCCTCGAGAAAGCGGGCAAGGCCAACGTCGGTGAGGGGGTGTTTCACCACCTGCATCATAACGGCAAAGGGCATGGTGACAATGTGGGCCCCAAGTCTTGCCGCCTCAAGAACATGCATGGGATGGCGGACCGAAGCCACGATGACTTCTGTCGTGTACCCGTAGTGGCGGAAAATCTCGAGGATATCGGCCACAAGACGCATACCGTAACCTGCCACATCGTCAAGGCGCCCCACAAACGGGCTCACGTATGCCGCCCCAGCCTTGGCCGCAAGGAGGGCCTGAAGGGGCTGGAAAACGAGGGTGGTGTTCACGCGAATGCCTTCCCGGGATAGCACCCGGATGGCCTTCAGCCCCTCCGGAGTGAGCGGGACCTTGACGACGATATTGGGAGCCCACGAGGCGAGCTCCCTCCCCTCCCGGATCATACCCTCAGCATTCGTGCTCACCACTTCTGCGGAAACCGGACCGGGAACAAGCCGGCAGATTTCGAGGATAACGTCCTTGAAGGGACGACCAGTTCTGGCCACAAGCGTGGGATTGGTCGTGACCCCATCGAGGATCCCAAGGGAGAGCGCCTCACGAATCTCCGCAACGTCCGCGGTATCGATGAAGAACTTCATCGCCAGCACCCCCACCCCAAAGACACGAAAGCCTGGGGGAACTCCCCCCAGGCTTTGAGATCAGGCTTTCCCGGCACTCCCAAGGAGCTTGCACTTTTCGACGTACATCTTCTTGAGCTCTTCCCGGGCAGGACCGAGGTACTTGCGAGGGTCAAACTCCTCAGGATGCTCGGCGAGGTACTTCCGGACCATGGCAGTGAAGACCAACCGACCATCGGAGTCGATGTTGACTTTCCGCACCCCAAGCTGAATGGCTCGGCGAATCTGGTCCTCTGGAACCCCGGCGGTGTTCTCGAGTTTTCCACCGTACCTGTTGATAATGTCCACGTACTCTTGAAGGACCGAAGAGGCCCCATGGAGCACGATGGGGAAACCGGGGAGACGACGCTGGACTTCCTCAAGGATGTCAAAACGGAGTTCTGGGAAGGGCTCTCCAGGCTTCAGTTTGAACTTGTACGCTCCATGGGATGTCCCGATGGAAATGGCGAGGCTATCCACCCCAGTCCGGGCCACGAAGTCCTCAACCTCTTCAGGACGGGTGTAGTGGCTCCTCTCGGCAACCACATGTTCCTCGATGCCGGCAAGGACTCCGAGCTCCCCCTCCACCGTTACCCCGTGGTCGTGGGCGTACTCGACGACTTTCCTCGTCAGGGCCACGTTCTCCTCGTAAGGCAGGTGCGACCCGTCAATCATGACGTTAGAAAAACCGTTATCGATACAGGACTTACAGAGTTCAAACGAGTCTCCGTGGTCCAGGTTGAGAACAATTGGGATGTTGCTCCCCATCTCCCGGGCCATCTGGACGGCCCCAGGAACCATGTAGCGCAGAAGGGTCTGATTGGCGTACTGCCGGGCGCCCTTGGAGATCTGGAGAATCACCGGAGAATTGCATTCCACACAGGCCATGATAATCGCCTGGAGCTGCTCCATGTTGTTGAAGTTGAACCCCGGAATGGCGTACTTCCCTTCATTGGCTTTCTGGAACAGCTCCTTCGTGTTCACCAGGCCGAGTTCCGTGTAATGTACCGGCATAGCACTTCCTCCCTCTAGAGAATGATTCACCTTTTTGTCCCTTCACCATATTTTACCCCCTTTTCCTCCGGGGAAAAGACCTCCTGTGAACTTTTCTCGAGCCGAAACCTTCGCACAAGACCCTCGAGGTTTGCCGCAAGACGCGTGAGTTCCTCAACCGCCGAGCGAATCTCTTCTAAAGACGCGCTCTGTTCCTCGGTGGATGCCGAGACCTCCTCGCTTGAGGCGGCGTTCTCTTCAGCCACCGAGGCGATGGAGGAGAGGCTCTCGGAAATGTTCTGGATATCCTGGGCGATGTCCTCGATGAGCTTCGCGTTTTCCAGAGAAAGCGCAAGGACTTCCTCCTCGCTCTTTTTCGTCGTCTCCTGGACCTTCTGGGCTACATCAAAGGAGGAAGCAAGGGCTTTCGTCTGGTCCATCACTCCCTGCATGGCTGAGAGGATGTGCTCGAAGCTCTTCACCACCTCATCCGTCTGGGATACTCCTGCCATCACCTGGGACTCTGCCTTCTCCATCCGCTCCACCGCCCGGCGAGTATCGCCCTGGATTTCCCGGATGAGGTTTGCAATCTGCTGTGCAGCCTGAGCAGAGCTTTCGGCGAGTTTCCGCACTTCCTCGGCCACCACGGCAAAGCCCCGTCCTGCCTCTCCGGCTCTTGCAGCCTCAATAGCAGCGTTCAGGGCAAGGAGGTTCGTCTGCTCCGCAATACCCGTGATGAGGTCGACAATCTTCCCGATTTCCTGGGAACGGCCTTCCAGGGCCTCGATGCTTTCGGCCACTTCTTTTGAGACCTGCGCTAAAGACATGACGCTTTCCCGAAGAGCGGCAAGGAGCTTCTGTCCCTCCCGGGCCTCCGTCTCGGTCCTCTTCCCTGCCTCAGACACCGACTGAATCCCCAGGGCTATGCGCTCCAGGGCCGCGAAGCTCTCTCGGAACTGCTCCCCCATCTCCTGGAGAAGATGCACGTTCTTCTCTGTGGCCTTTTTGAGGTTTTCGGCCCGTTCCCGAACCCGCCGGGCTCGTTCCGCAACGTTTTGCAGGTCTTCACTCTGGCGAGTGGAGCCCTGGGCAACCTGCGAAACGGTCTTTGCGATCTCCTGAGTCGCCCTGGCCACTTCCTCAACCGAGGCAAAAAGCTCTGTGCTTGAGGAGGAAAGGAATGACGCTCCCTGGAGGATTTCCCGCACAAGACTTCGGAGGTTCTCAACCATCGCCACAAAGGCCTGAGCCAGAAGCCCTACCTCATCCCGCACCCGTTGCCCTATTTCCTGGATACTCTCCATATCCACCCCCAGGTCACCCTGAGCCACCTGCTGGACGATACCCGTAACCTTTCGAATTCCCAGAGCAATGCGCCCTGAGAGGAGGAGGGAGAAGAACCCCACAAGGACTCCGGCAACGACGATCACAACGATGATGAGATTCCGCATGCTGAAAATGGGGGCGTAGATTTCCCGGTGAGGGGCTGTGGCCACAACGTACCAGCCGGCCACCTCCACAGGAGCAAAAGCCGCAGCTTTGGACACTCCCTCGTAAGTATAGTGGGCAACTCCTTGTTGCTTTGCAAACATCTCCTTCCCGAAAGCATTCAGAGCCTCAGAAGACCCGGAAAGAACGCTCTCTTTGAGGACCTTCTCCGGATTGGGATGAGAAACAATGGTTCCTGTCTGGTCCACAAGGTACCCGTAACCTGTTTCCCCAGTTTTCAGAGTGGCAACAAGGGCGTCGAGCTCCTCCACTGGAACCTGGTTCCCCATGGCCCCGATGAACTTCTCATTTACTATGGTAGGGACAAGAATATTCACCACCCGTTTCCCCGTTTCCGGAGAGATAAAAACCCGGGAAATCTGGGGAGCCTGGGTCTCCACCACTTTCAGAAAGGCAGGGTCGTTGCTGAGATCAACCTCTTTCCCTGTTCCATCGGAACCTGTGCCATCTTTGTTCACCCAGTAACTCCGCTCCGCCAGCGGGTCCTTTCCCCCTCCTTTGATGTTGGCGATTTTGGTCTCAAACCAGAGGTCCAGTCCATGGGCTACCGAGCTGGCCATGGTGAGGAGCTGTTCCTCATAGGCCTTTGAGAGGGATTTCTGGAAAACGGAAAGTCCGTACAGAGCAAGAAACACAAGGGGAACAAGAGCAAAGACCAGGAACCACAAAAGCAACCTGCCCTGAAGACTCCTGCGCATGAACCTTTACCCTCCTTTCTTTTCCTTCTCCTGCTTATCGGCACTTTCCGGGAAAACTTTAGCGAACCTCTTCAAAAAGCGTCCGGAAAACATCCCGCAGGGGGAGGGCCTGTTCCTCGCGGACCCGGGGGAGGAAGACAAAGGTTGCCACAAAGCGAAGGAGGGCAGAAAGGAGAAAGACCACATAGTAGGGCGAAAAATGCACCCCAAGACCCTCCATGAAGCAAGCCACAGAGGGCGCCAGGTATTCAAGGACGGCCCCACCAGCAATGTACCCCAGGGCATTGCCGAAAACCCCAAGGAAGAGGTTCAAAACGGCGATGTAGAAAGAACGATGGAGGTCCGGTGAAAGCTTCAGCGCGAGGTTGTTCACCGTAAGGTCAATGGCTGGCCAGAAGATTCCTGCCAGAATCTGAATCACAAGCACAATCGGTCGCCAGTTCGCTTCCGTTGTGAGGCACCAGAGAAGCGGCAGGAAAGAAGCCACTGAGGTGGCAAGAAGCGCAACAGGGATATTCCCAAAACGGTCGGTGAGGCGGCCGAAAAGGCGTATGGAAAAGAGGGTCGTGCAGTTTGCCACTGCCTGAACGTAGAGGGCAATATGGAAGAAATCCATGTGGAGGTCCCGAATCATGTACAGATTGAAAAAGGGGGAGGCAACGTTGAACGCAAAGTACCAGAAAACGGCAAAGAGGAGGAACCGAAAAAAAGGAGGATGGGCAAAAACCTCGCGGAAAAAGTGGATGATGCTTCCCCGGTATTCTTCCTCATACCTCATGGGAGGATCCTGAACCCGAACAAAACAGAGGATATCCAGAATCCCCAGAGCCGCTGCCAGGGCGATGACCACCGAAAACCCTGTCCCCCGGGAAACAGTGTCCAGAAACCATCCGATGCAGAGGCCACTCACAAGCGACGAAATCGTCCCGAGGAGGCTCCGGTGCCCGAAGAACCTTCCCCGAAGCTCCAGGGGAACGAGGTCGGCCACCCAGGACATGAAACTCACCGCAAGGAATGCCCCTCCACAGGCAGTGCAAAGGAGAAGCCCTGCAAAGGACCCAAAGAGCACCCGGCGGTTGCTGACCCAGAGAGGTAGAAGGGCCACGAAAAGCCAGGGAACGCGGTTGGCAAAACCACCAAGGAGAAAGGCGAGTTTCCGCCTTCTAGTCCTTTCGAGCACCAGGGAGGCAAAGACCTGCAACGCTCCACCAAGAACCGGCAGGGCAAGGAGAAAGGCGTAGAGAAGGTCCCCAAAGCCTAAAGCGTTGGCGAACCCGGCGATAGGAGCACCGGTAGTGACGTTGACGAAAACGATGCCAAAGACAACTCCTAAGGTGACAAACCTGAGGTCATTGCGAAGTTTTGGGTCCCTGACGCTTTGAGCGACATCTCGACTCAGGAGAGAGAACATGGACTATTGCTGATCCCGTTGTTCCTCGTTTTCCCGCCGTTCCTCTTTTGGTTTCTCCCCTTCAGGCCTTCCCTCAAGCCTCTGCAGAAGCTCCAACGCCCTGCGAATCTTGCGGTCCACAAGGTCGTTGAGGGTTCCCTCCTCAAAGGTTCCGTCTTCTTGTCGCTTCCCCGCAGGAATCCCCGTGAGAATCTCCATGGCTTCATCGACTGAAGACACGGCGTACACGTGGAACCTGCCTTCCCGAACTGCCGCAACCACTTCTTCATCAAGCATCAGGTGCTGCACGTTGCTTTTGGGGATGATAACCCCCTGGGTTCCGGTGAGACCTTTCATCTTGCAGGCCCGGAAGAACCCTTCGATTTTCTGGTTCACCCCACCGATGGCCTGGACCTCGCCCTTCTGGTTGATGGAACCGGTGACGGCGATATCCTGTCTGAGAGGAACCCCCGCAAGGTCCGAGAGAATGGCACAGGCCTCCGCTAAAGAGGCACTATCGCCTTCCACCCCCTCGTAAGACTGCTCAAAGCAGATGCTCGCAGCAATGGAGAGGGGCTTATCCTGGGCGTAACGGTACCCCAGGTAGCCGCTCATGATGAGCACACCCTTGTCGTGGATGCGACCGCTCAGGCGGGACTCTCGCTCAATGTTCACCACACCCTGCCGGCCAAGATACGTCCGGGCCGTGATACGGGATGGCCGACCAAAGCTGAAATCCCCAAGGTCATAGACTGCAAGACCGTTCACCTGCCCCACGACCGCGCCCTCAGTGTCGATGAGCAGAACATCCTCTTTGATGAACTCGTCAATTTTTTCCGCAAGGAGATTCAGTCGTTTTTCCCGAGACTCCAGAGCCCTCACCACATGGCGATCGTAGACCCGTTCGGCCCTCTCCTCCCGGGCCCAGAAGTCGGCCTCGAGAACGATGTCTCGCAAAACCCCAAAACGGGTGGTGAGCTTCCCCTTGTGGGACACCATCCGGGCAGCGTGTTCAAGGAGTTTCGCTACCCCGCTGCGGTCGAAGGGTAAAAGTCCCTCTTCAAGGCAGAGGCGGCGGATGAAACAGGCAAAAGCAGCCACGATATCCTGGCTTTTCCGAATCTCATAATCAAACTCCACCTTCACCTTGAAGAGGTCCCGGAAGTCCTCATCAAAAATGGTGAGCAGTCGGTAAACGTACTCGTCCCCGATGAGGATGACCTTTGCATCAAACGGCAGAGGATCAGGGCGCAAACCCTGAGGCACGATGAGGCCAAAGTGCTCAAAGGGGTCCTCCATGCGGATTTCCCGGTTTTTCAGAACCCTCTTGAGCCCCTCCCAGACGCCAGGGTTCACAATGAGGTCCCGGAAGTACATGATGACATAGCCGCCATTGGCCTGGTGCAGGGACCCTGCTTTGAGCATGGTGTGGTCACTGAAATACGTTCCCATGAAGGCCCGCCGCTCAATTCGCCCGAAGAGATTGGTCCAGGTGGGATGGGTTTCGAGAATTACAGGAGGGGTTTCAGTGGCAGAATTATCCACAAAGACGTTCACCTTGAAGGGCAAAAAGGGGTCCTGGAAACGCTGGTACGGGGCAAGGTGCTGCGGCTGGGCAGGGGTTTCCTGAGAATCCCGGAAAATATGGAGGTACGAGAGGGTGAACTGCTTGAGGCTGGTGAGGAATTCGGTAACTTCAGGGAAATCGGCATACCGGTCAAGGAGCTCCCTGAAAAGGGGTGTAATAGTGAAATCGGCAATCCGGGTATCGAGCTCGGCCACCCGACTCTTGAAGTCCATTTCGAGCTGGTGAATCCGCTCAAAAACCTCGTTGATGCGGTTCAGGAGCTTCTGGCGGCGGGTCTCGATGACCTCCTTTTCCGCTTCGCTCAAGGCAAGGTACTGCTCCTGGGTCATAGGCTTCCCCTCATAAAGTGGGACGAGGATAGGACCCATGGAGGTCATCCGGAAGGCAAAACCCTCCTCAAGCGCCTCTCGCTCAAGTTCCTGAAGGATTTGTCGATGGCGTTTCTGGTGTTCATCAATGAGGATCTGACGCTGGTTCTTGTACTCATCACTGGAGAAAGCCTTGGGGATGATTTCCCTGAGATTTTTGAGCAACGTCTCAAGAAGGCGGGCAAAAGTCCTTCCCTCCCCCCGGGGGAAGCGAAGCACCCTGGGGCGGTCAGGATTGTCAAAGTTGAAAACGTAGCACCAGTCCATGACCGGAGGAAGAAGACCGGCTTTCTTCCTCTCTTCAAGGATACGTTCGATACAGGCTCGAACGGCTGCCGCCCTTCCCGTACCACTTGGTCCTACCACAAAGAGGTTGTATCCAGGGCGATCCATTCGAAGGCCAAACTCAATCGCCGCAAAGGCCCGATCCTGCCCCACAAACCCCTGGAGCCCTTCGAGCTCGTCCGTGCACTCAAAGGGAAAAGTTGCCGGGTCACAGGTCCACCGCAAATCCTCTGGTCGGAGACGGTACTTTGAGAGATCAACCTTCTCCATAGAAATCCCTACAGCTCCACGGAAACGGCCTTCACGTTGCCGATGGCTTCAAGAGCACTTCTGAGCTTCTCAACCTCTTCAGGGCCTCCCACAATCTCAAGAACAATGAGTCCTTCATCTCTTTCGTCACACTCAGAGGCGAACTCATGGAGACCAAGGCGGGTTCTGATGTTACAGCCGTACTGCGTTAAAACCTCCTGGACCCGTACCGCTGTTTTTGGCCGATCTCCCACCTTCACGAGGAGAATCCTCGCCACAGAAGCCACCTCCTCAGGTCTTTGGGGATATTATACGCCATGCAGGCCAAAAGAGAAACGGAGTATGTTCTCGCAGCTTCCCCTTGCAAAGCGCCTCTGTGAACTCCCTTTTGCCTGCAGAACCGGAGGGTAGCTTTTCCTAAAGACACTGACGGGAAACGTCGGGGAACCATTCTGACGGGGCAAGGATTCCCAAACACCACATCCGGTGTTCCTCTCAGTAAGACGCAAAACCAGAACAAGTAGAAGAAAAACCTTCCGACTCTTGCACTACTTGCCAGACTCGCCAGAAACCGGTGAAGCGCGCAAATGTTACGGAAGCAGAAGTCGGCTCTCTGCAGGCTTTCCGAAAAAATGGAGCGGGAAACGGGACTCGAACCCGCGGCACCCAGCTTGGAAGGCTGGCGCTCTACCACCTGAGCTATTCCCGCCCGCTACAGGTGATTATAGCACAGCTTCCCAGAACGTCAAGAACCCAGTCCCCCTCGACCTGTTCCCACCGAGCAGATAGAAGAGCCTTTCCCCGCCGCACCCCGTAATCAGTGCTCCCAAATCCACAGGGCGATATCCCGAATGAGAGTTTCATCAACATGCCCGGGTTGTGCGTATTCCCCAGGCGTTGAAGGGCCCTCTCCAGGAACAAGGAGGTGGTTCAGAAGGGGATACCACCGGAAAGTCGCCTGAGGGTGAGAGGACAGGGCCTCTTTCCAGAGGAGAAAGTCCTTTTCCCGAACCTGGAAGTCCCGACCACCCTGGACAACAAGAATGGGACAGGAAAGCCTCTGGACATCCTCAAGAGGCCGGAGTTCCATGAGACCGTAGTAGTAACGGGCGTACCCTCCAAGATACGGCACGGCCTCGTCGTCCCGAAGAGCACGTTCTTGAAGGGCAACGACGGTTTTCCTTACCGCCTCAATCTGCCTGGCCTCGTTCTCGTCCACGGTACCATCAAGACTGAAAAGATACTCCATCTGCTCGGGAACAAGCTCGGGGAGGGATCGAGCCGGAGCGGCGCAGAGAATGATTCCCCGGATACCTCCATCCCGAAGGGCGATTTCGGGGGCAAGCCACCCCCCGAGGCTATGCCCAAGGAGGAACACCCTCCGGGCATCAACATCCTTTTGTTTCCTCAAAAACTCGAGAGCTGCCAGCGCGTCCTGAATGACTTCTTCCTCCACGGTGAAGGAAGGCAACATCTGGGCAATTTTTGCCCCATGGACATAGGTCCTTTTATCGTACCGGAATGTGGCGATGCCTTCCCATGCTAAACCCAATGCCAGGTCCCTGAAAGGTTTACAAGCCAGGACGGTTTCGTCCCGGTCGTTTGCCCCGGAGCCGTGGACGAGAAGAACACAGGGAAAGGGCCCCTTGCCTTCTGGTAAGGTCAAAGTTCCGGGAAGTTCGAAGCCTGGAAGCCCAAAGGTCGCTTGAGCTTCCCGGAATCTCTCCGGAGCATAAGGGGGAGGAGAATACGTTGAAGCAGTGTAAGGAACGAAGTAGAGCCCAGAAATTCTCTGGTGTTCGTCAACCGCCACCTGGGCAAGGAGGGTTGCGCGCTCAAAGTGGGAGAGCACAAAAACCAGGGTGAACCCGTCTTTTTGCTCTTTCCGCTGTACCTCAAAGGTCAGGAGGTTCCCCAGGTCCCTTGTCATTCCCTCCCAGAGGCTTTTGAGAGCCTCCGAAGACAGAAGCGACCGCATGGTTTCGTCCTCCATGGCCCAGGCCTCCTCGTACATGCCTCTCCGAATGCGATCGAGAAAAGCCAGACTCAAAGACTCGGGGCTCTCCCCTGTACAGGCGACGGAACCAAGGAGGACTCCCAAAACCACGAGAATAACCCATACCCTGAGCATTCCCTCACCCCTTCAGGGCCTGTTGCAGAAACTTCCCCATCTCCTGGTCCATCTTGAGAATGTGGTTTTTGAGCCAGTCCACAAGCACCCTGTTCACCTGTACCACGAGGTGAACCCCTGGGCCCTGGGCCTCGGCCTGCTGGCGAAACTGCAGAAAGGTCTGCACGAAATCCTGGTGTACTTTCCGGTGCTCCGCAAGCCCTGGATACCCGTACCGTTCCATGTACCGTTCTTCGGTGGCAAAGTGCTCCACAGCGTACTTTCCGAGGAAATCAAAGATTTCTGGAAGAAGCGCCTTTCCCGTTCCCTGAGAACAGGCCTCAAGGAGACGGTTGACCTGACGGAAGAGCTCCTGATGCTGGTTGTCAATCTCAGGTATACCGACGGAAAAACGGTCAGACCACTCAAGCATCCTGTCCCTCCTCCCTTCGGAAAGCCTCGATAATGGCCACAGCCATCTCGTACCGTTCAAAGGGCGGCATGAGGTAAATCCCCGCTACCATGTCCCTGATGCCCCGGATAACCTCAAGGGCAATGGCAACGCCCTCGCGCTTTGGGTCTTCGGCTTGCGCCATGCGGGCTCGCAAGCGCTCAGGAATGACGATACCCGGAACCTCGTGGTGCAGGAACTCCGCGTGGCGGAAAGACCTGAGTGGCAGAATACCCCCAAGAAGAGGCGGCAAAGAACCGCGGAAAAGGTCGAAAAACCTCTCCAGATCCCTGGGGTCGTAAATGGGCTGGGTGAGGATGAAGTGTGCCCCGTTATCGATTTTCCTCTTCAGGCGCTCAACCTCCTGAGAAAGGTCTTGGGCATTGAGGTTCAGGGCAACCCCGATGGTGAAATTCGTGGCCTTCCCCAGAGGATTTCCGGCAAAATCCACGCCGCTATTTAACCGGCTCAGGATGAGCACCAGCCCCTCTGAGGTCACCTCAAAAACCGGCCGGGCAAAGGGATGGTCCCCCACAGAAGGCGGGTCTCCGGTGAGGGCAAGGATATTCTGCACCCCTAAGGCTGCAGCCCCAAGGAGCTCCGACTGGAGGGAGATGAGGTTTCGGTCCCGACAGGTGAAGTGGACAATGGATTCCACTCCGAGCTCCTCCCTGAGGATATGCGCCAGGGCAATGGGGGAGATGCGCACCCGGGCCATAGGAGAATCGGAAATATTCACGGCATCAACCCCGGCCTTTTTGAGGAGACGCACACCTTCCTTAACCCCTTCCAGGTTGGTTCCCTTGGGAGGGGTAATTTCCACGGTGAAGACGAACCGCTTCCCGAGTTTCTCGGCAAAAGTCGAGGGAGGAAAGGGGGCTTCAGAAACTGCTTCCCTCTCGGGTTCGAGGACTTCGAGGGTCGTTCCTTCCCCGAGGTGCTCAATGGCTTTAGCCAGGGCCCTGATGTGCTCAGGGGTTGTGCCACAACACCCCCCGAGGATTTTTGCCCCCAGGCGGACAAAGGTTCCGGCAAACGAGGCGAAGTACTCCGGTGGGGCTCCATAGACTATCCGTCCCTGGACGATCTGGGGGTATCCGGCGTTGGGCTGGACAGAGAAAGGACCGGGAAGGTGCTGTGAGAACTGCTCGAGAATATGCACAGCTTCGTGAGGTCCGCTACCGCAGTTGATGCCCACCACACAGGCGTCGAGGCTTTTCAAAAACTCAAGAACCCGAAGGAGTGAGTCCCCCGAGGGAGTGGTACCATCGGGGAAAAAGGAAAACTGCACCAGGTACGGGATATTCCGGTCAAAAGACCGCAGCACTTCCACAGCCAGAGCAACCTCGTGAGGTGAGGCCATGGTCTCAAAGAGAACGGCATCGACCTCACCCTCAAGGAGAGCTCCAATTTGCTGCCTGTAGCACTCCCTGGCCCTGTCATCCTCAACGCCGAGACCCTTTCCCACCGGCTTCCCCAGAGGACCAACGCTTCCCAGGACATACGCCCGACCCCGGGCCACCTCCTTTGCCAGACGCACCCCAGCAAGGACAATCTCCTCGACCTTCTCCTCAAGGCCGAAAAGCGAGAGCTTCAGCGCATTGGCACCGAAGGTATTGGTTTCAAGAAGCTGTGCCCCAGAGGCAAGGTACTCCTCGTGGATTCCCCGCACGAGATCCCTGTGCGTTATGCTGGCAAGCTCAAGAGGAGCATCTTTGGGGTACCCCCGCCGGAGGAGCTCCGTCCCCATAGCACCATCACAGAGACAGACCCTGGTACCTTTGAGGAACTCAAGGAAGGGCTCCAATTCGTTTCCCTCCGCAGTTTTTGCCCATTATACCCTGCCCTGCGCCAGTGAGGCAATAATGCATTCCCGAACCACTTCTTTCACCCGGAAAGCCAGAGAGGGGAGCATTCTGTGGACGGCTACGTCGCCAGGGTGTTCCTCTACAAAACTCCGAAAAGCCTGCAGGTACTCTGCCCGAAGTGCAGTGCTAAAGTTGATTTTCCGCACACCACGCACCACGGCTTTCTGGAGCTCTTCCTGAGGCGTTCCGCTTCCCCCGTGGAGGACGAGGGGAAGGCGAGTCCGGCATCGAATTTCCTCGATAAGGTCAAACTGAAGCTCTGGTGTCCTGTCGTAGAAACCGTGGCGGGTACCCACCGCCACCGCCAGAAGGTCAACGGACGTCCTCTGCACAAACTCTTCCGCTTCCAAGGGAGCGGTGAACGAATCCCCGTCCTCCGCCTCGTCTCCTTCAAGCCCTCCAACCCTGCCAAGTTCCCCCTCCACGAGGACCCCAGCGGAATGGGCAAGAATGACCACCCTCCGGGTAAGCGCCACATTTTCTTCAAAAGGGAGCCGGGATCCATCGATCATGACTGAGGAACAGCCATTGCGAAGGGCAAAGAGGACCTCTTTCTCCTCACGGGCGTGGTCGAGGTGGAAAGCAAAGGGGATCAAAAAGCGCTCAGAGAGGAAAAGCAGTGTGCCGTAGAACATGCGAAGATCCAGCGCCTGGTACTCCACCGGGGCAACCTGAATGACCACGGGAGACCTCAGCTTTTCGCTCTCTTCAAGAATCCAGAGAATGAATTCAGGCACAGGAACATTGAAGGCCGGAAGGGCAAAGTTCCCTTCCTCGGCCAGGCGAAGAAGCATGCTTGATGGAACCAGGGGCACGGCAGGTTCTCCTTATCCTTTTACAGCACCAAAGGTCAATCCCCGGACAATGTACTTTTGAATCGCCACCGCCAGAACCACAGGAAGTCCCAGGGCGAGGATGGCCCGTGTGGCCATGAACCAGAACTGCACCCCTCGGGTATCCTCAGCACCTGCAAGGTACACGGGGAACGTTTTTGCCCGAAGGGAGGTCAGGGAAAGGGCGAAAAGGAACTCGTTCCAGGTAAAGGCCACGCATATCGCCACCACGGCGACAATTGTGGGAGCCGCAAGAGGCAGGGCGATTTTCCAGAAAGCGGTGAACTCGGAACACCCATCAACAGCCGCCGCCTCCTCGAGCTCCACAGGGAGCTCCTGAAAGGCCTGTCGGGTGATGACCACCGCAAAGGGTAAGGTGAAGGTGGCATTCACAAGAATGAGCGCCAGGCGGGTATCGAGAAGGCGCAGGGTTCGCATGATGAGGAAAAAGGGGATGACCACGACCACGGGAGGGAGAACTCGCTGCGAGAGGTACCATATGGTGAGGTCACGGTTTCGAATTCGCCGGAACTTAAACCGGGCCAGAGCGTACCCCGCGGGAACTCCCAAAGCCATGGCGATAAGAGTAGCGAAGATGGCGACGATGACACTGTTGAGAAGAGCCATACGACTCTCCCGCACTGAGAGTTCCGTCCGCCAGTTCTCCAGAGTCGGCCGAAACTGAACGAAGGGCACCGAGAGCCCGGTCACCGTAAAGGTCTCTGCCGGAGGCTTGAGTGAGGTCACCACACCCCAGTAAATCATAAAGAGCGCCCAGAAGAGGATAATGCCAACGAGAACGTACCGGAAAACCAGGGCAACTTTCGAGCGTCTCCTGACAACTCCCATGATTCCCTCCTACCCGTAAACTTCCCGAATCCGGCGGAAGAAAATGTTCACGGCTACCGACACCATGGCAAGAAGGAGGTACCCCAGGACCGAGGCATATCCGAAGTCAAAGAATTTGAGACCGGTCCGGTAGGTGAAGAGAGAATAGACCTCCGTTGAGGTTCCTGGACCCCCACCGGTGAGGCTGTACACCACATCGAAGATTTTGAAGGACTCAATGAGACGCAGGAGCAAAACGATAACGATAACCGGCTGAACCATGGGAAAGGTAATCTTTCGGAAAATTTCCCATTCCGAAGAGGAATCAAGGTACGCTGCGTCGTAGATTTCTTCAGGAAGCGACTGGAGTCCCGCAAGGATAACCAGGAAACAGAAAGGCGTCCACTGCCAGATATCAAGAAGCAGAATCGCCATCCAGGCCCAGAAGGGGTTCGAAAGCCAGGGAATCTTGGTGCCAAAAAAACTCATGAGGATGCTATTAATGGGTCCACCCTCTTCGTAAAAAACCGTCAAACCAAGGTATCCCACTGCCACCGGGGTACAGAAAATGGGAAGGATGAGCAGGGCACGGAACAGGGATTTTCCTTTTATTTCCTGGTGGAAGAGGAGAGCGATCAAAAGCCCCAGGACAACCTGAAGCGTCACCGTCACAGCAACGTAGACAAGGGTTATGCGTAGCGAATGCCACATCTTGTAGTCGCTCAGAATCCGGGCAAAGTTGGCGAGACCCACAAAACGGGCGGGTTTCCCCAGGCGTACCCGGAAGAAGGTGAGACTCAGAGAATATACCAGAGGGAAAATAGTGAAAGCCAGAACCCAGAAAATTGAGGGGAATAGAAAAAAGTACTTGATGCGTTTTCTCCTCACATTTATCCCCCCTCACAGGGAGGGAGGAAACCCCCCCTCCCTGATCGTTCCCTCACTTTCCATACCCAATGGATTCCTGGTACACCTTGAGCTGCTCTTCACGCCCGTAACGGTTGGTAATATCTTCCCAGTCCCTTGCCACCCGGTCAAGAGCCTCTTTTGCCGAGACCTGGCCTGTGTAGGCCTCAGAGAGGTGACGGTCCAGCGCCACCCAGTATTCGTTCCCACCAGGAATCCGCAGGTACGGCGCGATGTTGGGGGCAAAGAAGTTATCGTAGTAAGCTTTCAGGTATTCCTTGGCGTCCTCAGGGTCGAAACCATTCGCCACGTAGTCGTCAAGGCTTGCCGTACCGTAAGGCGGCAGGAAATGGAAGCGGGCCCCAGGGTCAACACCGGTCCAGCCCCGCTGGACGTTCCAGAGACTGATTTTGTTCGTTGCGTGGAACGCCAGGAGATGGTACACCACCTCGGGGTGCTTTGAAAGGGCCGAAATCACGCCATGCCAGGAACCACCGGTGGTGTTCCCCCAAACGTTTGGGGTGTCGAACCTGACAAACTTCCCCTGGGAACGGTCATACACTTCGTAGCTTCCGGGGAGAATGGAGCACCCGAGTTTCCCCTTGATCTTCGAGCGAGTCTCATCCTGAACCAGAGACCCCACGTCACCCCAAGAGAAAGTGAACACTGCTTTCCCCCGGAGGAAGTAGTCCCAGGCTTCACCCAGACTCCAGGCCACCTGGGCATCGGGACCGGTCTTCTGGAGCTTGAGCTGGAATTCCAAAGCCTTAACGTGGCCCTCGCTGTTAATGAGGGGCGTCATGTCCTCGGGGTCAAACCAGTAGACATTGTGGTACTTGTCAACCTTTTCCCCGGGAAGAATGCAGAAGGGAGCAGAAAGTGAGGCATAGTGGTACATTCCCTGGGCACCGACTTTGAGATGCATGACGATACCTGAATCCGGTTCACCATCATTGTTCCAGTCCCATCCGTTGAAGAACTCCGAGATATCGTAGAGCTCGTCCCAGGTCTTCGGCGGGATGTTGTACTCATAGCCGTATTGCTCTTTGAACTTTGCCCGGTAATCGGGATTTGTCAGGATATCCTTGCGGTAGTAGAGAATCTGCCCGTCGCAGTCGTTGAGCGGTCCGTACCATTTGTCGCCCCAGGTGTAGAGCGTGCGGATAGAGGGCGGGAGTGAATCGGGATCCCACTTGGGGAAACGAGGGTCCTTCATATAGTCATCGATGGGGATGATGTACTCTCCGGCAACGAGTTCACCCATCCAGTCAGATCCGATGAAGAATCCATCGTACTGGCCAGTACCGGTCATGAGGTCGGTCATGACCTTGGGATAGTGCTCCGCATAGGGAATTTCAACGATGTTGAGCTTTGCCCCGGTAATCTGTTCCCAGGCATCCCGCCACTCATAGAGTGGTCCAGAAATGCCACCTTTTGGCCCACCCTGATTCACAGTAACTGTAATGGTGATACCCTCGAAGGGCTTTTCCCCAGAAGCTGCAATGGTCCCAAGCTCTTCTTCGGTGAAGGTGATGGATTCTCCAGAAGCATTGGTCAGGGTGATATCAGCATGAGCCACTGCCATAGCAAGAAGGAAAACCATCACAATTCCCCAGACAACTGCTCGCCTCATGGAATTCCCTCCTTTTCGCAAGAGTCTACAAGAAAAAATCGCAAAAGCTCAAAAGGTCTCTTTTGCCCGGCTTCTCACCCCCTTCAGGCCTCACCTACCGATCGCTCAAGGAGCGCCTTTGCCACCTCGCTGTCTACCACGAGGACGTTGATGTACCCTCCTCGAAGGACCGCTTCAAGCACTTCGAGCTTCTCTAAAGAACCAGCAACACCAAGAACGTAGGGGATATTCCTGAGCTTTTCCAGAGGAATGCTCATCACCCGCCGGTCGAATACCTCATCCGCCAGGGACCCGTCTCTGCGCAAGAAGTGGTAGAGGATATCCCCCACAACGTCTTCCCTCTCAAGAACCGCCGCCGACTGGGGGTCGCTGAGGAAGAACTTCGGGACAATGGAACCGGGTTTTCGGGGGTCCCCCATGCCCACAATGGCCGCCTGAACCTCGTCCCAGAGCTCCACCACCCGGCGGACACTCTGGTCCGAGTACAGCGCCCGGGCAATATCCTCGCTATCCACAAGAGCCGGGGCGTACAGGGGAACGAAGAACCCTCCGATTCTCTTTGCCAGCTGGTGCCCAAGCTCATTCACCTGGAAATCCACCTCTATCTGGCCTACAGCCCCAATGAGGGGTACCACCGTAAGGACGATCTTCCGTTCAAAAAAATTCAGCGCCTCGTACACGGTTCGCCCCCATCCAATGCCCAGCACATCCCCATCCCGAAGCACAGACTCAAGATAGCGGGCTGCAGCCCGACCAATGCTCCGGCGGATAAGGGCCGGAGACTGTAGGGAAGCAGGAACCACAATGGCCTTCTTCAAACGGAAGCGCTGCACAAGCTGCTCCTCAAGCTCAGTGAAAGTGGTTGCCGGATTCA
Organism: Candidatus Caldatribacterium saccharofermentans; assembly: GCF_050267035.1. NCBI lineage: Bacteria > Pseudomonadati > Atribacterota > Atribacteria > Atribacterales > Candidatus Caldatribacteriaceae > Candidatus Caldatribacterium > Candidatus Caldatribacterium saccharofermentans. Next base: position 426,085 of record NZ_CP187957.1, read on the forward strand.
CCAGACGAATCTCCACAATGCCCTGCCGGCGGGCTGCTTCAAGAAGTCGCTGGATTCGAGAGCGGGAGAAACCGAGTTGCGCGGCAATCTCCTCCTGAGTCAGACCATCTTCGTAGTACAGGCGGGCTATCTCATAAAGAAGGAGCAGGTCCTCGTTCTTCTCCTCTGACGTCAAGAAGGCTCCCCCTCTTTGTGAGCACTTGCCCTGAACAATCGTTCAAAAACATTGTAGGAAACCAATTCATCCCTGTCAAGGGATAGTCCGAGGGCAATGTGGTACAATGAAAAAGACCATGGGCTTTCGAGAGTGGCTCAGGGAAAAACTCAAGGAGAAGAACATCAGCCAGTTCGAACTTGCCCGGCTTTCGGGGGTATCCCAGTCGGCCATTTCCCGGTGGCTCCGGGGTCTTCGGGACCCTGACCGGGACTCCATTCTGAAAGTAGCCAGAGCCTTAGGAGCCAGCGAGAAGGAAATCGCCCTCCTCCTTGGGCTTGCGGAAGGGGCGCTATTTGCTGTGGAGGAAGGCGAAATTTCCGTTCCCCTTCTTTCGGGAGAAATCCCCTGTGGGACACCCGTCAACGGCTTTGAGGAGTACATCGTGGGAGCGGTTCCTCTCAACGAGTCTCTCCTTTCTCTGCGCATCGGCCAGGCCCACAGGGCAGGACTCCGGCTTTTCGCTGTGCGGGCCCGGGGGGATTCAATGATCGGGAAAGGCATCGTTCACGGGGATTTCGTCATCTTCTCCCCGGACATTGAGGTCCAGTCCGGAGACATCGGCGTTGTGGATATCGAGGATGAAGGACTCTGCATCAAACAGGTGTTCTTCCAGGGCAACACGGTCATCCTCCAATCGGCCAACCCTGCCTATCCCCCGCTGGTTTTCGTTGACCGCCCGGTTCGAATCGTGGGGAAAGTCCTTTTGAGCCTCTCTTTCCACTGATATTCCTCTTGTCATATTTCATTCCTTCTGGTATAATCCAGCCCACACAACACCTGGAGGTGGCACCATGTCATCGCGGCACCTTTTCTATCTCTGGAACAGGAGGCTCAAGGAAGAGGGGCTTGGTGTGGGAAGGCCCTGGAGGGAAGTGCCCCTTCCTCCCGAGAAAATGGAACGGCTCCTCCGCCTTCCCCGCCCTTCCCAAAAAAGACGCATTGCCCTCCCCCTTGAAGTCCTCTCCCCCAAGCAACGCAGGGTGGTTGAACTCCTCTTTTTCGAGGGACTTTCAGAAAAGGAGGCCGCAGAACGCCTCGGCATATCCCGCCGGTCGGTGCGCATCCACAAAAGACGCGCCCTGAAAAAGCTCAGAGAAACCCTCAACTGTTCACAAAACCGTCACAGTTCCCCCAAAGAATCGTCACAGTTCTGCGGTACAGTAAAAACAACATCACACAAAGGGAGGTTGAGAACATGAGACGGTTCACCATCCCGGTGGTTCTTGGAGTACTGGCAACGCTCTTTGTGACGGCGCTGGCCTTTGCTGCACCCCGGTTCGGCGGCAGAGGACCGGAGAATGTCTGGGGTCCCCAGGAAGGTCGAGGAATGCGCTGGGGCCTGGGGAGCATCACCCTCTCCGACGAGCAGAAGGCCAAAATCCTGGATATTGAGAAGAACTTCCTCACCAAAGCGGCAGACCTCAAAGCCCAGATTCAGGTAAAAGTTCTGGAGCTCCGGGAACTCCAGCTTAAAGAAGCCACGCAGGAAGTTGCAGAGAGCATCCGGGCAAAAATCACAGAAATCCTGAACCTTCAGGAGGAACTCTCAAGCCTGAGGAAGGATATGTACCAGCAGATACTGGGTGTGCTCACACCGGAGCAGCTCAAGAACCTCCCACCTTTTGGGTGGGGCATGGGCAAAAGAGGTCCTGAGGGCTTCTGTCCAAGGTTCTTCTGAGTACTCCCTCCTTGGGAGCCACACCCCAGGGCCCCCTCCTTCCCCCCTTGCCCTGGGGTGTGGCGTTTTATAGAATGGGAAAGCCATGGGGAGAATCCTCGTTGTCGATGACGAACCGTCTGTGGGGGAAATCCTCCGCCTGTACCTCGAGCGAGAGGGTTTTGCAGTCACGGTGGTGTACGACGGAGAAGCCGCAGTCGAGGCAGTGAAGCGTCACTCCTTTGACCTCGTGCTCCTTGACCTCATGCTCCCGAAAAAGGACGGCTGGACGGTATGCCGGGAAATTCGGAGCTTCTCCACAATCCCCATCATCATGCTCACCGCCCGGGGTGAAGAGGTCGATCGGGTTCTCGGACTCGAACTGGGGGCCGATGACTACGTTCCCAAACCCTTCAGCCCCCGGGAGGTTGTGGCCCGGGTCAAGGCGGTCCTCAGGCGAGGGAAACTCCAGGATCCCGCAAAACACCAGGTCGTTCGCCTTGGACCTCTTGTGATCGACCACGAGGCCAAAAAGGTCCTGGTGCAGGGAACTCCCATCAGCACAACACCGAAGGAATTCGAGCTTCTCTATTTCCTCGCCCTCCACCCCAACCGTGTTTTCAGCCGGGAGAAGCTCCTTGAAGAGGTCTGGGGGTATGACTTCCTCGGAGACACAAGGACCGTGGATACCCATATTAAGCGCCTCCGGGAAAAACTCGAGGCTGCTGGAGCTCCACCTCTCATCAAAACCGTGTGGGGCTACGGATACAAGCTCGAGTTCGAGGAACCATGAAGCGGACGCTTTTTGGCAAGTTCTTCCTCTCGTCACTCCTCATCCTTGCCGTGACCTACGCGGTGCTTTTTGCCAGCATGTCGCAGCTTTTCAGCCAGTTCTACCTCTCCCTGAAAGAGCGGGAACTGAAAAGGCGGGGGGAACTCATCGCCAGCGTTCTCACGTCTCCCACTCAGGAAATCCCCGAGACCGTGAAGCGCCTGAGCGAGGGCATTCATGTGCTCCTTGTGCCTTTGAGCCGTCTCTTTGCCCCAGATTCCCCGCTTCGCCACGGTCCCCAGATGATGCGCCCCGGGGCGATGTTCCGACGTGTCTTCCCTCTCCAGGAACTCGAGAACCGCCTTCGCCAGGGCAAGGCGGTGACCTTCCAGGGAGTGCTCCCTGTTCTTCGCCAGGAGATGCTTGTTGTCGCCCTCCCCCTGCCCCCTGATGCCCCGCCCCAAGCGGTCCTCTTCCTCTCCACTCCCCTTGCGGATATCCAGATGACCGTGAAGGCCTTCCGGTACCTCCTTTTGTGGTCCGGCCTTGTGGCCTTTCCTCTGGCCGTGATTCTCGCGTTTCTCTTCTCCCGTTCGCTCTCTGTGCCGCTTAAGAAAATGCGCACCATGGCCCGGGCCATAGCCTCAGGAGACTACACCAAGCGCCTGGAAATTCCCCCTGAAGAGGAGCTTGGGCAGCTTGCCCGGGATTTCAACACCCTCTCCCAGGAGCTTGAGCGAACCATCAGGACTTTAGAGAGGGAAAAACGGGAGATTGAGAACATCCTCCTTGCCCTCAAGGAGGGTGTGGTGGCACTGGACCTTGAGGGGCGCATCCTCTCGGCAAATCCCAAAGCCCAGGAGGTCTTCGAAACCTCTCTTGAGGGGAAAGCCCGAATTGATGAGGTTCTCCCCCAGGATGTCGCTATGCTCTTCCAGGAAACCCTCAAAAGCGGAGTGGCTACCCAGGGGGAGTGCGTGTTCCGCTCAAAGCGCCTCATTGTCCGGGTTGCTCCACTTGAGGACGAAGGAGTGCTCTACGGGGCCGTAGGGGTTATCCAGGACATCACCGAGCTCCGTCGGGCCGAAGAACTCCGCCGGCAGTTCATCGCCGATGTGTCCCATGAACTCAAGACCCCCCTCACCGCCATTCAGGGGTTTCTCGAGGCTGTCCTTGACGGCGTCATTTCTTTCGAAGAATTCCGAAAAAAATACCTGCCCCTCCTCTACGAGGAAACCCTGCGGATGTCCAGGCTCATCCGGGATCTTTTGGACCTTTCTCTCATGGAGTCAGGAAAGGTCCGATGGGAGATGGAACCGGTAGACCTTGCTGCCCTCACCCGGGAGGTTGTCCTCAAACTCACCCCGCTTTTCCAGGAAAAACGCGTGAACGTCGAAAACCACCTTGCCCTCCCCCTTGTGGTCTTCGGCAACCGTGACCGCCTTGCTCAGGTCCTCACCAACCTCCTCCACAATGCCATTCTCTTTTCTCCCGAGGGTAGCACCATCACCATTGAGGGAGAGGAAAGGGAAGGCATGGTGACTGTCTCGGTACTCGACGAGGGCCCAGGGATTCCGGAAAATGACCTTCCCTTTATCTTCGAGCGATTCTACCGGGTGGAGAAGTCCCGTTCCCGGAAGGGTGGTGGTGTGGGGCTCGGCCTTGCCATCGTGCGGGAAATTGTTGAGCGCCATGGGGGCACGGTGGGCGTGGAGAACCGACCTCAGGGAGGGAGCCGGTTCTTCTTCACCCTGAAGCACGCCTTCCGGGAAGACGGGTCCGCTCAACAGCCCGGGAAAGACCCAGAGCAACGGCCCCTCCAAGGAGAGCAGTAACAAGCTGCGGGACCTGCATGGCCCGGGCAACAGGGGGAGGAACGGCAACGAGGAACCGAACCGTCTGAGAGAGGATGAGGTACTTCACCAAAGCCCCAAGGCAAACTCCTACAATCTCAAAGAACAGGGATTTCCTCTTTGCCAGGAGCCCGAAAACCGTCACCAGCGCTCCGTTGCCCACCATGATGAAAGGCACCATGGGGCCAAGGGGTGCAGGAAGGATGCCTCGCAGAAGGGCCACCCAGGGAGTGAAAAGGCCAATGATGACTCCGCTCAAAATACCGGAGAAAATGGTCGAGAGAAGCAGAAAGGCGTTCACCAGAGGACCGGTAAGCATCTGGGGGAAACCGAAAGCCTGCACAAGGAGTGTCAGGGCGAAAAACATCGCCGTCTGGGTCACAAAGCGAATCCCTTTCGGGCGTTTCACGGTGCATCACCAGACCTCAAGGTAATGGCACTTCCCATCAAACTGGGGGTTTCCAAAGGTATACGGAAGGCGATGCCGGTACGGGGGACCGGAAACCACCAGGGTGTGGAATTCCCCTCCCTCCCCACAGGGGTCAATACCCAGGGCAAGGAGTTCGGCAACAAGACCCTCGTCGTACCTTCTTCCGAGGAAATCCTGGGGCACTGAACCGTCCTTCACCACGATGACGTACGCCTCAAAACCCACACGTCCCACCTCAAGGGCAACCTCTTTGTGGTCCTTCCCCCAAAGGGGCAAAAAAGGGATAACACCAGCCTTTTGACAAACCCGCTCCACCCACTCCCGGTGCTCCATAACATCGATATCCCCAAAAACCCCAAAGGTGATTCCTCTCTCCTTCAACGCAAAAAGACAAGCAAGGAAGTTCTCCTCGTACGCTGCCCAGGACGTGGGACGAAGGAGAATGGGAATGCCCATTGCCTCGCTCTGGCGGCGCAGGATTGCCGCAGGAATACGATGGGACGCAGATCTTTCGCCATCCTCCCTGAGCATGGAGAGGAGCATCACAACGTCAAGGCCTACTTCTTTTGCCTTCCAGAGGCTCAGGTGCGAGTCCTTCCCACCGCTAAAGGAGACAAAGGCCCGTGGCGCCAAAATTCCCACCCCCGTTGCAAAACGAGTTCCCGTGTGCTATATTCTCTCACAACACCAGAAAAAGGGAAAGCGACGAAGGGGAACAGTAGGTGCTCGCGGCGGTCCAGAGAGCCTGCGGGAAGGTGGAAGCAGGTCCAAAGCGACACCGAAGCTCGCCTCTTGAGCGGCTTGCTGAAGGTAGTAGGCGGCCCGGAAACCTCCCGTTACGAGGAAAAAGTGACCCGCTTTTGCGGGTAAAAAGGGTGGTACCGCGGGGATAACCCTCGCCCCTTTCGGGGCGAGGGTTTTTTGTTCGAAAGGACAGAAAGGAGGAATACCATGCGAAGCACAAGAGTCACCGAAGGCGTTGACCGCTGTCCACACCGTTCACTCTTCTTTGCTACAGGCATCACCCGGGAAGGCTTGAGAAGACCGCTCATTGGCATCGCCAGCGCCTTCTCAGACCTTGTTCCCGGACACATCCACATGCGGGAACTGGAACGCTTCATCGAACGGGGAGTGGAAGCCGGAGGAGGAACTCCCTTTGTCTTTGGAGTCCCGGCAATCTGCGACGGTATTGCCATGGGACATGAGGGAATGCGCTTTTCTCTGCCCAGCCGGGACATCATTGCCGACGCCATCGAATCGGTCGTCGAGGCCCATGCCCTTGACGGCGTTGTCCTCCTCACAAACTGTGACAAAATCACTCCGGGAATGCTCCTTGCCGCAGCCCGCCTTGACATCCCGGCCATTTTCGTCACCGCCGGCCCCATGCTCTCCGGACGCTACCGGGGACGACGCTTAGCGTTTGTGCGGGATACCTTCGAGGCGGTGGGACGGTACCGGAAAGGCGATATCGGTGAGGCCGAACTCTTTGCTCTCGAAGAAGAAGCCTGTCCCGGGGGAGGGTCCTGCCAGGGACTGTACACCGCGAACACCATGGCGTGCCTTGTGGAGACCATGGGCATGAGCCTCCCAGGGTGCGGAACGGCTCTTGCGGTATCGGCGAAAAAGCGGCGTATTGCCTACGAAAGTGGCAAGCGCATCGTGGAGCTTGTCAGAGAAGGATGGAATGCCCGGAGCATCCTCACCGAAAGAGCCCTCCGGAATGCCATCCGTGTGGACCTGGCCCTTGGGGGGTCGACCAACACTGTGTTGCATCTTCTCGCTCTTGCCCGGGAACTTGGGCTTGAGAGCATTTCTCTCAGGACGTTCGACGAGCTTTCCCGGGAAATCCCCCACCTTGTGCTCCTTGAGCCGGCAGGAGACCTCTTCATGGAGGACCTGGAGTTCGCCGGGGGTATTCCTGCCCTTTTAGCCACCTTGGGAGACCTCCTCGAAGATGCCCGGACGGTCTCGGGAAAAACCATTCGAGAAATCCAGAGATCCGTGGACTTTGTGGACCGTTCGGTAATTCGACCCCTTGACAACCCCTACAACCGCGAAGGTGGCATCGCGGTGCTCTTTGGGTCCCTTGCCCCGGAAGGAGCGGTGGTGAAACAGGCGGCGGTTGACGAGAGCGTGCGCGTGTTCCGGGGGAAAGCGGTGTGCTTCAACAGCGAAGAGGAAGCCATGGAGGCCATTACCTCGGGGAAAATCACCAAAGGTTCGGTCGTGGTGATCCGCTTTGAGGGCCCCCGGGGAGGTCCAGGCATGCGGGAGATGCTTGCCCCAACGTCAAGCATTGTGGGTATGGGGCTGGCTAAAGACGTGGCCCTGGTGACCGATGGGAGATTCTCGGGTGGCACCCGGGGGCCATGTGTTGGGCACGTAGCGCCCGAAGCCTTCGTGGGGGGACCAATCGCCCTCGTCCGGGATGGGGACGAAATCCTCATTGACATCCCCAACCGAAGGATTGAGCTTCTGGTGAGCGCGGAAGAGCTTGAGCAACGCAAAAGGGCCTTTGTTCCACCAAAACCCCGCTACGAGCGAGGGATTTTGGCCCGTTTTGCGAAACTCGCCTCCTCCGCATCCCTTGGCGCAAGCATGTCCTGAAAAGGAGGTGGGTGGCAGTGCGCATGAAAGGCGCCCAGGTTCTTGTGGAACTCTTAAAGAAAGAGGGCGTGGAGTTCATCTTCGGGTACCCTGGTGGGGCAGTCCTTGACATTTACGATGCCCTCTTTGATACTCCCGAGATCCGCCATATCCTCGTGCGACACGAGCAGGGGGCAGCCCACGCTGCCGACGGATACGCCAGGACCACGGGAAAGGTGGGGGTGTGCATCGCTACTTCCGGCCCAGGGGCCACGAATCTCGTGACAGGTCTTGCCACAGCCTACATGGATTCCATCCCCATTGTGGCTCTCACCGGGCAGGTTTTCACCCACCTCATTGGCAAGGACTCTTTCCAGGAGGCCGACACCACCGGCATCACCATGCCCATCACGAAGCACAATTTCCTCGTCACCAGGGCTGAAGACCTCCCCTACGTGATCCGGGAGGCATTCTACATCGCCTCTTCCGGCCGCCCGGGACCGGTGCTTGTGGACCTTCCCCGGGATGTGCAGCAGAAGATGATTGAGCTCGTCTACCCCGAGAAAATCAAAATCCCGGGGTACCGGCCAACCTACAAGGGCCACGCCAAACAAATCAAACTCGCCGCCGAAGCCATCGGGGAGGCAAAACGCCCCCTCCTCTACGTCGGTGGAGGGGTTATTGCCTCAGGAGCCTCTGAGGTCCTTTTTGAACTCGCCACCAAAGCCGATATCCCTGTGGTGCATACGCTCATGGGGAAGGGGGCTTTCCCCGAAAGCCATCCCCTGTCTTTGGGAATGCTTGGCATGCACGGAACGTACTGGGCCAACAAGGCAGTTATGCGCTGCGATCTCCTCATCGCCGTCGGAGCCCGTTTTGACGACCGGGTAACGGGGAAACTCGATACCTTTGCTCCCCACGCCAGAATCATCCACATCGACATCGACCCAGCAGAAATCGGCAAAAACGTGAAACCCCATATCCCCATTGTGGGTGATGCCCGGATGGTCCTCGCTGAAATCGTGAAGCGCCTTGAGCCCATGACCCACCCTGAATGGCGCGAGGAGATCGAGCAATGGAAAAAGGAGTACACTCCAAAGTATCGGCAAAGCGAGAAGCTCCTCCCCCACCATGTCATTGAGCGAATCTACGAGAAAACGAAGCACCTCGACACGATTGTCGTGACCGACGTCGGTCAGCACCAGATGTGGGCGGCACAGAAATACCCTCGGGAGAAGCCCCGAACCTGGGCGAGTTCTGGGGGACTTGGGACCATGGGGTATGGACTGCCGGCTTCTATCGGAGCCCAGGTGGGTAACCCCGACAAGACCGTCATCCTCATTAGCGGCGATGGGAGCATTTTTATGAAGATCCAGGAACTCGTGACTGCCGTGAACTACTGCCTCCCCATCAAAATCTTCGTGATGAACAATGAGTTCCTCGGCATGGTCCGCCAGTGGCAGGGGTGTCTTTACCGGGGACGGTACTCCTGTACACGTCTCGTGAACCCAGATATCGCCCGGGTTGCCCAGGCCTTCGGAGCAGTGGGCATTTCGGTCACCACAAAAGACGAGCTTGACCGGGCCATCGATGAAGCCCTGAAGGCGCAGGATCGACCGGTTCTTGTGGACTGCCACATTGAGGAGGAAGAAAACGTCCTCCCCTTTGTGCCTCCTGGAAAATCCCTGGACGAGATGATCCTTGAGTAAAGGAGGTGACAGTGTGGAACACATCATTGCGGTCCTTGTGGAGAATAAACCCCGGGTCCTGGCCCGGGTAGCGTCGCTTTTTGCCCGGCGGGGCTACAACATCGAGAGTCTTGCGGTTGGGCCAACCCAGGATCCCAGCATTTCCCGGATCACTCTCGTTGTCACCGGAAACGAGCATGTCCTGGAGCAGATTACCAAGCAACTCTACAAGCTCATCGAGGTCATTAAGGTCAGTGATTTTGCCAACACCCCGGTGGTCGACCGGGAACTGGCTCTCATCAAGGTCCATGCTCCCTCGAACCTGCGGGGAGAAATCGCTCAGACTGCGGAAATCTTTCGGGCCCGCATCGTCGACGTCGACGAGGAGAGCCTCATTGTGGAGGTCACCGGGACTCCGGATAAAATCGATGCCTTAGAGCAACTTCTGCGAAAGTACGGTATCATTGAGATGACCCGTACAGGGCGGATAGCCCTGGCACGGGGCAGTCAATCCCTATAAAAGGAGGATGGACCATGGCGAAAATGTACTACGACCAGGACGCTAACCTCGACATCCTGAAGGGGAAGGTCATCGCCATCATTGGTTTCGGGAGCCAGGGAAGTGCCCAGGCACAGAATCTGCGGGACAGTGGTCTCAACGTCATCGTTGCAGAGCTCCCCGGAACCCCCGGTTTTGAGAGGGCGAAAAACGCAGGGTTTGAACCCGTGAGCGCTAAAGAGGCGGCAGAAAAAGGCGACATCATCCAGATGCTTGCTCCTGACCAGCACCAGCCAGCAATTTACCGGGAATCCATTGCTCCTCACCTCACGAAAGGCAAGGCCCTCATGTTCTCCCACGGATTCAACATCCACTACCACCAGATTATCCCCCCCGCAGATGTCGATGTCATCATGGTGGCTCCGAAGGGTCCCGGAGACCTTGTGCGGCGGATGTACCTTGAGGGGAAAGGGGTGCCTTCCCTTGTGGCCGTGTACCAGGACGCTACAGGCCAGGCCAAGGACATCGCCCTGGCCTACGCCAAGGGTATTGGCGCTACAAGAGCGGGGGTTCTTGAAACCACCTTTGCCGAGGAAACGGAAACGGATCTTTTCGGAGAGCAGGCCGTGCTCTGCGGTGGTCTCACCGCCCTCATCAAGGCCGGTTTTGAGACCCTGGTTGAGGCAGGTTACCAGCCGGAGGTGGCGTACTTTGAGTGCCTCCATGAGATGAAGCTCATCGTGGACCTCGTGTACGAGGGTGGCCTCATGCACATGCGCCAGGTCATCAGCGACACCGCCGAATACGGTGACCTCACCCGGGGACCACGAATCATCAACGACCAGGTGAAGGCGGAGATGAAAAAGATTCTCGCCGAAATCCAGGATGGAACCTTTGCCCGGGAGTGGATTCTTGAGAACCAGGCGAACCGCCCGGTGTACCATGCGCTCCGCCAGAAGGACGCCGAGCACCTCATCGAAAAGGTCGGCAAGACCTTAAGGAACATGATGCCCTGGCTGAAGAAGGAGGGATGATAGTGCAGCGTATCCGCGTGTTCGATACAACGTTAAGAGACGGCGAGCAATCTCCAGGGGTTGCCCTGAACGCCCAGGAAAAACTGGAGATTGCTCTGCAGCTTGCCCGCTTAAACGTCGACGTCATCGAAGCGGGCTTCCCCATTGCCTCCCCGGGAGACGCCGAAGGGGTGAAACTCGTTGCGGACAACGTGAAGGGCCGGGCCGTCTGCGCCCTGGCCCGGGCCAAGGACAAGGACATTGACATTGCCTGGGAGTGCCTGAAAAATGCCGAGCACCCCATCATCCACACCTTCATCGCCACCTCAGACATCCACCTGCGACACAAACTCCGCCTTTCCCGGGAGGAGGCCCTGGAACAGGCAGTATGGGCGGTGAAAAGGGCGAAAAAGTACGTTGCCGATGTGGAGTTTTCTGCCGAAGACGCCACTCGCTCAGACTGGGAGTACCTGAGCCGGGTCTACGCAGCGGTCATTGAGGCAGGTGCCACCATCATCAACGTCCCCGATACGGTTGGGTACATCACACCTTTTGAAATGCAGGAGCTCATTAAATACCTCTTAGAAAACACCAGGGGTATTGAAAAGGTCGTCCTGAGCGTGCACTGCCACAACGACCTTGGTCTTGCCACCGCCAATTCCCTTGCTGCTATCCTTGCCGGCGCCGGACAGGTGGAGTGCACCGTAAACGGCATTGGTGAGCGGGCAGGGAACGCTGCCTTAGAAGAGATTGCCATGAGCCTGTACGTCCGCCGGGACTTCTTCCAGGCCGAGACGAACCTCAACTTCCAGGAAATCTACCGCACGAGTCGCCTCGTGAGCCAGCGCACGGGAATGCTTGTCCAGCCTAACAAGGCCATTGTGGGTCAGAATGCCTTCGCCCACGAGTCCGGAATCCACCAGGATGGAGTACTTAAAGAAAAACTCACCTACGAAATCATGGATGCCAAGCTCATCGGCCGGGAGGACCGGGTGCTGGTCCTTGGGAAACACTCGGGGCGCCATGCCTTTGCCAAAAAGATTGAGGAGCTCGGGTATAAACTCTCTGAAGAGGAGCTCAACCAGGCATTCCAGCGCTTCAAGCAACTCGCTGACCAGAAGAAAGAAATCACCGAGGACGACCTCAAGGCCATCGTCTCTGAAGAGGTAGCAAAACCTGAGGAAATCTACCACCTGGATTTCGTGCACGTGTGCTGTGGGAACAATATCCTGCCCACTGCCACCGTACGTCTTGTAAAGGACGGGAAAGAGGTGCTCGAGGGAGTTGCCACAGGGGTTGGTCCGGTGGATGCCGCCTACAAGGCTATCAGCAAGATGCTCGGTATTTCCTCAAACCTTGTGAACTACACCCTCCAGTCCATCACCGGAGGGACCGAAGCACTTGGCGAGGTCATCGTGCGCATCCTCGATGGGGATGAGGAGTACATCGGACGAGGTTCGAGCCAGGACGTGGTGGTGGCAAGCGTCATGGCGTATCTTTCGGCCATCAACCGGATGGCCCAGAGGAAGCGAAAACTCAACCCTCAAAAGGACTATGGGGAGAGCTGATGGACCATGGGGATGACCATCACCGAAAAAATCATCGCCGCCCACGCGGGAAAGGACAGGGTGGTTCCTGGGGAGCTCGTCGAAGTCACGGTGGACGTGATGCTCGCCAACGACATCACCGCTCCCCTGAGCATCAAAGAACTCGAAAAGCGGGGGATAGCAACCATTGCGGACCCCGAGAAAATCGTCCTCGTTGCGGACCACAACACTCCCGCCCGAGACATCTCTTCAGCGGAAAACGTCAAGCTCATGCGGGAATTCGCGAAAAAACACGGCATTCGCCACTTCTTTGAGGGAGGAGAGGTCGGGATAGAACATGTGCTCTTGCCCGAACTCGGCCTTGTGGTCCCCGGGGATCTCGTCATCGGTGCCGACTCCCACACCTGCACCTATGGGGCTCTGGGAGCCTTCGCCACGGGCATGGGGAGTACCGACCTTGCCGCCTCCTGGGTTCTGGGGAAGACCTGGCTCCGGGTTCCAGAGTCGTTGAAGTTCGTCCTCTCAGGAGAACGGCGACCCTTTGTCACCGGGAAGGACCTGATTCTCTTCATCATCGGCCAGATTGGGGTCGACGGTGCCCGGTACTGTGCCATGGAGTTCGAGGGACCGGTAATCCAGTCCCTTTCCATGGACGAACGTTTCACCATGGCCAATATGGCTATAGAGGCAGGAGCCAAAAACGGTATCATCGCCCCGGACGATACCACCCTCGCCTACGTTCGCGCCACAGGAACTTCCCGTACCCCGAGGCTCTTTTCCTCCGATCCCGATGCCGAGTGGAAGGAAATGTACACCATCGATGTCTCTTCTATCGAGCCCCAGGTGGCCTTTCCTCACCTTCCCTCCAATACCCGCTCGGTGTACGCCATTCCGAGAATCGAAATCGACCAGGTGGTCATCGGGTCCTGCACCAACGGTCGCATCGAGGACCTGCGTATGGCGGCCTCAGTCCTGCGAGGGCGGAAGGTCCGAAAAGGCGTGCGGCTTCTCGTCTTTCCCGGAAGCCCCAAAGTCCTGAGGCAGGCGGAAGAAGAGGGACTCATCAAAATCTTCCTTGAGGCCGGCGCAGTCATTGCCCCGCCTTCCTGCGGCCCATGCCTTGGGGGGCACCTCGGCGTTCTGGCCTCAGGAGAACGCTGCGCCTCAACCACAAACCGGAACTTCATTGGCCGGATGGGACATGAGACGAGCGAGGTGTACCTTGTCAACCCCTACATTGCGGCAAGCTCCGCTGTTGCGGGGTACATTACTTCCCCGGAGAGACTCTGAGGTGAGGCCCATGATTCGCGGAAAAGCAGTGGTTTTTGGAGACAATGTGGACACCGACGTCATCATCCCGGCCCGGTACCTCACGAGTACCGACCCGAAAGAACTCGGCAAGCACTGCATGGAAGGCCTGGATCCCCACTTTCCTCAACGCATTACCCCCGGAGCGACCATTCTGGTAGCCGGGAAAAACTTCGGCTGCGGTTCCTCCCGGGAACACGCCCCCCTGGCCCTCAAGGGGTGCGGGGTCTCTGCCGTTGTGGCCGCTTCGTTTGCCCGGATTTTCTTCCGGAACGCCATCAACATCGGCCTTCCCATCCTTGAGTCCGAAGAAGCGGCAAGGGGGATTCGAGAGGGAGACATGGTCTCCATTGATCTTGCCCGGGGGGAAATCCGTAACGAAACCACAGGGGAGATTTTCTGGGCTCGACCATTCCCGCCCTTCCTCCAGGAAATCATTGCTGCCGGAGGGCTCATGAACCTCGTGGAAAAAAGGGTCAAGGGCTAATTGCGAAGACTCGTCAGGGGTGCGGGGACGCGACCACCCCGGAGGATCAACCGCGCACCCTGATAGGGGTTGACGGGGATAATGGTCGCCTCCCCGAGAAGCCCTCCAAAGCAAGCTCTCTCCCCTGCGCTCTTTCCGGGCACCGGGATGAGGCGAACGCCAACGGTCTTGTGGTTGATCACCCCGATGGCGATTTCGTCAGCCATGATGCAGGCGATGGTCTCCCAGGGAGTGTCGCCAGGAATGGCAATCATATCAAGGCCCACAGAGGACACACTGGTCATGGCCTCGAGTTTCTCCAGCGATAAAGCTCCCACCGCCACTGCTTCACTCATCCTTGCGTCCTCACTCACCGGAATGAACGCTCCGCTCAGGCCTCCAACGGATGAGGAGGCCATGGCACCACCCTTTTTGCAGGCATCGGTGAGCAGGGCCAGAGCAAGCGTTGACCCCCACGCCCCACATCGCTCAAGCCCCATTTCCTCCAAAATCTCGGCGACGCTGTCCCCAACCCTGGGCGTTGGTGCCAGCGACAGGTCCACAATGCCAAAGGCCACCCCGAGTTTCCCGGCAACCTCTCTCCCGATGAGCTCCCCCACCCGGGTAATCTTGAAGGCGGTTCGCTTAATGAACTCCGCGAGAGTCCCCAGATCCGCCCCAGGGTGACGGCGCACGACCTCCTTCACCACACCCGGACCACTCACTCCGACGTTCACCACCGCTTCCCCCTCCCCCACGCCGTGGAACGCTCCCGCCATGAAGGGGTTGTCCTCCGGGGCGTTGGCAAAGACCACGAGTTTTGCACACCCGATACCATCCCGGTCTTTCGTGCACTCTGCCGTTTCCTTCACGACCTGTGCCATGGTGAGGATGGCATCAACATTCATCCCCGTGCGGCTTGATGCCACATTCACCGAGGCGCAGATACGTTCGGTCCTCGAAAGCACAGAGGGCAAGCTCTCCATGAGGAGGACATCGCCTTTTGTAGCCCCCTTGTGGACCAGGGCCGAGAATCCACCGATGAAGTCGATAGCAAGCTCCCGGGCAAGGTCATCCAGGGCCTTCGCAAAATCCAGCACACCCTCTCCCTCTTCCCCGGTAAGGAGCAAAGCCACCGGAGAGATAGCCACCCGGCGGTTCACGATGGGGATGCCGTACTTGGTCGAGACCTCATCGGCCACGGCGTTTAAAGAAGCGGCGTACCGGCGAATTTTGGCAACCACCCGCTGTACCGTTTCCTCAAAGTCCTTCCCCCGGCAATCAAGAATCGAAATCCCCAGGGTCACCGTCCGTACATCGAGGTTCTCAATCTCAAGCATCCGCAGGGTCTCAAGGATCTCAGCGCGGTCGAAAAGCATGGCGTCCCCCTAAATGCGGTGCATCGCCCGGAAGATGCTCGCATGCTGCAGGTACACCTTGACCCCCACCTCCTCGCCCCGCCGGATCAGTCTCTCCCGAAGCTCTGAAAGCGAGACCGGACAGCGGGAAATATCACCCACAAGAATCATGGTGAAGTACTCTCCGAGAATCTTCTGGGTGATGTCCTCGATGTTGACACTGTGTTCAGCAAGACAGGACGTGATGGCAGCGATAATCCCGATACGGTCCTTCCCCACAACAGTAATGACCACCCTGTGCTCGGTGGACGGTTCGTTTTCAGAGGCCCAGAGATCCACTTCGGTCACTGTTTTTTTCCTCCTTTGAGCCGTTCGCTGAAGATATGGGCTAAACGCACGGGCTCAGGAAGACGAAACCCCCTTGCCGTCTTCAGGGCCCATTCCCGGGCTCTCTCTAAGTCTATCCGGTTTCCCGGAGAGACGAATACGGGCTGGGTGCGGTCCTTCGTTCGCAGGGCAACGCCAACACGCCTTCCCCGGTATTCGACAAAGGTGAAGGAACCCCGCTTCTCCCCAGGCTCCTGAAAATGCCCCACGAGGGGCTTTTTGGCTACCCCAATAGAGACAAGACCAAAGAGGACCCCCAGGTGGCTGGCAATCCCCACTCCCCGGGGATGGGCGATACCCTGGCCATCGAAAAAGAAAAGGTGCGGCACAACGGAAAGACGTCGGAAAGCCTCTTCAATCGCCGGACCCTCCCGGAAGGAGAGAAAACCTGGAACATAGGGGAAAGAGGGCTTATGCACTCCTGAGGTCACTTCGACCACCTCAAGAGAAGGCCACCGCAGGACCACAACAACCGCCACTGCCTGCCCAAGGGCGTTATAGGCAACGTCAACCCCTGCAAGGAGCGTCACGGCCTCGTCTTTCAAGGGAAACTCGAGGGAAACCTTTTGCCGGATATCTTCCTGGATGCGCAGGGCCTCCTCAAGCGTCACCTCAAAAGGATGAGGGTATTGCCTCTCCATGGAGGGGTAGAGGATTACAGGATTTCAAGCTCTACGGTTTTGGTGAGGATGTCGACGTAGTTGAAGGCCATGCGCTGAGCGGTACCATCGACATCCACCCGGAGGACAAAGAAGAAGGGGTAAATTCCCTCAATGACGCCTTTGCGAACAACGGTCTTTTTGCGCCCTTTGTTGACCTCTACAATGGCTTCTCGGCCGACGAGAGAGCCAATCCACTCTTTGATTTCCTGGAGATTCTGGACGGTCAAAAGCATCATTCCCGCCGCATTTTTTGGTATTATATACTATTTCTCCAGAAAAAGCAAACGAAATCACGAAAAGATAGCGACGGCTTCCCTTCGACCTCCGGAATGCCACTGCCCCCACAACTTCAAAAGGAACCAACACACAACCACGCACTTCCAGAGAGGAAAATCCGGACTGTACATTCATCTCGTCAGGCCCAGACTGACCTATCCCCGGTTTGACGACATCTTCACCAGGGTTTCTTGGGAATGAAAGGGAGGGGGAAGTTTCCGCTATTACGCTTCAGCTGCTAAGGCTGAACTTCCTGAAAGCCTCTTTTTCTCTGTTGCCAGAGGCGCAAAAGTGGGAGCAGATCAAAAAGAAAAACAAACCTCCCAGCCCGGTTACGTCCAAGTTCTTACATGCTTATCCCGTTACAGAAAGCCGCTGAAACATACAATCTTGAAGGCGGAGGGGCAACTGGACGATAAATTCTGTTCCTTCACCAAGGCGGCTGCGAACGGAAATATTCCCCCGATGCATATCGACTATCTTTTTCACAATGGATAATCCAAGCCCGCTACCACCAGCAGCACGATTGCGGGATTTGTCCACCTTATAGAATCGTTCAAAAATACGTGGTAGATCGTGTTCTGCAATTCCCGGTCCGGTGTCTGAAATGGTGACAATCGCCTGCTCTCCGTGTTGTTGAAGCCGCATCGTGATTGTTCCTCCTTTCGGTGTAAACTTGATCGCGTTATCAATGAGGTTCAACCAGACCTGACTCATCAAATCATGATCTGCCGTAATGACAACTTCTTCCAGCATCACACACATGTTCAGCTCCTTTCCAGCCCATTGTGGTTCGCATTCAAGAATGAGCGATTTCAACTGTTTATCCAAACGGTATGAAGTTGGATGGAACGGGTAATGCTCTGAGTTTAACATTGCCAGTCGCAACAAATTCTCGCTCAGCTTTGACAATCGGATACATTCGTCCTCGATAACGTCAAGGTAATGTATCCGTTGTTCGCGACTAAGATTCTCATTTTTTAAGGCTCGAGCAAACCCCCTGATCGAAGTGAGTGGGGAACCAATTTCGTGCGCAACATTCGAGATAAATTCCTGGCGCATTTCCTCCATTGCGCTCAAGCTGGCGGCCATACTGTTAATACGATCAACTAATTCCGTAAACGGGTGGTTTAACTTAGTCCATCTGTCAAGGTCAACACGAAAATCTCCCTTCGCGATTCTATCTATGGCATTCACCATATCTTGCCAGAAAGGGTGCTCCCATCCCTCCCTGGATGCAATAACAAGCCGTGATAATAACCCAGTCAGCCTTGTACTCACACCATATAGAAAGAGCCCGGAGATAGAGATAATGATTTGCTGGACCAATCCTGGTAGCTGCCTTGAGAATCGAGCACAAATTGCTTCTGTAACGAGATACACGGCTACCCAAGATAAACAGAGAAGGCCGATTAATGCAGTAACAGCTGACATTCTCTTTACCACTGACCATATCCGCTTCATTTGCATACCTCCAGCCGATAGCCTAACCCACGAACTGTTTTAATCACAAACAGATTGTATTTCGAAAATCGCTCCCGAAGCCGTTTAATATGTACGTCAACTGTCCGCTCATCCCCTTCATAATCGTAACCCCAGACTTCTTCAATCAACTCGTCACGCGTAAACGTTTTTCCAGGATAGCTGGCCAACCTGAACAGCACCTCAAATTCTTTTGGTGGCAATGCGAGTTCTTCTTCACCTAAACGGCATTCGTACGTCTTACGGTTCAACACCAAATTGCCGATCTGGACAATCTGCGACGCTGTGATCCGGTACCGTCTAAGCAGAGCCTTCACTCGCGCCACAAGCTCAGCCGGATCGAACGGTTTGACGAGATAGTCATCAGCGCCAAGCTCAAACCCTTTCACTTTTTGAGATGTTTCACCTTTGACTGTCAATATCAATACTGGAATATCACCGTAATACTTACGAAGGTCACGGCACAAATCCCACCCGTCCATCTCGGGCATCATAATGTCTAATACAACTAAATCAATTTTGAGTGTCTCAAGGAGTGTTAACGCTTCTTTCCCATCCGCCGCTTCATATATGTCGAATCCTTCAAGGGCTAAAAAATGTGCAACGAGTTCCCGTATATGAGCGTCATCATCAACCACCAGGATCCGGGCCATCAACATCACCCTCCTTGTCGACTATCACTCCGTCTGGTTCACAGCACCTGACCATGTGCCAAAGGGTAATGATACCGGAAGTGTCAGGTAGTTCTCCGCGCATATACACGTACCGTTATAGGTGCAAAAATTGCAACGATAACCGCCGTTCCGACAAGAGAGACGATAAAATCAGGTCCAATCTTCCCAACATTGGTTAATTCACGAACAGCAGTGATAATATGTGAGACCGGGTTAATTTTCACAAACCACCGGAGCCAGTGGGGCAGTGTCTCGATCGGCACAAATGCATTAGAAAAAAACATGAGCGGAAACAGCACAAGCATTGAAATCGCCTGGACGCTTGAAGCTGTGCGTGCAATTACCCCTAAAAAAGCGAAGATCCAGCTGATACCCCAGCTGCATCCAATGACCAGCAGCGCTGCAAGTGCCACACTCTCCACTCCTCCTGCTGGGCGATAGCCAATAATGTACCCTATAACAAAGGTAGATACTGTTGCGATGGTGTACCGGAATATATCTGCCAATATAGGCCCAGCCAGCGGAGCGATTCGCGCGATTGGAAGCGATTTAAATCGGTCGAACACCCCTGTGTCCATGTCCTCGCGCAGTTGCACTCCTGTTATAGCCGAAGCCTGGAGTAAGCTCTGAACCCAAATCGCAGGAATAAGAATTGGAAGATATCCTTGCACACTTCCAGCAATTGCCCCACCAAAGACGTAACTGAAAACGAGAATAAAGATGATTGGCTGGAATACGACATCGGCTAACTGTTCAGGTGTGTGCCAAACCTTTAGCAAGCTTCTGTAGGCTAACACCAACGAGTTTTGCATTGCCTGAGTGAGACTCGGACGGCTTCCTAATCGGCAACCAGCAGTAGCGGTGTTAATGTTCATAAACATCGCCTCCTCAACTTTTATCCGTTTTTCTTTCTGCTTACAATGGCAAGAAAAACTTCGTTGAGGGTTGGTCTTCGAACACCAACCTCAACAACCCTTATGTTTGCTTCGCGAAGTTTAACAAGGAAATCTATAAGTTGCTCGGTGTCAGGTAGGAGTATCTTAACGCCCCCCGTCTCTGGAACAAAATCCATATCAGATCGGGTTCCAAGAACTTCTTCCACCACTCTTTTTAGAATTTCAACATCATGAGGATTTTCAACTCTCAGCTGCAGTACTGAATCACCAAGCAGTGCTTTCAATTCGTCTACACTTCCTTCAACAGCAACTCGACCAGAATCAATCACTGCAATCCGATCGGCGAGTTCTTCTGCCTCTTCCAAGTACTGAGTCGTCAGGATTACGGTTGAACCTGTTTTTACCAACTGTCGAATTGTGTTCCACACTTGATTGCGTCCATGGGGGTCCAACCCTGTTGTTGGTTCATCCAGGAACAGAAGTGGACGTTGAACAATAAAACTTGCTGCAAGATCTAAGCGACGTCGCATGCCGCCAGAGAGGTTTTTTACCTGATACTTTGCTACTTCCACCAACCCAAACTCTTCCACCAGCTCATTAATCCTGCGCCTTGCTTCTGTACGACTCAATCCGAGCAGTCGGGAGATAACCATTAAATTTTCCACGACACTGAGCGATTCATCCAATGATACGTATTGACCGGTCACACTGATAAGCTGACGGACGATATGAGCTTCCTTAACCACATCATGTCCAAAGACGCGTATCCACCCTTCATCAGGAAGCAACAGCGTTCCCAACATTCGGATCAGGGTTGTTTTGCCTGCTCCATTAGCCCCAAGCACGCAAAAAACCGTGCCACTACGCACGTTTAAACTGACACCATCGATCACTCGATTTTTTCCAAATGTTTTTACAAGCCCTTGTGCTTCCAGGGCCCACTCGCTATGAGGAAATTGCGCATCACACATAAAAATGTACCTCCCTTGAGCCTTGTCCGTGGTAATTCTAATGCCCTTTTGTGAACTGAATATGAATGGAAAGGATTCACGGTAGATAACCCTGCAAGAACCTGTCCGCGGCCGTTACCCTGCGAAGACAGGAAAGCCCGAATACTTCTGTCTGTGGAGGAAAACCGGAGGGATTTCCAAAAAGACCTGATGGACTTCAGATCAAACCTCCCAGAAAAAATTCCCTGCAACTGCGAGAAGAAGGTAGGCTTCAGGACCAGTGGTTTGACGGAAGAAGACCACACCGGAGCCCGGAGGGAGGAATTCCAGGGAACGGGAGATGCCGGGCCTTCCGGGTATCCCACATGATATGAACTCATAAACAGTGTTGCCCAGGCAGGCATTCCGTGGTATCATTTCGCCGGTTTGCCCAAAGCCACATATCCATAATCTAAAGGGGTGAAGTTCTATGGTAAAAACCATCAAAGTTAAGCTTCTTTTCTGGTTCCTGGTCCTCTCGGTCGTGCCGCTCCTTGCTCTCACCTATTACAGCACCATGACCTTTCAGGAAAACCTTACCAGAGAAGCAAAAGAGAGAGCCCTGACCCTTACGGCATCCACAGCCTCAGCCATTGAAATCTGGCTTGAGGAGAAAATCGGGCGCCTGGAAAAACTGGTTCAGCTCGAAGAAATAAAAACACTGAATCCGGAAGTCATCGTGCCCATCCTCAAGACCCTCCTCCAGAGTGACCCCACGCTTGACGATATCTTCTTTGCTAACGAAAACGGCGACACATTTTCGGCCATAAATCCTTCCATCAACGTCTCCGAGCGAGCCTATTTCAAGAACGCCATGGCTACAGGCAAACCCCAGGTCTCGAACATGCTTATCTCGAAGATGGACGGAAAAAAAATCGTGATGATTGCCTGCCCCGTTCTCGTTGACGGGAAACCCCGGGGTATCGTGAGCAAGGTTGTCGAAGCCAAAGTACTGTCACAGCTGGTCTCCTCCATCAAGCTGGGAAAGACCGGCTACGGGTATCTCGTTGACTCCCAGGGATTCATCATGGCTCATCCCGATGAGAGCCTGATTCTGAAGCAGAAGATCACTGAAACCGACTCCCAGGAACTTAATGCTTTGGGACAGCGGATGCTCCAGGGAGAGAAAGGCTCTGCCGAAGTCACGGTAGGAGGAAAAAAGGAACTCCTGGCCTTTAGCCCGGTACCTCTTGCCCGCTGGACGGTGGTGAGTACCGTTCCGGCCGAAGAAGTCTACGGCCAGGTGGTATCCCTCCGGAACCTGATTCTCCTCATCATCGTGGGAGTGGCCGTTTTGGTGACGCTTCTTTCTCTGTGGGTCTCTTCCCGGATGAGCCAAGGAATCACCCGAGTGAAGGACGTCCTAAGCCAGATCGCTACCGGGAACCTGGGGATGGAGGAAGAGGCCCTCAAGGAGGTGGAAAAAAGCCAAGACGAAATTGGAGTACTGGCCCAGTCTTCCCGACTCATGCTTACCAGTCTCCGGCAGCTGGTGCGAAACATCATGAACATCGCCTCCCAGCTGGCCGCCTCCAGCGAGGAACTCTCTTCCTCGGTGGAAGAAATCTCCAAAGCCACCCAGGAAATCGCCAAGACCATGTCTCAGGTGGCCGAGGGTTCCGCCCATCAGAGTGAAGACCTGGGGAAGCTGGAAGAGAACACCCGTCTGGTGGAGGAAGCAACCCGGAAAGTCCAGGAGGCCACCGAGCGGAACCTCCGGCTTCTCGGTGAGATGATGGAAAGCATCCGGGAAAACGAGGAAGCGATTCAGTCCATTGAGCGAGCCGTAACCCTCACTGAAGAGGAAAGCGAAAAGGCGGAGAAAGAGGCTCAGGAAGGGAAGAATCTCCTCTCTGGACTCCTCTCCCGCATCCAGAGTATCACCCAGGTGGCCCTGCAAATCCGCCACAGCATCACCACCCTCAAAGGCCGTTCCCAGGAAATCGGAAAAATCGTGGATATCATCACCGGGATTGCGGAGCAGACGAACCTCCTTGCCCTGAACGCTGCCATTGAGGCTGCAAGAGCCGGAGAGGCAGGACGAGGCTTTGCCGTGGTGGCCGAAGAAGTCCGGAAACTCGCCGAAAACTCCGCCCAGGCCGCTGCCCAGATTGCTACTCTCATCGGAGAAATCCAGAAAGATACTGAGCAGGCCGTGCAGCGCGCCGAAGAAGCCAGCAAGGAAGTGGAGGAAGGAACCCGAGAGAGCAGGCAGGTGGAAGAGAAATTCGCAGGGATCATGGCTGCCATTCGGAAAGTCCATGAGGACACTGAGATGCTCCGGGAAGCCCTGAAGAAGGTCAAAAAAGCCCAGGAAGCCATCGAAAAACGGGAACAGGAAGTGGAAAGCCTCTCCCAGGATATTGTGAGGCTGGTAGAAAAAACCCAGCAGGAAGTTCAGGCAGTCAAGGAACGGCTGAGCAACATCGCTTCTATCTCCGAGGAGAATGCTGCCTCAAGCCAGGAAGTCTCTGCATCCACCGAGGAGCAGAGTGCGTCTTTAGAGGAGATTGCTTCTGCCAGTGAGTCACTCGCAAAACTGGCTGAGGAACTGCAGAGCACCGTACACCAGTTCAGTGTGTGAGTTCCCCAACCGTCGCTTCCGGACGTCCGGAAGCGACGGTTTTTCAGGCTTCTACCTCTTCACCCTGAGCGCAGCTGAAAAGGCGGACACCTCCTCCCGGGAAATGGTAGAATATCCGGGAAAAGCCAGAACGAGGGAGGAAGGGAAATGGAAGAGCGGGCGTACACTTTTAATCCTGGTCCAGCGGCCTTGCCCCTGCCAGTACTTGAGCGAATCCGTGACGAAATGCTCAACTTCCGTGGCACAGGGATGTCCATCCTTGAAGTCAGCCATCGCTCGAGGACCTTTGAAGACGTCCTCAACGATGCCGCAGCAAGGCTCAAAAGGCTCCTGAAACTTGACAACCGTTTCCACGTGGTTTTCCTCCAGGGCGGAGCGAGCCTCCAGTTCGCCATGGTCCCGATGAACCTGGCGCTTGAAGGGAAACCCGCAGGGTACGTGGACACCGGATACTGGGCCTCCAAGGCCCTCAAGGAAGCCCAGATTCTGGGGAAAGACGTGCAGGTGGTGGCATCCTCTAAAGCGCAAAATTACATCCATATCCCCAAGAACTTCACTGTCGATGAAAACCTCGCCTATCTCCACCTCACCTCAAACAACACCATTGAGGGCACCCAGTGGCACCACTTCCCCAGGGTGGGGAATGTCCCCCTGGTGAGCGACATGTCCTCGGATATCTTAAGCCGGGTCTTTGACCCCTCGCCCTTTGGACTCATCTATGCTGGGGCGCAGAAAAACCTGGGTCCTGCAGGGGTCACCGTGGTCATTATCCGGGAGGACATGCTGGAACGCATCCCCAAAAACCTCCCCACTATGCTCCGGTACTCCACGTTTGTTGAATCGAACTCCCTCTACAACACCCCGCCCTGCTTTGCCATCTATGTGGTCGACCTCGTCCTTGAATGGCTTGAGGAAACGGTTGGAGGTCTGGAAAACATGGAGGCCATCAACCGAAAGAAGGCGAAAATCCTCTACGACTACCTCGACAGCCAGGACTTCTATACCTGCCCTGTGGTGCCCGAAGACCGGTCCATGATGAACGTGGTCTTTCGTCTCCCCAGCCCAGAATTAGAAGACAAATTCGTGAAAGAGGCAGAGAAAGCACGTCTTGTGGGGCTTAAAGGACACCGCTCTGTAGGAGGATGCCGGGCCTCCCTCTACAACGCCGTCACCGTGGAGGCGGTGCAGGCACTCGTGGACTTCATGCAGGAGTTTGCCCGAAAAAACGCCTGAGGGACGCTCGTCCCTCAGGCAAGGCCAAGCTTTGCGAACTCCCGAAAAAGCGGTGCGTTCACCTCGTAGAGCCGCTTGAAGAGGCGGAAAAGCTTTTCGTACAAAGCGTGGGCGTTTGCGTCAGGGGTGACCTGGCCTTCGGTGGGAAAGAACTCCTCAGGGAACTCCTCGAAGGACCGGACATATCCCAGGGCCTTCAGGGCGACGAGGAATGCCCCCTTGGCGGAGGAAGAGGGGTAACTGCTCACCGCCACCGGGACACCCAGAACATCGCAGAGCACCCTCTTTCCGTTCTCTGAAAGGGCAAACCCTCCGCCAATCACCACCTTCCTGGGCTCCCCCATGACCTCCCGGAGCATGTCGAAAACGGCGCGAATCGAAAAAGCCACACTCTCATAGGCCGCCTGGAGAAGAGCCTCCGGGGTATGGAAGAAGGAGAGCCCGAAGAGAATCCCCCGGGCATAGGGGTCCCAGTAGGGGCTTCGCTCTCCAGTGAGAAAGGGCAAAAAGAGCGGACGCCGCCGGGAAAGGTCGAGAGTGACCTCACCTTCCCGCAAGAGGTCCCGCATCCACGAAAAGACGATACCCCCGTTGTTGATGGCCCCTCCCCCAACCCAGATGTCGGAAGCAAGGTAGTAACACCAGGCCCGTTTCCCGGGGTCGATGACCGGCCGGAGGGCACACATGCGAACGGCCCCTGAAGACCCGACGCTCACGACCATTTCGCCTTCTCGAAAACACCCCTCTCCAAGATTGGCAAAAGGACCGTCCCCACCACCCCACACAACAGGTATCCCCAAAGGTAAACCGGTGGAAGCGGCGAATTCCCGGTTCATGAGTGGCGCCGCAAAATCCGGCTCCACAAGGGGGGGAAGGAGCTCCGGGGAAATCCCAAGAAGGTCGCACATCTTCCTGCTCCACGCCTTCCTCTGCACCTCAAGAAGTCCTGTCCCTGAAGCCGTCGAGCAATCGCAGCAAAGCTCCCCCGTGAGCTGAACGAGCACCCAGTCCTTGATGCTCAGGATTTTCGAAACCCTCTCCCAGAGGCCCCCGTGGTGTTTCCTGAACCACAGGATTCGGGAAGGATGGTAGATGGTGTGGAGTGGTGCAGCTGTCAGCTCGTAGAGGCGTTCCTTTTCATAGGATTCCCGGAATTCCTCAACTTCCTGGAAAGAGCGGGTGTCCATCCAGTTCCAGAGAGGGGCAAGGGGAGTGAAATTGCCATCCACAAGAAGGAGGCTGTGGAGCATGGTGTCAAAGCTCAGCGCTTCGAAAGAGCTTCCAGGAAAGGACGAAACTGCCTCCTTCACTGCTCCGGCAAGGGCACTGAAAATTTCCCCCGGGTCCTGCTCTGCGTATCCTGGGGCAGGAGAAAGGGTGGGGTATTCCCTTTTCGTTGAAAAGAGGATATTGCCGCTTTGGTCAAACACACAGACTTTCAGGGACGACGTGCCGATATCTGCACAGAGGAAAAGCCCTTGAGTCACCGGTATCCCCCCGGACGCTTTTTCCTATTATAGCCCTGTCACCCATTTCCTTTAAAGAATAGGAAGACATGTACGAAAGGAGGTTGTCCATGCATCGAGAACCAACACTCAAAGACGTGCAGCACGTGGTTGAGCTCGCCCGGGCTTTTCTTGATGATGCCCTGACGCTCCTTGCCGCCTATGTCCAGTCCTCTCCTTCTCTCACGCGGTTTCTGAAAGACCAGGGACTGAACCCCGAAACGGTCCTCTTCTCCTTCTCCTTCCCTGAAGAGCTCCCGGTAATCCTCGAGGTGGCCCGGCGCTACTTCCCGCAAAACGAGTCCTACCCCGTGAATCCTTACGCTCTGCTTTTAGCCATCCGGGAGGCCGAGCGGGGGCGGAAAGGCTTCGAATTCGGGATAGTGGCGGCAAAAGACACGGACTTAAAGACCCAGGCTGAGTGGGCCTGCGCCACGGTGAAAAAGAACTTCGATCGCTTCAGAGAAAGCGGTGAAAAGGACTTCATCGCCTTCCTGGGGAAGCGCTGGGCACCGGTTGGGGCGGAAAACGACCCGAAGGGGCTCAACAGGTTCTGGGTGGACAATGTGCGGTACTTCTACAACCTCTTCCGAAAGGGGGAAGAACAGTGAACTTCCAGGACTTCTTGCTCTCGGCAGCTTCACTCTTTTTGCTTGGGCTGGGAAGCTATATCTTCTCCCGATGGCATGTGGATCGCCTGACGCTTGACCGGTACCGGAAAATCCTGG
Organism: Candidatus Caldatribacterium saccharofermentans; assembly: GCF_050267035.1. Taxonomy (NCBI): domain Bacteria; kingdom Pseudomonadati; phylum Atribacterota; class Atribacteria; order Atribacterales; family Candidatus Caldatribacteriaceae; genus Candidatus Caldatribacterium; species Candidatus Caldatribacterium saccharofermentans. The sequence goes on from NZ_CP187957.1 coordinate 452,895, forward strand.
ACCTTGCGGAGGAAGCGGTGCTCTTTGTAGAGGACGCCTTCCCCGAAAAGCGAGGCCTCGAAAAGCTCAGAGAGGCCATTCAGTACCTGAAAAGGTGCTGCGAGCGGCTCGGGATTCCCCTCGACGATGCGGAAGCCGAAGCCAAGGTCCGAGCCGCTTACCAGAAACTGGAAAGAACAAGATAACCCTCAACCTCTCTCCAAAAACCCCAGGGTCCTTGCGATGCGGGCAAGGACCCGCTCCTTCCCCAGAACCTCGAGGAGCTCAAAGAGCCCCGGACCGACCTTTTTCCCCGATACCGCCACCCGAAGGGGGTGGATGAACTGCGCCGCTTTGAGGCCTCGCCGCTCCGCCTCAGCCCGTATGGCCTTTTCGATGGTTTGCGCGTCAAAGGGCTCAAGGTCCTTCAGAAGCTCATAAGAAGTCCTGAGAATCTCGGGCACCTTCTCCTCAAAGAGCACGCTCTCCACCGCCTGAGGATCATACTCGTAGTGCTCGGTGAAGAAGTACTCTGCCTCCTCGAGAATTTGTGCCACGTACCGGATGCGATCCCGCATGAGGGCCATAACCCTCCTGCAGTAGGCGAAAAACTCCGGTGTGAGGTCTTTTTCCGTAACCTTCCCCTGGCGCTTGAGGATGTCGATGAGGATTTCCGCAAGCCTCTCAGGGTCAGCTGCCCTGAGATAGACCCCGTTCATCCAGTTGAGCTTATCAAGGTCGAAGATCGCGGCGTGCTTGGTGACCTGCTCAAGGGAGAACCGCTCGATGATTTCCTCTCGGGTAAAAATCTCCTTCTCCTCTTCCCCCGTTGCCCAGCTCAACCGGGCAAGGTAGTTCACCATGGCTTCAGGGAGGTACCCCATATCCCGGTAATAGGTCACCGAGGGTGAACCATGGCGTTTGCTCAGGCGGGTCCTGTCCTTTCCAAGAATCATAGGGATATGAGCAAATTGCGGGCAGGGAAACCCAAAAGCCTCATACAGCAAGACCTGGCGAGGGGTATTGGAGATGTGGTCATCGCCCCGAATGACGTGGGTGATGCGCATGAGCGCATCGTCCACCACACAGGCGAAATTGTACGTCGGCATACCGTCGGACTTCAGAATGACGAAATCGTCAAGCTCACTGTTGTCAAAGGTCACATCCCCCCGAAGCATGTCCACAAAGGTCGTCGTTCCCTCCGGAATTCGGAAACGCAGTGCGGGTTTCCGCCCTTCCCGGCGAAAAGCCTCCCGTTCTCTCGCACTCAGGTGGAGACAGCGCCGGTCATATCGCCAACTCTTCCCCTGGGCGATGACCCGTTCTTTCCGCTCTTTCAGTTCCTCAGGGGTACAGAAACACTCATAGGCCAGACCTTTCTCAAGGAGCCTTTCAGCGTACTCCCGGTACAGGTGCAACCGCTGGCTCTGGAAATAGGGCCCGTAGGGCCCGCCAACCTCCGGTCCTTCATCCCACAAAAGCCCAAGCCACCTGAGGCTCTCGAGAATCACCTGCACGGATTCTTCCGTGGAACGGGCAAGGTCCGTGTCCTCAATCCGGAGGACAAATACTCCTCCGTACTTCCGGGCAAAAGCCCAGTTAAAGAGCGCTGTGCGTGCCCCTCCAAGGTGCAGAAACCCTGTGGGGCTTGGCGCAAAGCGAACCCGGACGGTCTCATTCACGGTTTCTCACTCCCTTATCCTTCGGGATGACGAAGATGCCTTCGGCTTCCGCAACCCTCTCCCCATCATAGAGAATTTCTCCAAAAGCCGCAACAATCCTTCCTTCCCGCCTTCGGACCTGCCCCCGAAGGAGCAGAATCTTCTCTGTCGGGCAGGGCTTGAGGTACTTTACCTTGAGCGTTCCGGTGACAGCAAAAATCCCCGCGTGCTTCACGCTGTGGGACATCACCTCGTCAAGGAGCGACGCCACAATCCCCCCATGGACCACCCCGGCAAAGCCCTGCAGGTACCAGGGGACAACGGTTTCTGCCACCGTCCACCCATTCTCTTCCCGAAAGCGGAGCGAAAACCCGCGGGGATTTTGCTCCCCACAGAAGAAACACCTCCGGTCGTCCACAAATTCCACAAGCATCAACCTCCATCCTCAAATATTTCAGAGAGAAAGACGAATTCGTACTCCGGATGCGGCCTTTCCAGAAAGCGCCTCAGCGCCTCATAGGTGACTTCCTTCGGATGCCCGATGGCCACGGCAAAACCCTGCTTTTTCGCTACGGCCAGAGTGACTTCGAGTTGTCTCAGAACATATTCAACGGCAGGCTCTCCGTCAAGGAAAACATCCCGGCGAAGTGCCCGAACGCCCATGCTCTTCATCACCCGAAAGGCCACAGAACGCGGCGTGGTAAGACTGTCCAGAAAATAGGCGTTCTTCTCCCGGAGGACCAGGGCACAGAGTGCCATCAGGCGCTCGTCCTGCGTGGCCCTGGAACCCTTGTGGTTGTTGAGACCTTTTGCCTGAGGAATGCGCCGGAAGGCTTCCTCAAGCATCCGCACCACCTCTTCTTTGGAGGCACCGCTTCGGAGCAAAAACCGCTCCCCCAAGTTCTCCCCAGGATCCATCGCCTCCATCGGGAAGTGGATGAGCACCTCTTTCCCGCTTTCTTCGGCCCGTCGGGCAAGGTGCGGGCCATGAGGAAGATGAGGGAACACCGCCACGTTGAGCTTGACTGGAAGGGAGAAAAACTTCTCCGCCAGAGGCACATCGTACCCGATGTCGTCGATAACGATGGCAACCCGGAAAACCCGCCTGAGGCGAAGGTAGAAGCGGAACCACTCCTCTTCTCCCCAGAAAAGACGGTAATCGTCACCCTCCACCTCCTTCCCCCAGAGGCCGAAGGGCCGCAGAGGAGCAAGGAGGACTTCAAGGTGCTTCAGGAGACGCTCCCTCTGCCGAGCGTTCTCAAGCACCACCTCAACCTCGAAGGAAGGTCTCTCAGGAAGAGGATAACGGAGAACCTGAAAGGAGAGGCTATGCCTTTTGACCTCATGGAGCACAAGCAGGGCGAGTTCCCTTCCTACCCCCCGAAAGAGTGCCCGGGAAAGGGCGGCCTGACCCTCCTCAAAAAGTCGTGTTTCAAAGCCCAGGGCAAAGAGCACCACTCCCCAGGCTAAAAGCCCAAAAAGGAGAAAGAAAAGGAATCTACGAGGCCAGGGCATGGTCCTTGAGGAGTTTTTTGAGCTCTTTGATGCCCCGCTTCAGCTGCTCGTCTTCACCACTTGCCAGGACATCAGGAATAAGCCCCTGACCGTTGATGTCCGTGCCATCGGCAAGGTAGTACTTAGAAACCGTGAAGATGACGCCTCCTCCGTGCGACAGGGGGGAAATCTCCTGGATGACACCCTTGCCGAAGGTCTTCTCCCCCACAAGGGGGGCGTGGACCGCAAGACGGAGAATCCCTGCAAGGATTTCCGCACCACTCGCCGTCCCCCGATTCACCAGGACCACCACGGGAGTCGAGACCAGGGGGTGTATGAAGTTTGTGATGGCCTCGCGCTTGCCGTTCCGGTCTTCCACAAGGAGGAGTTTTTCCCCATAGGGCACAAAGAACCCTGCGGTGACAAGTGCTGCCGAAAGCAATCCCCCAGGGTTGTTGCGAAGGTCAAGGATGAACCCCGTCACTCCCTGTGCGATGAGGTCGGTGAGGACTTTCTGGACCTCATCGGCCGTCCGTCCGTGAAACTCGGAAATCCGCACAAGGCCGATACCCTCAGGGAGCACCTCGGCGCTCACGCTCTGGATTTTGATGATGCTTCGAACAATCTCCACGGTGATGTCCTCTGGAACCCCTTCCCGCTTCAAGGTGAGCACAACTTTGGTCCCCTCCGGCCCCCGCATTTTCTTCACCGCCTGGTCCAGGGACATGCCAAGGGTTGACTCCCCGTCAATTGCCAGAATCACGTCTCCTGCCTTCACTCCCGCTCTTTCCGCAGGAGAACCCGCAATAGGGGAAACAACGGTGAGCTTTTCATCCCGGATGGCGATAACAATTCCGATTCCCGAAAAAGCCCCTTCCAGGGTGTCACTGGTCTCAATCTTGTAGTCCTCGGGATCGAGGTAACGGGCGTAAGGGTCCGGAAGGGCTCGAAGCACACCCCGGATAGCCTCTTCAAGGAGTTTCCCCTCGTCTACAGGCTGTTCTGAGTAGAATTTCTCCCGGATGAGAGATATGGTCTCAAAAAGCGGCTCCCAGTTCTCAAAACCCTTTTCTTTTCCAAGGCCAAAGGCCAGGAATTCCCACTCAAAGAAGAGAAGGAGTGTCCCACACCCCACGAGAATCCCCAGAAATACTTGCAACCAGAGTCTTCTTCGCCGCATGAACTCTTCACCTCGAATTCACTGAAGCCAGAGAAGGGGGTCCTCCTCACGAGCGCTTGTGCCCACCCGCACCTCAAAGTGTACCACTGGTCGCTCCACAAGACCAGAGTCCCCACTCAGTGCAATGACCTGCCCTCCCCTGACCGTATCACCCGCCTGCACCCGAATCTCTCCAAGATGGGCGTACACGGTGACCAGGTCGTTCCCATGATCGATAATGATGGTTTTTCCATACCCCCTGATGGTGCTCGCAAGAAGCACCACGCCATCGGCCGCAGCGTACACCGGGGTTCCCACCGGACAGGCGATGTCGATTCCGGGATTGTAGAAGGTGATGCCGTAGTGAGCGTCTTTCCACTCTCCAAACCGGCGGAAGATCGTTCCTCCCGACACCGGCCAGAAGAGCCGTCCACGCTTCACTGGAACTTGAGGAGGAGAGGGCGCTTTCTTCCTTGCCAGTTCCTCCCGGAGTCTAGCCAGGGTAGCTTCGAGGTTCCTCTGGGCCTGGACGAGATCTTTGCGATTTTTCTCAAGGCGGGCCCGATCATGCTCCAGACGCCGAAGAATCTCTTCCCGGGCTTTCCTGAGCTCGGTAAGGCGTCGATTCTCAAGGACCAGCCGTTCTTTCAGCACCACCTCGAGGCGGATGCGCTGCTTGATCTCCTCGAGCTTTCCCGCCAATTCCCTCTGTTTTCTTGAGGCCTCCTCGATGGTACTACTTTTCGCCCTGAGGCACTGCGCAGCCCAGTAAACATCGGCCTCCCACTCGGCTGGGGAAACCCCGCTGATGAGACTCTGCAGCACCATCTCACCGGTGTCTACCCGGTAAGCCCCTCTGGCAATTGCCTCCTGGCTGCTTTTCTCCTGAAGAATACCTCTCTGCAAGCTCTCCACTTCCCGCTCAAGCTGCTTCCTCTGCTTCTCCAAAGCAAGAATCCGTTCCCGGGATTTTGCGATATCTGCCTCGGCAGCGGCAATCTGCTTTTCGAGCTTAGCGAGTTCACTGGAGAGGTCCTTCGCGCTTGAGAGCACCTTTTTGAGTTCACTCTCAAGGCGTGCCTGTTCCTTCCGGAGTTCCTCGAGTTTCCTCGTCTGCAGGGCAATTTCGTCCTCGAGAGAACCCGGGCTCCCCAGAGCCCAGGGTGAACACATAAAGAGCACGACAAGGAGGATGAGCACAGCACGCCTCACGGCCTTCTCCTCCGGGCCCTCCAGTGTCCCAAGAGTACCCCCAGAACGCCCATCCCACACCCCACACCAAGGTCCAGGGGGAGGAGAACCACAAGGAGCTCCTCTACGTTCACCCACAAAAACCCAGGGAAGGCCTCACCCACAAGGCGGAAGAAGGGCACAAAGAAGGCAAGGCCCAAAAGGTACGCCCCCGCACCACCCAGAAGCCCCCCGAAAAGTCCCTCAAAGAGGAAAGGCGCCAGAGAAAAAGCCGAAGGCGCTCCCACAAGGGACAGCACCTCGACTTCCCTCCCCCGAAGTTGCACCGTCAGGGCCGTGGTCACCACGATGACAAAAACCCCAAACCCTAAAACCCCAAGGAGAAACCCACTCAGGGCTTTGAGCAAAAGCCGAAAAAGGCGGAGGAACCCCTCAACTTCCTTCCCTCCGTAGAATACTTCGACAAAGGTTCCCTCCTCGCGGAGGATAGCGGCGATTTCAGGGAGATCCTCGACATGCCGGGGAACAACCTCAAGAGAGGCGGGGAAGGAAACTCCCGCAACCTCTCCCTCGGAAAGCCCAAGACGTTCCAGGAAACGGGCCCTCGCCTCTTCAGGCGAGACCAGAACCACTTGCCCCACCAGGGGATGCCGGGCAACCTCCTCCCGAATCTGTTCCATGAACTCCCTGCGTACATCCTCCCGGAAAATGGCCCGAATCGTGAAACGCTCGCGCCAGTGTTCCCGCAATCGTACTGCCTCGAGGTACCCGAAAACCGCAGCATTCACCAGAACACCAACCAGAAGGACACTCAGCGTGCTGAGGACGAAAAGCCCGGGACGGCGAAGCATGTAGCGGGAAACACGCCCCATGCTCAGCACCTCTCTCCCCGGATTCGCCCCCGCTCAAGCAGGATTGCCCGCGCCGGGAAACGCTCAAGGAGAGCTTCGTTGTGGGTAGCCACGATGACCGTCACGCGCTCGTTTCGGGAAAGATCCCAGAGGAGGTTCAAAACCTCTGCGGCAGAGGCGGCATCGAGGTTTCCCGTCGGCTCATCAGCGAGAATGAGCTTCGGCCGATGGACCAGGGCACGCCCAATGCAGAGTTTCTGCTTCTCTCCCCCTGAGAGCCATCGGGCTTGGAACGTGCTTTTCTTCTCAAGACCAAGAAGGCACAGCACAGCCCAGGCGGCCTTTCTGGCCTCCTTCCCGTTAACTCCAAGGACTGCAAGAGGTGCCACAAGGTGTTCATACACCGTCCAGTCCGGGACAATCTCCAGGTCCTGAAAGACTACACCCAGGCGCTGCCGGAGAAAGGGGACAAAGCGGGGGTCCAGGGTGTCAATCCGGCGTCCGGAAAACCATATCTCCCCCTCGGTGGGCCGCTCTTCCTGAGTGATGAGCCGGAAGAGTGTCGTTTTTCCGGCTCCGGTTGGTCCCTGGAGGAAAACGAACTCCCCCTTCTCCACGGCAAAGGTCACCTTCTCCAGAGCCCGGATTCCAGGGGGATACACTTTGGAAACTCCACGGAACTCCAGAAACGCCATGGCGCTCCTCTCTCAACCCGTATTATACCACCCCCGCCACTTCTCCCCGAGGAGCCGAAGACCAAAGCGAAAGAACGCCGGAACCACACGCTGGACTCTCCGGGGCTCAAGGAGCAATCGCCACAACCATTCAAGCCCGAGGGAACGGAAAAGAAGCGGTGCACGGGGGAGCTTCCCTGCCCACACATCGAAACTCCCTCCAACGCCCATGAAAACCTTCACCGGAAGTGCCTCCCGATGGCGGGCAATCCAGAGCTCTTGTTTTGGCACACCCATGCCCACGAAGAGCACTTCCGGAGCGGTGCGCTTGATGTCTTCGACAACCTCCGCATCGTTGGTGAAATACCCGTGGTGGCATCCACAGACCTTCAAACCCGGATAACGGCGCTGCATGACCTGGGCAGCCTGCTGCACCACATCCTCCCGGGCACCAAGGAAATAAACCCCCCAGCCCCGCTCGCTCCCCCACGTCATGATGGCCTCCGCCACCTCTATTCCTGGAAGCCGCTGCAACATTCCACACCGCAGGAGGCGGGAAGCCCACACCACGCCTATACCATCAGGGAGACGGAGTTCGGCTGAGGCGAGGACCTTCAGAAAGTGAGGATCGCGGAACACCAGCATCTCCGGGTTCACCGTCACGATGTGGAGCTTTCTGCCCTGCTCCACGGCGTTCTCAACCACATTCCGCAAATCCTCAAGTCCTCCAGCAAAAAAGGAATACCCCAGAAGTTCCACAGCCGGCACAGACCTCACCCCAGAATGCTTCCCAAAAAGTGGGCAAGCTCCCCCTTTGCAGCAAGCGCCCTTTGCCGGAACACATCCCGCAAAACACGCGTCTTCTCGCGAAGCACCGCGGCACCCTGCAAGGCAGCGCAAAGCAGAGCAGGCTCGAGCGTCGCCAGGGACAGGAGGTTTTTCCCCTCCCAGTGGGCGCTGAAGGCCACAATCTTCGGGTCAAGGTCGAAGGCCCACCAGGGAATGCCGCTCTGCGTGGCCAGTACCAGAGGATGAAAACGCATGCTGATCACTCCAGAAAGCTCCGAGAAATAGGAGAGAACCTCAGGAACTTTAGAGAAAACGCGTACCGGAGCACGGAGGCGTCTGGCAAAGGATTCCGCAACCTCCTGGTCCTCTCTCCGGTGGAAGGCCACGAATTCAAGGTCCCACCCTTCCCTCTGGAGCCTCCGCAACCCCTCAAAGAGCACCTCCTTCCGCTCCAGAGCCTCCTGCCGCAGGAAAACTCCAAGACGCGACGAAGATGTTCCTGCTTCCTCCTGCTCAAGGAGAAAAACCGGGTCGGCCCCCAGAGAGGCAGGACAGAGGCGGCATTCTCTAAGGAACGCCAGGGTCGCCTCATCCCGAGCCAGAAACAGCCGCACCCGACGAAGGAGCTTCCTGACAAGTTTCACACTGAGCTTCCTCGTAAAGGGGCCAAGGCCGCAACCAAAAAAGACTACCGGTTTTCTCACACACTGCGCCAGAGACAGAAAGGCCGTGTAGTACAGGAGGGAACGGAAACTGGTGACATCCTGGAGGAGACTCCCCCCACCCACAACAACTCCCCGGCTTTCAAGGAGGACTGAGAGCATTCGACCAGGGTGCTTCCGTTCCACCAGGGTCACTTCTCCAGGAAGATACGGTACAAGGGATGAGTTCCCCACAATCACCCGGTAGGCAAAAGGAAGGGAGAGCTCCCGCCCTATGCCCTCAAGCGCCCTGAGTGTTGCAAGCAGACTCAGCTCATCCCCCCAGTTGCCGAAACCATAGTACCCGTAGAGCACAAGGGGAATTTTCCGGGGAGGCGTCATGCGCCCCATCGGCCCACCGTGCGCCATATCCAGAGCGCGAAAAGTACGGCGAGGTAGTACACGCCAAAGACCGGAACACTCAGGGAAAGGGCGTTCGCGAAGCGGAGGAGAGTGAAGAGCAACGGCGTGTGGAGGTGACAGAAGGAGTTCACCATGGTCACAAATCCAACAGTTGCCGAGAGCCAGAGCACCATCCGGTACACCGGCCGGAGGTCCCGAAGACTCGCAAGAAGCCACAGGGCCGGATACCCGACGAGGAACTCCTTGGTTCGAGGACGGGCGAAGAGTATCCGTTCAAGGAACGTCCGCATCTGGTTCTCCAATCTCCCCGCCCCAAGAAGGGGGAAATTCCCCGAACGGGTGAGGTACAACACAAAGGCCACTCCAAGGAATGCAGCAACAAGCAGCTCAAATCGCCGAAGGTCCCCAAGAAGCACTTCCTGGAGACTCCCCCCAAGAAGGCGGCGACGGAAAAGGTAAAGGAAGACAAGCACCACAGGAAATGTGAGCATGACCTTCACACCGAAGTACTGCTCAATGCGCTGGACGAAAAGCCAGTGGTACAGCCCCTGGGCAATGACGAGAGAACCTGCAAAAGCCACGAGAAAGGCCTCAAGGATACCCCGAAATTTCCTTCCCTGGGAAAACTCCTCCACAAGGAGCATGACCGAAAGCGTCGGTGCAGTCACCCCGGCACAGAGACCAACGACTTTCATCCCCCAGAGGGGACTGGTAAAGACCACCACTGAGAGGAGTACCCCTCCCAAAAACCCCAGCCAGAGGGGGGGACGGAAGAACAGCGCCTCAAAAAGGAAAAGAGCAAAAAACGAAACCACAAAGGCAGAGAGCACAAGAAACGCCCGTGAGGGAGCAAAGGCTCTGTGGGGGAGAGGGGGTAGACCAAAGGCCAGCCCCTGTGCCTGGATATCCTTGCGAAGGTCCTGAAGATACACAAAATTCCGCTCCCAGCCAGTGAAAGAGGGTTCGGTAAAAAGGCGAAGGTAAAGCACCCGAACCGAGCGTTCCCTCAGGGCCCGCAGAAACCGTTCCCGGGCCGTTTCGGGAGTGTAGTTCTTGAGCTCATCAGGGGGAATGCTGTGCACCCGGAGCGTCCACTGGGGCACAAGCCGCGCCAGGGTGTCCTCACCCTTCTGCCCCACAAATTCCACATACCCAAAAAAGAGCCCGCGGTCGCTGAGAAAGTCGGCGAACCTCCGGAGCGACTGAGGGTTCCCGTATCCTGGGATGCTGTCACCAGAAGCGATGACCCCCACCACTCCCTCGTTCTTCCACACGTCGTCCCCAAGGAGGCGGGAGAGCACTTCAGGGGGAACGTTCAGATAGTTGTACGGCCGAAGAACCAGGGTACAACCTTCCTCCCTCAGGCGCTGGATGAGGTCCCTATCCCAGCCAAGACCCACTTTTTCCTCCTCTTCAGGAAGCAGGCTCACCCCGAGAACTTCCCCAAAAACCTCCACCCGCTTTCCCAGGGTATTCAGCCGCTCTGCCAGGGTCTTTCGCACCGCCTCTGAGGCACCAGTAAAGTACTGAAGGTAGGGTGGAGCATCAGGGGGTGCGGGAGCAGGAACAAGCAAACCTCGAGCTTTCAGGGCTTTCAGGGACCACTCGCTCACCCCAAAGACAGTGAACCCCTCTTGTCTGAGTTCCCGGGCAAGCACAAGGGGGTCCACGCCTTTTGTGCGGGCAAACCACTCTAAGTCATCCCAGTCCACCACAAGGAGAACGCTACGGTTCTCCCGTTCCCGGGCCACACGCTCAAGGGCAAAGGGGAGAGCCGCTGCGAGGACAACGATGCTCAGAAGGACAAGAAGGCGCCTCCCCGGCATTACAGACGCACCTCTTCGACGTCAAAGAGCGGATCGCCTACGTCCACGGTGTCGTTCTCCTCAACGTAGACCTGCGTGATCACCCCATCGTGTTCCACCGGGATCTCGTTCTCCATCTTCATGGCTTCAAGAATCACCGCAACGTGTCCGGCCCGGACCTCGTCCCCCTTCTTCACGTTGACGGCCACAATCCGCCCCGGCATGGGAGCCCGAACAGTGGTGGTCACCCGAAGACCCTCAGCGGGTTTCGGCTCGCCAACTTTTCGAACACCACTGACACTGAATGTCCTCTGCTCACCCCCGGTGATCTCCACCACCTCGACCTCGTACTCCTCACCGTTCACCCGAACGAGGAACTTCCGCACGTTCCTTACCTCCCCAGACGAATCCGCAAGCGTCCTTCCTGCAGAGCCAGTGCCTTCCAGGCATGGCTTTTCCGCAGAACGTAAGGCTTCTGACGCGGAGTCTCTTCGGTTTCCAGAAACTCCATGAGCGCAGCTACGATGGCAGCAACGACTTCTGGTTTCACGCCCACCCCAAGGTCACACCGGGAAATTGCCATGTTTTTTCCCCTTCCTCTCCTCCCGTTTCGACCAGAAAACCTCAAGTGCCCGGCCGATTTTGAGGCGCGTCAGGCGAGGATCGATGACCTGGTCGACATACCCCCGCTTTGCGGCCTGATAGGGATTGTAGAACTCCTGACGGTACGCTTCAAGCAGTCGCTCCCGTTCCCTTTCGGGGTCCAGAGCCCCCTCAATCTCCCGGCGAAAGATGATTTCCACCGCACCCTCTGCACCCATCACGGCAATTTCGGCAGTCGGCCAGGCGAAGACCATATCAGCCCCCAGGTCCCGGCTGCACATGGCAAGGTATGCCCCTCCATAGGCCTTACGGAGGATGACCGTGATTTTCGGGACCGTGGCCTCAGAATACGCGTAGAGCATCTTTGCTCCATGGCGGATAATTCCTCCAAACTCCTGGTTCGTTCCAGGCAGAAACCCCGGAACATCAACCAGCGTCACCAGGGGAATATTGAAGCAATCGCAGAAGCGAATGAACCGCGACGCCTTATCCGCCGAATCGATGTCAAGACACCCCGCCAGATGGTACGGCTGATTCGCCACAATCCCCACCACATGCCCTCCAATTCGGGCAAACCCCACGACGATGTTGCGGGCAAAGCTCTTGTGGACCTCGAAGAATTCCCCCTGATCCACGATGCAGCGGATGACCTCTTTCACGTCGTAGGGTTTGTTGGGATTGGTGGGGACAATCTCGAGCAGGCGTTCCTCCTGCCGTTCCAGGGGGTCACCGGTGTCCACAAAAGGGGGGTCTTCGGCGTTGTTTGAGGGGAGGAAAGAGAGGAGTCTCCGAACCTCCCGGAAACATTCCTCCTCGGTGCGGGCCGTAAAATGCGCAACACCGCTTCGTGTCGCGTGGGTCATGGCTCCACCGAGTTCCTCAGCCGAAACCTCTTCTCCCGTGGCCGCCTTCACCACCTGGGGACCGGTGACGAACATCCGGCTGATGCCCTCTACCATGAAGATGAAATCCATGAGTGCCGGGGAGTAGACCGCACCCCCTGCACAGGGACCAGCGATAACGGCAATCTGCGGGATAACGCCCGACGCCTGGGTATTCCGGAAGAAAATCTGCCCGTATCCTGAAAGGGAATCGATGCCCTCCTGAATCCTTGCACCCCCTGAATCGTTGATGCCCACAAGGGGGGCACCGACTTTCAGGGCCATGTCCATGATTTTACAGATTTTCTTGGCCTGCATCTCCCCCAGGGACCCACCCATGACGGTGAAATCCTGAGAGTACACAAAGACCACTCGACCGTCGATGGTCCCAAAGCCTGTGACCACTCCATCGGCGGGGAGTTTCCGCTCGGGCATACCGAACTTTTCCGCCCGGTGCTCCACGAAAAGGTCAACTTCCTCAAAACTCCCCTCATCAAGCAAAAGGGCAACTCGCTCTCGAGCGGTGAGCTTGCCGCTTTGATGCTGCTTTTCAACGGCCTTCTCCCCACCACCCAGAAGGAGAACGGCTTCCTTCTCCCTGAGCTCTCTGAGGAGCTCCTCCATAGTCTTGCGAGCCATACCTCTTTCGCCTCACAGGTTTTCGTATTTCCTACCAGATGCCATCCCAGATGTCAAGAGCGAGACGGCTGCCAGGAGGGAAAGAGCACACCCTCAACATCCACATGTACTGCCTGGAGCTCGACCCCTGTGAGGTACTCTACCCGCTCCCGGAGGTACTGCTGCAGGAAACGGCAGACCTCGGCCACCGATGAACCGTTCTGGAGCACACACGAAAGTTCCACCTCAAGACCCCGTTCCGTCCGGTGCAGATTGATGGCGGTAACCTTCTGCACCCAGGGAGTGTGCACAAGGCAGAGGAACACAAGGGTCCGCAGGGCAGCTTCGCTGACGATGAGCTTTCCAAGGTAACTGAAAGGTGGACGCACCACCGTTTTTTCCCGGGAGGTGTAGAACCAGCGCCACACACCCACAGGAAGGGCATCGGTGATGGCACTCCAGAGATTGCGCTTGACCTCCACCAGGGGCACGGGGATGGTGTGCTTCCCCTGAGATTCCCGGGCCACCAGAGCCATCTGAATCTCGTCAAGGGGCGCAAGGTGGAAAATATCCCAGACGACCTCAGGTTTCGGGAGCTCAAGGCGTTCGCAGATTTTCTCCACCATGGGGAGGGAAATGCCAAGAACCAGAATCTTCTCTGGGGCGAGCTCCTGCAGGGCCTTTTTGACCTCCTCCCGGTGGTTCGGGAAGTAAAAGACGGCAACCTTGGCCGCCCGGATTTTGCTGAGCTCGGCCTTTGCCGATCTCCCCGCAAGAATCCTCCCTGAAGCAATGAGCAACCCGTCGTCAATGATGCAGTCGATGCCGTGTTCCTTTGCCAGGTGAGGAGCCCGGTAGCTCTTCCCCGTTCCCGTTGGCCCGACAAGGGCATACACCTTCATAGACTCCGTTCCCTCTTGAGGAACGCCTCAATGAAGTCGTCAATTTCCCCGTCCATCACCCGCTCGATGTTCCCTGTCTCATGCCCCGTCCGGTGGTCCTTAACAAGCGTATAGGGATGGAACACATAGGTCCGGATCTGGTTCCCCCAGGCGATGTCCTTCCGCTCTCCCTTGAGCTCCTGGATTTTCTTCATCTGCTCCTGACGGTAGTACTCGTACAGACGGGCCCGGAGAATCCGCATGGCGACGGCTTTATTCTGGTGCTGGGAACGTTCGTTCTGACACTGGACCACAATACCCGTGGGGATATGGGTGATGCGAACGGCTGAATCGGTGACGTTCACGTGCTGCCCACCGTGACCGCTTGCTCTGAAGGTCTCAATCCGGAGATCCTGGGGGTTAATCTCCACCTTAACGTCCTCGCCGATTTCCGGAATGACGTCCACCAGGGCAAAGGTCGTGTGACGACGCCGGTTCGCATCAAAAGGAGAGATGCGAATCAGGCGGTGCACCCCATGTTCAGAACGGAGATACCCGTACGCGTACTCTCCCTGAACAAGGAAGGTCACGTGTTTCAGCCCTGCCTCTTCCCCTTCGAGGATATCGGTTACCCGGACATCGAAACCTTTACGCTCACAGAAGCGGAGGTACATCCGGAAGAGCATCTCCACCCAGTCCTGGGACTCCGTTCCTCCCGCACCCGAGTGAATGGTCACAATGGCATTACACCGGTCCTCCTCCCGGCGGAACAGGAGCCGAATGTCCAGGTCCTCCACAGCTTCGGAGAGCTTCCGGACCTCCTGCACAAGCTCCCGGTACTCCGGGTCTTCGGGAGCGACAAGGTGAACAAGCTCCTCCGCATCCTCCAGGCGTTTCTTGAGTTCCAGGTACTCCTCAAACACCTGCCGGTACTTCCGGTACTCTGTAAGGAGACGGCTTTGCTTTTCTTCGTCGCCCCAGAAATCCCCCCGGGACATCTCAAACTCTATGGCCTTGATTTTTTCCGGAACCTTCTCCTCCTCAAAGATACCCCCCGATTTCCTCGAGTTTCTTTCGGACGAGCGTAAGGTCCCCGGAGAGGTCAACCTGCATCGTTCTTCCTCCTTTCACTTTTTCCCACAGCAGTATTTGTACTTGAGCCCGCTCCCACAGGGGCAGGGGTCGTTCCGGCCCACTTTACGCTGCACCTTTTGAGGTTGTGGTACAGAGACTGGTCGGGGCTTCTCCGAAGCCTTCTGGAAAGAGGGCTTCCTTTCGGGAACCACCCGGACGTGGAAGAGATACCGTAAGGCGTCCTCCCGGATGGCAGCAACCATGTTCTGGAACATCTCAAAGGCCTCAAGCTGGTACTCCACAAAGGGGTCCTTCTGGCCCACTGCCCGGAGTCCAATACCCTCCCGAAGGTGGTCCATGTTGTGGAGGTGGTCCTTCCAGTGGTAATCCACAACCCGCAGGAGGACATAGCGCTCAATATCACGGAAGACCTCATCACCCACCTCCTGAACCCGGCGCTCATAGAGATGCACCAGATTCGTGTAGAGCTTCTCTCTGAGGTCTTTTGAAGTGAGCTTCAGGCGCTCCTCTTCGGAGGGATGGAATTCTACCCCGAAAAGGAGCCGCAGGCGCTGGTTCAACCCTTCGAGGTCCCATTCCTCCGGATACACCCGCTCATGAGCGTAAGCCTCAACAAGGTCATCAATGACCTTCTCCAGCATATCGTACACAAAGGGTCGGAGGTTCTCCTCAAAGAGCACCCGCCGTCTCTGGGCGTAGATGACCTCCCGCTGCTTGTTCATAACGTCGTCGTACTGGAGGAGGGTTTTGCGGATGCTGAAGTGGTGCCCTTCGACCCTTTTTTGAGCCGCCTCCACAAGACGGGTGACTAGAGGATGCTCGATGGGAACCCCTTCCTCCATTCCGAAGCGAGCCATGACAGAAGACAGGCGTTCCGGAACGAAAAGCCGCAAAAGGTCATCCTCAAGGGAAAGGAAAAACTGTGACGACCCTGGATCTCCTTGGCGCCCGGCACGGCCCCGAAGCTGGTTGTCGATGCGACGGCTCTCGTGGCGTTCCGTACCAATGACGTGCAATCCTCCCAGGGCTTTCACTTCCTCAGCTTCCCTGTCGGTTTCTGTCTTGAAGCGCGCGTAGAGCTCGCGGTAGACCTCTCTCGCATGGTGCATCTCAGGATCATCGGCAGGAATGCCAAGACTCAGGCGGAGAATAACGTGTTCCGGAAAGCCCATCTCCCGCATCTTCCGCTTGGCAAGGAAATCCGGGTTGCCCCCAAGGAGGATATCCGTTCCCCTCCCGGCCATGTTCGTCGAGATGGTGACCGCCCCCTTGCGGCCTGCCTGAGCGATGATCTCTGCTTCCCGCTCGTGGTGCTTGGCATTCAGCACCTCGTGGGGGATACCTCGCTTTTTCAGCATGTCGCTCAGACGTTCTGACTTCTCAATGGAGGTCGTCCCCACAAGGACTGGCCGTCCCAAAGCGTGCAGGCGTTCAATCTCCTGGACCACAGCCTCAAACTTCTCTCGCTCTGTACGGTAGATGACATCAGGAAGCGTCACCCGGCGAAGGGGTTTATTCGTGGGAATCACCACCACCGGCATCCCATAGGTGTAGATGAACTCTTCTTCTTCCGTTTTCGCCGTTCCGGTCATGCCACAGATTTTCTCGTACATCCGGAAGTAATTCTGGTAAGTGATGGAGGCCAGGGTCTGGTTTTCGCTCGCTACCTGCAACCCCTCTTTTGCCTCAATGGCCTGGTGGAGACCGTCGCTGTAACGCCTTCCGTACATGAGGCGACCGGTAAACTCATCCACGATGATGACCTGGCCGTCCTTCACGACATAATCCACATCCCTTTTGTACAGGTAGTGCGCCCTGAGGGCCTGCCGCACGAGGTGCTCCAGGGTTCCCTTTCCCGTCTCCTCATAGAGATTCGCCACATGGAGGAGCTTCTCGATTTTGGCGATGCCTTTCTCCGTCAGCCACACCGAGCGGGTTTTTTCCTCGAAGTCGAAATCCTCTTTGGGGGTGAGCTTCCGGACCACCCGGTCGATCTTGTAGTAGATTTCGGTATTTTCCTCTGCCGGACCGGAGATGATGAGGGGCGTCCGGGCCTCGTCAATGAGGATGGAGTCCACCTCGTCAATGATGGCGTAATGGAGTTCCCGCTGGACCACGTCTTCTCTGCGCAGCGCCATGTTATCCCTGAGGTAGTCAAAGCCAAACTCGACGTTCGTCCCGTAGGTGATATCGCACCGGTACGCCCTCTTCCGCTCCTCAGGTGTTGACTCATGCTGAATGAGCCCCACGGAAAGACCCAGGAATTCAAAAATCGGCCCCATCCAGTACCGGTCGCGTTTGGCAAGGTAGTCGTTCACCGTGACGATATGGACACCCCGTCCGGTGAGGGCATTGAGGTAGGCAGGCATGGTGGCCACCAGGGTTTTCCCCTCTCCAGTTTGCATCTCGGCGATCTTCCCCTGGTGGAGCACAACCGCCCCCATGATCTGCACGTCAAAGGGGCGCATACCGACGACCCTGCGAGCCACCTCCCGCACCACGGCAAAGGCCTCGATGAGAAGGTCATCGAGGGTCTCGCCCCGGGCAAGGCGCTCTTTGAACTCTTCGGTTTTCCGGGAAAGCTCCTGGTCCGAAAGCACACGTACCTTTTCCTCCAGAGCGTTAATGGGCTCGACGAACTTCTTCTGGAGCTCCCGGATGATGCGCTCCTGGGCCTTCTTCGCCCATACCTCTTTCAAGAGAGAAAGCATACGGTTTCCTCCTCAGGAATTGCCCAGAGGGCAGTTACCATTATAACACAGAGAGGTATCGCCAAGGCGCAGAGGGAGTTCCAGAAGGACCGGCGGGGGAGGGCCCCGCCAGTCTCAGCGAAGGACACACACCGAGCGGGGTTCGGCAAGGAGAAGGGTCAGGCTCTCCGAGACGGAGAAGAGGTACCCCTCCTTATCCGGGCCGATGAACCCAACCTCAAGGTCCTGACCAAGGAGAATTCGGGCGTAGACCGGGTTCACCGCAAGGAGCACCCCTCCTTCTTTCAGGTATGGCGCTTTAACCACCCGGTCACCCACAATGGTCCTTATGTGGTCAAGCTCAATCTGTGCCGTTTCGGGGTAACGGCGAAGGAGGAGATTGTACCGTCCTGGAGAAAGCGCCAGGGCAAAGGGCCCGTGGAATCCTTCCCCATCAAGAAGGGAAACGGCCCGAATGAGGTCCTCAGCCGCTTTTCCCGGCTCGTCCCAGGGAGAGAGCGAACTCTCGAGAACCCCGGAAGCCGTGCAGAGACCCCTACAGTCCCCGAATCCTTCAAAAATCAACCGTTCTTCAAGATAAGCAATTTTCCTCACTGCCTCCACAAGCGGCGCAAGGTCCAGGGTCACACCGTTTCGCTCAAACTGGGCGATGTCGAGTTTTCTTAAGGAGAACGTCTGCTCGAGCGCCACAAGCGGCTGTCCCCCGGCAACAAGAACCCCCTCTTCAAGCGGCTTCGTCCCAAAGGGGACAAAGGCAAACCCCAGACCAAAAGGACCTTCAAGGGGGAGAATTCTTCGCCCCGAGAGCTCCGACTTTGCCACAGAAATGGCGGTTTTCTCAAGCAGCTCCCAGAAGGCCTGCCCAAAGGGCGCATCCTCTCGACCAAGGTACGAACCGCTCACTGTTCTCCCTCCTCTCGCAGGGACCCCAGGGTCGGGGTACTCTGGCCGAATGAACGAGCAAGGTCATCGACTTCCTTTGCTCCCTGCGCCAGGAAATCTGCCTCGTCTCCCGTGAGAATCTCAAGGAGCCGCAGGAATTCCCCCGCATGGACCCGTTCCTCGTTGGCAATATCGATGAGGACCTTCTTGGCCAGAGGATGGTCGGTAGCTTCAGCATGCGCCATGTAGAGATGTACAGCCTCTTCCTCAGCCGCGAGATTCAGACGAATGGCGCGGATGAGCTCCTCTTTCGTCATCTTCCGACCGGGCACCATACCACTGAAGGGGTTCACGAACTCCGGCAACGGTACCACCTCCTGTGAGGTTTTTAGAGTACAACCATGGTCTGTGACCACTTTATTCCAGGTTCTGTGTGGCCTCTCCTTTGTGACACGCGCTCTCTAAAGTGTGGGAGGCGAGATACTCCCGAAAGCGATGGGCAAACTCTCCAAGAAGCCCGCCGAAAATGCACCCCCCGAAAGGACACTCCTGTTCTCCGAGGAGGCAGATTCGCTCAGAAACCGGCCCCTCAATGGCCTCATAGACTTCAAGGAGGGTGATGCGCTCTGGGGGACGGGAAAGCGTGAAACCCCCTCGAGGCCCACGGGTGGACACCACAAGTTGTGCTTTGCGCAGGCGCTGGAAAACCTTCGCCAGATGGTGAAAGGAGGCACCTGTCTTTTCAGCCATCTCTTTCACCGTGAGGGGAGTGCGGCTTTTACTCAAAAGCACCATGCTGTGCAGTGCTAAAGACACGGCCTCACTGAACTGAGGAAAAGGCGACACAACCTCACTCCTTCAAGAGAAGGATACTCAACGCTCCATTACTATATCACAGAACTCGCAGGATGAAACACTTCAGGTACCGGGATTCAGGATACCCCACAAGGACAGGATGGTCCTGAGCCTGTCCCCGCCGCTCAAGAATCTGCAGGCGCCTCCCGGCGTCCTGGCTTGCCTCTTGGAGCACTTCAAGGAAAAGTTCCTCAGAAAAATGGTATGAGCAGGAACAGGTGACGAGAATTCCTGAAGGGACAAGGAGCTTCATGGCCAGGAGATTGATGTCCTTGTACCCCCGAAGCGCCCCCTCAAGGGCTTCCTTCCCCTTGACGAAGGCAGGAGGATCGAGAACCACAAGGTCAAAGCGCTCGCCTTTTTTGAGGAGTTCCCGCAGGGCCTCGAAGACATCGGCAACCTCAAACCGGACCCGATCCTCCAGCCGGTTCAGGCGAGCGTTTTCCCGGGCAAGGGCTACAGCGCTTTCAGAGATGTCAAGCCCCAGGACCTCTTTCGCCCCAAAAGCCGCCGCATGGATGGCAAACCCCCCGGTATACGAGAAACAATCAAGAACCCGTGCCCCCTGGACGTAGCGGCGAAGGCTCAGGCGGTTCTCCCGCTGATCCAGGAAGTACCCCGTCTTCTGACCCCGAGCAACGTCTACGAAAAAGGCAAGATTGTTCTCCTTGATGACCACCTCTGGACTCCCACCCGGGAGAATCCACCCCACACACTCCTCAAGGCCCTCTTTCTTGCGGACCTCCACATCGCTCCGCTCGTAAATCCCCCCAGGATGTAGGAGATCCTCAAGCACCTCCACGATGTCTCCTCTTCTCCTCTCCATCCCAAGAGTAAGAAACTGCACCACAAGTAGAGAAGCAAACCGGTCCACAATGAGCCCGGGGAGGAGGTCCGCCTCGGCAAAAACCACACGAAAGGCATTGGTTGTTGCTTCTCGAAAAAGCTTCAGGCGAAGCTCGAGAGCCTGCTGTATCCGGCGGAGGAAAAAGTCCCGGTCGATGCGCTCTTTGGGGTTTTGGGTCAGCACCCGAACAGCGATGACCGAATTCGGGTTGTAATACCCCAGGGCAAGGGGTTTCCCGCGGTGATTCTCTAAAAGCACGACATCCCCGGGGTCTGCCGGACCCCGCAGAACCTCAACGTCCGTACGGTACACCCAGGGATGGCCCAGAAGCACCCGCTTTTCTTTTCCTTTCTTGAGACGGACCCGGGCGTATTCCGTCACGCACCCATTTTTGTCCGCAAGAACGCCCCGAGTTCTCTATCCACCTTCAGAATGTGGTTCACCCACCAGTCCACCACCGTTTTATTCACCTGAGTAACGAGAGCAACACCCACGTTTCTTTCAGCCTCTTTTTGAAGTCCCAGGAAAGCTTCGGTAAAACCTTCGTGGAGCTTCCTGTGAGCAGCAAATCCTGGATACCCGTACTGCACCATGAGCTTTTCCTCGGTAGCAAAGTGGGTCCTCACGTATTCTCCAAGGAAGGCCAGAGTCTCCCGAACAGCCTCCTTTCCCTTTCCTTCCTGACAGGCTTCAAGGAGGCGATTGGTCCGGGCAAAGAGCTCCTTATGCTGCTCATCAATCACCGCCACACCCACCGAGAACGTATCCGACCACACAAGCGCCACAGAGCACACCCCCTATCCTGCGAACCGGACGATTTCCTGACGAAAAGCCGCATACTCCAGGGCTGATTGCTCCTGAACCTCCCTGCAGGAAGCACGAATCTCGTCAAAGTGGTCCAGAAGCATCGCCACGATATCGGTATCCAGACCTCCCGAAGCCGCCATATCTTCGAGGATTTCCCGAACACGCTGGGGCCTCAGGGCCGGCCGGTAAGGACGGTCTTCGGACAACGCCGTAAAGACGTCGGCAACAGCCATAACCCTCGACTCAAAGAGGAGTTCTTCCTTTGTTCTTCCAAAAGGATACCCCCGACCATTGCACCGTTCGTGGTGCTCTGAAGCCCACAAAGCAATGTCCTTCAGGTTTTGAATCCAGGAAAGAGCCGCAAAAGTGTAGTAGGCGTGGGATTTCATGATGCGCATTTCCTTTTCAGTCAGTGGCCCAGGTTTTTCGAGAATTTCTACCGGTATGGCTATTTTCCCCAGGTCATGGAGAAGCCCTGCCGCAAAAAGCAGCTCATGCTTTCCTCGTGGGAGTCCGGTGAGTTCCCCAAGCCTGCGAGCTACATATGCCACCCCGGCGGAATGGGTAGCCGTAAATGCGCTCCGGAAATCGATAAGGTGAGCAATGATCCGGCAAAAGCGGAGGAAATCCTCTGTATTCAGGCACAATTTCCCCGGAGGAACAAGGTCATGCACGATGCGGCGAAGGTGGGACGAAGCAAGGTCAAGCCACACGTAATCCCTGGAGAGAAGTTTCCGGAAAGCCTCGAAAATCTCTGGATGGAAGAGACGGGGGACAAAGGACCGGAGGAAAGGTTCCTTCTCCCAGATTTCCCCCAGAGGGTCCTCCCGAAAGGAACACACAATACTCACCCGGTCAGCAAAGTGCACCACATGGCTTTCGAAAGGAACACCCCTGCCACGGCCTTCTTCCCAGGGAACGTGGTGGAAACGGATAACTTCTGCAAGTGACACAAACGGGTCAAAATCTCTAAGAAGGGTATAGGCCACAAAGGCGTGGCGATGGGGGTTGTGGAATTCAAAGTGAAGCGCATCCAGACGTTCCTGATAAGAGAACGCCCCGATATCGTGCAAAAGACCCCCGAGGAGGAGATTCCAGAGGGACCGTTCCGAAAGCCTCAGAACTTCTCCGAGGCGAAAGGCAAGATAGGCAACCTTCAGGTGGTGCTCGAAAAGCCGATGGTCCACAAAATCA
Organism: Candidatus Caldatribacterium saccharofermentans; assembly: GCF_050267035.1. Classification (NCBI taxonomy): domain Bacteria; kingdom Pseudomonadati; phylum Atribacterota; class Atribacteria; order Atribacterales; family Candidatus Caldatribacteriaceae; genus Candidatus Caldatribacterium; species Candidatus Caldatribacterium saccharofermentans. The sequence goes on from NZ_CP187957.1 coordinate 474,936, forward strand.
GCCATCTCAGCAAGGCAGAGCACGAAGCCAAGGAGAGGGATACCGTGACAGGAACCCCTGTTTCCCTGCACCAGATAGGTAACCTTCCGATCCTCCATGACAGGCAACATGTCCTGTTATTTTGGAGGAAATATACCACAACTCTCCCGGTTTGTCACCCACTCCCGGGTTTGTGCTACAATGGAAGCAAAAAGGAGAAAAAAGGAACCATGTTAGAAACCATTCCTGAACGTCTGGAGAAGATGAGCAGAGACTACCGGGGGAAAGTTGCCATTTCCTTCCGGGGGACACGGATACTGTACCGGGACCTCCCTGGAATCATCGCCCAGGAAGTAGCGGCTATGCAACAGGCTGGAATACGGCCCGGGACAAGGGTGGTCACGGCCATCGGGAACAGCTGGCATGCCCTTCGATTCTACCTTGCCGCGCTTACTCTTGGCGTCATTCCCATTCCCCTCTCTCCCCGTACCCCGGAGGACATGCAGGTGAACATCCTCCATGCCGCCTCGGCGCAGTTCCTCCTCCGTGAAACTCCCCTCAAAGACCAGGACGTTCCCTGCGCCATCCTGAGAGAGAACGGAGAAATTTCCTACCCCTCGACCTTCCTCCCCTCTTCCATACCCCTTCCAGAGTTCGAAAGCCCTGTGGCAGCCCTCTTCTGCACCTCGGGAACCACGGGAATGCCAAAACTCGTCATGCTCACTCACCGGAACATCCTCTCCGACATCGATAGTTGCTTCGACCTCGTCGATATCTCCCCTGAAGACCGGATGCTTGGGGTTTTGCCCATGTTCCACGTCTTTGGGTTCTCCATCGCCTATCTCCTCCCCCTCATGAAGGGCATGACGCTCACCATTGTCCCCTCCCTGTATCCCCTTGAAGAGCTCATCGCCGCCCTGCGGGAGGACCAGTCCACTGTCTTCCTCGGCGTTCCGGCAATGTTCTCCATTCTCACCGGCGCCCGGAGAAAGACCTCCTTCGATCTTTACCCCCTGCGGCTTCTCATCTGCGGGGGCGATGCGCTGCCCTCAAGGGTGCGGGAGGCCTTTGAGGAGGCCTTTGGGCTCCGCATCATTGAAGGATATGGCATTACCGAAGCTTCTCCGGTGGTAGCCGTGAATCCCTCTCCTGAGGTGCGTGTCCCCGGTTCTGCAGGACCGGTCATCAGTGCCATACGCCTGCGAATCGTCAACGACGCAGGAGAAGACCTGAGGACGAACGAGGTTGGGGAAATCCTCCTTGCCGGAGACCCTATCTCCCCCGGGTACTTCGCCAACCCCGAAGAGAACGCCCGGGCCTTTCGGGAGGGATGGTTCTGCACAGGGGATCTGGGGAGAATGGATGAGCGGGGAATTCTCTATATCGAAGGGCGAAAGAAGGAAGTCATCATCGTCTCCGGTTTCAACGTGTACCCTCAAGAAGTCGAGGAGGTCCTCCTTGGCTTTCCCGGAGTGGCACAGGCCGCAGTGGTAGGCGTCAAGAGAGAGCTCCGGGGAGAGATGGTGAAAGCTTACATCGTGCCCCAGGAAGGAGTCTCCCTCAGACCTCGGGAAATCGTGGATTTCTGTCGGAAACACCTTCCCCCTCACAAGGTGCCACGTCTTGTGGAAATCGTCCCCGGACTCCCCCAGACGGTCACTGGAAAGGTGATGAAGTACCTCCTTACCCAGGCCACTTCGGAGAAGGAGTACGAAGCATGAAGCTCTTTGCGCTTTTTGGAGCTTTGTGTTTTCTCTGTGCCTCCCAGGCTCTCGCCCTCTCTCCCGGAGAAGACCTCATCAACCGCTCTATTGAAGTCCTCTACGAACTCTCCCGTTCCCTTGATCGTCGGGTTCTCCTGCCCCTTTTTGAGAACGCTCAGAGCATTGCGATTTTCCCTGGAGTGAAACGAGCTGGATTCTTTGTGGGCATCGCTCGGGGTGAAGGGGTGGTCTTTGCGCGGGGCGAGGACCGAAAAACCTTCTTTGGACCAGCATTCTACACCCTTCAGGGGGTAAACCTTGGGATTCAGGTGGGCATCCAGTCTCAGGACATCATCCTTTTCATCATGCGCCGGGCAGCTCTGGAGGCGCTATCTCGGGGGTACGTGGTCCTTGGAGGGAATCTCTCCGTCACCCTGGGACCAGCGGGACGGGGGGTTTCCGTTGCTCTGGACCCTGAGCTCTCCTCACCCTGCTACGCCTATGCCCTTTCCCGGGGGGCGTTCCTCGGGGTTGCCCTTGAAGGGACAAAGCTTTCCGAAAACCCAGAGCTCAACGAGAAGTTCTGGGGACGAGAGGTCAAGGCAGCAACCATCCTCTCCCAGTTTTTGCCTCCTGACTTTGCCTCACGGAACCTGGAACGGTTCCTGAGAGACCTCGCTGAAGGAGGTGAAAACTCCTGATCCGCATCTTGTGGTCGCTCATTGTTTTGGTATTCCTTGTGGCGCTCTTTACCATCCTCTTCCATACCCTTCCCTTTTTCCTCCCCTTTTTCCTGGGAAGCCTGGCGTTTCTTTTCCTCTTCCTCCTCGGCATCCTCCTCTTCGGCTGGGCGCTGCTTGTGGTGTTCCCCTTTGTCCTTGCTGGACTCACACTCTGGGCAATTCTCTGGGCGTTCGTCCTCTGAAATGCGCACTCTGGGGTACTTCTGCCGCTATGTCCCTCAGGAGCTCCTTGAAGCCTGTGGTTTCAAGGCCGTATTCTTCAAACCGGATTTCTCAAGCCCCCAGTTCTCCTCCCTTCCTGTTCCCTTCTGTGCGCTCTGCAAGACCTTCATCAGCTGGGCCCTGAACCACAGGGAGCTCTCAGGGTTTGTTGTCCCCCTCACATGTGACGCCTCCCGGAGAACCTATGAAATCCTCAGGGCCCTTTCCGTTCCGGTCTTTCCCCTTGACGTTCCCGCCCTGCCTGGAGAAATCGCCTTGAGATGGCTGACCGAAAACCTGAATGAGCTTGCCCGAGAACTCCTGGCACGGAGTGGCCGCTCCTTTTCAGAATTCACTGCGTCTTTAAGGCAGACCCTGGAGGAAACGCTCAGACAGCGGGAAGCGTTCTTTAGGGAATGGGAAGAGCGCCGTGGAGCGTCGAACCGTATTCCTCTTCTGCTTTCGGGCTCGCATTTCGCCTACGCGCTTTTGCCCCTTCTTGAGGAGAAAGGGTTCCTGGTTTTCCCGGATCTTCCCGAAAACCGGTTTCTTCTTGGCGAAGAACCTCTGCTCCTTACTGCATCTCCTCTTGAAGACCTGACACGCCTCCTCCTCCACCGCCTTCCCTGCCCGTGGTTCTCCGGTTCCGCGCGGAGGATAGCGCTCAAAAAACTCTGTGACACCCTTGGCCTTCGCGGAGTGGTGATAGTTTTCTCCAAGTTTTGCGACTTTCAACTCTACGAAATCGGGCTTCTCAGGCGAAGTTTTGGTCTTCCTGTGCTTTGCCTTGAACACGACACCACTTCGTCCTTCCCTCAGTGGGAAACGCGACTTGATGCCTTCCGGGAGATGATTCTCTGTGGATGACATTTCCCCAGCGCTTCTGCGGATTCTCCGCTTCCTTCTTGAGCGGAGAACGCTCTTCCGGTGCCTTGGAGCGTATGAGTGGTGGCTTCGCCGGAAACACCCTAACCCAACGCTTCCGCAATTCTCCTATCAGGTGACCATTCACACCATCCGCAACCTCTATGGAAGACGAGGAAAAATCGCCTGGGCCAGTCTCTTCTTCCCTTCGGAATTCCTCCACGCCGCCCACTTCATCCCCTTCTACCCCGAAATCGCCACTGGACTCGTCGCTGCCCTGCATTTTGTCCAGCTTCCTCTTGCTGCAGCCGAGAAGGCCTGGTTCTCCCAGGACCTCTGTAGCTACCACCGGGGAGGTATCGGCATGAGCCTGCTCCGGTTCTTTCCCCGACCGGATTTCCTCTTTGCCACTTCGAGCATCTGCCACGGGACGGTGGGGTTCTTTGAGGTCCTCCGGGAAATCTGGAACGTCCCCCTCTTCCTCGTTGATGTCCCGAAGCGGTGGACCCAGGACGCGGAAAGGTACGTTGCCGAACAGCTCACCAATATTGCCAGACGTCTGGAAAGGGAATGGCACGTCCGCTTTGCGTGGGACAAACCTTTCTTGCTCTCTAACAGAACCCGGGAGATTCTCCTTGAGGTAGAGGCACTGCGCCAGCGGAAAGACCGGATGCTCCTTCCTCCAACCAAAAACCTCGATTACCTCCCATACTACTACGAATTCCTGGGTGAGGAGACATCACTCCGCTTTGCCGAGCGCCTGAAGGAGGAACTCTCAAAACCATCGAAAACCCTGCCACATCGCCTCGTCTGGCTCCACCTCAAACCCTTCTACTCGGGCGAACTCCCGGCCCTTCTTGAAAAGCTTGGCCTTGGGGTGGTGTACGAGGAGTTCACGACACCCTTCCCCGAGGAACTCTCTGCCGCTTCGCCCCTGAAGTCCCTGGCGCGGAAGATTCTCTGGGCCAGCGAAACCCTGGCCACTTCCCAGGGACGCATACCGGGAATTCTCGAGGCGCTGAAACGGTACGATGCCGAAGGAGCCATCCAGTTCACCCAGTGGGGGTGTCGCCAGAGTCAGGGAATGGTTGTGCTTCTTCGGGAAAAACTCCTTGAAGCAGGGTATCCGGTACTTCTCCTTGACGGTGACCACCTCGACCGGCGACACAACGCCCCGGAACAACTTCGTACACGTCTTGAGGCTTTCGTTGAGGTACTCGAAGGAAGAGGGGGCTTCTCATCCTCAAGAATGAGAGGAAGAAGCTTCTGTTCCTGGGGTCCTCAGGGAGCAACGTCTGACCAAGCATCCGTTGAACTCTGGACCCAGAGTCAGCTCATGGAACGATGGGGAACCGAAAGATGAAATATCCACGTGATCCTTGGCACTATCTCCAGCCTAAAGATACGCGGTCAATAACTTTCCTAAGCCGGGGTTATGACGAGGCCAAGGTCTCTGATCATTTCCAAATCCAGGGAGGATTCTCGACCTCGGGTAGTGAGGTAGTTACCGGTCATGAGGGAGTCGGCACCCGCCAGAAGACCCAGGGGCAGGAGCTGTCGCAGGGTTTTTTCCTTCCCGCCACAGAGCCTGATGTTCTTGTCGGGAAGGATAAAACGAAAGATCGCCACGCTCTTTAGGGCTTCCCAGGGTTCCATAAGGGGTCGATGCTCCAGAGGGGTACCTGGAATGGGGTTGAGAAAGTTCAGGGGAACAGAATCAACATCCAGCTCGCGAAGGAGCAAGGCCAGTTCCACCCTTTGGGCCGGGGTTTCCCCCATGCCCAGGATACCTCCACAACACACCTTCAACCCTGCTTCCTTAGCTACCTCAACGGTAGCTATGTCCTCGGCAATGTCGTGGGTGGTACAGATTTGGCGAAAGAAACTCGGCGCCGTTTCCAAGTTGTGATGGTACATACAAAGCCCGGCTTCCTGTAACTCTCTGGCCTGTTCTGGCGTGAGGAAGCCAAGGGAAGCGTCGGGCCAAATTTTTCCTTCCTTAGCGATAACCTCAACTGCCCGAAGGATTTCCCGCCACTCTTCTAGACGGCTTATCCTGGTGCCGCTAGTGACGATCCCGAAGCGGTGGACTCCACTGGCTGCGGCACTGCGGGCACGCCTTATCAGTTCTTCAGCAGGAAGAAGGGGGTAGACGTCCACTGCCGTGCGGTGGTAGGTGGACTGAGCGCAGAAGGCACAATTCTCTGTGCAACGCCCAGATTTGGCGTTGACAATGGAGCAGAGCTCAACGGCATTGCCCTTGTAGGCCAGGCGTATCCGGTGGGCCGCTACAAGCAGGTCCAGCATGGCCTCTTGTGGCAGGTCAAACAGTTCAAGGGCTTCCTCCCGACCAATATTACCGCCGGAAAGAACGATTTCCAGCGCCTTCTGGATAACAGGAAACACCACAAGTTCCCCCTTGGAAAAGGATTGCTCAGTTAACCATAAGTATAAACAAGGTTAACGTATTTCTCAATTATCCCTCAAGACTCAGCAGGGTCAGAAAGTACAGGGCTCATGGAGAGCGACAAAGCTCAGACAATGGACGTATTGGGTATTTGAAAAGGAACAAACGCCAGATTGCAAGGCACACAGGAGTAGGTTGAACTACCAAGATCGCAACAAATCCTCACCAAGTCCAGGGGTTAAAACCACCCGGACAGAGCTGATACAGGTCCTGCTTTCCTGAACTTGCAAAGCACACTGCAGTTCGCTAACATTCCCTTACAAAGGAGACAAAGGAGGTTGTGCCATGTACCGGGTGACGCTGATACCGGGAGATGGAACCGGACCAGAAATCATCGAAGTCGCAAAAAGGGTTATCGAAGCCACCGGCGTGCCCATTGAATGGGACATCCAGGAAGCCGGTGCAGAGGTCATCGAAAAGTACGGCACTCCCCTTCCACCACAGGTCCTTGAGTCCATCAGGCGAAACGGTGTCGCCCTGAAGGGCCCCATCACCACGCCTGTGGGGACAGGGTTCCGGAGTGTGAACGTTGCGCTCCGGAAAGAGCTCGACCTTTACGCCTGCGTCCGACCCTGTAAGACCTACCCGGGTGTCCGCTCCCGCTATGAGAACATCGACCTTGTGGTCATCCGGGAGAACACCGAGGACCTCTACGCTGGGATTGAGTTCGAGCGGGGCAAACCCGAGACTCTGGAATTCATCGCCACTGTGGAGCGCCTGGGAAAGGGGAAAATCCGTCCGGATTCTGGCATCAGTGTGAAACCCATTTCGGTCTTCGGTGCGGAGCGCATCGTGCGATTCGCCTTCGAGTACGCCCGAAAGCACAGGCGCAGAAAGGTCACCGCAGTCCACAAGGCCAATATCATGAAGTACTCCGACGGGCTCTTCCTTGAAGTCGCCCGGGAAGTGGCCAGAAACTACCCCGATATCGAATTTGAAGACCGCATCGTCGATAACATGTGCATGCAGCTTGTCCAAAAGCCTGAACTCTACGACGTCCTTGTGCTCCCGAACCTCTACGGAGACATCGTCTCCGACCTTGCCGCTGGACTCGTCGGAGGACTGGGAGTGGCCCCAGGAGGAAACATCGGTGACCACTATGCGGTTTTTGAACCGACCCACGGGAGTGCACCGAAGTACAAAGGGCTCCACAAGGTGAATCCCATCGCCACTATCCTCTCAGGAGTCATGATGCTCCGCCATCTCGGAGAGGAAGAAAGAGCAGACCTCCTTGAGCGTGCTGTAGCCGCCGTCATCCGGGAGGGGAAAAAGGTCACCTATGACCTGAAGCCCGATCCCAGCGACCCGGAAGCGGCGAAAACCTTTGAAGTGGGCGAGGCCATCATCGAGAAGATGGAGGAGCTGAAAAGAGGACGAGGGTGCTCCTCGTCCAGCCCCCATCTCCAGGAATCTACGACCTCATCGGCCTGAAACTCCCACCCCTTGGTCTGGCGTACCTTGCGGCGTCATGCCGTACCCACCACGAGGTCGCCATTGTGGACCTCCAGGTTGAGGATGCAAAGCGCTTTGAGGAAGAACTCAAGCGGTGTGACCTTGTGGGCATCACGGCGACCACGAGCACCTTTCCCGAAGCCCTCCGGATAGCCCGGAAAGCCAAAGACGAAGGTCGGTTGGTGGTCATGGGTGGGTACCATGTCACCTTCAGGGATGAAGAGGCCTTAAGAAGTGGCGTGGTGGACTATGTTGTGCGGGGGGAGGGAGAGGAAATCTTTGTGAAACTCCTTGAAGCCCTGGAGCGGGGAATACCCCCGGAGAACGTCCCGGGAGTTTCCTTCCTGCGGGAGGGAACAATCTTCCGCACGCCCGCTTCTTTGCCACCTCAGGATCTCGATGCTTTGCCCTTCCCGGCCCGGGATCTTTTACAACTCTCCAAATACTGGATGACCCAGCTTGAGGGAGAACCCCTGGTGAACGTCCTGACAAGTCGTGGATGTCCCTTTGCCTGCAAGTTCTGCGCTTCCTCCCACTTCTCGGGGAGGAAATGGCGGGCCCGTTCCCCAGAGAACATCCTCCGGGAGCTTGAAATCCTCTACTTCGACTGGGGATTCCGGGCCGTGGCCTTTGTGGACGACAACTTCACCCTGCAGCCTGAACGGGTGGAGCGCCTTTGCGAAGAGATTGAGCGGCGACGTTTGAAGCTCTGGTGGTGGTGCTTCTCCCGGGCGGATACCATCGTCCGCAATGAGTCCCTGGTGAAAAAGATGGCCAAAGCCGGGCTCCGCATGGTGTACCTTGGCCTTGAGAGTGCTGAGCGGGCCATTCTCGAAGACTACGGGAAGCAGCTCACCCAGGAGGTAGCCAGGAAAGCCCTGGAAATCCTCCGCAAGTACGGAGTAAGAAGCTGGGGGTCGTTCATCCTCGGAAGCCTCCGGGAAACGAAGGCTACCATCCGGAAAACCGTTGAATTCGCCCGGAAAATCCGCCCAGACATTGTGCAGTTCTCCCTCCTCACGCCTTTCCCCGGAACAGCGCTTTTTGAGGAGCTCCAGAGGGAAAACCGCATTCTCCACTTCAGCTGGTCGCTCTTTGACGGTGCCCACCCTGTGGTGAGGCTCGATACCTTAAAGCCCGGGGAGCTTCGTCGACTGCTCATCTCGGCGTACCTTGAGGTGTACCGGGGATGGCATGCCCTGCCACAGGTTGTGCAGTTTTTGCGGAAAATCTGTACCGTGAAGATTCCCTTCCTTGCGCATTTTAAGGAACAACTCTATCTGAAGGAGCGGATGAGCCGTGAAAATCCTTCGCTTTCTGCATCCTGAGCGACGCACGCCCTCCTGGGGAAAGCTCCTTGAGGGAGACGTGGTCGAGGAAATCACCTCTCCCTTTGGAAAGGTAACAGAACGGGGAGCACGCTTCTTCCTCAGGGATCTCTGGATCCTTCCCCCTGTGCGACCGAGCAAAATCGTGGCCGTGGGCCTCAACTACAAAGACCACATCGCTGAGCTTGGCCAGAGCGTTCCTGAAAACCCCATCCTTTTCCTGAAGCCCCAGACGGCGGTCATCGGGCCAAAAGAACCGATTCTCCTTCCTCCCTGTTCCAGCCGGGTGGACTATGAGGCAGAACTTGCGGTGGTGATGAAACGACGGGCCTTCCGCCTGAAAAAAAGTGAGGTCCGGGACTATATCCTCGGCTACACCTGCTTCAACGACGTCACAGCCCGGGATCTCCAGACCAAAGACGGGCAATGGACACGTTCAAAGTCTTTTGACACCTTCGCCCCCCTTGGCCCCTGGATTGAAGACGAGCTCGACCCGGGAAACTGCACAGTACGGTGTTTTGTGAATGGCACCCTGAAGCAAGAGGGCAATACCCGGACGCTTCTTTTCCCGGTGGAGGAGCTCATCGTGTTCATTTCGGAAATCATGACCCTTCTTCCCGGGGACGTCATCGCCACGGGAACCCCAAAGGGCGTTGGACCACTTGCCCCCGGGGACATTGTGGAAGTGGAGGTTGAGGGTATCGGCATCCTCCAGAATCCCGTAGCCACAAGGTAGAGCACAATGGGCCAGGTCCTTGGGTTGATGTTCGCCCTCATCGGCCTTGGGTTTCTCCTGCGGATTCTCCGGGTTTTCCCGAAAGAGACTGCTCCTTTACTCAATCGCTTCGTCCTCTACGTGACCTTCCCATGTCTTGTCTTCCGTTCCCTCCAGGGAGCCGCCTTAGATCGGAGGCTGTGGAGCATCCCACCCCTGGCCTACACAGCCATCAGTGCTCTTTTTCTTCTGGCCTTCCTCATAGGGTCGAAGTACTTCCGCCTTCCCCCCAAGCGGGCGGTGAGTTTTGCCATGGGTGCGGCTTTCGGCAACACCGCATTCCTGGGGTACCCGTTCATCCTCGCCCTCCTTGGGGAAGAGGGGTTACCGGCAGCCATCTTCTACGACCAGCTCGGGAATTTCCTCTCAGTCTACACCCTGGGGGTAACGTTTTGTGTTTTTGGGAAAACGGGGAAATTTTCGGGGAAAAACGTCACAGAATTCCTGAAGCTCCCTCCCTTCAACGCCTTCCTCCTGGCACTCCTCCTCAACGGCCTTCCCCTGCCACCCTTTCTCCTTGGTGTCATCAACCGCCTGGCCGATGCCACCGTTCCTCTCACTATGGTGGCCATTGGCCTTTCCCTTTCTCCTGCAAGCCTCTCCAAAGACGCGCCACTCCTCGGCGTCTCGGCCCTCCTCAAGCTTCTTGTCCTTCCCCTTGTGGCTTTAGGGCTTGTGAAGCTCTTCCCCCTTCCTCCGCTTTACGCGAAGGTCCTTGTGCTCCAGTCGGCCACACCGACTCTGGTGAGTTCCTATGTTTTCGCCTCGGTGTATGAACTTGATACCGAACTCTCCTCAAGCATCATCTGCGCAACGACGCTCATTGCTTTGGGAAGTCTTCCCCTCTGGAATCTCCTCCTTTAGCCTCAGGAAAACCCTCATGGGGCCAGCCACAAAGATGTCTCCCTCAGCCACCGCCTCAAGGACCACCGTTCCTTCCCGCTTCTCGAGCTCCTGGCGTATCTCGCTCAGGTTCATCGCCGAAATCACCCCGACCTTCCCTTCTTGGGGGAGAACCCCCCGCTCCACCCCCAGGACGTTGAGGTCCCGGAGCATTTCTGCAAGCACAAGGTCAGGACTGGTTTTCCCCCGCTCCAGTGCTATTCTCTTCCTCAGGATGACCTCACCCTGGGCAAAGATTTTCCGGTTCTCATCAATCACAAAGCGGGCAACGACCGGTTCTCCCCGGAGGGTATTGAGGGCGGCCACAAGACGCACCACGTACTCCTTCGTTGCTCCAGAGAGCCTCTGCACCGCTTCCCGGAAGTTCATTTCCTGGACGAACACCACCCCCCTCCCTTCCCGGTCCTGCCCCGCTCCCCGCGCCTGGGCAACAACCGTTGCCCGCTGAATGAGGGCAAGGAGGAAGTTCTCCGCTTCTTTCCGGGTCATCCCCGGCTGGGCCACCACTCGCAGGATTTCCTCTTCATCCCGGAAGACAATCTCTCCTTGCCGCACCGCCAGGAGATTGGCCCGAAGACGGGTAAGTTCCATCTGCAAAGACTGGATTTCATCCTGGAGGGTCTTCCGCTGTTCCTCAAGTTCAGCAACACTCTGGGAAAGCGACTTCACCTGTTCTTCGAGACTGGCTTTGGAAATCGAAAGCTCTTTTTCTTTTTCCGAGAGCGCCGTGACCTGTTCCTCGTACATCTTGACGGTCTTCTGCATGTGCTCAAGCTGGACATTCCGCTCCAGAATTTCCCGGTTCAGCGACTCAAGCTGCGCTTTCAGCTCCTCCATCCCAAAAAGCGCCGTACGCACGTCTTTTGAAGCCAGGCTCAGAATGGCGAGCGTCACCGTGGAGATGAGAATCCCCGTGAGGACGCTCACAAGAATCGCCGTGTAGCGGGGACGGAGGGCGAGGACCGAGAGTTTCCGTTTGCCAATACGACGGCCGAGGAAATCCCCCACGTAGGCAATGACACCGCTTAGAAGGAGAAGCACCAGAACGAGCAGGAAACCACCTGTGCCCATTGTCCCACCTCACTGCGCAGAATCCTGCCTCAAGAGGAGCATACTCCCCCCGAGACCTCCGAGGATATTCGGTATCCACGTGCCAAGGGGAGGAGGGAGTACTCCCCCCTCGGCGAGGGTACTCATGATGGAGAAGAGGACGTAGTACCCGAAAACGATGAGAACACTCAACCCGATGCCCAGGGCCCTCCCTGAGCGGGGCGAGGCAACCCCAAGCGCCACACCAAGAAGAGCAAAGACCAGAGCCGCAAAGGGGATAGCGGTCTTGTGCCAGAGGAGAACCTCAAGGTGTCCTGTGGCCTGACCGCGGGCTCTCTCCTGAGCGATGTAGGCCCGGAGTTCTGCAAAGCTCATCTCCTGGGGGCTTTTCCTGGTCTTGAGGATGCCTGAAATGGTTTCCTGTGTCTTTGCCCTTTCCCGGGCGAAACGAACGACCCGCTCGACCTCACCGCGGTCGTTCACCTCGTAGTATACCCCATCTTCAAAAACCCACTGACCGTCAGCCACCCGGGCCCGGGCCGCATTGATGATGCGCCGGAGTTTCTCCTTCTGGTACTCCTGGACCACGACCCCCCGGAGGATCTCATGGTGGGAGTCTATCTCCCGGACGTAGAAGATGCGTTCCACCCCCTCCTCACTGACGTCCCGGAAAAACGTTCGTTCTTCCACCGGCCAAAAGAAACCCCTCCCGGACCAGATTTCCTTCAATTTCAGCGCCGAAAGGGGAAGCGCGACCTCCTGAAGAAGGATAGTCCCCACGCACACCCACAGGGCAAAGAGGAAAAAGGGAGCGAAGAACCGGGCAAGGCTCACCCCGCAGGACCGAAGGGCAATGATTTCACTGTCTGCAGCCATCCTTCCGGTGACAAGAAGCACCCCCAGAAGCAGCGCCATGGGGAGGACGTAAACGAGGAGTTGCGGGAGGCTCAGGAAGAAAATGGCCACAACCTTCTCCCCTGGAAGGCCTTCTCGAAGCCACATCCGGGCCAGGCGAAAGAGGAGATCTCCTGCGCTCAGGATGGCCACAAAGAGGCAAACCCCAAAGAGAAACGACCCACTGACCTGCTTGAGTACATACCGGTCAAGCACTTGCATATTCAGAGGTTGAACCGTTCTCCAAGATAGTACCGGCGGCTCAATTCCGATTCAATGATTTCTTTCGGCGTTCCCGAAACCAGAATCTTCCCTTCAAAGATGATGTAGGCCCGATCGGTAATGGCCAGCGTTTCCCGAACGGCATGGTCAGTAATGAGAACACCAATGCCTCTTCCAGCCAGCCCCCGCACAATGTTCTGAATGTCCTCCACGGCTATGGGGTCGATGCCTGTGAAGGGCTCGTCAAGGAGGATGAAGGAAGGGGAAGTAGCCAGAGCTCTGGCAATTTCCAAACGTCTTCGCTCGCCGCCTGAGAGGAGGTTGGCCACCGATTTCGCAAGATGCGCAATGCCAAACTCCTCAAGGAGCTCATTCCTCCGCTGTACCACTTCTTTTCGGGAAAGCCCCTGCATTTCCAGGACAAGATCAAGATTTTCCTGAACCGTGAGCCGGCGAAAGACTGAGGGTTCCTGCGGGAGGTACCCAATACCCATACGGGACCGGAGATACATGGGGAAGTGGTTGAGCTCAAGGTCGTCAAGGAACACCTGTCCTCCTGTGGGCCGGATAAGGCCGACAAGCATATAGAAGGTGGTGGTTTTCCCCGCGCCATTGGGGCCAAGGAGTCCCACGATTTCCCCCCGGTGAACCGTAATGTCGACTTCGTTCACCACCCGCTTCCTGCTGTACTCTTTCGTCAGGCGCCGACCGGAGAGGACACTCCAGTTTCGCTTCATTGCATCCCTTCCTTGGGAGGGACAAGGAAAATCTCCACGTTGCCCTCCACCTTCACCTGAAGGGTATCGAGGTTGACCGTGATGCGTTCCCCTCGAAGGCGGTTGCCCTCCCGCTCAAGCTCTGCTCTTCCTTCAAGGATCAGGAAACTGGTCCCCTCGGTGTATCGCGCCTGCTTCGCGCTCCCCCACCATCCCTCCCGCCGGATTACTGCCTCCTGCCCCTGCCAGATCTTCTCAGCGAAATGGTACTCTGCTCGGGAAAAAGTCACCTGAAAACCCTGGAAAGTGAGTACAGGATTCCCGGTGAACACCGCCACACCCTGAGGGAAATCGAAAAGTCCCTCCCGGGCTCCAAAGCTCATGTCCTTCCCGGTCCCCGAAAGGTTCAGGACGTGGAGGACGTTGGCCTCTCGGGAATACAAGAGGGAACCTATGTGAACCGTGAGACCGTCAAGGAGAGCAGTGATATCACCGCTTGAGCGGACCTCCTGGGCCTTGACGTCCACCTCGAGGGTGGGGCAGAAAATCTCAAGATTCCTCCAGCGCAGGGTGGCCTCGTGGGCCACGATTTTCCCTGTTCTTTCGTCGTATTCTGCTTCCTGAGTCCGCACAAGGAGCACATTTTCCTCTTCTCCCCAAAGCGCGCAAACCAGAACGAATACGACCAGGACAAAACATCCAAGAACCAGAAGCCATCGTTTCATGGTTTTCCCATCTCCAGCCGCACCACAACATTCCCCCGCAGGTACGCCTTCTTCTCCGCTACATTATAAACCAGCTCGTTGCACTCTGCCCTCACTCCCCGACCAACAAAGCGCACCCCCGCCACCGTGAACTCTTCCCGCTCTCCCTGCCAGCTCAATGCTTGCCCGAAAAACTGCTCCCCAGTCGTCACATGGCGAAGCTCCACACCCTCGAGGAACACACTCTGCGTCCCAAGGAGAACACGCCCCCTCAGAGCCCGCACTTCATAAAGCGGCGTGCCTTCACGAAAAAACGTTCCGACAATCGAGGACAGCACCACTGTGTCGCCCTGCTTCTCAATGTGCGGGGCCCTGAGGGTCCACTCCCTGCCTCTTGCGCCGACTTTCGTCACCTCGGCCTCCTCAAGGAAGATGGTCGTCCGCTTTTCCTCTACGGGGGGTTCCTGAAGGGTCACCGGGTGGGGGATGACAAAAAAGTACCCAACAAGCAACCCCAAAAGGGCAAGGGAACCCAGAAAGAGCAGTACCCCCCTGGAGTCACTCTTTGGCACCATCGACCAGGAGGTAGTACACGTGCCGGAAACCTCTGGCCGCCAGGGAGGCGGCAAAGGCTTTCCCTTCGGTGCTGGTTGCTGCAAGAATAACGTAAACGCCCTGGGGGTCAAGGTGGGAAAGGTCATCCCCGCTTCTTGCGACCTCATAACGGAGACCTGGCTTCTCAGGGAAGGGGTTCGTGCCATGCCCCCGGAGATCTAGAAGCACCACCCCGTCGAGAACTTCGAGGAGGTTTCGAACCTCAGGAAGCAGAAGACCCCGGAACCACAGGATACGGTCGAGCTTCCTCCGGATGGTGGCCTCATCGCTTCCCCCAAGAATCACATCGGCAATCTTCCCCTGGGGATCGATGAAAAAGAGCGTGGGAAGCCCAAAAATCCGGTACGAAAAGGCAGTCTCTCCTCGCTCATCAAGAAGGATGGGGAAGGAAAGACCCAGACCTTCCACGAAACGTCTGACCTTCTCCCCTGGCTCCTGCAGGTCGATACCAAGAACAAGCAGGGACGCCTTTTCCCGGTACTCGCGGTAGAGCTTGTCAAGAAGCGGCAGTTCCCTCTCACAGTACGGACACCAGGTGGTGAAAAAAGACAGAACGACCGGCTGGCCCCGAAAGTCGGCGAGGGCATATTCTTTTCCGTCTAAACCAGGAAGGCGAAAAGCCGGTGCTTCCTGAGCTCCGGCTTCAGGAAGAACACATACCACCACAAAGAGCACGACAAAAAGCCCGAAAACTCTCTGAATGCGCATGAAAGTAGCCTCCTTCAGGTTCGCGGGGCATTCTGGGGGAGGAAAATCTCTTTGAGGGTGTGCACCATCTCTTCGGAGGCGAAGAGAGCGTCCCGGTTCTTCTGCACGAGAGACCGGTAGAGTTCTTCCCGGTAGATAGGGACGTCCTTTGGGGCAAGGACCCCAAGACGAACCTTCCCCCGTTCAATGGCGACTACCCTGACCTCAATGGTATCGCCGATGCGAATGCTCTCATTGACCCTCCGGGTGATGACCAGCATTGACTTCCGCTCCCTGCCCCTTGAGGACGAGGGGGTGATACAGGGTGTACCGTTCATCCTCAAGGATGATTTGCTTCCCCATCTTCAAGGTACAGTTTATCACAAGTGGGGCCAGAAGGTTAACACCTATTTCCTGAGGAGAACGGACACTCATGATGGCGAGAACGATGACCTCGTCGCTTTTCGTGATTCCCAGAGCTTCGCACTCGGGAGAGGGAATTTCTACCTCGTACCCCGGGAAACACACAAAGGGGTCACACACGGCAAAGACGATGTCCGGGTCGTCCACGCTCTGCAACCAGAAAAATCCCCGATCCTCAAGGAGGAGAAAGCGGTGGAGGTGCTCAAACCCGGGAATACCCCAGGGGAAAAGGAGGATTTTGCTCTCCTCAACCTCAACATCGCCGAAATACCTCGTGGTCACCTTCAAGGCGCTTCCCTCACCGCAAAAAGTCGAGGAGCGTCGGTTGCATGAGTCTTGCCGCAGCTGCCAGAGCCATCTGGTACACATTCTGATGCTCCTGAAGCTGCACCACAACCTCGGCAACGTCGATGTCCTCGTCAAGGGAAAGGAGCTTTTTGAAATTCGTGGTGAAGTCCTCGAAACGACCCAGGGCGTTCTCCAGGCGAAGCGTGCGGGCACCGACTTCCGCCCGGACCTTCAAGAGGAGATCCAGAGCCTGGTCCAGTTTCTCCAGGTCCTCCCCAGAAACAAGGTCTACCCGGTTCTCTCGAAGATGCTCCGCAAGGTCCCGGACCACCTTGAGAATCCCCCAGGCCTCCCGAGAGTTCGCCGGATCAAGCATCCCCGAGTCCTGAAGGAACGTACCCGAGACATCCACAAGGTCGATGGGGGTTTCCGTCCGGGAACGCAGGAAAAGCCGCTTGCCATCGGTGAAGGCGTACACCTCTTCTTTGAGGGCCGGATCCTCGTTGATGCGGCGGACAAGGTCCTCAAGGGTCGTCATGGTGCCATCGATTTCGATTTCCACACCGTTTATGGCAAAGCGTTCCCCCACTGTCAGCGTTATGCCTTCGTTACTCTGGACCTCAAACCCCCGGAAGAAGAGGCCATCCCCGGGTACCCCAATCGCCACCACCACCCCCTCGCTGATTTCCCTCTGGATGGATGCTCCGTTCCCCTGATACGTAAGGCGGCCACCGGCAAGAACAAAGGGCGTGGTAAGGGTTTCGGTTCCGGAAAATACGTACCTGCCAGCATAGGCGGTATTGCCGATTCCCACGAGCTCCTCAAGGTACTTCTCCACCTCGGTGGCGATCATGGCGCGGTCTTCAGGAGTGAGTGTTCCGTTCGCCCCCTGAACGGCCAGCGTCCGTACCTTCTGGAGGACGCTGGTGGCCTGGTTGAGACTTGTGTCGGTGAGGTTGAGCCAGCTCAGTCCGTCCTCAACGTTTGCAGTGTACTGCTCGAGCTTCCGGATAGATGTGCGCAGAAGGAGCACGTGGTTGAGCTTCACCGGGTCATCCGAGGGACGGCGGAGGGTTTTGCCTGAAGAGAGCATATCCTGCACCCGGAGGAGCCTCTCTGTAATATTGTACAGATTCGCCATGACCTGGTCGGTGATCATCCGGTGGGTAACCCGCATCCTCTCACCTCTACCTGATCCTGTTCACTAAGGTGTCGAGCATTTCATCGATGGTACGCACAAGAAGGGAAGCCGCCTGGTACGCATACTGGTACCGGATGAGGTTGGTCATCTCCTCATCAAGAGACACCCCCGAAATCGACTCCCGGCGGTTTTCAAGCTGCTGCACAAGAAGCTCCTGATTCTTGGCGATGCGCTGGGCTTCCTCCCGTTCCACTCCCAGACGGGAAACAATCCCCCGGTAGAAGTCGTCCGGGGTGGACCCGCTGACCACAGGTCTACCTCTCAGCTGGGCAATGGCCAGGGCGTTTCCTCCGTCTCCCGGAGCACCACTCAGGGAGGCTGCGATCTTTTCCGGGTTTTCAGGGATCTCTGGGTTCACTGCAAGGTCTTTCGCCCCGTCTCCGATGAAGAAGTCCCCGCCTCTTTGAGGTGGTTCCTCAAGGGTAAAGCCCATCCGGTGTACCGTGTTCACTGCATCCCGGAGACCCATGGCCAGGGTATCCAAGGCCTCCTGGTACTTCGGGACAATGACATCCCGAAGGTCGAGAATTGCCTTAAGCTCTCCGTTCTGGTACGTAAAGTCCACCCGAGGGCCGTTCTCCAGAAAGACCTCGTACATTCCCGAGGCGTTCGGGGAGAGATTGAGGAAACTCCGCTCCCGGTCGTTCACAAGAATCCTCCCCTGGAGCACGATGGTGTAGGTCCCGTTCTGGTTCTCTTTGACCTGGACGCTGAGGACCTTCGAGAGATTCTCAACGAGAACATCAAGCTGGTCTTTGTAGTCGTTGATGTTGCCTCCTGCTGGGGCCACCCGGACAATCTGCTGGTTGAGGTCGTAAATCTGCTGGATGTAGTTGTTCACCTCCTGGACCTTTATGGCTACCTCTTCGTTGAGTTCGCTCCTCTGGGCCTCAAGCTGCATGTAGGTGTGATTCAGCGCCTGGGCAAGAAGACTCCCGGTCTCAGCCACAAGGACCCGGGAAGCCTGAGACTCGGGAGATTTCGCCAGTTCCTGCCAGGTGTTCCAGAAACGGTCAAAAATCTGGGAAAGACCACTCTCACCCGGTTCCCCGAAAATCACCTCAACCTGTTCCAGCCCCTTGTCTATCGTGTTCCAGTACGCTCCGGTACGGGATTCCTGGCGAATCTGCAGGTCCAGGAATTTGTCCCGCATTCTCCGGATTTCGTCCACGTCGGTCCCAAGACCTATGTTCTTGAGGTGAGGTGGAACGAAAAGACCACTCAAAGGAACAGTCTCCTGCAAAAGGTGAGGAACCTGGCGGGTGTACCCTGGGGTATTGGCGTTGGCAATATTGTGGCTTGTGACGTTCATCGCTGCCTGGTGTGCCTGCAGCGCCTTTCGGGCAATTTCCAGTCCAAGGAAGATAGTGCGCATACCCTTCCCCCCTACACAACGCCGTCGATGAGAATCCCACGGACGCTACTCCTGAACCTCTCACCCCGTGGGGGTCCGTAATAGGGGCTGTTTTTTTCTTCCTGCCGCTCCGCCTCCCGGAGGAGTAAAGAGAACACCACATCGATGTAGTTCAGAACATCCTCGATGAGCAGGGCATTCTGCCGGTTGAGCTCCTGGAGTTCCCGAACCACCCGGGAGAGTTCCCCCTGAAGGGTGTGGAACTCCTCCTTGAGATCCGCATCGGCAAGCTCAAAAACCCTCGAGAGGCTCATCTCCTGCTCTTCTGGGAAAAACTGCCGTTTCATCTCCTCCCAGATGTTGCCTAACCGCCTCTCCACTGCACAGGTCTGGAAGACCAGTTCCCCTTCTTCCTCAAGAAGAGGCACAAGGGCCTCAATGTCGTTTTTGAGGAGGAGTGCCTGCTTCTTCCGGGCAATCTCAAGAAGTCTCTCTTGGAGCCCAAGTTCCCTCTTGAATCCCTCAAGAAGATGCAGGAAGTACTCACGCTGAGTGGTCAACACGTTCACCCTCGCTCACGATGAAATCCACCGCTTCGCGGTAGAGCATCTTCCGGGCAATCTCTACACCACCTGGGTGGTACTGACCTTTCTCAAGGCGCTCCCGGAAAGCCGCCACGAGCTCCTGTCGGACAGGAGGAATCTCCCGCAGGCGTTCCTTCAGGACGCTCATCCTCTGGGCCTCAAGAGAGAGAGCGAGGGAATCGCCCTGAGGAGATACCCGGAGCACCTCTCCTCGCTTCTGTCCTCTGGCTCTCTCGACGTACACCTGGAGAAGGCTTTCCACCTGATTCCCAGAAATCTTCACGCTCCATCCCCTCTTTTCTTCCCCTTCTGCCCCTATATATCGACGCCTTTTGAGTTTTCTTTAGCCCTGTTCCTTCTTTTTCTTCAGCGCATCTTTAAAGTAGAAATCAGGCCCTGAGGGTTTTTTCTTCTCACCGCTCTGGATGAGCTGAGCGACTTTCCGGCGACACTCCTCACAGAGACGTCCCGCAAGAATTGGCCTGCCGCATCGCTCGCAGAAAAGTTCAAGGACAGGCTGCACCTCAGACGCAACCTGCAGCCGTCCCTCCTTCACGAACTCCAGAATCACCTTCTTCTCCACACCAGTGGCCTCGCTGACCTCCTCAAGCCGCGCCTTGGGATGCCGGCGAAAGAACTCCTTCACCTTCTGGAACTCCTCTTCTTCTTTGGCCAGACACGCCGGACAGAGGTCCCGCTCGATGACCTTCTGGAAAATCGCCCCACACCGCTTACACTTTGCCAGGGTCACGGAACTTCCCTTCTTTCACGAGACGCTCAAAAAGGAACTTCCCCAGGCCCACCCCTCCCTGGGCGCTCGCTCTTCTGGCCACCTCCTCGACCCAGAGTTCCCGAAACCACAGCTCCTCCCGACTTGAAAGCGAAGAAGAAAACACCGGCACAAACGCCCGCCTGAACACAAACCCCAGGAAAAAGGCCTCGAAATCACTGCAGGCCTTTTGCATCATTTTCAACGATTTTTCCTCTCCTGTCAAATGTCCTGAGCACTTCCCCTCAACGCGCATACCCTATCCCTCACTGAATCACGAGTTCCCCCTGCAGCGCCCCTGCCTCTTTCAGGGCCTGGAGAATGGCGATGAGATCCCTTGGACTCACCCCCAAAGCGTTGAGCACCCGCACGAGGTCATCAATGGTGTTGCCTGACTCCACCCGGAAAAGACGGGCTTCCTGCTCCTCCACCTGAACCTGTGTCTCTGGCACCACCACGGTTTCCCCCGGCGAGAACGGTGGGGGCTGGGACACCTCGTACTGGGTCCTGATGGTTACGGTAAGGTTCCCATGGGCTAAAGCCACGGGGAGAATCCTCACGTTCCCCCCGATGACGATGGTCCCGGTGCGCTCGTTCACCACCACCCGGGCCGGAGCATCAGGCGTCACCGGAATCTCCCCCAAAAGCGCCACAAGCTGGGACACCCGGTCCCGGTAGTGCTCGGGGATGCGCACCTCCACCCGGTTGGCATCAAGAACCCGGGCAGCGTCACCACCAAGCTCCACATTGATGGCCTGAGCGATACGGGAGGCGGTGACAAAATCGGGGTTTCGGAGAAGGAGCGTGAGGGTTCCCCGGGCAGCGTTGAAGAAATTCGTCTCCACTGCCCGCTCCACAATGGCTCCACCGGGAATCCGGCCCACCGTAGGGTGGTTCCTCTGTACCTGGTTTCCCCCTCCTCCACCAACGTTGAACCCCCCGATGGAAACCGGCCCCTGGGCTACCGCGTACACCTTTCCGTCCACCCCTTTGAGCGGGGTGAGGAGTAACACTCCTCCCTGGAGGCTTTTGGCGTCCCCCAGCGAAGAAACGATGCAGTCGATGCGCTCCCCATTCCGAACAAAGGGAGGGAGCTCTGCGGTCACAAGAACCGAAGCGACGTTCCGGGAACGCACAAGCTGCGAGTCCACAGGGATACCAAACTTTGCCAGGACGTTCGCCAGGGCCTGGTTGGTGAAGAGGGTGCTCTGGCTGTCTCCGGTGCCCGAGAGCCCCACAACCAGCCCGTACCCCACGAGTTGATTCCCCCGCACGCCCTCGATGTCGGTGATATCCTTAATCCGTACCACCTCTGCCCAGAGGGGCAACGCCAGAAGCACGCAGAAGACGCTGATGAGAACGCTCAAAAGCCGCCTCATCTTCTCCCCTCTAAAAGAGCACGTCAAGAATGGAACCGAAAAGTCCCTGGAGCACCCCAAGAAGCCCACCCCGCTTTTTGGGCTTGAGCGTCCCTTCAAGACGAATCACCACGTCCATTACCTGGGTGGAAGAAATGGTGTTCTGTGGCGAGAGCAAACGGGGGTCGATGGTTCCCTCAATACTCAGGGTTTCCCGCTCCCTGTTGAGGAAAATCTCTTTCTTGCCCGCGATGCGAAGGTGACCATTCTCGAGAACCTCCACAACCCGGCAGGCGATGACACCACTTAAGGTGACACCCCGGCTGTACGAACGCTTCCCCGTTTGAGAACTCTGGTGGTTGAGCTGCGCCGGGGGAAGAAAATCAAAGATTCCCTGGCCTGCTTGAAGCCCAACCTGTGTTTCGTTACTCCCCTGGGATGAAGCTGTGGCCGTTCCCTTGGTCTGTTCTTCAAGGATCACCGTGACCACATCTCCGACGTCTCTGGCCCGTTCCGCCACGTAAGGCTCTGAGAACCACCCATCATCTCGCCAGAGGGATTCTCCGAAGACCACACCTCCCAAAAGCAGGCAAAAACCGACAAAGAAACCAAAAAGCCACCTCACTGGACCACCACCCGCACAGTCCGCTCATCAACAATGATGCCCTCCACCCTCTTCCGGGAGGAGGTATTCTCAACAACAATGCGATCTCCTAAGGTCCCTTCCCCCCTGGCCTTCCCCGTGGTCGTCACCACAATGCCCCCGTATTCTGCCACCATCGTCACGAGGTCTCCTCGCTTAATAAGGACGTCCTTCCCCAAAGCGGTGGGCACAACAGGATCCCCCGCTCTGATGGTCTTTCGCACCGGTTTCCCCAGAACCTCTTCAAGGGCGGTGCAGGCCTTTTCGGTTGCAAAAGACACTGGCTCAACGCTCACGGTGACGTCCTCCGGGTCGATGGTCTCGTGAACGGTTAGGTCTTTCCTGGCCCGAACCACAGGACGGTAGACTGAAAGAGCAAACCGCACCGTTTTTCTCTGCGTCCCATCGCTTGCAACGATATCTGCTCCCTGCACTCCCCAGGGTTTCAGGGTCCTTGGGAGCACCACCGCAAACTCCGGAGTAGGGAGGACTATCCCGGACTCCTCAAGGAGGGTCACCTCAATCCGCTCAGCCCCAGGGAAACGCTCCTTCAAAGCCCTGTGAATCTCTTCCTCCAGAGTTTCCCGGGCCACCGGCGTTCCTCCTCGCCGCACCCGGGAGACGCTGGCCCCAGAGAAGTAAATGTAGTCAAGACCCGGGACCCTCTGCCCCACCACCCGGGCGTAGATTTCCTGGGGCGAAACCACCCGTTCCCCCTGAGGGGGTAAAACTCCAAGGCTCAAGCCCCGCAGGACTTTCTCCCACTGGGGGTCGGGGTAGGAAACCTCGGCCACGTCTCCCAGCGTTAGAACCTCCTGAAAGACCACAACCTCCTCCCTGAGGCGCACCTCAAGGGTGAGCGCAAAGGCCGAAGACACCGCGCTCAGAAGACCAAAAAGCGCAAAGGCCCCTGCCCATCGCCGCAAGCGGCCTCACCTCTTCATATTGTTGGTGATGCTCATCATCTCATCAGCGGTGGTGACCGCTTTGGCGTTAATTTCGTAAGCCCTCTGGGCAGAAATCATCCGGACCATTTCCTCCACAATCTGGACATTGGAGGTCTCGAGAAACCCCTGAGCCAGCGTCCCGAAACCCCCAAACCCCGGGGTCCCCACCTGAGGATCACCTGAAGCTGCTGTAGCCACGTAGAGGTTCCTTCCAATACTCAGGAGTCCTGCGGGGTTCACGAAACGAACTAGCTCAATCACTCCGACTTCCTGAGGTTCCGTCTCCCCGGGCATCTTCACCGTGACCGTCCCGTCCTGAGCAATGGTGATGGACTCAGCCTCCTGAGGAATGGTGATAGGAGGCTCAAGAGGGAATCCATCGTTTGTGACCATCCTTCCCTGAGCATCGAGCTTGAAAGACCCGTCTCTCGTGTAGGCCACCGTTCCGTCGGGGAGAAGGACCTGGAAGAACCCATCCCCCTCGATCACGAGATCCAGCGGATTCCCCGTCTCGTAGATATCACCCTGGGAGAAAATCTTCTGAATGGCCGCCGGTCGCACTCCAAGACCCACCTCAATCCCTGAGGGAACCTGGGTCTCGGGAGAAGTGGGAGTCCCCTTGAAGCGGATAACCTGGTACATGAGGTCCTGGAAGTCCACCCGGCTCTTCTTGAACCCCGTGGTGTTGACATTGGCGAGGTTGTTGGCAATCACGTCAAGGTCGAGTTGCTTAGCCTGCATCCCCGTAGCCGCCGTCCATAGCGCTCGAATCACCGCTCTCCTCCTCCTATCCCAGACGAGGGATGTCATTCACCGCTTTCTCCAGCGTTTCATCCTGAGCCATCACGGCCCGCTGGGTGAGCTCGTACTCTCTGAGAGCCTCAATCATCCGCACCATGGCTTCCACAATCTCCACGTTGGACCGCTCCAGAAACCCCTGCCGGACGGTGTACCGCTGAGCCACCTCGGGCACCACCCCTCCTGGCGCCCGGAAGAGGTTCTCACCCTGTTTCTCCAGAAGGCCAGGATCAGCGAACCGCACAATCCGGAGTTTCCCTACCACCTCTTCCCCCACCCGGACATTGCCCTCTCCATCCACCACCACTTCTCCTTGCGGAGGAAGTACGAGATCGCCCCCCTCTCCCTGGACGGGATACCCCCCCGGAGTCACCAGCCTCCCATCGGCACTCCGCAGGAAATTCCCGGCCCGGGTGTATGCTTCGCCTTCCCCGGTCATCACCACGAAAAACCCCTCACCCTCGATGGCGAGATCCAGAGGATTCCCCGTCATCTCCAACCTGCCCTGGGAAAAATCGGTGGTGAACTCCACCTGGGGCTGCACGACAAGGGGAAGTTCGCCCACGAAGGCTGGATACTCCCCAGGGACAAAGCGGAAAAGTTCCGCCATTCCCCCTCCCTCAATGGAGAAGATGTCCTTTTTAAAGCCCGGGGTGTCGATATTGGCAATGTTGTTGGCAAGGATAGCCTGCTTGATCTCGTGGAGATTGAGCCCTGAAAGGGCAGTGTAAATTCCCCGGATCACCCTATCACCTCCCGCAAGGAGGGTGATAAAGAAATATGCCAAAAAGAGGGAGTTACAGGTGGGAATTTTTGAGGAAAACCTGAAGGAAGTTCTCCCAAAGACGCGCCTTCAGGTCCTCGGGGCTTTTCCCCAAAAGAGCGGCGAAAAAGCTGGCCGTCTCAATGAGGAATGCCGGCTCGTTTCTTGCGCCCCGTTTTGGTTGAGGCGCAAGATAAGGCGCATCGGTCTCGAGGAAAAGACGCTCAGGAGGAACCATCCGTGCCACCTCCCGGAGACGAAATGCCTTCGGATAGGTCACCACACCGCCAAAAGATACGTACCATCCCCGGGAGAGGACACGCCTGAGGAATTCCGAATCTCCTGAGAAGCAGTGCCACACTACAGGGACGTTTCTGGCTTTTTTTGCGAGAATCCGGAAGACGTCCTCCTCTGCATTCCGGGAGTGTACCACAAGGGGAAGGCCGTATTGCTCAGCGAGTTCCACCTGAGCGGCAAAAACGACTTTCTGCTCTTTTTTGTAAGTTGTGTCCCAGAAGTAATCGAGGCCAACCTCCCCCACCGCAAGGATTCTTTCCTCTTTGAGAAGGCGCTCAAGAGGCAAAAGGTCAACCTCTCCCTTCACCTCTTGAGGGTGTATCCCCACACACCCGTAAACCCCGGGATAGAGCCGGATGAGCTCCACGACCTTTTTCGAAGACTCAAGAGAAGTCCCGGCAGTGACAATGTACGCCACTCCCACTCTCCGGGCACGGGACAGTACCTCGGGGAGATCCTCCCGGAAGGCCTCATCGTCAAGGTGGGCATGAATATCGACCCAAAAGGTCATCGCACCCTGCTTCCCGGAGCGATGTCCCGATCAACGGTGACGAGGCTCACCTTCCCCTGCCCGTCATCGGCAGCAAGGAGCATTCCCTGGGACTTAATCCCCCGGATGACCGCGGGCTCAAGGTTGGTAACCACCACAACTTTCTTCCCTACCATTTCCTCCACTGAGTAGTATGGAGCCAGCCCGGCAACCAGGGTTCGCTCCTCCGTCCCCAGGTTCACCCGAAGCACCATGAGGGCCCGGGTTCCTTCCACCCGCTCGGCACTCACCACTTCTCCAACCCGAAGGTCAATTTTTTGAAAATCTTCAAGGTGGATTTCCTGAGATTGCACTTCATCCAACCTCCTCTTACCCCTGCAGGCGAGGAAACAGGGGTTCAGGCTGCGCCACAGAGAACACCGACGGGCCCTTCCCCCAGTCGCACAACGCCAGGGGATTGCGATCCCTCAGGATCTCTTCTACCCCCAGGTACTGCAAAAGCCTCGTTGCAGTCTCCGGCATGAAGGGGAACAAGAGCACCCCAAGTATCCTCCCGCAATCAAGAAGCCTATACAGTACCCGATCGAGCTCCTCCCCAAGATCCGGATCCTTTGCCATCCGCCAGGGGGCCTTCTGGTCGAGGTACCGGTTGCCGAAGTGCACAAGACGCCAGATCTCTCCGAGGGCCTGAGAGAAAGCAAAACGGTCCATAAAGGTGAAGAACCGTTCTCGAACCTCCTGAAGGAGCTCTTCCCACTCCCGGTCTTCATACTGGGAAGGTCTCGCCACCCGGCCATTCCGGTACTTCCAGACCATGTTCAGCGTCCGGTGGATGAGGTTCCCGAAGTTATCCGAAAGGTCCGCATTGCTCCGCTCCACAAACGCCCGCTCCGAAAAATCCCCATCCAGCCCAAAGCTCACCTCCCGCATGAGGAAGTACCGGAAGCGATCCACACCAAACCGGGCAATGACCTCAAGGGGGTCCACCACATTGCCCTTGGATTTGGACATCTTCTCTCCTTCTACCGTCCACCAGCCATGGGCGAAGACCCGCCGGGGGAGAGGAAGCCCCGCCGCAAGGAGCATGCTGGGCCAGAGGACAGCATGGAACCGGAGGATGTCCTTCCCCACGAGGTGGTGGGCCGAAGGCCAGAAGGTCTCAAAGAGTTCCCTGTCCCTCCCAAACCCCACCACCGTGAGGTAGTTGATGAGCGCATCGAACCAGACGTAGATGGTGTGATTCGGGTCTCCGGGAACGGGAATCCCCCACCGGACCCCCAGACGGGAAATGCTCTGGTCTTTGAGGCCCCCCTTCACGAAACTGTAGATTTCATTGAAGCGGCTCTCCGGCATCACAAAGTCGGGATGCTCGTCAAGGTACCTCAGGAGAGGCTCGGTAAATTTCGAGAGGGCGAAGAAATAGCTCTCCTCCCGCAGGCGCTCAAGGGGCCTGCCGCAATCAGGACACACCAGGCGCCCCTCAAGCTGCGCTTCCGTCCAGAAGGTCTCACAGGGTACACAGTACCATCCCTCGTACTCACCCTTGTAGATGTATCCCTTCTCCTTGAGGAGGAGGAAGAACGACTGAACGGTTCTCTCGTGTTCAGGGTCGGTTGTCCTGATGAACACATCGTGGGAGATGTGCATCCGTTTCCAGAGGTCCTGGAAACGGAGGACTACCCGGTCCACGAGTTCCTGGGGAGTAAGACCGGCATCCTGAGCGGCCCTGGCGATTTTCTGCCCGTGCTCGTCGGTTCCCGTGGAGAAGAGCACCCGTTCCCCTCTCATGCGGTGGAAACGGGCCAGAACGTCGGCAGCGCAGGTGGTGTAGGCATGCCCAATATGGGGAACATCATTCACGTAGTAGATTGGCGTCGTGATATAGAAACTCCCATCCATCCCCTGTCCCCTCGTTTCCCACATTTTGCCCTTAAAAGTACCGCACTTTCCGGGCGCTGTCAATCGCCTGGCGGAGAACACCACGTGCTTCTCCCTCGAAACTGCAGGACCGAAGGGAGGCCACGGGGCGAAATTATCTCCCATTTGACATAACCTGATATTTTGACTATAATAGAGAATGCTTGCAACGTTCAAACCCTCGTGCGGAGGTGGTTCCCATGCAAAACCTGACCGTCCAAAACCATTCCCGTTACACCGGCCGGCACACAAGGGAACCGTGTATTGAAGAAGTCCAGAAACCGTGGGGACGTTTCATCCGGTACACTCTCAACGAGCCCACCACAGTGAAGATCCTCGAGGTGAAACCTGGAGCTTCCCTGAGCCTGCAATCTCACCGCCATCGTGACGAGCTGTGGGTTGTGCTTTCCGGAGAAGCCACAGCAGAAATCGAAGGAAAGAAACACCAGCTCGGAGACCTTGCAACGCTTTTTGTCCCTCGAGGGACAAAACATCGCCTCCAGGCCCACCGCGCCCCGGTGAGAGTCCTCGAAATTTCTTTTGGCTTTTTCGACGAAGAGGACATCGTCCGCTACGAGGACAAGTACGGCAGAATCTGAAAACTCACGGGAGGTGAGAACAATGTCCATCCCTTGCAATCAGAGGGTCCTGTATTTTTCAACATACCCCCCAACAGAATGCGGCCTGGCCACCTTTACCCAGGACCTTGCTTCTGCCGCTGCTTCCTGGAATCTCACACAGCCTGCAGTCATTGCCATTGAACAGGGAGGGGAAAAGACTTCTGCACGACCTCCTGAAGTGCTCTTTGTGGTGCGGAGGGACCATGAGCTCGACTACATCAAAGCGGCAAAGATGGCCAGCGACGTTGCCGATGTGGTGAGCATCCAGCATGAATTCGGCATCTTCGGTGGAGAAAACGGGGAATTCGTGCTTACCTTCCTGAAGCATCTGAAAAAGAGCTCTGTTGTAACTCTCCACACTGTTCTCCCGCGCCCGGACTCTGGGAAACTCGCCATTATCCGGGAAATGTCTTACTACGTCGACGCCTTCGTTTGCATGAATCGTCTGGCCATCCCCATTCTCGAACAGGTGTACGGTCTTCCACCCCACAAAATTTTCTACATTCCTCACGGAGCACCCTCCCACATCCTTGAAGACAAAGAGGGAGCAAAGAGTCTCCTTGGGCTTTCGGGGAGAACTGTTCTCTCCACCTTTGGCCTCCTCAGTCCGGGAAAGGGCATCGAATACGCCATCGAAGCCCTGCCTGGAGTTGTTCACCGTTTCCCCAATGTCCTCTACCTCATCCTCGGAGAAACCCATCCCCAAGAGCGAAAAAGACGGGGAGAATCTTACCGAGCCCTTCTGGAAGAGAAAGTTCACAACCTGGGTCTTGAAGACCACGTGTGCTTTGTGAACCGGTATCTCTCCCAGGAAGAACTCGTTCAGTATCTCACCGCAACGGACATCTACCTCACGCCTTATCTCAACCCCGAACAGGTCACAAGCGGTACCCTCACCTATGCCCTTCGCTTTGGAAAAATCGTCATCTCCACGCCCTACCTCTCCGCTCGGGAAGCACTCCAGGATGGTACAGGCATTCTTGTTCCCTTCCGGAATGCCACGGCCATCCAGGAAGCACTCATAGAACTCCTTGAGCACCCCGAGAAAATGCACACCATTGAAGCCCGGGCAAAAAACGCCGGGACAGCCTATTCCTGGGACCGGGTAGGTCGGGAATATGTGAAACTCTTCGAACACATTCTCTACCAGGCTCGCGTCGCATCCTTCAGGGAGTGAAAGGCTATGTTCTCTCTGAAGACGCGAAAAAGGACTCCTGTTCTTCGCCTTGATTACCTTGCGGCGCTCACCGACCACTTTGGCCTCTACCAGCATGCCGTTTTCGGTGTTCCCGACCTCCGCCACGGGTACACCACCGATGATGTGGCCCGGGCCCTTCTTGTGACCATCCGCCACTTTGAGCTCTTTGGCAAACCCCGGGTACTGCAACTCGCAAGAAGGTACCTGTCCTTCCTCCAGTGGGCTCAAAGACCCGATGGGCTCTTCCACAACCTCTTCGCCATTGACTGTAAACCCCTTGACGAGGTGGGTTCTGAGGACTGCCAGGGAAGGGCTTTCTGGGCGCTTTCGGCCCTCTTCGCTTCTTCCTGCTTTCCCCGGGAGCTCAGAGAACCTGCCCGGAGAATGCTTGAGAAACTCGCCCCTCATCTTCTCTCCCTACACCACCCTCGCCCGATAGGCTTTCTTCTTGAGGGTCTGCGTGAACTTGTCCCGGAAGGAGCAGTCCCGGGGGTAGAACTCTCCATCACTGAATGCGCCTCGATTTTTGGGGAGAAGATTCTCAGGCACTACAGGGAGCATTCTGACCCCCTGTGGAGGTGGTTCGACGAAGTTCTCACCTGGGGTAATGCCCTGCTTCCCCTGGCCCTTTTCACCGCCTATGAGTTCACTGAAGACCGGGGGTTTTTCAAAGCAGCCAGAGAAAGCTTTGAGTTTCTTTCCTCCCAGGTCTTTATGGACAGCATGTTCGTCCCCATCGGGAACAGGGGGTGGTACCGGAAGGGAGGGAAACGGGCGCTTTTTGACCAGCAGCCCATTGAGGCCTTCTGGATGCTCGTCGCCTCCCTCAGGGCCTCGAAATTCTACGACCCGGAGAGGAATCGAAGACGAGCTCTGCTGTCTTTAGAGTGGTTTCTGGGAAGAAACGTCCATCATCTGAGCCTCTACGATGAAGCAACAGGTTCCTGTGCTGATGGACTCACACCTTCTGGGCTCAACGAGAATCGGGGAGCAGAAAGTACGATTGTGTGCCTTTTGAGCTTGCTTTTTGCCCATAAAGCGGGACTCTCCAGGGTAAAGGCCCTCTGAATCCTGCCGAAGCTCAAAACTTCTGTTATAATGGGGTTGTGCGCGGAATCGAACATACCCTCAACCCCCGAAAGATTCTCAGGCAGTTCCTTGTGGGAGTGGGTGGGAGTGCAGGAGCGCTGGTGCTCATCGTGCTTTCCCTTTTCCGCCGGGAAGGACGGGTGGTCTTTGCTGTTCCTGCTCCCCAGTACCTCCTTCTGGCCGTACTCCTCCTTATCTGCGGGTGGTCCTGTGACGCCCTGCGGGTGACGGTGACGGCCCGCATCTGGAGAAAGCGCATTCGCTTTCGGGATGGCCTCACCGTGGTTCTTTCCGGGTACTTCTTAAGTGGCATCACCCCTGCCAACACAGGGGGAAACGTCGCCGAGATTTACGTCCTCACAAAATCCAGGCTTTCCCTCGGGGAAGCAACTTCGCTGACCCTTGTGGGAGGAGCACTGTACTCACTGAGCCTTGTGGTTCTGTTCCTGTTGTTCTCCCTCCTCCAGAAAGAGCCCATTCCTTCCCGGATCTTCCAAATTACCTCGTATCTTCTCGGGCTCTACGCCATCCTCATCGGCATTCTGGCGGCTTTTCTCAGGTTCCCTGCGCCTCTTGTGGCGCTCTCCGGCAAAGTCGGTACCTTTCTGGCCTCTCGTTTCCCTCGCCTCGCCCCCACCGGACAGGAAATCCCCACTCTCGTCAGCAACTTCCTCCTCGACCTCCGGGAGAAACTCCTCATTTTCCTCCGCAACCCCCACTACCTTGGATGGAACATCTCCATGTACTGCCTGCACTTTCTCTGCCTTTTCGGTACGACCTACTTCATTCTCCTTGCCCTTGCTGAAACCCGTCTTTCCTGGCCTTCAACTATTCACCTCCAGGTTCCCCTCTTTTTCGCCCTTCGTTTCACCCCGGTTCCCGGAGCAAGCGGTGTAGCCGAGCTCTCCTTTGCCTCGCTCTTTAAGCCTTTCCTTGAAGGCGGAAAGGTGAGCCTTCTTGTGTTCTTCTGGCGCCTTCTCACCTATTACGGGGCCTTAGGTGCTGGAAGCATTGCCTTTTTCCGAACCCTGGCCCGCTGAACCCTTGCCATCTTCTCATTTCTCTGGCAAAATTGGGCCATGAACCATCTCTTTTGGGGAATCATAGCGAGTACTCTGGCAGGCCTTGCGACGGGTCTTGGAGCTATACCCGTCCTTTTCTCCTCGCTTCATGCCCTCTCCCACCGCCTGAAGGACGAGCTCCTCGGCTTTGCCGCCGGGGTCATGCTCGCCGCCACCGCCTTCAGTCTCCTTGTTCCTGCTATTGAACAGGGTGGAACATGGGTGACCGTTGCAGGGGTGCTTTCCGGAGCTGCACTCTTAGACCTTCTTGATCGCATCGTCCCCCATGAGCACTTCGAAAAGGGAAAGGAAGGTCCGGCATCGAAACTCCGGAAAATCTGGCTTTTTGTTCTCGCCATTACGCTGCACAACTTCCCCGAGGGCCTCGCTGTGGGGGTGAGCTTTGGGAGCAAGAACATCGCTGACGGCATCACGGTGGCCGTAGCCATCGGGCTCCAGAACATCCCCGAAGGTCTTGCAGTGGCAGTGTCTCTTCTTGGGGCAGGATACAGCCGAGAAAAGTCCTTCCTTTATGCCCTTCTCACCGGACTTGTGGAACCCCTGGGAGGGATACTGGGTGTGGGGCTTGTCTCAATCATGCATGCTTTTCTGCCCTTTGGCCTTGCCTTTGCCGCAGGGGCAATGCTCTTTGTGATTGGAGATGAAATCATCCCCGAGACCCACCATGGTCCCTCGGCCCGCTACTCCACATATGCACTCCTTGTGGGCTTTGTCGTCATGATGGGTCTTGATACGGTTTTCGGGTGAAGAGGAATTTCAGCGCGTTTTCCTGGTTAGGAAAGAAAAACCCTTGAAGGGGGGAGAACGATGGACCGCTACATTTGCCGCATCTGTGGATACGTGTACGACCCGGCCAAGGGGGATCCGGACGCGGGGATTGAACCGGGGACACCTTTTGAGGCCCTGCCGCCCGACTGGGTGTGCCCGGTGTGTGGAGCAAGCAAAGACCAGTTTGAGAAAGAATGACGAAAAAGGGCGGTAGCTACCGCCCTTTTTTCACACGATATAGGGTTCAAGTTCTTCGCGAGAAGAATCCCCCGGAGTTTGCTCTCGGTGTCCTTCTCGAAGCTCCGGTCCTCGTGCTCAATGCTCACCACGTAGTCATACCCGACCTCGTGGAGTGCCGCAAGAAAAGCAAACCAGCTAACATCTCCATCCCGGTTGCTCATAGCAGCTTGCTCGGTGTGTCCTCAGCATGGAGTTTTCCATCTCAACTTCCGCAAACCCACGGAGTCCGATTGCTCTCCATACCTCACGAAACCGATCTCAAGACCAGGTACAGGAAGACACCCTCGGAAAACTCCATCACCGCTGACCTCCCTATAGGGGGGATCAGGGAATGGCAATTGCCTTCTCAAGTCTTGGAGATTCTAAGGCCCTCCGGGGCCCACATTCCTGAGGTACTACCGAGTTTCCAAAAAGAGGCCGCCCCATCCAAGGCCTTTTTAATCCGAGAGGGCAACATTTCAGCAAGCTCCATGCTTTTACCATCTCCTACAGTTCGAGAATCTCCCAGTGTGCACTTGAGAAGAGTTCGACCCCGTCCTTTGCCACCCGGAAACCGTCTTCCCAGCGGAAGCCGTATTCCTCCGAGGTGAAGAAAGTATCGGCCATGAAGGTCATGTTCTCCTGCAGGGGGTAGCTGGAGGTCTTCTCCATCCATGGTTTCTCAACCTCGATGATTCCCGTTCCGTGGCAGGGACCGTAGAGGTAGTTGGCCGCATATCCGTGTTCCACGAAGTACTCGTAGAACTTCACCGCCACCTCCCCGGCAATGACCCCTTCCCGAATCCACTCCAGGGTCTTCCGGTGGGCATCCAGGCCGAACTGGACCCTTTTGCGTATCTCCTCTGGCATCTTCCCGAAAATGATGGGCCGCCCCACAGAGGAGGCATACCCCCCAAAACGGGCACCGATGCAGAGCTGAATGAGTTCTCCTTCTCTCAGGGGTTCATCGGTTGCACGTCCAATGGCATTCCGGGTTTTCTTCCCCCCGAAGACATAGTTCGGGAAGGCCTCACATTCTGCCCCATGGCGGTACATGGACTCGTACACCACCCCCAGAACCTCCCGCTCGGTCATACCGGGCCTGATGCGGTGGAGGACGTCTTCAAGGACGAGCTCGCTGATACGGTGGGCTTCCCGGAGGAGGGCAATTTCGTTCGCCGACTTCACGGACCGAAGCTCAGCGATTATCCACTCCGCACGGACGATCTCACCTTTTTCTCCCAGGGCCTCTTTTATCCCTTCGACAACCGGCATGGGGAGGATGGTGTAGTCTCCCAGGGCCAGGCGCCGCACTCCCTTACCGCCCGAAACCTCGTCGAAGATGTCCCGGAAGGTGGAGACGGCAATCTCCGGGTACTCCGGGTCGGCCGGTTCCCGGTACTCGAGGAGTTTGCGGACCTTCCGGATTTTGCTCCGTTCCCTGGCAAAGGTCTCGGACTCAGGGCCCACAAGGAGAATCGGTTCGCCCTCTCTGGGGATGATGACCCCGGCACTCTCAAAGAGGGGCCAGTAGTCGCTGAGGTAACGGATGTTCCCCTGGTCGGCTTCGTTCGAGTGCACGAGGTACGCATCGAAGTTGTGCTCCTCGAGCTTTTCCTGGATTCTCCGGATACGTTCCTGAAATTCGCTTTCGGGGATTCCCCGCAACATATCCTTCTAACCCCTTTATTCACTATGTCACTCTTCCTCCATCACTACCCCACGGGATAAGGACAACCACAAGACCTCCGTATACGTAACCCGGCGGGAACCAAAACCCGAGCTCTCGAAAGGCCCTTAACACCCCCAGCGTCATATCGAAGCTGGCAAAAAAACGGACCTTTCACTTCATGGTCAATAACTCCGATGGGAACTGTGACGTCCTCCCCTCAATAAATTGAGGGAGACTACCGTTCCTTGCGCTCTCCCACTCTGCTAAAACGCCCCGCCCCGGCCTCCTCCAGAACCACCACCAAAACCTCCGGCCCCGCCCCCAAATCCTCCGCCGAACCCTCCACCCTTCCCCGAAGAGGCCTGAGCCACAGTCGTTGAGGCCGTGGTTGCAAGTTTCCGGAAATTTCTCCCTGGCAAGAACACGAAAGGCCCATAGAAGACGTGGTGAGAGCTTTCCCGTTCCCACACCTCCTGGGGAACGAGCTTGCGGAGGTGCTGCAGGACCTTCTCCCCTATACCCAGAGCTGTAGCGTAAATGAGGTACTTCTCCCAGAGGACAACAGACTCAGGTGGATGCTCCGCTATAAGGGAGTAATCGTTGAGAAAGCGGGCAAAAGCCTTCCAGCGGAGGTAGTAAAGGCGACCCTCCGTGCTCCAGCTCCCGAAACGGTCCCGGCGGGTCAAAAGAACTCCGGCCCCGGTGAAGAAGAACATTCCTGAAAGAACGGTAAAGAAGGGCAAAAGGTGAGCGAGAGCAGGTTGGTCAGTCACGCTCAGGGGTCCGAAGGAGGCAAGCACCATGAACACGGCGATGACCTTCGCCAGGATATTCCCCGTGGTGCGGAGGTACTTTCGCCGGGCAAGCTCTCTGCCAACCTCTTTCCGGTACGACGAAAGAGCACTGTTGAAGTTCCTGGCCTCTTTCAGGGACCGTTCAAGTTTCTCTTTGAGACGCTCAAAGCGAAATACTCCATTTTCGGAAAAGCGCTGGAGAAGCGCAAAAAGGGCCTTCTCGGTCCGAGGGAGGTTCTGGGGAACGACGCTACCTTTCAGGACAATGGCCTTCCCTTCCTCGGCGAAATCCACAAGGTCCAGATGGTACAGGTGTAAAAGCACGGCAGCAATGCCATCGTCGTCCACAGACCACCCGAAGTTTTTCACAATCGCGTTGACCACATCGGGAGGATCATCATAAGGTGGCTCCTCTTCGTAAAGGCGCTCATACGAAACCTCAGGTTCCCGCCCAAAGCGGAGGAAAACGAGAAGGAGCAGAACGCAGAAAATCCCAAAAAGCCCCAGAGAGAAAAGCAGGGCATTCCGTACCTCGCTCCGGTAGAAACCCTCCTCCCGCTCGATGTCTTCAAGAGTCAGAGAAGGATTTAAGGCGGCATAGGGAAGACCAGACAAGGGTTGTGCCACAAAGCGAACTTCGGCCAGGGCTCTGGGAGGAAGGTGACGGGCAAAGATAACGAAACGATTCCCCTCCCGGGTGACCCGAAGAGCAGGATGGGTGTAGATCCGCTCAATCGTCACGTTCTTAGGGAACTCAAAGATGCTCCGAACGCCTGAAGCCCACGAATCCCACTCCCCCCAGAACTGACGGAAAACCTGGGCAATAGAGGGACCGTTTTCATAGACGTACCGGGCCCTGTAGGCAACGCGGAGCACCACCCGGGGGTAGGTTCTCGGGTCAAGGCGAAAAGCGCTGCCAAAGGGCACCAGCCACACCCGGACAGAAAACCCCCTGGGCGTGAGGTACTCCCATTCAAGGTACTCCGCCGAAACCCCCTCGGTCAAGACCCTGACGTCCTCAATTTCCACATACCGGGAAGGGGGGACTTCCCGAAACACCCCCCGAAAGGGTTTGCGCATGCGGTAGACAATCTCCTCCTCAACCTCAAACTCTCCCGTTGGCAGCATCCGCTGGGTGATTGTGGCTTGCTCAATGGTATAGAGAGATGAGAAATAGGCAGAAAGATAGGGGTTCCTCAGCTGGAAGAGGAAAAAGACAAAGACCAGAAGAAGCAGCACGATGAGTTTCTTGAGTACCTCTTTTCCGGTCACATCTTACTCCTTCCTCAAGCGCTCAAACCACGCTTCAACAATGAAGTAACTCGAGGCAGCTCCAGGGTCAATGTGGCCGATGCTCCGCTCTCCAAGGCGACTCGCGCGGCCCCTTTTGGCAAGCATTCCTTTCGTGGACTCCATGCCAAGGCGTGCGGCTTTCTTTGCTTCCTCCAGGGCTTCTTCGAGGGGCTTCCCCGCTTCACAGGCACCCTTGAGGGCAAGAAGGGCAGGGTAAAGGGTATCGTACATGGTCTTGTCTCCGGGCTCAGCTTTACCCCGGCGCCGCACTCCCTCCACAAAAGCGGCGAAGACCTCAACGAACTCGGGGAGGGTGAGGGAGGACTTCCCCTGGGCGACCTTTCCGGCGTCAAGGAAGGCCGTCCCGTAGAGCGGCCCCATGGCAGCACCCCCGGAGAAGAGGATGGTCTTCCCGACCGCTGTAAAGAGGGCACCGATGTCCTTGTGGTCTTCGGGGAAGGCCTCCACTGCCTCTTTGACCCTGGCGAAGGCCCGGCAGACACTCTCCCCGTGGTCAGAATCCCCGATGGGGGCGTCGAGGTCGTTGAGCTCTTCGCGGTGTTTTTCGAGGTTCTCGAGGATTCGGATGAAGGCTTCTTTGAACCGGGAAAAGGGAATGGCCTCCATGGGACACCTCCGCTCAGTGCTGCACGAAGTGCACCCCATCACAGGGGGCATCGATGAGGCGCTTGAGCTCGTCATCGAGTCTCGTGAGGGTGATGGAGAACCCACCCATCTCCAGGGAGGTGAAGAACTCCCCGATGTAGGTGCGGTGGATGCTGATGTTCCTCTCTGCAAGGATTTCGGCGATTCTGCGGAAGGCGATGTACAGCTCAAGGAGGGAGGTGGACCCAAGGCCGTTCACAAGAACGAGGACCTCATCCCCTGAGCGGAAGGGGAGGTCTTCGAGGATGGCCTCCATCATGAGGGTCGTCACCTCATCGGCAGACATCATCCTGGTGCGTTGGATCCCCGGCTCCCCGTGGTGCCCCACCCCAATCTCCATCTCGTCCTCACCGATGGTGAAACTCGGCTTCCCGGTGGTGGGGAGAATGCAGGGGGTGTGGGCCACACCCATGCTCCGGGTGTTTCGGACGACCCGCTCTCCGACTTCCTTGAGCTTTGGAAGGTCTGCCCCCTCTTCAGCCAGAGCCCCAACCACCTTCCAGAGGACCACTTCTCCGGCCACACCCCGGCGGTTCTCCTCTTGCCCTTTCGGGCTTGAGGCCACATCGTCGTTCACGATGATGTGCTCTACAGGAATCCCCTCGGCTTCAGCGAGTTCTCTGGCCATGCCGAAGTTCATGACATCCCCGGAGTAGTTCCCAAGGCAGAGGAGCACTCCTTGACCGCTGTGCACGGCCTTGATGGCCTCATAGACCCTGGCAACTGGTGGGGCAGCGAAGATATCCCCCACCGCCACGGCGTCGACGAGTCCTTTCCCCAGGTAGCCGATGAAGGCCGGTTTGTGCCCTGAACCCCCTCCAGTGACGATACCCACTTTGCCTTTGACCGGGGCGTCTTTGCGGACGAGGACCCGCTCGGTTTCGAGACGGCGGACTTTGTCAGGATGGGCCTTCACGAAGCCTTCGAGCATCTCCTCAATGAGGTTTTCTGGACGGTTGATGAACTTTTTCATTGCCTGCCCCTCCTCCTTTGCGCTGTCCCTATTGTCGCAGATAGACCCATGACCATCAAGACCCAAAAGACAAAACTTCCCGGAAAAGAACCCCCTTGCCCGGAAACTCCCTCTGTGGTACCTTTCCTTCGGACCATAGAAAACCAGGTGATGCCCATGCTCTTTGCCGGAATAGATGTTGGGTCACAGTCCACTGCCTGCGTCCTCTGGGATGGAAAAACCATCCGCGGCTTTGCGGTCCTCCCAAGTGGCGTCAACCCCAGAGAACGGGCGAAAGAGGCACTGAAACGGGCCCTCGAAACCGCAGGACTACTGGAGAAGGACTGCTTTATCGTGGCCACAGGTTACGGTCGTTACCAGGTTGAGGGTGCGCAGCTTGTGGTAAGTGAAATCACCTGCCAGGCCCAGGGGGTGGCGTACTTCTTTCCTCAAGCGAGGACGGTCATCGATATCGGAGGACAGGACAGCAAGGTCATTCGCCTCGGTGAGGGAGGACGGGTGCTTGACTTCGTGATGAATGACAAATGCGCCGCCGGAACGGGACGGTTCTTAGAACTCATGGCCCAGGTGCTTGAAATCAAGCTTGAGGACTACGGCACCCTCTTTGCCAGGGCCCGGGAACCTCTAACACTCTCTCAAACCTGTGCGGTTTTCGCCGAATCGGAGCTCATCGGATACATCGCTCAGGGGAAGCGCAAGGAAGACCTTGTGTGGGCCGTAGCCGCTGCGGTAGCTGAACGGGTGAAAGCCCTTGGGGAACGTCTGGGAATAGTTCCCCCTCTTGTGGTCACCGGGGGTGTGGCAAAAAACCAGGCCGTCCTCAAACTCCTTGAGGAACGCACCGGATGCGAGATTCTTGTGCCTCCTGAACCGCTCCTTACCGCTGGCCTTGGAGCATGCCTTGTGGCAGCGAAGAAGGCTTAGCCAGAAACCACGGCCTGATGTACCCTGCGCCAAAGGGCAATCCCTGCACCTTTGGGGAGACGAAGGAGTTCAAAAGACCCAGCACCATTCCTCCTTGAGGGAAGGATTTGCCTTTTGTTGCTCTTGTGTCCCTCCGGGGAGTCTCAACCACCTGTGCCTGCGCTCCTTAAAAGGAAGTATACTCGGCAAAGACAGCCCCCGCAATCCCCAGAACGAAAAAAACGGATTACGCACAGATAGAACTGTGAATTGCCTCAAGAGGAGCTACAGGACCCCACCCGGACCAGGGTTACCCGAATGCCCAGGTCCTCGAGTTTTCTCACGAGAGTAGCATCGAGGTTCTCGTCGGTGAAAATCCTGTTCACCCTGGTGAGCTCGCAGATTTTGAAGAAGGCCACCTCCCGGAACTTCCGGCTCTCGGCAACGAGAATGACCTCCTGTGCCGAGGCAACCATGACCTTCTTGAGGTGGGCCTCGAGTTCAAAGACGTCGGCAAGGTACCCCTCGTCCACAAGGATTGCCCTGGCCCCCAGGAAGAGTTTGTCGGCGTAGTAGTTCCGCACCGCATTCTCCGCCTGAGGCCCGACAAAGGAGAAGGAGAGCGGGTGAAGGGTCCCACCGGTGGCAATGATGTTGAAATTGGGCTGCCTCGCCAGGCTCACGCAGATATCGAGAGAACTCGTGAGAATGGTCACCCGTCTGGCAGGGTCGATGTTCCGGGCAACCTGGAGGGCCGTGGTGCTGGCATCGAAAATCACCGAGTCTCCGTCCTCGATGATTTTTGCCGCCTCTTTTCCTATAGCCTCCTTCACCTCACGGTTCGTGATCTCCCGAAGTTCTACCGGAATCTCGACGTTACTCGTCTTCACCCGGGAGGCTCCCCCGTAAATCCGGCGGAGGAGTCCCTGTTTTTCGAGGACCCTCAGGTCCTGGCGGACCGTATCCTCGCTGACCCCAAACATCTCCGCAAGCTCTTTCACCGTGAGGGTCCTGCGGACTCCCAGAGCCTCGAGGATTTTGAGCCGCCGCTCTTCAGCAATGAGCCCTGCTCTTTTTGGCATAGGTCACGACCCCGCCGGCCGCCGCTTTCGGGTAGCAAGGAGGTTAGGGAACATCACCACACAGACGAGAACAATCCCGATGATGACCATCATGACCTGGCCCGGGACGTTCCGGAGGCCCATCCCGTAGCGAAGCAACCGCATGAGAACGAGAGCAAGGCAGGCCCCCGCAATGCTCCCTTTCCCTCCCGAGGGACTTGCACCCCCAAGGACGGCAATGGCGATGACCTCAAGCTCATACCCCGTGGCCACATTGGGCCGGGAGCTACCGAGCTTTGAGGTGAGAAAAATGGCCGCCACCCCTGCCATGAGCCCGTTCAGCGTGAACAGGGTGTGGCGAATCCTGGCCACAGGAATTCCGGAAAAGATGGCCGCTGTTCTATTGGTCCCGATGGCGAAGACCTTCCGCCCAAAGGAAGTCCGGTGGAGCACAAGACCGTACACCAGGGCACAGGCCAGAAAGGCCACGAGGATGAAGGGGATTCCGGTTCCCCCGATGTCTCCCCAGGCAAGGTAGGAGTACCAGGAGGGGAAACCACCAACGGCCCTGTCCCCGAGAAGGATATACGCAATACCCCGGTACAGGGAAAACCCGGCAAGCGTCACGATGATGGCCGAGAGGTTCGGAACCCGGGAAATGAGAAGACCATTGAGGTACCCGCATCCTGCCCCGACCCCCAGGGCCACAAGCATCGCAAGCCCCATGGGCAACCCCGCCTTATAGGACAGGGACATGAGTACAGAAGCAAGCGCCACAATAGAAGCCACGGAGACGTCAATATCCCCGGCAACGAGGATGAAGACCATGGAGAGCACCATGAACCCGGCCTCAAGGAAAACAGAGAGCGCACTCATCAGGCTGGTGTAACGGAGGAAATGCGGCGAGATGCGGCTATTCACAAGAAACGTCCCCGCGATGAGCACAAGTAGAAGCCACTCCCAGCGAAACGCCGAAGTCCGTACCCGCTGCACCCGAACGGTCTCAAGCGCCATAGCGCACCATCCTCAGTTCCTCACGCTGTCTCAGCTGTGTTCGCTCGATGTTCCGGGCAACGGCAACGTTGACGAGAGCAGCCACGAGGATGATGATTCCCTGCAGGGCCATCTTCCAGAAGGGAGAAACCCGAATCATGGGAAGGGCGTTGTTGATGATGCCGATGGTGATTGACCCGAGCAAAACCCCGGGAATGGTCCCAGCCCCTCCGGAAATGCTCACCCCCCCGAGCACGCAGGCAGCCACAACCGTAAGGACGAAGCCTGCCGCCGTGTCGTTCTGGGCAGAAGCATACCGGGCCACCCACATCACGCCACCAAGACCAGAAAGTGCCCCTGAGATCGTATACACAAGCCAGGTGATGAATGTGGTGTTGATGCCGATGATGCGGGCGGCTTCGAGGTTGCTCCCCACGGCGTAGATTTCCCGACCCGTACGGGTGTGGGCGGTAAAGTAGTAGAAGACGACGTACACTAAAAGGGCGATGACGATGAGGTTGGAAAACCCCAGAGCCCTCCCCGTTGCCAGGGCCTTGAAGGACTCGGGCATTTCGTGCGCATCAATCCACTCACCCTTGCTGACGATAAAGGTAATCCCCCGGTAGATGTACATCATGCTCAGGGTGGCAATGATGGGCAGCACCCTCCCCCGGGAAACGACAAGACCCGTAACCGACCCGAGAAGACCCCCAAAACAGAGACCAAAGACAAGCATAAAAAGAGGCGAAAGATACGGGTGGTCCTTGATGATGATTCCCGCCACCATCCCCGTCAGGGCAAGCACAGATTCTGCCGAGAGGTCAATGCCTCCTGTCACGAGGACCAGCATCATCCCCACGGCCACAACAAGAAGCACCGCAGTATCAACGAGCATGTCGTGGATGTTCCCCCAGGTGAGGAATCTGGGGTTGCGGATGCCGATGAGGACCGAGAGGACAAGGATGAAAACGATAATCCCGAATTCCCGAAGGCCTCGAACTCCAGAGGCAAAGCGCAAAAGTCCCCGCCTAGATTCCATGGCCAGTACCCACCACCTCTTGGGCTTTCCGGACCCGACCCCGGTCAATGTTGACAGCCATCTCCATGAGTTTCTCCTGGGTTGCCTCCTCACGGGTGAGGATTCCACTCACCCGCCCCTCACACATTACGAGAATCCGGTCGCTCATCCCGAGGATTTCAGGCATTTCCGAGGAAATCATGAGAATCCCAAACCCTTCCCTGGCAAGATCCGACATAATCTGGTGAATGGCGGCCTTTGCTCCCACATCAACCCCGTGGGTCGGCTCATCGAGAATGAGGATGCGCAACTTCGCCGCAAGGAGCCTCGCCACCACGACCTTCTGCTGGTTTCCTCCAGAAAGCGAGCTCACCGGATGGAAAATGGTGGGAGCTTTAATCTGCAAAAGTTCGAGCATCTTCGTGGCGACTTCGTATTCCCGCTCGGGGCAGAGCCAGCCATGTCTTGTGAGCTCGTCTAAAACGGCAATGGTGATGTTGTCAGTGATGCTCATGGGGAGGAAGAGCCCCTGTTGCAGACGGTCCTCGGGAAGATACCCGATACCAAGAGCAATAGCATCCATGGGACTTCTGATGGTGACTTCCTTCCCCTCTACGAAAATTTTTCCCCGGTCCGCTGGAGCGATGCCAAAAAGGGCGTGGGCAACTTCAGTCCGGCCTGAACCCACAAGCCCACTCATGCCGAGAATCTCCCCGGCATGCAGGGTGAAGGAGACGTTGGAGAAATACCCCACCCGGGAGAGCCCCTCAACCCGCAGCAACTCCTTCCCCGGGGTGACCTGGGCTTTGGGGAAAAGCTGGGTGATTTCCCGCCCCACCATGGCCCGAATGAGGTCCTGTTCGGCGATGTCCCGGACCATCCAGGTGCCGACCTTTCTCCCGTCTCGAAGAACTGTTACCCGGTCAGCAACCTCATAGATGTCTTCAAAGCGGTGAGATATGAAAATGATCGACGTCCCCTGGGACTTGAGCTTCATCATGATCCGGTAGAGCTCCTCCGCCTCACGCCTGGTCAGCGCAGCGGTGGGTTCGTCCATGATGAGAATGCGGGCGTGAATGGAAAGCGCCTTGGCAATCTCCACAATCTGCTGCTGAGCGGCGCTCAAAGCCCCCACCGGAGCCAGGGGGTCGATTTCTGCACCCAGAGACTCGAGGAGTTCCTGAGCTCTCTTGTGCATTTCCCGCCAGCGAAGCCGCCTGGAGAGGGGGTGAACGAAGGGATGGCTCAGGAAAATGTTCTCTGTGACGGTCAGATGGGGAAAGGATGCCGGTTGCTGATACACCGCAGCAATCTGATAGCGGCTTGCGACAGTAGGATTGGGAAAGGTGACCCGCTGGCCCCGCCAGAAAATCTCTCCCTCATCCGGCTGGTGCACCCCGGTGATGATTTTGATCAGAGTGGACTTCCCCGCACCGTTCTCCCCCACCAGGGCATGAATCTCTCCTTCCTCAAGGTCGAAGTCTACACGTTCAAGGGCCCGGATCCCGGGGAAGAACTTGGAAATGCCGCGGAGTTCAAGGACACGTTCTCCCAAAGTTTCTCACCTCGCAAAAACGAGGGGGGCGGGGAATTCCCCGCCCCTTCTTTTCAGAATCAGAATACGTCCTTCCACTCGTCGATGTTGGTGGCATCAAAGCGGAACGGAGGTCCAAGGAGTACCTCGGTACCACCGTCACCGGATTTGCGGATGGTGTACTCACCGAGCCGCCCTGCCTTGAAGGTCTCGCCTTCCTTGCCCGTGATGGTTCCCTCACACAGAAGCCCGGCAACGTAAGCCGCAAGGTAACCCAGGTCCACCGGGTTCCAGAGGAAGAAGGCCTCGCAGGCACCGTTCTTCACCCACTCGGCCATCTCGCTCGGCAG
The DNA here is from genome assembly GCF_050267035.1 of Candidatus Caldatribacterium saccharofermentans. Lineage (NCBI taxonomy): Bacteria > Pseudomonadati > Atribacterota > Atribacteria > Atribacterales > Candidatus Caldatribacteriaceae > Candidatus Caldatribacterium > Candidatus Caldatribacterium saccharofermentans. The sequence continues at coordinate 518,304 of NZ_CP187957.1, forward strand.
ACCAAGACCCGTGAGCTTCACCTTTCCAATGAGCCCGGCATCGGTGATGGCCTTTGCCGCCGCGCTGACTCCAACCGTGGTGGGCGAAATGATACCCCTGAGGTTGGGATAGGACTTGAAAAGCCCCATCGCTTCGTTGTAGCTTTTGTCCCGGAGGTCATCGCCGTAGACAATAGCCGCAAGGCGCATCTTGGCGTATTTCGGATCCTTCAGCTCCTCCTGCATGTACCGGATCCAGGTATTCTGGTTGGTCATGGTAGCAGCTGCGGAGAGAATGGCAATCTCTCCCTCATACCCGATCATTTCCGCAATGGCCTGAACCTGGAGCTTCCCAATCTGCTCGGCATCGGCCTGGTTGACATGGACCAGGCGGCCTTCGGGATTCACCGCGGAGTCGAAGGAGATGACCTTGATGCCGCCTGCCATGGCCTTTTTGAGGACCGGCACAAGGGCGTCGAAATCGTTGGCACTCACGCAGATGGCATCAACTTTCTGGGCAATGAAGTTCTCGATGATTTCAATCTGTCCTTCCACCGTAGGCGTTGCAGGTCCCTGGAAGATGAAGTTGTTCCCAAGCTCCTCACAGGCCTCCTGACCACCCCGGGCACAGGCCTCGAAGAAGGGATTCCCCACGTTCTTCACCAGCATACCAATGGTGTATCCTTTCGCCCATACCCCGGAAACAAGCGCCAGAGACACAAGTACCACAAGACCCAGTACCAGAAGCGCTTTCCGCACTCTCTCCATCCTCCTTTCGATTTTCTCCGAAATTCTTCAGAAAAATTTCCTGGATGCACCGATTATTTCCCCCTTTTTGCCCTCACCTCCTCGTTATTTCTCAGGAAAAATTCTAAAAGGGACCGGGAAATCTGTCAACACCCACTATGACAGCATTTTACCTGCTGGATGCTTCGAAAAAGGATTGGGAAACTCAGCCGGAAAAACCAGACTATGGGAGATTCAAAGGCAATTTGGGGGAAATTGGGAGGAAGTTTGCTCCAAGTTTTCTGTAACTCCTTCGTATATCCTCGAGGACCGCCCCATCCCCTCCCAGGATGAGCCACCGGTACAGCTCAAGATGGATACGCTCGAGTTGAAAGGGCTTCCCCACAAGGAGCCTTTCAGCCTCTTCAAGGAGAGAACAGGCTTCTTCCCGGCGACCCTCAAAAACCCGAATCTCCGAAAGAGCAAGAAGGTGGTACACCATGCCCCGGGTGTCCCGGGTTTTTGTGAAGAGTTCTCGGGCCTCCTGGAGCTTTCCTTCCGCACCTTCCCAGTCCTGAAGCACCTTCAGTGCGGTCCCAAAAGACCACAGCGTCCAGGCATAGGAGACTTCGTCCCCGATATCTCTGTAGAGCTCTTCGGCTCTCCTGAAATACTCCAGGGCATCACTGAAGTGCTCCATCATCCGGTGGGCATTGCCAATACCGCAGAAAGAGTACGCCTGCCCAAAGCGGTCCCCCATCTCCTGGAAAATGGCATTGGCAGTACCGTAGTGGACGAGGGACTCCTCGAAGTTCCCTGCCACCCGCTCAAGCCCCCCAAGGCCACAGTGGCAGTACCCGATGCCTGAAGGGTCCTCGAGTTGCTCAAAAAGGAAGAGTGCCTCCGTGAAATGCTCCCGGGCTCGCTTCAGCTCCCCCGCTGCCCTCCACAACCCTCCCAAAGCCCAGAGGGCAAAGGCCTCACCTTCGGGGTCATCGTACTCCTCGTAAATTTCTCTGGCCTTTTCGAGGTTCTTCCGGGCCTCCTCGAGTTCTCCAAGACCCCGCTGGGCCAGCCCAAGACCTGCGAGGCAGTCGGCAACCTCGAGGTCATCCTGGACACTCTGCGCAAGATGCAGGGCCTCCGTATAGGCTCTCTTCGCCTCGTCGAAAGCCCCAACCATCCGGAGGCAATCCCCAAGGCGCTTCAGCACAAGAAGTCGAAAGGCACCGTCCCCGGAAGGCGTAACCTCAAGGGCTTTCTGAAAGGCCAGGACAGCTTCCCGGAAACAAGAAGCAGCGCGAAGCTCTTCACCCTTTTCGTACAGTTCCTCTTTCCTCATGGCGTTCCTATTATAGCAAAAAGCATCTTGCTTCATGGTACAATGGAGAGGAACAGCACGGGAGGTCGAGAGCATGAAGTACCGGGAAGTCCTCATGACGCCTCAAAAACGTATTGCCCTTATTGCTCACGACAACAAAAAAGACGAACTCCTGGCCTGGGCAAGGTTCAACCGGGGAACCCTGTCACAGCACAAACTCTACGCCACGGGGACAACAGGGGAAATCCTTGAGCGGGAACTCCATCTCCCCATCGTGAAACTCGAAAGTGGTCCTCTCGGAGGGGACCAACAAATCGGGGCAAAAATCGCCGAAGGGGCAATTGACTTTCTCATCTTCTTCTGGGATCCCCTGGAGCCCCTGCCCCATGACCCTGACGTCAAGGCCCTCCTCCGGATTGCCGTGGTCTGGAACATTCCGGTTGCCTGCAACTGGGCCTCGGCGGATTTCCTTATCTCTTCGCCCTTGATGCATGAGGAGTACCGACGCCTCGTTCCCGACTACTCGGCCTACCGCGAACGACTCAAGGTCAAAGAGTGAGGAGGGGGAAACGTGCGACTTCTTGGAACTGTTGTGACTCTGGTGGTCCTTGTGGTTGTCGTCTCGGGGTGCCTGGGAGGGTCGCTGCTGGCTACGGGTACCCCATCTTCCTCCCAGACCTTCACCGAAGGGGTGAACGACTTCGGTCTTCGCCTCGTGAAAGCCCTCTGGGAACAGGAGGGTGGCAACGTCTTTCTCTCCCCCACAAGCATCGCACTGTGCCTTTCCATGGTGGCCCACGGTGCCCGTGGGGAAACCCAGAGGGAAATGTACGAAGCCCTGGGCCTCGCAGCGCTCGCTCCTGAAGAGGTTAAAAGACAAAGCGCGCGTCTTGTCGAGACCCTGAACACCGCAAGTTCGGATGTTACCCTGTACACGGCAAACGCCCTCTGGGCCCGGGAGGGCATCCCGTTCTACCAGACATACCTCGAGGACCTCAAAACGTACTACAGGGCCGAAGCGGAAACCATTGATTTCACCGATCCTGCCACCATTCCCCGTATCAACCAGTGGGTGAGGGAGAAGACCCGGGGGACTATTCCCACCATCCTCGATCGCCTTCCGGAAAACGCCATCCTCGTCCTCCTCAACGCCACGTACTTCAAGGGAAAATGGGAAACGGCTTTCGACCCTGCCCACACGCAAGATCTCCCCTTCTTTCCCGAAAACGGCACTCCAAAAGACCTCCCCACCATGTGGCAGGAGGGCTCGTTCCTCTACCTCGAAACCGAAGACTTCCAGGCCGTAAAACTCCCCTATGCCGATGACCGGTTTAGCATGTACCTCTTTTTGCCCCGAAAACAGGACGGCCTTGGGGCATTCCTTGGAAAGCTCAGCGAAAGCGCCCTCAAGGACTGGATTGCCGCCATGGAAAAGCGGCAGGGAGAAATCTCCCTCCCCCGTTTCCGGGTAACCTTCGAGCGGGTGCTCAACGACATCCTCATCGCCCTGGGAATGGAGAACGTCTTCAACCCCTCCCGGGCAGACCTGAGCGGGATGCTCCCGGTATCCCCCAGCGCCAATGCCTATCTCAGCGAGGTCAAACACAAGAGCTTCCTCGAGGTCAACGAAGAGGGGACCGAAGCCTCTGCGGTCACCTCAGGCATTATTGCCATCACCGCTGTGCCGCTCCCCGGTGAGCGCTTCATCATGCGCGTGGACCATCCGTTCTTCCTCGTCACCCGGGATGAAAGGGACGGAAGCGTGCTTTTTGCCGGGGCCATAGAGAACCCCGAAAGTCAGTAAAGAGAAGAGGCACTCCTTTATGGCCGGTACTTCCTGGGTTTTTACGAGCTACCCCGTGCGTTGATATTCCGATGCCGTGACGAAAAGCCCGCCGTTCAGGGTCACTGTTTGGGTTCCCTGTGCCGCTAAAAGGGCGAGGTACGGGGTTCCTCGCCCTCCTTCAGTACCGGGAAGAGGTTGGAGAAATCAAGGCTTTACTCTCAATGGAGTAACCGGTACAATGGAGCAAAGTGTCTTCTCAAGAACTCCGGATTATGGCCGAGGTTTTCTGGAACCGGAGCTTTCCAAGGCCCAGAATCGTGGTGAGCCAGTGTCTCGGGTTTGCTCCCTGCCGGTACGATGGAGCAATCATCGAGGATGCTTTTGTCCGGGAGCTTGCATCCTTTGTTGAATTCATCCCGGTGTGCCCTGAGGTTGCCATTGGGCTTGGGGTCCCCCGAAAACCCATCCGCATCGTCCTCAAAGGCGGAGAACGACGCCTCCTTCAGGAGGAAACCGCAAAGGACCTTACAGAGGTGATGGAGCATTTTTCGGAAACGTTCCTCACCCTCCAGGGGGTTCACGGATTCATCCTCAAGGCAAAATCCCCCTCCTGTGGTCTTAGGGACGTGAAAATCCATGCCCCTTCAGGGAAAGTCCTTGCCCTGGGGAACGGGATGTTTGCCGAAGCGGTTCTCAGGAAATACCCCTACCTTGCCATTGAAAGCGAAAAGCGCCTTGAGAACCTGGCCATTCGTGAGCATTTCCTGAAGAAGGTCTTCGCCCTTGCCGACCTTGAAGCAACGCTCAGGACGAAATCCCCGGGGAAACTCGTGGATTTCCATACCCGATACAAGCTCTTCCTCCTTGCCCACCACCAGAGGGAAACACAGCTTTTAGGGAAGATCGTCGCCCAGGTTTCTGAAAACGTGGACGAGGCTTTTACCGCCTATGCGACCCACTTCCTCCAGGCAATCCGGCGTGCCATGAACCGAAAACTCGTCATAAACGTCCTGTACCATGTCCTCGGCTACTTCAAGGACAAAATCACCCCGCAGGAGAAAGCTTTCTTCCTGCATCTTCTTGAGGAATTCCGAAAGGGTACCATCCCCCTTCTTGTCCTCACAAGCCTTGTGGAATCGTGGGTTTTGCGCTTTGAAGAACCGTACCTCCTGCGTCAGGTCTTCTTCCGCCCGTATCCCGAAGCCCTGCGACCAAAGGAATTCCGGGACCTCCTTCCAGAACGGGACTTCTGGAAAACCCCTTAAGAAGAGCGCAAAAGTGCTTCGGTCATCGCATCCATGAATTCCGGGACGTCGTCGGGGACCCTCCCGGTCACCACCCGCCCATCAATGACCGCAGACCAGTCGAAACTGTACACCCCACCCATGATGGGCACGGCGTCTTTACAGGCCAGCCACCCGGCGCTTTTCTTCCCCTCAAGAATCCCTGCAGCCGCCAGTGCAATGGGTGCGTGGCATATCCCGGCAACAACCTTCCCCGCTTCATAGACCTTCCAGAGAAAGTCAAGAGGTGCCTCAGCCACGATGCAGTTCCAGGGGCAGAAGGCCCCCGGCACCATGACGAGGTTCACGCATTCTTCGGGAATGTCCTCAAGGGGGGCAATGCGGTAGTACCCCAGGGGGATCTCCTGGAGGGGCACGGAAATGCCGAAGTTCCCCACAACCACATCAAGGCCGAGAAGGGGCGGACGGGCGCGCAGAGGGGCCTTGAAGGTCCCCAGGGTCACCGCTGCGCCCCGAAAGAGGAACTCGAGGACAGGGACAACGAGCTCTACGTCTTCGAAATCTTCTCCAGCGATGACGACCACGTGTTTTCCCCGAAGGATTCCCTCACGCTCATCCACAAACCGGGGATCAAAGTACTTGCAGAGTGCCCGAACAAACCGTGGAGTATCCACGGTGTCCCGGGCGGTGAGGATATTCCCATCAAGGACCACCGGGGCATCTTCAAACACCTTCATCCGGCGCAGGAAAAACGATACCACTTTGCTCCCTGTGGCCCGCCTGCCCTGGAGAATCCCGGCACTGATGAGGGTGAGACCACCGTCACCTATGGCTCCAACGAGTGCTCCACGCTCGTACAGAGCCTGGAGGAAGCGAATCACCTCGTTTTCGGTCATCATGACGTCGGCGGAGTGACCTCCAAGGACCACGAGGGCGTCGTACTCTTCCGGTCTTGCTTCTCTAAGAGGCCTGAAACCGTACCGGTTAGGGCTTATCGTGGGAATAGGGTCAACGCTCATATCCCACATTCCGGTGACCCCTTTCCCCTTCACGTGAGGCCGCGTCCACTTCCAGGTTACCCAGTCAACGAGAAGGAACTCGGGCCAGCCCCCGAATTCGCTCAGGTACTCGGCAAGGTAGTACGCCTGGAAATCGCTGAATTCGCTAGCCACAAGAAGGCCGATGGTCTTCCCTGCAAGGGGGCCCTGGGGTTTCTTCTTCCCAGCGTGAGGACCTTCCCAGAACAGGGACCCTTCCCGTTCCACAATACTCACTCCAGTTCTCCTCGCAACCTCAAGGAAAGAGGACATCTCTGCCACCTCCCTCACCGAGAGATAAAAGGATAAAAAGACCAGAGAAATGCCGGAACTTCCTCTGCAAAACCCTCCCCTTCGAAGTTCCAAATCCCCTTGAAAATCCGGAAAAACCGTGGTATGATACCTTTGCTCCTGCTGAGAGGTCGTCTAAGGGTAGGACACGTGACTCTGGATCACGTAGTGGTGGTTCGAATCCACCCCTCTCAGCCATTTTCTTTTCCTGTCTCTTTTCTCGGAGTAAGCTTCCCCCGCTCCTCGAGGTCCGCTCCTAAAGCGTTATAGAACTTTGCCCGGGCGATGTGGTAGTCAAAGAGCACCTGGAGGTAGTCGCTTTCCGCCTTGTAAAGGTCGTTCTGCGCCTCAAGAAGGTCAAGGAGCGTAATGACCCCCGCATCGAACCGGGCCTGCTGAACGGCGAGAGTCTCCCGTGCCACTTCAAGGTTCTTCCGGGCAATGGGGACGTTCTTCAAAGCAGCGAGGAGGTCCGAAAACTTCTGTTCCACCTCGAGGATAATCGACTCCCTGGTGTTCTCAAGCTCCTCTTTTGCCACCTCAAGATTCACCCTGGCTTTTTCTCGCTCCAGGGCGGGGGTATAGGAGGTTACCACTGCGAGCTCTTTCTGGCGCAGGGCGAGAGTCTCCTCTTTTTCTTTGATTTCCGGTCGGTGGAGCAGAGCATACTGAATGCAGGCATCACGATCGAGCTCTTCGGGCTCAAAGGAGAGATCCGTCGAAAGAGTGAAGTTTGCCTCAAGTCCCTGCCCCAGGATGTTCCCCAGATTCATTCGGGAAAGGGCAAGGTTTCGCTCGGCCCTCTCCACCTCAAGGCGGGCCCGGTCAACCTCGAGTTCGTTCCGGAGCACATCGATTTTCGCCACAACACCCAGAGAGAACCTGGTCCGGGTGTCCTCAAGCTGCTTCTCAAGCCGGGCGAGATTCTCCCGCGCGAGACTCAGGGCCCGTTCTGCTCTGAGGACGTTGTAGTATGCCTCCTCGATGCTGAGGGCAAGCTGCATGCGCTGCAGGGCGAAATTCCTCTGCGCGCTCTGCCAGGTGTTCTCAAGCTGGAGCTCAGAGACCACTGAAGGGTTCAGGAGAAGGTTAGCCTTCCCCTCCCTGTACTGCAGCTCTTGAACCTTCAGGGATAACTCAGCAAGGCGAATCGTTCGGCTTTTCTGGAGGCCAAGCTCAATCGCCTCCTTGAGCGAGAGAGACGGTGGAGTCTTTGCCTCCTCCCCAAAGGCCAGCCCCATACCCCAGAAGACAGTGAACACCAGAATCGCAAGAATTCCCAAAACCCCTGCCTTCATACCCATCCCTCCTTCTATTCGTAACGGAGTGCCGTAATGGGGTCGAGACGACTCGCCCTCCGGGCCGGATATATCCCGAAAAAGAGCCCCACAGCCAGGGAAACCGAAAGGGCCAGAGCCATAACCTGCGGTGAGAGCACAAAGGGAAGCTGAGAGAAAGACGCCATGGTCCTGCCGGCAAGAATTCCAAGAACCAGCCCCACCACCCCCCCCACAAGGCTCAAAAGCGAAGATTCCAGGAGGAACTGCAGGAGGATATCCCGGGGTTTTGCTCCAATAGCTTTGCGAAGCCCAATCTCCCGGGTTCTCTCCGCCACAGACACAAGCATGATGTTCATGATGCCGATGCCCCCCACAAGGAGCGAAATACCAGCAATGACCGCAAGGAAAAGCGTTACGGTTCCCGTCACGCTCTCCACGGTCTCCAGAAGGTCCTGCTGGTTCAGGATGGAGAACTGCTCAGGGTCCCCGATTTTCCTCCTGAAGAAGTCGGAAAGCCACTGCGACACAAGGGGAATATTTTCCTTCTCATCCACCTGGACGATGATGTTCCGGAGGTACCTGCTTCCTGTGAGGTACTGCCGGAACGTCGTGAGGGGGATGAACACCTGGTTCCCGAGGTCCTGGCCGCCCATGGTCTTCGGCTCAAGCACTCCCACCACGGTAAAAATCGTTCGTCCGACCCGGATTGAGGCCCCCACCGCAAGGAGGGGATCCCCAAAAAGGTCCTGGGCCACCGTGTGTCCCAGAATCGCCACTTTCCGGGAATAGGAGTAGTCGTATCCACTGAAGGAACGACCACCAAGGAGCGTGAAGTTACGAATTTCCAGTAACTCCGGTGTCGTTCCCACCACGTTCACGAAAACGCTTTCCCGGGCAAAGGTCACAGGCAGGCTGGTCGTTGCCTCCGTCGTGACTGCCCGAATGCCGGGGAAGGGAGTAGCCCGGAGCTCCTGAAAGTACTCGTACTTGAGGACGTTTCCCCCTCCCCGGGCCATGAACATCCCCATGGGTCCTGCACCCTGGCGAACCCTCCCAGGAATGACGGTGAGGATGTTCGAGCCGAGGCTGCTGATTTGATCCACAATCTGTGCCCGCATACCCTGCCCGAGGCTCACCATGGCGACGACGCTTGCCACCCCAATGATGACCCCAAGCATGGTGAGGAAGGACCGGAGCTTGTTGGCGAAAAGATTGAACAGTGCGGTCTGAAAACTCTCCGAGAAGTTCATCCTGCTTCCTCCAGCAAACTCCGCTGCCTCTTGAGCTCCTCAAGGAGCCGGCGGGCGTCAATACGGTCGGTGACGTCCTCGTTTTTGAGGATTTTTCCATCCCGGAAGTGGATGACCCGGCGAGCGTGCTGGGCAATGTCCCGCTCGTGGGTCACAAGGATGATGGTCCGCCCCTCCTCGTTGAGTTCCTGGAAAATGCTCATGATCTCTTCTCCCGAGAGGGTATCGAGATTCCCCGTGGGCTCATCGGCAAGGATGATGGCCGGATCGTTCACCAGTGCCCGGGCAATGGCCACCCGCTGCATCTGCCCTCCCGAGAGCTCATTCGGCCGGTGGTGCATTCTCTCCCCAAGGCCCACCCGCTCAAGGAGGTCCCGGACCCTCCGGACCCGGATGCTCTTCGGCACCGAAGCGTAGAGGAGGGGGAGTTCCACGTTCTGGAAAGCGGTGAGGCGCGGCAGAAGGTGGAAGTTCTGGAAAACGAAACCGATTTTCCGGTTCCGGATTTCGGCGAGCTGATTCTCCCGCAGGGAAGAAACCTCAACACCGTCGAGGATGTACCGACCTTCTGTTGGGGTGTCAAGGCACCCCAGGATGTTCATAAGGGTGGTTTTGCCCGAGCCCGAGGGACCCATGATGGCAATGAACTCCCCAGGATGCACCTCAAAGGTCACCCCCTGGAGCGCCCGAACCTCCACTTTCCCCGTGCGGTACACCTTGACCAGGTTCTCAACACGGATGATGGGTGGCATTCCCTGAGTTCACCGTCCCGGTGGAGGACCCTGAGGCGCTGGACCCACACGAATCCGCACGTTCCCCTGTGCACCCCCTGAGGTGCTCGAAGGAGAAACCCCTGCACCCTCCGGCGGGGTCACAAAAACCTCCTCACCCTCCTGAAGTCCTTCCATGACCTCAACAAAAGCGTCGTTCCGAATCCCAAGGACCACCGCCCTGCGCTCGGGCTGTCCCTGGGCATTCTTCACGAAGACAAAGGTTCTTTGTCCCTCCTCTTTCACCGCACTTGCCGGAACAAGTAAGGCGTTCTCCTTTTCCTGAATGATAATCTCCACATTGGCCGTCATCCCCGCCCGAAGGAGGTTGTCGGGATTTGCCAGGTGCACCGTGGTGTCATAGGTCACCACGTTCTCGCTGGTTTTCCCCTGGTAGGCCACCGCCACAACCTGACCCTCAAAAGTTTTCCCGGGGAAGGCATCAAGGGTAATCCGGGCAGTTTGCCCAATCCGTACCCTGGGGATGTCCACCTCGTTCACCGGAACGTCCACCTTCATCGTTGAGAGGTCAGCAACCACGACAGGAGTTGTCCCTCCCGAGGCGCTGGTGCCGCTTGAAACGAAATCACCCTCCTCCACGTTCACCTCAAGGACGATTCCCTTAAGAGGAGAACGAATCTCGGCCTTTGCAATTCGCCGCTCCACCGAACGCAGAGAGGCTTCGATTTCTTCAATCCGCGCCTTTACTCGCTCCACGTCTTCTTTCTTCGGCTTCCTCTTCGTCTCCTCAAGCTCTGCCTTTGCTACAGCAAGAGCTTTCTCCCTTTTCGTCACCTCGTTCCGGCTGGCTTCGAGCTCTTCCTGGGATATGGCTCCCGAGGCAAAGAGCCGTTCATTCCGGGCAAGGGTCTTCTTTGCCTCCTCATACGCCAGAAGGGCCTCCGTATACTGGGCCTCTTTTGAGCGGAGCTCCACCTCAGTCGGCCCGGAAAGCAACTCCTCAAGGTCGACCTGGGCTGATTTGAGCTGCGCCAGAATCTGCGAGCGGGTGATTTCAAGGTCTTCGGTGTCCAGGCGAAGCAGCACCTGGCCCTTTTCAACGCTCTCCCCTTCCCTAACGAGGACCTCCGCAACTTTTCCACTTTCCTCCGCAATAATCGAGACCTTCGAGAGCGGCTCAAGGGTGCCGAGTTCCGATACCGTATCGGCAATCCTCCCCCGTCGCACGGGAACGGTCTGAGAAGATGCAACGGCTTTCTGTTGCACCTGAGAGGTCCTCTGCCCCTGCTGGGGAAAACATCCACCGAGAAAGACAGCGAAAAGAATAAGGGCAACAAAGAGTACCACGACTTTTTTCATTCCCTCTCGTCTCCTTCCTGAGGAAACAGGGTTTCCCAGAGGATGGGCTGTTCCGTACTCCGGAGAAAGGCGACAAAGCTTGCCAGAAGGTCACAAAAAGCATTCTCGTACGCCACCTGGGCCTGGAAAAGACGGTGTTCGCTCTCAAGAAGGGTCACCTGGTCGATACTCCCAAACTCCCACTGCTTCATTACCCGGGCATGTCGTTCCCTTTCGGCCTCAAGGAGCATCCGCTTCCCCTCCAGAGTATCCCGGGCCTCACAGAGGGAAAGGTACTTCTCCCGGATATCGAAAAGTACGGTGGCCTTTTCCGTCTCAAGGTCAAGGAGAAGGGCCTTTTTCCTGAGCTCCACCTGCTTTTTTTCTTCCGAAAGGCTCGGGGAGAACGACCACGAAACGGAAAGGCCCACACCGAAATGCTCCCCCGAGGAAACTCCCTGAGTACCAAGAGGTTTCTTAAGAGCAATGTCGAGGGATTTTGCCGAAAAGTTGTAGCCTGCGGTCAAAGACCAGCCGTCCTTGCTGTAGGTCCCCTCAAGGGTAATCTGAGGAAGGCCCTTCCGGCGAAGCTGCATCTTTTGCGCTTCGAGAACTCTTCTCTGTCCCTCAAGATCCTCAACTTCATCCCGTATAGAAACGAAATCCTGGAGGGTGAGGTCTCTGGAAAACACAGGGAGCTTTTGAGGAAGGGGCTTAAACGTCACCTCTTCCCCGGGCATTTCCTCCCCAAGAAACTGGAAGAACCGTTCCTCAAGAAGACGAAGCTTCTCTTTCAGGACCCGAACCTTTCCTTCCTGCTCTCTGTACTGTCCTTCAGCTTCCTGGAGGGCGAAAGTCGCTGCTTCCCCCTTCTCATACCCTTCCCTGAGGCGCTCAAGACGCCCCTTGAGAAGCTCGAGGCTTTTCTCCTCAAGAGCAAGGGTGTTCTTCGCCTTGAGAATCTCCAGGTACGAGGTGACGACGCTCTTTTTCACTTCTTCCCTCGTTGCTCCCAGAGCCCTCTCTGCTCCCTCAAGGTTGACCCTTGCTTCTTCCCAGAGTGAAGGGTCAAAGGAGATGGTATCCCGAAGTTCTAACGAAAACCCTTCCAGGGACTCTCCAGAAAGCCGTATCGTTTCTCCAACGGCAATCGCCGGGGAAAAGGTGTTTTCCCGAGCCTTTCGCAGCGCAGAGCGGGCAATTTCCACTTCAATCTCGGCTTTTTTAATCTCCCGGTTCCCCAGAAGCGCCCGTTCCAGAGCCTCCTTAAGAGAGATATCCTCGCCCCTCCCCTGGGCCCCAGAAAACAGGCAAATCCCCACAAAAAGCAGCACAGAGAGCAGAAGTTCCCGGTACCTTTCCACCTTCAGCCCGCCTTTCAGCTTTTTCCCATTGTACCACGCCGGGTTCCCGGAAGTTCCGGCATGCTACAGGGAAGTATAGCAGCCCTCTGTGAAGAATTTGTGACAAATCTGTGAAATTCCTGCTATACTCTCTTAAATGCTCCCGAAGCCCCTGCGCAGCCCCTCTGGAGCGGAAAGACCAGCCGAAGCCTTCTGGAGGAAGACCTCAAGGTCTTTCTGCATCTGTCTTCTGAGAGCTTCCTCTGAAGGGAAGACCATCTCTTCCCGCACAAACTCCTCAAAAGTAACGCAGATTCTCCGGCCATAGAGCTCTGGGAAAGGGGATGAGGGAACGAAGACTTCGACAACCCGGCGGTGCGTATCACGGAAGGTTGGCCGGCTCCCGGTATAAATCAGGGCATTCCAGGAAGCTTCTCCCGGGCTTTCCCAAAAGACCCTCCCGGTGTACACTCCCGGCGGAGGCAGGAGTTTCCGCGAAGGTGGGTGGAGGTTCAAAGTGGGGAAACCCAGGCTTCTCCCAATCCCCCGCCCTCTCCGGACCCTCCCGATAACTGAAAAGGGGAATCCGAGGAGCTCATTCGCCTGGGTGAGCCTTCCATCAAGGAGGTGTTCCCGAATTCGGGAGCTTGAGACCACTTCCCCCTGCACCCGGTATGAGGGAACCACCACAACCTCCGTGCCCCGGGGAGCGAAAAAATCCCGAAGGAGCACACTGTCCCCCCGGCGCTCAAAGCCGAAGCGGAAGTTCTCGCCCACACAGATTGCCCGGGGGTGGAAATACTCCACCACCATGTTCAGGAAACCCAGAGGGGCAGTTTCCCGAAGAGTCCGGTCGAACCGGAGGAAGCACAGGAAGGCCCCGGGGAAGAAGTGCTCAAGGAGGAGGTACTTCTCGCCATATAAGGTCAGGTACTTCACGCCCTCCCGGGGGAGTAGCACCGTCTGGGGATGGGGGTAGAAGGTCACCACACAGAGAGGAGCCTCCGGTGACGACCTCGCCAGAGCCTCAGCCAGAACCCGGCGGTGGCCACGGTGAAAACCGTCAAAAAACCCGATGGCCACGATACTCTTTTGGGGGAACCTCTTCCAGCCCCGTTCAAGCAACATGGCAGGACTCGGCAAGAACAACCCTGGGGAGGAGCCTGGATGAATCCCAGAAAGCCAGTCCCAGGAAAGCGCCACCATGGAGCACCTTCACCATGCCGGGGGCCTGCAGGGATACGGGCGATGAGAAAGGAGTTCCGTGGAGGAAGCATCTGGCTTCTTCCTCACCCACCTCCACCGCGTCGAGGAAGTACAGGGCTTTTTCTGGTGGAAGCGACCGCTCAAGGAGGAAGTCCCGTTCGATACCTTTCTGCATAACATCGATGCTCTCCTCAATCCGGAACCGGCCCACTCTCTCCCGGACAAGAGCAGCCACATAGGCCCCAAGGCCAAGCCGCTTCCCAAGTTCATGGGCAAGGCTTCGCACGTACGTCCCCCCGGAGCAGTGGATGAGGAACTCCGCCTCCCCAAATGCTCCTTCGAGGCAAGAGAGGAGCTCCAGTCGGTGAACAGTGACCTCTCGCCTGAGCGTGATGTGCTCCCCCCGACGAGCATACTGGTAGAGTGGACGTCCGCGGTACTTGCACGCCGAAAAGGGCGGAACCTCCTGGACAAAGGTTCCCCGGAAATCACCGAGCACCCGAAGCAGGTCCTCTTCTCTAAGCTCCCCCGAAGAAACCGTGGTGATTCTCCCCTTCACATCATAAGTGTCCGTGGTAATCCCGAAACGGAATCGCGCCCGATAGACCTTGTCAAGCTCCTGGAAGAAGGACACAAGACGCGTGGCCTTCCCAAAACACACAAGGATCACTCCCCGGGCAAAGGGATCAAGGGTCCCAGTGTGACCTGCCTTGGTCTTCAGTATTCGCCCAACCCGTTCCACAAGAACCCGAGAAGTGACTCCGACAGGCTTGTACAGATTCAGCACCCCACCCAGCATGACAGTCGCTCCTTCGCCCTATTTCGAAGATCCCAGGACCGTAGTCCGCAAAAAATCCAGAACTTCCCGGTACACCGAGGGGAAAGGACCCGTGATTTTGAAGCCCGCTGCTCTCTGGTGTCCTCCACCCCCAAAGTGGTGGGCCACAGGGAGGACATCAAAGTCGTCCCGGGAACGGAGGCTCACCTTGTAGGTGTTGGGGGCAATTTCCTTAAAGAACACCGAAACTCTGGCCTCAGGGATGTAGAGACCGTAATCCACGACACCCTCGGCATCCTCCTCCTGAGCACCGCATTCCCTGAAGTCCTCCTGCGTAAGGTGCATCGATGCACACCCGCAGACAGGGTCAAAAGTTAGGTGATGGAGCGCCCGGCTCAGAAGCTTCAAGGCTTCAAGGCGTCGGAAACGGAACACATGGTACATGATGGTGCTCAGGGAAGCGCCCGAGGCCACAAGCTCCCCAACAACGGCGAAGAGGTTCTGGTTGAGCTCAGCGAACTGGAACCCCCCGGTATCGGTCACGATACCGGTCAGGATACTGGTGGCGATATCGGCATCAGGGGGGATATGGAGCTCCCGGGCCAGTTCGTATACAAGGAGTGCCGAAGCAGGGGACCCGGGAACGACAAAGTTCGCGTGGCCAAAGAAGGCGTTGTCGGGATGGTGGTCGATATTCACCACGTAGCGGGCTTCCTTCAGGAAACCCTCCACCCTCCCCACCCGAGCAGGATTGGAACAATCCACAACCACCAGGACTTCAAAAGGTTCTTTTTCCACGGAAAACTCCTCAAAGGAAAGCACCTGAGCCGACCCAGGCAGGAAACGGTAGAAGTAAGGCACCCGGCCATCATAAACGACCCTCGCTCTTTTCCCCATTCGCCGGAGGAGAAAATAGAGAGCAAGAGCCGACCCCAGACCATCACCGTCAATGTTCTGGTGTGAGGTAACCACAAAGTGGGAAGCTTCCGAGAAAATCCGGCAGATTTCCTTCTTTTCGTCCCTCATTGGTTCTCCTGTTCCAGACGGTTCAGGAGTTCCACAACCTGAAAAGCTTTCTCCAGAGTTGGATCAGCCACAAAGACAATCTCAGGCATAAACTTGATGCGAATTCTCGAGGCCAGTACCCCCCGAATGAACTTCGTCGCTCTCTTCAAGGCCTCGTACTTTTCACCTTCCTCTGCCTCACCCAGAAAGCCCACGAAAATTTTGGCCTGTTTGAGGTCTGGAGACACCTCAACCCGGGTGATGGTAAACCCCCGAAGACGTGGGTCCTCAACCTCAGAAAGGAGAATTCGAGATACTTCCCTCTTGATCAGTTCAGCCACCCGGAGGGGTCTCTGTTCTTTCATGGCGGTAACCTCAGTAGATTTCAAAGAGCCAGTCAGTGACTTCCACCCGGTCGTCGTTCTCAATGAATTCGAGCACCTGATGGAGCAGGGACTCCACCGACTGTTCATCCCGTGCCACACAGGAAATCCCAAGGCGCCCCCTCTGCCATTGGGAATCCTCAGAGAGCTCAGCCACCGACACGTTGAAGCGGTTCCGGAGGCGCTGCTTCACCGAGTCCACCACACGCCTTCGGTCTTTCAGCGAAGAACTCCCGTTGATGAAGAGCTCCACACAGCACACTCCAACCCTCATCGCTCTTCCTTCACCACGTACGCTTCGAAAACATCGCCTTCTGCAAAGCCCTCGAAACCCTCAAGTGCTATGCCACACTCGTACCCCTGGGCTACTTCCCGAACGTCATCTTTGAAGCGCTTCAGGGAGGCAATGCGGAGTTTTTCCTGGAGCACCTCTCCCCCGCGTAGCACCCGCACGAAGGCGTTCCGGTCTATCTTCCCCTCAAGGACATAGCACCCTGCCACAATCCCAACCCGGGGAACTTTGAAAAGTGCCCGGACCTCGGCTCTGCCGATGACTTCCTCGACCTTTCGGGGTTCAACAAGACCCTGAATAGCTCGTTTCATGTCCTCCACCACATCGTAGATAATCCGGTAAAGACGTACCTCCACTCCCTCCTGCTTGGCAACCTTAGCCACCTCGTTGGGAAGCTTGACATTGAACCCAATCACCACCCCTGATGAGGCCGAGGCCAGCATGACATCGGCTTCGCTGATGTTGCCGACCCCCCGGAACACCACGTTGACTTTGACCCGCTCATCTCCAAGCTGGGATATCGCCCGTTCCAGGGCTTCGAGAGACCCCTGATAGTCGGCCTTGAGGACAAGGTGCAGTTCCTTGACCTTCCCCTCTTCAGGGGCCAGAAGCTCTTCAAGAGAAACGACACGGTTCCCCGCCTCTCGAAGAACCCGCTCGCGCTCTCGTTCTTTCCGTCGCTCAGCAACAACAGTAGCCGTCTTCTCCTCTTCAACCACAACGAGTTTCGTTCCTGCCGGAGGAAGCTCGGCAAAGCCCACGACCTCCACCGGGGTGGCAGGAGGAGCTTCTTTGATGGACTTCCCCAGGTCATCAAAGAGTGAACGTACCCTCCCCCAGGTTGTCCCGGCAACGAAGAAGTCTCCAACCCGGAGTGTCCCCTCCTGGACGATCACCGTGGCCACTGGCCCCTTCCCCCGGTCAAGGCGTGATTCGATGATGACCCCCACAGCTGGACCTGTATACCTTGCCCGAAGTTCCAGAAGATCCGCCTGGAGGAGAATCATATCCAGGAGGTCCTGAATGCCTTTCCGCTGGAGGGCTGAGATGGCCACACAGATGGTCTCTCCACCCCATTCCTCAGGAATGAGACCGTGCTCGGCAAGTTGCTGCTTCACCCTCTCGGGGTTTGCCCCCGGTTTGTCAATTTTGTTGATGGCCACAAGGATAGGGACATCGGCAGCTTTAGCGTGCTGGATGGCCTCAACCGTCTGGGGCATAACACCATCATCGGCAGCCACAACAAGAACCGCGATATCAGTAACCTGTGCCCCTCGAGCCCGCATGGTGGTGAAGGCCTCGTGACCTGGCGTATCGATGAAGGTGATCTTCCGTCCTCCTAAATCCACCTGGTAGGCACCAATCTTTTGCGTGATGCCACCGTACTCCGATTCCGCAACCCTTGAACGACGGATGGCGTCAAGGAGTGTCGTCTTCCCGTGGTCAACGTGACCAAGGATGGTCACCACAGGAGGACGGGGGAGCATTTCCACTTCGAGGCTTTTGAGCACCTCTTCGCGGAGGTTTCCCTTCCACTCCACCTCAAAACCTTTCTCCCGGAGCAGGCGTTCCACCACAAGCGGTGGGAGAGGCTTTTTGCTGTGGGGGATAACGTTGAGATCGGCAAGGCGGAGCAAAACCTCGACTTCCTCCTCTCCGAGGAGTCGTGCCAGCTCCCGCAAGGTGGGGGGATTCTCGAGAACGACGGTTTTCTCCCGTTTCTTCCGAAGCTCTTCTTCCCTCTTTCGACGGAACTCGACTTCCTCTTCCAAAAGCTCCACAAGGTCTTCGTCGATGCTGCTCATGTGGTTCTTGATGTCCGCCCCGAGTTCTCTGAGCATATTCATGACCTCATGGGTTGGCATCCCCAGCCGCTCAGCGACCTTATACACTCTGACCTTTGTCATGCCGAACCTCCTTTGCCTGTCCCCCAAGGTACGTCCGCAAAGCTTCTTTGAGAGATAACACTTCTTTCTCGCTCACCTCTATGCGAAAAGCAAAAGAGAGACTCTTGCGATCCAGGCGTTCCACGCACTCCGGAACCGGGCACACGTACGCCCCTCTTCCTGCTTTTTTCCCTGTCGGATCAACCTCAAGCGTCCCCTGAAGAGTCCGCACCACACGAATCAGGGATTTCTTTTCTTTCCTCTCCCGGCAACTCAAACACATGCGTATGGGAACCTTTTTCATTGTTCTTCCTCTTTTTTCCCGCTCCCCCTGATATCAATCCTCCAGCCGCTGAGCCGTGCCGCCAGACGAACATTCTGGCCATCCCTTCCAATGGCAAGAGAAAGCTGGTCCTCAGGAACGATCACCTGAGCGGTTCTCGTCTCCTCGTCGAGTATTACCTCAAGCACCTGGGCCGGGCTCAAGGCTTCCTTGATGAGCACCTCGGGGTCATTGCTCCAGCGGATGATGTCCACTTTCTCTCCCCGAAGCTCATCGGTGATGTTCTTCACCCTGACCCCCCGGTTGCCGATACAGGCACCCACAGGGTCAATTTTCTCGTTGCGACTCTCCACCGCGACCTTTGTCCGCACTCCAGGTTCACGGGTGATGGCCTTGATATCCACCCATCCTTCGTGAACCTCGGGAACCTCGAGTTCAAGGAGCCGTCGCACCAGCCCCGGATGAGTCCGGGAAAGGATAATCCGCGGACCCTTGGTGGTCTTTTTCACCTCAACGATGAAAAACTTCATCCGACTCCCGGGACGGTACTCCTCAGTGCTCACCTGCTCATCAGGGGGGAGGATTCCTTCGGTCTTCCCAAGATCCACAATGACGTTTCTCCCCTCTCGCCGGACCACAACCCCGGTGATAACCTCTCCCTCTTTCTCTGAGAATTCCTCGTATATTCTGTCCCGTTCTGCTTCCCGAAGCCGTTGCACGATAACCTGCTTGGCCGTCTGGGCAGCAATCCTCCCAAAGTCCCGGGGGGTCACTTCGATCTCAATCCACTCTCCCACATCGGCCCGGAAGCCCAAGCGTTCCGCTTCTTCTTTCAGAATCTCTGTGGTGGAGTCCCGTAGCTTCTCCACCACCATTTTGCGTGCCAGAACCTTGATTTCTCCCGACTGAGGATCAAGAACCACAGAGACCCCCTTGTGGGAACTCCTGAAGTTCTTCCGGTACGCAGAAAGCAGCGCCGCCTCAATGGCCTGTTTCAGGGTATCTCGCGAGATGCCCTTTGTCTTCTCAATCTGCTCGATAACTGCCAGAATGTCCTTGCTCATAAGCCCCCCTGAAAAGCGACCATAAATGACAAAGAGTGGGATAAACCCCACTCTTTGTCAGCGATACCATAATTTTACCGGAACCTGGGAGGAATTGCAAACCAAATTTCTCTAAAAGCCTGCTTCCGGCAGGCTTCATAAGTGGCGAAGCAACTGGCAACGTCTCCACAGGGCATGCTCCTGAGGGCCGAAACCTCTGGGGGAAAAATGAGGAAAAAAACTGGAGCGGAAAACGGGATTCGAACCCGCGACCCTCGGCTTGGGAAGCCGATGCTCTACCCCTGAGCTATTTCCGCTCCTCAACTACATAATATACTCGGCGGGGCCACCTTTTTCAAGTACCTCCACCACATTTTCGCCACCTTCCTCTTCCCTTTCCGTCGTATAATACTTCTGTGAAGGAGAAATTCAACGGCGAGAATCTGTGGAGGGTTCTTGGAGAAGTCTGGGACCTGGCATGGGTAACGGTGGCTCCCATGCTTTTGGGGCTTTTTTTGGGGCAGTACCTTGACCGAAAGCATCCCCTAGGGTTCTCCTGGACGCTGTCGCTGCTTGCCCTCGGGACACTTTTCGGGTTCTACAATCTCTACGAGACCCTCATGAGGGTAAGCAGGGGAATGGAGAAGAAGAGCCGTGGGAAGAACCGTTCTTAGCTTCCTGGGTGGAGCAGCGCTTGCCGTGCTGCTTCTTGAGCTCATTGCCCTTGAGGTGCAGGCAGTGCTTCACAAAAGACGGTACATCGCCTGGAGGGGAATCCTTATCCGCTGTAGCATCGTGGGAAGCTGGTTCTTCTTCTTTCTG
Source organism: Candidatus Caldatribacterium saccharofermentans (assembly GCF_050267035.1). Taxonomy (NCBI): domain Bacteria; kingdom Pseudomonadati; phylum Atribacterota; class Atribacteria; order Atribacterales; family Candidatus Caldatribacteriaceae; genus Candidatus Caldatribacterium; species Candidatus Caldatribacterium saccharofermentans. The sequence continues at coordinate 538,328 of NZ_CP187957.1, forward strand.
CGCTACGTACGTGTTCGACTCTGTCCCTTTGTGGCCTCGTTCCTTTTGAGCTATTTTGTCTTCCTGATACTCTTTGCCAGCATCCACTTTGGGAGGGCAAGCCATGGAAGAAATCTTTAATCCTCAGGTGTTCTTTGTGTTCCTGGGTATACCGGTAACCAAGACGGTGGTTTCAACCTGGGTGGTCATGGGGTTTCTGGTGCTTTTCTCCTTCCTCCTTACCCGGAGGATGCGCCCTGTCCCCACCCGCCTGCAGAATGTCCTTGAACTCTTCGTTGAGGCCATTTTGCACCTTGTGGAAGAGATGTCCCCGGGCAATGGCAAAAGATTCCTTCCCCTTGTGGGGACCCTGGCGCTCTTCATCGGAACTTCCGATTTGGCTGGTCTTGTGCCCTGGCTCAGGTCCCCCACAAGTGACTTCAACACCACCCTGGCCCTTGCCCTGGTCGTCTTCCTCGCCGTTCCTTTCTACGGCATTGCCACAAAGGGTGTGAGAGGCTACTTCCGAAGCTACCTCTCTCCCTCGCCTATCCTTGCCCCCTTCCATGTTATCAGCGAAATTACCCGGACGATTTCCTTAGCCCTTCGACTTTTTGGCAACATCATGGGGGAGGAAATCATTATCGCCATCCTCTTCCTCCTCTCTCCGCTTTTCCTCCCTCTCCCGATGATGCTCTTCAGTATTTTCACCGGAATCATCCAGGCGTACATCTTCACGGTCCTCTCCGTGGTGTACCTGAGCGCTGCCGTTGAATCCTCAGGACATTAGGAGTATAATTGGTGCCAATGCGAAGGAGGTCGAGAGACATGCAAGGAGAGATACTCTTCCTCTGCGTCACCGTGTTCACCGCAGGGTTTTCCATTGCCCTGGGGGTAATGTTCCCTGCTATCGGGCAAGGCAAGGCCTGTTCGCAGGCTTTAGAGAGTATCGCCAGGCAACCTGAGGCCGCCGGTCCCATAAGTCGGACACTCTTTGTGGGACTGGCCATGCTTGAGTCCCTGGCCATCTATGTTCTTGTCGTCTCTTTCATTCTCCTTTTCGCCAACCCGCTTCTCCGATACGTCTTCAAGTAGGAGGGTTCCCCTCCATGATCCGCATAGATCGGAGCATTATCTTCCAGATTATTAACTTCCTCGCTCTGGTTTTTCTCCTCCTTCGCTTCCTCTTTAAACCCGTGGTGAAGGCGCTGGACGAGCGATCGAACCGGATCCGTGGAGAATTCGAGAAAATCGAAGAGGAAAAGAGAGCCCTTGAAGAGGAGCGACGCCGCCTTGAGGAAGAACTCAAAAACCTGAAGGAGAAGTACCTCGAAATGCTCGACCAGGCCAGCAGAGAGGCACAGAAAATCAAGGAGACCATCATCCAGGAGGCATACCGGGAAGCCGAGAAAATCAAAAGGGAATACGAGCGGCGAGCAAAAAGGGAGATTGAACAGCTCCTTCTGGAACTTAAGGAAGACATCGTTGATATCTCCGAAGAAGTCGTAAAAAAGCTTCTCAAGGTTCACATCACTCCCGAGGTGCAAACCCGGATCATTGAAGAAATGCTTGAGGAAGCCGTGAGTCGCCTTGAAGCTCAGCTCAGGAGTACCCATGAGGGATAGAGAGAAAGTGAAGGTCATCACTCCTTTTCCCCTAACGGACGAGCAGAAAGATATTCTCTATTCCAAGCTGAGCCGGATCATTCGGGGACCCTTTCTCCTTGAGGAGGAGATTGACCCCTCCCTCATTGGGGGTGTGGTCATCCTCTGGGGAGAAATCCTCATCGATTGTAGCGTGAAGACCCAGCTCGAGCGCCTGAAAGAGCGAATCCTCAGAGAGGGGATTCCCCATGTCCATGGTCGGTGACATCCTCAAAAAAACCAGGGACATCATCACTACCTACCGCCCCGAGCCAGAAATTGAGGAGATTGGGGAAGTCCTCGAAGTTCAGGACGGTGTTGCCCGTGTTCGGGGCCTGCGGAAGGCCATGATCGGAGAGACACTTCTTTTCGGGAGCAGAAAGGCCGTCCAGGGCCAGGTGCTGGGACTTGAGCGGGAGAGCCTGCAGTGCATCCTCTTTGGGGATTACACCACCATCCACGCCGGGGACCAGGTCTTCCGTACCCGGACCATTCTTGAGGTCCCAGCAGGGGAGGAACTCCTGGGTCGGGTCGTCAATCCCCTGGGAGAACCCCTTGATGACAAGGGACCCATCACGTGCCGGGGAAAACGGCCAGTGTTCTTCCCCGCACCACAGGTCATCGACCGTGCTCCGGTACAGCGGCCACTCCTTTCTGGCATCAAAATTATCGACGCCATGATCCCTCTGGGCAAGGGACAGCGAGAGCTCATCATCGGGGACCGGCGAACTGGAAAGACCACCATTGCTTTAGACACCATCATCAACCAGAGAGGGAAGGGAGTCATCTGTATTTACGTGGCCATCGGTCAGCGCCTGGCCAATATCACTCAGGTGGTGGAAATCTTGCGGAAATTCCAGGCCCTGGAGTACACCACTATCGTTGCCACGTCTTCTGAGGACCCCCCGGCGCTTGTATACCTTGCTCCGTATGCCGGATGCGCCATGGGGGAGTACTTCATGTACCAGGGAGAGGATGTCCTTATCGTCTATGATGACCTCACCAAGCACGCCGTAGCATACCGGTCGCTGTCTCTGCTTCTGCGTCGCCCTCCAGGGAGAGAATCGTACCCCGGGGACATCTTCTACATCCACTCGAGCCTCCTTGAACGAGGTGCTCAGCTCGCCGAGTCCCGAGGGGGAGGTTCCATGACCGCTCTGCCCATTGTGGAAACCCAGGAGGGGGATATCGCCTCCTACATCCCCACGAACATCATTTCCATCACCGATGGGCAGATTTACCTCGAGACCGGGCTCTTCAACAAGGGATTCCTTCCGGCCATCAACATTGGCCTCTCGGTCTCCCGGGTGGGGGGCGAGGCACAGACGAACATCATGAAGAAGGTCGCCCGGCGCCTGCGCCTGGATCTTGCCCAGTACTTCGAGCTTGAGGAGTTCGCCCGCTTTGGAGCAGACCTTGACGAACTCACCAGGCAACAGCTCGAACACGGGAAAAGGGTTCTTGCTCTCATGACGCAGACCTCCTTCACTCCTCTCCCCTTGAGTATCGAAATCATGGAGGTTTTCGCCGCCACTCAGAGATTTCTTGATCCTGTGCCTCTTGACCGGGTCAAGGAATGGGAAAGGGCCTTCGTCGCCCACCTCAGAGAGGAACACACCGACCTCCTTGAGCGCCTGGAAAAGGAACGGGACCTCACCCACGACCTTGAGGAGGAGATGCGCAGGGTTTTGGCAAACTTCAACGAGCGGTTCCTCCAGGAGGCGGTATAATGGCGAAACTCTCGCGCATCAAGCGGCAGATCACGCTGATTCGGGAAATCCAGCGCATCACGAATACCATGAAGACCATCTCCGCTGCCCGCCTGCGGATGGGAAAGAGCGCTCTGGAAAAGGCAAGAGTTTTTGGAGAACAGCTCTCCCGCCTCCTGGAACTCGTGGGATTCCGGGAAGTTCTTCCCGAAGTACCGAAATCACTCCTTGTGGGCATCTTCCCCGACCGCGGCCTCGTGGGGGCTTTCAGCGACATTCTCGCCCAGAATCTCCGTAGCTTTCTCAAAACCCAGAAGTTTGAAGAGTTCAGCATTATTGTCCTCGGAAGTCAGGGGAAGCGAGCACTCAGGGAGCTTGAACCTCGCATCATTGCCTCCCATCCCCTCCCGGTGCACCAGGTCCCCCACTACAGGGACGTTCGGGAACTCACGTACAGCATTTTCCAGATGAAAGACCACGGAGTCTTCACTCACCTTTATGTGAGCTTCATGCGCTATATTTCCCTGAGTGAACAGAAACCTGTTGTGGAGAGGCTTCTGCCCCCTGCTATCTCCCCAAAAAGCTCAGAGGACCGTTACCTCTTCTTAAGCGATGTGGAGCACCTCTACCATACGCTCCTTTTCGAGCATGTAGCAGGGAAACTCTACCAGGCACTGGCTGAGAGTTTCATGAGTGAGCAAGCGACCCGGTTCCTCCTCATGGACACTGCCACCACCCATGCCCGGGAAACCCTCGAAGCTCTTTCACTCCTTTACGCCAAAAAACGCCAGGAAAGCATCACCCAGGAGCTCAATGAGGTCACAGGGGCCGCCGAAGCGCTTCGCAAGCTCGAGGAGGGTGATATCCATGGGTGAGGGTGTGATCGAACAGGTTATCGGTCAGGTGGTGGACGTTCGTTTCCCACCCCGGGAAACCCCGGCCATCCACAACGCTCTTTTCGTCCCAAAGAGAAATGAGGAAAACCGGGGAGATCCCCTGGTTCTTGAGGTCCACAGTCACCTCGGTGAGGGACGGGTTCGCTGCATCGCCATCCAGGATACCACTGGCCTGCAGCGGGGTATGCCTGTACAGGATACCGGAGAACCCATTAAAGTTCCGGTGGGGAAGGAAACCCTGGGGCGCATGTTCAACGTCCTTGGAGAACCTATTGATGGGAAAGGACCGGTACGGACACAAACCAAGCACCCCATTCACCGTCCCGCTCCGCCCCTCAGCGAGCGAATCGCCTCCACCGAAATCTTTGAAACGGGCATCAAAATTGTTGACCTCCTTTGTCCCTATGTCCGGGGAGGGAAAACAGGGCTTTTTGGGGGAGCAGGAGTGGGCAAGACTGTCCTCATCATGGAACTCATCCACCGCACGGCCACAACCCACCGGGGAGTATCGGTGTTCGCCGGTGTGGGGGAACGTGTCCGGGAGGGGAACGAACTCTGGCTTGGGATGCAGAAAAGCGGGGTGCTCAGTCACACCGTTTTGGTCTTCGGGCAGATGAACGAACCACCTGGAGCACGATTCCGTGTGGCCCTCACTGCTCTCACCATGGCGGAATTCTTCCGGGATGTACTCTCCCAGGATGTTCTCCTCTTCATCGACAACGTCTTCCGTTACGTCCAGGCAGGGGCAGAGGTCTCAGCCCTCCTTGGACGCATTCCCTCGGCTGTGGGATACCAGCCCACGCTCTTTGAGGAAATCGGCATGATTGAGGAGCGGATTGCCTCAACGGTCAACGGTTCCATCACCTCGGTGCAGGCAATTTACGTTCCTGCCGATGACCTTACAGACCCTGCTCCAGCAACAACCTTTGCCCACCTTGACGCCATCACGGTCCTCTCACGGCGGCTCTTCGAGCAGGGGTTCTATCCGGCGGTTGACCCCCTCCAGTCCACTTCCCGGGCCCTTGATCCAACCATCGTGGGGGAGCGGCACTATCGCCTGGCACAGGAGGTGCGAAAGCTCATCGCCCACTACCTCGAGCTTCAGGACATCATCGCCATTCTTGGTGTTGAGGAACTCTCCGAGGAAGACAAGCTTGTGGTGAACCGCACAAGAAAGCTCCAGCGTTTCCTCACCCAGCCTCTTTTCACCGCAGAGCCTTTCACCGGAATTCCGGGAGAGTTTGTCCCCCGGGAGGAGACCCTGAAGGGCGTGGAGATGATCGTAAACGGTGAGTGCGACGCCTGGCCAGAGCAGGCCTTCTACATGACGGGAACCATTGCTCAGGTGGAGGCCAGAGTGAGGGAGCTCAGAAAATCATGAGGACGATGACCCTCGATATCCTCACCCCGGAAAGGCGCATCACCGTTGAGGGGGTTCGTTCCCTCATCCTCGAATGCCCCGATGGCAAACGGGGTGTTCTCCCCGGACATGCTCCGGCTGTCTTCGAACTCCTCATCGGGGTGCTGTACTGCAGAACCGAAGACGGGGAAGAGAAATTCTTCGCCCTGGGTGGGGGAGTGGCCGAGGTCACCCAGGAAAAGGTCACCCTCCTTGTCCACAGTGCCGAAGAGGCTCACGAGATTGACGTTGCACGGGCACAGGAAGCCGCCAGGAGAGCAGAAAGGCGACTCAGAGAACGCGGGAGAGAGGTGGATTTTGCCCGGGCCCAGGCAGCACTCCTGCGGTCGCTGGCACGCCTCCGTGCCGCCTCAAGTCTCAAAAGGTCGCCTCGAGGGTAATCATCCCGGAGTGAATTCCTCATACACCCCGGGAAAGCCAAAAAACTGCAGGAGAACCTGAACGATTCGTTCTGCAGCCCTGCCGTCCCCAAACACATGTGCCCTTCGCTGTACTACCCCCTTCTCAAGGAAGTCCACTACCGCCCGAACAATGGATTCCCTCCGGCATCCGGCCAGCACCCCGAGGCCGCACTCAATGATTTCCGGCCGTTCTGTGGTATCCCGGGTCACCACAACCGGAATCCCCAGTGCCGCAGCCTCCTCCTGAACTCCTCCTGAGTCGCTCACCACCACATGGCTTCTGGCAAGCAATCGCACAAAGTCCGGATACGGGAGAGCATCGAGGAGAAACACCCGGGGGACTGAAGCGAGTTCCCTCTCCACCATTTCCCTCACCAGGGGGTTGGGATGGAGGGGGAAAAAGACCCGCACGTCCTCCCGTAAAACCACGAGATCCCTGACGGCCAGGGCAACCTCGGCAATTCCCTCTCCCCAATTTTCCCTCCGATGCGCTGTGACCGTGATGGTCACACCATCCTGTACCTCCTGGGCCAGAACCGGGTGCTCAAAGGTGGTGTGTCTTCCAAGGACGGCAAAGAGGGCATCCACAACCGTATTCCCTGTGACAAAGATTCTGTCATCCGGAATGCCTTCCCGGAGGAGGTTCTCCCGGGACCGGGAGGTGGGGGCAAAATGGAGGTCCGCAAGGCGTCCGATGAGGACACGGTTCATCTCTTCAGGGAAGGGACTGTATTTCGTGAAGGTCCGGAGCCCTGCCTCAATATGAGCACAGGGAACCCGAAGATAGAAAGACGCCAGGGCACCGCAGAACGCCGATGTGGTATCCCCCTGAACGACGACGAGATCCGGGCGATCCGAGCGAAAGACCCTTTCAAGATCCTCGAGAATCCGGGAGGTGAGGTAGAAGAGGGACTGCTGCTTGACCATGACCTGTAAATCGTACCGGGGAGAAAGACCAAAAACGGCGAAAAAGGTCTCCGCCATTTCCCGGTGCTGACCGGTGTGGACGATCCAGGGAAGGAATTCCTGGCGCTTTTGCAGGGCAAGCACAACGGGGGCAAGTTTCACGATTTCCGGCCTTGTTCCAAGAACAAAAGCAACGCTAATCTCTGGCAATGGACTTCTTCTCCCTGGGCAACTCAGTCACCCGGAGGTTTCTTCCAAGGCTCAGGAAAAAGAGAACGAAGAGGAAAAAGAGCAGGAGCGAATAGGTACTGTTGGCGAGAAAAGCGTTCATAAAAACGGCCACCGCCCCGCAGAGCGCACTGAGACCGTAGAAGATGATGAGCGTCTCCCGCTTTGAATACCCCCGCTCAAGGAGACGATGGTGGAGATGCCCCCGGTCAGGGGAAGCGATAGGGAGGCGGTTCCTTTTGCGACGCACGATGGCGAAAAGGGTGTCGAAAATCGGGACACCGAGGATGAGACTCGGAAGCGCCAGGGTGAAGGCTGCAGCGCTTTTTAAAGCCCCCTGAACCGAAATAACTGCCAGCATTCCCCCAAGGAACAGCGCCCCACCATCGCCGAGGAAAATCCTGGCAGGGGGGAAGTTGTACAGAAGAAAGCCAAGGATCGACCCCACAAGAAGGAGCGAAAGGAGTGCCGGCTCCACACGCCCTTCCTGCCAGGCGATAACCCCCAGGGTGAAGGCCGCAATGGCACCCACTCCTCCAGATAACCCATCAAGCCCATCGATGAGGTTGAGGGCATTGGATACCCCCACAATCCAGAGCATGGTAAGAGGGTACCCAAGCCAGCCCAGGTACACCACGTGGTTCCAGGGGAGCGTGAAAAAACGGATGACCACACCCCCAGAAAGCAAAAGCACCGCCCCCAGACACTGGCCGGCGAGCTTCCCCCAGGGAGGGAGAGAGCAGAAGTCGTCGCAAAGCCCTGTGGCAAAAATGACCCCAATCCCCAGAAGAAAAAGGGGTGAAAGTGTAAGGGGGAAAGAGAGGGCAAGAAGCAAAAGGGCGATGAAAAAGGCCCCAAAAACCGCTATCCCTCCAAGGCGAGACACAGGCCGATCGTGGATTTTGCGCTCCCCGTCAGGTAAATCCAGACACCCCCGGCATTCACTCCACCTGATGACGAGGGGTGTTAACCCCAGGGCACAGAGAAAAGCCAGGAACGGGAAAAAGAGCACCTCACGAATCACCGACTTGCCCTCCCGAAAACGCCAGAACTTTAATCCCTGCCTCTTCTAAAAGCGTATCGGCCAGAGGGTCCGGATAGGGGTTCTCATAGACAATCCGGACAATTCCGGCGTTGATGAGCATTTTCACGCAGAGGATACAGGGTTTGTGGGTGCAGTAGAGCGTCGACCCTCTGGTACTCACCCCATAGAGGGCAGCCTGAATAATCACATTTTGTTCTGCATGGAGACCCCGGCAGAGTTCGTGCATCTGCCCGGGGGGGACATTCTGCAGATTCCGGAGGCAGGTAGCCTCCGTACAGTGGGCCACACCGCTTGGCGCACCGTTGTAGCCGGTGGCAAGAATCCGCTTCTCCTTTACAAGCACAGCACCGACCTGGCGGCGAATGCAGGTTGAACGTGTGGCCACAAGGTGGGCAATGGCCATGAAGTACTCATCCCAGTCAGGCCTCGGTCTTTCGCTCTTCGTAGGCACGGATTTTGGCCACTCTTCGGGCATGTCGATCCCCCTGGAATTCGCTCTGAAGCCACACCCGGACAATCTCCCGGGCAAGGCCTTTCCCGATCACCCGTTCTCCCATGGTGAGGATGTTAGCGTCGTTGTGTTCCCGGGAAGCCCGGGCAGAGAAGACGTCATGGCACAGAGCTGCCCGGATGCCCCGAACCTTGTTCGCGGCAATAGCCATCCCCACCCCGGTTCCACAGATGAGAATCCCCCGGTCGCCTCTTCCCCGGGCGACGTCCTCCGCCACTCTGAAGGCCACATCAGGGTAATCATAGGCTTCCTCCTGGTGCACACCGTAATCCTCAACCTCATATCCCAGGGACTGGATGTACGCCTTGAGGTCTTCTTTCAGGTGAAAGCCGGCGTGGTCGCATCCGATGAGAATTCGCACTCCCTCTCCCTCCCAAGCTGCAACACACTTGCCCGGATACTCCCGGTGTAATCCCGAAGAGCCCGAACATACGTCAGGCCACTTTTTTCTCCGAGTTCGGCCACCGCCTCTTTCTGTGAGGGGTCATGTTCGATGAAGAGGAATCCTCCTTCCCGGAGGAAACGGGGGGCCTCACGGAGGATTCTCCGTATCACCTCAAGCCCATCCTCTCCCCCACACAGCGCCTCCCGGGGTTCATACAGGCGAATACCCTCCTCAAGCTTCTCCCAGGAAGCCACGGGAACGTAAGGAGGGTTAGAGAGGATGACGTCAAAGGTCAAAGACCGCGATGCAAAGGGGCTGAAAAGGTCCCCCACAAGAAACGTTACCCGTTCCTCAAGACCAAGAAAACGGGCATTCTCAAGGGCTAAAGCCACCGCATCTTCCGAGATATCCACTCCGTAAAGGACAAGGCCAGGCACGAAGAAAGCACAGGAAAGCCCGATGACACCACTTCCGCAGCACAGGTCGCATCCCACAAGCTGTTTCCTTTTCCCCGAGAGGAAGTGGAGGAGGACCACTGCCTCTTCCACCCACGCTTCGGTATCCACCCGGGGGATGAAGACCCCTCGCCTCAGGCGGAAAGGCAGGGAGAAAAACTCCCACTCTCCAAGGACGTACTGGAGGGGCACACCGAGAAGGCGTTCCTCAACCAGAGCCTGCAACATTCGCTCGTCCTCTTCGGGAACCCTCTGGTCCCAGAAAAGGTAAAGCCGTGCTGGCGAGGTCGCAAGGAGCTTCCCCAGAAGAAGACGAGCTTCCCGCGTCGGGGAAGGAATACCCCGCTCGCGCAGCGTTCTCACCGTTTTCCGGAAGAGCTCTCTGACCGTCACCCTATCCAACCTTCTCCAGGAGCCTGGCCCGTTCCTCAGCAGCAAGGGCCTCAACGATCTCATCGAGGTCTCCATCGAGAACGGACTCCAGGCGATACAGGGTAAGGTTGATGCGATGGTCCGTCACCCGGTTTTGAGGAAAATTGTAGGTCCTGATACGCTCGCTCCGCTCTCCGGTGCCGATTTGTGCCCGCCGTTCCCGGTCAATAGCCTCTTTCTGGGCTTTTCGTTCCAGGTCAAGGAGCCGGGCCCGAAGAATCCGTAAGGCTTTTGCTTTGTTTTTGTGCTGCGACCGCTCGTCCTGGCAGGTGACCACAATCCCCGTGGGGAGATGGGTAATCCGAACGGCGGAATCGGTCGTGTTCACGTGCTGCCCACCAGGCCCGGACGCCCGGAATATCTCCACCCGAATATCCTCCGGCCGAATGACTACCTCAACCTCGTCGGCCTCAGGAAGCACCGCCACCGTTGCCGTAGAGGTATGGATACGACCGCTGGCTTCGGTGATGGGCACCCGCTGCACCCGGTGCACACCGCTTTCAAACTTGAACTTGCTGTACGCACCCTTCCCTTCCACGGCAAAGATAATCTCCTTGAACCCCCCAAGCTCCGTGGGGCTTGCATCCATAACCTCGACCTTGAAACCATGGCGCTCGGCGAAGCGGGTGTACATCCGGAAAAGGTCGGCCACAAAGAGCGCCGCTTCCTCCCCTCCCGCACCGGCCCGAATCTCCACCAGCGTGTCCTTGTCGTCCCGGGGATCTCTGGGAAGGAGCATGACCTTGAGTTCTTCTTCAAGCTGTTCGTGGCGCTCCTTAAGCCGGGCAATTTCCTCCTCGAGGAGTTCCCGGAGTTCCGGATCGTGTTCACTCCGGAGTAAAAGCCGGTCCTCCTCGAGTTCCCGCTCCACCCGCTCGTATTCCTCGTACTTCTCCACAATGGGTTCGATTTCTGCAATGGTCTGGGCGTAACTGCGGTAGCGGGCCAGATCCTGCACCACCTCGGGATGGGCCATCTTCTCGGTGAGCTCCCGGTACTGCTCGACGATAGCCTTCACCTTTTCTCGCCACATGGCGTGTACTCCTCCCCGAGACTCCCCCGCAGCGCCGCAAAGGCCACTTCAAGCTGGTCTTTATCCGGCTCGCGGGTTGTGAGGTACTGGAGCCAGAGACCAGGAAGACTCACAAGACGGGCAATGAGGCTCTGGCGGTGGCGTGAGAGTAGCTTCACTGCCTCATAGGCCAGCCCTGCCACAAGAGGCACCACAAGAACCCGGCTCAGGATCCGGATAAAAACCCCCGGTCTTCCAAGACAAGAGAAGATGAGGACACTTACCACCATGACAAGGAGCAGCCAGCTCGTCCCGCAACGGGGATGACGGGTGGTGAACTTCGCCGCATTCTCAGGCGTAAGTTCCTCTCCTTCCTCAAAGGTAAAAATAGCTTTGTGCTCCGCCCCGTGGTACTCGAAGACTCTCCGAATATCCCGGAGATTCGAAATTACAAGAAGATACAGAAGAAAAACGCCAACCCGGATTGCCCCCTCTACGAGATTGTACACCACGGTGGAGTGCAGGAAACGGTCAAGGAGCGAGGTCAAAAACGTGGGAAGGGCAACAAAAAGCCCCACGAAAAGACCCACGGCAAGGAGCAGGGCCAGCCCCATATCGAAACCGGTAAGGCGATGCTCCTCATCAAGGGCCACCTGAGCGGAATAGGAGAGCGCCCGAAGGCCCACCACCAGTGAATCGACAAGGCCCACCATTCCCCGAATCACCGGAAGGGCAAAGAAGGGGCTCCGGCGCGAAAGGGGAACCTCTTCCCGGACCTCGAGAACAATGCTCCCATCGGGCCGGCGCACCGCCATCGCCAGGCGGTGAGGACTCCGCATCATCACTCCCTCAATCAGCGCTTGCCCTCCAATGTCACAAAATCCTTCTCTCCTCACGGGGTCCCCCATGGTCTTCCGCAACCCTTCTCCCCCTCCGGACAGGGGCCGAACTTGCAGGGAGGGCCGGCGATTTCTGCAAGAACCGGCGCAACCTTCCCTACTTCCGCGATCATCCTCAGCACCACTTCCCGAACTTCCCACTGCGCCCGGCGACACAGGCGTACCCGGGCAACGTGCAGGAGTTCCCGCGCGTTCAGGGAAACGACAATATTGGTCGCCACGGCCTGAGGGAAAACGTACCGGGCGTCTTCTCTTGCCACCCCAAGGCGGCAGAGCTCCTCGTACGCCTCCCGGGCATGGGCCATGACCCCATCGAATACTATTTTAGCACGGGGGTGTTCGGCAATCGAGGGCGGACAGACGAAGCTCGCCTCTCCAAGGTCCACGTACCGCTGGCTCTGCTGAGCATAGGACGCCAGACGGTGCCGGACAAGCTGGTGGGAGGTCACCCGGGAGATACCCTCAAGGAGAAAAGAAAAGAAAGCGTGTTCCAGCACCGACTCATGCCCCCGCGCAAAGAGTTCCCGAATGAGCTTCCTGGCCTTTTCAGGGGCGATATCCTGAGGAGGTTCCTTGCTGTAACAGACCCTTGCAGCCAGGGCGATAGCTCTCTCAGGATCAGGGGTGTGGGCAAGGAGGGTCACCCGCATGGAGTTCGCGGGACCGGGTCAGTAGTTATCCCCGTATTTACTGCGGAATTTCTCCACTCTTCCGGTCGTGTCTACCAGTTTCTGCTGACCGGTGAAGAAGGGATGACACTTGGCACAGATTTCTACCCGGATTTCGGGGAACTTCGTCGACCTTGTCACGAACGTATTCCCGCAGGCACAGATGACCCGGGTCTCAGCGTACTCAGGGTGAATGCCCTTTTTCATATCCTCCACCTTCCTTTCAGCGCGTGGGAATAATTATAGCATGGGGACAGAAAAAGAAAAAGCCCACCACGAGTGTGGTGGGCTTTTTGGCTTTTCCGGAAGAATGCTATATTCTTCGTACGCGGACAGCCTGAGGGCCTTTTGCCCCCTGCTGGATATCGAACTCCACTGCCTGACCCTCTTCGAGAGTCTTGAAGCCGTTTCCTTCGATTGCCGTGTAGTGCACAAACACGTCACCACCCTGGTCGGAAGAGATGAACCCGTACCCTTTGGTGGTGCTGAACCACTTGACTTTTCCTGTTGCCATTGAATTGAGCCTCCTCAATCTGAACTTGACGCCTGCGCAAGCGTTGCGCTTAGAGTACCACCCTCTGCACCCCCTGTCAAGGGGAAAGGAAAAATATTTTTTCACGGCAGAGGGAAGGCAACCGCCGCGTACCCAACCACCTGGTGCCGTTCACCCGTTACCTCACCGCTGTGGGTGTAGAAGAGGAGTTCGCCCCTTTTCCCTCCCCGCTTTTTGTGGTACACAAGGAGTGCGGCAATTCCTCCAGGTCCACAGACGCTCACGTCTTTTTCCCGGAGCACCCGGTAGAATCCCTCAACATCCAGGGCGCAGATGCGTTCGATGACTTCTCTGTCTTTGGTCCGGGCCACTGCCTCCGGCTCGTAATGAGAGAAGTCGCTACTTGCCACAACGAGAATCCGCTTCTTCTCCGAGAGGGCAAAAAGGGCCTCCCCCAGGACTTCAGACGTTGCCCTGTCCTGGGAAAGCAGAGCAATGGGGAGAATCTGAAATTCGTAGGGCAAGAAGTACTGGAGGAAGGGGACCTGAACCTCAAGAGAATGCTCAAACTGATGCGCCAGCTCATCCAGGGCAAACATTGAAGAGTACGAGAGAAGGAACTCCGCCGATTCCCTGTCCACAGGCACCTGCCCCAGAGGAGTCTGCCAGTACTCAACGCTGCTTATGGCCACCCGCTTCCCCACCCCCCGGTGATTTGGACCAAGGAGCACAATCGTCTGTGCAGGGGGAAGAAGGGCGAGAAAGCGATGGGCAACGCAGGCAGCCACCCCCGAGTAGATGTACCCGGCGTGAGGGCTCACCACACCACTGGCATCCTGAACCCCAGAGAGATCTTCCGGAAAAACCCGCGACGCAGAGGCAGAGAGTTCCTCAAAAAGAAGCCGCAGCTCCTCAACCTTCCCCGGATAGAAGTACCCTGCCACCGCTTCCTTCCTCACCACCGGCGCCACCTCCTCTCCCGCTCGGCTCGAAGCCGCAGGTAGACAAAGAGTAACACACCCAAAAGCACCAGAAGCAAAAGGATGCCAAGATATTCTCCTCCTGCATCCAAGAAGGCCACCCAGAGGTAGGAGAAAAGCGAGGCCAGTCGACCGTACCGGAAAGACCGGAGCAGGAAGTCCTTCGCTTCCTCAAAAGCGCCCTGCCCGGTGAGGATACGTCCCTGTTCGGCGTAGAGCTCGCCAAGCGTCCTCTTCCACCGGGAGCGTTCCTCTTCATCGGAGAGAAAAAGCTCCTCCGCCTGGGCAATGAGCGCTTCAAGGTCTCCCTGGCGCTCATACGCCTCAAAGAGCAAACGACCGACTCCGGGTTGTCTTCGGACCTCAGGGGACAGGCGACCCAGGACCTTAAAGAATTCCTCGTCCTTCCCCTCCGCAAGGAGGGTTTTCAGGTACTCCTCAGGAGAGGCAAGGTACCCCAGGTCGATCCGGACAATCCGGTTGTTCCCAGCATCAGCCACCCAGAGCTTCCCCTCACCGTCAATCCAGAGCCCCTCAGGGAAAGAGAAGAGCTTCTCCTCTTCACCAATAGCGCCTTGAAGCACTCCCTGGAGGTCATAGACGAGAATCCGGTGGTTTCGGTAATCGGAGAGAAAAGCAAGATCGCCAAAAAAGCCGACGTAGCGGGGTTGATTGAGACCCTCACCGAAACGAAAGAGATAGCTCCCCTTCTCGTCGAAAACCTTCACACAGTGATGAAGGGTATCCATCACCCAGATGCGCCCTTGCGGGTCTCGAGCCACCCCTCTGGGCTGATAGAACTCGTTATCCCCCATGCCCTCCCGACCAAAAGAGAAGAGCTCCTCCCCTTGAACCCCAAAGACCACGATACGCGACCACCCTGTATCCGCAACATACACCGTACCATCCTGCGCTACCCAGATCCCCCGGGGCTCACTCAGGGGCGTCTTTCTGGTCTTCAGGCTCCCCCGGGGACTGAGCGTCTCAAGGTCAAAGACAGCCACCCGGTTCCCTTTCTGTTCCACCACAAAGAGCTTCCTCCCTTCTCTGTCAAGGGCAAGCCCTACAGGACTTTTCAGGTCTCTGATTTCTCGGAGAAGCTTTCCGGTTTTCTCAAGCACCAGAACCCTGTTATTCCCCCAGTCGCTCACGAATACCCTTCCCCCTACGTCGTCCACAGCAATGCCCACCGGGTAGTCCAGAAAGGGCATCTCTCCCCCCACTTCTTCAAAAACCGCATCGACCCTGAAAACCAGGGCAAGTGCCGGAGAGGTCAAAAGAAAGCCAAAAAGAACGATGAGGAGCATTCTACGAACCATGGAAGGCAACCTCCATGCGTTTGCGTATTTCCCCTTCAAGGGTCTCAGGGGTCAGGCCTTCCGGAGAAAAGGGTGGGGAAAACACCACCCGGATGGGAAAGGGGCGGGGGAACTTCCGGTGCCGGGAAAAGCTCTCGTATGTTCCCCGGATGCTCGCCACCACAATTGGGACATTCCCCCGAAGCAAAAGCTTCAGGGCACCCTTGCGGAAAGGCAAAAGCGTTCCTTCGTTCCGGGTTCCCTCGGGGAAAAAACAGACCACCTTCCCCTCCCGAAGGAGCCGAAAAATTGTCTGCACTGCCTCTTTATCCACTTCGCTCCTTCGCAGGGGGAAGGCCCCGAGCTGTCTCAGGAAAAACGCAGCGAGGGGATTCCGAAAGAGCTCTTCCTTGGCCACAAAGTACACACGCCTGGGCGAAGCGCACCCGAGGACCACGGGGTCGAGGTAGCTCGAATGGTTCGAAACCAGGAAACAGGGACCATGCCGGGGAATATGCTCTCTGCCACTTGCCCGAAAGGAGGAAAAGAGCTTAAGAAGAAACAGGGCGAGGTACTTACAGAGATAATAGATCATCCTATCACCCGGAAACTGGTCGGGGCGAGCCGATTTGAACGGCCGACACCACGGTCCCGAACCGTGTGCGCTTACCAGGCTGCGCCACGCCCCGACACCTCTTCTACATTGTACACATTTTGGGGGAAAAAGAAAAGCCCCGAAGAGGATTCCCTCTCCGGGGCTTTTCTTGGAATGCTATGCCACCTCGATTTCGACTTTCCTGGCCTTGGGCTTGCTCGGTTCGACCTTGGGGAGCGTGATGGTGAGGATGCCATCCTTGTACTGCGCCTTCACCTCGTCCTGTTTCACCTTTGCCGGAAGGGCAATGGTACGTTCAAAGGTACCGCAGTAACGCTCTCTGCGGCAATATCCAACGTCCCGTTCCTCCCACTCATCCTTCACTTCACCCTTGATGTCCAGGGAATCTTCGGTGACGTGCACTTCGAGGTTCTTGGGATCAATTCCTGGGATTTCCGCCTTGACAATGACCTCGTTCTCAGTTTCAGCAACGTCTACAGCAGGGAAGTTGCCGAACCAGGACGGTGTGCTGAAGAATGGTGCCTCCAGGAGTTCGTCGAAGATTTCGTCAAGGTCGCTACGGAGATCAAAGAGATCCCAGAGTCTCCGAATCGGGCTTACTCGCCGCTCTTCACGACGGGCAGGAACGCTTCTTCTCACCATAGGTCATCCCTCCTTTCGCCCTGTTCAAGCATTCCCGAATTCCGGCTCCCATTATAATCAAATAAGGTCAAACTGTCAAGGGGGTTAGTCAAAAAAAGTCAAAAACCGTCTGTCAGATGGTGCTCCACCACCTGACTCACCCGCAAATCGGGAACGCCGAGGACAACCTGCGCAAGATCTACCAGAGCCTCGAGGGGGACAAGACCGATGATCTCTGATCCTGCCACGTCCACTCCATACCGGCGAGCTTCAAGGGCCACAAACCTGAAAACCTCAAGGAGCGAGTTCCGCCGGAAGTCCAGGACGTTCATGGAAACCTGAACCATCCCCCGGGTTTTCAGTTCAACCCCGATGGCCTTCACTGCCTGCAACCCTTCCCGAACCCGTGCGGCAATTTTTCGAGCCACACCGACATCCTGGGTTCTGAGATTCACGTTGAAGGCCACAAGCGGTCCCCGAGCTCCTATAGCTGTAGCCCCCAGCGTGGGGTGCACCTCACAGGGGCCGACATCGGGAAAGCGTTCCGGAATCCGGGCGATTTCCTCTCGCAGTGCCTCGTACCCTCCCCGGCGAATCTGCGAAAGGTCCCGGTGTTCAGGCCTTTTTGCGGCTTCCCCGTAGAAATACACCGGAACGCGGAAACGGCGGGCAATTTCCTCCCCAACCCGCCAGGCCAGTGCCTTGCACTCTTCCATCCCGACGCCCCTCCAGGGCGTGAAGGGGACCACATCCACAATGCCGATGCGGGGATGTTCTCCCCGGTGCAGGCGAATATCAAGGTACTTTTCGGCAACCTCGAAAAAAACAGGGACAGCCGCCTCCAGGGCCTTCTGGGTCCCAAGGAGGGTGACAACCGAGCGGTTGTGGTCCGGGTCCAGAGAATAATCCGCCACCTTCAGGCCCTCAAAAGCAGCAAGACGCTCCACTATCTCCTGAACAACTGCAGAAGACGACGTGCTCACGTTCACTGCGCTCTGGATAACTTCCCGCATGAGCGAACCTCCGCCCTCAGGGTGTTCTCCATCTCCCGGAGCGCCCACTCATGGGCTCCAAGGTCAAAGGAGGTTACCCCCTCCCGGAAAACCGTTACCTCGTAATGGAGCATCCGCGCAAAGGCGCAAGTGTACAGCACACAGATGTTCGTGCACACCCCTACAAGCTCAAGGTGCGTGATGTTCTTTTCCCGGAGAATGAGGTCAAGGGGTGTTCCAAGGAAAGCGCTGAACTTCGTTTTCGGGAGGACGAAATCCCCCTCCTGGGGCGCAAGGTCCGCAACCACCTGGGCCCCCCAGGTCCCTTCCACACAGTGCGGTGGAAAGAGCCGGAACTCGGCGTCATCCCTGCGATGGGCATCGCACACGTAGACGATGAGGTCTTTCTGCTTTCTCCGTTCTTCAAGGAGTTCTCCAATGGTGGCGATGACCCCCTGCACCTGATGCCCCACAAAAAGCACCCCATCGGGATGCACGAAGTCGTTGAGCATATCGATGACCAGAAAGGCTCTGGGCATCCCTCTCCCCCCTTTACTCCCGTCTCACTTTCTGCTACATTGTAGCAAAAAGCGGGGAGGGAGGAGAGTGCTTCTTGCCTTTCTTTCCCTTGTGGTCTTGGCCTACCTTCTTCCCTTCACCGTCCTCTCCCGGGTACAGCGCTTCAGTGGGAGCTTCCTCTTCTGGAACATTTTTGCGATTCTGGCCATTCTCCTTCTCCTCCGCATGATGAGGTCCTGGCATGAGTGAGCAGTACCTCTGGCTTGCCATCGCGCTCTATGCCGGATGGGGGAGTGCTTTTGCCCTGGCAGTCCGGAGAGGAGCTCGCCTGAGTCTCATCGAGTACTTCCTGGCGGGACGAAAACTCCACTGGCTCGTTGCCGCCCTCTCCTACGGTGCCACCACCTACAGCGCCTTCATGATGCTTGGGCTCGTGGGCCTCACCTATCGCGGAGGTGTGGGTGCTTTAGGCTTTGAGCTCATCTACCTCTCGGGGCTTTTCTGGGCAGTCCTTGTGGGACCGAAGTTCTGGGAAGCCGGCAAACGTCACGGATGCGTGAGCCCTGGAGAGGTCCTGAGCCTCGAGTATCAGAATCCCCTGGTGGGAACTGTGTACGCCCTTATCGTTTCGGGTTTCCTCATCCCCTATACCTCCGTGCAGCTCACAGGAATCGGGTACCTCCTTGAGGTGCTCTCCCGAGGGAAAATCGGGTATCCTGTGGGACTGCTCCTTGCCCTGTGTTTCATCATCCTCTGGACATCAATTGCTGGACTTCGCTCCGTGGCAGCAACTGATGCACTCCAGGCAGGCATCATGATGGTAAGCTCTATCGCCTTAGTCTTCTTCGTGGTCGTGCGCCTTCTTGGGGGATTCTCCGTTTTCTTTCACACAGTCGAGACCACTCATCCCCAGTGGTTGAGCGTTCCGGGAAACGGCTTTTTCACTTTTCGAACCTTTCTCAACCTCTCCCTTCCCTGGTTCTTCTTCAGTATCTCCAATCCCCAGGTTTTCCAGCGGCTTCTTGTGCCAGCAAACCTCAGAGAAATGCGCAAAACCATTACAGGGTTTCTGGGGTACGGTTTTGTGTACACCCTCATCACCGTCACTTTAGGGTTTGGAGCCCTGGTGCTTCTGCCAGGCCTGAAAAACCCCGATCTTGCCACACCCACCTTGCTTCTGGAGTTCCCCATCCCCTCCTGGATTGCCCTTTTCGTGGTGGTGGGGATTATCTCCGCAGCCGTTTCTACCGCCGACTCCATCATCCTCACCCTCTCCTCGCTCTTCCTTCAGGACATCCTCCCAAAGGGTATCTCCGAGCAAAAACGGCTCCTCTTCGCCCAGCTCCTCTTCATCCCTCTGCTCTGCCTTGCCGTCTTCTTCTTTGCCCTGGGGCGATTCAACCTCATTGCCCTGCTCTCGGTCACTTCTTCTCTTGGACTCCTCAGCGTGGTGCCGACCATTGTCGGCACGTTCTTCAGCAGGCGAAAAAGCGACAGGGCCGCTCTTCTCAGCATGGTCCTTGGAGCCGTGCTTGCCCTTCTGCAGCTTGCGGGAGTAAGGATTTTTGGCGGATGGACAGCCCCTTCAGTCCTTGGGGTGGCCTCCGGCGTCTACCTCCTCACAGGTTTTCTTGCTCCCCGTGAGCATCCTCCTCAACGAGAGGGACAAAAATGCAACCGCCGTGGTACTCAAGCCTGAGTTTCCCCTTCCTTTTCCAGGCCCGGACGAGACTCTGGCCGTGGGCATCTTCTAAGGGAAGGACCATGATTCCCCCCTCCCGGAGCTCCTCAACCCACGCCTCGTAAATGTGTTTCGCGCAGGCACTGACGATGATCTTGTCGTAGGGAGCGAATTCTGGCAGGCCCTTGCTCCCATCGCCAAGGAAAAGGTATACATTTGTATACCCAAGGCGGTGCAGTCGTTCCTTGGCCTCAAAGAAAAGCTTTGGAATGCGCTCTATGCTGTAGACCTCGCGAACGATTTCTGCCAGAAGCGCCGTCTGATACCCCGAACCCGTGCCAATTTCAAGCACCCGGTCCTCGGGCGAAAGCTCCAGAAGCTCCAGCATGAGCGCAACGATATAGGGCTGCGAGATGGTTTGTCCGCTTCCTATTGGGAGCGGGGAATCCTGGTATGCCAGATCCTCGTACTCCTCCGGAACGAAGAGATGGCGGGGAACCTTTAAAAAGGCCTCAAGTACTCGCTGGTCGGCGATCCCCCGGGCAATGAGCTGGCGTTCCACCATTTTCTTCCGGCGCTCACAAGCTCCATCGTCGTGCATCTCAGTACCCTACCCGGAAATCGTGGTACAGACCGCTAAAAGGCAACCACTCCTCAGTGAAAGAGGTCACATGGGCCGACGCAGGCCCTTTTTTGACCTCCTCAAAGAAACGACGGACCTCCCCCTCTTCTCCCTCAGCGATGACCTCCACCTCTCCCGTGGGGAGATTCCGCACCATCCCGGTGACGTCAAACTCTCCTGCCTTCCGGAGCACAAAGTACCGGTACCCCACGCCCTGCACTCTCCCCCGAAGGACCAGCCGACCCTGCACCCATTGCCGCATCACTCTCACCTCGCCAGAATCCCCACGAGTCTTCGCCGAACAAGGTAGTCGGTGAGATTGGGTCGCAGAGGGGTCACGGAAACCCTGTTCTCCCGAACGGCCTCAAAGTCGGAGTTCTCGAGAAAGAGGGGATCCCTCTGGACCTCCTCAAAGACGAACACTCGCTCTCCGTTGCTCTGGGCAATCTCCCGCACCCCGGTGACGTAGAATCGGTCCCCGAGTTCAGTAATGCGAAGACCCCGCAGGAACTCTCGACCGGGTACATCGGGGACATTGACGTTCAGCACGAGGTTCCGTTCCCCCCGAAGGATATCTCTGAAAGTCCTCCACACCTCCACGGCAATCGCTGCCGCAAGGTCGTAGTTCTCGTAGCCATTGAGGACCAGCGACACCGCGAGTGCCGGAATCCCCGACATTGCGGCCTCAAGCGAAGCCGCCACCGTTCCCGAGTAGAACACATCAAAACCAAGGTTCGGTCCGCGGTTAATTCCCGAAACTACAAAGTCAATGTCTGGAAAAAGATTCAGGCCAAGGATGACCGTATCAGCAGGAGTACCATCCACCGCATACCCCCGCACTCCTTCCACTTCAACTTCCCGCACCCGTAGAGGATTCCGGGCCGTGATGCTGTGGCTTGAACAGCTCCGTTCCTCTCGGGGAGCAACAAGAATGATCTCCGCTTCTTTCCGGAATGCCCGCACGAGAGCCCGTATTCCAGGGCTCTCGAACCCATCGTCGTTGGTGATGAGTATGCGCTCCATCATCGTTTCCCTACCCTTCGAAGGATCTCCCGGGCCACCACTACTCCTGATGCCGAGGCCTGCACAAGACCCCGGGTAATGCCTGCTCCGTCCCCGATGAGGAAGAGGTTCTGAATCTCGCTTTCTAAGTTTCTCCGGAGCTCAACCCTTGAGGAATAGAATTTCACCTCCACCCCGTAAAGGAGCGTATGGGGGGAGTTGATCCCGGGAATGAAACGGTCAAGAGCTGTGAGCATTTCCAGAATATCCTGGAGGAAACGGTAGGGGAGCACAAAGCTCAGATCTCCCGGGCTTGCCCCTTCAAGCGTGGGCTTGACCACAGATTTCGCAATACGCTCGGAGGTGGAACGCCGGCCAAGCTGCAGGTCCCGGAGCCTCTGGATGATGACCCCACCGCTGACCATATTGGCGAGTTGCGCCACGTACCTCCCGAAGGCGATGGGCTCATGGAAGGGCTCGGTGAAATTCGTACTCACAAGAATGGCGAAATTGGTATTCGGTGTGTGCTTCCCCTCGTAGCTGTGGCCATTCACCGTAACAATGCCGTCGTTGTACTCTGTCACCACTTCGCCATGGGGGCACATGCAGAACGTCCGCACCCGATCGTCAAAGGTCCGGGAGTAGTAGATGAGCTTCAGCTCGTACATGACGTTCGTGTACTCTTCCATGACGGAGGCCGGAACTTCTACCCGCACCCCCAGGTCTACGGGGTTGTTCCTGAGCGGAAGACCAAGGCGAAGGCATTCCTTGCGGAGCCAGTCCGCCCCCACTCTTCCCGGAGCCACAACAACAAAGGTGCTCTCGATGACCTCCCCCGTCTCAAGACGAACCCCCAAGACCCTGTGGTCCCGAACGAGAAGTTCTTCTACCGTGGTCGCAGTCCTGATATCCACCCGTTCCTTGAGATAATCGAAGATGTTCCGCAGGATATCCCGGCACCGTTCCGTCCCAAGGTGGCGAACCTGGGAGGGAACAAGGATGAGTTCCGCCATTTCGGCTCTCTTCCGGAGCTCCTCTACCTGCTCGCTGTCGGTCCCATAGATACGGGACGTCCCTCCAAAGCGAAGGTACGTCTTATCCACCTGGTCAAGGACCGTGACGAATTCCTCTTCCTCAATACAGGCAGCAAGTTGCCCCCCAACTTCCCGTGAGAGTGTCAGCTTCCCATCGCTGAAAGCCCCTGCTCCACCCCATCCACAAAGCAGCGAGCAGGGGTTGCACCGCTGGCAAATTCTGCTGTTCTCCCGAGCAGGGCAGACCCGTTTCTCAATGTTCTTCCCCCGGTCCACCACAAGGACCCGCAGGTTGCTCTTTTCTGCAAGCTCAAGAGCAGCAAAAATCCCTGCCGGACCTGCACCCACAATGACCACATCATATTTTGTCATTGCCACCACCCTGGTTCTTCTGAATCTCTTCAAGAATCCGCAGGGCAACCTCTAAGGCGTTTTTCCCCTCCTCAAGACCAACAAGGGGTTTCTCGCCGTTGCGTACACAGCGGATGAAATGCTCGAGCTCAAGCCGGAGAGGCTCTCCCTTCTGCATGACCGGTTTTTCGATAAGTAGCTGGGGTAGCGGAGAAGAGGTCTTCTTGTACACCGCAAGCTCCTGCTCCAGGTAATCGATGGAAATGAAGGAATCCACCTGGGTGATCTCCATGCGGCGAATTTTCTTCCTGGTGACCCGGCTTGCCGTGAGGTTCGCGATACAACCGTTCTGGAACACCAGCTGGGCATTGGCGATATCCTCCTGACGGGAGAAAACCGAACGCCCCGAAGCACTGATTTTGACAACGTTGCTCTTCACGATGCTCATGACGATGTCGATGTCGTGAATCATAAGATCAAGGACCACACCGACATCGGTATTCCGGTTGACGTAAGGACCCATCCGGCAACACTCAATGAAAATGGGATTATCGACAATCTTGGCGAGTTCCATCACCGCCGAGTTGAAGCGTTCGATATGACCCACCTGGAGGACGACGTTTTTTCTGGCTGCCATTTCCATGAGTTCCTTGGCCTCTTCAAGGGTTGTGGTCACTGGCTTCTCAATGAGGATGTTGATGCCCTCCTCAATGAAGTGGATAGCGATGTCCCGATGGAGCATGGTGGGCACAACGATACTCACTGCGTCGACCTTGCCGAAGAGATCCCGGTAATCAAAAAACGGCGTCGTTGAGTACCGGCGGGCAACCTCCTGGGCCCGTTCGCGGTTGATGTCCACCACACCAACAAGCTCCACCCCGGGAAGTTCTGAATACACCCGGGCATGGTGCTGGCCAAGGTACCCTACCCCAACAACACCAACTCGAACCACTTTCAAGCCCCATCACCAGAAAGACCAGGTCATTTCGCAAAAAACTCCCGAACAAGCCGAGCAACTTCCTCAAGGTCACCCGGGGAAAGACCGGGATGCACCGGTATTGATAATACCTCACGGGAGAGACTTTCAGCAACCGGAAAAGCTCCGTATCCGTAAGACTGTAAAAATGCCTGTCTGTGGAGCGGAACAGGATAGTACACCTCACACCCCACTCCCCAGGACCTGAGAAATTGAAGAAGCTCATCCCGCCTTTCCCGAACCTTCACCGTGTACTGGTGGAACGCAGGAAGTGTATCCTGGGGGATGAAGGGGAGCTCCAGACCCTCGATGCCCGAAAGTTCCCGGAAATAGAAGGAAGCATGGGCCCTCCTTTGGGCATTCCCTTCCTCGAGCCGCCGAAGCTGTACCCTCCCGATGGCCGCGGCGATGTCCGTCATCCGGAAATTGTATCCCAGGACTTCGTGGTAGTACCGTCTGCGGCTCCCGTGGTTCACAAGCATCCGGCATCGCTCAGCAAGCTCCGGGTCGTTGGTCGTCACCATGCCCCCCTCTCCGGTCGTCATGTTCTTCGTGGGGTAGAAGCTAAAAACCCCTGCGTCTCCGAAACTCCCCACTTTCCTGCCCCGGTACATCGCCCCATGGGCCTGGGCACAGTCCTCAAGGAGGAAAAGGCCGCGGGATCTTGTGATGTCGAGAATCTCCTCAAGGGCGCAAGGGATCCCGTACAAGTGCACCACCACCACACCCTTCACCCTGGGCTCCCGTTCAAGCGTTGCTTTGAGCTTTTCGGGGTCGAGGTTGCAAGTTTTCCAGTCCACATCACAGAACACCGGAATGCCCCCACAGTGAAGGATGGCACTTGCTGTGGCCACGAAAGTGAAAGGCGTTGTGACCACCTTATCCCCCGGTTGCACCCCCAGGGCCCTGAGAGCCACAAAGAGCGCTGTCGTTCCACTGCTCGTTGCCACAGCCTCTTTCGTTCCTATGTACTCGGCGAACTCCCGCTCAAAGGATGCCACCTGCTCTCCCTGGGCGAGTTGTCCAGACTCAAGCACCTCAAGAACGGCTTTCTTTTCCTCTTCGCCAATCATTGGTCGACTCAGGGGTATTCTCATGCCCTGCCACCCTTCCTACCTTCAGAGGCTTTCAAGGTACGCACAGTACTCTCGGAAACGTCCCACCGTTTCTTCGAGGGTATCTCCTCCGAACTTCTCCTCATAAGCACAGGCCAGAACCCAGGAAAGCATGGCCTCCCCAACCACAAGGGCACGGGGGACAGCGCAGACATCGGACCGCTCGTATCGGGCAACAACGTCTTCCTTGGACACCACGTCCACTGAGTGCAACCCCTGCCTCAGGGTAGGAATGGGCTTCATGGCACACCGGGCCCAGATAGCCTCCCCGGTGGATACCCCTCCCTCGACACCTCCGCTGCGGTTGGTCCTGCGGTAGAAAGGGAAGGGAGTGCGACCTCGGTCGTACCAGATTTCGTCGTGGAAGCGGCTTCCTGGAAGCATCGCTCCCAGAAACCCTGCGCCAATCTCCACGCCCTTGATTCCGGGAATCCCCATGAGGTAGAAGGCCAGACGGCTATCAAGACGCTTCTCGAGTTCAACGTAGCTTCCAAGACCCGGAACCACATGGAAGGCCACAACGATGAAGGTCCCTCCCAGGGTATCGCCACTGTCTATGGCCTCGGCAATGCGCCTTTTCATTTCCTCTTCCTTATCCGGTGCCGCAAGGGGGGAAAGGAGGGCTCGCTCCACCATCTCCTCAAAGGGGCGATCTTCCACCTCCACCCGGACACCCCCAATGCTTTCCACAAATCCTCCCACACGAACGCCAAAGTGCCGGAGGAAGAGCTTGGCCACCGCCCCGGCAATGCACCGGCCAACCGTTTCTCTCGCGCTTGCCCGCTCAATGACGTTGCGAATATCATCGAAACGGTACTTCACCATCCCCCCAAGGTCAGCGTGTCCCGGCCGCGGAACGGTAACCGGTTCATACCCTTCAGGCTTCTCCCCTACCGGATCCATTAAGGGTTGCCACTTCTCGTATTCCCTGTTCCGGACCCAGAAAACCAGAGGACTCCCCAGAGTCTTGCCAAAGCGGAGACCCGAGAGTACCTCCACCCGGTCCTCCTCAAGATCCATCCGGGGGCTTACACCAAACCCCTTTCGCCTCCGAGAAAGTTCACCCTCGATGAAGGCCACATCGATGTCCATTCCCGCGGGGAATCCACTCAGATACACGAGGATACCCTTCCCATGAGATTCTCCTGCAGTACGAAACTCAAGACCCATGTCCTGTTTGCTCCTTAAGGCGCGCCATCTCCTGAAGGAAAGCAAGAACCTCTGTCTCTCTTCCCTCTTCAAGAAGGGACAGGAAGCGCTCGAAATTCCGCAAAAACTCCCGGGCAGCCCGAAGCAACTTCTCATTGGTGAGGAAAATATCCACCCACACCGAAGGGGAGGATCCGGCGACTCTCGTCATATCCTGGAAAGAGGGACCACCAAAACGGGCAATGTCTTCCCGGACCGCACAGGCGGTCTGCAGGAACACATTGGCCAGGATGTGTGGCAGATGGCTCACGAAAGCACAGATTTCATCGTGCTCCCCAGGGGTCAAAAAAAAACCCGTCCTCCAATGACTTCTCCAAGCTCCTGGAGGAGTACCCGCGTTTCCTCCCTGATTCTTCCCGGAATCACAAGCACCGGCATACCCCGGAAAAGCCCAGGCCGGGCCCGGTCAATCCCGCCTTCCCGCGACCCCCCCATAGGGTGAAACCCAACATATTCGACATCAAGTCCTTCAGGGCGAATTTCCCGAAAAACCCACTCCTTTGAGCTCCCTGTGTCCAGCACTCTCACGCCTTTTCGCAGGAAGGGTCGGGCGGCAAAAAACACCCGGGGGATTTCCCGAACTGGTGTGGCGATGAAGAGAAGATCGGCGCATTCCGCCACTTCCTCGACGCTCTCTGCCACAACCTCAATCGCGCCCTTTTCCCGGGCCTGGAGAGCGACGTCTTTAACCCTGTCGTACCCAATGATGCAGCGCTTCTTCCCCCACAGGGCAAGGTCAAGCCCCAGTGACCCTCCCACAAGGCCGAGCCCCACAATCCCAACGGTGAACGTCTCCAATCCTACATTTCCCTCCCCATGATGACCGCGAGTTTCCGGAGCTCCTTCATGAGCGTGGTGAACTGATCCGGAGTCAGTGACTGGGGACCATCGGAAAGCGCCTCAATGGGATTGGGATGAACCTCAACGATGAGGCCATCAGCACCACAGGCCAGCGCCGCAAGACTCATCGGAATTACAAGGTCACTCCGTCCTGTCCCGTGACTCGGATCCACGATGATGGGAAGGTGGCTCTTCTTCTTCACAAGAGGCACGCAGCTCAAATCAAGGGTGTTCCGGGTTGAGGGCTCAAAGGTCCGGATGCCCCGTTCACAGAGCACCACCTGGTAGTTCCCCTGGGCGAGGATGTATTCTGCAGACATCAAAAGCTCATCCACGGTGTTCATCATGCCCCGCTTCAAAAGCACAGGTTTCCGGAGTCGCCCAACCGCCTCAAGAAGGCGGAAATTCTGCATGTTCCGCGCCCCAATCTGAATCATGTCCGCGTACTCGGCCACAAGAGGAAGCTCCTCAATTCCCAGAGCCTCGGTGACAAAGGGAAGCCCCGTTTCCTCTCTGGCCTTGGCCAGAAGCCGCAGACCCTCTTCCCCAAGCCCCTGGAAACTGTAGGGGGACGTCCTGGGTTTGAAGGCCCCACCGCGGAGAATCTTTGCCCCTGCTTCCTTCACCCGGTGGGCTACCTCAACGATCTGGGCCTCAGATTCAATCGCACAGGGACCGGCCATCACCACGAATCTCCCCGGCCCAATCTCCACATCCCCCACCCGAACCACCGTGTCCGTCTCCCGGAACTCCCGACTCGTGAGCTTGTAGGGAGTGAGGATGGGGATTACCCGCTCCACGAAGGGGAGGACCCCGATTTTCTCCTCCAGGTTCACCCCCCGCTCGTCTCCGATAGCACCGATAATCGTCCGCTCAACCCCCTGGGAGATGTGCACCC
The DNA here is from genome assembly GCF_050267035.1 of Candidatus Caldatribacterium saccharofermentans. Classification (NCBI taxonomy): domain Bacteria; kingdom Pseudomonadati; phylum Atribacterota; class Atribacteria; order Atribacterales; family Candidatus Caldatribacteriaceae; genus Candidatus Caldatribacterium; species Candidatus Caldatribacterium saccharofermentans. Next base: position 566,164 of record NZ_CP187957.1, read on the forward strand.
CAAATCCCAGGCGCTTCAGTCGCCGCACAACCTCGTCAATTTCCTGCTGCGTCACACCACTTTTTAAGACAATAATCATCCCGCCACCTCTCCCCTCAAACCATGAATGCGATAGAGCTCTCCACAGGCCGCCTGAATATCTCGTCCTCTGGACCTCCTCAGCGTCACCGGTATACCGTGCCTTTGCAGAAGCGCCGCAAAAGCCGCGGCACGCTCCGGCGGAGAAGGCACAAAGGGTGTTCCTTTGATCCGGTTTCCCGGAATGAGATTCACATGGACAAGGAGCCCTTGAAGAAGCCGGGAAAGCTGCAGGGCGTGCACTTTGCCATCGTTTAAGTCCTGCCACAGGGTGTACTCTATGGTGACCCGCCGGCGGGTCAGGCGAAGGTACTCCCGCAAAGCGGCAAGCACCTCCTTTAGAGGATACGTCCTGTTGAGCGGAACGAGGAAGTTCCGCAGGTCATCAGAGGGAGCATGCAGCGACAGCGCGAGGTTCACCTCCGGCCAGTCCCGGGCAAGCTGGAGCATCTTCTCCGGAACCCCCACCGTGGAAACTGTAATCCGGCGCGACCCAATCCCGAAACCTTCGGGACTATTGAAAACCCGAAGAGCCCGGGTGAGCTCTTCATAGTTGAGCAGCGGCTCTCCCATACCCATGAATACCAGATGGGTGATCCTCTCTCTTTCGCTCTGACTCACTCGCCAGGCTCCCTCCACAATTTCATCGGCAGTGAGAGAGCGGCGGAATCCTGCTCTTCCCGTGGCGCAGAACGGACAGCGCACCGGACACCCCACCTGGGTTGAAAGGCACACGGTGTACCATGATCGCTGAGGAATGGCCACAACCTCCACCGAATCCCCCTGAGGGAAGACAAGAAGGAACTTCTTCGTTCCATCAGAAGAGGTCTGGACTTCGGCAATCCGTGTCGTCCCAAGAACAAAAGACGCCGAGAGCCTCTCCCGCAACCCCAGGGGGATATCGCTCATGTCCTGGAACGACGATACCCTTTTCTCATAGACCCACCGGAGAATCTGCCTTGCCCGGTATGAGGGTTCTCCCTCGCGTCCAAGCCAGGACACAAGGTCCTCAGGAAGCATACCAACAATGTTTCTCTTCACGTTCTTCCCCAAAGAGGCAAACTTCTTCGCATCGTAATTTTACAACACTCGCAGATGGTTTAAAATATACCCGGGAAGTCAGTTACCCCAAAGCTCGGGGCTTGCGGCTTGAGGCCGCCTCAGGGCCTACTGACGGAGGCCCATCCGCCAGCGTCTCAAGATAGACCTGACGGATATTGGTTGCGGCGACTATATCTGCATGGCCGACAAAGCCACAGGAGGTGCAACGGAAAAGGTGCCTGTGCCTGTTACTCCGGTTGGTACAGCCACACCTCGGGCAGCGCTGGCTGGTGTGTCTGGGATCTACATAGACTACCCTGATGCCACGTTCGGTAGCCTTGTACTCAATGCATTTGCCCAGTTGCCCGAAAGCCCAGGAGTGCTGAAGGAGACGTTGCTCTTTAGCAGCACGAATTCGCTCCCGGATGTACCGCAGGTCTTCCATGACGATCACATCACCGGGCTTACAGGAATTGACGATAGCTTTGGCGATCCTGTGGTTGAGGTCGGCTATAAAGCGGCGCTTCCTCCCCGAAAGCCGTTGCAAGAGGCGTTTGGCCCCCTTCGTGCCCTTGGCCTGGAGCGCCTGCCGCAACCGGGCGTAGCGTCTGCGGACGTGCATGGCCTGCCGCCCGGAGAACCTCAAGCCACTGGAGGTGGTGGCAAGATTGTAGATACCACGGTCAACGCCGATAACGTTGCCGTTTTGTGGCGGGAGGGGCACTTCCCGGTTCACGACGATGTTGATGGAGAACGCTTTCATGCACCTTCTGTAACAGAGGGTGGCGGAAGTGGGTTTCTGCCCTGTCAGGAGCTCGCGCTGGAAGTTGCCGATGGCAAGGGGAAGCTTGAGCCTACCCGCCACCGTGGAGATGGAGACTTCCCAGCGCTTCTCGTTGAAGGAGAAGGTGCGCTGGTCGAGGCTCATGCTCGTGGGTTTGAACTTCTTAGGTTTGGATGGCTTCAGCTTTTTCCTTGCAGCTTCAGCCACACGGGCGATGGCGCGGATGACGAGGTTAGCCTGCAGGCCGTATCTTTCCTTGATGGTGCGGTAGCAGAGGTGCTGGAGTTTGACCTTGTTGGTGGTGTGGTTTTCTTGAGAGACGCAGAGGACATCGTTGCAGGCGTTGGCAAACCGCCTCAGGGTCTCCAGCAAAACCTCGGCTTGCTCAGGATTAACCTGGAGTTTGCACTTTACTGTTTTGACAAGTTTCACAGTTTCATGTTACGTACCGCTTTTGAAAAAGGTGTCAGCCGCGCCTTCCTCCCCATGCTTGAAGGCATGGGCCCCCGGCGCGGGAAAAGGGACGGTGAAAACGATGGACGAGGAGAAGAAAGTCCAGTTTCAGGCAGAACTTCTGAGGCTTCGGAAAGAGGTCACCGAGGCCCTGGCACGAAAAGCTCAGGACGCACATGGTCGTGTGGGAGGGGAAGCCCTGGATGAAGCCGACATGGGGAATGCCACGTTCTCCATGGAACTTGAACTCTCCTCAAGGAGAATGCTCCTTGAGACCCTTGAGATGATCGACAAAGCCCTCCGAAGAATTGAGGCCGGAACCTACGACACCTGCGAGATCTGCCGGAGGAAAATCCCTCTGGAACGTCTGCAGGCCATTCCTTATACTTCATACTGCGTGGAGTGCCAGGCAAAACAGGAAGCCCAGAGAAAAAAATAAGGGCGAGTGGTCTTTTGTTCTTTTCCACTCGCCCCGCTACACGAACGTTGTGAGTCAAGTGTGTGCCATTTTCCCAAGCATCTCCAATCGTTCCTCCAAAACCAGAGGAATGCTCGAAAAGAGGTCTCTGGGGTACTCCACGCCCCGGTCGAAGACCTGACGGCGGAACTCCACAAGGCGGAAGTACTCCACAAGCCCCTGAACCGCCTCGTCAACGTCAAAGGGCTTGCAGGAGAAGATGTCTACACTCACGTACCGCCGGGCAGGGAAGGTGTGAATGCTGATGTGGCTTTCGGCAATGATGACGATACCAGAGATGCCACTCTCCTCAGGTGTGGCCCCCTGATACCGGAACACATACGGTGGAGTGACCTTGGTCATGCCCATGTACTTCGGGAATTCGTCCAGAAACTTCCTGATACGGTCCACATCTCCGATGATTTCAGGATCCGAGCTCCGACCATCCAGCACAAGGTGCATGCCCACTTCCAGGGTTTCCTTCTCCATCGCGCATCCCTCCCTTCAGAAACTCTCCCAAGGATAAAAGGAAAAATCTACCCCCAGCGCCACCTGGGGATAGATACTCGAGCAAAAACAATGGTCACGGTGCTTCAAGCACCGTGACCATTGTGCTATTCACTTCCCAAAGATAGAAGGAACACCACTTTTCAGCTCACAGCACATCTGGTGCTCCCCCTCTCATGCCAGAACACATGGGGGGCACTCCCGATCGAGGAAGGAGCCATTCCTCAACCGGGCTTTCAGGAGAACAGAACCGGCGTTTTCCAACGCCTCATGGAGCTCCTCTTCCACCCCCTTACGTTTTCGGAGGTTATTATATACCTTTCCCCCAGGATGTCAACGACCTGGGGAGAAATTTCTCGGGTGAGCTGCTCCCGGTCTCAGGGACCGCACTCCCTGAACCTCGAGGATCCTTGCTACCTCAAGGAAAATCCAGGGAACACATCCCGGGACGTCACAGGAACGTTCCACCACCCTCCCCTCCACCCGGACGAGGACACATCCTGTGAAGCTCGCCTCGTAGTAGCCGTCCAGGGTACGTCGAAGGTCCTCTCTCCCCTGGGGAAACTCAAGGTACGCCGTGGACTCGCTTTCCTGCAAAAAGACAAGACAATCCCGAGGATACGAAGCCCCGGGAACCTGTGGACAGGAAAACCGCAGGCACCCCTCAATCACCACCCGTTTCCCCACCCATGCCGGAAGCTCAGAAAGCGCAACAGTAGGAACGGTCTCCCAGGGTCCACACCCAAGGAGTGCCGAAGTGAGAGTCAGCACAAGGAGGACAATCCCGCTGAAACCCCTCATGTCCTTTCCCCTCCTCAGAAAATCAGGGGGTTCGAGAGGGTGTGGCACCCTACACCCTCTCGAACTGGTCTTTACCTACCCCACAGATCGGACAAACCCAGGTCTCGGGAAGATCAGCAAAGCGGGTTCCCGCCGGAATCCCTGAATCGGGGTCTCCAAAACGGGCATCGTAAATATAGCCACAGACCTTGCAACGGTACCGCTCAATCTCCCCAGGCTCTGCCTTTTCTTCCTTGTACGTTGCTGCTTTACGGGGAACTTTACCGCCTTTCACGTCCCGGTAGTACGCGTAGGTCATGGGAATGGCTGAGGGGTTCACGAACTCTGCTTCCACAACTTCCCCAAGAAAGAGGATATGCGTTCCCGCGTCCAGACGGTTGACCACCTTGGCCTCAACATAGGCTACAGTGTGCTCGGAAAGAACGGGCATACCCGTTTTCCCGAAAAAGTAGGGTACCTGGTCGAACTTTCCCGTCTCTCTGCTACTCCGAAAGCCAAAGAGCCCGATGAGCTGGAGTGGTGTATCCTGGTCAAGGACCGACACTGCAAAGTACCCGCTGCGCTCCACGAGTCCACAGGTGGCATTGTCCTTGTGGATGCTCACCACAAGCTGTGGAGGAAAGGCGGTCACCTGCACCAGGGCGTTCACGATACAGCCCCCCAGGCTCTCCCCAGCCCGAGCGGCAACCACGTACATGCCGCAGTTTAGAGAAAAAAGGGCCTCAAGGTTCATTCATGAAAAACCCCCTACATGAGTTCAGCGAGCTTCCTCATAACGTCCTTCGTCTTCTCATAGAGTTCCCGGAAAAGGGCGTAGTACTGATCATAGAGAGCCTTCCTCTCCGGGTCGACCTTGATGATCGGCCGGAAACTCACCCACTCCTTAATCCGTTCGGGTTTATCGATGACCCCGGTTCCGAGCCCTGCAAGGAAGGCATCGCCAAAGGGTGCTTCAACGTCTTTGGAGAGACGCTTCATATCAAAGCCAGTGACGTCGGCAAAAATCTGCACCCAGAACGAGGACCGGGCAACCCCACCGACAATCCAGCATTCAGGATTAAGCTTCATGCCTGTCTTCAGGGCCTCTTCCATGTTGTGCCGGAGAGCGTAGGCTGCCGCCTCAAGCATAGCCTTGTAGACGTGGGCCCGGGTATGGTAAAGAGAAAGTCCAAGGATTGTTCCCCTGGCATCCGGATCCCAGATGGGGGAACGTTCTCCCATGAAGTACGGAAGGACGATGATGCCGTCGCTCCCTGGGGGGATGTCCCGAGCCTGGAGCTCAAGCAGGGTATACGCCGGGATACCGAAATCCTTTTCCGCCTCCTTTTCCAAGCGGCCGAACTGGTCCCGGAACCAGCGAGCCAGAGCCCCGGAAGTTGCGCTCCCACCAAAAGTGTAGATGAGCTGGTCATCGTACACCACATAGGGGAAGCTCACCAAAAAAGGCGTGAGGTACGTTCCGTCGTGAACCGTTCCCCAGCACATTGAGGTCCCTGCCATCGCCACGTGTTCGCCAGGGCCAAGGACACCTGCGGCAAGCTGAGCCACCGGGGCGTCGACACCTCCTGCCACAATGGGCATGCCGCTTAGAAGACCCATCTTTTCGGCAAATTCTTTCTTGAGCTTACCCACGATTTCGGAGGACTTGTAGATTTTCTCCGGAAGCATTCTCCTCGGAATGCCGAGGATTTCACACATCTCATCAGACCAGGTTCTCTTGCGAATATCGAAAACTCCGCCGATGTTCCCCGCCGAGGAGTAGTCGGTGGCCAGCTCTCCAGTGAGGCAGTACACCACGTAGTCCTTGGGGGTGACAAACTGGTAAATCTTTTCCCAGACCTCGGGCTCGTTGTTTCGAATCCACATCATCTTGGTGAAGCCGTAGTAGGAATCCACGTAATTGCCGGTGATACCAAAGATTTTCTCCAGGGGAACATTGTCCTTCACCCACTGGGTTTCCTTCCGGGCCCGACGGTCCATCCAGATGAGGCAGGGGCGGAGTGGCCGAATATCCCTGTCCACCGGAATTCCCGACCCTCCGTAAAGTCCGCTGATGGCAAGACCCGCGATATCCCTGGGGTTCACCTTGGACTTCTCCACGCAGCGGGCCACGGTTTTCACCACGGCGTCAAGCCACACATCAGGCCACTGCTCTGCCCAGGAGGGCCGCGGCGTGATCACGTCGTACTCGACGAAGGCGTCGGCAATGAAATTCCCCTTCTCGTCCACCATGACCGTTTTCGTACCGTTTGTGCCGATATCGGTTCCAAGAAGGTACATACGTTCACCCCCAACCCTAAGGAAAAGTTTGACAATATTGTAACACGCTACTTCGTCTTTTTCTCTCCAGAGGCAAAGTGTAAAAATGTTTCCACTCCGGCAACCGCCGCAGCGGCTTTTGCCTCGACACGGAAAATTTTCTGGAGTTTCTCCTGAAGAGGCTGCTCTTCAGCCATAATGCGCTCCATCTCCGTAAAGAGCGAACTTTCCTCGCTGATAAAGTGCGTGGTGAGCTCTCCACGGCGGAACCGTTCATTGGCCAGGACCGCCTTGTGGAAGGGAATGTTGGTCTTTGGGCCGACAATGATGTACTCGTACAGGGCGCGTTCCATCCTCCTGATGGCCTCTTCCCTGGTCCTTCCCCAGACCACGAGTTTAGAAATCATCGGATCGTAGAAGGGAGGAATGGTATAGGAGGTGAAAACGCCTGAATCCACCCGAACACCAATCCCTCCCGGGGAACGGTATCCGATGAGCTTCCCCGGAGAGGGAGCGAAGTTATTCAGGGGGTCTTCGGCGTTGATACGACACTCAATGGCGTGTCCCCGGAGCACCACGTCCTCCTGACGTATGGACAGAGGTTCTCCCGCAGCGATACGAATCTGCTCCTTCACAATGTCGATACCGGTGACCATCTCGGTGATGGGATGTTCCACCTGGATACGGGTGTTCATCTCGATGAAATAGAAGTTGCCCTCGCTGTAAATGAACTCCACGGTACCGGCATTCACGTAGTTCACCGCTTTTGCTGCCCGAACGGCAAGAGCGCCGATTTTCTGGCGCAGTTCTTCGGTCATGACGGGTGACGGTGCCTCTTCAAGGAGCTTCTGATGCCGTCGCTGGATGGTGCATTCCCGCTCCCCCAGGTGGATGACATTCCCGTAGACATCGGCAAGAATCTGAAACTCGATATGGCGAGGGTTGGACACGTACTTTTCAATGAAGATGCTTGCATCCCCAAAAGCAGAAAGCGCCGTAGCCTTAGCCTGCGCCATTGCCTGCTCGAGCTCCCGGGGAGTGTGGACAATCCGCATGCCGATGCCCCCACCGCCAGCCGCAGCCTTGATAATAACAGGGTACCCTACGCTGTCTGCGATACGCAGCGCCTCTTCGAGGGTCTGCACCTCTCCATCACTTCCCGGCACAACCGGAACGCCTGCTTCCTTCATAATCTTGCGGGCGACAATCTTGTTGCCCATGAGCTCAATAACCCTGCTTGAGGGACCGATGAAGACGATACCCTCCTTTTCACAGGCGTAGGCAAATGAAGGGTTTTCGGCCAGGAAACCATATCCGGGATGGATGGCATCAACTTGGGCTTTCTTGGCAATCTGGATAATCTTTTTGATGTTGAGATACGTATCCCGGGGGTGGTTCCCTTCAAGAGGATACGCCTCATCAGCGTAGTACGTGTGGATAGCATGCCGGTCCACATCAGAGTAAATGGCCACCGATTTTATCCCGAGTTCCCGTAACGCCCGCATGACCCGCACGGCAATTTCAGAACGATTGGCCACGAGAACCTTTCGGAACATAGAAGTTCACTCCACAACCATAATGACATCGCCAAAATCCACAATTTCTGTCTCGTACACGTAAATCTCCTTCACCACACCTTCAAAGTCCGAATGGATTTCCGTTTGCATCTTCATTGCCTCAAGTACGGCAACGGTCTCCCCTTTTTGCACCCGGTCTCCGACCTTCTTTTTAAGCGCTACAATCATCCCCTGCATGGGAGAGGTAATAGCCCCCCTGGGGATTTCCCGGGGTCTTACGGGGGTTTCCCTCTTTTCCTCCTCCACGCGGGTGACCGAAAGCACAGGTCGAACCTTCACGTGGAACTCCTCCCCGTCCACCGTCACCACAAACTCGTCAGGAACGTTGTTGACAGCCACAGTCCCCACCTTTTCCCCGGAAGTCGAAGCAGGAATTTCCTCGGGTACAAGCTCACACCGGAAAAACTTCGCCGCAATTTGTGGATACATGGCGTAGGTGAGGATATCCTCCTCGGAATCTACCGCAAGACCGAGTTCCTGCACTTCCTGCACAATCTTTTCCCATTCAGGCTCCAGGAGGTCAGCGGGGCGCACGTCAATAGGCTTCTCGTCCCCAATGACCTTCTTCAGGACTTCTTCTTTGATTGGGGCAGGAGGCCTTCCGTAATACCCGAGGCAGTACCGCTTCACTTCCTCGGTGACCTTCTTGTACCGCTCGCCCATAAGGACGTTGAGCACCGCCTGAGTTCCCACAATCTGACTTGTCGGCGTCACAAGGGGAGGATACCCCAGATCCTCCCGGACACGGGGAACCTCCTCAAGCACCTCGCGGTAACGATCCACAGCCCGCTGTTCTTTGAGCTGGGAGTAGAGATTGGTAATCATCCCGCCCGGGATCTGGTGGATGAGCACGCTAACATCAGGGCGTTCAGCAACAGGCGTGATGAGTGCCTGGTATTTCTCCCGTACTTTGAGCCAGTAATATCCGATTTCTATGAGCTTTTCTAAATCAAACCCCGGGTCATAGGGTGTTCCCTTGAGGCACGCCACCATGGGTTCAAGCGGTGGCTGCGAAGTCCCTCCAGCAAAAGGGGAAAAGGCACAATCGATGATGTCAACCCCTGCCTGGCAGGCAGCGTAATAACTCACCATACCCATGCCGCTTGTGGAATGGGTGTGGAGGTGTACAGGAACGCGAAGGCTTCTCTTCAAAGCAAGGACAAGGTCATAGGCTGCCTGGGGAGAAATGATTCCCGACATATCCTTGATACAAATGACATCGCACCCAAGCTCCTCGAGTTTCACCGCAAGCTCCACAAAGGACTCAATGGTGTGTACGGGACTTATGGTGTAACATATGGCCCCCTGAACAATGGCTCCTACATCTTTGGCGACCTTTATTGCCAGCTCCATATTCCGGATGTCGTTGAGGGCGTCAAAGATCCGGATGATATCAATGCCGTTCTTGACGCACAGGGGAATGAACCGCTTCACAATATCATCGCTGTAATGGCGATACCCCAGGAGGTTCTGTCCCCGAAGTAGCATCTGCAGAGGCGTCTTCTGCACCCGTTCCCTGATTTTCCGGAGCCGGTCCCAGGGGTCTTCGCAGAGATACCGCATGGCAGCATCAAAGGTCGCTCCACCCCAGCATTCCAGCGAGTAGAACCCGACCTCGTCCATCTTCTCAAGAATCGGTAGCATATCTTCGGTGCGAAGTCGCGTGGCAATAAGCGACTGGTGGGCGTCACGAAGCGTGGTATCCGTGATTTTCACCATGAAGCCTTCCCTCCTCAGAGGGTGATTTTGACTAATTATAGGGAAGGGAGAGGGACAACGCAAGGGTCTCGAAAAGCGGGGCAAATTGCCCCGCTTTTTTCATTTTTCGTGGTTCACATCGGGGAGTTTCCCAGAGAGGTACTGGTCGTAAGCCCCAAGGTCAAGGAACCCATGACCACTGCAGTTGAAGAGGATGACCTTTTCTTCACCCGTTTCGGCGCACTTTTTCGCCTCTTCGACTACTGCCTTAACGGCATGGGCCGTCTCAGGGGCTATCACAAAACCCTCGGTTCGGGCGAAAAGCACCGCCGCCTCGAATACCGCATTCTGGTGGTAAGCCTGGGCCTCGATGAGACCAGCATCGTACAGGAGGCTGATGATGGGGGCCATTCCGTGGTAGCGTAACCCTCCCGCATGGATGGCCGGGGGGATGAACTCGTGACCCAGAGTGTGCATCTTCAAAAGCGGAGTGTTCTTCGCCACATCCCCGTAATCGTACTCGTACCGCCCCCGAAGGAGCGACGAACACGCTACCGGTTCCACGGCAATTCCCCGGAAGTTCTTCTTCCCTTCGAGTTTATCCCGCATAAAGGGCAGGAGGATGCCTCCGAAGTTGCTCCCTCCTCCCACACAGCCCACAATGATATCGGGGTACTCACCGATTTTCTCAAGCTGGAGCTTTGCCTCTTCCCCGATAATGGTCTGGTGGAGGAGCACATGGTTGAGTACACTTCCCAGGCTGTACTTTGAGTGCGGTGTGGTCACCGCATCCTCAATAGCCTCGCTGATGGCAATACCAAGGCTTCCCAGAGAGTTGGGATCTTTCTCGAGAATATCTCGACCGGCTTTGGTGCGAGTGCTGGGGCTTGGGTACACCTTCGCCCCCCAGGTCTCCATGAGAACCCGCCGGTAGGGTTTCTGCTCGTAACTCACCCGCACCATGTACACCGTACATTCCAGACCAAAGAACTGACAGGCCATGGCGAGAGCCGAACCCCACTGTCCTGCGCCGGTTTCTGTCGTCAGGCGTTTTGTGCCGTCTTTTTTGTTGTAATAGGCCTGGGCGACTGCAGTGTTTGGCTTGTGGCTTCCCGCGGGGCTCACTCCCTCATACTTGTAGTAAATCCGCGCCGGTGTGTTCAGGGCCTTCTCCAGCCGGCGAGCTCGCACAAGAGGCGTCGGCCGCCACAGACGGTAGATGTCAAGAACCTCTCCGGGAATATCAATGAAACGACTGGAGCTCACTTCTTGCTCGATAAGGCTTGGCGGGAAAACGGGCGCAAGGTCTTCGGGCTTCACCGGTTCCCTCGTCAGAGGATGGAGCGGCGGATCCAGAGGGCGGGGAAGATCCGGGAGGATGTTGTACCACACAGTGGGCATTTCCCGTTCGCTCAGAAGAACACGGTTCTCGTTCATACTTTTTCCCCCTTTCTTCTATGAGGAGAGCAGTGCTCTATCCTCTGCGAATTTCTTGTGACGCAGCTCGCTGAAACGCTCGAGGAGCTCCTGGATGGTCATCCTCTTCCGCTCCTCACCGAAGATGTCGAGAACCACTTCACCCTCGTCCATCATGAGAGTGCGGTTCCCATACTGGAGGGCATCCTGGAGGTTATGGGTGACCATGATGGCAGTGAGGGCATTCTCCTCAATAAGGCGCGTGGTCAGTTCCATGATTTTCTCCCCCGTTTTGGGGTCGAGGTTTGCCGTGTGCTCGTCAAGAAGGAGGATCTTGGGGTTGCCAAAAGTGGCCATGAGAAGCGCCAGCGCTTGCCTCTGACCTCCAGAGAGAAGGCCAACCCTGTCTTTGAGCCGCCTCTCAAGGCCAAGGCCGATTTCTGCCAGCCGTTCCCGGAAGTACTCCCGCATCTTTTCATTGATAGCCATGCGAATACCCTTCCTCTTCCCCTTAAGGTACGCAATGGCCAGATTCTCCTCAATGGTGAGACTTGAGGCTGTTCCCTGGAAAGTGTTCTGGAAGACCCTGCCAAGGTACTTCGCCCGCTCATAGGCTGGAACGGTAGTCACATCGTGGCCGTCGATGAAGATGCGGCCGCTGTCGGGAAAGTACGTCCCGCTGATGAGGTTGAGGAGCGTCGTTTTCCCCGCACCGTTACTCCCAACCACGGTCACAAACTCTCCCCTCCGCACCTCAAGGCTTAAATTCCGCACCGCCCATCGCTCATCCTGAGTATTCCGGAAAAAGTACTTGTTCACCCGGTCGAGTTTGAGCATAGCTTACGCCTTCCCGAATTTCTCTTTGAGAACTGGAAAAGAAAGGATGATGATGACGAGAATCCCTGTAAAGAGCTTCAGGTCATAGGGCTTGAACCCAATGCTGTAACCCCAGTTCAGGGCCACAGCAGTGGCAAGACGGTACACGACCGACCCCACGATAACCTGCAGGGTCATCACGAAAATTGTTTTCCCCCGCAAGAGCACCTCTCCCACAATGACTGAAGCAAGGCCTGAGATGACCATGCCAATGCCCATGTTGATGTCCACAAAGCTCTGGTACTGGGCAAACATGGCCCCAGAGAGCGCCACCAGAGCGTTAGAAAGGCTGATACCAATGAGCTTCATATCGTCAGGATTAATTCCCTGAGTCGCCACAAGGGTCTCGTTGTCCCCTGTTGCCCGGATGGAAAGGCCGATTTCCGTCTGCAGGAAAGCATCAAGGAGGAACTTCAGAACCACAAGCAGGGCAAAGAGGAAAAGGAAACGGACGTACACCTCGGGAACGGTGGGGAAAGCATCCCGCAGGATCACAAAAATCGTCCGGTGCCCGAGGTTCTCCGAAAGCGAAATATTCGGCCTCCCCATAATCCGAAGGTTTATGGAATACAGGCAAATCATGGTGAGAATACCCGAGAGAAGAGCAGGAATTCGGGAAAAGGTGTGAAGAACGCCGGTGAAAAGCCCCGCTAAAGCCCCGGCTGCAAGGGCACCCACCACACCTGCTATCGGACCATACCCCCGGTACATCATGAGGGCAAAGACCGCTGCCCCAAGAGGGTAACTCCCGTCAACGGTCAGATCAGGAAAGTTCAGACATCGGAAGGTGATGAAAACTCCCAGAGCCAGAATACCAAAAAGTAACCCTTCCTGGACACTGTAAAGGAAGAACTCCCGAATACCACAGGCCCCCTTCCGCAGCCCCGCGTAAGAAGCAGGCCCCCTTACGCGGGGCCTTTCTGTCATTCGACCTTACCGAAGGTAACCTCCACACCCTCCTTTTTCATTTCCTCAACAAACTGCTGCACTTTGACCTCAAGATCTCCCATGGACAGACCCAGAGCATCCACAGTCTTCGGATTCACAAGGAGAGAGAGCTTTTTCGCGAACTCCACCGGAATATCTCCGGGCTTCTCTCCCTTAAGAATCCGGGCCACGATGTCCGCAGTTTGCCTCCCGTGGAGGTAGTAGTCAAACCCAAGGGCACAGAGTGCTCCCTTGCCAATGGTCGTTGGGTCGGCAAGAATCAGGGGGATTTTGTTGGCTAGACACACATTCCCCACCGCATCCAGGGCACTGACCACGGTGTTGTCCGTTGAGACGTAGATGGCGTCGACCTTCCCCACAAGGGATTGGGCAGCTATAGCCACATCGGCCGTGCTCGCTACAGTAGCCTCCACAAGCTCAAGGCCGAGCTCGGCGCAGGCTTTCTTGGCGAGTTCATTGGTGACCACAGAGTTCACTTCTCCCGCGTTGTAGAGCGTCCCAATCCGCTTTGCCTCAGGGAAGAGAAACTTAATGAGCGCAATCTGCCGTGCCACCGGAGTCATATCCGAAATTCCCGTGACGTTACCACCGGGCTTTTCCAGGTCCTTGACGAGTCCAGCACTCACCGGATCGGTTACGGCGGAGAAAACAATGGGGATATCTCTGGTGGCGTTCACCGCCGCCTGCGAGGTCGGTGTGGCGATGGAAACGATGAGGTCCACTTTCTCGGTGACGAACTTCCGGGCGATGGTGTTGGCCGTGGCTACGTCACCCTGAGCAGACTGGGCATCGTACTCGACGTTTTCGCCCTCCACGTACCCGTAGACTTCCTTCATGGCGTCGATGAACCCCTGACGAACGGCGTTGAGCGCTGGATGGTCGACAATCTGCATGATCCCAATCTTCACCTTATCTTGAGCCAGAGCCCCCAGAGACACCCCAAGGACGAAAAGCACAAGCACCACAATGCCTATCTTTCTCATGCTCAACCCCCCTTCAGCGTGTTTTACAAAAAAGCCCCTCGCCGCCAGGGACGAGGGGCAAACTCGCGGTGCCACCCTTCTTGGGCTCATCACCCCACTCTGTTCCTCTATCGGGGAAAACGGCACAGCCTACTATCCTTCGGCCTGCTCCTCAGGGGCCCATTCATCTCCATCTCCCTGCCGGGCTTCCACCTTCCCCCGACTCTCTTTGAGGGAGACCCGGAGACTACTCTTCCCCTTCCCAGGATTTCCTCTTGACCTTTCTCTGAGCTATCTTTATTATACGCAGAAAAAGAGAGAAGTAAACCATGGAGCTTGGAATATGTTTCATTCCCACCCGTTTTGGTTTTGCCCTTCTTGGCTGGCGGGAAAGCCTCACGCATTTCGTCCTACCCCAGAGGACAAAGGAAGAAGCCCTGAGGCACCTTGCCCGCTACGGAGTGACGCTGAAAAGCCTCACTACCGGCACACCGCCCTTCCCCGAGGTCACTTCCCGGGTCCAGGCATACTTTGAGGGGCAACGCGTGAGTTTCCCGTACCCTTTTGATCTCGGACACCTCTCCCCCTTCACCAGGAGAGTCCTTGAAGCCGTTGCCTCCATTCCTTACGGGACCCTGGTCACCTACAGGGACCTTGCAGAAACAATCGCCCTCCCCCGGGCCACAAGAGCCGTGGGAAGGGCGGTGGGAAAAAACCCGCTGCCTCTTTTCATCCCCTGCCACCGGGTGGTGGGGAAATCCTCCCCTGGAGGGTTTTCGGGGTACGGGCTTCGGTACAAAATCCTTCTTCTCTCACTGGAGCTTCTGGGAAGCAGCCCGGACAGGAACAGTCCCTTCTAAGAACGCGCTCACCTTTTTGTAAAGTAGCAGGGTCACCGTGGCATTCAGAGCTCCCTTGAGGAGATTGAAGGGCACCACAACCGGGAGAATCATTCCAAGGACCGTGCTCCTTGGTACCCCAAGGTAGATGGGGGTCACGACGAGGTTGGCAAAAGCCATGACCCCGGTCATGATGAAAAGCCCGGCCAGAAGGCCAAAAAAGGCCCCCCGGAGGGTTCGATGCCGCCTGTACAGAAGTCCTGCCACTCCTACAAAGGTTCCGCAGGCCAGAAAGTACATGAGCATACCCCAGGGACCGCCCTGCCCGGTGAGGAGGGCAAAAAGCACTGCCACAATGGCTGCGGCAAAAAGCCCTGCCCCCGGACCAAACTTCAGGCTCACCATGAGAATGGGGATGTCCCCTGGCCGGTAGAGCAAAAACGACGCCGAAGGAATCAGGGGGAAGTGAACAAAAAGGTCGAGAACAAGCGAAAGCGCAGCAAAAGCCCCAGCGTAGATGAAGTACTTCTTCACGGTGCAACCTCCCTTTCTCCTTCCCAGGGCAAACAAAAAACCCTGAAAGCTCTTTCGCCTTCAGGGCTTGAGGGTAACCGGAAAAACTTCTTCTCCCATCCGGACTGTACCGTCGGCCCCGGATTTCCACCGGATCAACCCCTCTTTGCCGAAGAGGGGCTCGCGGGCTTGAGGCTTTCGCCTCTCACCGCCGGTCGGGAATTGGGTTTCCCCTCACCCTGCCCTGAAGAAGTTTTTGTTTTCAAAAATTATACCCCGGGCAGGCGAGAGGGTCAACCTTTACTGGGTGTTCCCTTCAGAAAGAACCCAAAAGGAGCTCGTCCACCATGGCCTCGAGGGCAAACGGAACGGTCATTACCCCTCATAGAGGAAAACCCGTACCTTTTCCTCCGTCACCAGTCCCTCTTTCACTGCCTCATCGATGATGGGCTTGATACGTTCAATCTTCTCCCTGGTGTCCACGACCTCAATGACGATTGGAAGGTCCGTGGAGAGGCGGAGAATTGAGGTTGCCTGGAGCACGCTCTTTTTTCCGAATCCTGCGATACCGCGAAAAACCGTTGCCCCGCTCAGGCCCTCCTTCCGGAACATCTCAAGGAGGTACTGGTAGAGAGGCTTTCCCCTGTACCTATCCGATTCCCCGATGAAAATCCGTAAAAGGACCGCCTCTTCTTCCCGCTTCATGGCTTAATGGAAAAACACGCCTGCCAGAACTTTCCCAAGCACCACCGCACCAAGACCCAGGACGACGTTGCCAAAGAGGTTGAGGAAAAAGAGCGAGAGCTCCCCTTCCTCAAAAAGCCGCAGGGATTCGTACTCCAGCGAAGAAAAAGTGGTGAAGGCTCCGAGAACCCCGATGGTGAGGAAAACACGGAGTTCGCGATCGACGAAACCACCGTACTCGACGGCATACATAATGAAGCCCAGAAAGAAACTTCCCAGGACATTGATGAGGAAAGTCCCAAGGGGAAAGGTCAGGATGTTCTTCTGCACCCACCATCCCACGCTGAAACGGAGCACAGCCCCCAGCGCTCCGCCAAGACCAACAAGGAGAAGGTCTTTCAACGGTACTCCCCTTTCTGGAAGACTCCACCCCAGAGGTGGAAGAGTATTATACCACGCAAGGCAAAGGAGTAGTACAATGACAGAAGACAAAAATCAAAAGGAGTGAACAGGGTGAAGGACACCTTTGTCCTTGGTATCGACCTCGGTACCCAGGGAGTCCGGGCCATGGTGGCGAACCTCCGGGGAGAGGTCATCGTGGAAGAAAAAGAAGATATCCGGTTTTCCCTCCAGGAAGGACGACGTTTCGAACAGGACCCCAGAGAGTGGTGGGAGAAAACAGAGCGATGCGTCGCAAAAACCCTTGCCGCCTTCAGTGCCCTTGGCTATCCCCTCACATCCCTCAGGGCCATCTCCTGTGACTCGACTTCGGGGACCGTCGTTCCCGTCGATGCCCAGGGTCAGCCGCTCATGCACGCCCTCATGTACAACGATTCCCGAGCCCAGGAAGAGGCTCACATCGTGAACGAAGCGGCACAGGACTTCACCGAACGTCTGGGGTATCGCTTCGACCCCTCCTTCGCCCTCTGCAAGGTCCTCTGGCTCAAACGGAACCTCCCCGAAATTTTCGAGAAAGCCGCGTATTTCCTCCACCCCACGGATTACCTTGTGGGGCACCTCACCGGAGTTTTCGGGATATCGGACATCTCGAACACCCTGAAAATGGGCTACGACCTCATGGAGAAACGGTGGCCTTCCTTCATTGAGGAGAAGCTCGGTATTCCTCTCCAAAAACTCCCCAAAGTGGTGAAAAGCGGGGAGGTCATTGGTACGCTTTCTCTCTCCCTTGCCAGAACATGGGGCCTCTCTCCCCAGACGTTTGTCGTTTCCGGAGCAACGGATGGAACAGCAGCATTCTACGCCTCGGGAGCCACAAGACCGGGGGATGTTTCCTCAACGCTTGGCACCACCCTTGTGGTGCGAAGCATCTCCGAGCACCATGTGAAGGATCCTCTGGGACGCGTGTACTGCCACCTCCATCCTGAGGGTTTCTGGCTCCCCGGAGGAGCCTCCAACACCGGAGGAGAGTGCCTCACCCACTTCTTCCCTGAAGCGAACCTTGCCGAATGGGACGAAAGGGTTGCCCTTCTCTCCCTTCCCACAGGCCTTATCGTGTACCCCATGGTCCGTAAAGGAGAACGCTTCCCCTTCGCCCACCCGGAGGCAGAGTTTTTCTCCCTGGGGGAACGGAAAGATGACCTCGAATTCTACGCTGCTTGTCTTGAGGGCGTGGGGTACGTGGAACGCTACGGGTTCGAGCTCCTCGAGCGTCTTGGAGCCACCCGAATCCAGCGAGTGTTCGTCTCCGGAAGCGGGGCAAAAAGCCCCATATGGCGGAAGATACGGGCGAACATCCTGGGGCTTCCTCTTTACCTCCCCAGGTTCCCCGACGCTGCTTTAGGAGCCTGTATCATGGCAGCCTGCCCGCTTTTTGGAGGGATATCTCAGGCAGCACAGAACATGGTCCACGTGGTGGCGCAGGAAGAGCCCGATCCTGCACTCTCGGTCCTCTACGGAGAGAAATACCAGCGCTTTGTGGAAGAGTGCGCAAAGCGAGGATATATCAAAAGCACCTGACCCCGAGCGGGGTCAGGTGTGATCAGAGGGATCGGCGGTAAATCGTCAGGATGTCTTCTTTCGTGAGAACTTTCACCGAGCCAATGGGGCCTCTTTTTGCTACCCTTTCGGCCATCTCCTCAAGACGTTCTTCGCCAATGCCCACTTCCCGAAGCCTTGTGGGAGCACCGATCTCCCGGAACCACTGTCGGGTCCGCTCAATACCGGCTTTCCCGAGGTCTTCGTCGCTTCGGTTCCCGCGGGGGATGTCCCATACCCGCTCGGCGAACTGGGCGAACTTCTTCGGAATGAGCGGAAGGACGTATTCCATCCACTGGGGGAAGAGAATGGCCAGCCCCGCCCCATGGGGGATGTCGTAGACACCGCTTAACTCAAGCTCCATCCGGTGCGTTGCCCAATCACCTGTCAATCCTGCTTCAATAAGATGGTTGAGGGCCAGTGTCCCGCACCACATGATGGTGGCCCGGGCGTCGTAGTCTTTCGGGTTTTCGAGGACTCTTGGGGTGTACTCGATGATGGTCTTCATGATGCTTTCTGCCAGGCGGTCCTGGAGAGGCGTCTCAGGAACGGGATGGAAATACTGCTCGAACACATGGGCCATCATGTCCACGATGCCGTAGACGGTGTGGTCTTTCGGAACGGTGAAGGTGTTTTCGGGGTCGAGGATGGAAAAGTCAGGGAAAAGCACAGGGTTCTTCACCACGAGTTTCTCCTGAGTCTCGTCATTTGTGATGACTGCATTCCGGTTCATCTCAGAGCCTGTGGCCGCAAGAGTCAGAACAGTCCCCAGAGGGAGCTTCCGTTCCGGTACACTTTTTCCCGTAAAGAAATCCCACGGGTCACCATCATAGCACACTCCTGCGGCAACAATCTTGGCAGTATCGATGACGCTTCCCCCACCCACAGCGAGAACAACCTCGACTTTCTCCCTCCGGCAGATTTCCACTCCTTCCCGGACTTTGCTGAGACGAGGATTTGGCTGGATACCAGAGAGTTCGGTAACTGAACACCCTGCCTCCTGCAGGCGACGCACTATCCGGTCATAGAGACCGGTCTTTTTGATGCTCCCTCCACCATAAGCAAGGAGCACCCGTTCTCCGTACTTGCGGCATTCCTGCCCTACCCGGTCGGTTTCCCCTCGTCCAAAAAAGAGGCGCGTAGGATTCCAGTACTCAAAGTTTCGCATGTACCTCGACCTGGTTCAAAAACTTGACTGTTTCTATTTTCAGCCAAGCCGGCCCCCAGACCAGGCTTTCGCCTCCTTCCGGATATTTGATTTGCCCTCCGAGGGGCAGGGCGACAGGGGACCTCGGCCCGGGAGTCCCACCCGGACGGGAGTACTGCACCGGAAGGGCACAACTGGCACGGACCGCCGGACTGTGTGGACCTTCCGGCGGGGAATTGCTCCCGCCTCCCGCGTCCTGTTAGGACGCCTACCGGTTTGTCCGACACCGGCTAAACGGGGTCACCGCAAGGACAGGGCCAAAAGCTTTAAGTCGCGCCAGACGGAGCAATACGCTTCCTGCTGCCACGGGGCAAACCCGTTGTGCACAGGGAGCCTCCCCTCCAGCCGTCTCAAGCAGGCCCTGACCCTGCGGGTCATCCCTTCTCCTTCCCTCGGTGTATCAGGATTGACCTTTTGGGTCAGGTTTTGCTTGATACGGGCTACCAGTTGCTTCATTTCTTTCGTTACCCGTTCCTTAAAGCCCATCGCCCGGCGGCCTACAACAAGTGCCGCCGAGCAGTGCACCGGAACGGCGTAACACTCCATGTACTTCCAGTAACCTATAGTGGACGTGTGCCGGGCAGCCACGAGCTTGAAAGATACTCCCTCTTTGACGCCCTCCGGCACACCGCCTCCACCATCTTCGCAAAGGGAAAGTTTGAAGCCATGCGGTTGAACTTCTTGTTGGTGTCCAGCCTATCTTTCCCAAACTCCAGGTCTTCCAGGATAACCGGCTTGCCCAGAAAGAAGGCTATGTCTCCCACTACTTTGGCTAAGACACCTATCAGGTAGTCCCGTCGAAAGCCGGAAGCGTAAGCCAAGTCAGGTACCCTGATGTACAGAAAACCGTTAGGGTAAGTGGTAACCTGAAACTCTCCTTCGTATTTACCCAGGTTGCCGGGGTATGGAACACTAAAACCTTCCGGCCACGGCTCCGGCTGGCCTGAAGCGTTTATGTTGCATAAGGCCACTCTGTCAGGGTTCGTGTCCAGGGCTAAACAACCTTTAGCCAAGTTGGGCTCCCGCACTCCACTCAGTTCAAACGTCAGATGCACCATATAGCGGCCCTCCAGGGTGCGGACCAGCTCTACTGAATAGGGTAGCTTCATGGCCAGCCATACCCGCACCAGGTCCCGGTGCTTCTCCGGCAGCCACAACCTGCCCTCCACCCTCGGGGCGCGGCTCATCTTCGGGCGGCCCAGGGCGTCCTCGCCTACTTTCTCCGAGAGGTGGGAGATGGTCACCGCCAGGGAGAACTCCCCCTCCCGGTAAGTTACCTTTATGTTAGGATTGCCGCCTTTGGTCTCGTCCCCTCGGGAGTAGAGGCGGTTTTTGCGAGCGGCCCGCCACTTCTCCCGCGTGGCCCGGCCTTTGCAGACCTTCTTCCACAGTTTCTTGCCGCCAAACACTACCCTGGGTACAGTCCCGTTCTCCCGGTGGGCTTCCAGTTCGGCCAGTTTCTTCTCTAAAGATGCTACCCGGTTGTTCCGCCCCCTGACCACCAGGCGGAGTTTTTCAATAACTTCTGGAGCAGCCCCTTTTTTCTCTGCCACCACCAGCTTCCTCATAGCCAGGCTGAGCTTTTGCTTTGCCCGGCCCAGCTTCTTTTCCGTCTCCTCAATCTCCAGTCCCAGGAGCTCTCTCTGGGAGTCCAGCACACCTTGTGCCTTAAGCCTGGCGTCGTCCGCATACCGCGAGTTGAGACCGAAAAGCTCCTGGCCGAGTTTTTTGATTTCATCGCGGGAAGCGCCTTCCAGGAGCCGGTTGAAGGCCCACCGCATGCAGGCGCAGAAAAGCCGCATCTCCGTAACAAGAGGGTCTTCCTCACCCCGGCTCCACCTTGGAGACCGGGAGGTGGGGAAGACCTCTGGAAAAAACTCCCCGCATACTGTAAAGCTCAATTTGTCCTTCTTTTGCCTCTCCGGCATCCCTTATCAGCTCCCGGAAGCCCTGCCGGATTTTCCTCCCACCCCTCGCTCCACACAGCCGGGCCGAAAAAGAAGTCACTATGGCTAACAAATCTTGCACCAGCTCCGTATGTGCGTCCTCGGGCTCTTTCCGCGAAACTTCTATCTCTACACCGCAGTACTTTACATGGCGCTCTAAATAGGCGTACCCGAACCTGGCCAACCTGTCGGGGTATTCGATGAGGAACTTTCTGAACTCACCCCGTTCGGCGCTTTTTAGCACCCGTTCCAGGCCCCGGCGGTTCTGGTTTAAACCCGAAGCCACATCCGAATACTCCGCCACTACACGGTAGCCCTTCTCCCGTGCGTATGCCCGCAGTCTCTCCATCTGCCGCTCGAGGTTTCCAGCGTCGGCCCGCTTCTTCGTAGACACCCGGGCGAATAGTTAAGCACAACCAGTTACAGTCAAATCCCTCGAAGCTGATGCAAACCTCCCTTTCCTCCATTGTAGCATGGAAGAAAAGGGTTCAGGGATTCCAGTGCTTTTTCAAGAACTCGAGGCCCTTCTGGGCGATGTATTCGCTGCTTGGCGCAAGAGGGCGCCATATGGAGGCTGCACGGGCAATCTCCTTCACGCCCGGGACGAAGGACTCGATGACCAGTGCCCCCCGGTAGTTGATTTCCCGAAGCGCCTGGAAAACTTCATCCCACTCCACGTGGCCCTCTCCAGGTGTTCCCCGGTCATTCTCGCAGGTATGGACGTGGAAGAGGTGCTTCCCTGCCACTTTGATCGCCTGGTAGAGGCTCTTCTCCTCAATATTCATATGGAAGGTATCAAGGTGAATCCCCACGTAAGGACTCCCCACCTCTTCCACAAGGCGCACGGCATCCTCCGCAGTGTTCAGAAAGTACGTTTCAAAGCGGTTGAGGGGCTCAACGGCAATTTTCACATTACAGTCCTCGGCAACTTTGGCGAGTTCCTTGAGGCCTGCCACTGCTCGCTTCCACTCCTCCGCCGTCCGTGGTTCTCCAGTGAGCTTGCCCACCGCAGAGTAACAGGGACCGCAGAGCACCGTTCCACCCCAGGCGGAGAGCATCTGGAGACAGCGGGTGAAATAAGCGAGTGCTTCTTTGCGAATTTCGGCACTGTCACTCACGAGGTCCCTCCGTTCCCCCACCACGGCACACCCGGTCACCGCAAGCCCGTTTTCCTCAAGAAGTGCTTTCGTCTTCTCCACAGAAATGGCATCAAGGAGATCAAGCGGGATTTCCACACAATCAAAGCCAAGCTCTTTCACCATAGGGATGAGGTGAGCCTCGCTATCTGTGTACGCCGCAGTCCAGAGAAAGAGATTCACGCCAAACATCCGGCATCCCCCTTTCAGAAAATGCGTTCCTCGGTCATGCGGTCGAAAATGCGAACTTTCTCCTTCTTAAACCCGAAAAAGACCCGTTCCCCAGCCTCGAAACGAGCTCCCTTCTCGCTCCGTACCCGGAGAACATGCCCATCAAGGCGCAGGCGCACAATCTGGATGACCCCAAGAGGCTCCACCACCTCAACCTGGGCAGGGTAGAAGCCTTCTCCTTCCTCCCGGGAGATTGTGATATCCTCGGGGCGAATGCCAAAAATCACCTCAGGGCTTCTGATACTCTTTCGACAGACCGAGGCAGCATCCTCTGGAAGGGCAAAGGTGAAGTACCCTGGACCCACATTGAGACGGTCTTCCCCTTCAAAGAGGGCCGGGACGAAATTCATTCCAGGGCTCCCCACAAAGTCGGCAACAAAGACATTCCGAGGGTAGTGGTAGATTTCCTGCGGTGTTCCCACCTGGACGACGTGTCCCTGGCGAATGACGACAATCCGGTCTCCCATGGAGAGTGCCTCGGCCTGATCCGGGGTGGCGTAGAGGAAGGTCGCACCGGTCTCGCTCTGCAGGCGCTTGAGCTCAGTACGCATTTCCTCGCGGATTTTGGCATCGAGGTTGGTCAGAGGTTCATCAAGGAGGAAAACCCTGGGGTTTCGCACCAGTGCCCGGGCGATGGCCACCCGCTGCATCTCTCCACCGCTTATGTGGATCGGTTTTCGGGACAGG
This sequence comes from Candidatus Caldatribacterium saccharofermentans, assembly GCF_050267035.1. Classification (NCBI taxonomy): domain Bacteria; kingdom Pseudomonadati; phylum Atribacterota; class Atribacteria; order Atribacterales; family Candidatus Caldatribacteriaceae; genus Candidatus Caldatribacterium; species Candidatus Caldatribacterium saccharofermentans. The sequence continues at coordinate 589,259 of NZ_CP187957.1, forward strand.
AGGTGGTCGATATGGAGGAAACGGGCGACTTCCTTCACCCGCCGCTCGATCTCTTCTTTTGAGATATTCCGGATGCGCAGAGGCGAAGCGATGTTCTCAAAGACCGTGTACCGCGGATAGAGAGAAAAGTTCTGGAAAACGAAGGCCACGTCCCGGTCTTTAGGGGGAAGGTCGTTAACCACCTGCTCTCCAATGCGAATGGTGCCACCGTCAGGCCGCTCAAGACCTGCCACACAGCGAAGCGTGGTTGTTTTCCCTGCCCCGGTTGGACCAAGAAGGACCGTGATGGCTCCGCTCTCTGCTTCAAGAGAAAGCCCGGAAACGGCGGTGATTCTTCCAAACCTCTTGGTCAATCCTTCAATCACAAGACGTGCCATAGACGTCACCTACGCGATGAGTTTTTCCGTTTCTGCGTGGAAAACACGAATTTCCCGGAACACCAGGCCCACCTTCTCCCCCACCCTGAGCATCACATCCCCTGGAAGGAGTGCCTTCACAAGATGCCCGAGAATGCGGAAGGTCACCACGTTCTGCACTCCAAGAGGCTCAAAGACGTAGACCTCGCCATCGAGGAGTTTCTCTTGCTCCCCCGCAACGAGGATATTTTCAGGGCGTACGCCAAGGACCACCTGCCGTACCGGCTGCACAAGACGCCTCAGGGCAGCTTCCTGCTCCTCTGCCAGGGGGATGAAGTACGCACCGTCCACCACAACACCCAGGCGTCCATTTCTTTCCTCCACGCTACCGGGAATAAAGTTCATCCCCGGGCTCCCGATGAACCGGGCTACGAAGAGGTTTGCCGGATAATGGTAGACCTCATGAGGCGAGCCAATCTGCTGGATGTCCCCAAAGTTCATCACCACGATTTTGTCAGCCATGGTCATGGCTTCCACCTGGTCGTGGGTCACGTAAATCGTCGTAGCCTTAAGGGATTTCTGGAGTTTCTTGAGTTCGGCCCTGGTGACTTCCCGGAGTTTGGCGTCGATGTTCGAGAGGGGCTCGTCAAGGAGAAAAACCCGGGGACGGCGGACAATTGCCCGGGCCAGGGCCACCCGTTGCTTCTGACCACTCGTGAGCTTGCGGGGCTTCAGGTGGAGAATATCCTCAATCTGCAGAAGCCGCACGACCTCACCGACCCGCTGGCTGATTTCCTGCTTCGGCAGTCCTTCTGCCCGGAGCGGGAAGGCAATGTTGTCGTACGCCGTAAGATGCGGATACAGGGCGTAGAGCTGGAACACAAAGGCGATGTTTCGGGCCGCCGGGCTCAGAGGGGTCACATCTTCGTCATCGAAGTAGATGCGTCCACCGTCTGGCTGTTCCAGCCCAGCAATGCAGCGGAGCGTCGTGGTTTTTCCGCAACCCGAGGGACCAAGGAGAACCGTAAACTCTCCCTCCTTCACCTCGAAAGAGATGCCCTTCACCGCCTCCACATGTCCGAAGCGCTTGTAGAGCTTTTCAACCCGCACTGAGGACATCGCTATGCCTCCTTCTCCCCCGCAAGTTCCTCAAGGGGAGGAATGTGGGAGAAGAGGATGTACAGTCCTGTTCCTCCCCCAAGAAAAGCGAAACCGTAATGGTAGAGGAAAAAAGTAAAGGGCTGGCAGAGGCTGAAAATACCAAAGACGATGAGCACAATGGAGAGGGATTCCATAAACCTCTTGATTCGCGCCAGGAATCTCATGTCCATCTACTCCTTTATCGCTCCAAAGGTGAAGCCCCGGATGAGATTTCCTCCAAGGAGGAAGGTGAACACAACCACGGGAAGAACCATGAGGAAAGATCCTGCAGCAATGTGCCCCCAGTTCACTCCCGCCGTTCCGAGGGAATGGGCGATAGAGGGCACCGCAGTCCGGGCCCGTTCCCCGGTGAGAAGGAGCGAGAAGGTAAATTCGTTCCAGGTCATGATGAGGCTGAAAATGGCTGTGGCCACCATACCCACCCGCATCTCCGGGAAGATAAACTTGAAGAAAGCCTGGAAGCGGGAGTACCCGTCAACCAGTGCTGCCTCTTCGTACTCCGGAGGGATATCGTCAACGAAACTCCGCATCATCCACACGGCAAAGGCGAGGTTAAACACCGTGTACATGATGATGAGCCCGAAACGGGTATCAAAAAGCCCTAAAGCCCGGTACATCATGACAAGAGGAATGGCAATGACCACAGGCGGCAGCATGCGGCTACTCAGGATGACAAAGAGCAGGTCATCTTTGCCCCGCACTCGCATCCTCGAGAACACATACCCGGAGAGTGCCCCAAGGAACGTGGCAAGAAGTGTACTCACGAAGGACACCACGATGCTATTGCCGAGCTGTCGCAAGAAGGCCGAAGGTTTTGGTTTTACCTCAATGCCGCGAACTGTTCCAAGAGCTCCCCCGGCACCGACATAGAAGATGTTCCGGAAGTTATCAATTTGCGGACGCCAGACCCATTTGGGAGGAAGGGCAAAGGCGTCTACCTTGCTCTTCGTGGCCGTCGAGAACATCCAGTAGAGGGGAAAAAGGTAGATACAGAGCAACACTACAAGGACCACCACGATAATCCGGTTCTTAACGGCTCTTCGCTGGAATTCGTTCATTCCACTCCCCCCTTACGCCCTCCGCAAACGATTGAGATACGTGATGTAGATATTGCTCAGGGCGATGATAATGATGAGGAGCACATACGCCAGGGCACAGGACCGCCCCGTCCGCCAGAACGAAAAGGCAAGCTTATAGATGTAGAAGGGGATGATCTGGGTAGCGTACCCCGGCCCTCCTTCGGTGAGCACGTACACCACGTCAAAGAAACGGAAAGCATCCATGGTCCGGAAAAGGACGGCAAGGATGAGAATGGGGGCAACATAGGGAAGCGTAATGTATCGGAATTTGAACCACCCCGAAGCCCGGTCAACATCCGCAGCTTCATAGAGGTACCTGGGGACACTCGAGAGCCCAGCCAAGCTCAAAAGCACGATGAAGGGTGTCCAGATCCAGACGTCGGTGATAACCAGAGAGTACAGAGCGTACTCGTAACTCGTCGTCCAGGCGATTTTCGGCATGCCGAAGAGCCGACCCAGGATGTAATTGATGATACCCCAGTTGGTATCCATCATGAAACGGAAGAACTTCCCAACAACTGCAGGAGAAAACATCATTGGGAGAATGAAAAGCGTTGTCAAAAGCCCCTTTCCGTAGAACTCCCGGTTAAGGAGCATGGCTATGCCAAATCCAAGGAGGAACTCGATAGCCACTGCAAGAAGGACGAACTTTCCGGTTGTGACGAAGCGATCCCAGACTTCTTTCTCCCGAAAGAGGGAACTGTAGTTCTGAATCCCGATGAACACCGGAGGATTGGCCGCATTCGCCGAGTACTCGCAGAAACTCAGGTACAGCGACCAGATAAGGGGGAAAATAACAAGAAAAAGCAAAAGGCCAAAGGTGGGGAGGAGAAAAAGGTAGAGCATTCCTCGATCTGAGACACGATTTGCCCATGTGTTCCGAATATCCACGAACTTTTCCCTCCTCTACAGCTGCTGCCCCCCACAAGGGGGGCAGCACTATCCTCATTTGTAGTAGCCAGCACGCTCAAGGATTTCCTCGTGCTTTTCTGCGATGAGGTCCATAGCCTCTTCAGGGGTGTACTTCCCAAGGATGGCGGCATTGAGAATTTCTGCCATGACCGTACCCATTTCGTTGTACTCGGGGATTTCCCAGTAGTCCTTGAGGTGTGGATAGCTCGCCCGGGCAACCTTATTCACCGGTGCGTACTCAAGGTATTTATCGTCTTCAACAATGGGCTTCATGCAGCTGAACATCCCGGCCTGGGCCCATTTCCACTGGGTCTCGGGGGAGAGCCACCACTCGAGGAACATGAGGGCTTCCTTCTTGTAGGGTGTGTAGGCCGAGATGGACATACCCTGCCCACCGAGCTGGACGTACCACTCTTTCTCCCTGGGGGTGGGGAAGAAGTCAACCTTATCCCAGACCAGGGAGAGGTTAGGATCCACAAGGCCCGGATAGAATGCCAGGTATGTCCCCATCATGGCGACAAGCCCCTGCTGCATGGCAGTATTGGCCTCATCCATGCTGTAGTTGGCAGAACCTGGAGGACAGTACTTGTAGATGTCCACCCAGTACCGGGCAGCGGCTTTACCTTCTTCACTATTCAGGTACCCCTTGACACGCTTGGTCACCGGATCCCAGAGTTCCGCTCCGAAGGACCAGAACACGGCGAGGAATTCATCGGTGAGTCCAGCCGTTGGGATTGGGGCGTGCCACAGAGCCACTCCGTAGAGGTTCTTTTCTGGACGGGTGAAGAACTCGGCAATGTCCTTGAGCTGGCTCCAGGTCTCGGGAACCTGCAGAGCATAACCGTACTTCTCCTGGAAGGCTTTCTGCTCTTCGGGGTCGTTGAAGAGGTCAGTCCGGTAGCACATTCCAAAGAAGTCTCCCAGAGCCGGAACACCATAGTACTTGCCACTCCCGTCGGGGTACTCGCAGAAGGACTGGATGAAGGTGTCGTAGAAATCTTCCTTCTTCACGTGTTCGTTGAACCAGTCGGTGATGTCGAGGAGATGTCCGCCAACCACTGCTTCACCAAGCCACTGGGAATCAGGAAGGACGATGTCGAAACTCGTTTTGCCTGAGGCAAATTCTGTGAAGACCTTATCATGGTACTGCGGCCAGGGAACCGGGTCACCTTTCACCTTGATACCGGTCTTGGCAGTGAAGTCTTCCGCAAGGGCAATGAGGGTATCCATCGGCGCCCAGGCTGCCCAGGTGATGGTAAGCGTCACCTCTTCCGCCAGAGCTACTCCCCCGAGGATTGTCCCCAGAAGGAACACCACAAGCACACCAAGAACGAGCCGTTTCATCTACATACCCTCCTTTCAGAATGGTATTTTTGTCAAGAGGTGCCTCAAAAACGCAGAGAACACAGACTCAGAGGAGTATCTCTTCTCTCACCCCCCTCCCTTGACAGGAGTCACGTTCCACAAGGACAGGTTCGATGAGTGTGAGCGGTGGACAGTCTTTCTTCCCCCGGAGAAATTGTAACAAAAATTCCACTCCAGTTCTACCCATCTCGTACTTGGGCTGGCGAACTGTGGTGAGCGACGGATGCACGTAGGAGGCCAGGAGAATATCATCAAAGCCCACAATGGAGATGTCCTCAGGAACGCGAACTCCAGAGCTCAAAAAGGCCTTGAGCGCCCCCACCGCCACAAGGTCCGAGCTTGCCACAACGGCCGTGGGACGCTTCTTTTCTTTGAGGAGCTTCTTCCCCAGAGTGAAACCAATCTCCACCCGGTTCTTCTGGATCTTCTCCACAAGCACCCATTCATCCCGAAGAGGTAGACCCTTCCGTTTCATGAAGTTGAGGAAGGCCCGCTGCCTTTTGACCAAAGACAGAACATACGGGGGTTCACTCAGGTACCCGATATCGGTGTGGCCTAAAGATACAAGATACCGCAGGGCTTCCTCGATACCCTTCTCGTTGTCCACCACCACTGAAGGCCAGAGGTCGTTCACTGGGTACACGTCCACAAGAACAGCAGGAACACCGCTTGAGGCAAGACGACCCCAGAGACGCTCAGCGATGAAACTGTAAGCAATCACCACTCCATCAACCTGGTGCTGTTCCACAAGACTCACAAAGCTCTCCTCAAGCTTTTCCTTGTAGGACGTGGCGTAGAGAATGACGCTGTAACCCGCTTCCTGGGCCACATCAGTGACACCCTGGGCAAGTTCAGCATAGAAGGGGTTGGTGACATCGGGAATGAAGAGACCCAGGGCATTGGTCTTCTGTCGCTTGAGGTTCCGGGCAGTGAAGTCAGGACGGTAGTTGAGCCGCTCAATGGCCTCAAGAATCTTCTTTCTCGTTTCCGGGGCAACCGGAGCCGTGCCGTTCAGAAAGTGCGATACGGTCGAGAGAGCCACTCCCGCCTCTTTTGCCACATCTTTCATGGTCACCCGGTGAACCCTCGGCTCCACAGACTTCACCCCAACATGCCCTGCTCTTTACTCCATCACTACCATCACTTTCAGAGGATTGCCTTTCTTTTCCCGGGCCACCTGGAGGCCTTCCATGAGCTCCTCAAGCGGAAACACATGGGTCACAAGACGCTCGGCATCCACAAGACCCCCGGCGATGCTCTGGATGGCCTCAACCCAGGTGAACGGCGCAAGCCAGGAGAAGCGAATGTTCTTGTCCCAGAAAATGGAAGAAAGTGCAGGAACCTCTATGACGTCCTTTGCTCCTGGAAGTCCAAAGTACACGATGTTGGAACGACGCCCGGAGACTTCAAGGGCAAGCTGCATGGCTTCCTTACTTCCCGTGACCACAATCACCCGATCTGCCATGCGTCCCCCGGTGAGGTGCGAAATACGCTCAACGACATTTGGCGCATAGTACGGCGACGAAGCATCTCTGACGTTGAGAAGTTCATCGGCCCCCATCGCCTTTCCCACCTCAAGCCGGAAATCCTGAGTTCCCACGAGGATCACTTTCCCTGCACCACTCCGCTTCACGAGGGACACAACAGAGAGCCCAATGGCCCCAGGACCGAAAACCACCACCGTATCCCCAAGGCCAACCTGGAGATTTTTCACCCCGTACACCGCATTGGCCAGGGGTTCCACAAAGGCCCCGGCCTTGAAAGAGACATGCTCAGGAAGCCTGTACACATGGGTGTAGTGGGATACCACGTATTCTGCGAAGGCACCGTTTGCCGAAACCCCGAGGACCTTTTTATTCTCGCAGAGGTTCACGAACCCCCGGTAACACACCTCACAGGCGTTGCAGTACTGCACCGGGTTCACTGTGACCCGATCACCCACGGAAAAGAGCTTGCGCTCTGCAGGGACCTTCCCGACTTTTACGACTTCCCCAGAAAACTCGTGCCCAAGGATAAGGGGTCCTTTGCCTGTTGGTGTTTCAAGAGGGGAAAGACCCCAGTAGTAGGCAACGTCAGACCCACAGATGCCACAGGCACGCACCCGAATGAGGAGCTCGTCATCGGCAATTTCCGGCACCGGGACTTCCTCAAACTTCATAACCTCCGGCTCGTAGAATACCCAGGCCTTCATCGTCGCAGGAATCATGGTCTCCCTCCTTACGCCATGCCGAGCCTGGCGAAAAGGTCTCGAAGGAACTTGATGGAATCGGCCGTAATATCCCAGGCATTGGGCCAGAAGCAGAGGTCAATGCACCACCAGTCCGAGGTGTACCCGCTTGCCACAATCGCCGGGATGACCTTTTCAAAATCGATGTACCCGGTCCCGAAAGGAGCATGGGTACTCGTCTCGTCGTCGTGGAGGGTGTTGTCCGAGTCGATGAGGTGCACGTGCCCAATGCGTCCCCGAAGCATGTCCACGAGCTCCAGAATGCCCCCGGGGAGGGTTTCCCTGGGCTCGGTCTGCTTTGCCCCAACCACAGCACACATCTGGGCATGACTTGTATCAAGGAGGATTTTGAAGTTCTCCCGATTCACATCGTCGTGCATCTTCCTGATTTCGCTGGGCTTGTTGAAAATGAACCCGGGCTCAAATTCCCACACCACCATGACACCCACATCCCGGGCCTTATCCGCGCATTTCTGGAACATCGCCACAACCCGATCCCAGGTCTCCCTGTAGTCCCAGTCCTTAGGGAAGGGTGTCCCGGTTACGGTGTCCACGCGGATTTTGTCGAAACCACAGTCGACGCAGAACTCCAGCGACCGGTCAAACATCTCCTCATAGGCCTGGACGATTTTTGGGTCGCCGCTGGCAAAGGGGAAACTCCAGAGATCCGCCACGTAGGCACTGACGCCGAGGCGGTACTTCTCAAGAAGCCCGAGGAGCTTCTTGCGGTCCTCTTTTGTGGGGTAGAGGTCAGGATGAGCGTGAGGTTTGAAACCGCCAAGTTCAACGCCATCAAAACCGAGTTCCGACAGGCGCACGATCACTTCATCAAGGGGTACAGGGTGGCTTGCATAGGGACCGATGGCGTAGGCCCAGCTTCCGATGGAGATTTTCGCCTTACCCAAGGACATCCCCTCCTTTGAGATGTGGAGAATCGTGTTTATAAAAACGTTTTCAACATGAACTACCATGATTATGATAAATATGTCCCTTTCCTGTCAACCCCCCGTGGGGCTTTTCTATCAAAAAAGTTGTAGACCCTTGAGACCCCTGGGAAGAACCTCTGCTCCACGCTTCATTTTGCGAAAAGGCGATGGTATGATGTTTTTGGAAGCTCAAACCACCGGAAGGTCTTCTGGCTATGTCCGGAAAAGCGCTTTTCACCATAAAGACCGAGGCCCTGTGGGAACTGAGCCGCGAGAAATCTCGTTTCGTGGCCATGAGCTTTCGCCTTTTTCACCCCGAGGAGAGCCGGGAGAAACTCAAGAGAGCCATGGGGTGCTGCCCCCAGGCTACTCACTACGTCTATGCCTTTCGATGTGGTCCCCAGGGAGAAAAGGAGTACGCCTCAGATGGCGGGGAACCGAAGGGCAGTGCCGGATGGCCGGTTCTTGGGGTTCTGCGACGCTTTGCGGTGACGAACAGCATGGTGGTGGTTGCCCGGTACTTCACCGTCACCACTGAACCACAGGCCTTTGAGCTTTTCGTCCACCGCCTCCTGCAGTACCTCAAAACGAAAGAGCGCCTTAAGACAGAGAGAGCGCGCTGTGAGGTTTCCTTCACCATCCCCAAGAGCCAGGAGGATGCACTCTTTGGCTTTCTTGAGCGGGAACGTCTGCGGGGAACGGTAAAATGCTTCACAAGGGGGGAATAAACATGCGGTACGTACCTCTGGGGAAAAGTGGTCTGTACGTTTCCGAGGTGTCTCTGGGAACCATGACTTTCGGCAGAGAAACACCTGAAGAGGAGGCCGTAGCCATCCTTTTCCGCTACCTCGATGCGGGAGGGAACTTCATCGACACCGCCAACGTCTACAGTCAGGGTGTTTCGGAGAGCATTCTCGGACGGGCGCTCCGGGGAAAAAGAGACAATATCGTTCTGGCAACCAAAGTATTTTTCCGGATGGGCGAGGGACCGTATGATGGCGGAGCCAGCCGAAAACACATATTGAAGGCCGTTTTTGACAGCCTCAAGCGCCTGCAAACAGACTACATCGACCTCTACCAGATTCACTGCTTCGACGCCTTCACCCCCCTTGAGGAAACTTTCGAAACGCTGGCCTACCTCGTTGAGCGGGGATACATTCGCTACGTCGGAGTTTCCAACTACACCGGGTGGCAGATTACGAAAGTCGTCAGCCTCTGCGAAAAGTATGGCTTCCCCCGCCCCATCTCCGCCCAGATGCAGTACAGCCTCGTGGAGCGAAATATCGAGTACGAAGTGATCCCTGCCTGCTACGACGGAGGACTGAGCATTATGGCCTGGGGGCCTCTGGGAGGCGGATTCCTCTCCGGAAAGTACACTCCCCATACCCCACCCAAAGAAGGGCGGATTGCCCAGGCGAAAAAGGACTGGGAAGAAGCCTGGGAACGCCGGGCAACGGAGAAGAACTTCCAGATTCTCGAGACGGTCAGGAACCTCGCGGAGAAATACGGGAAGACGATACCGCAGGTTGCTCTCAACTGGTTGCTCACGAGAAAGGACGTTATCCCCATTCTTGGCGTTCGGACCCTCGCGCAACTCGAAGATAACCTCGGGTGCGTGGGGTGGCGTCTTGCCGAAGAGGACGTTGCCCTGCTTGACGCCGTGAGCGCCCCACCGGAAATTTACCCCTATCGCTTCATCCAGTGGGCTCAGGGGCTGGTGTACCGGGAGGAATTCCTTCCTCGGTGAAAGGCTCACCCAGGCGGTGCAGCCGGATGAGGTTCCGGTACCCCAGAAAAGGAGAACTTGCCACAAACACCACAGGATCACCGGGCCGGGCGAGTTTTCGCCCAAGGAGAATTTCCTCGGCTCTGCGAAGGAGGGTTATGCTCTCTGCCTCTTCGGGCACATCGAGAACCTCAGGCAACACTCCCCACACCAGGGCAAGCTGGCGAGCAGTCTCTTCTTCAGGAGTGAGAGCGAGGATGGGCATCCCCGGCCGAAAGGAAGACAGCACCAGGGCGGTGAAACCAGAATGGGTGAACACCACAAGAGCCCGGGCGTTGACGTTACAGGCGGTCTGCAACGCTCCAAAAACAATGGCCTCGGGGAGCATCCCCCGGGGCCGGTAGAAAGAAGGGATGCGCGAGGCAAGATGCCGCTCCGTGGCTTCAACCACTGTGTGCATCATCTGCGTGGCAAGTACCGGATACTTCCCGATTGCAGTTTCTGCCGAAAGCATGAGGGCATCGGCACCGTCAAGAACGGCATTGGCGATGTCCGTCACCTCTGCCCTTGTGGGGCTTGAGGACTCCCGCATCGACTCAAGCATTTGCGTGGCGATGATGGCGATTTTCCCACGCTCTTTCGCAAGTTTCACAAGCATTTTCTGGTACACCGGGACCATCTCGATGGGGGCCTCAACCCCCAGATCTCCTCGGGCCACCATGAGACCATCAGCTTCTTGGGCGATTTCTTCTGCAGCGTGCAGGGCCTCTTTCCGTTCAATCTTGGCGATGAGGGGAGGAAGACGGAATCCCCGTTCCCTTGCCCAGGACCGGACTCTGGCGATATCCTCCCCATCCCGAACAAAAGAGAGGGCAACGTAGTCAACCCCAAGGTGCACCGCCATTTCCAGGTCCCTCTGGTCCTTCTCTGTGAACGTCCGGGCCGAGGTGTTCGTGCGGGGAAAATGGACGCCTTTCCGCGAACGGAGCACCCCACCCTCAAGCACCGTCGCGTGAAGACGATCGGCAAATTTCTCCTGCACCTTGAGCTTTATCAGACCATCGTCAAGGAGGATGTCGTCTCCCACCTTCAGGTCCTCAAGGAGGGGTTCGTAGCGGATGTACAGCTTTTGCGCCGTTGTCACACCCTCTCCGGGAAGGACAACCACCGAGGAACCCTTCTCAAGCTCCACAGCTCCCTGTTCCACTTCCCCGATGCGGATTTTGATGCCCTGAAGGTCGGCAAGGATAGCCACAGGCTTCTTCAACTCTTGAGAAACCCTTCGCACAAGCCTAACCGCATGGTGGTAAAAAGCAGGGTCGCCATGGGAGAAGTTGATTCGCGCCACATCCATTCCGGCACGAACTACTTCAAGGAGAATCCCGTACTCTGCCGAGGAAGGACCAAGGGTACAGATAATCTTCGTTCGCCGCATTTTGTCTCCCGACCTTTTCCAGGATTATACCACGGGCACTTCTGGTACAATGAAGGAAGGGAGAGGAAAACCATGCGAAGGAGCGGACAGAACAGGTTCCCTGAGGTTGATGCGCTTCGGGGTTGCGCCGTCGTCATGATGCTTCTGTACCATATGCTCTTTGACCTTGTGTTCTTCGGCAACCTCAAGATGAACCTCTTCTCGCCCTTCTGGCGAGGATATGTCCTCTCTGGTGCCTCGCTGTTTGTCGGCCTTGCAGGGCTCTCGCTAACCCTGAGCTTTTCCCGGGAGCGGAAACACCGCAACGTCGTTCCATTCTCGAAGTACCTGAAAAGAGGGCTTCTTTTGCTTTTCTATGGAATGGTCATTACCCTCGTTACCTACCTCGCACTCCCTGAATCCTATGTTCGCTTCGGCGTCCTCCACTGCATAGGAACGTCGGTAATCCTCGCCTATCCCTTCATCCCTCGACCGTGGCTGAGCCTTTTGGGAGGTTTAGGAAGCATCGTAGCCGGATACTTCCTCTCCCTGAAGATTTTCCCGTTCTCTTTCCTTCTTTTCCTTGGCCTCAAGCCTCCACGATTCTCCACCCTCGACTACTTCCCCCTTTTTCCCTGGTTTGGGGTGGTGCTTTTGGGAATCTTCGCAGGGAACTTCCTCTACCCCGGGGGGGAGAGGGGTTTCACTCTCCCGAACATCCCTGCCTTTCCCTTTCGGGGGCTGGCTTTCCTGGGGCGCCATTCCCTCACCATTTACCTCTTCCACCAGCCGGTGATTCTTGGTCTCCTCTTCCTCCTTGGCCTCATCCGGTTCCCCCTGTAGTCCGCTGCGCTATAATAGCGAAAAGGACAGAGGGGGGTGTGGGTGTGAAAGGGACTTGCGCCATTGGTATCATCGGCATGGCCGTCATGGGGCAGAATCTCGCGCTGAACATTGCCCGCAAAGGGTTCCCCGTTGCGGTTTTCAACCGGACCGCAGCAAAAACACAAGAGTTCTTCGAGACCAGGGTGAAAGGGGAATCCATTTATCCAGCGTATGACCTCCGGGAATTCGTGTTTTCCCTTGAGCGACCACGCAAAATCCTCCTTATGGTGAAGGCGGGTGAGGCGGTTGACGAATTCCTGAACGCGCTCTTCCCTCTCCTCGATGAAGGGGACCTCGTCATCGACGGCGGGAACTCCTTCTTCCGGGATACCGACCGGAGAATCGCAGAGGCCGAAAGGCGGGGATTGCTCTACCTCGGCATGGGGATAAGTGGTGGGGAACACGGAGCACTCCACGGTCCCTCGCTCATGCCGGGGGGACACAGAGAGGGTTATGCACTCGTGCAGGATATCCTTGAAAAGGCAGCCGCCCAGGTGGAAGACGGGCCCTGCTGCACCTACCTTGGACCGGGGTCATGCGGACATTTTGTGAAAATGGTCCACAACGGCATTGAGTATGCCTTCATGGGTGCCATTGCTGAAGTGTACGACCTCCTGCGAAAAATCTTTGGACTCCGCGCGCCAGAAATCGCCAGAATTTTCGCCCACTGGAATACGTTGCCGCACCTCAACTCATACCTTGTGGACATCACCGCAAGGGTTCTCGCCTATGAGGACCCGGAAACGAAGACACCTCTTGTGGACCTCATCCTTGATGCCGCCGAGCAGAAAGGAACGGGGAAATGGACTTCCCAGGTGGCGCTTGATTTGGGAATCCCCACTCCCACCATTACCCAATCGGTCGTCGCCCGTAGTCTCTCGTCCTTTAAAAACGAGCGTCTTCAAATTGCCTCCCGCTTCTCCATCTCCCAAAAAACCCTCCCATGGTCTGAGGAAGTCCCTCTCTTTCTCTCTGACGCCCTCTACCTTGCGGAACTTGCAGCATTCTCCGAAGGCTTTCATCTCCTTCAAGAGGCAAGTCGTGTCTTCGCCTACCACCTGAACCTTCCGGAAATCGCCCGCATCTGGAAGGGCGGATGCATCCTGAAGGCGCTACTCCTTGGACGTATCCAGAGCGCCCTTACACTCCACGACGCACCGCTACTTTTCGCCACCGAAGAGTTTCGTAGCGAGGTGCAGGAGAAACTCCCGGCCCTCCGGAAGGTCTGTGCGCTCTCTGCAGAACACGGCATCCCGGTTCCGGTCCTCTCTGCGGCTTTAGCGTACCTTGACGCTTGGCGTTCGGAAAAGCTTCCGGCCAACCTCATCCAGGCCCAGCGGGATTACTTCGGCGCCCACACCTACCGGAGAATTGACCGGGAGGGAACGTTCCACACAGAGTGGGAGGTGACGGCGGGATGATGCTCTTTGCCCTGGGGAACGAGCAGATCACTTTCTCCCCGCAAAAGATGCGCGAGCACTTCCGTGAAGCCCTGGCACGGCACGACTGGCGGGGGAAAAGCATCCTCGTTATCATCCCCGATAATACCCGCACGGCCCCAGTCCGGCTTTTTTTCGAGGCCACTCTCGAGGAGTTAAAGCCCAGGGCAAAGAAACTCGATTTCCTCATCGCCCTGGGGACACACCCCCCCATGACTGATGGAGAGCTCAAGGCGCACCTTGGTGTCACCTTCCAGGAAGCGGCAGAACAGGGGGTTTTCGTGTACAACCACCATTTCCAGAATCCCCAGGAGTTGATCCAGATAGGGACAATCTCTCGCGAGGAGATGCACCACATCTCCCGGGGGCTCATTGCCGAAGAGGTTCCGGTTACCATAAACCGGCGGATTCTGGAGTACGATGAGCTCCTCATCATGGGCCCCGTGTTCCCCCATGAAGTCGTGGGGTTCTCAGGGGGATACAAGTACTTCTTCCCGGGAATCTCCGGACCGGAACTCACGGACAAGTTCCACTGGCTTGCTGCGCTCATCACCAACCCCAAAATCATCGGTACCAAGGATACTCCAGTTCGGGAAGTCCTCAACCGGGCAGCCCAATTCATCCCAAGACCCACTCTTGCCATGTGCCTGGTGATGCGGGAAAAGGACCCCTGTGGGATTTTCTTCGGTGACCCCGAAGAAGCCTGGTCCCAGGCTGCCGATCTCTCAGCCCGGGTGAACATCGTCTATGTCGAGCGGCCCTTCCACACAGTTCTCTCCATTGCCCCCACCATGTACAGTGAGCTCTGGGTTGGGGGGAAATGCATGTACAAGCTCGAGCCTGTTGTGGCTGACGGAGGAACCATCATCATCTACGCCCCCCACATCCAGGAAATCTCTAAAACCCACGGGAAGTACCTCCTTGAAATCGGCTACCATACCCGGGACTTCTTCCTCGCTCACTGGGAGAAGTACCGGCATTACCCCTGGGGGGTACTCGCCCACTCCACCCACGTGAAGGGCATTGGAAGATACGCAAACGGCAGGGAATACCCCCGGATAGAGGTGGTCCTCGCCACAGGCATTCCTGAAGAAGTGTGCCGGAAAATCAACCTCGGGTATCTTGACTTCCGCACTATCGATATTGACGCTTACAGGGGTCGGGAAGAGGAGGGGATTCTCGTCGTCCCCCGAGCTGGAGAAATGCTCTACCGCCTGAAGGACGGAACGGTTCCGGACATCGATAAGCTGCCCCTTCCTTCAGGGTAATCTGGGAGGGGACTCCTCCAGAGGACGAAGGGAGAGAATGCGGTCGACACGGAAGGTCCGTTCTTCTTTTCTCAGAAGACAGAAGGCCCGAAGACCGAGAAACTCCTTTTCCTGAAAACGCATCATCCCCACCTCAAGAGGCAGGACAATCCGGCAGGTTTTCTCGTCGTTGTCCTTGAGGTACACGATTTCCAGGGACTTTTGTGTTTCTTTAGCCTCTTCAAGCAGGCGCACCCGCTCCTCAAGAGGAAAGGTTCTGGCAGAAGCGGCATACTGGTACTCGGTGAGGAAACGGACCACTCTCCAGTCCATGATGATGTCCTTCCGAAGGAGTGGCCGCTTCAGGATGAGACCCTCAAGTGTCCGGCAACGGGAAAGGGCCACGTATACCTGACCGTGAGCAAAAGTCCCGCGGCCAAGGTCAACGACCACCCGGTCGAAGGTCAAACCCTGGCTCTTGTGGATGGTCACCGCCCAGGCAAGCCGCAGAGGATACTGAGTAAAGGAGCCAATGCTCCGCGTCATGATTCGACCTTCTTCCCGGTCATAGTAGAACTCGAACATATCCCACACATGGGGTGTGACCTCCACCTCACTTCCGTCTTCAAGCCGGAGAATGACAACATCATCAGTGCATTCCTGAACCTGCCCGATGGTCCCGTTGACCCACCGCCCGTAGGGGTCATTGGTGAGGAGCATCACCTGGGCACCCTTTTTGAGGCGTAGCACCGGATCTGTGGGGAGATCCGCGGAAGAAAATGCCCCCAGGACCTGTCCTTTGTACACCCACTCTTTCCCTGGAAGTTCCGCCAGCCTCCCCTCATTCACCTCCTGAGCAAGGTCATTCGTGGTGGTGAGGTGAATCACAAACTCCCCCTCCCCGGGAACGTAATCGGGGAAAACGCGGGTGTTCAGAAGGGCCAAATCCTCGTCGGTGGCAGTGTTACTCCGAATGCGGTTTAAGAGTTCGACGAACCTCGGGTCGCTCTGGCGATAGACCTTCTCAAGGACAAGAAGCGTCGGATGGATCTCCCGGAAAGCAAAGGCGCTGAAGAAATAGGGACTCTCGTAGTACTCGGTAAACAGCGCCTGCTCGGCTCGCTTCACCACCGGCGGAAGTTGATAGAGGTCTCCAATAAAGACCATCTGCACACCCCCGAAGGGTGCCGAGGGAGAAGGTCCGTAAACACGGAGAAAGGCATCGATACAGTCCAGAAGGTCTGCCCGTACCATGGAAATTTCGTCAATGACGATGGTGTCGAGCTTCTTGTAAAGACCCGGGTCTTCGGGTTTGACGCGCGGAGCGGTCTCGGGCGTCACATCGGGCCGGAAGCGGAAGAAAGCGTGGATGGTCTGCCCCCGAACGTTCAAGGCGGCGACTCCTGTGGGAGCGAGAACAGCGATGTTCTTCTTCGTGTGGTCCCGAAAATACCAAAGAAGTGTGGACTTCCCCGTCCCTGCCCGGCCGGTGATGAAGACAGACTGGCTTGTCCGCTCAAGGAGCTCCAGAGCCTGGACGAACTCTCTGTTGAGCTCAACCGGTGTTACGGATGACATGACGGAAAGGATTATACCATGGAAAACCCGCTGGGTGCTCTGCTCGTAATACAAAAAGGGGTATGGTACACTGGGAACTGAACCTGGAGAAAGGAGGCCTGATGGTGAAGAAATTGCTACTGCTTGTGGTCCTGTGGCTTGTGTTTTTCTCCTCCCTGGCATCGGGATACGACGTTCTCCTCTGGGGAAACCAGGAGGAACCCGCTCCACCGCAGGAAGAATTCCTCCTTTTAGGAGACCTGGGAGGCCACGGATTTTCCCCAGAAGCCTGGGTGGACCTCCTCCCTCCCCCGGAAAAGGTGGTCATCCTCCCCTCAAAAGAAGACCTCAACCGATCTTCAGAAGTCCTCAACGAACTCTCCCGGAAAGGATACCCTGTCGTTGTTTCTGATGCTCTGGGGCACTTTGTGCATTCCTTCTCGTTCACCGAGAATTACCACACCGCGGTGTTCTTCAACTTCCTCCAGGACACCCCAGCTGCTTCCTTCGACCGTTTCCTCCAGGAACTCCAGGAGAAAAACCCGGACCTTGTCGTTATCTTTGGAACCAGAGGAAACCGGGTGCTCCTTGAGGAGCAATTTGCTCCTTTCAGAGACCGGATACGTTTTTTCGAGCGCGACGGGCTTCCCAGAAACTTCAGAGAGCGAATAACCGTTGAGGAAAAACCGGTGCTGCTCTTCTTCTATTCCTCCCGGTGTCCAGCGTGTCGAGAGCTCAAGGAAAAGGTCACCCCACCAGTTTTTGAGAAATACGCCGACCGCATCAAGGTGGTCTACCTCGATTACACCCTCTCGAAAAACTACGAAAAACTCGTCCTCCTTGAAGAACACTGGAAGGTGGAGGAGAAAACCTCGGTCGAAATCTTCTCCGACGCTGGATATGTAGCAACGGAAGACCCGGAACGAATCACCACCCTCCTCGAAGAGCTCATCGAAAAGACTCTGAAAAGCCCAAGAACCTTGCCCCCTCCTCGGCCCCCGGAGAGGGCCGAGGAGCTCATCTTTTCGCGCTTCCGGGGGTTCACCCCCTGGGTTGTGGCCGGAGCCGGATTCCTTGACGGATTAAACCCCTGTGCTTTTGCGACCATTGTCTTCATGGTAAATCTTCTCTTTGTCCTTGGCCATTCCCGCCAGCGGGTGGTCGAAATCGGCGTCACTTATACTCTGGCCGTGTTCATCACCTATCTCCTCCTTGGGCTTGGCATCTTCCAGGTGTGGCAGACCCTGGCAGCATATCGCATTGTTTCTCGAATCGTGTACGGCGCAATGGCCGGGGTGCTCCTTGTCTTTGCGGTTTTCAGCATCCGGGACGCCATCACCTACAAAAAGGATCGGAAAGAAACCGGAATGACGCTTGGCCTTCCCAAGGGATTGCGGGTGAAAATCAACCAGTACCTTAAAGAGAGTTTCTCCAAACGAAGGCTTTTTGCCGCCGCCATCGTGAGTGGTTTTGCCGTGTCAATCCTTGAAGCCGGTTGTACCGGCCAGGTGTACCTCCCCACCATCATGTACATCGCCAGGGAAATAGCAGACTACCGCCTGAAAGCCATCGGATACCTCGTCTTCTACAACGCCTTCTTCATCATCCCCCTCCTGGCCGTATTCCTCAGCGTTTTCTTCGGTAGCCAGTCGAAGGCCCTGGTGGAATTTGGGAGAAAGAATATCCTCTTCTCGAAGATTGCCCTGGCCTGCCTCTTTGTGGTTTTAAGCATCCTCCTTCTTGAGAGCGCCCTGGCGTGATACAATACCCCAAAAGGAGGGGTATCAGTGCGGAATGGATTCTGGGTTCTTGTGGCGGCTATGGTGTTAGCGGTGGTGCTTGAGGTCTCCTGCGTTTCCCTGGAAGGCGTGACTAAGCTTACCTATCACGTGGAAGTCCAGCAAGAGCAGAACACACAGCAGGGGACGCTCACTGTATCCTTTACTCCCTCAGGAGAAGACTGGAAAATCAGCGTCCACTACAAGTTCGACGGTGAAGAGTTCTCTATGACCTCCACCACTCAGGGGAAAACCAGAGAAGAAGCCCTGTTCTCAACTCTCCTCATGCATCCCTCCCTGGGTGTTCTTCTTGGTCAAATTATGGCCGCTCAGGGCGTGTACCTCCCCCTTGCTGGTGTAATCCAGGGAAAACCTGAAGTGGGACTCCTCTGGCATACCAGAGATGCCGAAGGTCGGGAAATGGAAATCTCGATTCCCTCATCGGAACAGCGCTTTGGCCGGGAGGCTATCTGGATTGTGATGAAAGTCGCAGGAGAAGTAACTGCGCGATTTCTTGTGGAAAAGCAAAGCCTGATTCCCCTGGTGATCGACCTTGCCGAAGACCGGCAAAGGTTTTTCTGTGAAGTGCAGGAAGTCAAGTGGCAGGAAAATTGACGCGGAGGAGGATAATTATGGGGCCGACCTACTACTCTGGACCAAGGCAACTTGTCAAGCGCTATGAGCGTAATCCCATCCTCTCTCCCGAAAAATGGCCCTACCGGGTTAACGCTGTTCTCAACCCGGGAGCTGTGCAATTCCAGGGGAAGACGCTTCTCCTTGTCCGGGTGGAGGACTGCCGGGGATTCTCTCACCTTACGGTGGCCGCAAGTGAAGACGGCAAAGAGCAATGGGAGATCAATTCCTTCCCTTCCCTTGCGGCCGAAGAGCAGTTCGCCGAAGAACAGTGGGGCCTGGAAGACCCCCGGATCGTGTGGCTTGAAGAGGAGAAGTGCTATGCCATAACCTATGTATCCTTCAGCAAGGGTGGCCCCCTCGTTTCCTTAGCGCTGACAGAGGATTTCAAAGAGTTTGTGAAATACGGTCCTCTTTTGCCTCCCGAGGACAAGGATGCCGCCCTTTTTCCGCGCCGCTTCAGAGCAGATGGCGGGAAACGATATGCCCTGATTCACCGCCCTATCATCCGGGGAGAAGCCCACATCTGGATTTCCTTTTCGCCAGACCTCCGGCACTGGGGAGACCACCAGATTCTCCTTCCAGTCCGTCCCGGGTGGTGGGACCAGCACCGGGTGGGCCTCGGTACTCCGCCAGTAGCCACACCCTACGGCTGGCTCATCTTCTACCACGGGGTACGCCATACTGCCTCAGGGAGCCTGTACCGGGTTGGGGCCGCCCTCCTCGACCTCGAGGATCCCCGGAGGGTCCTTTGCCGAACCGAGGAGTGGATTATGAGCCCTCAGGAACCGTATGAGCTTTTGGGAGACGTTCCCGGAGTGGTTTTCCCCACGGGCATCATCATCGACGAGGAGAAGAACGAAATCCGCCTGTACTACGGTGCTGCCGACCACTGTGTTGGTCTGGCTCTCCTCCCCTACCGGGAGTTCCTGGAATACCTGGTGGAGGAGAAAGCCAGCTGAACCGGATGTTCTGCGCTTGCCCAGGGATGGGGTCGACCCCATCCCTGGGACTACCGTTGCAGGTTCCTGAGTTTCTCCTCCCGCTCTTTGAGGAATTCCTCTATCCTTACCACCTCTTCTTCAGGGAGGTCCCAGTCTCCGGCAGGGGCGATTTCCTCAATTTGCGATGGCCGACGAATTCCCACAATGGCCGAGGTCACCTCTTTTCGGCGCAGGACCCAGGCCACGGCAACCTGAGCAGGGGTCTTGCCGTACTTTGCCCCGATGTCTCGCAGCTTCTCGGCAAGCTCAATGTTGAGGGTGAGTTCCGGCTCCTGGAACATGGGGTCGTTGCGGCGGTGGTCATCGGAGGGAAGGCTCGCCACCCACTCTTTCGTCACCTTTCCGGTGAGCAGTCCCTTCTGCATGGGGCTGTACACGATAACCCCGATGTTCTTTTCTGCGCAGTACGGGAGAATGTCCCGCTCGATATCCCGACGGAGCATACTGTAAGGAGGCTGGAGAGAAGCAATGGGATGAATGGAAGCGATTCGCTCCATCTGGACCACACTGAAGTTGGACACCCCAATGTAGCGGACCTTGCCCTCTTTTACCAGACGGCTCATCTCCTCCCAGGCTTCCTCGATGTCCTCATCGGGTATGGGCCAGTGAATCTGGTAAAGGTCAATAACGTCTACTCCCAGGCGGCGAAGGCTTGCCTCAACCTCCCGGCGAATGCTTTCGCGTTTCAGGCAATTGGTAATGTTTCCCCTCTCGTCCCAGACAAGTCCGCACTTTGTGGCAATGATGGGGCGTTTTGCCAGTCCCCGAATCGCCTGTCCCACAACCTCCTCCGAGTGCCCAAGACCATACACCGCTGCAGTGTCAATCCAGTTCACCCCAAGGTCCACTGCTTTGTGAATCGCCTCGATGGATTCCTTATCATCCTGAGGACCCCAGCTGTACCGCCATCCCCCACCACCAAGAGCCCAGGAACCAAAGCCGATGACAGAAAGCTCAAGGTCTGTCCAGCCAAGTTTCCTGTATCGCAACGCCATCACCCCCTTGAAGGAAAACTGAAAGTATTATACTGTAGTTCTGGGATGAGTAACACTCTGAAACCTCAGAGGATGTCCCTGAAGATGCGTCTCTCCATTCTGAAGCGGCGCATGGTCTCATACCTTGCTAACCTCCTCTGGAGGGCATTACTTCCCTTCCTCCCTTGGTTCTTCAACGAGGCCCATTTCGAAGGACTGTACCGTAGAAAACGCGACCCCTGGAATTACACCAAAAGCGCCTATGAGCAGGAAAAGTACCGGAAGACCCTTGAGGTCATCCCCCAGGATGTTCATACCATCCTTGAAGTCGGCACAAGTGAAGGGGTCTTCACCGAACTCCTCCTGCAAAGAGGAAAGAAGGTCTTTGGCATCGACATCTCCCAGACAGCTCTTGAGCGAGCCAGAGCGAGGCTTGAGGTGTACGGCGATCGAGTACGACTTGAGAAGCTTGACATTGTTCGGGATGAGCTGGAGGGCGTCTTCGACCTTATCCTTGCCTCTGAAGTCCTCTACTACCTCGGAGGAAGGAATGTTCTCCTTGCTCTTGAAGAGAAATTCTTCCGGCGCCTGCGCGATGGCGGGTATCTTCTTCTTGTCCACTTCTATCCTTCAGGGAAACTCATCCACGACCTCTTCCTTGAGCGGGGCAGGTTTACCCGCCTCTTTGAAGAGGTGGTGTTCCACCCCGAGCGCGATTACATCATCACGCTCCTGAAAAAAACCGACACTCCTTGATTTCCTTTTTGAGGCGTACTCCGTTCTTTAGAGCTTTCCCCCTCTACTGTTTCTGGGCCCATTAGACCTGCATCGCCCTTCGGGGATTTCAATCTCCCCACCCCCTCCCGAAAGCCCAGAAACTCCGGAGGTTCGCCATTCTCATCCCTGCCCATAACGAGGAAAAAGTCTCGAGGCCACTCCTTGAGAGCCTGAGAGCACAAGAGTACCCAAAAGAACTCTTCGACACCTACGTGGCCTGTGATGCCTGCACCGATAGAACGAAAGACATCGCTCTGCGTCAGGGGGCTTTCGTTCTTGAGCGGAATGACCCACAGCATCCTGGAAAGACGTACAACGTCGGCTGGGCTCTCACCCAGATCTCCCCTTGCCTTTTACGACGCCATAGCCCTCTTTGACGCTGATAACCTCGTGCACTCTGAGTTCCTGGCCAGGATGAACGATTACCCCAAAGTCCATGAAGACGCAGAGGTTGTCCAGGGGTATCTGGAGACTAAAAATCCGGACCATTCCTGGCTCACCAGGATGTACGCCCTGGCGTACTGGTATGCTAACCGGTTCTGGCAGCTTGCCCGGGCAAACTGGGGACTGTCGGCCACTTTGGGAGGTACGGGACCGATATACGGACGTCCTGTATTACCCGTTTGGGTAGAACCTGAAAAGCCTCACTGAAGACCTTGAGTTCAGCGTTCAGGTCGTACTCATTGTCTACCACGGTCCTCGTGGCTCTTGAGACCATCGAGCGGGGAACCCACGGGAATATACCCTTCATCCTGCACCTCTACCTCCGGATTCCGGTAGCCCTCATCCAGAGCGCCTACCAGGTGGTGCTTGGGCCCTCCTTGAAGGAGGGTCGTTTCACCCTCCGGTACCTTCCCTACTTTGCCCTGTACACGGTCTACGGTCTGAGCTGGATACCTATCGTCTTTCTGGGGCTTTTCCTTTCCTGGAACTAGAAACGGTGGGTGAAAACAGAGCACAGTTGCAGCATTTCCATCGGGGAGCTCCTTGAAGAATCCCCCACGTCACGGTGAAAGTGATTCAGCCGGGCCGCCGAAGCGGCCCTTGACATCATCCCTTCACCGCGCCCATGGTGAGACCACGGACGATGTAACGCTGGACGGTGAGAGCAAGAAGGGTTGGTGGAAGGATAGCCAGAAGAAGCCTCGTTGAGACGTACCAGAACTGTACTCCCTGCGTGTGCTCCGTTCCGGCAATGATGATGGTCATCGGGGTCGCGTGCTTGTACGTCAAAACGAGGGCAAAAAGAAACTCGTTCCAGGCAAAGGAAAAACAGATGATAACCGTCGCCACAAGCGCCGGAGCGGCAAGGGGAAGCGCAATCCTCAGAAAGGCTTCAAATCGAGAGCATCCGTCGACAAGAGCGGCTTCCTCGAGTTCCACCGGAAGTTCCCGGAACATGTCCTTCATGATGAGGACCGCAAAAGGCATGGCAAAGGTGGTGTTGACAAGGATCAGTGCCACACGCGTATCGAGGAGCCCAAGGGATTTCATGAGGAGGAAAAAGGGAATAACCGTTGCTGCAGGGGGGAGAAAACGCTGCGAAAGGAACCAGAAAGCCATGCTCTGGTTGCGCCACTTCACATACCTGTACCGGGCAAGCCCGTACCCCGCAAGAGTCCCAAGTGCTACGGCAAGAAGAGAGGCAAAAACGGCAATGATGATACTGTTGGTAATGCCTCGTAAGATTTCCGGACCTCTTTGGGTGAACTCCGTCTGCCAGTTGCTGAGGGTGGGTGTGAACTGGAGCCAGGGAATGCTGCTTAAACGAAAGACATCAGCCGGCTTCTTGAAAGAGGTAATGACCGTCCAGTAGAAAGGGAAAAGCACCCACAGAACGGCAATGACCACAACCACCCAGGTCAGAATCTCCGTGACGACAGACCCTTTCCGTCTTCTGCGCATCGTTGCTCTCCCCTACTCGTAGAGTTCCCGGTATCTCCTGAAGAATAAAAGCCCGATGACCATGGTGATGGCCAGGAGGAAATAGGCCATGGCGCTGGCGTACCCCAGGTCGAAGTTCCGCAACCCTTGCGTATAGATGTAGAAGGTGAGTGTTCGGGTGGCCGTTCCCGGTCCACCACTTGTGAGGCTGAAGGGGATGTCAAAGGCTTTGAAGGCGTCAACCATACGGAGCATGATGACCGTGCCAAGAACCGGAGAAAGCAGGGGCAAGGTAATGTACCGGAAGACGGCCCAGCCTGAAGAGGTATCGATCACCGCAGCTTCGTAAATTTCGTCAGAAATCGACTGAAGCCCCGCAAGGAGGATAATAAAGGCAAAAGGGGTCCACTGCCAGATATCCACAAGGCATATCGCCAGGGTCGCCCAGAGGGGATGAGAGAGCCAGGGGACCTTCCCCATGCCAAGGTACTTTAAAAGGACGTTGATGGGCCCGTTTTCTTCATAAAACATCATGACGCCAAGATACCCCAGGGCAACCGGAGCGGTGAAAAGCGGCATGGTGAGGATAGAACGGAAGGCCCGGAGCCCCTTCATTTTCCGGTTGAACACAATGGCCAGACCAAGTCCTATCGCCGTTGTGGCACAGACGCTAATAAGGACAAGAACCAACGTGAAGCGAAGCGTCCCCCAGAAACGGTAATCCCCAAACATCCGGAGGTAGTTACTCGCTCCAGCGAATCCCACAAGCTTCCCGTAGAGCACCTTGGAGAGGCTCACCCGGAAGGAGTACACCAGGGGAAAAATCGTAAAAGTGAGCACCCAGAAAATTGCAGGGATGACAAAAGCATTCCCTTTTTCTCGCAATCTCCGCCGCATCTTCCACTCTCCCTTCCCAGAACACAAAAGAAGGGGAAGGGACGCCCTCGTCCCTTCCCCTTCTTTTGCTTTGCTCATCACTCGGGCTTGTATCCAATGGCTTCCTGGTAGATCTTCTTCAGGGTGTCTTTGCCATAGCGTTCGACGATGGCCTTCCACTCCTCGGCAATGCGGTTCAGAGCTTCCTCTGGGGAGACCTGGCCAGTCACAGCCTCGGAGAGATGGATGTCGTAGACTTCCCACATCTCTGGAGTTCCAGGAATACGGAGGTAGGTCTGCCGCAGCGGGTACTTGGTCCACATTTCCTCATAAGCGGTGACGAACTGACGAGCATCTTCGGCATCGTACCCGGTTGCCACGTATTCCTCGATTGTTGCTTTCCCACCCGGCTGCAGGAAGTCGTAGCTTGTTCCGGGGTCAACACCGGTCCAGCCCCAGACGACGTTCCAGTGGTTGATCTGCGGTGTGGCCTGCCAGGAGAGGAAGTAGGCGGCGAGCTCCTTGTTCTTGCAGTACTTCGAAATCACGCCGTGCCAGGAAGCGCCCACAGTGTTGGCCACGAAGTTCTTCTTGTTCACCCACTGTTGCGTCTCGAGGTCATAGTACTTGTCGCTTCCAGGAATAGGCGCTACACCGAGCTTACCCTGGATGACAGAACGGTCAGGAAGCTGTGCCAGCGAGCCCACGTCGCCCCAGGACCAGCACATGACGGCCTTGCCCCGCAGGAACGCATCCCACGCCTCACCAAGGCTCCAGCCGAACATCGCGGAAGGTCCGGTCTTGGAGAGCTTGATGAGCATGTTCAGCGCCTCAACAAACCCAGGGGTATTCACGAGGGGCTCCATGGTTTCAGGGTCAAACCAGTACACGTTGTGGTAGCGGGTCACCTTGGCGGGATCATCTCCCGGGGCCGGAGAAACAACGTATGGTGCGGAAAGCGCCATGAAGTGGAAGAAGCCCTGCCCACCGACTTTAAGATGCATGCTGATATCGTAGTCCGGCTCACCGTCACCGTTCCAGTCCTTGCCGTTGAAGAAGTCGCAGATTTCGTAGACCTCTTCCCAGGTCCATGGTGGGGTGGGCATATCCTTGCCTTTCTCTTTCTTGAACTCCTCCTGCCACTTCGGATCGCTCAGGATGTCCCGGCGGTAGTAGATCACCTGGCCATCGTGGTCGTTGTTGAACCCGACGAGTTTGTCACCCCACATGTAGAGTTCCCGGACCGGGAGGGCGATGGATTCAGGCTCCCATTTGGGCATGCGAGGGTCGTTGAAGAATTCCTGAGCAGGGACAATCCAGTCGTTCATGATGTAGTCGCCGTAGAACCAGCTCGGACCGACGATGATGTCGTAGGTGCCGGTACCGGTCATGAGGTCGGTGAAAATCTTTTCCCGGAGTTCTCCGAAGGGAATTTCTACGATGTCGTAGGTAGCACCGGTGAGCTTCTCAAAGTAGGG
Source organism: Candidatus Caldatribacterium saccharofermentans (assembly GCF_050267035.1). Taxonomy (NCBI): domain Bacteria; kingdom Pseudomonadati; phylum Atribacterota; class Atribacteria; order Atribacterales; family Candidatus Caldatribacteriaceae; genus Candidatus Caldatribacterium; species Candidatus Caldatribacterium saccharofermentans. The sequence goes on from NZ_CP187957.1 coordinate 614,957, forward strand.
ACGCCAGAAGTACAGAGGACCGGAGATGGCACCACGGGGACCTGCAGAGTACACAGCAATGGTGAGTTTCTGCCCTTTCCAGGCTGGATCGGGATTCCCTTTGTCTGCGGCTTCAAAGGCTGCGTTGGCAGTCTGGATTTCAAGTTCTGATGCACCTTCCTGAGCAAGCGCTCCAAAAACAAACCCCAACACAAAGACCACGGACAACAGCACAACACTTAACCTGCGCCATTCCATCGAGCACATCCCCCCTGAAGAGAAATTTCACAGAAATTCCGCGAAAGAACAGAAAATCCCCTGCAAACTTCCTTGAGAAGAGCTCTCTCCTTTTCCCCTTCTCACCCCCTGAGAATAGGATTTTGACCGCTTTAGATTATAAAGCTTCCTCTTTTCCCAGTCAATGGCCGTGGAGCCTACTTTCTCTCTTGCAGCATTCTGGCAATCCGTCCCATGCGGAAGCGCAAGAGCACTTCAACAAAGGAAGCGCTTTTGAGCGGTGGCTGGGGCAGGAAGAAGAGGTGGCTTTCGCAGGAACAGTCTGAAGCCCCAAAGTGCGGAACGGGCCGGGCTGCCTTTTCGAGTTCCCGGGCAATGGCACATTCCAGGCGTTCCGAACTCCGGACGGGAAATACACGAATGTCCCCAAGGAGAGGGAGAAGCGCATCGATATGCCAGTGGTTTCGTTTCCGCTTCCTGAGATGTCGCCGGATTCTCCCCGAAAGGCCCCGCATGGCCGAACCGACGTAAACGTAGAAACCCTGGGGGAAATCCAGCTCTCCCAGTCTTCCGACGGCAATCCGGCGCGTTTCAGGGAGATACCCCGAAAGCAGGTAACTCCCCTGATCCCTCGCTTCCCTCTCGTAGACCTCCCAGGGGAGATTGAGGATGTGGGAGTACTGGAAATGCCCCCTCATATCCCAGCGCACCGCCACCGCGCGAATGAGGACCCTTTCCCGGGCGACGTAAAGGGTCGAAGCGAACTCGGGATCGGTATGGAAATCGGGGAGAAAGGCAAAAGGCGAGGGAACATGCACCACAAAAAGCACAGCACCTCCGAGGTCCGCCAGAAGCTCCACGTGTTTTCGTCCTCGTACCGTTACAGCATCAGGAAACATGGCCAGGCCGTCGAAAAAGAGGGTACAGGATTTGACCTCAAGAAATATCTTTTCCCTGCCCCGCTTGAGGAGGAAATCCAGGCGAGAGTTCCCAAGGGGGATTTCTGTTCCCACCACTCTGAAACCTGCTAAATCCTCAAGGCACCCCTCTTCAAGGAGTTTTCTCGCTACAGAAGCCGCCGAGGTCGTATGAAGGCATACCACCTCTTCTCCAAGGAGGGCGCCCCATACCCGGGGCATGTCCCCTTTCCCGCGGTCTTCAAGAAGAAGCACCCGTCCAGGCAGGAGAATCTCCCAGAGCCTCCCGGGATTGGGAAGGTGGGCGGGGAATCTCCGCCCACCTTCTTCACAGAGAACCACAAAGCGGTTCAGGCGGTCGACAAAGAGGACTTCCCGGAACACGCTCAGGTTTCAATCCGGGCCCGCCGGGCGATGACGATGCCCGCCCCCACTGCAAGAGGAAGGAAAGCCAGGGGATAGAGATACATGCTATAGGCTTTTCGTAAAAGCCGGATGGTGCGTTCGCTTTTGGGAAGGGGCATTTGGTTCTCAGAAGCCACAGTCTGGATGGTGTAATCGACCTTGGGAAGCTCAGGACCAAGGATAACCTTGTAACTCTCGAAAGTCGGCTTGTACCCACGCTTTTTCAGATCCTCGTCGTAATCCACGATCTCGTACCCGAGCTCAGGACCGGGAATCTGCTTCACAAAATAGGGAGCCCGGGTGACCGTCTTCAGCACCTCTTTCCCCCGACCAAAGAGGAGCGTGGCGTCCTTCACCGGGTCTACGTGCACCCATTTCCAGCGCTCTATCCGACCGATGTTCTGGGGGTCCTGGAGTTTGTTGTGGTAGAGCTCGTTGTACTCCTCCTGAGTGAAGGGGTTGAAGTAGAGCTCGTTTTTGCCCACGGCATGGATAATCCAGGAAGGATCGTCACAGTTCTCGCGCTTCGTCCAGCGGTTTCCAGGGATAATCTCGTAGCCAATGCCCCCCTTTCTTCGGGAGGTGAAGACCACGAGCTTCTTTTCGCTCCCCTCAAGAATGGTCCCATCCTCAAGCCGCACCCGGATTTCGTAGTGCCCGGGAGGGAGGTTGACCACAAAGCCTGTGGCCGGTTCAGAAACGTAGAAGTTCACAAACTCCGGAGGAGAAGGTTCCTTCGGAATGGGAATATCCAGGGGTCCCGTTTCTCCGGCTTCCCTCCGCCGACGGACTTCCTCGAAGAATTTGTTTAAATCCTCCCGGTACTTCCGCATGGCCTCGTAGTACTCCTTGAGTTTGGCGTTGAACTCGTCCATGGCTTTTTTATACCTTTCGTGGGCTGCATCGGCTTCCTCATTGAGGTACATGATGGTCTTCTCCGAAAAGTAGCCCTCGGGGTAATACAGGACGTATTTCTGTTCCTCAAGGGTGGCGATGACCTTCCCACCCTGGAGAATCTCGAGTTTCCCAGGAACAGCTTCATTCAGCGTGCTGAAACCGGCCATGTACCGGCGAGTAATCGGCCAGTAGTAAACGATGGTCTTGCGAGGATTGACGATGCTATTCGTGTTGGCAATGAGATAGATGGTATCCTCGCTCTGGGGAGCAAAGCTCTTGCTGTAGGTAGAGCCGTTGAAGGACGTCAGCGAATACACAAGCTGCTCCCGCACCGGTGGCTGGGCCAGCGCCGTCCATCCAGAGGAAAGGAACACGCCAAGAAGGAGCAGAAAGACCAGCCGGGACTTCATGCCTTCACCCCTTTCTTGCTCATCACGTACACCGAAAGGAACATGAAAATGAAGGAATACAAGAGGGCATACCCGATATTGGCCAGATACAGGAGGGGATTCTCAAGCACCACGCTGTCGAGTCCCCGACTGAGATACGCAAAGGGGGAAATCCAGCTGATACCCCGGAAGACATAGGACATAGCCTGGCGGACGTAGAGCATGGGAACCGAGAGCGATTCCTTCTCAAAGCCGAGGAGAGCGTTGTAGGCAAACTGGATGGCCAGAAAAGCTCCGAGAATCGCCACCAGGGCCAGAACGGAGCTTCGAATCCGCCCGGTGAGTGACGAAACGAAAAGGCCAAAACTCACCACACAGGAGATGAGGAAGATGCTCATGATGAGCGCCTTCACAAGACCCATGGTGAAACCGATATTCGTGAGAACGCTGACGAGGTAGAAGTACAGGGCCGTAAAGCCCAGGGCCACCATGCCAAGGCACAGGTCTTTCAGGTACTTCCCCCAGAGGAAACTTCCCGGCGTCACAGGGCCGTAGAAGAGGACCTCCAAGGTTCCCTGCTCCCGTTCCCGGGAGATGGAAACCCCGGAGAGAATTACAAGGTAGAGCGAGATGATGACCAGAGTGATGTAGAGAGGGTAGTTGAGGGGGTATGCGGAGACGAGGATGTCTTCCTCACCGATGCTATCGAGGAAATTCTTGAGGATGAAGGATGAAACGAAAAAGGAAACAAAGATAGCCACGTAGTAGCCAAGGCTATAGAGGGAGTACAGAAAATCCCGCCTAAAGAGCGTTTTCATAACTCTGAAGGTACGCATGGTCACTCCTCCCTCTTCTGGAGTTCCACGTCCTCAATAAACTCCGTGAAATCCCCCTGGGGCGTGTGCAGGAGAACTTCAAGGAGCCCGTACTTTTCCTTTTCCCGGTCAACCTGGATTTTCTCCCAGGGAATGAGGCCCTTGTTCCGGGCAAGGTACGCCTTGGGGTCCCAGAAAAGCTCTATTGGTCCCTCGTAGATGAGCCGTCCCCTGGAGTAATTCTCCTCGTCTCCTTCCCGGACGTAGAGCTTGCCCTCAAACTGGAGCGGCATCCCCGGGAAATCGGAAATTCCAATGCCCTTCGAATCCTTAAAGCGGATTTCAATCTCAATACCCCTGTCCGTCGGATCGGCAAAGCAGATGATCCCTGCAAGGTCCGGGATCTCCTTCCCCTCCATGGTGAAGTTGAAAACGTTCACCCCGCGCCTGATCTCAAGCTCCTGAGAGAAAGGATAGTAGTACGGCGCCTCAGCCTTAAGAACGTGTTTCCCGGGGGGAATCCTCGTGAGCTGGTATTCTTTACTCCGGAAGAGGATGTCTGACCTCCCATCGATGGTGATGGTGAGCTTGCGCACCACATCTTGAGAGTACAGGTCCACCACCGTTCCCTTGAGAATACCATAGTTGACCTGGGTGGTAAAATAGGCCACCACAAAGAGTACGGCTACGAGCACACCAAGGCCCAAGGCAATAATGCCTCCAGTCCGCAGGCGCCTCATGCGTTTCCCTCCCCCTGGGCGAGTAAGGAGATGTTCTGCTGGGTGATGGTGATGAAGGCTTCCTCAAGACTCATCTCCTTGGTCTTCATAGTGAGGATGAGGAAACCCTTTTCGTAGAGGAAGCGGGAAAGGTCCAGGCGGTAATCCCTCTCGGTTCTGAGGTGTACCTCAAGCCGGTTCCCCTCAACGGTGAATCCCTTGACGAAGGGGAGCTCGGAAAGAGAAGATGCAAGGCTCTCGGCATTTGCTGAAAGCTCGATTTCCATATGGATGGTATCGGTAAGGCGACGCTTGATGTTGTCCATGGTGTCCTCGGCCAAAAGCTTTCCCCGGTTGATGATGGCCACCTTTTTGCAGAGTCTCTCCACCTCAGAAAGGAGGTGAGAGGACACGAAAACCGTTCGTCCTCGCCGGTTCTCCTCCTCGATGAGGTCCCGAATCTGCTTGATGCTTGTGGGATCGAGGTTGGCAACTGGCTCATCAAGGATGAGGAGCTCTGGATCGTGGAGCAGGGCCCGGGCAAAGGCGAGTTTCTGCTGCATTCCCTTGGAGTACGCTCCGAGCTTCTTATTCCGGTCGTTACGCAGGCCCACTGCCTCAAGAAGCTCATCGATACGCCTGCGCACATTCGGAACTTCATACAGTTCCCCGAAGAAAGTAAGGTACTCCTCGGCCGTCATCTCCTTGTAGAAGTACTGGTTCTCCGAAACCACACCAATGCGCCGCTTCACCTCCACATTGTTGGGCCTGAGCTCCTCCCCGAGGAGGAAGACCTTGCCACTTGTGGGAGGAATGAGGCCGAGAATCATCATAATAGTTGTGGTTTTTCCCGCACCGTTTGGTCCCAGGAATCCGTAGATATCCCCCTTCTCCACCCGCAGATTCAGGTCATCCACCGCTTTGAATCCGTTGAACTCCTTGGTGAGATGAACAGTTTGAATCATGAGTCCTCCATCGACCTCCCTTCGGCAGGAAATCCCCTAAGAGGATACTCTGAGAAGAACAGAGGAGTTCCCAGGGAACCCAGCGGGGAAAACCGGAATATCTCTTCAAAGAACGCTTGATTTTTGCCAGGATGCGCAGTATCATCTTCTGCAGCTTGGGTGCACCCGGGGAGTCAGCCAGGTCAAGGGTTCAAGACTCCCCAGGCCCCCCTCCTTAGTGCCGTTTGGGCAAAGCAGCAAAGACTTCCTCTATTTCTATTATAAGCCTTGTACAGGACTCGACAAGCTCTTGTATAGGTCCACATCATGTGGGACACTCAACAAGTCCGGTGTCTCTCAGGTACTCCCAAGGACTCCTGTACCCCAAGCTCCAGTGTGGTCTTTTCCTATTGTACACCTCTTCCGTCCACCTTTTAAGGTGGAACCTCATGGTTGCAAGATCTACTTCATCCTCATAGTGCGCCCAGAACTCCTCCCGGAAGGTCCGGTTGAGCCGTTCCACCATCCCATTGAGCTTGGGAGACCTTGGAGGAAGGACGAAGAGCTTGATACCGTATTCCTTACAGGCCTTCTCAAACTCCCCATAGAATTCACTTCCTCCATCTACCTGAATAGCCCGCACCGGAAAGGGGCACTTCCTGAGGAGTTCCTCGAGGAACACCCTGGCGAGGTTGGCCGTGGCTTGAGAATGGAGGGAGGAATAGGCCCACCTGGAGATAAGATCTCCGGCAGTGAATTGCTTATACACCTTTCCAGGAAGGGGACGGATGTCCAGGGTATCGATGGCGATGAGGTCTCCTGGGGATACCACCTTGTAGTCTCTGGGTTTTCTCTGGGCATGGGGTCTTTGATTCCCCCGTGGGCTTTTTGTCGCAGAAACCCTCCTCGGTTTCTCTCCCTCTTTGAGGAGACCCCGGGTCTTGAGATACCTGAGGATCCTCCCCACGGTGGAGGAAGAAGCGGTGAAACCCTCTCTCCTGAGGAGGACGGTGAGCTTCCCTTTCCCCAGGAAGGGGAATTCCTCCCGGAGTCTTTGAATCCTCTCCACAAGCTCTGGTGTCCACTGGGGCTTCCGGATCTTTTTGGGTCTTCTGGACCTATCCTCAAGGCTTTGGAGGTTTCTGGGGTTGAACTTTTTCTTCCACCGGTAGTATGTACTCCGAGCTATTCCGTACCTCCGGCAAGTGACGGCCACAGGGTGGGTTTTAGCAAAGTCGAGGATTTCAAGGCGAATCCTGGCTTTTTTGGAGAGTCCATGGATTCTAGCGAGCTTAGCAATGGAGCTTCCATGGGGGAAGCTCACCAGGTGCATGGATGCACCAGAATATGCCGATAGACTTTTTGCTCCCTTTGTGCTACTCTTCATGTAGGTGCAGGGCCTCCCTTCTCTTAGGGTTTTCGACACCGAGTTAGGATACAGGGTCCTGCACCTTTTTGTCTACCCTACCTGTTGCAGATCTCTGTGAACCTATCCACTCTTTCAGGAGATTTTTCCCAATTTCCTCGGTGGCGGGAAGAGGGTCTCCCCACACACCACTTGCTGTCACCTTAAAAAGCGACCCGGGATGGGTCAGAAAATACGCCACGTGCACCGGAGATGGCAGGGGAGAGCGAGCGAGGAATTCCTCTTCCATACCATCCCTTCTTACCAGTTCCCCACGTATGGCAAGACAAAGCGCTGTTTCTCCAAGACCGGCATGGAGCCCCCGTCCTCCTTCGGTAAATACCGAGGAAGCCTCGCCCGCAAGTCCCTCCCAGTAGGAAAGGGTATAGGCGATGGTTCCTGGGGGGAAGGAAGGCGCGACTTCCGCCAGGGCATAGGCGATGGCGTAGAGGTTATCGTAGTGACCGTTGAGGAAGACAATCTTCTTCCACCCTCCCCGGGCAAGGGATAGAGCGATGTCCTGGATCACCCGGAGATAGGTTTCAAGAGAAAGCTCAATGGTTCCGGGAAATCCCCGGTGAGGGTACGAAAGACCGAAAAAGAGCGGTGGAGCCACCACCGCATCGCAGTGCTCAGCCACAAGCTTTGCCACCTCAAGGACACAGAAAGTGTCCGTTGCAGTGGGGAGATGTTTCCCGTGCTGTTCAGTGGAACCACAGGGGACAATGACTCTCCCCGAAACCTCCCTCTGCTTCTCAACCTCCCAGGCCGTCATTTCACCCCAGAGCACCCCTGGCATGGCTCACCCTCCCAAGGCAAAAAGCTATCAAGCTGCCGGAGCTTCTCTTCCTCAAGAAGCGGAAGAGGCAGGCAAAATACCTCTTCCAGAAAAGTCCAGATGCGCTCAAGAATTCCCTCCCCTGCACGGAAAGTCCCCCGAAAGCTCAAGGGAGGAACCCAGAGTTCCTCTCGCAACCACCGTACCGTGTGTGGAAGCGGCAGGAAAGAACCTTCTTGTACACCTTCACGTATGGCAGAAAAGGCAAGGGTCTCCTCATCGATGGAGAACCCTCGCACCACGCGCTTACAAAAGCCGATGAGCTCGTTGTCAAGGACAAGCTGCCAGAGACTTCCTCCCTGGTCACTGCCCACAATACCCATGTGCCCAAAAGTTGTGGCTCCGGCAAGCATCCCAAGGATGAGTGTTACACCCTTCTCCCATCCATTCTGCGGATCGAAAGCGCAACTGTCCGTAAGCCCCACATTGACGTACACCGGGAACCCATATGATGCCCCAAGCTCGGCCATGGCCAGACTCAAGAGCCCCTGCTCTGGAGAACCAAAGGAAATCATCCCGGTCCTTGGGTCGATGACATGGGGAATACCCCCATAGCAGATAGGAGTCCCGGGGCGAAGGAGTTCAGCAATCACAACGCCGGAAAGGATTTCGGCATTCTCCTGGGCCAGGGTCCCCGCCAGGGTCACAGGACCTGTGGACCCTGCCTGGACCATGGGCCCAATCATGACCGGAAGCCCTAAAGCCACCGCCTCTTTGAGAATGGCAAGGCCTTCTTGAGGAAAACGCAGAGGGCTTATCGGCTCAAGAAAAGCGAAAAGACGGGGTTCATCCCGGGCTGCCTCTTCACTTCCTGCGCACACTGCGCTCATGGCAAAAACGGAGGCGAAGTTCTCCTTTCGGGAAAACCAGAGGAATACCGGTTTATCGGTTCGGGCAAAAAGTTCCCGGGCCATGTACACTTCTCTTCTCTGGGGAGGGTACTCGGCGGGGAGAAACAGTCCTCCAACCACATCGATGTGGGGAAGGTGATGGGCAAGGTGGATCGCCTGGAGGAAGTCTGCCTTTCTCGGTTCCCGCCGCTTTTCACCATCAAAAAGGGCAAACTGTCCGGGAGAGGAACAGAAAACCATTGCCCCCTGGGCAAAGGCAACTGACCTTTTCCCATCCCGCCCGTACAGGTGGAAGGATTTTCCCGCCTGCGCAATACTTTTCTCCACAAGGGCTGCAGGCAAAAGAACCCGGCCATTTTTCTTTTCCCCACCATGGGCACAGAGCAACGCCATAATCTCTTCGTCAGGAATCAGAACACCAACTTCAGAAAGCATTCGCAGCGATGCCTCATGGAGGCGGGCAATCTCCTGAGCACCAAGAAAGACCGCCTTGGGATTCATAAGCCCCTCAACCAGAGGTCAATGGGCTTGCGGACTCCCCGTGCCTCAAAGGGGAAAGTAATCTTCCTCCCCTCCCCCGCCGAAGCGTAGGCAGCACAGAGAATTTCAAGAACGGCCTTCCCATCCTCTCCCGTCTCTTTTGGTTGCTCCAGACCCAGGACACAGCGGGCAAAGTGTTCCATCTCCTGAGGAAACCCATAATTCCAGATTTCTTCATACACCGTGAAGGTCCACCCCTTCGTCGTCGGGGCTTTCTCCACTGCATATCCGTACCCGTATTCGCTGTAGGTCACGAGGGAAATCCCCATGTGGAGCACGGCATAGGTCACACCGCCCTCGCCGTAAATCTCTGCCCGATCGTCCATCCCACCTCGCTTGGCCCAGCTGTTCTCGATAACGGCGTAGGCGTCGTTTTCGAATTCCACAATGGTGACCGCCTCGTCATCACCCCGAGTTTTCTCCCGATGCACATAGGTCCCAAGGTGGGCATAGACACTTTTCACCTTTGGCTTTCCCAGGATAAACCTGGCGAATTCAATCCCATGGCACCCCATATCCATGAGGACGCCGCCACCGGAACGTTCCACATCCCAGAACCAGTCAGAATGTGGTCCGAAGTGCTTCTCGCTCTGCTTGACGAGGTACACCTTCCCTAAAGCCCCCTCGTCAACGAGCTCCTTGGCCCGGACGTACTTGGGGGTGAAACAGAGTTCCTCGGCGTAGAAGAGAAAAACCCTGTTCTCCCTGCAGGCCTCGATCATCCGGTCAGCTTCCTCAAGGTTCATGCAAAGCGGTTTCTCGCACACCACGTGCTTGCCACTCTGCGCCGCGTCAACAGTCATCTGGGCGTGGAGGTAGTTCGGGGCACAGATGGTGACCATATCGATGTCCTTGTCTTCAAGCATTTTCCGGTAATCGGTGTAGAAGCGAGGAATGCCAAAACGCCTTGCAAAAGCCTCGGCATGTCCTGGCGTTGGGGAAGCAACGGCCACAACTTCTGCAACGTGGGGAATCTTCTGAAAGGCAATGGCGTGGATTTCCGCCTCAAAACGGGAACCGATAATGCCGACCCGAACCCTGTCCGGCATATTCTTCCCTCCCTCAAAAGCAAAGGGGAGGGCAAACACCCTCCCCTTTCTCTTACTGGTTTTTGGGATTATTCGGGCTTGTGTCGAGCACCTGCTGCTGCAGAAGGGCAATGTTGTCCAGGGCTTCCTTGGGGGTCTTCTTCCCAATGTAGGCAAGGTTGAGCTCTCGCTGCTGAATGTCAAGGAGCTCAGCATACTCGGGCCACGTCCAGACATCCCGGGCAATGCCTTCGATGATGGTTCGGATAGAGGCCCACTTCGGTTCGAACTGCTTCTGGTACTCAAGAAGGTCCGTGCGGGCACTGGCGTACCCGGCAGTCGGATCATCGACGAGCATCTTCTCAATCTCGTAGGACTTCAGCCACTGCAGATAGAGCCAGGCCTCCTTTTTGTGCTTCGAGAATGCGTTAATACCGATGCCCTGGGAGCCGAAGGTGGAGGCCCGTCGAATCTGGCCGGTCTGTGGATCCCGGTACCCGGGCATGACAGTGTAGCCCCATTTCCCGGCGGTCTTCGAGAGGGCGGGGTTATCGGCGACATTGGCGAAGCTCACCCAGGTGAACCACATGGCGCATTTATCCTGGGTCGCAGCGTTCATAATCTCATCCACAAACCAGTTGGCCGTGGCCGGGTCAACCACCTTGTGTTTCAGGTTAAAGTCCACAAAGAACTGGAGTGCCTCAACCGCCCGGTCGGAGTTGATGATGCCCTGAGCCGTCCAGGTCTTGGGGTCCCAGAGTTCCGCGCCAAAGGAGAAGTGGAAGGGAAGCCACTGCTGGGTGATGCCGTCACTCAGGCGTGTGGCGTACCAGGCCATGCCGTAACGGTCGATCTTCCCATCACCGTCAAGGTCTACAGTGAGTTTCTTCGCGTACTCCAGCATCTCATCCCAGGTATCGGGGGGACCGGGGATACCGGCCTCTGCGTAGAGGTCCTTGCGGTAGCTGAAAATCAGCCCTCCACAGGTCCAGGGAAGTCCGTAAAGGGGTTTATCGGCGTAGTTCTTCCAGGCCTCTCCAGGAAGCAGGGCATCGTCCCCCAGGGTGGGGAACTTCCCGATGTAGGTGGCAAACCCCTGGATGAAATCTTTCTCGAAGTCGATGGTGCTCTCTGGCGAGAACAGGTACTCCGGAGTGTCAAGGCGCTCCAGACCTCCTGCAAGGACCATCTCTCCAATCCACTGGCTGTCGTACTCGAAAAGGTCGTATTCGTCGCTTCTGCTGTCGATAATCTCCCGAATCTTGTACTCCACAAACTGATATGGAGGGCTTTCAATAACGACTTTGATGCCGGTCTTCTGGGTGAAAATTTCGTTCGCCAGCCGTTGCTCAACCGGTGTCTGCGGCCAGGGAAGGCTCAGAATTCGCAGGGTAACCTCCTCCGCCAACGCCACACTGCTTCCCACAAAGAACACCAGCACAACCCACAAAAGCCACCGCTTCACCTTTCTCGCCTCCTTTTAGCACAACTTTTTCTCGAGGAATCGGAGAATAGCGTTTTGAGAGTATCTCACCCCCTCCCTTCGAGTCGCCTCTCGGTCCTGGGATCAAAGAGGTGCCAGAAGCCTTCCTCAAACCGTACCCAAACCTTTTGTCCCACTTCAGGGGTAAAACCAAGGGTATCCCGGCGAAGTCGGGCTTTGAAGATCACGTCTTCCCTTCTCAAGGTGAGGATATACTCGTTACTCTGAGGCTCAACAACCTCAAGTACCGCAGGGAACGAACCACTTCCAGGTTGCAACGTACACAGAACATTCTCTGGCCGAACCCCCAGAATCACCCTGGGGATATTCTGTCTCCTCAAAAGTGCCCCCTGGTGCGCATCAAGGGGGAGCGAAAACGCCTGGGAGACAAGGAAAACTTGACCGTTTCCCTCCTGAACCTCAAGGGAAAAGAAGTTCATCCGGGGCGTGCCGATGAACCCAGCGACGAAGAGGTTCTCGGGTTTCTCGTATACCTCTTCAGGAGTCCCCACCTGCTTTACCTCACCGAAATCCATAACCACCATGATATCAGCCACCGCCTGGGCTTCGGTTTGATCGTGGGTGACGTAAACCGTGGTGATGCCCAGGGTCTCCTGAATTTTCCGGATTTCTGCTCGCATCTCCACTCGGAGCTTTGCGTCGAGATTCCCTAGGGGTTCATCCAGAAGGTAGATTTTGGGCCGGCGAACCAGGGCCCTGCCCAGGGCCACCCGCTGCTGCTGGCCTCCTGAGAGCTGTCCCGGATAGCGGTCAAGGAGGAACTCCATGTGAAGGAGCCGGGTCACCTCTTCGATGCGTCGCGCCATTTCCTGCGGGGAGAGTTTCTCCGCATAGAGAGGGAACATCCAGTTCTCCCGAACGGTCATGTGCGGGTACAGGGCAAAGGTCTGGAAACACATGGCCACGTCCCGCTCTCCGGGAAGGATGTGGAGAGCCGGTTTCCCCCCAAGGTACACCATGCCACGCTCGGGTTTCGTGAGTCCTGCAATGACCCGGAGCACTGTGGTTTTCCCGCACCCAGAGGGACCGGTAATGACACACAGCGACCCCTCGGGGACGGTGAAGCTCACGTCCCTGAGCACCACGTTTTTCCCGTAGCGGACCCGGACATTCTCCAGACGAATCTCCGACATCCCATTCCCCCTCAGAGAAGGCGTTTCTCCGTCACCGGGTCAAAGACGTAGAGGTAGCGGTCCTCGAAGAAGACCCGCATCCTCTCTCCCCCTCGAGGAGACCCCGGAAGGTTGCGCTTCTCAAGCCGAACTTTAACGATTTCCTCACCCACCCTGAGGTCAATAATGTACTCATTGCTCTGGGGCTCGACCACGTATACTTCACCGGTGAGTGTATTCTCCTCTTTCTCCTCCGAGGCAAGAACGAGGTGTTCCGGACGAATCCCAAGGATGACCTCTTCCTGTGGCAAACCGACCAGCTTCCCCTCAAGCTCCCTGGAGAAACAAAGGCGCACGCCGTTCCCCTGAAACGCAAGTCTTTCTCCTCGCACAAGGACTCCCCGCAGGAAGTTCATGGCCGGCATGCCGATGAACCCCGCCACGAAGAGGTTCGCCGGATTTTCGTAAATCTCGATGGGCTTCCCCACCTGCTGCACTCGCCCCTGGTGCATCACCATGATCTTGTCCGCAAGACCCTGGGCTTCGGTCTGGTCATGGGTGACGTAAATGGTGGTGATCCGGAGCTCCTGCTGGAGCTTGCGAAGATTCGCCCGCATCTCCACCCGGAGCCGGGCATCGAGCTGGCTCAGTGGTTCATCCATGAGGAAGAGCCGGGGTTTACGGATGAGCGCCCGGCCGATGGCCACACGCTGCCTTTGCCCTGCGGAGAGCTCCTGAGGGTACCGGTCGAGGAAATCCTCAAGATGCAGGAAATGGGCAATTTCCTCCACACGCTTTGCGATCTCCTGCCGGGAAAGACGCCTGGCCTGGAGGGGGAAGGCGAGCTGCTCCCGAACGGTCATGTGCGGGTACAGGGCGTAACTCTGGAAAATCATGGCCACGTTCCGGTCCCCGGGATAGAGGTCGTTGATGACCTGCCCATCAAGGTAAATCTTGCCTGAGGTGGGTCGAACGAATCCCGCGATCATCCTGAGGGTTGAGGTCTTCCCGCACCCCGAAGGGCCAAGGAAAACACAAAGTTCTCCGTCTTCCACCACGAGGTCCACGTCTCGAACCGCATGGGTATGCTTCCCATACCAGAGGTTGAGCTTCTCAAGCACCAGGGTTGCCATCTACCGCATCCTCCCGAAACTCATGCCCCTGATGAGCTCATTCCGCACAAACACCGTGAACACCACAACGGGAACCATGAAAATCACCGCCGCTGCAGAAATTCGCCCCCAGTCAGTCCCAAGAAAGGTCTGGAGCTTTGCCAGTCCCACCGGGGCCGTGACGGCTTTCCTTGTGGTCAGGGTCAGGGCCACGAGGAATTCGTTGAGCGACTGGATGAGGCAAAAGATGGCGGTGGTGGCCAGTCCAGGCCGGACAAGGGGGAGGCTCACCCTGAAGAACACCTGGGCAGGGGAATACCCATCGAGTTTTGCCGCCTCCTCAAGCTCTATGGGAATTTCGTCGAAAAAGCCCTTAAGGACCCAGATGGAAAAGGAAATGTTGAAGATGCAGTACACAAGGACAAGCGCCAGGGTCGTATCGAGAAGCCCCAGAGAACGGAAAAGAAGGTAGAAAGGAATGACCACCGCTATAGGAGGCAGCATCCTGAGTGACAGAATCCAGAAAAGGATGTTGTCGCTGCCCCGGATGGGATACCGGGAGAAACCATAAGCTGTGAGACTGCCAAAGACCAGGGAAACCCCGGTGGAAATCGCCGCAACGAGGAGGCTGTTTTTGAGCTGGTACAGGAAGTCAGAGTGGAGAATATCCCGATAGTTCTGAAGGGTAGGGAGGAAAATCCACTTCGGTGGGAGTACAAAGATTTCCAGACGGGTCTTCAAGGAAGCAAGGACAACCCAGACCAGGGGGAACATAAAGGCCAGGGTGATGCCCAGAGCCACAACCAGAAAGACCACTCGTCGGATGACTATCTTTGCTTCTTCACGCATACTGACCCCTCACAACCCGGTATCCACCATCTCCCGGGGGATTTTCCTGCGGGGACTCAGGATTTTGAGGAGAACGTTCACCAGAACGTTGACAATAATCACAACAAACCAGGAAATGGCCGAAGCTACCCCGACTTTGAAGAAGGAAAAGAGGTTCCGGTACCCGAGAAGCGAAAGGGTGGTGGTAAGGTCTCCCGGCCCTCCACCAGTGAGGATGTAGGGGACGTCGAACATTTTGAGGGTATCGATGGATCGGAAAAGGACTGCAAGGAGAATGGGCATGCGCAGATACGGAAGGTAGATGTTCCGAAAGCGCATCCAGGGACTTGCCCGGTCAAGGGTCGCTGCCTCCTGGAGTTCCTGGGGGATGGTGCCAAGGCCTGCCAGAATAAGGAGCACCACAAAGGGCGTCCACTGCCAGACATCGGTAATGATGATACCCCAGATGGCAAAGCGGGGATCGGTGAGCCATTCCACAGCCTGAAACCCAAGCCGTTCCAGGAAGAAGTTCACAAGCCCAAACGTCTGGTCAAGGAGCAATCGCCAGAAAAGACCAGCCACAAGAGGGGCGAGCATCATGGGAAGGAAAATGAGGACCCGAAAAACACCCATTCCCGGAACCTTCTGACTCAGGGCAAAACCAAGGAGCAGTCCCAGTCCCATTTCAATCGCAAGGCACGTCAGGGTGATGCGAAGGGTGACCCAGGTCACCAGCCAGAACTGCTCGCTCCGGAAAAGCTGCGCGTAATTGCCAAAACCGATGAAGCGGGGCTCCCGGCCACGGACGTAGTCATAAAAGCTGATGCGCACAGAGTACACAAGAGGAAAAAGCACCATGAGGACGAGGAACACAATGGTAGGAAGGAAAAGGAGCAGCTGAAAACGTCGTTCCTCGCGGCGACGCCGCCTCACTAGGACATCGATATGCTCTGCCAAATTTCCCCCTCCTTCAAAGGACAATGATATTATATCCTTTCCTCACCCTTTTCCTCAAGTCCTGCCAGAATCCCCCGGGCCCTGGCGAAACTCCTCTCAGGGACCTGGACCTCAAAAGGTCCTGTGTCACCAAAGTAGGCTGTTCCTCCGTAGGGACTTGTAGCGGGCCTTAAAAGTACCCGGATACCCTCCGCCTCAAGGTACCCCCGGATGAGCTCCGCCTCCACTCGATTTGCCACCACCTTAAGGGTTTGGTACCTCACGTTTCCCTCCTCTGACCGTAGTATGCCCCTGGCCCGTGCTTTCGGAAAAAGTGCTTCTCAAGAAGTGCCCGGGGAATGCTCTCTAACGTGGGATTCAAAAGCAAAGCGTAATAGGTGGTCTTTGCCACTTCTTCAAGCACAACGCTTGCATGGACCGCGTCCATGGGGTCTTTCCCCCAGGTGAAGGGACCGTGACCAGCCACAAGCACCCCGGGAATCGCCTCGTAGTCAAGATCCCGGAAACACTCCACGATCACCCTGCCTGTTGCCCGCTCGTACTCTCTTTCAATCTCCTCCCGGGTCAGGAGGCGGGTACATGGAACAGGGCCGAAGAAGGTATCCGCCTGAGTGGTACCAAGGCAGGGGATGCTCCTTTGCGCCTGAGCAAAGACACAGGCCCAGGAAGAATGGGTATGAGCGACTCCGCCGATTTTTTCGAAGTTCCTGTAGAGCTCAAGGTGCGTTGGAGTATCCGAAGATGGATTGAGTTTTCCTTCCACTACCCTTCCTTCAAGGTCCACTACCACCATGTGTTCCGCCTTCAGCACATCATAAGGAACACCACTTGGTTTAATGACCACAAGACCTCGTTCCCGGTCAATCCCGCTCACATTTCCCCACGTGAGCAGCACAAGCCCCTGGCGTTGCAGTTCAAGATTTGCCTGCCAGACCGCTTTCTTGAGTTCCTCAAGCATGGTTTTCTCCTCCCTCTGCTACGAGTATCCTCAGGAAACGGGCAAATTTCCTGGCCTTTCCAAGCTCTTTCTCCCCGGGTTTCCCCCGGTTGATTCCTCCAAACACCCGCAGTACCCCAAAGGTATCATACCCCTTGCAGGTGAAACTCCCAAGAACGGCAAAGCCTTTCTGCCTCAGGAGTTCCTCAAGGGGCCGGTTGGCGATGGCTCTCCCCAGGCCACTTGTGGAAAAGACGAACACCTTCTGCCCCTGCCCACAGGACAAACGCTCCACAAAAGCCACAAGTCGCTCGTGGAATTTCCCAAAGTAGATTCCAGAGCCAAAACCCACAAGGTCAAAGGCCGCGAGATCTTCTGGCGCCAGTTCCTCAGGCTCCCGAATCTGGCTTTCGAGCACCTCCCCTATGGCCTGGGCCACACGGCGGGTATTCCCGTGGTGGACCGACACAACCACGATGAGGCTTTTCACCACTTCCTCCTTCTTGCCTTCCTCCTCCCCTTCCGGTATTCTAAAAGAAAAACTCGAGGAGGGAAACCCCTCTTGGACATCCTGAGCATTCCGGGTGAGATGCTCGATGCTTTAGAAGAGGGTGTAAGCATTCTCGACACCCGCTTCCGTGTCCTTGAAATGAACACCACCATGCATCAGTGGTACGCTCATCGAAAATTCCGTCCCGGTGAAAAATGCTACAAGATGTACCACGGGAGAAGCACTCCCTGTACTTTCTGCCCTACCCGTAACGCCCTCCGGGAAAGGCGCGTTGCCACGGGAATCGTCCCCTACCACGGACCACAGAGAGAGATCCAGGGATGGCAGAGGCTCATTGTTTTCCCCCTCTGCGACGGCAACGGAAAGATTGTCGGTGCCATTGAGTACGTGGAAGACATCACGAAAGAAAAGGTGCTCGAAGCGGAAGTGGAAAAGCTCAGGGTCACCGAACGCCTCCTCAGGGGGCAGGTCGCCCTGCTTGGAGAGCTCCTTGAAAAGGAGAAAGAGGAAAAACGCCACCGGGAAGAGGAACGCCGGAGGCTCTTTGCTGCTGGTATTCGGCCACTCCTTTCTCTGCTCCGAGAAGCCCTCTCCTCTGAGATCCAGAGAATGCTCCTTGACACCCTCGAGAAAGCCCTGGATAGTCTCTGTGGGGGAGAAGACACGTCCCAGGCGCCTTCTCTAACACCCCGGGAATGGGAAGTTGCCCGGCTTCTCGCCCAGGGATTAACGAGCAAAGAAATCGCCGAGGTCCTTTCGATTTCCAAAAAGGCTGTGGACTTCCACCGGGGCAACATCCGGAAAAAACTGGGAATCCAGAAGACAAAGGAATCACTCTTTGCCGCTCTGCAACGCTCGAGGTAGTCCTGGAATTTCCCGGGGATTTTTCTGGTATTCCTTCTCGAGCCTCTCCTCCCTATCCTTGAAGAAAAAAGGAGAGGAGGGAAACTTATGGAAAAGTCCCCTCTTTTCACCCCCATTGCCATCGGGAAGAAAGAAGCCACGAATCGCCTGGTTATCAACGCCATGGAGTGCTGCGATTCTGATGAACTCGGTAACCCCTCTCCCCGAACCTACCGGCGCTATGCCAGGCTCTTTGAGGGGGGCGCAGGGGTGATCTTCCTTGAGGCCATCACCGTGAGCTACGAGAGCCGGGCCCGCCTGAACCAGCTGAGCATCATGCCCCACAACGCCAAAGCCCTCGAGAAGTTCGTTACCGAGATGAAACGTGTGAACCCTAAGCCGCTTTTCATCTTCCAGCTCACCCATGCAGGAGAGCTGAGCAACCCCGAGTTCTCCCGAAGAGTCTGCGTAAAGCCTCTTCCAGGCCTTGGCGGAGACCTTCTCAGCGAAGAGGACGTTGACGCCATCGTCGACCAGTTCGTCCTGGGTGCAAGGATTGCCTATGATGCAGGGGCCGATGGTGTTGACGTGAAGCTCTGCCACGGGTACCTTGGAACCCAGATCCTGCGTCCTTACAACGACCGTCCCTGGAAGTACGGGGGACCCTGGGAGCGGCGGCGGCAATTCGCCTTTGAAATCTATGAGCGGATACGCAAGGCAATCCCCGACCCAAATTTCCTTTTGGGTTCCAAGGTCACCATGTGGGAGGGGATTCCGGGAGGACAGGGCTGTGCCGGTCCGGACACGGCCATCATGGACCTTTCTGAGCCCCTGGATCTCCTCCGGGGTCTCAAGGAACGGGGAGCGAATTTCGTCCTTGTCTCGGCAGGAAATCCCTCGCTCACCATTGCCCTGGCGCACCCGGACAAACGTATCCCCGACTACGCTTACCTCCACCACTTCTTCCAGAAAGAGGCCCGAAAGGTCCTTGCCCCGGAAGTCGTCACCATGGGGTCGGCGTACTCCATCTTCCGGGACGGGAACAACAATTTCCTCGGCGTAGAACGGGAAAAGAGCTCCCTGCTCTACTGGGGGAATAAAAACATCGAAGACGGCGTGGTGGACATGATCGCCATCGGCCGGCAGTCTCTGGCAGACCCCTTCCTCCCCAAAAAGCTCCTTGAGGGAAAGCCCGAAGAGGTCCGGTGGTGCACGCTCTGCGACGCCTGTATGGAACTCCTCATCCGGCAACAGCCCACCGGATGCGTGGTACACGAGAAAGAGTACGCCGAAATCCTCCGGGAAACCCGCAAAAAGTATGGCGTTTTGAAATTCAAGCACACGTGAAGGAGAGTTTTTCCTCGAGATACCGGTGGAGCAAACGGCACAGGTCCTCGAACTCCAGAATCCCTACCACACGGCCTGTGCCGTCCTCGGTAACCGCAAGGGTTCTCCTTGATGCAAGAATCATCCGGTGCAGGGCGTCCTCCAAAGACGCAGAAACGGGTACAGAAGGACAGGTACCGGGGAGTTCCTGGATTTTCCGGAGAGGTGCATCTCCGACCCGGATCGTCCGGAGCACCTGAACGATGCCTCCCCTCCCCAGGAATGCTTCCACGAAGGGGTCCGGGGGAGCAAGAAGGAGTTCATGCGGTCGACCCACCCCAAGCATCCGCCCTCCTCGCATGACCCCAAGGCGGGTAGAAAGCTTCAGCGCCTCCTCAAGGTCATGGGTTACAAAGAGGATGGTCTTTTTGAGCTTTCGGTGGAGTTCCAGGAGTTCGTCCTGGAGCCGCATTCGGGTAATCTGGTCGAGCGCCCCAAAGGGTTCATCCATCACAATGAGCTTTGGGTCGGCTGCCAGGGCCCTGGCTACCCCAACCCGCTGACGTTCTCCCCCGCTCAGCTCCCCGGGGAAACGCCGCAGGTACGATTCGTCAAGACCGATGACCCCAAGGAGTTCCCGGGCTCTCTGCCGACGAACCTGCAGGGGGACTCCCATAATGGCCAGAACATAGGTCATGTTCTCTTCAACGGTGAGATGAGGGAAAAGCCCTATCTGCTGAATCACGTAGCCGACGCTTCGACGAAGGGCAATGGGGTCCCATGCCCGCACATCCCGGCCATAGACGAAAATCCTTCCTGAGGTGGGCTCAAGGAGCCGGTTCACCATTTTGAGGAGCGTCGTTTTGCCACACCCCGAGGGACCGATGAGGCAGAAAAACTCCCCCTCCTCAACCTCGAAGGAAACCCCCTCGAGGGCCCGGACACCTCGAGCATACTCCTTCGTCACTTCCTGGAAGACCACAACCGGATTTCCCAAGTCAGAGAAGCCCCTCTCGTTCTAAAAACTCCCGGGCCACGTCTTTCGGGTCCCGGCGTTCCTCATCCACGAGGTAATTCATCTCGGTCATCTCCGCATCGCTGATCTTCCCCTCGAGGAGCCCAAGTACCCTCCCGACCTCAGGATAACGGTCAAGGACTTCCTTCCGGATCACCGGGGCACAGAGATAAGAGGGGAAAAATTGCCGATCGTCTTCGAGTACCACAAGGTCAAACTTCCGCAAAAGCCCATCGGTGGAAAAGGCGTTGATGACGTCGACCTCACGGGAGACAATCGCCGGGTACTTCAGGGCAATGGCCATCTGCCGTGTGGCCTTGAAGCGGAAACCGTAGGTCCTGACGAGATTCTCATATCCATCCTGGCGTTCGAAAAAGTCCGGCTCGGCCCCGAAGACGTACCGCTCGGAAACCCGGGCAAGGTCGGAAAAGGTCCGGAGCCCATCTCGTTCTGCTGATGCTCTCCGAACCGCAAGGGTGAAGGTGTTGTTGAAACCGAAAAGGGGCAACCACACAAGACCAAAACGCTCCTCGTATTCCCGTTTTACCGCTTCATAGAGCTTGAGAGGATCCTGGATAATCTCCCGGTGTTTCAACACCTCCTGCCAGGCAGTCCCGGTGTACTCCGGGTAAAGGTCGATCTCACCAGCAAGGAGTGCCGGGTGGAGAATGGAGGTTGTTCCCCCCTCGATAATCCGCCGCTCAACGGAAAGGTTCGTGCGGCGGCGCAAAAGCTCTGCCATGATTTCCGCAAGGATGTAGGACTCGGTGAAGGGTTTGTTGCTCACCACGATTTTCCCCGGTTCTCTGGCTTCGGCCAGGGAACGGACGCACCACCCCTGCGCAAAACCAGAGCTCCCGCCCAAAAGCAAGACCACAAAAAGTCCCACTATGAAAAAGCGCTTCATGCTTCATCCTCCTTTCATAAGCGCAAACGCCTCATGAGCTGCCTTTCAAGGACAGCGAACATCCCATCAGCCCCAAGGGCAAGTGCGGCGACCAGGAGACTCCCGAGCACGATGAGCTCAGGATAGTAAGAGGTAATGCCACGGAAGATGAGCACCCCAAGACCCCCTGCACCGATGAAAGCGGCAATGGTGGCCATGGAAATCGTCATCACCACAATGGTCCGGAGCCCAGCCACAATCACCGGGAGCGCCAGGGGGATCTGGACCCGCCAGAGCAACTGCCAGTCAGTGCTCCCCATGCCCTTTGCGGCCTCCACGATGGCCGGATCCACCGTCGTGATGCCCACGTAGGTGTTCCGTACAAGGGGCAGGAGGCCGTAAATGAAGAGGGCAAAAAGCGTTGGTCGCAGGCCGATGCCAAAAAGTGGAATCATGAACCCAAAAAGGGCCAGAGCCGGGATGGTGTAGAGGACACCGGTTGTGGCGATGATCCAGAAGGCCACACGCCGGAAACGGGCAATGAGGATGCCCAGGGGGACACCGCAGAGCGCAATGAAAAGACAGGCCAGAAGGGAAATCACCACGTGTTCTCGGAGGCTTGAGAGCACCAGGGCTTTCCGCTCTACTGCAAGGAGTAACACCCGAACGAAGAACGCCACCGTTGCCACCCCTAAAGCACAAGCACCGTAAAGCCCTCTTCGGCGAAGCGCCGGATACTCGGGTGGCCGTTCATCTCGTCAAGCAGGGGAAGACCTTCCTGCTGCACCGCCTCAAGGACCCCCATTTTGGCCGAGCATGCCCTGCAGGCCCCGGCAATACCTCCCTGGGACTTTACCTTCTCATAAAGGGTATGGAGCGGGTGGTCCTTTTGGGAAAGACGAGGAATGAGCCGTGTGGCCGCTCCCTCAAAGACAATTTTCAGAACCTTCCCTGACACCGCATAGTCCAGGGCGTACAGAAGTACGTGGATGAAACACATCTCTTCATCCCGGAAGACGAAAAATACGGTTTTCTCCACATGGTTCACCTCCTTTACGGGAAGAAAACCGCAACCCTAAGGTCGGTATTCCCCAGGACATCCCAGAGCAAGAGCTTTCCGAAAGAGCGAAGGCAGAGGGTACTGAAAAAGTTCACGAAAGGCCACCCACGCTGCTCCTGAAAGCGTACCCGTTCTTTTCCCGGAAACCCTGAGGACCCTTGCCCGCACCCGGTACCGGGTATAGGCATGAGCGACCACGCCGCATTCCTTCAAGGCCAGAGGCGAGAAACCGTAACGCTTACCAAGGGCGTCAATCCACACCCGGGGGTCTTCCCCGTCCTGCTCCCTGAGGGGCAGTCCCCAAAGACCGGGAAAGAGCTTACCTTCGCTTTTTGTGAGGAGTACCTCTTCCCCCGCACAGCACACCGCAACGCAAATCTCAAGAAGAGTACGCCGTTGTCGGATGCGACTTTCTTTCCCCGCATCCTTCACAAAGGCGCAAAACCTCTGGAAAGGGCACGGAAAACAGCGAGGTTTTCGAGAAAGGCAGACCAGCGACCCGAAATCCATCAGGGCCTCGTTGAGATGACGAGCCTTTCCGGAAGGCATATGGGAAACGAGGAGGTTGCCTATCTCACAGAGGTTCGCACCCTCTTTAGCACCGAAAACCCTCGAGAGCACACGCCGCACATTGGTGTCAAGTGCAAGTACAGGCAAATTGTACCCGATGCCTAAGATGGCCGAGGCGATATATGGTCCGATGCCTGGAAGGCGCCGCAGGGTTGTGATATCAGCAGGGATATGGCCCTGGAAATGCTCCACAATCCTCTGTGCCGCTTCATGGAGGTGGTGAGCCCTCCGGTAGTACCCGAGGCCTTCCCAGGCAAGGAGTACCTCCTCCCGCGGGGCCGAAGCCAGGGCGAAGACGTCGGGGAAACGCTCAAGGAAGCGGAGGTAATAGGGGACAACCCGTGGCACCTGGGTCTGGGCAAGCATCACCTCTGCAACCAAGACCCGATACGGAGAGTACTCAGCTCTCCAGGGAAGATCCCGCCGGTTATTTGCAAACCACTGGAAAAGGCGCTCGAGGAATTCCTCTAGGTTCAGGAGCCCCGGGTCTTCTCCGGGGCTCCTGTCCTCTCGATTACTCCTCAAGCCACACACTCTGGAAGTACTTCCGGTCCAGAGGATGGAGCACAAATCCCTTCACGTTTTTCCGGAGCACCATCTGGAGCTTGGCGTGCGCCAGGGGTACCCAGGGGGCATCGTTGTGGATGATTTCCTGAGCCTTCCTGTAGAGGGCCTCACGCTCCTTCTGGTCATACGTTTGCTGGGCTTTGATGAGAATTTCGTGGAGCTCGTCGTTCCGGTAAAACGCCACGTTCCCGGCACTCCCCACGATGGCGTTGTCCTTGTCAAGGAGTACGTAGAGGAAGTTGTCGGGGTCACCGTTGTCCCCAATCCACCCAAGAAGGCACATAGGGTGCTTTCCTGCCTCGGTCTCCTGGAGGTAGGTCCCCCACTCCACGGTGTAGATGTTCGCCCGGATCCCTACCTCCTCGAGGTCGGCTTGAATAGCCTCAGCGATTTTCGGGGGATCGAACATGTACGGGCGGGAAACCGGCATGACCCAGAGCGTCGTCTCAAAGCCGTTGGGGTACCCCGCCTCGGCAAGGAGCGCTTTCGCTCTCTCCGGGTCGTACTCGTAATCCTCAATATCATCGTTGTACCCCCACATGGTGGGCGGGATGGGGTTCTTCGCCGGGACTGCCGTCCCCCTGTAGAGGTGCTCCACAATGGCCTTTTTGTTGATTGCGTGGTTTATGGCCCTCCGGACCCGAACGTCCCCAAAGGGTTTCTGGAAACCGGGAGTGTCCTCCCCCATGTTCATGGCGAGATACCCAACGTTGATGCCAGGAAGCTCAAGGAGGACAAGGTCAGGGTTTTTGGCAATCCGTTCAAGGTCATCGGGGTTGGGGTACTCCATGCAGTGGATGGAACCCTTCTCAAGCTCAAGAAGCCGCACCGAAGGGTCGGGAATGACCCGGAAGATGATGCGGTCAAGATACGGACGTCCACCCCAGTAGTCCTCAAAAGCCTCCACCGTCATGTGGTCATCCTTCACCCACTCCACGAATTTGAAGGGCCCTGTACCCACCGGGTTTTTGAAGAAGTCCCCCTTGTACTTCTCACAGGCGGTGGGGCTCACAACCGCCACGGTGAACATGGCCATGCTCGTGAGGAAGGAGGCATTGGGTTGAGAGAGGGTGATACGCACCGTGTAGTCGTCGACCTTCTCCACATCCTTCACGTAGTTGAACATCCACTGCCAGTACGCCCACTCCCCATACTGATGGAAGGGGTGGTTGGGGTCAAACTGGCGCTTGAAGGAGTACACCACGGCATCGGCATTGAAGTCGGTGCCGTCGTGGAACTTGACCCCCTTGCGGAGGTAGAAGGTGAAGGTGAGCCCGTCCTCGGAAACCTCCCAGGATTCGGCAAGCCACGGTTCGATTTCGGTGGTCCCGGGTTTGTACCGGACAAGCCCTTCGAACATCGCATCCGTCCGGGTGATGGAAATCCCGTCCGTTACGTCCGCCGGGTCAAGGCGCGTGGCATCCCCGGCACTCCCATAAATGAGCGTTCCACCATACCTTGGCTCCGAAGCCAGAGCAGGAAAGACGAAAAACGCTACAGCAAGACAGCACAGAAGGAACAACACCTTTCGCATAGCCAACCCTCCTTTGTGGATTTCCTCCATTATACCCCATAGAGATGGCAGAAAACCATATGTCCCTGGGGAGTGCAAAATGCCTCTGGGGAACGGAGGGCACATACCTCCATGCGCTTCGGGCACCGGGTATGGAAGCGACATCCCGAAGGAGGATGAATGGGGCTTGGAGGGTCGCCCTCGAGGATAACGCGCGTGGGTTGCCTTGCAGGGTCAGGGACCGGTATGGAGGCAAGAAGCACCTGGGTATACGGATGGAGGGGATTCGTAAAGAGTTCCTCGGTTGGTGCAACCTCCACAATTCTCCCAAGGTACATGACGGCAACCCGGTGGGAAATGTGGCGCACCACGCTGAGGTCATGGGTGATGAAGAGGTACGTGAGGTGCATCTTTTCCTGGAGCTCACAGAGGAGGTTGAGAATCTGTGCCCGCACAGAAACATCAAGGGCCGAGACCGGCTCGTCGCACACCACGAAGTCCGGTTCAAGGATGAGCGCCCGGGCGATACAGACACGTTGCCTCTGCCCTCCGGAGAACTCGTGAGGGTAATTCCTGAGGAGTTTCGGCTCAAGGCCAACCTGCAGCGCCATCATTTCCACTCTTTCCCGGCGAATACGGGGATTCCGTTCCCCGTGGATGATAAGAGGTTCTTCAAGAATGGAGAACACCGTTTTCCGGGGATTGAGTGCAGCAAAGGGGTCCTGGAAAACAATCTGCATGCGCCGGCGGTACGGCTGAAAATCCCGAAGAGAGAGGGAGAAAATATCTACTCCCTCAAAGAGCGCTGACCCCTCCGTGGGTTCAATGAGACGCAAAATACACCGGGCAAGGGTGCTCTTCCCGCAGCCCGTCTCTCCCACGAGCCCCAGGGTTTCCCCCCGAAAGATGGAGAGGGACACTCCACTCACGGCATCAACCGTTACCCGCTCTCCCCACCATTCTCCAGAAAGGAGAAACTGCTTTCGGAGATTCCGTATCTCTATAAGCGGTGGCATGCAACCTCGTGCCCTTTCTCAACTTCCCAAAGACGGGGCTCCTCTTCGCTGCAACGGGGCAGGCGTTCCCGGCAACGGGGATGAAACCGGCACCCTGAAGGCGGAGCAATGAGGTCTGGCACCGATCCCGGGATAGCCTCAAGACGAGACCTTTTCCCGTCAAGGCGAGGCAAAGCCCCAAGGAGTGCCCGGGTATAGGGGTGGAGAGGTCGGGCAAAAAGCGAAAGAACATCGGCCTTCTCCACGATTTTCCCGGCGTACATGACGGCAACCCGCTCACAGTACTCAGCCACAACACCGAGGTCATGGGTGATGAGGAGCACGGCGGTTTTCGTCTCTTTCTTGAGCGTTCTGATGAGCTCAAGAATCTGAGCCTGAACCGTGACATCAAGAGCCGTTGTTGGTTCATCGGCAATGAGGAGCTTTGGTCGACATGCCAGAGCCTGGGCAATCATAACCCGCTGGCGCATGCCTCCGGAGAGCTGGTGGGGGTACTGGTGCACGCGCCTTTCTGGCTCGGGAATGCGCACCATTCGCAAAAGTCGTACAGCTTCCCTCTGGGCTTCGCTTCGTGAAAGTCCCTGGTGGAGCATGAGGACCTCCACAATACCTTCCCCAACCGGGAACACGGGGTCAAGAGAGGTCATGGGTTCCTGAAAAATCATGGAGATCCGCTTCCCCCGGATTTTCAGCATCTCCTCTTCATCTTTCCGCACCAGGTCCTCCCCTTCGAAGACAATCTTCCCCTCCACAATCTTCCCCTGGGGTTTGGGGTAGAGTTTGAGGATCGAAAGTGCCGTCATGCTCTTGCCACACCCCGACTCCCCCACAAGACCAAGGGTCTCCTCTTCGAAGATCTCAAAACTCACTCCGTCAACAGCCCGCACGACTCCCCGGTGCGTGGTGATGTACGTCTTCAGGTTTTCAACCTGGAGGAGTACCGGCTTCATCGCTACATCCGGAGGCGAGGATCAAGGAGATCTCGCATCCCATCACCAAGGAGGTTCAACCCCAAGACCGCAAGCATAATGGCCAGCCCCGGAAAGGCCACCGCCCACCAGGCTCCCGAGGTCAGGGCCTTGTGGCTCCCCGAGAGCATTGCCCCCCACTCGGGCGCTGGTGGCATGGCTCCAAGCCCCAGAAACCCCAAAGCAGCGGCATCAAGAATGGCTCCAGCCACGCTCAACGTCGCATATACCACAGCCGGGGCAAGGACATTGGGGAGAATGTGGTGGAGGAGAATTCGGGCGTGGCTCGCCCCAAGCGCCCGTTCGGCCTCGATGAACTCCATTTCCCGGATGACCAGGGTGACACTCCGCACCACCCGGGCCATCTGGGGAGTGTAAACGATACCGATAGCGATCATCGCCTTTTCAAGCCCCGGACCTAAAGCAGCCATAATGGTGATCGCAAGGAGAATGCTCGGGAAAGCAAAGAGAATATCCACCACCCGCATGAGGGCAATATCCACCCATCCGCCGAAATACCCGGAAAGAAGCCCGAGGAACATTCCAAGGCCTGTAGAAATCGACACGGCAATCACACCAACAAGAAGGGAAGTCCTGGTTCCCCAGATGATGCGGGAGAGCACGCACCGCCCAAGGTAATCCGTTCCTAAAGGAAAACGGGCAAACTCCTTCCCCGCCCAGAACCCCGGCTGGTACCGGAGCGCAAGGTCGCGTTTGAGGGGGTCATTGGGGGCAAGAAGCCAGGGGAAAAGGGCAACGAAAACGTAGACCCCAAGGATGACAAGGCCCGCGAGAGCAGCCCGATTCCGGCACAGCAAACGAAAGGTTTCAGCGATGTCCTCGATGGTCCTCACCGGTATCGTATCCTCGGATTGATATAGGCATAGAGAATATCCGTCACAAGGTTTACAATCACGAAAACACAGGCGATAAAGAGTACTGCCCCCTGGATAGCCGGGTAGTCCCTGGCGTACACCGCATCCACCGTGTACCGCCCAAGACCCGGCCAGGCGAAAATCGTCTCGGTGAGGATGGCTCCTCCAAGGAGCAGCCCGAACTCCATGCCGATGACTGTCACAATGGGAATAAGGGCATTCCGCAATGCATGGCGGTAGATGACCAGTCGCTCCGGAAGGCCTTTCGCCCGTTCCGTGCGGATGAAATCCTGACGGATGACCTCAAGCATGGCCGAGCGGGTCATGCGGGCGATGAGCGCCATGGGGATGGTGCCAAGAGCAACCCCGGGGAGCACAAGATGCGCAAGGGCGTTCACAAAGGCCTTGCCGTTTCGAGTCAGGAGCGCGTCAAGGAGGTACAGCCCCGTGATGGTCCGAAGAGTGATCCCGGGGTCAAGGCGCCCTGAGATGGGCAAAAGGTCAAGGTAGAGCCCAAAAAAGAGCATGAGCATGAGGCCAAGCCAGAACACCGGAACCGAAATGCCGATGAGTGCCCCAACCATGGCAAGGTAATCGAAGAGCGAGTACTGCCGCACCGCAGAGAGGATACCCGCAGCCATCCCGAAAACCGTGGCGAACATCATGGCCACAAGGGAGAGCTCGAGCGTAGCGGGAAAACGCCCCAGAACCTCCTGGAGCACGGGGGCCTTTGTGGCGATGGAGAGCCCGAGATCCCCTCGCAGCGCACGCGAAAGCCAGATGCCGTACTGCACGTACAGAGGGCGGTCCAGACCCCACCGGACACGCACCGCCTCGATGAACTCCGGGGAGGCGTGTTCCCCTGCCATGACCTTCGCCGGATCCCCTGGAGCCAGGCGCACCACAAGGAAGACCACAAGAGAAATGCCAAAAAGAACAGGAATGGTGAAAAGCAACCGCCTCAGGACATATCGTACCATGCTGAGGCCATTATATCCTGAGGATATCCGGAGAGCAAGGAGAACTATTCCTCCACGAGTTCCCCCACCACGGGGAATCTCTCAAGAAGCTCTGCCCCATGAGGGGCTTCCCGCAACGCTTCGGTGAGGTCCTCCCCAGCGCTGTGCAATGCCTGGTGACGACCCCCCTTCCAGAGGAAACTTGAGGAGACGTCGTAGACCTTTCCCCCAAAGGCCACGTATGCAGGCCTTCCCTCTTTCCCATCGTAGTACCGAAGCTCAGCGTGGGTGAACCGCTTCATGAGAAGCACCCAAAAGGGGGCCCTGTCGGCCCCCTGCGTTTCATTTCAGGAACTTGGACACAAAGGGAGAGGTTTCCCCTCGCCGCATGAAGTGGCCTGAAGGACCCTCCCCCAAAAACTCCGAGAACCAGGATTCGTGTTCAATCTCCTCATGGAGAATGGAGAGCGCCAGGTCGTACGTGCGGTGGTCTTTTCCTGCGGTGAGGTTGCAGATATAGGTGTACTGGCGAACCGCACAGCGTTCCGCCTCAACGAGTACCTTGAGGATATCCTCAACGGTCTCGATTTTCGCTGGAAGGTACGCTGGAGGACAGCCCGAAATGTCGTGGAATGCCTTCATGTCCTTCGGGAGCGATCCACCGAGTTCGTAGATTCTTGGAACCAGTGCCTCGAAGTGGTTGCGGTCCTCAATACGGGCAACCTCTGCGATTTCCTTAATGGTCTCACCATCAAGGCCGATGAGATTGCACCGCAGGATGGTATAGTAGTAATACGTGGTCAATTCCGCTGCGGCATTCTTCACAAGAAGCTCCACAAGCTGATCCACGTTGATACCTGCCTTCTCCACCATTTCCCGCGCCACGCGCGCCATAACGAACCCCCCTTTTACAGTTTCTTATAGCAGAACCACCAGTCGAAACACTCAAGCTCTCCTCTCTTGGCCGCTTCCAGGCGTTCCCGGGCAAGGTCTTCCGTTCCTGCTGGCGGAACAATAACCTTGTCCCCGAGAAGTTCGTTATTCGGCCAGTTCTCAGGAAGAGCCACCTTATGGGCATCGGAGACCTGAAGCGCCTTCAGGGCTCGAAGAACTTCGTCAACGCTTCGTCCGACTTCCTGCGGGTAGTACATGACAAGCCGGAGGATACCCTTATCGTCCACGATGAACACTGCCCGGACGGTATTCGTCCCTTTCCCGGGGTGAATCATCCCGAGAGTCTGGGCCACCCGTCCAAGCTCATCGGCAATGACCGGGAAGGGAATGGGCACACCGAGCTTCTCCCGAATCCACTCCGTCCACTTGATGTGGGCAAAGACCTGGTCCACGGAAAGCCCGATGAGCTCAGTGTTCAGGGCCCGGAATGCTTCGGCCTTTTTGGCGAAGGCCACGAATTCGGTGGTACACACCGGAGTGAAGTCTCCAGGATGGCTGAAGAGCACAAACCATTTCCCGGCGTAATCGTCGGGGAGCTTCTTCATCCCGTGGGTGGTTTTGACTTCCATCTCGGGAAACCGCTCACCAAGAAGTGGCATTCTACCCAGATTTTCCATGAGATTCTCCTCCTTTCTGACATTCGGGGCAGATTCCCCGAAAGTACAGGTCTCGCCTTTTCACCAGAAAACCCTCGAGCGCTTCGTGGCGCAAGGACCCAAAATCCACGGAAAAATCGTACACCCTTCCACACACCTCACACTGGAAGTGCCCGTGTTCTCCGACTTTTGCGTCATACCGACCCTCGTGGCGTTCAATGGTGAGGGCCTGAACGACCCCAGCTTCAGAAAGTACTGCCAGGGCGTTGTAGACCGAAGCTCGAGAAAGCGTGGGGATTTCGGAGACCAAAGCCCGGTATATTTCCTCGGCTGTGGGGTGGGTCTTTTCCGTAAGGAGGTATTGCAGCACCTTCAGCCGCACGTACGAGGGGCGCACACCCCGGGACCGCAGAAACTCTTTCAGGTCTTCGGCGAATTTGACGATCCTCACCTCCCTGTACTTTGTACATTTTAAGATTAATTCTAAAACAAGAAAAAGTCAAGAGACCAGTGGAAAAATTTTGTACCAGCCCAAAAAGATGCCGCAGAGCCCTGGAGATGAACGGTTCTCCAGAAGACCCCAAGCAAGATATTCACAAAACGAAGGGCGAGTCTCCTTCTCCCCTGGAACCATTTACAGGCCTGAGCAGGCGAGAACTCCACTTTTGGCACAGATGAGGAAAGACCAGGGGGCAATACGCATCGGCAACCTTTCCAGGGTAAGCCAGAATAAGGGGTATGTTCCTCAACACAGGGACATTACAGATTTTTAACAAAACTTTAACCTGCGTTTTGCCCTCGTGTGTTTTTCGGCTTTCATAATGGAGGGAGAATCGAGAAAGGAGTGAGCGAAGTGAAAGTGAAGCAGTTCCTGGTTTTGGGTCTTTCTGCCTGTGCCCTGCTCATCTCTTTTGGTGCCCTGGCGGCGGAGAAAATCATCGCCGTCGACGGTTCAAGCACCGTCTACCCTATCACCGAAGCCGTGGCTGAGGAATTCCAGAAGGTGTACCAGGACGTTAAAGTCACGGTGGGGATTTCCGGTACCGGTGGCGGTTTCAAGCGGTTTGTCCGGGGAGAAACGGACATCAACGACGCTTCCCGTCCTATCAAAGCCTCGGAAATCGAGGCCTGCCAGCAGAACGGCATTGAGTTCATCGAGCTCCCCGTTGCTTTCGATGGTATTGCTGTAGTGGTGAATCCCAAAAACACCTGGGTGGATTACCTCACCGTGGAAGAGCTCAAGAAAATCTGGGAACCCGAAGCCCAGGGGAAACAAATTCGCTGGAGTGACATCCGTCCCGGATGGCCGGAAAAACCCATCACCCTCTTTGGTCCCGGAGTAGACTCCGGAACCTTTGAGTACTTTACCGAGGCCATTGTTGGCGAGGCAAAGAAAAGCCGGGGTGACTACGTGGCCAGCGAGGACGACAACGTCCTGGTCCAGGGAGTCGCCCAGGATGAGTACGCTCTGGGATACTTTGGCCTTGCGTACTACCTTGAGAATCAGGATATCTTGAAAGCCGTTCCCATCGACAGTGGCCAGGGCCCCGTGGCCCCCACGCCGGAAAACGTCAAGAATGGGACGTACAAACCCCTGAGCCGGCCTCTCTTCATCTACGTCAGTCGGAAAAGCGCCGATCGTGACGAGGTTGAGAAGTTCATCACCTTCTACCTCGAGCACGCCAAAGACCTCGTGGAAGAGGTCGGCTACGTCCCTCTCCCGGAGAACGCCTACGAACTCGCCCTTGAGCGTTTCAGAAAACGCGTCACCGGCTCGGTCTTTGGCGGGCACGGCGCCACGGTGGGAGTCTCCATAGAGGAACTCCTGAAAAAAGAAACGCAGTAGAAGAGGAGCTGGCCCGCTTCCCAGGAGGCGGGCCAGCAAAGTGGGTGAGGTCCTGTGAAGGAAACACAGCAGGTATTGCGGCGAGCCAAAAAAGAAGAGGCCTTTGTCCGGCATCTCTTTTTCGTCTTCAGTCTTGTGGCCATTTTCACCACTCTAGGTATCATCGGGATGCTCTTTTTCGAATCTGTTTTGTTCTTCCGGAAAGTCAATGTACTCTCCTTTCTCACCGACACCCAGTGGACCCCACTCTTCTATGAGAAACACTTCGGTATCCTGCCGCTTCTTTGCGGAACGTTCCTCACTACAGGCATTGCCGTTCTCGTTGCTGCACCTCTGGGGATCCTCATTGCCATTTTCCTCAGCGAGTACGCCACCCCGAGAACCAGGAGCATCTGCAAGCCTATTCTTGAGGTTCTGGCGGGAGTCCCCACCGTGGTCTACGGGTACTTTGCTCTACTCTTCGTCACCCCCCTCCTCAAGAGGGTTATCCCTTCTCTTGCCGGGTTCAACGCCCTCTCCCCTGGAATCGTCATGGGCATCATGATTTTGCCTTTAGTGTCTTCTCTCAGCGAGGATGCCATGCACGCCGTCCCCCAGAGCCTCCGGGAGGCCGGGTACGCCCTGGGCTCAACGAAGTTCGAGGTCGCCACAAAAATCGTTTTCCCTGCGGCGTTCTCGGGTGTCACTGCTTCGTTTATCCTTGCTCTGTCTCGAGCCATTGGGGAAACCATGCTCGTCACCATCGCCGCAGGGTCTATGCCCCAGCTCACCCTCAACCCCTTTGTCCCCATCATGACCATGACCGCCTTCATCGCCACGGTGAGCCTGGGTGATGTTCCCGCCGGGACTCTTGAGTACCAGACGATTTTCGCTGTGGGCCTTGTGCTCTTCCTCTTCACGTTCTTCCTCAATCTTATTGCCCGAAGACTCCGCCAGCGATTCCGGGAGGTGTACCAGTGAAAAGCACCCTGGGTACAGATATGCTCCTTGTTCGGAAAAGGCAGAAGGAAAAGGCGTTCCTGGTTCTTGCCACCCTGGCATTCCTTTTTTCCCTCATTGTGCTCTTCACCCTGATCATCGACGCCTTTCTGGACGGCCTTCCCCGCCTGAACCTGAAATTCCTCACGAGCTTCCCCTCCCGCAAGCCCGAAGAGGCCGGCATTCTTCCCGCCATGGTGGGGAGCATCTACGTCACCGTGCTGACCGTCCTTTTTGCCATCCCCCTGGGGGTAGGTAGCGCCGTGTACCTCGAGGTGTATGCCCCCAGGAATCGCCTGAGTGCCGCCATTGAGGCGAGCATCGCCACCTTAGGAGGCGTCCCCTCCATCATCTACGGCATGCTCGGCCTTGAGCTCTTCGCCCGTGTCCTGCAACTGGGACGGAGTCTCCTCACGGGAGCCCTGACCCTTGCTCTCCTTGTTCTCCCCATCGTCATCGTCTCCACCCGGGAGAGCCTGCGGGCTGTTCC
This sequence comes from Candidatus Caldatribacterium saccharofermentans, assembly GCF_050267035.1. Classification (NCBI taxonomy): domain Bacteria; kingdom Pseudomonadati; phylum Atribacterota; class Atribacteria; order Atribacterales; family Candidatus Caldatribacteriaceae; genus Candidatus Caldatribacterium; species Candidatus Caldatribacterium saccharofermentans. The sequence continues at coordinate 648,344 of NZ_CP187957.1, forward strand.
TCAATCGCTCTGGGAAGCCGCCCTGGCCCTTGGGGCTACCCGCTGGCAGGCCCTCAAGGACCAGATTCTCCCTGTCGCTTTCCCTGGAATCCTCACCGGGATCATCCTTACGGTCTCCAGAGCCATCGGTGAAGCCGCGCCGCTCATCATGATCGGGGCACTGACCTACGTCGCCTTCCTCCCCCGGGGCGTCCTCTCTCCCTTCACCACCCTGCCCATCCAGATTTTCAACTGGGTTTCCCGTCCCCAGAAAGCCTTTCACGCCAACGCTGCCGCAGGAATCATCGTGCTTTTAGCCATTACCTTAAGCCTCAACGCCCTCTCCATAGTCCTGCGAAACCGGCTTGAAAAAAGGACGCCCCGCACGCTGTAAGAGTCTTTTTTTTATGGGCAAGGTTTGGGGTTCCCCTCCAAACGTGGAAGCCCAAAGTTTCCCCACAACCAATCCCTCCGTGCACAAGCAATGGATTCGCGGTCTTCACGGAGAGGCCTGGATAGGTTCACAGAGATCTGCGGTAGGTAAGGGAGACAAAAAGGGAGAGGCCCTGTATCCTAACTCGGGTATCGAAAAACCTAAGAGAAGAAAGGCCCTGCACCTGTATAAGGGGAGCACAAAGGGAACAAGGATGCTTCAGGCATATTCTGGAGGTCCTCCGCCTTTTGAGCTTCCCAGAAGGAATGCCATTACCAAGCTCGCTCAAGTCCATGGACTCTCGAAGAAGGGAGAATCCTTGAAGTCCTCGACTTTGCTCAGTCCCTCCTCTTAGCCGTCACCTGCGAAAGATTGAATAGCCCGAAGCCTCCTTTCGGTGGAAGAAAAAGCAGAACCCCAGAAACCTCCAAAGCCCGGAAGGCAGGTCCAGGAGACCCAAAAAGGTTCGGAAGCCCCAGTGGACCTCAGAGCTTGTGGAGGGAATTCAAAGACTCCGGGAGGAATTCCCCTTCCTGGGGAAAGGGAAGCTCACCGTCCTCCTCAGGAGAGAGGGTTTCACTGCTTCTTCCTCCACCGTGGGGAGGATCCTCAGGTATCTCAAAACCCGGGGTCTTTTGAGAGAGGGAGAGAAACCGAGGAGGGTTTCTGCCACAAAAAGCCCACGGGGGAATCAAAGACCCCATGCTCAGAGAAAGCCCCAAGACTCCGAGGTGGTATCCCCCGGGATCTTGCCGCCATCGACACTCTGGACATCCGTCCCCTTCCTGGAAAGGTGTATAGGGAATTCCTGCCGGAGATCTCGTCTTGCGGTGGGCCTATTCCTCCCTCCATGCTCAAGCCACGAGAATCTTCCCAGGGTGTTCCTCGAGGAACTCCTCAGGAAGTGCCCCTTTCCAGTGCGGGCCATTCAAGTAGATGGAGGGAGCGAATTCTATGGGGAGTTTGAGGATCCTCGCAGGAATACGGTATCAAGCTCTTCGTCCTTCCTCCAAGGTCTCCAAAGCTCAATGGGATGGTGGAACGGCTCAACCGGACCTTCCGGGAGGGTTCTCCCCGCACTATGAGGACGAGGTGGACCTTGGAACACGAGGTTCCACCGCGAAAAGCGGACGGAAGAGGTGGAGAATAGGAAAAGACGAGACTCGAGCTTGGGGAGAGGAGCCCTGGGAGGAGCTGAGCAACACTGGACTTTCCGAGTGTCCCACATGATGTGGACCTATACAAGGCCTTGACTGCCAGAAGGTGCTTCGCTACAATATTTTCGGAGCCGGTGTAGCTCAATGGCAGAGCAGCGGAATCGTAATCCGCAGGTTGTCCGTTCAAGTCGGATCGCCGGCTCCAGAATCTTTTGAACTCCGCTTTCTACAGCGTTTTTTTCTCGTGTTCCTCCCTTTTTCCTGCTGGTCTTGACGGGGTTTTCCCCTGGACAGGTTCCGTAGTTCTGAGGCTCTATTTTATTTACCCCGCAGCGGATCTCTGGGTATGCAGGCCTCCCCACGGCGAAAGGCGGGCAGCGTCGTGAACCGGTTCGTGAAAACGTGAGCGGTATGAGGATTCAGGACCTGGCGATGGCAGAGGAACACCCCACCTACTCCGTTATGCTTCCCGGGAATACCCCCGAACAACAAACCCGGCATCCAGGAAAACTCCCGGAGCGTCCTGTCCGTCCTGGATAATGGAAATAAGCATTTTGGCAGCCTGGAAACCCTGTTCATAGGAGGGGTTGACGATAGCAGAAAGGAAGGGAAAGAGCTTCTGCGTGAGGGGGAGGTTATCCCCTGCAACGACCTCCACGTCTTTCCCCACCCGGAGCCCAAGGGACTCCAGGGCCCGAATAGCTCCGTAAGTCATCGGGTCACTGGCACAGATGAGTGCGGTCATCTCAGGGTGTGTCCGCTTCAAAAGAAGGCACTCCCTGTATCCCCCCTCGAAGGTGAAGTCCCCCTCCCGCACAAGTTCAGGACGAAACTCCACTCCCGCCTCTTTGAGGGCCTTCCGGTACCCTTGAACGTAGAGGTCCTCTTTCGGATAATTGAAAAAGCTCTTGGGCCTTGTGATGAGGCCAATCACCTGATGTCCCTGGGCAAGGAGAAACTGCGTGGCAAGATAGGCCCCAGGGAAGACGTTGATCTCCACAAAGTTCGTCTCCTGACGCTCCGAGTACATCCCCAGGGTCACATAGCGCAGGGACTTGGCGTCAAACTCCGCAATGATGGGGTCAATGCCCGCTGAAGGGTAGAGAATCACTCCATCGACGCTACGCTTTTTCAGAAGTCTCACGGCTTCCTGATGGGAATCTTTCTTGCTGAGCGGAACGGAAACAAGGAGATTGTACCCTTCCTGAGTTACTGCATCGTGCACTCCTCGAAGCTGCTCCATCATGTTGAGGTCGTGGAAGACAAAGTCGGACCCGTAAGGAACGACGAACCCGATGTTATTGGAACGTTTCTTCTTCAACGAGGAAGCCATGACGTTGGGATGGTAATCGAGCTTCCGGATGGCTTCCCAGACACGTTTCCGTGTCTCCTCTGCTACCAGATGGCTCTCGTTGAGGACTCGAGAAACGGTTTTTGGAGACACTCCTGCAAGTTTCGCCACGTCGTATAGCGTTGCCATGTTCCTCTCCCCTCTTTTTTCAGAGATTCCAAAGCTTACTGTGTCTCTACTCCCAGAATGTTTCTCTGGCCGCAGGAAATAACAAAAGATCGCACTTCCCAGTCAAGGTCATTGCGCCTGAGGTAATGTGGCGCACCAAATTCACTGCCAAGCTCAATGCTTGTGAAGTACAGGTCCGGCCAGTTGGACCTGCAAGAGTACCTCATAGCCTCCTGTATAAATGGTCCCCACCAGATTGTGGCTGTTCCATAAGGAGCAGGATCTTTGGGTACGAAGGCGAAATATTCCCAGCCCCCGTTCCCGCAGCGTTCTTCATACCACACATCGTACACCTTTCCACCAACCGTCGTTTGGCCAACCAGAGTCCCTGCCCCCCGCATATTCTGGTAATCAAGCCATATCATGATTTCGACTTCGTCACTCCGTACCGCCCGACCCCGCTCCGTGTCCCGAGTGAGCCAGGCCTCCAAACACAGATTATACGGGAGACGAGGGTCAAGCCTGCGGACCTCGTACTCCACCGTTACGGAAATATCACGGAGATCTCGAAGTTTCTGAGGGAGGGGTACAGGACCATCAAGTGCTGGCCCAAGCGTGTTCCAGACTTTTGCCCCGTACCAGATTTCCGGATACCCATTCACCCAACCGGAGGGCTGTTCCTGAACGATATCGGCAAGACGAATCGACACAGCAAGCGTCTTGTCATCCCAGACCATGGTCACCTGACCATCAGCAGAGTATACGTTCCAGAGGTTTCCCTCAAGGATCCATTCAATTTGACCATCGCCGTCCAGATCAAGGGGAGCCCAGGGATACCGGTGCTCCCCTGTAGCCGTGACCACCACCGAAGCCTCAGCGAAGATACAGAAGAAAAAGCACACGATGACAGCAATGCCGAACTTTCCCATTTTCCCAACTCTCAAGATAGAGGGGAGCGGATACCCGCTCCCCTACCCTGCCGATCACCGTTCCCTGGCAAGGGCTTCATTCACCTTTTCAGCGGCTTTGTCGAGGTAGAGTTTCACCGTCTCCTCGGAGTAATGACCACTGGCTACAGCAGTGAGGATATTCCGGAACTCTCGAACCACAGCATTCTCAATGTCTCCCCACACTGCAAGGGGCGGATAGGCCGTGGCGTACCCCAGGGTCTTTTTGAAAACCTGCCACACACCAGTGTCGTAGTAGGGATCCTCAAAGGCCTCGATCTTTGCCGGGAGCATATGGGAGAGGTTCTTGGTGTAGTCCACAAGGTTCTCCTTGCTGAGGAGGAACTTGATCCATTCCTTGGCCGCGTCTTTATTGGGGCTTCCCTTGAGGATGACGAGGTTGCTCCCTCCTGAGAAGGAAGCTCGCTTCACCGGACCGGCGGGAGGTTCCACCACGTCATAGGGGAGATCGGGGTTCTCCTGCTCGATGCCGGCAATATTCCAGGGACCCATAAAGCACATGGCCACGTTGCCGTTGATGAACGCGGCATCGGCCTGGGGCTGGTTGTACTCTGCACAGGCTTTGGCGGCAAGACCGTCGAGGATGAGGCTGGCATACCACTTCATGGCCGTAACTCCTGCTTCACCATTGAAAGCTGCCTGTTTGTTGTCGGGGGTAAGGAGATCCCCACCGTAAGCCCAGAGCACAATGGCCCAGTTGTGCAGGAGGTCCCAAGCGTTCGTTCCGGCAATGGCAATGGCCGAACCCTCGCCGAAGGTCTCCACGATCTTCTTCCCCACCACCTTAAGCTCGTCGTACGTCGCTGGAGGTTGCACCCCCGCCTTGGCGAACATGTCCCTGTTGTAGAAAAGACAGCGGGTTTCGGCAAACCAGGGTACACCGTAACTTTCACCTTTGTAGGTGGTAGAGATATAGTTGGCCTTCATGAAGGCATCGGCACCACCAAACTCAGCAAGGTCGAGTTTCTCAAGCCCTCCGGTGGCCGCAAACTGGGGGTTCCAGGTAGTGCCAACCTGGAAGACATCGGGTCCGGTCTGTGACGCCAGAGCAACGGAAATCTTCTGCCACGCCTCTCCCCAGCCGATGACCTCAAAGTTGACCTTATACCCGGTCTGGGCTTCGAACTCTTTAGCCTTTTCTTCCAGCCAGGGAATGTGTGTTTCATCTGGAGCATTAGGCATGAGCCAGAAGGTGATCGTACCCTTTCCCAGTGCTGTCACCGATGTCAATACCACCCAAAGAAAAACCACAACAAGCACCCACGACTTGCGCATTGCTCCCTCCTCCTTTCGTTTTTGTCGAGTCGTGGAGAGCATCCGAAGGTTTCCATCTCCTCAAGCCAACCCCGTTCTCACCCCCTTTATCCTTTGGTCGCTCCCGCCACAAGCCCTTCAATGATGTACCGCTGCATGAGGCTGAAGAGAACAAGCACAGGAATGGAAACGAGAATACAGGCGGCCATCATACCCGCCCAGCGGGCCTGCTGCGCCGTGATGTACTCAAGAAGCCCCAGTGCAACGGTTTTCGTCTCTCGGCCGGTTAAAACGGTGGCAAAAAGCACCTCGTTCCAGGCCATGATGAAAGAGTAAATACCCACGGCGGCAATACCGGGTTTTGCAAGGGGCAGGATAACCCGGAAAAGCGCCCCCGAAGGGGTACATCCATCAATCTGAGCCTGCTCGTCAATTTCCCGGGGGATGGAATCCAGGAAGTTCCGCAGCATGAGAATGGAGAAGGGTAGAGCAAAGGACGTGTAGGTGAAAATCATCCCCCAATAGGTGTTCTGCATGGGAAGCCCAAGGTAGTGCTTGATGAGGACGAACATCATGAAATACGGGATGAGGAAGGATATCCCGGGAAACATCTGCGTGGAGAGTACCGCAAGGGTGTACATCCTCTTCCAGGAGAAGGTGAAGCGCGAGAGCGCATAGGCGGCAAAGAGGCTGATGCCCACTGAAAACACCATGGTTCCCACGCTGATAATAATGCTGTTTCTGAAATAATCAAGCATCCGTACCGTCCGGTTCACCCGAAGGTAGTTCTCCCAGGTGAACTTCCGGGGAAACCAGCGGGGTGAGAGCTCTGGTTTCAGAACATCAGCTGATTGAATCTCGAGGGTGGTCTTGAAGGACCCTGAAACCATCCAGAGGTAAGGAATGAGAACGCCGGCAAGTACGAGGAAAACCGCCAGGCCAAAGAGGATTCTCCCCAGAAGAACCCGAAAAGTGAGTTTCACCACTCCTCGCCCCTTTTCCGGACCTGGAGAATGGCCACGGTCATCAAAAGCACCACCACCGTAAGGAACACGGACATCGCCGCACCCTGACCAAAATGGAAGTTGGTGAAGGCTTCCTGGAGGATGAAGGTCGAGGGTACATGAGCCTTCCCCGGATCGGCTCCAAGGAGGATGTAGAACTGGTTGAAGGCGTGGAAGTTCCAGATGGCCGAAAGCAGAAGCAGTGTGGCACTCACCGGACGAAGCATGGGAAAGGTCACAAAACGGAAAAGCCCAAAAGACGATGCACCATCGATTCTCGCTGCCTCGTAGAGTTCCTGAGGAATGCTCTGCAATCCCGCAAGGAGGACAAGACAGGCGAAAGGCCATCCCTTCCAGACACTTGCAATCATCACGGCGTAAATGGCCCGGTCCCCCACAAGCCAGATAATCGGCTCTTCGATAAGACCCAGAGCGAGAAGGTACTTGTTGACAATACCGATGCGAGCCTGGAAAATGAACCGCCAGACATTATAGGCGACAGAGTCCGGGGTAATATACGGCAGAAGAATGAGCCCCCGCACCAGCGTCCGGCCAAAGAATTTCCGATTGAGGAGCAACGCCACAAGAAGGCCAATGAAGTACCCTGCGGGGATGGTGACAAGGCCAAAGTACACGACATTCCAGATAGAGCGCAGGTACCGGACACCCACGTCGGTTGCAGGGGAGAACACCGTGAAGAAATTGCGCAACCCCACAAAGGGAGCCTGCATCCACCGGGTAATAGTATAGATATCAAGGTCGATGAAGGCAATGTAGGCACCCCAGAAAATAGGAATGACGTGGACAAAAAGCATGCATAGCAAAGCTGGAAGGATAAACCTGAAAGCTCTTCTTCCCTTTGCTCGTGACGACATTGGGCATCCCGCACCCCGTGATGTCATCGATGTCAGTGTATCATATACGGTATCCTCTGTCAAGTCCTTGTACGGGTTCATATCATGTGGGACACCGGAGGGATTCAGCGATTCTTCGGAAAACGCAAAAGGGGTGGGGACACCCCACCCCTTTTTGTCTCACGCCTCCCCACACTTTTTCAGGAGACGTTCCCACTCTTCATCGACGTAGCGCTGGAAAGCCTCAACGAGGTGACGGTTTCCCGGTGCCAGGAGATGACGGAACCTCCCCTGGGTTCTCAACCACTCTTCCACCGGCTTCTTCTCCTTGGGCTTATACGTGAGCCGGTACACCCCATTCTCCACTTCGTAGAGCGGCCAGATGCAGCAGTCCACCGCAAGCTGCATAATCTTCAGAGTCTCCGAAGGCTCATGGCGCCAGCCCCGGTTGCATGAAGCAAGGACGTTGATGAACGACGGTCCGTCGGTGTGGAACGCTTTCTCTGCCTTGGTGACAAGATCCCGCCAGTTCGAAGCCACAGACTGGGCAACATAGGGGATGCCGTGAGCGGCAACGATTTCGGTGAGGTTCTTCCGCCACTGGGTCTTCCCCGGAAGCACCCTCCCTACAGGGCTTGTGGTCGTCCAGGCCCCAAGGGGTGTGGCACTGGAGCGCTGAATACCCGTGTTCATGTAGGCTTCGTTGTTGTAGCAGACGTAGAGGAAACGGTGTCCCCGCTCTAAAGCTCCAGAAAGCGCCTGAAGCCCGATATCATAGGTCCCTCCGTCCCCTCCAAAGGCGACGAAGTAGATTTCCTCCTCAATCTCTCCTCTCCTGCGCCTGGCCCGGTACATGCTCTCAACACCGGCAATGGTGGCCGCAGCGTTCTCAAAGGCACTGTGAATCCAGGGAATGTTCCAGGCAGTGTAAGGGAAAATGGTCGTTGAAACTTCCAGGCACCCCGTGGCGTTCGCCGCCACCACCGGTTTATCCGCCGCCGCAAGGATGAGCCGCACTGCAATAGGTGCTCCACATCCTGCACAGAGCCGGTGCCCTGGGGTAAGCCGTTCCGGTCGCTTCGCCAGTTCCTTCAGGGTTGGCATGGTCGTCACCCCCCTACTCCCTCAAACCGAGATAGTCGATGTGTTTCTCCACCCGTCCCGCCCGAACGACTTCCTCAATGCGGGCAAAGGCTCTCTCGATGTCCTCAACGTAAATGTCCCGACCTCCAAGGCCGTAGTAGAAGTCGATGACCAGTGGTCGAGACGGAAGGTCGTAAAGAGCAGAACGGATTTCGGTGAACACCGGTCCACCAAAACCGCCAAAGACGACCGAACGATCTAGAACTGCAACGCCTTTTCGCGGTGCCAGGGCACGAATGACTTCGTCCTTGGGGAATGGCCGGAAACAGCGGATTTTCAAAAGCCCGACCTTCTTCCCCCGGTCCCGCAGGCGGTCCACTGCCTCTTTAGCGGTGCCGCAGGTTGAACCTAAAGCCACCACCGCGTACTCCGCATCCTCGAGTCTGTACTCCTCAAGAAGCCCATAGGGCCTTCCAGAGAGCTTCCCAAACTCCTTTCCGACCTCTTCGATGACCGGAAGACAGTTATCAATGGCCTCGATTTCGGAGCGTTTGTGCTCGAAGTAGTAATCGAAAAGGTCCAGAGGACCATAGGTGACCGGATTGCGAACGTCAAGGAGGGGGTACAGAGGCCTGTACGGTCCTACGAAGTTTTTCACTTCTTCATCGTCAAGTAACTCCACCCGCTCCACAGCGTGGCTGATGATGAACCCGTCCTGGGTGACCATCACCGGGAGCCGGACCCTCATGTCCTCTGCAATCCTCACTGCCTGAATCATGTTGTCGTACACTTCCTGGGCGTTTTCCGAAAATAGCTGGATCCACCCAGCATCCCGGGCCCCCATGGTATCGGAGTGATCGCAGTGGATGTTGATGTTCCCTGAAAGTGCCCGGTTCACCACCATCATGACGATGGGCAGGCGCATGCTTGCGGCGATGTAGAGCATCTCCCACATAAGGGCCAGCCCCTGAGAGGACGTCGCCGTCATCACCCGGCCACCGGCTGCCGCTGCACCGATGCAAGCACTCAGCGCACTGTGCTCGCTCTCTACCGTCACGAACTCGGTGTCCACAAGACCTTCGCTGACGAACTCGGCAAAGCGTTCCACACAGTCCGTTTGTGGGGTGATGGGATAGGCGGCAACGACATGGGGGTTAATCTGGCGCATGGCGTGAGCCGCCGCGGCATTCCCATTCAAGCCAAGGACCTTGCTCACTGAACCTCCCTCGCTTTCTATCGTTCCGGAATCATGGTGATCGCCTGCTTGGGGCAAACACTCGCACAGATGCCACAGCCTTTGCAGTGGTCGTAATCAAAGCCTTCCATCGTCCCCCGGTCGGCATCAACAATCACCGAAGCATCGGGGCAGTATGCCCAGCAGAAGAAACAGTTGATGCATTTTGCCTTGTCCACCTGGGGCTTCTCGGTCCTCCAGTCACCGGTTTTGTAGGTTCGAGCGTTCCCCGCTTCAAGGATCACACCACCCGGGGGGAGTTCCTTCCAGCTCTTGAGCCTGCTCATCCTATCTGCGCCTCCTCATACGCTCTTCGTAAACAGGCGAGGTTTTTCTCCACTATCTCTGCCCGGAGTTTCTCTCCAAACTGCGCTTTCACGGCCTCAAGGACGTTCTCGAGTTTCACTTCTGGCAAAACCCGGCAGAGTGCCCCAAGAATGGGAGTGTTCACCACCACCCGCCCGAGGATTTCCCGAGAAATCCGGGAAGCGTCCACCACCACAACCGTTCCGGAAGCAAAATGGAGGAGATTCCGCAAGTCTCCCGGAGTCCCAGGGAAATTGGCCACCACCGTTCCGTTTTCGGCAAGGCCCTCAAGGACGTCCACCGCCCCAAGAAGCGTTGGATCCACCACCACGACCATTTCAGGACTCGTCACTCCCGAGTGAATGCGAATCGGGGTACTGCTCACCCGGTTGTACGCCTTCACCGGAGCACCCATCCGTTCAGGACCGTACTCGGGGAAAGCCTGGAAGTACTTTCCCTCTCGCAACAGGGCATCGGCAAGGATACGAGAGGCAGTAACAACTCCCTGCCCTCCCCGGCCATGCCATCGAATTTCCAGGGGTTTTTCCAAGGTTACAAGGCCTCCTTTCCTGGAGCTACACGGATTTCTCGTCTCCCTTCAAGCGCCTGTGCCAGCGTCACCTCATCGGCAAACTCAAGGTCTCCACCCGAGGGCAATCCCCGGGCAATCAGGGTTACCTTCACTGGAAAAGCACCGAGTTTTTGAGCCAGAAAGAGCGCCGTGGCCTCCCCGTCGACTGATGGGTTCAGTGCCAGAATCACCTCCTCGATGTGCTCCCTTTGGATTCGCTCAAAGAGCTGAGGAATACGGATGTCCTCAGGGCCAATACCGGAAAGGGGCGAGAGGACCCCCTGCAGAACGTGGTATTTCCCCCGGAATCCTGCCCGCTCCAGGGCAAAAACGTCCTGGGGCCGCTCCACAACACAGAGGGTGTGGGCATCCCGGGAAGCATCCTGGCAGATCCGGCAAAGGTCTTCCTCGCTGAAGAAACCACATCGCTTGCAGAAGCGGATTTTCCTCTGCATATCCTCAAGAGCTCGAAGGAGCTCCTCAAGCTCCCCCGAAGGGGACTTCACGAGGTAGAAAGCGAGGCGCTGAGCAGTTTTCGGTCCGATTCCGGGCAATCGGGAAAGCGCACGAATGACCCGGTCCAGTGATTCAGGATAGGCGTCCTGCACCCCTTCCACCTTCTATAAACCCGGAATGCTGAGGCCACCAGTGATTTTGGCCAGTTCTTCCTGGGCAAGCTCCCGAGACCGTTTCAGCGCCTCATTCACGGCAACAAGAATCAGGTCCTGGAGCATTTCGACGTCTTTCTCCTCAAGAAGTTCAGGGTCAATGGCGATGCCCAAGATTTCCTGTTGACCGTTGCAGGTGACCCTGACCATTCCCCCACCGCTTGTGGCTTCCACCGTTTTCTGCCGGAGGTCTTCCTGCATCTTGGCAATTTTAGCCTGCATCTTCTGGGCTTCCTTCATCAGATTTTTCCAGTTCTGCATCTTCCCACCTGCCCTTCGGCTGCTCACTCGGGACGTAGTGCACTACGGTTCCCGAGAAGAGGTTCAGGATTTCCGGAAGGGGGGAATTCCCCTCCCGCAATCGTTCCCGCACTGGCTCCGCTCTCCTGGGAGCCTCAGAAACCACAGTCCCCCAAGTCTCCGTTGTTTTCCCTCCCTGGAGCACACACTCAATCCGGCATTTCTCCCCGCGTACACGCAAAAGCGCCTTCTCAAGGATTTCCAGATTCTCCCGGCGCTCTACGCTTTCTTTATGGAACTGACAATCCGGCCCGAAGGCAATCACAAGACGCGAGGGCTCCTCGAAGTGAACCTCGGCAAGCTGCAGGAAGGCGTAGAGCGAAATTTTCGAGCGCTTGACCTCCTGAAGCACTTCTTGCCAGACATCCCTCCGGGAAGGAGCAGCCCCAGACGCCTCTGGTTTTTCTTCCTCTCCTTTTTGCCCCAGACATTCTATTATATCGAGAAGAGCAACCTCAAGCAAAACGCGAGCATGGGGGAGACGGCGCAGATCCCCCTCAAGAACACGCAACCGGTTGAGGACGGTTCCGAACACCTGGGGGTCAAAAGGCTCGGCCAGCGCCTTCAGGTCATCCCAGCGGGATTGGGAAATCCCAAAAAGAGGGTGGTACGTTGAGGAGGCCACCACGAAAAGGTCCCGGAAGTACTGTACAAGACTCGCCACAATATCTTCCGGGCCAAGACCACGGGAAAGCCACTCCTCCAGGGTCACGAGAGCTTTCCCCAGGTCTTTCTTGCACAAAAGGGTGAAGAAGGCGTCGAGATCCCTTGTCTCCACATCCCGGAGCACCTTGACCGCAAGGGAGAGGGGAATCACCTTCTCGCCAAAGGCGAGAAGCTGCTCCAGGAGGCTTTCCGCATCCCGGAGAGACCCCTCCGCTTTTCGGGCGATGAGGTGGAGCACATCCTCCTCGATTGAGACCTCCTCCGAAGCGGCGATTCTTCGAAGCTGCTCCACAATGACCTCATGGGGAATGGGGTTGAAGAAAAGACGCACGCACCTTGAGAGGATGGTTTCTGGAAGTCGCTTTGGGTCCGTGGTGGCAAGGATGAACACAACGTGTCCCGGTGGCTCCTCAAGAGTCTTCAGAAGGGCGTTGAAGGCTTCCGGGGTGAGCATGTGCACTTCGTCAATGATGTAGACCTTGAAACGGGACTCAAGCGGAACATACTTGACGTTTTCCCTAAGCTCCCGAATTTCATCAATCCCACGATGCGAGGCAGCGTCAATCTCCACAACGTCCAGAGCCCGACCCTGACGGATAGCAAGACACGAGTTACAGACCCCACAGGGAGCTGGTGTCACCCCCTCGTGGCAGTTCAGCGCCATAGCGAGCACTCGAGCGGTGGTAGTTTTCCCCACACCCCGGGGACCGGAAAAAAGGAAGGCATGAGGGATACGCTGAGATTTCAGGGCATTCAGGAGGACCTGGATGACGGTGTCCTGTCCGGCAATGTCTTCAAAACGGCATGGTCTCCACTTCCGGTACAGCGCAAGGTACGACAATGTTCCACCTCTTTGAGGACAACCACAAAATTGCCTCTAATCGTGCACCGTCACTCGATCGCTCCCTCCCAGGCCGTGTCAGGGCCGGTGGCTCCGGCCAGGCACCCCTGCGGCACCCGAAGAGCCTCGCGTACCGTTGCTCCCTTCCGGGCCTGGCGGGGTTGGCGAGGATTCGTCGCGCAGGACCCAGCCCTCAACACCCCGTTTCCCCAACCGGGGCTGAAAGGAAGGACCTCATGCCGGAATTCAGCCCTGCTGTAGCGGATTGCAGGTACAGGGCACCGCTAACTCCCCGCCTAGCACGATTAGAGGCAAATCTGGCGGAGAGGGTGGGATTCGAACCCACGAGGCAGGCTCAACCCCTGCCTACCCGCTCTCCAGGCGGGCGCCTTCGTCCACTCAGCCACCTCTCCGTTTTCGTCTCCAGAGACATTATAGAAGATGCCCTCCTGGTTTTACAAGTTCCCGATGTTTCTTCCAACAGATCTCACCCGTCGGGAGTTGCCCTGCCTGGCTCTGCGGATTTTCCAGGTGACACAATGAATAAATTCTACTTCCCAGGGTTTAGAAATATAACCAAAAAGAAAGCCAAGAAGAAGGAGTGAGATCATGAAACCCGTCATGCTCTATGCCCTGAGTACCTGCCCATTCTGCAAAATGGCCAAGCGCTTTTTCGAGAATCAGAACATCCCGTATAATTTCGTCGATGTGGACCTTCTTCCCGAAGAAGAAAAGGAGAAGACTGTCGCCGAAGTTCAGCGCATTTCCGGACGGCGGGCTTTTCCGGTGATCGTGATCGGCGAAGAGGTCATCGTGGGATACGACGAACTCCGTATCAGGGAGGCTTTGGAAAAATGACGTCCGAGCGTATGCTCTGTCCCGTATGCCAGGTGACCTTTCTCCTCAAGGAGGAAAGGGTTCCGGGAAAACGGGTGGTCTGTCCCGTGTGCGGTGCGGTGCTCACGCTTACGGAGGAGAACGGCTTCTGGGTCCTCAGGCGACCCAAGGACATGAGTCCCGAAGAGGAAATTCGTGCCCGGGTGGAGAACTTCGCGCAACTTCGGGGATACCATTTCAACGAGATGAAGGAACCCCTTATCGAAGCATTGCTGAAAAAATACGAGCGCTACGGAGACTTCTACTGTCCCTGCAAAATCGACAACATCCCCGAGAACGTCTGCCCCTGCCTTGAAACCCGGCAGGGGAGCGTGGAGCGTAACGGTCGCTGCCACTGTGGCCTCTTCTGGAAATGAGAGGGGAGGAACGCAGCTGTGAGGGTACTCGGCATTGCGACGCTTTTGGTGTTGCTTGGAGGTTCTGCTCTGGCACTCACCGTTGGGGTATCCATTCCTCCGCTCTGTGACCTTGTGACCCAGGTGGGTCAGGATCGCGTCACCGTCGTACAGCTTATCCCAAACGGTGCCAACCCTCATGTCTATGAGCCCACTCCTTCCGACGTCACGAAAGCTGCCCAGGCCGATGCCTTCTTCCTTGTAGGCCTTGGGTTTGATGCTTTCCTCGAGAAGGTCATCCGGGCTGCCGGGAAAGAGGAGGCACCGGTGTTCTACCTTTCTTCTCATCTTGAGCTCCTCGAGGAGCATCCCGGTGAGGCCAACCCCCATATCTGGCTCTCCCTGAAAAACGCCAGAATCATCGTCCGGGATATCGCCCGGGCCCTGGCTTCCCTTGACCCTGAGGGCAAAAGCTTCTACCTTGAGAACGCACGGAGATACACGGAAATCCTTGAGGAACTCGATGCCTGGTTCGAGAAGGAAGTTGCTACCTTTTCCTCGCGGGCTTTTGTGGCCACTCATGCTTCGCTGAGTTACCTTGCCCGGGACTACGGCCTTGAGGAAGTTGCGGTCCTTGAGAAAGCTCCAGGATACGAACCCTCTCCAAAAGAACTGGCAGAGCTTGTGACGCTCATGAAGGAAAAGGGGGTCAGGGTGATCGTTGTAGAACCCCAGTTCAGCGTGAAAGCCGCCCGGGTTCTTGCCGAAGAAACGGGAAGCACCCTGGTGTGGTTCGACCCCCTGGGGAAATTCCCAGACCTTCCCTACCACAGGCTTATGCGGCAGAACCTCGAAACCCTTGCAGAGGCTCTGAAGGGATAAGGCCATGACCCGGCCGGTCATTGAGGTTGAACACCTGTACTTTGCCTATGAAGACGTTCCAGTTCTTGAAGACGTTTCTCTTACCATCTGGGAGGAAGAGTTTGTGGCCCTCATCGGACCCAATGGCGCCGGAAAAACCACTCTCCTCAAAATCCTCCTGGGACTTCTGCCCGTAAGAAGAGGAAAGGTGCGAGTCTTTGGAAGGCCCCCCAGAGATCTCGGACCACTTCGCCATCGGATCGGGTATGTACCGCAGCTCTCGCACTTTGATCCCCATTTCCCCATCACGCTCAGAGAATTCGTTCTCACAGGAAGGTATGGACTTATTGGGGTGGGGAAAAGGCCCGGAAGGTCGGACTGGGAGGCTGTCGAGAAAGCCCTGGAAGCCGTACACCTCCTCCACCTCAAGGACCGGCTTTTTGGAACACTCTCTGGGGGGGAGAGACAGCGGGCGCTCATTGCCCGGGCGCTGAGCGTGCACCCAAAGCTCCTCCTCTGCGATGAACCCACAACAGCCGTCGACCCCAAAAATCACGAGAGCTTCTACGAGCTTCTCCTGCGGTTGAAAAGGGAAGGGGTAACGATTCTTGTCATCTCCCACGACGTGGGAGTCGTTGCCCAGTATGCGGACAGTATTGCCTGCCTGAACCGCACCATTTTCTGCCACCGAAGACCCGAAGAAGTCATTTCCGGGGAAATGCTTGAGGCACTGTACGGGAAAGAGGCGGCATTCTTCCACCATGGAGACATTCCCCACATTGTGGTGCGGAGAGAGAAGAACGAAGGGGGTTCGGTGGCTCCATGAGCGTTTTCAGCCTTACCTTCATGCAACGGGCCGTGCTTGCAGGATGCATCGTTGGGGCACTCTGTGCCCTTATCGGCGTTTTTGTGGTCCTCAAGCGGCTCTCCTTCATGGGGGCCGGGATTTCCCACGCTGCCTTCGGAGGCGTGGCTTTAGGGTATGTTCTTGGTATTCATCCCGTGATGTCGAGTTTCGTCTTCTGTCTCCTCGTGAGCCTTGGCATCGCTGCCCTGGCGAAACACCGCCGTCTCAAGGAGGATACGCTCGTGGGTATCGCCTTTGCCAGCACCATGGCCCTGGGAGCCTTTCTCATCGGGGTAGCAAAAATCCGCAACGTCGACCTCTTTGGGTATCTCTTCGGGAATATCCTCGCCATCACCCGGGAAGACCTCCTCTTCACCCTGGTCCTCGGCGGGGTGCTGCTCTTTCTCCTTTTCTTCTTCTACAAGGAATTCGTGATAATCACCCTGGACCCGGAAGGGGGGAAAGCAAGTGGCATTCCCGTGGAGGCATTCTCGTATCTCCTTGTGGCACTGGTGGCCTCAGTAGTCGTTGTGGCCACAAGGGTTGTGGGGATTGTGCTCGCCTCGGCACTCCTTGTTCTCCCTGCGGCCACCGCCCTCCAGAGGGCACGGACCATTCCTCAGGCCATGCTGTTTGCCCTCATTGATGGAGTAGCCATATCTCTTGCAGGGCTTTTCCTGGCGTACCTCCTCGACGCTCCTGCCGGGGCAACCATTGTGCTCCTTGGAACAGGAGTGTTTTTGGGGGTTTTCATTTTTTCTTCATCTCCCAGGCGAGGATAATGGCTTCAGCCACTTCCTTCATGCTCTTCCCCTTGTTCATGCTGTAGCGCTGAATGCGGCGGTAGGCTTCCTCCTCTGTGAGGCCGTACTCCTGCATGAGGATACCCTTGGCCCGCTCGATTCTCTTCCGGGCTTCAAGCTCTTCTTTGACAAGCTCACTCTCCATGATGAGGCGGTGGTTCTCAATGACGATAGCCGCCTGGTTCGCTATGGCCGTGAGGAGTTTAATCTCGTCCTCTGTGAAATCCCGGGGTTCTGAGGTGTAGAGGTTCAACACTCCGATGACCTTTCCCCGAACGATAAGGGGCAAGCTCACAAGAGAAGCCAGACCCTCTTTTTCGGCGATGTCTTTATTGACGTAACGGGGGTCTTTTTTGACGTCGTGGACGATGATAGGCCGCCCCTCAAGCGCTGCAAGCCCAGCAATCCCCTCTCCAAGACGGAGAGGGGGTTTCCTGTTGTATGCCTCACTCACCGACTGCGTGGCCTTCACCTCAAGGAGCTTCTTCTTCTCGTCAAGGAGCATCAGGGAACAGATACTGGAACCCATGACCTGGGCAGTGATGGTAACGATGAGGCGCAGAATATCCTCAAAGTACATGTCCGAGGTGATGAGCTCGCTGATTCTCGCCAGTGCCTCAATTTTTTCCTTCATAGACTCACCTGGTATAATGAAGTGGGATTTGCCATTTATTGTACCATGCTCTTCAGCGAGCGAGGTGGAAACCATGCCCAGACTTTTTGGAACCTTCGGCATACGGCGAGTGGCCAACGAAGTCCTGACCCCTGAGATGGCGACGAAACTTGCCCTGAGTTTTGCCACGCTCATCGGCGGAGAAAGCGTCGTCGTGGGCCGGGATGCCCGAAAGACAAGCGAAATGCTCTACAACGCCGTTGTTGCCGGGCTTTGCTCTGCGGGGTGCCAGGTGGTGGAACTCGGGGTGACGGCCACCCCTGCTCTTCAATGGGCCTGCCGGCAGTGGCAGATGTGGGGAGCCATGGTCACCGCGAGCCACAACCCCCCGGAGTGGAACGGCATCAAGTTCATGGAAAAAAGCGGAAAGGGACTCGATCGGGAAAAAGAAGTGGAAGTGGAGCGGATATTCTTCGGCGAGACCTTCCGCCGGGCATCGTGGTTTGAAATCCGCCAGGAAACTGTGAAGCGTGATATCCGCTGGGACTACATCGCCGCCATCATGTCCCGGGTGGACGTTGCAGCAATCCGCAGGAGGAACTTCCGGGTGGCTCTGGACTGTGCCAACGGTGCCCCTTCCCTTATTACCCCTTACCTCCTTTCAGAGATGGGGTGTCGTGTCGTCACACTCAACGCTCACCCTGACGGGAACTTTCCCGGGAGAAACCCTGAGCCCACGCCGGAGAACCTCAGAGACCTCGTCACCCTCATCCGCCACGGTGACTTCGACCTTGGTTTTGCCCAGGACGGCGATGGGGATCGCCTCATCGTCATCACGGAGAAAGGGGAATTTGTGCCGGGGGACCTCAGCGTGAGTCTTGTGGCAAAAGAACTGGCTCAAAGACCTATCCCCGGTCCCATCGTGACCACCGTAGCCACCACTCACATCCTCCAGGAGATTGCGAAAGCCACAAATCGCGAGGTCATCACCACTGCGGTGGGAGATCTTGTGGTGGCAAAGGCTCTCCAGGAAAAGGGAGGAATTTTTGGCTGTGAGGAGAACGGGGGAATGATTTTCCCGGATTTTGTCTGGGGACGGGATGGCGCGATGGCCGCCGCCTTCATCCTCCATATCCTGGCAAACTCCGGGAAACCCTTAAGCGAACTCCTCCAGGAACTCCCTCCGTACTACCAGGTGAAGAAGAAGGTCACCATTGATCCTGAAAAGCGCGACGCAGTGCTCGCTGCAGTGGACGAGGCCACGAAAAAGGAAAAAAACCGCATAACTATCGACGGTTTTAAAGTGGTTTTCGACGACGGCAGCTGGGTGCTCGTGCGACCCTCCGGGACCGAGCCCCTCATCCGGGTCTTTGCCGAAGCAAAAGACCGGGAACGAGCCGAAGCACTCGTTGCCGAATACCTTGCCCTGATTGAAAAAGCTCAGAAGTGAGGTTGTACCTCACCTTTGAGCCACATACATGAGGTAGTAGGCGTTGGTTCTGCGTTCTGTTCCGATGTCCGTCAAGGGTCCGTGTCCGGGAAATACCTGGACGTCGTCGGAGAAACGCTCAAAAACCTTCCCCAGACTCTCCACCAGGTCCCGGAACGACCCCCCGGGAAGGTCGGTTCGCCCCACCGATCCAAAAAAGAGCGTATCCCCGCTGAAGAGCCACCGTTTTCCAGGAAAAAAAAGACACACACTCCCCGGGGTGTGCCCGGGGGTTTGCAGCACCTCAACGTCCTCACCTCCCAGGGTGATCCACGTATCTTCCCCCTGGAAGGTGAGATCCGGAAGGGGAGAAACGAAAGCCTGAGAGAATTCCTGAGAGAGGTTAAGGTCAGGACGCACAAGGTACAGAAAGTCTGCATCGTGGATGGCAAGAAGTGCCCCGGGGAAGACCCTTTTGAAAAAGGCGTTGCCACCAATATGGTCAATATGGCCGTGGGTGTTCACGATGTAGCGGACCGTAAGGTTCCGGTCCTCAATCCACTGCCGAAGCTCTTCAGAACCCAGCGCAGGATCAAGGATCAGCGCTTCCTGTCCGTTGTGGATGACGTAGCAGTTCGTCACGAGATTCCCAAGGACGAACCGTTCGACAAAAAGGCTCATGTTCTCCTCCTTTTTTCTTTACTCTCAAGGAGTATCGTGACCGGACCGTCGTTTCGGAGTTCGACCTCCATGAATGCCCCGAAAACCCCGCTCTCAACCCGAACACCCGTCCCCCGCAAACGACGCAGGAATTCCTCGTAGTACTGTCGTGCCATCTCCGGAGGAGCTGCCTCATCGAAACTTGGTCGAAGACCCCGGCGACAATCCCCGTAGAGGGTGAACTGAGGAACACAGAGCACCGCCCCCTGAATATCCTGGACGTTGAGGTTCATCTTCCCCTGAGGATCCTCAAAGACCCGAAGGCGAGGAACCTTCCACACCATGAACTCCAGGTCTTGCTCTGTGTCGTCCTTCCCGACTCCAAGGAATACGAGAAGCCCCCGCTCAATGGCACCCACGATCTTTCCGTCAACCCTGACTGAAGCGCTCCGCACTCGCTGGACAACGGCCCTCATCGGGGGGAAAACACTCCTCCTCTCTTCACACTCTGCACATTGGCAACCTTGCGGATTTCCTTGAAAACCTCTTCGAGTTCCTCGCGGTTTTTCACCTCCACCACAAGGTGAATGCGAGCCTCATCCGCCACAGTGTGTGCCCGAACGGCTTTGATTTCCACCTGGCAGTTCGAGATGGCCCCCGAGACATCCGCCAGAAGTTTCGGCCGGTCAAGAGCCTCAACGACAATCCCGGTGTGGAACCGGCCCTCGATGCCCTCCACCCACTCAGCGCTGAGGAAACGATTCGCGTCCTGGACCAAAGCAGCAAGATTCGAACAGTCGCGCCGGTGCACCGTGATGCCCTTTCCCTGGGTGACAAAGGCCACGATGTCATCCCCAGGAACGGGGGCACAGCACCGCGCCAGGCGCACCACGAGATTCGACTCTCCCTGGACGATGACGCTCTCCTCCTCCCGGAAAGGACGAGCAATCCCGGTCTTCTTCTTCTCCTGGAAACGGCGGCGAATGGCGTAGGGGATGATCTTGTTCACCACGTACCGGGCGCTGTAACGTCCTTCCCCGATGGCCACGTACAGGTCCTCGACGTCTTTGAGGCGTTCCCGCTCTAAAAAAGCATTGAGGTTCTCGGTAACCTTGGAGTTCTCCTCGGGCGTCAGGGAGTACTTTTCCATCTCGCGGACGAAGAGCTCCCGACCTTTCTCCCGGTTCATCTCCTGGTTCTTCTTGCGGAGGAACGCCCGGATCTTGCTTCGAGCCGCAGGCGTTTTCGCAATCTTCAGCCAGTCGGCACTGGGCCCCGAAGAAGAACGGGAGGTGATGATTTCCACGATGTCCCCGCTCTTCAGCTCGTAATCCAGGGGGACCATCTTCTTGTTGACCCGTGCCCCCACGCAGGTGTTGCCCACTTCGGTATGGATGAGGTAGGCAAAATCGATGGGCGTGGACCCCCGGGGGAGTTTCTTGAGGTCACCCTTTGGAGTAAAAACGTAAACCTCATCGTCGAAGAGGCTGATTTTCAGGCTCTCCATGAACTCCCGGGTGCTCTTTAAATCCTGCTGCCACTCGAGAATCTGCCGGAGCCAGGCCATCCGCTCGTCAAAGCCGTCGTCTGCCCCCTGGGTTTTCCCCTCCTTGTACTTCCAGTGCGCCGCGATGCCGTATTCCGCAACCTGGTGCATGTCCCAGGTACGAATCTGCACCTCCATGGGGAGACCTTTGGGGCCGATAACGGTGGTGTGGAGGGACTGGTACATATTGGACTTCGGGACAGCAATATAGTCTTTGAAGCGGCCCTCGATGGGATTCCAGAGAGAATGAACAATGCCCAGTACAGCATAACACTCCTCCACGGTCCGCACGATCACCCGCAGGGCGATGAGGTCCGGAAGGTCCTCGAGGTTCAGATTCTGGCGACGGAGCTTGTTGTAGATACTGTAGATGTGCTTGAAGCGGCTCTGGATTTCTCCCTCAATGCCCGCGCGCCTGAGACGCTCGGCAATCTGCCTTTTCGCCTCTTCAATCTGCGCCTCTCGCTCCGCTTTCAGCCGCTCCACCCCACGCTGAATGGCGCAATACGCCTCCGGGTCAAGGAAAAAGAGGGAGAGATTCTCGAGCTCTACCTGCATGGCGTACATGCCGAGACGATGCGCTATAGGAGCAAAGATTTCGAGGGTCTCCCGGGCAATTTCCTCCTTTTTCTGCCGGTTCTGGTACTTGAGGGTTCGCATATTGTGGAGGCGGTCAGCAAGCTTAATAATGATGACCCGCACGTCCTCGGCCATGGCCACAAAGAGGCGCCGGTAATTCTCCACCTGGGTCTCTTCTTTCGAGGTGTACGAAAACCCCACGTTGAGCTTGGTGACTCCCTGGACAAGGCGCGTGACTTCATCGCCAAACTCCCTCTGTAGGGCTTCCTCCGTAACATTGCTATCCTCGAGGACATCGTGGAGCAGGGCCGCCGCGATGGTCACCTCATCCATCCGAAGATCCGCCACAATGTGCGCCACCGCGAGGGGATGGACGAAAAAGGGCTCGCCTGAAAGTCGTACCTGACCCTCGTGGGCTTTAGAGGCAAAGTGGTATGCCCGTTCTACAAGGTCACGGTCGAACTCAGGATGGTACGAGACAATCCGCTCAAAGAGCGTTGCCAGGCTCTCTTTCTCCTCTACCCCACCTGCGCCATCGTCCTCACCTCTACAGCCGTACCAGGGAAACCACGGGGTACTGCTTCAGTCGTTCCCTCCCACGCAGGGACTCAAGCTCTATAACAAAACCAATTCCCACGATATTTCCCCCAAGTTCTTCCACCATCTCACACACCGCTTTTGTGGTTCCCCCTGTAGCCAGAAGGTCGTCAACCACAACCACCCGCTGCCCTGCCTCGATAGCGTCCCGGTGGATTTCGAGCGTTGCCGAACCGTACTCAAGCTCATAGGTTTTGGAGAGCGTTGCCGCAGGGAGCTTTCCTTTTTTTCGTACCGGCACAAAACCGCATCCCAGAATGTAGGCCACCGGTGCCCCGATGATGAAACCCCGAGCCTCAATTCCGACCACAAGATCCGGGTTCGCGGTCCGCAGGGCCTCTGCCAGGCGGTCGATAGCCTCGCGGAAGGCCTCTCTGTTCTTCAGGAGAGTTGTGATATCCTTGAATTGAATCCCGCGAGTGGGAAAATCAGGGATGTTCCGGATGTACTGAGCAAGATCCACAGCACCAGTCAACCTCCTCACTTTTTGATTCGCCAGTCCTGCACCTTAAGATACGGAGAACGCAGGGCGTTCACGTCAACCTCAAAAGCAAGATCCACGAGTGAACTCTCGAAGAGCTCTCCCGCCCGTTCTTTTCCCCCAAAGACCACGGCCTCTTGCCACTCTTTTCCCTGCCGAACGAGGAAACGAAAGTGGTTGCCGCCCTTCCCCCACGCCCAGCGCTCAGCAAGCATCACATTGAGCGTGGCGAAAAGCGGGCTGGGGTTCTTCTCGCCGAAGGGCTTGAGCTTCTCCCAGAGTTCGAGAAACCTCCCGTCGATATCGGCAAGCCCTACCACTGCATCAACCACAAGGCCCCGGGAGAGCCTGAGGGACCGGACCCTCTCCCCAAAGCGCCTGTTGGCCTCTTTGCGAAAGCGGGGGATGTTTTCCTTGGGAATTTTTAACCCTGCAGCCATCTCATGGCCCCCATAGCGCAGAAAAAGCGGCGCACAGGACTCCAGAATCTCAAGAAGACTCAAGCCCTCCACACCCCGTCCTGAACCAACCGCCACATCCCCATGCACCCCGCAAACGAAAACCGGTCGCATGAAACGATCGCTCAGGCGGGAGGCCACAATTCCTAAAACGCCGATGTTCCAGTTCTCCCCAGAGAGAACGATAACCTCGTCCTCCAGACACTCGAGTTTCGTTTCGTCCTGGAAAATCTCCTCAAGAATTCGGTCCTCGTCCCTCTGGCGCCTCATGTTCAAGCGGTTCAGACACTGGGCGTACTCCAGGGCTCTCTCATAGTCATCGCAGAGCAAAAGCTCAAGCGCCACTTTCGGGTGCTCCACCCTTCCCGCGGCGTTGATGCGTGGAGCGAGGAAGAAACTCACCACTTCGGTGTCCACACTACGCCCTCCAAGACCTGCGGCTTCAAGCAGAGCCTGTACAGCCACGGAGGGACGGCGGTTCATAAGGTCCAGTCCGTACCTGGCAATGGCCCGGTTCTCCAAAAGTAAAGGCACAACATCGGCCACCGTCCCAAGGCAGGCAAGGTCAAGAAAGCCCTCCAGAGGATCCCGGGAAAAACCCAGGAAAGCGGCGAGTGCCCGGACAAAAACGAGGGCAAGACCAGCTCCCGAGAGAAAAGAAAGGGGTTTCTGTGTCCCAAGGTCAAAGGTGCTCACAACGGCATCGGCCTCGGGAAGGGACGAGGGCTCCGGAAGGTGGTGGTCGAGAATAACCACCCGTACACCGTGTTTTCTGAGCATGTTCACGCTGTTTCTGTCGCGAATCCCGCAATCCACTGTCACCACAAGGTGGGGTTTTCGGGCGAGAACCTGAAGCGCTGCTTTTTCCGTGAGCCCATAGCCTTCAACAAAGCGGCTGGGGATGTAGACCTCGATGTTTTCGGAGAACTCCGAGAGAAAACGGACCAGGATGGCTGAAGCGGTGAGCCCATCAACGTCGTAATCCCCAAAGACCAGAATGCGCCAGCCGTCCTTCAGTGCTCGCTCAAGAAGTGCAAGGGCTTGAGCCATCCCAGGGAGCCTCTCAAGCTCCTCGAGCAATTTCAGAGAGGGGGAGAGGAAATCCCTCCCAGCCTCAGGAGTGGTGATCCCCCGGTTGAGGAGAACGCGAGCAAAAACAGGAGGAAGCTCCAGGTTGTCAACGAGGCGCTGGAGATATGCCTCATTGACCTTTCGAATCTGCCAGCGCTTCCCCAAATACCCTACCTCCGACGAGGGCTTCGTTTCTCCCAGTCGACCCACAGAGCACTCACCACGAAAATCGAGGAATACGTTCCTACTGCAAGGCCTGCAAGAATCGCCAGCGCGAAATCCTGGAGCATCTTCCCACCAAGGAAAAAGAGGGAGAACACGGGCAAAGCTGTGGTTAAAGCGGTGTTGATTGTTCGGGATAAGACCTCATTGATGCTCCGGTTGACGACTTCTTCGAGCTCCTCACTTCTTTTCCTCCCCGCAAGGTTCTCCCGAACCCGGTCCATAACGACGATAGAGTCGTTGATAGAGTACCCCAGGATGGTCAAAATGGCAGCCAGAATGGGAATGGTGAACTCCCGCTGCAGGAGCGATATCATCCCCAAAACGGTGAGCCCATCATGGGCTAAAGCGAGGATAGAGGTGACGGCCGGACGGAACTCAAACCGAAAGGCCACGTACGCCAGAATCCCTCCAACAGCCACAAGGAGGGCAATGATACCCATTCGCCGCAGATCCGCCCCTACTGCCGGACCGACGTCCTCAATCCGCAGAAGCTCTGCCGAACCAAACTGCTCCTTAAGGAGTGCGCTCAGGCGACTCTGGTCCTCCTGGGAGAGCTTGGTCGTCCGGATAACCACTTCGTTTGGAGAAAACCTCTGGATTACACTCTTTGCAAGGCCAAAAGTTCCCAGGACGTTTCGGAGTTCTTCTGTGGTAACTTCCCGACCAAAGCGGAACTGCAAAAGTGTCCCCCCGGCGAAGTCCACGCCGTAGTTCAACCCACGAAAAAATATGCTCCCCAGAGAAATGGCAACAAGCACCAGGGAGAGAACATACGCGATCCTTCGAACCCCCATAAAGTTGATATGCGTAGCGCGAATGAATTCCACCGGTGATCCTCCCCTCAGACGCGCATCTTCAGACGATCCGCAAAAAGGTCCACAAAGACCCGGCTCACCCAGACTCCAGTGAACATGCTACAGAGAATACCAAGGCTCAGGGTCACCCCGAAACCCTTAATGGGTCCAGAGCCTAAAGAGAAAAGGAGTACCGCGGCAATGAGGGTCGTGATGTTGGCATCAAGAATGGTCCGAAAGGCCTTCTGAAACCCGGCGTCAATAGAAGCCCGCCAGGTTTTGCCCAAGCGGTATTCTTCCTTGATGCGCTCAAAGATAAGCACATTGGCATCCACCGCCATGCCCACTGTGAGCACAAATCCGGCAATTCCCGGCAACGTCAGCGTCGCCTGAAGGCCGATGAAAAGCGCAAAGAAAAAGAGGACGAAACACACAAGCGCCAGGTCCGCCAGAAGCCCGAAGGACCCATAGTAGAGCACCATGAAGGCCAGAACCAGAATGATCCCGATGACTGCTGCCCGCAGACCCGCGTTCACCGAGTCCCTTCCCAGGGTTGGCTCTACAGAACGGTTCTCAATGACTTCGACTTTCACCGGCAGAGCACCAGCCCGAAGGAGAATGGCCAGGTTCTGGGCCTCTTCCAGGGTAAAACGCCCGGTGATCTGGGCCTCTCCCCCGAGAATGGGCTCCTGCACCACGGGATTAGAGATGAGTTTCCCGTCAAGATAAATCCCGAGGGGTCTCCCCACATTGGCCGTTGTGGCCTGAGCGAAGAGTTTTGCCCCTTCACTATCAAAGGAGATAGCCACAACCGGCCGACCAAGACGGTCGAACTGCACCTGGGCGTTTTTGAGGTGGGCCCCAGTGAGGACCGTTTCTCCTCGCTCGTCCTTGAACTCCAGAAGCGCCGTTTTCCCGATAACCTCCACTGCCCTCTGAGGGTCAGTCACCCCAGGAAGCTGCACCAGGACCCGCCGCTCACCCTGGCGGGCGATAACAGGCTCAGCAACACCAAGCTGGTCAATCCGGTTGCGGATGATTTCCACCACCCTCCGCACCGCATCCTCATCCACCGGGGCTTCAGGAGTGTCCACACACTCAAGGAGAATATGCGACCCTCCGCGGAGGTCAAGCCCGAGGCGAATCCGTCCTTTCACCGGAAACACAACGAGTACCGACAGGACAATAAGTCCCAGAACAACAAGAAGTCTCCACGGAAGCAATCGTCGCCTCATCCAGGACCCTCCTTCTGTGCTCCTTACTTCTTTGCTGCTATGGCCGTCTTCGAGAAGCGGATGCGAACGTCCTTGGCGACCTCAAGAACCACCTCGTCCTCATTGACCTGGGCCACCACACCATGGATGCCCCCGATGGTGACGACCCGATCCCCTTTCTTGAGGCTTTTCCAGAGCTCTTGCTGAGAGCGCTGCCGCTGTTGCTGAGGACGAATGAGGAGGAAGTAGAAGATGGCAATGATGAAAATGAGAGGAAGGAGCTGAGCAAAAACGTTCGGTGTAGCCTGCTGTGGCGCTGGCGCAGGAGATGAAGCCACCTCCTGTGCGGCAAAGGCTACGGAAAACAGTACACTCACCTCTATCACCCCTTTGTCCCTTTCAGGGAGTCTCTCCGTACACGGCCAGGAATTCCCGGGCAAATTCCAGGAAATACCCTTCTTTGAGAGCCTTCCGGATGTCCGCCATTAACTTTACCATAAAAGCCAGGTTGTGTATAGTGGCGAGCTCAGCCGCAAGAATCTCTCCCGCTTTGAAGAGATGCCGGAGATAGGCTCGGGAGAAATTCTGACAGGTGTAGCAGGTGCACAGGGGATCCGGAGGACGGAAATCCCGGGCAAATTCCGCCCGGTCGATATTCATCTTCCCCTGGGAGGTGAAAAGGCAGGCATTCCGGGCATTCCTGGTGGGGAGCACGCAATCGAACATATCGACCCCCCGAAGCACTGCTTCTACAATACTCCCTGGATGCCCCACCCCCATGAGGTACCGGGGGCGGTCTTCAGGAAGCAACGGTTCAACCACATCAATCATCTCGTACATGAGAGGCTTTGGCTCCCCAACGCTCAGGCCTCCAATGGCGTACCCGTCAAAACCAATTTCGACGATTTTCCGGGCACAGAACTGGCGAAGGTCCCTGTTCGTTCCCCCCTGGATGATACCGAAAAGGAGCTGCCCCTTCCCTGAGAAAACCTCTCGAGAACGCCGGGCCCAGCGAACCGTTCGCTCTGCGGCCTTCCGTTCCCGCTCAAAAGAAGCCGGAAACCCCACACACTCATCGAGCGTCATGATGATATCCGCTCCCAGGGCTTCCTGAATCCGTATGGCACTCTCCGGGGTGAAGCGGTGGAGTGACCCATCAAGGTGAGACCGAAAGCTCACCCCCTCATCGTCAATGCGCACAAGCTGTGCAAGGCTGAAGACCTGGAAACCTCCACTGTCGGTGAGGAGCGCTCCGTCCCAGGAAATGAAACGGTGCAATCCCCCCGCTTCCCGGACGAGTTCCTCCCCGGGACGAAGGTGCAGATGGTAGGCATTGCAGAGGAAAATCTGCACCCCCAAGGCCTTCAGGCGGTCAGGGGCCACGGCCTTCACCGTCCCCTGAGTCCCCACGGGCATAAAGACCGGTGTTGCCACCTGTCCATGGGGGGTTCTCAGTACCCCAAGGCGGGCCTTTGAGCGCGGGTCAACAGCAAGAACGGTGAAATGCTCCATGGGAAACCTCCGTCACGTCCTACAGGATGAGCATAGCATCGCCAAAGCTGTAGAAGCGGTACCGCTTTGCTATGGCTTCCTCATACGCCCGCTTCATAAAAGCCGTTCCCCCGAAAGCGCACACGAGGAGAAAGAGGGTCGAACGGGGGAGATGGAAGTTGGTGATGAGGGCATCGACCACCTGGAAGGAAAAGCCAGGGTAGATAAAGAGGTCCGTGGTTCCCGAGAAAGCTTCAATCGATCCGGTCTTCCGCACCACACTCTCCAGGGCCCGAACAGTGGTCGTCCCCACAGCCACCACGCGTTTCCCTTC
This sequence comes from Candidatus Caldatribacterium saccharofermentans, assembly GCF_050267035.1. Lineage (NCBI taxonomy): Bacteria > Pseudomonadati > Atribacterota > Atribacteria > Atribacterales > Candidatus Caldatribacteriaceae > Candidatus Caldatribacterium > Candidatus Caldatribacterium saccharofermentans. Next base: position 676,356 of record NZ_CP187957.1, read on the forward strand.
ACTCTTGGCTTTCCGGATTTTCTGCGCGCTCTCTTCAGGCAGAGTAAACCATTCCTCGTGCATCCTGTGGTCCTCCACCCTCTCAGTCCTCACTGGCCTGAAAGTCCCAGGTCCTACGTGCAGGGTGAGCATGACCTGCTCCACACCCTTTCGCCGCAGCGTCTCAAGAAGCTCTTCCGTAAAGTGGAGTCCTGCGGTCGGCGCCGCCACAGAACCAGGAACCCGAGCATACACCGTCTGGTATACCTCAAGGGGAACATCCTTCCGCTTCACATAAGGGGGAGTTGGTGTGTGACCGAAACGAGAGAGCACCGACTCGGTTTCCTCACAGGGGAAAAGGGGAGTGAGATACCACCATTCCTTCCCCCGCCCTTCAACGCGAAAACGAAAGGTGGGATCCTCCACGAGGGTGAGAATATGACCAGGGCGAAGACGTGAGGAAGAGAGCAGGCACTCCCAGCGCCCTTCTCGCTCACCCAGAAAGAGCATCTCAACTCTACCCCCTGTGCCCTCTTTCCGGGCAAAGAGACGAGCTGGAAGGACCTTGGTGTCGTTGAACACCAGGACATCCCCCTCTTCGAGGTATTCGACGATGTCCCGGAATATCCGGTGCTCAATGGTCTCGTCTTTCCTCCGGAGCACCATGAGGCGGCAGGCATCTCTGGGGAATACCGGCTCCTGGGCAATCAGTTCCTCGGGAAGGGAGAAATCGAACTCCCGAAGGTTCATCACCGGACAACCATCCTTCCCAGCTCACACCCAGGAAAGTAGTGGCGGAGGATTTCGGGGAAACTCGCTCCCTCTCTTGCCATGCCCACGGCACCCCACTGGGAAAGCCCCACGCCATGACCCCAGCCCCGACCGACAAACGTGAAAGCATCAGGAGTCTGTTGCACGTGATGGCTCTGCGACCGGGTGTTCGGCGAAGGAAAGACCCCCCGAGCCCCCCTTTTCCGTTTCCGTTCCTCTTCCCGGAGCTTCAGGAAGGTAATGATATCGTCAAGATTCCAGTCCTTCTCCATCCACGCCCTGTAATCGATGAAGCGTTCCCCTTCCGGGTCTTGAAGAGGCACCTCCTTTTGAGGCTGCGCTGCAGTGGGTTCCCTGAGAAGGTCAAAAAAGGTACTGGGGAGACGATCCACTCCCAGGGCTTCCCGGAATCGATTTGCAGAAAGCTCTACTTCCTCGCGGTCAGTCCGCACAACGACTGAGACTACCCGACCACTCCTCTCGCTTTTCCGGCACTCAAGGTCCAGAACCTCCCCCCGGATGTATCCCCGCCTTCGCAAGGCCTCCGTGATTTCTTCACGGCTCACTACCACCTGCCAAAAAGCGTGCGGCGCATCCTTTTCCCAGGGCGAAGGGACCTCCACAAGGTAGGGGACGTCCTTCCCCCAGACATTCTTCGCGCTATCGGTGTATCCGCCACTCTCTGAATGGAACACCACCGACGCCGGCTTCCCCTGGTACGTCACGATGATTCCCCGGGTCTTCTCCACAAGCGCATTGGTACGTGGGTCTTCGGCAAAAACACCTCCGTACCTTATGCAGTGCACGGTGGCACAGAAATCGAATCCCTCTTCCCTGTGGCGCCCGAGGTTCCTGAGGGCATAGGTCCGGGCAACGACAAGATACGCCTTCAGAGCTTCTTCAGGCCAGCTGGGACTGGCTTCAAGCTTCACCGTACCCTTCAGGTATTCCTCAAGGGGGAGAACGTTGATCACCTCGAGCTGTCTGCCCCGTTCCCGGAGCTCCAGACGCCCCCGGTACGGTCGATTTCCCAAAAAGACGAACTCCCCCCGGGGGAGAACGACGAAAGTAGTGCCGGTGAGATTCTTCTCCCTCCAGAGAACGGCTCCCTCCTTGGGGGAAAAGTGCAGGATACGACCGGGCGAAGCGACAAAAACCCGCTGCTTGACGCGGACCTCAAGTCCTGAGGGAGAGGAGAGGCGCACTTCGTCCCCCGTGCGCAAAAGAAGAACCCGAACCTCAACGTCCTTTGCTCCAGCAACCCCCCAGAGCACCACCCCAAGGACAAGGACTATAAAAAGAAGGGGAACGCGCCGCATCTTACCGCCTCAGAACCAAGGTGAGGATGAGCGTCAGAAGGAGGCTGAGAAGAAGCGACGTCATTAAGGGGAAGTAGAAAACGACGTTCCCCCGTCGGTACACGATGTCCCCCGGAAGGCGCCCAAGGCGGCTCAGACCCGGGATGTGGGGGAGGGCAAGGAGGAAAAGACCGACAAGCACAAAAATACACCCTATGATGATGAGGACTTTTGCCCAGTAAGAGATTTCCATATCCTCTTTTTCACTCCCTCCCAAAGGCTGAAAATGCAACCACAGTACTTCTGGCGGTACAGCCCAAGCGCTTTGCTCATCTGAACGCTTTCGGCAAAACCACTCCGGAGGTCAGCACCCACAAAGGGAATACCCACTTCCTCCCCAACCTGTTCCCCACAGCGCAAAATCGCAGCCACATCCTGATAGGGACTTATGGTCAGCGTTGTGCTGAAGGCCGAGAAATGCTGCTTCCTTGCCCAGGCAGCTACTTTTCGTAGACGGAGTTCATAGCACAGAGAACAGCGTTTTTCAAGGCCCTCAGAGAGCGCAAAGAACTCCCGGGGATCGTACGGAAAGGGGACGAAGAGGGTTTTCTGGGTTTTTCGAAGGTACTCCTCAAGCGCTGTTCGACGCCGCTCGTACTCCTCGAAGGGATGAATGTTGGGGTTGTAGAAAACATTGACCACCACGAAACCTCTCTCCTGGAAAAACCGGTTGACGTAGGTGGCGCAGGGAGCGCAGCAAGTATGAAGGGCCAGCTTACCCCTCATGGAGGACCACCTTTTTCAGGTATTCCCTCCCTGAAGGCGTGAGCACTCTTCCACGTCTTGTTCGCGCCACAAAGCCCATCTTCACGAGAAAGGGCTCGTAGACCTCTTCAAGGGTATCCGGGTCTTCCCCAAGGACCAGGGCAAGGCTCTCAATCCCAACCGGACCCCCGGCATACTGCTCGCACAGTACCCGCAGAAAACCCCGGTCCATCTTGGTCAGCCCCCAGGCATCGACCCCAAGCTCACGGAAGGTTCGCTCAACAACGCCACAATCAATGTGTTTCTGGCCGAGGACCTCGGCGAAGTCCCGAACCCGACGAAGCAGACGATTTGCCACCCGGGGTGTTCCCCGGGAACGGCAGGCAATGGCCTGTGCCGCCTCCTCTGCAATGGTCATCCCCAGAAGCTGAGCAGCCCTTGTGACGATAGCAGCAATCTCCTCATCGCTATAGAAGTCCAGACGTTCCACAATGCCGAACCGGTTACGCAGCGGAGCACTGAGAAGACCCACCCTTGTGGTGGCCCCGATGAGCGTGAAAGGAGGCAGATGAATCGCCACATCCCGGGCTGCCGGACCCTTCCCCACGAGAACATGAAGGGTAAAATCCTCCATAGCCCCGTAGAGAATCTCCTCGCACTGCCTGGGAAGGCGATGAATCTCATCGATGAACACCACATCGCAGGGAGTGACAGTGGTGAGGGCTGCGGCGAGATCCCCGGGACGGGTGAAAAGGGGGCCAGAGAAACAGCGGATATCCCGCCCCAGTTCCCGGGCGATGATGTGGGCAAGAGTGGTTTTTCCAAGACCTGGAGGACCGTAGAAGAGCACATGGTCCAGAGGTTCGTTGCGCAGGATGGCTGCCTGAATGTAGACTCGAAGATGCGCCACCACCGTTTTCTGACCAATGAACTCATCAAGCGACCGAGGGCGCAGGGCTTCGTCGTCCCGTCTCATCCCCGTCCCCCCAATCGCGCAAGCGCCTGTTTGATAACCTCCTCAACATCCATGTTCCTGCGCTCTACATCCTGCCAGAGCACCGCAAAAACCCGGTTGACCTCCTGAGGCGTGTACCCCAGGCGGAAGAGCACTTCTTTGGCCTCCTCAAAGACTGCCCCCCGGGGGGAATCTGCCACAAACCCTGCTTCAAGAAGCAGGGGGCGAAGCTCCACAACAAGGCGTCTTGCGGTTTTGCTGCTCAGCCCCGCCCTTTCCTCAAGTTCCTGGGTATCCTCTTCAAGCACGCAACGCACGAGGTCTTTCCAGTGCAGGCGCGAGAGAATCTTGAAGGCGGTGCGGTGGTTGATGCCCCGAACCTCCCGGAGACTATCGAAAATCCTGCGTTCATCCTCCTCTTCGAACCCGTAGAGCACAAATTCCCCGCTCTCCCGCAGGAAAGAGCGAATGAAGAAACACCGCTCCTCGCCTTCTTCTCCCGGTCGTACAAAGGGGGTCACCCGGAGCCGGAAACCAAACCCCCCTGTCTCAAGCACCCACTCATCCTTCTCCCTTTTCTGCACCTTTCCCCGAAGGTACTCAAACATTGCGCGCCCTCAGGTGGAAGGCATGGCATACCGCAACGGCCAGTGCATCGGCCACATCGTCAGGTCCAGGGATATCATTACAGCGGAGAATCTGGCGCACCATGTAGTTCACCTGAGGCTTTGTCGCCCGACCGTACCCCACAACTGCCTGCTTGACCTCAAGAGGGGTGTACTCGTACACCGGAACTCTGTGGAACGCAGCGCAAAGGAGTACCACACCCCGCGCTGCTCCCACCGAAAAGGCTGTTTTGGCATTGCGGTTGAAAAAGAGCTCCTCAACCGCCACCTCCTGAGGGGTGTACAGGGTAAAGAGTGCCTCAAGGTCCTCAAAAAGCAACCGCAACCTCTCTGCCACAGAGAGATCCTGCGCTGTGGCGATGCAGCCTGCATGAAGCAAACGCAAAGCCCCTTGCTCGACCGCAAGAAGCCCAAAGCCCGTCAGAGCTATACCCGGGTCAATGCCGAGTATTCTCATGAACTCTTGAGGGATTCAAGGAGCTCATCCGCAATGTCGAAATTCGCGTAAACTTCCTGGACGTCATCGTGGTCTTCCAGAGCCTCAATCAGGGAGAGCACCTGCTGCGCCTGTTTCCCTTCAACGCTCACCGTGGTCTTCGGAACCATGGTGACCTGGGCTACGGCATACTGCAGACCGCTCTTCTCAATGGCTTCCTTAACTCGCTCGAAATCCTCAGGGGTGGTGATGACGTCAAGGGTGGTTTCTGTAGAGCGAATGTCCTCCGCTCCTGCGTCAATAGCCACGGCCATAATCGTTTCTTCGTCGACCTTGTCCTTCTCAAAGCTTATGAGACCCTTTCGTTCAAAAACCCAGGACACACAGCCCGTCTCTCCGAGGCTTCCGCCGTGTTTGCTGAAAAGGTGCCGGATCTCAGCGGTGGTACGATTCCGGTTGTCCGTTGTGGCTTCCACCATGATGGCTACTCCTCCTGGACCATACCCTTCATAGACGATTTCTTCATAAGCTACACCTTCAAGCTCTCCGGTTCCCTTCTTGATAGCCTTCTCGATGTTCTCCTGAGGCATGTTCATCTCCCGAGCCTTCTGAATGGCAAGGCGCAGGCGCGGGTTATTTTCGGGATTTCCTCCACCCTGGCGGGCCGCAACGGTGATCAAGCGGATGAGCTTGGAGAAGGCCTTTCCCCGCTCAAGGTCAGTTTTTGCTTTTTTGTGTTTTATCTGAGCCCACTTCGAATGTCCAGACATACCCTCCAACGCTCCTTACTGGTGGTGTCAAGAGTTATTGTACCACACTCCGCAAAAAGGCCAAAGATAAAGCCCCTCGACCCCAGAGCACAAAAAAACCTGGGAAGGTGTTACCTTCCCAGGTTTTTTTCCTTTTCCCGGCAGCGTCCTACTTTCCCGCCCAGTTCCCCAGGCAGTATCATCGGCGCTGGAGGGCTTAACGCGGGGTCCCCAAAAAGTCCTGCGACTTTTTGGGGTGCCCACTCCGGGTTCGGAATGGTTCCGGGTGTTTCCCCTCCGCTATGGCCACCGGGAGACCTTTCTCTCTGGGGAAGCATCCTGCGATGAAGCCTTTGCGGTCAAGTCCTCGACCGATTAGTACCCCTCGGCTCAAGGTGTTACCACCCTTCCACCTGGGGCCTATCAACCGGGTCATCTTCCCGGGGTCTTACCTGGTCGACCCAGTGGGATACCTCATCTTGGGGTGGGCTTCGCGCTTAGATGCTTTCAGCGCTTATCCCATCCGGACACAGCTACCCAGCGATGCCCCTGGCAGGACAACTGGAACACTGGAGGTCCGTCCATCCCGGTCCTCTCGTACTAGGGACAGCTCCCCTCAGGTATCCTGCGCCCGCGACAGATAGGGACCGAACTGTCTCACGACGTTCTAAACCCAGCTCGCGTACCGCTTTAATGGGCGAACAGCCCAACCCTTGGGACCTGCTCCAGCCCCAGGATGCGACGAGCCGACATCGAGGTGCCGATCCTCCCCGTCGATGTGGACTCTTGGGGGAGACCAGCCTGTTATCCCCGGAGTACCTTTTATCCGTTGAGCGATGGCCCTTCCACACGGCACCACCGGATCACTAGGCCCGACTTTCGTCCCTGCTTGAGGCGTCCCTCTCGCAGTCAGGCTCCCTTCTGCCCTTACACTCACCACACGGTTTCCAATCGTGCTGAGGGAACCTTAGGGCGCCTCCGTTACCTTTTAGGAGGCGACCGCCCCAGTCAAACTGCCCGCCTGACACTGTCCCTCGGGAGGATAACTCCCGCAGGTGAGCATCTGGATATGTCAAGGGTGGTATCTCAAGGGTGGCTCCATGGGAGCTGGCGCCCCCACTTCTCCGCCTCCCACCTATCCTGCACAAGACACACCCGGATGCAATATCAGGTTGCAGTAAAGGTTCACGGGGTCTTTCCGTCTAGTCGCGGGTAGCAAGCATCTGCACTTGCATTGAAACTTCGCCGAGCCCCCCGTCGAGACAGCGCCCCAGTCGTTACGCCATTCATGCGGGTCGGAACTTACCCGACAAGGAATTTCGCTACCTTAGGACCGTTATAGTTACGGCCGCCGTTTACTGGGGCTTCGGTTTGGAGCTTCGCCTGATCGAATCAGGCTAACCCCTCCCCTTAACCTTCCAGCACTGGGCAGGCGTCAGGCCCTATACGTCGCCTTACGGCTTAGCAGAGCCCTGTGTTTTTAGTAAACAGTCGCCAGGGCCGATTTCCTGCGACCCCCTCAGGCTCGAAGCGCAGGGCTTCTCACCTTAGCGGGGCACCCCTTCTCCCGAAGTTACGGGGTCAGATTGCCGAGTTCCTTAACGGGGGATCACTCGCGCGCCTGAGAATACTCATCCCACCTACCAGTGTCGGTTTGCGGTACGGATACCTGCCGCCCATCGTTAGAGGCTTTTCTTGGCAGTGGGGGATTGGCGAGTTCGCCCCCGTAGGGGCTCCCCATCACCTCTCGGCGTTTGCGAGGGAGGGGATTTGCCTCCTCCCTCCGCCTACGGGCTTAGACAGCCTATTCCTCCAGGCTGCTCGCCTACCCTCCTGCGTCCCCCCATCCTCAAACGGTGGCAGGTAGTGCCGGAATATCAACCGGCTGCCCATCACCTACGCCTTTCGGCCTCGGCTTAGGATCCGACTTACCCTGAGAGGACGAACCTTCCTCAGGAAACCTTAGGCTTACGGCGAGAGGGATTCTCACCCTCTTTATCGCTACTCATGCCGGCATTCTCACTTGGGATACCTCCACGGGTCCTCACGGTCCCGCTTCAACGGCCTACCCAACGCTCCCCTACCAACAGGAAGAACAGCGTTCTTCCTGTTCCGCAGCTTCGGCAGCAGGCTTGAGCCCCGAGAATTTTTCGGCGCAGCGTCGCTAGACCAGTAAGCTATTACGCACTTTTTAAAGGATGGCTGCTTCTAAGCCAACCTCCTGGCTGTCTCAGCAACGCCACCACCTTTCCCACTTAGCCTGCATTTGGGGGCCTTAGCTGGCGGTCTGGGCTGTTCCCCTTTTGACCACGGAGCTTATCCCCCGCGGTCTGACTCCCCGGCTCCAAGGAGAGGTATTCGGAGTTTGGTTGGGTTTGGTAGGCGGGTAAGCCCCCTAGCCCATCCAGTGCTCTACCCCCTCTCCTCACCACCGGAGGCTAGCCCTAAAGCTATTTCGGGGAGAACCAGCTATCTCCAGGTTTGATTGGCCTTTCACCCCTACCCACAGCTCATCCGAGCGGTTTGCAACCCACACCGGTTCGGGCCTCCATGAGGTGTTATCCCCACTTCACCCTGGCCATGGGTAGATCACCTGGCTTCGGGTCTACGGAGACTGACTCTGCGCCCTGTTCGGACTCGGTTTCCCTCCGGCTCCGCACCTCAGGTGCTTAGCCTTGCCAGCCTCCGTAACTCGCCGGCTCATTCTCCAAAAGGCACGCAGTCGAACCGGAAGAGACTACGTCTCCTCCATGGTCCTTCCACGTATTGTGGACACACGGTTTCAGGTTCTCTTTCACTCCCCTTCCGGGGTTCTTTTCACCTTTCCCTCACGGTACTGGTGCACTATCGGTCGCCAGGGAGTATTTAGCCTTAGGAGGTGGTCCTCCCGGATTCCCACGGAATTCCGCGTGGACCGTGGTACTTGGGAGCGGAGAACCGAGAGGAAGCCGTCCTTCACCTACGGGGCTATCACCCTCTCTGGCGAGGCTTTCCAGTCCTCTTCGGCTCGGACGCTTCTTTGTAACTCTCTGGCCGCACCCTGGCTTGGCCCTTCTCCGTCCCGCTACCCCCAGAGAGCAACGCCCAGGGGCTTTGGCACTCTCTGGGTTTGGGCTCTTCCCCGTTCGCTCGCCGCTACTTGGGGAATCGCTGTTGCTTTCTTTTCCTCGGGGTACTGAGATGTTTCAGTTCCCCCGGTTCGCCTCCTCCTTGCGGAGGATACTGGGGGTTTGCCCCAGTGGGTTGCCCCATTCGGGAATCCCCGGATCATCGCTTGCTTACAGCTACCCGGGGCTTATCGCAGTTAGCCACGCCCTTCATCGCCTCCTGGCGCCAAGGCATCCACCGTGTGCCCTTTCTAACTTGACCGCAAACCTTGCACTCTGGCAGGATGCTTTCCCCAGACAGTATTCACTTGTCAAGGTGCTTGCCCAACAGGGCAAGTGGTATTTTACTCGGTTTCCTGTTCTTTTGCAAGGGGGTGTATAGGTCCACATCATGTGGGACACTCAACAAGTCCGGTGTCTCTCAGGTACTCCCAAGGACTCCTGTATCCCAAGCTCCAGTGTGGTCTTTTCCTATTGTACACCTCTTCCGTCCACCTTTTAAGGTGGAACCTCATGGTTGCAAGATCTACTTCATCCTCATAGTGCGCCCAGAACTCCTCCCGGAAGGTCCGATTGAGCCGTTCCACCACTCCACGGATATGGGAGACCTTGGAGGAAGGACGAAGAGCTTGATACCGTATTCCTTGCAGGCCTCCTCAAATTCCCCATAGAATTCACTTCCTCCATCTACCTGAATAGCCCGCACTGGAAAGGGGCACTTCCTGAGGAGTTCCTCGAGGAACACCCTGGCGAGATTAGCCGTAGCCCTGGAATGGAGGGAGGAGTAGGCCCACCTCGAGACAAGGTCTCCGGCGGTAAATTGCTTATACACCTTTCCAGGGAGGGGACGGATGTCCAGAGTGTCGATGGCGGCAAGATCCCTGGGGATTCCACCTCGTAGTCTTTGGGTTTTCTCTGGGCATGGGGTCTCTGGTGTCCCCTTCTATTCCCTGTGACAGAAACCTTCCTCGGTTTCTCTCCCTCTCTCAAAAGACCCCGGGCCTTGAGAGATTTGAGGATCCTCCCCACGGTGGAGGAAGAAGCAGTGAAACCCTCTTTCCTGAGGAGGACGGTGAGCTTTGCCTTCCCCAAAGAGGGGAATTCCTCCCGGAGTCTTTGAATTCCCTCCACAAGCTCCGGGGTCCATTGGGGCTTCCCAACCTCCCCGGGTCTTCTGGATCTGTCCCTGGGGCTTTTGAGGTTTCTGGGGTTCCGCTTCTCCGTCCACCAAAAGGAGCATTCCGGACTTTCCTATCTTGCGCAGGCGATGCCACAGGATGGGTTTGGGCAGGGTCGAGGACTTCAAGGCGAATCCTCCCCTTTTTGGAGAGTTCATGGATTCTGGAAGGCTTACAACAGAGCTTCCATGGGGGAAGCTCACAGGGTACACCTGCAAGGACCTGAGGCCTGTAAGTAAGCATGCCCCTGGCTTTTGGGCGAGCTACGTGACAGGCGAAGGTGACTCGCCTGATCAGGCCTTTTCGCAGGGGTGCGTACAGGGTCGGCGGCTGTTCTGGCCGTGCATTTTGCCCAGCGTTGTGCTAAGTTATGAGTGTAGCAGTGTTGTTCGCACTTTGCCAGAAGAAAGAGAAAGGAGCGCACATGGGGAAGGGAGTCTTGCGGTGCAGGTGAAACGCAAGGTTGTTAGGCCCTTGCTGGTCACATGTGGGATGATGGAAGGGGCGGAGGAGACCGGTGGTGAGATCAGGCCATTGGCGATGGGCAGCAGTAGGTCGTGCTGAGCCGATAGCACTCCCTTGCTTCGTGCTGCGACTTACGCGCCAGCCGCTGGGCAGCGAAAGCATCCGAGCTTGAGATAAGATGAAAGGGTGATCGAAACGACCCATCAAGTCATGGGTAGTGAAATGAAAAATTCGCCCTGGGGATGGCTCTGCAGAATAGGTGGAGTGAGCGCACTCATAACAGGAATGTTACTGCTGGTTGGGATGATAAGTCTCATCGTCTCGGTTCTTCAACATAGGACCACAAACGGCTGGTTACCGCTATTGGCGAATAATTGGCTTATCAAAATATTGATTCTACACGCTGGGTTCAGCGATATTCATGTTGATTTGCACGGGCTGAATCTTTTAGACGTATCCATCCTACTACTTGTTAGCGTTGTATGCTTCAGCATTAGTACCATTTTCCGAAACGTTAGAAAGGCCTGGTTACTCATCGCTTTTGCTTTATCAGTGATAGCCATAATACTCTTTCTGGTAACACAGATCACTGGTCGAAGCACTGTAATGCTCGCAGTGCTGATAATTTCACTCGTTATGCTTAGGGACAAAACCTTTAGTAAAGTAACGATTTATGCGGGAATTCTTGCAAGCATTTTTCTGCTTGTAGGCGACCTAACTGTAGGTGTTCATTCAAACATAATCACCACCCTTTTTCGCATTGGGTACACGCTTTTGATACCGTGGTTCTTCCTGATCGCCCAGAGTCTTTTTCGGCTGGGGTCGGGTGTCTTGAAAGAAGAGGTGCAATAAAGTTGTAGAGGTCCACATCATGTGGGACACTCGGAAAGTCCAGTGTCTCTCGGGCATCCTGGTTTTTCTCCCCACTTCAGGCACCACTCCTTCCATCGCCTTGCGACCCAAATGAGATACAGGGAATAATCCCTCGCCGAAAAGGTTGTCCTCTGCAGAATAGAGTACAAGGAGGGAAGCCCTTTGCCTCGAGTGACCTTTCGCCTGGAATATCCCGCTGCTTCAGAGGTCTTCATAGCGGGGAGTTTCAACCACTGGAACTCTCAAAGCCACCCTTTGAAGAGGACCAAGAAAGGGTACTGGAGCATCACCATCACGCTTCCCCGGGGACGGTACGAGTACCGCTACGTCGTAGATGGCCAGTGGTTCACCGACCCAAACACCCCGAGGGTCCCCAATACATTCAGGTCAGAAAACTCGGTGATTGTGGTGGAGTGACCGTGGGGTGCTCTTCGGGCTGGCTGAGAAAGTCCGCCTCCGGTACGGGTAAGGTCGCTGCAGCCACCGGGGTGATGGTGGTCTTCCTTTTTGTGCCAGCTCTTGCCCTTGCGGGAACCATCTTCTGGGCTTCTCTGAAGGACATTCCTGGTATTGGGGCCGTAGAGTGGGGCATGGCGAGCTTCGTCCAGAGGGTGCTCAAAGAAGCAGAAGAGGAACGGGCTGAAGCGGTGGTCTTTGAAATCGACACCCTCGGTGGGCGGGTCGACGCCATGCTTTTTGCCAAAGACGCTATCTTCCGGTCCCCGGTGAAAACCATCGCCTTTGTGAACTCCAAAGCCTGGTCGGCAGGAGTGTTCCTTGCGCTGGCCTGTGAGCGGATATTCATTGCTCCTGATGGGAGCATCGGGGCAAGCGAGCCCCGCTCTGGTGGGGAAGACACCGAAAAACCTGACCCCAAAGCGGTGTCGGCCATTCGTGCGCACATCGAGGCTCTTGCTGAGGCCCGGGGCCGGGATCCCCGGATCTTCGCCGGAATGGTGGATCGTGAAATTGAGATTCCGGGAGTGAAGGCAAAAGGAACGCTCCTTACCCTTTCTGCCCAGCGTGCCCTGGAGCTCGGGGTTGTTGACGGGGTTGCCCGGGGGAAAGAGGAGGTACTGGAGAAAGCTGAACTTCGGGGAGAAGTCGTGACGGTTAGCCCTTCCTGGTCGGAGACACTGGCCCGGGTCGTGACGTACCCTGCTGTGGTCTCCGTTTTGCTTTTCCTGGCTTTTCTGGGGATATTCCTGGAAATCATGACCCCGGGTTTTGGTGTCCCGGGGATTGTGGGCATTGCTTCGCTCCTTTTCGTTTTTGGTGGGAGGTACCTGGCGGGGCTCTCCGGGTGGGAACCCCTGCTGCTTTTTCTTGCCGGAATGCTCCTTCTTATTCTCGAAATTTTCGTCATCCCCGGTTTTGGAGTCACCGGGGTTTTGGGGATTGCAGCCATGGGGGGATCCCTGTATCTTCTTCTTCGGACCACCGAGCAACTCTTTTTCCTGAACGCTTTTTTCGGGACCCTCTGGTACCTTGCCCTTGCCGGAGGGGTGTTGCTCCTTTTCCTCCTCTTTCTCCCCTATAACCCCCTCTGGCGGAAACTCGGTCTTCGGGAGCAAAGCCCGAAAGGAGAAAGCGCACTGGAAGCCTCCCCGTATACAGGGCTTTTGGGGAAGGAAGGTCGGGCAAAGACCGTCCTCCGACCTGCGGGAATGGTGGAGATTGAGGGCAAAGTGTACGATGCCATGAGTCGGGGGGAGTTCATTGCAGCGGGAGAGGCGGTGGTGGTTGATGAGGTCCGGGGGAATGTTCTTGTGGTTCGAAGGGAAAGGAGGTCGGCATCGTGAACGTTCTGGGGTATCTCATTCCGGGGATTGTGGTCCTCGTGATCCTTGTGGTGTTCCTTTCCTTTGTTCCTTTGGGGCTCTGGATTTCGGCACTGGCGGCGGGGGTGCGGGTGAGCATCCTGACGCTCATCGGTATGCGCCTGCGGCGAGTGCCTCCTGCAAGCATTGTCCTGCCCCTCATCAAGGCCACGAAAGCCGGCCTTGACCTCAGCGTGGGGGCTCTTGAGGCCCATTACCTCGCAGGAGGCAACGTCGACCGGGTGGTGATTTCCCTCATTGCCGCCGAGCGGGCCGGGATTCCCCTCTCGTTCCAGAAGGCCTGCGCCATTGACCTTGCCGGACGCAATGTCCTTGAGGCCGTCCAGGTGAGTGTGCTGCCGAAGGTTGTGGAGACTCCGGTGGTTGCCGCAGTGGCCAAGGACGGGATTGAACTCAAGGTGAAAGCCCGGGTCACCGTTCGCACCAACATCGACCGGCTCATCGGAGGGGCCACCGAAGCCACGATTATCGCCCGGGTCGGAGAAGGCATCGTCACCACTATCGGCTCGTCCAATTCCCACAAGGAAGTGCTCGAAAACCCCGATACGATTTCCAAAACGGTCCTTGAGAAGGGCCTTGATGCCGGGACAGCCTTCGAAATCCTCTCCATCGACATTGCCGATATTGATGTTGGGGAGAACATCGGTGCCCGGCTCCAGATGGACCAGGCCGAAGCCGACAAGCGTGTAGCCCAGGCAAAGGCCGAAGAGCGACGGGCCCTGGCCATTGCCCGGGAACAGGAGATGAAGGCCTATACCCAGGAAATGCGGGCCAAAGTCGTGGAGGCCGAAGCCGAAATCCCGAAAGCCTTAGCCTATGCCCTGCGGGAGGGGAAACTGGGGGTTCTCGACTACTACTCCCTCCAGAACCTCCAGGCCGACACCCGCATGAGGGAGCGGCTCGGAAAGGAGGAGGAAAAAGGTGAAGGACAGTGAGAGAAAACCGGAAAAGCCTGCCTCCTTTGGAGAAAAGGTGCAACAGGACTTTCCGTCCTTCTGGCTTTTCCGGGAAATCCTCTCCCCGCCGGCCAGCGTGCTCATCCACCCTCTTTTCCGGTGGCGTGCCCGGATTTCGCGCCGGCGGTGAGGCTGAGATACTGGAGTGGAGGCTCTGCACCCGTCTCATCCATTCCAACCCTGCTTTTACCTGCCGGAAAAGGTCAAGGACAATAATCGGAGGAGGGATAGGTGCTAGCTGGCTTTCACATACGCCACCCGGTGCGGACCCCTGCGAACCAGGTCGTCAGAAGTAGTCTGCCACCGGGAGGTAGACCTCGCCCGAGAAGGCCCGAAGATACAGGACCATTACCGTCTCCCGGTCGCGGGAAAAGGGAACACCCAGGTGCCGGAGAACCACCGGGTGGTGGAAGAGGCGCAGGGGTTTCCCCAAGCTCTGGAGAATCTCGAGGAGGTTTGAGCGATTTCCTCTACTGAAAAGGTCGAAAACCTCTATTTCCGTTTCTTTCTCCAGGAAATACCCCACCACTCCATCAACCTTGCGGAATGAAGCCACCTTTTTCCCCTCCCGAAAACGGGAACTGTAGCGGTTCCATACCCGCAACCCCCGCAGATACCCGAGGTTCCGAAAGGGGACGAGGAGCTCCATTCTCCGGTAGAACGCCTCATAGGCGTCGAGAATCTCTTCGTCCTTCACCCGCGAAAGCGCCAGCGTGAAACCTTCTTGCGGCGTCAGGTACGCCACGAACTTCCCCAGGTCCTGAAACCCGAAGCGCTCGTAGAAAGCGGGAATTTCGGTGACGAGAACGAGAAAAGAAAGACCTTCCTTTTTCGATTGAAGTATGGCTTCCTGAAGCAGCAAGGAGGCCAGTCCTCTCCCCCGAAAATCGGGGCGGGTGGCTACATTGGCAATCCCGCCGCCCGGAAGCAGCCGTTCACCATCAGAGAAAAGCCGCCGAAGAAGGAAGAGACAGGAAACCACTTCTTTTCCGTCTGTAACCAGCCACACATCCCGGGGATGGAAGAAGGGGTCAAAGCGCAGGAAGCCGAAGTAGTATCCCCGCTCGTCCTGGGGAAAGACCAATCGTAAAAGCTCCACAACTTTTTCGAAATCCTGAAACGTCCCCCGGCGGATTTCCACGCTCTGGCTCCAGGTTTTGGGTTCACCACTTTCTTTCATTCTCCGATGCGGCTTCAATGCAGTCAAGTTCCTGTATAGGTCCACATCATGTGGGACACTCAACAAGTCCAGTATCTCTCAGGTACTCCCAAGGCTCCTCTCCCCAAGCTCCAGGGCAGCCCTTCGGACTTCCCCCAGTTTGGTGGAGGTAGATACGAGAGTATCATCAACTGGGGGTGTCAAAGAATGGAAAACGAAAAAGGTTTGAAAGAGAGATTCGAGAATTCAAGCTCGAGGTTCTCGCCTCTTCAAGGAAAAGATCCGTAGCGCAAAGCCTGAGATTTGGTATTGAAAGAAAGCCCTGTGCGCCATTGAGAGAGGGGTATTTTAAAAAACGCCAGCCGCACCATGATGGAGTTTCGCTTTAGGGATGGATAGCGCAGACAGCTTAAGACTTGAAAGTCTCAGTGAGGGAAGATAACCGAAGGACAAATCATTCTTCAAAACCTGAAAACCGAGGGCACCAAAAAGGTTATGCTCCTTGCGAAAGCACGGGACCTCTTTATCCAATCGCAAGAAGCTTCATTTCTCCCTGGGATAGAATAGTCCGCAAGGATTTGAAAGACAGTGGAGCTTGTACGGGAAAGAGTTGCTAAAAAGTTCCTCCACTTTTTGGGGGAAGTCCAAGACCCTGAAATGAATTCAGGGTGACAAGAGTATAAGCCCCGTTTTCAATCTCTGCCCAGAGCGCAAAACTGAGCTGGAGCTCTCCAACAGAAAGTGTTATCATAAATATCCTGAAGAGGATGAGCAGAATGAGCAACCGCTACCAGGACTGGCTGAAGCAAGCTGAAAAAGACCTGCAACACGCCCAGCTCTCTTTAGAACATGGGGATTACGAGTGGGCCTGTTTTGCGGCGCACCAGGCAGCAGAAAAAGCAGTCAAAGCTCTGCACCTCTTTTTAGGGCAAGAAGCCTGGGGACATGTGGTTGCCAAACTGCTCCGGGAACTGCCTATATCTGTTCCAGAAGAGCTTGTTGAGCGGGGCAAGGTGCTGGATGGATATTACATCCCTCCACGGTATCCCAATGGTTTTCCGGAAGGCGCTCCCTTCGAACATTTTGGAAGCTTGCAGGCTAGGGAGGCTTTGCAACATGCCCGTTCGATCCTTGAATTCGTCCGTTCTCAGATGGCCCAGTAGGGAAGAAGTGGAGAAGGCCTTCCGGGAATGGGCCAGGGAACAGAAGGCACGTTGTCCTGATATTCTGCGCATTGGGTATTTTGGTTCCTATGCCCGTGCTTCGTGGAGCGTGGGGAGCGACCTGGACATCATTGTGGTGGTAAGTGCATCCAGCAAGCCTTTTCATGAGCGGCCCTGCGATTTCGACGCTACCGACCTCCCTGTCCCTGCAGATGTCCTGGTCTACACCAAAGAGGAGTTTCAAAAGCTTAAGGGACGCTTTGCTCGGGTGCTCGAAGAAGAAACAATATGGGTTATCTAATGGGAACGGGATGCTTCACTTAAGGTTCCGGGGATATCAAAGTTTGCGGAGTGCGACCGCCTTTACTTTTGGCGGCGCTGGTCAGCCCTTAAGGGCTTCGTATATAGCTTTTCTTACACTTTCTTCAGGAGCTTCATGGCCGTACCACATTTCGTTACCATTTATAAGGAGGTGATTCCTCATTTCAACCCACCCCAATTCCCCAACACCTCATAAACTTTCTCGTCTAAATTCTCCCTGTTGTTGGACCTGAATTCTAACTCCTTGAGGTAGTACCCAAAGTTCTCCTTGCCTACTCCGTGGTACCTCAATAACCTCTCCTTGGCATACGACCAGAATCCCTCTATCCCCTTTATGTATACCCTTCCATTACTGAACCTCTGGCTGTGATCTACCCGCTCATGTTTCAACCCATACATGACTAAGCCATCGTAACTTCTGAATCTATCCGTGTAGATGAGGCTCCCTCTCTTGACCTTCTTTATCGTGGCCCTCAGGAGACTCTCTGCGCTTACCTCTTCGACGATCTCCACCCTCACCTTTCCTTGTCTCTCCAGTATCCCAAACATCGATATCTTCCTCTTGGCTCCCCTTCCTCTCTCTCCTCCGAAATAGCTTTCGTGTGCTTTGGCCTCTCCCCTCAAGAGAGGGGCATCTTTGCAGGTGCAATGGAAGATGGTTTTGCGCACCAGACTATACACTTTGTACACCGTGTTGTAGGAAGTGCCCAGTTCTTTGTATGCCCGGTTGACAGGAACCTCTAAGACAAAGAGCTTCAAAGCTAAGACGAACTTCGAAAGTGGTATACGCAGACCTTCCAGCAGGCTCTCCCTTCGAACGCTCCATTCCCTTTTGGAGCGGTAGCACTTCTACCTTTGCCTTCTGACCTTGCCAAGAGAATAGCTGCCGCAGAAGGGACAGGCGTCAAAGGTTCTGAGAATACCTTTGATTCTCAAGAACTCTTCGGAAGCATCTTCAGAAAAAGCGATTTTAGCAAGCTCAGCTAACATAGTGTAACGTCTACTGTGTCCGGTCAGCATGATAGCTTCCCATCTGGATTTCCGCAAACCCTCGGAGCCGACGGGCTCCCCAGGCCTCATCAAGCTCACTCAAAACCAGATACCAAAGCTTTTCCGCGACCTCTTCGCTACAGAACACTTCCACCACCTTGGTCCGCCTCTTCACCTCCTTGGCGAGCCGTTCCAGCTGGTTCGTGGTGGAGAGGTAGCGGCGGATGGGTTTAGGATGACGCAGGAACGCCAAGAGAGCATAGGCTTTGGTCTCCCACCGCTTGACGATCTTGGGATAGACCGTGCCCCACCGCTCCCGCAAGCTCCGTAAGGCTTCTTCGGCCTCCTTTTGGCTCTCGGCCCGGGAGATCTTCTTGAGATCCTCAACCAGCGCGTCTCGGTCCTTCTTCTGGCTTTTGTTCAAAGCGTCCCGGACCGCGTGCAGAACACAGAGCTGCCAATCCGCCTCAGGGAAGATCTTCTTGATCGCCTCCTCTAAGCCTGGGAGGTCAAAGGTTCGAAGATCCGCACCCGTTGGACCCCGCGCCGCTTGAGATCCTTGAGCACCTCCTCCTCACTCCGGGCACTTTCTCCTTCCGCACCGAAGAGCCAAAACCCGAGGATCTCCCATCACTCATCGGGCTTGATCCCCAAAGCCACGTACACCGGTTCCTTGGCGGTTTTCCCTCGACGAATGGAAAGGAATGTCCCATCCAGAAACACCGCATAGTCCTCCGCGCTCAGGGGCCTTTCCCGCGAGAGCTCACCTGTTCTTGGGCGACTTCGATGAGGCGGGAAATGCTTTGCGGTGAGGAGAACGCCCCGTAAATCCCTTCCAGAAACGCGGAGATCTTCCGGGTGCTTCCACCGACAGGCAAGGTCCAGAAAGATCCGCTTTCGGTAAGGGAGGATCTGGGGATGGCAATTGCCCTCCCGTACACGGGGGACTTTGAGGTCCTCCACTGGCCCCACCAGGGTAAGGAGGTCACGGCTGACAGTAGCCGTTGGCCCTCGTAGGATGGTTTTCCAGGGAGATCTCCCGTTCCTCCTTCATGAGAGCCTCCAAGAGCTCCTTCACCATGGTCTTGATCCGTTCTTCCACTTCTTTTAGGATTTCCTCGTAGCTTTTGTGCCGCATGGTGGCCTTCCCTCCTTTCTTTTCCGGTCTTTTTTGGGAAGGCTACCATGCTGCCCTTCGGACACACTTCCTGAGGCACTACCTTGGGATTTGGTTCGATCAGCAAAAGGTTAATGGTTTTTAGAGCCTGACACAAATTAAAGTACACTATGGATCGATCAGGAATGGAATAGAGTTCTTCCCGGGCGGTTTCAGAGAGGCAGAAAGGGAGTGTGAACGATGAAGAAATACCTGACGGCGCTTGTGGTTCTCGGGGTTTTTGTCTTGCTTTCCGGTGCAGGGCTGACCAAAGAACGGGTGAAACTCCCTCCCAATACCCCCAAGTCCCAGATCATCCACATGAACCCGGCGGAGGTGGACGCTTCGCTTTTACCCCTTGACCCCATTGAACATCTTAACACCACCGGGTTGCCTCCGGAGAACTTCGACCTTGGAAGCTGGTATCTTGAAGTCAAAGGGAAAAGCGTGGGAAAGGAATTGCGGCTTTCCTATGAGGAGCTCCAGAAACTCCCTATGGTGAAGAAAAAGGTACTCCTCATTTGCCCCGGATTCTTCGCCGATTACGCGGAGTGGGAAGGGGTGCCTTTGCGGGAAATCCTGAAACTCGCCGAGGTCAAAGCGTACCGGAAAATCCTCTTTGTGGGTCTTGATAACTACCGTGCCCAGTTCTCCTGGGAGGAACTGGAAGGGGAAAAAGTGGACCTCCTCTTTCTGGCTCTACGGGTGAATGGCGAAACGCTTCCTAAAGAACATGGATTCCCGGTGCGCCTGGTGGCGGAAGATTTCTACGGAGGCCGCTGGGTGAAGTGGATCCGGGAGATTGTGGTGGAGTGATGACTTTCTCCTAATGGCAGGAGAGGCAGCGGCGAACGACCTCATAGGCGTCAGCAGAGGCAATGGTTTCCCGGGTGACGAGGAGGGGGGAAACGGTGCAGCATTCCGAACGTTCCCCCTCTTCCTCCCACCGCCGCAGTATCCTCACGATGCAGGAGGCGACAGCAGAGGGCTTCAGGTCGATAAGGGCATCCACCTTCTCCTCCTGAAGCGCAAAGAGCATTTCGGTCGCCGCCTCAAGGACAAGAAGCGTAAAGGAACGTTCGTTCTTTGCCCGAAGAAATGGTCGGGCCTGAAGCGTCTGTTCAACCACCACCACGTGTTCTTTCCCCGCTTCCCCGAAAAAGCGAGCTTCTCCTAAAAGCCCAAGAAGGGGCAGGAAAGGAGAGTGTTCCCTTCCCACAAAGAGGAATACCCCTCTTTCCCCGGCAAAGAGTTCCTTCCGCAAAACCTTCGCCACCCCGTCGAAGGAAAAGGTCACCCGCCCCAGGACCGGAATGGAAAGCTCCCCATCCTCCCCAAGGACAATGGCCAGGAGTTTCTTCCGTGAGCGCTTAAGGACCTTGAGGTCTTCCGGGAAACCGACAACAACAGCTCCCTCAACCTGGGGGATTTCCTTTTCTGCGGTCACGGTGGTAACCCGGTAGTCGGGGAGGGAACGCCGGAGGAAAACTTCAAGAAAGGAGAAGAAATACCCGCTATCGGCGGGGGAAAGGAGGACAAGGCGCTTTTCCGCGAAAGCTTCCCCTCCCCCCCACGCAATCAGGACCCCAAGAATGCACACCCATACCAGCCTATATCTTCCGCCGGGCCAGGAGGACCTGGTTGAGGAGGACGCTCCCAACAAGAACCACTCCCAGGGACCCCAGCTGCCAGATCTGGTGAATCCCCGCAAGCTGCATGCCGTTGTAAAGGAGGGTGATGATGGCAATCCCAAGGACTACCCCACCGATACTCCCTTCACCACCTTTAATGCTCACCCCGCCCAGAACCGCAATGGTGATGGCCTGGAGCTCATACCCCGTGCCGATGTCAGGTCGGGCACTGGCGATGCGGGAGGTGATGATCCAGCCCGAGAGGGCGCTCAGAATTCCCGAGAGGGTGTAGACGGTGACCCTCACCCGGCAGACGTTAATCCCCGAAAAGAGCGCTGCTTTCTCGTTGCTGCCCACCCCGTAGAGATACCGGCCGAAAACGCTCTTTTCAAGGAGAAGCCAGAGGAGAAGAATCACCGGAACGAAAATGCAGAGGACCTGGAAGGGAATCCCCGCAATGCGGTACTGCCCCACAAAATAGAAGGACTCGGGAAAGCTCGACACCGGCATGGGATTGGGGCCAAAGCGGGGGTCAACGGCGATGATGAGGGCCAGGGACCTGTAGATGTAGAGCGAGGCCAGCGTCACGATGAAGGGGAGGATTCTGGTGTAGCTCACGAGGACCCCGTTGAGGTACCCCATACCCGCCCCAGCGAAAAGCCCAAGGAGAATGGACAGAGAAGGGTTGAGCCCAACCCGCCCGATGAGCACGCCAATAATCATGGCCACAATGGTGAGCATGGAGCCAACCGAGAGGTCGATGCCCCCACCTCCAGAGAGAATGACGAGCATCTCCGCAAGGGCCAGAAGCCCCAGTTCCACCCCGTACTGGGTCATGTTCGTGAGGTTGTAGAAAGTGAAAAACCCAGGAACACTCACGGCAAAGACCACAAAGAGTGCAACGAAAAGCACAAGGAGGAAAAGCACCCGGTTCTCCACAACGTAGTCCAGGATTCGTTTCATGACCGTTCCCCTCGAGCTCGAATAACGTCAATCATCACGGAGAGGATGATGAGGACCCCAACAACCAGGCCTTCACTCAGGGCAGGGACATTGAGAAGGACCATGCCGTTTTTAATGATGCCCACGAGGAAGGCACCAAGGAGACTGCCGATGACCGTTCCCCGTCCCCCGAGAATGCTTGTCCCCCCGAGCACCACCGCAGCGATAACCTCAAGCTCAAAACCGCTTCCCGTGTTCGTCTGGACAATCCCCGTGCGGGCAACATAGACAAGGCCAGCGAATCCTGCCAGGGCTCCCAGAACGGCGTAGACGAAAAGCGTCGTCCTCCTGAGGTCAATGCCTGAGATCCGGGCGGCTTCGGGGTTATTCCCCACGGCGTAAATCGCTCGTCCCAGGGGACGGGAAGAGAGGAAGTAGGTGAAAAACGCGATGAGCACCACGGTGATCCACATGGATATGGGGACGCCAAGCCACTTGCCAAGACCGATCACCCGAATCGCCGGCGGGATTCCAGAAATCCACCGTCCCCCAAGAAGCTGGTACATGAGGCTCCGGAGGATGCTCATCATGCCCAGGGTCACGATGATAGGAGGGACATTCCCGAAGGCAACGAGCGTCCCGTTGAAGAGGCCGATGGCCAAACCTGTGCCGAGGGCAGAAAGAAGGACAAAGAACGGCGAGTACCCTCCCATGAGGAGTTTCCCTGCCACCACCGAGGCCATCCCCAGGGTGGAACCCACGGAAACATCGATGCCCCCGGTGATGATGACCATGGTCATGCCGATGGCCGAGATGGCCGTTCCGGCAAGCTGGAGGAGGAGATTCGAGAGGTTACTCACCGACATGAAACGCTCTGTCGTCAGGGAAAAAAGGATGACGAGGACCACAATGAGCCCCAGAACCGTGAATTCCCGCCGCCGCAGCACCTTTCGAAATCCGGTATTTGTCACACCCCCACACCTCCAGCAACAGCCATCCGCTCGCCCGTTGCGGCCCGAATGATGTTCTCGGCAGTCTTCTCCGGGCCCTCGAAAACCCCTGTGATTCTCCCCTCGTGCATGACGACGACCCGATCCGACATCTTGAGAATCTCGGGAAGTTCTGAAGAGATCATCATGATCGCCAGTCCCCGGTCTGCAAGGTGCGCGATGAGGTTGTGAATTTCGGACTTTGAGGCCACATCAATCCCCCGGGTCGGCTCGTCAAGAATGAGGAGTTTTGGCGTTACCGAAAGCCACTTGGCGAGGACAACTTTCTGCTGATTTCCACCGCTTAAGCTGTAGACCCTGGTTTTGAGATTTGGGGTTTTGATGTTGAGTTCTCGTATATGCTTCTCGGCAATGTCCCGTTCTTTTCGGACGTCGACAATCCCCAAGCGCCGCACGAGTTCCCTGAGAACGGTGACCGAGATGTTGTAGGCCACACTCTGGATGGGGAAAAGTCCCTGAACTTTTCGGTCCTCGGGGAGATAGGCAATACCAGCCTGCATGGCCTCCTCAGGAGACCCAAAGCTCACCTCGCGGCCGTCGAAGAATACTTTCCCGCTCTCCGGACGGAGAAGGCCGAAAATGGCCTGGGCGACATCGGTTCTGCCCGAGCCCACAAGACCGAAAAAGCCGAGAATCTCTCCGGGGAAAAGGTCGAAGGAAATATCGAAAAACCGAGGTCTTCTCGTCAGTCCTTGCACTGAAAGGATTGGGCGGTCACCCTTTACGCCTTCGCGGGCGATCTCCTCCACAAGGAGCTTCCCGGCCATGAGCTCGACAATTTTTGCCCGGTCGACAGCGGTGATGGGGAATTCCCCCCGGACCTCCCCATCCCGCATGACCGTCACCCGGTCGGCAATGCGGAAGATTTCCTCGAGACGGTGGGAGATGTAGATAATCCCCACACCCTGGTCCCGGAGCTTGCGGATGATGGTGAAGAGCCGCTCGGTCTCGTGTTCGGTGAGAATCGCCGTGGGCTCGTCAAAAATAATGACCTTCGCTTCATACACCAGGGCCTTGGCGATGAGGACAAGCTGCTGCAAGCCCACGCTGAGCTCGCCCATGGGTTCCCGCAGAAAGTGGTGCGGAAGACCGAGAGAGGCAAAAAGCGACCTTGCCTGTTCCTCTTCTTTCCTCCAGTCGATGTTCCCCCAGGGCGTCCGGATTTCCCGACCGAGGAAGATGTTCTCGAGAACACTGAGCTCGCTGTACACCAGGGGTTCCTGGTACACGGTGGAGATGCCTATTTCCTGAGCTTTCCGGGGCGAATCGATGCGGACGGGCTGACCCATGTAGAAGATGTCCCCCCGGTCCGGAAGAAGGGCCCCGGAGATGATTTTAATCAGGGTGGACTTCCCCGCACCGTTTTCCCCAACCAGAGCATGGACTTCCCCAAAGCGCAGAGTGAAGTCCACACCCCGCAGTGCCTGCACACCTCCGAAAGACTTAAAAATCTTGCGGCATTCCAGGATGTACTCCATCGCCATCTCTCCGAACAAAAAGGGCGCCCCGAAGTGGGGCGCCCACTTGAGTTTTCTCAGAAGAACATGTACTGGTCGATATTGGAAGCGTCGAAGACCTTTGGCGGCCCAAGGACCAGCATCTTGTCCTTGGCGATGTACTTGGGTTTCGTCTCGATTCCCGGGACCTCGTACTCTTTCCCGTCTTCGAACTGGTTCCCGTCAAGGAGGTATTTTGCAGCCCAGACGGTGAGGTAACCAAGATCAATGGGGTTCCAGAGGACGAAGGACTTCACGGTGCCACTCTTCACGTACTTGGCCATCATGGAAGGCACCGAAAGCCCTGTGGCCACAATCTGACCGCTTTTGCCTGCCTGTTCAATGGCCTCAGCAACTCCCGGAGCCGAGGTGCTGCACTGGCCGATAACGCCTTTCAAGTTGGGGAAGGCGTTGATGAGATCAAGCATGACGTTGATGGCCATCTGGACGTCTTCCTCGGCATAGCGGATGGTCACGAGCTTCATCTTGGGGTACTGGGCCAGGCGCTCGAGCTCATAGGCAATCCAGATGTTCAGGTTCCAGGCAGTGGGGCCGCAGGAGACGATGGCGAATTCACCCTCGTAGTTCATGGCCTTGGCAAGCTCATCCATCACCGTGTACCCGATTTCGTTCTGCAGCGCCTGGTTCACGAAAAGGTCCCGCACGTCCTGGGCACCGTCGGTGTCGCTTGTCATGACGAGAATGCCCTTCTCCTTGGCCTTCTTGAGAACTGGGGTAATTGCCGCCGGGTCATTGGGCGCCACCGCAATGGCATCAACGCCCTGGGTGATGAGGTTATCGATGATTTCAATCTGCTTGGCTACGTCCGCCGTCACAGGGCCGGTGTAGATGAACTCCACGTCAAGATCCTGCGCCGCCTTCCTCCCACCCTCTTCCATGGCGTTGAAGTAGGGGATTCCGATGAGCTTGGGCACGAAGGCAATCCTGTACTTGGCCTCGGCCATGACAACAGAGAGGAGCAGGACCGCAAGAACCACAAAGAGCACGACCGCAAACCTCTTCACACCACATCCCTCCCTTTCGGTTTTGTACCTTTACTATAGCCCACCGCAGTGTGCTTTTCAAGACTTCCACTGCACACTTCCCCCGGACCTACAACGTATTGACTTTTTCACAGTCTTCTGGTAAAAAATCCCTGACCAAGGACGGTCAGCGGACAAAGGCGTCCAGAAAACAAAGGCGTTTGGCACCCTTTTGGGGTGTTGAACGCCTTTTGCTTTCCGAGGAAGGAGGTTGAAAGAACCAGAGATGGCGAACCGGTGCAGGCAGTATAACTCTAAAGGTGGAGGTGAGAGGAATGTCCTTCTCAAGACCCAACTTTTCTGAAGCCACCAATACTCGGCTTCGCCTCAAAGACTACTCTCCATTTAGCGGCATGTGTGTGACCTGCCTTGACGGATGCCCGGGCTACTGCGAAATCGGGAAGTCCGCTATTCGTGGCAGAGAGTACATCTACCCCAAACCGTACGGCAAAGTTACCTCGGGTTCCCAGAAGAACTATCCTGTGGACTTCTCGCACTTTAACATCAATGGAACCTGCGTAGGAGCCCAGGGCGTCGCTGCGGATCCCGATGTTGCCACCTTCCCCAACGTGGACATCGAGCTACGACTTGGGGACATTAAGCTCCGTGCCCCCTGGTTCACCACCGGCCTTGGCTCAACCTTCATTGCCCGGGATAACTGGGAGGGAGTGGCCATTGGCTCAGCCCTTTTCGGCACCATGGTGGGTGTTGGGGAAAACGTCTGTGGGGTTGATCCCGAAGCAGAGTTCCAAAACGGTAAAGTCATCCGCTCACCAGAAATGGAGCGACGGATCAGGCTATTTCAAGAGTGGCAGCGAGATGGATACGGAGGAGTGATTGTTCAGGAAAACATCGAGGACTCGCGTTTTGGCACCCTCGAGTACGTCATAGAACAGCTGGGTATAGAGTTCGTGGAAATCAAATGGGGACAGGGCGCAAAAGACATCGGAGGCGAAATCAAGCTTCCAGACATCAAGCGAGCCAAGCAGCTTAAAGATCGGGGCTATATCGTCTTCCCTGACCCCGATGACCCGGTCATTCAGGATCTCGCCGAAAAAGGTGGAATCAAAGAGTTCGAGCGTCACTCTCGCCTCGGCATGGCCTCCCTTGAAGGATTCCTCAAGCGAGTGGAAGAGTTGAGGAAACGAGGGGCAAAGTACATCTCCCTGAAGACGGGAGCTTATAGACCGAAAGACCTGGCCTTAGCCCTTAGGGCAGCCTCAGAGGGGAAAATCGATCTGCTCATCGTCGACGGAGCCGGTGGCGGGACGGGAATGAGCCCCTGGCGCATGATGAACGAGTGGGGCATCCCCACCGTGTACCTCGAGGCACTCACGTACAACTACGCTAAGCTCTTGGCAGAAAAAGGGAAACACATTCCAGCTATTGCCATAGCCGGCGGTTTCACCATGGAGGACCATATCTTCAAGGGACTGGCCCTTGGAGCTCCCTATGTGAAGCTCATCGCCATGGGAAGGTCCACGCTGACCGCCGCCATGGTGGGGAAAACGATCGGTTCACTCATTGCCAGCGGCAACATTCCCAAGGATTACGCAGAGTACGGTAACCAGGTGGAAGAAATCTTCACTGCAGTTGCCGAGATGAAGAAAATCCTGGGCAACGATTGGAAAAAAGTTCCTCCTGCAGCCTTAGGTGTTTACGGCTATTTCGACCGCCTGGCTACAGGTCTGAAGCAGTTCATGGCCGGAGCGCGAAAGTTCAAGCTCGAGTACATCAGTCGTGACGATATTTTTGCCCTCACCGAGGAAGCCGCAAAGGTCACCGGCATCCCCTACGTCATGGACCTTGACAGAGAAGAGAGTCTGAACATTCTCCTTGGGTAGTCCCAAAGCTCCGGAGGCCTCCGGAGCTTTGGGTTTTGCATTCTTCAGGCTGTTACCTGAGCGAAGGGTGTTTCTTTCAGAGAAGAGTACCATTCGGCGTTGAACTTGCAACCAGGGTCCGGACCGAGGTAGTCACCGAAGTAGGCATAGGCCCGGGCACGACACCCACCGCACACCGCCCGGAACTCACAGACCCCGCAGTGACCACGGTACAGCTCCCGCAAACGGAGTTCCCGCAGGACCCGTGAGGTATCCCAGATCTCTTTCAGGCGCTTTTCAAAAAGCCGCCCCACCGGAATGGGCATGAACACACAGGGCGTCACCGTCCCATCGGGTTGCAGTGCGCAATACGCCCTCCCTGCCCCGCAGCCACCCACGTACTCGGCACCGACTCTGGCGAGCTTCCCTTCAGAAACGGAGTAATGCCCGGTAATGACGATGCCCTCGGGGTTTTTCTCCACACACTTTCTCCCAAACTGCGGGCTGGTGCTGAAGACCTGTATCTCCTTCTCCATGAGGCATCCGTAGAGGACCTCAAGCATTTCCTCCCGCTCTTCAGGACTCAGGTCATCGCTCCAGATTTCCCGTCCTCTCCCGGTCGGAATGAAGTTGAAAACGTAGAAACGATGGGCTCCAAGTTCTTTTGTCAGCCGGTACAGGGCGGGGAGATCCGCAAGGTTCCCCCGGGTCACCGTGGGCGCAACACCCACCAAAAGACCGGCCTTCACAGCATTTTCAATGCCTTTCACCGTCTTCTCCCAGAGGCCCGGGATACCCCGGAAACGGTCGTGGTACTCGGGGGATGAGCTTTCGAGGCTCACCTCCACATACTGGATACCATGGTCTTTGAGCTTCTTGCACATGTCTTCAGAGAGCAGGGTGCCATTGGTGGCCACCGAAAGGTAGATTTCCTTCGAAGCAGCGTACCTGGCTACAGTAAAGAACTCAGGGTCACACAGGGGTTCCCCTCCGGAGAAGGCGAGTGTTGGCACAAAGTTCTCTTCAAGCTCGTCCACCACCCGGAGCCGCTCTTCAAGGGAAAGCTGCGCTGTCCTCTTTCCCGCATTCTGGTAACAGTGGCGGCACCGCAGGTTGCAGAGGTTGGTGAAGTTCCACACCACAAGGAGAGGGCTGGCGAACTTCTGCGGGCGGGTGGCCCCGTATTCGGCCACGCTCCGGGCAAGGTTGATGGTCGCCCGACGAATGTTCCGGGACCCGAAGATTTCCCGCACCAGGTACTCCTTCTTCCAGCGAAGGAGCACCCTCAGGATATCAATCACAAGGTACACAGGGAGAAAACTCAGGAATTCCAAAAAGGACAGGCCCTTTTTAGGCTTCCCATAGTGCATAAGGAGCTTTTCAAGCCTCACACTGCCATCGCGGGTCCTGCGGGTTACCCAGCGGAAAACTGCCCGGACAATCCAGAGGTTGAGATATCGCCTCACCCGTTCAGGGTTCATGAGGTACCGGTTCATCCTCTCACCCCCCTTGCCCTTATTTTAGCAGTTTCTTGCGGGGTGAGTGCAGGAAATGGGGAATTTCCTCAATAGGCGTAGAGTCTCCCGTATGGACGGGTCGTTCGGGGGAAAATCTTGATGAAATCCTGACGGCCAAAGGGGGGAAGGGAGATAGCAAGGTCAGTGGCAAACTCCTCAAGGTACTTCTCAAGTTCCCTGAATTCTTCCTCCGTGGGAATGTCAAGGCCAATTCCTGCTCCCACCTGAGATGGCGCAACAGTACCCCGGACGAAAATCTTCCCCCCGTGCATCCCCGAGGCCACAAAATGCCCCACCGGGGACTTCTCTTTCGGGGTCCAGAGCCCAAGAACCACAATGAACCCTCCAGCCATGTACTCTCCCAAAAAGTCTCCCGTTTCCCCCCCGATGACGATCACCGGATGTTCATCTTCGTAAGATTTCATATGAATACCCACCCTGTACCCCACGTTGCCCCTGACCCAGATTTTTCCACCCCGCATGGACAGGCCGAGGATATCCCGCGCATCTCCCTGAACCACGATCTTCCCCTGGTTCATGGTGTTTCCCACCCCATCCTGGGCGTTCCCAAAAACCCAGAGGGAAGGACCGTTCAGGAATATACCTAAATCGTCCCCAGGTATCCCCTTAATGTCGATGCGACCTTCCCCTTCAAGAGCCCTCCCGAGGTACCGGTGGCCACACACCTCCTCAAGCACGATATGGCGGCAGCCTCCCTTCCACCATTCTTCCACCAGAGCGTTCACGTCACGGTAGTGCTTCCCCCGGCAATGCAGAACTTTCATGCCTCGACCCCAGCTCCCTGAACAAGATGTTTTCGATACTCAGCGGGCAAAGCAATAAGGCCAAAGCGCTCATCCAGGAGCTTGTCCTTAAGGGAGTGAAGGGATAAACGTTCCCGGATAAGGTGAACGAAGAGTCCGGCCTTTTCAATGTCTCCAACCAGAACAAACCCTACAAGCCGACCGTCAAGGAGGACGAATTTCCGATACCGGTCTCCTTCGCTCCTTGAAAGGACCTCAAAGGTATCATCAGGCGGATTGACCACTCCACAGGATGCCAAAGGGACGTCTCCAATCTCAACCACATTGAGAGGGAGACTCCCGGGATACTGTACTTTCCTGCCAGCCATATTCTTCCCCGCTACCTTCCCCTGACGCACCGCCTCAGGCCATATGGCCACGACCGTCCGCTCTCCAGTGATGTAATGCCTTGTTTCGGCCACATCCCCAGCAGCAAAAATCCCTTGCACGGAAGTCTCCTGGTGTTCATCCACCATGATCCCCCGCCCCAGAGAGAGGCCAGAGTCCAAGAGCCACTCAATGTTGGGGCGAACCCCTATGGCCAGAATGGCCAGGTCAGCCCGCAGGAATTCCCCACCCTGCAATCTTGCCCCAAAAAGACGACCTCCACGGTCCACAAAGGAGGCAACGGTATTCTCCGTGATGACCCGGACTCCCGCCTGCTTCAAGGCTCTCTCGAGATACTTCGAGCCCGCAGTATCAAGCATAGCCGGGAGAAGGCAGGGTGCAAGTTCCACCAAGGTAACCCTGAATCCCCGGTCCAGAAACGCCTCACAGGTCTTCAGACCGATAAATCCCCCTCCCAGAATGAGTACCTCTTCCACCGGATACCGGGCAAGAAAACGTTCAACCTGCAGGAGGTCCTTGCCCCTTGTGAAAGTGAAGACTCCCTCAAGCTCCTTTCCCTCAACAGAGGGAACAATCGGGACACTCCCAGTGGCAATAAGCGCTCGGTCGAAAACAATCCGTTCCCCACTATCAAGGTGGACCACCCGTTCTTCGGCTTCCAGGGCCACCGCTTTCCTTCCCCAGAGTACCGTCACCCGAGGGTTGCAGACCACATCGCCCCAGTACGCGGGTCCCGGAATCCTTCTCCCCAGGGCATAGGTGATCAGAGGACGGGAATACAGCTCTTCGTCCTCACTAACGGCAAGAACCTGCCCTTCTACATCCTCCTCCTGAATGCTTCGAGCAGCCCACCAGGAAGCTACAGAAAACCCTACAAGAAGATACCTGACCCTTCTCTCACTCATAGGTCAACGCCTCATTCGGACAGTACTCCACGCAAGGTGGGGTTCCTTTTCCCCCGCAGAGATCACATTTACTCACCGCCTTTTTCTCGCCCCCTCGCTGAATGACTCCAAAGGGACAGCTCATCACGCACATGAGGCACCCCACGCACTTCTCTTCGTCGCAGAGAACAACTCCTTCCTCACGGTGCATAGCCCCCGTCATACAGTTCTCGACACAGGGGGCTTCCTCACAGTGACGGCACTGGAGGGCAAAAGAGGTGTATCCCTCCTCTTCCACCCGTACCCGGGGGAGGGGACGGGGGTGCTCTTCTCGAAAAGCCTTCAGAATTTTGCCACTTCGGGAGTGCTTCACTATGCACATAATCTCGCACAGCCGACATCCGATGCAGAATTCTTCATGAATCCGTATTCTCATCTTCACCACCCTTCCCCTGCTGGTTTCACCCCAAGAAGACGCATCTCCTCCTGGGTAAGCCCCACCGCCCGGAGGTGCTCTCTGTTCCCCCGCAGGCTCTCGATGGCATTAATCCCCATACCTCCGAGCATTTCCTTGATTTCCATCGCCCAGGCCCGAAGGAGGTTCACTAATCGACGTTTTCCAACCTTAGGGTTGAGACGCTTGGTGAGGTAGGGATCCTGGGTGGCGATGCCCCAGTTGCACTTTCCGGTGTAACATTTCTGACAGAGGTGGCAACCCAAAGCCACGAGGGCCGCGGTACCGATGTAGACTGCATCAGCCCCAAGAGCAATGGCCTTGATGACATCGGCACTTGAGCGAATGCCCCCGGCAACAACAACGGAGGCCCTGTGTCGTATCCCCTCCTGACGCAATCGTTCGTCAACCTGCGCCAGGGCAAGTTCAATCGGAATGCCCACGTTGTCCCGGATGACCTGAGGAGCAGCACCCGTCCCGCCCCGGATCCCATCGATGACTACCACGTCCGCTCCCGCCCGCACACACCCTGAGGCGATTGCTGCCACGTTATGCACCGCGGCAATTTTCACCAGAATTGGCTTGGTGTACCCGGTAGCTTCTTTTAAGGCGAATATCAGGCGTTGCAGATCCTCAATGGAATAAATATCGTGATGAGGAGCGGGGGAAATGGCATCACTCCCTACGGGGATACGGCGAGTTCGGGAAATCTCGGCCGTGACCTTTTCTCCAGGAAGATGTCCTCCAATACCGGGTTTTGCTCCCTGTCCAATTTTAATCTCAATGGCTGCAGCAACCCGGAGATACTCAGGGTGCACGCCAAAGCGACCCGAAGCCACCTGTACGATAATGTTCTTCCCCCAGGGGTAGAAGTCTGGATGGAGCCCTCCCTCACCACTGTTGCAGAACGTTCCTGCCTCTTCTGCTGCTTCCACGAGAGACCGAAAGGCGTTGTAGCTGATGGACCCATAGGACATGGCGGAAAAAAGCACCGGCACCTTCAGCTCAAGCTGAGGAGCAAGAACCGTGCGAAGAACGGGGAGATCACCATTCCAGTCGACGTTAAGGCATTCCTCCTTCCTCCCCAAAAACGTTCGGAGCTCAATGGGTTCTCGCAAAGGGTCAATGGAGGGATTGGTCACCTGACTGGCATTCAACACCAGATGGTCCCAGTAAATCCGGTAGGGAAGGTCGCAACCCATGCCGGTAAGGATGACTCCCCCGGTCTCGGCCTGCTTGTAGAGATTGCGGAGGTGATTGGCGCCCCAGTTGGCATTCGCCCGAAAACCGGGCTCTCGCCGTACCACGTCAATGGCCTGAGTGGGACACAGGGTGACACAGCGCTGGCACCCTACACAGCGCACCTCATCGCTCAGAATTTCATCGCTTTCGCCGTCCCAGCTGTGTACGTCATGAGCACACTGGCGCACGCACACCTGACAGCGAATACACCGGCTGTCGTCCCGCACAATCTTAAACTCTGGAAAGAGCAAGCTTTTGGCCATGGATGACCTTCTCCCCTACGCGTCCGACCACCACTTCCCCGGCCCTCAGTTCCACCACTCTCTCAGGGCTCGGTTCCACCTCCCGCACAGCAGCCTCTTCACTTGCAAGGTAGAAAACCTCCCTCTTCCAGGCCGCCACCATAGGACGGAGTTTTATCCGATCCACAAGGCCAAACATTCCTCCGGGAAAGCCCACAATAATGCTGAAAGGACCGTTGAGAAGGGCCCCACCATAGGTTATACGCAATGCCCGGTACAGGCTTTTTTTAGGCTCCTCCATAGCATCGATCTGCTCCCAGAAGGGAGCGGCAAGAATTGCTCCCAACCACTCCACAGGAACGCCATGTCTCCGCACCAGGAGGTCCACAAGGTAGGCGATGACCTCGGTATCCGTTTGCAACGTACAGCAATACCCAAAGTTCTGGAGGTATCTCCGGTTGATGCCGTAAGAGGAAATCTCCCCGTTGTGCACCACGGAAAACGAGAGCAACCCAAAGGGGTGGGCACCTCCCCACCAGCCGGCGGTGTTGGTAGGAAAGCGCCCATGAGCAATCCAGCAGTATCCCTCGTACTCGTCAAGGCGAAAGAGCTCGCCAATGTCTTCCGGGTATCCTACACCCTTGAAAATCCCCATGTTCTTCCCGCTTGAGATAACATAAGCCCCGGGGAAGTGGGCATTGATGTCCATAACAACCCGGACGACTTCATCCTCTTCATCGCCCTCCGTCCCCCGCAGCCGGAGGAAGTACCGGATAAAAAGGGGGTATGCTGGAATAGCCCGAGTTTTTCGGGTAGGGATGATTTCCGCCTTCTCTATGACAAAGCGTTCCTTGAGGTATGTCTCAAGATCCGGGCGGCGGTGGGGATCGTCGTACAGCACGTGGAAGGCATAGAGCTCGGAGTACTCAGGATAGATACCATAAGCGGCGAACCCTCCTCCAAGCCCGTTGGAACGCTCGTGCATCACCGCCATAGCTCGAATGACGGTTTCTCCTGAAATCCGCCGGCCATCCTGGTTAAGGATGCCAAAAACAGCGCATCCTGAAGGAACCCGCCATAATCTCTCCATAACGCCCTCCTATAAAATGGGGAGGTACCGTTCTATTTCATAGGGATGCACAACCACACGGTATTCGTCCCATTCTACGAGTTTACTCTCGATAAGGTACGTGAATACGTGCTCTCCCAGGGTCTCCCTAAGGAGTTTGCTCTCCAGGGCACAATCAATGGCTTCCTTCAGGCTTCCCGGGAGCGACTCAATGCCCAGTGCTTTCCGTTCCTCAGGACTCATGTGGTAAACGTCTCTTTCAACTGGTTCGGGAAGTTCATAGTTTCCCTCCACTCCTGCCATACCGGCGGCAAGCATCACCGCAAAGGCAAGGTAGGGATTGCAGGCGGGGTCAGGATGCCGCACTTCAATCCGGGTCGCCTTCTCCTTTCCTGGTTTGTACATCGGCACCCGGACCAAGGCGGAACGGTTTCTTCGGGCCCAACAGATATACACCGGTGCTTCGTATCCCGGCACAAGACGCTTGTAGGAATTCACCCACTGGTTGGTAACCAGAGCAATTTCCCGAGCATAGCGCAGAATTCCAGCGATGTACTTCTTGGCCACATCCGAGAGGAAATAAGGATCATGGGGATCGAAAAAGGCGTTGGTATCGCCACGAAAGAGTGACTGATGGGTGTGCATCCCGGATCCATTGATACCCATAATGGGTTTGGGCATGAAGGTGGCGTAAACTCCGTATTTCTGGGCAATTTCCTTCACCACGATGCGATAGGTCATGACGTTATCGGCCATGGTGAGGGCATCGGCATAGCGAAGGTCGATTTCATGCTGCGAATACGCTACCTCGTGGTGGCTGTATTCCACTCGTATGCCCATTTCTTCTAAAGTACGGATGGTGTCCCGCCTGAGGTCTGAGGCTGCATCGAGGGTGGTGAGGTCGAAATACCCTCCCCTGTCCAAGGGAACGGGCTCCTTATCACTTTTAAAGTAGAAAAACTCGAGCTCCGGTCCAACGTAGAAGGTATAGCCCTTCTCGGCAAGCCTTTTCAGGTTCCTCTTGAGAACATACCTTGGATCCCCCTCAAAGGGGGTCCCATCAGGATTCAGGATGTCGCAGAACATCCTGCCCACTTTCTCTTCCCCAGAACGCCAGGGGAGGAGCTGAAAAGTAGCAGGATCGGGAAGGGCAACCATGTCGCTTTCATCGATACGGGCAAAACCCTTGACGGAGGACCCGTCAAAACCCATGCCTTCGTAGAGCGCGGTTTCAAGCTCTTCGAAGGGAATGGCAAAGCTCTTCAGGCTTCCCAAAACGTCGGTGAACCAGAGACGGATGAATTTCACCCGATTCTCCTTGCAAACACGCAGAACATCCTCTGGAGTTTTGCAGCTACAGGGCACAAAAGAAACCCCCTTTCGAGAAAAAATAGGCGCTTTTGCCCCACCCTCGGAGCAAAAGCGCCTTATCGCAGGCTTTCCACCCGGCTCTGGGTGTTCTCTGAGTTTGCCTTCAGCGGCAAAGCTAATTATACGGAGAACGATGCACTGCTGTCAATAGGTTGTACGGGTTCATATCATGTGGGACACTCAACAAATCCAGTATCCCTCAGGTACTCCCAAGGACTCCTGTATCCCAAGCTCCAGTGTGGTCTTTTCCTATTGTACACCTCTTCCGTCCACCTTTTAAGGTGGAACCTCATGGTTGCAAGATCTACTTCATCCTCATAGTGCGCCCAGAACTCCTCCCGGAAGGTCCGATTGAGCCGTTCCACCACTCCACGGATATGGGAGACCTTGGAGGAAGGACGAAGAGCTTGATACCGTATTCCTTGCAGGCCTCCTCAAATTCCCCATAGAATTCACTTCCTCCATCTACCTGAATAGCCCGCACTGGAAAGGGGCACTTCCTGAGGAGTTCCTCGAGGAACACCCTGGCGAGATTAGCCGTAGCCCTGGAATGGAGGGAGGAGTAGGCCCACCTCGAGACAAGGTCTCCGGCGGTAAATTGCTTATACACCTTTCCAGGGAGGGGACGGATGTCCAGAGTGTCGATGGCGGCAAGATCCCTGGGGATTCCACCTCGTAGTCTTTGGGTTTTCTCTGGGCATGGGGTCTCTGGTGTCCCCTTCTATTCCCTGTGACAGAAACCTTCCTCGGTTTCTCTCCCTCTCTCAAAAGACCCCGGGCCTTGAGAGATTTGAGGATCCTCCCCACGGTGGAGGAAGAAGCAGTGAAACCCTCTTTCCTGAGGAGGACGGTGAGCTTTGCCTTCCCCAAAGAGGGGAATTCCTCCCGGAGTCTTTGAATTCCCTCCACAAGCTCTGAGGCCCACTGAGGCTTCCGGACCTTTTTGGGTCTTCTGGACCTTCCTTCCGGGTTCTGGAGGTTTCTGGGGTTGAACTTTTTCTTCCACCGAAAGGAGGCTTCGGGCTATTCAATCTTTCGCAGGTGACGGCTAAGAGGAGGGACTGAGCAAAGTCGAGGACTTCAAGGATTCTCTCTTCTTGGAGAGTCCATGGATTCTCGCAAGCTTCCCGATGGCATTCCTTCTGGGAAGCTCAAAAGGCGGAGGACCTCCAGAATATGCCTGAAGCATCCTTGTTCCCTTTGTGCTACTCTTCATGTAGGTGCAGGGCCTTTCTTCTCTTAGGGTTTTCGACACTGAGTCAGGATACAGGTCTCTCCCCTTTTTGTCTCCCTTACTTACCGCAGATCTCTGTGAACCTATCCAGGGTATTGACTTTCCCCAAGCCCCTCGAGTAAAATATCACCGGGACAATGGGGTCTCTGCGAGGAGGCAGGGACCCCTCTCCTTTTCCTAGGCTTTGGGCAAAGAGGCCCCTTTCTTGGGGAGCAAAGACGCCCTGGAAAGGGGCCTTTTCTTTTCCATCCAATTCTCAAAAAGGGGTGGTGAACATGCGGTATGCCCTTCTCCTCTGTATCCTGATCGTGGTACTTTTCGGAAGCCCGTCGTATGCCTCCGATCCAAAGGGAACGGAAACTCTTAGTGCGCAACCTGGGCTCCCCACCGACTACGTGTGGGTCCTAGTGTGTGGATTTCTGGTCTTTTTCATGCAGGCCGGGTTTGCCATGGTGGAAGCAGGGTTTTGCCGCTCCAAAAACACCACAAATCTTCTGAGCAAGAATCTCATTGACTTTGTAGTGGCTACACTTGTGTTTTTCGCCGTGGGGTATGGATTCCTAAAAGGAAAAGACATCGGGGGATTCATCGGTTCTGGTCACTGGTTCCTCCTTGGAGCGTCCTACGACGTGGGAACTTACCTTGACTTTTTCTGGCAGCTTGTCTTTTGTGGAACAGCAGCAACCATCGTCTCTGGAGCAGTAGCAGAACGACTGAAATTCTCAGCGTACCTTGTGTATACCCTTTTTGTGAGCCTCTTCATCTACCCCGTATACGCTCACTGGGTATGGGGTGGAGGGTGGCTATCGAAACTCCCCTTTGGTGTGGGTCATGTGGACTTCGCCGGATCCGGAGTGGTCCATGCAGTAGGAGGGCTTGTGGGTCTTGCCGGAGCCATGGTCCTTGGGCCACGCTTTGGAAAGTATGGGAAAGACGGAAAGCCCCGTGCCATTCCTGGACACAACCTTGCCTTGGCAGCGCTGGGAACCTTCATTCTCTGGTTTGGTTGGTTTGGCTTCAACCCTGGAAGCACTCTCAGCGCTCATCACCTCCGTATCGCTGTAGTAGCCGTGAACACTAACCTCGCCGCTGCCTCCGGAGCTCTGACCACGCTTCTTCTCGTATACGCCAAAACCCGTAAATGGGATCTCGGCATGACCCTCAATGGCACCCTGGGAGGGCTCGTGGCTGTAACCGCCCCCTGTGCCTGGATTGAAGCCTGGGCAGCAGTGGTCATCGGAGCTATCGCAGGACTCCTTGTGGTGGGAGGGGTGGAATTCCTTGAATCCCGAGGCATAGACGACCCTGTAGGAGCGGTGAGCGTCCACGGTATCAACGGTTTGTGGGGGCTTTTGAGTGTGGGGCTTTTTGCTGATGGGACTTACGGTCTGTACTCTCTTGAACCACCTTATGTTACTGGGCTTCTCTATGGAGGCGGCACAGGACAGCTCGTTGCCCAGCTTATAGGAATAGGCACAGTGGCAGCCTGGAGCTTCGGTCTGGGATACATGCTCTTCAAAGTCATGGACCTCTCCTTTGGCATTCGGGTCCTCCCAGAAGAGGAACTCCGGGGGCTTGATCTGTACGAGCATGGAACCCCGGCGTATCCTGAGTTCACCACTCATCGCATGTTTGTGGGTTCATGAGGAGGGATGAACATGCTGAAGCTGGAAATAGTTGTTCGGGAAGAGAAGGTGATGGAGGTCGTGGCCGCCCTCGAGCGGTGCGGATATCCGGCGGTGACCATGTACCCGGTGGAAGGCCGAGGATCTCAGAAAGGACTTGTGGAACAATTTCGAGGAAGAAAGTACGAGATTCCCTTTCTGCCCAAGATCAAGCTCGAGGTGGTCATCCGGGACGAGGACTATGAACGAGTGGTGGAAACCATTATCACCGCCGCCCGCACAGGTGAAATAGGAGACGGGAAAATCTTTGCCTGCCCGATTGCCGATGCAGTCCGAATCCGCACCGGAGAACGGAAGGAAGTCGCCCTTTGAGTATTCTCCAAAGCCATTCACGGGGCCGAAGGTTCGCCTTCGGCCCTTTTTTCTGGAAACGGCGGAACACCCGGAAAAAGCCAGGATGAGGGGAAGGGTTCTAACGCTGACAACAGGTTCTCTCCAAGGTGGGGTCTTTCCGGAGCCCTCTGTTGGAACCCCCACAATTCAT
Source organism: Candidatus Caldatribacterium saccharofermentans (assembly GCF_050267035.1). Lineage (NCBI taxonomy): Bacteria > Pseudomonadati > Atribacterota > Atribacteria > Atribacterales > Candidatus Caldatribacteriaceae > Candidatus Caldatribacterium > Candidatus Caldatribacterium saccharofermentans. The sequence continues at coordinate 714,422 of NZ_CP187957.1, forward strand.
GGCACCAAGCTCATTCCCATCCCTTTTTCCAGGCAATAGGCATTCTCCGCCCCACCCCAAAGGCCTTGGTGGTGACTCGAAGACCCGGGGCCGCCTGGCGTCTCTTGTACTCAGCCTGGTCCACCCGCCTTATGACCTCCTTGACGACCACTTCGTCAAAACCCAGAGCCGCGATGTCCTCAGGGGAGAGGTTGTCCTCGATGTAGGCCTTCAAGATGGGATCGAGCACGCCATAAGGAGGGAGGACATCCTCGTCACGCTGGTGAGGACGAAGCTCAGCCGATGGAGCTTTCACCAGTACCCGCCGAGGGATAATCTCTCTTTCCCGGTTGATGTACCGGGCCAGCTCGTACACCGTAGTCTTAGGAACATCGGCTAAAACATCTAACCCTCCAGACATGTCCCCGTACAACGTGCAGTAACCCATAGCGAGCTCGGACTTGTTCCCGGTACTGAGCACGAGATACCCCTCCCGGTTGGAGATGAACATGAGGATACTCCCTCGAATTCGAGCCTGCAGGTTCTCCTCAGCAAGATCCACCAAGGGCGTGCCAGAGGGATTGAGCACACGAAGATAGGCAGAGAAAATCTCTCCAATAGGAATGACGCGAAATTCGATGCCCAAATGTTCTGCAAGTGCCTGGGCGTCTTCCAGGCTCTCCTTTGAAGAGTAGAAAGAGGGCATGCCCACACCCGTGACGTTTTCTGCTCCCAGGGCAAATGTCGCCAAAGCCGCAACAACCGAAGAATCAATGCCACCGCTTAACCCCACCAGGGCTTTCTTGAAGCCTGTTTTTCGGAAGTAATCGCGGATGCCAAGGAGGAGCGCCTGGTACACTTCTTCGATACCCTCACAAACCTGGGAAGGGTTTTTCGCTTGGAGAGAGCCTTCCGTATCGATGACGGTACAGTCTTCGGCAAAGGACTTTCCCTCCCAGACAATGCCGCCGGCAGCATCGAGGACAAGGCTGGATCCGTCGAAAACGAGTTCGTCATTGCCTCCCACCTGATTCACGTAGACCAGGGGACAGGTGTACTTCTGGGCAATGTGGGAGAGCATACTGGCACGCAGGCGCTTCTTCCCAAAGTGATAGGGAGAAGCCGATATATTCACCAAAAGTGTGGCTCCCTGGGTGAAGAGATCTTCCAGAGGATCAAGGTCATATCTTGGTCTTGACCAGAAATCCTTGTCGTTCCATATATCCTCACAGATGGTAAGACCAAGCCTTTCTCCAAAGAAAGTCACAACCTTTCGTTCCTTTGCCGACCGAAAATACCGCACCTCATCGAAAATGTCGTAGTTGGGAAGGAGCGTCTTGTCCTGCCGAGCGCAGAGCTTCCCCGCAAAGAAGAGCAAAGCCGAGTTGTAGAGCTTCCCCTCTTCCCTCACCGGGGCGCCGAGAAGCACTCCTATACCCTGGGAAGCGGGGCGAATCTCCTCTTCAAGCACCTCCTCCACCGCCCGGAGCATCTCCTCCCGGAAGAGGAGATCCCGGGGTGGATACCCCACAAGAGAAAGCTCTGGAAAGACCACAAGATCTGCTCTTTGAGCTCTAGCCCACGAAATTCCCTGAAGGATCTTCTCGGCGTTCCCCCGAACATCACCAACAGTGGGATTCATTTGCCAGAGAGCAATCCGCAACCTCTCGACCCCCCTGCAATCACCCAGCAGAGATTCTCCAGGAATCTCCTGCGGATGTCTCTATCCTCCTCAAAACGCCTTTTCGTTTCCTCCCGGAGCCTTTCAGGAAACGCCGCTCCCCCAAAGCGCAAAAGTTCCTCGCGATACACCTCACTCCAGAGAGCCACCATGGCTTCTGTGACCTCAAGGTGAAACTGAAGGGCAAAAATCCTCTCGCCATACACGAAGGCCTGATTCCTGCAGGAATCACCGGAAGCAAGAAGCACCGCCCCTTTAGGAAGGGCAAAGGTATCCCCATGCCACTGAAAGACAAAGAAGTCATCCGGAAGCCCGGCAAAAAGAGGAGACGATTTCCCTTCTTCCGTAAGCCGTATTCGATACCAGCCAATTTCCTTCACCATACTGGGGCCAACCCACGCCCCGAAGGCCCGGGCAATGAGCTGTCCCCCAAGACATACGCCCAGTGTGGGGAGGCCTGCGTGATAGGCCTCCCGAATAAGGCGCTCCACCTGAAAAAGGTAGGGATAACGGTCTTCCTCGTAAGCACCCATGGGACCCCCAAGAATCACCAGGGCTCCATAGGGCTTCACCGAAGGGGACAGAAAGACCTGTGGATCTTCCATGAGGCGGATGTCTACCTCAAAACCTCGCTGTTGAAAAGCTGCTCCGAGAAGACCCAGGTCCTCAATGGCCACATGCTGTATCACGAGAATCCTCAAGGATGTCATCCCTCCTCAAGGATATTCCCGGGTGCTCAGGTCGGCCCCGAGAACCCCAACCGGTTGCCCCGTGTCACTGAGGATAGGAAGGCTATCGTTACGCAGAGCCAGCGAGTGATTGCGGAAACGTAATCGCACTCAGCGAAGACACTGCGTTTCCTTTAAGCCGGGCAATCTGACTCACGACGGTCCCCATTTCCTCGGCAACCGAAGCTACCTGTGCAGTAGTAACCTCAAGTCCCGTCTCAAACCCCAAAAGCACTCCTTGAAGCCGCTCAAGAAGTGTAAAAACTTCTGCATCCTTCATGGGGACTGGTCGCACAAGGTCTCCAGAGAGCATTCGTTCCAGTTCCTGACAAATCGACGCCAGTACATCCTCCTCGGAAAGGCGGAGCACCCCTTTCACCTCCAAAAAAAGAGGTGCCTGTTCACTCAGGCACCCTTGCTTCGGCATCCTCGCCTTTTTGGGCGCAGTATAGCAGAAAAACCACAAAAGTCAAGATTGCAGCACTTCCCCGGGAGTCTTCCTCCCCCGTTCGGTTTGGTCAAAGTCGTGGTCGAAGCTCACGATGGTGAGGTCGTGCTTTTCGGCCACGGTGTACTGGTAGGCGTCGTCGAAGTCGAGGTGATAGCGTTCCATGGTTACAATAATGTGTTCCATTTCCTGGGGTCTGAGGCCAAGTAGCCCCACCTCCCCTTCGACGAAGAGGTCCCGAATGAAAAGGAGAAAAGCCTCCGGTTTCTTCAAGCGGGTGAGGATCACACCAAGAGAATGCAGGGTAAAATCGGTGAGGAAAAGCCGGGAAGATGGAACTTCCGCCAGGAAACGCCCCACCTCCTCAGACCTTTCCCGGTTCAGGAGCCGCTCCAGCCACACGTTGGTGTCCACAAGAAACATCAGTTTTCCCGCCACTCAAGGGCTTTTTTTTGCAACTCAAGGGAGGTATACTGCTTTCGGTATTCCGAGAGCGCTCCAGCCCAATCCTGCCGGAGTTTCTTCCCGCCCCAGACCCTTCGCATTCTCTTCTCCCAGAGGAACTCCACGAAATCCTCCACCTCCTGACGGAGCTCAGGAGGGAGTTCCCGGATTTTCTCTTCGAGAGTCTTCATGGACTGACCTCCCATCATTCAATCGAGAAAGACACTAAGCTTCTGACGCTCTCAGAACCTCTTTCGGAGTCTTCCTCCCCCGTTCGGTTTGGTCAAAGTCGTGGTCGAAGCTCACGATGGTGAGGTCGTGCTTTTCGGCCACGGTGTACTGGTAGGCGTCGTCGAAGTCGAGGTGGTAGCGCTGAGCTGCCGAAATCAAAGCAGGGACATCCTGGGGAGTCAATCGGACAAGGCAAATCGCCAGGGACTCAAAGAGATCCTCAACGAGCTTGAGGAACACCTCATGCTTCCCCTGGCGAAAGAGAAAGACTCCAAGAGAGTACAAACTGAACTCTGAAACGAAGAGACTGCCCCGAGGCATCTGGCACAGAAACCTTTCGGCTTCATCCGCCTGTTCTCGCTCTAAAAGGACCTCGAGAATAACGTTCGTGTCAACGAGATACACCGTCTTGCCACCACTTCAGGATTTCGTGTTGCAGTTCCACAGAAGTAGACTGCAAGCCCAGCTCCTTTAAGGCACCCCTGAAACGGAGCTTTGGAAGCTCCTTTGCCTTTTTCATCTTCCTCTCTAAGAGGAACTCCACGAAATCCTCCACCTCCTGACGGAGCTCAGGAGGGAGTTCCCGGATTTTCTCTTCGAGAGTCTTCATGAGTTGACCTCCCCGCCAGAATTCCAGGAATATCTTAACTTCCTGGAGGAAGGTCTGCAAGAACTTCCAAGAAGCTCCCACAAGAACACCTCAACAACTGGCATTCTCCAGGCATCCCGGAAGCTCAGGCGATTCGCCAGACCACAAACAGTCCACAAGGGCAGGGCAAGGACAGACCGAAAAACGGCAATCCTTACCCTGACCCTGGAAACCTCAAAGGAGCAGGGCAAAGGGTTCTTCCAGAAGGGTTTTCAGAAACTGCATGAACTGGGCGGCAACGGCACCATCGACGATACGGTGGTCGCAGGAGAGGACAAGCTCCATGACCGCAAGGGGAACGATGTCCTTCCCGTCGAAGACCGGCTTCTTCTTAATGGCCCCACAGGCCAGAATGGCCGACTCCGGAGGGTTGATGATGGCCGTAAAGGCGTCAACACCGAACATCCCCAGGTTCGAAATGGTGAAGGTTCCCCCGGAAATCTCCTCCGGAGTGAGCTTGCCAGCTTTCGCCCGTTCCACAAGGTCGTGGAGCTCCCGGGTGATCTGGGCGATGCTCTTCCGCTCCACTTCCTTCACCACGGGAACGATGAGCCCGTCTTCTAAAGCCACAGCAACACCGATGTTGACATGCTCGTGGAAAACGATTCCCTCCTCCGTGAAGGAAGCGTAAAGCAGCGGATAACGTTCCAGGGCTTTAGCGACAACCTTGACGAGGATATCGGTGTACGAGACCCGGAGACCAGTTTCCTTCTCCACCAGAGGCAGCAGGCGTTCCCGCATCTTCACGAGTTCCTCGGCAAGGATTTCCTGGAAGACGAAAAAGTGGGGCTTCGTCCTCGCGCTCTCAACCATGCGCTGGGCAATGATCTGGCGCATCCGGGAAAGAGGAACGACTTTCCCCTTTACCTCTTCAGTCACCGGTGCCTCTTCCACCACGGGGATTTCCTGCTTTTTCGCCTCCTCAAGTGCTCTCTTTGCCCGCTCAACGTCTTCTTTGACGATACGACCCCCAGGACCCGTACCGGTGATGGTTGCAAGGTCGATGCCGTATTCCTGAGCGAGTTTTCGAGCAAGCGGTGAGGCTTTGATGCGCTCCTTTGCCGTCTCTGTTCCTGTTTCTGTCTTCTGAGTCATCACCTGTTCCCCAGCAACGCGCTCTCCAGCCTCTGGCTGCTCTCCTGGGGCCTTTTTCCCGGGAACAGGAACCTCTTCCCCCTCTTCCCCGATATAGGCAACAACCTCCGTGATGGGAACGGTAGCCCCTTCAGGATAGAGGATTTTAAGGACCACTCCTGAAGCAGGAGATTCCACCTCCATGTTCACCTTGTCGGTCGCCACCTCGAAGAGGGGGTCCCCCTTCTCCACCCGCTCGCCTTCCCGCACAAACCACTTATTGATGACCCCTTCTTCCATCGTCAGGCCGAGTTTGGGCATGATGACCTCTCTGGCCATGTTCCCCACTCCTTCCCTGTGTGAGCTCAAGAATCCGTCGAAGGTCCGCCTTCACCGGACCCTGATCCTCAAGGCAAATCCACCACGCTTCATGGGGATGCACAAGGATCTCCCGTTCCCCATCAAGGGCAAGCGCTCCCTTCCCCTGAGGGAGTTTCAGCGGTTCCCCAGGGAGAAGGAAACCAAACTCCTCCACCCCCACTTCCCGGACAAGCCCGGGAGCCAGAGGAACGGGTATTCGCTGGCCACCCTGTCCAACCCAGGCGAAGGCACCCCGGCGCTCTTTCGGGGAGATGCTCACCATTCTCCCGATGACGGCACTGAGACCGATATTTGCGGGACTGCTCTGCGTAACGGCGACGAAGCGAACCGTTTCCGGTTCCCATACCGCCCGGGTCCCCAGGACGTCTTTTTCCACAAAAACCACGTCCACCAGGGCGATATCCTCCCGGGTTCCTGAGAAACAGCGGAGCACCTTGGACCTTGAGAGAACCTCTGTCTTCGGCACCGCCCCTTCGAGGAAAAATCCCAAGGCCATTCCCCCCAGGGTGGGTTCCAGGGTGTCGGCAAAGACGTTATTCGTCCCACAGGAGAGAGAGAAAAGGGGGGTACTTCCGCTTTTTTTGGCCACCACCCGGTTCGTGCCATCACCACCAAACACAACAAGTGCTTCCACTCTCCCTTCCTGCACGGCCCACTCGGTGAAACGCAGGGTATCTGTAGCATCCCCAAAGGCCGGTGTGGGGGCCTTCTCAAAACAAATCCTCGGAGGAAACGTCGCCTCTCTCCGGGCCACCTCCACAAGTTCATAAGGGTCAGGCATGTAGACGAAGCAAAAAGACTCCCGAGTGACCCCCAGGAATCCCTGAAGGAACCGGATCAAAGCGGTGATTTTCTCTCGATTGCCAAAAACAGACCCCCACGCCACCAGCCGGCGGATGTCCTTCCCCGCCACCGGATTCACCACAAGGCCAACGCGCCGCATTCAGTGCACTTCCTGTCCACCAGTAACATTGATAGCCTGCCCGGTCATGTAGTCGGAGTAGGAAGAGGCCAGGAACACGGCAACGTTGGCCACATCCTCAATGGTGCACTCTCGCCCCAGCGGGACCTTTTCAATGTAGATTTTCCGCACCTGCTCCGGAGGAACACCGAGCTTTTTCGAATACTCTTTATCAAGGAGGTCCCACATGGGCGTGGCGAAGACGTTTCCCGGACAAATGGCATTCACATTGATCTTGAAGGGGGCAAGGTCCATGGCCGCGCTCTGGGTGAGACCGATTACCCCGAACTTCGATGCCGAATAGGCGGCAAGCCAGAGCCCACCACGCTTCCCTGACTTCGAGCTGATGTTGATAATTTTCCCGCTTTTCTGCTGTACCATGTACTTGGCCACTTCCCGGATACAGAGAAACGTCCCCTTGAGGTTCACGTTGATAATGGCATCCCAGACCTCTTCGGGAACGTCGGTGATGAAGTGGGCCCGGATAATGCCTGCGGAATTCACCAGGATGTCGATTCTTCCCCACCGCTCGTACACCCGGCGGGCCATTTCGGCAACCTCGTTGCTTTTTGTGACGTCCACCTTGATGGCCATGGATTCCCGGCCCAGTGCTTCGATTTCCTGAGCCGTTTTCTCTGCCCCTTCAAAGTTCACGTCGCAGCACGCCACATGGGCCCCTTCCTGGGCAAAGCGTATGGCAATGCCCTTCCCTATCCCTGACGCCGCACCGGTCACAATGGCGATTTTGTCCTGTAACGGCTGCGGATGCACACTCCTCACCTCACAAAGGAAATCACGGCCTTTAAGGCCTTCCCGCTTTGCACAAGCTCAATGCCTCTCACAATGTCCTCAAGGGGCAGCACATGGGTGATGAGGTCCCGTGCCGGGACCCTCTTTGCATAGATGAGCCGCGCTGCCTCCTCGTACTGGGAGGCGTGAGAGGCGAAGACGCCAAAAACCCCGATTTCCTTGTAGTGGACGATGTTGCTATTGAAGGTGATGGTGGGTTTCTCCTTTGGCAAACCCCCAAAGAGGCTGATCCTCCCCTGGGGGGCAACGAGCTCCAGAGCTTCCTCCTGGGCACTTCCTGACGAAGCTGCCACAATGACCACGTCGGCCCCTAACCCACCGGTGAGCTCAAGGACCCGTTCCCTCAGGTTCTCCCTCTGGGGATTGATATAGACGTCGGCTCCAACTCTCCGCGCAAGCTCCAGCCGCTCATCGGAAATATCGGCAAGGAGAATCTTCCCCGCACCGTGGTTCTTCGCCATGGCAACATGCATGCACCCGATAGGACCCGCACCAATGACGAGCACGGTCTCCCCAAGGCCAATGTGGAGATACGACTGGCCGTTGATGACGCAGGAAAGGGGCTCAATGAGGCTGGCCTCAAGGAGGTCCATATCCTCCGGGAGGACCAGGAGATTCCCCCGCACTACCCCTTCCCGGGGCATTTTCATGAACTCTGCAAATCCTCCAGGGTAATGGTACCCGATGTACTTCTGTTCCGGGCAGAGGTTCTGCAGACCCCGGCGGCAGTACCGGCACCGCCCGCAGGAAATTACAGTGATAACCGCAACCTTGTCCCCCACCCGGTACCCCTCAACGCCCTCGCCCACAGCCACAATTTCCCCAGCAATCTCGTGCCCCGTGATCTGTGGCGGTTTCACGTGGTGGTGACCGAACTGGAAGATGCGAACATCGGTTCCACAAATGGCGCAGGCCCCAACCCGGATGACCACTTCTCCCGGACCGGCCTCGGGTTCAGGAACTTCCCGAACCTCGATATTCCCTGGACCGAGAAAGACTGCGGCTTTCATGGCATTCCGCCCTCCTGAAGGATAACGGTTTTCAGCGCAGGGTACAAGCGCCGGTACACGGCAAAGCGTTCCTCATAGATTTTCGCCCTCTCCGGATCTGGCTCATACACCTCCCGAACCCGAACAAGGTCACACACCAGAGCCCCGAAATCTCGAATGTCCTCCTTTGCCTTTCGCCCAAGGAGCGCGGCGCCGAAACAGGCCGCTTCCGAAACTGAAAGGGTTTCAACCGGCACCCCGTAGATATCGGCCTTGATCCTGAGCCATACCGGGCTCTTTGCGCCTCCGCCAATCGCCCGGAGCCGTTCCACGGGAATCCCGGCATTCCGAAGAAGCTCGAGATTCAATTTCATCTCGTAACTCACACCCTCAAGGAGGGCTTTGATGAACTCTTTCTTTGTAGTATTGAGGGTGAGTCCCACCACCATCCCTGCCGAGCGGGTGTCAAAGTACGGTGTCCCCGTCATGGTGAAGTGGGGCAAAACCCAGAGGCTCGTGGGGTTTTCAGGAAGCCCCTCAAGGAGCACTTCGTAAGGGTCCTTCTTAAGGCAAGCGGCAACCTCCTTTTCCTTTTCCCCAAACTGGTCCCGAAACCAGCGCAGGAGCACCCCTCCGGTGAAATTGTACACCAAAGTCGTGTAAAGCCCCGGAAAGGCATGGTGGTAACAGCAGAGGTTGTTCCGCCACATGGCCTCCCCCCCGACGAAATGGGGAATTGCCGGGGCAATGCACTCTACCGTTCCCGTGGCGTCCATAGCAAGCCCCGGCTGGATGACACCCGCTCCCAAGGCTCCACAGGGCTGGTCATGACCTCCTGCAGCCACCACAATCCCTTTTCCCCATCCGAATGCTGCGGCGAATTTCTCCGGGACCTCCCCAAGGGGGGTTCCCGAAGGGTAAGGTTGAGCCAGGCGCTCAGGAGGAATCCCTGCAAGGTCGAGGATTTCTGAAGACCATTCCCCCCGCTCCACATGGAACATCATCGTCCGGGAGGCAAGGGGAAAACTTATGGCCGGAGGGAGCCCAAAGCGGAAGACGAGGAAATCCTCAAAGCACAGGAAATACCGGGCATTCTTGAAGACCTCGGGAGCGTACTTCTTCCACCAGAGGATTTTGTTCACCGTCCCGATGCCCGAGAGAGGCATCCCGGTGATGGCGAAAAATCGCTCTTCTCCAAGTTTTTCCCGGAAGAGAGAAACGAACTCGTCTCCCCGCGTATCGAAGGTGACAATGCTTCGGGCAAGAGGCCGACCCTCGGCGTCAACCGGAACCACTGCCTCTCCCTGGGAGGAGATGCCGATGCTCACCGGAGGGTCGTGACGGATGCCCTCGGCGACTTTTCGGAGGCAGCGCACGACCTTCCCAAAGACTTCTTCAGCATCGAGTTCACTCCACCCATTCCGGGGATGATGGAGGGGATATTCCTCATAGGCCCAGGCCCTGACGTTCCCCTCCTCATCAAAGGCGATGACCTTGCATCCCGTGGTGCCCACGTCAATTCCAAGGTAACTCACGGGCGTCACCTCTTCAGAGCAAACTCCGGATGTATCGGAAAGCTCCTAAGGCGTCGGCCTCTTTCTGGTAGGCCCGAAGAGTAGCTACGTCGATTTTCTCCACCATCGAAAGCATCATGGTGATGTTCTCGATGCTCACCTGGCACGCCACTTTTCCATCCTCCCGGTAGGGGAAGATATCAAGGCCGAGCCAGCCTTCGTAATTCGAGTGGTAGAGGTAGTAGAGGAATTCGAGGTTTTCGAAGAAGTGCACCGTTCCCACGGCTAAATCGTCATCCCAGTCCCGGAAGTTGTCGTTGAGGTGCAGGGCAAAGAGCTTCCCGAAGCGGTCAAGCAACGCCACAACGTTTCCTGGAGACTCCTTGCAGTTATAGGAGTGCCCGAGGTCAATGGTCACCCCGACGTTCGGGAGGTTCACCTCCCGGGCTAAGAAAAGCGCCACACCGGCGTTCGAGATGGTCGAGTGGGTCCGGGGCTCCCGGAGTTTGTACTCTAAACTCAGCTTCACACGGGGATTGTGGCTGGCAATTTCCCGAAGGGCTTCGATGAGAAGGTCCCACTGTGCCCGGTAGTCAATCTGGAAGGGGTAGTCAAAGCCATCCTGCCCCGGCCAGAGGTTCATCACCTCCGCCCCGAAATACTCGGCCATGTCCATCGCCCTCTTGGCAAGCTCAATGGCCCGCCGGCGCACGCCTTCCCTCTCCGACATCAGGCTCCCCAGGGCGAATACCGGGTCCCCGAAAAGGTCGACATCGCAGGACGCCAGGGCAAGTCCCCGGGCATCGAGCTCCCTTTTCACCTTTTCCGCCGTGTCCTCGTTGATGGGGCCTGGGTAGTGCATCATCACTCCTTTGAGGTCCGGAACAGAAGCAATGGCGTCAAGGGCCTTTTCAAGGGGAACATCCTCCTTGTACCCTCGTGGGCAGAACCGATCCGGACACGCCCCAAAAACCCAGATTCCTGTGGCAAAACCCTTACTCTTCACGGCTCTCCTCCTCTCCCTGGAGCATACTCAGGAGTTCGTGCACCTCTTTGAGACCATTGTACACCTTTTGATACACACTGTAGTACCGCCCGTAAGTTTCGTGCCGTTCTAAAGAAGGCTCGACCTTCCCCCGGAAACGCACCATCGCCGCAATACCCTCCCGGGCGTGCGCAAAGATTCCCGCTGCCTTCCCCGCAAGGATTGCCGTTCCCAGCGCCACGGCTTCCTCCGTTTCCGGAAGAAGCAGTGTTTTCCCCAGAATGTCTGCCTTCATTCTGAGCCACTCAAGGGAACGAGCACCTCCGCCAACAGCCCGCAGGTCTACAATGGGTAATCCAAAAGCCTCAAAAAGATCCAGGTTCACCTTCATCTCATAGGTGAGGCTCTCAAGGATGGCCCGAAAGATTTCCCAGCGAGAGGCCGCGAGAGTCAACCCCACAATGGCCCCCCGGGAGTGCTCGTCAAGGTAGGGAGTTCCCGAACCGGCAAAATGAGGGAGCACAAAAAGCGGCACTGGACCCTCTGGAAGGTGCTCAAAGAGCACCCGATAAGGGTCTTTCCCGAGTTCCCGGGCTTCCTGTTTTTTGTCAGGCGCTATGGCGTCACGGAACCACCGCACGAGAGACCCCCCTGAGGCGATGTACGCCAGGGTGATGTAGTCTCCCTCTGTGACGTGGGGATAGCAGCAGAACCCGTTCTCCATCATCTCCTTCGTGAGGAAGGGCGAAGGACCAATGTTGAGGGCCACGCACTCTGAGGTCCCAATGCCGTACATAGCTTCTCCGGGAGAACTCACGCCACACCCCAAAACCCCACAGGGCTGGTCGTGACCCCCGGTGGCCACAAGGATTTTTCCCCGGAGGCCAAAGTCCCTCGCGAGATCTTCCCGCAGGGAGCCGACAGGGGTTCCCGAAGGGAGAACCCGGGGGAGCCGTTCTTTAGAAATCCCCACTGCTTCAAGGATTTCCCAGGCCCAGGCTTTTCTCCGGACATCGAACATCATGGTCCGGGAGGCTAAGGAGTAGTCCATCGCCGGCTCCTCTCCCGTGAGGCGGAAGACGATAAAGTCCTCAACGCACGAGAACTTCCAGGTACGTTCAAAGATCTCCGGTTCGTGATCCCGAAGCCAGAGAATCTTATTCACCGTGTACATCCCATGAAGGGGCATTCCGGTCACTGAGAAAAGATGGAAAGGATCGAAGCGTTCTCGAAAGAATGCCACGTATCTGTTGGCCCGGACATCGAAATTGGCAATGGCAAAAGTCAGAGGCCGCCCATCCCGCCCCAGAGGGATCAGGGTTTCCCCGTGGGAGGTGACCGCCAGGGCGCTGATGGGCTCTCTGAGGTCTCTGCCCACCTCGCCCAAGGCAGTGCACACTGCTTCCCAGATTTTCTCAGGGTCAATCTCTAACCATCCGGGCCGAGGTGTGATGAAAGGGTACTCTTTCCCTGAGGAACTCAGGACTTCACCGTTTTCCCGAAAGGCCACGACCTTGCATCCGCTTGTCCCTACGTCAATCCCAAGGAGCGCCACTATGCCTTTCCCTCCCTGAAGAAACGACTCTGAGTCACACCGAAAAGCCCGGCAACGAGCACCAGGGCCACCAGAAAAACGAAACGAAGGCCAATGCGGTCTGCAAGAATCCCCATGGACCAGGGGAAAAAGAGTGCTCCAAGCCCCCCTGCGGCAACTGTGAGCCCAATGGCCGTGGCCTGAAAGGTGTTGACGTGCTGCGCCACCCAGGCCACAATGAGCGGCCACACCGCAGAGAATCCAAGTCCAAGAACAAGAAGAGCAAGAAGGGCAATGGAAACGTTCCGGGTGAGGTTGAAGAGGAGAAGGGCGAAGAAGCTCAGAAGAATTAAAAAGCGAAGCAGTACAAGGTAACTCGTCTTTCGGGCCAGAAGGCCAAAGACAAGCCTTCCTACGGTAATCATCCCCCAAAATATCCCCATGGCCGCTCCCGCAAGGGAAAAGCCTCTCTGGAGTTCCCGAACAAAATAGGTGCTCACCCAGGCTGAGGTGCCGATTTCTGCCCCGACGTACAGGAAGATGGCCAGGAAACTGGCAAAAAGCAGGGCCCTCCATTCCCTGAAAACCCGAAGACGTTTCAGGGAAAAGCCCTCGTTGTTCTCCCCAGCAAAGAGCTCCCGTTCCCGCAAAAGGAGGGCAAAGAGGAGCACCGAGAACGCCCCCGGGACGAAATAGAGTACCCTCCAGCTCAGCTCCCGCTCAAGGAGAAAACCCGCAAGGTATGGCCCAGAGGCAGCCCCAAGGCCAAAGGAAATCTGGCTGAGATTCAGGGCATACCCTTCCCGCCCGGGGAAGACCCGGGAGAGAAGTCCGGTGAGGGGAGCCTCGCAGAACCCCCCACCAATACCGGCGAGGAATATCCCCCACTCAATGGTGGTGAACTGATCCGCAAGGCTCACCACGAAAAACCCCAGAGCAAGAAACGCCTGGCTAGCCACAAGCACGGGTTTTTTCCCGAAAAAGTCACAGAGCGCACCACTCACAAACGTCGTCACCACGTAAGGAAAGTAGTACAGGGCGAAGAGACGCCCTGCTCTTGCCCCGGAAAGATGGAAAATGGCCATCCATTTGGGGAGTACTGCCCCGGTGATGAGCATAGACACAGCCAGGAAAAAGAACGCCACTCCAACGATGAATGAGAGCCGAAGTGCTGTCCAGCGTTCCATGGCTACCTGCCACAGAGCGTGCGTGCTGCTTTTACCACGTCTTCTACCCTCGGGATAGAATTGTCCTCAAGATAACGGCTGCAGGGAACGGGAGCATCAGCCGCTCCAAGGCGAACAATGGGGGCATCCAGGTAGTCGAAGGCATGCTCCATGATCTGGGCGGCAATCTCTGCCCCCGCTCCGCCGGTTTTACACCCCTCGTACACGATGATCACCCGGTTGGTCTTGCGAACCGACTGACAGATGGTCTCAATATCAAGCGGCAAAAGCGTCCTGGGGTCCACAACCTCAGCCTCAATGCCTTCTTTTGCCAGGACTTCTGCCGCCTCCAGGGCCACAAGGAGCATCCGGGAGTAGGCAACGATGGTGACATCCTTCCCTTCTCTCTTCACATCAGCAACCCCAATGGGGATGATGTACTCCTCCTCTGGTACCGGACCCTTGGTGTTGTAGAGCATTTTGTGTTCGATGAAGAGGATGGGATTGTCTTCCCGGATTGCCGCCTTCAAAAGCCCCTTGGCGTCAAAGGGTGTCCCGGGCATGACGACCTTGAGCCCCGGGACGTGGATGAACCAGGCTTCGAGGCTTTGGGCATGCTGGGCACCAGAGGAACGACCACATCCCCCTTCCGTGCGGATAACCATGGGAACCCTGGCCTTCCCCCCAAACATGTAGCGAATTTTGGCTCCCTGGTTCACCAGCTGGTCCATGCAGAGCGTCATGAAGTCAATGTACATGATTTCGCCCACAGGACGCAGCCCGGTCATGGCCGCACCGACACAGCACCCCACAATGGCCGCCTCAGAGATAGGGGTGTTGCGAACCCGTTCTCCTCCAAACTCCTGCCACAGGCCCCGGGTGACCCCATAGGCCCCACCGTAAAGGCCAATGTCTTCCCCAATGAGCACGACATTTTCGTCCCGGCGCATCTCCTCCCGCAGGGCTTCGTTTAACGCATCCCGGTAGGTGATGATGCGCATCGTCCCGGGATCGTACTCCTTGATGCTCCGGACGACCTTTGTCCCCTTCTTCCGTTCAAGCTCGGCAAAATCCTCCTCAACGTAGACGTCCTTTGTGATTTCCTCAAGGGGAGGATAGGGACTCTGTTCAGCAAAGGCTATGGCCTCTTCAATCTCCCGTTCTACCTCGTCTTCAATCGTCTTGAGCTCCTCTTCCTCAGCCACACCCTGCTCTAAGAGCCATTTCCGGTAGCGCTTAATGGGGTCTTTCGCCTTCCATTCCTGCTCCTCCTCCCGCGTCCGGTACGCCCGGGGGTCGTTTTTTGAGTGCCCCAGGTACCGGTAGGTCTTACACTCAATGAGCGTTGGTCCCTCACCCCGGCGGGCCCGTTCAGCGGCCTGCTCCACTGCTTCCTTCACCGCGAGAACATCCATCCCATCCACCACTACTCCAGGCATCCCATAGGCCTGGGCTCTTTCGGCAATGTCCTGGATGGGGAAGGCCTCTCGCACCGGCATGGACATGGCGTAGAGGTTGTTCTCGCAGACGAAGACCACCGGGAGTTTCCACACGGCGGCAAGGTTCAGCGCTTCATGGAATGCCCCGGTGTTGGCCGCTCCATCGCCAAAAAAGCATACCGTGACCTTTCCAGTGTTCTTGTACTTTGCCGTAAGCCCTGATCCCACCGCAATGGGAATACCTCCGCCCACAATACCGTTGGCGCCAAGATTCCCGGCCGTAAGGTCGGCAATGTGGAGCGATCCGCCCTTTCCCTTGCAGTACCCGTCGATTTTCCCGTAGAGCTCGGCCATCATCCGGTCAAGGCGCGCTCCCTTGGCGATGCAGTGGCCGTGACCTCGATGGGTTGAGGTGATGTAGTCATCAGGGCGAATAGCGTAACATGCCCCCACTGCCACCGCTTCTTCTCCGATGTAAAGGTGGGTTGTCCCCCGGATTTTATCCTGGCTGAAGAGGTCGCTTACCGTCTCCTCAAAGCGGCGAATACGCAGCATATCCCGGTACATGCCAAGAAGCCTCTCTTTGGTCTCTTTCTGCGCTGTTGAAACCTTCTCCTGAATCTCCATCCCACTCACCTCCTGCTCCTTTCTTCCTGAAATCGCCTGTACCAGCGCTCAATCGCTTTTCCCAGCTCACTCTCAGGATCCACCCCACAAACTCTCTCGAGCACCCCCCGCACTCCCTCCTCAGCGATCATCCTCTGCAGGGCTTTTGCCTCCTCATCTTTGGGGTAATCGTAAAGTAACGCCGCCGCACACCCACAGGCCACATGTTCAGGGAAAACACCCTGGGCAAGGCAGAAGAGCGCCCCTCCGATGAGACGGTCTTTTGGAGAGAGCTTCCGCAAGGGGTCCCTTCCCACCCGGACCACGGTGTCCATCATGGCAGGGTTGGCAAAGCGCGCCCTGAGGTCCCGAAGGTATTCTCTGTGTTCATCCCCGTTCCAGAAGGGGTACTTCCGGAAAAATGCCCGGGTAACCTCGTCCCAGGCACCGGAAAATACGCGCTCGATGAATGCATCTCCAAGGGCCTCGTGGATATAGGAATACCCTCTGAGGTACCCGAGGTACGCCAAAACGGCATGGCCCAGGTTGTGGAAAAAGAGCTTTCGTTCCTCTTCGGCCTCAAAGTGTTCCGTCCCCTCAAAGCCAAAAAGCGGTGGAAGAACTCCCCGAACCGCCCGGGCATCAAAAGGAAGCCGGGTGTAGGATTCCGCCACCACCCCCAGAGGGTCGGTCATACCGAAACGCTCATCGAGCACCGGAACCATTCGGGCGATGACCGTTCCCACAAAGCCCACCCTTTCTTTGAGAAACTCCATTCCTTCGGGAGAGAGGTACTGCTGCACCTTTTCCCGGAAAATGGCGGGGGCGTCCTTCAGATTCTCACAGAGGAAGACATTGAGGGGTTCAGGGTTGCGCATTCGGCGTTCCTCAATCCCCCGGGCAAGAAGCGGAGCCACCTGTGGGAGATTCTTCGCTCCTACGGCCGTGAGGACCAAAGCAGCAAAGGCGATTTTTTCAGCTACCGCCGCTTCTTCTTTCACCGAGAGAACCTCAATTCGGTCGATCACAACGTCCCGAAAGGTTCCGTCTTTCTCAATGAGCCGGAGGGGGTAACAACCCCGTTCCCGGAGTTTTGCCACAAGATCCTCGTTAGCCTCCACAAAGACAGTCCAGAGCCCCGACTCCTGAAGGAGATGCCCAATGAACCCCCGACCAATGTTTCCCGCTCCAAACTGCACACCAAAAAGTTTCATCCCATCCTCGCCTCGTGTTCTTCGATGAATCGCCGTACCGCCACGAAATCCCCCACACCCTCGGTCGCCCCCATGGCAGTTACGCACATGGCCCCACAGGCATTGGCAAACCGTCCCACCTCATAGAGGTCCCACCCCCGCAGGTACCCATAGAGGAATCCCGCGGCGAAAGCGTCCCCTGCTCCTGTCCCATCAACAGCCTGCACCGAAAAGGGCGGAACAAGGATCTTCTCCTTCTCAGTCATGATGAAGCTCCCTTCTGCTCCCATCTTGATGGCCACCACCCGAATGCCAAAGCTCAGGAAAAAGGAAGCCATATCCGCAAGACCGTCCTTCCCGGAGATTCGGGAGGCCTCGTCCCGGTTTGCAATGAAAATGTCAACAAAAGGCAGCACCGGAGCAATGGTGTCCAGCCACTTCCCCGTATCATCCCAGGCCGTATCAAGAGAGGTCACAACCCCAAACGCCCTTGCCCGGGCGAAAACCTTTGCCGTTTCCTCCCCATCGAATCCCGGCATGAGGAAACTCCCCGCCACGTGGACCACCTTCGCTCCTCTAAGGAACTCGTCCTTCACGTCCTCAGCCCGAAGAGCCTGGTTGGCCCCAGGGTAATGGAGGAAGGTCCGCTCCCCATGCTCATCAAGGAGGACCATAGTGGCTGAAGTGTGGTACCGGGGGTCCTTTGTAATACCCCTTGTGTCCACCCCATGGCGCTTCAGGGAGTTGATCACCACCTCTCCCAGGTCGTCGTCCCCCACTTTCCCCACCACGAGCACCTCCTCCCCGAGTTTACGGAGGTCCACTGCGGTGTTGTGGGCGCATCCCCCAACATGGAGCTCCATCTCAGGCACAAGGAGGAGTTTGCCTTTCTCCGGAAACCGGTTGATAGGCCGCCCCATGAGGTCAGCTACGAGAATCCCCACGCAGGTCACAAAGGACACAGCTATCCCTCCCTCTCTGCAAGCTCCATGACGCCTTTTGCCGTTTCTTCATCGGTGATGAGGATTTTGATGTACTTCCCCCTGAGCGCTCCAAGAATCGCCTCAACCTTCTCCTTCCCCCCGGCGATGCCGATGACGTTCTTCATTTTCCGGAGGTCCTCAAGGGGGAGAGCCACCGTTCGCCGGTGCAGGGGTGTATCGATGAGGTTTCCCTGCCGGTCGTAGAACTGACCGAGGATATCGCCGACCGCACCTTTCTGACGGAGGAGTTCGAGCTCGTGGTAGTCAATGAACCCTGTAAGGGCATAGATGGAGTGACGGGCATCAACCGTTCCAATCCCCACAAGCGACCAGCGGGTCTGCCGGGCAAGCTCCAGGGTTTTCTGGTTGATCCGCTCACTGAGGTAGAAATTCCGGATTTCCTCGCTCTCCACCACCGCTGGGGCATAGAGGTAGTAGCACTCTCCTTCAAAAATCGAGGCCAGCTTCTCTCCAATGGTGTATGGATTCAGCGAGGCAGAGGCAGTCAACCCCCCAACCAGGGTTACGAACTTAAGGTTCCGCACCCGGGCCCCCTGAACGGAGGAGGCCACGTGTTTTAGAGTCCTCCCCCAGGCAATCCCCACAAGGTCCCCATCCTGGAGCACCCGTTCAAGATACCAGGCACCAGCCCGACCAAGGCTTACGAAAAGGTCTCCACCTTGAGGGGTGGGAATGACCACAACATCCTCAAGATGAGGGAAAAGGCGGCGGAGTTCTCCCTCGATAGCAAGACAGTTCACATAGGGTGAAGCGATGGAAATGCGGACGATACCACACTTTTTGGCCCGATCGAGAAGGCGGGCCACCTTGGGCTGGGAAATACCGAGTTTTTTCGCAATCTCCCGCTGGGTGACCCCTTCCATGAAGTGCAACCAGGCCACCCGGGTGAGCAACTCCACCTCGTTGGTGCTCATGAATGGATATTCCTCAAAAGAATAATATTTCGAGAATATTCTGGCACATCCCGGAGAAATCGTCAATAATCTGACGATGGAAGAATCAAAATTCTCAGGACTTCACTTCCCGGAGGCCACAGCAAGCACCATCACGCTTCGACATCCAGCATCTTTCAAAGTCTGCGCAAGGCTTTCTGCGGTTGCGCGGGAGGTGAGAACATCGTCGATCACGAGGATTCGCTTCCCCAAGATGTCCTCTTTTCGCCTTACCCGGAATGCCCCCCGGACGTTCTGACGTCGTTCCTTTGCCTTAAGACCCACCTGGGGGAGCGTGGGCTTCACCCGCAGGACGCTCCGTGCAAGAACAGGAAGTCGGAATGCCCTCCCCACCTCCTGGGCAAGAAGGAGGGACTGGTTGAACCCCCGGGTTTTCTCCCTTGAAGGGTGCAGAGGCACAGGGAGAACACCATCGACATCCAGAAGAAAGGGGAACTCTTCGCAGTACCGGACAAGGAGGAGACCGAAAAACCCTGCCAGAGACACCACCCCTCCGTACTTGAAGGCGTGGAGAGCTTCCCGAACGGGTGACGTGTACGCGCTCACCGCCCGGGCGAACTCAAAGTGGTACCGGAAACGGCGGCACACGTGACAGAGGAGAATCCCAGGATGCGGCACAGTTCTCCCGCAGCGAAAGCACACCCCTTCCCGGAGGTAAGCGACCGAACTCTGGCAGCGCTCACAGAGGGGGAAACGGGAGGGAAGCGCAACGTATGCCCCGCAGACCACACAGTGCTGGGGGAGGAAAAAGTGGAGGAGACTATCCATCATTTACCGGCAAAGACCAGGAAAGGGAGTACGGAGTGAACTGCAGGTAGGCTTCCACGGTGAACATCCCTGGCTTTTGCGGGATGAGCGTAAACGACGCCTCTCCCTGGGCGTCGGTGACGACGCTTTGCTGCTTCACAGGATTTCCCTCTTCCCTGAGGTACACGTTCACGGTTTTCTCAGGACACGGGTTGCCATAGGTATCCCGTACCTGCACTCTGAAGGTCAAAGGTTCCCCAACTCTCCCTGAGGGAGGGAGCACAGAGAGGTCCTCGAAAAACCGGGGTGCTGCGGCAAGAACCGTGACCGAAAAGGCGAGAGAGGGGACCTCCCAGAAAGGAAGACGAGCTTCAAGCGTGTAGTCCCCCACTTTTCGAGGCATGGCAATCTCACCCACGCACTTCCCGGAGGAATTCGTTCGCTCGTTCATCCCAAGGTCACGCCAGACCACCCGTTTCTCCCCTTCCCAGGGAACCAGAACTTCCCAGGTGTTTTTGTTCCCCTTTACGCCCTCGATGGTTACCTCTTCATCGGCCGTCCCAAAGACCCACACCCCCTCAGGCGTCCAAAGAGCCCGGGACAGAAAAATCACCGGAGGGGTCCGGTCACAGAGGATATTGCTTCGGAATACTTCCTTCCCCTCAAGCACAACGCAAAGGACGTTTTCCCCCTCCTCAAGGGGAAGCTCAAGCGCGACCTCCCTCTCCCTGTGATACCGATCCCTCATCAAAACTTCCCCGTTTATCGCAACCAGGAAGGATCCCCGCACAGTAAAGCGAAAAGGAACACAGGAATCGGCAACACAGGAAGGCGGGACAAAGAGAACCCGAAAAGAGGGCAAAGCCTCTGCGGTACTCTGTGGCGTCGCAGGACCTCCCGGCATCAGCACAGGGAAGCTCGCGAGTTTCTTTATCCCCCGACCGATGACCTCAACCACCTCAGTGCAGGGAAAATCCGGAGCCCGATACCAGCCGTCTTGCGTGATGGTTCCGTACCGGGCGCTCCAGAAAAGTGGAAAAGAACAGCTTCCCCGGCAGGCAACCTGGAAGTGGAACTCCTCCCCGCAGAAAAGATGCAACGGCACATTGACGACGGTAAAATCCCAGCCTGAATTGCAGGACACTGTAAAAAGGACTATCCCGAGAACGAGAACGATACCTGGAACGTTCCGCATAGACTGCAAAAGCACTGGTACAAGGACTTTCCTGAATTCTACAGGGGAGAAGAAGTACCTGTCAACGACTCGAGTTCAGAAAACACCTAAGGGGGGCCAGGTGTTCCCTGGCCCCCCTTAGGTGCAAGGAGGGGAAAGACTTCTAATAGGAGGTGCTAGTGGGGTACTCTTTTCACTTTTCAAGGGAAATTATACAGGGGACCTCCCTTGCCGTCAAGGGGGTCCAGGGAAAATTCCAGGAACACCTACACCCTGAAATGGGCCACCGATTGCGTCAGTTCTTCGGCAAGCTGCGCGAGTGCCTTGGCAGAAGTGGCGACTTCCTCCAAAGCTGCACTCTGCTCT
This sequence comes from Candidatus Caldatribacterium saccharofermentans, assembly GCF_050267035.1. NCBI lineage: Bacteria > Pseudomonadati > Atribacterota > Atribacteria > Atribacterales > Candidatus Caldatribacteriaceae > Candidatus Caldatribacterium > Candidatus Caldatribacterium saccharofermentans. The sequence goes on from NZ_CP187957.1 coordinate 735,478, forward strand.
TCAGTAGAAGCTGAAACCTCTTCGCTTGAAGCGGCATTCTCCTCTGCAATGGCAGCAAGAGCGGCAATCCGCTCAGCCATGGTCTGCAGGCTTCGGGTGATATCTTCAACGGCGTTACCGATGCTCTCCGAGAGCGTCCCCGCCTCTTCCTGAGCCCGGACAATCTCCCGCTGGGTGCGTTCCAGCGCTTCCGCTGCCCCGGCAATACTGGTGATACTCTGAACAACCTGCTCGATCGCTTCGAGGATTTTCCGGAAGCTCGAGGCGATGTTCTCACCTCTCCTGACCCCTTCACCGACCTCGCCCTGGGCTTTCTCCATCCGCTGCACCGCCACCTGGGTATCTTTTTGGATTTCCGCAATGAGGACGGCAATCTGCTGGGCAGCCTGGGCCGAGCCCTCAGCGAGTTTGCGCACCTCTTCAGCCACAACGGCAAAGCCCCTTCCGGCCTCTCCGGCTCGAGCAGCCTCAATCGCCGCATTCAGAGCAAGGAGATTCGTCTGTTCAGCGATTCCGGTGATGACATCCACAATCTTTCCGATTTCCTGGGAACGGGCTTCAAGCTGTGCAATGCCCTGACCTACTTCCTGAGTCACCGAGGCGATGGAGGAGATGGTCTCAAGGAGATGCGTCAGAAGCTCCTGGCCTCTCCGGGCTTCTTCTCCGGTTTCACGACCTTCCTGCATGGTACGCTCAACTTCTCTGCGCATTTCCACAAGCGCTCGGGTGTTCTCCTCAAGCCGTTCATCAAGGACGGTCTGGAAAAGATGCGTGCTTTTCTGGCTTGCTTCCTGTATCCTGAGGGCCTGACCGTGAATACCCCTGGCATCTTCACTGAGACGGCTCAGCTCCTCTCCTTGCCGGCTTGCTCCGTGAGCAACCTGAGAGATGGTCTGGGCGATCTCCTGCGTGGCTTTCGAGACCTCTTCTGCGGAAGAGTGGAGATTCTGGCTTGAAGAGGACAGCCTTTCTGCAGCGTGGATAACTCTCTGCACTGTTGCCCTGAGGCTTGCTATCATCCCCGTGAAGGCCTGACCCAGGACTCCAAGTTCATCCTGAGAGGAGAGGTTGCAGGAAGCAGTGAGATCCCCCTCCTGCCCCAGGCGGGCAAGATGCACAAGGGCCTGGAGAGGTCTTGTGATGCTCCGGGTGGTCACAAGGGAAAGCATGAGCGAAACAATAATCGCAAGGACAATAAGGAACAGGGCAAAGCGTTGATTTCGCTGGAAACTGCTGTACGCTTCCTTCCGGTCCTCCTCAGCCAGACGGAGGTTCACCTCCGTCAGCTGGTCAAGGAAATGCCGCATTTCCTCGAACTTCTCCTTTGCCTGCCCCAGGGTAAGGTCGATGGCCAGAGTACGCCCCTCACGGGTATCGGCCTTTCTCCCCTCCACGACCTGGCGGGAAAGCCCCACCCACTCGGCCCTGGCCCGCTCATACTCTGCAGCGAGCTGCTCCTCCTCAGGATGCTTCGGCAACGCCCTGTACTTCTCCCACCGTTCCTCGGATTGCCTGAGATTCATTTCGTAGTCCTCAAGGAGCTTGCGGAAGACCTCCGAATCCGTCTTGGCAAAGATCATGGACCGCTCGGCCACGAGAAGCTGCTGCAGGTCTCGGTCAATCTCGAGGATATAGTCTAAAGCCGGCAGACGAACGGTGTGAATCTCCTCGAGATTCCGGTAAATATTCCGGGAGAGGAAAATCCCCAGGTACCCCAGTACCCCCACAAAGGCAATGACGGCGAGAAACCCCAGGAGAATCCTCGTACCAATTTTCCTTCGAGAGCTGAGCGCCATCTTTCCCTCCTTCACTCTCCAAGGAACGCATCCACATCAATGCCCACCACAATGACCCCAATGACCTTCCCTTCCTCCCGCACCGGGACCGAAATCTGGACCGAATAGGTCTGGGTACTCTCGTCGAACTCCACATCGCTGATGTAGAGAACCCCTTCTTCCCCCCTGAAACACTCGGTGAACTTTGCCTCGTCCCCCTGCCAGTAGTCCGAAGTCTTCCCCGTTGCCGCCACGAGTCCTCCCTGGTTGTCAGTGACGAAAATCTCGGCAAAGTACGGGGCGCTTGACTGGAGCTTCTGCAGTTCCTGGGCGCATTCATTCTCCAGGTAGGGTTTCATGAAATCCGCAATGCCTGGAGTCTTCACCCAGCGTTCGTCAAGGGCCTGAATGTCCTCAAGCGTCATGCCTTGAGCATTTTGGTCTTTTACCGCTTTCACAATAATCGGATTTTCGCCCCACCGCATGAGTTCGTTCTGGGCAAATTCCACGATTGCTGCAGGAGCCTTTTCTGCGGAAAAGGCAGCACTGGAAACGGCGAGCAAGAACACCAAAACCGCGCAGAACATCCAAGACAGCCTCCTCATGGTTAATTTCATACGGCTTCTCCGCGTCAAGAACAGGCTCAGCATTCTGGATAGTTCCCCAAAAAGCCTCTCTCATCCTGCCGGGGAAAGCCTGCAGTACTCAGTAGATAAACCATGTTGCCATTCCCCTGCAGGACACACGGTGACCCTCACCAGTCACCCAGAAAGACTCCTCTTGAAGACCATTCGGCCAGCGATGCTCCTGCTGGAAGCGACAAGGAGTCCTGAGAAAAAGAGCGCTCTGTAGCCGTCTCTGGAATGAGAGGGCAGGCCTGAAAGAAGGGGAACAAACAAGAAATTCTGGAAGGCCTAAAGTTCCCTGAACCCCTGCCGATTATTTGTCATGGAAAGCGCAGGAAGTGTTCGAGGCCATGGGGTCAGCACTGTGCTGGTGTTACCTGTCGTCAACTTCCGGATCGACTTCGGGAAACTGGAGGAAGAGGTGGCCAAGAGATCCAATTTCCCAAAATGGGGTATCCCCTCGCCTGCCGTGCCAAAACACGAAGACCCAGACATCCTGACGAAAGCCAGATCGTGGCACCGGTGTGGGGAAACCACTTCGTCCCCATCATCGTTGCAACTGCTGCGGTCCTGGTAGCCCTCCTGGTCTTGCGGACAAGCACATCCCTGATCCTGCCCATGCAGAAACACCACACGAGAGAAACAGCTTCCCTGAAGCAGTCAACCCGGTGTCCCCTGCCCCGGATGACGCAGAAACTGCAGGAGCTTGTTGGGCAGTTAGGAGTATAATGGTATAATTTTCCCCAAAAGGGAGGAGGCCCGGTGGCCCGGAAAATCTTCCTCGTACACCAGAACGATCACGACCTCCTGCGCCTTCATCCCCTCCTTGAGGCGAACGGGTACACTGTTGAGGTAGTCCACGAGGACGCCGCCTTCTCCCAAGGAGAACACCCTGACTTTGTGCTCCTCCCCTGGTCCCTCTACGAGCGGGGACGGCTCAACCTCCTCTTCCTTGAGGGGATTCCGGCCCCCGCCTGGATTATCTCCCGGGACCGCCGGATACTCGCCCAGAACAGAGCCGCCGAAAGGGACTGGCAGACAAAAGTTGGGGAGTACTGTTTCCTTGCCATCCGCAAAGGAGCGGCCCTTCGGGGAGAATACCGGAAAGCCCTGAAGCGAGGGGTTATCCTCCCGGGAACCCGGTGCTATTTTTGCCGGGCCGATGAGGCCCTGCGGGAGAGCCAAACCATTCGGTGCGAAATCAGGTGGAGGAAACGTTTCTTTGATGTGTTCTGGGTCCCCTTAGGTGAAGACCTCTACCTCCACTACCTCCACGATATCACCCCGTACCGGGAGATGGAGCGAACCCTCCGCTTTCTCGCCTTCCACGATCCCCTCACCGGAGCCTACAACCGCCGCTCTTTCTTCGAAATCCTTTCCCGGGAAATTGCGCGGGCAAACCGCCGCAGCGAGACGTTCTCCCTGCTCTTTTTTGACCTCGACCACTTCAAAGTGGTGAACGATCGCTTTGGCCACGTCACCGGAGACCGGGTCCTGCAGGAGGTTGCACGAGCCGTGCAATCGGCAATCCGAAAAATGGACTTCCTGGTCCGCCTGGGAGGAGATGAATTCGTGGTCCTCCTTCCCACCACCGCAAAAGACGAGGCCAGGCAGGTGGCCGAAAGAATCCAGGAGGCTATACGGGCCATCGGTGAACACCTGGCGTTTCCTCTTTCGGCGAGTTTCGGTGTGGTCGAGTACACCCAGGGGGAAACCCCCGACACCCTCCTCAGCCGGGTGGATGCTCTGGCGTACCGGGCAAAGGACCTTGGGCGAGGTCGCATCGAAAACGGGGAGGGAGCATGATGCGAAAGGGCGTGCTCTTGGGGATAGGGGTAGCGATCTGGGTTCTGGCGCTTCTGCCCTCTGGGGCTTTTTCCCAGGACACCCCGATCAGAGTCCTCATCGACAGGGATTACCCGCCCTTTGCCTACTACGACGATGAAGGACGCTTTGTGGGGGCGTCGGTAGAGTTCTGGAGGATGTGGGAAGAGCGAACCGGAATCCCTGTGGAACTTCTGCCAACGGAGTGGGCAAAAGTGCATGCCCTTATCCAGGAACGCCAGGCAGACCTTGTGGACACCATCTTCTACACTCCCGAGCGGGCAACCTACCTTGACTACATCCAGCCCCTTTTCCGGGTCACCTCAAGCGTGTACTTCCGGAAAACCCTGAACATCCATTCCCTCTCAGACCTCACTCCCCACGTTGTGGGCGCCAAAGCAAAAGACGCCTTAGTGAATCTCGCCCTTTCCCTCAATCCCTCCCTGCAGCTTCGGCTCTATCCCAACTACAGCGACATCGTCCTTGCGGCACAACGCCGAGAGATCGATTGCTTCCTCATGGACGATCCTCCGGCGAACTTCTACCTTGTCAAATACGGGCTTCTGGCTGACTTTTCCCGCCTTCCTCTCCCTGTGGAGAATTTCCTCCACCTTGCCACCTGGAAGGGGAATACGAAAGTCGTACAGCTTGTCAAAGCGGAACTCTCGAAATTTTCAGAAAAAGAGCTCCACGACCTCCTTCAATCGTATCTTGTCACCGCCAGGGAATATCCACCCTGGCTTTTCCGGGGGTTGCTCATCGCTGCCCTGAGTATCCTCGGCACAATCTCCGTCCTTGCAGCGCTCAACAGGAGGTTGCAGAGGCTTGTGCGACAGGCCACCGCTCAGCTCGAGCGCGCACTGGAAGGCGAGGAGAGGGCGAGGCGAAAGCTCCTTGAGGCGCTTGAGGTCACCGCACTCCTTCCCCTTCTTGAGGTTGGAGAAAGGGAGTTCCTCTCCCGCATGCTCGACCTTGCCCTGGGGATGGTCCCCAAGGCTTCCATGGGAGCTGCTCTCCTCATCGATGAGAAAGGAAGAGGAGAAATCGTCGCCGTCCGGGGTCATCGAGAGAGCCTCCTTGGGTTTACCTTTGAACCGGAGGAGCTCATCGTGAAAGAGCGGGTCACGGTGGTGAAAGACATCCTCAGCCCGCACCGGAAATTTTCGTCCCCCGAGAAGTACAGAGAGCTCATAGAGGGTACCGAACCGGTTGCCGAAACTCTGGTCGTTCCCCTCACGTGGGAAGGGACATTCTTCGGGCACCTCACCCTTGACCTTCCCAGAGGAACGCAGGACGCTTTCGACGGCGGTGATATCGCTCTTGCCGAGCAGCTTTCCCGAATCTGCGTGGCCTTTCACGCCCTGCGGGAGTATGCGAGAAAGGAGGAATCTTTCTTTGAGAACCTCCTTGTGGCTCTCGCCAGGGCCTTAGAGTACTACGACAGTGCCACCCTGAAACACTCTGAGGTCTCCGCAGAGTATGCGCTGCTCATTGCCCGACGCCTTGGGCTTGAAGGACGGAGGGCGAAAAGCATCCGCTGGGCTTCCCTGGTCCATGATATTGGGAAAATCTTCATTCCCCAGAGTATCCTCCGAAAACCGGGTCCTCTCACTCCGGAAGAGTATGAACTCGTGAAACTCCATCCCCTGAAGGGCGAGGAGATCCTGAAAAGCGTCCGGGGCCTTGAAGACGTTGCCCGGATCGTCCGGCACCACCACGAGCGCTTCGACGGCCTGGGATACCCGGACGGCCTGGCAAAAGAGGCCATTCCCCTTGAAGCCCGCATCGTCGCCGTGGTGGATGCTTTTGAGGCCATGACGAGCAACCGCCCCTACCGCAGGGCGATGAGCATAGCGGAGGCCATTGCCGAACTCAAGCGCTGCGCGGGCACCCAGTTCGATCCGGAAGTTGTGAAGGCAGCCGTGGCGGTGATTGGGGAACTCATCCTCTCCTCTTCCTGACTCCCCGGCCCGTTCCCGAAAACCCCAGGGCTTCCTGGTGCCTCCTTGAACCCTCCAATAGCTGGGGTAGCGTACAGTGCCGGAATCGTTTTCACCGCAAAGCCAGGGCGTTGCAGAACTCGACGACGACTCTATAGAACTCCTCCGGGTGGGTCTCCATCGGACAGTGCGAAGCCCCGGGAATGACCACAAGAGGCGTTTCGGGGAAAACCTCCCGGAACTTCTCAGCCTGCCGCTTCGGCACAAAACGGTCCCGCTCTCCCCAGAGAAGGAGAAAGGGCGGGTGGGGTCTCCCCGAAAACGCGGCAAGCCGAAGCGACGAGGCCTGGTTCACAAGGCTCAGGAGACTCCGGGCAGTCCCCGGAAGCCGAAGCGGCGCAAGGTACCCTTCTACTCCAAAAGCGCTTGGTTTTCGACCGTAAGCTCTGGCAAGGAAGCGGCGAACACGTGAAGGGGCAAGAAAGACGTTCCGGATAAACGTCACCCAGCATCCTCTCAGAGGAGGAAAAGTCGTGAAGACCCTGAGGAAGCGCAGGGAAGGACCCCGGAAGGCTGCATCCACAAAAAGCACGCCCAGGAAGCGCTCCGGCTCCTTGAAGCTCATAAGGAAAGCGATTTTCCCACCCATAGAGTGCCCGACAAGACACCAGGGAACATGGGAGAGGTCCTCAGGAAGAAGGGTTTGATCAAGGAACTCCAGGAAATCAAGGAGCAGCCGGGCCTGTACTTCTGCTCTCAGCAACCGTCCCGTTATCCTCTGGCTATACCCAAAGCCAGGCAAATCCACCGCCACGATGCAGTATCCCTCCTGGAGGAGAAAGTCCGGTGCGTACCGCCAGGAGAACGTTGACCCACCCAGACCGTGGATGAAGAGGATTTTCCTTCTGGGGTGCTCGGGAAACCACACCCGGTAGTGAAGGAAAAGACCGCCTTTCTCCCAGAAACGCCCGTTGGCAAAGGGCGATTCCTGGCACAGGCCCCAGGAGGTTGAGAAAAGCACAAGGATTACGGGGATCCAGGGTACGCTTTTCAGGAAAACCCAGCGTCGCTTAACCGCCTTTTTCCACATCCGGCAACCCCCGGGATCACAGTGTACGATCCCCCTAAAGAAACTGTACCAGAGACCCTCCTCTCCTGCAAGAATTCCAGGGAAGACCGTGGTCAGAAAGCACAACCAGAGACTCAGCAAGCGCGCCAGGACTTGCCTTTCAGGGGATTCTCAGGGATAATATTGCCATCGCCCTGGAGAAGATGGACAGGAGGAGCAGGGAGTGCAGCCTGGAAAACCCAAACCGAAAATCACCCCCGCAGTAAAGCGGGAAATCATTCAGATTGTTGATGAGCGCATCCGGGAAACCTATGGGGGCACGGAGGGCCTTGTTGAGCTTCGGGATACCCTCAGGGACCTGGGAACCATTGTCGGCGAGCTCGTCAAAGTAGAGCAAAGGAGAGAGGAAGATTTCACCAGGCTCATTGGCCACGTCGAGAAGCTCACCGAAGCCCAGAAGAGGACAGAGGAACGGATTGAGGCGCTCGCTGAAGCCCAGAGGAGAACCGAGGAACGGGTGGACAAGCTCACCGAGACGGTGGAGGCCCTCACTGAAGCCCAGAAGAGGACGGAGGAACGGATTGAGGCGCTCGCTGAAGCCCAGAGGAGAACCGAGGAACGGGTGGACAAGCTCACCGAGACGGTGGAGGCCCTCACTGAAGCCCAGAAGAGGACGGAGGAACGGATTGAGGCGCTCGCTGAAGCCCAGAGGAGAACCGAGGAACGGGTGGACAAGCTCACCGAGACGGTGGAGGCCCTCACTGAAGCCCAGAAGAGGACGGAGGAAGAGATCAGGAGCCTGTCAGCGGGCCTCAAACGGACCCGGGAAGAGCTCGGAGGGCTTTCCCGAAGCTTCAGCTATGCCTTTGAAAACGAAGCGTACCGAATGCTGCCCCGGGTACTCCAGGAGAAATACGGGTTCAGGGTAACGGAGCGGTTCGTTCGGATAGACATAGGTGGTGTGGAGGTTAACTTCTTCGGTAAAGGAGAGCGAGAAGGGAAACCGGTGTACTTTGTGGGAGAAGCCAAAATCCGCCTCGATGGCGGGAAAGAGAGGGTCTTTCAGGAACTCGAGCAAAAGGCGAAAGCGGTGCAGAAAGAGTACGAAGTGACTGACATTGTGAAAATCCTCGTCACCCACTTCGCCACCCGGGGGTTCCTCCGGAAAGCCGAGGAAAAAGGCGTTATCGTTATTCAGAGCTACGAATGGTGACTCAGGTTACCTTCCCCCAGGGTTGCAGGAAATTCCTCCGTCTCACTGGGGACTGTACCTCCCTCCAGGTTCCCCAGAGGACTTCTGGGCAAGAACCGCCCCTTTAAAAATCACATGGTAAACCTCGGCGTACCCCCGCTTCCGTTCCCCTCCCTCACCCTCAGACATCACAAGGCCCCAGGCAGACCCATCCGTATACATCCAGCCAAAAGTCTTTGCCGGAAGCCAGACGTACCAGAAGGCCTTTCCACGCTCGTCGACGTTCCAGGGAGACCTGGGCCAGATACAGAGAGGGGTCACCACGAGATGATAGGTCGCTCGCGGGACAAGACCCCGAAGGGTGAAGCTCTGGGGGTTGGCCTGCTCGTAGTACCGACCATCCCGGCTCAGCACATACTGGGCAGGGACGTCGCAGAAGTACACGGGATAGGTGTAGCGGAGGTCTTTCCGCCACCACGCCTCAGAGGGAGGCTGCGATGGCTCGATAAGCGAAATTCTGTACCCCACAGTAATCTGCCTCAGGGGCAGGTAGTAGAAGGTGATGCCTCCGGCCACACCCTGGTCGGACTCAAAGATGGGCGTGACTTCCGGGGTAAAAGGGGGAAAGGCAACCGAAGCCTCTCCCGTGAATTCCTGGGCCAGCACGGGAAGACAGAAAAGAAGAACGATTGCCGTACTTCCAAGAAACTGCAGGAATCCCCTCCTCATGTCGCTGCCCTCCCTGAAAAAGCAATGGCTCCCCGGGCAGGACTCGAACCTGCAACCATCCGGTTAACAGCCGGACGCTCTACCATTGAGCTACCGAGGAGCGACCCAAGTACAGATTATAAAAACGTCAATCGGATTCGTCAAGATAGTCCCGAAGCTTTTTGCTCCGGCTGGGGTGGCGGAGCTTGCGCAGGGCTTTGGCTTCAATCTGGCGGATGCGCTCCCGGGTGACTCCGAAAATCTGCCCGACCTCTTCAAGGGTATGAGGCTTCCCATCCTCAAGGCCAAAGCGAAGCTTCAGGACTTTTCGTTCCCGCTCGGTGAGGGTATTGAGGACATTCTCAAGCTGCTCCCGCAAAAGGGAATACGACGCTGCCTGCGGTGGTGCCATGATCCCCGTGTCCTCGATGAAATCGCCGAGGTGACTGTCCTCCTCTTCCCCAATGGGGGTTTCCAGGGACAGCGGTTCCTGGGCAGTTTTCAGAATTTCCCGCACCTTCTCCGGAGTGATGCCCATGCGCTCAGCAATTTCCTCGGGAGTGGGCTCGCGGCCGAGTTCCTGCGTCAGCTGGCGGCTCACCCGGACGAGTTTGTTGATGGTCTCCACCATGTGCACGGGAATGCGGATGGTCCGGGCCTGATCAGCGATGGCCCTTGTAATGGCCTGACGAATCCACCAGGTGGCATATGTTGAGAACTTGTACCCTTTGCGGTAGTCGAACTTCTCCACTGCCCGGATAAGCCCGAGATTCCCCTCCTGGATGAGGTCAAGGAAGAGCATACCCCGGCCAACGTAGCGCTTGGCGATGCTCACCACAAGTCGGAGATTCGCTTCGATGAGCTTCTTCTTTGCCTCCTGATCTCCCTGTTCAATACGCTTGGCAAGCTCTACCTCTTCTTCGGGGGTGAGCAACGGTACCTGACCGATTTCCTTCAGGTACATCTTGACCGGGTCGTCTGCACCAATCCCTCGAACGTCCTCAATCTGCCAGTCTTCAGCCTCAAGAGCCGGAACTTCCTCCCGAAAAATTTCTTCGTCGGAAACCTCGATGCCGAGTTCCGAGAGCGTGTCGTACACGTCGTCGAGCTTGTCGACGTTGACCGCGTCATCCCCCAGGATATCGTTGAGCTCCTTGAAGGTTACGTACCCTTTCCGTTTACCACTCTCAACAAGCGAAGCAATCTCCTGAGAGGTCTTCTTTTTGCCGTTCCCGCTCAAGGCTCCTTCTCTCCTCTCTCACGTCGTGGTTCTCCGGAGTTTCTCCCGCTCCTGCACCAGGGCATGGTACCTTCTCCAGCCCTCCGGATCGTCAGAGCGCCTGAGCTCTTCCCGGAGGCTCCGAATTTTTTGCTCAAGCGACGAAAGCTTCACCTGGCGGATGAGGTCCTCCACAAGGTCCTCTCGAGAAGCACAGGCAAATTCCTCCCGGGAAGCGATCTCTCCGATGAGCGCCTGAATGCCCTCTTCTCCTTGGAAAACGTCCACAAGGTCCGAAAGGGTGAACGCCTCTTTTGAAGAAAGATGCATGATGGCCTGAAAAATTCGCTGGTGCTCCGGCTTCTGGAAGTGGTCCCGGTCGATGACCTCCACAATCCTCCCCCGCAGCGTCGCATCATCGAAACACGCTCGAAGCAACATCTTTTCAGCCTGTACCCATCCGGGTTCAGGAATCCCGCGGGGAAGCGCACCTCCAGGTACCCCAAAGTCTTCCCTCCCGAGCACCCGCTCCACGAGGACCTCATCAACACCAACCCGCTCAGCGAGGAATCTCACCCGCAAAGCCCGTTCCACCGGGTCTTTCGTCGCTTCAATAAACGGCGCCATACCCCGGATGACTCTGGCTTTTGACTCCAGAGAAGTATAACCACAGTTCTTCAGCAATAATTCCAGAGCATACTCAAAAAACGGCTGAGCTTTGCCGAGGAGTTCCAGAAACGCCTCTTTACCATTTTCCCGAAGGAAGCTATCAGGGTCATACGACAATGGCAAAGTCACAATGTCCACCGCAAGCCCCCGCTCATATAGCACCGTCATCCCCCGGGCCGTTGCCTGTTGTCCAGCCTGGTCAGCATCGTAACAGAGCACCACCCGCTCGGTATACCTCCGAAGGAGCCCGGCCTGTTCCCGGGTAAGCGCCGTTCCCATGGAGGCAACGCAATTCTTCACGCCGTACTCAAAAAGGGTGAGGCAATCCATGTACCCCTCAACGAGGATGGCAAAACGCTGCCTCACGATGGCGTCTCTGGTAGCAAAAAGTCCATAGAGGTGGCGACCCTTCGTGAAGAGAGGAGTATCGGCACTGTTGATGTACTTGGGTTCACCCTCTCCAAGAACCCTCCCCGCAAACCCGATGATTCTCCCCTGGGCATCATGGAGCGCAAAGGTAATCCTTCCCCGGAAGCGGTCAAGGAGTTCACCCCGTTTTGTGACCACACCCAGCCCCACACGGAGAATCTCCTGTCCCGAGAAACCTTCCCCAAGTAGCCGGGTAATAAGCTCTTTCCCCAGAGATGGAGAAAACCCGAGAGAGAAGATTTCCCGGACTCCCTCACCCAGCCCTCGCTTCTTCACGAGGTATTCCCTGGCCCGGCACGCCTCCTCACTTTTCCCCACCTCAAGACACTCCCGGTAATACCGATTGGCAGACTCAAGCAGCCGGAATAGTCGTTCCCGCTCCCGGAGAGACGATGACGCTCCCCGGAAAGCGGAAGGGAGTTCCACCCCGCAGCGTTCTGCCAGGAAAGCCACCGCCTCGGGAAAGGTCAGGCGCTCCATGCGCATGACAAAGGTGAAAATGTTCCCCCCTGCACCACAGCCAAAGCAGTAGAAAATGCCTTTCTCCGGAGAAACGGTAAAAGAGGGCGTGCGCTCTTCATGAAACGGACAGAGAGCCCGGAAGTTCCGGCCCGAGGGACGGAGCTCCACATATTGAGAGATGAGCTCCACGATATCCACACGGGCTTTAATTTCCTCCAGGTACTCCTCGGGGATGAACATACGCCCACCCTGTGTTGTCCCGGAGGGGCAGCTGCCCCTCCGGGTGAAGGTTACCGCATAAAGAGGGGGGCAAAGACCAGTGCCACAATGGACATGAGCTTGATAAGGATGTTGAGGGAAGGTCCTGCAGTATCCTTGAAGGGGTCTCCAACGGTGTCGCCCACGACCGCTGCGGCGTGCGTTGGTGTGCCCTTGCCACCGAGGTTTCCCGCTTCAATGTACTTCTTCGCATTATCCCAGGCACCACCGGCGTTGGCCATCATGATGGCAAGCATAAGTCCACTGATGATGGCTCCCGCCAGAAGCCCACCCAGAGCCTCACGGCCAAGCACAAGTCCCACAACAAGGGGCACCACTACAGCCAGAACGCCGGGGAGAATCATCCGGGAAATGGCCCCACGGGTGCTGATGTCCACGCACCGGGCGTAATCTGGACGAGCTTTCCCTTCCATGAGCCCCTTGATTTCCCGGAACTGCCGGCGCACTTCTTCAACCATCTGGAATGCCGCCCTTCCCACCGCCTTCATGGCAAGGGAAGAAAAGAGGAAGGGCATCATGCCACCCACAAAAAGCCCCACCACTGTATGGGGATGCAGAAGGTCCATGCTCCGAAGTCCCACAGCCTGCCCGTAGGCGGCAAAAAGCCCCATGGCGGTGAGTGCCGCAGAGCCAATGGCAAAGCCCTTGCCGATGGCTGCAGTGGTATTACCCAGAGCATCGAGGGAATCGGTGATTTTCCGAACCTCAGGACCCAGGCCAGCCATTTCGGCAATACCTCCGGCGTTGTCGGCCACCGGTCCGTAGGCATCAACAGAGACAATGATACCGGTGATTGAGAGCATACCAAGACCGGCAATGGCAATCCCATACATCCCGGCTGCCCAGTAGGCTACAAGGATCGCGCCACAGATGACAAGCAGCGGCAAAACCGCACTCTCCATGCCCAGGGCAAGACCGCTGATAATGGTGGTCGCCGCGCCCGTCTGTGATGCCTGGGCAAGTTCCCGGGTGGGTTTGAACTCGCTTGAGGTGTAGTACTCAGAGAGGAGCCCAATGGCCACACCGGCAACGAGTCCTGCAACCGTGGCCACAAACGGCCCAAGACCCCGGAAAAGGAGAAGGGAAGCAATGAGGCTAAAGACCACGATGAGCCCACTGCTCACGTAGGTCCCCCGGTTCAAGGCCGCCGCAAGCCCTTTCTCATCTCGAGCGCTCACAAAGAACGTCCCGATAATTGAAGCAATGACTCCAAGCCCTGCAATGAGGAGGGGGTACAGGAGTCCTGCGGTGTTTTCCGCCAAAGCCGTTCCGAGAACCATTGCCGCGATGATGGATCCAACGTAGGACTCAAAGAGGTCTGCTCCCATTCCAGCCACGTCTCCGACGTTATCCCCCACGTTATCGGCGATAACCGCAGGGTTTCTGGGGTCATCCTCAGGAATACCCGCCTCAACCTTCCCCACAAGGTCTGCCCCAACATCAGCAGCCTTGGTGTAAATCCCCCCACCAACACGGGCGAAAAGGGCCACAGAACTTGCGCCCAGGGCAAAGCCGTTGATAATCTGGGCATCCCGGATGATGGCGTAGAGTATCCCAAGACCCAGAAGCCCAAAACCCACCACACACATCCCCATGACCGCTCCCGCTGAGAAAGCAACCCGCAAAGCAGGATTGGCTCCCTGGGTTGCGGCCTGAGCCGTCCGGGCGTTGCTACGGGTGGCAATGCGCATACCCACAAAGCCAGCCATGACGGAGCAGAAAGCGCCAACCAAGAAACACCCTGCCGTCACCCAGCCACGGGCAAAGCCCAAAACGACAAACATCACCGCAACGAACACCACAAGGAAGCTGTACTCTCGCTTCAGGAAAGCCATGGCGCCTTCCTGAACAGCCCGGGAAATCTCCTGCATTTTCTCATTCCCAGGGCTGAACGCGTTGATCCGGCGAATGAGCGTTACGGCAAAGAGCACAGCAATGAGACCGGCGACTGGAGTAAAGTACACGACTCCTCCCATACTGGACACCTCCCTTTAGCGAATTCTCCACCCCTCTTGCGGCCACGAAGAGGGAATGAAATACTTCCGGTAGATGTATAGAGCATAGCGGTCGGTCATCCCCGAGATGAAATCGCAGATGACCGTTCCCAGGTCTTCCTGTCTTTTCTGGGCGAAGGCGTACTCCGTCTCGAGGACTTCGGGGTGCTCGGTAAAGAACTCATAAAGATGCTTCACCAGGCGTTTGGCTTTCTCCCGCTCCTGCCACTGTTCAGGACCAAAGTACACCCGCTCAAAGAGGAAATTCCGAAGGGTTTCTGTCGCTTCCTGGACCCGTTCACTCATGCGGATTTCCGGGCGCTCGAAACTCTCGATAACGACATCCCGAACCATGGTGTTGATGCGTTCCCTGTGGGTCTCTCCCAAAACAGCGATGGCCTTTTTGGGGAGCTCCTCAAAGCGGATGACCCGGGCCCGCAGGGCATCGTCGATATCATGGTTCACATAAGCGATGACGTCTGCCCAGCGCACTACCTGCCCCTCAAGCGTTGCCGGAAGGTCCTCGGGGGAAGCGGTGAGGCATGCAAGATGCGTTTTCGAGTGCCTCACAATTCCATCCCGCACCTCCCAGGTGAGGTTCAGACCTTCCCCATCCCGCTCGAGGTAATCCACAACCCGGAGGCTCTGCTCGTTGTGTTTGAACCCTCCTGGGTGAACCTCATTCAGCGCTTCTTCCCCAGCATGACCAAAGGGGGTGTGCCCGAGGTCATGCCCAAGGCTTATGGCCTCCACCAGGTCTTCGTTGAGGCGAAGCGCCCTGGCAATGGTGCGGGCAATTTGCGAAACCTCAAGCGTGTGGGTGAGACGGGTCCGGTAGTGATCCCCTTCAGGGCTCAAAAATACCTGGCTTTTGTGCTTGAGACGGCGGAAAGCCTTGCTGTGGAGAATACGGTCCCGGTCCCGCTGGAAACAGGTCCGGAGCTCGCATTCCCTCTCTTCCCTTGCCCGCCCCCGTGTTCTGGTACTCAAGGTAGCAAAAGGAGAGAGCAACTCTCTCTCCTTCTCTTCAAGGAAACACTTGATGCTCTGAATGTCCACCATGGCTTCAAGGCAGGCGGGATCACCCCCGCCTGCTCCCTCACAGGTTGAATTTCGCCTCTTTCTCGACGTCTTCAAGTGCAGCGTGAGCGGCAGCCAGCCGGGCAATGGGAACCCGGAAGGGCGAACAGCTCACGTAGTTCAGACCAATCTTGTGGCAGAAGGCCACAGATTTCGGTTCTCCACCATGCTCACCGCAGATGCCGCACTTGAGGTTCGAACGGGTTTTGCGGCCCTTCTCAACAGCCATCTGCATGAGCTGTCCCACGCCCTCCTGGTCAAGGACCTGGAAGGGATCTTCGGGAAGGATGCCGTTCTCTTCGTAGAAGAAGAGGAACTTCCCTTCAGCGTCGTCACGGCTGTAGCCAAAGGTCATCTGGGTGAGGTCGTTGGTACCGAAAGAGAAGAACTCGGCGTATTCAGCAATCTGGTCAGCAACAAGCGCTGCTCTGGGCACTTCGATCATGGTACCGAAGCTGTAGCTTATGGAAACGCCCTGCTCTTGCAGGACCTTCTGGGCAACTTCGTCGAGCTTCTCTTTAAGAACTTTGATTTCGTTTTTATGACCCACAAGGGGAATCATAATTTCGGGGATGACCTTGACGCCCTCTTTGGTGAGCTCACACGCTGCTTCCATAATAGCGCGAACCTGCATCTCAGCAATCTCAGGATAGAGGATGATCAAACGGCATCCCCGAAGACCCATCATGGGGTTAGCCTCATGGAGGTTCCGGACGATCTTCAGGAGTTTCTCCTTCTCCTCAAGCTCCGGTCCAGTGACACCCTTGGCCCGGAGGGTAGCAACTTCCACAAGAAGGTCTTCGAGTCTCGGCAGGAACTCATGGAGCGGTGGGTCGATGAGCCGGATGGTGACCGGTTTCCCTTCCATGACCCGAAAGATTTCCTTGAAATCGCCCTTCTGCATGGGCTCAATGTGGGCAAGGGCCTCTTTCCGCTCCTCCAGGGTCTGGGCCATAATCATCTTCTGGACCCAGGGGAGACGGTCCGGAGCCATGAACATGTGCTCGGTCCGGCAAAGACCGATGCCTTCCGCGCCGAATTCCAGCGCCTTCCTCGCATCAGCGGGTGTGTCGGCGTTGGCTCGAACACCGAGTTTACGGAATTTATCGGCCCAGGAAAGGAGCACCTTGAACTCCTCAGAAAGCTGAGGCGGGATGGTGCGGACCTGGCCAAGGATAACCTCGCCAGTGCTCCCGTCGATAGTGATGTACTCACCCTCTTTCACCACCACGTCGCCGACGGTAAACTCCCGCTTGTCGAGATCGATCTTAATGGCTTCGCATCCGGCCACACAGGGTTTTCCCATGCCTCGGGCCACAACGGCCGCATGGCTCGTCATGCCACCACGGCTTGTGAGGACACCCTGAGCCGCCACCACACCGTGGATGTCGTCAGGAGTGGTCTCCGGACGAACGAGGATGACCTTTTCACCGGCGTTGCCAAGTTTCTCCGCCTCATCGGCATCAAAGACCACCTTTCCGGAAGCAGCACCAGGAGACGCAGGAAGCCCCTTGGCAAGGACCTTGAGAGGCTGACTCCGGTCGATTTGCGGGTGGAGGAGCTGGTTGATCTGGCCTGGTTCCACACGTTTCACAGCGGTCTTTTCGTCAATGAGCCCTTCCCGGACCATGTCCACAGCAATTTTGATGGCTGCCTGAGCCGTCCGTTTCCCAGTTCGGGTCTGGAGGAGGTAGAGCTTGCCGCGCTCGATGGTGAACTCGAAGTCCTGCATGTCCTTGTAGTGCTTTTCAAGAATTTCGTAAACCTTCTTGAGCTCCTCAAACGCCTGGGGGAGTTCCTTTTCCATTTCCTTGATGGGTTTGGGAGTCCGGATACCGGCAACGACGTCCTCACCCTGGGCGTTCAGGAGGTACTCACCGTAGTACTCCTTCTCTCCCGTAGAGGGGTTCCGGGTGAAGCCAACGCCCGTTCCGGAGTCAAAGCCCATGTTGCCGAAGACCATCATCTGAACGTTGACGGCGGTTCCCCAGTCCTCGGGGATATTATGGATTTTCCGGTAGGTGATGGCGCGCTTGTTGTTCCAGGAGAGGAATACTGCGTTGATCGCCCGCCGGAGCTGCTCCCACGGGTCCTGGGGGAAGTCCTCACCGGTGTTCTCCTTGTAGAGCTTCTTGTACTTCTCGACGACCTTCTTCAGCGCCTCGGCATCGAGATCTGTATCCTGCTTTGCTCCAACCTCTTCTTTCACCTCGTCGAGAACTGCCTCAAACTTCGAATGGTCCACGCCCATGACGACGTTGCCGAACATCTGGATGAAGCGGCGGTAACAGTCGTAGGCAAAGCGCTCATTGGAGGTGAGGCGGGCAAGACCCTTCACCACCTCGTCATTGAGTCCCAGGTTCAGGATGGTGTCCATCATTCCGGGCATGGATGCGGGAGCCCCGGATCGGACGGAAACCAGGAGAGGATTGTTGGGGTCACCGAATTTCTTTCCGGTCTTTTCCTCGAGCATCTTGAGGCTCTTTTTGACCTCTTCTTCAAGCCCCTCAGGCCAGGTCTGGTTGTTCTTGTAAAAGTGTGAACACGCCTCTGTGGTGATGGTGAAGCCAGGAGGCACAGGAAGACCGATGCGGGTCATTTCCGCAAGGTTTGCTCCCTTACCCCCAAGGAGGAGCTTCATCGAAGCGTCCCCTTCGCCAAAGAAGTACACGTACTTCTTCATGCCTGTTCCTCCCTTTTCTTTTTGATGTATTCAAAAATCTTTCCCACCACGTCGTGCACCGAAAGGTGGGTGATATCAATGACTGGACAACGAAGACGCCGGTAAATCCCCCGGGCAAAGGCAAGCTCTTCCTTTACCCGTTCAAGACTTGCTTTCTCCATGAGACAGTATAGCCCCAGTGCCTTGATCCGCTCAAGACGGAGCTCACTCAAATACTGGGGGTCCATGTCGATACCCACAACGAGCGCCCTTGCGCTTCCCCCCACCACTTCTTCAAAGTTTATTGGAAGAGGGAGATTCGGGTCAAGCATGACGTACCCACATTTGATGCTCTTTTCGGCCAGTCGCAGAATGCACTCATCTCGGTGCGGATACCAAACAGTGAGCAGAACCACATCGGCCTGGTCCAGATTCGATACGCTGAATCCAGTGCTTTTCTCCATGGCGTATTCGATGGCCTCAAGGCGTTCGGCCACGTTCTCCTCCCGCTGGAGAATCCCGGGAATTCCCCGGGGCTTTCGGAGGCTTACCCGCTTCAGCGCCTCCACCATCGGCCCAAGGACATCCAAAGCGATGACGCTGCGGTTGGCCGCCTCTGCCCGCAGAACCCGTGCCAGGTCCTCGTTGACCACCGTGTAGACCACGATGTCCTTTCCCACCCGCACCATGTCCATGATATTGTAGATTTCCTCCTCACTCCGCACGTGAGTGAATCGGAGAACGTTCACCCGGGGGAGCTCAAACTGCAAAAGCGCAGCCTGGACCACAGAGAAGGCGGTTTTCCCCGTTCCGTCGGAAATGACGAAAATGTTAAAGTCGTCGCTTGCCCCCTGAATCTCGTGGTCCTCGAACTCAGACAACCCCTGCTCCCTCCTCCACCACGATGAGCGAAAGGTCGGCAAAATCGGCGAAGAGTTCGACGATACGCCGCATGAGTCCCAGGCGATTTCTCCGAAGAGCTTCATCCTCACACATGACGAGAACCCTGTCGAAGAAGCGGTTCAGGGGAGGGACAATGTCCCGGAAAACTTCTACGGCCTTCCGGTACTCTCCCCGGGTGAGCGACCCTCGCACCTCGCCCTCGATGTTCTGGAGTGCCCGGTACAGGTCTTTCTCGGCCGCTTCCACAAGAAGGGATTCCTGAACCTCCCGACCCTCGAAATTCCGGGAAATGTTGTACGCCCTGGTGAAACCGGTGACGATTTCAGCAAGGAGCACCCGGTCCCTCTCGAAAAGCTCCTGCAGGAATTCGACGCGTCTTGCAAGCTCGTACAGATCGTCGGTCTTTCCAGCAAACACCGCGTTCACCACCGAATAGTGCTTCCCTCCCTCAAGGAGGAAGGAGCGCAACCGCTGCAGGAGGAAACGCTGCACCTCTTCCTTCGGGTTGGGAATCCGGGGAGTGAACCCCTGAGTGGCAAGGAGCGCCAGGTTCCTGGCAATCCACTCCGGAAGGGGACAGTACCACTGGCGAACAAGCAGAATATCGACAATCCCCTGTCCCATACGGCGCAATCCCAGAGGATCCTGAGACCCCGTGGGAATTCTCCCGAGAGCAAAACTCGAGACGATAGTGTCCATCTTATCGGCCAGGGCAAGGATGCTCCCCAGGGTCGTTTCAGGGAAACGACCGTCAGGTGAGGGGAGGTAGCTCTCCTCAATGGCTAAGGCGACTTCTTCCTGTTCTCCCGAGAGCGCCGCGTACACCCGCCCCATGTACCCCTGGAGCTCTGGAAACTCCCGGACCATTGACGACACCAGGTCAGCCTTGGAAAGGAAAGCTGCTCTCCTCAGCAAGGCGATTTCCGCCTCACTGCGCTGTAGTACTTCCCCAAGATACGTTACAAGCTCCACAAGACGTTCGGTCTTCTCGTACATGCTTCCCAGGTCTTCCTGGAATACCACGCCCTTCAGGGCTTCCACCCGATCAGCAAGACGGTGCTTCCGGTCTTCCTCGAAGAAAAAGAGCGCATCCTCAAGGCGGGCCCGCAGAACTCGTTCATTCCCCTGGATGATTTTCTCTGACCCATCGCAGGGTCGATTGATCACCACGAAGAAGAAGGGGCGGAGATTCCCTTCGCTATCGCAGGCAGCAAAATACCGCTGGTGATGCTTCATGACGGTGATCAAAAGCCGGGGCGGCAGGGAGAGGTATTTCTCGCTAAAGCGACCTACTAAAACGTCGGGGTACTCCACGAGGAAGTTCACTTCTTCAAGAAGCTCCTCATCCCGCAACCAGTGCACGCCGACTTCCTGAGCACGCCGGGAGAGGGCTTCCTCTATGCGGGCTCGCCGTTTCTTCGGGTCCACCACAACCCCGGCCTCCTGGAGCACCTTCTCATACGCCCGTGCCTCAGGAACAGGTAGTGGCGCAGGAGCCAGGAAGCGATGCCCCCGGGTGTGGCGGGAAGCCACAACTCCTGCAATGGAGAGGGAGATTTCTTCCCTGCCGAGGAGCACCACAAGCCACCGGATGGGACGGACAAAGCGAAAATGCCCCTCTCCCCAGAGCATGGACCGGGAAAACTCCAGGGAGGCGACAAAGCTCGAAAGCGCCTCGGGGAACACTTCCTTCACAGGCCGTCCTTCCTCGAACTTTCGGCCGAAAATATACGTTCCCCGCTCAGTTTCACGGACAAAAAGGTTCTCCAGAGCAATACCCTGGGTCCGGGCAAAAGCCAGCGCTGGGGGCAACCAGGTGCCATCCTCGGCCATTCCCACCTTTTTCGCCGGACCTTTAACCTCCCGAACAACCGGCTCCTGGGAGAGCCCCACACCCCAGGCATACACGGCAATCCTCCGGGGGGTTCCCCACACCTGGAACCCCTCACAGGGGATGCGAAACTTCTTAAGCATTTCCCCAAATTTCCCCTCGACCTCAGAAAAAATCTCCTGGATGAGGCTTGTGGGAAGTTCCTCAACACCGATTTCAAACAGGAAGTCTTCTCTATCCATGAGTCACTGTCACCGCCATTTTCTGACACCAGGGAAATCCCAGAGCCTCTCGCTTTTTAAGGTAAAGCTGCGCACACTGGTTGGCGAGCTGCCGGATTCTCCCCATGTACTGGCTCCGCTCAAGAACACTCATCCCTCCCCGGGCATCGAGGAGGTTAAAGGTATGGGAACATTTGAGGATGTAGTCATAGGCAGGGAGCACGAGTTCCCGCGCAAGGAGTCGCTGGGCTTCTTTCTCGTAGCACTCAAAGAGGGCAAAAAGCGTCTCAGGGTCGCTTTCTTCGAAGCTGTATATGGAATGCTCCCGCTCTTCCTGAAGCCGGATATCGCCGTAGGTAAGGTACTCGTTCCACTGAACCTCGAAGACATTGTCCTTCTCCTGGAGGTACATGGCAATGCGCTCAAGACCATAGGTGATCTCAACCGAAATCGGTTTGAGATCTATGCCTCCAGCCTGCTGGAAATAGGTGAACTGGGTGATCTCCATACCATCAAGCCACACTTCCCAGCCAAGCCCCCAGGCTCCCAGGGTCGGCGATTCCCAGTTATCCTCCACAAAGCGGATATCGTGTGCTCTGGGGTCAATACCGAGGGCAAAGAGGCTTTCGAGGTAGAGATCCTGAATGTCGTCAGGGGAGGGCTTGATGATGACCTGGAACTGGTAGTGCTCATAGAGGCGGTTGGGGTTCTCCCCGTATCGGCCATCGGTGGGACGGCGAGAGGGCTCGCAGTAGGCCACTCTCCAGGGCTCGGGACCCAGAACTCGCAAAAAAGTCGCCGGATTCATGGTCCCGGCACCAACTTCCACATCGTACGGCTGCGCAATAATACACCCCTGTCGCTTCCAGTAGTCGCTCAAAGCGAGAATGATATCCTGAAAATACACAACACTCCCCCCAGCTCCATCAGAGGAACACTATATCAGGGAGAACAGGGTCTGTCAACTCAACCTGAAGGAGTGATAGCGTCAACTTATTGTAGGGATATTTTTGAAAACCCTCTCCATGGTTTCATTTCCTGATCTACCTTCCTTTCCCTCACTCATCCAGATTACAGTCTTTCATATCACAGGAACCCAGGACATATCTTGGGTCAGGGCCTTGAGGGTCATACGCAGAGCACTCACGCTTTGCGCATCACCGGGATGTTGTTATAGACTTCCCGGAACACCTCTTTCCCCCTCTCCTTCTCTTTCTTGATGGTCTCAGGGGAAAGGGTGAAGGGAGGAAGTTTCTGCCTTTGGGTTCTCAGGAAGTCGTGCTGCACTGAGCACCCGTTGAACTTCAAAGCTCGGAGGTAGCTCATACGGTCTACTCCCTTCCTCCCCCAGCCCATGGGACGATGGGAGAGTCGAGCTGAGAGGATAGGCTTCCATGGGCTTCGGCACTGATTCGCAATTCCAGCTCTCTATAGTGCCTGGCATTCTGGATTCCCTCCCAGTTACGGGAGAGGTAGATGTAGAGGTTTTCAAGGCCTCTTTGGTCTCTGGAATTCTTACCCCGGGAGAGGGCCTTGAGGAGCAAGGCTTCTACTTCCTCCCAGGAACCCTCCTCGATAGCTTTCCAGAGTTCCCCTCTTCTATGAGGTTCAGGGCATGCTCCCTGGATTCTCTGTGCCAGGTGGAAGCGGTCCAGGATGAAGATGGATTGGGGAATGATCTCCAGTCCTTTCTTGAGGAGGGGCACCATCACCACAGAGGAAGATGGCTTCCACAGCGTCGAGGTCATAATTCTCCTCCAGGTACTCGAGGACTTCGAGGAAGAGCTCTTCGGTGTCCTCATAGCAACCGGCAAAGTAGTGGGGATTCTTGAGCTCTACTCTCCCTGAGCTTGAGACTTCCTTCCCCTCATGGACGTAGACCAATTTGGCAAGGATTCTGGATTTCTTCTTTCTTCCTTTTCCTCCTCTCCTCTTCTCCTGGAGGGGAACATGGCATCAAGCGGCTTCGATGAAGAGGTAGGGGAGCTTCTTTTTTGCTGGTTTCTGTCTCTTCTCCGAAATCTTTCCTTCCTTCTCCTCATCTTTCCTCAGGTTGTGGACCAGTCTCTTCACCACCTCAGGACTGACGGTGCATTCCTGATTTCGGGGAAGGATTTCCCTTCCTGCTTTCTGGTAGGAGAGCTCCGTGGCCCTCTCAAGAACCAGGGCTTCCAGGAGGGGGTCAATCCTTTTCTTCTTCCTGAAACCAATCTGGTCGTCGAGGAGGTGCAGGTATTCTTTGGTGTCTTTGTGCCTGTAGTAGGTTCTCCTGTAGGTGACATCCCCAAAGAGGGTGAGGATGGTCCTCTGGTCGTTTTTCCGGACCACCTGGAAGGAGGTCCTGTCCCTTTCCCGGTGGATCTCCTCATCTTTGGCTTCAAGGACTACCCTCAGTCTACCCACACCGTTCATGGTCTCCCAGAGCTTCTCCTCAAACTCCTGGAAATTCATCCTCTTCTCCAGAAAGTGGAGGGAGAATTCCAGAATCCTCTGGAACCCTTTGAGGATTTGTTGTACCATATCCACAGAACCTCACCTCCAGGGTGTTTTTGGTGGTTTTACACCAACAAGACTTCTACCATACTCTGGATGGTGAGGTTTGTTCTTTTGGGTTGGAACACCTACGATAAATTTACACTAACGAAGGAGTTTCACTTTTCCCTTCCGTCAGCTTCGTCAGGGTCTCCTCGTGAATGCGCAGCGCTTCCTCATCCCAGAGGACAAAGCGGATGAGCCGGACTGACTTGAGCTGTGGGGCCATTTCGATGACTGTTCTGAGTGCCACCTCTGCCGCCTCCCGCATGGGGTATCCGAAAACCCCGGTCGAGATGGCTGGGAAAGCAATGGAGGTTATGCCATGTTCTTCGGCGAGCCTCAAGGCATTCCGGTAGCAGGAGGCAAGGAGCTCTGCCGAGGGCTCGTCAATACCATACCTTGGCCCAAGACAGTGAATGACGTAGCGGTTCGGGAGCCTGTGGCCACCGGTGATGACCGCCTGCCCGGGCTTTATGGGGGCAAGGGGACGGCACTCTTCATAGAGCCCCGGCCCTGCTGCTCGATGAATCGCTCCAGCCACTCCGCCACCGGGACGGAGTTCAGCATTAGCGGCGTTCACTATGGCAT
This sequence comes from Candidatus Caldatribacterium saccharofermentans, assembly GCF_050267035.1. Classification (NCBI taxonomy): domain Bacteria; kingdom Pseudomonadati; phylum Atribacterota; class Atribacteria; order Atribacterales; family Candidatus Caldatribacteriaceae; genus Candidatus Caldatribacterium; species Candidatus Caldatribacterium saccharofermentans. The sequence continues at coordinate 759,484 of NZ_CP187957.1, forward strand.
CAATGCCTTCCTGTTTTGTGATATCCCCCCGCACGCACTCAATTTTTACTCCACCCACCATCCGCTCCACAGTCTCCACCTCCAGAAGGACAAAACTCTGTTTTTCCTGGACAAACCCCTGGGAATCCCGCTGCAATCCCGTATAATAGTGTACCAGGAAAGGGGGAAGAACATGAAGAAAACATACCGGATTGGTGTTATTCCTGGAGATGGAACAGGACCCGAAGTCGTTCGGGAAGGACTCAAGGTCCTTGAAGCGGTGGCAAAAAAGGTCGGCTTTTCGTACGAGACCATCGTGTACCCTTTTGGGGGCGAGCACTACAAGAAGACCGGCGAAACCCTACCTGACTCCGCCCTCGAGGAGTTCAAAAAGCTCGACGCCCTGTACCTTGGTGCCATAGGGCATCCCGACGTGAAGCCCGGAATTCTTGAGCAGGGCATTCTCCTCCGAATCCGCTTTGGCCTTGACCAGTACATCAACCTCCGCCCGGTAAAACTCTACCCGGGGGTGTGGACCCCAATCAAAGACAAGGGACCCGAGGACATCGACTTTGTGGTGGTCCGGGAGAATACCGAAGGGCTCTACGTCGGCGCGGGAGGATTCTTGCGGAAAGGAACACCCGATGAGGTGGCCATCCAGGTCTCCATCAACACCCGGAAAGGCGTGGAGCGATGTATCCGCTTTGCCTTCGAGTACGCAAGGAAGCGGAACAAGAAAAAGAAAGTGACCCTGTGCGGGAAAACCAACGTCCTCACCTACGCCTTCGACCTGTGGGAGCGGGTCTTCTACGAGGTTGCCCGGGAGTACCCCGACATCCAGACCGATTACGCCCATGTTGATGCCACCACCATGTGGATGGTGAAAAACCCCGAGTGGTTCGACGTTATCGTCACGGATAACATGTTCGGAGACATCATTACCGACCTTGGGGCCATGATCCAGGGGGGTATGGGCATCGCCGCGGGCGGGAACATCAACCCCCAGGGGGTTTCCATGTTTGAGCCCATCGGAGGTTCGGCACCCAAGTACACGGGGATGAACGTCATCAATCCGCTGGCGGCAATACTTGCCATGCAGATGCTCCTTGAGACCATCGGCGAAGAAGAAGCCGCACAGTGCGTGGAAAATGCAGTCATCAAGGCTCTCCAAAGCGGGAAAATCAAGAGCATGAGTGCCGGGAAAATGGGTCTCACAACCCAGGAGGTCGGGGATCTCGTCGCCTCCCTGGTGTGAGGCAATCACTCAAGAGGTGTTCCGCCTTCTTGCGTGGGTGGACGCACTGTAGAGGGTTGGGGCTCAAGGGGAGTCCCGCCCTCTTCAACCGGCGAGCCTCCAGATACCCCAGGTTGTGGCGCCACCACTCCCTGCCCTGCCCGAAGGGCCGGCCGTGGTTTGTTGGCAGCAATGAAGCTCTCAAGTTCCACTTCCACAAGGGTGAAATTCTCATGCCGCCCCAGCGCCTCTCCCAGAACCTGGACAATATCCTTTGCCTCAATTCCCTCTTTCCTTGCCCGCTCAAGGAGCCGGGAAATGGTCCGGATTTCCCGGGCTTCGAGATTCCGCTCGAGCACCTGCTGCAGCACCTCATTCGCCTTCTCCGGGGGAACACCAACCTCAAGAAGAGCAGCTACCGCGTCCACGAAACGCCCTGCTACCTTGGGGTTTCCTCCAACCCGGACGAGAACTTCCTTCAGAATCTGGGGCGACACGGAGAGCTCCAGAGAGAGCACCAGGTCCTCGAGGATGCTTTCCCTTCCAGAAACTCCTGTCTCCTCAAGGAGGGACCGGGCTTTCTCCAGGGCTTCCTTTCGCCTGTTCAGCGCCTCAATGAGGTCCTCCGGAGGGACATTCTTGACGAGGCCCTCCCGGAGCTTCTTGAGAAGGAGTTTCTGAGACGCATCCTGGGTGTCAGCAAAGATTGAGGCAACCTGCTCCCTAAGATACGCCTTGTCCTCCGGGGGATAAGAGGAGCGCTCGATGAGGCGGAAAACCGCCTCAGAAGCCCAGGAAACAGAAACTACAAAAAGGCAAAGGGAAAGCAGCAGGAAAAGAATTGTCCGCTTCACTCGGTATCGCCGTCGACCACAAGTACAGAATTGACACTACCAAACCCGTCGGCTACGGCCCGCAAGGAGAGAGGGTCAGGAACCCATTTCCCATCGACCAGGAAACCGTATTCGTACTTCCCCGGGCGAAGACGTAAGGTGAGGGCGAAACAGTTCTCGTCAATCCGCTCCATGGGAATGGATTCCCAGTCCGAGAAATCGCCAGCAACGGCCACGGTTTTGGGGTTCCGGACAGTGCTGCAGAACACCAGCCGTACCGTCCGGTACCCGAAAAGCTCAAGGCGAGGGGTGAGAGGAAGGTTGGTGGTGAGCATAAGGACGAAAAGCACTGCCGCCCCAAATACCACAACCCATCGCTTGTAACGTCGATACGACGGTCGCTCCCGCTCTGCAATGCGAGCCATCACAGAGGGCGCAAGGGACCGCCCTGGTTCAACCTTTGGCAAGCGCTGCAAGTACTGCTCGAGTCTTTCCTCCACATTCCCCACCCACCTATAGATACGAGGGGGAGAGACACGAAGTTTCAAGAAAATTCCTCTCCCAGGAGTTCCCGGAGTTTCGCCTTGGCCCGGTGGAGGTAGGTCTTCACCGTCCCCACAGGAACGTCGAGAATCCGGGCGATTTCTTCATAAGAGAGCTCCTCAACGTAGCGGAGGACAATAACTTCCCGGAACTTCAAAGGGAGCTGCCCCACAGCCTGCGAAACCCGTTCAAGGAGCTCCTCTTTGAGCACCCCTTCCTCGGGATCCTTCCCTTCAGGAAGAAAATCCCCAAACTCATCCTCCTCCTCTTCCCCCACGGGAGTATTCAGGGAAAAAAAGGAGCGGATTTTCTGTCGTCGGAAATAATCCAGACACACATTCCGGGCAATGCGGTACATCCAGGTGGAGAATTCAAAAGAGTCCTTGTATGTCTTCAGGGCGAAGAAGGCCTTCACAAAGGCCTCCTGGGTGAGGTCCTCGGCGTCCTGCTTTTGCCGCACAAGGCCATACACGTAGTTGAAAATGGGTTTCTCATAGCGAGCCACAAGAACAGCAAAGAGGTCCTTGTTGCCGTTCAGCACTTCCTGAATGATTTCTCTATCACTCTGCTCCCACATTGTGGTTCAGAGAACGTACTTCCGCAACCAGTCGATCCGAAACTGAACGTTCTGGATGAGCGAGGACCCATCGGCCCACTTGGCTCCGGGGTACCGGCGAATGATGTCCAGGTAGGTATTATACGCTTCGAGGTACCGACCAAGTTTCTCAAGACACAAACCCTTGTGGAACAGCGCAGCCGGCGCGATGAGAATACCGTTGTACCACTTCCCTTCCGGGTACAGCCGCACACAGTCCTCGAAAGCCTGGAGAGCCTCGGCGAAGCGACTGGCCTTATAGAGCGATGCCCCGGCGAAGTACTGGGCATCGTCTGAGAGGTCGGTAGCGGGGTACTGGGCCACGTACTCCAGGAATCTCGCCGCTGCCCGGTTGTAGAACTCCATCCGGTAGAGGCAGTGCGCCGAAGAGTAGAGCGCCTTCTGGGCCACTTCCCCGCCAAATGTCATCGCCCTTTCATACGAGGCCAGGGCATCCCGGAAAGCCCCAAGGATGTAGTAGCAGTCACCCATTTCGTACAGGGCCTGTCCGACGAACTCGCTCTCAGGATAGTGTTCAACGAGCTTCCGGTACTCCCCAATGGCCTGGCTGAAATCCCGAAGTCCTTCGCTATAGCACCTGGCAAGAAGGTACTGGGCGTCATCGGCAAAGGGATCCTGAGGCGCATCCGCCACCATGGATCCCAGGACAGTTACGGCCTTCCGGTACTCCCCAAGGTAGAAGAACGACGCTCCCTGGAGGAAGAGGATGGAAGGTGTCAGCGGACTCTGGGGATACGACAGCAAAAAGTCCTCAGACCCCCGAACCACCCGTTCATAAAAGCCTAACTCGTAGAGGGTGAAAAGGTACTCCTTGAGGTTGTCCTCGTTGCGTTCGGCAAGCACCACTCTTCCCTCAGCATTGATGCTCCTTGTCTCCCCATCAGCAACATCCGCCACAACCACTGCTCCGGTGTACGAGGCATGGGAGAAGAAGATGTACTGTTTTCCTGTCGGGAGATCCTCAAGGAGAAATCGCCCATCGTTCCCAGTGAGGACACTCTTCCCCCCTCCTTCAACGAGCACTCCGCTTACCGGTCCCTGCGCATCCCACACCTCCCCCGTGAGATTCCCCCGTCCTCCGCTCCGCAGACACCCTACCACGAGAACCAGACTCAGCGCTGCAAGCGCAAAAAGGAGAGCTCTCCGCCCCATCGTTATCCCTTCCTCTCAACTTTCCTCAAAAGTTTCTTAACCTCTCTGAGCCGTCCGAAATCTTCCGGAGCGTGCTCCAGAACAAAGCGGAGCTCCTCCTCCGCTTCCCTGTACCTCTTTTCAGACTCAAGAACCACTGCCAGCCAGTACCGGACCTCAAGATTCAGAGGTTCTCGAAGGAGTATCCCCCGAAGTATCTCCTCCGCCCTTTTCCCCTCCCCCATTTTATACAATACGTAACCAAGGTGGAGAAGGTAGAAAGAGTTTTCCGGAGCATGTTCCAGAGCCCTGGTGAGGCATGTTCGGGCTTTCTCCCACTCCCGAAAGTATCCGGTACTGCTCCGGAGTTCAAAAACATACCCCAGGCGGAACCAGTTCATATGGTCTTCAGGATGAGCTTCAAGATGGGCAGAAAACACCGGAATGGCCCGTTCGGAAAGCTCAAAAGCCTGGCGGTACCTCCCTTCCTCAACCAGGAGCAGCCCTGCCTCCCAGAAGGCGTCAAGAACCCGTTCGCCCTCTGCGATACACTCCTCAAAAAGGCGCAGGGCCTTCTCGGCGTCTCCGCTTGCCTTCGCCGCCATGGCTTCCTCAAAGAGGCCGAGGGCCCAGACCTCTGATACCAGAAAAAGACTCGAAAGCAAAAGGAAAAACACCCCCAGGAATCGCCTCATCGCCAGTCCACCATCCCGTAGAGGACAATCCCAAGGCCCCCAAAGAGGAAGTTCGGCATCCAGGCTGAAAGCCAGGGGATGAGAACATCTCCCCGACCCAGAGAACGGAAAATCGAGAGGAGCATGTAGTAGACGAAGGCGAGAATCACAGTCACAATGACCCCCAGGGCCTTGGTGTCCTTTGTTTTCTGAACCCCCAGGGGCATCCCCATGAGCATGAAAACGACCGCTGAGAAGGGGAGGGAGAACTTAAAATGGTAGGCCACCTCGAGTTTCTGCGTTTCGCTCCCCGCCTGCCTGAGGATGGCGATTTGTTTGCGCAACTCCCGGGAGGACATCTCTTCAGGGCTGCGCTGCTTCTCAAAGAACTCCCGGAGTTCCTCCTTCATATCGATGCGCATTTCCGCAAACTCCACCTCTTCCTCCAGGTACCCATCTTCCCCGTAGCGATGGAGCACCCCGTTCTCCAGAATCCACTGGTCCTCCACCCAGCGAGCCTTCTCGCTCAGAATGACATCGGGAAACTTTCGACCCTTCCCGAGCTCGTAAATGATGACGCTTTTCATCTCCCAGGTAGTAGCATCAAGCTCGTTCACATAAAAGTAACGGTTTTCGGCATCGCGAAAGAAGACATTCTGCTGGATTTTCGGGGGGGCTTTCTTGTACACGTAGTAGCGAATGAGCGTCTGGGCTCTGTGGTTTGTCTCTGGCACGATGAAATCGTTGAGGAGAAAAGACCCCAAGGCCACAAGGAGGGAAAACCCAACGTAAGGAAGGAGGAATCGCCGGATGCTCACGCCGCTTGCTTCAATAGCTACAAGCTCGCTGTCCCGGCACAACCGGCCCATGTTGAGCTCGGCTGCAAGGAGCCCTGAAATGGGGAACGTCATGACCATCTGTGCCGGGATGTAGAGGAGAAGGATTTCAAGGGTGATAAGGAAGGGAACCTTCTGGTTCACGAAAAAGTCCATGAGCTCGAAAAGGGTCTGCACAAGCATCACAATTGTCACCGCCCCAACCCAGGTGAACATCCCAAGGGCGGTTTCTCTCACCACATAGCGATCAAGGATTTTCACAAACAACCTGCGTCACCTGTCTCTGCTATTGTAGCAATCCAGGCTACCGCCGCACAAGGAGCAAAACACCGCCAATGATGAGGAGAACAGGCAGGAACGCCTGACGAACCCAGGGAGTCCAGGGACCCCAGAGGGGAATAACGTACTGGGAAAGCCACAACGCGCCGATGATGACGAGAAACCAGGCAAGCATATGGCGACTGGGCTCTTTGTGGCTTTCCCCTGGCGAAGGTGAAGAACCCTCGTGAAGCAACCTTTCGTTTTCTCCTCTGGGTTCCTCGGGAATGAGAATCCAGGCGATGATGTAGGCCAGAATTGCCCCTCCCCCCACAAGAATGAGGAGCACGGCCACAATCCGCACCAGGGAAGGGTCAAGCCCAAAGTACTCCGCAATACCCCCACACACACCTCCAAGAATCCGGTCCTTTCGGGAACGGTACAGTCGCTTTTCCATGGTCACTCTCCCTATCAGGATGGTACAAGAATACCCCAAGGGGGGAATTTTTGCAAACCGGCTTGCATGGGGAGAAACTTTTGCTATAATACTTAGCGAAACTGTTTCAAAAGAATTTCAAAAAAGGATGGATCACCATGCCCAGAGTCAGTATCTACACCATCGCCAAGAAAGTCGGTGTTTCTCCGGCAACGGTCTCAAGGGCCCTGAACCATCCTGAGCAGGTCTCCCCGGAAACACGGACAAGGATCCTCCGGGCCATGGAAGAGCACGAGTTCATCCCCAGCATGCTCCCCAAAAGGAACGACACTGTGGGCATTGTCTACGAATGGCGGGAGGGCATTTTCCTCAACTACTACTTCTCCCGGCTCCTCAACGGTATATCCGCAGAGCTCCAGAAATTCAACTACAACATGCTCTTTTTCACCAGAGATCACTTTGCCTCCCCTCAGGAGTGGAGGACTTTCCTTCACCAGCACCACGTCGGTGGTGTTATGGTGATCACGCCTCCCAGAGATGACCCGAAAATCCGGCCGCTTCTTGCCCTGGGAAAAGACGTGGTCGTTCTGGGGTCCAGAGTCGAAGAAGACGTCCATTTCGTGGACTGCGAGAACATCCAGTCTACCCGGGTGGCCCTGCAGTACCTGTTCGACCTCGGTCACCGGAGAATTGGTTTCATCGGTGGTGACCTGACCCAGGTTGACCACGCTGAACGCTTCAACGCGTACCAGACCTTCCTGAAAGAGCGGGGGCTCTTCCAGGAAGAATACGTTGCCATCACGAGCGACATCGCGGCCTTCGTCTCGGGTCAGGGAGGTTTCGAAGGCGCCGTAAAGCTTTTGAATCTCCCTTCACCACCAACGGCAATCTTTGTAGCCAGCGGCAACTGTCTCCTTGGGGTCCTGCGCGGCCTTGAGACCATAGGGAAAAGAGTTCCCGAAGACGTGTCCCTCGTGTGCTTTGATGACCTCGAGGAGATCGTCCCGGGTATTACCTCTATCCGCCAGCCGATTGAGCGCATGGGCCGCGTGGCAGCAGAAATCATCGTTCGCCAGACGCTGAAACGCAATGGCAACCTGGGGTTAGAACGGAAAATCCTTCCCTGCCAGTTTATCCCCAGAAACTCGGTGAAAAGCCTCGTTGGAGGAGGGAGGTGAAAAGACGAGAGAATTCGATTGTCCTCACTGTATCCTTTCCCAATGCTCTCGACGAAAGGAGGCTGAGGAACCGTGAAGCGCGTGTTGCTCATCGCGGTGTTTGTGCTCTTTCTTGTGTGGGGTGCTATGGCTCAGGAGAAAATCACCCTCCAGTTCTGGCACACCTATAGCTTAGCGGAGATCAAAGTGCTCACCGAGCAGGTCGAGCGGTACATGCAGGAAAACCCTAACGTCCAGATTCAGCTCACGAACATCCCCTTCGAGCAGCGAGCCACAATGATTATCAACGCCATCAAGGGCGGCACTCCTCCGGACCTTTACCGTGGCGATATGCCCATGCAGTTTGAAATCGCCCGACTTGATGCTGCCTTACCGCTTGACGAGTACATCACAAAGAATGACCCAGGTATGCTCACGGATGTCCCAAAGAATGTCTGGGATATGTGCACCTATAAGGGAAGCATCATCGCTATTCCTGAGGATTTCTTTGTTCCGGTCATCTACTACAACAAAGACCTGTTCCAGGAGGCAGGAATAGGGGAATTCCCCACCACCTGGGATGGGCTTCTTGAAGCAGCCAGAAAACTCCACAAGCCCAGAGAGGGGAAATTCGGCATTGAGTGGATGAGCTGGGGAGACGGCCCTTACTGGTCCACGGGGGCACTCTTCCTTTCTAACGGGGGCAATTTCGTTGAGGACGGAAAAGTCGTCTTCGCCAGCGAGAACAACGCCAGGACCTTTGCATTTCTGACAGAACTCTTCCAGTATACCCCTCCTGGTCTTTCGACCTTCGGGTACGATGACTGGGATAAAGCCTTTTACCTCGGGAAAGTTGGGATTCAGCTCGGGAACGGCTCCTGGAGCATCGGCAACTACCGCGAACTCGCCCCAAACCTCAACTACGGTATTGCTCCGTACAACCTCGTCGGTCCCATGGGCACCGAACCCGTTGTCCCTGGACACGGCGTATGCTTCTACATGGTGATGAAAGGGACGAAGTACCCCGACGAAGCAGCAAAGGTCATCACCTGGCTTGTGAGCGAAGAGAACCACCTGGAGTGGTGCGAAAAGCTCTGGCATACCCCAGTGAGGACGTCTACTTTTGCCAATCCCTTCTTCGATGACCCGCGATTTGACGCCTTTAAATTTGAGCTCACCAGAGCCCGGGCAATCTTCACCGGTGACGTGGCCACGGTCTTCAACCCGCTCATCGCCGATACGTTCCGGAGAGTGTTCTGGGACATCATCGAAGGTGGCGCAGACATCGAGGCAACACTCAAAACCGGTGCCCAGGAAATGGAGAAAATCCTCGCCGAGCTTGGGAAATGAACCGAGGACCCTCCTGGCCCAGGGCCAGGAGGGTCACGGAGGATAGCCATGGTGCTCCGGAAGAGAACTTTGTGGATACTCTTGATGCCCCTTTTTGCCTTTCTTTCTCTGACCTTTTTCTACCCCATGCTCTATCAGTTCCTCCTGAGCTTCGAAGAGCACACCCTGTACACCGCTGAACCGTTCTTCGTTGGCCTCAGGAATTACGCCATCGTGCTCCAGGATCCCCTCTTTTTCGTGGCACTCAGGAATGCCCTGGTATGGACAGCCCTCTCGGTTGTTTTCCAGATTGTTCTTGGGCTTTTCGCCGCACTGCTCCTCAATATCCCGCGCCGGGGGTACCGGGTCTTCCGGAATCTCAGCCTGATCCCCTTCGTGCTCCCTCCCGTGGCCATCGCAGTCACCTGGAAGTGGCTGTACAATCCTCTCTACGGGCTCATCAACTACTTCGTGACCCTTCTTGGGGGTGAACCGGTGAATTTCCTTGGGAGGAATCTTGCACTGTACTCGGTGAGCTGGGTCAACATCTGGAAGGCCTTTCCGTTCTACGCCCTCTTCATCCTCGCCGGGCTCCAGTCCATCCCCCAAGAAATCCACGAAGCCGCACGCATCGACGGAGCAACGTCCTTTGCCATTTTCCGGTACATCACCCTCCCTCTCATCCGACCACTCCTTTTCGTCATGGCGCTCTTTGCCACGGTATGGACCTTCAACTACTTTGACCTCATCTACTCCATGACCCAGGGCGGTCCAGGGCACACCACAGAAATCCTGGCAACCCTCGCATACAAAACCGTCTTCCTCAAGCTCCGCTTTGATCACGCTGCCACGCTTGGAGTCTTCATGTTCCTCATCAACTTCGCCCTGAGCCTGGCCATCCTCACCATCTCAAGGAGGGTTGAATCATGAAAACCAGGGTACTTTCCACAGCGCTGTATTATTTCCTCATCGTTCTCCTCCTTCTCTGTATCCTCGTTCCCATTTACTGGCTCATCATGCCCTCCTTCCTCCCCCCGGACGAGATGTTCGCCTTTCCACCACACCTTTTCCCCAGGACCTTCACCCTGAAGAATTACTACGACCTGATTGTCACCTACCCGAAAACCGTCACCATCGATATGCTCCTGTATCTTCGAAATTCCTTCATCGCCTGTGGCATAGCAAGCTGCATCGTCCTTGTGATCAGTGTTCTTGCGGGGTACGCTCTCGCAAGGTCGTTCTTTCCAGGAAAAGGCACCCTCCGGACAGCGGTGATCCTCACCCAGATGATGCCGGCCGTGCTCTTTTTCATCCCTATCTACCTTTTCATGAAGCGGCTGGGTCTTGTGAACAATCTCCTGGCTCTCATCCTCATCTACCCGGGCATGGTGGCCCCTTTCAGCACCCTCATCAGCGAAGCCTACATTGCGAACATCCCTCAGGAAATCGAAGAGAGCGCCCTGCTTGATGGCGCAGGGGTTGGAACGATTCTCTTCCGCATCATCTTCCCCCTTGCCGCCCCCATGGTTGTGGCCATTCTCATCTACTCCTTCGTGTGGATGTGGAACGACCTGGTCATCGCCCTGGTCCTCTGCCATGCCAATGAGGTACGCACGGCAAGTGTCGGGCTTTTCAGCTTCATCGGGGCAGCAACGGTGGAGTGGGGTGGGCTCCTCGCAGGAACGGTGCTCTGCATTTTGCCACCCCTTCTGCTCTTTGCCTTTTTCCAGAAATTCATCATTCAGGGTATTCTTGCTGGAAGCCTCAAAACATAAAAGGAGGTCAGCATATGCACAGGCTCACCCTTGACGGATCATGGATTCTCGAAGGCTTACCGTACGGTGAAGGGGTAGAGAAGCAAGCGTACCGCCCGGATTACGTTCCTTCAGACCCTCTGGAAGCCCTGGTTCCCGGGGAGGTGCACCTTGATCTCCTTCGGGCAGGAAGAATCCCTGAACCCCTCTTTGGTGAGAACGCCAAACTCTGCCAGTGGGTTGAGGAAAAAGAGTGGTGGTACCGCCGGAAGTTCTCCGTTCCTGAAGAGTGGCTTACGCTCCATGCTGAACTTGTGTTCGAGGGCATCGACACCGACTGTGACGTGTACCTCAACGGGGAGCACCTCGCCCATCACGAGAACATGTTCGTCCCCCTGGTCATTGACGTTTCCGGGAAACTCCAGAGGGAAAACATCCTCGTCGTCCGGGTTGATTCCGGCGTGCCGCGCATCAAAGACAAACCCTTCGTGCCGTATCCTGCGGGAAGCCCCGAGCAGGACTACCGCCGAGTTTGGGCGAGAAAAGCCCAGTTCACCTTCGCCTGGGACTGGGCTCCCCGCCTGGTGAACGTGGGTATCTGGAGGAGCGTTTCCCTGCGCTTTTTTGAAGGGTTCGCCCTCCGGGATGTTTTTGTGAGAGGGAGTATCTCCTGCGACCGGAAATCTGCTACAGTCACTCTTTCTGGCGCGGTGGAGAACTTCTCCAAGAATTTCGCCTGTGAGCCGAGGCTCCGGCTTCGGGCACTCCTTTTTGAGGAAGAGGGAAAGAAACTTGTGACCTCAAAGGACGAGTCGCTCCGGGCCTATCCCGGTCTTACGAATTTCACCCTGACCCTTGAGGTTGCTCCGCCTCGCCTCTGGTGGCCAAACGGCTTCGGTGAACCCCACCTCTACAGAGTTCTTCTCCTCCTCCTCGATGAGGAGGGTCGGGAACTCGACCGCTTCGAAAAAGCCTGGGGCCTTCGGGAGGTTGCCCTCCGGCAGGAGCCCCTCTCAAGCGACGAAGGGGAGTCCTTCATCCTCACCGTTAACGGTGAACCCATCTTCTGCAAGGGAGCAGACTGGGTTCCGGCAGATTCCCTCATTCCCCGAGTCACAAGGGAAAAATACCAGAGGCTCATCGAAGAGGCCCAGAAAGCCCACTGCAACATGTTCCGGGTCTGGGGCGGAGGAATCTATGAAGACCCCTTCTTCTACGAACACTGTGCCCGCTGCGGCATCATGGTCTGGCAGGATTTCATGTTCGCCTGCGCCTACTACCCCAAAAGCCCTGAATTCTTGCAGGAAGTCGAGCGGGAAATTCAGGCGGTTGTGAAGCAACTTCGGAACGAAACCGCCATTGTCCTGTGGTGTGGCAACAACGAGCTCCAGTGGCTGCACGAGCGGAACAAGGAAATCACCGGGAAGAAGGACCTGGAATTCCCTGATTACGACATCTACCACATCCTCATGCCCCGCCTCCTCAAGGACCTCGACCCCACAAGACCCTTCTGGCCCTCAAGCCCCTACGGGGGGAGTGACCCGAACTCGGAGAACGAGGGGGACCGCCATTTCTGGGATGTGAGCATCCTCATTGAGGACCTGAAGGAACGGGTGAACTACGAGAACTACGCCAGAGACCGGGGGAAGTTCATCTCCGAATTCGGCATTCTGGCGCCTCCGGTCCTTGAGTCCCTCCGGGAGTTCATCCCCGAAGAGGAGCTCTTCCTTGATTCCCCTTCCTGGCAGTTCCACAACAACGTCTTCGAGCGGGAGAACATTCGGGGAATGCTCCGGGAGTTTGTCAAAGACCCGGAATGCCTTTCCTTCCCGGAGTACCTCCGCTTTGCTCAGCTCCTCCAGGGCGAAGCGTTGAAGTTCGCCCTTGAGCACTGGCGAAGACGGAAATTCCTCACCGCCGGGGCACTCTTTTGGATGTACAGCGATTGCTGGGGTGCTATCGGCTGGACGGTCATCGACTACTACCTCCGGAAAAAACCAAGCTACTACTTCGTCCGGCGAGCTTTCCAGCCCGTGGACCTTTCGCTGCGCCAGGGAGAGCACGCCGTGGAGCTTTTTGTGGTGAACGACACGCCGGAAACCCTTGTCCTTGCCGTGGAATACGGCCTGTCATGCTTCGACGGACAGGAAATCACCTCCGGGAACCTCTCCTGCCACATCCCTCCGAATAGCTCCCGGAAAGTCGGCGTGGTTCCCTGTGGAGCCGCAAAAGCAAGACCCTCCGAGGTCTTCTTCTGGGCCAGGCTCCTTGACGGAGACCGGGTGCTCGACTGGGAACGGTGCTTCTTCGTGCGTTTCAAGGACCTCAAACTCGAAAAAGCCCGGGTCGACTGGGACATCGTCTCTGAAAAAGGCGAAACCTTTATAGAACTCGTTTCACCAGTCTTTGCCTGGTTCGTGAACGTGGAACTCCCCTCCTCGTTCACTCCCGAGGACAACTACTTCGACCTTTTCCCCGGTAAGGTGCGGCGGCTGAAAATCACGGGCGAGGGAGAGCTCAAAAAGCAGGATGTGAAGATTTCCTGGAATAACGCTTGAAACACTCTCCCCAGGGCCTTAGGGGCCCTGGGGTTTCTCAGAGTTCTTCAAGCTCAAGACCAAACACCCGGGCAACAGAGCGGAGTTCGGGAATCCTTGCACCGCCAAGAAGGCACACGTGGTGCGAATAGAGCCCTTCAACAAGTCTATATCCATCCCGAACCCGAAGGAGCGCCCCATTCTCACAGTCTGAACCCGGGTACTGGACGTATCCCTCAAGGTTTCCCCAGGCAGCCACCATTTTCTTACAGGAAGGATGGAGCTTCACAAGCGTCACCGATCCCTCGGGAAGCCGGGCATCCAGGGCAATGGCGTTCTCGTCGACGATGCGGAGGACTTTTCGCCGAACGCAGAAGGACTGAGCGAAAGGTCGGGGGACAATCCCAAAGTACCCGCAGTGGGCAAGAAGCGCATGATGCTCAGGTTCCGGGACGTCAGGAAACCGCTCGATGCGCTCGTGCCTCAGCGCTGCCTCACCCATGAGGAAAGGATAGATGTTGGTCATCATCACCGGGGCCCGGAAAGGGAAGTACATGAGGCACTCAGTGAGAAGCGACAGAATATCGGCCTCACAGGCCCAGAGGATGCCGTACCGTTCAAAGAGCATGTCCCAGGCAAGGCAGGGTGTGGTGTCCGAGAAAAAGGACTCGTTGAGGCAGTTGATGCCCATGCCGAGGACGTTCTCGTGCTTTTCCAGTTCCTCGCGGAGGGCAAGGTACATCTTCACCGCGCTCCACAGGGAGCGCTCTGGAACCCCTGCAACCGGGATGTCCCATTGCTGCCATTCAGCACTGGCCGCAGCATCGGGAATGCCCTGAGCTTTTTGCGCAAGCTCCCGAAAACTCTTCACCACAACTTCTATCCCAAACGTCTCGGCAATGTTCTTCCGGCACTCTTCCTCCCACCAGAAAAAGCGCTTGAAAATCTCTGCCTGCATGCCCTCCCCGGGGTTATCCTGGAACACCAAAAACTTCGCCCCCTGGGCATGCCGCTTGAGCGCCAGAGCGCGGACGATAGTCTTTGTAAGCTCAAGAGAATACGGAGCAAAGACTGAAAGCCCCTGGGCCTTGAGGTAAGTGACGATCTCCCAGTCCCACATGTTCATCGTCCCAAAGGGAGAGGTTACGATGAGCACGGGAAGGCGATACGCCTGTATCGCCGCAACAGACCGGTATGCTTCCCCGAGAACCTGGGGGAAAAGGAGCGCATCGACACCAGGGACAACGTTTCCTAAGGGGACTGGATCGGTGATTTCCGCTTCATTTCTCAGGAATTCCCGGAGCCGGAGCACCTGTTCCCGGTACTCCGCATCCATTCCCGAAGCAAAGTACACTGGAAGAAGCGTCGCCTTCATATCTCACCCCTCCATGTGGTAAAGACAATCATACAGGTTGAGGGAAAGAAAAAACCTCATGCCACCGGCATGATAGCCCCCAGCGATTCTCCCTGGCCGACGAACTTCCGGTAGATGGCCCTGGCCTCTTCCAGAGAGAGTTCCCGGAGGTACGCTTCATACTGAAAGGGGAACTCCCACCCTAACCCAACCCGCTCGTAAAAGGCAAAGAGTGAGGCGAGAGAAGCCACGGTCTCGAAACTGTGGAGAAAGAGCCCTCTTGTGTAGGTTTTGGCCTCGTTGAACTCCTCCTCTTTCAGGTTGAGGAGATTGCGGAATTCCTCCCGGAGAATGCTCATCACGGTGTCAAAATAACAGGGCGCAAAACCACAGTACGCACAGAGGAACGAGGGGCCAAGGAGGGGCACGTAGATGGAACCAACCTGGTAGCTCAGGCCCCGGCTTTCACGGATACGCAGAAAGAGTCGGGAGTACATTCCTCCGCCCAGGGCGTTGTTGAGCACCTCGAAAGCAACCCGTTCCTTCACCTCAAGAAGTCCCGGAGCCCGGAACCCTAAAACCACCCAGCTATCCCGGACTTCCTTGCAATCCACAATCCGTAAAGAAGCGGGGAAAAACCTGTCCTTTGGGGGGAAAGGAAATTCCCGGGGGATGATCTCCCCGAGTTCCCGCTCAAGAACCCTGGCAATTTTTTCCCTATCGAACCTCCCCGCTACAGCAAGCACCATGTTGTTGGGCACAAAGGTTCGCTCGTACCAGGCGACGACCTCCTCAGGCGTTATCCGCTCAAGGCTCCTCACCTCCCCAAGGGTCGGAAAGGCGTAAGGGTGTCGGCCAAAGAAAGCTCGCTTGAAGCGGAGCATGGCTGCCTTCAGAGGGTCATCATCTAGAGAGCGGAGAAGGTCAATCAGGAAACGTTTCTCCTTCTCAACCTCTTCAGGGAGAAAAGCCGGAGCTTTCACAACCTCAAGAAAGAGCCCAAGAAGGTCTTCGGCCACCTCTGCAGGACCCTCCATCACCACTTTCCCTGTAAAATAGTTCGAGGAGCTCTGGACCGTTGCTCCAAGGCGCTCCACCGCCCGGCTGAACTCAACACCACTGCGCCTTTTTGTGCCCTTGAGGAGTGTCTCCTGCATGAGGGCCGATATCCCCCGCTCTTCCTCCTTTTCGAAGATATTCCCAAGACCGAGGAGGAGGTGGAACACCACGAGTTCGCTCTCTCTGGGGATGAAAAGGAGCACCAGACCGTTCTTGAAAACCCGTTTTTCCACCTTGAAGGTACCAGTGCCCACTTCACTCACCTGGTTTGATGAGGATTGAGGTTCCCCGCTCAAAGTCCACATACCTTCGGGCCACCTCCACAAGGTCCTGCGGTTTCACCCGCTCGATCTCAAAAAGCGCCCGGAGACTCCGGTCAATACTGTCGATGGTGTCAAGACGCCCCAGAAGCTCAGCACTCCCAAGAGTCGTCTCGGTAGCGCTGAAAAAGCCGCTTTTTAAGAGATTTTTGGCCCGTTTCAGCTCTTCATCGGTGGGCACAAAATAGGTGAGCCTTGTGAATTCCCCGCGAATGGCCTCCTCGATTTCTTCAAGATTTCCCCGGGAGAAGGTGAAGAAGATAGCGAAGATCCCGGCGTGTTCGTAGTACGAGTACGTCGTGTGGATGGTGTCCACAATCTGCCGTTCTTCCCGAAGCGCCACGTTGAGCCGGGAACCCAGTCCATCACCCATGACCAGAGAAAGTAGCCGCAGAAGGTAGCAGTCGTCACTTTTGATGCCCCCGCAGAGAAATCCGATAGCCCCGTAGAACCTCCGGACATCCATGACGCATTCCACAATCTGCCGCTCTGGGGAAGGTAACG
Organism: Candidatus Caldatribacterium saccharofermentans; assembly: GCF_050267035.1. Classification (NCBI taxonomy): domain Bacteria; kingdom Pseudomonadati; phylum Atribacterota; class Atribacteria; order Atribacterales; family Candidatus Caldatribacteriaceae; genus Candidatus Caldatribacterium; species Candidatus Caldatribacterium saccharofermentans. Next base: position 776,038 of record NZ_CP187957.1, read on the forward strand.
GCGGGAAAAGCGGGGTATCGAGTTCCCGGGGAGCCGGGAAAGAACCAAAGAGTTCCTCGGAGAAGGCAAAAAGCTCTCCTTCCTGCAGATCCCCACTCACCGCAAGGACCATGTTGGCCGGGTGGTAAAAGCGTTCCTGGTGTCGCAGAAGGTCCTCCCGGGTGAACAGCCGCACCGTCTCCTCCCGCCCCAGAATGGGAAGGCCATAAGGAGTATTGGAGAAGACTCGCTCGTATAGGAGGCGTGCCAGGCGTTCCTCAGGGTCGTCCTCGTCAAGGTGAATCTCCTGAATGACCACCATCTTCTCCCGCTCGATGTCCTCAGGGTCAAAGAGTGGCTGAGTGACAAGCTCCATCTCGAGCGCCAGGGCCTCCTTCCAGAACTCCCGGGGAACAACAAGGTAAAAATCAGTGGTATCAAGAGACGTTCCAGCGTTCAGCGTCCCTCCAAGGGCCTGCACCCGCCGGGAGAGCAAAAGCCCCGGGAAATGAACCGTTCCCTTGAAGACCATGTGCTCGAAGAAATGGGAAATCCCGTTCTTCTCCGGTTCCTCGTCTTTCACCCCTGCCCGTACCCAGAGGTTTACCGCCACAAGAGGAGAGTCCATGCGGCGGAAAACCACTCGCGCGCCACAGGGAAGTACCCTTTTGGTGTAGGAGAGAAACCGCACTTCCCTTCCTCCTTCTGGAAAAAGGGGGCCAGAGGCCCCCTTTTCCTACACCCACCAGGCCTGACCAATCTTTTCGCGGATGACGACCTCCTTGAGGAAGGCCACCGCCTTCTCAAACCCCTCTTTCCCCGACATCAGGGAATCCTCGTGCTCTATGGAGAGGACACCATCGTACCCGATAAGGCGCAGGGTGCTCACAAAGTCCTTCCAGAAGCCAAAATCATGCCCATATCCGACGGTGCGGAAAATCCAGGAACGCTTGATTTCCTCGGTATACACCTTGGTGTCGAGGTTACCATTGACGAGGCTATTCACCGGGTCGATTTTCGTGTCCTTGGCGTGGACGTGGTACACCGCGCCCTCGAGTTTTCGCAGGGCAAAAATCGGGTCAATGCCCTGCCAGAAGAGGTGGCTTGGGTCGAAATTCGCCCCGATGACCTCACCCACTGCTTCCCGGAGCCTGAGGAGGGTCTCAGGATTGTACACGCAAAAGCCCGGATGCATTTCAAGACATACCCGAACTCCGTGATCTTTAGCGAACTGTCCGGCTTTCTTCCAGTAGGGAATGAGCTTTTCCTCCCATTGCCACTTGAGTACCTCCAGGAAATCCGAGGGCCAGGGGCAGGTTACCCAGTTGGGGTACTTTGCATTCTCTGAGTCCCCGGGACATCCTGAGAAGGTGATGACGTTCTGGACCCCGAGTTTCTCGGCAAGAAGGACGCTGGCCTCGAAATCGTCATGGTGTTTTTTGGCAATCTCGGGATTCGGGTGGAGCGGATTTCCGTGGCAGCTCAGAGCGCTGATTTCAAGGCCCCGGGACTCCACTGCCTCTTTGAAGCGGGCGAGCTTCCCCGGATCTGCCAGAAGTTCCCTGGGATTACAGTGGGCATTCCCCGGGTACCCTCCGGTACCAATCTCCACCGCCTCCACGCCCTGTGCCTTCACATAGTCCAGAGCTTTCTCCAGGGGTTCGTTCTGGAAGAGTACCAGAAAAACGCCAATCTTCATAAAACTCTCCCTCCTCTCTTGACTTTTTTCTCCTCCTCCTCTATAAGAAAAAACAAAACTGCACGCCTTAGAGTATATCCTCCCAAGCCCAAGAACGCAACTCAGGACCAGGCAAGGGCAAAGCCATACCCAGAGGGGGGAAATTCCGTGGAGGACCAGAGGAGAATCCGTCTGGCGCAGCGAGTACGGAACATCGCTCCTTCAGCCACGCTCTCTATCTCAGCAAAAGCCCAGGCCATGAAACGCCAGGGAATTGATGTGATTTCTTTCAGTGCGGGGGAACCGGACTTCGATACTCCCGGGTTCATCAAAGAGGAAGCGAAGAAAGCCATCGACAGCGGTTTTACCAAATACACTGCTACTCCGGGTACTCCTGAGCTTCGGGAAGCCATCTGTGAGAAACTGCGACGGGAAAATGGTCTTTCGTACTCCCCTCAGGAGGTCATTGTCTCCTGCGGAGCCAAGCACTCACTCTACAACGCCGTTATGACCCTCTGTGAGGCTGGGGATGAGGTGCTCCTTCCCGTCCCGTACTGGGTGACTTACCTGGAGCAGATCCGGCTGGCAGGAGGAAAACCGGTTTTTGTGGAGTGTGAGAAACCTTCCCTTGCTCCAGACCTCAACGTCCTGGAGCGAGCCATCACTCCGAGGACGCGGCTTCTTATCCTCAACAACCCTGCAAACCCTACAGGTGTGGTGCTTTCGGAGGAAACCCTTGCGCAGATTGCCCGCATTGCCGTAGAACACGACCTTTTCGTTATCTCTGACGAAATCTATGAGCACCTGGTGTACGAGGTCCCCTTTCCCCGAAGCATTGCCACGTTCCCGGGGATGAAAGAGCGCACGGTAGTCATCAACGGGGTCTCCAAGACCTTTTCCATGACTGGCTGGCGTATCGGGTACGCCGCTGGCCCCCGGGAGGTGATTGAGGGGATGGCGCGTCTCCAGGACCACATGACCTCCAACCCCACGTCCGTAAGTCAGAGGGCAGCACTCGCTGCCCTGCGCGCTCCGTCCTCGGTCGTTCGGGACATGGTGGAAGCGTTCAACAGCCGGCGAAAACTCATGCTCTCTCATCTCTCTGAGATTCCCGAAATCTCTTTTCCCATCCCTCAGGGGGCGTTCTACGTCTTCGTCGACTTCTCAAAGTACTGCAGTGGACGTTTTGCTGGGGAACCCATCGGAACCTCTGAGCATCTCGCAGAGCTCCTGCTTGAAGAGGCCCGTATTGCCTGCGTTCCTGGAAGTGCCTTCGGTATGGAAGGGTACCTCCGTTTCTCTTACGCAACTTCCGAGAAGGCCATAGAAGCAGGCATGGAACGACTCAAGAGCTTTTTGCAGCGCATAGAATAGGAGGTGTGTTGCGTGCCGAAAATCTATATCATTGACGTGACGAACCGCGATGGGGTGCAAACGGCAAGACTGGGGCTGGCGAAAATTGAAAAGACCATGGTGAACCTCTACCTTAACGAGATGGGGGTTTTCCAGAGCGAGTTCGGTTTCCCCACCACCCGTCATGAAACCAATTACCTCAATGCCAACCTGGAACTCGCAGAGATGGGCGTCATTGCCCCAATCCGCTTAAGCGGCTGGCTCCGGGCCACAAAGGGCGACGTGGAACTGGCGTATAAGCTCGTCCCCAAACTCAAGTACCTCAACCTCTCCATTTCTACCTCCGACCAGATGCTCAAGGGGAAACTCAACAAGACCCGGGAGGAAGTCATCACAATGATGGTCGAGGCCGTTCAGGCGGCAAAGAGTTTTGGTGCCATCGGTATTGGCATCAATGCCGAGGACGCCTCCCGGTCTGATCTTGAGTACCTTGTGGATTTTGTCCTTGCGGGGAAGGAAGCCGGAGCCGAGCGTTTCCGCTACTGCGATACCTTAGGCTACGACAGTCCCTTCACCATCTACGAGCGGGTGAAATACATCGCCGAGAAAACCAGAATGCCCATCGAACTCCACTGCCACAATGACCTCGGCATGGCCGTGGCGAATTCTGTGGCTGGCGCTAAAGCGGCAATTGATGCTGGAGTGGATGCCTTCATTAATACCACCATCAATGGAGTGGGTGAGCGAGCAGGAAACGCCGATCTCGTTTCAGTCATCTTGGCCATAAAGTATGCAAGCGGCATTGAAGGGAAGTACCAGCTTGATGAACGGATCAACCTCAAGGCAGCCTGGAAGACCTGTAAGTACGCCTCATACGCCTTCAAGGTTCCTATTCCCATCACCCAGCCCGGGGTTGGGGCCAATGCCTTCGCCCATGCTTCGGGTATCCACGCCGACGGGGTACTGAAAGACCGGAAGAACTATGAACTCTACGACTTTGAAGAGCTCGGTCGGGGAGAACCGGAAATCATCGAGACCGGACGGCAAATCGTCGTGGGCGAGTACAGTGGCATCAAGGGATTCCGCAACGTTTACGAGAAACTGGAAATCGAGTTCAAAAACGAGGAAGAGGCCCGGGAAATCCTCGAGCTCGTACGCTTTGCCAATGTCGAAAAGCAGAAACCCCTTGTGGAGGATGAGCTCCGCTTCATCGCCAGGTACCCCAAGCAGGCCAAGCAGATCCTTACACTTATCCCCTGAAGGATGAGCGGGGGTTCCCCAGGGTTTTCCTCAACCGCACAAAGGAGGGGAACCCCCGGAGCACCTCATAACCGTTCCGGAGATAGAAGGTCAGCGCCCTGGTGTTTTCCCGCTCAACATCAAGAACAAGCCAGGAATCCCCTGAGTTTCGGGCTTCCTCTTCTACTGTCTGGAGCAGGAAACTCCCAAGGCCCCTCCCCTGATGGGGAGGGAAAACAGCGATGTTACTCAGGTAGTAGGCATCCCGGGGAATCTCCATGCGGAAGAGCTCAAAGAGAAAAGGGGAGAAGAGGCGAGGGAGAACGCAGGGGAAAAGCTGCAAAACGGTGTGGAGTCCCTTTGTCCTCCTTGCGCTACTACTCCACCCAAGCGCCATCCCCAGGATCTCATCCCTTCCAAGAACCAGGACATGAGGAGCGCTGAAGAGGTTCCGCTCATCCTCAAAGCACCGCTCAAAAACCCTGCGCCACCGGGGACCAAAAAGCCGCTCGAAAACCCTCCCCCCTGAAAGCTCAAGGAGGCGAAGGAACGCCTCTCGATCCTCTACCGCCTTCGAGGCCCTTCGGACCTCTACTTCGCGAAAGCTTTGGTCTCTTTCCGTTGTCTCTCCACTCTCCAGTCCCGACCTGCCTGGAAAAAGGCCTCGATGTTCTCCAGGGGAACGTCTTGAGGAAGGTCACAGCCTGTACTCAGGATAAAATACGGGTAATCTTTCATTGCTTCAAGGAGTTCATTCGTTATCCGGTAGATGTGCTCCGGTGCCTCAGAGAGCATGGCCACGGGGCTCACGTTCCCAAGAAGGAGCAGTCCCTCCCCATCCCGGGCCACCCTGGGGAGGTCCACAACGCTATCAAGACTTAAGCCAACCACGCCACAACGCCGCATTTCGGGGATGAGATGGTGGGTGTTGCCGCACACGTGGAGGATAACCTCAACATCATCGAGGATCCCCACAAGTTCCCTGTATAGCGGAGCCAGGTGTTTCCGGAACGCTTCCGGGCTAAAGATGACCGCCGTGGGTTCAAGGACCATAATGGTGTCGGCTCCCGCCTCCTGCAGAGCCTGAGCGTAACGGAGGACCACTCCGTAAGAAAACTCAAGTATTCCTTGGAAGAACGACTCATCGAGGATACTCTGCATAGCAAGCTCATTCGCTCCGGCCAGCAATCCGGCAAGCGTCAGGGGCCCAATGACGTACGCCCCCACAGGACAGGGAAAGGCCGCCCGCATATGCCTCAAGGTCTCAAGGTACACCATGACCCTCCCATCCCCCAAGATGTCGATCTTCCTGAAAGGCTCAAGGTCCTCAAGGGTTCTCACCGGATGGGCCTCAACGGACGGCGTATCGTCTAAAGGAAAGCGGACGGGAAGCCCCAGAGCACTGGCCTCGACTGAAAGGTCCATGAGGAAGAACATGGCGTCAGGGTGGAAACGGTCGTAGAGCCTGCTTAAGGTCTGGAACTGCACCAGATGATTAAATTGATTTTGTTTAATACTCGTCTTCGTCAGCTGCAACCCCGGATAGCCCATGAGGGGAACGACTGGTCTTCTTCCCTCGTTCCATAAGGTTAAAGCGAGCTCTCGTAGGGAGAACTTGCCCGATACACGCCGCATGGAAGTCACCTCAAAGTTTCATAAAAGAATTAATTTTCTTGAGTCATTGTACACCCTTCTCCCCTCCCCGTCAAGACCTGTAGCATAATTTTTTGTTCCTGGACCCGACCCAATAACTCCCACCACCCTGCACAGTAGGGCGAACTTCCCATTCTCCCACCCCTTGCATTCTTCCTGCAGGGGTGGTTATATAAACACAGGGGGATGTACCATGCCAGTGTTTCGGGTTCTTGTGGCCGATGATGAACGTCTGATGGCAGAAATGCTCGAAGAGATGCTCCGGGCTGATGGAATGCTCGTCGAAAAGGCCTACACCGGAAAAGAGGCTCTCGAGAAATTCCGCTCTCTGGACTTTGATCTTGTCCTCCTTGATCTGCGCATGCCCGAAATGAACGGCCTCGATGTCCTCCAGGAGATGAAAAAGGAAGACTCTACGGTTCCCGTCATCGTCATTACCGCCTACGGGAGCGTGGACAATGCTGTAGAGGCCCTGAAAGTTGGAGCCTATGATTTCATCACCAAGCCTTTCAAACTCGAGGAACTCCGGAACGCTGTTGCCCGGGCTTTAGAAGTTGAACAGCTCCGTCGGGAAAAGGCGTACCTCCTCTCCGAAATCCAGGAAGAATTCCACTTTGAGGGTGTAATTGGAGAATCCCCCAAAATGAAGGAAGTCATGAGGGTGGCGCAGCTTGTGGCCAAAACCGACGCCACGGTCCTCATCTGCGGAGAAAGCGGAACGGGCAAGGAGCTCCTTGCCCGTTCTATTCACTACCAGAGCAACCGCAAAGACAAGCCCTTCGTCGTGGTCAACTGCGGCGCCATCACCGAAACACTCCTTGAAAGCGAGCTTTTCGGCCACGAAAAGGGGGCTTTCACCGGTGCCTACACGAGAAAACCGGGGAAATTCGAGCTTGCCGATGGAGGGACGATTTTCCTCGATGAAATCGGGGAAATGAGCCCTGCCATGCAGGTGAAGCTCCTGCGAGTTCTGCAGGAGAAGACCTTCGAGCGGGTTGGAGGCACCACACCCATCACCGTTGATGTCCGCATCATCGCCGCCACGAATCGCGACCTGAAAAGGGCCGTCCGGGAGGGAACCTTCCGGGAGGACCTCTACTACCGGCTCAATGTTATCCCCATATACCTTCCTCCTCTCCGGGAACGGAAAGAGGATTTGCCCCTCCTCTGCGACTTTCTCATCTCCCGGCACTGTCGGAAACTCCACAAGAAAATCCGGGGGATTTCCCCTCAGGCTATGCGGATTCTGCGAAAATACCACTGGCCCGGGAACATCCGGGAACTCGACAACGTCCTGGAGCGGGCCATCATCCTCACCCAGGACGATGTCATCGGAGTCGACGACCTGCAGATTTTCGAGGCCCCAAAACCCGGACAGTGGAAAACCCTCAAAGAGGTTGAGGAAGAGTACATCGCCCAGGTCCTTGAAGCCTTCGCCTTCGACCTCGAGAAGGCTGCTGTTCTCGATATTCCCCTCGAGGAATTGAAAGCAAAAGCCACCAGGCTCTCCCTCAAATCCCCAGAGGGTAGCCCTACCGGTACTCGTTGACGGTCTCAAAAAGCGTTAGGAGGTTCTCCACCGGGATATTCGCCTGGATGTTGTGGACTGTGGCAAAGACAAAACCACCGCCTTCCCCGAAAATCCCGATGAGCCTCCGGACTTCCTCCCGGACCTCCTCAGGAGTCCCAAAGGGAAGGGTGCGCTGCGTGTTTACCCCTCCTCCCCAGAAGGTGAAATGGTCACCGAATTCCCGCTTGAGGGTCTCCGGGTCCATGGAAGCTGCGGAAATCTGCACCGGGTTGAGAATGTCAAAGCCTGCCTCCCTGAGGTCCGGAAGAAGCTCGTACACCGAGCCACAGGTGTGGATGAAAGTCTTCCAGGTCGTGTGCTCATGAACCCAGGCGTTCACCTTCGTGTGGAAGGGCTTGAAGAGCTTCCGGTAGAGTTCTGGAGCGATGAACGGACCGTGCTGCGATCCAAAGTCGGTTCCGGAAATCACGATGACCTGGATACGCTCGCCTACTGCCTGGTGGAGCATCTCGAGGTTCTTGAGGCCTATCTCGGTCATCCGGGCAAAGACCTCCTGGAGGAAGGACTGGCGGGTCACCAAAGACACGTACCACTCCTCCACGTCCCGGATGCCTTTGGGGTCCTTGAGGGCAAGACCGGGAACGAAGGCAATATCCCCGAGGTTCGTCCCCGGAACCCCGGAAAAGACAACAGCGTAATCGGTTTCCTCATAGAGTCTCCGTGCCTCTTCCTCGTAGTAGCGGAGGTCCTCGTCAGTAAGAAGGGTGTACTCCTCAATCTGGTCTTCAACCCGAAGATTCTTCTCATCAATGGGTTTCTGGCGAATGAGGGCATCGTGGTAGAATCCCCCCCTGGGCATCTTTGCGCACGGCGCACAGGATGTGTCGCCCCTGGGGTACTGGTAGATGTTCCCTTCGGCATCCGGTATAGTGTTGAACTTCTCCGGCACAAGAAGGGGTGTCCCGTCGAAGAACTTCCAGGGCTTCCAGTTCTCGTTCCGGAAGCCGAAGAAGTTCTCCCGGGACATCAAAGGAACCGTATCGATACCAAGGACCTTCCGGAGGTCATCGTCCACTTCCCCAAGCATCTGGAAAGGATCGATGACCTTCACCGGGTCCTCAGGACGAATGAGTCCCAGGGCCACCTTGAGTTTGTGGAGGCTTGAGACGTGGATTCCGGTCACCAGAGTCGCCCCAAGGTCAAGGGGAAGCTTATCCGGCTCCTCATGCGAAAGGGTTTTCAGTACCCGTTCCCGAGAGGTCACAGTACCTCCTCCTTTCATCCTTTTACCGCTCCAAAGGTGAGGCCACGCACAAGGTACCGCTGAGCAAGAAGGGAAAAGACCACAACAGGCAGCATGGTGACGATTCCTGCTGCCGCAAGCGGCCCCCAGGCAATACGCCAGCCGGTGATGAAACGCCCGAGGTAAAGGGGTAGGGTCTGGGCCTCCTTGCCCGTCGTGAGGACAAGGCTTAAGAGGAACTCACCCCAGCTCTGGATGAAGGAGAGCGTCGCCACCGCTGCAAGGCCGGGAGCGGCAAGGGGGAGAATTACTGAAAAGAAGCTCTGCCCCACTCCTGCCCCATCCACAAACGCAGCTTCATCGAGTTCCCTGGGGATTTCGTTGAAGAACGTGATGAGAATCCAGGTACTGAAAGGTGTGGTGATGACAAGATGGGCCAGGATGAGTGCCCACCAGGTGTTGATGAGCCGAAGGCGGGAAAAAATTACATATAGCGGCAGTGCCGAGGCAATGGGCGGGAGCATGCGGATGGAAATGATCCAGGAGACAAAACGCATCCCCCCGATTTTGAAGCGTGACACCGCATACGCCGCAAGGGCAGAAATGACCGTTGAAAGCAGGGCCACAAAAAGGGCCACCACGATGCTATTCCGCAGGTACGGGGTAATGGTGGCGATGGCCGTGGTGGCGCTTCCAAAGAACCCCCCCTCCACGCCCATGAAGTTCCCCAGCGTCCACGAAGAAGGCCAGAACGTCGGAGGCCAGGTGAACCACTCCTCGCTCTTCTTGAAGGCAGTCGTCACCAGCCAGTACACCGGGAAGAGGAAGAAAAAGAGCACCAGGGCAACAAGGATACCTTTTATAAAACCTTTGACCCACCGCATACCCATCTCCCCTAAAGCTCAAGGGTTTCCTTGAGGCGAAGCCCCCGGATGAGGAGGTTCACAAGGAGCATCACGGCGATAAGAAGCAGGACGCTCAATGCCGAAGCGTACCCGATGTCCCAGCCAAAAGAAACGCCGACTTTGTAGATGTAGAAACTGTAGGAATGCGTGCTTGATCCGGGACCTCCAAAGGTCACCATGTAGACGATGTCGAAAATCTTCAGGGCATCGATGACCCTGATGATGAGCACCACAAAAAGGAGGGGACGCAGGAGGGGGAATTCGATGTACCGGAAGGCCGAAAAGCCGCTCGCCCCGTCGACAAAGCTCGCTTCCACAATATCCCGGGGAAGGGATTGCAGTCCTGCGTAGAGGACGAGGAAGACAAAGGGGGTCCACTGCCACACGTCAATCAGAATAACTCCAAGGCGTGAAAAGAACTGTGTCCCAAGCCAGGAAATTTTGGGAATCCCCAGAAGGGAGAGAAAGTAGTTCACCGGACCGAATTCGAAGTTGTAGAGCATCTTCCAGGCAATTCCTGCCACCACTGCAGGAACCATCATGGGAATGAGGAGGGCACTTCGGAACACCCGCTCCCCAAAGGTATCCCGAAGGAGAAAGGCAATGGCCATCCCCAGGAGGATCTCCAGGGGAACAGCAACGGCAAGAAGCAGGACGGTGAAATCGATGCTGGATATTGCCGTGCGATCCCGCAGGATATCCCGGTAATTGGAGAAGCCAATGAATTGGGGTTTCTCCCAGGACGCAAGAGAGTAGCGGAAAAAGGACATGTACACCATATACCCAAAGGGGTACATCGTAAGACCAAGGAGGATTACAAGAAGCGGGAGAATCATGAGAAAACCCACACGTTGCATCCGTCTTCGCGCAAGCATAGGAAATCACCCAAAAAGCGAGGAGCGCTCGAGCGCCCCTCGCTCTCGCTCATTTCCCAAGAATTTTTTTCCACTCGCTAGCCACGAGGTTCAGCGTTTCGATGGAGTTCGGTTGCTGTCCGAGGAGAACCTCAGAGAGCGTCCCAACGAGGATATCTTCAAGGCGAGGTTCTTCAGGAATCCGGGGACGGTGGGAAGCACCGTCAAGAGACGCAACATAGGCCTCTTTGAGCCACGGAGAGTCGGCAAGGACTTCCGGGTCCTCCACCACGGATTTCCGGGTCGGACCAATGCGGTACTTGAGCCACTGGATTTTGTCACCCTCTTTGCTCGTCGCGTACTGGATGAAGCGGAAAGCCACTTCTTTGTTCTTCGAAGCCGCGTTAATCCCAAGGCCCCATCCACCGCTCACCGGCGTTCCACCGGGCATGACCGCAACACCGACCTTTTCCTCGAAAGGCTGTAATAGCGGCGATTCCTTCCAGCTTGCAAGGCACGCCGTCCACTGGGGCACCATGGCCACCATACCCTTCCCAAAGGCCTCCAGGGTCTCTCCGTAGTCAGAACCGAGGGGGTCTGGAGCGTACTGCATGAGGTCAATCACGTCCTGGAGGGCTCGAACGCCTTCTTCAGAGTTGAAGGCCGGAAGCCCATCGGCAGTGAAGTAGTCACCCCAGTCGAGGTCGACTTTCCCGAACTTCGCAATGCCTTCGGGACTCCTCCGGTACGGTCCGAAGAAGTTGAGGTACATGTAGAAGAGGGTGTGGGTTCGCGGGAGCATCAGGGCGATACCGTATTCCGTGGGGGAATCGGGGTTGAATTTCTTCGTGAAGAACTTCGCCACTTCTTTGGCCTCTTCCCAGGTCTTCGGGACGGCAAGGTCTCTACCGTACTCTGCCTTGAATTTTGCCTGAAGCGCAGGGTCACTGAAGAGGTCCTTTCGGTAGAAGAAGAACATTGCGGCACCGTAGAACGGATACCCGATGCGCTTGTCCTTCCAGTAACCGTAGACGTACTTTGCCGTGGGGATGAAGTCCTCGTCGTCAAAGTTCGGATCCACAAGCTCCGGATGCTCTTTTGCGAAAGCCTCAAGGTCAAGCATCCCGGGGGCAATGGCTCCAGCCGTCATGAGGTCCCAGGTGGTGACGTCAAAAGACCCTGCACCACTTGTGAGGTCTTGCAGAATCCTCGGGTAGAGCACTTCCCAGGAGAGCGGGGTGATTTCAATCTGGACGTCGGGATTCTTCTGCATGAAGTTCTGGGCAAGCTCATGGAGTGCATCGGCGTTATCCGGAGAGGACCAGACGACAAGGTTCGCAGCACAGGCGACCGAGACAAAAAGGAACACCAGAACAACCGCAAGACCAGCCACTATCCCCTTTCTCATCCTTTCTCCTCCTCCTTTGAGGGGATGTAGAATTCCATGTTGCTCCGCATCACCACCACAGGCTCAAGGTACCGGCACGGTGGTGGAACAACTCCCTCCACAAGAAACCGAAAGAGCGCAATGACCGCCTCAAACCCCTGACGGTACGGATTCTGAAAAATGGTGGCATGGATCACCCCCTTCTCAAGGTATGGTCGCATCTCTCCAAAAAGGTCAGTGGTGATGACCCTCACTCGCCCTGCAAAGCCACTGTCCTCAAGCGCACGGCAGACCGCAGGAGAGTTTGCCGTTGCCACGTAAATCCCTTGAAGGTCAGGATGTTCTTCAAGGACACAAGCAGTGGTCTCATAGGCTCGTTGCTCGTCCTCTTCATTTTCAAAGACTTCCGGCTCTGGTCCTCGGGCAAAGCGAGTCCAGGAGGAGAGGAACCCCTGGACTTTCTGAAAGTGGTCCTCGATGTCCAGCGACCCAACCATGATGGCCACAGGACCTTTTCCCCCAAGGAAATGCGCCATGAGTTCTCCCGCAAGCTCCCCGTTTTTCCAGGGATCCACGTATACGGCGCTCAGGCGGCTGCTTCCTGGAGCATCGGTTGAGACTGTGACCACAGGGACACTTTTCTCCACAAAACGGTTGATGAAGGCGTTGAGCCGGCTCCGGTGCCCTGGAACAAGGACGAGACCATCGATCCGTTCCTCCAAGAGGTTTTCCAGCGCTTCTTCCTCACCCTTCCCCAGGGTTTCGACTTCCCGAACAAGGGGCAATACCTTGAAATCCCGAAGCTGGGCCACAGCGTCATAGAAACCCCGACGAACATCGTCGTAGAAGTAATGGAGTTCCCGGGGGAAAAGCGCGGCAAGGACAACAGGTTTCTTCCGGGTGAGCGCGCTCGCCACCCTGTTAGGCTCATACCCCATGCTCCGGGCGGTGGCCAGGATTTTCTCCCGCGTCCCGGCACTGATACCCTTCCGCCCGTGCAGGGCCCGATCAACCGTCCCGATAGAAAACCCCGAAGCCAGGGCAATATCCTTAATGGTTGGGCGTTTCTTGGGCGTCATGGCCGTTAACGTTCACGGAACTATTATACCACAGTACTGCACCTGGGGAAATAATAAAATTAAAAATTTACCGGATGCAGGCCATCTGCAATCTACAAAGCACCCAGGATAGAATGACAGGGATTCGTCGCCTCTGCAACAAGTCCGGGGCCTGGGGAGACCGAGTAGTTACCACAACAAGCGGCTTGGCCTTCATAGGAGTACATCACAGTAGGATGAAAAAGGGGACAAGGATCCTGCCCCGGCGAAGAATAAACAACCGAGCCTCAGAAACCACCAATAAAAACAGCACCAAGACTCGATAAGAGAAGATTTAAGGCCTCGCGGCTCGCTCAAGAAGTCTGCCTTCTTCTGATGATATCGAGATAGACAGCTCCAATAACAATAATCCCGCTTGCCACTATCTGCCATTCTTGGGGAACAGCAAGAATTCTCAGGCCGTTCGTGAGGGTACTCATAATAAAAGCTCCAACAATAGTACCGACAATGGATCCCTCACCACCACTCAGCGAGGTTCCCCCAATAACCACCGCTGCGATGGCCTCTAACTCATACCCCTGCCCCAGGGCAGGCTGGGCAGAATTCAAGCGTGACGCCATCATTACCCCACCCATACCCACGAAAATACCGCACAGGGTGTAAATGATGGTTTTCCATCGGTCGACATCAAGTCCAGAAAGCCGGGCTGCCTCCTCGTTGCTTCCGATTGCGAAATCGTACCTGCCAACCACGGTCCTGGTGAGCAAAATGCTGGCAAGTACTGCCGACAGAATAAAAATCAGCACTGCATTGGGAACGTCAAAGCCCGGGAATACCCTACCGATAACCGAGCCCATCGCAATACGGGAAAAACTCGGGGCATGGGTAAAATAAATCGGAGTCGTCCTGGAGATCACAAGAGCAAGGCCCCTTGCAATCATCATCATTCCAAGAGTTGCAATAAAGGGAGGCAACTTCATTCGAGATATCACCGTACCGTTGACAAAGCCGCAAAGCATCCCCGTGGCAATGCCCCCGAGGACTCCAAGGAAAACCGGAAGACGCCAGTATGTGATGAAAACACCGCTCATGACAGCCGAAAGGGTCATGACCGTACCGATTGAGAGATCAATACCTCCTGTTATAATGACAAAAGTGACGCCCAAGGCTAACATCCCGTTGACACAAGTCGCCAGCATAATGGAAACGATATTCCCAAAGGTGAAAAAGTAGGGCGAAGAAAGTGAGAAAAAGAGGAAAAGGAGCAATAGGCTCCCGAACATTAAAAACTGGCGCAACGCTTCCCGACGAGTATATCTGGCCTGGTAGGTGGTCTCCATGCCCATGTTTCCGACCCCCAGTTGTTTCCCAATATCAATTTCTCATAGTGGCATACTTCATAATCAATTCTTCCGTTGCTTCGCTTGCATCGATCTCGCCTGTTATCCTCCCCTCACACATAACGAGGATTCGGTGGCTCATACGGAGGATTTCAGGCAATTCTGAAGAAATCATAATGATGGATTTCCCTTCCTCAACAAGCTCGTTAAGAAGCCGATAGATCTCGCTTTTGGCCCCAACATCGATACCTCTGGTTGGTTCGTCGAAAATCAGTATATCACAGTTTTTCATGAGCCACTTGGCAAGGATAACCTTTTGCTGATTGCCACCAGAGAGGTTTTTGACCTTCTGAGCCAAGGTCGGCGTTTTAATGCGCAACTTTCGAACGTACTCCTCGCACTGTTCCTGAGCCTTCTTTCTATTCACAAAGAAAGAGAAACTCAGAAAGTCCTTCATCGAAGGGAGAACCATGTTCGACTCGACGTCAAGTCCAAGCATTAACCCATAGCGTCTACGGTCCTCGGAAAGGTAAGCAATGCCGTGCCGGATGGCGTCCGCCGGACTCTTGATGACAACCCTTCGACCCCTGACATAGATCTCTCCCGATTCCACCGGGTCCGCACCAAAGATTGCCCTAGCGACCTCGGTCCTTCCTGCACCAACAAGGCCTGCCAACCCCAAGATCTCGCCCTTCCGTAGCTGAAAACTCACATCCCGGATTTCCCTGCCCCGGTTAAGATGCTTCACTTCCAGGACGACCTCTGAGCTTCTTTCGTCTCGGGTTTTACTCGCAGCAACGTACACGTTTCTTCCCACCATCATGCTGATGATCTTATCGATGGTAGCCTCTCGAATATCCAGAGTCCCGACATACTGGCCGTCCCGCATCACCGTCACCCTATCAGCAATGTGGTGCAATTCTTCCAGACGATGGGATATGTAGATAATGCCTATGCCCTTTTCCTTGAGCTTTCGCAAAACTCTGAAGAGTTCCTCAACCTCCGCTTCGCTGAGCGTAGCAGTGGGCTCATCCATAATGAGGACTTCAACGTTAAAGGACAGGGCTTTTGCAATCTCGACCATTTGCTGCTTCGCCACTGTAAGGTCCCGAACCTTGGTCCTGGGATCAATAGGCATATGGAGCGTGTTCAGGAGCTCCTGAGCCCTTCGATTCATCTCCTCTTCGTCAAGAAACACAGGAAACCCTTTGCGGCGGAATTCTCGGCCAATGAAGATATTCTGAGCCACGGTGAGGTGTGGCATGAGGTTGAGCTCCTGGTGCACAATACTGATGCCGAGTTCCTGTGCAACCCGGGGATTAGGTATTTTGACCTCCTTGCCCTTGTAGATAATGCGTCCCGCATCCTTCTGAAAAACTCCCGTCAGAATCTTCACCAGCGTGGATTTTCCCGCCCCGTTTTCTCCCACAAGGGCGTGAATTTCCCCGGGAAGAAGCTCGAAACGGCAATTTTGCAACGCCCGTACCCCGGGGAAACTCTTATCGATCCCTTCCATAAGGACAAGTGGATCTCTCTGCATTGTAAAACTCCCGGAAAAATAACCAGTCTATATAACAGGCTTCTGGGGAAGCACAACTTCCCCAGAAGCCACGGTCACTTTTACTCGTACAGGCACGCACGAATCTGGGGATCGTCGATATTGGTCTTATCGTACCAGAAGAAACCGCTATCGATGTACTTTGGCAGCTCTTTGCCCTCGATGGCCTTAATCGCAGCTTCAACCGCCATATATCCCATGCCAACCGGGTTTTGTGTGATGGCACCAGCCATAACGCCCTCAAGAATGGCATCGATTTGCTGCTTCCCTGAGTCATAACCGATGACGACAATTTGCCCAACTTTTCCGAGTTCCTTGACGGCATTGATCACGCCAATAGCGGATCCTTCGTTGGCTCCGAAAATGCCTTTGAGGTTGGGGTGAGCTTGAATGATGGCCTTTGCAAGGTCTGTAGACTTCAAGTGGTCTCCACCACCGTACTGAATGTCCACAATTTTGATTTTTGGATAGGCCTCTTTAATGCGGTTCACAAAACCATCGCGCCGCTCGATACCGGTTCTGCTGGTCTGGTCATGAACCACAAGTGCGACTTCTCCCTCTCCACCGATGAGTTCGGCCATTTTATCCGCAGCATAGGCAGCCGCCTTCAGGTTGTCAGTAGCCACAGTCGTTACGGGAATATCGCTCTCGACCCCAGAGTCAAAACAAATCACAGGAATACCCATTTCCTTGGCCTTTTCAACGTAGGGGATAACCGCCTTTGCGTCCAGTGCAGCCAGGCAAAGGGCATCAGGCTTTTTGGCCAGGGCTGCCTGAAGCATGTCGATTTGCTTATCCACCATGGCTTCAGACTCTGGTCCCTCAAAGGTAATGGTCACACCGTAGTCCTTTGCTGCCTTTTCCGCCCCAGATTTTACAGCCTGCCAGAACTGGTGCTGGAAGCCCTTGGAAATCATCGGGATAAAGTAGTTCTTCTCTGCAGCATATGCCACACTGGCGACAAAAAGAAGCACCACAACACCGACAATTGCGAGCAACTTCCTCGACTTCATCGCCATTGACCTCCTTCTCCATAAATTCAAACGACTTTCTGGTACCACCATCGAGAGCAACTCCTGCCGATAATGCTTGCTCCTGCCGACTCTTCCGCCGATCTCACCCCCTCACGAGTTTTTCTCCCGCAGATTCCCGGATAATGAGCTCCGGCTTCAGAACAACTTCTCTCCTTTCCCGGATCTTGTCCCGATTTTCGATTCTCCGGATTAAGAGCTCTGTAGCAATCACCCCCATCGAGTACGCCGGCTGGGTCACAACCGTCAAGAATGGATAGACCTTGGAGAGAAAATCGATATCTTCAAAACACACCAACGCCACATCCTCGGGAACCCTAAGCCCAAGCTCCCTTATGGCCAAAATTGCCCCAATAGCGATGAAATTATTTCCCCCAAAGATAGCCGTCGGCCTGTGCTCAAGAGCAAGAAGCTCTTTTGTCGCCGTGTACCCCCCTTCTTCAGAGTACGAGGAGAAACGGATGAGCGACTCGTCCAATGGTATTCCTGCTTCTTCAAGAGCCCTACGGTACCCCTCAACCCTATCCTCAGCGGTGGAGATTTCCCGACTCCCCACGATGATCCCGATACGCCGATGGCCCAGGCGTATAAGATGCTGAGTGAGCATATACGCTCCGTAGACGCTGTCGCCTTTGACGATATCAAGGTCGAGATTTTCCAGCCCTTCGATCTCCCTATCCACGAGGACCACAGGAACATTCCTTGAGAGAAGGAGCTTCAAGGAGTGCCTTTTCCTACTCGCGGGAGCCAGAATCACCCCGTCAACCCTTTTCCTTGCCAAAAACTCGAGGTACATGACCTCCTTCTCATGGCTTTCATCGGTGTTGCAGAAGATAACCCCAAACTGGCTTTTGGCTGCCGTATCTTCGACACCCCGAGCGAGGGTGGTAAAGAAGGGATTGGTGATATCGGGGATAACCAGACCAACCGTCTTCGTTTGCTGCAGGACAAAACTCCGGGCAAGAGAATTCGGAATGTAACCAGTTTCCTCAATCGCCCTCAGCACTTTTTCCCTGGTCTCAGGGCGTACCCCTCGTCTGCCATTGATGACCCTCGAGACGGTCATTGGAGAGACGCCAGCTTTTCGAGCAACATCGTAAATGGTCGCCATAGCGATTGTGATTGATTTTTTGTTAGCGGTAACAATAATAACACAAAGTGAAGTAGAAGAGCATTAGAACAAAGGTTTTATTGTAAGAAATCTCCTGGGTTTTCCCGACCGGAGGAAATTCCCAGGGTCTTTTACTACATCATGCTTACTCACCAAAATGATTCTGCTATAATATACCAAAAAGGTATATTGAGGCGTCCTGTGAACCCCTTCCGTTTTGGGAAAGAATACGTCCCGGAGTGCTTCATCGACCGGGAAAGGGAGTACAGCGAAATTCTTGCCGGGGTCCAGAATGGGGTGAATCTCGTACTCATCGCTCCCCGGCGTTTTGGGAAGACCTGGCTTTTGCAGAAGTTTGCCCGGGAAAGCGGCTTCCCCACGCTCTATATCGACCTCTTTGGCATTCTTTCCGTGAGGGATTTCGCCACGCAGATGGCGCAGGAGGCCTACCGCCTCCTCAGAGAGGAAAACCCGGTCGCTTTCGTCACGCGCTTTTTGAAGGACATCGCCCAGTACGTGTCCTTCAGCATCACCGCCTGGGGGGTTTCCTTCTCCCTGCACCCCACGCTTCCTGAAGAGGAGTGTCTCCAGGAGGCCCTGAGACTTCCCCATGTGCTCCACGAAACCCTGAAGACCCAGGTTGTGGTTATCCTTGACGAGTTCCAGGAATACGAGCGCCTCTCCCCAAAGCTTCCCGGACTCATCCGAAGTGCTTTCCAGCGCAAAGGGGGGACAAGCTACATTTTCTCCGGTTCCCGGCGGCATCTCCTGGAACGGCTCTTCTTCACCACAAGCGGCCCCCTCTACTTCTCAGCCAAACGTGTTGACATGAGTAACTTCCTCCCCAGAGAGGCCACCCTG
The DNA here is from genome assembly GCF_050267035.1 of Candidatus Caldatribacterium saccharofermentans. NCBI lineage: Bacteria > Pseudomonadati > Atribacterota > Atribacteria > Atribacterales > Candidatus Caldatribacteriaceae > Candidatus Caldatribacterium > Candidatus Caldatribacterium saccharofermentans. The sequence goes on from NZ_CP187957.1 coordinate 794,819, forward strand.
AGCTACCTTGAAGAGCGGTTTCGAAAAAGCGGCAAAAACATCCAGGAAGAGGCCCTGCTGTATCTTTTTGACCTCACCCGGGGACACCCTTACTACGTCCAGTTTCTCTCCTACGAGGTCTGGAACCTGGGCGGACAGTGGATCACAAAGGATACGGTCGATGCTGCCTGCGAGATGCTTCTGTGCCACGAGTCCTACAACTATGATGTCCTCATCGAGGCCCTGGGGTACAAGCACCTCAAAAAAGTCCTTTCGCTTCTCGCCTCAAAAGAAAAGGAGATCTTCAATCCCCAGGTCCTGACAAGATGGGGCATCTCGAGTCCGGCGCTCCTCCAGAAGACCCTGGCAAAACTCATCGACTACGGCATTGTGGAAAAACTCCACCCCGGGAAGTACGAACTCCTTGACCCGCTCTTTGCCATGTACGTGGAACGGCGATTTGGAAGCCGATGAGTGTGGTATAATTCCCTGGAAGTGAGGGGTGATGTCCCTGGCAAGGCGTGTAGAAACCGCCGCGAAAGCGTTTTTGCGTTGCCCTGTGTGCCAGATTTGTTCTGAACCTAACCTGGGAGAGCACCTTCTCCGGGAACACGGCGAAGAAGCTTTCAAGAAAGCTGTTCTTGAGGCGAAGCAATCCGGTCTTTCCGATGCTCAGATTGGGGCAATATTCGGGATTACCTTTCGGCAGCTCGAACGTATTGTCATTGAAGCCTATGGGGCGAATATCTCAACGCTCCAGCGGTCTCGGCGCATCACTTCATGGGAACCGAAGGGGTTTCGAGAGGAAACCACGACAGTCTGGAGCTATCCCAAGCGTGGAGACTGGGCTACTCACCACGGAGGATACCGGGGGAACTGGTCTCCGTATATTCCCCGCAATGTTATCCTCAAGTACTCCCAGCCTGGAGACCTTGTGCTTGACTACTTTGTGGGTGGAGGAACAACGGCGGTTGAAGCCAAACTCCTCCATCGCCGATGCATCGCCAAAGACATCAACCCCGTTTGTGTAACGATGACCAAAGAACATCTTGACTTTACCCCGCCGAAAACTCTTTTTGAAGAAGGTCCTGTTTTCGAGCCCGTGGTTTCTGTCGGGGATGCGAGGGATCTTTCCGACATCGAAGATGGTACAATTGACCTCATCTGTGCTCATCCACCATATGCCGGCATCATAAACTACAGCACCAGGATCGAAGGGGATCTCTCAGGGCTTGATGTGCCGGACTTTCTGGAGGAGATGCGCAAAGTTGCCCGGGAAAGTTTTCGGGTCCTTAAGCCAGGAGGCAAGTGCGCCATTCTCATCGGGGATACCAGGAAGAGAAAACATGTTGTTCCCATCGGTTTTGCTCTTATCGGAGTTTTCCTTGAGGCGGGATTCGCACTGAAAGAGCTCGTGATCAAACGGCAACATAACTGTAAGACGACCGGCTTTTGGAAGGAGAAAAGTCTCGCTTCCAACTTCCTCCTTCTGGCCCATGAGTACCTGCCCATCTTTGAAAAAAAACCTAACCGACCGGTTTGTTCTTCCTCCTATTCATCCCCAAGCTCCAACATTGGTGTCCGGCTCATTGACCCTGTGCCTCTTGCTCATCACGAGGTGGATCTCGAAACCACCTCCGTCTGGATCCTTCCCGAAGAAGAATACAACGCTTATCTTGATGTCAACGTTATTCAACGGTACGCCCAGAGAGGATCGTACCTGGTGCTTTCTATCGAGCCTTCCTCCCAAGAAGCGGAGCCCGCTTTTTCTTTTGAGCCACTTGCTCTACTTTTCATAAAATCACCAGTGCTTTTGGAAATCCAAGACCGGCAAACCTTGCACTCTTACCTCGAGCTTCTGGAACAACGCCTTCCCCAGCTCACCCCTGGAGGATTTCTTGTCGTTGAAACACGGGATGTTCGGGTTGACGGATATATTGAACCCATGGGAAAGCACGTTATCGATGCCCTCCACCATCAGAAACTCTGGCTGAAAGAGATCGTCATTGCAACCTCGGAGAGAAAAAGCCCACTTCCCCCAAGAAGGGACGACGAGAATCTTGAAATCGTTCATCAGTACCTCCTCGTTTATGAAGTTCTGGAGTAAAAGAATTCTGGCTCTGATTGTTGCCCTCTACTATTACCTTAAGTCCTCGTACCAGATATGGCGGGTCAAGCACCTCCAGGTGGATGACTGCATTTATACTACCGAGAAAGGGATAAGGATAAACGTCTATCCCGGAAAAAAGAAGGAATCTCCTCACGATTTTAAAGTGAAGTTTCAAGAACCGGGAAAGAAAGAACGAACTCCTGCCCATGTCCACATCATTGTGGAAATGTATGTCAAGCACGCTCACAACCCAAACCTCACCTTGAAACTTAAAGAACACATTCTTCAAATGATGCAACAGATTAGGCCTGCGAACTCCTTCCCTCCACACCTTCAGTTTTTCAAACCTCAACATGTTGATCCCTTCCGGGAACTCGACAGGGTTGGAGAGTTCACCGTGGAATTCCTCCTCGTTGTGATTGAGCTTCTTGCCATCCAGGAAAAAACGAACTACCCCCAGGGATTGCTCACCGAAAGTCTCTACAGGGATTTCGGCACAAGGATCGGTTCTCGGTCATCCAGAAAGCAATTTTTAAGGGTCAGAAGTAGTGCGTCCTAATGGTTGAATATCCACTTTTTCAACTCTCTTCTGACGCCAGAACCCTAATCTCGGTTTTCCAGGTGTGGGATGAAGATTTTTCCTGTACAATAGAGAAAGAAAGGAGGCGGAAATATGAACGAGGAGTACCGCGAGGAAACCCGCCCTGAGGAAACGAAGGAGTCTCCAGAGGTCCTGGGGGAAATCACTATCGCTCCGGATATCATCGCGACTTTAGCGGCCATCACTACCATGAAGGTCCCCGGGGTCACGGGAATGGCTGGAGTACCAGCAGCTTCTCTGAGTGCCCTCATCGGCAAGCGGGAGCTCAACAAAGGCGTCAAGGTGGAAGTTAAGGACAAAACGGTCCACCTTGAGATCGCCATTGTGGCCGACATTGATTCCGTGCTCATCGATGTCGCCCGGCAGATCCAGCGGGAAGTTAAAAACGTCGTGGAGACGAAAACTGGCATGACGGTTACCAAAGTCGATATCAACATCCGCGACGTCTCCTACAAAGAAGAGCCAAAAGAAGAAGTTCCTCAGGGCTAAAAGGTAATCCTGTCCCGGATGTTCTCGAGTTTCCTGGGGCCAATACCCTTGACCTTGAGGAGGTCTTCAGGACTCCGAAAGGGTCCATGGGTTTCCCGGTATTCAACAATCCGCTGCGCCAGCACCTCACCAATCCCGGGAAGGGATTCGAGCTCTTTCGGAGAAGCCGTGTTCACGTTGACCAGTGAAGACGACGCAACAGAGCTCTGTACTACTACTTGAGAAGAGGCTGCCTCAGGAATTTCTCCAGAGGATGAAGGAGGGATGAGGGGGATGGCAATTTTCTGTCCGTCGTAGAGTGACGCAGCGAGGTTGAGCCCGGAGAGATCCGCTCCCTCCTTCGCTCCTCCAGCACGCTCAATGAGCTCGTACACTCGTGTCCCCTCGGGAACCCGGTATACCCCTGGACGGTGGACACCACCCTCAATCTGGACAACAAGCACTGCAGGGGCCTTCTCCTGTGGACGGTTTACCCACCAGACTGTCCCCACGAAAAGCAGAGCAAAACCCAGAGCCAGAACGGCAAAGATCCGTTCCCTTTGGGTGAGGAACATCACACCACGAGGTTGACGAGCTTATCTGGAACGTAAATGTGTTTTTTCACCGATTTTCCATCGAGCCACTGGCGAATGCGCTCGTCTTCCAGGGCCCTTCGGAGTACTTCTTCTTCCCGCATCCCCCGGGGCACCACGACTTTACCCCGAACCTTGCCGTTGACCTGGACAACGATCTCCACCATGTTCTCCTGGAGTTTCTCCGGATCATAGACGGGCCAGGGAGCCACGGAGAGATACCCTTTTCCCCCCAGAAGTTCCCAGAGTTCTTCAGTAATGTGGGGAGCAATGGGGTTCAGCAGGGACACGAGCGTCCGCATTCCGGAAAGGAGGAGTTCTTTCTCCCTGGGATGTACACCCTTTTCCCCCAGGAAGCGGAGGTAATCGGTGACATCGTTGAGGAGCTCCATCATGGCGCTTATCGCCGTGTTGAAGTGGAACTTCTCGGTAATGTCGGTATTGACCCGGAAAATCGTCTGGTGGATTCGGCGCTCCATCTTCTGGTATTCCTCTTCCCCAAAGGGAACACCATCTTTGGGAACAAGTCCCAGGATGTCCTGGGCCGTGCGCCACACCCGGTTCAGGAAACGGAAAGCCCCCTCCACACCCCGGTCGGACCACTCCATGTCGAGTTCCGGAGGACCGGCAAAGAGGATGAAAACCCGCACCGTGTCGGCCCCGAATTTCTCGATGATATCCCGAGGGCTCACCGTGTTCCCCTTCGACTTCGACATCTTGGCCCCGTCTTTGGTGACCATCCCCTGGGCAAAGAGGTTCACGAAGGGCTCCCGGAACTTCACAAGACCAAGGTCGTGGAGGACTTTGGTGAAGAAGCGGGCGTACAGGAGATGCAGAATGGCGTGTTCCACCCCGCCAATGTACTGGTCAACGGGCATCCAGTAGTCAATATCCTCCGGTTCAAAGGGTTTATCTTTTGCCCAGGGAGAGCAGTACCGGAGGTAGTACCAGGACGAGCACACGAAGGTATCCATAGTGTCGGTCTCGCGCCTGGCCGGACCCTTGCAGCGAGGGCAGGTTGTTCGCACGAACTCCTCACACCGGGCAAGGGGTGAAGGACCGGTGGGAAGGAAATCCACATTGGGTGGAAGGAGTACTGGCAAATCCTCCTCCGGCACTGGAACCTCACCGCAGCGGTCACAGTAAACGATGGGGATCGGGGCACCCCAGTAACGCTGCCTTGAGATGAGCCAGTCCCGAAGACGGTACGACACCGCCCGCTTCCCCAGGCCTTTCTCTTCGAGGAAGGCAATAATCTTCTCCTTCCCTTCCTCAGAAGGCAGACCGTTGAAAGGACCAGAGTTCACCATGATGCCCGGGCCGGTGTAGCACCCCTCAAAAGCCCCTTCAGGAGGTGCGATGACCTGCCGGATGGGAAGACCATACTTTTTCGCAAACTGCCAGTCCCGCTCATCATGAGCTGGAACGGCCATGACCGCTCCGGTCCCATACTCAAGGAGGACGTAATCGGCAATCCAGATGGGAATCCGCTCGCCATTGAGGGGGTTCACCACCTCTTTACCGATGTATATTCCCTCTTTTTCCGAGAGGTCGGAAACCCGCTCGATTTCGCTCTTTCGGGCGATTCGCTCCCGGAACTCCTGCACCTGCACCTCATACGGGGTTCCCCGAACAAGCTCATCCACCAGGGGGTGTTCCGGAGCAAGGAGGAAAAAGGTCACCCCAAAGACAGTATCAGGACGGGTGGTGAACACCGTGATGGTTTTCCCAAGGTCGGGGAGCAGGAAATCGATGTAGGCTCCTTCGCTCCTCCCAATCCAGTTCCGCTGCATGGTGAGGACGCGCTCGGGCCAGCTTCCCAGAAGCTCCATGTCCTTGAGCAGGTCCTCGGCGTATTTCGTGATGCGGAAGTACCACTGGCTGAGCTTGCGTCGCACCACCGGGGTTCCACAGCGCTCACACGCGCCATCCACCACCTGCTCGTTGGCTAAAACCGTGGCACAGGAAGGACACCAGTTCACCGGGCCTTCCTTCTTGTAAGCGAGGCCTGCTTTGTAGAACTGGAGGAAAAACCACTGGGTGAAGCGGTAGTACTCGGGCTCGCAGGTGATCACTTCTCTCCGCCAGTCATAACTTATCCCCAGGCGTTTCAGAACTTCCCGCATGCGCTCGATTTTCTCGTGGGTCCAGATGGCTGGATGAATCCCGTGCTGAATAGCAGCGTTTTCAGCCGGAAGTCCAAAGGCGTCAAAGCCCATGGGGTGGAGGACATTGTACCCCTGGCGGATGAAATACCGGGCCACCACATCGCCAATCACGTAGTTCTTCACGTGGCCCATGTGCGGGTCACCCGAAGGGTAAGGGAACATCTCAAGGACATAGTACTTCTTCTTTGTCTCGTCCCGCTCGACCTGGAAAACTTTCCCCTCTTCCCAGCGCTTTTGCCACTTTTCCTCAATTGCAGTGAAATCGTACCCCTGCGCCACGGAAAACCCCCCAATAGAGAAAAAGCCCGCCCTTTCGGACGAGCTTGGAATTTCTGGTGGAGCTGACGGGATTTGAACCCGTGACCTCCTCCACGCCAAGGAGGCGCGCTCCCAACTGCGCCACAGCCCCAGAATGCACCCATATTATACCATCTTTTTCAGCACCCACAAGGGGGCACCAGCGAAAAGAACCAAAGCCCGGGGATTCACTCCCCGGGCCGGACGACCCGCACGAGAATCTCGCCGGGTTTAACGAGGTAGAGCTTTTCCCGGGCGAGTTTCTCAATGTACCAGTCCTCTTCAAGGTACTGCCGTTCCTTGGCAAGATACGCAATCTGCGTTCGGAGTTCTGCCTCTCTCTTTGTGAGTTCTTCAAGTTCCCGGGAAAAGCGAACGTACTCCGCCACCTTTGCGCTGAAGCGAGGAGCAAAGAAAAAGAGCGCAAAGGTGAAGAGCACCACAAACAGAAACTTCTGCCACCTGGGTTCAGGAGGCAGCGAATCGGAAAACCGCCTTACCCCGGAATATGGCCGCACTCCCCAGCTCTTCCTCAATTCGCAGAAGCTGATTGTACTTGGCGATACGCTCAGAACGACACAGAGACCCCGTTTTGATCTGCCCGGTGTTGCAGGCTACCGCCAGGTCAGCAATGGTGGTATCCTCGGTTTCCCCTGAGCGGTGGGAAATCATTGCCGTGTACCCGGCTTTCTTCGCAATCTCAATGGTCTCCATGGTTTCAGTAAGGGTGCCAATCTGGTTGAGCTTAATGAGGATCGAGTTGCACACGCGCTCCCGAATACCCCGCTCAAGCCGCTCCTTATTGGTCACAAAGAGGTCATCACCCACAAGCTGCACCCGATGCCCCAGGGCAAAGGTGAGCTTCTTCCAGCCCTCCCAGTCTTCCTCAGCAAGACCGTCCTCAATGGAGATAATCGGGTACTTCTCCACAAGCTCTGTGTAGAACTCCACCATCTCATCAACGTTCCGGCGCACACCCTCGCGCTCGAAAACGTACATGCCGTCTTTATAGAGTTCTGAAGCGGCTGTGTCCAGGGCGAGGTACACATCCTTTCCCGGCTCGTACCCGCTCATCTGGATGGCCTCGAGAATCACCTCGATGGCCTCGATGGACGATCGCAGATTCGGCGCAAATCCTCCTTCATCCCCCACACCGATAGAGTACCCCCGCCTTTTCAGCACCTTCGCCAGGGTGTGGAACACTTCGGCACCCATCCGGAGGGCCTCCGAAAAAGAGGGTGCCCCGCAGGGGACGATCATGAACTCCTGAATGTCGACACCGCTGTCGGCGTGCTTGCCTCCGTTCAGGATGTTCATGAAAGGCACGGGGAGTTCCCGGGCATTGACCCCACCGAGGTAGCGGTAGAGGGGGAGTTCCGTGTACATCGCCGCCGCCTTCGCACAGGCCAGGGACACCCCGAGGATGGCGTTGGCACCGAGTTTACTTTTATTTGGCGTTCCGTCAAGCTCGATAAGGGTTTTATCAATAAGTGCCTGGTCTAAAGCATCAAGCCCGATGATTTCCGGGGCGATGATTTCGTTTACGTTCTCCACAGCCTTGCGGACACCCTTTCCTCCATAGCGGCTCTTGTCCCCATCGCGAAGCTCCACTGCCTCAAAAGTTCCCGTTGAGGCACCAGAGGGCACGGCAGCTCTGCCGAAGGCCCCAGAAGCCAGGGTTACCTCCACCTCAACCGTTGGGTTCCCCCGGGAATCAAGGATCTCCCGGGCATGGACATCGAAAATGGTGCTCACTGGGCTCCACTCCTTTCTTCTCTCGTGATTCGAACGATACTTCCTGAGGGGACCCGCTCCAGACCTGCGATATCCCCCACCATTTTCCCTACCACCTCTACCGGGCTTGCCGGGCGGATCTCCCCAGGGGTCCGACTCGCCGGTGTTGGGCCGAAGAAGAGGCAGAGACACGCCCCATCCGGCCAGTAGGCCACATCTCCCAGATCAACCACTTCCCGGGGATGGGCGATGGTGCTCTTCACCGGGATGGGGAAGTAAATTTCCTTCCCCCAGGTGTTCACCCGCCCTTCAAAGGGGAGTATCTTGAGGATTTTCTCCGCACAAGCAGTGTCGAAAAGCTCTGCCGAAATCGTTATCCCCTGATCCGGAAAGCTCAGCACAATCCGCTCAGGCATGGCATTTCCTCCCTCCCTGTAACATGTACTCCCCAGACGACCCCAAGGCCCATGCCAATTCCTCCAACCTCCCGAACATCTGGGGGTTGCTCTCCCGTGAAACGGAAAAGAAGACGGGCAAAGTGGAAAAGATCCTCACAGAGCAACTTCAGAGCCTCTTCGTCCCTTTCTTCCCCCAGGGCAAGGGTCACGCGCACATTCTGGGGTTTCTTCAAAATACCGCTTAAGTCAAGCGACGCCACCCTCTTCAGGTTCTCTCCCATTCCGGTGAGCTCCCGACCTGCAGCGTCGAAGAAGCGTACCCCCAGGGCTTCCAGAAGGCCCATACCACCGTCCAGGGGGTGTCTTTCAGGAAGCACAAGCACAATGTGTTTCCCTCCCCGCACCATCGCCTCAAGGAGGAGTTCACCAACTCCATAGGTGGTCGCAAAAAGCGGATCCCACTCCCGAAAAAACTCACAGAGGTCAAAGACCACCGTTTCGGGGGAGGGTGCATACCCCACAATCTGCACTCGCTCGCCCATGGGACCCTGCACCCGGAACAAATGCCCTTTGCCTACCATTCCTCCTCCTTCCGCTCCAGCTTCACCACCCGGTACATGGACTCCTCTTCTCCCCGCGGGGCTGTAAGAGCCAGAACCTCCACCGTCATCTCCCACTCCGGTGACCGGAGGGTGATGAGATCCCCGACTTTCACCTGGTAGGCCGGCTTGGCCACATGGCCATTGACCAGAACCCGCTCACTCCGGCAGGCAAGCTGCGCTACCGGACGACGTTTGATGAGCCGTGAGACCTTCAGGAATTTATCAAGTCGCATTCCTCTTCCCAGGAAAAGAGCTCTTCTCCCTCAAGCTCAGGGAAACAGGAGTAATCCCCTCCCTTCCCCACCATGACCATGGTGAGCACAGAAAGCGCTCCCCGGCTTTTCAGGAATCGCTCGAGGAACTCCCGCTCTTTCTCTGAAGTAAAGGAACGCACCACGGCAACCACGCGTTTGCCCGAAAGATCCCCCACGCTCTCCCAGAGTACCTCAGGGGGTTCGGTCGAAAGCCCCAGGGCGCGGACTTCTTTCTCCAAGATACCGCTCAAAACGCTCGCAAGGAGCACCCCGCCAGCGTTCACCCCTACAATGCAATCCGGGTTCCATCCCCGAACAAGGGGTAAAAGCAGCCGAACCCGTTCTAAGAGCGCTTCAAAGGTTCTCTTTTGGCCTTTTCCCATAGGGCATCCATCTCCTCCAAGGAAGCTTCGGAAACATCTTTCCCCAGGGCCCTCAGGTTTTCCTCCACAAAGGCGAATCGCTCCGCAAAGCGATCACAGGCCTTCTGCAGCGCGTCCTCTGGCTGGATTCCCAGATGTCTGGCGAGGTTTACCAGGGCAAAAAGCAGGTCACCCCACTCCTCTTCCATCCGCTTCCGGTCGGCGTTTTTCCAGGCCTCCTTGAACTCCCGCCATTCCTCCTCAACCTTCTTCTCCACATCATGAGCATCCTTCCAGTCAAAACCCACCCTGGCCACCCGGGCCTGCATGGAGAATGCCCGCAGAAGAGCCGGCAAAGACCTGGGGAGAGAGGCGAGCATGCCTTCTTTCTCGCGCTCCTTCTCCTTGATTTTCTCCCAGTTGAGGAGTACCTCTTCAACATCCTTTACGCTTGCTTCCCCAAAAACATGGGGATGGCGCTTTTTCATCTTGGCGATGATATGGGTGAGGACGTCCTCAATGGTGAAAGAAGACTTCTCCTTCCCAATCTGGGCGTGGAAGACAATGTGAAGGAGCATATCCCCAAGCTCTTCCCGAAGCGCTCCCTCATCTTCCCGGTCGATGGCATCAAACGCTTCGTAGAGCTCCTCAAGCATAAGGGGCTTGAGGGTTGTGCGGGTCTGCTCCCGATCCCAGGGGCATCCGTGCTCTCCCCGAAGCTGCGCTACAATGTCCACGAGTTCTTCAAAAAGCTCACCGACGGTCCTTTTCTCCACCGTGATTCGCCACCTTTGCAAAGAGCATTCCCAGCGTCTCCACAGGCACTCGAGGCAGGCGCAGGAGCACCTGTGCGCGGTCGGTCACAAGCTTCCCCTCTATGCCCAGAGCCTTCCCTTCCTCTTGAAACCTCACGAGCACCTCAAGAGGAGCGGCGAGGTACACGCCGTCACCTCGCTCCTCCAGAATCGTAACCTGAGTTATTTTAGCACAAGAGCGAATTCGTGTAATCTCAAAGAGCCGGCGAACCTCCTCCGGCATCTTGCCAAAGCGGTCCTCAAGCTCCTCTTGAAGTTCCTGCCTCTCTTTCTCAGTCCGCGCAGTAAAAAGCCGCTGGTAGAAACGGAGGCGCTCACTCTCGTTCCCGATGTATGACGAGGGAATGAACGCTTCCTCCCGCAGGCGTATCACGGGTTCTGGACCGGATGGCACCTCTTCCCCCCGCTGGCGGGCAATCTCCTCTTCGAGGAGCTTCATGTAGAGGGAGAACCCAACCTCCTGGATGAATCCATGCTGTTCTGTACCGAGGATATTTCCCGCTCCCCGGATTTCCAGGTCCCGCAGGGCAAGCTTCAACCCCGAGCCCGTCCCGCCAAATTCCAAAAGCGCCTCAAGGCGTTCCCGGGCCTCATTCGTGAGGTGACGGGGGTAAAGGAAATAGGCGTAGGCTTCCCGGTCAAACCTCCCCACCCGGCCCCGGAGCTGGTAGAGCTGCGCCAGACCGAAGAAGGGAGCGAAATCCACAATGAGCGTGTTAGCCCGGGGGACATCAATGCCAATCTCCACAATGGTTGTTGAAAGGAGCAGTGGGATATCACCCCGGTAGAACCCTTCCATAATCCGCTCAAGTTCCCGCCCCCGGAGCTTCCCGTGAGCCACCGCAAGGGGGAGATCGGGGAAAAGTGCCCGGAGTTCTTGTTCCACCCGGAAGAGATCCCGGATACGGGGACACACGTAGAAGACCTGGCCACCCCGGGCGAGTTCCCGGCGAATAGCCTCCTCAATGGTCTTGAGGTCTCGAGGAAGAACAATGGTGTACACCGGTTTTCGTCCCTCAGGAGGGGTTTCGATGACGCTGATGTCCCGGATACCCAGAAGGGAAAGGTAGAGCGTTCGGGGAATTGGCGTGGCCGTGAGCGTGAGGACGTCGATATTCGCACGGAGTTTTTTCAGGTGCTCCTTGTGCATGACCCCAAAACGCTGCTCCTCATCAATGATGAGAAGTCCCAGGTCCTTGAACTGCACGTCTTTCTGGAGGATCCGGTGCGTGCCGATGAGAATGTCAATCTCCCCCCGGGCGGTTTTCTCGATGATCTCCCGCTGTTCCTGAGGGGTACGGAAACGATTGAGGACAGCAATCCGCACCGGAAAATGCTTCATGCGTTCACAGAAGGTGAGGTAGTGCTGTTCAGAAAGGAGGGTGGTGGGGGCAAGAAGGGCGACCTGCTTTCCGTCCATCACCGCCTTGAACGCTGCCCGAACGGCAACCTCCGTTTTCCCGTAGCCCACATCCCCACAGACCAGCCGATCCATGGGACAGGGGCTCTCCATGTCTCTTTTGACCTCCTCAATGGCCCGCTTCTGATCGGGAGTCTCGAGGAAAGGGAAGGAGAGTTCGAGCTCCCGCTGCCAGGAGGTATCGGGGGAGAAGGCGTGCCCCCGTTCAATGTGCCTCCGGGCGTAGAGCTCGAGGAGATCCCGGGCCACCTTCTCTACCGCCCGGCGGACCCGTTCCTTGGTCCTTTTCCAGTCATCCCTCCCCAGCCGATGGACCTCGGGCTTTGCTTCCCCAAGACCCACATACTTCTCCACAAGGTGCGCATTCTCCACAGGGACATAGAGCCTGTCCCCTCCGGCATAGGCGATCTCGAGGTACACTCGCCGAACTCCCCCCACCACCATCTCCCGCAGCCCCTGGAAGATGCCGATGCCTTCCTCCTCGTGGACCACGTAGTCCCCGGGAGAGAGCGTCTGGAGAAGCTCCTGAGGGGAAACCCGGCGACGTTCCTTCCCCCGCACGAATGCATACCCAAAGATATCCTCTTCCCCCAGGAAGACCTGCTGCAGGCGATTAAGGAGGAACCCCTTTCGGAGGAATCCCTCAACGAGCATCACCCGTTGCTTTATCCCCTCGCCCTGGAGCATCTCTTCAAGGAGTGCCCGCTTCCCCTCGGGAAGGAAGAACACCGCCTGTGCAAGGGCCTGATCCTGCACAAAGCGGAAAAGCGCCTCAAGGTCCCCCGAAAAGGCAGGAGCACGCTCCACGGAAAGGGAAACCCTTTTCCCCTCGCCAAAACCAAGGAACACCGTGTAGGGGACCGGGAAAAGGACTCCCTCAAGCAGCACGCCTTCCCAGAACACGACTTTTGCCCACCGTCCGAGAACTTTCCGGAGCTCGATTTTCCGAAACTCTCCACTCCGGGGAGGGAGGAAGAGGCTGTCAATGTCGAACCTCGTCCTCTGGGTTTCAGGGTCAAAGAGCCGCATCCTCTCCAAAACGTTTCCCCACCAGTAGGTGCGAACCGGCTCCTCGAGGTGAGGTGGGAAGAGATCCAGTACCTCGCCCCGCGGGGCAACCTGGCCCCGTTCCCGAACGGTCTCTACCCGCTCATACCCCAGGGCGAAGAGGAGGTCAAGGAGCTTCTCCCGGTCAACGCGGGCACCTCTCTCTAAGAAAAAGGAGTGTGAGAGGAAGTACTCGAGCTCCTCAACGTCCTGACGCAGGTCGCCCACAGCCACCACCAGAACCCCCCGGGGAGACTCCCGGAGATCCTTCTGGAGTGTCACGCCCGAAAAGGGTAGGGCGAGATTCACCTCAAGCACCGGTTCATCGCGCCCAAAAAATTTCCGCCACGTCCTCAGTTCCTCAACTACCCGTTTCCGCTCCACTTCCTGGGAGACCACGTACACCACCGGGTACCGTGTCCCCAGAAAGAGCGCACACAGCGACCCAAAGGAAGAAGGAACGGAGAGGTTCACCGAGAAAGAGCGCAGGAGCTCTCTTTCGAGGTTGTGAAGATCCTCAAAAAGCTCAAGCCCATTCCCCATGAACGTTCAGAGCGCCACCCAGGTCACAATGGCATAGGTGAGACCGAAAGACAGAAGGCTTCCGCAGGCTGCCTGCAGAACGTTGTGCTTGCGGAGCACCACCCGTGCCCACCCAAGCGGCACAAGGAGCCCATAAAGCAGGGCAAAGAGCGGGTGCACAAGAAGCAAAAGAGCCGTCACCGGCCCCGCAATACCGGCAAGGTGCAGACTGATCTTCCAGAAAAGCGAAATCACCGCCCCCGCAAGGGTCACGGCAATGTAGCACAGGGTAATGGCAAGAAGCGGAGGCGGGGCATCAAAGAGTACAAGAACAGCAAGGAGCACCCCGTATATCCCCACAATCCCAAGATACGGGAAGAACCGCTCCTCTCTTTTTGGAAGGTCCGGATCCGAGACCTTCCCCTTTCTGGCCAGCCACAGGACAAAGACGGTGGGGAGAACGCTTACGAAAAGCACCGAAAGGAGAAAAAGTCCCAGAGCCCTCATCCCCCTGAGGTACTTCGCCGACACCAGGGCATAAAGCAGGATGGCCACAGCCTGAGGCTGCAAAACAAGGGACAGAAGCTCAGCAAGCCTCTTTCTGTCCATTCTCCTCCTCCCGGGCGTTGAAGACGTTCATCGCCCGCTGCACCCCCCACTCCACAATACACAGCACTGCCTCAGCAGCTCTCTTTTCCGCCGCCTCAAGAATGGCGCTTTCTTCTTTTCCGGGAACCCCAAGCACGTGGTCCACCACGAGCTCCCGGCGTTCGGGCTTCCCAATGCCCACCCGCACCCGGATGAAATCCTCCCGCCCCAGGGCTTCCACGATGGACTGCAACCCTCGGTGCCCCGCCACGCCTCCACCAACCTTGATGCGCACTACCCCTGGGGGGAAGTCGAGCTCGTCGTGAACGACGATGAGCTCCTCAAAGGCGCAGCCATGATGGGCAAAAAAGGCCAAAAGCCCCTCACCACTTAAGTTCATAAAGGTCAGGGGTTTGAGGAGATAGAGGGTTTTGCCCCCCACCACTCCCCGGGCCCAGCTGAAGCGGTCTTTACTCCTCCAGGGAATACCGAGACGCTCTGCCAGAATGTCCACCACACGAAATCCCGCGTTGTGCCGCGTTTTTTCAAACCGCGCCCCGGGATTCCCCAGCCCCACAGCGAGAAACACGGGTTACCTCATTTCTCTTTCTCGGTCTTCCCCTTGGCAATGACTTTCGGAGCTTCGGGCTCCTCCTCGGTCTTCTCCTCCTCTTCCTCCACCGCAACCTCAGGTGGCGTGACCACCACCACAACCTCGTCAGGATTTTCCGCAACGGTCACGCCTTCTGGAACCTTGAGCTCCCGAACGTGGATGGCATCGCCGACTTCAAGCTCCGTCACATCAACCACAATGGCCTCAGGAATGGCGTCCGGGAGGCATTCAATCTCAAGCTCTGGCGTAACGATCTCGAGAATACCCCCCGCCTTCACACCCTTTGACTCACCCTGAATGACCACCGGAACCGTGAGGGAGATTTTCTGGTCGGCCTTCACCTCGTAGAAATCAATGTGCCAGATTTCGTTCTTCACCGGGTTGTACTGGATGTCCTTGATGATGCCCCGCCGTTTCTCACCGTCAATGGAAAGCTCAAGGATATGGTGTGTGACCCCCGGAATGCGGAGGATGCGCTCCAGCTCTCCAAGACGGATCTTCAGCGGTTCAGACCCTGAAGCGCTATCCCGGGAGTACAGAACAGCAGGCACATACCCCACGCGGCGGAGTTTCCTTGCTCCACCCTTACCGAGTTCCTGGCGCCGTTCAAGGGCAACGGTGACGGTTTCTCCTCTTTTCATCGCCATTCACTCCTCCACCACTATATGAAGAGTTCGCTCACGGAACGTTCTCCGTGGATGCGCTTGATGGCTTCAGCAAAAATGGGTGCTACCGAGAGCACCTTGACCTTATCCCCTACCCGGCGGGCGAGCTCCTCTTTATCAAGGTGGATGGTGTTGGTCACCACCACCTCCTTAATGGCCGATTCCCGGATACGGTCAAGCGCCGGTTCGCTGAAGAGGGGATGCGTGGCACAGGCGTAGACCTCTCTCGCCCCCCGCTCAAGGAGTGCCTCGGCTCCCTCCACGAGGGTCCCCGCCGTGTCGATGAGGTCATCGACGATGATGGCCGTCCGCCCCTTCACGTCACCAATGACGTTCATCACCATGACTTCAGAGTACGACGGACGGTGCTTGTCGATGACCGCAAGGTCCACCCCGAGGCGGTTGGCAAAGTTCCGGGCCCGGGCCGTACCCCCCACGTCAGGGCTCACTACCACAACGTTCTCCAGGTTCTTCGAGGCAAAGTACCGGGCAAGGAGTGACTGAGCAGCGAGGTTGTCCACGGGGATATCGAAAAAGCCCTGGATCTGCCCAGCGTGGAGGTCCATGGTGAGGATCCGGTCTGCCCCCGCGGTCACCAGGAGATTGGCCACAAGTTTTGCCGAAATCGGTTCCCGCCCCTTGGTCTTCCGGTCCTGTTTGCAGTACCCGTAAAAGGGGATAACCGCCGTGATACGCTCGGCCGAGGCTCGATGCAGGGCATCGATCATGATGAGGAGCTCCATGAGATGGTCATTGGCCGGAGGAGAAGTGGGCTGGATGACGAAGACATCACAGCCCCGCACGCTCTCTTCAATCCGAACCCGGATTTCCCCATTGGGGAAACGTCCGAGATCCACCCGCCCAAGGGGAATATCAAGGTACCAGCAAATTTCCTGGGCAAGATAGGGATTGGCACTCCCCGAAAAGACCTTCAGGTGCTGGGTCATATCGATGACATTGAACATCCTTCACCCATCCCTACGTTTTCTCTTCACCCATCCCTCGATGTTCACCTGTTTCGCTCTCCCCACCCCCAGAGCATAGGGAGGAACATCCTGGGTAATGGTGGAACCGGCAGCGGTGTAAGCTCCCCTACCGATGCGGACAGGAGCCACCAGGGAGTTGTTGCTACCGATGAAAACCTCGTCCTCGATGAAGGTTGGGTTCTTCTTTTTTCCGTCGAAGTTACAGGTAATGGTCCCCGCACCGATATTCACCGTTTTCCCGATGGTTGCATCGCCAAGGTACGACAGGTGCAGGGCTTTGGTTCCCTCCCCAACGAAGGAGTTCTTCACCTCCACGAAATTCCCGATGCGCACCCCCCGGGCCAGTTCTGTTCCCGGACGGAGATGGGCAAAGGGGCCAACGGTGACGTCTTCAGCCAGCCGGGAGTGCTCCACCACGCTGTACTCCACCCGGCTCCGCTCACCAACCACGCTCTCCACAATCCGAGCGTAAGGCCCAATGTGCGCACAGGAAGCGATGATACTCTTCCCCTCAATGAGCACCCCGGGGTAAATCCACACGTCCTCCCCGACCTCAACATCCCAATCAATGTAAGTCGTTTGGGGATCGAGGATTTTCACTCCCCGGGCAAAGAGGTCCTCGAGCTTCCTTTCCCTGAGGATACCAAGAACCCGGGCGAAGTCCCGGGGCGTATTCACGTTGGTGAACTCCTCACTCCAGGGAAGCGTGCAGGGAGCCACCCGGAAACCGTGCCTTTGTGCCAGCGCCACAAGATCGGTGAGGTAGAACTCTCCCTGGGCATTCCCGTTGCGAAGAAGAGGGAGGAGCTCTATCGCCACCTCCCGGCGAAGGGCAAAAACCCCCACGTTGACCTCGTGGAGCCTACGCTCTTCTGGGGAACAGTCCCTTTCCTCGACGATTCGAACGCCCTCCCCTTCCCGGACCACCCGACCGAACCCCGAAGGGTCAGGAGCGCAGGAAGTGGCAAAAACAAGGTCGCATGAGCCCTGCTTGAGGAAAACGCAGAGCTCCTCGAGGGTCTTTCGGGAAAGGAGCGGCATATCGGCATAGACGACGAGGAGAAAGGTCGTATCCTCCCGCAGGTACGGGAGGACTGCTTTCGCCGCGTCTCCCGTCCCAAGAGGCTGTTCCTGGGGGACAACTGTCACCCTGTCTCCGAAGAGCTCCCGCGCTTTTTCCAGAAAATGGGGAGCTACAACAAGGAAACGCGCTCCAAACCCCAGGGCACTCGCTTCATCGATGAGGTACCCCACAAGCGGTTTCCCCAGAGCAGGAAAAAAAATCTTGGGGACAGGAGAGCGCATTCTCTTCCCCAGCCCTGCCGCCAGCACCACCAAAGCCCAAGTGTGCACCAAGACCCACGCTCCAGGAAAGGACAATGGCTGGGGTGGGAGGATTCGAACCTCCGAATGAGGGATCCAAAGTCCCTTGCCTTACCGCTTGGCGACACCCCAGCAGTGAAGCATTTTCAATTATATCATACCGAACACTCTGGGAGAGTGTCAACGAAGTGTTCAGGTCTACCTCATACAGAGATTGAAGAATCCAGACTTCTCAGGGATTGTCCCTCTGGACTTTCCCAGAAACCAGGATCAGAAGACCCCGACACACCTTACATTGCAGCGCTCAACCTGGCAAAGCTGAAGAAGAGAAAGACAAAGAAAGCCGCCATCAAGATCGGGGCAACCTGAGAAAAGATGTCCCGCTTTCCAGGACGGAAACCCCGAAGGAGCAGGGAGTTGGTCACCACCGATACAGAACTCAGGGCCATAGCCAGACCTGCGAGTTCTGGCTTCAGAGAAAGCCCAAAACCTGAAAATACTCGGGCCGCGATGGGAATGCCCAGAAGGTTGTAAAAAAGGGCGAAAAAGAGATTTTGCCGGATTTTCCCCATGGTTTTCCGGGAGAGCTCAAGAGCCGTCACCACATCCTGTGGGTCACCCCGAACAAGGACAATCTCACCGGTTTCCAGAGCCACATCCGCTCCCTGCCCCATGGCAATGCCAAGATCTGCCACCGCCAGGGCCGGTGCGTCGTTCACCCCATCCCCCACAAAAGCCACCTTATGGCCGCTTTTCTGGAGTTTCTGTACCTCACGGGCCTTGTCTTCAGGAAGGATCCCAGCAATCACGTGTTCATCCTCGATGCCCACTTCCCGGGCAATGGCCCGGGCAACTCTCGGGTTATCGCCGGTTACCATGTACACCAGAAGCCCAAGGTTTTTGAGCTTCTGGACCGCTTCCCTGGCGCCGGCCTTGAGGGTATCGGCAACGGCCAGAAGGCCCAGGACCTCCCGCGCGTTGGACAGAAGCACCACGGTTTTCCCTTCCTCCTCGAACCTTCGCACCATCTCCCCCTCAAGCTCTCCCTTCGTGTTCTCAGCAACGAAGGAGGCATTCCCCAGGTAGTATTCCTCCTGGCCGATTCTCCCCACGACGCCCTTCCCAGGGAAAGCCTGGAAATCCTCTGCTTTCTCGGGGACAATACCTTCCTCTTTAGCCCTTTCCAGAATCGCCTCCGCCAGAGGGTGTTCCGAGGATTGTTCCAGAGTGGCGGCAATGCGAAGGACCTCCTTTTCCGGCCTCCTCAACCCCACCACCTCGGTCACCCGGGGTTTCCCTTGAGTGAGGGTCCCGGTTTTGTCGAACACCACAAGGTCGATGTCTTTGACCTTTTCCAGAACCTCCCCACCTTTGATGAGGATGCCGTACTCAGCTCCCTTTCCAGTCCCCACCATAAGTGCTGTGGGGGTCGCAAGGCCTAAAGCGCAGGGGCAGGCAATCACAATCACCGAAACCATGGCAAGGAGCGAGAAGGAGAGCGAAGCCCCCAAGAGGAAGTACCAGACAAGAAACGTCGCCAGCGCCACCGAGAATACTGCCGGGACGAACACTGCGGCAATCCGGTCTGCCAGATCCTGAATGGGGGCCTTCGAGTTCTGCGCCTCGGCAACAAGCCGGGCAATACGGGCAAGGACCGTGTCTTTTCCAACTCGTGTGGCCACAAACTCAAAACTCCCGGTTCTGTTGATGGTTGCACCGATCACCGGGTCTCCAGGTTTTTTCTCTACCGGAAGACTTTCTCCGGTGAGGAGCGATTCGTCAACTGCTGAATAGCCCCGTATCACTCGCCCATCCACCGGAATCTTCTCCCCAGGACGGACGAGAATCACATCTCCTTCCCGAACCTCTTCTAAAGGCACATCCTCAAACGTGTCCCCTCTCTTCACCCGGGCGGTTCTGGCCTGTAGACTCAAAAGCTTTCGCACCGCCTCAGACGTTTTGCTTTTGGTTTTCCCTTCAAGCCACTTCCCCAAAAGCACAAAGGTGATTAAAAAGGCCGAAACTTCAAAGTAGAGATGAGGAGTTTCTGTTCCTTCCACCCAAAGCAAAGAGCCGTGGCGGAACGCATGGGTAAGGTAGTTCCCGAGGCTGTAGAAGTACGCAACTGAAGTACCGGTAGCAATGAGGCTATCCATGTTGAAGGAGCGCAGGCGCAGGCTCGACCACATTCCCCGGTAAAAGGGCATTCCAAAGAGGAACTGCACGGGTGTCGCAAGGATCAGAGAGAGCAAGCCTATCCAAGGAGGGAGGACAGCGCTTCCGGGAAGATGGGGGAAGAAGTCGAGCACCATGAAATAGGCCAGGGGCAGGCTCAAAAGCAAGCTCCAGAGGAAACGCCTCTGGAAAGACTGAACGGTTTTTTCCTGCTTTCGGGATTCTTCTCCGAGGTCTTTTTCGGGTGACGCACCATACCCTGCCCTGCGGATGACTTCAAGAAGCTGTTCCACGCTGGTCAGCTGGGGATCAAAGACCACCTGAGCCCTTTCGGCCGCAAAGTTGACCCGAGCCTCCCGGACCCCAGGACTCTTCTTCAATGCCCTTTCGATGAGCGTTGCACAGGCGGCACAGTGCATCCCAGAAATGGAGAGGATGACCTGCTGTGACGAGGCACCCCCGCTTTCCCGAAAACCTCCGTCTTCTTTTGAGGAGCGCTCTTCCTCCTCTTCCTCCTCTTCTTCCTCCACAAAGGCACTGTACCCCAGCTCTCCCACGGTGTCGAGGAGCTTCTGCAACGGTACTGTCTGAGGGTCAAAGGTTATCGTTCCCCGCTTTTCCGCAAAGTCGACTTGTGCTCCATAAACACCGGGAAGACCCCGGAGTTCTTCCTGAATCACTCTGGCGCAGCTTGGACAATGTATACCCTCTATGCTGACCCGCACGCGCTTTTTCATCTCCCTCACCCCCCAGGGGAATACGGCAATCTCAGGTTATCCCACTTTCTACCACTAAGTTAATAGTTTTTATTGGTTTAGTATACTTTATTCCAGTGCTCCTGTCAAGCACGCTGGAAGTATCCGGAAAAGACCTCTCTCCTGCTCTACGACAAGGAAAACCGGAAAAGCCTCCCCCAGAAAAATGCCGCGGTACTCCCCGAAAGTCAGAGTTTCAGCAACCGCCCCGCCATCGCACCACCTGAAGAGGGAAGACGATAATGGCCGCAACAAGCTTGTAAAAGGCTCCTCTGAACTCTTCCCCCAGACTTATGGTGAGAAAGACCCTGGCACCAGGAGCAAGGGGTACAACCTGGGTAAAAGGGTATTCTTCTTCCGGGGGAAATCTCTCCATGTGCTCCCTGTAGATGGGGTCAGTCACCACGAGGTCGTAACGCTCGTCACCGAGCAAAAAACGAGCTCTCGTCTGGAATCCCTCTCTACGCCTCACCAGCCGAAGCCTCAACTCTTCCGGTTCCACAAGAAGCAACAAGGAGCGGGGTGGGCGTTTTCGGAACTCCTCATTCCCTTTTTGCCACCTCAAGGGGCAAAACTTCCCGACCATCGTCGTAGCAGTATTGAGACCCAAAAAGTGCGCCCCGGGCTTCGGCATTATCCGATACCGGCCGTACCCATTTTCCATCATCAAGGCACACCCCAGCGATGCATCGTCCCTGGTACTTAACGGAGTTCGCCAGACAAAGAATCTCAAAGACTGGCACCTCTTCTCCCCTCTCAAAGGTGGACGATTTCCAGTCCACCCCAGTGTCCCCGGAGATACTCAAGGATTAGCCTCCTGTGGCAGTGCGTGGGAGAGGCTTCGCTACAGAGAAGCACCGTAGGCAGGGCAAAAAGATCCGGGGAAAACTTCTGTTCTACGGCCCGTTCCCGCAAAAGCGCCAGGAACTCTTTCTCGTAATCTTCCCAGGAATACTGTCCCGTACGGTATTTCCTCAGCATTTCCCCGGTAGGAGCAAAAAGAGGTTCATGGCGGTATTCGGCACAGAGAATGCGTTCCAGAAAGAACTGGAGATCTTCACGCTTCGTGAATCCGGCAAGCTGTGAGGCGTTGTGCAACCGGACATCGATGACCCTTTTGATGCCGGCTTCTTCCAGTTTCCCAAAAAAACTCCCGGGCACTTTTCCCGCCAGAGCCGATACTGTACACACGCATGGTTTCTCACCCCTTTAGAGGCAGCGTCGGGAATACCTCGTCGGTGCTATCAATTGCACCATTCCCCCGAATGTGGAGCACCTCGACCCCCCGCTCCCTGAAAAGAGGTGCAAGAAGCCGCTTTCTGTGGCACTTCCCGGGGTCTTCCTCCCCACAAAGAAGCGCAAGCCGGAATCTCGCAGCAAGGGCGATGATCTCCTCAACGCCTTCCCGAAGGTGAGGAGAACGCAAGAGGCGCTCGTAGTCCACGGCGCCGTCCTTCCGTCGAAAGGCCTCGTTCTCCGGTTGTCCACCCAGTTTGTCCCCCAGGAAGCGGTACTCGATGCCCTCTTTCTCCAGTGCGTCCTCAAGGGCCCTGCGGTTGAAATGCGGGACGTAGCGGGAGTACGGCCTGGAACGTACGTCAACGACAAGCGCAATCCCATGCTTTCTGAGAAGCTCCAGAAACCTCTCAAAAGGATGACTGGAATGGCCGATGGTGTAGATGGTCAACACAGGAACAATCCCCTCGAAAAAGCCCTTTTTTGGGATTATACCTGCAGAAGTTTCCCCTGAAAAGGGAGATACAACACGTGAGGGGGGTTGACATCGCTCGGAATTTACGGTATAAGGAAAGCAAAGTTTGTTTTTTCAGTAAAAGAATAAAGTGGTACTCATGACCACGCTCTACCAAAAGAGGGTACGAGAGGATAACCTCAGGAAGGTACTCCGCTTCATCCACCGCATGGGGAGTACAAGCCGCCCGGCCATTGCCCAGGAACTCCACCTGAGTCCCGCCACGGTGGCAAGTCTTGTGGCTGAACTCGAGGAGTGTGGTCTTGTCCAGGAAGACGGGCTGGGGAAATCCCGGGGGGGAAGAAAGCCAGCCATCCTCCGCTTCAACGCCGAATGGGCCTGGGTGGTGGCCGCCAAAGTCGGGGTAACCAGAGTCCGGGTGGGCCTGGCCAATCTCAAAGGAGAGCTCAAGGGCAAAAGGGTCGAGCCTCTTGCTTCCCGGAATCCTAAAGACGTGGTGTACCAGGTCACCCGCATGGTCTCCATGCTCCTTGAAGAACTGCCCCACCCCCGAATCCTCGGCATGGGTGTGTGCTGCCCGGGGGTCATTGACCGGGAAACAGGAGAGGTGCTCAAGGCAGTGAACCTGGGATGGGAGAATGTTCCCCTGAGGAGCCTTCTTGCTGAGTATTCTCCCTGGCCCGTTTTCGTAGAAGATGGGGCTGACGCCGGTGCTCTGGGGGAGAAATGGTTTGGTAGCGGCCAGGATGTGGAAAACCTCATCTACGTCGTGGTGGGGAACGGAATTGGGTCAGGAATTATCCTCCATGGAGAGCTGTACACGGGACAGCAACACGTCGCTGGGGAGTTCGGGCACACAAGCATCGATTTCTCTGGCCCTTCCTGCCCCTGCGGCAATCGAGGGTGCCTTGAGCTCTACGCTTCAGCCCGGGCCCTGGTCCGAAGGGTTGAAAAGGCACTGCAACAAGGGGAAAAGACTCTTATCCGCAACTTCCTCGAGGAAGGCAAAGACCTCACCGCGGAACTCGTGAGCGAAGCCGCATACCTCGGTGATTCCTTTGCCTTGCAGCTCCTCGAAGAGACAGGAACACTCCTTGGCCGGGCAATTGGTAACCTCGTTAACCTCTTCGATCCGGAACTCGTCGTCATCGGCGGAGGACTCTCTCTCGCCCATCCGGTGTTCTTCGAGAGCTTGAAGAGAACCGTGGAAATCCAGTCTCTTTTCCTCCATCGAAGACCAGTGGCAGTACGGAGAGCATTCTTCGGTGGGGACTCAGAACTCGTAGGGGCCGCAGCCTTGACGGTTGAGCGGGTTTTTGGTGAACGGGTACCAATCCTCTGAAAGGAGGGAAACCATGAAAAAAGGTATCAACCAGTGGGCATTTCCTGGTAACGCCACCTTCCGCGATATCTTCACCCTTGCTGCAAAGTACGGCTTTGCAGGCGTTGAACTCTGCCCAGATGAGGAAGGGATGTTCCCCTTAAAGCCGGATAGGGAGGTTCTCCAGGAAATTCGCAGTCTCTCACAGGAAACGAAGGTCGAGGTTCGAAGCCTAGCCACAGGGCTTTTCTGGAAATACAATCTTGCCTCTCCCGACCCTGCTCGCCGGGATAAAGCAAAAGATGTGGTCAAGGCCCTGGTCGATCTCGCCTATGAGCTTTCTGTCCCCTCGGTTCTCGTCATCCCCGGGTACGTCCACGTTCCCTGGGACCCGGCATCCGAACTCGTCCCTTACGGAGAGGTCATAGAACGTGCCCGGGAGTCCCTGCACGAGGTCCTTCCCTACGCCCAGAGTGCCGGTGTCGTCTTAGCCTTAGAAAACGTCTGGAACGAGTGTTTCCTCTCCCCTCTTGAGTTTGCTGCTTTCATCGACTCCTTTAATAGCCCCTTCGTGCAGGCCCATTTCGACACCGGGAATGTGGTGCTCTTCGGGTATCCGGAACAGTGGATTGCGACCCTCGGGAAGCGCATCGCCACAGTCCACGTGAAGGATTTCAAAAAAGAGGTTGGTACGCTCCAGGGATTCTGCCTTCCCCTTGAAGGCGACGTGAACTGGCCCAAAGTTATGGAAGCACTCCGGAACATCCCCTACAATGACTACCTCATCGCCGAATTCATTCCTCCCTATCGCCACAGTAGTGAAGCGCTCCTGGCCAACCTCTCCTACAACTTAGACGTTTTGATCAACCTCATCCAGGGAGGTGATGCGAAGGGGTAGAAAAAAGGATGCCCAGGTGCTTCAAAAACTCAGAAATTCTTAAGAAGGAGGGAGGACCATGAGGCGGTGGATCATCGGCTGTGTGGTGGTTGTGACAATGGTGCTCGTGCTTTCGGCTCTTGCAGGAGCCCAGAAGAAGGTGAGCATCCTCTGGATGGAGTACGATGGACTCACCCCGGATTATGCCCTGAACCTCGAAAAGGCCTTCGAAGAAGCGAATCCCGGTGTCGACCTTGAAATCATCTCCACCCCCTGGAACCTCGGGCACGACCGGCTCATTTCCCTTCTTGCCGGGAAAGAACCTCCAGACCTTGCAGTCATCGGAACCCGGTGGCTCCTTGAGCTCCTCGACATGGACGTTGTGGAACCCATCGAGAAATGGGTAAGCAAGGACCTCCTCAACAACATCGACCCGGCCCTCATGGAAGGCAAGGTGAAAGGCGTGCTCTACGGGCTTCCGGTTGCCGCCGGAACGCGCCTCATGTACTACCGTTCGGACATCATCGACAAAGCCCCAGAGACCTTCGAGGAAATGCTCACCATCGCCCAGAAGATCAACAAACCCGAAGAGAAGTTCTATGCCGTGGGCATGGCGGGGAAAAAGTACGTGGAACTCACGGAGCACGCATACTACCTTTTCGGCAACGGCGGTTACTACTTCGAGATGCTTCCTGACGGGAGCTATGGGAAGTGCAGGGTGAACGACGAAGCCGGCGTTGGTGCCCTGACCTTCATGAACGACCTCGTGAACAAGTACAAGGTCACCCAGCCCGGTGTGACTGCCTACACCCGGGATGAGGTCCAGGACCTCTTCGTCGCCGGAAACCTCGGTATTTTCCTGAGCGGTGGATTCACGGCCGCACTTCTTGAACAGCGGGGTGTAACTTTCAAATGGGACGTTGCTCCTATGCCGCACTTTGAAGGGAAACCCCAGAGCACCCTCATCGTGACCGACTCCATCGTCCTCTTCAAGACCTCAGACGCCAAGGAAGAGGCCGGGAAATTCCTTGATTTCTTCTACTCCGACCCCTGGAGGATTCAGTTCGACAAGATGGTGGGCTTCCCGCCGGTTACCAAATCCCTGGCTAATGACCCCTTCTTCCAGAAGCCGGTCTACAAGGTCATGATTGAGCAGATTCCGAATGCCAAGGGCTGGCCGCTCATCCCCGAGTGGCCCGAGTGCAACGACATCATCTGGGACAATATCGTCGCCACTTTCCTTGGTGAGAAAGACCCGAAGACCGCCATGGACGACGCTGCCCGGGAAATCGACGCCCTGCGGGGCATGTGAAAGAAAACCGGGAGGGCGAGTGCCCTCCCGGTTTTCTTTCGTAAAGGAGGGAAGGCGAGGTTGCAGAAAGGAAAGTTCTGGAAAACGGAATCGGGTCTGGCGTTTTTCTTCCTCCTCCCCGCCTGCGTCTTCCTTTTGCTTTTCATGTTCTATCCCATCGTGTACGTCATCCTCATGTCCTTTTTCAAGGTGAACAAGCTCGGGGACCTCGTGAGCTTCTCCGGTCTTGCCAACTTCCGCTTCATGTTCGACCGGCCCGAGTTCTGGCAAATCATCGTCCGATCCTGCGTGTGGACCGCTTCAGCCGTAGCGGTGAAAACGGGGATAGGCCTTGTGATTGCCCTGCTTTTAAACGTGGACTTCCGGGGAAGGAAAGTCGCCCGGAGTCTTGTGATCATCCCCTGGGCAAGCTCTGTTCCAATCAGCGCCATGATCTGGCAGTGGACCTACAACAACGACTTTGGACTTTTGAACCATACTCTGAGGACTCTACGGATTTTCGGCGAGCCACCCATCTGGCTTGCCGAACCCCGTTCGGCGTTCTTCGCCAACCTCTGGGTGGACATCTGGTGCGGTATTCCCTTCATGGCACTCGTTTTCCTTGCGGGACTCCAGGCCATTCCTCAAGAACTCTATGAAGCTGCCGAAGTCGACGGTGCTACACCTTTTGCCAAATTCCGCTTCGTGACCCTGCCCCTTTTAAGCAGCGTCCTCACGGTGGCCACGCTCCTTTCGATTCTCTGGACCTTCAACGATTTCAACGTCATTTACGTTCTCACCGGCGGTGGGCCGGGGACATCCACCGACATCCTCATCACGTACATCTACAAGTACGCCTTCCAGTACCTGCGCTTTGGACCGGCCGCTGCCATGGCGGTCATCACTTTTGTGATTCTCCTCACCGTGAGCATCCTCTATGCCCGGAGCTACTTCAAAGGAGGAGGGGTGTACTGAAATGCGAAGGCGCAACCTCTACTTTGTGTATCCCCTCATCGTCTTCATCCTCCTCGTCCTCCTTTTCCCCTTCTTTGTCATGGTCTCAACGGCCCTGAAGCCCCTTGAGGAAGTCTACGCCACACCTCCCCACTGGATTCCTCGAACCATCCGCTGGGCGAACTTCAGCGACATCTGGGTAAAGTACCCCATGGGGGCGTACTTCAAAAATAGCTTCATCGTGGCCCTGGGGGCTACTCTTGTGAACATGGCTTTCTGCATCCCTGCAGCGTACGCAGTGGCACGGCTCCGCTTCCGCTCGAAAAGCTTCATCATGTACCTCATTCTTGTCGTGCAGATGTTCTCTCCCATCATCGTGGTCATATCGCTTTTCAAAATCATCGCACGCCTCGGGCTTTTAAACACCCTCCTCTCCCTCATCCTCACAAACAGCGTCTTCACCCTCACCTTCTCCATATGGCTCCTTGGCGGGTACTTCCGCAACGTCCCGAAAGAAATCGAAGAAGCTGCGCTCATCGACGGATGCACGAGGCTCCAGGCCATTGTCCGGGTGCTTTTGCCCGTTGCCATGCCCGGGGTGGTCACCACTATCATCTACACCTTCATCACTGCCTGGAACGAATTCATGTTCGCCCTGACCTTCATCCAGTCCATGGACAAGCGACCCCTTACCCTGGGACTGTACAACTTCATTGGCCGCTGGACCGTCCAGTGGCAGTACCTCATGGCGGCAGCGCTCCTTGCCCTGCTCCCGGTGGTGATCCTCTTCTTCTTCATCGAGCGGGAACTCGTGCACGGGCTGGCCGGCGGTGCCGTGAAGGGATAAAAAAAGGGGGTCGAGGAGTTCTCACAGATGGATAGGTTCACAGAGATCTGCAACAGGTAGGGTAGACAAAAAGGTGCAGGACCCTGTATCCTAACTCGGTGTCGAAAACCCTAAGAGAAGGGAGGCCCTGCACCTACATGAAGAGTAGCACAAAGGGAGCAAGGATTCTTCCAGCATATTCTGGTGCGTCCATGCACCTGGTGAGCTTCCCCCATGGAAGCTCCATTGCTAAGCTCGCTAGAATCCATGGACTCTCAAAAAAAGCCAGGATTCGCCTTGAAATCCTCGACTTTGCTAAAACCCACCCTGTGGCCGTCACTTGCCGGAGGTACGGAATAGCTCGAAGCACCTACTACCGGTGGAAGAAAAAGTTCAACCCCAGAAACCTCCAAAGCCTTGAGGATAGGTCCAGAAGACCCAAAAAGGTCCGGAAGCCCCAGTGGACCTCAGAGCTTGTGGAGAGGATTCAAAGACTCCGGGAGGAATTCCCCTTCCTGGGGAAAGGGAAGCTCACCGTCCTCCTCAGGAGAGAGGGTTTCACCGCTTCTTCCTCCACCGTGGGGAGGATCCTCAGGTATCTCAAGACCCGGGGTCTCCTCAAAGAGGGAGAGAAACCGAGGAGGGTTTCTGCGACAAAAAGCCCACGGGGGAATCAAAGACCCCATGCCCAGAGAAAACCCAGAGACTACAAGGTGGTATCCCCAGGAGACCTCATCGCCATCGATACCCTGGACATCCGTCCCCTTCCTGGAAAGGTGTATAGGGAATTCCTGCCGGAGATCTCGTCTTGCGGTGGGCCTATTCCTCCCTCCATGCTCAAGCCACGGCCAACCTCGCCAGGGTGTTCCTCGAGGAACTCCTCAGGAAGTGCCCCTTTCCGGTGCGGGCTATTCAGGTAGATGGAGGAAGTGAATTCTATGGGGAATTTGAGGAGGCCTGCAAGGAATACGGTATCAAGCTCTTCGTCCTTCCTCCAAGGTCTCCCAAGCTCAATGGGATGGTGGAACGGCTCAACCGGACCTTCCGGGAGGAGTTCTGGGTGCACTATGAGGATGAAGTAGATCTTGCAACCATGAGGTTCCACCTTAAAAGGTGGACGGAAGAGGTGTACAATAGGAAAAGACCACACTGGAGCTTGGGATACAGGAGTCCTTGGGAGTACCTGAGAGACACCGGACTTGTTGAGTGTCCCACATGATGTGGACCTATACAACAGATTGACAGATTTATTTGTGTAAAATATAATTCGTTCGGAGGACGAATAAATTCAGGGGGTAGAACATGCACCACACATTTACAAGCTCAAAGGTCAATGCTCTCCATAAATCAATGGTTTTCCGCTTTATATGGAAAAGAAAACTCACTTCACGACCGGAAATAAGCAAAACCTTTGGCTTTAGCAAGTCCACAGTTTCGGAAATCGTTCGCGATCTCACAGAAGAAGGCCTTATTACAGCTTCGGGCTTCAGTAATTCTGCTTCTCTGGGGCGGAAAGCTGAGCTCTTATCCATAAATCCTAATGGTCCCAAGATTGTTAGCCTTCTCCTGAAGGACACAGGAGAAATTGATGCTGCTCTCTTGAACCTTGATGGGAACATAGTCAAAAGGATAGGTGCCGTTTTGCCCTGGAGGGCTCCGTCTCCAAAAGAAGCTGTGGAATGTATCTTAGAAACGTTAAACAAAGTTCTGGTCTCTCCGACAATTCTTGGAATTGGCATAGGCGTACCGGGTATTGTTGATCACCATACGGGGCGAATCGAATATTCTGCCCACTTCAACTGGACGGACTTTCCCCTTGGAGAAATGATACAGGAAAAACTCCCATATCCTGTATTCATAGAGAACCGCACCATTGCCGCTACTCTTGGGGAGATGTGGTATGGAAAGGCACTGGGGAGTCGAGATTTCATTTGCATTCACTGCGGTGACGTTTTCGCAGCAGGAATCGTAATCGGAGAAAAAATCCACAGAGGCGGTCTCAAAGGAGCTGGCGAGATAGGTCACATTTCCATACATCGAGCGGATCCACAAACATGTTCTTGCGGAAGAAAAGGATGTGCAGAAACCATCGTTGCTTTGCCGTCCATCATGCAGCGGCTGGGGAAAGTTCACCACAGTGAGAAAGAGTCTCTTGCTTTCCTCCGTGAGTATTGTAACGTCCCGGAAGTTAAGACTCTCCTTGAAGAGGCTTTTGAAGTTATTGGTGAAGTTACAGCTATTCTCATCAACACCCTTGCACCTGAAAAAGTCATTTTCACCGGAACCCTCTCGAAAATAGACCCTCCCCTTTTTCTCCACACAATTGAGAGGATAGTAAACCAAAAAGCGCTTTATCCCCTGGTTCACAGGATTGCCCTGGAAATAAGTTCCCTTAAAGAAGGTGAAGAAGCCCTGTGGGGCGCAGCAGTTGTAATGGAACGCCTGTTTGCGACAAACATTCTATGAGGGGGATAAACTATGGAGAAGATAGGGTTTGGCATCGTTGGAGCAGGTATGTGGGGTGAGGCTCATGCCCGTATCTACTCCTCACATCCATATTCCCGTCTTGTGGCGGTAAGCGATATCGTTGAGGAAAAAGCACAGGCTTTAGCTGCAAAGTATGGAGCAAAAAGGCATTATACTGACTTTCGCAAGTTAATGGAAGATCCTGAAGTGGAAGCTGTTGCAATCGTAACTCCCGATTTTGCCCACCGTGACCCGTTCATCGCTGCAATGGAGGCAGGAAAACACGTCATTGTCGAGAAACCACTGGCGACTGATGAAGCAGACCTACAAGCAATGAAGAAAGCATACGAAAAACAAAAGGACCGGACAAGGGTCATGGTCGATTTTCACTCTCGATTTAGCCCCCCTATTGTTATTGCTCGAGACACTATTCAAAGAGGAGACTTGGGAGAAATCATTTCCGCTTATTACAGGCTCAACGATACTATCTATGTTCCCACCCAGATGCTCTCCTGGGCAAGGCACTCTTCCATTCTGTGGTTTTTGGGAAGCCATGCCATTGATACGCTTCGCTTTCTCATCGGAAGTGAAGTGAGGAGGGTTTACTCTGTCTCACGGTCCGAAGTCTTAGTGAAACGTGGAATTCCAGTCGCTGACATCTACCAAAGCATCCTCGAGTTTGAAAATGGTGTTATTGCTACGATTGAAAATAACTGGATCGTCCCCAATACCCATCCCCACTGGAATGATATTAAATTGAACATCCTGGGAAGCAAGGGCATGATCAACATGGACCTTACAAACAACCAGGCCTTCGAGCGTTACTTAGAGCACAAAAGCGACCATCCCGACTTCCTCATTATGCCCATTATTCATGGGAAACCAATGGGCTTTGCCCATGAGAGCATTCGAGATTTTGTGGAGAAACTCATAAGCGGGGAAAAATTTTTGGCCGATTTTGAGGATGGATACCGGGTAAGTAAAGTCATCCTTGCCCTTATGGCCTCGGCAGAGGAGAGAATGCCCCGTGAGGTTCAGTATGATTGAAAGGAGGTGAAAGCACAACCTTCTGTTTGTATGGTGTAAAAGGTACAGAGACTAAAGAACTTTCTCAGAAACTCGAAGGGGGGATTTCCATGAGTCGCTGTGTCGCGTTAGTGGCATGTGTGATGATATTCATCATGAGTGTGGCATGCCTGGTATGGGCCGAGGAACTCCCGCCAGACGTTAGTAACTGGGTTAACCTTGTGCGAGAGAAACTCGGAGGAGCAACAATTACCTGTGCCTTCTGCCCTCACCCCACAACTGATGCCATGCAAGCAATGGTCGACGAATTCACAAAGCTTACGGGAATCCGAGTGCGATGGGACATCATCGAGGAAGGGTATCTCCGGCAAAAGCTCCTTATTGAACACCAGGCCAAAACTGCAGTTTATGATGTCCTCCTCATCGACGCTTTTAACATGGCAGAATATGCTCCCAGTGGTGTTGCCATTGATCTCAAACCGCTTCTTGAGAACACAGAGCTGACCCCTTCCTGGTTCGACTACGAAGACATTCTCCCGGCCTACAGAGATGGTATTGGCAAGTACCAAGGAGTTATTTACGGAATACCTGTTGCCGGTGAAACCCGGTATGTCGGGTACCGGAAAGACCTCTTTGAAAAATACGGACAAAAACCTCCGGAAACAATGGATGAATTCCTGAACCTGGCAAAGTTCTTCAAAGGCAAAGAGGAAGGGCTCTATGGTATCGCCATGCGAGGACAAAAGGGCATTCACTTTGGTTCTGGTTGGATGACAGTGATGTACCAATTGGGCGGGCAGTTCCTGGACCAGAAAACCTGGAAGGTTCTCGTAAACGACCCGAAGACAGTCGCTTCACTTGAGTACTATGTTGAACTTTTGAAACAAGGACCACCAGATATTGGAGTCTATACCCATGAAGAAGCCGTATCTGCCTTCACCTCTGGAAAAACAGCAATGTGGTTTGATTCTACCGCCCTGACTCCCTGGATTATCGACCCAACAAAGTCCCAAATCGCTGACAGAGTTGGCTTCGTTCCTCCTCCAGCTGGTCCAGCAGGAGCCTATGGAGCTTTGGCTGGCTGGAATGTAGGTATTTCCAGCGACATAGATGAAAAGCGCAAAGAGGCTGCATGGGCGTTCATTGTCTGGATGACAAGTCGATACAATGCCAAAAAATACGTAGAGAATGGGGGGACACCGGTACGTCGCTCGGTGTACGAAGACCCCGAGTTAGTGGCAAAGAATTGGACGTTCCCCATTCAGCTCGCATCTCTTGAGCGAGCAAACAATCTGGTACAGGCTGGTATTAGCTGGATACCACCTCATCCTAAGTACATGAAAGTACTTGAAGTAGTTGGCGACTACGGCTCGGCGGTTTTAGCGGGTCAGATGACGGCCAAAGAAGCCCTCGACAAGGCCCAAGTCGAAGTAGAGAAAATCATGGCGGAGTAACCCACAGTAGCCAGGGGAGGGGTACCCCTCCCCTGGCACCAATTGGAGGCATGGGCAGTGCGTAAAAGAAAAAAGAGAGAGGCATATTCCTTTATCTTACCTTCTTTAGCTACCCTTGTAGCCATCGTTATCTTCCCTACGATCTTCCTCTGGTATGTAAGCCTTACTAACTACGATTTATCAATGGGATGGGAACAGAAATCCTTTGTGGGGCCCCGAAACTACTTTTTTCTCTTTTTTGAAGACAAAGACTTCTGGCATTCCCTAAGAATCACCCTTTTCTTTACAGCTGTTACGGTTAGCCTGGAGTTTGTGCTGGGCCTTGGAGTCGCTCTTTTATTCCACCGGTACATTTGGGGTAAACGAGTCTGGATGTCCTGTCTCATTCTTCCAATGGTGATTACACCAACGATCATCTCGCTTATTTGGAAACTCATGCTGAACACCGAATATGGGGTACTCAACTTCATTCTCTCGCAACTTGGCCTGGGGAAGGTAAACTGGCTTGGCCCGAAAGAAGCCTTCTGGTCCTTGATATTAGTCGACGTATGGGAATGGACACCTTTTATTGCTCTAATCCTTTATGCAGGCTTACAAGCCTTGCCGCAAGAACCATACGAAGCGGCTGTTGTGGACGGAGCAAATCCCAGACAAATCTTCTTCTACCTGACATTACCTCTCCTGAAACCAATGATTATTATTGCTCTTCTCCTGCGATCCATTGACGCTCTCAAAATGTTCGACGTGGTTTACGGACTGACCCAAGGAGGGCCAGGAAACGCTACCGAGCTTATGAGCCTTCATATCTACCGTCTGGGTTTTCGTCATACAAACTGGATAGGCCGAGCCTCAGCAAATGCCGTTATCCTTCTTTTCTTAAGTACCCTGTTAACTACCGTTCTCCTAAGAACTCTTCGAAGGGAACGCCTTGGAGGAGCGTGAGAATCCTTGTCATCCTTAAAAACCTGGAAGAAAGTCCTTTTAAGCATACTCATCGCACTGGTAGTTGCTGTATGTATTTTCCCATTCGTGTGGATGCTCATGACGTCGCTTAAAACAAGGGTACAGGCTATCAATCCCGCAATATGGATCTTCACTCCCACCCTTGAAAACTATCGTTCTGTTTTTCAGAAAAGGGACTTGCTGCTGTACATCAAGAATAGCGCCATCGTCGTGGTTACCACTACCGCTATCTCTATCTTCCTGGGAACCCTTGCTGCATATGGCTTTGC
This sequence comes from Candidatus Caldatribacterium saccharofermentans, assembly GCF_050267035.1. Taxonomy (NCBI): domain Bacteria; kingdom Pseudomonadati; phylum Atribacterota; class Atribacteria; order Atribacterales; family Candidatus Caldatribacteriaceae; genus Candidatus Caldatribacterium; species Candidatus Caldatribacterium saccharofermentans. Next base: position 828,452 of record NZ_CP187957.1, read on the forward strand.
CCGCTTTCACTTCTCCCGGAAGGAAGACGTAGCTTTCTGGATTCTTTCCTTACGGATGCTTCCTCCCATGGCTGTCGTTATTCCTTTTTTTCTCCTTGGTCGTTTTTTAGGTCTGCTTGACACCCACATTCTCCTCGCCATTGTGTATCTCAGTTTCAACATCCCGTTCACGATATGGATGATGCGGGGGTTTATCGAAGAAATCCCCCAGGAAATTGAGGAAGCAGCCTTAATCGATGGTTGTTCACGTCTAAGAGTTCTTACAAAGATTGTCTTTCCCTTAACACTTCCAGGTATCGCTGCAACAGCTATTTTCTGCGTTATCCAATCGTGGAATGAATTCGCCCTAGCCTTTTTCTTGACAAGCTTCAACGCGAGAACAGTTCCCACAACGGTCACCTTTTTCCTGTCAGTCATGGGGATTATCTGGGGTGAAATGGCTGCCGTGGGGGTTGTAGCAAGCATACCGGTTCTCGCCTTTGCCTTTGTGGTGCAGAAATACCTCGTCAGGGGGTTGACATTCGGAGCTATCAAAAGCTAATTCTCAATCTCACACACCTACAACCGACTCAATCAGAGGATACCATGGTCTCTGAGAAGGTTGTTGAAGCATCGCTTCTGCTTCCTTACTAAGGGGACAAAGCATTGCTGATTCAGCAAGATAAGGCAAGAAACCCTCCTCACCGAGAATGTTCCAATCCTCCGAGTTGTCAACGGGACAGAGAATGTCCACTTTTGTGCCTTCCAAGCGAGAAAGAGCCTGGCGAAGCACCTTTCGCTTCGCGGCTTGAGATAACCCCACCCAGTCACTGAGAAAAACGACCTTCTCGGTACCGGAGGAGGTCACAATCTCCCCAAAAGTGAGGGTCAGCGTCCCTTCCGGCAATCCTCGTTCATCCTTAAGAGCGATAACTTTTGCAGGAATAGCAGAGGGGCGCCTCATCTTCCGCCACTCCCAAAGTTCCTTGTCAAAAGGAATGAAACCATCATAACCCTGAAAAACGTCGTTCAAAAAGCTCCTCACCATTTCTCCGTCCTCAAGAAAAACATGGGCTTCGTCTTCTGCGAAGAGCTCACCTCGAAGAGGACGGGCATCCCGTTTGAGGTGAAAAACCCGTCTGAAGTCCCTGTAACCCAATCGCTGGTAGAGGGAGAACTGCCTGGTTTCGGGGATCGTGTAGAGATATCCAAACCAGCACTGGTGTTTCCTCATGATTCCTTTAGCCTCTTCTAAGAGCATCGAAGCAAGCCCTTTGCCTCTGTGGGCAGGATGAGTCATCACCGTATCCACGATTCCCACGGGGACGAGATGACCATCAATATAAAAGGAGGTCAAAGTGAGAAAAAGACTCGAAACAACAGTATTGTTGTAAACAACAACCAGGGTGTGTTCGAGGCCAAGCCCCGGCCTCTGAATAAACCAGCGCAGAATCTCCTCATCGAATGGCAATACGCCCTCGTACTGGCCAAAACACACCCTGTGGAGCGCCAAAAGCTGCTGATAGGGCTCCGAAACCTCAGCACCGCAAACAAGGCGATAACCTTCCATCTTAACCCCCATTTCTAAAAGATGCTCATTACACAAGACCCACTGCGCTATGCACCGAGTACCTGTTCTCCTCCGATAAAAACAGCCCTGACGTTAAATGCTTCGTCCAGTACCACAATATCAGCTATTTTCCCTTTTTCAAGACTCCCCAGCACCCTGTCTACTCCCAGGAGCTTTGCCGGAAGAAGACTGCCCATCCAGGCAAGCTTTGGCAGAGGCAATCCGAAAATGGTCTTCAGAGAGAACATTGCGCGCCTGAGAGTGGTGGTGCTTCCGGCTAAATTCCCCGAAGATACCAAACGGGCAATGCCATCCTTCACTTCCACCGCTTCTCCACCCATTTCGTATATTCCCTCTTCCACACCAGCAACCCGTACCATATCACTCACAACAACCACCCTGTCAGCCTTACAAGCGAGCACGACCCTCATAACCTCAGGTACAACATGAACCCCATCAGCAATAAGTTCAACAAAAACCCCCTCAAAACCCAGAGCAAAGGAAAGAAGATTTGGTACCCGATGATGCAAGGGGTCCATACCGTTAAAGACGTGAGTAATAAGCCTTGCTCCCTGCAAAAAAGCCCGAAAGCTCGTTGCATAATCGGCTTCACTGTGTCCCAGAGAAACCAGAATCCCCTGGGAAGAGAGATAGGCTATTGCCTCCATGGAACCTTCAAGCTCTGGGGCAATGGTTACCCGTTTCACCAGGCCGTTCCCTACTTTCATGAATTCTTCAATTTCTTCGAGATCGGGCCGTCGCAAGAAACGGGCGTTATGCGCCCCCCGCCTTCCATAAGAGAGATAGGGACCTTCAAGGTGAATTCCCAAAATAGATGGAGAGCGTTTCGCAGCCTGCGCAATTGCTTCAATAGCCGCCACAATCTTTTCCCTACTCTCCGTCAGAGTAGTCGCAAGGAATCTCGTCACTCCCTCTCTCAGGAGAAAATCGGTAATTTTTAGCGTTTTTTCCTCGTCGCCATCCATAAAATCAAAGCCCAGCGCTCCGTGAACATGGAGGTCAATGAATCCTGGGAAAACGTAACAATTCCCAAAATCCCTAAGAGACAACCCTTGCCCACGAGTAGATACGAACAACGATACGTCATCGGGCACAATAACTTCTTGAATGCGCTGATCCTTAACGAGGAGCGCTCCCCCCTGGAGCACACCATAAGGAGCGACAATCTGGCCTCTAATGAGGAACATCGTGTACACCCCTATACCCTTGCAAATTCGGGATTCGTAAGATGCACGGTAAAACGGTATTTGTCCCCACGAAAGACGGTAATCGTAAATTCTATGGGATTCCCGTCTAAGTCATAAGTCAACCGTTCGCTCACGAGACCGGGAGAACCGGGTGCAACACCAAGAAGCTCCGCCTGCTCCAGGTCTTGAATAACGATGGCTTCCATATCCTGTTTCGCCCACGCTGGGGGCCTACCAAACTTCTTAAAAGTGGCATAGAGTGACTCCTTTTCGAAGTCTACATTTTCAATCCCGGGGAAAAACTTCAAAGGGACGTATGCAATTTGCAATGCTACAGGTTCTGCGGAAGCATAACGAACCCTTCGAAGAACCAAAACCTTCTCTCCTTTCTCCAGCTGGAGGATCTCCTGAACTTCCTTCGGAGGATATATTGAGTCTTTCTGCAAAACCCGAGTACCCGGAACATACCCCTTCCTCTCCATGTCCTGTGTAAATCCGACAAGCTCGGTCAATTTTTCAACAAACTTTCGCCTTGTGACGAAGGATCCTTTTCCAGGAACGCGCAAAATAAGGCCTTCCTTCGAGAGATCATCCATTGCTCTTCTTGCCGTCATTCGGCTAACCCCGTATTCCTTTGCGATTTCGCTTTCTGAAAGAAACCTGTCTCCCGGCTTATAGTCCTTGCTTTCAAGAAGACGTCTCAGTGCTTCCTTAAGCTGTACATGCACCGGTATCGGCGAGTTTTTGGCAATTTTCATCAGTCCTCAACTCTCTTCTCCTTTACCCTGAATACGGTTGCTTTCAGAGGCAAAAGAGAGCACCATGTCTAAAAACGACCGATACAAACTATACACTTTCCTGTAATGCTGGACATAGAAACGTTCTGGAAACACGTTACTCTCGAGTCCTGCCGCGCTATCTCCATAACCACGCACGATTCCCAATGCCTTCGCTGCCAGAAGAAAAGCCCCTACTGAAGCAGTATCGGCATACCGCGAAACGGCAACGGGAAGGTTGAATACGTTAGTCACGATACGAGAGAAGATGGGCAACCTCGCCAGGCCACCACTCAGAATAATCTGTCGAATCTTTTCGGAAACAGCAGGAACCCTCTCAAACGATTCCTTTAAGGCAAATGCCACGCCTTCTAAAATAGCCACAATCATATCTTCAGCTTTATGGTTCATCTGTAAACCCAAAAAGGCAGCTTTCGCCTGGTAATCAAAATAGGGTGTTCCGGTTCCTAAAAGAAAAGGATAGAAAAGAATAACCTGCCGAGGAGAAATATCCGCAAGAGAACCAATCTTTTCCCAGAGATTGTGTTTTTGTTTTCCGTCACCGGTAACGGCAGAAAGAAACCAATCAAGAGCAGCCCCTCCGGTAGGAACCGTGCCCAAATAGAAGTACTTATCCTGAACACAGTGCAGAAAGATATAAAGCTTCCCCAGCGTTTCCTCGTTAACCTCGTCGGTACAGAGAAGAAGCTGCCCCGCTGTTCCTACGCAGAGAGAAAGATTCCCCTCTATTCCTGCACCGGTGGCAAGAGCAGTTGTGGCCAAATCGCCTCCGCCTTTAACTATAGGGATCCCGGCGGGGAGGAAAAATGTTGCTGCCGCCTCTTCAGAGACATAACCGACAGTCGATTCGCCAGGAACAACCTCGGGAAGCATATCTTGTGGCAGCCCAAGATCTCGCAATATTTCTTTCTTCCACTCCTTTTCTCGGAGACCAAAAAACAGGGAACCGGAAGCATCAGAGTAATCAGTAGTCACTTCCCCTCCCAGGATATAGCCAATGTAGTCTTTGGGGAAAAGGAGCTTGATACTCCTTTCCTCAAATACTTCCGGTCTGTGACGCTTTATCCAGAGAAGCTTCGGTAGCGTGAAACTCTGTTGCAGCGGGTTACCCATCTCGCGAAGGAAAAAATCGTCACCGAACATTTCCTGTAGCATTCTCACTTCCTCTACCGCTCGAGCATCGGACCAGATGAGGCATGGATGAAGAACCCTTCCGCTTTCGCTTTCAAATAGCACAGGCCCATGCATCTGACCGGTAAGAGAAACCGCCCTGACCAATCGGAGCTTCTCAGGGCACAGCTGGTTTATATCTTTCATAACTGCCAAAAGATTTTCGATCCACTGCTGCGGCTCCTGTTCGGCGAAAAAAGGCTCCGGATACCGTGTAGTGTTTGGTCGGGTAACTCTGAAAACCTCATTACCCTCCTCATCGAAAAGAATGCCCTTCAGATTTGTGGTTCCAACATCAATCGTTAAGATAAACTCCGAAGCCAAGCTTTCACCTCAGAGCATTCTGATGAACTGACGATATTGCTCGATGAGCTTCCGATTCGCTTCTTTCCCTCCCGGAAGGTTCCCACTCACAAAGATTGGGGGCGGGAAACCCTCTTCAGCCAGTCTCAGGGCTGTTTCAATGACGAGAAGATGGAGAATCAACGCACCGGCAATAGTAGAAGTGGGACCGATGCGTTGCATAGAACCCCCAAGTTCTACACAAGCATCTCCAATTTCTCCCTTGTTGTCTATGAAGACATCACAGTACTCCATTATGCTCTCTCTGTTCTTCTCCTTTTTTAAGTATTCAATATACCTTTTGCTCCCCACGCCTATTACCGAAATACCTCTCTTCTTTGCCAACATCGCCATCTCCACAGGGACAGAATTTACCCCAGAATTGGAAAACAGCACCAATGAATCCGGCGGCTTGGGCCCAAAATGCTCAAAAATTACCTCTGCAATGCCACCGCGATCCTCTAATATCGAAGATTTGACGGCTCCTGTGTGAAGCATAAGGCTTGGTTCAAGCATGGGATTGATGCAGGCTAAACCACCAGCGCGAAAAAATGCCTCTTCAGCAAAAATATGGGAATGGCCCGTTCCAAAAACGTGTATAAGACCTCCCTCACGAATACTCCGAGCAAGGAATTCCGCTCCCTTTTCAATATTCCCTCTTTCTTCCTCCTCAATTCTCGCAATAATCTCACGGACTTTTGCAAGGAATTCACTACAAGGCGTTTTCACTGAGTCATCACTCCCTGGCCTTCTCTTTTGTTTGAAAACTTCTCAACGCAATAGCGATCTTGCCTGGTCAAAGAGTTCCTGACAGGAAACATCCTGCGATACACCCTCGAAGGCAACAAAATATACCTTAAAAGAGACCTGTTCCTGTGGTTCCAGGTGAAAATTATCCCGAAGGCCAGAGACAACGATGTACGCACCGGCACCTGGCTCAACAGCCCATGATTGCCCCCAGGACCACGCACTAAGAGCCGGGAAAAACTCCGCGGGTTCCCACCATTTTACGAAGGCAACACGTTCATCAGGGTACATAGCAGCTACACATGGCAGGAGAGGCGAATTCTCTGTCTCAAAATGCAGATAATCCTTCATATTGTCCCAGCTGGCAAACATTGCCGGCCAGCCTAATACTTGTCCTGGTTGACCGGCCCAATCGCCTCTGCTTGCCACAAGCTTCACGCTCTTCACTGGTAAAGATAGATAACAGTTCCTGCGAACATCCAGAACCACGAAATCCTTAAAGGGAAAGCTCCGTGCCTCTCTCTTTGAAAGATTGGTAATTTTGACCTCTACCTCTACGACAGGAGAGTCATCACGCACTCTCACCCAGCATTCGGTTAAGGTCTTTTTGAACATGTCTTTTCCTGAGAGGAACACCTCCACGAGGCTCTCCTCTTCTCGAGTCAGGGCAAAAGAGAGATCAAAGGGCTGACGGTCGCGGTCATTCCAGGGAAGCGAAAGGTAGTAACCCCCAAACTCTACAACATGCAGGCCACCCGGCAAGACCATAGGTCCCGGGACAAGATTTTGGTAAATAACGGATACAGGTTCTTTTCCCTTAAGAACATACGAGGAAAGTACTCGACCCCGATTCGGAATAAGAGTCATTTCTACAAAATCGTTCTCGATTCTGATGACTTCCGGATGTGTTTTGGTGGTGGCAAGTTCCGCCACAGGCAATACGTATATATCCTGGAGGATTTCTACCGAGACCTTCGCCAGACACAGAGAAGAATTCCCCGCCACAAACATAACTGTACCCAGAACCACGAGGATCAAAATGAGACCCTTTCTCACCCTCCGGACCTCCTTTCTAACTCCACCTCTATTCTTTCACTGCTCCAGCAGTGAAACCCTTAATGAAATACCCAGAGATAGGGAGAAAAAGCACGAAAACCGGGAGCATGATGAGAATAGCACCAGCAAGGAGGGGACCCCACTCGACATATTGCTCTGCGGCAAAGGTAGCAAGGCCCAGCGGACCAGTTTTTTTCAGGTTACTACTGATGAGCACCAGGGCAAACATGTACTCCCCCCAAGCAGTAATAAAAGAATAGGCTCCTGCCGTTACAAGTCCTGGAGCTGCAAGTGGCAAAATAATCCGCACAAAGGCAACAGTTGAACTTGCTCCATCTATACTCGCCGATTCTTCCAAGTCCCGAGGAATACTGTCAAAAAAGGAAACAAGAAGCCAGGTACAGAAAGGAGCAGCAAGTGCAGTGTACACAATGACCAGCGAAGCAAGGTTATCATAAAGCCCGAAAGAAACAAACGCTTTGTAGAGCGGAACCAGGAGTATAACCGTGGGGAAAACGTATAAGAGGAGCAACAAGCGAGACGCAATTCCCCTTTTTAACCTGGCATTCCTGGATATGGAGTAACCACCAACCGAAGCCACCACCAGGGTACATAACGCCGTGATGAGAGAAACCATAAAACTGTTATAGAGAAATCTTGGAAAATCTCTTACCGGTGTTCGCGCAAAAAGGAGAGTCCTGTAGTTGCGAAGGGTAAATTCCTTTGGCAGCAAAGTTGCCCGCGACATAATTTCCTTCATAGGTTTGAAAGAAGACAGAAAGATATACACGAACGGCCAGATCATAAGTAGTATGATGATCACAACAAGCATGCCAGCGATAAGGCTATTCAAGGATTTCGCCAAAAACCAACGTTTCATGCTACGTACCTCCCCACCTCAATCGCGTGGTCGAACATCTCCACAATATTCTCAGGAGGTACATCTGGCTGGATATTGTGGGCAGGCGCCAACACATAACCACCGCCTTGACCTAAAGCGTTAATCCTTCGCTCCACCTCAAAGACAACCTCTTGCAAGGAGCCGCGTAAAGCGCTTTGAATATCAATACCACCCCAGAAACAAAGTTTATTACCGTATTCCTTTTTCAACTCGAAATGCTCCATGCCCCAGGCAAGGGGTTGCAAAGGATGAAGAATCTCGACTCCCGCGTCAATCAAATCGGGAATAAGGGGCCTAATGGCACCACAGGAATGAAGAAAGATTTTTGCCTCACTGCGACTTTTGATAAACTCAAATAGTCTCTTATGCCGAGGTTTTATAATCTCTCGATACAGCTCAGGAGAAATCAAAGGTGCCCTCTGAGTTCCCAGGTCGTCACCGAGCATGATAACCTGAATATAACCGCCCACTCGCGAGAGAAACTCGTCGAAGAACTGAAGCTGAAACTCAAGCAATGTATCTAAGAGTTTTTCAGCGTACTTCCTGTTTTGTACGAGATCAACCAGAAAGTTCTCCATGCCCCGGAGATACCACGCCGGTTCAAAAAGCGCGGGACTTAAAGGGTCTCCAATTATCGCGTAATCTGTATGAAAATATAAATACCTAGCACGTTCCTCCAGGCCCTGAAAAATCTCTCTCCGCCTTGGTTCTGGCCACTGGAATCGATCTATCTCTTCCAGAGTGCCCTCTCTGAGGGGGTGTTCCACGATGTCGTAGTACAAACCATCAGATGAAAGTCTCCGCTTTATACCCCACTCATCGATGTATTCTTCCTCTAAACCGTCCTGGTTGGGAAAAATTGGCCTTACGTATCTTGTATCGATATGGAGTCTTTCCAGAAGTTCTTCCGGAGGTTCGACAAGCTGAAGGGGTTTCACAATTACTTTCAATGCCTGCTCTATCCCTAAAAAGCGACAAAGCTGCTCAGCAGAAGCGCGGGTCAGACCAGTGATGCTGCTACCCAAGTCTAGGGGAACCCTGTCGGGGATACGGTGATTGATGGCTAACTGTAATCGCTGCCGACTGGTCATGGTTCTATTCCCCCTTTGGGGCAAAAAACCGTAAGTAGACCACTCCTATGGCTAAAAGGAGAACAACAATGATTACCGAAATGGCAGAAGCCTCTCCCAGGCGAAAAACCTTAAAAGCTGTCCTGTAGATCAGAACAGGAAGTGTTTGCGTTGCGGTTCCCGGTCCCCCCTGAGTAGTAAGCCATATGAGGTCAAACGTGTTGAAATTCCAGGCAAAAGCCAGGAAACCCACAAACCATATCATTGACCCAAGAAGCGGGAAGGTAATGTATCTGAACTGCTGAAACCCTTTGGCTCCATCGACAGCCGCGGCTTCAAGCACACTTTCTGGAATGGTCTGGAGAGCAGCAAGAATGAGCAAGGTGCCAAAAGGGAGGAATTTCCAGGAATTCAATAGTATAAGGAACGGCATGGCAGTGGACGAAGACCCAAGAAAATGAACCGGTTTACGGAGAACCCTCAAAAAGAGAAGCGCCTCATTAACAATACCAATTCTCGGTAGCAGCATCCACCTCATACAAATCGCTATAGTAACCGCAGGGATAATCCACGGCAGCATCACCAGCGATCGAGCTACGTTTATGCCCCGAATCCTCTTGTTGAGCACCAGAGCAATACCCAGAGGCGCAAGAAGCTGGATCACGAGGTTGCCCCCTGCCCAGAGAAAGCTTTTACTCAGAGCGTCCCAGAAAACCTGGTTCCGGATAAGTCCCCCAAAATTCCCAAAAGCCACATATTTCCCTACCGCTTCGCCGAACGATATCTCATGAAGAGCCAAAAAAAGAGCCGATGCACAAGGATAAGCAAAGACGAACAGAAGCAGAATCACAAGAGGAAGCAGGGGCAACATTTCCCGTACCACTCTTTTCACGCTGCCTGACGACACTGAAGTTCCTCCCCACTTAGGCTGCCCTGGCAGACACAGAAAACTGTTCGCCAGGGCAGCCTGCCCATCTCGTCAGCTTACTGGAACCGAGTACTTCTCCATCTGCTCATGTCCCCAAGCAACCGCCTCTTCAGCACTCATCTGGCCGCTAACGACCTTGTTGATAACCTCCGCCAAGATATCGGCTCCGGTGATGTCGCCAATCCCCAGGTTCACCCATTTTCCGTACTCAAAACCATACAAAGTCGCATACTCCTGTAGTGCTTCAAAAGCAACCTTGTGGATACCCTCGAAACGCTTAACAATGGGGTTATTCCAGTACTCTTCTGCTTGAGAAGCAGCAACGGTTGCAGGGAAGAATCCACCTGGCTCCTGTTCTGCAGTCAAGATAGCATTGATGTCCGGTCGCATCATAAACCTTATCAATTCCTTTACTGCGTTGACATGCTTGTCACCCTTTTCAAGGGTCTGTTTGTAGATGTGTACTTCGTTTGGATAGGTTATTGTCCCTCGTTCTTTCCTGTCCTTATAGTAGGGAATATGCGCAGCAGCGTAATCACTACTGTCAAACTCTTCGTGGAATCTTTTCTGAACCGACGGGAAGTACGGTGACATTGCAATGGTCCCTGCAGCTATATTCAGTTCAATCTCTCCCCAGGACCATGCTTCAGCCCCTGGAGGAGCGAATTTGAAGAGCTCGGCGTAGAGTTTCACAGCTTCTATCGTTTTCGGATTATTGAAAATCACTTTCCCATTTTCATCGAAAAACCTTGCTCCAACACTGGCCAGGAAGATGTAGGCTTGCTCACTCGTCATGAGATTCTTCGCTCCACCAATACCTATTCCGTACACCTCGCCCTGGGAAGCCTCGGTAATTTTCTGAGCATAGTCCAGTGCCTCATCCCAGGTCTTTGGGGGCTCCGTAGTTCCCACATACTCCTCAAGGAAACTGGGACGATATGTGAAGAGCATGATCATTGTCCAGATTGGAACTCCCCAGTATTCCCCCTGATGCAGGTACATATCCCTCTGTTTAGGAAAGAACTGATATTTTTCATCGAGTTCTTTCACCAGGTCAGTTACTGGAACAACAGCCCCAGCTCTGTACACTGTAAGTAGCAGATCGGGTATGGAAAACTGGAAATCAGGCAATGTTCCAGCCTCTATAGCGGAGAGAGTCTTGACCCAGGCATCTCCCCACATAACGACCTCTTGAGTTACCTTGACGCCAGGATTTTCCTGCATGAAGAGATCCAGCACTTTCTGAAAAGCTGCAACACGATGCGCCGGTGCCTCGTGATGCCAGAAAGTAATCTCGATGGTATCCTGGGCCCCGGCAAAGCTGGTCAGGAAAAAGAGGCACAAGAGAACTCCAACCCATAAAAGTCTTTGATTTTGCATCGCTTGATAACCCTCCTTAATCAACAGATTTCTGACACAACTCTAAATCCTCTTCTTTTGTATTTCACACCTCTTTGATAAAACTCACAACAACTTAATCCTGTAAAAGTACTCCTCCTGATACCTGGCGTTGGCCTCATCACCTCCTACCCTGTTCGCACTCATCCAGACAGGGGGCTTAAATCCCTTGCTCAGCATGTACTTGCATGCCTCAATTTCGATTCTCCTTACTATGTACGAATCGGTTACTTGCGAGATAGGAGCTATTGGCCGGTCAAAGCCTTCGAGCTCAATGACAGCATCCCCCACGGGGTTATAATCGTCGATGAAGAGATCGACAATGTCCATCAGATTTTTCTTGCTTGGATGTCTGGTGTAGTGATCCAGGGGAATCTCTTTTTGCCACGGCGATCCACCCACTCCTATGGTATAAGCCCCCTTCGCCTTACACTCTAAAGCCGCGTCAATTGTAGCCGCATTGACGCCTATGTTGTTGAAAATAATCGCCACATCACCAGGGCTGACCTTATAGTAATCTATAACTCTATTCATATACCCCGGACAGCGTTCGATACGCATGCCGTGAAGAGCACCAGCCGCTCCATAAAGTGCACCGATAGGAATAATGAGGCTAACAGGCACCAAACCACCGGCCCGGTAGAACATATCGTAAGCGGGGAGACAGGTGTGACCACCAGTCCCAACAGCGTGTATCAGTTTACCAGCCATAATTGCATCCCCAATGACCTGACCAGCCTTCCTGAAATTCTCAGCCTGTTCTTTCTCGATTTTCTGCAGGAACTCGATACAGATATCCAAGAAGGACTTTTGAGTACTCATCAGTAATCCCTCCCCTACATGAAATAACAGGTTATTACTTCTCGTATAGGATATAATGGGTTATAATCTTTGTCAAGGGACAATCGACAGGAGGCGACCGCGATGGTGAACAACCGTCAAGAATTTGTTTTCTACAATCTCTGGGAAAGAAAGCGTTCGCTTGAAATTGAAACGGTCTTTCCTTCGTGGGTTGGCAAAGAAGAAGTTATCGCTGTGCTTTCCCCGCACGACGATGACGCTTTACTGGGAGCAGGGTATATCTTACAAGCCGCCCAGTACTTCGGTGCAGAGGTCTACATAGTCATAGCCTGTAATGGGTGTGGGGGCTACACAACCCTTGAAGAAAAAAACAGCATAGTGGACATTAGAAAAGAGGAAACCGTAAAAGCTTACTCTCGAATCGGTATCCCAGAAGACCATATAATCAGAATGGATTATCCTGATTTCAGTCTGAGACCAAACATTGGCTGGAAAATGCCCTGGGGCGAAACCGGGACAATGGGGAAAATGCTTAAAATACTTCGCGATCTCAGGACAACGAGATTATTGCTCCCAAATCCCTACTGCGAACACATCGATCACGAAGCAGCCTACTTTATAGGGGCATGGGACGGTCCACAGGCTGGTGATCCGATCATGCCCGACTATGGTCAACCCCAAGCTCCCATTAAAAGTTACTTTGTATACTCTGTCTGGAGCAAGTTTTCTCCTCTCCATGCCCTTGCCGCAGGAAAGGATCCCGACGTCAGTGCCAACATCGCCATTGGCGTATCTCAAGGGGTTGAAGAGCGGGTTGCCCTTGCCCTGTCTGAATATAAAAGCCAGGCCAAAATTATCTCCGAATTAATAAAGCAACGACAGGAAAGGAGGGTCAAGGACAACCTTTTTATAGAGTTGTATCTTTCCTTTGAGGCTAGACCAAAGTTTGATTTCCGACCATACGTAAACCTGATCAGAGTAATTGATGAAACTGGCGCCTAAAGAACCTTCGATACACCTGATGTATAATGCTAATGATAACGGTAAAACAAGGGGGCTGAGTTTCCCAATTGAAATTCTCCAAAAGGAAAGGGGCCGAACAAAGGACACCATGTTGCAAATCGATAAAACGTCACCAATACCTCTCCACGTTCAGCTTAAGAGAGCGCTCCTAAAAATGATCGAGGAAGGAGAATTGAAACCAGGCGATAAAATTATGTCCGAATCCGAGCTGTGTGAGAAGTACAACATAAGCCGCATAACTGCCCGAAGAGCAATTGACGATCTGGCACGCGAAGGTTACCTCCGAAAAGTACCGGGGAAAGGGACTTTCGTATCAACTCCTAAAATCACCGAAAAACTCGGACTTCTTGTGACGTTTACCGAAGACATGCTCAGTCGCGGCTTGAAGCCTGGAAGCAAGCTCATGAAGCGAGATATCATCACACCACCAACGGACATTGCCGAATACTTACGATTATCGCAAGATGAAAAAGTGATTTATCTGGAAAGACTGCTTCTTGCCAATGAAGAGCCGATTTGTCTCCAGAAGGTATTCTTACCTTTCAGAATCTTTGCTGGCTTCCTGACGGTCGATGAAAGAGAAGTTGAGACACGGGAATTGTGTGATATCCTCAACATGTTTATTTCAAGACCCGTTGTATGGGCAAGACAAACTCTGGAATCTGTTCTCATTACTGGCAAAGAAGCCAAGTTACTTGGAGTTCAAGAAAATTCTCCTGGGCTTCTGTGTAAAAGAATTACCTTTGATGAAATGGACAACCCTGTGGAATACGTTGAGTTCCTGTACAGGGCCGATCGCTACAAATTTGTTGTGAACTTAGCCCGACCTGGGTTCGGAAGAAATGCCTATCTTGGGAATCGTTTCTAGTTGTTTTCTGGGTGGTCCAACAGCAACCCAGGAAAAACTAAAGGAGGGATGCTTATGAGTTTCACCTATTCTCTGGCCAGGTTCATCCCCTTTCAGGACCGGGAGGCGTGTGAGCGGGTACGGAAAATCACCAAAGAAGAGATCACGAAACACCCCAATCCCGACTTCCATATCCGCATCATCGAGGAGAAAAACGACTTCTACTTCCAGTTCGCCCTCGACATCGTCACCCGGATCGTGGAAGCCCGGGAGAAGGGAGAGAAGCTCGTCCTCATTCTCCCCGTGGGCCCTGTACCCCAGTACCCCCTGGCCGCAGAGATGATCAACAGGCTCCGCATCCCCATGGACCACGTGCACACCTTCAACATGGATGAGTACGCCGATGAGGAGGGAAACACCGCTCCCTTCGACTGGCCAGGGTCCTTCCAGAGGGCCATGTGGGAGAACTTCTTCGGGCGCATTGACCCGAAACTCCGTCCCCCGGAGAAGAACATCCACTTCCCCACGAAAGACGTCCTCCCCGACTACGCCAGAATGATTGAAGACCTCGGGGGAGCCGACTGCTGCTATGGAGGTGTGGGCTGGTGCGGACACATCGCCTTCTTTGAGGCCCACCTTGGCTTTGAATTCGGAGACGACCTTGAGGCCTTCAAGCAGGCTGGTCCCCGGATTGTGGAACTCCACCCCATGACCATCATGCAGAACGCCCTGCACTCCTTTAGTGGCGACTGGTCCTGGGTTCCCCCGAAAGCCGCCACCATCGGCCCGGCCCAGGTTGTCCAGGCGAAGTGGCGGAGTTTCTGGCTTGACGGATACATCGGGGGAGGCGTGAGCTGGCAGCGCTTTATCGCCCGGCTTGCTGCCCACGGCCCGGTAACTCCTCTGGTTCCGGCATCCATTCTCCAGACACTTCCTGGAGACTACACGCTCCTTGGAGGTGTGGCGGAGAATGTGGAAATTCACATGGCTTAAGGAGGGGGATGTATGGCAGAGCTTGCGCTTTTTGGGGGGAAGCCCCTCAACACGGAGCCCTTCCCCATGTGGCCGTCGTTCTCGGAGAAAACAAAGCAGGAAGCCCTGAAACCTCTGGAAACGGGTCTTGTGAACTACTGGACGGGGACAAAGGGCGTGGAGTTTGAGGAGCGGTGGGCGGCATACTGTGGGTGTAAGTTTGGGGTCTCCACCACAAATGGCACCTCGGCCCTTCACACCGCCCTGGCAGCGTGCGAAATCGGCCCGGGGGACGAGGTAATCGTGCCTTCCTACTCCTTCATCGCCTCAGCGTTCTGCGTGCTCCAGGCAGGAGCCATTCCTGTTTTTGCCGACGTCCGCAAAGACACCCATACCCTCGACCCGGAAGACGTAGCCCGGAAAATCACCCCGAGAACCCGGGCCATCCTCCCGGTGCACCTCTATGGCATCCCCTGCGACATGGATGAACTCATGGCCATCGCAAAAGCTCACGACCTCTTCGTCATTGAGGACTGCGCCCAGGCCCACGGGAGCGAGTACAAAGGGAAAAAGGTGGGGAGCATCGGCCATGCCGGGGCCTTCAGCTTCTGCCAGTCGAAGCACTTCACCACAGGCGGTGAGGGCGGATGCGTCGTGACGAACGACGAGGACATCTTCTGGCGGGCGAAGTCCTTCCGGGACCACGGGTTCAACGTGAAAGAGCGGTTGAGGCTTTTAGAACTCGAGCGCAAACTCTTCTACATCCACGAACGGGTGGGGTTCAACTACCGGATGACGGAAATCCAGTCCATTATTGGTCTCTGTGAGCTTGAGCGCTTCGAGACCTGGAACAAACCCCGCCGGATTGCCATAGGGGAGAAGCTCCTCTCTTATTTTGAAGGACATGAAGCCGTGCTCTACCTTCCCCCGCACAAAAAGGAGGGGAAGTACATCTCCTTCTGGCTCTTCCCCATTGTCCTTGACACCGGGAGAATCCGCTGTTCCATCAAGGAATTCTGGCAGGCCATTGAGGCCGAGGGGGTGCCCGTTGCTCCGGTACTCTGGCCCCAGATGTACCGGGAAGAGGCTTTCCTGAAGCACAACGGCTTCGGGCGGGCGAAGTTCCCCTTCCGCTCTAAGGAGTACACCGACCCGAAAAGCGTCGAGTACGACAAGGTTCACTGCCCCAATGCCGCCTGGCTCGAAGAGCGGACGTTCTGTTTCCCCTGCCATCCGGTGTACGAGGACCGTCACGTGGACCTCATGATCGCCGCCTTTGACAAGGTCTACCAGTACTTCAGGCGATAGGAGGGGACCATGAAAGTCCGATGGGGGGTTATCGGTGCAGGAGGTATCGCCCGGCGGCGGACCATTCCCGAGGTTCTGCGCTTTGCCGAAAAAAGCGAAATCATCGCCCTCATGGATGTGGACAGAGAAGCCCTCTCTGCTGCAGCAGCGGCCTTTGGGATTCCCCGGGTACACCTCACGGTGGAGGAACTCCTTCGCGAGGACATCGATGCCGTGTACATCGCCTCTCCTGTGGCTTTCCACTACACTCAGACAAAGCAAGCTCTTGAGGCGGGGAAGCACGTCCTCTGCGAAAAACCCCTTGCCCTCCGGGTTGAGGAAGCGGAAGAGCTCCTGGAGCTTGCGGAAAAGAACAACCTCAAGTTCGGTGTCGCCTTCATGATGCGGTACAACGTCTACCACGAGCGTATCAAGGAGTTCATCGACGAGGGGAAGCTGGGACAACCCGTCTTTGCCCGGGCCCAGCTCACCTGTTTCTACCCTCCCATTCCAGGAGCCTGGCGGCAGACAAAAGCCACCGGAGGCGGTGGTGCTCTGACCGACATGGGGTGCCACTGCGTGGATCTCCTTGAGTGGTTCTTTGGGGAAACCCGGGAAGTCTTCGGGTTCCTCGACACCATCACCCATACTTACGAGGTGGAGGACACAAGCACCGTTCTCCTCAAATTCCGGAATGGGGCGCAGGGATTTGTGGACAACTTCTTCAACGTCCCCGACGAAGCGGCACGGAACGTCCTTGAAGTCTACGGTACGAAAGGGGCCATCGTCGCCCAGCACACCATCGGCCAGGACCCTGGGGGAGAGGTGTGGTGCCTCTTCCTCGAAGAAGAGAAGGGCTACGATGCCCTCCAGAAGAGGGTGTCCTCTTCCTGGCAGAAACTCGAACTCGAGCCAAAACCCTTATATGCCCGGGAAGTGGACGCCATGAGTGCGTGGATTCTCGGTGGGGAAAAGCCGAGAATCAGTGCAGAAGTGGGTCTCAGGAACATGAGGGTCCTTGCGGCAATCTACCGCTCGGCAGCGGAAAAGCGCGCCGTAACGGTATAAAGGAGGGAGAAAAATGAAACGGCTCATCGGCATGCTTTTTCTTGTGGGCGTGGTGCTTTTTGGAGCCTGTGCCCTGGGGAAGGTGGAAATCAGCGGGCTTTTCATGAAGCAGGCAGGGTACCAGGAGAGCGACATCCGGGCCATGACCGAGGAGTTCCTGAAGATGCGGCCCGACATTGACGTGAAGCTCTCTTTCGTGGCCTACGAAGAACTCCACGACAAAATCGTCGTGGCCGCAGCAAGTGGAGCCGGAACCTATGACGTCATCCTCCTTGACTGCATCTGGCCAGCAGAGTTCGCCGAGGCGGGATGGCTTCTTGACGTCACCGAGCGGCTCTCTGAAGAAGACCGGGCCGACATCTTCCCTGAGGTGCTCTCTGCCGTGACCTACAGGGGCCGGCTCTACGGGATGCCCTGGCTCAACGACTGGGAATACTTCTTTTACAACAAAAAGATGCTCGAAGCCGTCGGTGCCGAGCCCCCAACCTACTGGACCGAAGTCATCGACATTGCGAGGAAGCTGAAAGCCCAGAACGTCGTCGAGTACCCCATCATCGACGCCTGGGGACAGGGTGAGGCCGTGGTCATCCAGTGGCTCCAGTACGTCTACGCCATGGGAGGGACGCTCTTTGACGAAGCCGGAAACCCCACGATGAACCAGGGGAAACCCCTTGAAGCCCTGGAGTTCATGGTGCAGCACATGGACGAGGGTCTTTTCAACCCGGCCTGCATTGAGTCCTTTTACGAAGAAGTGCGGCGGGTATTCTCCGCCGGACAGGCGGCGTTCGGTCTCAACTGGACGTACATGTACAACCTCGCCAATGACCCTGCCGAATCCCAGATTGCCGGAGATGCCGTGATCGCCGTGATTCCCGGTTTTCCCGATGGCCGGCGGAGCGCCACCTGCAACGGCGGCATGGGGCTGAGCATTCTCACCTCAAGCCAGCACCCCGATGAAGCCTGGGACTACATCCAGTACCTTGCGAGCAAAGAAGTCCAGAAAAAGTACAGCCAGAATGCCCTCCCCATCTGGAAGTCCCTTTACGACGATCCGGAACTCATCGCCCAGCAGCCGGAGCTCATCAAAGTTGCCAAGGAGCAAATCCACTATATCTTCGACCGGCCCCAGGTCCCCTGGTACTCCCAGCTCTCCCTCATTCTGAGTGAGGAACTCCAGGCAGCGCTCACCAAAGCCAAAACCCCCAAACAGGCGATGGACGACGCCGTGTCCCGAGCAAAAGAGGTCATGGAGCGGTATGCGCAGTAAGGTTCCACCGGCCCCCTCCGGGATTCACCCCGGAGGGGGCCTTCTCCGAAAAAGAGAAACCGCCTTTGCCTGGGCACTCATCCTCCCCTCCTTCGTTTTCATCGGCGTTATCATTTTCTACCCCATGGGGCTCTCGCTGCGTCTCAGCCTCTTCCAGGTTGACCTCACCCGGAGAGGAGCAGGAACCCCCTTCGTGGGCCTGGCCAACTACATCGATATCCTCAAAAGCGGGTACTTCTGGAGCTCCGTGGGGAGGACAGCGTACTTCACCGTGGTCTCCATCGCCATCGAAATGGTTCTCGGGCTTTTCATCGCCCTTCTTCTCAATGAGAAATTCCGGGGACGAGGCATCCTCCGCAGCCTCTTGCTTTTGCCCTGGGCGCTGCCGATTACCGTCGACGCCATCATGTGGAAGTGGATTTTCAACGCCAACTACGGGGCGTTCAATGCGCTTTTGCAGCAGCTCGGCCTCATTGAGAAGTACCAGCCCTGGCTCACCAGGCCCTGGAGCGCCATGCACTGTGTCATTGCCGCCGACGTGTGGAAGGTCACACCTCTTGTGGCGTTGCTGCTTTTAGCCGGTCTCCAGACTATTCCCCGGGAACTCTACGAAGCCGCTGAAGTCGACGGCGCCGGGTGGTTCCGGAGCCTCTGGAAAATCACCATTCCCCTCCTCGGCCCCACGATGACCGTGGTCCTCGTGCTTCGAACCCTTGACGCCTTCCGGGTTTTCGACATCGTCTACGTCATGACCCAGGGTGGACCGGCCAACGCCACCAAAGTCATCTCCTTTCTCACTTACCAGGAAGCCTTTAAATTCCTCCACTTCAGCCGGGGCGCAGCGCTTTCATACCTCATCACCCTGATTGTGGCCGTTCTTGCGCTCCTCTATACCCGGGCCATGAAGCGGCAGATTGAGTACTGAGGTGATACCATGGGCCTGCGACGAAGACGAATCGTTCGAAGCATCATCATCGGGGTGTTCTCGGTGCTTCTGGCTTTCCTCCTCCTTGCCCCACCGGCGTGGCTCTTCATCTCAAGCATTGCCGACCTGAAGGACCTTTTGCGTATCCCCCTTCGCTGGATCCCCGAAAATCCGTCGTTTTCCCGCTACGCCGGCATCCTCTTCGGGCAGGGTCCGGAGAGCGAATTCCGGAAAATCATGGTAAACAGCCTCTACGTGGCGACTTTTGTGACGGTCATCTGCGTGGCCTTAGGGGTTCTTGCCGCCTACGCCTTCTCCCGCCTCCGCTTCCCCGGGAAAGACCGGGTGCTCTTCGTTTTACTTTTCTCGTACATGCTCCCCCCTATTGCCGTCATCATTCCCCTCTACCAGATGTTCAGCAACCTCAAAATGCTCGACACGAAAGAAGCTCTCATCCTCGTGTACTCGGCTATCCTCGTTCCCTTCGTCATCTGGATGATGCGCACCTACTTCGACACCATCCCCCGGGACCTCGAAGATGCGGCAAAAATCGACGGATGCACCCATCTGCAAACGCTTTTCCGGGTCATCCTCCCGCTTTCCCTTCCCGGGATTGTGGCCACCCTTCTCTTTGCCTTCCTCATGTCCTGGGAGGAGTTCTTCATCGCCCTCATCCTCACCTCAACGCCTCAGGCTAAGACCATCCCCGTGGCCATCGCCGAATTCTCCGGCCGGCACTCCATCGACTTCGGCATGATGGCTACTGGTGGCATCTTAGCCAGTCTCCCACCGGTATTTATCGCCCTCTTCTTCCAGAAATACATCATTGGAGGGTTACTCTCCGGGGCCGTGAAGGGGTGAAAACGTTTCAGAAGTATACCCTGTTTGAGGCAACCTCAAGCCAGGAGCCTCCCAGGCGCCCCCTCACGACGAATTCCACCCATCGCACGCGTGTGTAGCCATCACTGATAGGCACCACTTCGGTGACCGAGCGCGTCTCCCCAGGCAAAAGAGGTGTACCGCCACCGCTAAGCGACATCGAAAATTCTACCGTGACACAGGCAGTACTCCAGAGGGAACACTCCTCTCCACGGACTGTAGCGCTTTCGGGATAGAAGGTGAACGAGCTCCGGTTGGCAAAAATCATTTGAATCCTCGCTGTGTAGGTGGTCGCCTCCAGGACCCGAATTTCGAGAGAAACCCCTGAACCAGCTGAAGGAACACCACCGCATCCGGTAAGGAGAGACGCAACCGCTATGAGCACCACAGATATCGCCAAACCCCGCATCCACCGCTTGTGCATGGTATCACCCCCACCGTGGGCAATCACTCTGGAAATTATGGTAAACGGTGAGGGTGTCAAAAGCTGGCACTACCGAACAGGCAAAACATTTTTCGAGGTGGGAGGAGAGTTCTGGAGAGGTTTCAGGATACAAAGGACGCGGGAAAGGTGTACCTAAAAATCCAGGTACAGCAGGCTACCTGAGGGCAAAGCCGGCAAACCTCCAGTTCGCAGGGCACATCAGGATTTGCAACCGATGGTGAGCCGGAAGCCAGCCCACCAGGACACTTCTGCTGGCTCAAAGCAGGCGCTCACTCGAAATACCATGGATACCTTTCTCCAGGGCTGCAGATTGAGTGTGCTCCGTTGCAATCCCTCATAGGTAGGCTACAAACCCGGCGGGGATCTTACGGAAGCCGTGGGAGCGTACATGTTTCAATCCCTCATAGGTAGGCTACAAACTTGGCGGAGCAAGCACCGTCCTTGATTACCTCAACATGTTTCAATCCCTCATAGGTAGGCTACAAACTACCGTACTACTTGGTGCAGTAGCTGCCGATGCACTGTTTCAATCCCTCATAGGTAGGCTACAAACTAGTCTGCGTCCTGCTGCAATGTCGGGGGTTGGGGTTGGTTTCAATCCCTCATAGGTAGGCTACAAACGCGAGTATCATCTCTTTCCCTCTTTTGTGAAGTTTTGTTTCAATCCCTCATAGGTAGGCTACAAACCCCCTCGGTCGTGGCAATTGGTACGAGGTGGAGGTGTTTCAATCCCTCATAGGTAGGCTACAAACACTACCTGAACCACTTAAGGAGGGTGTGAGCATGAGGTTTCAATCCCTCATAGGTAGGCTACAAACTGCCTCAAAGCTGATAGCCTGCAGCTTCTGTGGAACGTTTCAATCCCTCATAGGTAGGCTACAAACGGAGGCCGCTGATAAGAGGGCACGTGGTCTGAAAGGGTTTCAATCCCTCATAGGTAGGCTACAAACCCGTTTTGTGGGCTTAAAATAAGGATTTTTGAAAAGACCATCTTCACCTGTCAAGGTACGCCTTATGTCAATGAAATCACAACTCTTCCTCTCTGTCAAGAGGTTGTATAGGTCCACATCATGTGGGACACTCAACAAGTCCGGTGTCTCTCAGGTACTCCCAAGGACTCCTGTATCCCAAGCTCCAGTGTGGTCTTTTCCTATTGTACACCTCTTCCGTCCACCTTTTAAGGTGGAACCTCATGGTTGCAAGATCTACTTCATCCTCATAGTGCGCCCAGAACTCCTCCCGGAAGGTCCGGTTGAGCCGTTCCACCATCCCATTGAGCTTGGGAGACCTTGGAGGAAGGACGAAGAGCTTGATACCGTATTCCTTACAGGCCTTCTCAAACTCCCCATAGAATTCACTTCCTCCATCTACCTGAATAGCCCGCACCGGAAAGGGGCACTTCCTGAGGAGTTCCTCGAGGAACACCCTGGCGAGGTTGGCCGTGGCTTGAGAATGGAGGGAGGAATAGGCCCACCTGGAGATAAGATCTCCGGCAGTGAATTGCTTATACACCTTTCCAGGAAGGGGACGGATGTCCAGGGTATCGATGGCGATGAGGTCTCCTGGGGATACCACCTTGTAGTCTCTGGGTTTTCTCTGGGCATGGGGTCTTTGATTCCCCCGTGGGCTTTTTGTCGCAGAAACCCTCCTCGGTTTCTCTCCCTCTTTGAGGAGACCCCGGGTCTTGAGATACCTGAGGATCCTCCCCACGGTGGAGGAAGAAGCGGTGAAACCCTCTCTCCTGAGGAGGACGGTGAGCTTCCCTTTCCCCAGGAAGGGGAATTCCTCCCGGAGTCTTTGAATCCTCTCCACAAGCTCTGGTGTCCACTGGGGCTTCCGGATCTTTTTGGGTCTTCTGGACCTATCCTCAAGGCTTTGGAGGTTTCTGGGGTTGAACTTTTTCTTCCACCGGTAGTATGTACTCCGAGCTATTCCGTACCTCCGGCAAGTGACGGCCACAGGGTGGGTTTTAGCAAAGTCGAGGATTTCAAGGCGAATCCTGGCTTTTTTGGAGAGTCCATGGATTCTAGCGAGCTTAGCAATGGAGCTTCCATGGGGGAAGCTCACCAGGTGCATGGATGCACCAGAATATGCCGATAGACTTTTTGCTCCCTTTGTGCTACTCTTCATGTAGGTGCAGGGCCTCCCTTCTCTTAGGGTTTTCGACACCGAGTTAGGATACAGGGTCCTGCACCTTTTTGTCTACCCTACCTGTTGCAGATCTCTGTGAACCTATCCAGAGGTTCAGGGAGATTTCGTAAAGTGTCGTCGACCTCCAGGGGTTTTTGCACTACCGGAGGTCGACGACATTTTTTCAGAAAACCCACTTCTCCCCACCCTTCTGAATCCCCAGGAGTTCCCTTCGGATGTATTGCTTGCTATCAAGGATATAGAAAATAACCGAATCTTCGTTGAGGTTTACGACACGGTCCAGCTCTTTTTGCGGAGCCTTAAAAGAGGCCCCGGTGAGTTCCCCCTCTAAAACAGAATTCTGTATCCAGGTAAGGTAGCGACGAGCCACCTTCAGTACTCTGCTCACCCGCGCCACGTCGACGTCGTAAACCATGATGACATACATGGCAGATTGTCACCCCGGGGCAAACTACCACCGGCTGACGAAAGGCTCATAGGGCTGTTCCCCTATGAGGTGCTTCTCCAGCTTGTAAAGCTCCAAACGGATGAGCGTCTGGTAACTCACATTGCGCCTGAGACGCCGGTGGTAAAAGGTGCTCTGGAGCTTTTCCTCAAATTCCTGGACGTAAAGGCGGCGTCCCCTTTCTCTCAAGAGACAAATACCACCTTCGTTTTCAAAATCCTCTATACCAATCATCTTCTTCCCTAAAAGAGCGAAGAGCACCCTATCGGCACAGAGGGGCTTAAAAATTTCCGCCAGGTCCAGGTTCAATGTGAAACGACGGAAGTTCGTGGCGTGCAGGTACCCAATACGGGGATCAAGGTGTGTTCTGTATATCTCGGTGAGGATTTTGGTGTACACGAGAGAGTTCCCGAAACTTATTAAAGCATTGAGAGGATCGGCCGGTGGATGTTTGCTCCTTGCTTCCATCGCAAAGGGAGTGTCCACCAGTATGGTGTTGAAGCTCTCATAGTAGCACTTCCGAGCATTCCCCTCGACGGCCATGAGCTCTTCCACGCTGGTACACTGGGGCAAGGACTCCTGGAGGAAAGAAGAAATGGTATCGATAAAGGACTGGAGTTCTTTACCCCGCGCACTGTAGTAGCGTAAGACCTGAAGCATGTTGGCTAAAGCCCCTTCCACGAACTTTCGGGCAAGTTCCAGGCGCAACGCAGGATCCAGGTAGTGCTCTGCCTGTTTGAGGAGAAGGTAACCGGAGTTATAGTGTTCACGAGGGTAAAAGCTCCCCACATAGTTCCCGTAGTAGCCAAAAAAGTGAAGGATAATCTCTTTGTCTTCCAGGAACTCCAGGAGCTTCTTGTTGAGGTCCACTTCACCGAAGACATAGATATCCCGGACGCTCTCAACAGGGAAATACCTCTTACCCTCCTGGGCTTCCACGCAGATAGTGTTGTCTTTGCGCTTTAGCCTACCACTTGAAAAGAGGTAGAGGGTTCTTTTCACCGGACCTGTACCCCCTGCTAAGCCCAGCAAAACTCCCCATAGGCACACCTTCTGCAGTAACGGTTACGAAGAGGAGAAGGTGGTAGCGGCTGCGATACAACCTGAGACACCGCCTGCTTGACCGCTACCACTTTTTCCTCTAACTCCGGGGTCAGCACCACGGACTCCCGTCTCTTTTCTTCCGGAAAAAGAAGTTCTCCCTCTGCATCGATGCCCATTTGCTTGAGCTCGAAAAGGTAGAAGGCCAGCTGCATCCTCGCCGCCTCAAGGGCACGGGAGCTCTTCTTAACCTCGGCCACCACGAAATTCTTCCCCGCACGGCGAATAAGGTCCAGAGTCAAGTGTTCAAAACGAACCTCCTTGTGTTCACGGGCATAAGTTTGATTCTGTACGAGCCTCCCAATCTGAAGAAGCTCGTGGCTTTCGTCCGGGCATATCTGGCGGGACATGAGCCAGACCTTGCGGGGGCAGATGAGATAGGCATGAACAAAGCTACCGATAACCGGTTGTGGCGTAAAGGTACACCTCCTGCACGATGTTCTCAAACAAATCCGGTATCCAAATCAATCTCCCTGGGCAACAAACCCAACTCAGGGTCATACGCAACGTCTGCCAGAACCGTTCCATCCTCAAGAAATGCAAGCCTACCCGAACTCTTCAGCATCCAGAAGGTACCGGATGGAACGGGCACCAGTAGCTGTGTTGCTAAGAGATACCGTCTTGCAGTGCGATGTGCTTCATATTCAGTATGGAGGCAGTAGGGCGACCTGGCATAAGTGCTCCACCAACGAAACCGGCCATTCACCTGATTTGGCCAGGGGTTCTCCTATGCCCATTCACAATTCTCCAGAACAGAAGCACATCTCTTCCTAAACCTAAATATCTTGCCTCACAAATACTCGAGCCCGTCCCTTAACGGATATCCTCCCGGGCAAAACAAATGAAGAGTTCCGGTAATGCTCTTTCTTGCGATTGCCTGGAATCAAGTCTTCCAGGGTCAACCTTGCGTCGTCCACAAAATCAGCGCCCAAAATCATGACACCTGTAAGCCCTTCCGAAAAAGGAACAACATGAGGTGCACCTTGTACTTCATCGAACGTCACCACTTCTACCTTACGACACCAAACCTGGGAATCCTTGCACCCCAGATACCGAATAGAACAAAGTGCTCTTTCGACAACCGGCTTGAGCTGGTCATCCTGCAACCCGATGAAAACAGTTAGGTCATCGGCGAAAAGTGCATACTCGCGAGTGTGTGGGCGAGAGGGATAGAAGCTCCCCGTCTCATCTAAACCAATTGCAGACTCGACTGCTGGCACGCTCCGGTAGCGAAGAAAGGCTTTAAAGGAGAACGCTGCTGAAGGAGGAACGACTCGCACATTAATCTGAGGCAGCACAGGGGCGAGCTTCTCTGCTTCAGCATGTTCTCCACGTTGAAGCAAGGCAGCAACCATGCTCATTTTTACCGTCAGTGGCGAAGGCACAAAAGGAGTGATGGCCGCGATGGCCACCGTATCCGGCATTCGGTAGTGGAAGACGCAAAAATGGTAAACTGCTTTGAGCCAGAGAACAGGCTCCGAACGTGCCTGAGATAGTGCAAAAACCTGCTGTTCAGCTCGAGGTTGAGCTTTCGTTGTCGTCACCCTTATTATCCTCCTTTTCCAAAGCCCTAAACTTCTCCTCAATCTCCACCATCCTTTTCTTAAACTCGTCCGGGCTATCGAAACGACAGACTTCCAAGGTTTTCCCACAAGCGTCCTTCAATTTATCAAGCAGGTCTCGGTATTCACGATTTGGACGGATAATCGGTTTGTTGGGATCGCCATTTTCCAGTTCGAACTTGATGGGCGAATAAAATGGCGCAGGGCCATCCTTAGAGAGCACAATACTTCCTTCCAGTAACCCACTCATGTGCTGGAGCCAACCGGCTTGTTTGGCGAATGAAGGTGAGAGCAACCAATGGCGGATCGCCTGAAGTAACAACCGGATACGCTTGGCCCGTTCTGCGTCACCAATGGCATACTGGTTATTCTGTTCCAGCCACCACCAATCGTTGAAACCAATTCGGTCAAGGTCAATTCGCAACACACCACCATAAACGCCGTTGCGCATATTCTGGACAAACAGATTGTGCTTTTCCGGATCTGGATCATATGCGCTATGTTGTGTGTAATTCACGATAGTAGGATGTTCCGTAATTAACCATCCGACCTCAAAACAGGAATCGCGCTTGAGTGTGCCTTCGACTTTGTCTTGTTGTTGCTGTAAAGCCACCAGATACCCTCCAGCATCACATAATGCACAATTATTCAAAATCTCCCTACTAAGAGGTGAGTAATGCTGTTCTGGAAATAGCCTTTCGACGTTGTGGTTCTGCATCCACTGTTTAACCTCTTCCCTACACCGATCTGGAACAAGACCATGGCAGCGCTGATGAAGCGAAACTTTGTTTGCCTGACAGAGTTTGACGAACTGCTCAAGAATGTGATGGCGGATGATTTCACCGCTGATACCGTCATACTCTTTGTCGCCCACAGTAATGCGTCGAGACTCCATCACATTTGTGCCGCCAGCACCCTCATTGTTGGCGGCGTGGAACCCCAACTCAATGCGAAACGATATAGCAAGGCTCTTATACTCCATATTTATCCCTCCCTATTGTTGATTATTGACTGGCCCCAGACTGCTCCTCTTCAGTTTTTTGAGCCTCCCCGGTGGCTTCTACGCTTTTTATGCGCGCTCGGCTCAGCACGTCCAGCAGAAAGATAGCCTTCCATGCACGAAAGGTTCTTTCATCCTGCAGTGCTGGTGCCATTCGGCGAAGCTGATCCGCGAGATTGTAGGCCATGGCCAGCGCTTCCCGAATACCCAAACCCTCACCTTGTTCCAGCTGTTCTCTGTAGTAACCTCGTGAGATAATGTGCTCCACCTGTCGAATGAACTGCGAAAAATTGGGAGCATTTTCAAGGCGGGTAAACTGGTTCATCCACCCTTTTTCGCGGAAAGCCAGGGCGCGTGCAAGGGACTCGGCCACTTGCCAAGGTACTTCTGGTAAATTCTCTAAGAGCATGTTTCCCACCTCCTTTATGAGCTCACTCCGATGAAGCAGCTGCCGGACCGCACTGGACCCCGAAATGTTCTGACTCTGCGATGCCGCAAGTATACGAGCCTTGAGCTGCTGGATCTTTACCAATGCTTCCACATTGGGATTCGCTACAAAATCTGCAATCCAGCGGGCTAGCATCTGCATTTGTTCATGAATATTTTTATTGCTTGTACTTTGCAGGAAGGACCGAAGATTTCTCAGGAGGTTGATAGAACCCTGATCGCCTTTCTGAACAACTCTCTCCCACCAATAAATGCACAGTCTTTCAAGACCAAGGTAGCCACTCCCTGAAAAGATAGGTTGATTGTTCGGTCCCTTTACTTCACGGGTATAGGCAAAGTCTGTCACTGGAAGGCGTTTTGCAGTGAGGTCTACAAGAATTGAAAGTGCAGCCCAAATGGCAGCAATCCATCCACCACCAGCATGAGAAAAGTCACGTTTATAATCTAAGAAACCGCTTAGCACGAAACGCTCACGAAAAATGGGCAAAATGTACATTTCATCCCGCTGGCGCTTAGCACGACTGTCTACTTTTGCTGCAAAAGCTCTTCCTAAAGTGGCAGCAGCAACCTCCTGAAAGTTTGTTTTACATTTTTTAAGCGTCTCAGAAGTTGAACGTGGTGCAAGCACTTCGTATTTAGCAAGGGGATCCACACCACGGGTCCCTATCTGAAGAGCTGCATCGTATTCCGCTTTCAGTTCCTGCTTACGCCCTTTGCGTTTCCCTAATTCCTTTTCCTCAAAATACTGAAGGAGCTCTTTCCAGGGAAACTTACTGTCGTTTTTAACTTTAACTTCAAAAAGCTTGCGCTCGGTAGCTGTAGGATTAATGAATTCTACAACCCATAACACTTGTTGCTCATCTCGTCTTGTAACAACTCCTGAAACCTCCCAGTACGCTCCTTTATCCTCCACTTCTGCCGAAGCAGTACCAAAGAAAAGGTGCGCAACACCGATCAGGCGGGCAGCGTCAAAAAAGGGGATGCCGGTTTTGTACACATAAAACACGTTCTTCTTAAGCGTGATTGGCTCCGGTAGCCCCATAACACTCACCCTTTAAGCTCAATTTCTTGATTTCCTGCATCTTCCCAGTCACACACTTTGACCAGGCGGTTAGCAAGGCAATACAGAAAGTACAAATCATCAGTAGGTCCAGGAGGTTCGTCTGCCTTGGATGCCGAACAAATGGCTTTCGATGCTTCAGCAAGGGCACCTTCTAACCTCTTCTTGTCTTCTTCCAGGAGTTCTCCAAGGACCTCCTCTATCAGTTTTCTGAGAAAAGTCTCGGCGCCATTATCCCACTGAAATTGATCACTTGAGAAAGCCCCAGTAACTTCAAGACTATGGTGGCGAGCAGCCGCTAAAGCAACGATATCCCACAAACGGTAATCTCCAACTAAATTCCTAAGCAGTGTCTTGAGAAACGGATAAGCAAAAGGGGCATGAGCAGGTGGTTTCTGTAGTTGCTTTCTAACCTTATCCGAAGCCGAGCTGGTTCGAGCAATAAACGGATCCCAAGTGTCCTTGTTGACAGATCCATTTTGTATGTGCTTCTCGTTCCTCCAGACCACCTCCTGCCACTCTTGATTTAACTTCCCCACATCGTGCAGCAGAGCAGCGAAACGGATGGCCCACAGCACGATCTCGACAAATGCGTTTTTCTTCTTTTCTTCACCATCCCAATGTTCACTCAGAACACTCCCAGCCCATGCTTCCACGAATGGTCGATATAGATTAGCAATGCGTTCCGAGCGCTGCCATACCCCATAGCTGTGTTCCTTCCAAGACTGGAATTGTCCTTCTGTAGACTTTTCTCGCCGTTCTGCCTCAGGTTCCTCCTCAAAACCGGTAGTTTCGCCCTCACCCTCGAAAGTCAAGCCTTCGGTCTGGCTATATCCCGCTTCGCTCCTAAGCAGGATATATGTACGGTTGGGAAGGATTTCTTCCCGTGAACCGACCTTTTGGATAACATTATCTGCCCCGGTTTGTTTTAAAGATTCGAAACCCAACAGCCAGATCTTTTTCCCTTTCGACTTTCCCAAAAAGACACCATAGGGTACCGTCACTGTTTTAAAACGCTTGCCCTGGGCAATCTGCTGCTTTGCACGCTCAATATCGTCAACCACAGCCACCTGTACATTAAGCATTTCCCGTAGTAAGCTCTCCACTTCGGCGGGATAACCCGCACGAAATGCCCGCTCATACGCACCCAGGGCTTCCGATGGAGTTATGGCCCTATCACTCCTCATCGCTTTCCTCCTCTTCAGCCTCCCTTTGCTTGCCTTTATGACGGTTAAAATGACGGTTAAATAGAGTCTCGAAGAATTCTTCGCCTTTCTGAAACTCAACGTCAACAGAACCCTTCAGGAAGGATTGGTAGAGTCGATTCAAGGCTTGCTCAACAAGGTGTCTTTCCTCCTCCCACCGAAGCCTCAGGTCTTTTCCTGCCCTTTGCTCAAGAACCGCTCGGGTGAACTCGATAGCAAAGAATTGTTCGCTAAGCTCTCGTTTTTCCTTGTTGTCTTCTTTACCTACTCTAACAAGTCTTACCTTGTCAGCATACGGAAGATACCAATCATCTCCCGCGGGCTTGACAACCAAAATTTTTCCACAGCTTGCCCGACCGTTTGATGGCCTAAATCGCTGGCAGCGTCCTGCACGCTGGATCAGTGAATCCATCGGACACAGCTCCGTGATGACCAGAGGTGCAGAAATATTTAGCCCGGCCTCCGCTACTTGTGTAGTCACGAGAATCGCTTCTTCGGGGCCAGAATTCTTTCCAAAGAAGCGATGCAACTCGGCTTCAATTTTTTCTCTATGCTCCTTGGTAAACCTTGAATGCGCCAGCAGAACATTCACATTGGGTCTGCTTTTCAGTTCTCGGTACACTTGAAGAGCGCGGTCCACAGTATTCACAAACACAATGATTTTCCTCGAACCGTCTATTCCCAGCTCATTCCACTGATTCCATTTCTCAAAAACGAATTCGGCCAATTCGGTCGGGGTTTTTTCATCCCATTCAAAGGTAATAGCCTGCGCTTCTTTCTTCTTGCCTTTGGCTTTAGAGTTTGCTAGCCTACCCATTAACTCCAGTCTTACCTGCCTCCAACTGTCACGCTCTTGGATGTCCTCGTCCGTCGCCTCCACCTTCTCAAGCCTGCAAAAGTTCTCAAAAAACTCTACTACGGAGGGTGGCAAGGTGGCAGTCATTACGCACGATAGAAGCCCCCATCGTTTTCGCAGATAGAGGGCAGCAAAGAGCAGGTGGAGCCCTTTTTGGGGAGAGAGCAAATGCACTTCGTCAAAAACGGAATAGCTGGTAAGAACTGCTCCTGCCGCAGCATGGCTTAAGTGCGATGCCCAGGAAAGGGGAGCACCTGCAAAGGCAGTAAAATACTGATCAATAGTGGTTACGATAGCCCGTTCAGAGAAGAACCGACTTTCAGGCGCGTCACCGTGATGAACTATCGGTCGAAGTCCTGCTCGTAATTCATTGAACTCCTCCACAACGCCCTTGGTGAGCGCCCGCAAAGGCAGAGCATAGATCAATCGCGTTCCGAGCAGGCCTCCGTTGACAGACGCACGTAGAAAAGGCTCTAAAGCCGCTCTGGTTTTCCCAAGACCAGTCGGCGCTACGACTAACACTGACTGACCAGCTGACAATTTTCGTAAAACCTCATGTTGAAAGTACCTTTGGGTCATTACTTCCCCTCCACAGAAACATTCAAAGTCCGGGCGATCCACTCCCACCCGTATAGCGACAGAACTTCTCCGAAGTAGCATCTCACACCAACCAGCCGGGTGTGCGAGTAGAATTCAGTACTTTTGTCTCTCCTCCACCACTTCGCAGCACCCAAACCCCTGAGAGTTCTTGGCTCCCAGGCCCGCATCAAGCGCCACCGTAAGAAGCTCCGGCTTTCCGGTCAGCCGGTACTTCCCCATCCATCCCTTGATGATTGTGCCCTTGTAGCGGATCACCTTCAGGTCCTGCTCCCTCACCCCCACAGGAGTGATGCTAAAGCCGGCAAGATCTGCCGATTGCCCGAAGACAAGCTGGTACTTTTTGGCCAGGTTCTCTCTAACGAGCTCGGCAAAGCGGGGCTCAAAAGGCGAATAGTAGTACGTGAAGGGTTTTCCGGCATTCTCAAGCGTACTGTAGACAGTCAGAGGCGAGAGCATGCGCACAGTGATACGGTTTTCCGTGACTTCCGTATCCCGCACCTCAACAGACCCCACGGTGAGCCTGTTCTTTCCCAGGTAAACCTGCCCCTGCCGCAAAAACCCCCTTGCCATCTCCTCCACCACCACAAGGAGAGGCGAGCAGACGACCAGCCGGCAGGGAGGGGTGAAGGCAATTTCCCCTTTTTCTCCAAGAACCCTGAATTTCCCCATGAGGCGCGAGAAGGCGAAAAGCTTGAAGCGTCGCTTGCCAAAAGCAAAACCCTGATCGTGCAGGAGACTCCTGAGAGCCGGCTGCTCTATCTGGTGGTAGATGACCGCCTGAAGGAGGTGGTTGTGCTCAAACGGCAGGACGATTTCCCTGCTTCCGGTCAATGTAATAAGAAGCTGCACCTTGCGCCATCCTCCGGTACGCTCCCCAAAAAGGAGGTCCCACGCCCGTCCCCTTCACGGCAAGCTCCCCTTGCATAACCGCCCGCATAAAGAACCGAAAACTTCCACTCCCATTGTACCCGAAGCCGGTGACATTACGTGTCAGTCTGTGTACTGCGACAGGGTTTTTCGAAGTTCTTCCTTCACCGCTTCACGGAGGGAAGGAGGGCTCACGATTTCCGCATGACTCCCATACCCGATAATCCACCTCGTGATTTCCTCGGGATTTGCCTCCACCTCAAAGAGCAGTCCTCCATCCTCAAGCTCGGTGACCTCCTCCCACCCCTGAAGGGGTGGGCTTCCTCTTTCATTGAGGGAAGCTTACGCGAATGTAGGGGCTGCTCCCCAGTATCCGCGCAGCGGCCTCCCTCTCCGGAGGCTTCAGTTCGGGCCGGTCCAGCCCTACGGCCTGTTCAGGGTCCAGGCCAAGCCCCTTTCTCAGAATGACAAGTGCGGCGTTCACATCCCTGTCGCACTTCCATCCGCAGCTGCACTCAATTGCCCTGTCCGAAAGGGAAAGTCGGTGTTCCTTTCCGCAGACGAAACACTCACCGGTGGTGGTCTCCGTCCTGTTCACGGAGATAGCCGTCTCAAGGCTGGCCCTCAACCTTGACTTCAGTCCGCCTATCCCCGAGGAGTGGACCTGCCTGCCGAAGAGTTTCGCCCACCCTTTTACATTATCGTCCTGAAAAACTACCGCATCACACAGTTTTAAAAATGCCAGAACCTTGTTCTGGGCGTCCCTGCGCCTGTTATTCTGTTTTTCGTATTCTTTCCTCAGAAGAAACCGGATTTTCTCCCTGTTCCTGGAACCTTTTTGCGACCTGGCCAGCTTCCTCTGCAAACGTTTTAACCTCGGCGTTTCGCGGACCTCAAAATCTATCTTCAGGCCGTTAGATAACGTCAGCTTTGAATTGACACCGAAATCAATCCCGACTGCACTGCCGATTGGATTTTGGGAACCATGGCTGTTTTTCGGGAGGTAGCACGTCACGTGCAGGTAGTAGCCGCTGGGCTTTTGGACCAGGACGGCGTTCGCTATCTCCGCCTCAGCAGGTATCTGGCACAGGCCCAATGCGCGGAACTTTCCCAGCTTCTGAATCCTCACCCTGTTCCGGGCAAAGTCTAAACTGTATGTCACGCCGTACTGCTTGAGCGGTATCGAATTGACAAACCTTTTGTGTTTCAGTGTTCCGACTTTGTGGCCGTTTTCCTTCAGCTTCTTGAGCGTACGGAAGTTGTCTTTGAGCCGATCCGCTATCTCCTGCTTAATCTGGGAACCCAGAACAGCCAGTTCCCTTTGTTCATAGGTGTCCCCGATCTTGACGTCGACAATGCTTACCTTGTTGGCGGGAATGTTCAGCCGCTCAGCGTCCGATATCAACCAGTTGTACAGCCACTTTGCCTCAAGAAATGCCTTTCTGAGCGCCTCAGTTTTCCTTTTAGAAAGGTTCTGGAGTTTCAGCTCGTACACAACGGGCCTTTGGGCCTTTCTGCGCTGTTTCGTCTTCTGAAGAGTATTTTTTATCCTCTCAGCCCTGGTCATAATAGTTACTTTCCTTTCTGGTCCTCAATGTACTTCCTGATGGTTTCTTCCGATATGTGTCCTACCGACTCACAGTAGTACGAGCGCGTCCACAGGGATGGAAGCCGGCTTTTCAGGGAAGGAAACTCTTTTCTTAACATCCTGGAAGTATAACCTTTCAGTTGGTTGACGATAAAATGAGGGCTGTTGGTAGGGTCGGATTTCACAAATAGATGAATGTGATCCGGCATGACCTTCATCTGAGCAATCTCCACTCCAATTTCCCGGGCTTTTTGGAGCAGCAGTTCCTTCAACCGCTCAGCCACCTCACCTACCAGCACTTTGCGCCGGTACTTAGGGCACCAGATGAGGTGGTAGCCGATGTTATATACTGTTGTAGCTGATCGCTTCCATCGTTTGCCGTTCATGGCATTATTATACCATAAATGTTAGTTTTCTGTGCAATATCTAACAATCCAAGCAAGGATGCCCGCCTTTCATCCACCCTTGAAAGGGTGGGCTTTCCCGGCGGGGGTTCGTAGCGAAGGGCGAGAGCATCATGTCAAGACGTGGCGAGGTATCTCCAAAAGGACTGGGAAAAACCTCTCGAGTTTCTTCCTGAGACTCTGGAAGGCGCTCTCAAGAGGAGTACCGGTAAACTGCCTGAGGACGTTGACGAGGATAAAGAGCGAAAGCACCTCTCCCTCGGTGAGCTCGGGAAAGGGGAAATCCCACGGTTCGGTGAAACAGTACCCACCCCTTTCCCGGTCGAACGCAAGGGGAGCCCCGAAATCGTCACGGAGGAGTTCCAGGTACCGGTATACCGTACGCTTGCTGACTTCAAGCAGTGCGGCAAGGCGTTCCACGCTGGGGAAAGCACCCTTCTGGATCTCCCGGGAAAGGCAGTACAATCTGAAGAGAAGCGAACGCCGTGCCGGAGAAACGTTCTCCCCGAAGACCAGACCCCTCCTCTGTCTTTTTTTTATTATACCTCCTCAAGCACGTACGCTTTGCTCCCTAAGCCGATTTCTTCGGCATAGTCGATCTGCCGCTGCCACAGCGCCGTGGGGTGAACGGCAGAAAGCTTGTCCTCTCCCGGGGGAAGGGGTTTCCCGAGCTTTGAGTTCTCAAGGCCCCAAGCTCTATTGATGAGGTCTGCTGAGGCCTGGTCGATGGCCACGATGTCGGAGGACCCGAGAATCCCGATATCGGGAACGATGCTCGCATCGTGCCAGGGAGCGCAGTCGCAGTCGGGGCTGATATCAAGGAGGAAGTTGAGGAAGGCCACCTTCTCACCCTTCTCCTTCAGGGCCCCAAAGGCGTACTCCACCATCCGTTCCTGGAGGAGTTCACTCTTTGCCGAGAATGCCGCATCAATGGCACCGGTAGGGCAGAAAAGGAGACACTCGGCGCACCCAATGCAGAGTTCCGGTCGCACCTCGGCCTTCCCGTGCTCATTGAGGAAGAGGGCTCCCTGAGGGCAGTGGAGGATGCACCGCCGGCACCCGATGCACTTCTCCTTCCGGATTTCTGGGAGGAAAGTCCCCCCGTGCTGCATCTGCTTCCCCAACCGGGAAGCACAGCCCATGCCGACGTTCTTGATCGCGCCGCCAAGCCCTGCCTCGATATGCCCCTTCACGTGGGTCATCACAAGGAGAAAATCGGCCTCCTGAATGGCCGAAGCGATGGTAACTTTCCGGAAATGCCTGAGGTTGACCTCAACCTCCCGGTGGTCTTTTCCCCGAAGGCCGTCGGCGATGACTAAAGGAGCGGGGACCGCCGGGTACCCGAACCCGTGGAAGAGAGCCGTCTCCAGATGGTCGAAGGCGTTGTGCCTGAAGCCGGTGTAGGGGGTGTTGGTATCGGTGAGGAAGGGTTTACCTCCGAGTTCCCGGACAACCTCGACCACCGCCCGAACGAAAACCGGCCGGATGAAGCCGTGGTTGCCCCGCTCTCCGAAATGGAGCTTCACCGCCACAAGGTCTCCTGAGGAGAGCTTCCCCTCAAGGAGTTTCCTTGCACAGGTTTTCAGACGTCCCAGGACCGTATCGTGTTCGTTTTCTGCCCGCAGGCTAACAAAGTACACTGTCGAAGCCATGATGTGAACCTCCAGGACTCATTATGTTTTTCTCCTCATTATAACTCTACAAGAAACGACGACCACATGAAAGGAGTGCCATGGAGGAAGACCCCTCTGTATCCCTGCTCCTCCGTCTCTCCCCACATTATGGACCAGCCTCTTCACCACCTCAGGGCTGACGGTGCACTCCTGGTTCTTGAGGAGGATGTCCCTCCCTGCTTTCTGGGAGGAGAGCTCTGGGTCCTCTCAAGGACCAGGGCTTTGAAGAAGGGTCAATCCTTTTCTTTTTCCTGAAACTCATTTGCTCATCGAGGAGGTGCGGGGATTCTCTGGCACCTTAGCTTTTTCCTTCCGTTCCTCCACGCTCTCTCCCTGTAGTCCGACAAAATCGATAGCCTCTCATGAAAAGCCGTAAAAAGAGATGGGCGAGCTGTACCGGAATTCCTTCCCGGTTGGCTTGACACCGTTCTATTTAAGTATTAAAGTACCTAAAAATAAAAAGAGAGGAGATGAGGCCCCGATGACACGGAAAGTCATCGAAATCGACGAGGCAAAATGCAATGGATGCGGGCAATGTGTGGCTGCTTGTCACGAAGGGGTTATCGCCCTGGTGAACGGGAAGGCAAAAGTCGTTCGGGAATTCCTTTGCGATGGCCTGGGAAGCTGCATTCCCCAGTGCCCTCAGGGCGCTATTCGCCTGGTGGAAAGACCCGCCGGAGAGTGCCCACACATTTTTGTGGAAACACAGTCTTTTTGGCCCATTCAGCTTGCCCTTGTTACTCCCTTTGCTCCTTTCCCGAAAGACCTGGTCATCGCCGCAGATTGCACCGCTTTTGTCACCCCGAACTTCCACGAGCTCCTTGGGGAGCGCAGGGTGCTCATCGCCTGCCCCAAGCTCGATCCTCCCCGAGGTTATGGAGAAAAACTCGCTGAAATCTTTCGCCGGAATGACATCAACTCCCTTGAGATCCTCCACATGGAAGTTCCCTGCTGTTTTGGCCTTGTGCGGCTTGTGGAGGAGAGCATCGGGATAAGCGGAAAGGTTCTCCCCCTCACTATCACCACCCTCTCAATCCAGGGAAGGGTCATCCGCAAGGTTTCCAAGGTCGCCGGACAAGAAGACCCAAAAGAGAGCTTGCCCGTATCTCAGGCACAGGTATAATGAAGGAGGAATGGGAGAAAACAGCAGGGCGAAAAAGGCCTTTCTCATCGATATGGACGGCGTTCTTCTTTTTGGGGAACGGGCCATCCCGGGAGCGAGGGAGTTCATCGAAAGCCTCAAGGCGGGAGGGTACAAGTTTCTCATCCTCACCAACAACTCCCGGTATACTCCTTTTGACCTCATGCACCGGATGCAGAGAGCAGGAATTGCTGTGGAGGCAAAGGACTTCTACAGTAGCGCTATGGCCACCGCGCATTTTGTGAGTTCCCAGAAACCCCGGGGATCGGCTTTCGTTCTCGGTGGAACGGGCCTCTACCAGGCCCTGATGGAAGTGGGGTATTCCTTCACCGACTACCGTCCTGACTTCGTCATCTTAGGAGAGATGGAATCGTACCCGTACGATGGGATCGTCCGGGCCTGTCAGCTCATCATGGCTGGAGCCTCTTTCATCGCCACCAACCCTGACCCAACAGGTCCCGGGACAAGCGGCATCGTCCCCGCCTGCGGAGCCGTTGCTGCCCTCATTGAGCGGGCAACCGGTGCCACTCCGTATTTTGTCGGAAAACCCAATCCCCTGATCCTCCGCCTTGCCCTCCGGTACCTTGGAGAGCATTCGGAAAACGCCGTGATGATTGGGGACCGGATGGATACCGACATCCGGGTGGGGCTTGAATCAGGCTTAGAAACCATCCTTGTCCTCACCGGAGTCACCAAACGGGAGGACGTCGCCCGCTTCCCCTACAAGCCCCACCGGGTGGTGGAGTCCCTCAAAGAAATCGCGCTGTAGTCACCACATTTCTGCGGCGATTCTCTCGAGCACAGCGATGTTTTCCGCCGGCGTCCCCGGGGAAACTCCCCCTCCGGCAGAGAGGAGGAGCCGGACGTTCCCAGAGTTCTCCGCTTCCTGTAAACAGGCCGAGGCTGCATTCTGAACCTC
The DNA here is from genome assembly GCF_050267035.1 of Candidatus Caldatribacterium saccharofermentans. Lineage (NCBI taxonomy): Bacteria > Pseudomonadati > Atribacterota > Atribacteria > Atribacterales > Candidatus Caldatribacteriaceae > Candidatus Caldatribacterium > Candidatus Caldatribacterium saccharofermentans. The sequence continues at coordinate 866,151 of NZ_CP187957.1, forward strand.
TTCAGGCGTTCCCTGGGCAAGCACCTCCAGGGGAGGAATGTTCCCCATAAGGCAAACTCTGCCCCCGGTCTTCTCCGCAAGGGCTGTGATGCTAATGGTGTGGCTGAAGTTGAGCACCTGCAATCCTGTGTCCGCAAGAAGATCGGCAAAGGGCAGGATGTTGGCGTCATTATGGTAGACCCGAATTTTGTCAGGGAACGCCTCGAAAATCGCCTGAAGATACGGATGGGCAAACTCCTCGTAGTCTCTCCGGGACAGAAATCCGACCACGTCATCAAGGAGCATAATGCCCTCGCACGCCGGAACGGTGCACACCTGTGCCTTCAGCCAGGCAATGACCGTTTCGGTCGTGATCTCAAGGAGTTTCTTTGTCCTCTCAGGCTCGGTCTTGAGATCAAGAAGGAACTCGGTGAGCCCTCGAAGGTGTGCAGCGGTCACAAGAGGCCCCCGGGCCGCCACCATGCGGATGAATATGCCCTGTTCTCTCAGGACCTCCTGGGCTTTCCGGTACCACCAGAGCACAAAGGGCATGAGACCATCGCGTTCCGGATCAGGAACGGTCAGGGCATCGACCTCGTCAATGCTTCTGAGGACCGGGTTTATGGTCGGCGTGCTCCCCCCGTACCAGTTGATTTTGCACCCAAAGCCTGAGGGCTCAGCCGCCATGCCGTACTCCACCCAGAATCCGGGGAGGAAGACGATGTGGGGATAGGTCTCGTATACCCGGAGGTTAGCCTCAAGCCAGGCATCAAAAGCGAGGTAATAGTCAAAGTGAGAGATGCCCCGCCATCCCGGAATCCAGGGGCTGTCCACGATAAGGGCCACGGAGGGAGAATGCTTCGAATGCCCAGAAACTGCCTCTTTGAACCGGTTCCAGCGTGCCTCGTCCATACCTTTCCTCCTTTCACTTCATCAACCCCACAAGGGCTAAAGAGAGCTGCGGCACAAGAATCAGGACCACTACCAGGGCGAGCAACGCCCCCACGTAAGCCCAGCTTTCCCGGATGCATTCCTCAACTTTTATGCCTCCCAGAGAGCACACCGTGTACATGTTGACACCCACAGGAGGAGTGACCCCACCAATCTGGATGAGGATGGCCATGATGATGCCAAAGTGCACCGGGTCAAACCCTGCAGCCCTGACGATGGGCAGGAAAATGGGAGTGAGAAGCAGTATGTTCACCGTCCCCTCCATGACCATTCCGGCCACGAAAAGGAAGGCTGTGATGGCCAGCATCAAGAGAAAAGGATGGCTGGTGAGGCCAAGGATAAAAGTGGACATCTTCACCGGGACTTTCTCGTACGCCAGGGCGTACATGAGAATGGCCGCCATGGAGACGATGAGCATAATCACAGCGTTGTCCTCAGCAGCATCCCGTATGGCCTCCCAGAATTTCTCCCGGGTGAGTTCCCGGTGGATGAACTTCCCCACAAAGAAAGCGTAGACCACGGCAAAGGCTGCGGCCTCAACCGGAGCAAAAATGCCAAAACGGAGAGTTACAACGAGAAAGAGGGGAAATAGCAGAGCCCAGATAGACTCCCGGAAAGCAGAAAGAACCTCCCGGAAAGAATGTCGCCGTCCCCGCCGCTCGAGATCGTAGCCCCTGTGAACCGCCTTCCAGTGCGTCACCCCCATCATGGTGATACCCATGAGGATGCCGGGGATAATTCCAGCGATGAAGAGTTTGCCCACCGAAACCTGTCCCGCAAAGCCATAGAGCACAAGACCAATACTTGGAGGAATAATGGCCGTACTCAGGGAGCTGCAGGCCAGGACCGCTGCGGAAAACCCATCGGCGTAGCCCCTCTGGCGCATCTCAGGAAGAAGAACGCGGGTCTCCATCGCCGCATCGGCATTGGAGGATCCCGAAACACCCCCCATGAGCATGCTGAGAACACAGCTCACCTGCGCCAGGGCTCCTGGAAGATGCCCCACGAGAACATCAGCAAGGTGAATGAGCCGCCGGGTGATGCCCGAAACGTTCATGAGATGTCCCGCAAGGACGAAGAAAGGAACGGCAAGCAGAGGAAAAGACTGGGTCCCGGCCACAAGTCGCTGGGCCACAATGGGAATGGGAATGCTCGTCTGGGAAAGAAAGTACACCATCCCGGAGATACCGAGCGTGAAGGCAATGGGGACGTTGGCAAGAAGAAGAATGACGAAGGTCAGCGCAGAATACAGCAGTGACATGGTCTCTCCCTCACTTTTTCTGGAGCGCCCGTACCTTCTCCATAATCCGAACCAGAACCGTAAAGCCCATGAGCGCCGTTCCCACCGGGACAGCCGCAACCACCACGGAGTAGCTCAAAAAGAAAAGCTCTTCGAAAACTCTCCTGGTATTCGCCAAAACCATGCGCACTCCGAGAAAAGCAATGATAAGGAGGAAAACCAGGATGAGCACAGCAGTCAGAAGTTCAATGATATCTCGTACGCCCCGGGGCAGGCGGTCCACAAGCGAGCTCATTCCGATGTGGCGGCTCCGGCGCAGGGCCCGGTCAGCACCGATGTAAATGAGCCACACAAAAAGCCCAGAGGCCAGGGCATTCGTCCAGTTGATGGGGTACCCCACATAGCGGAGCACCGCGGAAACGAACACCAGTCCGACAATGACAAGCAGCAAACCCTGGCAGAACGCAACCTCAATCCGGTCAAGGATTTCAAGAGCCCGCTGCACCTTTCACCCCTCCGGAAGGGGCGGCAAAAGCCGCCCCAGTTTTCACTCTTTCCCCAGGAATTCCCGGATTTTTTTGCGAAGCTCCTGGTACCCGAGCTTCTCGTAAACCGCTTCGGCTCGTTTCTTGAAGGGTTCGAGGTCGACATCGCTAATTACAGCCCCTTCAGCGGCCATTTTCGCTTCAAGGTCGTCAAGCGTCTCAAGGAGAAGTGAAGTAGCGTAGTCCCCTGCTTTTTCAGCCTCTTCAAAGAGGATTTTCTGGTATTCCTCAGGAAGCTGGCTGAACCATTTATCCCCCACGACCGGAGCATTCCAGAGCTGGATGTGACCGGTGCGGGTGATGTACTTCGTCACTTCATAAAGTTTGGAACCGTAAGTGGCCGGGTGCTGGGCTTCTGCGCCGTCGATGACCCCCTGCTGCAGTGCTGGATACACTTCAGTCCAGGGGAGTGCCACGGGTGTTGCTCCCAGCGCCCTTATGGTTTCCTGCCACACAGGAGCACCGGGGGTACGAATCTTCAGGCCTTCAAGGTCTTCAGGTTTCTGGATGGGCTTTTTCGTCAGAAAATGGCGGGCCCCGGCGTACCAGTTGAAAGCCAGAACCACAAGACCCTGTTCCTTGCGGAGTTTCTCAAACCATTCCTTCGGAAGGTCGGACTTCAAAAGCTTCTGCATTTCCTCGACGCTGTCCACAAGGTAAGGACAGAGGAGAATACCAATTTCCGGAACCCACACACCCAGCCGTCCTGCATCGGTGTTGACGCAAACTCCTGCTCCAAGCACTGCCTGCTCAAGCATTTCCTCATCTCGTCCTAAGACACCTCCGGGGTAGAGCTCTACTTTGACTTTGCCGTTGGTGCGAGCCTCAACCCCTTCTTTGAACTTCTCATAGCCCTTGTAGATGGTGTCATCCTGGGTAATGACCATGGAAACCTTGAGCTCATAGGTCTTCTCCGCAGCGACCACAGAACCGACCAGGCTGAAAAGAAGGAGCACTCCCACAAAAACCCCAAAGGCTAAACGACGTCGCATGTCTCCACCTCCTCAGGAGGATTTCAAAGGAATTCTCCTCGTAAGAGTTAAAAAGCGTATCCCCTTTCTCACCCCCTCTGCCGGAAGTACTCAGGGTATTCCTCGCGCAAGCGTTCAAAATCCGGGTCATTCTGCGGCAGGTGTTCGTCAAGGATTGCTTCAACCCGTCCAGGATCGCGGTCAAAGATTACCCCGGCGATCTTCCGGTGCTGCTCCACTACCTCTCCAACCCGAATCCCCAGAGAGAGTTTGAGGACCCGGATTCGTCGGAAGTCCGCATTGATCTGGCAGATGAGGTCCCAGATACGCTCCTTTTTACACCCCCGGTAAATGAGGCGATGGAATTCCTCGTCTAACTCGAAAAGGCGGAGGAAGTTCTTCTCCTCAAGACACACCTCCTGGAGGGCAAGGTTTGAGCGAAGCTCGAAGGCGAGTTCCGAAGGGAATGCCTCGCAGGCCAGGCGAAGAACAGCCTTTTCCAGGGTCCGGCGCATGAAGCGGGCTTCGTCCACCCGCTCAAGGTCGATGAGGGAAACCACCGTTCCCCGCTGGGGAAAGGTCTCAAGAAGGCCCTCCTGAGCAAGCCGGATGAAGGCCTCCCGGACTGGGGTTCGGCTCACGGAGAACTTCTCGGCAATTTCCTGTTCCGTAATGCTCTGGCCAGGTTTCAAGTGGAGCAGGATGATGTTCTTTTTCAACGCCTCGTACACATATTCACGAGCAGAAGACCCCCTGCGGGGTACAGAAAGGAGTTCCACACTCTCCCTCCTCTTTGTTGTATACTACCATGCACACATACTCATGTCAACCGTCACACGCCAGCGTACGCCAGGAATCCTCCATCCACGGGAATAACAGCACCGGTAACAAAACCGGAAGCCTCGTCGTCACAGAGCCACAGGAGCGTTCCCAGGAGCTCTTCCGGTTTCCCGAGTCTCCCCATGGGGGTGTGGGCGAGAATCTTCTGCGCCCGGGGAGTCAGCGACCCGTCTTCAGCCACAAGGAGGCGGTAATTCTGCTGGGTGAGGAAAAAGCCTGGAGCAATGGCATTGACCCGAACCCCTGTCTTCCCCAGGTATACGGCGAGCCACTGGGTGAAATTCGCCACTGCGGCTTTCGCTGCGGCATAGGCCGGAACCCTGGTGATGGCCCGAAAAGAGGCCATGGAAGCAATGTTGATGATGACCCCCCTGCCTTTCCGGACCATGTCCTTTCCAAAGACCTGAGTGGGGATAACAGTTCCGAGGAGATTGAGGTCGAAAACAAAGCGAAATCCTTCAGGGTCAAGATCAAAGAAAGTTGTCTCTCCCTGTGCAAGGTCAGCAGGCTCGAAAAACTCTTTCGGGAGCGTTCCCCTGGGGTGATTCCCTCCCGCCCCGTTGATGAGGATGTCGCACACCCCGAGAACTTCCCGAACCTTCGAAGCCGCCTGGAGGACACTGTCCCGGTCAAGGACATTGCACTCCACAGCCTGGGCCACTCCACCGGCTCCCCGGATTTCCTCGGCCACCTTTTGAGCGGCTGCGAAATTCAGGTCCAGAACTGCCACTTTCGCTCCATGGGCGGCCAGTGCCTTCGAAAAGGCACTGCAGAGCACCCCACCGCCACCGGTGACCACCGCAACCTTTCCGGTAAAATCGAACATCCTCTCACCTCCGCTTACATTGTGAGCACAACCTTGCACGTTGCTTCAGGGTAATGCTCAAGGAGTGCAAAGGCTCTGTGCACCTCCAAAAGGGGAAAGACGTGGCTGATGAGCTTTCGGGAGTGAAGCTGTTTCTTTTCAAAAAGCTCCACCACTCGGGGGAACTTGTGCGCCTGAAGCCTCGACCCCACAATGGTGAGTTCCCGCAAGGTCACCAGGGCCTGAGGAATAGCAGAGGGAGTCGTATGGAACCCCAGAACAACAACCCTCCCGGCCCGGGAAACGAGTCGAACTGCCCGCTCGAAGGTCTCGGGAAGACCCACGGCATCGATGACCACGTTAGCACCATCCGGGAAGTGGTGCAGTACTTCGTCTTCGAGACTTGAAGCCTTTGTATTGACGACGAATGCCGCACCGAGTTCTCTGGCTCGCTCCAGGCGTTCCGGGATGATGTCGGCCACTCCGCACAAAGCCCCAATAAGACTCAGGTACGCAAGGATGCACAAACCTATCGGTCCTGCTCCAAGGATCAGGACCCTGTCTCCCTCCTGCACCATTCCCCGATCGGCCACCTGCGCAGCAATGGTGAAAGGCTCAATGAGTGCGGCTTCTTCCCAGGAGAGATCTCCCGAAAAGGGATGGAGATTCCTCTCCGGGACCACCACATATTCCTGAAATCCCCCATCTCTGTGTACCCCCAGGACTTCAAGGCGCTCGCACACATTGGGTCGACCAGTACGGCAGGGGTAACATTGCCCGCAGTACATTATGGGCTCCACGACCACACGGTCACCTCGTTTCACCCTCGTGACTTTCCGGCCGATTTCCACAACCTCTCCCACAAACTCATGCCCGATGACCCGGGGATACGTGGCCACCGGGGAGGTTCCGTGGTAGATGTGGAGGTCTGAGCCACAGATTCCCCCTGCCCGCACCCGCACAAGAACCCCGTCTTCTTGCTCGAGACGGGGAACCTCCCGCTCTTCCACCGTAAGCACCCCTGGCCGGGGCACCACCACGGCCTTCATCCTCTCACCTCCTAACGCAAAAGACCCGGCAGCGCCAGACTCAGTGGAGGGCAGTAGCTCACAAGGAACAATACCGCAAGAAGGACGAGGAAGAAAGGGACGTTGGCCCTCACCAGGTCTCCCAGGGAAATTCTGGCGATGTTTGCCGCCACGAAAAGGCACACTCCCACCGGAGGTGTGGTCAAACCGATGATGAGATTCAAAACCACCATGACGGCAAAATGAATGGGGTCCATGCCAATCTTCATGGCTACGGGAAGAAGAACCGGGACAAAAATCACAAGCGCCGCCACCGTCTCCATGAAACAACCTACAAAGAGGAGAATGGCGTTAATGAGGAGGATAACCACAAAGGGATTGGTAGAAATGCTCAGAATCCCCTGAGCTACAAGCTGGGGAATTCTCTCGGTGGTGATAATCCAGGCAAAAAGGCGGGCCAGACCCACAAGCACCATTACCGAAGTCGTCATCCGGACCGACTCTACGACAATCCTGGGGATATCGCCGGGTTTGAGCTCCCGGTACACCAGAGTCCCCACAAGAAGAGCATACACCACGGCCACAACTGAAGCTTCGGTGGGCGTGAAAATCCCCCCAAGAATGCCCACAAGAATAAGGACAACCATTCCCAGAGCCCAGGAAGCGTCAAGAAACGTCCTGAAGACGGCCCGAAGGGAAAGTCGTTCCTCTTTCGGATAGTTCCTTTTCACCGAGAGGTAGTAGGTGATGGCCATAAGGGAAAATCCAAGAATCACTCCAGGGATGGCCCCGGCCAGGAAAAGACGCGTGACGGATAGCCCCGTGAGGGTCCCCACGATAATCATGGGAACGCTTGGAGGGATGATAGGACCAACGGTGGAAGACGAGGCTGTAACTGCCGCGGAAAAGTCGGCATCGTACCCTTCTTCCTTCATCGCCGGGATGAGAATTGCCCCGATGCTCGCGGTATCAGCAAGTGCCGTTCCCGATATTCCGGCAAAAATCATGGAGGCCGCCACATTGGCCAGAGCCAGTCCCCCGCGAATATGCCCCACAATGGCGTTGGAGAAATTGATGATACGCCGTGTTATCCCCGCCGTATTCATGAGATTCCCTGCCACGATGAAAGCAGGGATGCAGAGAAGGACAAAGGAATCAATTCCCGAGTACATCTTCTGTGGAATGATGCTTAGAGGAATGCCTTTAACGAGGAGGTAGAATAGCGAAGAAACCCCCAGAGAAAAGGCCACGGGGAACCCCAAAAGCAAAAGGACCACAAAGGAGAGAAAGAGCAAAAGCGCCATCACCTGGCATCACTCCTCTTTCTGAAAACAAGAACCCCTTGTCGAAAAGCGTAAAGGGCAAGAAAAAAGGAAACGACAACCATGCTGGCATAGGCGAAGACCATGGGAATACGCATGGTTGGCGACATCTGCAAAAGCCCAAGCCGGGCAAACTGGAGGCTGTACCAGAAAACCACAAGGAAGAACCCTCCTGTGATGAAGCTGAAGGCGGCCTGAAAGCCCCTTGCCGCTTTCTCGGGAAAACGGCGGATCAGGAAATCGACGCTCACAAACTCCCCTCGCTTCAGTGCGCAGGGAGCTCCAAGAGCCACGGCCCATACAAAGAGGAACCTCGAGGTCTCCTCAGTCCAGGAGAACACGATGAAGGGGAGGAAAAACCTTGTGATAACGCTCAGCATCACCACGCCAACGAGTGCCATAAAGGCCACCATCATTCCTGTGGCCAGAATCGCCTCGAGAGGATCCCGCTTTTCCATTGCACTCCCTCCAAAAAAGAAAGCCCCGGCAGGAAACTGCCGAGGCTTCCCACGTGCCATCCCCCACCACCCGGATTCCTACTCAAGCTCCTGGATGCGCCTGTAGAGGGCTGCCTGCTCAGGGGTGAGAACCTTTTCTACGGCCTCAGACATAATCTTCCGGAAGGCCTCCTTATCCACCTCAGAGTTGATAACCATGCCCTTTTCGACGAGCTTCTGCTTAAACGTGGGGATTTCCTGCCAGAAGAGGAGATCCGCATACTGCTGGGCTTCCCGGGCTGCTTCGAGAACAGCATCCTGGAGATTTTTGGGAAGGGATTCAAACTGCTTTTTCCCCAGAACCACCCAGACCCAGCCGATGACATGCTCGGTCTCGTTCACGTACTTCTGAACCTCGTAGAAACTGGCGTTGTAGATGAGGTCGTAAGGGTTTTCCTGGGCGTCAATAACTCCCTGCTGCAGGGCAGTGAAGACCTCGCTGAAGGCCATAACCTGTGGGCTTGCCCCTACCGCCTTCCAGGCCTCTACAAAGAGCGGAACGTTGGGCAGACGAAGCCGGAGCCCCCGTACATCTTCTGGTTTGTGGATGGGTTTGTTGGAGGTGAGATTCCGCGGTGCCCGGATGTGGTAGTAGAGGGGAATCACGCCGACTTTCTCAATGATTTCCTGGCGAATCTCATGGCCAATGTCACTATTTATGGCCTTCACCATGTGGTCGATGGATTTAAAGGCATAGGGTGCAGCAATGAGCGCGGCCTTGGGTGCCCAGTTCTGCATGGATTCTCCAGAAATGGTGAGGTCTGCGGTACCAGCCTGAATCATGGTGAGGACCTCGATTTCCTTCCCCAGCTGTTCATTGGGGTAAATCACAATCTCGATTTCGCCGTTCGTCTTTTCCTTCACGAGTTCAGCGAATTTTACCGCAGTGCGGTGCCACATGTGTTCCTCGTTCACCAGATGTCCGAACTTCCAGACGATTTTGGCCTCCGCACCGAGGAGACACACCCCAAAAACCCCAAGGAGCACCACGAGGAAGATAAGGGAAAAACGGCGCATACTCTTACCTCCCCTCTTTTGTATGCTACCATGTTAGCATTCTTTAAAGGAGGCGTCAAGAAGCAACTTCCATATACCGCGAGAAAAGAAGAGATTCGGGGAGGGACAAGACAAGAAGACGAAAAGGAAAGCACGTTGAATCCCTCATAGGTAGGCTACAAACCCTCGCTGTTCTGGCGCTTGTGACCATCAGCGAGCTGTTTCAATCCCTCATAGGTAGGCTACAAACGAAATATGAGCGAGCCGTAGTGGCGAAGGCGCCCGGGTTTCAATCCCTCATAGGTAGGCTACAAACGGGAAGTGAGCGATGTTTAGCTCTGCGCAGGAAATCCGTTTCAATCCCTCATAGGTAGGCTACAAACACGCGATGCTGAGGTCGGTCTACGACACCGACAACGAGTTTCAATCCCTCATAGGTAGGCTACAAACTTGATCCTGAGAACCCAGCAGCGAACGTGAGAAGCTTGTTTCAATCCCTCATAGGTAGGCTACAAACCCTTGCTTCCAAGGTTTGATTCAAGGACAAAAAGTAGTTTCAATCCCTCATAGGTAGGCTACAAACAGTTGTACGAATTCGTCTACAAGTACATTGTGGAAGGTTTCAATCCCTCATAGGTAGGCTACAAACCAATTTGCGAGCGAGCCAGGACTGTTGAGAAAACCATGTTTCAATCCCTCATAGGTAGGCTACAAACGATTCGCCCCCAGCAATAAGCATCGTATGCAACTCCGTTTCAATCCCTCATAGGTAGGCTACAAACAGCTGCTTGGGAGGATTATGTGGCTCGAGGGGGTGGGTTTCAATCCCTCATAGGTAGGCTACAAACCCGTTTTGTGGGCTTTAAATAAGGATTTCTGAAAAGACCACGTTCACCTGTCAAGGTACGCTTTATGTTAATGAAAGCACAAGTTTTCCCCTCTGTCAAGCGGGTTAGAGGGTTTTTTTTGAAGTGTCGTCGATCTCCGGGGGTTTTTGCACCACCGGAGGTCGACGACATTGTCCTCTGTACCGGTCAGGGGCCAAGCAAAAGGCTGGGAAAAGCAGAAAGAGTCCTCCAGAAACGGGGTTACGTGGGGCCCCTTCATGTCCATCAGGACCATCCTGAGAAAGGGCGCAGGAGGCCACAGAAAGCTCCTCTCCTGAGCACAAAACAGAGAATCTGGAGGAAGAACGGGAAGGGGAAAAGCACAACGTCAGAACCCGGGGTGGATCTTCCACCCCGGCGCCTTCTCACCTCACATTATATATTACCACCAGGAGAAGTTCAGTGTTGTCACCGGGCTAACCATGGTGACGACTTCAATGTGACTGAACTGACCGAATTCGTCGACAATCTGCACGCTCACCTGCTGGCCGCAGGGATACTGACCCACCTGTGCTACACCCATGGGATCCAGGTATACACCCGTGTTCATCCCGTTCACCCAGACGTATCCCCACACGTATGGAGAAGTCGACTGAACCCGAAGCGTGCACATCGCTGGCTGAACTGGACCAGGCGGCTGAGTTCCACCTGTTCCACCGCACCCTGTGGCCACCAGAGCGGATACTACCAGGAGAGTCAGAATCAGGGGTAAAATCCTTCGCATCCTCGCCCCTCCTTTCGTTAAGGATGATTCATTATACCATTTCCCATTCGAAGGGTCAAACAAAAACCGGCACCCCGGCTCACGGATTCCCGGAAGAGGCCACCATGAACTCCTCCCTGCTTCGAGAGACCTCCCCACGCATTCGCTCCACCCCCTCCCAAAGCCCCAGAAGATAGGCAATGCCCAGGGCCCGGTCATAGAGGCCGTATCCCGGACGCCCCTCCTCCCCCCAGATCATCCGTCCGTGGTCCGGTCGCATATAGCCGCTGTATCCAATTTCCACTAAGGCCTCCACAATGGCGAACATATCCAGAGATCCGCAGAAGGAGGGATGGGCGACCTCGTGGAACGACCGATCCCCAGTTCTCTTCAGGTTCCTGAGGTGCACGAAATGCAGCCGGCCCATCCTCCCAAAGGTCCGAATCATGTCAGGGATGTCATTGTTTTCGAGAACCCCGAGGGACCCGGTGCAGAGGGCAAGGCCATTCGCCAGACTGTCCACAGCTTCAAGCAGGCGCAGAATCTGCTTTTTGCTGGTCACAATTCTGGGAAGTCCAAAAACACTGAATGGGGGGTCATCGGGATGGATGGCAAGGAAAATCCCAAGCTCCTCACACAGCGGAACAACCGCTTTCAGAAAGTCCACGAGATTCGCAAAGAGTCTTTCCTCGTCCATACTCTCGTAGAGCGCGAAAAGGCGTTCAATCTCTTCCAGGCGTTCCCACTCCCAGCCGGGGAGGGCAAAGGAACGGCCATCACGCTTCATCCGGTCGATGATTTCCCGGGGCGAAAGACCGGCAAGCACCCGATGGTCGTACGCCATGGTTTTCGAGCCGTCGGGAAGCACTTTCCAGAGGTCCGTCCGCACCCAGTCGAACATGGGCATGAAGTTGTAGACCACTACCCGAACTCCCGCCTCTGCAAGATGCTGGAGTGTTGTCCTGTAGTTCTCAATGTACCGGTCCTTAGACGGCAGGCCGAGCTTGATGTCCTCATGGACATTGACGCTCTCCACAACCTCAAAGGTGAGACCGTGCCGTTCTATGGTCTTTTTGAGGGCAAGAATTCGTTCTTTCGGCCAGACCTCCCCTGTGGGCACATCAATGAGCATGCTGACGATACCCTCAACTCCCGGAATCTGGCGGATGTACTCAAGAGGAACTGGATCGTGCCCTTCGCCAAACCAGCGAAAAACCACCTTCCACATTGCTGCCCACCTCCTATCGCCTGGTCACAGGGGAGAACATTCCCAGGGCAAGATGCTGGATTTCTTCGAAGCTCAGAACGCCGAAGTCCCCGGGAACGGTGTGTTTGAGACAGTACGCGGCAACGGCGAACTCAAGGCACTCTCCGGGAGGAAACCCCCGGAGCATTCCGAATATCAGCCCTCCGGTGAAGCAGTCCCCGGCACCGATGCTCTCAACAACGGCCACTTCGTACATTCGCGAAAACCAGGTGGTTTCCCCGCTGGAGAGCATGGCGCCAATTCGACTCAGATGCGCAAGACTCCCCTCCCGAAAGGTCAGGGCAACGGTCTTCACGCCGAAACGCTCGTGGAGTTCCCGGGCAAGGCGAGGAAGGTACTCCCGTCGCTCCCCATTACAGGAAAAACCAAAGACCTCCCTCACCTGGTGTTCGTTGCCCACGAAAACATCAACATACGGCATCAGGGGAGAGAGGGTGGCTCTTGCCGTTTCCGGACCCCAGAGCGTTTCCCGGTAATTCAGGTCAAAACTCACAGTCACGCCAAGTTTTCTGGCCGTACGGAAAGCCTCTTCGAGGACCCCAGGCAGTTCTCCTCCCAAAGCGGGAGTAATCCCTGAGGAATGCAGCCACGAGGCTCCTTCAAGAATGCTTTCCCAGGAGAATTCTCCTCTCTTGGCACAGGCAAAGCTTGAATGCTTCCGGTCATAGATGACCCTTCCAGGACGCTGCGAGACCCCGCGCTCGAAAAAGTACATACCAATCCGCTCGCCACCCCGCACGATGTACTCTGTGCCCACGCCAAAACGGCGGAGATGCCAGAGCGCCGCATCCCCAAGGGGATTCAGGGGGAGCCTGGTCACAAGAGACGCTGGAATGCCCATCTGAGCGAGGAAGGCGCACACATTGGCCTCAGCACCACCATAGGTGACCTCAAAGGTCTCGGCCTGGACAATACGGGTAAATCCTGGAGGAGTGAGGCGAAGGAGAACCTCTCCAAAGGCGATAACACGCATGCGGAACCAGCTCCTTTCTTATTGTATGCTACCATACTAAAATACCTAAAACAAGGGGAGGACGAGGCACGCTCCGGAAGGCCAGAGAAACCTGATTTCTTCGGTCACCGGATGCTTTCCAAAATTTTTTAAAAAATTCCTCCCCCACCCCCTTGACAGGTGAGGGAAACCCTCTATAATTACTTCCTGGAGTTCAGAAAAAGGTTTCTGACGAGCGAAAATCCCCTCCTTGCACCTATAGGGGGGCTGCCTTCCCGCAGAGAGGCGGCTCCCCTATAGGTGTTTCTTAGGGCCCAAATTCCAGGGTTCCGAAAAAGAACGAGGCCCCGTAGATTCCGGGTACCTCCGTCCAGGTGGAGAATTCTCCCTGCGTCAGGTCATTCCGGCAAAAGTTCACCCCGAAGCACTCCCCCACCCGGGGAGTACCCCGGCCAAGCGTTTTGAAGGGTATGGCCATCTCCACAACCGTTGCCCCCACCACCTCTGCCACGCCCACCTGCCAGGTTCCATCAAAACGGGCTCCCAGGAAGGAAGAGCCGTCGTACTGCGTCCCGAGGAAGTTCGCTGCAAACTGGAAGAAGAAGCTCCGGCTTGCCCAGGGGTCGAGGAAGAGTTCCACCGAGTCGTCGTAGAACACCGGGCCGTCGCGCCGGGTGATTTTCCCCTCGCGCGATGCCCCCCAGAGGACAAAGGCCACATAGAGGCATTCCTCATCGTAAAGAACGGCGATTTTCGTGTCCCGGGAGGGCTTCCCTCCCACGATGAGGGTAAAATCTCCCTGCCAGTCCGCTTCCCGCCAGAGTTCCTCAAGTACCCCGTCCACCACACAGGGCGCGTCCACCCTCTTTGCCCTTATGGTCCGGCGTTTTTCAAGGAAATCCTGAGGATCAAGGGGCGAAAAGACGAGGCGAGGGAAATCTTCCTTTCCAGGAGGTGGAGAAAAAGTGGCGAAAGCATCCCGGGAAAGGGCAGCAAGAAGGTCGTCTCCAAGGTAGGGATAGGCGAAAAGGACAACGCCACAGGGAGTGTGCTCTCGAGCTCTCTGGATTTCCTCGAAAACGGTGGCCGCATCCATCCCCATGCACCACACCCCTGCACAGAACGGGACCCCCCGCAGGAACGTCCGAACAAAGCGCAGCATTCCCTCGAATTCCTGCGGTCGGGAACTGTAGGTCATGGGGACGAGGAAATCGAAAATCCCTTTCCTTCCCCAGGTGGGCCAGTCCTGCAAAAACCCCGGATACCCTTCAAGGGGAAAGCCAAAGGGTTTCACCGCACAGGAAAGAAGGAGTTCTGGCCGGAGGCGGCGGAGGTGTGCCGAAAGGGAAGCGGCAAAGTCCGAAAGTTCCCTTGCTCTGAAGGCCACCCATTCCCGGTAAGCCTCGAAGTCTTCCACCGGATCAAGGGCAAGGGGGTCGAACCCTTTCACTCTCCGGAACGCCTGACGGCAGGCTTCACAGTAACAGGTATCGGCGATGGTGGGGTCAGGGAAACGGAAGTAATCGAGGTGTACCCCGTCAAGGTCGTAGCGTTCCACAACCTCCCCAAGAAGTCCCCGATAAAACTCGAGTACCCCCTCATGCAGGGGGCACACGAAAAAGAACCGCTTGCCCCCCTGGGTGTACCCGGACGACCCATCCCGGTTCCGGGCCGCCCACTGGGGAAAAGTCGAAAGCACGGGTCCCGGCGCATCAAGCCCTACGTAGAACATATGGAACCAGGCGTGAACCTGCATGTTGCGCCGATGGGCCTCCTCGATGAACACCCTGAGGGGGTCAAACCCAGGACGCCTGAAATGCTCCATCTGTGCGGAAAGGCCGGCACTTTCAAGGAACTCCGAAGGGTAGATGGTCTCCCCCCGGTAGAAGGATTCCACAAAGAGGGCGTTGAAGTGTGCCCGGGAAAGCCGCTCCACCATGTGCCGTACACCCGCTTCATCCCCCGGAATACTCCGCACGTCAATCCAGACACCCCGAAGCTCAGAAAACTCCCCGGCATAAGCCAGCATGCCAAAACCAAAAATCAGTAAAAGCCCAAGAAGAAACCGCCGCAGCATCCCCATCACCCCTTTTCTGCGTGGAGAGGACGCACAAAAAGAAGAAAGAGAGCCACCACCATTCCCAGGACACCCACTGTCCTGAGCACGAACGCAACGCTATCCCCAAAAGCACTGGCAAAAAGGAAACTCAGGAGATTGCCAAAGGACCAGGCAAGCCCCATGGCCACCGAAGAAGCGAAAACCCGGTGTTCTGGAAGGATTTCCTGAGCCTCGTGGACGTTGACGCTCATGGTGAGAAAAGCTGAAAAGTCGGCGCTGAGTGAGAGGAGGAAAAGTCCAGGGATACTCCGCATCACCGGAAGGAAGAAGAGTCCCACCCCAAGACCGATGAAGGAGAGAAAGTTCACTACCCAGATGGGGAAAACCCGGGCAAGACGCACACCGAGGAAATTGGCGAAAAACCCCACAAGCACCCCAAAGGACAGAAGCATCCCCCCAAGGACAAAAGACGCAAAGGTCGCCACGTAGAGGGGGAGGAAGGTGTGAAAAAGGGATATAAAAAAGGTGCGAATGCCCACAAGGAGAAACACCGAAAAGAGCATCCGGAAAAGGCGCCAGGAAAACTCAGCGTGGGGGACATGGAGGCTGATCCCTCTGAACCTCCAGAAACCAAAACTCAAAAGCCCCCACAGCAAAAGAACTACCCAGACGATGGCAGAAAGGGAAAAGCGAGAGGCAAACCAGGTGATGAAAAGCGGCCCCACGGCTCCCCCCGCAATGCCCCCGGCGGTGAAAAACGCCACCCCGGAGGCGTTCCCCCGCATCCCCGAAAGTGCCGCCCCCACGGGATGGAAAGAGGCATTCGCGAGGAAAAGCAAAAGAAAGGCGCCGAAAAGCAAGACAAAAGAGAGTGGCAAAGCGAAAAGCGAAAGCGCCAGGGCAACACCGGAGAGGGAGAGATAGAGGCTCAGGAGGTGGTTACTCATCCTCCCGGCCCAGAGGGCAAAAAGGGGCTGGGTGAGCGACCCGAGGAACCCCAAAGCCGTGATGGCCATAGATACCGTCTTCGTGCTCAGGTGGTAGTGTTCCACAAAATACGGACCAAGCGGCGCCGGAAAAGAACTCGCCCAGTCAACAAAGAAATGAAAGAGAAAAAGGAGAAAAGCCATGGTAAAAGGGGTGTTCCTGCCCCGGACTTCCGGGGCAGGAAAGCCTTCAAGATGAGAGGGTCTTCAAAAGCTCAGGGCGTTTCCGGACAAGGTACAGCACGCCACCCCATGCGGCAAGGATGGCCCCGGTGATCACGCCACCGATGAAGAGGTCTCGGGAGATATCCTCCGAAATGAGGAAGAGCTCGCCGTTCAGAAGGTGGTCGATGACCCCAAAGAGCGCCCCTCCCCAGAAGAGCAGGTTGAGCCAGAACATCCTGAGGCTTTTTGTCCGCTTCCAGAGAATCGAGGTGATGATGGCTCCCGAAAGCGGTCCCACGTAGCACATATGCCTTCCTCCTCTCTACGGGTTGACATAGGTCAACCAGTGTTCGTACTTCTCTTCATCCCCTCGAACCACCCGGAAGAACACCTCCTGGAGTCTCCGGGTGACAGGCCCGGGCTTCCCCTCGCCAATCCTCCGCCCGTCAATCTCCACGATGGGCGTGATTTCTGCAGCAGTGCCCGTGAAGAAGGCCTCATCCGCAAGGTAGAGGTCATCCCGGGTACAGAGGGTCTCCCGCACGGGGATTCCAAGGTCCTCGGCAAGGCGCATGACCGTGTCGCGCGTGATCCCAAGGAGGATGGAGTAGGGGTGCGGCGTGTAGAGGACGCCGTCCTTCACGTAGAAGATATTCTCTCCACTCCCTTCCGCCACAAAGCCATGGGCATCAAGGAGAATAGCCTCGTCGTACCCGAGTTCTTTGGCCTCGAGTTTCGCCAGGGCAGAATTGAGGTAGTTCGCACTCGTTTTGGCCCGGGGAGAACCGGAGTTGGCGTAAATGCGGACATAGGAGGAAATCTTGGCCCGAATTCCTTCCTTCAGGGCTTTATCCCCCATGTAGGCTCCCCAGCACCAGGCAGCAATAGCGCAGTCCACTTCACAGCGGCTTGGGTCCACCCCCATCTCGCCATACCCCCGGAAAACTACCGGGCGGATGTAACACTCCTCGACCTCATTCGCCCGCACGGTCTCCACAATGGCTTCTTCGATTTCCTGAGGGGTGTAGGGAATGCTCATTTTGATGATGTGGGCAGAGTCAAAGAGACGTCGCACGTGTTCTTTGAGGCGAAAGATGGCCGGGCCTTTTTGTGTTTTGTAGCAGCGGATACCCTCAAAAACCGCCGTCCCGTAGTGGAGTGCATGGGTCAAAACGTGGGTTGTTGCTTCCTTCCAGTCCACGAGTTTCCCGTTTCTCCAGATGAGTCGGAGCTCCTGCATCTTCCCACTCCTGCCTTTCTCCTCTTCCCTTTTCGCTGTCTTTATTGTATTGTACACAGTGAAAAAAGGAAGGGGGTGACGCCTACGTTCTGGGACGAATATTTTGAACTTTTGCCCCGAGAAGAGATGGAGAAAATCCAGCTCAACCGCCTGAAAAAGGTCCTCATCCGGGCATACCACAGCCTCCCGTACTACCGGGAAAAGCTCGAAGACGCCGGGGTGAATGTGTACGACATCCACTCCCTTGAGGACCTCAAGTACCTCCCCTTTACAACCAAGGACGATCTCCGGCGGGCATATCCCTTCGGGGCCATTGCCGAGCCCATGCGGAACATTGTCCGCATCCACTCCTCATCGGGAACCACCGGGACCGCTACCGTCGTCGGCTACACCAGGAAAGACATCGATACCTGGGCTGAGCTCATGGCCCGGACGCTGTGCGGCTGCGGGGTCACAGCCGAAGACGTCATCCAGGTGGCCTTTGGGTACGGCCTTTTCACCGGAGGCCTTGGTGTTCACTACGGAGCAGAGAAACTCGGCGCTACTGTCGTCCCCATGTCCACCGGGAATACCCTTCGGCAAATCCAGATCATGCGGGATTTCGGGGTTTCAGTACTCTGCTGCACTCCGTCTTATGCCCTGTACCTTGCTGAAGTCGCCCGGGAAAACGGCATTGACTGGGGAAAGACGAAGCTCCGCCTGGGGATTTTCGGGGCCGAGCCCTGGTCGGAGGAAATGCGGGCAGAAATCGAGCGGAAGCTCCCCATCAGGGCCTGTGACATCTACGGGCTCAGCGAGGTCATTGGGCCCGGAGTAGCCTTTGAGTGTGAAGCGCGGTGTGGCCTCCATATCTCTGAAGACCACTTCCTTCCTGAAGTCATCGATCCCCAGACGGGAAAGGTCCTGCCTCCAGGGGAGGTGGGAGAACTCGTCTTCACCACCCTCACCAAGGAGGGTACCCCGGTCATTCGCTACCGCACCGGAGACCTCTCTGCCCTCATGTACGAGCCGTGCTCCTGTGGCCGGACACTCGTGCGCATGAAGCGGGTGGCATCCCGCACCGACGATATGCTCATCATCCGGGGAGTGAACGTGTATCCTTCTCAAATCGAAAGCGTCCTTTTGAGCTTTGACGGTGTTGAGCCCCACTACCAGATTGTGGTCCGGCGGGAGAATTACCTCGATCTTCTCGAGGTCCAGGTGGAGGTGGCACCCCAGTTCTTCTCTGACGAGGTGAAAGTCCTGGAGCGCCTCAAAAAGCAGATCGAAGAACGCCTCAAAGCTGAGCTCAACATCCACTGTGAGGTGAAACTCTTAGAACCCAAATCCCTGACTCGAAGTGAAGGGAAAGCCAGACGGGTCGTGGACCTGCGGAAAAAAGAGGGGATGGCATGAAGCAGATTTCAGTGTTCCTTGAGAACAGGCCGGGAAGTCTCTACGCGGTGCTCAAAAAACTCAAGGAGTGGAACGTTAACCTGCGAGCCCTGTCTTTAGCCGATACGGCAGAGTTCGGTGTTCTGCGCTTCATCGTGGAGCACCCCGAGGACCTTGTGACCAGACTCAAGGAGGAAAATTTTGCCGCCACGCTCACCGAGGTCCTCGCTGTAGGGGTGGAGGACCGCCCCGGGGGACTCTGTGACGTGGTAGAAGTCCTCACCCAGCAGGGAATCTCCATTGAATACCTCTACGCTTTTGTCTCTCCAAAAGGCGACCGGGCCTATGTCGTCCTGCGGGTGGAGGATCTCGAAACAGCAAAGAAAATCCTTGAAGAGAAAGGCATTCCGGTCATAGAGCACCTCACCTTTTAGGATGGTTGAGGAACTGGAGCAGAGTATTCGCCAGATTGCCGAACGTCTGGGACAGGAACTCCGTTGTTCTTTTGTGTTCTCCGGAAAAGACCGGGTGCTTTTCCCCCTCGAATCCCGGGGAGCGCAGTATTTTGGCGTTCTCTCCCTGGAAGAACCTCCCTTTGAAGGGAAGCTTGTGACCCTGGACTTTCAGGGGAAGAGGTTCTCCGTTTTCCCCTTCACCCTGGGCAATGCCCGCAGCCTGCGGGATGTCATTCCGGAACTCACCCCCACGACACTCTGCGGGGAGGTGTCCTGGGGCGTGGTGGAGGAGAGCCCTGCGCTCCTCTCCCTGGTCTTTGGCGCCCTCTGGGAAAAGGGGGTTTTCCCACTTTCCGGGACATGTACCGCTGAGGGAAAGAGAGAAGAACTCGAAAAAGCCTTGCGGTCCTCCCTCTGGGGTGCCTTTGCAGGAGGAGGACGGGGGAAGTTCGGGGTGTTTTCTCAGGAAAAAGCCTGGCAGTTTTTCAAAGAAGCGTCGTTTCTGGGGTACACGGTGTACATCCTCGAGGGCGAAGGGTACGTGAGGAAGGAGGTATTCGCCTGGGAGGAATCGCAACTTAGAGAGGCTTTCTTCCGCATGTCTTCCAGGGAAAAAGAGACCTGGAAGCGCTACCGTGATCGGAGCTTCCGCTTCTCCCAGGATTTCGTGCTCTCCTTCCCTGAAGAGCACTGCCTGCGATTGCTTTTTGCCTATTTTCCGCTTCTTGACATCCTGGAGGAAGCTTTCGCGTTCCTTGAAAACCAGGACATTCCCTTTGACCTTGGCGTATCTTTCGAAAAACTCCCTCCTGAAGCGCACTTTTTCCTTGCCGAGGAACTCCACCGCCGGGGAGTGGACTTCCACGTCCTGTTCCCGGGGATTCCGGAAGGGGACCATGATCCTTCCTTCCATATCCTCCTTGCCCGTACCATCGGTGGATACCGTCTGGGGTTCTCCTGTCGCGATCCGGAATCCTTACCTTCTTTCCCGGAAGACTGGAGATCGCTCTACCTTTTCTCGGCGCATCCGGGATTCCCCGCACTCCTTGAGGTCATCGCCCTGCAGGATCCCGATTTCCTCCGCCGCCTCCTTCAGGAAGCCCTCGAGGCACCCGGAGCGCTCTCTGCCCTTGAAGCCGTGCCCGACCGGGAACTCCCCGGCATCCTGGAAAAACCATCCCTTCGCAACGCGGTGCGGAATGCAGCTCCGCTCCTTTTCACCCGCCACAGAGAAACCCTCGAGGCGTACCTCTTTGCCTTCGAAAACGAAATCGCCCGGAGGCTCCGTGAACACCTGAACCTCCGATGAAAATGGGTGTGTACTTTTTCCGGCAGGCTTTCTATAATGGTGATGTGGATCATTTATGGAGGAGCTCTGCATCACGACCCTCACGGAAAAAGAACTCGAGGAAGCGATGCCAGCACTCGTCTCCCTCTACCAGCGAGCCTATGCTGCACTTCCCGAATACGGGTACCATCTCCCTCAGCGCATCGAAGGGTACATCCGCTGGCTGTGGCGAGGGGACCCAAAGGGGTTCTTCGTGGCCCGCCTTGGGGAACGTATCGTCGGATTCATCGGCGTGCACTCCCGGTGGTGGGAGGACGGGGAACTCTTCGGGGAGGTCCACGAATTTGTTGTAGATCCCGACTTTCAGGGAAGGGGCATTGGGAGCGCCCTTTTCGCCCATGCCCTGGAGTACCTCGAGAGGTCCGGGAGGACGAAGATTGGCCTGTGGGTGGGAGAGAAAAACGACAGCGCCATTCAGTTCTACCTCCGGCGGGGCTTCCAGAAATCCGGCCAGTACGGGAAATGGGTCCGCATGGTGAAGGAGGTGACGGTCTCTGTATCTCCTCGAGATTCTGGAGAAACTCCTTCTTTTGGGCGGAGGAAGCGGTGAAGAATTCCCGGTGCTCCAGTGGATTGCCTCGTTTCTTGAGGACTGCGGGTTCGAGGACCTCCACTGGCAGGAGTACGACCCGGGGAAGTGGAACCTCTACGCCCGGCGGGGGACCTCGCCGTTCCTCATAGCCACCCATGTGGACGTGCACTACGCCGGACGAAAGCGGGATTTCATCGTGCGGGATGGCTTTGTCTTCGGCGCTGGAGTCCTGGATACCCGGGGGCAGATTGCGGCGCTCCTTGATGCCGTGCAGCGTACCACAAGCCCCGCAGAACTCGTGTTCTTCTCTGAGGAAGAAACCACAGGAGCAGGCTCCTGGCATTTTGAACCCCACAGGCCCTTTGAGGGCGCTCTGGTCCTTGAGCCTACAAGCTTCAGCCTCTGCGTGGCCCTGGCCGGGGACGTGGAGGTGCGGTTCTTCATCGAGGGCTTGAGCGGCCACGGGGCATATCCTCATGCGGCGCAGAACGCCATCACACTGGCCATGGAGGTGGCCCGGGAATGCGAGGATATCGTGGCTTCTTTTGCCCGGCATCCCCTCTTCGTCCCTCCCCTCCGCCTGATGCTGGGGAAAATCGAGGGGGGCGAGTCGAGTTACGTTATCCCGGAGCGCTGTATGCTCGAATGTGCGCTCCCTTTCCCGCCTCCCTACGGTGTTGAAGAGGTTAAGGAGCGAGTCTTAGCCCTGACCAGGCGGTACCCCCTGCAGGTGGTATTCCTCGATACGAACCCGGCGTTTTCCATTGCCCCCGAAAACCCCGTTGTCGTCCGTCTCAGGAGCGCTCTGGAACAGGTCGACGCAAGGGGGGCGGTGTACGCCGGGATGCCCTCCTGGACCGATGCGACGTATCTTGCCATGCGCGGGGTTCCAAGCGTGGTCTTCGGCGCAGGGGACCTCGCCCTGGCTCACTCAGAAAGAGAGTGCGTGAGCATCGCGGAACTCGAGAGGCTCCGGGAAGTCTTTTTGTCTTTTCTTGGTTCTACGGTATAATAAAGTAGCGTCACCATTGGGAGGAAGAGGTATGCGCGTCGGCATTCCCCGGGGATTGCTATTCTATCGCTTTTTTGCGCTCTGGAAAACGTTCCTCGAAGAACTCGGGGTGGAAGTGGTGGTTTCCCCACCCTCGAACAAGGCCATCATCCAGCATGGCCTTGTGTACGGGGTTGAGGAAATCTGCTTTCCCGTGAAGGTTTTCCTCGGGCATGCGTACACCCTCCTTGGGAAAGTCGATGCCCTCTTCATCCCCCGGATGGTGAGCTTCCACAAAAACGAGTACAACTGCCCGAAAATCCTGGGGCTTCCTGATCTCGTGCGGAATCTCTTTCAGGTGAAAAGCGAAGCCATCATCGACGAGGAAATCAACATGCGGGACCGGGGAATCCGGGGATGGTGGGAGGGATTTCTGGCCATCGGGCGGCGATTCACCCGGGATGACAGGAAAATCGTTCGGGCCCTGAACCGTGCAGAACAGGCCCACCGGGAGTACCGGAGAAAGCTCCGGGAAGGATTTCTTCCTGAGAATCTCATCGACCACCGACCCGTTCTCCCCCAAAGGGAAAAACGGGTTGTGCTTCTGGGACATCCGTACCTCCTTGGTGACAGCTACATCAACATGAACATCGTACGGAAAATCTATGACCTCGGGTACTCGGTGATCACCCCGGACATGGTCCCCGAAAGGGCCATACGGAAGGCCCTTGCCATTCTTCCTAAGGCGAGTTTCTGGACTATCTCGAACGAAATCGTGGGTACGGCGTTCTCGTTCCTCAAAAAGGAAGACCCAAGCGTCCGGGGCTTTGTGCACCTCGTCTCTTTCGAATGCGGGCCGGATTCCCTGGTTGGTGAGGTCGTCGAGCGGTACATCAAGCGGGAGAAACGATCCTTCCCGTACCTGCGCCTGGAGATTGACGAGCACACTGGGGAAGCAGGGCTTGTGACGCGTCTTGAGGCCTTTGTGGACATGATGGAGTGGAGGAACGCCCACCATGCGAGCTACCTTCCCACACCTTCTGCACCTTGACGTGGCCCTGGGTATTCTCTACCCCAGTCTGGGTATTGAGATCGTTCCACCTCCACCAATCACCCAGAAGACTATCGAAATCGGGGTGAAACTCGCGCCTCAAAATGCCTGTTTCCCCCTGAAGGTGACCCTGGGCAACTTCATCGAGGCGATTGAGCGGGGGGCTGATACCATCTTCATGGTCGGGGGCGTGGGGCCATGTCGCTTCGGATACTACGGGCAGATTCAGCGAATCATCCTTGAAGATTTGGGGTACAGGGTGCGGTTTGTCCTTTTAGACCACCCCCGGTATGGCATGCGGTCGTTCCTCTCGGCCCTCCGGGCCATGACGGGGGGGCGGCTGTTTCTGCCTGAAATCGTCCGGGTTGCCCGCCTGAGCTTTGCGGTGTTGCGCTTCACCGAAGAGCTCGAAGCCCACCGGCGGGCACTGCGCTGCCAGGTGAAGGACCCCCAGGAACTCGACCGGGTCATCGATGGAACCATTGAAGCCCTGCGACAGGTAAAGACTTTCGGAGAACTCGAGGCGCTCAAAACAGGCGCCCTGGAGAAACTCAACGCCCTCCCCCGGAATGGGAGAAAAGACTTCCTGAAGGTAGGGATTGTTGGGGAGGTGTACATCGCCCAGGAGACGCGGGTGAACTTCAACGTGGAAAAACTCCTTGGTGATCTTGGGGTGTACGTCCACAACTCGGTCTCAACGGTGGAGTACGTCCTCCACACCTTTCGGCCCTTCACCCGCTCTCGAGAGAAACTCGAAGCCTGGGAACTTGCAAAACCCTACCTCAAGCGGTTCGTGGGGGGAGAGGGCATCGACAGCGTGGGGAGCGCCATCCGCTACGCCCGGGAGGGCTTCGACGGGGTGGTGCACCTGTATCCTTTCACCTGCATGCCAGAGATCGTGGCCAAAGGGGTGCTCCAGGCGGTGAGCCGGGATTTCGACCTTCCGGTGCTCCACCTGGCCATCGACGAGCACTCAGGAGAAGCAGGGCTTGTCACCAGGGTGGAGGCCTTTGTGGATGTTCTCGAGCGGAGAAAACAGGAGAAAAAACGGGGGCTGAAGCGGAATGGATCTCTTTCTCGGAGTTGATGTGGGTTCGGTGACCACAAAATTCGTGCTCATGGATAGAGAAAAGCGTATCCTGGCAAGTTGCTACCTCAGGACAAGTGGCGACCCCATCGCCGCCCTGAAAGAGGGTCTGCGCTACATCGAGCACCACATGCCCCAGGGAGGGGTCATCAGGGGTGTGGGCACCACGGGAAGCGCCCGGCACTTAGCCGGAGTCATTGTGGGCGCCGATATCGTGAAAAACGAAATCACCGCCCATGCCGTGGCCGCCATCACCCGGGTTCCCGACGTGCGGACGGTTTTCGAAATCGGTGGGCAGGACTCTAAGCTCATCATTATCCGCAACGGCGTCGTCGAGGACTTTGCCATGAACACCGTCTGTGCTGCCGGAACCGGGTCGTTCCTGGAACACCAGGCAGTTCGCCTCAACGTCCCCATTGAGGAGTTCGGGAAACTCGCCCTCCAGGCCAGGCAGTCGGTCCGGATTGCGGGGCGCTGTACCGTGTTCGCCGAATCGGATATGATCCACAAGCAACAGCTGGGCTTTGGAAAAGCAGAGATTGTGAAAGGGCTCTGTGAGGCCCTGGTGCGGAACTTCATCAATAACCTCGCCTCGGGACGAGAGATTGAAGATCCCATCGTTTTCCAGGGGGGCGTGGCTGCTAACCAGGGAATGGTGCAGGCTTTCCGGGATTTCTTCGGAGGGAAAAAGCGCATCATCGTCCCTCCAGAACACGGCGTCATGGGAGCATGGGGTGCGGCAATTCTCGCCATGGAATACGCCCCTCAAGAAACGGCCTTCCAGGGGTTCTCAGTTGTGGAACGGAACTTCAAAAGCCGGAGCTTCATCTGCACCGACTGCCCCAACGCCTGCGAAATTGTGGTCCTCAAGGAAGACGACCGGGTGAAAGCCCTCTGGGGCAGCCGCTGCGGCAAATGGACCCCGGAGACGGCCACGGTTCGCTGCGAGGAAGAGGACGAAACCCTCTCTTCCCTCTCATTATATCCGGGGTGTTCCACAGAAAGGTGCGCCATGCATGGGTGATACGGAAGGGAAAGT
This sequence comes from Candidatus Caldatribacterium saccharofermentans, assembly GCF_050267035.1. NCBI lineage: Bacteria > Pseudomonadati > Atribacterota > Atribacteria > Atribacterales > Candidatus Caldatribacteriaceae > Candidatus Caldatribacterium > Candidatus Caldatribacterium saccharofermentans. Next base: position 891,461 of record NZ_CP187957.1, read on the forward strand.
TATTGTTGTCGACGACTCCCGGTTCATCCGCTACCTCGTGAAAGACGTCCTCGAGCAGGAAGGGTTCACCGTAACGACCCTTCCCGACGGTCAGGCGCTTCTGGCCTGCAGGGACCTCGAGACGACTGACGTTCTGCTCCTTGACGTCGTCCTTCCAGACATCGACGGGTTCACGTTATGCCGCAAGCTCAGGATGCATCCTGAGCTTGCCCACCTGCCGATTATCTTCCTTACCGCCCTCGAAACGCAGGACGCCAGAGTGAAGAGTTTTGAGGTGGGAGGGAACGATTACCTGGTCAAGCCCATCCACCCTCAAGAACTTTTAGCCCGGGTCAGGACCCATGTGAAGCTGCGGAAGTATCTGAGGGAACTTGAGGAGAAGAACCGCAAACTCGAGGAGCTCACCGCTGAGCTGGAACACCTGGCCTTCTTTGACGCTCTCACCGGTATTCCCAACCGTCGTTCCTTTGACCAGCGCCTTGCAGAGATGGAGGCCAACCACCTCCGCTACGGGACCCCCTACGCCCTCATCGTCATCGACATCGACCACTTCAAGTACTACAACGACGTCCTTGGACACCACAGGGGAGACGAGCTTTTGCGGTCCCTTGCCCAGGTCTTCCTGCGCTCTGTGCGGGGTGGCGATTTCGTGTCCCGCTTCGGCGGGGAAGAGTTCGTGGTCCTCTGCTTCGGCGCCCGGGAAGAGGAGGGCCTGGTGGTGGCCGATCGCCTCAGGAAAAACGTTGAGGAACAGTCTTTCCCCCACCCCAAAAGCCCGATAGCCAAAGTGGTGACGGTTTCCTGCGGTGTCTGTGGCCGGGAGCACGCAAGAAGTGCTACAGACCTCTTCACCCGGGCAGACCGTGCGCTGTACGAGGCCAAAAAGAGAGGACGAAACCGGGTGGTGGCCTTTGAGGAGCTTCAGGAAGAGGAGTGGACAGCAAAGGAGCGTGACGCATAATGCGAAGGGTTTTTGGCTTTACGGTGCTCTGGGTATTCCTTTTTTCGGTGGCTCTGGCCCATGCCCAGGAGGGAACGGTGGTCTCGCCAATCGTGCGGGACCTTGAGGAAATGGAGAAAGTCCTCTATGGGATGCCTCAAAGCGGCAGCGTTCTCGCCCGGGTGGAGAAGATTGAGAGAGACCTCACCGGGGACACCCTCTCCGGAACACTCATGGAACGGGTGGGGCGGCTGAAAGCCTTCATTCTCGATGGTACAAAGGATGAGCCCTCTCTGGCCTTCAAAATGCGGGCCATCCGCCTTACCCTCCGTTCGGAACCACCGAAAAGCGGTGTGCTCCTTGCCGAACTCGAGGAGCTGGAACGCCTGATCTTCGGCGTGGCAAGCAGCGACCCCATTGGTGTTCGGGTGGACCGGCTCTACCGGACCTGTGTGGACCCCACGAAGGCCGCGAGCTTCACCGTCCTCGTCCCTAAAGAGACCCTGGTCAAAATAGCCTTAGAGACCGAGCTCAATTCCGAACGGAACGAAGCGGGAGACCCGGTGCCCTATGTAGTTTTGGAGGACGTGCGGATTGAGGGAGTGCTGGTCATCGCCAAGAACACCCGGGGGCAGGGCAGAATCGTGAAAGTCCGCCGGCGGGGAGCCTTTGGGAGACCGGGACGGATTGAAATCGACTTTGGGACTGTGGAGGCTGTCGATGGGACCCCTATCCCCCTCACCATGGGTGAGCGGGCCATCCAGGAGAACAAGGCCCTGGCGTACGCGGTGGGGGCAAGCATCGCTGGACTCGCCATTTTCGGTCCCGTGGGAGCCGTTGCCGGAGTCTTCGTCCAGGGGGAACCGGCGAGAGTGGAAAAGGGGAAAGAGTTCTACCTCGAGGTTGCGGAAGACCGGGAGGTCGCAGGACCCTTAGAGGTTCCGCATTTCGAAAAGCCTGAGGAGGCATTCCCGTCGGCCACCCCTCTCCCCTCGATTTCTGAGGAGAGCGAGGGCATTGAGGAACTCCCCGAAACCGAGGAGGCTCTCCCTGAGGCCACCCCGACTCCTCAGGTGGAGATTGAAGTGCAACCCTTTGAAGAATGGTAAGGAGAGGTGAGCCATGAGACGCACAGCCGCGAGTGTCCTTCTTGCTCTCTGTATCCTGTGTCTTGGGTTTTCTGCCGCAAAAGCGGAAACCAGGGACTACGAGAAAATCTACAAAGATACGGTGGCCCGGTGGACCCGTTCGGTCACCGTCCGGGAGAGCTTTGCCGTTTCGGCCCTTTTCTGGAACGAAGAGGTGACCCAGGCCTGGGTGGCAAAGTACGGCAAGGAGAATCTCCTCTCTTCTGAAGAGGAGCTCGCGTACCACCGGGACTTCATCCAGCGAGAGCGCCTTAACCGGTACCTCGTCTTTGAAGTCACCCTGAAGAAACTCAAGGGAGCTCCTCTTTATCCTCTGCGCTTTGCCCAGAATACCTACCTCGTGGACGACAAAGGCCGCAAGATTTTCCCTGCCGACTACGATAAGGGGTTTGAGGAAAAGATTCTCCGGGAATTCACGGGAAAAATCTACTTCCCCCGTTTCGACAAAGACGGCAATCCCTTCATCACTCCTGAAACCAGGTACATCGTGCTCCACCTGAGCCAACTCTCTCCCGAAGCCTCGCTCTTTGCCCATGAGGTTGAGCTCCGCTTCGATGACCCCTACATTCCTCCCGACTTTTCCCGGCCGGAGTGGAAACCTGTTCTTGAAGAGGAAATCCTCCGCCTTGAGGAACGTCTGAAGGACCTGGAGTACCGGAAAAAGCAACTTGAAGAGAATCTGAGACAACTCGAGGAAGAGGAGAGGAGGGTCCAGGAGCGCCTCGAAGAGCTCAAAAGGCAGCGTGGACAGTAGCTCTATTTTTCCTTTGGACACCCCTCCTCTTTGCCGGGGAGGGCATCCACATCAAAGCGGCAACCCTCCTGTATGATGAGGCTGGCGAGGTCCTTGAGGCCCTGGGGGGAGTAAGGGTGGCGTGGGAGGATTTTGTCCTCGTCACCGAACACATTCGTTTCTCCATCCCCACACTTGAGATTTTCGTCGATACTCCCTTTGAGGCCTCCTGGGGAAGCGCGAAGGTACGGGGAGAGGTGCTGCACTACTCCTTTGCCCGACGTCAGGGGTTTGTGGAAAACGCTTCACTCACGTACGCCCTTGGGGAAAGGGGGGAGCTCTTCTTTCGGGGGAAACGCCTGGAGTACACGGCGGGAACCTGGCGCGGAGAGGGCATCCTCTGCACGGGGTGCAGGAGAGAGCCGCCCCTTGTGAGTCTCCGGGCGAAAGAAGCAACGGTGTTCCCGGAAGGAAAAGTGGTCATCAAGGGGCTTGCCCTGTACGTTCGGGAGAAGAAAATCCTGGAAATTCCCTGGTACACCCGAACCTTCACCGGTGAGGGAGGGTTCCTCCTTCCTGCTTTTGGTTTTTCCCGGGAGAAAGGGTGGTACACAGGTTTCCGCTACGAGTACGCTCTGTCGCCAGAAACACTCTTCCTTGTCCGGTACACCCTTGGGAGCCGAAAGGGGCAGAAACTCCAGACGGACCTCATTGTTACGGGGGATTCCTTCACCGGATGGGCTTTCTGGGATACCCGTTTTTCAGGTGAGGACTCATTCGGAGCGGTGGCTACTCTACGAAGCGGCGACTTTTCTCTGTCTTTCCTTGGCACCCACAACGAGGAGGTCGGCTCGCATACCCTTTCCCGCTCCCCCCAGATTGTAGCCTCCTTTGAAAAGTCCGCAGGAAGCTCCCTCGCGCTTTCGGGCAAACTGAGCTACGGGTACTTTGCCACCGAAACCGTGCAGGATAACCGTCTCGATGCCCGCTTGAACCTCTCTTTGAAGGGGGAAAACACCGGTGCCACTGTCTTTGGATGGGGAACGCTCTTTGGGAGTGGCGAGCGCACCATGCGGTGGGGCGCAGAAGTATTCTGGGAAAAGGACCTCTCTCCAGAGTTCTGGACCCGCTTCCGGTGGCGTTTCGTAGCAGGGGAGGCATCGCCCTTTTTCTTCGACCCCACAGGAGAGTCCACCCTCACCCTTGAGTGCCTCCTGGGGGATGTGGAAGAGAGCTTCCTTCGCCTTCGGGGACGGTACGATCTGAACGCCGGGGCCTTCCGGGACTGGACCTTCGGCATCGGCATAGGAAGCGGGAAATTGTCCCTGGGAATCGAGGGGGTGTACTCCCCCGAAAAGGGAACCCTTACGGAGAAACGGTACTTCCTGCGCCGGAGCATCGAGGACTGTGTCAGCCTGGAGCTCTCGTTTTTCGACCCTGAAGGGAGTCTTTTTGTGGCCATGAACTTCTCGGGGTTCGATAAACCCCAGCGAAGTGAGAGCCTCTTCGACGAAGAGGAGCCCTTTGATCCTCTCAGTTTCCGGCGGGAAACGAACACGCCATGATCCGGCAACTCTTCATCCTCGGAGGCCTTATCCTGGCCCTTGTCTTTGGCGGAAGTCTGGGGTACGTCTTTATCGAAAAGTGGCCGTTCTTCGATGCCCTCTACATGACGGTCATCACTCTGACCACCGTGGGGTTCCAGGAGGTCCGTCCCCTGAGCCCCGCAGGACGAATCTTCACCATCGGCATTGTGGGGTCAGGGGTACTCACCGTGACGTATGGTGTGTCCTCCCTGGTGAGGCTGCTTTCTGAAGGGAAATTCGGCGAGTACTGGCGAAGGCAGGAGGTGAAGCGGATGCTCAAAACCATCAAGGGGCACTTCATCATCTGCGGATGCGGGGTGGTGGGAAGCGAAGTGGTGGAGTACTTCGTTCGATCCCGCGTTCCGTATGTGGTCATCGAGAAAGACCGGGGGAAAATCGAGCGGGCGATGCTTCTGCATCCTGACCTTCTCTTCCTTGAGGGTGACGCTACCCAGGAGGAAATCCTTAAAGAAGCAGGAATCGAGCGGGCCCGGGGGCTTCTGGCTCTTGTGGGGAGTGATCCGGAGAACGTCTACATCACCCTTACCGCCAGGCACCTTAATCCTCACCTTCGGATTGTGGCCCGGGCCATTGTTCCTGAATCCGTGGAAATCCTCCGCCGCGCCGGCGCCGACTATGTTATCTGCCCCCAGAAAATCGGCGCGCTGCGCCTGGCCGCCGCAGCCTTACGACCCCATGCCTCGTTTTTTCTCGACCTTCTCCTTCGCAGTGAAACGCTGGACCTTACCATCGAGGAAATCGAAATCCAGCCGCAGTCGCCTCTTTGCGGGAAGACCCTCGGAGAGGCCAACCTCCCGGAGGAGTTTGGCGTCCTCGTTGTGGCCATCAGGGATAGAGAAAAAGGGAACTTCCTCTTCAACCCCAAGGGCAACACTCGCCTTGGGCCCCATGACACGCTGATTGTCCTCGGGAGAACCGAGCAAATCCTGGAGCTCCAGAAACTCGCTCTTTAGGCCTTCTCCAGAGTCCCCTTCAGGTCTTCAAGGGCGTGTTTCTCCTCTTTGGTCAGAACCCTGGCAAGGTCAAGAAGAATGAGGAGTTTCCCTTCGAGCTTCCCCACCCCCTTGATGTACTCGGTGTCGATGGAGGCAATAAGGGGTGAGGGCGGTTCAATCTTGTCTTCGCTCAAGCGGAGAACTTCATCGACGCTGTCCACAATCATCCCAACCGTGTGGGGGGGGACGTCAACGACGATGATGCGGGTGGATTTGGTTTCCTCACCCTTGGGGAGGCGGAAACGCTTGCGAAGGTCGATAACCGGAATGACCCGACCCCGGAGGTTGATCACCCCTTCAACGAAGTCGGGAGCCCCGGGGACCTTGGTGATGGGCTGCATCCTGATGATTTCCTGGACCTGGGCGATATCCACCCCATACACTTCCTGAGCAAGCTGAAAGGCCACAAGCTGCAGTTCCTGAGGCATACGCCTCACCTCCTTTTCATAATCACGGTTTTCCCTCGCCAGGAGAAGTACGTTACCTTTCCCTCCTTCTCCAGGCTCAGGACAATCTCCCACACCACCGGAAGGGGCAACCCTACTCGTGCCACAAGGTCCTGGAGAAAGACCACCTCCTCGAAAGCAGCAAGCACGAGCTCCCTGGGACTCATGGTCTCCTCGCCGCCGGCAACAAGAAGCACCAGGACACCCCTTCCCTCCATTTCTATCGGACGAAATCTGCAGGACTTTAGTCTCCATTGTACCATATGGGACGTTTTTCGAAAGAGCTTTCCGAAATGCTCCTGTGTGGTATAATTCTCTTTAGTTGCGTGCTCTGGAGGGAGTGCCATGACACCGAGAGAGCGAGCGCTACGCGCGTTGAACCATGAAGTTCCCGACCGCATTCCTCTGGACCTTGGGACGACGAACTGTACCACCCTCACGAAGAAAGCCTACGAGAACCTCAAGGCCTATCTGGGGATTGAGAAGGAAACCCGCCTCATGATGGAGAACTTCCAGATCGTCTTTGTGGACGAGGAAGTCCTCGAAATCCTGGGCATCGATACCCGGGGCGTTCATCCTGAACCCCTTTCGCAAAAGCGGTGGGTTGATGAGCGAACGTACTACAACGAATTTGGCATCAAATACCGGATGCCCGAAGACGGGCTCTACTACGATATGGTGGAGCATCCCCTGGCAGGAAAAACCCTGGAAGAACTCGAGGACTACGAATGGCCGGACCCTGCAAAGACCATGAACCTTGAGGGGGTACGGGAGCGGGCGGAAGCACTCGCCAAAGAGGGAAAGTACCTCCTTGTGGGGGATATGATCGACACGGGGATTTTCGAGCCCTGCTGGTACCTGCGGGGGTTTGAGAACTTCCTCGTTGACCTTGTCTGCAACGTGGATTTCGCCACGGCACTCCTTGAGAAGATGTACGAGTACCAGCTCAAGCGGTACTCGCTGTTCCTCGCTGAGTGCGGGGAGTTCCTCGACGTGATCTTCGTGGGCGACGATTTGGCCACCGCCGAGAGCACCATCATGAGCCCGAAGACCTACCGGGACATCGTGAAACCATACCACAAGGAGTACTTCAAAAACCTCAAGAAAATGGCACCCAGGGCGAAGCTCCTCTACCACTCCTGCGGGAGTATCGCCCCCTTCATTCCCGACCTCATCGAAATCGGAGTGGATATTCTCAACCCCATCCAGGTTTCTGCTCAGGGCATGGACACGAAAGCCCTGAAAGAGCGCTTCGGCAGGGACCTGTGCTTCTGGGGAGCCGTCGACACGACCTTCGTCCTCCCCCGGGGAGGGACAGAGGACGTGCGCCGGGAAGTTCGCCGCCGCATCGAGGACCTCGGTCCTGAGGGGTATGTGCTCTGCGCGGTGCACGACATTCAGCCGGACGTTCCCCCAGAGAACATCGTCGCTATGTACGATGAAGCCCGACGTTTCGGAATCTTCGCATAAGAAGGCGATAGGGTGACCAGTGAAAGTCTTTTGGCACTTCTCCAAAGCCTGAGAAGACGCCTGGTTCTGCTTTCCCCAGCTTCTTTAGTGCTTTTTGGGTTCTCTGCCCTCATCCTCATTGGGACGGTCCTCCTGCTTTTCCCCTTCTCCGTGGCTTCAGGGAACGCCATGCGGTTCATCGACGCCCTCTTCACTGCCACCTCTGCAGTGTGCGTCACGGGTCTTGTCGTTGTGGATACCGGGACGTTCTTTTCCCTCTGGGGCCAGATAATCATTCTCATTCTCATTCAGTTCGGAGGGTTGGGATATATGACGGTAGCAACGCTCCTTGCCCTTGCCCTGAGGCGTCGCATTGAGTACCGGGATCGCCTGGCCATACGGGATTCCTTCAGCCTCGACGTCCCCGGAGGAGCGGTGCGCTTCGTTTTAGACGTTCTGCGGTATGTTCTCTGGGTCGAAGGCGTGGGATTTCTCCTGCTTTTTGTGGCCTTTCTGCGGCACTTCTCTCTTCCGCAGGCGTTCTTCTCCGCCCTCTTCCACTCGGTGTCTGCCTTCTGCAATGCCGGGTTCTCAGTGTTCTCGAATAGCCTCGAGAGTTTCGCTCTCGACCCCCTTGTGAACCTCACCGTTATAGGGCTCATCGTGATTGGAGGTATCGGATTTGTGGTGATTCGGGAGCTCGTGGAACACCGCCGCCTGAGTTCTCTACACGCCAAAACGGTGGTAACCACCACCGTCGCCCTCATTGCCCTGGGGACGCTCTTCCTCCTCCTTACAGAATCCTCAAACCCCACGACCCTGGGAGCATTCCCCTTCTGGGGAAAGCTCATGGCTGCACTCTTCCAGGCAGTCACCCCAAGAACCGCAGGGTTCAGCACCATCCCCATCGCCTGTCTCCGTCCGGTTTCGGCGCTCTTTCTCATGTTCCTCATGTTCGTGGGTGCCTCCCCAGGGGGCACAGGGGGAGGCGTGAAAACCACCACCCTGGCGCTCCTTCTGGCCCTTGTCCGAAGTGCCCTTCGGGGGCAAGAGGGAGTGGCGCTTTTCCACCGGCGGGTAGCCCGAAGCACCGTCCGCAGAGCCTTAGCCGTGTTCTGTTTTGGCCTGGGGCTGGTCTTCTTTTCCACCACGTTCCTCTTCGCCACCGAAAAGGGGAACTCCCTTGACCTTGCCTTCGAGGCCGTTTCGGCTTTTGGCACGGTGGGACTCTCCCGGGGAGTTACGTCGAACTTGTCAGACCTGGGGAAGCTTGGTATTATTGTAACGATGTTCCTTGGGCGAGTGGGTATTTTCACCGCCCTGGTGGCCATGGGTGTTGCTCGAGAACGGAAGGAACTGCTCGTCTATCCCGAGGAGCGAGTGCTCGTTTAGGGGGGATTTTTTTGTTCTCTAAAGTCCTCATTGCCAACCGGGGGGAAATTGCTCTGCGGGTCGTCCGGGCCTGCAAGGAGCTCGGACTCAAAACCGTGGGGGTGTTCTCCGACCCCGATGCGAATCTCCTCCATCTCCGCTTCGTCGACCAGAAGGTTGCCCTGGGAGGGAACTCAGCAATCGAAACGTACCTGAACATCCCCAAAATCGTCCGGGCCTGTGAAATTACCGGGGCCGATGCTGTGCACCCGGGATACGGGTTCCTGGCGGAAAACGCCGCTTTTGCCGAAGAGCTCGAGAAACGGGGTATCGCCTTCATCGGTCCAGGACCTGATGTCCTGAGGAAAATGAAGAACAAACTCCAGGCCAAACGCCTCATGCACGAGGCTGGAGTCCCGGTAATCCCCGGGTCCTTAGAGCCGGTAAAGACCTTCGCCGATGCCCACGATATTGCCAGGGACATCGGGTATCCCCTCCTCCTCAAGGCCTGCCTGGGTGGAGGAGGCCGGGGCATCCGGGTGATCGCCAGCGAAGACGACCTCAAAAAGTCCTTCGACAGCGCTCGCCGGGAGGCCCAGGCGGCTTTTGGGAACGAAGAGCTCTACATCGAAAAGCTCATCGACCGGGCCCGGCACATCGAGGTGCAGATTCTCGCCGACCGGTATGGCAACGTCATCCACGTTGGAGAGCGGGAGTGTTCCCTTCAGCGGCGTCGTCAGAAAATCCTCGAGGAGGCTCCAGCTACTGGTCTTTCCCCTACCCTCCGCGAGAAGATTCTCGATGCTGCCGTCCGGGCAGCGAAGACCCTGGGGTACGTGACCTGCGGGACTTTTGAGTTCCTGGTGACCCCCGAGGGGAACTTCTACTTCATGGAGCTCAACGCCCGCATCCAGGTGGAACACCCGGTGACAGAAGAAATCTCCGGGGTGGACCTTGTGCGGGAGCAGATTCGCCTGGCAGCGGGAGAGGAACTCGCCTTCCGTCAGGAAGACATCGTCCTGCGGGGCCACGCCATTGAGATGCGCATCAACGCTGAAGACCCCGAGAAACGTTTTGCCCCCTCTCCAGGGCGCATCGTGCAGTTTGAGATCCCCCGGGGTCCGGGAATCCGTGTGGACTCTCACTGCTATAGCGGCTACACTGTCCCGCCCCATTACGATTCCCTCATCGCAAAACTCATCGTATGGGATATCAACCGGGAATTCGCCATTCGCCGTTCCCGGGAGGCTTTGCGATCCTTTTTCGTCGAGGGTATCGCCACCACCATTCCCTTCCACCTCCGGATTCTCTCGCACCCCGATTTCCTCGAAGGCAATCTCCACACTCGCTTCGTCGAAGAGGTGTGGCAGGAGGACGTCAAAGGAGGCGATGCGCAACGATGAAGCTTCGAACCTTTCCTCAGGGAGTCTTCCTTCCCCACCACAAGGAAGACACCGCACACCTCCCTATTGTTCGCGTCCCCGAGCCTTCCCGCGTTGTCCTTCCCCTTATCCAGCACACCGGCGCTCCCTTAAAGCCCCTGGTGAAAAAGGGAGATACGGTCAAACGGGGGCAGAAAATTGCCGACGTCGATGCCTTCGTGGCTGCACCGGTCCATGCCCCGCTGAGCGGGAGGGTTGCCGGGATTGAGGAGTGGGCACATCCGACGATGGGGAGATTCCAGGCCATCGTCATCGAGAACGACGGAAAGGGCGAAGAGGAGCGCTACGAGCCGCTTCCAGAAACCATCGAGGACCTCGAACCGGAGCGCCTGCGAGTCTTCGTCCGGGAAGGGGGGTTTGTGGGGCTTGGGGGAGCAGCCTTCCCGACCCATGTGAAGCTCTCCCCACCCCAGGGGAAACCCATCGACTCCTTCATCCTGAATGGGGCCGAATGCGAGCCTTACCTTACCTGCGACCACCGGGTGATGCTGGAGCGCACTGAAGAGATGCTCCTTGGGCTCCGTATTATGGTGCGGGCCTGCGGGGCCAAAAGGGCCTACATCGGCATTGAGGACAACAAAAAAGATTGCATTGACCACGTGGCGAATCTCCTCCGGAACTTCCCCATCCCCGCGGAGGTCGTCCCCCTGAGGACCAAATACCCCCAGGGTTCGGAGAAACACCTGATTCTTGCCATCCTGGGCCGCGAGGTTCCCCCGGGAGGACTACCCCTTGATGTGGGCGTTGTGGTGAACAACGTGCAGACTGCAGCAGCGCTTGGCCGGATGGCCAGAACGGGTCTTCCCCTTGTGGAGCGGGTCATTACGCTCTCTGGGGACTGCCTGAGAAAGCGGGGGAACTTTGAGGTTCCTCTGGGGATGCTCCTTGAAGACCTCGTGAACTTCTGCGAAGGGTTCACCGCCCCACCCCGGAAAATCATCATGGGCGGACCGATGACCGGCATCACCCAGGTATCCCTGGCCGTTCCCGTCATCAAGGGAACCTCGGGGTTCCTCTTTTTCCGGAACGTCCCCAAAAAGCGAGAGTACCCCTGCATTCGCTGCGGGCGGTGCGTTGCCCACTGCCCCATGCGCCTTCTGCCGTATCTCCTGGGAAGGCTCGCTGAGGAACGGCTTTTTGCCGAAGCCGAGGACAACCGGGTCCTTGACTGTGTGGAGTGTGGGTCCTGTGCGTACGTTTGCCCTGCGGGGATTGCCCTGGTGCACCTCTTGAAGCTGGCAAAGTTCGAAGTGATGCGCCGGAAACGAGGAGGGAAATGACGTGGAAGACCTCAAGCTCGTCACCTCTGCCCCACCGCACCTGAGAAGTCCGGTCACCGTCCCCTGGATCATGCAGCAGGTGGTCTTTGCGCTCCTTCCCGCTGCCATCTGGGGAGCGGTGTTCTTCGGACCCCGCCTGGCCCTGCCGCCCCTTGTGCTCGCTGTTCTTGCCTGCGTGGGGTTTGAAGCGCTGGACTGCCTGGCCTTCCGCCGCCCCCTCACGGTGGGTGACTGGAGCGCCGTGGTTACGGGAATGCTCCTTGGGCTCTCCCTTCCTCCAGGGTGCCCTTTCTGGATCCCCATTGTGGGCGGAGGTGTGGCCATATTCCTTGGAAAGCAGATGTTCGGAGGAATTGGACAGAATGTGTTCAACCCGGCCCTTGTGGGACGGGCTGTGCTCCTCATCTCCTGGCCGAAAATCATGGCCACCTGGTACGTGCGTCCTCCCTTTGTCCTTGGGGCGACCTCGTACGCCACTCCAGTCGATGTCGTGACGAGCGCCACACCTCTTGGGATCGTCAAAGCCTACGGGTATCCTGCCGTGTGGGAAACTCCCCACCTCCTCTTTCGGCTCTTTGTGGGACTTGTCCCCGGATGCATTGGAGAGATTTCAGCGCTCCTTCTGCTCCTTGGGTTTGTGTACCTCCTTGCCCGGGGCGTGGTCCAGTGGGACATCCCACTCTTCTACAGCATGGGGCTTGTGGCCGTGGCCCTGGTGGCACGACAGAACCCCCTCTTCCACCTTCTTGCCGGTGGCGCCGTCATGGGAGCATGTTTCATGGCCACCGACTACACCACTTCCCCCATGACCCCCCGGGGGAGGATAATTTTTGGCTTTGGCGCAGGCGCCTTAACGGGCATCATCCGGTGGCTTGGAGGGTACCCGGAGGGGGTAACCTTTGGCATCCTCACCATGAACGCTCTGGTGCCGCTTCTTGACCGGATGCTACCGCGGAGATTCGGGGTGAAGAAGGCATGAGGAAAATCCTGCGTGTGGCACTGGCGCTGACGGTGGTTTGTGTGGTTGCTGCTCTCTCGCTCTCTGTGGTGTACGTGGTGACAAAGGAGAAAATCGCCGAAGAGGCGAGGAAAGAGCTCAAAGAAGCCCTCGGGGTTGTTTTCCCCGAAGCAGAAACCTTCGTCCCCCTTGACCCTGGGACCTTTGGGACCCTCCCCGAATCGAAAGAAATCCAGTTCCTCGAAGCCTACGAGGCGCAAAGCGGTGGAGAACGCCGGGGTGTGATCCTCAAGGTAGCAAGCACTGGTTACGGCGGTCCCATCGTGCTCCTTGTGGGGGTGGACACAGAAGAGGGGAAAATCACTGGTCTCAAGGTTTTAGAACACCAGGAGACCCCGGGGCTCGGTTCAAACGTTGCTGAGGAGGGTTTCCTCTCCCAGTTTCTGGGGAAATCCTTAGAGAGTCCCTTCAGGGTGGGGGAGGACATCCAGGCAGTGAGTGGCGCCACCATTTCAAGCCGCGCCGTGGCGCGGGCGTGCGCGAAGGTTGCCGAAATCGTGCGAGGTGAAAAGCGGTGATGCGAGAGTTCTGGTACCACTTCCGGAACGGGCTTTTGGGAGAAAACCCGGTGCTGAAGCTCATGATTGGGCTGTGCTCGGTCCTTGCTGTTTCGGTGCGGGTTGAGAACTGCCTCGGGATGGGGGCTGCAGTGATTTTCGTTCTGACCTGCTCGAGTCTCGTGATCTCCCTTATCCGGAATTTCGTCCCCAATGAGGTGCGCATCCCCATTTTCATTGTGGTCATCTCCACCTTCACCACCATCGTGGACCTCGTGATGAAAGCGTACCTCCCACCCCTCTCCAAAGCCATGGGTATCTTCATCCCCCTCATTGTGGTGAACTGCATCATCATGGCCCGGGCCGAGGCCTTCGCTTCAAGGAAACCTCCCCTTCTTGCTGTGGCCGACGCTCTGGGAATGGGGGTGGGGTACACCCTCGTCATCACCGCCATCGGCGTTGTGCGGGAGCTCTTCGGTTACGGAGAAATCCTCTCCCATCCCGTGTTCCCCAAAGCCTACCAGGGTATGATGGCGATGATTCTGCCCCCTGGAGCCTTCCTCCTCATCGGCATCTACATCGCGCTCCTTAACTGGTCGCTGAGGAAGGTGAAATCATGAGTACCGAAATCCTCACGCTCTTCAAAATCATCGTCAGCGCCGCCTTTGTCGACAACATCATCCTCGCCCGCTACATTGGCCTCTGCCCCTATATTGGTATGTCCTCGAGTGTCGCAAACTCCATCGGCATGGGGATGGCCGTGACCTTCGTGATGGTCCTTGCCTCCATCGTGACCTGGATTCTCTGGAACTACATCTTCGTCCCCCTGGGGCTTGAGTACCTCCGCATCATGGTGTTCATCCTCGTGATTGCAACGCTCGTACAGCTTGTGGAGATTCTCCTCAAAAAGAACGTCCCCAACCTCTACCGGGCCATGGGCATCTACCTTCCCCTCATCACCACAAACTGCGCTATCCTCGCCGTCACTTTCCTTGGGGTGGACTACGGGTACACCCTCCTCCAGGTTGTGGTGTACAGCATAAGCGTCGCTTTAGGGTTCACGGTGGCCCTGGTGCTCCTTGCCGGTATCCGGGAACGCCTGCGCATGGCGCGGGTGCCCCAGTTCTGGCAGGGGTATCCGATTGTCTTTGTGGCAACGTGCCTTTTAGCCATCGCCTTTCTGGGCTTTAAGGGACTTGTGAAGTAGGGGGAAAGGTCGTATGAACATTCTCATCCCAACGGTGCTCGTTGGTGCTCTGGGCCTTGCCTTTGGGCTCATGCTCTCCTGGTTTGCCAAAAAATTCGCCGTTCCGGTGAACCCCCTTGTGCAGGAGGTGGAACGGGTGCTCCCTGGGGCAAACTGCGGCGCCTGCGGTTTCCCGGGCTGCAGTGGCCTTGCTGAAAAAATCGCTTCAGGAGAAGCACCGGTAAACGCCTGCCCCGTTGGGGGACCGAAGGCGTGGGCAGAACTCTCCCGCCTCCTCGGGCAGGAAAGTAGCAGCTGGGAGGTCAAAAGGGCTGTGGTGCTCTGCCAGGGAGGGAAAGGCGTAGCCCAGGTGACCGCTGAGTACAGCGGCGTGGCAAGCTGTAAGGCGGCAAACCTCCTCCCCGGGTCTTTCAAAGGATGCCGTTTCGGGTGTCTTGGCCTTGGCGACTGCGTCCGGGTGTGCCCGTTTTCGGCCATTCACATCGACCCGGAGAGCGGGCTTCCCGTTGTCAACTGGGAAAAGTGCACAGGGTGTGGGAAATGCGTGGCCGAATGCCCCCGGAAAATCCTCACCCTTGTCCCCAGGAAAGAACAGGTCACGGTGGCCTGTGTGTCCTTTGATTCAGCCAGAGAGGTCCGGAAGGTCTGCGCAAAAGGCTGCATCAAGTGCCAGGTCTGTGTTCGGACCTGCCCGGAGGGTGCCATCACCTTCGAAAACGGAAAGATTGTGATCTCCCGGGAAAAATGTACCCTCTGCGGGCTCTGCATCGAGAAGTGCCCCACCCACTGCATCATCCGGGTGGGGAAAACCGCAGCCCTGCTTGAGGTGAGGGGGTAATGCCGCTTCTCCTTGGCATCGATATCGGGACCACCAACACCAAACTCAAGGTGTACGATGAAGACGGACAGACTTTTGCCGAGACAAGCTTCAAGACACCGCTTTTTTCAGATGCCCATGGCCCTTACTACGACCCGAAAGAACTCACCACTCTGCTCTTCGCGGCCATAGCGGGGTTTCCCGAGCGCGTGCGAAGAAGCGTCAAAGCCGTAAGCGTCTCAAGCTTTGCCGAGGTCATGGTGGGGCTTAATGAGCGTGGTGAACCCCTCACCCGATGCATCCCCTGGTACGATGAGCGCACGAAAGAAGAAGCTGAAGCAGTGGCCCTTGACCCATCCTGGGTGTACGAGACCACAGGGCTCTCCCCCCACCACAAGTACTCATTCTACAAGCTCCTCTGGCACCGCCGCCATGAGCCAGAGGTTTTCAAGGCAGTGCGCTTCTGGACCTCGATGTCGGGATTTGTGCTCTTTGCGCTGAGTGGTGAGCTCTCCTTCGACTACTCCCTTGCCTCCCGGACCATGCTCTTTGACCAGCACACCCGCACCTGGAGGGAGGAACTCCTCGACCTTGCAGGAATGCAAAAAGCGCAGCTTGCTCCTCTTTACCCTTCCGGCGTTGCCCTGGGGCGCCTGAGGCATGAGGCCGCTACACGGTGCGGCCTTCCCGAGGACGTCGTCGTGGTCACCGGGGGCCATGACCACCCCTGCGCTGCCTTAGCATGCGGGGTCTTCCAGAAAGGATGGGGGCTCATTTCCACCGGAACCACAGAATCCCTCATGGTTCCCCTGGAACATCCGCCTTCTTTCGCCGGAGATAGCGGAGGGAAACCCTTTTCCTTCGGCCACCACGTGGTCTTCCCGCTCTACTACGCCATGGGAGGTATCTATAGCGGCGGATTCGCTGTTGACTGGACGCTTCGCCTCTTTGGGAAATCCTACGAGGTTTTCGCAGAGCTCGACCCCGTGCGCAGGAGGGATGTACCGTTCTTCTTCCCATACCTCCTTGGAGGGGAATACGAAGAGGCAAAGGGGGCTTTCCTGAACCTCTCAGGAGACACAGAACAAGAGGATTTCGTCCTCTCCGTGCTCTTTGGGTTGTGCGCAGAGTACAGGACCATCTGGGAACGGATGGAAAAAGAGCTCTCCTACACGGTTACCCAGGCAGTGAACGTTGGGGGCGGGGTCCAGAATGCCCTCTGGATGCGCCTTAAAGCCACTTTTCTGAAAAAACCCATTATCGTTCCCGTTGAAAAAGAAGGGAGTTGCCAGGGGGCTGCTCTTCTTGCTGGCATCGGTGCAGGGGTATACAAAAGTCCTGAGGAGGCGTTTTCCCGGACATTCCGGGTGGAGAAGACCTTTGAGCCCATTGCAGAGCTTGAAGCACAGGTTGACCACTGGTACACTACCTACCTGGCGCTTCGGGAGGTCCTGAAGGTAGCCAATGTGCGCCTTGCTGGGAGAAAAGAAGAATAGGGTTGGGGTCATTGGCATTATCGTCACCGACCGGGAGAAACAGGCAGAGCGGGTAAACGAAATTCTCGGGGAGTTCGGTGACGTCATCGTTGGCCGCATGGGCATTCCGTACCGGGAACGGAACATCTCGGTCATCGCCCTTATCGTTGATGGCGATACCGATACCCTCGGAGCCCTCACCGGACGCCTGGGGAGTATCCCCGGAGTTCAGGTGAAGTCGGCCCTGGTGTCGACGGGGTGACGAGGTCGGGAAAGGTGGGCTCAATGAAGGTTAAGGAGGGAGAAAGATGGGGAACGACTATTTCTCCGGATAATGCTTGTTGACGATGAAGAGCCAATCCTGGACCACCTTGAGTCACTCATTAAGGGGATCTCTGAGACTTACCAAGTCGTTGCCCGGGCTTCAAGCGCTATGGAAGCTCTGGACTTCCTCAGCCTCGCCTGGCCGGAGATTGCTCTCATCGATATTCGAATGCCCGAAATGGATGGATTGACACTACTTCGGGAAATGGCAAGGCAAGGATGGGAAGGCAAGGCAGCAGTGGTCAGCGGATACAGCGATTTCCCTCTGGTGCGAGAAGCGCTGCGTCTTGGAGCTTGGGATTACCTCTTGAAGCCTATCACCCAGGAGGACCTTGAGAATCTCTTTGCACGCCTCGAGCAAAGCATTCGCTCTGAAGACGAAAGACGTCGCCTTTTTGAAGAACATATTCGAAATCGGATAGTACAGGAACTGCTTCTTCCTGACGCTCACAACCCCTCACCACTTCCCGACTATATTGACGAGACGATACGGTATCTTCAACGGACTTTTACCAAGAGAATCACCCTCAGGGAACTTGCAAAAGAGGTAGGGGTGGCTCCTTCCTACCTCAGCTACAGCTTCAAAAAATGGACCGGCCAGGGCCTTGTAGAGTACGTTACCAGGCTCAGAATGAAAGCCGCTCAATGCCTCCTTCAAGAAACTTCCCTCCAGGTTCAAGAAATCGCCCAAAAAGTAGGGTACGAAGATGTCAAATACTTTACCCGTATCTTCCATAAGACCACGGGATTCTCACCGACAGCATACCGCCAAAAGCACCAGAAAAGCTCTGGCAGAAGAACTTCGTGAGGCCCCATATTTGAGCGCACTCTACCTTGTGTCGCACTCAGGAAGCGACAAAACCTCCTGACAGGCACATTGAGAAGCAAAGAAAAATACCGATCATCTTACCAGGAAGTGTCTAACCTGCGTCCTTGAAGCATTCTCCAAGCCGAGACTCTCCGGATCGCGGGTTCTAAAACATCCGCACTGGAACTCCCTGGCGTTGCCTCGAGGAGATAAAGAGGAAAAGCAAAGGGACTAAGGCCTTTTGATGTCCAAGGTTTCTGAGAAGCTCCTGTACTGTATTGTCTTGCAGAACGAAATGAGCGGCATGTAGAGAAAATCTTACCAAAGCGAAAAGGGAGTTCTTCACCATGAGGAGAAAGGAGGAGAAAACGGGGTATGCGTTCTGAAGCACAATTCTTGACGCTATCCCATGTTTTTAAGGGCATTCCAAAGCCATTGCGATACCGGCTTGCCATTACTTTAGGACTCCTCCTTATCGGGATAGCCTCTTTCGGGCTCCTTGTATCCTCAACGATCGCAAAAAAGCTTGCCGAAGAGGCCAAACAAAAGGTTCTCTGGGAAGCAAGGCTCTATGCGGAACAGCTTGGGCGGACCATAGTACGGATTGCTTCTCGCCTTGATTTCCTCGTGGCCTCAAATTCTGCCGAAATCGCCGATATGAAAACCCTCGCGCGAAAGCTCGATATACTGCGCAGCGAGAGCGCAGGAGTGGTACGAGCGTGGCTCGTATACCCGGATGGGCGCATCGTCACCTCTTCCAACACATCGCCTCAGGAAATCGCTCGTCGCCCAATTTGGCAAGCCTTCCTGCAAGGGAAGCGTCCTGCTTCCTTTTCTGGAGTTCTCCTGAGCGAGACAAAGACCATCATGAGTACGCCTTTTAAGGAAACCGAAGAAGGCTTAGCTCTGGTCACCCTGGTGAGTATTTCCCTCCAGGGTAATACCATCATCCGAGTTGGAGGACTGGACTTAAGCATCGCCCAGGCAGTGACCGATGAAACACGAAGCGGCATTAACTGGGCATGGAACAGGTCGCCAGTTACGGTGTACACCCCAGAAGGACGCCTTATTGCTTCTCCCCTTGAAGAGGAGAAACGCCTGGTCCCGGGGCTTCGAGACGACTCTGGGCGACCTCTGATACGTTACTTCCTTGCACATCCGGACAAAGACTGGGGAACGCTTCTGTATGAAGAGGAAAAAGAAAGGTGGATAGGAGCTTTCGTCCGGGACAGAACCTTAGGTATGGTCGTTACTGTAAAACGTCCAAGCAAAAACCTTTTAGTCCCTGTCCAGAGAGCAACGACGGTCCTCACCGTTACAGCACTCCTCTCGGTGGTTCTTGCCGTTCTCTCCGTCACTGTGAGCTACTCGACAGAGCTCCAATTTCGCGAACTCCAGTACCGGAACAAAAAGGCCGAATTCCAGGCACTACAAACATACATGAACCCACACTTTCTATTCAACGCCCTAAGTTGCCTATGTTCTCTGGCAAATCCCAGGGATTACCAGCTGGTACCAAAAGCAGTGAAAGCCATTGCCGAAGTTCTCCGGTACATCCTTAAAGACACCGAAGCCCTCGTGCCACTTCGTGAAGAAATTGCCTGCGTCAGGAATTACGTCACTATCCAAAAATTCCGCTTTCGGGATCGCTTCGAGTACAATGAAGTTGTGCCTGAAGATCTCCTGTCTTTGCCCATCCCAAAACTCACCATTCAACCTCTTGTGGAAAACTGCTTTGTCCATGGGGTAGAGAGAACCCTTGACCGGGTCACCATTCATGTCGTTGTTGCCTACAACGACGCCTGCCTTGAGGTAAGTGTTACCGATGACGGTCCTGGGTTTGGACCGGAAAAGCTTACAAAGCTTCAAGACCTGCTTAAGCGCGCCGCCAAGGAGGAACAAGAGGCCGTTATCCCCCCCTCAGAACATGGTGCAGGCCTTTTGAATACTTACCGTCGCCTCCTTCTCATTTACGGGAATTCCGTCAGGCTTATGGTCAAGGAAGAGAGCGGGAAGACCACAGTCACCGTAATCTTTCCTCTCGGGAACGACAAATTCTAAAAACTGTCCACCCCCTTCGAAAAATTCGTCCCTTTACAGGAGAACAAGCTGTGGAACACAATGCTTTTGAAAATCTTCCTAAGGGGGGTGAAGTGTTGTGAGGCTCTCACGGTATGTGTTCCTCCTTGTCGGCGTGCTTCTCCTTGGAGCTTTTGCTTCTACTTCGGCCCAGGAAAAGGTTACCATCAAGTACGCTTTTTGGGGAAATCCACTTGCCATAGGCGTTGAAGAGGATATTCTTAACGAGTTTCACAAAGAGCATCCCCGTATCCAGGTGGAACCTGTGGCCGTGGCATATGCCGACTACCATACCAAACTCCTGACAATGATTGCCGGCGGTCTTGCACCAGATGTGATGCGCATCGACTCCTACTACTTCGCCGATTTTATGGACGCAGGAGCGCTCATGCCCATTGACGAATACATCCAAAGAGACGGCATCGACCTTGGGCTGTACTACGAAGTAGGCCTTCCCGATAGCTCACACAATGGGAAAATGTATGGCCTTCCCTGGGGAACAGCTCCACTGTACTTTGCTTACAACATCAAAATGTTTGAAGATGCAGGCGTCAAGCCACCCGAGGTCGGATGGACCTGGGAGGACTTCGTGGAAGCCGCTCGTTCCATTGCCAGAGGAACGGGCATTGAGCGAAGGTATGCGTTTGGAGCTCCTTTCACCGTCATTGTGTACATTTTACCCTTCATATGGTCTGCTGGAGGAGACCTTTTCGACGTTACCAGAACAAAATTCACCCTTGATGAACCACAGACCTTAGCGCGGCTCAATGAACTTGGCAAGTTCATGCAAGAAGGAGTCTTCGCCAATCCTTTTGAGCTTCCAAGTGAAGAGGCGGTGACAAGGCTCTTCAGCCAAAACTTAATCGCCATGAGGCAAGCAGCTGCCATAGAGGTCCTGAGCATGCAGCAAATAGAGGGGCTGAACTTTGACGTCATCCATTGGCCGACGGGCAAGGATGTTCCCCAAACCACCGTGGTAAAGTCGAACACTGTGGGCATCAGCATATCTACAAAGTACCCTGAGGAAGCATGGACTTTCCTGAAGTTCCTGAGGGCACCTGGAGGTCCGGGAGACTACCTCTATGCCAAAGCAAAACGAATCCCGCCTACCTCAAAAATCCCGGAACTCTGGGATCTCTACGTTGATCCAACAAAGCCCCCAAAGAGCATCAAAGAAGTTACTGAACTCATATCCTCCAAGTATGGAAGAACCTTGCCTCTCCGCAAGGGCTGGTTGGAAATCGAGGGAATCCTTATCCCCGCACTGCAAAAGGTCTGGAGTGGCCAAGCAAGTGCCGAAGAGGCCATTGCCACTGTAAAACCTGAAATCGAGTCCATCATGAAGGCCAAAAGATAAGTGAATTCCCAACACAGGGGGCTAAGCCCCCTGTGTTGGGAGGGAGGACCGAACATGCGACATTTGCGGGAAACTTTGGCGGCGTACCTCTTTATCCTCCCAAGCTTCGTCATAGTGGGCGTTTTCGTTATCTACCCTATTGGACATGCACTCCTTTTGAGTTTTCAGGATTGGAACCTCATAGGAACCAGGAAATGGGCAGGCACAGAAAATTACGAACGCCTCGTACAAGATCCCATCTTCAACGACGCCCTTCGAAACACCGCGTATTTCTCTTTCGGAAGTATTCCGGGGAAGGTGGTCATCGCCCTCTTCATAGCAGTGCTACTCAACAAGAAGATTTTCGGCGTTAAAGCCTTTCGCACGGTATACTTTTTACCGGTTGTGTGCTCCTCAGTTGCCGCTGCCCTCATGTGGCAATGGCTTTACGACGCAAAATTCGGGTTCATCAACTACATTCTCCGGATCCTGGGGCTTTCGCCTGTCCCCTGGATCACCTCTGAAAAGTGGGCCATGCCCTCAGTCATAGTTGTCTCTGTCTGGAAAGACGTCGGTTACAATATGGTTATTTTTCTTGCAGCACTCCAAGATGTCCCTGCAGAACTCTACGACGCAGCTAAAGTCGATGGTGCAGGAAGATGGGTTGTGTTTCGGTACATCACCCTACCGCTGATTTCACCTGCCCTCTTTTTTGTAACCACCATGTCAGTAATTTTCTCTTTCCAGGTCTTCGACGTCACTACCATCCTCACCCAGGGAGGACCAGGAACGGCTACCATAAGCCTTGTCCAGTACATATACAGGTGTGCTTTTCAGTTCTTCCGCATGGGCTACGCATCGGCCATAGCGTATGTTCTCTTTCTCATCGTCCTCGGATTCACTCTCCTGCAGATTCGTTTCTCCAGGCGCTGGGTGCATTACTAAGGGGGACGGAGGAGAATGCGCAATCGAAAACTCTACGGGGACACCCCAGGCATAGTCTTTGTGGTGTACGCCATCCTTAGCATAAGCTCACTCCTTATGTTCGGTCCATTCCTTCCAGTTATTGCCACATCCCTCAAATCGTACTCTGAGCTTATGCTCCGACCTTTCTCCATCATTCCCCAAAAAGTTCTGTGGAGGAACTACCTCGAGGTCTTCCAGACCATCCCCCTTCTTGAGTATCTCTGGAACACCGCGAAAGTCTCTTTTCTCTGCACTGGCGGGGTCCTTACCACTTCATCCATGGCTGCCTATGCCTTTGCGCGGCTTCGCTTTCCAGGGAAAAACGTCCTCTTCGTCCTCTACCTTGCCACTATGATGGTCCCAGGACAGATCACCCTTGTTCCCGTATTCATCCTCATGCGAAACTTTCGACTCATTGACACCCACGCCTCTCTTATCCTCCCAATATGGGGCCTTATGGGAGCGTACGGAACTTTCCTGCTTCGCCAATTCTTTCTCACCATACCTCGAGATCTCGAGGAAGCCGCCATACTTGACGGATGTGGGTATCTGGGGAGATTTTGTCGCATCATTCTTCCTCTCTCCAGGCCAGCTTTGGCTACCCTTGGCATTTTTACCCTTCTCTCGGTGTGGAACAATTACCTGTATCCCCTTGTGTTTTTGAACACGCCCGCAAAACGAACGCTCACGCTTGGCCTTGCCATGTTCAGAGGGGACGTAGACGTCCAGTGGAACCTCCTTATGGCCGGCACCATCGTTTCCATTCTTCCTATGGTTGTGGCATTCCTTGCCGCTCAACGCTACTTCGTTGAGGGCATAACCTTAACGGGGCTGAAGGGATGAAAGGAGGAGAAAAGGTGAAAGTCGCTATCATCGGGGCAGGAAGCGTCCGCTTTGCTTTGCAGCTTGTTGGAGACCTTGCTAAAACATCGGAGCTCTCGGGAACGCTTGTTACCCTCATGGACATTAACGAAGAGCGCCTCAACGCAACCTGGATTCTGGCTCAAAAATACGTTCAGGAACTCGATGCAGATTTACGCCTCGAAGTGGTTCCTTCCTTACCCCAGGCCTTAGAAGGAGCCGATTTTGTCATCAATACCGCCGCCCCCTCGTACCCAGACCGATACGACCTTGTCACAGCAATCGGAGAAAAACACGGATACTACCGGGGCATTGACAGCCAGGAGTTCAATATGGTTTCGACCTATTCCTACGTCCTCTGTTCATACTACGATCTCCAGCTTGCCTTAAACATCGCTCACTCCATGGAAAAATTTTGTCCCCACGCCTGGCTTCTCCAGACCGCCAATCCCGTACTTGAAATCACCCAACTTCTCTCCAAGTATACCCAGGTAAAGGCTGTCGGCTTCTGCCATGGTTTCTCAGGTGTGTACGAGGTTTTTCGAACCCTGGGCCTTGAAGCTCAAGCGGTAGACTGGCAGGTTGCGGGCGTGAACCATGGAATATGGCTCAACCGGTTTCGTGTCCAAGGAGAGGACGCTTATCCCCTTCTCGAATGCTGGATTGCCGAAAAAAGCCACCTTTGGGAACCCAGTAACCCCTGGGATGTACAGCTTTCCCCAGCGGTCATTGACATGTACCGCTTTTACGGGATGCTCCCCATTGGGGATACTTGTCGCAACGGAACCTGGAAGTACAACTACAACCTCGAAACCAAAAAGAAGTGGTACGGAAAGTTCGGAGGGATTGACAACGAGGTTGAGCGGCCCCGTTTTCATGAAGAACTTCGCCAGAGCAAGCAAAAGCTTGTGGATCTTGCCCAAGAGGTGAAAAAAGACTCTTCCCTTAAGCTCACCAAGGTCTATCCTGAACTCTTCTCCCGGGAAAAACTCAGCGGCGAACAGCATATTCCCTTTATCAGCGCTATCACCGGACACACCGAAACAAGGCTCATTCTTAACATTCCAAACCAGGGAGCCATCCAGGGTATCCCCGACGACATCATCGTGGAAATCCCAGTTTGGGTGAGCGGTGATTGTCTGAGGCGGGAACCCCTGCAGCCAGACCTTACAGAGCGAATAAAGTACATGTACCTTCTGCCCCGAATCTTGCGGATGCACTGGGCTCTTGAGGCTTTCTTGAGCAAAGACAAAAGGGTTCTTGAGGAAATCCTTGTACGAGATCCAAGAACTCGCTCGTTCGAGCAGGTTCAGGAAGTCCTTCAAGACATCATGAGCCTTCCAGTGAACAAGGAAATGGCTGAGTACTTTGGGTATTCCTGAACGCTGGAAAAACTTAAGATCTTGGTAACAAAGAAAACCCAGCCAATCTTTGCTCTGGTGCGGGAGGAACTCGCTTCCACCTCCATCTACCCGACCAGGTAGTGTCCGAAAAAATGGAGTGGGTTGAGGAGGAAAGGCTGCCCTCTCCGGGAGGTGCATAGGGGGAGGTTGCTCAAGACAAAGTGGCGAACTCACCCCGACGATTCCCGACCATGTAGTGGACATTTCTCCATTGACCTATTTGCATTCACAGGGTACCTACCTGGAGGTTAGAGCCATTGTGGAGGAGCTATGTGAGACGGAATTCGCCTGGTCCAAGGTTTCAGACCTGCGCGAGAGGCTAACTTCGGGGAATTCACCAATCGGGCTCGCCCCAGAAGACCAGCAGTGCAGATGCCCTTGTCGTGAATGGGTCGTCTGAATTCAGAGAATACCGCACCTCCTCGATGACCAGGTTGGTTTCGGGAAGAAAAAAGGATTGATCCTTCTTCAAAGCCCTGGTCCTTGAGAGGGCCACAGAGCTCTCCTGCCAGAAAGCGGGAAGGAACGTCCTTCCCCAAAATCAGGAATGCACCGTCAGCCCTGCGGTGGTGAAGAGGCTAACCCACAACCTGAGGAGAGGAAAATGGAAGGAGAAAGAGGTCCCAGACGTCCCCCTCAAGGAGAAGGGAAAAGGAACTCACCCTCAAGGCTGAGAGTGCCGGCGGGAAGGTCCTGGAGTTCTCTACCCGGCTCAACGTCAAAAGCACGAAAACTTGCGCTGGCCTCCCAGCTATTGCACCTGCGGGGAACACAAGAAGAAGCCTTTGTCCGGGCACCGGCATATATGCTCCCGGATGGCGGCTCAAAACCGCCTGAAGACATCCCCGGGCTTTGGCCCCGGGGAGGAAGTCAAGTTAACCTTTTGGCAAGGTGTGAAAAAGAGCCTGCCTTGAGGCAGGCTCTTTGTTCCTGTGGACCCTCAGAGGTCGAGGGCCCGTTCGATGGCTTTGGGGAGGGCGATGGACAGATCCCCAACGGAATCTCTGGTCGTTATCCCTTCTTCTTTAACAACGACGGCTACGGGGAACACAACATCTATTTTTCTGACCTTTGTTGAGGTGAAGCCATAATCCAGGGATTCAAATATCTCATCATCCCTGAGGATTGCTCCGGATGAGGTCTCCATCGTCTTGGAGTTCCATTTATAGTGGTCGATGGCGACTCTGAAGGCGTCAAGTGGGTCTGGTGTTCTGAGGGTGATCTCCACAACAGGGTTTTCGCCCTGGACAAGCCTTGCGCTTGCTTTCGCGTAGCGAAGCACGTAGAGAGCAGTGAGATCGTTCAAAATCATCTCCGTTGCTTCCCTGTAGGATATCCCTGCTGCGGCGCATATCTCTTCATTCCTGAGAACCTTGAGTCGTATCTCGTAGCATGGGATGAGGGACTGTATGACATGCATTGCCAGATCGGTAGCGTCTTTTCCTGTCACCGGACTGTTGAACTCTGGCTCGTTGAGAACTCCAGCACCGCACACCAGCCCTGGCAACATCACCACCACACTCACAAGGACCACCCAAACAATCCACCGCACGAGCGAATGACCTCCTTTCACCGATTCTGGGAATCTCCTCCCTTTTTGCCTAAGCCTCAAGCTTCGTGAGGACGAGATCCGAGAGGATCTCCTCGTCAGCCCTCTTCAACACCAGCTTCCTCTCATTCTCTGAGCTCAGCTCAAAGAGGAGGAAGGCAGTCCACCTCCTCAAGGTATCCGTGTCGAAGGCTATGTCCGTGTTGTCAGGTGGTCTCCTGGGGGTTGAAACGATGATGTCGCCATAGATACACAATTTCTGCTTTTGGGGGAAGATCATACCTGCCGTCTTCTTCCTGATGAAGTCGAACACCTCTGCAGCGTTCTTTCCGGTGCTGCTCCCGGCTTTCCTCATGATGAGGAACTGAACCCTGGGGACAAAGAGAAGGCTGGATCCCTCCCTGAGGCAGCAATCGGGTAGCGGCGTGAGCTCAAGGGACACTGCCCCCTCGGCATCCTTCAATCCTGAGACAGCCTCGACCTCTGGTGGTATTTTGAAGGTCTCCGACCAGTAGGAGATGCTGAACCAGGGGAAGGCCCTGATGAGTTTTTTCCTGATTCTCTCGAGTTCCATGCTCAGGATGACTCCTGTAGTCAGTGTCCATCCCCCAGGAAGGAGCACGAACATCCTGACAGAGATCGGTACGATGCAGAGTTCGTCTCCGAAATTCCCCAGTCTTGTGGAGATTTCCTTTGAACTTGTGACGACCAGCGTTGCCTCAGAAAACAGAGGTTTGACGACGAAGCGGTGGAACTCCTGGAATAGCCTGAAGACGCTACCCACCTTGAAGTGTCTGGTGGCAAAAAATCTCTGGGTCATCTGGATGAGATCATCAAACCGGTTGCAGACATCGGAGATCCCTGGGGCATCGAAGGAGATGTCAATACACGCTGGTCCGGTGTACTCTGTGACCCCCCGTACCCCCAGTCCGAATATCTGGAGTACGTACGTACCTCTAACACGGAAAAATCCGAAGACAAACTGGTCGTTCCGGGCCCTGAAGGGCTTAACGTAGAGGTCAAAGCTTTCAGAGTAATCATCGAGAGTGACGACTCTGACTTTCATAGGCTGCTCCTCATGGGAAAGAACCACAGGCGTTTAGAAACCGGAACTTCCTCCTGACATTCTCCGCTTTCTCTTCAGGCGTTCTCCCTCTCCAGTTAGATGGATTGACGAGTTCGCTTCAACTCCGATTCCCAGTGCCTGATCGCTCAGGAGGACCCTCACGAGCTCTGCGGCTGCGTGCTCGAGGTGTCCAGCTTCGAGGTCTTTGACGTCGCTTACCCCCGTGACTGCAGCAATCGCAGAGAGCCCTGCATCAACGAAGGGATGTCCTGTCCACCTGACCCTCTCCATCGCCTTCCATTCCTCGCAAACAGAATGCGCCGATTGCTCCTTAGAGGGTACCGCGTCTCTTTTTCTGCTGCATCAGAAAAATGCCTGGATACCTTTGGGGTGAAAGCCCCAGATCTTCACTTTGGGATCCCTCTGGTCCATGCAACCCTCACTTTTCATTCCACATGGCAATTACCTATGCCAGTGCTTGCCAATTTTGCAGCGAACCCCCCGGGGTTTTGCTATGACTTCTGGAATTGTAATGACAGCTCTGACATAATGGCTCAACGATGGGGGTTTCCAAGGGGTGGGGTTGCAGCGGACCCCCGGGGGTTTTGGGGGGAACTGGGGGTCCGCTGCAGATTCAGATTGACAAACCCGCATAAATGCTGTATTTTATCCTGGGGTTGCAGTCGAACCATAGTGGGATGGAGATTTTTGTCCGGAAATGCGTTTGAGCCAATATGATAGATAGTTGCAGTCGAACCATAGTGGGATGGAGACGTGTCTTACCCACTTTGCCCTGCCCTTTGGCGAGATGGTTGCAGTCGAACCATAGTGGGATGGAAAGTTAGGGCAGATAGTCAAAAAAGAAGCCTCAAGAGGCGTAAAATACTGTAAAATTCTTCTCGAGATGTACGTTGTTGTGGTGTACGACGTTGAAGAATCAAGAGTAGCGAAAGTTTGCAAATACCTTCGTCGCTTTCTCCACTGGGTGCAGAACAGCGCCTTCGAAGGAGAGCTAACCGAAGCGCAGCTTGAGAGGGTCAAAATAGGCCTTCAAAAACTCATCGACAAGGACCATGACAGCGTCTACGTCTACGTAGTACCGCGAAAAGAGCTTATCTCTCGGGACGTCCTGGGGCAGACAAAATCCCTTTCTGGACCGGTAATAGAGTGACTCACCACCAGGCCCGAAAGGCGCTATATGGTTCCATCTCCACGAGATGGCGGACGAGTTTGTAGGCTTCCAGGCGAAGGAGTTGCCGGTACGAAACCTCTCTCTTGAGTCTCCGGTGTTTTACAGTCGTTTGCATCACTTCTTCAAACCTGCGTACAAATTTCCTGCGGGCACTATCCTTAAGAATAACCCCCCGAGCCTCGCCAAGTGCTTCGAAGTCCTCATTCTCTATCTCCTTGCAGTTCAAAAGACGAAAGATGAGGCGGTCCACGATGAGCGGTTTAAAAACCTCGGAGAGGTCCAGGGCAAGCGAAAAACGCCTCTGTCCGGGTTCGTGAAGATAACTCACAGTTGGGTTGAGCTGGGTCACGTAAATTTCCGAGAGTGTAGCAGCATAAAGGAGGCTGTTGCCGAAAGAAAGTAGAGCATTCAGGGGATTATCTGGTGGACGGCGAACTCTTTTCTCAAAAGGCTCCGCAAGGTTCAGAATATCGTTGAACGCTTTGTAGTAAGCGTCACGAACCCGGCCCTCCTCGCCCATTAACTCTGCAATGCTCTTAACACTGCCGACTCGTTCAAGACCTTCTTCAACTACGGCCAGTGCTTCCTCTACGCGCCTGCCTGCATCCCGGTAGGTATTCAGATTGCGGCGAATATGGAACATCGCTCCACCAACGAACTCCCTTGCAAGGGCAAGTCTTTTCTCCCCGTCGAGATAGTGCTCGACCTGGCAGACAAGCAGGTGGCCACTAACATTGCTCTCCCGGGGATAGAAACTCCCGGCATAAAAGCCATAGTAGTTGAAGAAATGCACAACGACACCGTTTTGAGCGAGGAAGGAAAGAAGCTTCGTGTTCAGGTCCACCTCGGCAAAGAGATAGAGGTCGCGGACGTTTTCAATGGGGATAGGCTGCCGATCAACCTGCCCGTTCTGGTCTTCCCACTCAATGTAGAGGGTATTCTGTCTTCGCCGTAGTCTGCCACTACGAAACACGTAGTAACTCTGTGACATGGAAACCACCTGCACATTCAAGCCCAGCACACTTCGCAGTAAGCACAGGCTCGACAGAACGGTTCAAACTGAGCCTGAGGAGGTGAAGGCAGCTGCTCGATCCGGCGGACACCCAGAAGAGCCTGGAACACAAGGGCTTCCAGTTCAGGGGTCAATCGCACCTCTTCCCTGCGTCGCTCTTTCAAAAAGCGCAACTCACCGACCAGCTCGCCAGCACCAAGCCAGCGCAAATAGAGCAGGTAGTAACCTACCTGTAGGCGAGCTGCAGTGGCAAATTTCCGAGAGTATTTCACCTCAAGCACCCTGTCTTCAGGTCCAAAAACGTCAATCCTAATCAGGTTGTCGATCAACACCTCCCTTCTCGAAAGGTCGGGAAAGGCCGTCTCATGCAGGAGTTTCCCCAAGGCTACCCGGTCCGAAAAAGGTTCCATCCTCAGCCCTCTGGCATATAACCAGATTTTCCTGTGACATATCGCCCAGTAGTTCACTTTAACCCCGTTCGCTCGCAGGATTTCAAAGTCCTCGGGAAATGTCTCAAATGAGGGTGGCATCGATATCCATCCCTTCGGGTAAAAGCCCGAACTCGTGATCGTACGCAACACTGGCCAGAATCGTGCCGTCAGCAAGGCGTCTCAGCCGCCCTGTTCTGTTGAACATGTGAAACATCCCCAGAGGAATCGGTACAAGGAGCTGGTGGGCAAGCAGGTACTGTCCAGCTTGACGATAGCAATCGAATTCTCGAAAAAGCCCACCAGGGAGAACATCGATACTCCTGAAAAGACCTTGGAACTCCTCGAGATTCTCGCGCAAACACCTCAACGGGCGTAGCTCGCTGAGCAAGCGCTCAAAAGCTTCGCGCGCCTGCTCAAAGCGCCGGTATTCCCTGTCTGTCCACCCGTCACAGTAGACATCTCTTACCCACTGAGAAGACACCGAAGGGGTCACATCCACTCCATCCCCAGGAGCACAGCAGAGAGTGGCTTCAATCCTTGTCATGTCGTAAACATATTTCAAGCGTTCCTCGTCGTATTGCCTGGTCACGTGTACTTCTACACCCTCGCGGTGCTCGCCGTAACGATTCACGCGTCCAAAACGCTGGAGTAAGTCGTCAACCGGAGCAATTTCAGTGAAAATGGTGTCAAAGCTGACATCCAAAGAAACCTCCAGAACTTGTGTTGTCACAAGAATGCGAACGTCGTTCTTGTTTTTACCTCGAAGAGCGCCGATAATCCTCCGTTCTTTCTCTATTCGGTCACGGCCGGTGAAACGGCTATGGAGCAGGCACACACCGTCAATCTTTTCCTTGAGAGCCCGGTAAATCTCCTGAGCCTGTGCCACCCGGTTGGCCACGACAAGCACGCGATGACCTCTGTGGGCAATCTGAAGGACCTCAGGAAGAAGTAGCTCAAGAGTCGTGTCCCACCAGCGCAATCTATGCCGTGCCCTGGTGAGAAAGTGCAGCGACCAGTTATCTCCGGGGTTCAGGACGAACTCCGCAATGTCTTCACCAATCGCCTCCCGAAGGAGCTGCTTCAGAAACGGCGGAAAGGTGGCACTCATGAAGAGAAATCGTCCGCCGAGTTTCTTAAGACATCGGACCATTGTAACGATAAGGGCCACAACGTGGACATCATAAGCATGGATTTCGTCAAAGATAAAAATCCCGCCAACCATTTCGCTTACACCGATTTCCCACCGAGGAATCCCAAAGAACCATTTGAGCAGCTGAAAGGGTGTCGCAACCTTGATGGGCCTGTGGACGAGACGACTGAGCTCTACCTCGGCCATTGCACGAGACTTCGCCATCTCATATTCCCCAAATTCCTCAAAATACTCCCGAAAAGCGTACTCGAGGGCACGGAAGTGGAGAACAGCAACATTCTCCCTGCCGAAATACCCCCTGAGGGTATCCGCCATCGCTTCGATGCTGGCCTGATAGGGCAAAAGGTAGAAGATGCGCTCACCGTTCTGACGATTCTGTATTGCCCAGAGAAGAGCTGCGAGCGTCTTCCCCGAACCGGTCGGCGCTTCAAGGAAAGCATGCCCGGTATGACAGCGTAGCTCTTCCTGGAACCTGCGCAAAGAAGGTGTCTTTGGTTCTGGCAGTTGAACTTTGAATTCCGTCACGCCGGCGCTTACCGCATGGTCTGAAGCCATCAACCAGCCGCGAACCAGAAGGAGCGCAAGAGCCCTGCGGTCGTCAAACACGCAAGGCTCTCCTCTATTCTGCTGCACCTGCATGATAACGTTCGCAGGCGGGACGAGGTCGTCGGTATTTCCAGGCAATTCCAGACCAGCTATTTCCTGGTGATTCACCCATGTGGTCAACCACGTCCAGTAGGTTTTCAGTTCTGCCGCCTTCTTTCTGAACCTGTCACTTGCCACACTAAGTAGTTCGGGCAGGGCAACCGGAACAAGACCTGCATCCTGGCGGAGCTGCGCGTCATCCCAATCCCGGTGATGTGTCAACACAGCAGCTACAACGAGTTCTTTGACGTTTTCCGGAAGCTTGCTCGCAAGCAGTATAGCTGCAGAAAGCACCTCGTGGCGAAACTCCCATCGGTACCTGCGTTCTAGCAGCGAGCGTTGAAATCCCTCGGCAATTTTCCCAAGATCGTGGGTCAATGCTGAAACAATCAGCGCTTCAGCAACAAGACCTGCCAGGTCTGCTCCCAGGAGGTTTTCCCAGTGCTTCCTGTAGAACCGGACAACAGTACGAGCGTAGTCAGCTACTTCCCGCAGATGCCCCGGGAGCGAAATCGGGGTCTCACCCGATTTTGCAAGCGGTTCAAGCAACACCGCGCAACACCCAGGCCCTTCGGAAAATGGGAACAACAATCCCATTCTCCGTATCCTCTAAAAGCCAACCATCACCATCCCTGACGTTACCAGGACAGTGCATATCGACAACGCCAAAGGTTCGCATCTCTATCGGTTGACGAATAGGGTCATCGGTAAATGCTACAGGTAGCGTCTGGAGCAATGCCGGTATATTGCCCTTTGCCACAAGCTCAAAGGGTAAAAGCACTCCGCTCACCTCACCGTCTGAAAGTGGCCGCAGGTATGTCTGCTTCAGTTCTGCCACTGTTGCTACATCCTGTGTTCGTCCAAGGAGCAGTGAGTAACGCGGACACCGGAAGAGAATGCCCCACTCCGGTGGAAGATAAAGCGTCAGCGTTGGCATGAAGAGGAATTCCCTTGGTACTATGTTGATTGTGACAAAGCGCGCAACCTCAGAAGGCCTTGAACGCTCTACGGTGAAAATAGTCTCGACATCCGTCGCCTTACCTTCGTATTCACACCTGTAAGCCAGCCATGCGACCTCATCGGGTGGAACTCGCCTTCCAGCTGCAGCCGCAATTAAGCCGTAGACGGTGGAAAGTGGTGGTACGGTCAGGGTTAACTGGTAACCCAGAAAGTGGGGGACTCGAAAGGACGCGGTATGAGCAGTGATGACCACGCGAATCGCTTCGAGCACGGCAATCACGCCCCTCTGAACGAGATACAGAGTCTACCAGCACCAGGTGCCTGGATTTAAGAGCTGAAAAAACCCGAATCTCCGAGATTCCTGACAAAGGACAAAACGAAATCCGGGCAACTCCTACCACACCTACAGTTCCTCTCCAGGACACACATATTCCTCAAAAATGGGCCCTATCAGCTCTGCCGCAATCTTTAAGGCTTGCTGTGGCGTTCCCACAACCTCGATGCACTCACTGAAAAGCTTGTCCTTCTGGAACTCCTTTAAGACATCAGCCTCGTTAGCAAGCACGGTAGGACGATAGCCAAAAAACACTACCTTACTCTCGGCAACAACCAGTAGGCGGTCCCTGTAATCCTCGAGGATGGAATGTAGCCGGGGAAGGTTCAGGAGAACGCGCTCGTTGTTCTCATCGGGCTCAAAAAGCCTCTGGAAAGGGGCATTACCACCGTTCAGGAAACCGACGAGGACGACAACCGGAGATACATCAGACAAGTTACGGGCAAGGCGGGCTCCACCGCGCAGGTGTGCCAGGGCAAGGAGAACATCTCGAACGCGCCTCACGCGTTCGGACATGGGCAACAGGTAGACAGGTTGTTCGCCAGGAATCTGGTGGAGTTCATCCCAGTGGCTTTTAAGGACCTCAACCGAAAGGTCCGCCATTTCACCTGCAGCGAAACATCCAACATCTGTAAGGGAAACAGTGAAAACTCCCTGGAAAAAGGTTGTGTAATGCTCGAACTCGAAGGGAACAGCATCAGCACCAGGAGGCAGGTTTCGAGAGAAATGACCGAAATCGACGGTAATCACATTGGGCAGAACGGAAATAAGGGGACTATTTTTCAGGGGCGAAACACGGCGGTTAGTGCCCATAGCACTTTCGATGTCCTCTCTTTCCTCCATACCTCTCCCCCTCTGGCGCTTTCTTGCAACCATGTAGCCAAAAAGGTCGTCCTCTTCAAAAGCGATAGGGTCGCCCTTGGTATAGGCATTTTTTGCTTCACGTATAACCTCGCTTGGTGTCCAGCCAAAATCTCCGTAAAGCGTTTCGCGCCACCATCTTCGCCATGCCTGACCGGAAATATAAGGGAAGCGAAATCGTCCTACACGAATCTGCTTGACAACAATAGCGTTTTCGGTCCTTAGGCTTTCCGCCCGCCCCGCGCTGTTCAGGGCAGCACCGTTGGCCTCGATGAGAACACTGCCAGTAAGCACCGGATACGCCATAACAATCGCCTCCATCAGATATTTTCGTCTGCTTTCCCCTCGAGAACGGCAACGTCCTCTCCTACAGGCAGGACATCTCTTGCCCGTTCAAAGAGAAAAGCCAGCAAGTAATCTCGTAAATGTCGCATACGCCGGTAGTCATTGAGAGGTGCAAGGAACACAAAGTCTGCAAAACGCATGGCGCCTTGCCGAACCGCTGAAAGATACGCTCCTCGAATTCCCTCATCTGAGCGAGCAGTCTGTAACTTTCTAATCCAGCTAGACAAATTCAGCAACCGTTGACACAGGTGTCCTCCAATCTGCTGGATACGTTGCAGAGTCTCGTCAGAATTCGGAACAGGTTGCTTCGTCATTCCCAGGAATTCCCCGCCTTCCTCCTGGCAGTATTGCCATTCATAAATGACGGCGAGCAAGACATCGCGAAGCTCACCAGCGCATGCATCATTATTTGGAGGCAACAGCGTGTAGAACTCGTCGTGCCTAAGCAACCCTTCCCGTACATAGCGAAGGAAAACAGCGTAAAGTTCGTCCCGTCCGGACTTTTTCAGCTCAAGGACACGCTTTCGAACATCGTCTCTCCGAGCGATGTCCAGACCCAGACGCTCCAGAATTGCCAGTTTGCCCTCCGGCATTCCGCGTACCTCCTGAAGATACAACGCATGACCAGGCCAACCACCCTGAAGCTTCAACGCCTGAGGCCGGTGCCCATCGGCCTCCTCAAGACACATGCTTACGATATTTTCACCGTCCAGCAATCTCCGGCCAATCTCCTGCACAAACCTGATGCGTGCCCTTTTGACTTCTTCGCTAAGCTCCCCAGGTAGCAACAGCAACTCTTTCCAGAAGCGATGAAAGGCTCGAATCGATGTGAAACGCAGCCTTACCAGCAATAGCAATAGTTTGCCTGAAACCGGTAAAAGTTGAATGGAAGGTTTCTGGTTATCGTTGGAGAAGAGATAGACCGTTATGGGTGGAGGACAAAGGTAAACCCCCTTAAATCGATTAACCGATTCGTCCAGAAGCTCACAGAGAACATAAAGCGCCGTTCCTGCATCACCAGCTGTTTGCCAGCGGCTGTAAAACTGTAGAGACTCATTGGCCGCTATAGCCTCGTTAAACTTGCACCAGCAATAGCGCCGGGAGATTTCGGCCGAGATTTCCAGAGCCCAGGTATGAAGGAACCACAGACGTTTAGAAACGCCAGTCTGCATCACGGACATTGGTAGAAATCGGATTGCAAAGGCACAAAGACCACAAATCTGCATGCCACAAGACAGGGCCGGATAGAAGTTCACGATTCCTGTAAGTAACGGCATTCGGTCCTTACGGACGGAGATCGCGGCGTCCTCAGATACTTTTCTCCCACAAACCGAACAGGTGACATCTCCAGAACAGCGAAGGGAAATCTTCGCCCGTTCCAGATCCTGTCTCAGGGCTTCCTGAAACTTCCTCCTGACATTCTCCGCTTTCTCTTCAGGCGTTCTCCCTCTCCAGTTAGATGGATTGACGAGTTCGCTGTTTGGGAATAGCTGGGAAAGGGCTCCTCTGGCAAAGGACTTCTCAACCCCGATTCCCAGTGCCTGATCGCTCAGGAGGACCCTCACGAGCTCCGCGGCTGCGTGCTCGAGGTGTCCAGCTTCGAGGTCTTTGACGTCGCTTACCCCCGTGACTGCAGCAATCGCAGAGAGCCCTGCATCAACGAAGGGATGTCCTGTCCACCTGACCCTCTCCATCGCCTTCCATTCCTCGCAAACAGAATGCGCCGATTGTTCCTTAGAGGGTACCGCGTCTCTTTTTCTGCTGCATCAGAAAAATGCCTGGATACCTTTGGGGTGAAAGCCCCAGATCTTCGCTTTGGGATCCCTCTGGTCCATGCAACCCTCACTTTTCATTCCACATGGCAATTACCTATGCCAGTGCTTGCCAATTTTGCAGCGAACCCCCCGGGGTTTTGCTATGACTTCTGGAATTGTAATGACAGCTCTGACATAATGGCTCAACGATGGGGGTTTCCAAGGGGTGGGGTTGCAGCGGACCCCCGGGGGTTTTGGGGGGAACTGGGGGTCCGCTGCAGATTCAGATTGACAAACCCGCATAAATGCTGTATTTTATCCTGGGTTGCAGTCGAACCATAGTGGGATGGAGACTAGTACTCGGAGGTATGGAGATGATGGGTCCTGGACCATGTTGCAGTCGAACCATAGTGGGATGGAGACAGGCCAGCGGAACGCATAACTTCGATTTTAATGATTGTCCGCGTTGCAGTCGAACCATAGTGGGATGGAGACGGCAACAACTCCTTCTGGGGGAACGGTGATGGTCCGTGTTGCAGTCGAACCATAGTGGGATGGAGACTTCTCTGGGGCATATTGCGAGCGAAGCGAGCAACACGTTGCAGTCGAACCATAGTGGGATGGAGACGGCCGGCTCCAGAATGGAGCCGGCCCATCCGGCCTCCAGTTGCAGTCGAACCATAGTGGGATGGAGACGGTGTCATACGAACTCTTTTCAGGTGCTTCTCCAGGTTGCAGTCGAACCATAGTGGGATGGAGACGAACTCTCCTGGGAGCCGCGAGGGCTCCAGGAGAGCGGTTGCAGTCGAACCATAGTGGGATGGAGACGGAAAGCCACTACCCTCTCGGGTAGTGGCTCACCCAGGACGTTGCAGTCGAACCATAGTGGGATGGAGACAGTAGGTTGATAAGGTCGTCAAGAATCGATTTTAAATGTTGCAGTCGAACCATAGTGGGATGGAGACGACAGAGGGACGGTGCGAGAGATGCTCTGGGTTAGGTTGCAGTCGAACCATAGTGGGATGGAGACGATTGAAGTCTTGTCTGGATTCTGCTCAATGAGCTTGTTGCAGTCGAACCATAGTGGGATGGAGACGATTGAAGTCTTGTCTGGATTCTGCTCAATGAGCTTGTTGCAGTCGAACCATAGTGGGATGGAGACATGGTGCTTCTTCAGAATTCCCTTCAAGTCCTCCAGCGCGTTGCAGTCGAACCATAGTGGGATGGAGACGGCAATTTCTATGGGGGAATGGGGGCGTGAGCCCCCAGTTGCAGTCGAACCATAGTGGGATGGAGACCGAGACGGGAAAATAACGCCGCGAGTCTTTCCGGAAGTTGCAGTCGAACCATAGTGGGATGGAGACGTGCTGAGGAGGATTGCGGGAGGGAGCCGCTTCGATTTGGTTGCAGTCGAACCATAGTGGGATGGAGACTGCGGCATTCCGGACAATATGTCCGGAACACCGACTCCGTTGCAGTCGAACCATAGTGGGATGGAGACCGAGAGAGCCAACCCTCACACCATACCTTTCCCCCTTTGTTGCAGTCGAACCATAGTGGGATGGAGACCCGGAGGGAGACAGTTCTAAAACCCTCGTCAGTAAACGTTGCAGTCGAACCATAGTGGGATGGAGACTTGTTTTGAATGTCTTCGTAAGCCTCTTTAAAGAGTTGCAGTCGAACCATAGTGGGATGGAGACTCGTAGCATCTACAACCAGCGAAACCGCATGTATACGTTGCAGTCGAACCATAGTGGGATGGAGACTCCGGCCTCCAGTTCATGGAGGCCGGAGGAGCATAAAGTTGCAGTCGAACCATAGTGGGATGGAGACGAAGCACCCGCAAATCTTCCATCTTCACCTTTTTCAGGTTGCAGTCGAACCATAGTGGGATGGAGACGGAAGCCGGGACGGTTCGAGAACCGTCCCGGCATAGCCGGTTGCAGTCGAACCATAGTGGGATGGAGACGAGTTCTTAAGAATTCTCTTGCGGTGCTTCTCCAGAGTTGCAGTCGAACCATAGTGGGATGGAGACGATGATTTAATAGCCTCAATCTTTACCACGCACGTCGTTGCAGTCGAACCATAGTGGGATGGAGACACTGTTAGCCCCTCTCCTTCTTTCCGAAGTACCTGCGTTGCAGTCGAACCATAGTGGGATGGAGACGATGCCAACATGGCATCAACTTTCACAAGGCTTGCCGTTGCAGTCGAACCATAGTGGGATGGAGACCTGGTGCTTCTTAAACATTACTACCATGTCCTCCAGCGTTGCAGTCGAACCATAGTGGGATGGAGACGACGCTCGCCGGGCAGCCGGGACGGCTCCAAGAGCGGTTGCAGTCGAACCATAGTGGGATGGAGACGCTTGATGAATAGTGCCGACAATCGTTCGGGTACAGGGTTGCAGTCGAACCATAGTGGGATGGAGACCTCAAGTACGTGTTCACACGAAGCCCGCAGCTCTGTTGTTGCAGTCGAACCATAGTGGGATGGAGACTGCTGCCTTCTAACCAATGTCTCACCCACTTTCCTGTTGCAGTCGAACCATAGTGGGATGGAGACGCTGCGCGCATCAGTTCAATTTTTAGGGTGGCTC
The DNA here is from genome assembly GCF_050267035.1 of Candidatus Caldatribacterium saccharofermentans. NCBI lineage: Bacteria > Pseudomonadati > Atribacterota > Atribacteria > Atribacterales > Candidatus Caldatribacteriaceae > Candidatus Caldatribacterium > Candidatus Caldatribacterium saccharofermentans. Next base: position 929,561 of record NZ_CP187957.1, read on the forward strand.
TTTCGTTGCAGTCGAACCATAGTGGGATGGAGACTTTAAGGCCACCGGATGGTGAGAGCTCAAGAACTCTCGTTGCAGTCGAACCATAGTGGGATGGAGACGTAGCCACTATCTCCCTACCACTATCTATCTCCCACCAGTTGCAGTCGAACCATAGTGGGATGGAGACTCTATCCCTCCATCGATGGATAGATCTCTCCCTCCCGGTTGCAGTCGAACCATAGTGGGATGGAGACGAAGCCGCCTGTGGACAACCAGAAACATATATATACGTTGCAGTCGAACCATAGTGGGATGGAGACAAACGACATACAAGGACAACACCAAACAACACACCGTTGCAGTCGAACCATAGTGGGATGGAGACATGTAGACCAAAGTATTATCATCCATCGTTGCTTTGTTGCAGTCGAACCATAGTGGGATGGAGACGAGAAGTAGGACTTTCGCCAACTTTGCTGCGGACACGTTGCAGTCGAACCATAGTGGGATGGAGACTTGGTGAGATGTCAGCCAGGCGCGTAAAAAACGCAGATAGTTGCAGTCGAACCATAGTGGGATGGAGACGCCACCCCTTTCTTCTGGCTAATCTCCGGATGGCCGTTGCAGTCGAACCATAGTGGGATGGAGACTGCTTCTCTTGCTTCTCTTCAATGAATCTTGCGAGGTTGCAGTCGAACCATAGTGGGATGGAGACTCTTTTCTTCGCTGGTCTTTGACTCAAAAACTTCAATAGTTGCAGTCGAACCATAGTGGGATGGAGACCAGATGTAAAAATGGGGGGCCTCATCGGCCCCCCTCAGGAGGTTGCAGTCGAACCATAGTGGGATGGAGACCAGGAACAATCCTGTACTTGCCGATGTAGACCAATGTGTTGCAGTCGAACCATAGTGGGATGGAGACCGTAATACCTCGATTTTGAGGGCGGCTCTTTCGAGCGTTGCAGTCGAACCATAGTGGGATGGAGAGGAGTCTGACCTTAAGAAGAAGAGGTTGACTTCTCCCCCAAAGCTAAAAAGTCTGGGGACTTCCTCAGGCGGTTTTAAGACGCCATCTGGTTGCTGCTTGCTGCGTACAGCACACCGTCAGGGATTCGAAACGGCCCACCAAGCGGTGGCGGCTCTACTGGAAGACGAGCGGCTCCTGGGTGTGGCCTTCGCCCTGTATCCCCTCAGGGAGCCCAAAAGCAGTATGTTGAGCGCCGCGTTGGCGTCGGGGTACCAGACGCAATCGCATCCTTCGTACACCACCCCGTGCCGAACGCAACGCTTGACATCCTGAAGGCCCAGAAGTTGCAGACGAGGAAGTTCTTCGGCCCGAAGTCCATGTCCTCCCGGACATCCGTTAGGTCCTCGATGCCCAGGGCGGTCACGATGCGTTTGATTTCCACAGTCGGAGCGATGAAGGCGTGCCCGAGTCTGCGAGCGCGAACCTGGATAGAGCTCCCTCAGTTGCAGGGAAGTTCTCCTTTGGGTTCGGGCAAGCTCCAGTGTTTTTCAGACTCTGCGGCTGGAAAACCAGCGCTTCTTCACCTTGAGTACAGGAGAAGCCAGAACGCCCTTCGTGTGCAGGACCAGGCGGTTGTTGCCGTTCCGCAGGTCTGCAGGCAGGGTGAGGGGGCCACAACCTGCGTGGTGTCTGATAGCAGGACTTTGTGCGCGGAGTGGTCCTGGAACTCCACGCACAGGGTAGTGCAGGAAGGCACGGGTTCTTCCTTCAGGAACGCCCGGCGGCAGCAGAAGCTGGTGTTTGCTCTTTTGAGAAGAGCACGTGGATGACATTGCAGCGTTTCACGGTTTTATGATGCCACAGTGCAGCCGGAAGAAAAAATTACCGCTCTTTCCCCCCAGGCTTGAAAAGCCGGGGCCTCCGGCGCGGAAAAGATGGTGAGAGGAAGGGGTTACCCTCGGGGCAGGATTTCTATCCTTCTCCCCCTTTTTCCTCTTCGTACTTTCGGAGCTTCTCCCTGAGTTCCTGGTTTTCCTTCACCAGCAGAGTAATCTTTTCTTCAAGGGCTTTCACAATATCCTCCTTTACCTTTCCTATCCTTTCCTCAACGATTCTTTGAATTTCCTCCTCTGTGTGCCAGCGCTCACGGAGCGCAATACCTTCGCGAATTGCCCTCTCAAGATACACCATCTGGTGTTCCAGAAGGCGACGCATCACCTCTTCGAGAGCCCTCCGGACCCCCAGCCGTACGGCTTCTTCAAGTCTCCAGTCGTGCATGTACCCCTGGTCAAAGGGATCGTAGACGCTCATCAACACACCCCCCGGAAAAATCGCAAAAGAAATTCACACCTCCAGCCCACCAGCACTGCCTGCCCAGTTTTTTGTTACCTTTGCAGGGCTTTCAGGAAACGTTCGATTTCCTGCAGCTCCTTTTGTTCCTTTTCATCTGCGTGCTGGAAAACAGCGCCAGAATAGCCCCGGTGCTTCTCTTTGAACTCGATCTCCTTTATGACCTTTCGAGCAGCCTTCAGGAGTTTTCGCGTTTCATAAAACTGCGCCAGGTGCAGATATACCGCCCAGAGAGGCAAAAGATCTGGGAAAGAATGTTTCCGGACATGACTGAAAATTTTATCCTCTGGAACGTAACAGTGTGTCCAGGGAGACGGCTCAATAGACTTGAACGAAAAACCAAGCCGCACGAGCGCCTGAATTGGGACCTTCTGACTGACCTTGCGGATTCCTGGCCACTTTCCCTGATTGATGAGCCCGGTAACGCGCTCTATGGCTCGAGCTTTTATCTTGTCGAGAGTCTTTTTGTCGATCCCTCTATTCTTACCAGCTTTTACCCCTCTCGAGGAACGATAGCCCTCAACCAGCCCGTAAATGATTGCGACAATAAGAAGAAAGAAAATTAGAATTCCCACGGCGAGCACCAGCACCCCCTATCTGCCAGTCTTTTCCGGCGCAACCCCAGAAGCTGAAGGAGCTCCCTCGCTATTGCCCTGGCTGTAGCGTACACCAGTACTTCCTCCCCATACTCCAGGAGGCACCGCAATTCTTCTTTCTGGCAGTGCTTCTCGATGAGATGCTTGAGGTACTCCTCTACCACAGCGCGGAAATTCTTGGAAGACTCGAAATGAAAGGTTGCACCACACTGGAAGCACCTGATGTGCAGCACGGGCCGTGGCAGGAACTCCCGCCAGAATTCCTCCCGCAGTTCGGAACGATTTCGGAAGTAATGCTCCCACAACGAGGGTCGCTTGTATGGCCCTGTCACCCATACCGAAATCCCATCCAGCGCTTTCATAATGCTTAAAGCGTGCTCCGGGCCTTCAAGTCGACGCAAAGGAAAGTCCCAGTCGTTTTCGATAAAGGTAAGTTTCCTCTCCCTAAGAAAGGATGCCCGGACAAGGCTCACCTGGAGCTTCAAGAGGTACTCGGACAACCAGTTGAGGAGCTCTTTCATAAACCCTATGGTGTGCCTTCGCAAGAGCCCACTCCTTGCCAGTTTCCGGCAATATCTCCTGATCGTCTTGGGGTCCACCCGGTCAGGATAACTGGTGAGTACCTTCGGAAATCCGGGGAAAAACTTTTCTGCACCAATCTCAGGAATAACCGTGAAGTACCCAAAGGGCTCGAAAGACTGTTCCCCGAGGAAATCCCAGGCGCTGTAGAGAGAATTTTCCACATCCGGTGCGTCGGCGTGGAAAATCAGCGAGGTTTCAGGTTCAAGGTAGTGAGCAATCCCGAAAGGTACCGCCCGTGCCTTCCTGAGGTTCTTCCAGGTGAAAGTCAGTCTAATGGACATGTTGTCACTCCCAAAGAACGTTACCCCATTCGTCAAGGGAAACTTTCTCTTGTTCCATCCTGAGGAGTTCCTCCGCCTTGCGCCTCAGGGACTCAATATCCACATCCTGCTGGATTTCTTCTTCGTTTCCCGTGCGTTTCAGATACTCGGCGATGTAGGCTTCCATTTCAAAGGGGTCCCAGTTGGTCTTAAGAGCACCGAAATACCGGAGTCCCGGTGGGTGCTTCTTGTTGCCAAGGTTGAGGATGACCACCCTTGTCCCTGGGGCATTCCCCATCACCCTCACCACCCTGTCGCCCCGCATGACCACCAGGACATCCAGGGCGAAAAAGTCGGAGTGATTAAGAGATTTCCGATTGGAGCTCCGATTCATCAAGACTCAACCCTCCTCGAGCTTTGCGTTCTCCAGACACAGCCTCTCCCAGATACGGGGAGCTCAGCGTCTGCGAAGTACCAGAACTTCCGGCGGGTTGTCCCGGTAACAGGCCCAGCACCGCTCACAGGCACCCTCCTTTATGTCGGGATAAGGACAGACGAAAACGTCTTTCCTCTTGAGGTACTTCCCTTCTTCGTCCAGGATGCAGTACCTGTGGATTGTGGGATTGACGACGACCGTGTCTTTCACAATGGAGTAGAACACGTTCATGTTCTCCGGAAGCTTTGAGAAGTCCAGCTGCCACGATTTGGTCCAGGCCGCAAAGCGCAGATCCGGAAATCTCCTGGCGATTTCCTTCCACTTCTCAAGGTACGCCTGGCTATAGAAGTCTCCAACCACATGGATTCTGAAGGCCTTTACCTCACCGGACTGCATCGCATTCTCAATCGCCCTTGCCATTCGCTCCACGAAGTTCGGCTTTTCGGTAGCAGCAAGATTCCTGTTGTAGCTTTTTACGACCCTGGTGAGGAGTACCTGTCCCCCCTTTACCCCATAGCAAATCTCCCGGCAGTGCGGTGTGCTCCCAATACAGGTCAGAATCGGCGGGAGGGAAAAGGTCAGAATCGACCTCCCTAATTTGCGGCTCCTTCCCCCGATATACGTATGCAGCACCCCCAGTCCTGAAATGAAAAAGATTGATTCACCCCTCTGGTCTGGCCTCCCCCACAGAGAAGGCCAGACCCCTCTCCCTATATCGACAGCTCCATTAGGGTGAACTCACAGGCCAGGTTATCGTCTTGTAAAATGCTTTTCCGGTAAGCATCCGGACTCAGCCTAAACAGTCCATACCTCAGCCACCGCTCCACTTTCCCTGTCTCGTACGGTGGCTCGATACTCACACCCAGCTCCGTGATAGGCCCGTTTGCCGGATAGAACGCTACGCCATTCACCCTTTCCATAGCCTTTTCAAACCACTTCACCTTCTTCCGGTTGAGTCTCCTCCTGCCCCTCCTGAAAATGGAGACGTAGAAACATAGATTGTAACAGACGCGATTCCCTGGACTTCCGCTGGTAGTCCCTAAAGTCAGGCAGTCCATAACCTCACCCAAACTGTACGATGCCGGATCTCCGGGTTTTTTTGGCATGAGGACGAACCACGGAAACTGTTTTTCAAGTTCTCTAATGATTCGTTCCCGTTCTCTCAGGAATTCCTTCCCCGCTGTGTCCATAAACCCGCCTTTCTCCATGATAAAGAAGTAAAGCCCCTCCTTATCCAGGTCGAATACGTCTATTGCCTTAACCGACGGGCCGATGACCTCTGCCTGCGGAAAATACCTGGAAAAGACTTCATAGAGAGCATTTATGAATTCGTCGAACTCCTCGATGTGGACACATGAAACACGCCTATCGAGCTCGAACATTGCGTCTTTGAGGTTCTTGATTCTCTCTCTGGTGGTATCCACCTTCACAGTGATACCCTTTCTGATTTCCCGCGTCTCCGAACCACCCTCAAGAACCGGAACCCTGCACACCGAATACCTGGAGTCTGGAGGAACCACAAGAGAAAGAAATCCCAGGAAAAATCCCAGCGCATAATTACCATTCTTTTTGCATGCTACAAGCGCGTGGTTGTTTACCAGTTCGACCCTTAAAATCTCTTCGAATTCCATCCTCTCGACGTACACCTCTTCACCCCCGGAAAGCACTCCCGAGATGGCGCCGGTGATGGCATCATCTCGAAACTCCTCATTCCTTCTCTTCTCTCGAAACCCTTATGACGTAATCCGCCTCAATACCCCCGGGCAATTTTCCAGTCGTCAACACGATGAGCTTCGTCATGTTAGAAGGCCTTGGAATTTTTTTATCTGCGTTGTACCCATCGGTCATGAGAACGACCGGTGCACACTCGTCCGGGGCATGCTCTTCAATCCACTTGAATGCCGGCGCAAGAACAGTCCCACCACCTCCTTTGACATGCTTCAGGATTTCCTGGATATCCCCATCCTCCACCACCGCCTGGACAGCAGCATCGCAGGCGATGAACACCACCCGGTACTGCTTGAGGATTTCCTGTACTTCACCGAGGAAATAGCTGAGGTCCTCCTGCGAGATACTCCCGGAAGTATCCACGATAACGAAAACCGTCCCATGGTACCGGTAAAACTGTTCGTTGAGCGATGGCGTGTACACATCGCAGTAGAGGAGCGTGGGCTTATATGGCCTCCGGTAACTGTAATCCGCAGCAATAGCCTCGACTATCGTCCCTTCCAGGAGATCCTGCCAGCGAACCCGGCTCTCGGAGAGCTTTTCGACAACCCTTTTCCAGCCCCCGGGCATAGTTCCAATACCTGCTTGCACAAGCTGCCATGCCGAGATGGCTGCGTCAATGATGAACTGCCTGGCAATCGCCCTGGTTTCCTCATTCCGCGCGTCTGGATCAGGAGTCATCTCTCCGTCTTCCGGCAGTTTTAACTTTTGTCTCAGCTTTTTGTGAAACTCCCTCAATTGCTCAACTTTCTTCTCGAAATCCCTTCCCCCTTTACCTCCCTGGCCAATCTTTTCTGTCAGCCTTGCAATCCTCCGAATGATTTGTTTTGCTTCCCAGTCAACTGCACGTTTCAAATGCTCGTAGATTTCCTCTGCGTGCATGTTGTGGAACCTCTCGCTGTACAGACCCACGCTCACGTCAAACCCCATATCTTTTAACATCCAGTTGATCTCAAGGTCCGTGGCGTAGTTCCATAGAATCACATCCCGGCTCTCCCTTCGAAGCAACGTCCCATTCAGGATGTGCATCGCTTCGTGGGCAAGAATCGACGACAGTGGGAGCCTCGTCTCCTCCAGGTCTTCCCGAATGAAAAGGATTCTGTTTTCCAGGTCCAGCGCTGCTGGGTACAGCATCTCCTTTTTCGGTCTTATTTCAACCCGGAGTTTCAGCAACACCGAGGCGATGATGGGATGGCTTACCACCATCCTGGTGATTTCCCTGTCCACCTTTACTCTCAAGACCATCGCCTTACCCCTCGATGACGAACTTGTATTTGCCGGCGAACCGTTTCGTCAGGTCCACAGCATGCGGTGCAAGGAGGTTTTCGACCGTCACCACCCCAAGCTTCAGGATGGACTTCATCCAGAGCACGATATACGGCGACATGTAGTCCGGGGCCTCCAGGGCGTAGTTTAAGAGTACCGCCAGGTTTTCTCTGTTCGTCTTGTTCACAAGGACTGTCGCCAGCATGAAGCTCTTCTCGACCTCACCGGTCTTCGGGTAGACCTTCTCTCCCCGCAGAATTGCCTCCACCATCTTCCCGACTCCGGTACACTTCTTCATGAATGCCACAAATCTCACCGCCGCCTCTTCACCGACGATACCTGCAACGTCCTCAACGTTATTGATGCCACTCTGCAGGAGCCTCCCCACCATCTCCCAGGCTCTCGGCGACGGATAGGGCCTGTCGATATCCGGTTCTCCAGAGAGGTACTTCGTATCAAGCTCAAGGTACGCCACCACTTCCTCTGGCAGTCCCTTCTTCATCCAGTACTCCTTGAAGTCGTCAAAGTCCGGCACCACTGAGTAGTGCAGGGCTCTATTCACCATGGCTGAAGAGAGCTTGTTGACGGTTGCCTTGTCCTTGAGCCTATTCCCTGCACAGACCACAAGCGTCCCTTCCGGGAGCTCATAGTCACCAATCTTCTTCTCTAAGACGATTCGCATGGCCGCGTTCTGCACGGCAGTCGGTGCAGTATTGAACTCATCGAAGAAGAGGATGAACGGCTCGTCCGGAAAATTCAGGGGGAAGAACTCGGCTCGTTTCTTCTCCCGGTCCGGGAAGACGAACCCTTTGAGTTCCGTCGGATCCATTAAGGACAGAATCATCACCTTGACGGGTTTTCCCACCTCTTCTCCAACCTGGTACACTATCTGGGTCTTGCCGATCCCCGGCTTCCCCCACAAAAACACCGCTGGCGGGCTGTCCATTTTCGCGATCCGCCGGAGCTTCTCCTTGAGCTGCTTCGGCGTCACCGTGAACTTCAGTTCCAACCTCTCACCCTCCCCTTATCCCGCTTTTGCGCTTCTGAGGATACCTCGTCCACCACGCAACAACCAGAGGCAAACACCTGAAGACCCAGGGGGCAAAAACCCCAGAGCTCCGGATGCCCAAAAAGGCACCCGGCCCTGCGAGACGAAATTTGCAAGGAAGAGGGTGGCTCAGGAATCACCGCACTCCTCTACCACGGCAGTGCTGGCAAACCCCAGTACCACGACAGAACCCACAGGGCCTTTCGGTCATGGGTCTTCCGTATCCCGGATAGTTGTGAATACCGGAACCCCTGCAGTGGCGGCACCGGCCGGTACCGTTACAGTACGGACATACCCGTACCCTCGATTTCTCATCATCCTTCCAGAACATTTCCGCTCCTCCCTAAAGCGCTGCATGGTCAAAGATGAGGACTTCCCCAGTGACGGGCGAGCTGTAGTAGAGCCGGCGGGCTTTCCCGTGCAGCGCATGGGCCACAGCAAGGTACAGCCACACCGGCGCCTGCCCCGTGAGGACCACATCGCACCCCTCTCCAGCAAGTTCCCTCGCCTTTTCCAGGTACTGGGGTAAAAGCTCGAGTTTTGCTACCCCATCGTAGAGGGTTTCAAGGTTCACAACCTTTGGTTCCTGCGACGGGGAAACCCCGGGGACTGAAGCGAGAATAGCCCGGAGTTTCCCGGGAATTACCTTCGCTTTGCTCTCAATGCTCTGGGCGCCTTTTGCCGAAACACTCATGCCACAGTGGGCAATGTCGTTTCGCAGCTGCGTGAGCCATCCCCATTCCCTGGCCAGGGCATCCGTCATCCAGCTCTTCTGACCGGACAGCGCTTTTCTGTCCCGAGCCTGTTGAGCCATCCCCCCAAGGATGCTCTCCACACCCTCCCGGTACTTACGGTTCAGCCAGAAATCCTGGCCGTCCTTCAGACAGGCCCAGCTCACCACCCATTCCCGGGCAAGGAGCACGGCCTGCACCACAAGGCCTTTTTCGAGGTAGTGCTCGATGAGCTCAAGCTGTCTCCCAAGGCTTTCCTCGCTCAGGGAACGGGGGTGTTCCTCAGCCAGTCTCCCAACCTCCTGCGCTACTTTCTCGAGGACAACCGCAAAAGGCCTGGCCCAACGGGAGAGCTCTGCTTTGGCCTCCTCGAGCTCGGGAAGCAGGAGAGAGGCAATCTCCATCACATCAAGGGGACGAGAGAGGTGCAGGGCCTTCGAGAGCTCTTCGAGTTTCCCTGCTACCCTCTTGATCTTCCGGGGCTTTTCCCCGTTCACCGTGCCGCTTCTGTTCAGGCGGTCATGGGTGATTCTGAGTTTCTCCGCAAGGATTCCGGCCTCGCTGCGCGCCAGAAAGGCTTCGACTCCTGAGAGCCAGTCAAGAAGGTCTAAGAGCACAGCCAGGTCGAAAACGGGAACGCAATCTTCCGGCTGTGGGGGCTCCCGGCGAGGTACACGGGCCTCGTAGGCCCCGTAGAGGATGTGCTGCACTTCAACTTTCATGACCTTCCGCAGATACGCCGAAACGGTGAAGACGATAAGGGGGAGCGAACGGAAGGCATGGGTAATATCGAGCACCACACTGTCCCCCTCCTTGAGGCATGCCGCGCATCGGGCAAAAATTTCCCAGAGTTCCTCTTCCGACTTCCCCTCCGGGATGGTAACGGCCTCAAGAAGGTCTCCAAGACGCTCTCTGAGCTCCAGAAATCCCTGGCTTTTCCTGGCTTCCTCGGTGACAAAGAGGAAGAGCCTCTCCAGGGGGAACATCCGGGCAAGAGCCTCAGGGAAGAGGCTTGTGGTGCAGGAACGCTCTCCAAAAACGTAGGTGACCGTCTGGTAATTTCCCCGACCGAGAAAGGAAAGCGCCTTCATGGACTCCACCCCAGTTTAGAGCTTTTCGGCAACGAGCATCCAGCGAACATAGCCCAGGACGTCGGCAAGGTCCGAAGGTGCAAGGGGTTCGAGTTCTTTCCTCAGTGCCTCGGCCACCTGGGCAATGACCCGGTACTGCCCTTTGGGCTCATCGCGGAGTGAAGGGGAATCCCTCAGCACCTTGGCCATGGCAAGGGCCCGGGCAAAGCCCCGGCGTGATGCGTACATGCTCCATTTGCTCCACTCCGAAGAGAACTTCGAGCTTCCCCTCCTCTGTACGTGTTTCTGGAGACGCTGGAAAATCTTTTGAGCAAGCTCCACCTTTTCCTCGACAGTCATCACCATCACCTCAGTAGATGTCCTGGGGACAGGAATACTCCCTGTCCTTCAACATGCTTCGTAGAGACTTCAGGGCATCCTCACGGACAAGACCGTTTCTCCTTGAGGCCTCAAGGCACCGGACGAGGAAGCCATGCATGTCCTGCCCCTCAAGAACCCGGGACCTCCAGAGGGCCTTCTGGTGGAACTCAAAGAGCACTACCCTTTTGGGAACGAACTGAACCGTCCCGAAACAGCGAGGCTTGGCCCCACCGATTTTGGGCCGGAAGGCTAAAACAAGCCTCTCTTCCTCTCGCTTCTTCTCCCACCCCAGGGCATACCCCAGAAGGCCGAGCTCACCCTCTTCCAGGTTTTCGAAAAAGAGCGTCGTCTCAAACCTCGTCTTTTCCGGAACGACCTCGAGGAACCGGCGGTTCTTCTCCGGTTTCCGGTCGGAGAAAACGGCAACCTCCCCGTTCCGGTAGAACTTCCGCCCCTCAGAGCGCCGTGGTCCCCAGAGTTCCCCGATCTTGACAACCTCTGTCGTCACGTTCCCCCGGGGGAAGGCATCGGCAAAGCACACCCTGCCCCGGAAACCCGTGGTTCCAAAAATCCGGCAGGCAGGGCAAAGGTTTCCAGGGTCCCGGCACGGTTCGTACATCCTCGGAAGTGCTTCTTCCCGCCGGACCTGGCGAACACAGGAAGCGGAGATTGCCTCGACGATGCTCCGCACGGCACCCTTCAGGCTCGTTCCGGGGATGCAGAGTCTGCCGTTGCTCCGGCAAAACGCCCACCACACGTCGGGGGTACCGATGCCCTTTTCGGCGCCGAACTCGAAGGCCCCGGAACCGACGAAAAGGTACCTGGAATCCACAACGAGAGAAAGCTCGATCCTTCCACTGTAACCCCGAAACCGGTCGTGGACGGGTGGTTTTTCCCTTGAAACCTCGCCCTGCAGGGGGAGGAAGAAAAACGGCGCGGGCGATTTGCTTTCGTTTCTCTTCATGGAGCAAACCTCCTCGGGCTCACGAACATCGTTACGCCATCCCGAACGTACACCCGGCACACCAGAGTACCCTCGCTGCTCCTTAGCCCGGGATACTCGCAGAATGCCGGAGCAAATCGGGGAGCATGGAGAGGGACAAGCCGTGCAGGAATCTCGTAGGTCTCCCAGGTCCCCGAAACGGCCTCAAGGGGAAGGCTGGGCTTTGGTTCCTCGCTGAGGAGAAGCACCGCAAAACGGCCATCGGGAAGCATCCGCCAGCGGAGCTCCCAGGTTGTACCGAACGTGCAACCCCTCTCCCGCAGGGCCCCGGAGAAATCGCACGCCCCGAGATTCCAGGAAAGGGTCACCCCTTCCCCCAGAAGCTCTCTCAGGGTTTCGAGGTTTCCCCTTTCGAGAACACCGTGGTATACATACCCTCTTGTGCCCTTCATGGGGTCATCCTCCAAAGAAACTCCCGAGGCACTCTGCGGCTCGCTCAAGGACTTCCTGGCCCTCTTGAGGACCATACACCGTGCGCACGTATACCCCAAGATCCCGGGGTGCACCTTCCGGAATCCCCTTGAGGCGATCGTCGCTCCGGAGGCCGTAAGCCTTTCGCTCCGCGTCACCCGCAAAGGCTCCCGCTCCCCAGAGCTCTCCTGGGGAAAGCCCTGCCACCTTGGCCATCTCAAGGCTCATCTCCCGGACGCGCATTCTCACCTCGCCAAACCCCCGGCTCTTCCCGAAACCAACCCTCGTCAGGCCCTCGTTGAGCGACCGAACGGCAAGGCCCAGGAGGCCAAGCTGCCAGACCTCGAAGTTCTCTAAAAGCAGCGACCCCACAAAATGCCCCTCCACGAGGACTTCCATGTCAAAAGGTCCCACCGCCACCGCGCCGGTGAGCCGGGAGATGGCCACACCGTAGCGAATCTCGGTCTTCCAGCTGCCTTCAGGAAAGGCATCGGTGAAGGACAGACGACCCCGGAGTCTGGTGTGTCCATACATCTTGCAGGCAAGACAGGATTCCCGGTACACCAGGGCCGAATTGCCCTGTTTGGCCGCATCCTCCACCTCTTTTTTCCTGCCGCAGCTTTCCTTCCCCAGAGGGTCGCACGCCAGGCGTTCCTCACCAAACGTTCGCAGAACCCTCTCCGTGAAGCTCCGGAAAACCCCCTTGAGCGAGGATCCAGGGATGAACACCTCCTCACCCTGAGGGCCCTGAGTGCGGACGAACTGCATATCAGGAAGAGAAGGGTTGGGAGAGAGCGTCCCGGACTTCACAAGAAGCGGCGAACAGGGGTGAAGCTCAAAGAGCACATGCACGGCATTCCAGCGCTTCCGGTGCATCCTTCTCCCTCCTCACTGCAAAGCCTGCGTAAAGGCGTCGATGAACTCCTGAGGGGTCCGGACCTTTCCCTCTTCCGGACGGAGCAGGAGGTCCTCAACGGTGAAGCTCCGCACCGTGACGTCCTCAAGGGTCACAAAGCCAAGACCCCGGGTTGTCTTTCCTCCCACGGGAAGCATTCCTTCCCGCAGGGCCTCAAGACCCAGGAAGAGAAGCCCAACTTCCCAGTCCTGGGCGTTCTCCACAACAACCTGAAAACCAAAAACTGCTCCCCGGGGAACGGTCTCAAAGTCGTACTTGATGCTCGCCTTTGCCGAGCCCAGATCCCGGTCAATCCCCACGCCGTCCCGAACCTCAACGAGCTGCGGGAGCTCCTCCGCGTTCACAAGCAGAGCATCCCGGAAGGCAATGCGCCCTGCCATCCACTGGTGGCCGAAGAGACGGCAGGCTGTACAGGACTCTTTCCAGATTGCCCGGGCAAGAAGCTCGTCAAAGTTCTCTCCAGTTTGCCGTGCTCTCAGGAAGAACTCTTCGACGAGTTCTTTCTTCCTTCCGGGGGGCACGCAGCAGCATTCCTTATCCAGCGGGTCACAGGCCCAGAGCCTCTCCCCCTGGACGGCCTTTTTCGCGTCCCCCAGGGTACGAAGGATTCGCTCAAGGTACGATCGGACTACGCCCTTGAGGGAAGATCCGGGAATGAAGGGGAGACCGTCGGGGGTTTTGATGACCGGAAGGTCGGACCCTGAAGGGAGAAGGGAAACCCTGCTCCCCACCGAAACAGCGGTCTGCGCCACAAGACGAGCCTGAATGCATGTCCGGTTCTCAAAGCGGAAGAAATCAGTCACCGCCTCTCCCTCCCCGAGTAGATTCGCCCTGCTTTGCCTCTGCCTTGATGGCCCGCACGAGAAACCCAAGGTACAGTCGAATGAGCTCCATGCGGAATGTCGGGAACTCCTCGCTTTCGGCAAAACCCTCTTTCCGGGCGACGTCCTCGGCCCTTTTCTTCAAATCCTCGATATCCTGCAGGATGCGCTCTCCCACCTTTTCGTCGACGTATCCTCTTCCCATCTGGTACCTGAGGAAATTCTCGAGGACGAAAACCGAGGTGGTGGCAGCAGCGATATTCTGGAGGTTACGGAACTGCGTATCCTGCGTATCCTTTTTCTTTTTCGAGTCATCCCGAACGGCGACCTCCACGCACTGCTCCGCCCGCTTCACGAGGGAATCCAGTTCTCTTTCCACCAGGCGTTGCAGCTTGGCGCTCAACTTCATACCGGCATGACCTCCTGATGCAAAGGATGGCAAACAACCACCTCTCCGAAGCCCTCATCCGTTCGCTCACCGATTCCCCCGGACTCCAGGGCTTCAAGGAGAGGAAGGAGTTCCTTTTCACCGAGAGAACTTTTGAACACATAAGCGCTTCCCTGGGCTGCCGCTAAAGCCGTGGGCTTGGGCAGTCCCCAGGCGGTGGACCATCCTCCAGCATGAACCTGGTGCGTTGCCCAGAACACTGGCGAAAGGGACTCCCCAGCAAGTTCCAGAACGGGAACCAGAGAAGGAAGGCCAGAAGCATCTGTGAAGATACCCGGAGAGAGGAGGTCAAGGCTGAAGTAGGTGTGGTGGGGACTTTCCGGGATTGCCTCTGCCCCCCCAGCCTGCCGGCAGAGGTGCAGAAGGTCCCGCCACACTGTCCTGAGTCTTTCGTTAAAGTTGCGGAGCCTTTCAGAAAGCGAAGGAAGGGCATCACTTCGCGCGGAAAGCCTGGCCTTCCCGAATCCCCGGGTGGTGAGAGCTCCCACGCCAAGGTGTTCCACCGCCACCTCAAGTTCCCTGAGCTGCTCTTCCCTTTGAAAGGAAAGGCGGCCGAGGAACACAAGCCCGTCTTTTGGGCGAATACCCATGACCCGGTACAGCGCCTTTTCCTGCGCCACTCGGCGGAACCGGCTCAGAGCAACGCCGGTCTTAAGGCCCAGGGAAACCTCCGCCTTTCTCCATCCCGAGGGTGTGTGTGCACAGAATCCCCGAACCCTCTCCATCCGCCCCCCACACTCTCTGCAGCGGAAAAGCAGGGGAACGGGGAATCTCGCTCCCAGCCGCTCCAGCTCTTCGTACACGCAGGCCACAAGGAGGCTATCCCGGATACCGTGTCCTCCCTCTGTCCTGAATCCTCCGTGGAGTTTGCACTCCAGAGCCGTCAGGGGAAGAGGGAGAGCGTAGTGCGCCTCCCGAGGTGCAGGGAAGAGGTTCCCGAAGCGCATCTCCGAAACCACGGGAACGATGTCGCCCTCCCGGTCCTGAACCCTGAACCACTCCGCCAGCGTCCCCCGCAGAACACTTCCGGGGATGTACCCCACCGTGCTGAGGAAATTCTCCTTCGGCCTGACCCCGCCCACACGAAGGGGGGATTCCGGAATAAGTTCCAGGACCACTTTCCCCATGGTCGTCACCCTGCTCGCAGCGCCAGAAGTTCCGAAATCAGGTCTTCTTCCTTTAGAGACGTGCCGTTCACCGAAGCCACAAAGCCTCTCTCCTCAAGGCTGAACCACCCAAGCCCCCGGGATCTCCCCGCCCCAAGGGCAAAAGGCACCCGGACACCGGCAAAAAGCAGAGAGGCTGCTTTTTTAGCTTTCTCTTCCGTCGCAAAAATGCCCCGCACGGACGCCTGAAACCCCGGACAGAACCCGGTCTCGAGGGAGAAAAGCCGCTCCTCATAAGCCGTCCTCCTGAAACGGCTCAGGGAAACCCCCATACGGGTACTCCGAAGGGTGTCGCACAGGACGATGTCCTCGAAGAAAAGAGGCGACTTCCCCCGGGGATGACCGAACACCTCGCACACCGGGCAGATACCGCAGGTAGTTCCTGCCTGAGAGGCGTCGCAGACCTCCACCCCAAGGCCTCGCAGCGCCCGCTCTGCCCCCTCCCGCAACCATCCCTTGAGGGTTGTGGCCGGAATGGTCGGAAAAGCCTCATCCTTCCAGTCAAGGGCCAGGGCCTTATCTGTCCACAGTTCCACCCGTTCACCGCTTATATGGAATCCCGAATGCCACCGGAACCTGAGGTCAACGCGAAGCAGAAACACGGCTTTCTTCCTCCTAAAGGGGCATTCCAGAAGCTCCAAGCTCGACGAGCTCCACCGCATCAAGAAGCCCCGTGAACCAGCTTCCGTTTCTCTTTACCCAGAAAAAGCAGGACTCTCCCTCCTCCGGAAGCCTCCCCAAATCCCGGAAGAGCCTGATTACCGTCTCCCTTCTCCCCTCGCCCATTCGGGCCGCCTGGTAGAGGGCGAAGTTCAGAGAGACTCGCACTCCCTGTTCAAGGACTTCGGCAAAATCCCGAAGTTGCGAGGAGGGAAGGGTAGCCAGTTCTGCGGCGACTTCTGTAAGGCGCACAGCCTGATCCAGGGTGTAAGGGCGGAGGGTGAGGGTGCACCCCCGGTCTGCTCTCCTGTAGAGCGCCTCAAGGAGCCGACCTCCGTCCTCGATGAGCACCGGAGCCCGAAGCCAGAGGTGACAGATGGTACTCTTCTGGGTTCTCCGGGCCAGGGCTTTGGCCCTTTTGAGGAGGCTCTCAGCAAGATTAAGGAGGAAGCTCACGGGGTACTTCGCATCTGCAATGGCCAGCCCCAGGGACATGCTCAGCCGCAGCGCTTTCCCCAGACGCTCCCCCGCAGTCTCCTGAATCCTCCGGATTCCCTCGTGACCCTCGAAATTCCGCAGGAAATTCAGGGCCAGTTTCCACGAAGCTCGCGCCGGGACAAGGACCACAACGTCGTCTCCTCCCAGGGCTACAATCTCAAAGGGAAGGATCCGCTTTTCCTTCTCGAAAGCCTCACGACCAAAGGTCTGCACGAAAGCCGCAAAGAGCGCTTCCTCCGTAGCCATCCGGAGGGCTTCGGAGAAATTCCGGTAAAAGGCAGGAGAGGTGGCTTGCTGGAGGATATCGCCCATATTGTTGCCGTCGGCATAAAGCAGGGCAATCCGTCCCTCTTCCCCGCCCACGAGCTCCTCAAGGTCCTTCGGGGGTTCGAGGCGGCTCTTTACACCCCCTTGCTCTTCGAGGAACTCGGCAAACCTCTCCACAAAACCCCGCTTTTCCTTCCGCCCCCAATCCCTTTTGGCACCACACACTCCACAGATGAGCTCGTCAAACTCCTCCCTTTCCGCAGCCCGCCTGCCACAGGATGCACAGCGGACATGCACCGGAAGGGTTTCAAAGAAAGGCGCATGGAGCTTTTTTTGCTTTTTCCGCTGGAGGTCGCTGGAAAGCCAGGCCACGAGCTCGCCAAAGTTCTTCCGCTTCCCCCGGTCCTCCACCAGGGCCTCGAAGTGACTGAAAAGGAGATCCTGCGCTATACCCTTCCCCGAGAGCTTCCGCACGCTGGCATCGTCGTGGGGGAAAAGACCACGAGCGACTTCCCGATACCCCACCGGGGGTGAGATGACCACGGTGGCTGTGGCCAGCCGAGTTCTCTCGAGGTACAGGCGCTCAATTTTCCGCGCCCAGTTCTTTGCTTGCCGCACCGGGAGCACCGCAAGGAGATTCCCTCCCCCGCAGTAGATGAGACACTCCCTGGCGAGCTCCCGCCGGAATTCCTCCGCTATCTCCTGCTCCACCTCCACCAGGATTTCGCTACCACCCCTGATCTCCGAGAGATTGCTCGTCTCGTAGACGTACGATTTAACGGCGTCCACATCGGCCATAAGGAAGACGAGCGGAGATTCTTCACCGAAGAGCTCTTTTTCAAGTTGCAAGGTGCGCTCCGTCACTCGCTCAAATTCCTCCCGGGTTTCTGCCCGAGCAAGTTCAGGCCGGTCCCCGGCGGACGCCATGCTGTCCGCAAGACACACCACTTTCTCCAGGGCAGACACCGGTCCATCACTGAGGTGATGCCGCCCGATGATGCCAAGGAGCGCATTCCGAATTTCCTCCACCACACGCCACGAAGCGAGGAGACTTTCGGCGTATTCCATCCCTCGCTCCACGTGGAAGCGGTACTCCGTTTTCCCCACCCTTGCCTTCCCCAGGTCGTGGAAAAGTCCTCCAAGACGGGCCAGAACGCGCAGTTCTTCCCGGGAAAGGGGTAAGCCGCAGATTTCCTCTGGTGTCTTTCCCCGAAGGCATAGTTCCTCCACCATGGCCACGGCAAATCCTGCCGTCAGGACCAGGTGGTCATAGAGGGAAACGCCGGGAATTCGGGTATCGGCCTGGACATCCCATGCCCTTTTCAGGGAGGGAACGACTTCCTGATCGAACCTCTCGGCCAGCCTCCCCAGGTCGTTCATAGAAGACCACCCATCCCCTTCACCTCACCTGCGAAAGGATACCGTCGTCCAGAACTGAGGTCATCGAGTAAAAGCTCGGAAATTCTTAGGGTAAAGACCCTATGTGGGCGAAGAGCGTCCCCAGATCGCGTATCAGGAGATCCCGCACCTTTGCTCCTTCGTCAATGCCAAAATGGTCACGGTACTTGGCGTAAATACTGAGGAGCTGGTTGTTGATTGTCTTCTCGCTGCGGCGGAGACGCTTCGCCAGATCCTTCTGGGTTCCTCCATAGCGTACGAGGGCCCGCATCACCTCCTGTTCTGCTGGAGTCAGCTTGCACCAGAAAGCTTCGACAAACCGCAGGCGTTCTCTATCCCGCAGCTCTTTCTGCCGCTCGATTGCCCGGTAGGGGTCATCCCACAGGAGGATTTCCCGGGCCGTGGAAGGAAAAAGGCTCCAGTGCAGGACGGGGATAGGGACAAGAACGACCTGGGAGGGGTCCCTGGGGTGCATGGACCGTTCGGCAAGCAGAGTCCCTTCAGAGAGGAGGTGCCACACGTAATCCCGCTCATCAAGCACAAGCTGCGCCACAACCATGCCCATGGCGGCCATGACCTTCCGGCCGCCGGCCACAGAAAGGTGAACCCGAAAGTTCTTCCGCTTGAGGTTCGCAACGGTCCGGTACAGCACCCGGAGGAGCACGCCCACATCCTGCTCGGTGACGAAGTCCGCAGGGAACAGATCTCCCTCCCTGATGGGCACAAAGGAAAAGACAACCGCCGAACCTTCACGGCGGTAAAAGTCAACCTCATCCCGGAGTTTCCTCAGGGACTCAGCAAGGGAAGCCGAAGCGGGGTTTGGATGGACGACGAAAACCTCGCGAATGTGGAATCCCTTTGCCTGCAGGGCATCAAGGGTAAGCGTCACGACCTGGGGCTCGATCCCAAGCGTTGCCACAAGTGCCTCACGGGGCTCCGCATCCACGAAGGCACATACCCCTCCCTGGCGTTTTTTCCTATCATAGCAGAAACGGAGGGGAAAGGGGAAGGGGCTCTGGAAGAGTAATCTCCTCACGCTCCAGGAGTTCAGGGCCACCCTAAAGAACCCCAGCCGCTTGACAGAGGGGAAAAACTGTGTTTCCATTACCGAAAAGCACATTGAAGCCCACAGGACGGGTTTGCAGCCTGCTCATGAGGAATGGGAGTCTTTGGCTGTCATCGAACGTTTCCACTCTGCCCTGCAGCTGCAATCGGGAAAACCGGAGACACGGAAGTCCTTTACGAGCACACAGGTCTGTGGTTCTGCTCCCGGGCAGCCACACCAGGTCTTGGCTTTCGGGGAAAGGAGGGTGAGCATGCGGCTCCGGATTGTCCTCGGAGGAACGGGAGAGATCTTCCTCCCCTGGGAATATCCTCATCTCCTCCATGGCCTCCTCTACAGGGCAGTCATTGGGGAGAACCCTGAATTCGGGGTATTCCTCCACGAGAGGGGGTTTGGGGAAGACCACCACCGGTACAGGCTTTTTGTCTTCTCCAGGATCTTCCCAAAGAAGGCCAGGAGATGCGAGAAGGGACTCTGGTGCACTCCACCACTTGTCTTCTGGGTGGCCTCACCCCTTGCTTTTTTCCTTGAAGCACTGGCTTCAGCACTCCTCAGAAGCCGCCGGATTTCCCTGGGGAACACCGTCCTTTTCGTGAAAAGCATTGAGATCGAACCACCTCCGGATTTCTCCGGTAAGGTCCTCTGCGAGACGCTCTCACCCCTTGTGGCCTCAACGGGGGTGAGGCGGGGGGAGAAGCTCCACAAAGTCTTCCTCGCTCCTGAGGATCCTCGCTTCTTCGCTGTGGTCCAGGAAAACCTCTACCGCAAGGCTCGGGCGCTCGGCCTTTCCCTCGCACCAGATGCCCAGGTCTTCTTTGAACCCGTGGGGACCTGGCGGTCCAAGCTCGTGAGCGTCCAGGGGACGAACATCCGGGGGTATGAGGGGAGGTTCTTCGCCCAGGGGGATGCCACCCTCCTTGCGCTGGCTTATGACGCCGGACTTGGGGAGAGAAACGCCCAGGGGTTTGGGATGTTCAGGGTCGTGACACCACCTCAGGATGAGTGAGGCTTCCCTGGAAAGCAGAAACCCAGGAAGGTTTACCCGGAACCCCCTCATGATGACTTAGAGGCACTTTTCATTCCACATGGCAATTACCTATGCCAGTGCTTGCCAATTTTGCAGCGAACCCCCCGGGGTTTTGCTATGACTTCTGGAATTGTAATGACAGCTCTGACATAATGGCTCAACGATGGGGGTTTCCAAGGGGTGGGGTTGCAGCGGACCCCCGGGGGTTTTGGGGGGAACTGGGGGTCCGCTGCAGATTCAGATTGACAAACCCGCATAAATGCTGTATTTTATCCTGGGTTGCAGTCGAACCATAGTGGGATGGAGACGGAGCTGAACGAGCCCCTGAACCAGTACTCTAATGGTTGCAGTCGAACCATAGTGGGATGGAGACTTGACTTCGTTTGACGGATTCTCTCGGATAGAATCCGTTGCAGTCGAACCATAGTGGGATGGAGACAACTTTTCTACATTCCGGACAATACGTCCGGAATACTGTTGCAGTCGAACCATAGTGGGATGGAGACTTTGGGGAGAGGTCCGCGAGGCGAGCGAACAACGCGTTGCAGTCGAACCATAGTGGGATGGAGACTATGCCCCAGAGAAAGGAAAGAGAGATGGATCAGGTTGCAGTCGAACCATAGTGGGATGGAGACGTCATCAAGAACTGCTTTCAAGTCGCCTAACGTAGTTGCAGTCGAACCATAGTGGGATGGAGACTCCTAATCTCAGTCATTTTTTCTCACCTCCTTTCCGCGTTGCAGTCGAACCATAGTGGGATGGAGACGGTCCTGGGCGATGGTCTGTACATCCCCCGGCGTTAGTTGCAGTCGAACCATAGTGGGATGGAGACTTGATGCTTCCTTAACACCAGAGCTATGTCTTCGAGTGTTGCAGTCGAACCATAGTGGGATGGAGACCTAACACCCGCTCTCCAACCAGTACTGCGAGACCGGCCGGTTGCAGTCGAACCATAGTGGGATGGAGACGGTACCCCGGGCAGGGGCTACAAAGGCTGCCTGGAGGTTGCAGTCGAACCATAGTGGGATGGAGACGCTGCTTCCATCGCTTCAATCTTTACCATACTGCCTTGTTGCAGTCGAACCATAGTGGGATGGAGACACGAGCCTCCCTCATACCTGGGAGGCTCCAGAACGAGTTGCAGTCGAACCATAGTGGGATGGAGACCGAGTTCCTCGAGGTCGGCTGCCCTCAAGGCCTCAAGTTGCAGTCGAACCATAGTGGGATGGAGATTAGAAGAATCTGAGGATTGACAGATGCAAAAAATCTTGTTGCAGTCGAACCATAGTGGGATGGAGATAGGGACTTTCGGGTACGTGCCAGGTGCTTCTGGAGAAGGTTGCAGTCGAACCATAGTGGGATGGAGATAACTCCTCCTCCTTGCAGGGGAAGACAAGTACATCTCCCGTTGCAGTCGAACCATAGTGGGATGGAGATGGTGTCAAGCCTTCTGCTTGACCCAGGCGCTTCAGGGTTGCAGTCGAACCATAGTGGGATGGAGACTTTCGCTCTTCCTTGCGGCGAAATGTCCGATAGCCGTGTTGCAGTCGAACCATAGTGGGATGGAGACCGAGTTCCTCGAGGTCGGCTGCCCTCAAGGCCTCAAGTTGCAGTCGAACCATAGTGGGATGGAGATTAGAAGAATCTGAGGATTGACAGATGCAAAAAATCTTGTTGCAGTCGAACCATAGTGGGATGGAGATAGGGACTTTCGGGTACGTGCCAGGTGCTTCTGGAGAAGGTTGCAGTCGAACCATAGTGGGATGGAGATAACTCCTCCTCCTTGCAGGGGAAGACAAGTACATCTCCCGTTGCAGTCGAACCATAGTGGGATGGAGATGGTGTCAAGCCTTCTGCTTGACCCAGGCGCTTCAGGGTTGCAGTCGAACCATAGTGGGATGGAGACTTTCGCTCTTCCTTGCGGCGAAATGTCCGATAGCCGTGTTGCAGTCGAACCATAGTGGGATGGAAAGTGCGAACCTGGGCGGGCTGTAGTCCACCCCTTCCCGTTGCAGTCGAACCATAGTGGGATGGAGACAACCTTTCCCCCCTTGGGGGAAAGGTCGAGGATACGGTTGCAGTCGAACCATAGTGGGATGGAGACAAGCCTTCTACTTCGGCAATCTCAAGTTCTTCCATGTTGCAGTCGAACCATAGTGGGATGGAGACTTCGTGTTCGCTTCTGGTAAGGTCTATCGCGATTCTGGTTGCAGTCGAACCATAGTGGGATGGAGACTTCTCTCACCTCCTTCGGTCTCTGCACGCCTCCTTTGTTGCAGTCGAACCATAGTGGGATGGAGACCAAGCCTTACAATATCGAGTTCATTGAGTTTTAAACGGGTTGCAGTCGAACCATAGTGGGATGGAGACGACGAATAGAGCCGCGAGCCGTTCTGGGAGTGGAGTGCCGGTTGCAGTCGAACCATAGTGGGATGGAGACGTCCTCAATCCAGACCTTTCCCCCTTTCGGGGAAAGGTTGCAGTCGAACCATAGTGGGATGGAGACCCTTTTGGGGAAAGGTCTGTAAGTCGAATCATGAAAGCCGTTGCAGTCGAACCATAGTGGGATGGAGACTTTGGTGATATTTCCGTCATTTTTACAAACAGCGATGAGTTGCAGTCGAACCATAGTGGGATGGAGACGGGTCCCGGGAGCGTCAGGCTTCCGCCTGACGCTCCCGTTGCAGTCGAACCATAGTGGGATGGAGACAAGGGGAGAGGTCTGCAAGCTTTGTAAACAACGATGCGGTTGCAGTCGAACCATAGTGGGATGGAAACCGGGGGCGAGCTTTCCGCCCCCGCCAAACCACAACGCAATCACGCCACAGCGGGGTGAGAAAGCCTCTCTCCCAGGAACGCAGGTTCACCCCGGATACTTCATCTTCTCCCTGAACTCCCGCAGGGCTTCCCTCTGGTAGCTCCGCGCCGCTTGGCGGGAAATCCCGAGGATACCAGCTTCCTGCTCAGACATCCCCAGGAAAAGCTCCGTTGTCCTCTGTCTTTCTGGGAAATGGGTGGGGGAGCAGAGACCGGCGCTGAGTAGCCGAAATCGAGCCGAACCAAGCTCAGAAAGAGGTGCTCGGCGCCTATAGGATACGCGCAGAAGAGAGGGCAGGAACGGAGGAGGATGCTTTTTCTCTAAAAGGGTACCGGACCCCCTCGAGAAAGGGGGTCCGGGAGGTGGGGAGGGATTCGCTCCCACTAATAGGTCTTCGTGGCTTCCACCGAAAGCCCCAGGGCTTCTTTGAGTTTCACATAGAACTCGGTATTGTCGTAGTAACCGTCAAAGAGCTCCGCCTTAACACCCAGAGCAAAGACCGGAACGGGTTCACCGGTGTGAGAGTAAGTGGTCCAGGAGAAACCGGCTTTCTCGGCAATGATTTTAGTGAGCGTCACAGTGAGAGGATCGTAGCCGCCGTAGAGCACTTTGGCTTCGTCACCTTCTAACTTCTCGCCCTGCAAAACAGTCATACTGGCCTGGAAAGCCTCCTCGAGTCTCTCACGCTCGTAATCGGAAATAGCCATGGCCAGTTTTTCCCGGGCTTCCGCATGCTCCTTGGCAGCTTCTTCCAGTTTCGCTTTTTCTTCAGCCGAGAGCCACAGGAGTCCGAAGTGTTCCTGAATCACCGGCCAGAAGTCCTCAAGGCTCCGCTTCTCCGCGGGAGTTTTCTCGAAGTACTCTTTCACCTTCTTCTCGAAAACCTCGTAGGAAACCTTCTGGTGGTCGAGTCTGCGGGGATAGAGGTTATACCCGGTGAGCGCATAGCCCAGGCTCAAGCCACCGTTTCCGTGGTCAGCAGTAACCACAATCAGGGTTTCTTCGGGGTGCTTCTCATAGAACTTCACCGCTTCGGCCACTGCCTGCTCGAAATCGAGGATATCCCCGATGGCTGCTCTGAGGTCGTTGGCGTGGCAGGCCCAGTCGATCTTTCCACCTTCCACCATCATGAAGAACCCGTTGGGGTTATCGGCAAGAAGCTCGATCCCTTTACGGGTGAGCTCGGCCAGCGAAAATTCTTCGGCACCACGATCGATGGCGTAGGGCATGGCGGCTTCAGCATCGAGAACCGGGTTGATCACCACCACTTTGTCGGCGGGAGGAGTGAGCTTTTCGAAGTCGCTGCGGCTCTGAATCACGGTGTACCCCTCTTTTTTGAGGATATCGAAGATGCTCTCTTTATCTTTCTCTTTTCCGGTGGGCTGACGGAAACCACCGCCGGCGAAGTAATTGAAACCGCTTTTTGCCAATTCCAGGGCGATGTCATAGTAGTTATTCCGGGAGGGGTTGTGGGCGTAGAGACCCGCGGGGGTAGCATGATCGAGCGACACGGTGCTTAAGTCTCCGATCTTCATCCCCGCTCTCTGCGCTTCTTCGGCTAAAGTGGTGAACTTTTCGGTTTTCGTCACATCCATGTTGAGGACACCATCCAGGGTTTTCCGGCCGCTCATCATGGCGGTGATCGCCGAAGCCGAGTCGGTGATGTAACGCCCGGCATCGAAGGTGTTCATAAGACCCACCACCGGGAATCTGGTGAAGGAAATCCGCTCGATGCCGGGAGCATCCTTTTCGCCCCGTTTCACATCGTAGAGGTAGAGCTCGGTGGCGGTGACGCTGTTCATACTCATCCCATCACCGATGAAGAGGAACACGTACTTCGCTCCAGCCGCAAAGGCCACGCTTCCCAAAAACATGGTCATGAACACAACCAGAAGAACCAGATACCGAAACCGAGAGATCATTCCTGCAAACCCCCTTTCCTATTTCTGAAACCGAACCGGCATACTGAACTTCACAAAATCGGCCGCTTCCACGTACGCCAGGGTTTCTTCGGCGCTGGCGCTCTCGGTGGGTTTCCAGAAGGCATCTTCGGCCATGGTCTTTTTGGCCACTTCCCAGATCTTTGGGGTAGCCTTGAGGCGCACCACTTCATATTCGAGCTTTTGCGGCGTCAGGGTGTACACGGTGTAGGACATGGGGTAGGTAACTGTGGAAGCGTTCTCGATGTACCAGATACCGTTTTTCTCCACTGGAATGGTGCTCACGTGCCGGTGGCCACAGAGGTAGAAGGAGACCTGGGGATACTTCTCGAAAAGGGCGATCACTTCCTCAGCGTTATCGAGGTAGAAGTTCTTCCACTCGGGCTTCTTTTCTTCTTCCCGGAAAGGCACAAGCAGGTGATGCCCCACCACGATGGTGAGCTTATCCCGATTGGTGGCAAGGACGTTTTCCAGCCACTGCAGTTGCGCCGGAGAGACCTTACCGCCCCAGCTTCCCACCTTGGTGGTATCAAGCCCCACAAGCAAAAGCCCCGGCACCGGTTCGGCAGTCCAGTAACTCTGTGGACCGTTGAACCCAAATCCCTGCAGGGCGAAGACTACGGTGTACTTGGAATCACCGATAAGCGTAGCCAAAGGTGCTTCCTTATCCTTGGGGGGAATGGGACTGACTTCGTGGTTCCCTAAAACTGCATAGACAGGTACCCGGATTTCTTCAAGCATTTCCCGCAGTAAATCCACGTTCCAGGGCTCCGCATCCTTGGTGAGATCCCCGGCTAAAATCACAAAATCGAGATCCGGAATAGCGTTCACACTGTCGATGGCTTCTTTAAAAAGCACTATCGAAGAATCCTCCATTTTCACGTAGTCCTTGGTGTTGGCGGCAGGATAACTTAGATGGGGATCGGAAATCACCGCAAACTTCACCATTCCGAAACCCCAGGCGAAGGACGCTGCCACAAACGAAAGAAGCGCCACCGCTAACAGAGAAACCCACAGTTTTCGGAACACCCTACCAGCTCCTTTCTTTAAGTTTGCCCTCAGGATACTACGTGAAAGTAAAGGGAATACGAAGAAAGTGTAAAAGTTCGTTAACTCCTCACCGGGAATTGGCTTAAGAATACCATCATCAGTACGCCAAAGTGGTAGAAGGGAAACAGTGTACAGCATTCCTGACTGGAATGACGCGACCGGAACGTATTTCACACTCTGCTGGAAAATCCCTCGTGGGTGACCTGAGCATTGGCCGGCAGTCACCCTAAGCTTTGGTCGGTGAGATAATCGCCAGTATAAGTCTTTAATTCAACATCCCAACGGGTTCTGTCGCTCCTGAGGCGTTCACCTCTTCCTGAAGCCTATAGGGGAAATCACCGTCCTTAGTTCTTCAGGGCATTCCTTTCTCCTTTGGTTTTTCGAGGCTCCCGGCAAAGAAATGACAGAACCAGGGCGAGGGAGAAGTCACACCACAGCCCGACAAGGACCGAGAGACTCCGGACCTTTTGGGCGTTTCCACGAGAGGAACCTACATCCCCTGTAGCCATCGGGTGCATTTTTCAGTACAATATAGGTGGAGAGGTGGCCGAGCTGGACGAAGGCGCTCGACTCGAAATCGAGTAGGCAAGTGAGAGCTTGCCTCGTGGGTTCGAATCCCACCCTCTCCGCCAGGGAGGATCCTCTTTCTTCCCCGCGGTTTTTGCCCTACCGTGACCCTTGACAGAAACACCTCCCTGCTGCTATGGTTAAGCCCAAACTGGGAAAGCCGGGAGTGCAAAAGCGATGAAAATCCCCAAGGTCATGTCCACCCAGCACCCGGACAACGCCTCGCTTCCCTTTTTCGCTGAAACCCCCGACATGTCCGGGGAGGACGAAATTCTCGAGGCGTACTACGCCTTCTCTCATCTTGGGTGCGATGAGCAGATGTGGGATAGCGAAGGAAAAGAAGTGGATGACTTCGTGGTGAAGAAACTCCTCACCAAATACCCCCACTTTTTCCGGAAAAAGCGCCTGGGTGAGGATGTCTTCCTGACCCTTCGTCTCCCCAATCCATCCGTGGAGAAGGAAGAAGCCAAAATCCTCGTCGAGGCGCTGGAGAGCATTCCCCGCTCCATGGACGCCGCACGGCTTTTTGAAGGAAGCGATGCCCCAGCCCCCATCTTCGAGGTGATTCTCCCCATGACCACCTCGGCCGAAGAGCTCAACCGGGTCTACTACTTCTACCGAAATTTCATCCAGGGGAAACAGCACCAGCAGATTTACCCCGGATCCATCACCGTGGCGGAATGGGTGGGGGAGTTTCTGCCTGAAAAAATCCACGTCATTCCCCTTTTTGAAGACATCCCCACTATGCTACGGGCCGACGAAATCGTGAAGGAGTACCTGAAAGACAAGGATGAAGGTCACCTGCGGGTCTTTCTGGCCCGGTCTGACCCTGCGCTGAACTACGGCATGGTGGCCGCGGTCTTAGCCAACAAAATAGCCCTGAAAAGGCTTGAGAGGCTTTCATACCGTATAGAAAGAGACATCCACCCCATCCTTGGCGCCGGTTCTCCTCCCTTTCGGGGGAACCTCTCTCCTGCAACCGTCGACCATGTCCTCTCCGAGTACCCCTCAGTAGAGACTTTTACGGTGCAGTCAGCTTTCAAATACGATAACCCCACCGACGAAGTCATTGCGGCCATAAAGAAAATCAAAGCCTTTGTTCGTCGTCCTTTCGAAGACTTTGAGGAGGACTTTGCCCTCGAGGTCATCAGGAAAACCTCCTCTGAATACCAGAGGACCGTCGAAGGGTTAGCGGAAATTATCAATCTCCTCGCAAGATACGTCCCCAGACGGCGCATGAGAAAGCTCCACATCGGGCTTTTTGGGTACTCGAGGCGAATCGGAAAGGTTTCTCTTCCCAGGGCCATTGGTTTTTGCTCTGCCTGCTACTCCATGGGGCTTCCCCCGGAAATCCTTGGTCTTGGAGCACTGTCCTCTCAGGAGCTCCAGGCCCTGGAAAGCATTTACAGAAACCTTCGGGTGGACCTTGCGCTTGCCCTCCGGTACTTCAACGCCAGGGTTTTCGAGATTCTCCCTGAGGAGGCAAAGGAAAGCATCCTCAAGGCGCTGGACCTTGCTGGTACTCTGGACCTCTCTGTCGAGGAAGACCCGGACCACAAAGAGGTGACTGCCCGGGTCATCAGGGCGGTGAAAAACCAGAACTACGGAGTGCTTCCTGAACTCATTGTCGAAGCAGGGCTTCTGCGGAGATTCCTGGGGTAAGGCCACAGGTTTCCCTGCGGCCCGCTGCAGAACGTCAAATCCTGAACCGTCCCAGGTTCTCCTCAAGCCTTTGAGCCAAAGCTACAACCTCCTGGACGGCTCCGTGGGCCTCCTGGAGCGCCGCATTCTGCTCCTCAGAGGAAGCGGCAACCTCCTCTGCACTAGCGGCATTCTCCTCAGAAATGGAGGCCACGTGGCTCAGGCTCTCGTGGACCTCTTCGGCCATGCGGATGACGTTTCTTGTCCGCTCCTCGTTCTCCCGGGAGATGACCGTGACCTCCTCAGAGAGCTGGGCGATGCTCCGGGTAGCCTCTTCCACCTTCTGGAAGGAACTGGTGATGCGCTTTGCCTCTTCCGTCACCACCTCGTTGGCTCTGTGGATTGCTGCAAAGGCCATCCGGGCTCTCTCCACGGCCTTGTTGCCTTCCTTTACCTGCTCTCTGCTCTCTCCCATGGAGCGCACGGCCTGCTCGGCCTCTCTCTGCACCTCCTGGATGAGGGTGGCAATCTTCTGGGCAGCCTGAGCCGATTCTTCGGCGAGTTTTCGGACTTCCTCTGCCACCACGGCAAAGCCCCTTCCTGCCTCTCCAGCTCGAGCCGCTTCAATCGCCGCATTCAAAGCCAGGAGGTTCGTTTCCTCAGCAATCCCGGTGATGAGGTCGGTGATGCTCCCGATTTCCCGGGAGCTTTCTCCGAGCTTCTCCACCACGTTCCCCACCGAGAGCACCGAAGCCTCGATGTGCCCGATGGCCTGCACCACCTCAGCGAGGGTCCTCTCCCCGTTCTCGGTGGCCGAGAAGGCCTGGGCGGCTGCTTGCTCTACCTCCCTGAGGTTCTCCCCCACCTCTTGAATCTGGGCCTCAATGCGCTCCACTTCTTCTAAGGTCTTTGCCGCCTTCTCCACCTGGAGGATGAGGTTCTCCCCTATGGTCCGCATCTCCGCTAAGAGCCCCTCCATCTTCTGGGAGACCGTGATGAGGTTCTGGCTCTGCTCCTCTGAGCCCCTGGCCACCTGGGCGATGGTCTGGGCAATCTGGTCACCGGTTTCGGCAATCTCTCGGGAGGTGTGTTTCAGACGCCCCATCTGCTCCATGATGGCCGAAGCGGCATGGGCGACGTCCTGCAGGAATCCCCGCAAAGCTGAAGAGGCCTGGGTGAGAGAAGAAAGCAGCTCTCCCAGTTCATCCCTCCTCCTTTCACCGGCTTCCCGGGTCAGGTCTCCCTGCTCGAGGGTTGCCGCAAAGGCCAGAGCTTCAGAAAGGGGCTTAGTGATGCTCCCTGAGAGCAACAGGCCGAGCACCACACCCAGAACCACCACGACGATAGCTATCCCCAGAAGCACCCGGGAGAAATTCCTGTTGAGATTCGTGACGGTCTCAAGAGAGGTACCAAAAAGGTTCAGGACCTCCTGGTTCAGCGCCTCTATGGCGTCCCGCAGAGACTCCCGGGACGACCGCATGGCCTGAAGGGCCTCAGCGCTTCGCCTTTCCAGGTCATCCAGCTCCTCGGTTCTGGTCACCGTCTCCTTCCATCCCTCCACGAAGGGCTTCCAGTGCTCGCTGATGAGACTCTGAGTGGTCAGGACGCTGTACGTTTTGGGGAAATCCTCCTCGAGGAACTTCCGGAAAGCCTCAAGATGCTCTTCTACTCGCTTCCGCGCTTCCTCCCGTCGTTCTCCCCAAAGCAAGAGGTAGTTCTTCCGTTCCTGATTGAGGGTGTTGAGCCGCTCAACCATCTGGCCCAGACGGAGCTTATCGAGAAAGGCGCTCAGGGCGTTGAAAGAGCGGTACGCCTCGACGAACTTTTCCTCCCGCTCCTTTCCCGTGGCAAGGGAGGCCTGGAAAAGCGCGCCCCACTTCTCCTGGAAATCCTGAACCCGCTCAAGGAGAGCTTTCTTGGTTTCCTCCGAAAGCACCGTGGAGGCGTTCACGCTCTCCCTGAAGCTCCCCAGGGAAAAATCGATGAGCCCTGGCAGCTCTCCCTTTGGGTCGGAGTTGGCGAGGTAGCGGAGCATGAAGAAAAAGGTGTCGTTCGCCGGCTTGGCGACTTTTTTCATGGAGTCGTCCACGAGTTTCGTGAAGTTCAGCATGACCTTCGAGGGCTCATCCATGGCCACGGCCTTTTCGTTCCGCTCCCGGGAAAGCGCAAGGTACCTCCGGTGAATTGCCCGGACCACCTCTGTTTTCTCCTCATAGTCAAGATACGCAGCCTTAAGGCTCTCGAGTCTTGCAGAGAGTGTACTCCCCTCGGGCAGAGCCTGAATCCTGTAGGGGAACTCCTCTTTCTCCCATACGGCAGCATACGGAGAGTTCCGGAAGGCCTCTGTGTCGCTTCCAAGACGGAAGGCTTCGAAATAGCTTAGAAAGCGGTCCTGGAGTTCGGCAAATCCCGACTCCCACTCCTCAAGCAACGCCTCGTCTCTTCCGGCAAGGTAGGCAGCCACGAGGCTCTCGTTTTGAGCGATGAGGTCCTTGAGGCGAGAGACGGCAAAAACAAGGGGAAAGGACTCCTGCACGGTGGAGAAGGAAGAGGAAAGACGACCGAGAACGATGACGGCCACTACCCCCAAAGAAGCCGCAAGGAGAGCAAGCAGGACAAAACCGGAACGTATTTTTGTTCTCATGTACACCTTTCACACCCCCCACGCTGGACTCTGAGGGTATATTACCAGAATACTGGCGCTTTTTCCTCGCTGAAGGGCCCAAAATTCATCCCCGTAGTACAATGTTTTCGGAGCCCATTGCCCACCTGAAAGGAGGGAGGAAGTTGTCCTTTGTGAAGCTTGCGGTTTCGGTCGCCATACCCCTTGCCGTCGGTTTCCTCGGTTCCCTCTTCACCTCGCAGGGGTTGAAAGAGTGGTACCCTGCGCTCCAGAAGCCCTTGTTCACCCCGCCCAACTGGCTGTTCTTCCCCGTGTGGACTGTGCTCTTCGTGCTGATGGGCATAGCCTTTTACCTTGTGTGGCAGGCAAACTTCGGGGGAACAAGGACCATCCCCTACCTCTACTTCCTGCAGCTTGCTGCAAACGTCCTCTGGTCCTTTTTCTTCTTTGGCCTGCGCAATCCCGCTTTAGCCCTGGTGGATATCCTGGTCCTCTGGGTGCTCATCCTTGGTAATGTGCTGCTCTTTTCCAGGGTATCCCCTGTGGGCTCGTACCTTCTTCTTCCTTACCTTGGATGGGTTTCCCTGGCGACCCTGCTCAACGCCGCCATTCTGAAACTCAACTGACCCGGGACAAAAAGAAAAACCGGGAGCGTTGCTTCCGGTTTTTCTGAAAAGGGAGGGAACTACCGGACAGCACTCTCCGCAGGCTCCAGGGGGTGGCCCAGCCAGGGCCATACCGGAATCCCTTTCACGTGTTCTGGATGCAGCATACAGGATTGAGATTACAGGGAGATGAAGGAAGGGTTCAAAAGCTTTTACGATTCGTCCGCTCCCCTTTCCCGGGCTTTCAGGTATAATATCAGCTCTGTGGGCCTTTTTCAGGCAGGTGATGAACAATGCGCACATCTTCTCTGTTCCCTACAAGGCACATCGCCCGTCTTGGAGAAGGGGCGCTTTTGGGTTTTGTGGCAGGAATGGTCACGGTTCTTTACCGGTACCTCCTTGAGCAGGCCTCGAGCGTAAGCGAGCAAGCGCTCACCCTCGCCCAGGAGAGAGTGCTCCTTGCCCTGGCATGGCTGGCGTTTTTGGGGTTCCTTGGATGGGTGGTGGGGTACCTGGTGCGCCTTGAGCCTCTGGCTGCAGGAAGCGGCATTCCCCACGTGAAAGGCGTGCTTTCAGGGAAACTCCAGGCCGTGTGGTGGCGGATCCTTCTTGTGAAGTTCGCGGGTGGCATCCTCGGTGCCTTCGGTGGTCTTTCTCTGGGGAGAGAGGGGCCCTCGGTGCAAATCGGCGCCATGATAGGGAAGGGGTGGGGTGAAATTCGCAGAAAACCGAAAGACATTCCCTTCTGGGTGACTGCTGGAGGAGCGGCAGGCATTGCCGCCTCTTTCGGTGCTCCCCTTGCAGGAGTGCTCTTTGCCCTGGAGGAGCTCCACCGGGGGTTCTCTTCGGTGGTTGTCCTGGCTTCCCTTACGGCCTCTGTTGTAGCCTATGCTGTGTCCGAGCGCCTCTTCGGCCTGGGGCCGATTCTCCCCTTCGGCCACATCCGACCCCTCGGTCCTGAGGCCTATCCCGTCCTTCTCCTTTTCGGGATACTCCTGGGGGTGCTGGGAGCCCTTTTCAACCGAGGACTTCTCGCGGTCTCCGACCGGGTATCTTCGTGGCGATGGCTTCGCCTTCCTTTCCGCCCAGCCCCGGTCTTCGTGGCTTCGGGTATACTGGGGTTCTTCCTGCCCCAGGTACTTGGAGGAGGGCACAGGCTCATTGCGGCTCTGGGCTGCGAAACCTTCCCGGTTCAGGTGCTGCTCATCCTGTGCGGGGTGAAATTCCTCTTTACCCTCTGGAGCTATGCCTCTTCCACCCCTGGAGGGATTTTCTTCCCCCTCCTTACCGTTGGAGCTCTCCTCGGGAACATTTTCGGCGTCCTCTGGGGGGAAATGGTCGGCACCTCTTCTATTCCCATCGACAACCTCATCGTCCTGGGGATGGCTGGATACTTCTCGGCCATCACCAAGGCCCCTATCACCGGGAGCGTCCTCATCGCCGAAATAACCGGTTCGTTCTCCGCCCTCCCGGCCATCGTCTTTGTGTGCCTTGTGGCCCTCGGGACTTCCAACCTCCTCAGGACGAGGCCAATCTACGATACCCTCCTGAAGAGGCTTCTCCACACCACTACGAACCATACCCCCCGGAGACCACGAGGACCTGACCGGTGAGGTAATCGGCCTCTTCGGCGGCGAAAAAGAGCACCGCCCGGGCGATGTCCTCGGGGCGCCCAAGCCTCCCCACCGGAATCTGCGCAAGGAGCCTGGGGATGTGCTCTTCTGGAGTGACCGAGTGCAGGAGGTCGGTGTCGATTTTGCTCGGGGCAACGACGTTCACCGTTATGCCAAAGGAAGCGCATTCCCGAGCCAGGGCCTTGCATAAAGCAATGACCCCGCCTTTTGAGGCGGCATAGTGGATGCCTGAGGTCCCTCCTGTAAGGCCAGAAGTGGAGGCGATGGCCACAATTCTCCCCCACCGCTTCTCCACCATGAAGGGCAGAACCGCCCGGACCGCAAGGTACACCCCCTTGAGGTTTACGGCAATCATCCGGTCCCAGTCCTCTTCCTTCAGATTCCAGGCCCCCCGGTAATCCGGGTCTCCTATACCGGCGTTGGCCACAAGGATATCCGGAGCCCCCAGAGTCCTGACGATGGCCTCCACCATCGCCTCCACCTCCCGGGCGTTCTGCACATCGGCCTGGAAGGCTTCGGCCACTCCTCCGCTTTTTCGGATTTCCGCCACCACCTCTTCGGCCGCCTCGCGATGGCGGTGGTAGTTCACCGCCACCTTCGCCCCTTCCCGGGCAAGGAAAACTGAAATGGCCCTGCCGATTCCCCGGCTCCCACCGGTCACCAGCGCCACATGTCCTGAAACACTAGCCATATACTCCTCTCCCCTTCGAAAAAACCCCTCTTCACTTTCGCTTTCCCTGGAAATACCTCCGAAGGAGGGCACCGCATTCCTCCGCACACACGCCACCGGTCACAGAGACGCTGTGCGGGAAAAGGCCGGGGACAAAGACGTTGAGGACACTCCCCGCCACCCCACCCTTGGGGTCCCGGGCACCGAAAACCAGCCGGGCAATGCGGGCCTGGATGATGGCCCCGGCACACATGAGGCAGGGCTCAAGCGTCACGTACAGGGTACAGCCCTCCAGGCGCCAGTCCCCAAGGACTCTCTGGGCCTTCCGGATGGCCTCGATTTCTGCATGGGCCGTGACGTCGTCGGTCCTCTCCCTCCGGTTGTGCCCCAGGGCCACGACCACACCCTCCCGCACGATGCAGGCCCCCACGGGGACCTCATCCTCCAGAAAGGCCCGTTCCGCCTCCTTCAGGGCAAGGCGCATGAAGCGTTCATCCTGCGTCATCGTTCCCGAAAGACCCAGAGCCTGTTCCCCAGAAAATTCACGGAAAGCGATCCCAGGGTGGCAAGGACCTTGCTCTCCGCCGGTCCAAGAGCGTACTTCCCTCGAAAAAGGGCAAGAAGACCCAGAGCAATACCTAAAGCAGCGAGGTTCACGAGGACGAATTTCGCTACCTCGGCAACGTGCACACGTCTTCGGCTCTTGAAGGTCCAGAATTTGTTCAGGAGGTAGCTATTCGTCATTCCGCAGGAGTAGGAAATCACCTGGCTCACCGGGTACCAGAGGCCCATCTTCCCATGGAGGACCATGAACACCCCGAAATCGATGGCGGTGTTGAGGACTCCCACGATGCTGAATTTCCCAAACTGCCAGGCATCAGCAAGAATCGTGCGGAGGCTCTTCATGCGTTTCGTCAACCCCCCTGGTGCGGTCCACGATGTAGAGGGGGCGGTTCTTGGCCTCGTCGTAAATCCGCCCGATGTACTCCCCCATAATCCCAAGAATAATGAGGATAATCCCGCTGAAGAAGAGGTTGATGACGGCCAAAGAAGCCCACCCGGGGACGGTGCTCTTCCCAAGGAGTTTCGTCACAACGATGACGAGAAGGTACACAAAACTCAGAAAAGACAGGGCGAAACCAAGGTAAGCGGCAATCTTTAAGGGTTTGTTGGAGAAGGCCGTGATGCCATCCCAGGCGAGCTTCAGCATCTTCCGGAGTGGGTACTTCGTCGTCCCCGCAAAACGCCTGTGCCGGACGTACTCTAAAGCCGCCTGGCGAAAGCCGACCCAGGCGACCAGGCCCCGGATGAAACGGTTCTTCTCCCGCAAAAGCCTCATGACCTCGACCACTTTCCGGTCCATGAGGCGGAAGTCTCCTGTATCCAGGGGGATGTCGATATCGGTCATGGCGCGAAGGAAACGGTAGAAGAAGGAAGCGGTGAAGCGCTTGAAGAAGGTTTCCCCTTCCCGCTTTGCTCGCTTCCCGTAGACGACTTCATACCCTTCCCGCCATTTTGCCACCATCTCCGGGATGACCTCGGGGGGGTCCTGGAGGTCGGCGTCGATGACAATCACCGCCTCTCCCCGGGCATAGTCCATCCCGGCGGTGATGGCCGCCTGATGGCCGAAGTTCCGGGAGAAGTGGATGACCCGCACCCGGGGGTCTTTCCGGGCAAGGTCGTCGAGGATTTCGGGGCTTCTGTCCCTGCTCCCATCGTTCACGAAGATGAGTTCATAGGGCTCGGAGAGCTCCTCCATGACCCCGGTGAGGCGACGGTACGTCTCCGGCAATACCTCCTCCTCGTTGAAGACCGGAATAACGACGGAAAAACGAACACCTGCCACCCTACTCCCCTCCCGAGAAAAAGGTCCAGCTGGGGAACCAGCGCAGGAACCGGGCCACATACGCTCTGCTTACGGGTAGACCCGAGAGAATGGGATAGAAAAGGACAAAAAGCGCCACCGCACCACCAAGGAGCACCCACCGCCATATCCTGGCTTCGGGGTTGTCCTCTTCCAGCCAGGCGAAGAACACTCCAAGGAGCACCGCCAGAAAGGGCACGCATCCATAGTAGTGGTAGATGAAGGTGATGCGGGGGACAAAAATCCAGGGAACGTATTGCGAAAAGAAGGCCACAAGGATCCAGAAAACTCCCTGCCTTTTCAGGAATGCCGGCGTCACGAGGGCAAAAAGGACCGTAATTCCTCCAATCCACCACAGAGCCGGATTGCCAAAGGACACAATGCTTGAGATGTACCCCTTCGGGAGCCCTTCCCCCTTGTAGAGCCAGATGGGCCGGGCCATGACCGGCCACTCCCAGAAGGGGGAGGCGAAGGGGTGTGTTGCCTTGAGGTCGTGGTGGTAGCGGTACATGGAGAGCTGGTAACGGAAAATATCCCGCAAGGAATGCCCTGGAACGAGAAGGTACGGGATGTAGGAGAGGAAGTACAGGCAGGCGGGGATGAAGAGGAAAAAGAGCATCGAGAAAGGGAGGACCCGTCGCAGGAAGTGCCTCCCGTGGAGAGGGTTTTTCCTTGCACGAAGCCCGTGATGGACGAAAAAGAGCACCGCCATCCCGAGGCCGGCGTACACAGCTGTCCACTTCGTCGCCGCCCCGAGCCCAAAGAAAAGCCCGGAGAGGAAAAGCAGCCGCAATCCCTCCCGGTCCTCGGCACCGTGGAGAAAGTACCGGAAGAGGAAGAGGAAGGCAAGGAGCACGAAAAACACCACATAGGTGTCGATGGTGGCAATCCGGGCCTGCACAAAGCGCATGAAGTCGAAGGCGAAAAGGGCCGCGGCAAAGAGGGCGTACCGTTCTTCCACAAAGAGGCGGGCCAGAAAGAACACCACGGGGACAAGGAGCGTCCCAAAGACCACCCCCATGATGCGCCACCCAAAAGGGTTCATCCCGAAGAGGGCCACTCCCAGGGCGATGATGAGTTTCCCCAGGGGCGGATGGGTCCACTCATACGGAGGGAGACGGTGCAGGTGCTCGAAGGCCGTGCGGGCATGGTAAATCTCGTCAAAGTACGTCCCGGTGAGGTATGAGCGTTCATACTGGGCGATAGCCTGCTCATCGAACAGGCGTTCGTACCCCTCTGAAGCAGAAAGAGCGGTTACCGAGGCAATGGGGAGGGGACGGGAACTTCCTGCCTCAAAGAAGGCCACCTCCCCGAGCATCCCCCGGGGGTGCTCCACGACGATTCTAAAGTACCGGCCAGAAAAAGGGCCATCAACGTGTTCCCACCGGAAGACCCAGTCGGGTTTCATCTCTGGCCCCTTCCTCCAGGTCACCCCGTCCTCGGAGTACTCGATGCGGTATGTGCTCTCCCGGGGAAGACCGAAAAAGCACGAGATTCGTCCTACGCTGCGGGTCTCCCCCAGGTCAACAAGAACGGTCTCACCCACACCCTGAGGCTCCCAGAAAGTCTTTGGGACATCCCGAGAACCGAGGCGGTACAGGGAAACAAGCAGCGAGAAAAGAGAAAGCGCAAGGAGGAAGAAAAGGGGTTTCCTCGTCATGGGGTCTGGATCGCTCCTTTCCCGGGAGTTTTTCGGAACACCAGAAAGAGGAAAAAGGCAAAGAGGACAAGATTCACCCCGGAAACGAGAAGAAGCCGCCAGTCGGTGCGGGGGAAGTGGTACGTCCCGAAAAAGCCGTAAAGGAGAATGAGGCCGACGTTCACAAAAAACGTGGCGCTCAGGCCAAAAAAGAGGATGAGAACCTCCCTGCATGGCCGGAAAACGTACCAGAGGGGCGCAAAGACTAAGGCCGGGAAGAGGTACCGCTCGTGCATCCGGTGCACAAAGAGAAAAGTCGCAAAGGCGAGGAAAAGCGCCACCACGGGGAAACGCTCCTCCGTTTTCTCCCGGAAAAAGAGGAACGCCGACAGCACCACAATCGCCCCCACCGCCACGTACCCCCACTCCCGGAAGGAAAGGAAAAGGACCTTCCGGGCATCCGGCACCCAGTTGCCCCCAAGGAGGGCGAAAAGATTGAAGGCGTTGAGGGTGGCGTACTGGTACGACCCCACAGCACCCCGGTAGATGCCAAGAACCCGGGAAAGCGAAAAGGGAAGCGAGAGGAGCACAAAAACCCCAAGGCCCAGGAGGACGCTCCGGAGGACAACGGCCAGGCTCCTCCGCTCAAGAAAAGCCCAAAGCCACAGCGGGGAGAACATGAGGGTCTGGGGCTTTATGAGGAGAGCCAGGGCGAAAAAAATCGCCGAAAGCTCAATTCTCTGCTCAAGCAGAAAAAGTACCCCAAGAAGAAGGGGGAGGACGAAGACGGCATCCACCTGCCCCCACAGAGCCGAATCAAGGCCCACGGCCGGGTTCAGGGCAAAGGCAGCAAAGAGGAACTCCGCCCGGGGCTCTCCCAGGCGCTTCCTGGCCAGAGCGAAAAGGAGCACCGCCAGGGCGAGATCCGCCAAAATGGCGGGGAGCTTCAGGAGGACAAGGGAGGGAGGGGAGAAATCCCGAAGATGCAAGAGCCTTTTCAGGTGGCCGAGGAGAAAGAGGACATAGATGTACCCTGGGGGATAGTCGGCGAACATCTCCCCGAAGTAGAAGCGGGAAAGCCCGACTTCTGCCGCCTGCTTTGCCCAGCCCTCAAAGCAGGCAATATCCGGGGGAAACCCAAAGACCGCAAAGGCAAAGAGCAACCGCAGGGCCAGGGCGACACACAGCACCACCCAGAGGGACCCCGAAAGCCGAAAATCCCGGAAACTCAGAAGTTTCTCAGATGCCTCCTGAGGCAACCTCTCAACCCCCAGCAAACTCCTGCCACCATTATACCAGGCCCGGGACGCCAGAAAATCCGAACCCCCGGGTCTGGGTCGTGAAAACCATGGGGGAGAAAAAATACCCAAACGGCTTGCTTCTCTCTTTTGCCTCGCTATAATGGAAACGAACGCTTTGTGGTCAAATGAATTTGAGAAATTGCTCAAAAAGAGGCGAGGGTCATGCTCAGCGTTGACGAAAAACTCAGAATGTACTTCACGATGCTCTGCATCCGCCGCTTTGAAGAAAAAGCGGAGGAGCTCTACATGGCGGGGAAAATCTGGGGGACGTTCCACCTCTATATCGGCGAAGAGGCCGTGGCCACAGGGGCCTGCTTTGCCCTGCGCCCTGAGGACTACATCACTTCAACCCACCGGGGCCATGGGCACTGCATCGCCAAGGGCGCTGACGTCAGGAAGATGATGGCCGAGCTCATGGGGAAGGCCACAGGGTACTGCCTGGGGCTTGGGGGATCCATGCACATCGCCGACCTTGAAGGGGGGAACCTCGGCGCCACGGGCATTGTGGGGTCGGCTATCCCCATTGCTGCTGGGGCGGCCCTGGCGTGCAAGCTCCAGAAAAACAACCGGGTCGTTCTGTGCTTTTTCGGAGACGGAGCGGCCAACACCGGAGCGTTCCACGAGGCCGTGAACCTGGCGGCGGTCTTCAAGCTCCCGGTGGTCTTTCTGTGTGAGAATAACCTCTACGCCATGTCCTTTCCAGTAAAGAAAGCCTTCGCCATCCCCGACATCGCCGAGCGGGCAAAGGGTTACGGCATTCCCGGGGTCACAGTTGACGGAATGGATGTTCTTTCAGTGTACGAGGCCACGAAAGAAGCCGTGGAACGAGCCCGAAAAGGTGAAGGACCGACGCTCATTGAGGCCCGGACTTACCGTTTCAGGGGGCATTCCAAAAGCGATAAGGGGGTGTACCGAACAAAAGAGGAAGTGAGGATGTGGATGGAGCGCTGCCCCATAAAGCGCTTCCGGGAACACCTCCTCGGCGAAGGCGTTCCCGAGGAAACCCTGAGAGACCTTGAGAAAAAAGCCGAGGAACTCATCGAAGAGGCGGTGCGTTTTGCCGAAGAAAGCCCGGAGCTGACCATAGAGGAAGCGAGGCGACTGGTCTATGCCTGAGCGGGAAATCACCTACGCCGAGG
Source organism: Candidatus Caldatribacterium saccharofermentans (assembly GCF_050267035.1). Classification (NCBI taxonomy): domain Bacteria; kingdom Pseudomonadati; phylum Atribacterota; class Atribacteria; order Atribacterales; family Candidatus Caldatribacteriaceae; genus Candidatus Caldatribacterium; species Candidatus Caldatribacterium saccharofermentans. The sequence goes on from NZ_CP187957.1 coordinate 969,126, forward strand.
CCATACGGGAGGCCCTCAGGGAAGAAATGCGGAAAGACCCCTCGGTGTTCCTCATCGGTGAGGACATCGGGATGTACGGTGGGGCCTTTGGCGTCACCCAGGGGCTCCTTGAGGAGTTTGGGGAGGAACGGGTGATCGACACCCCGATTTCTGAAGCCGCCATTGCTGGTGCAGCCATAGGCGCTGCACTTTTAGGGATGCGGCCGGTGGCCGAAATCATGTTCTTCGACTTCATGACGCTCTGCGCCGACCAGATAGTGAACCAGGCAGCCAAAATCCGCTTCATGTTCGGAGGAAAGGCAAAGGTGGCCATTGTGGTCCGCTCTCCTGCGGGATCCGGCACCGGAGCCGCAGGACACCACTCCGGAAGCCTCGAGTCCTGGTTCACCCATGTCCCCGGGCTCAAGGTCGTTGCCCCCGCAACACCTTATGACGCTAAAGGACTCCTCAAAAGCGCTATCAGAGACGATAACCCCGTGATCTTCGTGGAACACAAGCTCCTCTACCGTGTAAAAGGACCGGTCCCTGAAGAAGAGTACGTTATCCCCCTGGGGGTTGGGGAGGTTAAAAGACGAGGAAAGGACCTCACCATCGTGACCTATTCCCTCATGGTCAGAAGAAGCCTTGAGGCGGCGGAGATTCTCTCCCGGGAGGGGATTGACGTTGAGGTTGTGGACGTGCGGACCCTCCGTCCTCTTGATGAGGAGGTCGTCCTCGAGTCCGTCCGGAAAACTCACAGGGCACTTGTGGTGTACGAGCCCCCTCGCTTTGGGGCTTTCGGGGCAGAAATCGCCGCCCTCATCGCCGAGAAGGCCTTCGATGACCTTGACGCTCCCGTCATGCGCCTTGGGGGACTGGAGATGCCCCCACCCTACAATCCGCACCTTGAGCGTCGGATTGTCCCTCAGGTCGAGGACATTGTAGCCGCCTGCCGGGAGCTTATGTCGTGACCGCAGGACCCCGGTGACCTCCTCCCACCCCTGAAGGGGTGGGCTTCCTCTTTCATTGAGGGAAGCTTACGCGAATGTAGGGGCTGCTCCCCAGTATCCGCGCAGCGGCCTCCCTCTCCGGAGGCTTCAGTTCGGGCCGGTCCAGCCCTACGGCCTGTTCAGGGTCCAGGCCAAGCCCCTTTCTCAGAATGACAAGTGCGGCGTTCACATCCCTGTCGCACTTCCATCCGCAGCTGCACTCAATTGCCCTGTCCGAAAGGGAAAGTCGGTGTTCCTTTCCGCAGACGAAACACTCACCGGTGGTGGTCTCCGTCCTGTTCACGGAGATAGCCGTCTCAAGGCTGGCCCTCAACCTTGACTTCAGTCCGCCTATCCCCGAGGAGTGGACCTGCCTGCCGAAGAGTTTCGCCCACCCTTTTACATTATCGTCCTGAAAAACTACCGCATCACACAGTTTTAAAAATGCCAGAACCTTGTTCTGGGCGTCCCTGCGCCTGTTATTCTGTTTTTCGTATTCTTTCCTCAGAAGAAACCGGATTTTCTCCCTGTTCCTGGAACCTTTTTGCGACCTGGCCAGCTTCCTCTGCAAACGTTTTAACCTCGGCGTTTCGCGGACCTCAAAATCTATCTTCAGGCCGTTAGATAACGTCAGCTTTGAATTGACACCGAAATCAATCCCGACTGCACTGCCGATTGGATTTTGGGAACCATGGCTGTTTTTCGGGAGGTAGCACGTCACGTGCAGGTAGTAGCCGCTGGGCTTTTGGACCAGGACGGCGTTCGCTATCTCCGCCTCAGCAGGTATCTGGCACAGGCCCAATGCGCGGAACTTTCCCAGCTTCTGAATCCTCACCCTGTTCCGGGCAAAGTCTAAACTGTATGTCACGCCGTACTGCTTGAGCGGTATCGAATTGACAAACCTTTTGTGTTTCAGTGTTCCGACTTTGTGGCCGTTTTCCTTCAGCTTCTTGAGCGTACGGAAGTTGTCTTTGAGCCGATCCGCTATCTCCTGCTTAATCTGGGAACCCAGAACAGCCAGTTCCCTTTGTTCATAGGTGTCCCCGATCTTGACGTCGACAATGCTTACCTTGTTGGCGGGAATGTTCAGCCGCTCAGCGTCCGATATCAACCAGTTGTACAGCCACTTTGCCTCAAGAAATGCCTTTCTGAGCGCCTCAGTTTTCCTTTTAGAAAGGTTCTGGAGTTTCAGCTCGTACACAACGGGCCTTTGGGCCTTTCTGCGCTGTTTCGTCTTCTGAAGAGTATTTTTTATCCTCTCAGCCCTGGTCATAATAGTTACTTTCCTTTCTGGTCCTCAATGTACTTCCTGATGGTTTCTTCCGATATGTGTCCTACCGACTCACAGTAGTACGAGCGCGTCCACAGGGATGGAAGCCGGCTTTTCAGGGAAGGAAACTCTTTTCTTAACATCCTGGAAGTATAACCTTTCAGTTGGTTGACGATAAAATGAGGGCTGTTGGTAGGGTCGGATTTCACAAATAGATGAATGTGATCCGGCATGACCTTCATCTGAGCAATCTCCACTCCAATTTCCCGGGCTTTTTGGAGCAGCAGTTCCTTCAACCGCTCAGCCACCTCACCTACCAGCACTTTGCGCCGGTACTTAGGGCACCAGATGAGGTGGTAGCCGATGTTATATACTGTTGTAGCTGATCGCTTCCATCGTTTGCCGTTCATGGCATTATTATACCATAAATGTTAGTTTTCTGTGCAATATCTAACAATCCAAGCAAGGATGCCCGCCTTTCATCCCACCCTTGAAAGGGTGGGCTTCCCCGGCGGGGGTTCGTAATCCATGATTTTCATAGTGCTCAAGACCCTCTGCATAAGGAGGCATCCTCCTCTCCCGGGTATCTCCGCAAGGTCGTCCGAGTGCCGGCCCAGTAAGCGCACGGTGGGATCCTGGCCGGCAAAAGCGGTGAAAGTATTGCTTTTCGGTGAGGAAGCTTTCACAGGAATTGCAAAACCCTGTCCTTCTGGTATAGTACTTGCTGGGGGAGGTCATGGTGCGGGGCATTCGGGGATTCCAATAAAAAGCGATACCCACTCGAAGGAGACGATGCTCGTCTACCTTGACGTATGCTGCCTAAATAGGCCCTTTGACGACCAGTCGCAGGAGCGTATTCGCCTGGAAGCCGAAGCGGTGCTGCTTATTCTGGAGCGCTGTCAGGCCGGGGAATGGCAGCTTCTGGGGAGTGAAGTTATGGATTATGAGATTTCTCGCATTCCTGATGAAGAAAGGAGGTACAGGGTGTTCCTTCTTGCTTCCGTTGCCCGGGCCCGGCAGAAGGTGAACCGGCCAGTGCAGGTCCGTGCTCAGGAACTTGAGCGACTCGGGTTTAAGGCCCTCGATGCTTTGCACATCGCCTGTGCCGAGGCAGGGGGTGCCCGGGTGCTCCTCACCACCGACGACCGAATGCTCAGTACCGCCCGAAAGATCCAGGGTGATTTGCGTGTGAGGGTTGAGAACCCTGTCCTGTGGTTAATGGAGGTGACGACAGGTGGCTCTGCAGAGGATGACGCCAGCCGAGATTCGGGAGAGAGGCCTTGAAGCGCTGAGGGAGGCTCTGGGCCCGGTGGGAATGGCCCGCTTCCTGCAGCAGTTTGCAAGAGGGAGCGGCGACTACACCAGGGACCGCGAGGAGTGGCTTGGAGGGCTGACCGTTCAGGAGGTGGTGAAGGACATCAAAAGCCGCAGAAAACGTGTCCGTTGAGACTCCTTCCGTTGCCCTGGCCGCTACATCCTTCTTCTCCCCCTTTACGGGTTCTGGTTTTTGCTTTCTGCCCCCGTTACCGGAAAGTCTCTCTCATGCGTTTCTTAAAGGCACTCTGCTTGTAGTAGCCTCCTCTACTGTGTCATTGCGGACCTGCTTTTCCACCCGGGGAAATCTCTTTTTTGAGAATCTGAGGCTTTTTCACCTGCGTGACCCCACTGGTATCACTGCGGGGTCGTGGTTTCGTCCTTTTTTGTCACTGCGAGCTCGTAGTTTCGTTTGCGAAGCAGTCTCGGGGATTCCTCGCCGCTTCGCGGCTCGGAAGGACAAAGGAGGATACGGCTCGGAAGGACAAAGGAGATGTGCTTTGGAAAGACGGGAAAAGGGCTGTGGCTTCGGAAAGAAGAAGGGGTTGGGGCTTCAGAGCGACAAAAGGGGGTGTCCATGGCCCGGATGACAGGAGAAACCGCCTGGAATGGCACAGGGAATGGTTGGGCAAAAAAGCAAATTGAGAAAAATCGAAGCGGGGGTATAATATAGGTGAAAGGGCGTGAGCGCCATGCTGAAGATGAAGGTCCAGGGTCTCATGTTCGACCAGAAAAGCGCCATGGCCGTCGTCATCCTCGTTGATGAGGAGGAAAAGCGGAGCCTTCCCATATGGATTGGCCTTTTCGAGGCGCAGGCAATACTCCTTGGTCTCCAGGGAGTTCAGACTCCCCGCCCGCTCACCCATGACCTCATGGCTTCGGTCATCCGGAGCATGGGAGGGGAACTCGAAAAGGTCGTCATCACCAAAATTGTCGATAATACCTTCTACGCGCTCCTCTACCTCAAAATCGACGGCCGGGAAGTGACCGTGGATGCCCGCCCAAGCGATGGCATCGCGCTGTCTCTGCGCATGGGGGCTCCCATCTACATCTCTGAGGAAATCCGCAGTTCAACAACAGTTGCCATGGGAGAGATTGACGATAAAGAGATCGAAGAGTTCCGCCAGTTCCTCGAGAACCTGAAACCCGATGACCTCAAGAAATACCTTGGCTACGAAACCTAAGTGGTACATTGGTGTCATTGGGCAGCATGCACCAGAAGAACCGCTCCTCACCCTGGCGTACCGCGTGGGGAGAGGCATTGCTGAGCGTGGAGGGGTCCTGCTCTGCGGAGGACTGGGTGGGGTAATGGAAGCGGCTTGCCGGGGTGCCAGAGAAGCCGGTGGCATCACCATTGGTATTCTCCCCGGATCCTCCCCTGATGACGCCAATCCCTTTGTGGATTTCGCCATCGCCACAGGACTTGGAGAAGCGCGGAATTTCGTTATTGTCTCTGCATCGTCAGCGCTCATCGCCTGTGGAGGTCAAGCAGGAACCCTGAGCGAAATTGCCCTCGCCCTTCGCCTGGGAAAAATCCTCGCCGGTGTCCACACCTGGAAGATTGAGGACCACCGGGGCAAGAAAGACTTCTTCCCCTCTTTTGAGAACGCTGAAGAGGCTGTGGAGTACGTCTTCTCAAGGCTTCAAGGAGTGAAGCGATGAATACCGAGAAAAGCCCGGGCTTCATTCGCCTGAGCACCACCACCATCGCCGAGGTCGCTGCCCGGGCAGCTGTCCATATTGAGGGCGTGCGAGATGATTTCGAGCGCCTCCTGAAGGCGGTGGAGCTCTTCCGGGGAGAAGATGCTCTCCCTCACGGGGAAAAGGTTCCCCTGGAGGCCCAGGACCTTGTGGTTCGCCTCAGGATCACCGTGAGTGCCTCTGCCCCATCCTTTTTCCTGGTGGCCCAGCGAGTGCAGAAAAGTGTCTTTGACGCGCTCTGTTCGCGCCTCGGCATTGTGCCCTCCCGTGTGCATGTTGAGGTTCAAAATGTTGACTGGTCAGACCTTGACGGAAGGGGGTGAGAGACCTTGTACAACCCTGAAGGTCTGTGTCAGGTGTGCCGTCACTGTGATCCGATTCTCCGGGAACGGGGAATTTACCGGTGCCTTCTGGGAGAACAGAAAGAACGGACGCAGCCCGTGGACCGCTGCGATTATTTCTTCCCGGACCACCTTGCCTCTGCGCAGGAGAATAAGAAAAAACCTTGAACGATGCGCAGAACTCGCCTGGGGCAGCACTTTCTTGTTGATGAGAGGGTTCTCTCTGCCATTGTGGAGGCCGGAGAACTGAGCCCCCGGGATCTCGTCCTTGAGGTTGGAGCGGGAGAGGGAGTACTCACCGAGCGTCTGGCGCAGAAAGCGGGACGGGTCGTGAGTTTTGAGGTTGATCCTTTACTCTTCTCCCGGGCAAAGGAACGGCTTGGAGTCTGCCCCCATGTAGCTCTGTACCAGGAGGATATCTTACAGGTGGACCTTGTGTCCCTTCTTCGGACCTTCCCCGAAACGACCAGAAAGTGCATCGCCAACCTCCCCTATGGGATTTCTGCGGCGTTCTTCGTGCTCCTTCTTGAAACCACTCCGGAACTCCTCTGGGAACGGTTTGTGGTGACGGTACAGTACGAATTCGGCGAAAAGCTCCTCTCCCTGCCTCCAAAGGGCAAGGGGAATTGCCTTTCGGTGGGTCTTGCCCGGCTCTTCTCCACAGAAAGACTCCTTGTGGTTCCTCCCCAGGCCTTTCGACCGCCGCCAAGGGTCTACTCCCTCGTCCTCCTTGGCCGGCGCCGAAAAGACCTCCCTCAGGACGTTATTCCCTTTTTCCGCTTCGTCCGGGAGGTTTTCCGTCATCGCCGGAAAATCCTTCGTTCCGTGATTCCCCAGGGAAAAGCTCCTGTCTCTGAGCTTTTGGGGAAACGGGCCGAAGACCTGACCCTTGAAGAGTGGGAGCAGCTCTGGGAGAGTATCCGCGTTGTTTCTCTCAAGAGGCAGGGATATAATGGAGAAGGAGAGCGCCATGCCAAAGAACACCTGGGTTGGGGACAACCTCACAGACGTCAAGATTAAAAACCGGTCGCTCGTGCTGCAGCTTCTCAAGAAGCGGGGACCACTTTCGCGGATTGAGCTGGCTCGCATCACCGGCCTCACCCAGCCCACCATCACCAATATCATCAACGATCTCCTTGCCTCAAACCTCGTCCGGGAAATTGGACCCTCCGAGACGAGAACCGGGCGGAAACCCATCCTCCTTTCTGTCAACGACCAGGCCTTCTACATCATCGCCATCACCTTCACCCGTCAGGGATTCTCCATCGCCCTGACCGACCTTGGGCCCAACATCCTCTTTCGCCGGGATTCCCGCTACAGCCTCCTTGAGGACACCGACACCGCCCTCTTAGAACTCCAGAAAGAATTCATCCACGTTCTCGAGTACGCCACCCAGTCCCTGAGTCTCATCCTCGGGATTGGCGTGAGTGCCCCGGGGCCCGTGGATACCGAAACCTGCACCATCCTTGCCCATTCAACCTTCCTCCTCCACAGAAGCCTTGACCTCAGGAAGTACCTCCGGGAATACGACCTCCCCATCTTCATGATGAGCAACGCCGATGCAGCGTGTCTCCACGAAACCTGGTGTGGCAGCGCTAAAGAAGTCCAGAACATGGTGTACTTCATGGTGGGAGAGGACGTGGGGGCAGGAGTCCTCATCGACGGGAAAATCTACCAGGGGAAGCACCGCAAGGCTGGAGAAGTGGGCCACACAAGCATCAATATCTTTGGCCCGCGGTGCGTGTGCGGGAACTACGGGTGTCTTGAGCTTTACTGCAGCACTCAGAAGATTGTGGAGAAGGCCAGGGAAATCGGGTGGTTTGGAGGGGAACCGTACTTCCGATCTTTTCTTGAGCGTGGAGAACAGCTCACCTTCCGCCACATCGTCGAAGGGGCCCAGAAAGATAACGAGGCCTGCGTGCAGCTCCTCACCCAGCTTGGCCGGTACATCGGTGTAGGAGTGGTGAATCTCATCAACCTCTACGACCCGGAACTCGTGGTCATCGGTGGGGAGGCCTCTTTGGCCCGGGAGTTCATCGACCGGCCCATCCGTCAGGTCCTCGAAGAACGCCTGCTCTACCGGGAGTACATCACGCCCCAGCTCCTCTACTCCCGGTGGGGGGAGGATGTGACGCTTCTTGGGGCGGCATCACTCGTGCTTGACCACTTCATGGCTGGAGAACTCGGGCGGTTCTAACGCGCAAGTCGGATGATGACCCGGTTTGGGATGCAGGCGATGAAGGAGGTATCATCGGGAATTTTCCCAGTTTTGACGCACACCTTGTCAGGGCAGGGAGAGGTCACCACAAAGACCTTTCCTCTTCGAATGGCCACGATGGTCTTCCCCAGGGGTCCGGAGACGACAATCTCCCGGTCGTCCTGAGGGGTGACGGGAATCTCCATTCTTCCCTTCTCACTTTCGATAACCACAGTGTAGCGTTCCTGCCCTTTCCCCTCAAAGGGCACGTACCGGAAAACGAAGAGTATTCCCAAAACCACGCCCACGGCGATGAACGAGAGCCAGTCACTTCTCCGGAAAAGGTACACGACCATCCCCCCGCATCTCATGGAGAAGGAGCAAGAGCCCGCTTTCCAGGCATTCATTCCGCACCGCTACACCCTCGGGAACCCGAAGGAGCGCCGAAGAGAAGTTCCAGATGCCCCGAACCCCAAGACTAACGAGGATGTCCACAACCTCCTGAGCGCTGTGGGGAGGAATGGCGAGGATGGCCATTCGCACCCCAAAATGGGGGATGACCTCCTCCAGGGCTTCAAGGGGGTAAACGAGAACGCCGCCGATTTCTCTTCCAACCTTCTCAGGATCCGTATCAAAGGCGCAGACAATCCGCACTCCGTATCTCGAAAACCCCGGATAGTTCAGAAGTGCCCGACCGAGATTCCCCACCCCGATGAGGGCGGAGAGCTTCTCCACTTGTAGCGCAAAGAGGTCCTCGAGCCTGCGGACTATGGCCTCTACAGGATATCCCCGTTTCTGCACTCCCCCAATACCCACCATGGCCATGTCCTTGCGAATCTGGGTTTCGTCGACCCGAAGGAGGGCAGCAATGTCCTGACTCTTGAGGTATGCTTCCCCTCGATCCAGAGCTCTTCTTGCCAGAGAATAGCAGAGCACCAGGCGCTGCACCGTGCTTGGAGGAACTCTCTTCAACATTTCCACCTCCTCTTTCAGTGTACTGAAAGGCCTCCATCTTTGTCCACAAAAGCAGGCGAAATCCTTCTCTGGAATCCTGTGGATAACAATTTCTGGTGCAGTTTCTCTTCCTCATCACACGAGGATTTTTCGCTTCTCAAAGTTATCCACAGCTGTGCACAAGCTGTGGATAACTTGCCCCGAACCAATTTTTGTGGTTAAATTAGGACGCACGCAAGGGAGTCACGCACCGTTCATCGAAGAGGTAAGGGGAAAGAAAACGGGGAAAGTCCTTTTCTTTTCTCCTCTTTTTGCTGTTTTTTCGGTGGAGGGAGAAACTGTGGATAACTCTGTGGACGACTGTGGATTTGCGTAGGGGGTTTCGCTATGAAAATCTCTTTCGAAGCCCTGCGGGAGATGTGGATAAAGACACTCGCACTTTTAGAGAAGCAGATGAGCACCCCCGAGTACCGTTCCTGGGTGGAAACCATCCAGCCAGTATCCCTTTTTGAGAAGCGTTTGGTCCTCGCCGTTCCTACAGAACTCTCCCGGGAGAAAATTGAACAGAAATACCTGGAGCTCATCCGGTACGCCTTCCAGCGGGTCTCAGGACTCCCGTACAATAACCTCGAAATTGGCCTCATCGTGGACCCCTCAATCCTGCGGAAACCCCAGGAGATCGCCGAAGCCCAGGGGATTCCCCCAGAATGGGAGCGACCAAACCTCAACCCCAAGTACACCTTTGCGACGTTCGTTGTTGGGAACAGCAACAAATTCGCCCATGCTGCGGCCATGGCTGTGGCAGAGAGTCCGGCCCGGGCCTACAACCCCCTTTTCATTTACGGAGGCGTGGGCCTTGGGAAAACCCACCTCATGCATGCCATTGGCCACTACATCCTTGATAAAAACCCAAACATGCGCATCGTCTATGCCTCCTCAGAGAAGTTCACCAATGAACTCATCAACGCCATCCGTGACGACAAAACCGAGGAATTTCGTCAGAAGTACCGCAACGTCGATGTCCTCCTCATCGATGACATCCAGTTCCTCGCTGGGAAGGAACGAACTCAGGAAGAGTTCTTCCACACTTTCAACGCGCTCCACGAGGCTTCAAAACAGATTGTCCTCACGAGCGACCGTCCACCAAAGGAGATTCCAACCCTTGAGGACCGCCTCCGTTCCCGTTTCGAGTGGGGGCTCATTGCCGACATCCAGCCACCAGACCTTGAAACCCGCATCGCCATTCTCCGCAAGAAAGCAGAACTCGAGGACATCCACATCCCTGATGAGGTCATCGTCTTCATCGCCAACCAGATTCCCTCCAACATCCGGGAACTCGAAGGGGCACTTGTGCGGGTCACCGCTTTCTGCAACCTCAACAACGTCAAGCCAAGCCTCAGCGTCGCCCAGGAGGTTCTGAAGGACGTCTTTCCCAAAAAAGAGACCCAGAAGGTTTCTGTAGCCGTCATCCAGCGAGTGGTGGCTGAGCACTTCGGTCTCAAACCCAGCATGCTCCGGGCCAGGAAGCGCAGTAAAGACATTGCTTACCCCCGTCAGATTGCCATGTACCTTGCCCGAGAGCTTACAGACCTCTCACTCCCCTCAATCGGCGAGGAATTCGGCGGCCGGGACCACACGACAGTGCTGCATGCCTGTGAGAAAATTCGAGAAGACATTACCAGGAATCCGCAGCTCGCCAGAGAAATCGAGGAACTTATCGAGCGGATCCGCTCCGAGAAGTGAGCACCTTATCCACACCTTGCACACAGGGAGGGGAGCTTGGAGGATGAGGGAGAGAGGGGACTTTTCCACAGAGTTCTCCTTTACTCCTACGGCTCCTCCTGAAAAAAGATTTTTTTAAAGACAGGAGAAGAGGAAGGAGGGTCCTGTGTGGATATTCGGGTTGAGGCACAGACCTTCAAAGAAGCCTTGAGCAAGGTCTATCGGGTGGTCTCCACGCGCCCCGTGACCCCGGCTCTTGGGGGTATTCTTGTGGATAGTTCTGGGGATAAGGTATGCCTTTCCGCCACTGACCTCGAGGTGGGCATCACTGCAACCTTTCAGGGAGAAATCCTTGAGGGGGGACAGGCGGTGCTCCCGGGGAAGGTCCTCTACAACATCGTTCGTACGTTCAAGGGAGAAGTGAGGTTGAGAACAGAAGGAGAGAGGGCTCTGCTCCAGTGTGGCCGGAGCCGCTTTGAGCTTTCGGGGTTTCCCCCCGGGGACTTTCCCTTCTTTCCTCAAGAAGAGGAGGGTTTTGTGGTACTCCTTCCCGGAGAGCTCTTCAAAGAGGCGCTGCTCCGGACGTACTTTGCTGTTTCTCGGGACGAGACGCGTCCCGTGCTCACAGGAGTGCTCCTTGTTTTTGCTCCGGGGCGCTTCGAGGTGGTCGCCACCGATGGCCATCGCCTGAGCCGGAATGTCCTTGAGCTTTCTGGAGTTGAAAAAGAATCCCGCTATGTTCTGCCCCAGAAAGCAGTGACAGAGCTTTTGCGCCTTCTGGGAAAGGAGGATACCCGGTTTGTCCCCCAAAACGGCAGTGTGGTCTTCCGGATTGGAGAAACCGTGCTCTTCTCCACCCTCATTGAGGGTGAGTACCCCAACTACCTCCAGGTGATTCCTCAGAGTTTCGTGAGCCGGGCTCAGGTCTCAAGGCAAGAGCTCTTAGAGGCGCTTGAGCGGGTGGCGCTTGTGACCTCTGGAGTTCCGGTGGTTGAGATAGCCTTTGGTGGAGGGGTGCTGCAGCTTCAGGTTACAGGAGACCTGGGGGTGGCGGAAGAAGAGGTGGTGGGAGAGACCGAAGGGGACCACCTGAAGGTGGCGTTTAATGTGCGGTACCTCCTTGAGGCCCTGCGGGTAATGAAGGATGAACGGGTAGAACTTGGGCTTTCTGGAGAGCTTTCCCCAGCAAAGATTTCTTCGTCTTCCTCCTTTGAGTACGTCCTCATGCCCGTCCGGCTCCAGGGAGTGTGAGTACCCTCCGTGCACTTTGAGGCGGTGCGTTTCGTGAAGTTCCGGAACCTCAGGGAGGTTGAACTTTCCCTGGGGCGGGGGGTATTCGTGCTCTTGGGAGACAATGCCCAGGGGAAGACCAACTTCCTGGAGGGCCTCTTTTTCCTTGCCCGGGGCTTTTCTCCCTTCTTTGCCCACGATGAGGAACTCATCGCCTTTGGAGAAGAAGAAGCCTTTCTTTCGGCCCGCTTCATGGAAGGGCATTCGTTCTCGGTGCGCCAGGTGGTTCTTCGCAAAAAAGGTAAGAGGGAGTGGCGCCGGGATGGGAAGCTCGAGCGGAAGAGAGCTCCTCTCCCCCTTGTGGGGTTCTTTCCTGAAGACCTTGCCCTCATCGATGGAGAGCCAAAGAAGCGGCGGGACTTTATCGATCGGGCCTTGACGTTTTTTTCTCCTCAATTTGAGGCTCTTCTCAGTGCCTATGAGCAGGTGCTCTCACGGAGGAACTTCCTCCTTCGGGAGGGGCAGGGGGAAGACCTCGTTGAGGTTTACGGAGAGAAGCTTGTGGCCCTTGGGGCGAGGATTGTTGAGGAGAGGCTCCGCTACCTCCGCCTCTTTGCCCCGTTCTTTGAGCAGGCCTACCGGAGTTTCTCTGGGGGGAACGATGCGCTCCGGATCGTGTACGAAGCCCGGGGATACACCACAGGAGAGGGGGTTCTTGAGGGTCTTAGGAGGGCGAGGGAAGCGCTGCGGGAAGAAGAGCGAAGGCGGGGAATGACGCTCTTTGGTCCCCACCGGGACGAAATCGCCTTTCTCCTCGGGGAACGGGACGTCCGGGAGTTTGCATCTTTTGGAGAGAAAAAGAGCGTGGCCCTGGCGCTGCGTATGGCGGAGAAAGCTGTGGTACAATGGATACGGAAAGACGATGTGGTGCTCCTCCTTGACGATGCGTTCCCGGGACTGGATACGAGGAGACGGCAAGCACTTGCATCGTGTCTTTTCTCTGAAGCCCAGGTTTTCCTCACCACTACAGAGAGGAACCTGGCACTTGAGCTCAAAAACCAGGGTGCACGGGTATTCCTTGTGCGTGCGGGGGAGATTCGGGAATGAACAAACCTTCGCCACTCTCTGAGGCCCTGGTGGAGTTCCTGAGGCGGCAGGGCCTTCTGCCCAGGGTCCAGATGTACCAGGCCATAGAGCGATTCGGCGAGTGGTTTCCAGATCTTGCGGCGGTGTGCACCCCAAAGAAGGTGGTGCGAAATATGCTCTTCCTTGAGGTTTCGGATCCCATGTGCCTTCTTGAGGTCGAGGGGAGAGCTTGGGAAATTCTTGAGACTTTCCGGCAGCGGGGGATTCCCCTTGAGGCGGTGAAAATTCGGGTGTGTCCACGAGGTGACGAAAAGTGACGAAGAAAGAGTACACGGCCGAGGCCATTCAGATCCTCGAAGGACTGGAAGCAGTCCGGAAGCGGCCGAGCATGTACATCGGGAATACGGATATTGGGGGGCTGCACCACCTGGTGTTCGAGGTGGTGGACAACAGTGTCGATGAGGCCCTGGCCGGTTTCTGCACCGAAATTACGGTGACCATCCACCGGGACGGTAGTGTTTCTGTTCTCGACAACGGGCGGGGGATTCCGGTGGACATCCACCGGGGGGCGGGGAAACCGGCGCTTGAGGTGGTTTTGACCACTCTCCACGCCGGGGGAAAATTCGAGAGCGGAGCCTACACGATTTCTGGAGGGCTCCACGGGGTGGGGATTTCAGTGGTCAACGCCCTCTCGGAGTGGCTTGAAGTGGAGGTAAAAACCCAGGGAAGAATCTGGCACCAGCGCTATGAGCGAGGAAAGCCGGTCACGCCTCTCCGTTCCCTGGGAGAGACGGAGGAGACGGGGACGTTCGTTCGCTTCAAGCCGGACCCCCTGATCTTCTCCCAAACGGAATTTCACTTCGACATCATTGCCCAGCGCCTGAAGGAGCTCGCCTTTTTAAACCCCGGGCTTACCCTGAGCCTTGCTGATGAGCGCTCGGGGAAGCAAAAGGTGTACAGTTTTTCAGGAGGCATCCGGGCCCTGGTGGAGCACCTCAACCAGGGGAAGGGTGTGCTTCATCCCGAGCCGATTTTCTTTTCTGGGAGCCGGAACGGCATCCGGGCCGAAATCGCCCTCCAGTACAACGATGGGTACCTGGAGACAGTGCTCTCTTTTGCCAACAATATCCGTACTGAAGAGGGTGGGACCCACGTGACGGGGTTCAAGACCGCCCTCACCCGGGTTATCACCGAGTACATCGAGCGGCATGGCATCCTCAAGGAGAAGGAGGAGCTCCCCACGGGGAACGACGTCCGGGAAGGACTCTGTGCCGTGATCCACGTTCTCGTCCCTTCGCCGCAGTTTGAGGGGCAGACAAAGACCAAGCTTGGGAATCCCGAGGTCCGGAGTTTCGTCGAGGATCTTGCGGGGAATTTCCTGGGAACCTTCTTCGAGGAGAATCCCGGGGTGGCTCGGGCGATTGTGGAGAAGGTCTTGGAGAGCGTTCGAGCCCGAATCGCAGCACGGAAAGCCCGGGAGCTTGCCCGCAAAAAGGACAGTCTGGAATCGGTGACGCTCCCCGGGAAGCTTGCCGACTGCACCGAAAAGGACCCTCGCGTTGCAGAGATTTTCATCGTGGAGGGAGACTCAGCCGGGGGCTCAGCCAAACAGGGGAGAGACCGGCGCTTCCAGGCCGTTTTGCCCCTTCGGGGCAAAATCCTCAACGTGGAGAAGGCAAGTCTTCACCGGATCCTCTCAAGCGATGAAATCCGGAACATCATTGCCGCCTTAGGGTGTGGCATTGGGGATGATCTCACCATTGAGAAACTCCGCTACCACAAGGTCATCATCATGACTGATGCCGACGTGGATGGTGCCCATATCCGAACGCTTCTGCTCACCTTCTTCTACCGCTACATGCGTCCGCTCCTTGAAGGTGGGCACATCTACATTGCCCTTCCACCTCTCTACCGCGTCCGGGTAGAGAAGACCGATTACTACGCTTTTGATGACCGGGAGCTTGAGCGGATTCTTGAGGGTCTCCGGAGCAGGAAGTACACCATCCAGCGATACAAAGGTCTTGGAGAGATGAACCCGGAGCAGCTCTGGTACACCACCATGAACCCGAAAACCCGTACCATCAAACAGGTCACCATTGAAGATGCCCTCGAGGCTGAGACGATTTTCAGCATCCTCATGGGGGATGCGGTGGAGCCCCGCCGGGAATTCATCCAGGAACACGCCCTTGAAGTGGTGAACCTCGATATCTGAAGGTGGTGCCTGTGGACGAGAAAGGAAAAGTCCTCCTTGTTGATGTAAAAGATGAGATGAAAGAAGCCTACCTGAGCTATGCCATGAGCGTCATCGTGGGGCGGGCACTCCCTGACATCCGTGATGGACTGAAGCCCGTCCAGCGGCGCATTCTCTACGCCATGCAGGAAATGAACCTGCGCCCCACCGAACCTTACCGCAAAAGTGCCCGCGTGGTGGGGGATGTTCTCGGAAAATACCACCCCCACGGTGACATGGCGGTGTATGAGGCTTTAGTGCGTCTGGCTCAGGACTTCACCTGTCGGTATCCTCTCGTAGATGGTCACGGCAACTTTGGCTCGGTTGACGGGGATCCTCCAGCGGCCATGCGGTACACGGAGGTTCGCCTGGCGCCGATTGCGGAAGAAATGCTCCGGGACCTTGAGAAGGACACCGTGGATTTCGTACCGAATTTCGACGAGTCCTTGAAAGAACCCGTGGTGCTTCCCGCGAGTTTCCCCCAGCTCCTCGCCAACGGTGCTTCAGGCATTGCCGTGGGCATGGCCACGAACATCCCCCCGCACAACCTGCGGGAGCTCGTAGATGGACTACTGTACCTTCTGGACCATCCTGAAGCTTCGGCAGAAGACCTCCTCCGCCTCATTCCTGGGCCCGATTTCCCCACAGGGGGGAAAATCGTCGGGAGGCGGGGGATTGAGGAGTACTTCCGGGAAGGACGGGGAAAGCTCGTCATCCGGGGAGAGGCCACCGTGGAGGAAATTGCCCGGGGGAAGCAGGCCGTCGTCATCCGGGAACTCCCCTACCAGGTGAACAAGGCGAGCCTTGTGGAACACATCGCCCGCCTTGTGGAGGAGAAAAAGCTCCCCGACGTTGCCGAGGTTCGGGATGAATCCGACCGGGAGGGCATCCGGGTGGTGCTCGAACTCAAGCGAGGTGCCAACCCTCATTACATCCTCCGCTACCTCTACAAACACACGGCGTTAGAAGTGAGCTTTGGGGTAATCCTTCTGGCTCTGGTTTCGGGGAAGCCCGAGGTCTGTACCATGCCGCAGGCCCTGAAGCACTTCCTCGACTTCCGCCGGGAGGTCATCCTCAGGCGAAGCCGTTTTGAGCTCAAGGAGGCGGAAGAACGAGCGCATATCCTTGAAGGCTTTTTACGGGCTCTGGACCTCATCGACCAGGTGATTGCCCTCATCCGTTCCTCTCAGAGTGTTCCTGAGGCAAGGAGACGTCTTGTGGAGGAGCTCGGCTTTACAGAGAAACAGGCTCAGGCCATCCTGGAGATGCGTCTCCAGCGCCTGGTGGCTCTGGAGCGGGAGAAGCTCGAGGAGGAGTACCGGGACATTACTGCGAAAATCTTCCGTCTCCGGGAGATCCTCGAAAAGGAGGAAGTTCTCCGGGAGTGTATCCGGGAAGAGCTCCGGCGAATTCGAGAGCTTTACGGCGACGAGCGGCGAACGCGGATTATCGAAGAGGAAGAGAAAGAGGAGGAAGCGACGCCCCTCATCCGGGAAGAGGAGGTTGTTATCACCCTCACCCGCGATGGGTACGTGAAGCGGGTGCCCCTTGCAACCTACCGGCGTCAGGGCCGGGGAGGGAAAGGGGTGAGTGCCGTCGCTACCGGGGAAGAGGACTTTGTGAGCACCATGGTGGTCACAACCACATTGCACCGGGCGCTCCTTTTCACCAGCTGGGGGCGGGCCTTCCAGCTTCCGGTGCACCAGCTTCCCGAGATGGGTCGCCAGGCCAAGGGTATGCACCTTGTGAACCTCTTGCCGCTTGAGGAAGGGGAACGAGCTGTCACCCTCATCCCCATTCGGGACTTTAAGGAGGGGAAGTACCTCTTCTTCGTGACGGCAAAGGGGAGAGTCAAAAAGATTGACCTTCTGGAGCTTCTCTCTGTTACCCGCCGGGGCGTGCGGGTTGTGGAGCTTGAAGAGGGAGACGAGCTTGAAGGGGTGTTCACTACCTGCGGGGAGGACCGGGTGTTTCTGGCGACCTCGCAGGGCCTGGGACTGAGCTTCAAAGAGGAAGAGGTTCGGCCCATGGGCAAGGCTGCCTCCGGTGTGCGGGGGATGAGCCTCCGGGAAGGCGACCGGGTAGTGGGAGCCTGCGTGATACGCCAGAACGAGACGCTCCTTGTCGTCACCTCTTCAGGCATGGGGAAGCGGGTGGATCCCGAGGAATTCCCGGTCCACCACCGGGGCGGGATGGGTGTCCGCCTCCTCAGGGAATCGGAGCGCTCGGGGAAGGTGGTGGGGGTCGCCGCGGTGAAAGGCGAGGAGGAGCTGCTCCTCTCAACCCAGAAGGGGCTCCTCATCCGGGTCCACACCAGGGAGGTCCCCATCCAGAGCCGAGTGGCCCAGGGTGTCCGACTCATTCGCCTGGAAAAGGACGACCAGGTGACATCTTTTGCCGTTGTGCTCCCATGAGCATGAATCCCCATGGTGGCCGGGTACTGGAATGGCTCAGAGAGGGGAAGGAAGGGATTGACCTGAGCGCCAACCTCAACCCTCTGGGCCCTCCGGAAATCCTCCGGAGACGGTGGCCTGACCTTTTTGCTGCTCTCTCGCTCTACCCTCCCCTTGACCCCCGTTTTGTGGGGCGGCTCCTTGAGGCCATCTATGGCTTTCCTCAGGAGGCCATTCTCCCCTGCAATGGGGCCACCCAGGGGATCTACCTCCTTGGGCGAGCACTTTCGGGGAAAATCGTGGTTATCGTGGAGCCGTGCTTCACCGAGTATGCCCGGGCCTTTCGTCTTGGGGGAAAGGAAATCCGGCGTCTCCTTGTATTCCCTGAACCTCCCCCGAATCCCCTTGAAGCCCTTCGTGGGGCCGACATCGTGGTCCTCGGGAACCCTGGAAATCCCCTGGGGGACACCGAGGGGCTTGCGCTCTATTTCCAGGCCCGGGAGGAGGGCCTCTCCACAGTATTTGTGGTTGACGAGGCATTCCAGGAGTTCCTCGGGGAAGAGACCTCCCTGGTCTTTCGGGTGTTCTCTGATCGAAACCTCTACATCGTCCGTTCTCTCACCAAGTACTTCGCGTTAGCCGGCCTTCGGGGAGGGTTTGTGGTCACCCATCCAGAGAACGCGGCTTTTCTCCTTGACCACCTTGAACCCTGGAGTGTGAACACAGTTCTCGTCAGGGTGCTTGAGCTTTTTGCCTCTGAGGATCTTTCGCCTTTCCGGGAGGCCACCCAACGCTGGCTTTTAGAGGAAAAGGCTTTTCTGGAACGGGAGTTTTCTGCTCTCCCATTCCTCTCCTTCTTCCCTTCCCGGGCGAACTTCTACACCCTGTGGACAGAGAAAGAGGACCCGGAGTTTTTTTCTTTCCTGGAGCAAAAGGGAATTTTCGTCCGCAGACTCGGGGACTTCTTCGGCCTTGGCGGTCGATTCTTCCGGGTAGCGGTGCGGACCCGGAGGGAAAACGAACGATTCCTCGAGGCGGTGAGGGAATATGGTGGTGCACGCTGAACGGGTGCTGATTCTCGGAGGGGCCCGAAGCGGCAAAAGCCGCCTGGCCCTCAGGATGGTGGAAGAGACAGGACTCCCGGCAATTTTCTGCGCCACCGGGATTCCGGTTGATGAGGAAATGCGGTCCCGTATCCTCCGCCACCAGAAGGAACGCCCCCCACACTTTACCACTGTGGAAACGCCGTACGGATTTTCTCCCCTGAAAGCGCTGGAGCTTTCGGGGAAGGCTGTGCTTTTGGACTGTGTGTCATTCCTCGTGAGCAATGTCCTCCTTGAGGAAGAAGATGGAGGGAGGGCCTATGGACGGGTGGTGGAGGAGTTCGGGATGCTTTTTGCCCGTCAGGAAGAGGAAGGGTTTTTCCTGGTACTTGTGAGCAACGAGGTGGGCATGGGTGTGGTGCCTGATTCCCGTCTTGGCCGGGAATTCCGGGACCTTCTCGGGAGAGTGAACCAGTGGCTGGCAGAGAGAGCTCACCGGGTGTATTTTGTTATAGCGGGGATTCCCTGGCAGCTTCGATGAAGCGGGCACTCTGTCTTTTGCGTCTTGCAGTGAGTTTCCTCACCCCCCTCCCCCTGGGGGGAGGGATGTACCGGGGCGGGGATCTCGCCCGGGCCTCCGTCTTCTTTCCCCTTGTGGGGCTTGGGATTGGTGGGGCCGTGTGGGGGGTACGCCTTGCGGTGCTCTCCCGCACAGAAGATGCTCTTTTAGCCAGCCTCCTCGCCCTGTTTTTCTGGGTGGTGCTCACCCGGGGGCTGCACCTTGACGGGGTGGCCGATGTGTGTGACGCCCTCTTTGGTGGGAGTGGAAAGAGGGAACGCCAGGAAATTCTCAAGGACCCCCGCATCGGGACCTTTGGAGTTTTGGGAGTGATTTTTGTCCTGGGCATGAAGGGGGCGGCGCTCCTCCACTCCGAGAGCGCCTTCTCCCTCCTTCTTGCCCCGGCCTTCGGGCGGGCGGTGGCCCTGCTTTTTGGCGCGTTCTTTTCTCCCTTTCCCCGGGAGGTGCCGGGCCTTGGGGAGGAGTTCCTGGGAAGGGTCCCGAAAGGCGCATTCCTGGGATGGGGTGGGGGGCTCTGTGTGGTCTCGTTTCTTGTCGGGGGCTGGACATTCACTTTGAAAACTGCCGCCGGCTTTGGTATCATGTTCACGCTTGGGAAAGTGCTCTCCCGGAGTTTTGGCGGACTCAACGGAGACGCTTTAGGAGCAGGAATCGAGTGGGGGGAGGCACTGTGGCTTTTGCTTTTGAAGTTGTGAAGCGCGCGAGGGCTCTCTGTCCGGGCAGCGCAGGTGAAGTGCTACAGGGAGTCATCGGAGGGCAGGAGGTCCTCGTTTCGCTGACTGTGGACCGCTTCAGCGAGATGGAGGTGATCCTTGGGGAAACGTCCTCCATCCCCCCAGGACTCTGGAAAAGTAGAAGGGCCCTGGAGCTTGCCCTGGAGTATTTTGGAGGGGAACACCTCAGGGGGCGGGTTACCCTGCGCAGAAGGAGGGGCCTTCCCGAGGGCAAGGGCTTTGCCTCAAGCACCGCAGATATTGCCGCAACGGTGGGGGCGGTGGCCCATCTTCTGGGACGAAAAATCCGGGAGGAGGAGATTGCCCGACTGGCGCTCTCCATCGAGCCTACTGATGGGACGTTTTTCCCCTCCTGGTGTCTTTTCGACCACCTCCGGGGGGAGGTATTCCTGACCCTTGCCGTGCCCCAGTATCTTGGGGTTGTGGTGGTGGAGCTCCCTGGGGAAGTTCCCACCCTTTCGGTGGACCGGGAGAAGCTCCGCCGGCATTTTGAACAATTTTCCCGGGAAACCGAGAAGGCTTTCGAGCTCCTCGAGCGGGGTCTTGAGGAGAGGGACCTTACCCTTGTGGGGAAAGCGGCGACGTTGAGTAGTGCCATCATGCAGGAGTACGAGGAAAGTGAAATCTTCTTCCTCCTTTCCCAGGCTCTTCAGGATATCAGGGCTTTGGGAGTGAACCGGGCCCACACGGGGTGCGCCTTTGGGGTCCTTTTCGACCTTCGCCTTGTGAGCCTTGAGGAGGCCAGACGCAGAGTCTCTGAGGTTCTCAGGGGGAAAGATGTTGCGCTCTGGACCGCCAAAGCCATTGGAGGGGGCATTCGGGTGGTTGGAACATGAAGGAAGTGTGCCTGGTACGCCATGGGGATACCGACGCCACGGAACGGGAGTACTTTGCCGGCTGGATGAACCTCCCCCTTACCCCCAGGGGGCGAAAGAGGATTCTGAAGGTCCGGGAGTTTCTGGGAAAACGGCAATTCGATGGGGTCTTCTCGAGTCCCCTTGCCCGAACGATTGAGACGGCGCTTCTTCTGGCTGGCCTCGATACCCCCCTTGAGGTCTGCGAAGACCTGAAGGAGCGGTCTTTTGGACAGTGGGAGGGGAAGAAGTGGCGGCACCTCAGGGACGAGTTTCCCGAGGAGGTCGCCGAATGGGAAAGAGATCCCCTTCGCTTCACGCCCCCGGGAGGCGAGAGCTTCGAGCGAGTTCTCAAGAGGGTTATCCACTTCTGGGAGCGGCTGAAGGGTTTCCCCGATGGACGGTACCTCGTTGTGACCCACGCGGGGGTTTTGCGGTGTTTTCTCGTGCACCTTCTTGGAGTACGCTTTGAGCAAACCTTTGCGCTGCGCCTTGATCCGGGGGTACTCATCGTGGTCAAAGACAATGAGGATTTCTCCCAGGTAACGCACCTTGTGAACTTCGAGGTGGAGCCATGATCGGGCTTTTCCGGCTCCTCTTTGGGGTGGGCCTTGACCTTGCCTTTGGGGACCCGGAACCCTTCCACCCCGTTTTAGGGATTGGTCGCCTCATCGGGTTTCTGGAACGGCTTTGCTTCCCGAAAGAGCGGAACTTCAAGCGAGAGTTCCTCCTGGGTTTTGTGGTGCTTGGAGTGGTGGCCGGAGGACTGGGAGTGGGGTATGGTTTTTTGCGGCGTTTCCTTTTCCAGATGTCCCCGGTACTCTTTCTTGCGGTGGAGGTCTATCTCATTTTTAACTCCCTGGCGCTCCACACCCTCCTCCGGCGGGGAAAAGAGGTGGAAGAGGCTCTCGAGGCAAAAGACCTCCCGAGGGCCCGGAAGGCCCTGCAGCACCTCGTGGGACGGGACACTGAACACCTCTCCGAGTGGGAGATTGTGCGGGGGTGTGTGGAGTCGCTTGCTGAGAACTTCAACGACGCCTTTGTTGCTCCCCTCTTTTACACTGCGCTCTTTGGTGCTTTGGGGAGCCTGGTATACAGGGCGGTGAACACCCTGGATTCGATGCTTGGGTACCGGGATTTCCGGTACTACTTCTTCGGGTTTGCCTCGGCCAGGGCAGACGATGTGGCAAACTTCCTCCCTGCTCGCCTGAGCGCTCTCTTCATCGCGCTCTCTGCGCTTTTCTGTGGCCGCTTTTTCAAAGGGGCTCTGGCCTGTGCTTTTCGGGATGCACGCAGGCACCCAAGTCCCAACGCAGGCTGGCCGGAGAGCGCCATGGCAGGGGCTTTAGGGGTGCGGCTTGGAGGAGTCAACTACTACCAGGGGAAGCGGGAGGAACGTCCCTTCCTGGGGGACCCGGTTCTTGACCTTGTTCCTCTGCGCATTCGTGAGGCCCGGGAAATCGTTGCGGTGGGAGCGGGTATCGCAGTTTTCTGTTTCTCTCTTGTGGCCTTCTTCTTCTTCTCCCTCTGAGGTGCGGGCTATGGAGGAGAGAAAATTCACCGTCACGCCGTACGAACCTTCGCGGCTCAAGCGACAGATTGTCCTCGCCATCTTCCTGAGTCTTGGGACCATTTTCCTCGTGTTCTCCCTGGGGTCTTTCCGCGGGGTTTCGGTGACCGAAATCGACGAGCTCCTCTTCCGCCCGGCCTTTTTGCTTCTCGCGCTTTCCTTTGTGGTGATGGGATGGTTTGTGGACGGGACGAGGATTTTCTTCACCACCCGGGCCTGGGGGAAGAGGATTCGGTTTCGGGATGCCCTGGCGGCAGCGCTCTCCACGTACTTTATGTCGGCCATTACTCCCTTCCTCACGGGGGGAAGTCCTGCCCAGCTCTTTGTTCTCGCCCGCTCCGGGCTCTCCTGGGGAGAGGCGGGGAGCCTCGTGGTGGTGTGCGGCATCCTCTACCAGGCGGGGCTTCTGACTCTCATGGTGTTCTTCTTCGCCCTCTTTGGAGCCGCGATGAGCCTGCGGGGGATTCTCCTTGGGCTTCTGTACTCCTTTGCCATCTTCTACAGCACCATCATGTTTCTCCTCTTTTTCTTCCTCTTCCGCCCCCAGGTCCTCTTCCGCCTTGTGGACTGGGGTATTCACTTTGTCCGTCGCCATTTCCCTCGAGCGAAGTTCTCCGAAAGCGCGGTCCGGCAGTGGATCGAGACCTTTTTCGCCGAATTCCGGGAGGGTTTCTCTATTCTCTTTTTGCGGAAACCCCAGTACCTCCTCTGGAACATAGGTTGCTATGTGGCGTATTTCCTCTGTACCTTCTCTGTAGCCTATTTCATCCTTCGTGCTTTTGGTCTCTCGTATTCGTACTTCCGGGTGGTGGGCGCTCAGATCCCGCTCTTTTTCGTCTTCTCTTTCATTCCTTCCCCGGGGGCCAGTGGAGGCGTGGAGCTCTCCATTGCCTCAGTCTTCCGGGGGTTTGTGGGGACGTACCGCCTGGGGAGCTTTGTGCTCCTGTGGCGAACTGCGACCTATTATCTCCCCCTCCTTGTGGGGGGTGTGGTGTTTTTCCGGGTGCTCCGGGGGCTTTCGGTGAATGCCCGCCATGAACAGGCTAAACCTCTCAAGAACCATCCTCTCCCTCCTTCTTGAGGCTTTCCCTGGAAGCGTTTCTGGGGAGAAAATAGGGGCTACAGGTGGTGTCAGTCGGGTGGCGGTATGGAAGGAGGTCCGGAAACTCCAGGACCTCGGATTCCCCATCGTTGCCTCTCGTCTGGGGTATCGTCTGGCATCCATCCCCGACCGCTTCGACCCCGACTTTCTCGAGCCTTATCTTGAAAGAGACGTCCCTGGAATTCGGGTCGTATACCGGGAGGAGGTGGATTCGACGAGCACCCTCCTCAGGGCCCTTGCGGAAGAAGGTGCTCCTGAGGGGACGCTGTGCATTGCCGAGCGCCAGACTCGGGGACGGGGGAGAAGAGGCCGAAGCTGGTTTTCCCTTCCTGGGAAGAGCCTCACCTTCTCATTTCTTCTTCGCCCGCTACTTTCCCCCTCTTTTTGCGCCTCCTGCACCCTCCTTGCCGGGATTGCCCTGGCCGAGGCCCTGGAAGGGCTTGGTTTTTCCCCGGTGCTCAAGTGGCCCAACGACGTACTCCTTGGCGGGAAGAAAGTTGCCGGTATCCTCCTTGAGACCGCAACGGATCTTGACGAGGTTTCGTGGATGGTTCTCGGGGTTGGGGTGAACGTGAACCTCGAAAGGCGCGACCTCACCCCCCTCCCCTTTCAGGCCACGTCACTCCTTTTTGAGGGGGGTGTTCCTGTTCTTCGTGTTGAGGTTCTGCGGCGATTCCTCGCCTGCTTTCTGGCAGCCTACAGGCGATGGAAGGAAGAAGGAGACTTCTCGCCCTGGGTTGCGGACTACAACCGTCGCCTCGCCTTCCTGGGTCGTTCGGTCACCATCGTCGGGGGAAAATCCCCGGTCTCCGGTACAGCCCTTGGGGTTGACGGAAGCGGGGCGCTCCGGGTAATGGAGGGGGAAAAGGAGCGACGCATCACCTGGGGAGAGATTGCTTGAGAAAGCCACTCACCTTTCCAGAACCTTTGCCACGATGGACGAGAGCGCCTCGTTCTCGTATTCCTCGATGGTGCCTTCGTCGCAGTGCTTTGCAAGCTCTGGATCCAGCGGAAGGCTTCCAAGGAAAGGCAGGGACATCCGGGAAGCAACGAGATGCCCCTTTTCCTCACCAAAAAGGGCGATTTTCCCGTGGCAGTGGGGACAGAGGATGAAACTCATGTTCTCCACAAGCCCCACAATGGGCTTCCCCAGGTCTTCCACCATGTGAATGGCTTTCCGGACCACAAGGAGCGCCATGTCCTGGGGTGAGAAGACGATGACCATACCCCCTTCCTCCCCCAAAGGAGCGTCATTCCTACCCCGCAGGGAACGTACCCTTCTGCCCACAGGGAACGAATACGCTCCGTAGCGAAGAAACCTGTGCAGTGTGCAGGAGCTACCTTTCCAACTCCTTCGGCCTTCATGACTTCAAGCGTTTTGTCGATGTCCTCTTCCTGGGCAAAGGCAAGGTGAAGTCCCCCGAGAAACCCCGAAATCCTCTTGCCCCAGAGCCGGGCCCTCTCCAGGAAAGCATCCACCCCGGGGTGACAGCATCCACAAAGAAGCAGGACTCCCTCCTCCCCCTCGATGAGAAGCCCCTGCTCTCGCACAGATCCCTCCACTTCGCCGGTGGTTGCCACAGAGGACGTGAGGCGTTGGGGGGCCTGTACTTCGATACATTTTGCCCCAGTTTCCCGGATGCGTGCTCTGGTTGCTTCGGAAAACGACGGGAGGATGTAGACCGTTACCCAGGGGTACGAGCAAAGGAAGTGCCAGAGCCCCCCGATGTGGTCGTAGTGCTCATGGGAGATGACCACAGAGGAAATGGTGCCGGGGTCAATGCCCAGAAGCTCCATGTTCTTGAAGAGCAGAGGACCACTTTCCCCGGTGTCGAAGAGGATGTTTTCCTCCCCCTCCACAAGACAGGAAAAACCGTGGGAGGCAAGGAGCGACGGGGCGAGCGCTGTGTTGTCATAGAGTACGGTGAGCTTCACCATATTCTCCCTGAGACCCACCTCAACCTCTATTCCTGTGGCAGTCATGGCCGTTTTCGGTGTGGCAGGGAACGGCAAGTTCTCTAAGGCGTCCCTGAACGAATGCGGCAACGGCGTCTTTGAGGGTTTCGTCGTCGGTTTGGAAGACAGAAATACCGGCACTTTTCAGCCGCCCAAGGCCCCTTGGGCCCATTCCCCGAACAAGGACGATTTCGGGAGAGAGCTTGAGGACCCAGTCATGGGTGAAACCGCCAGAATGCCCGCCTTCGTTGGGAGGGAACTCGATTCGGAGGATCTCTCCTCCTTCACCAAGTTCAAGGAGGGCAAAATACGGGGTTCGCCCGAAGTGCTCGAAAATGCGGGACTCCATACCCCTGGGTTCCTCAATGGGGACGAGAATCCGCTTCTTCATCGTTTCTACCTCCTTTTTGGGGCCGGGGAATTCCCCGGCCCATTTTAGGGTCAGTTCTGAGTTTCTTTTTTCTTAAGTTCTTCGAGCTCCTGGATCCGCTTCTCGAGATAGGCCTTTTCTTCCCGGAGAGCCTCAAGCTCTGCCTCGAGGTCTCTCAGGGTGGGGCCTGCAAAAGAGGCCCTCCAGAGTGCAGAAGCGTGGACGATTCTTCCTGCAGGATCCACGTAGAACGCGTGTGGTCCTCCTCCGCACCGGCATGGTCCGATGTACCGGTACCCTGCCGGAGCACTACCAATCCAGGCTCCTCGCCAGCTCCCTCTCCATCCATACATGCAGCTTCACCTCCCGTGTATTCAGGTTCTGCAGGAACCTTGACCCCTCCATCCCCTCCGGCAACGACACCGGTGAGGTGGAAGAGGAAACTCTTCCTGGTATACCGGTCCCCCCTCGATTCGAAGGGGTTTCCCAAGAATCAACGCCTCGGCCACTTTTTTCCGCGCGTTCTCGAGGATTCGGCCAAAGGTCGGGCGCGAAATCCCCATTCGCTGTGCCGCTTCTTCCTGGTAGAGACCCTCGAAGTCGGCAAGCCGAATGGCTTCGAGTTCATCAAGGGTCAGGACTATCTCCTGGGAGTTTTCCAGGGTTTCGGGATAGAAGCACCATATCTTTGGCACCCAGCCGATTCTCCTTGGACAGTGTGGTCGTGGCATTGTTTGTCACCGCCCCGCTGCTCTAATTATAAGCATATGTTCATAATTCGTCAAGGGTTCGAGTGGCCCTACCGTTTTGGCTCTGCTCCTCTGGGGAACCCTGTTGCGCGGTTTTGTTAACTCATGATATGATTTCAGTTAACGAAAAACCAGGAGAGGAGGATGCTCATGCAGCTTTCTCCACGTACTATGGCCCGTGTTGCCCTCTTTACGGCACTCTGTGTAGCTGCGGCGGTGTTCTTCCGTTTTGGGGGGAGCGTCGTTCCCTTTAGCCTTGTTCCCTTTGTGGTGTTCCTCTCAGGGTTTCTCCTCCCACCCCGGGAGGCTTTCCTCAGTATGGCCCTCTACGTTCTCCTTGGCCTTCTGGGGCTTCCCGTCTTTGCCACCCCACCTTTCGGGGGTCCAGCGTACGTGTTTCGGCCCACCTTTGGTTTCCTTTTAGGTTTCATGCTTGCTGCTCCCTGTGTGGCGTTCTTCTCGAGGGGCAAGAAAAGTCCACTGAAAGTTGCCACAGCCGTTGTCCTGGGCATGGTGGCGATGTACCTTCCCGGGATACTCTACTTCTTCCTGGCCATGAATACTTTTCTGGGAAAACCTATGGGATTTTCGAACGTTCTCCGGATTGCTTTCCTCCCCTTCATCGGTCCAGACGTTGTGAAAGCCTTCCTGGCATTCCTTCTGGCTCAGGGAGTGGTGCGGCGGATGGAGGGAAAGAGGTAGGCTTCGCCCTTTCTAGAGCCCATCACCAGGCAAGGAATCTATCAATTTTTTTGATATAAATGAAAAAACTTTGCGGAAGCTATAGGAAAAGTTTTTTCACCTGTTGACAGGAAGAAGTGGCACATGTTACACTCCTCAAAAAGAGCAACGAATTTGTTTTGTATCATTTTTCTTGATACAAAAGGAATGAAAAGGCTGTGATGCGAAAAGGCGGAAGCATCCTCGTCCTCAACACGGAGAAGGACTTTGAGGTTCTGAAAGTCCTGGGCTCAGACCTCAGGATCCGTATCCTCGGGCTTTTGAACGGGAAAAAGCTCAACGTGAACGAGATCGCTAAAGCCCTCAACATCCCCCAGTCCACAGCTGCCGTGAACATTAAAGCCTTAGAGAAAGCCGGGCTTGTGAAAGTCGAGAACAAAAAGGGAAAGAAAGGCTCTCAGAAGCTCTGCAGTGCCCAGTACAGCGAGATTGTCATTGCCTTCCCTTCCAGGGCTCCTGAGGACAGGGAGGACGACGTGATCGAGGTGGAGATGCCCGTGGGCCTCTATACCAAGTTCGAGGTGAGTCCTCCCTGCGGGCTGTGTTCTCCAGAGAAAATCATCGGCTTCCTCGATGCGCCTGACTCTTTCTGGAGCCCGGAGAGGGTGAAGGCAGGCCTCCTGTGGTTTGAAAAAGGCTTTGTGGAGTACAAGTTCCCGAATAACGCCCTGTATAAGCGCGAACCCCTCAAGCGCATCGAGGTCTCCATGGAGCTCTCCTCAGAGGTCCCGGGGACGAACAAGAACTGGCCCTCAGACATCACTCTCTGGATCAACGAAGTGGAAATCGGCACCTGGACCTCCCCGGGAGACTTTGGGGACAGGCGGGGCCGGTTTACTCCGCTTTGGTGGAAGCTCGAAGGGTCCCAGTACGGGCTTTTGAAGACCTGGATTGTGACGGATGAGGGCTCTTTTGTGGACGGAGAACGGGTCTCTGACGTTACCCTGAAAGACCTCAAAATCTACGACCACTCGTCCATCAAGATACGGGTGGGGGTCAAAGAAGACGCACGGAACGTCGGCGGCATCAACATCTTCGGCCGCGGGTTTGGCAACTACGACCAGGATATCGTGTTACGGCTGTGTTTCTGAGGGGTGTAGAGACCAGAGGAGGTGATGGGAGAAGGGGTACAAAAATGGTAACCGAGGCTTCTGAGGATTTCTTTGAAATCTTCTCTGAGGGAGGTGGATTTTCTTATGAGAAGTCAATTGAAGCTTGTGGTGGGCATTTTGGGAGTGTTGTTTTTTGCCAGCTGCGCTTTTGCTCAAGTCACTCTGAACTTCTGGACGCCCTTCACCGGTCCCGATGGACCCTACATGGAGAAGCTGGTGAACAAGTTCAACGAAGAGCATCAGGGCAAGATTCAGGTCGTTTTCCAGGTTGTCCCCGGAGGTATTGAATTTAACACCAACCTTGCTCTTGCGATAAGCAGCAAAACCGCTCCTGAAGTGGTCGCTATCCGTCGAGTTGATTTGGTGCGCTTCATTACCTCCATGCGCTCGTTCACCAAAGAAGAGTTAAGTAAGTACGGCATTGACCTGGCAGACTTTGTTCCTGGGCCACTGCAGGGAGTCTTGATCGATGACAATACCGTCTGCGGCTTACCTCTTGATGCCTTCTGTCTGGGCTTTTACTACAATGCGGACCACTTTACGGCAGCAGGCCTGGATCCTAACAACCCCCCAGCCAACCGGGAAAGCTTCATCGATGCCGCTCAGAAGCTCACCAAAGATCTTAATGGTGATGGAACCATTGATCAGTGGGGTTGGTTCTCTTTCGGTGGGTACACGCTTCGATACGTATGGCAGTGGTACACATTGCTTTTCCAAAACAGGGGACAGATTCTCACTGAGGATAGGAAGAAAGCGGCTTTTAACAACGAGGCAGGAATAGACGCCCTGGCATTCTACGTGGATCTTATCCATAAATACGGGGTTGCTCCGAAAGAACCCTCCGATCCTGAACCGGCCTTTGCTTCGGGAGTCCTTTCCATGCACTTTAATGGACCATGGATGCTGAACCTCTTTAAGCAGCAAGGAGTGAACTTTAAGGTCGCTCCGATTCCTGTTCTTGGTCAGGTTCCCGGGGTGTGGGGCTCTTCGCACATTCTTGCCATTCCTGCGGTTGCTGTGGAAGATCCTGCAAAGCTTGAAGCGGCGGTCACTTTTGTGAAATGGTTAAGCGAGCACTCTATGGAGTGGGCGGCAGCTGGTCAGATTCCGGCGCGGTTGTCCATCCTCAACAATCCTCGGTTCAAAGAGGCTCTTCCTGAGCAGTACGTGTTCTCTACTCAACTTCCGTACTTCCAGTCCCCTCCAGATATTGTAGCTCTCGCAGAGATAGAAACAGAGCTCATTTCCTGCATGGAAAGCGCTTTCCTTGGGCAGAAGACTCCGGCGGAGGCTATTGCAGAAGCAGCAGCGGCGGTTGACGAGATTTTGGCCGAGCAAGAGTAAAAACAAAAAGGAGGAATGGGGCATGAGGAGAATTTCTGGATGGTTGGTTCGCAGGCGTCGAGAGGGAGGTCCAATAGCCCCATTCCTCCTGCCTTATTTGAGCTTTTTCTCTGTGTTTATCGCTGCGCCCTTGGTTATGGGCTTTCTTCTCTCCTTCTACAAATGGGACCTTCTTAGCGCTCCAAAATTTCTGGGTTTCGGAAACTACCTGTATCTTCTTTTCAGAGACTCGAAGTTCTGGACTGCGGTAAGAAACACCTTTGTCTTTGCAGGCATCAGCACCCCCCTGCTTCTTGTGGTTCCCCTTCTTTTTGCCATTGCCCTGAATCGGGATTTTCGGGGGCGTCTCTGGGCCATGATTGGGCTCATTGCTCCCTCCTTTTTCCCTTCTGCGGCGGTTCTCCTTGTTTGGTCCTGGATGCTTGATGTTAAGGTGGGCATAATCAATTACTATTTCCAGAGATGGGGATTACAGCCCCCTGCCTGGCTTTCAGACCCTGCCACTACTTGGCTTATCATTATCGGCATCACGCTCTGGTGGTCTTCGGGGTTCAATACTATCCTCTATTTGAGCGCCCTACAGAAAATCCCCAAGGAGCAATATGAAGCAGCGGCTCTTGATGGAGCTGGATCATGGGCTCAGTTTTGGCACATTACCGTTCCCTGGCTTCGTAATGTCATGGTTTTCATTTCGACCATGCAGGTTCTCTCAAGTTTCATGATTTTCGACCAGATTTACATACTCACCAGTGGTGGGCCCTATGGGCAGACAAGAACCATCGTGTACTATCTCTACGAGACCGGTTTTCAGCGTTTTCAGATGGGACGTGCTTCGGCAATGAGCTGGTTGCTTTTCGGATTCATCGCCGTGTTTGCTATTGCTCAGCTTGAGGTAATGACAAAGCGAGTGAGGGCGGCCGAGTGATGACATTGGCGTTAAGGGGAAAAGCAAGGAGACAGATGAGGTCGTTTCTGTACTCGTTATTTATGTGTATTTTAGCCCTCTTTTGGTTTCTACCGATTCTCTGGATGTTCTCGACCTCCTTTAAGCCAAACCAGATGGCAGCAAGTTACCCTATTCGGTGGATACCAAGCCCCTGGACGTGGGAAAACTATGTAACAGTCGTTAAAGTTGGCCGGGGTATAGATATTCCGAAGGCTTTTTCAAATAGCGTTATTGTATCGACTCTTGTAGCAATTGGAGTACTTCTTACGGCCACCCCAGCAGCCTACGTTTTTGCTCGGGTGAAATTTCGGGGACGCGACATTCTCTTCTGGGCTATAGTGGCCACTCTGGCTCTCCCGGTGCAGATGTTCTATGTTCCTGTATACATCATTGTTGATCGCATGGGGCTTTTGGATACCCTGCCAGCACTCATCCTGCCACCTATAAGTCCGGCTCTTGGGGTCTTTCTTTTACGGCAGTTTATGCTCTCCATTCCTGGAGAGCTTGAGGATGCCGCGCGGATTGATGGGTGTTCTCGCCTGCGTTTTCTCGTATCCATCGCTGTTCCCTTGGTAAAACCAGCTCTGGTTTCCCTTGGGCTCATTACCTTTCTCTCAAGCTGGAACAACCTCATGTGGCCACTTCTTGTCATTCGGACGCCTTCGAAAATGACCTTGCCGCTTGCTCTGGCTAGATTCCAGGGAACGTATCACTTTGTCTTCGAGGCGGGAACCATAATGGCGGGGGTAACCTTTGCCATTATGCCGGTCATTGTGCTCTTTGCTTTCCTCCACACCTGGATTATCCGGGGTGTTTCGCTTAGCATCGAGAAATAAATAGTATGCCAAAAGGAGGTGGTGTAAGGGTATCCTCAAAGTTGTGTTTTTGAGTATGCCATAAGTATGCCAGCAGTACTGAAAGAAAAGGCGAAGGGAGGAAGGAAAATGAAACGAGTTATTCTTGGTCTCCTGGTAGCGCTTTTAGCTGTGTCGGTCGCTTTTGCGGCAGACGACATCTATCCGGAATACAAGGGAGAGCCGGTAACGCTGACCATGTGGGCCTGGACGAGCAACGAGGATTACTCTATCCGTGAGTTCGAAAAGGCATACCCCAACATCAAAGTCCAGTGGGAGAACTTTGGTGTCCATTACACGAAGGCACAAACCGCCATTGCTGCTGGAGAAGGACTTCCCGATGTGCTCATGATAGAGTACACTTTTGCTCCGGAATTCATGGAGCTTGGGGCTTTTGTCCCCATCAATCAGTGGCTTCCGGAGGAGAAGTTCGTCAAGCTCTTTGGAGAACCGGCCCTGAACTGGTGCGCTCTGGACGGCAAAATCTATGGGACGCCCCAGGACAGCGGAGCCATAGCGCTTTTCTACCGGAAGGACATTTTCGAAAAGTACGGGCTCACCGTTCCGCAGACCTGGTCCGAGTTTGCCGAACAGGCGAGGAAGCTCCGGCAGGCGGATCCAAACCTCAACTTCGCCACGGTGCCCCTTGGCTGGGCTTTGTGGTGGATTGGTCAGGTCTGGGAGGCCGGAGGGAAGGTATTCGACTACAAGGACGGGAAGTGGTACATCGACTTCACCAACCCTGTTGCCGAAAAGGTCTTTAACTTCTGGGGCGAGCTCATCGACGAAGGGACCATCAAGATTGAACAGTGGTGGTCTCCGGACTGGTATAACTCTCTCAACGTAGGAAAAACGGCAGCAGTGATTATTGGATGCTGGTTCGCCGAATGGCTTCGGTACAATGCTCCTGAATCCGAAGGGCTCTGGAGAGTGACCATACCGCCCCAGTGGGACCCCGCAAATCCTCATAACGGAATGATCGGAGGCTCGGGATTCTACGTTACCACCCACTCCAAGAATCCCGAGGCTGCGGCAATTTTCGTTATGTGGCTGAATTCCCACCCCGAATCCCTGAAGTGTCTCCACAAATACAGCAATCTCCCCGTCATGGTTTCAACCCGGTACGCAGAGGTGCTCGATGAAGTTGCCGGCCCGGACAAGTTCTTCGGAGGCCAGAACATCGTTGAAACTCTCTGGGAAGCCCACAAGCTTGTCGATACCGCTTATGTTGCTCTGCCCATCCAGACGAACGTCGATCAGACTCTTGGACTGCTTTTGCAGGATTATGTTGACGGGAAGATCAAGAAATTCGCAGATATCCTCCCGATGTGGGAAGAAGCAGTGGTCAAGGCGATGAAAGAGTTTGGGTACGACAACGTCGTGGTGGGAGAGCTGCCCTGAATCTCCGCCGAGTCCCCGGGGGAGGGTGGTACCCTCCCCCGCTTTTGAAGGAGTGAAACCCTGAATGATTCGCACACGCAGAGGCCGTTCGGTCTTTAAGGCCTATCTTTTCCTCGCTCCCTTCCTTGTGCTTTTTGCCTTTGTTGTGGTGTATCCCATTATCTTTGGGGTCAGGCTCTCGCTTTACGGGCAAAGGGGGGCACGAATGTGGTACGTCGGTCTCTCCAATTACCGGACCATCCTGGGAGACCCGAGGTTCTGGGAGGCTTTTAAGATCCCCCTTTTCCTCCTCCTTGTTCAGGTACCGCTTATGATTTTCCTCGCCATCCTCATCGCCTTTGTATACGAACGGATGCCCCGGGGGAGAGCAGCCTTTTACCGTTTCATCCACTATCTCCCCTATACGATTCCTGCTATTGTGGCCGGGATTGTGTGGTCGTACATTTTCTCGGACTCCATGTCACCACTTCGCCCCCTCCTGGACCTTCTCGGATTTGCGGGGGTGCGCATCCTCAACCGGGAACATGTCCCCCTTGTTCTTCTCGTAATCATCTTCTGGGAATTTACCGGCTACACGGCGTTCGTCGTTTTCTCAGCGCTTCTTGCCGTTCCTCGGGAGTACGCCGAGCAGGCACAGATTGATGGAGCCACGTTCTGGCAGACGGCCTTCTTCATCAAGCTCCCCCTTGTGCGGGGAGTTATCACTATGCTCTTCATCTTCAACGCCATAGGAGCGCTTCAGGTCTTCAACGAGCCGTGGATGCTCGGAGCGCTTGTCGTTCTACCTCCGAACTACACACCGGCAATGTACATCTACAACTCTGCTTTTGCTTACGGGAGATTCACCTACGCCACAGCTATGGGCCTTGTGCTCGCCTGCATCACCTTTCTCATTTCCCTTTACGTGTTGCGAATGGCCTCGAGGCAATTGCTCGCTCGGGGATGGTAAAGCCTGGGGGTGATTGTTATGCGCAGGAGTATTTCCTCAGAAGTGGCGATGGTTCTGGCCTCCCTCTATTTTATCTTCCCCTTCTACTGGCTTGTGGTGAGCATCACCAAGAATACCAGCCAGCTTTTTCAGAAATCCATTGCGCCCGGTGTCCCCAATTACTTTCTCGAGAACGTGCGGATGGTTCTGGGATACGAGAACGGGGTCTTTTACCACTGGCTAAGGAATTCCTTTTTCTACGCCACGGCCGGTGCTCTGGTCGGAGTTTTTATCGCTGCCCTTGCGGGGTTTGCTTTCCGGCGGTATGAATTCTACGGCAAAAGACTTCTTTTCCTCCTTATCCTGGGTTTTGCTATGGTCCCGGGATACGCAACGACCCTGCCCCTTTTCATGATTTTCAAGAGCCTCAGGTTCATCGATACCCCCTGGGCCATTCTCTTTCCGTCTTTTGTCAACGTCTTTGGGGTGTACCTGATGGTTACGTACTGGAACCAGATACCTCAGGAGCTTTTCGACGCTGCAGAGATTGATGGTGCAAGCGACTTCCTGGTGTTTTTCCGTATCGGCTTTCCGGGTATTGCTACAGGCTTTGTCACCCTTGCTCTCCTTGCTTTTGTAGGGGTCTGGAACAACTTCTTCCTGCCCCTGGTCATGCTCAATTCTCGGGCAAGGATGCCCTTAATCCTCGGCATCACAACCATCACCGACCCCCAGGGGTTCCCCGTGTACAACCTGACCCTGACGGCGAGTTTCTTCACCATCCTGCCTCTTCTTGTGATTTTCGTGGTATTCCAGAGGTTCTTCCGGCCCCAACTCTATGCCGGTTTGCACTGAGGGGGTGGTCTGGACGAGTTTCTGGCAGCGGTGTCTGAGGTGCTCTGTGTTGTGGCTTTTTCTCGGGGGGGCGGTTGCCCTTGCCTTGCCTGAGGGAATTCCTGTTGACCTTTCGCCATTCCAGGAGGCCATTGAGAAGTTTCGCAAGCTCCCGGTACGCATTGAGGTTGTGGACGAAAGTGGGCAGAAGCTCGAGAACGTAGAAGTTTTTTGTGAGCAGGTATCCCATGAGTTCCTCTTTGGCAATGCTCCGGAGTACCTCATTTTCGCCTTTGCTCCCGGAGCCTATTCCCGTGGCGGACGGTTTGGGGCGCAACCTCTGCCCCCGGAAAAGATTGCAGAGTACCAGCGCCTGTACCTTGAACTCTTCAACTTTGCCACACTTCCTGTTTTTTACTGGAAAGACTACGAGCCTGAACCCGGTCGGTTCCCCCTGAAAGAGGCGGCGTACCGCATCGCCAGGTGGCTGCAGGACCATGGGGTTCCTGTGAAGGGGCATACCCTGGTGTGGGGGAATCCTCCGGGTGTTGGCGTTCCTTCCTGGGTGTGGATGAAGGGACGTGCCGGTCGCTGGGAAGAAGTACGGGAGGCGCTTTTTGGGCGCATACGCCGGGAGGTTCAGGATTTCAAGGGTCTTGTGCACCTGTGGGATGTGGTGAACGAGCCTGTTGTCCAGCCCTGGTTTGAGGGTCTGGGCCCTGAGTACATTGCTGAAGCTTTCAGGGCGGTAAAGGAAATCGACCCTCAGGCTGTTCTCGTGCTCAACGAGTTCGGGATGTTGCTTGATGGGAACATACGAAAGCGGTTTATAGAAAAAGCTCGAAAACTCCTCGAAGCCGGTGTCCCTGTGGACGTCATCGGCGTTGAGGCACACCTTTTTACCGCCGAGGACATCAAAAGACACCTGGAGTCGCTTGAGGACATTCGCTCTGCTCTCGATGAGCTTGCCACTCTGGGGAAACCCATTCACATTACGGAGTTCCAGATTCCTCTGCCCGCGGTGGTGGGTGCTTTCGGGGTTTCGCCGGGGGAAGCCGAGGTGCTCCAGGCGGAACTTCTGAAAATCTTCTATACAGTCTTTTTCAGCCATCCTGCGGTTTCAGCCATAACCTACTGGAATTTCTATCGAGCCTGGCAGCCGAGGAGCGGCTTCCTGAGAGACGACTTCACGGTAAAGCCCATGTATTTCGTCCTGAAGGACCTCATCCACCGGGAGTGGAAGACAAAGGTTCGTCTTCGCACCGATGCGGACGGAGTGGTAGCATTTCGCGGATTTCCCGGGAATTACCGGGTCCTAACTACGGCTCTCTCGGGAGAGCAAGAAGAACACTTCTTTTTTGTGAGAAGCGGCGCTTCGAATGCCTTTGTGCTTCAAGTGGGAGGGAAGAAAAAGTGAAGAAACACCTTTTCCTGGCCGTCGTGCTCTTTGTTTTTATCCCCTCCTTTGCTCTTGCCTCGGAGTACCGCCTTGTTATCGATACCTCGAAGAAGGGTCCCGAGATTCCTCGAACGCTCTATGGCATCTTCTTTGAGGACATCAACCATGCTGCCGATGGGGGGATATACGCGGAGCTTGTGCGAAACCGCTCCTTCGAGCACCGGAACCCTTCCGAGGGCTGGATGTTCTCTGGGGATGAAGGTGTGCGCTTTGGCATTGAGGACGATACTCCTTTAGCACCACAGAACCCCCACTATCTCCGGGTTGTGTTTCCTCCCTCGGGAGGCAGGGGCCAGGTGGTGAACGAGGGATACGATGGGATCCCGATTGAAGCGGGGAAGACGTACCGTTTTTCCCTCTTTGCCCGGATGGAGGGGAAATCTCTGGGGATCGTGCGGGTGGGCCTTGAAGATGTGGCAGGGAAAACGTACGCCGAGGGGGAAATTCCCGTTCTTGTCCCAGAATGGAGGGAATACACCCTCAGGCTCTCTCCCCGGGAGAGCTGTCCTTCGGCTCGTCTTGTTCTGCATGTGGAAGGCCAGGGAGCCATGACCCTCGACATGGTCTCCCTCTTCCCCGAAGATACCTGGAAAGGCAGGGTCAACGGTTGGCGCCGGGACCTTGTAGAGATGCTTGCAGCACTTCAGCCGGGATTTCTCCGCTTTCCCGGGGGATGTATCGTGGAGGGGCATCGCCTCGAGAACGCCTATCGCTGGAAGAAGACCATTGGCCCCGTGGCGGAGCGACCGACTCAGTGGAATCTCTGGGGATACCATCAGTCTTTCGGTCTGGGGTTTTTCGAGTACTTTCTCCTTGCTGAGGACCTCGGGGCGGAACCTGTGCCGATTCTCAACGCAGGGATTTCGTGCCAGGTTCGGGGAGCAGAGTTCGTCCCCCTTGAGGAGATGGATGAATGGGTCCAGGATGCCCTGGATCTCATCGAGTACGCAAATGGACCGGCAACGAGTCCCTGGGGGAAAGTGCGGGCGGAAAGTGGCCATCCGGAACCCTTTGGGTTGAAGTATCTGGGTATCGGCAACGAGAACTGGGGAGAGGAGTATTTTGCGCGCTTTGCCCTCTTCCAGAAAGCCATAAAAGAGCGGTTCCCCGATATTCAGCTCATTCTTGCCAGCGGAACCTCTCCCGCTGGCCCAATTTTTGAAAAAGCCTGGGAGTGGGCAAAGACCCACGGGGTTGACATCGTCGATGAGCACATGTACATGCCTCCCCAGTGGTTTCTGGCCAATGCCAGCCGGTACGATACCTACGACCGCAAGGGCCCGAAAGTCATGGTGGGGGAGTATGCAGCCCACACCCTGGGGCGGAGGAATACCCTCGAAGCGGCTTTAGCCGAGGCAGCGTTCATGACCGGGATTGAACGCAACGCCGACGTCGTCGTTATGGCTTCCTATGCTCCCCTCTTCAACCGGGTGGGGTGGTCGCAGTGGGTTCCGGACCTCATCTGGTTCGATAACCTTCGGGTCTTCGGAACCCCGAGCTACTACGTCCAGTACCTTTTCAGCACGAACCTCGGGGACTTCGTCCTCCCTTCCACTCTTGAGTGTCCCAAAGAAGAGGATTTTCCGCCCATCCGGGGTTCTGTGGGTCTGGGGAGCTGGGGGACCCAGGTGGCCTTTGACTTCGTGCGGGTTCTGGATCCCGGGGGGAATGTGCTTTTCGAAGAGGGCTTTGAGGGAGGACGGAGGTGGAGGTGGTATCGGGGCGTCTGGGAAGCACGGGGTGGGCTTTTGCGACAGCGAAGTTTTGGTGAAGACTGCCGGGTTTATCTTGGAGAAAAGCCCTGGGGTGACTGCATCGTTGAGGTTTTGGCAAAGAAAATCGGCGGCAGTGAGGGATTCCTTATTTTCTTTGGGGTTCAGGATGACTTTAACTACTACCTCTGGAACGTTGGGGGCTTTGGCAACACGGTTTCCGTAGTCGAGAAGGCCATTGCGGGACAAAAAATCACCCTCAGCAAAAGCGTTCCCCTGACGATTGAGAACGATCGCTTCTACCGTCTGCGAATCGAGGTCTCAGGGCGAAGGATTCGCTGCTTTCTTGATGGCACCCTCATTCACGAGGTTGAGGACACAACGGGCCTCAGGCCCCTGTACCATGTGGCGAGTTTCGACAGGGATTCAGGAGACATCATCATCAAGGTGGTCAATCCTTTCCCCGAGGAGAAACACACCGTGGTTACCACCTCCGGTGAGGTGGAGCTGACCGGGAAAGGAAAGGCCCTGGTGCTTGCGGGAGATCCCAGAGACGAAAATAGCTTCCTGAACCCTTTCAACGTCGTTCCTCGCGAGATGCCCCTTTCCGGCCTTTCTCGCTCTTTTTCCCATGTTTTTCCACCTTTTTCGGTCACCATCCTGAGGATTGAAACCCTTGAAGGGAGGAAGGACGATGAACGCTCACGTGAAAGTCTGGGGAGTGAAAACCGGAACCATTAGTCCACTCATCTACGGGCATTTCATCGAGCACCTCGGCCGGTGTATCTACGGTGGAGTGTTCGACGAAGACTCGCCTCTCGCAGACTCTTCGGGGTTCCGCAAAGATGTTCTTGAGGCGGTGCGGCGTATCAAATGTCCTGTACTCCGCTGGCCCGGAGGGAATTTTGCTTCGGCCTACCACTGGGAAGACGGTATCGGTCCCAGGGAAAGACGACCAAAGCTCATCAACTACGTCTGGGGAGGCATTGAGACCAATCGCTTCGGGACGGATGAATTCATAGAGTACTGTCGAAGGATTGGGGCCGAGCCGTACCTTGCGGTGAGCCTTGGGACCGGGACTCTGGATGAGGCCCTGCACTGGCTGGAGTACTGCAACCTCAATACCCCCACAAAGTACGCCGAGATGCGCAAAACGTTTGGCCATCCCGAGCCGTACCGGGTGAAGTACTGGGGCGTGGGCAACGAGGTCTACGGACCGTGGCAGGTGGGGCACTGCAGTGCCCGGGAGTATGCGGAGAAACTCCGCCAGTTTGCCATGTTCATGAAGGCCCTGGACCCTTCAATCCAGATTATCGCCGTTGGGGCCGATGACCCGGAATGGGACCTCACCGTTCTCAAGCACGCCGGGAAGGTCATCGACTTCATCTCCATCCATCAGTACCACGGGTCTGAGGACTACTATGAAACCGTTGCGGCAGCCTATTACGTGGAAGAGCGCCTGAAGCTCCTTGCCAGCCTCATCAAGAGCACCCGCATGGACCACGTGAAGATTGCTTTTGACGAGTGGAATGTCTGGTACCAGGTGGACCCGGAGGAGGAGGCCCGGGAAAAGGGCATCGTCTACCTTGAGGAGCCCTATACCCTGAAGGATGCCCTCTTCGCCGCAGGGATTTTCCTTGTTCTACACCGCTTAAGCGACGTTGTGGGTATGGCAAACCTCGCTCAGATGGTGAACGCCCTGGGGATGATCAAGACCCAGAAAGACGCCATGGTCCTCACCCCCATCTACCACGTCTTTGACCTCTTTGTGAACCACACGGGAACTGTGCGGCTTGGGTGCGAGGTCCTGGCGGACTCCTATGCCATCCGGGCAAAGAGCTTCCTCAAGGGTCGGAGCTCCTTTGCCCTGGAGCGGGTCCCCTACTTTGATGCCTCGGCAACGTATGATCCCTCCCGGAATGTCCTCTCGCTGGCCATGGTGAATTTCCACAGAGACGAACCCTGCGAGGTTGCGGTGGACTTCTCTGATGTTCCTGCAGGGAAGGAGGGGCAGCTTTT
This sequence comes from Candidatus Caldatribacterium saccharofermentans, assembly GCF_050267035.1. Classification (NCBI taxonomy): domain Bacteria; kingdom Pseudomonadati; phylum Atribacterota; class Atribacteria; order Atribacterales; family Candidatus Caldatribacteriaceae; genus Candidatus Caldatribacterium; species Candidatus Caldatribacterium saccharofermentans. The sequence goes on from NZ_CP187957.1 coordinate 1,008,840, forward strand.
TGAGCTGACCGCTCCGGATGTTCTTGCCGGGAACGATTTTGCCTCTCCAAACCGGGTGGTTCCGGTATCCCGCGCCGTTGCCCTCTCGGAAAGCTCGTACTCCCTTCCTCCTCACACCCTGTGGGTGCTTGAGGTTCCCCTTGAGGGGGCTCTGGGAGGAACTGTCTGAAAGCCTCTGGGTGCCCTGTGCCGGTTTCTGAAGCCGGCACAGGGTGTTTCGTTCAAGTAATACCTTCCTGGTGTGTAGGTAGGTAAAGGAAAAACCGGCCTGGTGCGGAGGGTGAGGAACATGGAGGGAAAAACACTGGAACACCTTGATCCTGGTGCGGTCAGGGTTGCGGCAGCGGATTTCTGGGGGAAGAGAATCCTTCAGGTGAAAGAGACAATCATCCCCTACCAGTGGGAGGCCTTAAACGATAGGGTACCGGGGGCGCCGAAGAGCCATGCGGTGGAGAATTTCCGCATCGCTGCAGGGCTGGCTTCGGGAGAGTTCTACGGGTGGGTCTTCCAGGACAGCGACGTGGCAAAATGGCTTGAGGCGGCAAGCTACTGCCTCTGGAACTTTCCGGACCCGGAACTTGAGCAAAAGGTCGATGAGGTTATTGACCTTGTGGCTCAAGCGCAGAGGCCCGATGGGTACCTCAACACCTACTTCACCATTAAGGACCCGGAGGGGCGCTGGAAGAACCTCCGCGACAATCACGAGCTCTACTGCGCTGGGCATTTCATCGAGGCTGGAGTTGCCCACTACAGGGCAACGGGCAAAGGGAAACTCCTTGAGGTGGTTTCCCGCCTTGCCGACCACATTGCCGACCGCTTCGGCGATGGACCAGGGAAACTGCGGGGATATCCCGGGCATCCCGAGATTGAACTCGCCCTGGTGAAGCTGTACCGGGTCACGGGAGAACGACGGTACCTCGACCTTGCTGCGTTTTTTGTCAACGAGCGGGGGAAAACCCCCCTGTACTTTGAACTCGAGGCAAGAGCACGGGGAGAAAAGGAACTCCCCTGGCCGTTCTGGACCCCTGCCTACTGCCAGGCGCACCTTCCGGTGCGGGAACAGCAAGAGGCTGTGGGCCACGCCGTTCGGGCGATGTACCTCTATAGCGCCATGGCCGATCTTGCTCTGGAGCTTCGTGATGCCACCCTTTTTGAGACCTGCAGGACGCTCTGGGAAAACGTCACGGAGCGCCGGATGTACATCACCGGGGGCCTTGGGTCTTCGGCCCAGGGTGAGGCATTCACCTTCGATTACGATTTGCCCCCTGACCGGGCTTACGCCGAGACCTGCGCCAGCATCGGTTTAGTCTTCTGGGCCCACCGGATGCTCCGTCTTGAAGTGGACCGGACCTATGCCGACGTTATGGAACGGGCTCTATACAACGGGGTGTTGAGCGGCATGTCTCTTGACGGTACCGCCTACTTCTACGTGAACCCCCTTGAAGTTGTGCCTGAGGCGGTGCAAAAGAGACACGACCTGCAGCATGTGGTGCTGTCTCGCCAGAGGTGGTTCTCCTGTGCCTGTTGCCCACCAAACCTTGCAAGGCTCCTTGCTTCTTTACCCTCCTATCTCTACTCTAAGGATGGAGAAACCCTCTACGTTCACCTCTTTGCCGAAAGTGAGGTAACCGCATACCTCGAGAAGGGGCGGGTTGTCCTCTTGCAGAAGACCGGGTACCCCTGGGAGGGAGACATCCACTTTGAGGTGTTCCCCGAAACACCCCAGGAGTTCACCCTGGCGGTGCGGATTCCCGGATGGTGTCGGGAGGCGAAAGTCCGGGTGAACGGAGAGGAAGCCGACGTCTCTCCCCTTGTCGAGAGGGGGTATGCGAAGATTCGGCGGCTCTGGCAAAAGGGAGACCGGGTGGATCTTTCCCTTGCTATGCCCGTTGAGCGAGTACGGGCGCATCCTGGAGTGCGTGATGCCTCGGGAAAAGTAGCCCTGCAACGGGGTCCTGTGGTGTTTTGCCTTGAGGAAGCGGACAACGGTCCGGGGCTCTCGCAAATTGTTTTGCCCGAAGAAGCGAAACTCTGTGCGACGTTTCGTCCAGAGCTCCTCGGAGGTGTGGTGGTGCTCTCCGGGGAAGCGGAAAGGGAGGTTGCTGCTTCAAGCCACCTCTATGCTTTTCGTCGACCTGAAAGACGCAGAGTTCCCCTCACTGCTATTCCCTACTACGCCTGGGGGAACCGGGGGGTAGGGGAAATGACGGTGTGGATTCGTGAAGAGTAGTCCCGTCGGAAACCGGGATCTCTATCGCTTCTTTTCCCGGAGGGCTTTAAGATCGCTCTCAAAGAGCTTCCAGTTGAGCGCCGCATGGCCTATCCCCAGGGCAAGGAACAGGAACCCTCCCACAGGGTGTGCCCTGGTAGCGAAGTTCCAGAGCGGCAGAGGCATCACGCCTCCACGCTGGGCAACAAGGAGGATGCTCCCTGTGGTGACCATGAAAAGGAGAAGAATAAGCATCGAAAGCGCCACAACCCCGCGAATGCGGATGGTGGTTTTCGTCACGGTGCTCACCTCTTTTGGGTCGGAAATTCCAGGTAGAGTCCAGGCTCTGGACTCTACCTGGTTTGCTTTTCCCTGAGACTCACAGAAGCAGGCGCCCGTTTTTCAGGTCGTCGATGAGCCGGCTGATGTTTCTCTTTGTAAGGACGCCCCTTTCGACGAACCAGGCAAAAAGAAGATCGTAGAACTCGGCGTTCCCCGTACTCTGGCTGGCAACAAGGTTTGTGAAGTGGCGGAGCTGGTTGTCGGTGGGAGGGTCAGGGGGAGGCAGGAATTCCGGGGAGAGGTACTTTTTCAAGCGGAGGTAGAGCTTTGCGGTGGCGATGGCGTCCTGAGCGTTGTAACGGGCGATATCGAAGTACCGCCCTTCGAGGAAGGCGTCGTGGATCTTTGACCCGTCCATTCTGCCCTTGTTGAGGGGGATGCCGAACCTCCGGCACACGAATTCCAGGGTATACCGGTGCCCGGAGACCGAACAGGAGAGGAACTGGGCAAGGTCCAGATGGCCGTCAGAAAAACGGGGAGCATATGATGCGGCAATAGACGGCGGAAGGTCAAGACCGTGGATCATACTCCGGAGGCGGAGAACCGGGAGGTCGAAGCTTTGACCGTTGTAGGTCACAAGGAGCTCCGCGCTCTCAAGGTCCTGCCAGAGCTCTTCAAGGAGAAGCTCTTCGGCTTCGAAAAGGTTCTCTTCGGGACTCAGGCAAAGAACAGGCGTATAGCGAATGGGGAAGGAATGGGTTTCCTGAACTTCCTCACCGCTACTTGAGATGTAGTACACAGAAACGCCGGTAATTTTCCCTTCCTCCACACAGGCTACGGCGGCGGAAATCACCTGGAGGACGTAGGGGTTCAGGGCGAGCTCTTGCTCGAGCTCTTCATCAGAACGGTCCTTCTCCCCTCGCGTCCGGAGGTAATGGTACTCGGGAAACCCAAGGTCTTCGATTGAAGCAAAGGTCTCGATGTCTACCACCGCAACCCGCACACCAGTCACCAGGAGTATACTACCGGAACCTTGCTCTCCCGGCAAGAGAGGGTGGATAGGTTTCCACGGGTTCCAGACCTTCCTTTGCAGAGGGTATAATGGAGCCAGGAATGGAGAGGGGTGAAACCTGGTGAGGACCATTCTGAATACGGTGGGGACTTCCCTTGTGAGGAACGCGTCGCCTTCCGGCTCCCCGGACGTGGCAGAACTCATCCGGTTCCTTGCCCTCACGGACCTGCGAAAGGCCTCGGCGGAGACGAACGCGCTGTGTCATCTACTCCGGGAGGATGACGCCCTGGTGTTCCTCCACTCCGAAACCCCTGAAAGCCACCTCTGTGCCCGGGCGCTTGCCGAATTTTTCAAAAACCGGGGACACGAGACGAGGATGGTGTGCGTCAGGGACCTCTCATACCGGGAGGCGGACTTCCGCCTGGGCCTGCGTGCGCTTGTGGGGACTCTGGTGGCCTGTATCAAGGAAGAGCAGGCCCGGGGCCGGGAGGTGCTCATCAATGCCACGGGAGGATTCAAGGCAGAAGGAGCCTACGCAACTTTGGTGGGGTTGCTCTTCAACGTCCCCGTGTACTACATCTATGAGGCCTTTCAGAGGGTCGTGCAGATGCCTCCTCTCCCTATAGACTGGGATTACTCGGTCATCGCCGAACACGAGGACCTGCTCCATTCGCTCTCTGGAGAGGGTCGCTCAAGGTTTGAGCTTGTCCGGTCCACGCTGCCGAAAGAAATTTCCTCGCTTCTTGAAGAGCGGGAGAACCGGATTTTCCTCTCCCCTGCCGGAGTGGCGGTTTTCGAGGCATACCTTGAGAAGGTGCGGCGCACTCCGAAAATTCCGGTGTACTTTGGGAAGCGGGCCTTAGAGTGGTACCAGAAGGCCAATGCGACGACCCAGGAACGCATCCGGAGAATTCTCCGCCGGCTCTGCCTTCCGGAGGTCCGGCGAAGTGGGGCGAAGAAGCTGAAGAACTCCCGATGTTTCGTCTACCCCCAGGGCCACCAGAACGAACGGGTGCTCTTCTGCGAGAAGGACGAAGGCCTCATCGTCTGCGCCCTGGCCCAGCACAGCGACAGGAGCTACGACCGGCTCTTTGACGAGGGTCTGTCCTGCGAGAAAAGAGGCAAGCTGGTGCCTTTTGAAGAGGACTTTTAGATGGTTTGAGGGAGCGTGAGGGAAATGTGTGGCATCATCGGATACGTTGGGGAAAGGGAAGCCCTTTGTGTTCTCCTTGGAGGGTTGAGGCGGCTTGAGTACCGGGGCTATGACTCGGCAGGAGTAGCCCTTCAGGAAAAAGGGCGGATTGTGGTGGTGCGAAAGGTGGGGAAAATCGGGGTACTGGAGCAGGAGCTTGCGGGGAAAACCTTCACCTCCCGGTGTGGTATCGGCCACACTCGCTGGGCAACCCACGGGGTCCCTGCCGACCACAATGCCCATCCTCACACCGACTGCCGAAAAACCCTTGCCCTTGTCCACAACGGCATCATCGAGAATTACCGGGCGCTCCGGGAAAGGCTTCTTGCCGAGGGGCATCGCTTTCTCTCAGAAACGGATAGCGAAGTGGTGGCCCATCTCCTCGAAGGAGACGGTTCGCCCCTGGAGCGGATTCTCCGGACTCTTCCCCTCCTTGAGGGGTCCTATGCCCTGTGCATCCTCTTTGCCGAGGAACCCGGGGTGCTCTATGGCGTTCGGCAGTTCAGCCCTCTGATTCTGGGGATTGGGGATGGTGAGTACTTTCTGGCTTCTGACGTTCCGGCGTTTTTGGAGTACACCCGCAAAGCGGTGTTCCTTGAAGATGGGGAGATTGTCCGGGTGAGCAAAGACGGATGGGAGGTCTTTCACAGGACAGGGGAGAAATGCTCGAAGACGGTCTTTACCGTTCCCTGGGACCCGGTGAGCGCCGAGCGCGGGGGCTTCAAGCATTTCATGCTTAAAGAGATTCACGAGCAGCCCCGGGTGTTCGAGGACACCATCGCCGGGAGGGTGAACCTGGCGCGGGGAGAGGTAGAGTTTGAGGAACTCGAGGATTTCCCTCTCGATTTCTCTCGGGTGGTGGCCGTTGCCTGCGGAACGGCCTGTCACGCAGGGATGCTCGGGAAGCTCTATCTGGAAGACTTCGTGCATGTACCGGTCGATGTGGAGTATGCCTCGGAGTTCCGCTACCGGGACCCCCTGCTTGATGAGAAGACTCTGGTTCTGGCCATTTCCCAGTCGGGAGAGACGGCGGATACCCTGCGGGCGGTGGAACTCGCAAAGCAAAAAGGCGCTAGAATCCTTGCGGTGTGCAACGTCCTGGGGAGTTCTCTGACTCGCCTTGCCGACTGGACCGTGTACACCCGGGCGGGAATCGAGATTGGTGTGGCCTCGACGAAAGCCTTTCTTGCCCAGATGACGGTGCTTTTGCTCTTTGGCCTTTTCTGGGGGAAGAGGAAGGGAACGCTTCCTCCTGGGACGATGGAATCGCTTCTTGAGGAGATGCCCACGCTCCCCCGGAAAATGCGCACACTTCTTTCCCGGGAAGAGGACATCCACGTTCTGGCAAGGGAATTCTACCTCTTCAAGGATTTCCTCTACCTCGGTCGGGGGCTGTACTATCCCCTCGCCCTGGAGGGAGCCCTGAAACTCAAGGAGATTTCCTATATCCACGCTGAGGGACTGGCGGCAGGAGAAATGAAACACGGTCCCATCGCCCTCATTGAGCCCGATGTGGCGAGCTTTGTCCTGGTGGGCCAGGGAGAGCGGAGGCTCAAGGTCCTCGGGAACATCGAGGAAATCAAAGCCCGACGGGGGAAGGTCATCGCCCTGTGCGACGAGGGTGACGGAGAGGTCCGGGGAAAGGCAGATTACGTTGTGGAAATCCCAAAAACCTTAGAGGTTTTCTCGCCGCTTCTGGCCATCGTCCCCCTCCAGCTTTTCGCCTACTACGTGGCGCTCGAAAAGGGGTGTGACGTGGACCAGCCGAGGAACCTCGCAAAGAGCGTGACGGTGGAGTGAGGGGGGATCCCCCCTCTTGTTTTTTTGTTGATTTGTTGTACACTTGTACAACAAGTAAACAAGGACGACAAGAGGTGAGGGTGATGGCAAAGACGTGGTACCCTATCATCGACTATGAGAAATGCACAGGCTGTATGACCTGCGTGAACTTCTGCCCCCATGGGGTGTACAGGGAGAACGGAGGGAAACCCGAGGTGGTCAACCCTCTGGAGTGTGTGGAGTTCTGCCGGGGATGCCAGAAGCTCTGTCCGGCTGAGGCCATAAGGTACTTTGGAGATACCAGGTAGAGGAGGTGTGCACCATGGCCAGGAAGGGTGTTATTCTCTGTGTCTGTCAGGGAACCTGCCCGTCGTTCCATCAGATGAATGTCTTCGAGGTGCTCAACGCCCTGCGGCGGGAAAAGCTTGTCGATTTCGTCGGCATCCATCCGCAGCTGTGTGCCTCTGACGGGGATGTTTTCTGGGAAGTCTTCCTGAAGGGAGCAGACGATGTCGAGAAGCTCGTTGTTGCCGGGTGTCACGCGGACATGCAGAGGAAGATGTTCCGGGACGCCTTTGAAAAAACCGGTTTTGCGAAAGAGAAGCACGTCGGTGTTGACATCAGGAATATGACCACAGAGCAGGCGGTGGAAGCCATAAAGTCGGTCCTGTAAGCCTGTCCGGGGTGCAAAACCCCGGATAGGCGATTTGTAGGTGAAACCCCGTTCCTTTCTCCTCGTATAGAAGGTTAGAGCGTTATGCGGGTCGAAGAGCTTTTCAAGGTTCTCTCCTGTCGATGGCGTATAGCCATCGTCAAGATGGTTGCGGAACAGCCGCTCTGCCAGTGTGAGATAGAGCGCATGTTGCCTATTGACAAGACGAACCTCTCGCGCCATGTGAAGTTGCTCCGAATGGCGGGGATTATTGAGGAGGAAATTCAGGGTCCGGCAAAGCGCATCTCCCTCAAGGACCCCCGGGTTCTCGAGCTCCTCGCCCTTGCCGAGGCCATTGCGGGGGATACCGTTACAGTATCCAGGGAGGAAACGCCATGAAGAAACCTGTGCTCTTGCTCATCCTTGTGGTTGGTGCAGGATGTGTGGTTTTCGCCCTCTTTGCCGGATACCTCCTTTCGGGAACACCTGTGGATATGCAGGTGAAAGATTTCACTCTGCCGCTCCTTTCCGGGGGAACGGTGCGGCTTTCATCGTACCTCGGGCAACCAGTGCTCCTTGTCTTTTTCACGCCCTCCTGCGGCCACTGCCACAGCGAGGCTCCCCGCCTTGAGGCGGCGTACGAGAAATACAGAAACCGGGGGCTTGTGGTCCTTGGGGTGGGTTACATCGGAGGAAGTACCGAAGAAGCGCTCCGGAGCTTTGTAGCAGAGCATAACCTCACCTACCCTGTGGCCATCGATACTCCGGAGACGAAGATAGTACAGCGCTACAACGTCTCCTGGGTTCCCCATAACGTCTTCTTCAATCGCCAGGGGAACATCGTCCGGGAAGAGCGGCGCGAGCTCTCCCCGGAGGAACTCGAGGAATACCTCCGGGAAATCCTCTGAGCTACTCTATGGTCACGTACCAGTTCCCCTGCTTCTCCCAGGCAGAGAGGAATTGCCCAATGGGGTAACTGTTGTAAGCCCCACTCGGTTTTCCGGGGTCGTGGACGTAGATGGAGAAGCTATCCATTCCTACAGCCACCATGGCATGTCTTGAGCTCTGCGGGTTCATGTCGGCGAAGACAGCAACAAGCACCGGTTTTCCCGCCTGGAGAAGCCCTCGAAGCACCTCCAGATTCCCCATGCCAATTCGGGTCGGCACTCCCCGGCTTTCGAGGTATGCCCGAATCTGGAAGACGTTGGTGTAGTCACCGTTATATCCGTTGATGGGAAGACCAAAGCGAGCATTGAGCCAGTCGTCTGCTTCCTTGATGTCCTCGGGAGAGGGTGTGGTGCCAAGGTAATAGGCGGCAATCATCACTGCTGAAGCCACGCCGCAGTTTCGGGTGCTTGACCAGTTGCCAGGGGGAACCTGAGGTAGGAAAGGAACGTCAAGGAGGATTCGCTCTGACGAGTATTCAATGAATTTTCCCCCAGTCTGTGCGGAGAACGACGAGGGGAGTTTCCCCTCAAAGGAGACAGTAGAACACCCCGCAATAAAAAGCGCAAGGAGAAGGACTCCAGAAAGCAGGAGCAACGCTGTGTTCTTCCGCACGTCCTCACACCCCCTTGTACTCCTCTCCGAGGGAGGAAGACGCGCCAGGGACTTGGCAGCCCAGCCGCCATAGCGCTTTCGCGCTGTAGGCCTGTGGCTTTGCGCCCTCCCCTTTCGGAGAGTTTGCCCTTTCATTCCCTCGTCCTTTTATATCGGTAAGGGTCAGGAAAACTTTAGGGGGTGGTGGAAATTTTTGGTCTTTTTCTTTGAGAGTGCCATGTCCTTAGAAGGAATGGGCTTTATTACCCTCTTTTTTTCTCGCTTTTCAGAATGCTCCTACATCCCTGGAAACGTTTCGGGCAGAAATACATGCATTGTGTTCGAACTTCCAGGCAACTGAGATTTCACGGCTTTCTGCATAGAAACACCTACCGATGTCGTTCTAAACATCCACCGGGAACGTCGCGTTTTAGCGCTGCGGGATGGGAAAGCCCGCTGGACCTGGCGAGGGGAAAACAGGGTGAGTTCACCTTTTGCAGGCCTGTTTGAGAGAAAACCCCGGGATTCGTCCCGGGGTTTTCTCTTGACTACCACAGGGATGTTGGATGAGTTTCAATCCCTCATAGGTAGGCTACAAACGTTGTTAGGGCAATCGAAGGAATCCCGAAAGATATGGTTTCAATCCCTCATAGGTAGGCTACAAACGAGAAAACCGAGGAAGAGAAGAAGCTTTTAGAAGAATGTTTCAATCCCTCATAGGTAGGCTACAAACACAAGCTCGGCCAGTGCTACCTCATTGAACACTACAGGTTTCAATCCCTCATAGGTAGGCTACAAACGGACAAGCTCTGGAAGCTTTTCGAGAAGGGAGGGATGTTTCAATCCCTCATAGGTAGGCTACAAACAAAAGATGCGAACACTTATCGTCTATCCGTCAAAATCGTTTCAATCCCTCATAGGTAGGCTACAAACCCTGATGCCTTGGCCAGAGTCCTCCAGGAGTACCAGGTTTCAATCCCTCATAGGTAGGCTACAAACCGATTGTGGAAGAACTCGTCCGGTGTCTGGTAGTACTGTTTCAATCCCTCATAGGTAGGCTACAAACAACTTCAGTTCCATTCTCCCACCTCCCTCAAGTTTTGGTTTCAATCCCTCATAGGTAGGCTACAAACCTTTCAGTCCTTGCCACTTGGCTCGCTCTTTTGCCGGTTTCAATCCCTCATAGGTAGGCTACAAACCTTGCGACAAACGTTTTGTGTGTGCGCTCAATATCGTTTCAATCCCTCATAGGTAGGCTACAAACCCGTTTTGTGGGCTTAAAATAAGGATTTCTGAAAAGACCATCTTCACCTGTCAAGGTACGCCTTATGTCAATGAAATCACAACTCTTCCTCTCTGTCAAGAGGTTCAGGGAGATTTCGTAAAGTGTCGTCGACCTCCAGGGGTTTTTGCACTACCGGAGGTCGACGACACTTTCCTGGAACGCCGGCGTTTTGCTTTGTGCTCGTCGTTTCCCAATCGCTCGTTCGACCTCGTTGCCCTGCACCATCGCGGGTTCCTCTCGATCTAATCCTCTGGGGACCCGAACGCGCCCCTTCTTTGGTCTATTGCTGCCAGACCCTTGTGCTTCCTTGAAACCTGGCAGTCAGAAGGTTCTGGAAACGGCGTCCCCAGAAGCCGGCCACTGTGGTGCCAAAGGCAGGGATGCCGAAAACGAGAGCGGTTCATCGCGAGAGCTCAAGCATCCGCTCAATGGCTCTTCGTGCCTTTTCGATGACCTCTTGAGGGAGGGTAACCTCGTGAATCTCCTCTTCAAGCGAGACGAGAACCTTCTCGAGTGTGGTTCTTTTCATGTTCTCGCAGATGGCACCTGAAAAGGCGGGGAAGAATCGTTTTCCAGGGTTTTCTTTTTCCATGCGGGGGATGATGCCGACTTCTGTAGCGACAATGAACTCCCGATGGGGTGAGGTTTTGACGTACCGGCACATGCCTTCTGTGGAGAGGACCTGGTCGGCGTGGCGCAGGACTTCCGGACGGCACTCAGGATGGGCAAGGACCAGGGCCTCGGGGTGCTGCGCTTTGGCCTCAAGGATGTGGTTTTCGGTGATGGCCACGTGCACCGGGCAGTAGCCGGGAAAGAGAATGAACGTTCTCTGGAGTTTTGCAGCCACGTACTGTGCCAGGTACTGGTCAGGAACAAAAATGATGTCCTCGCCGGGGGCAAACCCCCGCTCCACCACCTGTGGGGCGTTTGCCGAGGTGCACACAAGGTCGCATTCAGACTTCACCACAGCGTGGGTGTTGACGTAGCAGAGGACCCTGGCCTGAGGGTACCTGGCCCTGAGTTTCCGGAGTTCCTCAAGGGGCAGCATATCGGCCATGGGGCATCCCGCCTCAGGGTCGGGGATGAGCACCTTTTTGTGGGGCGAAAGGATTTTGGCTGTTTCTGCCATGAAGTAGACCCCGCAGAAAACGATGATGTCGGCAGAGGTTTTCTGAGCCGCAATGCTCAAACCCAGAGAGTCGCCCACAAAGTCTGCCACTTCCTGCACTTCAGGAAGCTGGTAGTTGTGGGCGAGAATAACGGCATTCTTCTTCTCTTTCAGTTCCCTGATGCGTTCCTGAACGCTTTTCATGCCAGACCTCCTCAATAGGACCTCCCCCAAGGAGGACATCTCCCTCGTAGAGGACAGCAACCTGTCCGGGCGTCACCATCTCCAGGGGTTGCTCGAAGACGATGGTCACGGCACCGTGTTCACCAGTTTCTACAAAACACGGCTGGGGCTTTTGCTGGTAGCGGACCTGGACCAGGGCCTTTCTGGGGGGTTCGTCAACCAGCCAGTTGAAAGATTTTACCACAAGCCCGAAGCTCAAGAGCTCTTCCCGGCGACCCACGACGATTTCATTCCGCTCCGGGTTGATGGCGATGACGTAGAGGGGATAGGGGGCACGAATCCCAAGGCCCCTTCGCTGCCCAATGGTGTAATGGAAGATTCCCCGGTGCTGGCCGAGGACCTTTCCGTCTCTTGTAACGATATTCCCTGGCCGTTCTTCCCCCAGGTGGCGCAAAAGGAACTCCCGGTAGTTCCCCCCAGGAATGAAACAGAGGTCCTGGCTCTGGGGTTTCTCTGCGACGGGGAGGGCCGCTTTCCGGGCAATTTCCCGGACTTCTTCCTTGGTGTAGTGTCCGAGGGGGAAAAGGAGGAAAGGGAGTGCCTCTTTGGGGATGGCGGAGAGAAAGTACGTCTGGTCCTTTTTGCGGTCTTTGGGCCGGCGGATAACGTACCTCCCGTCCTTCTTCTCAAGAAGGGCGTAGTGGCCGGTAGCGAGGAAATCGCACCCCAGAGCTCTGGCATACTCAAGAAGCCTACCGAACTTCAGGTGGCGGTTGCAGAGAACACAGGGATTGGGGGTACGGCCCCGGCGGTACTCGGCGATAAAGTTTGCGATAATGATGTCCTCCATATCCTGAGAAAAATCCAGGACAAAGTGGGGCACACCGAGCAGGTGGCACACGGCCCTTGCGTCCTCTACAGCCCGGGCGCCACAGCATCGAGCTTCTCCTCCCTCTTCCCCAAGGCACATCGTGACCCCGATGACCTCAAAGCCCGCCTCTTTCAAAAGCAAGCAGGCCACGGAAGAGTCCACTCCTCCGCTCATCGCCACAAGCACACGCTGCTTCATCCTCCATCCATACTCCCTTTCTGGTATCCGGCAAGGTCAAGGGTCGCAAAGCGGTATCCCGCCTTTTTACAGAGCGCAAGAATTGCCTTCCGTATTCCGGGGTCAAGGACCCTGGGGAAATCCTGCTCCTCGAATTCCAGACGGACGATGTCCCCGTGGTGGCGGGCCCGGAGTCCCGAAAACCCGAGCTCCTCAAGAGACCTCTCGAGTTCCCCGACACGCTCAAGGAGCTCCGGCACAAGACGCGTTCCAGAGGGAATGCGTGTGGCCAGGCACGAGTACGAGGGTTTCCAGGCCGTGGGGAGGTTGAAGGCCGCAGAGAGCTCGCGGATTTCCCTTTTCGTGAGCCCGGCCTCATAAAGGGGTGAACGAACGCCGAGTTCCTCTTTGGCCAGAAGGCCCGGGCGGAATTCCCGCGTTTCGTCAGCATTGGTCCCATCGCACACCGGGATCTTCCCGGCAGCGGCTTTGAGTTTTGAGAAGAGGAATTTCTTGCAGAAGTAACAGCGTCTTTGACCGTTGGCGAGGATACCCTCTTCCTGCCAGATATCTACGGAGAGCACCTCCACGGGGAGTCCCAGGGTACGGGAGGTTTCCAGCGCCTCCTCTTTTTTGTAGGGAGGGACGAGGGGCGTGTCGATGAGGACTCCCCGTGCTTTCGGACCAAGAACCTGAAAGCTCGCCCACAAGAGGAACGTCGAGTCCACACCCCCTGAGTAGGCCACGACGACCTCCTGCAGGGGGGCCAGAATGTCCTTCAGCCTCTCGAACTTTGTGAAGGCGGCCGTCTTCACCATATTGAGAGATACCGTTCTCCAGTGTCCGGGAGAACCACAACGATGAGTTTGTCTCTGTTCTCCGGTCTTTTCGCTACCTCAAGCGCCGCCCAGGCAGCGGCTCCTGAGGAAATCCCGGCGAGAATACCCTCCTCTTTTGCCAGGCGTTCGGCGGTGGCAAAGGCAGCGTCGTCCTCAACCCGGATGATTTCGTCCACAAGCTCAAGGCGCAGAACATCGGGGACGAATCCTGCTCCAATCCCCTGGATTTTGTGCTGTCCGGGCTGACCCCCAGAAAGCACTGGCGAGCGGGCCGGTTCAACGGCCACCACCCGGAGGGATGGTTTGCGAGGTTTGAGCACCTCTGCTACCCCGGTGATGGTTCCCCCGGTCCCCACTCCGGCGACGAAGATATCGATGGTCCCATCAGTATCCCGCCAGATTTCCTCTGCTGTGGTTTCCCGGTGGATTTTTGGGTTTGCAGGATTTTTGAACTGCTGGGGCATGAAGGAGTTCGGGATCTGGGCAAGGAGTTCTTCCGCCTTCCGCACCGCACCCCTCATGCCCTCTTCCTGGGGGGTGAGAACCACTTCGGCGCCGAACCGGGTGAGAATCTTCCGCCGTTCCACGGAGACGCTTTCGGGCATGGTGAGGATGAGACGGTACCCCCGCTGGGCGCAGACGAAAGCAAGGCCAATACCGGTGTTGCCGCTTGTGGGCTCGATGATGGTGGAGTCTGGGCCAAGAAGCCCCTGCCGCTCAGCCTCCTCGATCATCGAGACGGCAATCCGGTCTTTGACGCTCCCGCAGGGGTTGAAGAATTCGAGCTTTGCCGCAACCTTTCCCGGAAGTCCCTGGGCGAGTTTACTCAGGTACACAAGGGGAGTGTTGCCGATGAGTTCGGTGATGTTCTGGGCAATGCGCACGGGTCCTCCCCCCTCTCGTCGTTCAAAGAGGCAACGAACACTTCACCACAAAAAGGACAGAGCAGAAGAAGGTCCTCTCCGTCCCAGGAGATTGCTCCACACTGTGGACACCGCACGAGGTTCCCATTCCCACCATGTTCTCACCCCTTTGGGATGCGTAGTGACTCGAGGACGTTTTCCTGACACTTCGGGACCTCGAGGACCCTGGAGGTTCCAGAGAAGTCCCGGACGATAACTGCCGTTTTCTCCGCACCGTTTTTCGTGTAGAAGGCAATGACCTGGGCGGAGCGTTCGATATCTTCGGGTCCTGCCATTCCTCTTCCAAGGCCCAGGGGTCCTTTCCCGCCCTGGGGGAAGAAAAGGAAGTCTCCCTCCCGGGCAAGGCGAAGCAGCGCCCGGTTCTCACCTTCGTTCCTCCCCACGACGAGTTTGTACCAGGGGGTGAACCGGAAATGCCTCCCGAGCTTCAGAAGCTCGACGTTTTCGAGGGTGAACGCATCGTGGTCCAGGAGGTCTTTCAGGCGCTTCGAGAAGATAGGGTCGGTGAGCAGGCACCCTCCGGCAGGACTCGTGTACTCCTCAATTCCGAAGCGCTCTGCCAGCTCAAACTGCGCCTTTCGCCCCCTTCCGGCAATGCCGAGGAGATCTTCTCGCCTGACCCACCCCTCGAGTTCCGGGATGGTCGGAGGGAGGAGCTTTGCTGAAAGCGGCCGGAGCAAAAGCCCCGAAAGCCCGCTTTCTTTCTCGATGAGCCTGAGGGTATCTCGCATCTGGGATTTGGGACGTTGCCCGACGACCTCGCCGGTGAAGACGAACTTCGCTCCTTCTTCCTCCATGATGGCCTTTGCCTTTCGGAGCATGAAGATTTTACAGTCAATGCAGGGGTTAAGGTTTTTCCCGTAGCCAAAGCGAGGATTTCGGACAATCTCAAGGTATTCCTCACCTACCTGGACTTCCCGGAGCTCTGCCCCCAGCCGCTTCATGACCCCTTCGAGGAAAGCCTTTCTGCCGAAGAAAGGACTTGTGAAGTGGAGCGCCACGACCTCAATCCCCTGGGATCGGATGAGGGCCACCGCGATGGAGCTATCGAGTCCTCCAGAAACAAGACCAACGGCCTTCATAGTGCCTCCTGTCATATGGAGTAGTCAGGGAGTTGCGACTTCTCCCGGGCAATGCGCACGACTTCGGCAAGGGTTACCCCTCCAAGAGTCCTGACAATGGTCTCCTGGAGCTTCTTCCAAACCTCCCGGGCGGCGCAGGACGAAGCCCGATGGCAGATGGCCTCGTCTCGCAGGCAATCCACAATGACGACCTTCCCCTCCAGGGCCTCCACGATCTCGAGGACTGTGATGGCCTCTGGAGGTCGGGCAAGCTGGTACCCTCCCTCTGCCCCTCGCTTGGAAGAGATGAGACCTGCAGAGCGCAGAGGAATGATGAGTTGCCCCAGGTATTTTTCGGAGATTTCTTCTCTCTTCGCAATATCCCGAAGGAACACAAATCCCCCCTCGTCGTAAGAGAGGGCAAGCTCTATCATGAGCCGGAGTCCATATCGGGAACGGGTTGAGAGTCGAATCGTCTATCCCCCCAAAATCTATAAATATTATCGCTTTAGTAGCATTATAGGGGAAAGCTCTCCCGGTGTCAAGGGCCATCAGGCTCTGGATTGAACGTTGTGGGATGGGTCCAGGACCTGGCCGGGGAAAGGCGTCCCCAGCAAGCGGGCATCCAACCTTCTCTGCGCAGGGTCAGGAAGCTACTTTATGGAGCCCTGGAGTATTCCCCTGATGATGTGCCTTTGCATGAAAAGGTAGAAGATGATGACCGGGGTGATGCTCAGGATAAGCGATGCAAGGAGGAGTCCGTATTCTGAGGTGTAGGTCCCGTAGAAGTAGTACGTGGAGAGGGGGAGGGTTCTGTTTCTGGGGGAAATGAGGACGAGAGACGGCAGGAGAAAGTCGTTCCAGATCCACAAAACGTCGAGGATGGCCACTGTTGTGGTTGTAGGTTTCAGAAGGGGGAAGACGATTTTAAAAAATGCCTGGAACCTCGAGCATCCGTCGATCATGGCTGCCTCCTCTAACTCGAGGGGAATGCTCTTGATGGCGCCGTGGTACAGAAAGACCGCAAAGGAGCACCCAAAGCCAAGGTACATGTACATAAGGGTCCAGCGGTTGTTGAGGAGTCCAAAAGACCCGTATATCTTCACCAGGGGAATCATGATGGCCTGGAAGGGGATGAGCATGGAGGCAACCATGAGGAAGAACATGAACCTGTTGAATTTCCAGGGAAGCCTCGCGAAGAGATAGGCAGTCATGGAAGAGAAAAAGACAATGAGGGCGGTACTCAGGACGGTGATGACCAGAGAGTTCCAGAAGGCATAGGGGTAGTTCATCTTCTTGAAGGCTTCGATGAAGTTGGCCAGGTGGAAAGCTGAAGGGAGGCGGAATGGGTTGGCGATAATCTGGCTGCGGTCTTTGAAGGCGTTGACGAAAACGAGGAAGAAAGGAATGAGGTAGAGTACAAGGAGAAAGTACAGGAAAGAGAGCCTGAGCGCCTCAAGAATCCCTTCCCGGTACCTTTGCCGTTGCGCCATCACTGTTCGACCTCTAATCGCTTCCCAAGGTACACCTGGGCAAGGGTGACACCGACGATCATCGCAAAGAGGAAAAACGCCTCAGACTGGCCGATTTCATACTGCTGCGCCAAGAACGCCTTTTCATAGACGTGCATGGCCACGAGTTCTGTGCTCTTGTAAGGGCCTCCCTCGGTCAGGGCCTTGTTCAGGTCATAAACGATGAAGCCTCGCTGGAGGGAGAGGAAGACGCAGACGGTGGTGAAGGGGGTTAAAAGGGGGAGGATGACGTACCGCAGTCTCTGGAGACCTGTGGCTCCCTCAATGGTGGCTGCCTCAACGAGGTCTTTCGGGATGCCCATGAGCCCGGCGATATAGATGACCATCATGTACCCGGAGGATTGCCACACGCTGACGATGACAAGTGCCCAGAATGCCTTGTCTGGATGGGCAAGCCAGGAGCGAAGGAAGAGCTCCCATCCGAATCGTTTCCCAACGTAGACCAGGACGTTGGAGAAGACAAAACGCCATATGAGGCCCAGAACAATGCCTCCTATGAGATTCGGGACGAAAAAGCCGGCCCGCAGGAAGTTCTGTCCTCGAATCCCGCTGGTCAGAAGGTACGCAAGGGTGAAGGCGATGACGTTCGTGAGGACGACAGTGTACGCCACGTACCTGAGGGTGAGGCCAAAAGATGTCCAGAACGCCCTGTCCTCGAAGACCATCCGGTAGTTCTTGAGGCCCACAAAGAGGTACGTTGCTGACAGACCATCCCAGTTCGTCAGGGTGAGGTAGACGCCAAAGAGAAATGGGAGAATGACCACGGTGAAGAACGCAAAGGTGGTGGGTCCAGCAAACAGAAGATACGTTCCAACCTTTCCGAAAGGGGTTTTCTCTGAAACCATTTTCTTGGCACACTCCGAGGCACCCGGAAGGAAAGCTTTCCTTCCGGGTGCTCTCCCAGGGTGCTATTTCACATTTTTCCAGTAGTTTTCAATCTCGTCAAGGAGTTCGTCCCGGCTTATGGCATTGCCCAGGTACTTTTGCATGAAAGCACCCACCATACGCCAGTGGTCCGCCGGGAGGTCAAGGACGAACTGAAGCGTTTTCCCTGCCCTGACGTACTGGAGGATTGACTTAGCCAGAGGGTCCCTTGGCTCGAGGGTAATGTTCTTGAAAGCCGGGATGATGCTGAGTTTGTTGACCAGCATGTCCTGGCCCTTTGCGTCGTACACCAGCCAGTTCAGGAAGTCTTTGGCCGCCTGTTGTTCTGCTTCAGAGCTCTGTTCTCTGTCAAGAATCAGGAATTTGGTGGCACCCACGGGGATCTGGGAGTTCCCGTAATCATCGGGATTGTCGCTGATAGGAACGGGCAGGAAGCCGTACTCGCCTTCAGGGTCGAGTTCGCTAAGCTGTGGCCAGGCCCAGTTGCCCATGAACCACATGGCAACCTCTCCAGTGCCCAGAAGATACGAGCCTCGGTCATACGTTCCGGAGAGCGGGTCGTCTTTGTCGATGTTGTACGCTCTCATAACGTCGAAGGTATCAAGGAGACCATTCACGATGCTGTTCTGCTGGAGATCCACCTTTCCGGCCCGCAAGTCCTTGAGGAATGCATCGACCTGTTTGGGATCCGGCGACTGGGCGGCATAGGCTATCGCGAAGAAATGCGCTCCCAGGGACCAGTCAAGGGGGGATATGACAAGCGGTGCGACACCGGCGTTCTTGAGCTCTTCAAAGAGTGCTTGGAGGTCTTTCCTTGTGCGTATTGAAGAAGGATCGAAGCTCTTTCCCAACGCTTTGTCCAGGACCTTTTTGTTGTAGATGAGCCCGTATCCCTCGACGGCAAAGGGGAAGCCGACGACGGTTCCATCTTCAAGGGTTGCCATGTCCAGGCTTCCAGGAATGGCGTCCTGCACCCATCGTTCACCGGTGAGGTTCAGGGCCTTGTCCTGGAATTTCTTGACATCACCGGCATCCACCATGGCGATGGTCGGCGCGTTTCCTGAAGCGTACATGGAGACGACCTTCTCAAAGGGCGACTGGCCAACCGGGCAGGGAATCACTTCGACCGTCACGTCTTTGGCGATTTCGCTGTAGAGGGCAGCGATTTCCTCAAGCTGTGCCTGGATCTCTCCTTTGGAGTTCAGGAATGTGATGTTCACCTTGGCGCTGGCGGTAACTGATATGGCTGCGGAGAACACCAGTGCGGCAATCAGAAAGAACGCAAGTTTCCTCACCTTTCTCCTCCTCCTTTATAGAAGGGTTTTTCTGGTGGTATTATAGTTTTCTCTTCCCCGTATGTCAACCGTTTGACATACAGGAACCTTTTAAAATAACTTCTCTTTTGTCCCCCTTGAGGGGTCGCTATAGGTGACCGTGAAGTTAAACGTTTGCGCATTCGCCTCCAGCGTGGCTTCGTACTCGTCCTTCTTCCACCGAAGGACCAAAAGGTGCTCGCTGTTTGTTTCCTGGATAGCGAAGTCCCCCGAAAACGCCGGATAGGTGTTGCGGAATCGCATGAGTTGAAGGAGCTTCTGGACCGCGGGCCGGCGCAGATTTTCCTCGACCTCTTCCACGGTGTAGTAGTGGCGGTTGATGTCCCTTCCCTGCTTTGTCCTCTCCACGAGCTCAATGTCGTTTTCTCCCGCAAGTAACCCCACGTAGTACACCTGAGGGATGCCAGGGGCGAAGAACTGTATGGCGCGTGCCAGAAGGTATGCGTCGTCGTTGTTGCCGAGGGCTGAGTAGTAGGTGCAGTTGATCTGGTAAATGTCCAGGTTGTTGTACGCCGTCGTGCTGTAGATTCTCTTGACGTTTGCCCCCCGGGAGTACAGGTACTCTTTGGTCTTCTCGATCTCCTCATCGGTTAAAAGGTCCTTCACATCAACTACTCCAATCCCGTCGTGGGTATCGAGGGTGGTGAATTGTTTCCTGGGGCATATCCGCAGCCAGTCGACGAGGCGCGTCGTTGAGCCGCTGTAAAGGGTGTGGAGGACGAGCATTGGCAGAGCGAAGTCGTACACCCAGTATCCCCGTTCCGCGAGCTTGAGCTGGAACGAGTAATGTTCGTGGACCTCCGGGAGGATTTCCACGCCGTAGGGCGCGAGCACCTCCCGGCAGAACTCAAGGAGTTCCCATATCTCCGGTTCGACAAAGAAACAGTTTGTTCCGCGCTTTTTGATGGTGTAGGCGACGGCGTCAAGCCTTATGAGGGAGGCGCCTTTCTTTGCAAGGTATTCAAGGGTCTTTTTGATAAAAGCTCGGGTAACCTCGGAGGTGACGTTGAGGTCAATCTGTTCATCGCTGAAGGTGCACCAGATTTTCTCCGTGGTACCGTCGGCAAACTCCACGGTGACGTAAGGCGGTCGGGGCTTCCTCTTGTAAATCATGTCGAGTTCCTGCACCGTGGGTTCCCCACAGGGCCAGATGTCTCTGTACCGAATGAACATCGTGGCGTAAGGGGATTCGTCCTTCCGGGCCAGGAAATCCTGGAAGAAGATGGACTGACGGGAGATATGGTTGATCATGAAGTCGAACATCAGGTAGAAATCTTCCCTCAACGCTTCAATATCGTCCCACGTACCGAAGGCTTCATCGACCTTCTCATAGGTGATCGGGGCAAAGCCCCGGTCTGCCGAAGAGGGAAAAAACGGCAGGATGTGGAGCCCCCCGATGGCATCGCGGAAGTGCTTTTTTAGAAGGTATTTCAGCTCTTTGAGATTCCTGCCCATGCTGTCTGCGTACGTGATGAGCATGATTTTATTGGGAACCGGCATGGCTAACACTCACCCTCGCCTTTCTACTCAGAAATCGAAATCCGGGAGTTCCGTGAGCCCGAGTTCTACCGCAAGGTCCATAAGGTCTTTGTCGTGGTGGTATCGTACCTCCCAGAGAGTGTCGATGACCATCGTGGCGCCCTCGTTGAGGGTGAAGGGCGGCCACTTTGGGATCCACTCATGAGTGGGGTCCCCGGTGTACGCAAAGTGAATCCACGCCAGACTCACCATGTGTGCTAAGATTTTTGCCGCTATCCCTCCACCGGTTGCGGTGGGAACGAGGTCGGTGTTGTCGAAGACATAGGGGAGTTCTGCACAGTGCCAGGCCATACCCACACCGTCCATAACCGGAGCTTCGTAAGCAAAGACGTAGGTGTACACGGGGGCACCTTTTTGTGCGGCCTTTTTCCGTGCCGCCTCTAAGGTTGCAGGACGAAATGCGGTGTCCACGAAATAGGCATCGGCAGGTTTCTTATTTGGGTAGGCCTTCATGAACGCATGAAGGGCGTCCTGAGCCCTGGGGCCGTATTTTTCGGCGAGTTTCGCCAGAACCTTTTCCATGCTCCAGGTGTCTTTGTTGTCGCAGAGAAGGTCAACAGCCTCGCTGGTGATGATGGTGGTGAATTCGTTGAGGACCGTCCCCATGATCATGGGGATGTCCCGGGCTTGAGGGGCGAATTCCTCGGCGACCGGGTGCACGGGGATGTACGTTCCATCGAGAACCGGCCCCCACATATAGCGTATGTTCAATTCCTGTGAAGCTTGCCTTTTGGCGCTGTTAGCTGCCTCAAGGAGTACATGGTACGGCACTTCCTGGAGCTTATCGACCTCTTTTGGGGAGAGGTTGAGGTTTTTGAGGGTCAAGGCTGCTACCCGCTCGGCAGCCTCTTTCTCGTTGAGGGTCATCCCAAAACCAAAGGCGATGCCACTTTGAATAACGGCCTTGTGGAACAACCCCCGTGCTGCGGGGGTTGCCGCCAGGGCGAGGATTTTTGCCCCACCACCGGAGTTCCCAAAGAGCGTGACGTTCTCGGGATTGCCCCCGAACTGCTCGATGTTCTCCCGTATCCACTCCAGGGCGGCCACGATGTCAGCAATGCCCACGTTTGCCGAATACCTGTATGCCTCACCGCAAAGAGAAAGGTCAAGAAAGCCCAGGACGTTCAGGCGGTGGTTGAGGGAGACGACCACAACATCCCCTTTTTCGCTGAGGTTTCGGCCATCGGTGAGGGGGGAAAGGGACGATCCAGCACTGAAAGCGCCACCGTGGAGGTAGACCATGACGGGGCGCTTTTTCCCATCCGCAAGCCCCGGTGTCCAGATGTTCAGGAACTGGCAGTGCTCGTTCTGCTCAAGGTATACGTGGGGATTGAAGAACTCGTCTCGTGCGACTCTATCCCGCACCGGGCTCTGGTAGCATATCTCACCATACCTTGTGGCGTCACGGATGCCGCTCCAGGGATTGACTTTCTTGGGCATCATGAAGCGCCTGGCCTGGGCATATGGTATCCCACGGAAGGTGTAGATACCCCGGTCGATGAACCCTAAAAGTTTCCCTTCCGAGACTTCCACCACCGCTTTCGAAAGCGAAGCGATGACCGAATTCCCCCGTGCGCGCCCGGGGACAGAAGCCCCCTGAGGACTCCAGTGTGGCATCAATGTGCATTCTGCCCTCCTTTCAGGATACCCTTATATTTCTTCCCTCCCAAGACCGAGACTGCCTCCACCGACGAGAATACCGACTCTTGAGACTTTCATGTCGGGATTCCCCACGATGCGCACAACCCCTACGGAGAGTTTCTCCTTGAAGAATCTCGCCAGGTCGGCCAGGGTGGTCTCCGGAATTTCATAAATCCAGGGGTTGTCCTTGCTCACCAGGTACCTTTCCCAGTCGATTTCTTTCCAGAGTCCTGTATAGATACCATCGGGTTGTACCATGGGCATGGAATCGTGATACCTCCAGATGGCTATCCCGTGGGATTCTATGAGCTTTTTCTTCTCGAGGTACACCGGAGTGTTCTTGAGCCAGTCCGTGGCATTCCCCCTTGGTACGGATGACATCGACGGTAGCCATGAAGGTGACGACGATTCCCGTTGCCTCAGCGTCGTAGCTTCCTGTGATGAGCCTGTCGCTCACTGCAAGTTCCCTATCGCCGACAGAGTACCGGATAATAGCATTGACAACATCCTGTACGGTCATTCGGTGCCTGGCTTCGGCCCCTACAATTCCTGGGAACACCATGCCGAGGACAAGACAACCCAGAAGTACCAGAGGTACCGCTTTTTTTTCACGGTCTCGCCCCCCTTGAGCGTACTTTGGTCCAAACATAGCATAAGGGAGGTCTTTATGTCAAGCGTTTGACACAAAACGGGGATCTCTGTAGGTCCAACCAGGAAAAAAGAGGCAGAACATCTCCGGTGGTTATACTAACCGTTTGACACAAAAGTTACGTCGTCTCTCGCTCCACCAGTGTCACCGGGAGGACGTTTTCAACCGTCACCGCTTCTTTATTGATCTGTTTGTGGATGAGCTCCACCGCCAGCCTCCCCATGTCCTCAATGGGTTGCCGGATGGTCGTGAGTTGAGGCGTGAGGAAGGAAGCAATGCTCACGTCGTCGTATCCGACGACCTTGATGTCTTCAGGTATTCTCTTTTTCCGCTGGTGGCAGATTTTAATGACACTGGCGGCGATGACGTCGCTTCCGGCGAAGATGCCCTCCACGTCGGGATGTTCCTCAAAAAGCCTGAGAACCAGTGTATCGTACTGGCGCATGTCAAAGACGTTAAGGTCCGTTTCCACGGTCACGTATTCCACCTTTCTGGCCTGTGCGGTGGCAACAAACGCCCTGTTCCTCTGGTTTGCCAGCATATTCAGGCGGAGGTTACCGCAGATGTGGGCGATTTTCCTGCACCCCCTGTCGATGAGGAGGTTGGTGGCTAAAGTTCCCCCCAGGTAGTTGTCGGAGGACACGAAGGGGATGTCCGGTGCAATCTGCCGGTCAAAGGTGACCAGGGGGAGTTTGAGGCTCAGGTATTCGTCCACTTCTAAGGTGTGGCTAGCCATGATGATGCCATCGACCTGGTTTGCGCGAAGCATCTCAACGTATTCTTTTTCCTTTTTCTGGTCAAGCTGTGAATTGCAGAGCATGACCTTGTAGCCGTACTCGTACGCGTAGTACTCGATGAAGAAGGCCAGTTCGCTGAAGAAGGGATGGGCGACCGTGGGAAGGATGATGCCCAGGATGTTAGTTCGCCTCCGCAGGAGAGACCGGGCAATTTCGTTCGGCTGGTAATTGAGCTCCTTCATCGCCCGGTATACCTTTTCCCGGGTGGCTTCACTGATGTATCCTCTGTTGTTCAGCACCCGGGAAACGGTGGTGACGGTTACCCCTGCTCTCTTCGCCACGTCCTTAATCGTCACCGCTGCCATTTCCATCCATCCTCTCGCTCTGTTTCTCTGGAGGTATAGTTTACAGGAAAAACGTCATTCCTGCACCAGGGGGTTTCCCTCGCCTTCCAGAGGCTGGCAGCGGGGGCAGAAGTACGTACTCCGGGAGGCAATGACCTTCCGCACGATTGGGGTCCCGCAGCTGGGACAGTGGCTCTTTCCATAGACTGCAAGGAGATGCTGGAAATTCCCCTCTTCCCCCAGGGTACGCCGGAAGTCCCGGATGGTGGTTCCCCGCTCTTCGATCGCCTCCTCAAGAACCTCCCGGACGGCGACGAAGAGTCTGGCTTTTTCTGCTTCAGAAAGCGATGAAAGGGGGCGTTCAGGATGCAGCCGGGCCCGGAAGAGAATTTCGCTTGCGTAGATGTTGCCGATGCCGCAGATGCCTCTTTGGTCTAAGAGAAAGTCCTTAAGACGCCTCCCTCCCTCAAGGAGGGCCCGGACGTTCTCCAGGGTATACGCTGGGGACAGGGGGTCAAGGCCGAGTTTTTCGGAGAGTTCCTTTTCCTCCCGGAGAAAGGCAATCTTCCCAAGCCGCCGGGTGTCACAGAAGAGGAGGTGCTCTCCGGAGGACAAAAGGATATCCATTCGCTCGTGCTTTTGCGGAGTGTTCTCTTTTGCGAGAAGCAGCTTCCCGGTCATCCCAAGGTGTAGCGCCAGGCATCCTCCTTCGGCAAGGCCAAAAAGGAGGTACTTCCCCAGGCGCCTGACCCCAATGATGGTCTTTCCTTCCGCTGCTTCTTTCGGGAAGCCGAAGCGAGGATCCCGAATCTCCACCCGAACGATGCGCTTTCCCCGAAGGAACGGCTCAAGCTCTCTCCGTAAGACCTCAACCTCAGGGAGTTCCGGCATACTCCTATTCTACCAGAACTCCCTATGCTGCGGTGACCGTAACGGTGGTAAGACCAAAGGAACAATTCCCCGCCCTGTCACACACCTTTACCATAACGGTGTAGGTTCCCGCCTCCGTAAAGGTGTAGGTGAAGGTGGGGGTGCCCCCTGCGCATCCCTGGGGTCGGCCGTTCACGAACCACTGATAGGAGACGATCGTGGACTCGTCCTTTGCCCGGGCAAGGAAGGTGAGTGTGGTTCCAGGAGAGACGCTTGGGTTATTCGGCTCAATCGTAACCTCGGTGGGGGGCCAGAAGTCCTCCCCAAGCTGGAGCACCGGGAAATTCGCCACGATGGTCTTCGTCATGGTGTGACCGGCATCATCCCGTAGGAAGGCTTTGAGGGTAAGAAAGAGGTTCTTCATTCCATAGTTCTTCCAGAGGTAATCGATGGTGTCCTGGAAAAAGAGCGGGAGGTTCGAGAGGACATAGGGGCTGGCCTCCCCAGGTTGAGGAATGGTGGGCTCAGGAGAGACGTTGGGGGGAACGTAGTAGGAGAGCACCAGGTCCTTGGCGAGCTCGGCGACCTCGCCCTTTTCCGTGGTGTAGGTGTAGGTCAGGCGCTCAATGGTGAACCCCACTCCATTGAGGGGGTACACGACAAGGTCGAAGGTCAGTCCCTGGAGGAGCTCAAACTTTTCCGGTCCTCCGATGTCTGGGGGTGTGTTGAAGACGTAGTACATCCGTACCTCGGCCTCGGGGTTGATGACGTTCAAAAGCCCCTTACCGAACCAGTTACACCCCGAAAGAACCAGCACCACCAGGAGGCAGCAAAACAGTATCAGGTACCCTCGCATGCTTTCCCCTCCTCAGAAAGTTATCCGCAACCCTACAAAAACTCCCTCAAAACGCAGGTCGTCAAGGGGTGTCTTCTCTCCGGTCAGAAGACCGCTGTAGCCGGCAATCAGCGAAGTGTTTTTGCTCACCCGCCACCTGCCCTCAAGGTCAAGCCGGAGGTTCGTGACGGAGGCCATCTGGTAGGTGAGTCTTCCCTCGAAGGAAAAATCCCCTCGTCTGTGCGCTCCACCCAGGGTCACGAAACCCACCGCGTCCTCTCCCACCCATCCTGTCCCGAGGCGGAAAAAGTACGTGGTGTCGTTCCAGTCCTGCTTCCGGCTCTCGAAAAACACCGACCACCCCTGCTTTTCCGGGGTTCCTTCCCAGCGAATGCCAAGGCATTCTCCCGCGACACGGTACGCAAGCTCAAGGCTTCCCCAGAGTGGCTTTCCTGAAAGGCCAGCCAGAAGGTTCCCACGAATTTCCACCGTCTCCTCCCACCTGGTTTCAAACCCCACACTCAGGAAAGGTCCGGGAGATCGGTACTCCAAAAAGACCTGGGTATCCCAAAGGTCTCTTTCTGGCGAGGTGACCTGGAATTTCAGGGGTGGTCCTTCAAGACGGGCAAGGGAGGAAACGTCCCCGGGGTTTTGCCTTTTCGCCTCCACAAGGAGCATGAGCTTCTCGCTTCTTGTTTCCCTCTCCGGACGCCCTTTCGCAGACCGGCTCTCAAAGAGCTTCCAGGCTTTACTTTGGGTTTCCTCGTATGCCTCAAGGACCAGAGGGGTGACCACGCCTTCCTCAAGGATTGCCGAGGTTTTGAAAGTCCTTCGCACCACGATGAGAGAGTCTTCTCTCGCGGTGTCCGTCACCTCGACTTCCAGGTTCGTCGCGATGCGCCCATCCTCGCGATACAAAGGTTGCGCCCGGAGACCCGTGCCGAGTTCCACGACCTCTAAAGCCCCCAGGCCCCCCTCCTCCACCCTGTAGTACACTCTCTCCCCTACCCGGCTTTCTCCCCACTCTCCTTCAAGGACGAGGAGTTCCTGCTCCAGGCGCCGGATTGCCTCTTCTCCTTTCCCCCTGAGGGTCAGCTGCCCCTGGAGCCTTTCTCTATGCTTGGAGCTGGGGAAGGTGAAAAGCTTCTGAGTGTCGGGAAAGGAAAATCCCGAATCCTCGAGGAGTTTTTCCTCACCCTCAAAAACGACAACCCTGAGAAGGATGTGTTCCCGGGGACGGTCAAGAGCGGCAACGGCGTTTTGTATCGCCTCCCGCACTCTCTTTGGACCGACGACGAGAAAGCGAAACGGTGAGGTGGGGAGGAGATTTCCTGCGAATTCCGGATGGAGCGCAAGGATTTCCCGGGAGGTCCTGAAGCGGGTGGTACAGGTTTCGATGTCGCTTATTTTGAGGTACTCGGGCGTTCCCTCCTCTGGTGTGCCAATGTAGTACACCCCGTTCTTCTCGTGCCACACGATTCCGGTTCCCTGGAGGATGAGGTCCAGCGCGTCCTCAAAGGCTATGGATTCCCGCCGCACGTTCACCTTTCCAGGGATGTCCTCAAAGAAGACCACTTCCACCCCTGCCTGGAAGGCCACGGTGAGGATGGCCTCTTTTCGAGGAATGTCGGGGCAAAACAGCGTGACGGTCTTTGCCTCGCTTTTTGAGGCAATGCAGAGCACGCTGAGGACAGAAAGCGCAAAAAGCAAAAGGCATTTCTCATAGGATGCTCGGGGTGATGAGGATGACCACATCTTTGTCCTCGCTCGTTGTCTTTTTATGGCGGAAAAGGGCCCCGATAATGGGGATGTCTCCAAGAAGAGGGACCTTTCCTTCGGTGGTGACCTCGATGAGCTGGCGCAACCCCCCAAGAACCAGGGTCTCTCCCGTTTTCACCCGGACCGTTGTCGACACAATGCGACGGCTCACCACCGGAAGGTCCTGGAGCCCTGCGCCCACGACGTTGCTCACCTCAGGGCTCAGCGTGAGAACGATTTCCTCTCCATCCACCACATAGGGCCGGACCTTCAGGATGACCCCAGCGCTTATGGTTTCAAGGCTCGTTGTGGGGAAAGCAGGGGTTCCGGTGACGATGGCATAGTACTCCTCCCGGGTGACCCGGATTTCTCCTTCTTCCCCGTCAAGGACCACCAGGCGGGGATTGGAACGGATGCGGGCCTTTCCTTCCTTTTCAAGAAGATGGATGGTGGCGACCACCCGCTCGAGGCGCTGGAAGAGCCCCCCGATGCTCGCAAGTTCCCCAAACTGGAGTCCGTAGGGTCCCGTGGTTGCACCGCCCCACTCAATCCCCAGGTTCTTGGCCGCTTCTCCCGAAACCTCTGTCACCACGGCATCGATGACAACCTGCTGTCTTGGGACATCTGCAAGCGCAAGAATCCGCCGAATTTCGTCGATGATGGGTTGAGGAGCGGTCACGGTGATGAAACGCTTTCCGGGAACGGCTTTGGCGTACTGGGCGTAGAAGTCCGGAAGCAATGCCAGGGCTTCCTCGGCATTGAGGTCTCTGAGGTTGATGCGTTCACTTCTGGCAATATTCCGGAATGCAGGGCTCTCAGGGGACCCGGAACTTACGAGGTAGTACCCATCCATTTTGACAGCCACAAAACCAAAGGGCATGAGCATCATTTCTAGGGCTCTGCTTAGGGGGACCTCGGAAAGCTCCAGAGTCACGTATCCTGAGACGGTCTCGTCGGCGAGGATGGGGATCCCTGCCTGGCTCGCCACATCCTGCAGGGCTTCCCGAATATCGGTGTCCACGAAGACATTGGTGATAAGCGGTTCCTCCGCTTCTTCGCCGTGGACAAAGGTGACGCACGCAAGGAGCAGACAGCACAGCGTGAAAGACATCCGCAGAAAAGGCGACTTCATCGAACCCCTCCTTTCGGCCTGAAGGAACAGGCCATAACGATTTCTCCCCTGTACCGGCCAGGGAGATCCTCCACCCTGGTCTCCACAAAGAGCAGGAGGTTCGTAAGAGTCACCGTTTCCCCCGCCTGGGCAGTATGGACGGCCACCGGATTCTGGAGAGAGACTAGGGATTTCCCGAGTTTGACGAACACCCGCTCGGGAGGAATGTGTCCTCCCCGTTCTCCCACAAGACCCCGGGTGGAAAGAAGAAGCGTCCATGGAGTGACGTTGGCCCGGACAGACAGTGACAGGGCCGGGGTGAGAGGATAGAGTCCAGGGGGGCCGGAGACCTCGAAGGTGATGCCCCTTTGGGCTTCCTGCACTTCAACCTGGAAGGCCGGTGGAACGGCAAGGACAAGGGTAAGGGATTGTGGCAAAGGTACGGGTTGTCCTCCTTCTCTCTGGTAGAAAAAGACAAGATTCGCCGTGTAATCCCCGGCCTCCATTGCCCAGGAGGGTGCAAAGGTAAGCGTGAAGCCACCCACGGTGACCCCATGGGGCGCTGGATGGGTTCCCTGGAGGATGAGGATAGGCGTCCGAGAGAGGAGAAGGGTGTTCTTCTCTCCTGGTGCCCTGAGGAGGAGCACCCCCTGGGGGATGGTTTCCTGACTCTTGAGGGCGACGAAAAGCGCCCAGGATGTGTCGCCGGTTTGGAGGGCAAGGGAGAACTCTGCGGTCTTTTCTTCTCCCGGTTTCACTTCAAAGAATACGAGTTTCTGGGGGGAAGGAACAAAGGCAGAGATTTCCTGAGCCCCCATCCGGGTTCCCCGGGTATCCCCGAAGAAAACGCCCAGGATCACCAGGATGGCCAGGGCTTTTGCCATCCTCCATCCCGCAATCAAAGTCTGTCCCTCCTTCCGTTTTCATAGGCGGCGTAGAGCGTGGAGAGGAGTTCCTCGATGGGGCCTCCCTTGACGAGGTAGGCGAAGGCTCCACTTTTTTTCGCCTCTTCCTGGAAGTCCTGGTTGTCGTAGAGAGAGAGGATGACAACCCGGATGTGTTTCCATCGCCTGCGAATTTCCTGAACAAGGTGTGCGCCGTTTGCGTCAGGGAGGACGAAATCCATGATGACCACATCCGGGGAGGTCCTCTCGATAGAACGCAGGACGTTTCGCGCCTTTGTGGCCACACCCACGACTTTGATGTCTTCCCGTTTCTCTAAAAGGAACACAAGCCCCTCGAGGAAGAGGCGGTTGTTGTCAAGGAGAAAAACCCGGATGACGATGCATACCCCCCTTCCTTCCATAGCTAACCAGAGGGGCCGCGCTCCGGCATCCTCTTGTGGTCCCCTTTTGTCTGACCAAAGGTCCTAACCTTTTATCTTTTTCATAGGTCGAAAGTCCCTTTCGGGGAGGAAATTTGCAGTATAGTATACTAAGGAGTGGGGTGTTTTTAGACTCTAAAAAGTGAACAAAAACACAACTTCACTCTAAAGGGGGAAGGAGGGGGGAAGAGTGGCATGCCTCTTGGAGGAAGAGGCCTGGTGTGCCGATTTCCCATGGAGTCGAACGGCGCTTTTTTTACTTCGGGAAATCCTTCGGAAATTCTGTGCTTCTTCGGGTACCCTTGCCGTCTTTGACTCTTTTCAGAGGAAACTTCGGGTTGTTGCTGCCTTCGGTCTTTACCCCCAGCGCCTGCGACGTTCTCCGTATCTTCCTTCCTGGGGAGTGGCGGCGCACGTACTCCAAAAGGGGCAGGGGGTCATCATCGATGCCTTGCACGACCCTCCCCTGTCTCTGCCGTACAGGAGATGCAGGGATACCTCCTCGGTGTGCGTTCCTCTCTGGGGAGGGAACGGTGAGACGGCTCTGGGTGTCCTCTCCCTCAACAGGCGCGAAGGATGTTTTTCTTCGGACATCCTGCCCTTCCTTGAGGACCTCGTGCAAAGACATTCGGAGTTCTTAAGGGAGCTGAGGGAGACCCTTGAGGAAGAACATCTTGTGTGGATGGTGCAGAAGGCTTCACGAGTGCTCAGTGGTTGTGACTGGACCACAGGGTTTCAGGGATTGGCCCACACTGTTCTGCAGGCCTTTCAGGTGATGGTGCGAGCACAGTACGCGGCGCTCTTTGCTCTCCTCCCCACGGGGGAGTACACCGTCGTGATGCCCCGGGAACTTGCGAGAGTCCTTTCTCCCGAGACCCGGGAGAAGCTCGGTCAAATCTTCCTCCCCCTTTTCCGGAAAAGGCATCCCGTGATTTGCAGTGCCCGGAGCGTCCTGAGGCTTCTCCCCCTCTCAGGGCAAACCCCCTCGAAACTCCTGGTTTCCCCGCTGTACTGGCGGGGGTGTTTCATGGGGGCCTTTGTGGCCCTCGTGGATGCCCCTTTTTCGAGACTCCTCGAGACGTTCCTTGCCTGCTTGAGCAATGTTGCTGCGGGGATGCTCCAGAGCTTTGCGTTTTATGAAAAAGCTCGAGCATGCATTGTAGAACAGGAGAGGCTCCGTATTGCCCGGAACCTGCACGATGGGATCGCCCAGAGTCTTGCGGGGGCTGAGATGTACTGCAGAGCCCTCAGGGAGATGCTCCAGGGTGAGGAAGCTTCCGTGCTGCTTCACTTAGAGCGTTTCCTGTCCTCTTCTTCTCAGGGGATACGGGAGGTGTTGCGGGAACTGCGGGGAAGGGGCCAGGATGACGGAAGCTTTGCCCTCCGGGAAGCACTCCTTGAGAGGCTTGACTACCTCTTTGGCCTCCAGGGGGTACGCTACGATCTTCGGATGAGAATTCCCGAGGGGTACCTGCCCTTCCCGGTACGGAAGGAGGTTTTCGCCATCCTCGAGGAGTGCCTCATGAACGTCTGGAAACACGCCGGGGCAACGGTGCTTCGGGTGACCATCGGCCGCTTCAAGAATGCCGTGTACCTTGTGGTGTGGGATAACGGGAAGGGGTTCTGTCCGGAGCAGGCCTTTTTCAAGGAACATGTGTTTGGTCTTCGGGGGATTCGGGAACGGGTGGCCGCCCTCGGAGGTATGGTGCGCATTCGTTCCCGGTCCTTTCGGGGAACAAGAATTGGGGTGGTTTTCCCTGTCTGCTGGTGACCGTCTCCTTGAATTTGCGAGCTTTCCGGTTCTGGCTATTGTGGATGATCACCTGCTTTTTGCTGAGGGCCTGAAGGGGCTTCTGGAGGCCCGGGGGAACGTCAAACGATGCCTGGTGTACCGGAATGGTTACGAGGCCCTGCAGAAGATTCCTCTTGAACGGCCGGATCTTGCCCTTGTCGATGTTCACCTTCCGGATATGGATGGGGTGGAACTTGTGCGCAGGCTCCAGGGAAAGGTACCACAGCTTAAGGCGGTTATGCTCGCCGTGGATGACACCTTAGAGACGGCGCTTCGGGCCATTACGGCCGGTGCCATGGGGTATCTCGTGAAAAGCGCTCCTTTCCCAAGGATTCTCCAGGGTATCTGGGCTGCTCTTCAGGGTGACATCGTCATCGCTTCAGAGGTCGCACCCCTGGTCATCGGTGAACTCAAAAAAATTTACGTCCGCCAGGGGAGGAGGCCTTCTCTTCTGTTTCAGGTTCTGACCCCCAGGGAGCGGGAAATCCTTCGCGCCATCGTGGAGGGGAAGAACAACGCCGCGATTGCTGAGGAACTCTGCATCGCCGAAAAAACTGTAAAGAACCACCTCACCAACATCCTCACCAAGCTCAACATCGAAAATCGGGTGAAGCTCATCGTCTTCGCCCTCAAAGAGGGATTCCTCGAGGAATAGGGTCCTGGAGGCTTTTGGGACTTTTTGTCCCGTGAATAGGCCTTCTGCCCGATGCGAAGGTACTGCTTATTTTTCTACTCTTTCTCCAGAACTCCTGGAAAGGGCGGTGATCGTGTGCGGCGTTTTGGGATTCTCCTCGTTCCTGTTCTTCTCCTTTTTCCTTTCCCGGTCTTTGGAGAGACAACCTGGGAAGTTCTTCAGGGACCGACCATCCGGGTTGAAGCCACCATTCATCCCTATGTGAACGTTACGGTGAACCTTGCCGATGAGAAAGGACAGGCCCTTCCCGGCCGTGAACCGGTGGTCGTCTTTGACTGTGACCGTGGTCCGGGTACATATCGGGCAAAGAACCCCCTTGTGCTTTCGGTAGTGACGAATACTCCCCTGCAGGTTTTTGCCGAGGCCAGACCCCTCCAGGGGAAAGAAAAAGCCACGGTAATTCCCCCTGAGCGCCTTGCCATTGCCATCACCGAACAGGGGAAGGAAGCCGGGAACTTCGTACGGTTCCTCAACGGGAAGAAGCTCCTCCTTTTTGAGACCTCAGCGGGAGGAATAGCATACACCGCAAGGTGTGACCTGCAGCTTGAGATCACCCATGAAGACAGGGCCGGGGAATATGCCGGGACCATCGTTGTGGAAGTGTTTTATCGTCCTTGAGGTTACGTTTTTTCTGCTTTTGCCAGGGTATGCTCTGGGAAGCATCGCCCTCGGGGTTTCGCCGCCTTTCCTTGAGGTACAGATGGGCAGTGGGGTCAACCGCCGTGTTGCCATAGAAGTCACCAACGCTGCTGGGGTAGCGGTTACCGTTCGGTGTTTTCTTGCCGACCTCACCCTCTCTCCCCAGGGGGAGGTTCTCCTGCTTCCCGAGGGAAGTAGCCCCCTTTCTCTTTCTCCCTGTGTCGTCCTGCAGGATGCGCGGGTGTTCACGCTGGAACCGGGGGAAAGGAGAAAAGTCTTTCTCCGGCTGAAGATTCCCCCGGACGTTCGTGAGGGGCGGTACGGGGCGGTAGTCTTCGAAACGGTCCCGGAGGGAAGTGGGGAGGTCGCTGTGAGCATCCGCACGGGGGCACTCCTTTTTCTCCTTCCCCGCATCCGAAAGACCGAGAGGATTTCTGTGACGGTGAAGAGAGACGACGAGGGAAGCCTACGGCTCTCCCTTGAGAACGCCGGGAATGTCCACGTACGCGTGCGGGGTGAGGTGCTCGTGAGAACCAGGGAGGGGAAACTCCTCCACCGCGCCGTGTTTCCCCAAAACGAGAAAAACCTCCTCATCCTTCCTGGAGGAGTGCGAGAGATTACGGTGGAGTGGGAGAAGTGGCCTTTTCCTCCGGGGGAGTACGAGGTTGAAGTTCGGGTCTTTGGTGAGGACCGCCGGCGACTTCGTCCCCTTGGCGCTTTAAGGGTTTTCCTGGCCCTACCGTAGTATTTCCTGGGACTTTCGTCTTACGAGTGTTTTTCTTTTTTGAGACTATCCGGTGCTTTTTCGGGACCTTCGGTCGATTTCTCCCCCTTCTTTTCCCCCGATAATACCCTCAGAAGGAGGTGAGAGGCAGGGAGGGAGCAAACGAGAAGGCCTGGAAGCAGTGACCAGAATTCTACTGAAAGGAGGAAAAGCGCGTGAAATGGTTTGTGATTCTGGGTGTTGTGGTGTGTTTACTTTTTGTGGGCGCAGTGGCCTGGGCAGAGGAGGAGATCCCGAATGAACTCACCCCCGAGGAACAGGCAGAGCTTGCCCGAATCCTCGGCATGGGTCCGGATGACTCCACCAATACTGTCAACGTCGACATCCCCGGGGCTCAGTGCATTTACCCGAAAGGGGCCTGGGCGGTCATCACAAAGCCCTATTTCTTCTCCTGCAACCTGGATCCCTGCGCAGAGGTGCAGGTTAAAGCTTCCGTCGCCCAGTGGGTCACCCTGAGCCTTTCTGCCACGGAGATCAAATGGTATGTGCTGAAGCCCGGTTGCTACG
Organism: Candidatus Caldatribacterium saccharofermentans; assembly: GCF_050267035.1. Classification (NCBI taxonomy): domain Bacteria; kingdom Pseudomonadati; phylum Atribacterota; class Atribacteria; order Atribacterales; family Candidatus Caldatribacteriaceae; genus Candidatus Caldatribacterium; species Candidatus Caldatribacterium saccharofermentans. Next base: position 1,042,927 of record NZ_CP187957.1, read on the forward strand.
ACACCAAATGGCTCTTTGGGTGCCTCACAAGTAACGGCGATGTGGATCTTGTGTTTTCCGGGTTTGAGGATCTGAAGAAGACGGACGAAGATAAGACCATTCCCACCTATTACAAGTACTGGCACTGGCAGTGGGGTGGCCCATGGCCTCAGTGGGTTCGGGCGTCTAACTTCAACGGAACCAGGTCCATCACAGAACCGATTTTCGGCTATGTCTTCAGGATTTACAACAAGATCGAGGTTTCTCACCTCACTCCTGCCTGTGAGTATGAGGACCCCAATGGTGCGACAATCTGCGTTACGCTGAAAGAGCAAAAAACATGGGTGAAGTCAAGCTGAGTTTCTCCCTCTCTGGTGCCCCCAAGGGCACCAGAGAGGTCCTGCTTTTCGGGTTTTGCCTTTTGCTTTTTGGCTTTCTCCTTTTGCCTTCCTGTTCCTGGGGTGTGGGGCTCACCATGAGTCCCCTCTCGTTTGACCTTGAGCTTCTTCCCGGAAGCAAAGAAGAGCTCGTCTGCACGCTTTTCAACGAAAGCGCTCAGGAAATCCACCTTCGGGCCTTCGTGGCCGGGACTGTGGAGGAACGGGACGGTACGTACCGTCCCGCAGGCCCTGAGGATACCCTGGATCCTCAGCATTCCTGTGTTGCCTGGGTTCGCCTGGAAGAGGCAACCCTGGTGTTACCTCCCTTTGGAGGGAAGGAAATCCGGGCCACCCTTACCGTTCCCCCCAGCGCTAAGCCTGGTCTGTACACCGCCATGATCGTCTTTCAGGCTACAGCCGAAGAGGAGAAAACCGCCCTCCAGGGGCAGGCAGCGGTACTGAAGACCAAAGTCGACGTCCTTTTGGGCAACGTCCTCTTTGTTCGGGTGCGGCGGCGAGGCGTTACTCAACGCTGGAGCGGGAAATTCGGGGTTATCGAGGCCTTTGAGGTGAAAGGGACCGAAGAGGGACTGCGGTTTTCCGCCACCCTCGCAAACCGCGGCAGGGATATCATCGAGGGGAAGGGGAAGCTCATCGTGACCAATGCTCTGGGAAAAAGGGTGATTGAGTCTCCCCTGGGGAGTGGACGGGGCCGGGTCCTCCCCGGGTTTTCTCTCGATTTCGTCACCCTTTATACGGGGAACCTCCCACCTGGGGACTATGCGGCTTTGGCGGTCATCGACTACGGAGGGGTCCACAGAGCAGAAGCAAAAACGATTTTCCACATTGAGGGGAAAGAGGTGGCAGAAAGAAAAAGAGAAGTCCAGGACGTGGGCATTGCTGCGGTGAATCCGGTGTTTCTCAGTGTCAGCAAGGAAATCCTCGAGGGGAAGATTTCTCCGGGAGCGAACCGCTCCTTTACGGTAGCACTCTACAACGACTCCTCTCATACTGTCGTCGCCCGGGGTGTTGCCGTGGACCCGGTGGAAACCGAAAGCGGCCGCTTCAGTTCCTTCGTCGAGGTTGCCCCGGAGGAGGTGGAGATTGCCCCTTATAAAACGAAGGCTGTGCGGATTACCGTGAAGAGTCCTGACAGTGTCTCCGAAGGCGACAAATACGTCCGGGTTGATTTTCTCCCCGAAAGTGTCGACGGAAAACCTGTTCCTGAGGAACTCCAGAGAGCCTTTGGGGCATCCACTCTCCTTGTACTTGAAAATGTGAAGGGGACGAGAATTCTTGAAGCAGACCTTGCGGGGATTGAGTTCGTCCTTGAAGGACCTCCCCAGAAGGCCGTATTCCGCCCTCGTGCCGTGGTACGCTTCCGGAATACGGGGAACACCCACCTCCAGCCCTCCTGTACCATCACCCTCGTACGGGTTCAGGAGGAGACGCCTGAGGAAGGAGCTATCGCGGTGAAACCGGGCTCAAGCCTCACTCTGGTCTTGAGAAGGAGTCCGGATCTCGTTCTTCCCGGTGAGGAAGGGATGCTCGTCCTTGAGTCGCAGAATACCCTGGAGCCCGGGAAGTACACCCTTACGCTTGTCATAGCTCACCAGGGGAAAGAAATCCTCCGCAGAGAAGAAACCCTCAAGCTCCATCCAGGAGGGTAAAAGATTCAGGTTCCTCCCCCGATCTTCTTTCCCCCAAAAGCCCCAGAGCAATCTGGGGCTTTTCGCTACTTGAACTCCTTCTCCATTGACCGGGGCTTCGCCTTGCAATATAATGATACCACAGTACATGCAGGAAAGGGGAAGCAGAATCCATGAAGAGGACGTATCAGCCACATCGCCTGCGTGCCAAGAGAAAACACGGATTCCGCGCTCGTATGAAGACCAAAGGAGGGCGGGAAGTCCTCCGCCGAAGACGGAGAAAGGGCCGGAAGCGCCTCACTGTATGATGGAAACGCTCACGAGAAAAAAGGACTTTGCCCGGATCTTTGAGGAAGGAAAAAGGATTGGTAGTGGTCCTTTGCGTCTTTTTTTCTACCGGCGGGAAACAGGACCTGTTCGGGTGTGTTTTGTGGGGCGGAGCAAGAAGGCGGTGCGCCGGAACCGTATCCGGAGAAGATTGAGAGAGGCCTTTCGTGTCTATTACTACCCCGTCTGGAAGGACCGGCCCTTTGATTTTGTCTTTGTAGGAGATGAAGGCATTGCTTTGGTGGAGTTTCCCCTTCTTGTCCGGTGGATGGGAGAACTCCTGGGAAGGGTGGAACAAGACGGGTGAGACCTGAACGAGCCCTCGTGCAGGGCCTTGACCGGATGCTTGAGTGGTACCAGAAATACCTCTCCCCTCTTCTTCCTGCCAGTTGTCGATTCGAGCCCACCTGTTCTGAGTACGCGCGGGAGGCGTTGCGAAAGCATGGGCTCTGGAAAGGCCTTCTTTTGAGTCTCTGGAGAGTGCTCCGCTGCCATCCGTATTCTCGCGGTGGGTACGATCCAGTGAAATGACGGGAAAGGTGATGGAACGTGTTCGCACAGATCTGGGATGGTCTGGCCAAACTCATGGAGTTCGTTCTCCGATTCTTCTACCAGCTCACAGGGAACTACGGAATTTCCATTATCCTCCTCACGGTGGTGATTCGGCTGGCACTGTACCCTGTTATCCACAAGCAGAACCTTTCAGCCAGGGCCATGCAGGAGCTACAGCCGGAAATCAAGAAGCTCCAGGAAAAGTACGGGAAAGACCCGCAGAGGCTCAACCAGGAAATCATGAAGCTCTACCGGGAAAAGGGAGTGAGCCCCCTGGGAGGGTGTTTGCCTCTTCTCGTTCAGCTTCCCTTCCTCTTTGTCCTTTACCGGGTGCTTGTGACGTACGATTACGGCCAGGCGGGGTTTCTATGGCTCCCCAGTCTCTCCCAACCTGACCCTTACTACATCCTCCCCCTGGCTATGGGGGCAACAACGTTCTGGCAACAGAAAATCAGCACTCCTCCTTCAGGTGGTGAGGTAGCGCAGCAGAATCTCCTCCTCATGGTGGTCATGCCGGTGTTTCTCGTGTTCATCAGTTGGGGGTTGCCTTCAGGGGTACTGCTGTACTGGTTTGTCTCCAACCTCTTTTACATCTTCCAGCAGTACATGCTGGAAATACAGCTGCGGAGAACAAGGTCCTCTTCGGTCCTACCTGTTTCGTCCTCACCGGGAGGACAGGTGGTGAATTCGCAGGGTGGAAAGGGGGGAAAGCGCCGTGAAAAGAAGCGTTGAGGTTTCAGGAAAGAGCCTCGAGGAAGTCCTTGAGCGGGCCGCGCGGTATTTTGACGTTCCCCCGGAACAGCTGGGATACGAGGTGCTCTCGGAGACCAAAGGGTTTCTGAGCGTTTTCGTCCCCCGGATGGTGAAGGTCCGGGTGTGGGTGAAGGATGAGGAAGAGGTTGCTCCGGAGGCTGAATCGCCCGAAGATCAGAAAACCCCAGCCCGGGATTTTTCGGGGATTCAGGAGTCCCTTGACCGTTTCCTGAGAGAGCTTGTGGAAAGAATGGGCCTTGAGGTCACGGTGAGCGTGACCCAGAAAAACGGAGTCCTGCGTTGTGCCCTTGATGGGAAGGATGCGGGAGTGCTCATCGGGCGAAAGGGGGAAACCCTCGAGGCCCTCGAAGTCCTCGTGCGGACTTTCCTTGCTCGCCGGGGTCATGGGGAACTCCCCCTTGAAGTGGATGTCTCCGAGTACCGGAAACGTCGAGAAGAGACCCTCCGAAAACTTGCCGAGCGGATGGCTCGCAAGGTCGTGCGGGAGAAGAAGAAAGTTCGCCTGGCTCCGATGAACGCTCGGGAGCGACGCATCATTCACACCGCCCTCAAAGACCACCCGCAGGTTGTTACCTATAGCGTTGGTGAAGAGCCCCACCGGAGAGTGGTCATTGACCTCAAGACCCAGAAAAAGAGTGGGGGGAAGCAGAAACCAGCGAAGAAGCACGCTCGTTCCCGGGGGAACGAGGGGGGCTCGTCTCTTCCTGAAGAAGGTCATGAGGGATGATACCATTGTGGCCATTGCCACCCCCCTTGGGGTGGGAGCCATCGGCATTGTCCGCTTGAGTGGCCGGGACGCAGTACGCATTGCGTCCCGGCTTTTTCGTGCCCGCTCCGGGAAGCGAGTTGAAGAGTTCCGGAGTTTCCGGATGTACCTTGGTGAGGTTTACGATCCAGAAACTGGGAAATCCCTTGATGAAGCCCTCTGTGTGGTGATGCGGGCACCGAAGAGCTACACCCGGGAGGACGTTGTGGAGTTCCACCTCCACGGGGGACCACTGGTGGTACGAAAGGTGCTCGACCTGTGCCTTGAGGAAGGGGCTCGCCTGGCTCGCCCTGGAGAATTCACTGAGCGGGCTTTCCTGAACGGGCGCATCGACCTTCTCCAGGCAGAGGCGGTGGCCACCCTGGTTCGAGCCCGTTCTGAAAAAGTTCTCGAGTTATCGCTGCGGCATCTTTCCGGAGCCTTTGGCGAAAAGGTCCGCAGGTGGAAAGAGTGTCTGGTCCTTGTGGGAGCGTACCTTGTGGCGTCCTGCGACTTCCCCGATGTCCCCATTGATGACGTGGTGGGGTTTGTTCGCCAGAACCTCCGGTGGCTTTCTGAGGAAATCCGCAGAGAACTCGTCCAGAGCAGCCGCTTAAGGCCCCTGGAAGAGGGGACGCTCGTGGTCATCGTGGGGGAAGCCGAACGTTGGGAAATCGAGCCTTCTGAATCTCCTTGTGGGGAGGGACCGGGCCATTGTCACACCTTTCCCTGGAACGACACGGGATGCTATTGAGGAACTGGTGTTCCTTGAAGGGTTTCCCTTCCGTTTTGTGGACACTGCAGGGATCCGGGAAAGTGATGACCCTGTAGAGAGGATTGGGGTGGAGCGGGCACGGGCGTGCCTAAAGCAGGCAGATGTCGTCATTGCCGTTTTCGACCGGAGCCAGCCCCTGGAAGCTGAGGATTGGGAGCTTGCCCGCTCTATCCGGGGTCGACCCCATCTTGTGGTCCTCAACAAAAGTGACCTCCCCCCAAAGCTCTCCCGGGAAGAGCTTGAAAGGCTCTATCCGGGGGAAACCATTCTTGAAGTTTCGGCACTGACCGGAGAAGGAAAAGAAGCACTGCTTCAGGCACTTGTGGAGTATGTGCAGCATTCCGTGGGGCCCGAGGAAGACCTTGCTCTCCTTACCGCTCGTCAGAAAGAAGAGCTGACGGGAATTCTTGGGTCTCTTGAGGAGGCACTGAAGGCTCTCGAGGGTGAAGTATCCCTCGATGTGGTGGGGGTTCTTGTGGACGAGGCGCTCTTGGGGATGAAACGTCTCATCGGAGAAGCAGTGGACGAAGAGGTGCTCCGGACGCTTTTTTCTCAGTTCTGCATTGGGAAGTGAATGTTCCACGTGGAACATTCACTTCCCAAAGTTCTTCCTTTCTGCTACCTGATTGAAGTTGATGATTTCTACAATGTCTCCCCTGACCACCATGGCGTACAGTCCCTTTCTGGTCAGAAGGCGCACGGTTTCCTCGCGAATATTGAGCGCGGCGTAGATACCCACCATGGTGTATGCCGCAAGTTCAGGGAGAAAGACAGGAATTTCCTCGAGCTTCTTCAGGAAAAGGTCGATGTAATCGGTCCTGTCAGGATCGGCTTTCACCTCAACGACGAAGGCCCTTCGTTCCTCGGGGCAGAGGGCAAGGATGTCGAGCTCCAGGCTTTTCCCATCTTTGCGCACAAGCTTTTTCACATCCACAATAGAGGGACGGCGTCCGAAGTACTTCTCTAAGGCCATATCGATGGAGGGAGCAAAAATGTCCTCTACGAGGGTACCGAGCTTGTTCGCCAGGTTCCCCCACTGCCGGTTGAGGTTTTCGATGTTCCTCTTCGACCATTCCTTGAAATCCAGCATCTCGTCTTTAAAGGCCTTCATCTCGTCTTTAAAGACCCTCATTTCATCTTTGAACGCCAGCATCTCATCTTTGAAAACCCTCATTTCGTCTTTGAACGCCCTCATCTCATCCTTGAAGGCCAACATCTCATCCTTGAATGCTTTCATCTCATCCTTGAAGGCCAGCATCTCGTCCTTGAACATCCTCATTTCTTCTTTGAACGCTTTCATCTCCTCTTTAAGGCTCTGGATTTCGATTTCTGTCTTCTGCTGAACGTACACAAGGCGCATGAGGGCTTCCTCGAGTCTGTCGACTCGCTCTTTCAGTACGGCCACAGGTATCACCTCAGCAGGTATTGTACCGGATTTTACTCCAGGGGTCCACTCTCCTCTCACAGAGGGCGTTTCTTGGGTATTCCTGGCCGACGAGGGTAAGGCAGGGGTGTGGGGGCTTTCTTTTCGATAAGGACGAGGGTAGTCTTGCGGGGCCGGAAGGGGATGGCCACCTCCCGTAGTGTTCTGATGCTACAGCGGAGTACCTCCAGGGCTCTTTGGGCTTCTTCGACCTCTTTTTTGGCCTCTCTGCCCTTGTAGTAGAAGGCCAAGCCCCCGCAGCGGAGGAAAGGAACGGTGAGCTCCAGGATTTCCCGAAGACCACCCAGGGCCCGGGCAGTGACAAGGTCGAACCGTTCGCGGAGGGATGGGTGATGCGCCAGGGTTTCGGCTCGCTCACAGAGAACGTCCACGTCTTCAAGGCCAAGCGCACGGAGAGTGGTTTCAAGAAAGTGGCACTTCTTCGCCGTGGCCTCAACCAGGGTGAGTTTGAGCGAAGGACAGGCGATTTTCAGGGGAATCCCCGGAATGCCACCTCCTGTCCCTACATCAAGGAGACTCTTCCCCACAAAAACCAGGTCCTCTAAAGTAAAAGCTGTGAGGCTATCGAGAACCCCCTCAACGAGGATATCCTCCTCGGTTCTGAAACCGGTGAGGTTGAGGAAGTGATTGGCTTCGTTGAGGAGATGGACGAAAAGAAGCATCCGTTCTTCCTGTTCTTCAGAAAGCGAAACACCGAGGAGTGCTCTCCCCTCACGGAGGACATTTTTCAACTTGTCCACAGGTTATCCACAACTCCATCCGCTCATTTTTCTAAAACATCGCTCAAACATTTTTGCTGTATACGCTTGGGAAACGCACATTTCCATTGCTTTTCCTTGTGGATAAAGTGGTGATCGGGCATTTTTCAGAAAAGAGTATACTCCAAAGAGCGGAGAAATCCACAAGTTATCCACAGAAAGAACACACGGTGCATGGTTTATAATAGATGTCACAAAAAGGAGGCAAAATATGCCCATTCGCGAAGGCGATCGTGTCTATATCCTCCTTGAGGATGGTCGGGATTACCTCGTGCGGGTGGAGCAAGGGAAGTCCCTGGGAACCCACCTTGGAAATATCGACCTTGGAGAGCTCCCTGGGCGAGAGTTTGGGGAGTACATCCTCACAACAGGTGGAAAAAGGGCCTTTCTCCTCCAGCCCGGAGTGGTGGAGAACATTTTCCACATGCGCCGGAAGACCCAGATTGTGTACCCCAAAGACCTCGGGTATATTCTCCTCATGCTCGACGTAAAAGAAAAGGATCGGGTGATTGATGTGGGGCTTGGCAGTGGCGCCATGTGTGGGGCGCTGGCCCGGCTTGTGGGAGAGGAGGGGAAGGTCTATGCTTATGAGCGGCGGGAAGAGTTCATCGTGGTGGCTAAGCGAAACCTCGAGGAGTGGGGGCTTCTGGACCGTGTGGTGATTCGCCTCCAGGATATCGAGGAGGGCTTTGAAGAGCACGAGGTGGATGCCCTTTTCCTTGATGTTCCTGAACCCTGGAAGTACCTCAGACAATGCTGGGAAGCTCTGCGAGGCGGGGGGAGAATTGCCATTGTTTCTCCCACGGCCTCGCAGGTGATGGAGGTGCTACGGGGGTTGCGCTCGCTTCCCTTTGTCGGCATCAGCGTGTGGGAGAGCCTCTTCCGGGAGTACAAGACGAACCCCCTGACCTTTCGACCCCTTGACCGGATGGTGGCTCACACCACCTACATGATTTTCGCCCGAAAGGTGTTCCCTTAAGGCTCAAGTTCTCCAAGGTAGTACCGAAGGGCAACCTCTTCTCTCCTCTGTGCCGATTCCACCGCGGCACAGGTCAGGGCAAAGGTTTTGATGTTGTCGCTCAAGGAGGTGGAAGGTTCCTCACCCTCGAGAACGGCTTTCACGAACTCCCGGAGCACAAAAACCCGCCCGTCGGTCTCGTAGCGGGGGAAGATAATTTCCTCACGTTTGCCGTCCTTTCCGGTCACAAAGAGCCGGTCATCCTCGAGAGAGAGGGTTCCATGTTCTCCAAAAAGGCGAATGGTGCCGTTCCAGCTCGTTCTGTGGCCCCGGCTCACCCAGCTTCCGAAGTACTGCACGAGTACCTCCTGGGCAAAGTGCAGTTCTCCTGAAGCCACCGCGCCGCTTTTAAAGGGACTCCAGGAAGGGTTAGAGCTCGTCATGCGAACGGCAAGGGCCTCTTTCCCCAGAACGAAGCGGAGGATGTCAAAGTGGTGAATACTCATATCCTCAAGAAGGGGATAATCCATGGAAGTCCTCCATCCTCCAAGCCGCCATTCTTCGTGGAATTCATACGTCCCGTATTCGATGTTCCCACACGCACCCTCGGCAACGGCTTTCTTGAGTGCCTGAATCTCGGGGCGGAAACGGTAGTTCTGGCTCACTGCGTATACCAGCTTCTTCGACCGTTTCCAGGCGTTGTAAATTCCCAGGGCGTTTTTCCAGGTATCGGCCAGGGGCTTTTCCGAAAGGACATGCAGTCCTGCTTCTAAGGCTTCCTCGGCAATCTCCCGATGTGCTCTGTTAGGTGCTACGATGAGCACTGCCTGGGCCTGGATGTTTTTCAGGGCTTCCGAAAGGGTGGGGAAACAGGGAATCCCCCGGTCTCCGAAGCGTTTTGCAAAGCGTTCTCGGGCCTCCTCTGAGGGGTCAACGACAGCTCGAAGCTCCACACCTTCGCTTCGGAGGAGCAGATCCGCCCATCCTTCCCCGAAAAGCCCAAATCCGGCCTGAATGAACCCAAGACGTTCCATAAGCTTTCCTCCTTTCTCCTTCCTCAGGATAATACCACAGGAAACAATGTTCCACGTGGAACATTTCTGATATAATCCCCCAGAAAGGAGGAGAGGCAATGCTCTGCGACCTTCTTAAGGAGCGGGTTCTCGTGTTTGACGGTGCCATGGGCACAAGACTCCAGCAACTTGGGCTTCCTCCGGGGCACCCCCCTGAGGAATGGAATCTGTCACACCCTGAGGAGGTTCTTCTGGTGCACAGAAGCTACGTGGACAGTGGGTCTGACGTCATTCAGACCAACACCTTCGGGGGGAATCGTTTCCGCCTTGGGCGTCATGGCCTTGCAGAACGCCTTGGGGAAATTCTCGAGAGCGCGGTAGCCATTGCCTGGCAGGCGTGTCACTCTGGAACCCTTCTTGCTGCCTCCATTGGTCCTCTGGGAGAATTCCTCGAGCCCTTCGGTGACCTCAAGGAAGAAGACGCCCTCGAGGCCTTCCGGGAGGTGGTGCGGGTTTTTGCTGGGATTGGGGTACGCCTTTTCCATCTGGAGACTTTCAGCTCTCTTCGCGAGGCGCTGCTCGCCCTTGAAGCAGTGGAAGAGGTGGGTGGCGAGGCCATCGTGAGCTTTACCTTCGAGCCCCGGGGAGAAGGCATGGTAACTCTTATGGGGGAAACTCCTGCCAGAGTGGCACAGGCTTTCCGGGAAAAACCTCACGTCATCCTGGGGGCAAACTGCGGCACCGGTATTCGGGAAGTGCTGAGGATTTTTGAGGCATACGCCAGAGAGCATCCCGGTCCTTTTTCTGCCAAGCCCAACGCCGGTGTTCCCCGGGTGGACCAGGGAACTGTTGTGTACAACGAAACCCCCGAGGATTTTTTCACCCTTGCCCCCCGGTTCTTCGAGCTCAACGTGCGGCTCATCGGGGGGTGCTGTGGCACTCACGAGGGGCACATTGCTGCTCTCCGGAGAGCCCGTGACCTGTGGCTTGCGGAGAAATCCTCGCCACATGGAAAGAGGGAATGACTTCTCCCCCGAGAAAGTGAGCGATGGCTTCAAGACGTTCCCGTGACGGGGCCTGAACCCAGGTACATGTCGGTCGCCGGTCGAGGGTATTGAGGTGAATCCGGTTTGGGCGAAGGTGGGCAAGGTGTGTCCTGAGGGCCAAAAGCTCTTCGGGGGCGTCATTGAGGCCCTCAACGATGAACACCTCAAGCCAGATGTCTTTCGCAAAACGTTGCCGCAGAAGCGCCAGGCTTTCCAGGTGCTCGGCAAAGCTCAGGGAGGGATGGGGGCGGTTGATGCGCTGGAAAACCGCTTCGGTTCCGGCATCAAGGGATGGGATGATGAGGTCGAATACCTGGATTTCCTCAAGGAGTTCCCGAAAGCGGGCAAAAAGCGCCCCGTTAGTAATGAGAACCAGGCGTTCTTTTGGGAAAATCCGCCGTGCCGCTTCAGCGATACGGCCAAACTGAGCGTGGAGTGTTGGTTCTCCCCACCCGGCGAAGGTCACGCAGAACGGAGGATACCCTCGAAGCCGTAAAGCTGCTTCCTGAAGCGCATCAATCACTGCCGTGGTGGGGAGGTACTCTCTTCGTTCTATAGAGAGATTGAGCGTAGCTCCGCACTCGCAGTACACGCAATCGAGGTTGCAGGTTTTGTAGGGGACAAGGTTCACCCCAAGAGAACTCCCAAGCCTCCGGGAGAGAATCGGCCCAAAAACGCACTGTTTCCGCAAGGTTCCCCCTTCTCTCTACAGGTGTTCAAGGAAAATCTTCAACCCGATGAGGATGAGCACTATTCCCCCAAAAGCCTCGGGCCGAGAGAATATAGCCTTTTCCTGCACTCTGTGTCCGAAGGACACCCCAAGGTACGTCATAGAGAAGGCAAAAATGCCGATGACCAGGGCCTCAAGGAGCACCCCTTTCTGGAGCAGGGCAAAGGAAAATCCCACAGCCAAGGCATCGATGCTTGTGGCTAAAGAAGCGAAGAGAAGCGGCCAGCCCCGGCTCAGGTCGGGGAAGGGTCTGGTCTCGTCCCTCCTGAGACCTTCCGCCACCATCTTCGCTCCCACAAAGGAGAGGATTCCAAGGACCACGAAGTGGTCGAAAGAAGCCACGATGTTCGCTACCTTTGCTCCTGCCATGAATCCCAGGAGAGGCATAAGGAACTGGAAGGCGCCAAAAGAGAGCGAAAGCCTCAGCCTCGCCCCCACAGGGCATGTTTTCTGGCACATCCCGAAGGCCACGGCAACGGAGAACGCATCAAGCCCCAGTCCGAAGGCAAGGAGCAGAAGTTCAATGCTTTTCATAGTCCCTGCGATTATACCACAGGTTCTACAGGTACTGGATACCCACTTTGAGGAGGGGAATCACCAGAATGCTCAGTGCGGTGGTTGCGGCAATCATTCCCGTGGCGTATTCGTAGTCGGCGCTGTACACCCGGGCAAGGAGCGAGGACTGCATCATCACCGGCATGGCTGACATAACGACGAAGACCTCTTTCATAAGCTCGGGGAGAGGAAAAAGGGTGGCAACAGCAAGGACAAGGAGGGGAGAGATGAGGAATCGACCAAGGAGTACAAGCACAAGGTCCCTCGTGAGCCGCAGGTGTTTCGTGTCGATGGTGGTTCCCACGCAAAGCAACGAAAGAGGCGTGGTGAGATTTCCTAAAAGCCTTGCCGTTTCGGCAAGAAGCGGGGGAAGGGAGAGTCCAAGAAGCACCAGTGCTACCCCGAGGAAGAAGGCCAGAAAGGGCGGGTTCAGAATTCTCCGGAGGGTTTCGGCGAAAGAAAACCCCTGCCTCGGGTTTTCCGAGGACGCGATGCCAAAGGCTCCTAAGGTCCAGAAGAGCGTGGTGTTCACCATGTAGTAGAGGAGGACAAAGGGTGTGGCGCGCTCGCCAAAGAGGGCCTGGCACACCGGGAGCCCGACGAAGATGGTGTTTGAGAGGGAGAAGGCCACAACGAAAATTCCCCGACGTTTCGCGGGAAGGCGAAGGAGGTATCCTAAAAGGACGGCACAGAGGTACGAGGAAAGCATGGAGAAGAACGGTACGGGAAGACCTTTCCCAAGGTGCAGGAGGCTTGTCCTGGTGAAGCTTGTGGTAATGTTCACGACCATGTACGGTGGAAGGGTAATGTAAACCACGAAACGGGCCAGGAATTCCGATTCCTCTTTTCTGACCCACTGGAAACGGGCTAGAGCGTACCCTACACCGAGAAGGATAAGAATGGTGAGAATGCCCCGTGCGGCCTGGAGGAACTCCTGCATCGTCTCTTCTCCCTTTTCGTTTTCCTCCTATTATACTTTTCGGGGACTACTCTTCGTAGAGCCTGCGAATGTCCTCCGCCCGCCTGAGGAAGGCCGAGAGTACCCGAGGGTGGAAGTGTTCCGGCTTCACCCGTCCATCCCCTTTCGTGATAATGCGCAGCGCCTCCTCGTGGGAGAAAGCCCTCCGGTATGGACGCTCATCCCGCAGGGCATCGTAGACGTCGGCAATTTTGAGGATTTGCGCTTCAAGGGGAATCTCTTCTCCCCTGAGGCCTTCGGGGTATCCAGTACCGTCGAAATTCTCGTGGTGGTACAGGGCAATGTTCCGGGCCACGACAAGACGGGGATGGTCGAAGAGTTCCCTGGCAAGGAGGGTATGGAGTTTCACCACTTCCCACTCTGTGTCGGTGAGTGGTCCCTCTTTTTCGAGAATCTCCCGGGGGATGAAGAGTTTGCCAATATCATGGAGCCCGGCGTATCGGACGATGTCAGGATTGCGGAGGCCGAGTTCCTCGACGAGGATTCTCACAACCTCTGCCACCCGCTGCATGTGTCGCGCGGTCTGGGGGTCATGCCCTTCGGCGATCAAGGCGAGTTTTCTGGCAAAGGTGGCGAAGGCTTCTTCTGTTTCCTTCCGGAACGTCCTGAGGGCTGAGGCGATAGCCTGGGTTTCGGAAAACCGCAGAGCGGGTAAACTTTCTCCCCTTTCCTCCTCGAGGTAGAGCATTGTGGTCTCCAGGTCTTTTGCGAGTGCAGCAAAGCACCGGTGGTGCTGTTTTTTGAGGTAGATGAGAAAGCTTACACCTCCGAGGGAAAGAGGACCAAGGAAAAGAGCTAAGGGGAGGAAGTTGAAGGTAACGGTGACAAGGAGTGTTGTGCTGGCCCCGCTCAGAAGCGGCACAGCAAGGCGACGAACTGTGGTTCTTCTGAAAAGACCAAAAGCCTGCCTTTGCGATGCGGTGGCGATGCGGTTTTTGAGGTACTCGGGGAGGGCGGGAAAGGCGGAAGCCACGGGGTGGAAATGGGGAGAGTACAGCCCCACGGATTCCACAAAAGGTAACCGTTGAAAGGCCAGAAGGCCTGTAACGAAGGGTTCGAGGATTTCGGGGCGAAGCGTGAAGCCAAGTTCCAGAATATCCCCTTCCGGGAGACGGGTGTAGAGGTACATCCGGATGCGTCCTGTGCGGGTCTCTAAGGCAAAGGGGTGAAGGGCGACGCCCTTTTTCGCAAGTTCCTCGTTGAGGGCGTTCCAGAATTTCGGGAAAGCCCCGAGGTTGAGGCCCAGGTCATCGGGATAGTTCGTACGGTAGATGATGCCTTCGGAACTCACCAGGTAGTAGTGTACGGCTGCAATTTCGGGAAGCACGGAGAGTGCCGCGATTTTCCCCTCGAGGTTTGTGGGGTTGCTCCTCAGGGAGAGCATGAACTCCTGGAAGGCCGGGGCGTACTTGTGGAAGATTCTCTCGACCGTTTCCCGAACGTTTCTGGCGTTCTCGGTGACGATGCTGGTCACTGCTTCTGTAGTGGAGAAGGAGAAGAGAAAGAGGAAAAGGAGGGAGGCACCCAGGGCCATGGAAAGCACCAGGGCCGCTGCAAGTGCACCCCTCCTTTCCGCCCACCGGGCGTAGGCCTGAAACGACCGGGGTTCAGATTTTGAACTGGGCAAGGTCTTCCTCGAGCTTTTGGGCAAGCTTTGCCGTTTCGGTGATGGTGGAGTCCATTTCCTGGAGCGCCGCATTCTGCTCCTCGGAGGAAGCGGCAACCTCCTCTGCACTAGCGGCATTCTCCTCAGAAATGGAGGCCACGTGGCTCAGGCTCTCATGGACCTCTTCGGCCATGCGGATGACGTTTCTTGTCCGCTCCTCGTTCTCCCGGGAGATGACCGTGACCTCCTCAGAGAGCTGGGCGATGCTCCGGGTAGCCTCTTCCACCTTCTGGAAGGAACTGGTGATGCGCTTTGCCTCCTCCGTCACCACCTCGTTGGCTCTGTGGATTGCTGCAAAGGCCATCCGGGCTCTCTCCACGGCCTTGTTGCCTTCCTTTACCTGCTCTCTGCTCTCTCCCATGGAGCGCACGGCCTGCTCGGCCTCTCTCTGCACCTCCTGGATGAGGGTGGCAATCTTCTGGGCAGCCTGAGCCGATTCTTCGGCGAGTTTTCGGACTTCCTCTGCCACCACGGCAAAGCCCCTTCCTGCCTCTCCAGCTCGAGCCGCTTCAATCGCCGCATTCAAAGCGAGGAGGTTCGTTTCCTCAGCAATCCCGGTGATGAGGTCGGTGATGCTCCCGATTTCCCGGGAGCTCTCCCCAAGCTTCTCCACCACGTTCCCCACCGAGAGCACCGAGGCCTCGATGTGCCCGATGGCCTGCACCACCTCAGCGAGGGTCCTCTCCCCGTTCTCGGTGGCCGAGAAGGCCTGGGCGGCTGCTTGCTCTACCTCCCTGAGGTTCTCCCCCACCTCTTGAATCTGGGCCTCAATGCGCTCCACCTCTTCTAAGGTCTTGGCCGCCTTCTCCACCTGGAGGATGAGGTTCTCCCCTATGGTCCGCATCTCCGCTAAGAGCCCCTCCATCTTCTGGGAGACCGTGATGAGGTTCTGGCTCTGTTCCTCTGAGCCCCTGGCCACCTGGGCGATGGTCTGGGCAATCTGGTCACCGGTTTCGGCAATCTCTCGGGAGGTGTGTTTCAGGTTCTCCATGGCTTTGAGGATTTCCCGGGAGGAGGAAGCTACCTCACTCAGGAAATGGCACAGTGAAGTTGAAGCCTGGGTGAGGGAGGCGAGGAGTTCTCCGATTTCGTCGCGGCGGTTCGTGTCCATCCGCTGGGTGAGGTCACCGCACTCTAAGACTTTCGCAAAGGCCACGCTCTGGCGAATGGGGCTTGTGATGCTCCGGGAGAGGGTGAGGCTCAGGACAAGTGCCACCACGACCACCAAAACCACGATGAGGTAGAGGAGCCTGGTGAGGGTCTTCTGGGTACGGTTCACAAGCTCAAGCCCATGGGCGAGGTGGTTACGGACCTCCTCGTTGATGGCCTCCATGGCGCTTTTGAGGTTTTCTTCAATCCCACGCATTTCCTCAATGGCACGACTGATTTGTCCCTCAAGAAGAGTGAGGTTCTTATCAAGCTGCACCACTTCCTGCCAGAGGGCGCGGAAGGGTTTGAAGCGCTCGTTCACGATGGTCTGGGCAGCAACAGCGGCATAGATATTGAGGAAATCACCCTCGAAGAACTTGGCGAGAATCTCGAAGTTCTTGTCCACCGCTTCCCGGGCTTTTTCCTTGGCTTCTCCTGAAAGGAGCAAGTAGTTTTTCCGGTCCTGGTTGAGGGTGTAGAGACGGTCCACCCATTTGTCTAAGCGCAGGGCGTTCAGGCTGCTTTGCAGAGACCGGTAAGCCCGGTAGAATTCCATGAACTCCTCATCGGTTCGGGTTGCCTGGGGACTGTACATGGAGTTCAGGAGAACCTCGGTTTTTCCCCTGAGGGTTTCCAGGCGCTCAAGGAGGGTTTTCTTAGTTTCTTCTGAGAACTCGGCCTGCTCCAGGTCCTTGCGGAAGCTATCGAAGTACGAACCGATGTTTGCCCGGGCACGGTTCTCCTCCTCTCCCCCGTAGAAAGAGCGGAAAAGCCAGAAGTAAATCTCGTTGAGTGGATCCCCCTGTTTGGCGACGATGTCGCCGACAATGCGAACGAAGTTCACGATGGTGTTCGCCGGCTCATCCATGGCCACGGCTTTCTCGTTCCGGGTATTGATGGCCGTTATCCGTTCCTGCCAGGACTTCCGGAGGGCTGAAACCTTCATGGCATAGGTGGCCTGGAGGGTGCGGAGTTCCTGGAGTTTCGCGCTGAGGGTACTTCCTTCGGGGAGAGGGGTGAGGGTGTAGGGGAAATTTTCAGCCTGCCAGAGCTCCCCGTAACGGGAGGTGAAATCCTCGGAGGTACTTCCCAGCCTCAGGGCTTCAAGGTACATGGTAAAACGAGCATTGAGGGTATCGAAAGAGGCATCGTAGGCCTTGAGTTTCTCAAGGTCCTCTTCAGCGAGGTATGAGGAGACCAGGGCGTTGGAACTTGCAAGGATATCCTTGAGTCTTGAAGTGGCTAAAAGGAGAGGAAAGGCCTCCTCCACTTCCTGGAAAGACACATTCACCTGCCGGAAAGCATAAAGCGCCACGACTCCGGTGACACCGGCCAGAACCGCAAGGACGAGGAACCCCAGGGAAATCTTCGTGCGAATCCGCAAGACCAAAACCTCCTTTCTTTTCCTCTCTCAAGAATATCGGCAGAGAGCTTCAGGACTTTACGGGGGAGGGAAAATTTTTCCTGAGGATTCGGTGGCAAAGACACCCTCTTCTCCGGATGGTCCGGAACGTTGCAGAGGAAGGAAGGTGAACGCTGCCCGCGACGGGGTCTGATGTCACTTTCACACAGAAGGCAGCGTGACTCTGCCGAGACCAGTGCTCCCTACGCAAGGGCCCTCTCGCGGATGACTCTCTGGTAGAAGAAGAAGCTCTTTTTCGGGATGCGTTGCTGAGTGGCGTAATCAACGTACACAAGGCCGAAGCGCTTGGAGAACCCAAAGGTCCACTCGAAATTGTCCATGATGCTCCACACGAAATACCCTCGAACTGGGCATCCCTCGCTTATAGCCCTGTGGAGAGCTTCAAGGTGAGCCTCAAGATAGGCAATCCTCTCCTCGTCGTCGATGGAGCCGTCGCAGGAAGGAACGTCTGGAGAGCAGTACCCATTTTCGGTGATGTGGATGGCCCTTGGGGCGTAATCTTCGGTCACCCGGTGGATGAGTTCATACAGGCCTTCAGGGTACACTTCCCAGCCCATGTCACTGTACTTTTTCCCAGGAAGGCGAACGGCCTCGGTCTCAAGAACGGGTTCCTCTCCCTTTCTCACGACGTGGCGGGAGTAGTAGTTGATGCCCAGAAAATCCAGGGGCTGGGCCACAAGGGCACGCTCTTCCTTTGTGAAGGGCTCGAGGATAAAGCCCTTTTTCCGGTAGAAGGTGAGCATGTCTTCGGGGAACTGTCCCCGAAAGAGGGGGTCTAAGAAGAAGCGGTTGAGGTAGCCATCGAAGCGCCAGGCGGCTTCCTGGTCTTCTTCTTTTTCTGTAGCCGGATGTGCAGGAGAAAGATTCAGAGCAATACCGATGGCCCCTTTCGGGTTCACCTCCCGGAAGACCCGGACCGCGTGCCCGTGGGCAAGGAGGAGATTCCGGGCCACACGAAGAGCCGCCTGGAAATCGCGTTTCCCCGGGGCAACTCTCCCTTCGTAGTGCCCGGGAAAGGCCACCACCCAGGGTTCGTTGTGGGTGATCCAGAGGTGTACATCGTCCCCGAAGGTCGCAAAAAGCAACCGGGCGTACTCTGCAAAGGCCTCGACGGTCTCCTCGCTCTCCCATCCTCCCCGGTCCTGGAGGGCCTGGGGGAGGTCCCAGTGGTAGAGGGTGACAACGGGTTTGATCCCCGCCTCCTTGAGCTTCTCGATGAGCCTGCGGTAGAAGGCAAGACCCTTCTCGTTCACCGCTCCTTTCCCTGAGGGCAAAACCCTGGGCCAGGAGATGGAGAAACGGTAGGCACTAACGCCGAGTTCCTGCATGAGGGCCACATCCTCTGCAAAGCAGTGGTAGTGGTCACAGGCCACATCTCCTGTGGTGCCGTCGAGGATGTTCCCCGGGGTGTGGGCGAAGCGGTCCCAGATGCTCTCCCCCTTTCCGTCCTCATTCCAGGCCCCCTCAATCTGGTACGAAGCCGTAGCCACACCGAAAAGGAAGTCTTCCGGGAATGCACGCATTTCCTCAACCCCCTTGAGCTTTTATTCTTTTACGGCACCTACAGTAAGTCCGGACACGAAATAGCGTTGCATGAACACAAACACGGTCACTACAGGAACAATCATTAAAGCCGATCCCGCCATGAGTATCCCAAACTCTTTGAGGTAAAATATCCCAAAAAGGCTTTGCAGACCTATTGGAAGTGTGTATTTTGATGTTTCGTTGAGAACAATTAGTGGCCAAAGGAAGCTATTCCAGGAGAATACAAACTGGTAAATGGCGAATGCACCGAGGGCTGGTTGGCTAAGGGGCAGAACGATCTTTAGGAAGATTCCAAGCTCACTGCATCCATCAATGCGGGCGCTTTCTATTATTTCGGTTGGGATACTCGTTACCATAAACTGGCGCATGAGGAATATGCCAAAGGGTGAAGCCATAAAGGGAACTACTAGGGCATAGTAGGTGTTCATCCACCCCAATTTCGTAATAGTGACGTAAAGTGGTATAAGTACCACTTGGAAGGGGACGATGAGTGCGGCAAGAACAATGGCAAAAAGAGGTTTTTGCAGTGCAAAGCGGTATTTCGCGAAAGCAAAGCCGGCTAAGGAACAGAAGAAAACCGAAAGCGTGGTGAGCAATACGGTGTACACGATGCTGTTCAGGTACCATTTTCCGTAGGGAAATCTTGAAAAGAGCTCTGTGTAATTGCTGAGAGTAGGGTCCTTGGGAAGGAGTGTTGGAGGATAGGTAAAAATTTCTCCCGAGGTTTTGAAGGAAGAAGATAAGCACCAGATAAGGGGAAGTAGCATGAATCCCGCCCCCACAATCAAGAAGAGGTGTATTACAATACGTAAGATTAATGTGCCCTTTTCTCTTTTCACTTTTTCGTTCCTCCCAGAGCTTTATAGCTCCCTTTCTCCAAAGATACCCATAAGGTTCATTTGTATCCAGGAAAAGATGAACACCGTTCCGAAGAGGAAAAATCCTATGGCTGCTGCGTAGCCCAATCTGAGATATTCCATGCCGGTTCGAAAGAGGTACATGACGACGCTCATACTCGAATCGGCCGGACCTCCTCCGGTTAGTACATAAGGTTCTTCGAAAACCTGAATGGATCCGGTGAGGGTAATGACCGTCACAAACAGGATAATCGGCTTTAGTAGAGGAAGGGTGATTCTAAAGAAGCGCTGTAGCGCATTGGCTCCGTCAATCAGAGCAGCTTCGTAAAGCAACGGGGGGATAGATTGCAATCCTGCTAGGAAGTAAACCATGTTGAAGCCAGTCCATCTCCAAGCAATGAGCCCGATAACTGCGAGCTTGGAAAGAGAGACATCTCCCAACCAATCAAGAGGAGCTCTGCCGGAAAGAATGAGAGGCAGATTAAAAAGTCCGTAATCGCGGTCATAGAAAAGTGTAAAAACGATTGCAGCCGCCACTATGGAAGTGACTATCGGAATAAAGTAAATTGTACGAAGGATTTTCCTTCCTCTCACCAGGGTAGAATTGAGCATTGTTGCCAGTAACAGCGAAAACACGAGGTTAATGACAAGACTGGCTCCCATATACCAGAAGGTATTAAGGAGTGCCAGGCGAAAATCCTGGTCTCTGAACAGATTTAAGTAGTTCCCTGAGCCCACGAAGAGCATATCACCAATACCTGACCATTCGTGGAGACTGAGGTAAAGACCAAAACAGATTGGATAAACCATAAAGATGGCAAACAGTATATAGAAAGGTAGTATAAAAAGATAGGGAATGACTCTCTGCTGATTTCTGCTCCACCAGCGACCTGGGTTCCGCAAGTCTTTCACCCCATCCTGTCCCCCTCTGGAAGCTTCCAGAGGGGGCTTTTTGATTTTGATTTATTTCATAAGCTCTCGGATCTTGGAGACCGCGTCCTTTATGGCTTGTTCCGGCATTTTTTTGCCGGCCAGAGCCGGAGTTACCGCCTCCTTGTAGAGGGTTTGCATGGCTTCGGACCAGTATGGGCTTTGCCACTGGGTTGGGACCTGGAGTGCAGCTTCTGAGAAAACTTTTCCTACGTTCTGTCCACCATAGTAGGGATCAGAAAATTCTGTTACTCGTGGGTCGGTTATGGCTTCGATCATTGTTGGGAAATACTGGAGTTCTAGGAAACGCTTAATTTGGTTCTCTTTGGTCATGTAGGTGTAATGCAGGAAGTCAAAGACTAACTCCGGGTTCTTTGAGTATTTCGTAATTGCAAATCCTGTCCCTCCTGCGGTGCTGCTGCGACGTCCTCCTGTTCGCCAGGCTGGCAAAAGCTGAATTCTCCACTCCCCTGCTTGTTCAGGAACCTGGGGTTTCTGGTAGTACACTGACCACCAATCAGGCATGTAGTTTCCTACGACCTTGCCCTCCTTGAGAGCAGCAAAATGGGGAGCACCATAGTATGACGAGGTGGGCCATAAGATGCCTTCCTGAACCCCTTCCTGCAGCAAGCGAAGTGCTTGTATTGCCCGGGGGTCATCCTCGGCCATTAGATTGCCCTCGCTATCGAAAATCGCTCCATCCTGCTGATAGTAGAGAGCGAGAAAATGATGTGGAGCATCTCCACTACTCTCGACAGCTGCAATGTAATAACCTTTTTCCTTTAGCTTGCGACCCGCTTGGACAAACTCCTCCCAGGTCTCGAGGGGAGTGGTGATACCTGCTTCGTCAAAAACTGTTTTCCGGTAGTAGAAGACCACTGGACAGAGAGCACTTTCAATACCGTAGATTTTTCCTTTGTACATGTATGGTTCCCAGCGCAGGAATTTCTCTCTTTCTGCGCCAATGAGAGGGGTAAGATCAACCAAGGTTTTTTCGGCGATATCTCCTTTCATAAAGCGTGAGAAGGCGTTGATTTCTATTCCAATTAGATCCGGAACGCCTTTTCCTGCTGCAAGGGCGGTCAAAATTTTGGGCCAGAGCTGGTCATAGGGAATCTGGACAAAATCAAAATTAACCTTGTACTCTGGGTGTATAGCGGCCCATTCCTCGCCTCGTCTTGTGAAAAACTCCACGTAGAGATTGTCATGTGTCCACATGGAGATAGTGATCTCTTCTTTTGCACCTGCACCTACGACACTACTTGAGATCCCTGCTAAAAGGGTAAGAACGGTGACAAAAAGGATGGCCTTCCGCATCAATATCCCTCCTTCTTCGAGTTTTGAAGAACTCTGAAAAGCGCTGATATGACCTTGCCCAGGTGTTCTCTTGGCAGATCTTCACTGAGCTCTAAAATGAACCTCTCTTGGGACCACCTCCTTTCAAAAATACTCCTAAAGAATTCCTTAATTCCTTCTGTGTTTGCGTACGCTAAGTTTGCCGGGATATTGGCCGCGATTACTTTATCACACCACATCGCGTGTGCTTCTTCTGCCGTTAGATCACCTCCTTGTTCAGGGAAAGTAAAGGATTCCACAACATCTATCGGGGCTTCTTTAATGAGTTCTTTAAGAGCCCTCAGTTTTCCGTCAAGATGGATCATGCAAAAGATCCCTTCTTTTCGGAGAGGAGCTAAGTACCGTTGATACACGGGCAGGCAAAAGTTCTTAAATAACTGGGGAGTGGTAAGATCTGCGGTTACGTTGTCTACCCACCAGAAAATGTGCTTTTCTGGTAACTGTTGATAGATGTCTATGGCTTCCTCGAGTTTCCAGAGAAAGCACTCCATTAGTGTTTCCAATTCCTGCGGCTGATCGTAGAGGTCAATGAGTGTTCTCTCTGGACCGGCAAGATCGATCAATATCTTTTGGAATGGAGAGCGTTCGAAAAGTGGCAACATGGGCACAACTACTCCATCTCCACCCATTTCATAATCAGCACGGAGAAAATCCTCTATTTTTTCTTTGAAAGTAACTTTTTCAAGAAGATATGCTACAACTTTGTAATCTTCGGGCTTCTTGATGAAATGTTCTCGCTTCCATTCGCTTTCGTAAGGCCCTATTGTAGCTAACTCGCGGAGTGATCCAACAGGGGTAGTATACGTTCTTACGATAACTCGCTCGTTACCCTCCCAGAAGCGTTTCTCCTCTACAACGATGTTAGAGGGGAACACCAGATCGTATATAGGTACCCCCGTAAGTAGGCCACAGCCTGCCTCGCGGAATTTGCGTTCGAGTTCCCCTCGAGGAAGCAGGAAGTGATAGGCGAGGACAGGTATCCGGTCATACTTATCCTTCTTAAGGCAGGCGAAGAATCGTTCCTTTGGAGTCATGCCATTGTTGTTCATCGTTCATCTCTCCTTTTCCATGCTGACACACTTATTCCTTACTCACGGCTCTCCTTCTCTCGCTTTTGTGGATCCCTGAGGAGAGAGCGTAGGTGCGAGGAGTTCCTGGGAAGGAGGATGGTTTATCCCCTGGATTCTCTGCAAAAGCTTTTCTGCTGCTCTCCTCCCCATTTCGTAGTTTGGGATGACCATAGTGGTCAATTTGGGAACAGTACAGAAAGCGTAAGCCCCGTCAAAACCCATAATCGAGATGTTTTCGGGGACTCTCAATCCTCTCTCGTACACTGCCTCAAAGGCGCCAAGAGCCAGGGAATCGCTGTGGGCAAAGATAGCTGTGGGCTGAAGTCCTCTGTTCAGGGCTTTCGATACCGCCTGGTAGCCATCTTGGGGAGAGAAGCTCTGAGCGACAACCACGAGACATTCGTCGCAGGCACCCAGAACCTCAACCATAGCCTTTCTGTATCCCTCACCCCGCAGGGTGCTTGTGACACTTCCCTGAACTCCCAGGGAGAGGATGTGCCTGTGCCCCAGAGAGAGGAGGTATTTCGTTCCTTCATACCCTCCCTGGACATCATCAGGGAGAATAGCATCGACTCCGGAAATATCCCGGGGGGAATGGACAATCACAAGGGGAAGGCCAACTCTCTGGATGAGGGCCACAGCCTCCCTGACCTTTTCGCTGTGCCAGGCGCTCAGGATGATTCCCTGGGGATGGTTTTCAAGGAGGTTGCCAAGCTGCTTGAGGAGTGCGCTGTCGGAAAAGCGGGTATTGTAAATGAAAACGTCATAGGAAAACCCTTCCATCACGTCCTGTATGCCCCGGACAACCTTGGCAAAGATGGGGTTGTCAATGTCTGGAACAAGATACGCTACAGCGAAACTTCGCTGTTTCTTCAGGCTCCGGGCCAAGCGGTTTGGGAAGTAATTGAGTTCCCGCATAGCTTCGAAAACGCGCCGGGTGAGTTCCTCACTGACAAAACCACTTCGGTTCACAACCCGGGAGACCGTCGCCGTGGAGACGCCAGCGCGCTGCGCCACTTCTTTTATAGTGACCTTTCCTGTCCGTTTTTTGTCCATCGTTCTTGCTCCTGTGAAGTAAACGTTTACATACCAAGAATACTCTATTCCTCCTCTTTCGTCAATCCCTGTCCTCTCGTTCGATGGTGTCAGCCTCCCACGGGGTATTTTTCAATTCTCCATCCCCGGGCTCCCCGATCATGAAGTTTTTCTCCCTGACCTCGCCCGTCCGGGGATATGGTTGCCTTGCCATCGGGATGTGGTCAGGTTCACAGGAAAGGAATCATCCGCTTTTGGGATTTTGGAGGGTGATACCGGTGGAAGAAAAAGTTCAACCCCAGAAACCTCAAAAGCCCGGAAAGCAGGTCCAGAAGACCCAAAAAGATCCGGAAGCCCCAGTGGACACCGGAGCTTGTGGAGAGGATTCAAAGACTCCGGGAGGAATTCCCCTTCCTGGGGAAAGGGAAGCTCACCGTCCTCCTCAGGAGAGAGGGTTTCACCGCTTCTTCCTCCACCGTGGGGAGGATCCTCAGGTATCTCAAGACCCGGGGTCTCCTCAAAGAGGGAGAAAAACCGAGGAGGGTTTCTGCCACAAAAAGCCCACGGGGGAATCAAAGACCCCATGCTCAGAGAAAGCCCCAAGACTCCGAGGTGGTATCCCCCGGGATCTTGCCGCCATCGACACTCTGGACATCCGTCCCCTTCCTGGAAAGGTGTATAGGGAATTCCTGCCGGAGACCTCGTCTTGCGGTGGGCCTATTCCTCCCTCCATGCTCAAGCCACGAGAATCTTTCCAGGGTATTCCTCGAGGAACTCCGAAAGGTACCCCTTTCCAGTGCGGGCCAGGAGGTACTGGAGGGAGTGAATTCTATGGGGAGTTTGAGAAGGCCTGTAAGGAATACGGCATTAAACTCTTCGTCCTTCCTCCAAGGTCTCCCATATCCGTGGAGTGGTGGAACGGTGCAACCGAACCTTCCGGGAGGGTTCTCCCCGCACTATGAGGATGAGGTGGACCTTGGAACACGAGGTTCCACCGCGAAAAGCGGACGGAAGAGGTGGAGAATAGGAAAAGACCACACTGGAGCTTGGGGAGAGGAGCCCTGGGAGTACCTGAGGGATACTGGATTTGTTGAGTGTCCCACATGATATGAACCCGTACAGGGTATTGACATCCTATCGCTTTCATGGTATTGTAAGAGCAATCCGGGTATCCGGAGGGTTACCGGCCAAAGGCTGGTGAAGGGCACGCTTTGGCGTGCCGCTTCTTTTTTAGAGAATCAGTTTCCTTCCATATCCGTCTATTGCTCCATTCGGAGATTTGTCGTATTTTTTCTGGATAATTTGGATTATGTCCTCTTCAAGGCGAGTGCCCCATTTAGTGTTGATGGAGTAATACCCTCTAAAAACGTCTTTCTTAGCGAATCGACTCAATATATCCGCCACTTCTAAACCGGCCACCTTGTGAGTCTTGGTTCTAAAGAGAATTTTATCCTTGTTCTGAATTCTCCCTCGAAATTGGGATGCTGTGACATAATAGGTACCCTCGACGAATAGTTGCCTGTAGCGGTTGTTCAGTCTCTTGTCTGCTTCTTTGTTGCGAGCCTCTGCGAATACCCTGCCCACAGCGTTTCTCTTTTCCAGGAAGAACACAAACCTTTCAAGTAGCATTAGGAAACAGTAGTAATAAGCGTTTAATGCTCTTTCTTGGTACCGGACGTGATGGTTATCTTTATCAATGCCGATGGCAATCACTGTAAAGTCGCTATTTGAGAGCAAACGTTTAAGTTGATCTTGAAACTTGTCATCTGTCTTATCATCCTTGAGAGTCGAAAACGGTCCTTTTCTCCTCACGATCTCGTTTGTGTGGAGAATGATATTCGGATTGCCAAAAACGTCTTTTTTCAGGTTCAGCAGTTCTCCTTCGAAAACGTTGTGATAGTAATCGCTCCGTACGATCACGCCTATTAAGCACAAAAGGCGCTCATTGATGTCGTGGGACATCCTTGGGTTCCAGCACTCCGTACCACTCTCGTCGATAAAGAGTAAGTATTGTAACCTGCCTTCTTTTTCAGGGGTTACGTATCTTGCAAGGTCTTCTTCCATTCTGGGTCACTTCTTCCCTGCTAGTTCCCTCGCGGTTTCCCCAGCGAGTTACAGCATTCTCCCCAAAGTGCTGCCCGAAGCTTCCGCTCGCCGGTTAGTGTAGCACAAGTGCAGAACGGCAAAAAGAGGAATGATAGTGTCAACTTATCACCGGGATATTTTGAAAATCTTCTCCATTTTCCCATTTCCTAATACTCATTTCCTTTACTCATCCGGCTTGCAGTCTCTCATGTCACGAAAAACCCGGAACCTACCTTGACGCAAATTGTTATCGGCTTCCTGGAATACCTCTCCCACCTCCACCACGGCGATGTCCCCCGACTGCACCTCAAGGTTCGGAGAAAAGAGCACGAAGCTCCCCAGGGTGATCCCCGCCTCCACCATCGAGTTTCCTTCTGCTCTGAGGAAATATGAATGCCTTGGAAATCTGGTCGGGGGTATTTCAGCATCAACAACGAGGATGTTACTCAGCTTAGGATGAGGACCGAAGTCACGGCGCATTTTTCCGCTCCAGTCAGCGTAAAGCGTAACACCATACCTTCGAGCGTTCTCCCAGAGCTTCCTTTTCCAGATGCTCCGGGTAAAGAGGTTGGCGCCTGAAGCGTCAATGATCTGGAAAACCTGGAGGTCCTCAAGGAGCAAGTGATGCACGCTGTGGAGGTCTGCAAGTGCATACTTGAAAAATCATGCTCAGCCTCCCCAAAAGCTGTTCCTGGCTGAAGGGCTCTCCATCGGGGTAACCGTGAAAGGGGGGCTCTACTCCCCACTTCCAGAGACTCGACCGGGATTGCGAAAGTACAAAGAATGAGTCCTGTAAGGAGCCAGATTCTGGCCTTCACCCCGTACACTGTTCAGTCCTCCCGGTATTTTTCCGGTATATAACCTGGTGCCGGCAAGGCTATTCCTGAGAGACCACCTTTCTTGAGGGGGTCCAGGAAGTTACGGCGTATTCTCGGGCGGGATGTATTGGGGGAGTCCAGGTAAGGTTGAGCCGTTCCTCAGGGATGAATAGGCCTCAACGTTTTTCGTCAACATCCCTCTGGGGAGGGGAGGTCGGTTGCCTCGAGGCGGCAGTGTGATAGGTCCTGGTGACGGACCCCGGGCGAGTTAGGAGAGGGCAGGGAAGAGATAACCGCCATCGTCTTTCTCCAAGGCGCTCTTTTCAGGTTAAGCCTGCCAGGCTCTGAGAATAAACTTACAGAGGCTCTTCTGGTTCCGTTGACAGTGGAGATGTTTGTGCTACAATAAAAATGCGTCGGGGCGTGGCGCAGCCTGGCAAGCGCACTCGTTTGGGGTGCGAGTGGTCGGCCGTTCAAATCGGCTCGCCCCGACCATTTTGCGGTTTAAGGGGGAGATGTGGTGTCTGTCCTCGACCTCTTTCGCCTCGATGGAGAAGTTGCCGTCGTCACCGGTGGAGCACAGGGTCTTGGGGAGCAGATGTGCATCGGCCTTGCCGAAGCCGGAGCCTCTGTGGTGGTAGCTGACCTCAACTTGGAGAAAGCCCAGAAAGTCGTCGAGCACCTTCGTACCCTTGGCGTTTCCGCTTTAGCCGTGAAGGTGGATGTGACGAAAAAGGCCGAAGTGGAAGCGATGGTGCAAAAGACTGTGGAGCATTTCGGAAAGGTGGATGTCCTTGTGGCCTGCGCCGGAGTCGGGCAGTGGATGAAGGCCGAGGACATGCCCGAAGAGGACTGGAAGAGGGTTCTCGACATCAACCTCAATGGGGTGTTCTTTGCCTGCCAGGCGGCAGGAAGGGAAATGATCAAACGCCGCAAAGGGAGTATCATCACCATCTCCTCCATGTCGGGAATCATCGTGAACACCCCCCAGGCTCAGGCGCATTACAACGCCTCAAAGGCTGCAGTCATCATGCTCACGAAATCCCTTGCTGCAGAGTGGGCCCCGTACAACGTCCGGGTGAACACCATTGCCCCCGGGTACATGGAGACCCAGCTTGTGGCTGACCTCTTAAAAGAGCGTCCTGAGTATGGGGAGCTCTGGAAAAAGCTCACGCCCATGGGGCGTCTGGGCCGTCCCGAGGAAATCAAAGGTCCCTGTGTTTTTCTGGCTTCTCCCGCTTCCTCGTACCTTACAGGAAGCGTGCTCGTTATGGACGGTGGATACACGATATGGTGAGGGGGGTGAGAGGAGAGCAAAAGTTCCTGTCTTTGCCGATTCCCATCGATTTTCTGACAGTTGAAATCAGAGCATGGGGGGATGTGTTCGTATGAAGAAGCTCGTTGGTCTTTTGGTTGTGGCGCTCCTTGTTCTTGGGAGTGCAGCGGTGTTTGCGGAAGTGGCGAATCCTGAGTGGTGGCAGAAGGCTGCTGAGCCCTACAAGGGTGTGGTCATCAAGGGAATTTCCGAGAGCACACCGCCTTCAAAGGCCATGGTCGAGGTGGCAGCTCCGGAGTTTGAGAAGCTCACCGGCATCAAGGTGCAGTTTGAGGTAACCTCCTGGGACGAGATGTACAACAAGTCCATCCAGGACCTCCAGACCGGTGCAGGTATCTACGATTTCATCTACGTCGAGCAGGACATTATCTACGCCTACCTTGCCCAGAACTGGTTGACCGATCTCACGCCTTTCATCCAGAATTCCGCCATTACCGAGCCGAACTTCGATGTCGATGATTTCACAAGCTTCATCAACTACTTCAAGGACGAAAAGGGTAACATCTACGCCATTCCCTTTGAAGCCTTCCTGAAGTCGTACATCTACCGGAAGGACCTCTTTGAGGATCCCGAAATCCAGGCAGCCTTCAAAGCAAAGTACGGATACGACCTTGCCGTGCCCACCACCTGGGAGCAGTACACGGATATCGCCAAGTTCTTCACCGAGTACGGAAAGGAAAAGGGCATTGAGCTCTATGGCCACATCGCTCAGGCCAAGACCCATCCCTGTGTGGCCTATGAGATGTGCGAGAGCATCTGGCCGGCCTGGGGTATCTACAACTGGGGTATTAACCTTGAGAAGATGAGAGCAAGCGTTGAGAACGGTGGTACCCTCAACAGCGACCAGGCGAAGAAGGCTCTCCGCTGGTACGTGGACATGCTCCAGTATGCACCTCCGGGAGTTCGCACCTACACCTGGGATGAAACCGCAGCAGTGTTTGGTGCCGGAAAGGTTGCCCAGGGTCTCATCTACCTTGAGAATCTCGGGTGGCTGGCCCAGGACGAAACCCGCTCGGCCGTCATCGGGAAGATCGGTGTCGCCCTGCCGCCGACAGCTCCTGGGGTGATGGACGAGGCAAAGGCCGGGAAAGGGTACATCGGCTACTACGACGGTGGTGCCCTGGGTATTCCGCACAGCTCCAAGAACAAAGAGGCAGCCTGGCTCTTCATCCAGTGGTGTGCCCGGAAAGAGTGGCAGCCTGAATTTGCCCGCCTTGCCACAAGAGTCGTCCGCAAGTCCACCTTTGAAGACCCGCTCATCAAGGAACTCGATGCCAAGATGGGTGGCTACTTCACTCTCCTCAAGGATTATGGCTACCTCTTTGCCGGTGCTCCCGCTCTGCCCATGCACCGTCCGCTGAACGAGCTCTACCTCAAGTGGATCTCGAAGGCTGTTGCTGGAGAAGTTTCGCCTGAAGAGGCGCTCGACAACCTGGCCAAGGAAGTCGACGAACTCATGCAGGAACTCGGGTATTGATGGAGGTTAAGCGGTGAGGGAGAGAAAAGCACAGGTGTGGGGGCTTTTGGCCCCCACACTCTTTTTGATGTTCGCCATAGGTGTCGTTCCGGTCATCTACATCCTGTACTTGAGTGCCTTCAAGTACAACGTGTTCTCCCGTGTGGGGATGGTGTATACCGGGTTCAACAATTTCCGGAAACTCGTTTTTGATGCGGATTTCCTGAAGTCCCTTCGCCTGGGGTTGACCTTTGTCGTCCTCTGCTGTGGGATTGAATTACCCCTTGGGCTTCTTATTGCCAATCTTCTTACGCTCGAGTTCCGGGGGAAGGGGCTTTTCCGGACCATCATGACCTTGCCTTTGGCCATGGCTCCCATTACCATCGGGAGCATGTGGGTGCTTCTCATGAACCCCGACATTGGCCCCATTCCCTTTTACCTTCGTAAACTCGGTATCGAGTACAACATCGGGTGAATCCCACCCAGGCCTTTTTCACCACCGTCCTTGTGGATATCTGGCACTGGACGCCCTTTGTGGTGCTGACCTTTATGGCCGGTCTCTCGGCTCTGCCCAAGCAACCCTACGAAGCAGCCCTTGTCGATGGAGCAAACCGCTGGCAGGTCTTCCGGTACATTACGATACCCCTCTTAAAGCCTGTTATCCTCACCACGCTTTTCATCCGTATCATGGACACCTTCCGGGTGTTTGACGAGGTCTGGATGCTGACAAGCGGTGGTCCTGGAACGGCGACACGTTACGTGAGCATCCACCTGGTGCGGCTTGTCCTGCAGTCCATGGAGTACGGTTACAGTTCTGCCATGTCCCTCTTTCTGCTCTACCTTACCATCGTCATGTGCTGGCTTTTGATGACCTTTATTTCTTCTTCCCAGGAGGCGACGTAGGATGCAGCGGAAGACCCTGCGACTTGTCCTGGTGTACCTTGTGTGCATCCTTATCGCTGCATTCACACTCTTTCCCATCTACTGGATGTTCGTGGTCTCGGCCCGGACGAAACTTGAAGTGTTCTCTGGACCAAAGCTAATTCAAACGAGCTTCTACGCCTTCAACTACTACCGTCCGTTCTTCCGGGATATCTACGGACGGTATCTTGTGAACTCCCTCATCATTGCTTCCGGGAACACCCTCCTTGTGGTATCCTTAGCTATCCTTGCCACCTATGCCTTCTCTCGCTTCAGAGTTCCGGGCTCAAGTAACCTCTTTTTCTGGACCATCACAAACCGTATGGCCCCTCCGGCGGTGTTCATCGTGCCGTTCTTCCTCATCTTCACCCGTTTAGGTCTTCGGGACACCCGAATCGGGATGATTCTCCTCTACTGCATCTTCAACCTGCCCTTTGCCATATGGCTTCTCAAAGGAATGATTGATTCGATTCCGAAAGAACTCGATGAAGCTGCCTACATCGATGGGTGTTCCCTCTTGGGGGTGCTCTGGAACGTTATCCTGCCCCTTGCCAAACCCGGCATCATGACCACTGCCATTCTCACCTGGATTTTTGCCTGGAATGAGTACCTTTTTGCCGCCATTCTCACGAGCGTCAATGCCCGGACCATCACCACCGGTCTTGCTGAGTTTGTGACGGTCATCGGCACCAACTGGGGAGAGATGGCCGCCGTATCGGTGGTGTGCCTCATTCCAGCGGTGGTCTTCATCGGCATTGCCCAGCGGCACATCATCGCCGGACTGACCTTTGGTGCGGTGAAGGATTAGGAGGGATTCCAGTGCGGATACTCCCGTTTCGGAGCAATCTCTGGGACCGGATTTTCATCGGTGTGGTCATCATGTTTGCGGTGCACCTTCTCTGGGTGCGCTTTGTGGAGAAATTCCTCCCCCTTACGGTGGCAACGGTGGGGACCCTCTTTTTCCTCGTTCTCCTCATCATCACCGGATAAAAAAACACCCCGGGCTTTCGCCCGGGGTGTTTTTTTATGCTTCGTTGTGCCAGTAGGTGTCGAATCCGAGGTACTTGTCGAAGGCCTCAACGAGGATTTCTCCCACGTGGGCGAGGTTGATGGCCACGTGGTGCTCGAAACCGTTCTCGCAGAGGAAGGCGAGAAGCTCCTGCAGCCCTTCAACCTTCACGACACCAATGCCACCGAAGGTTTTCACCTCATCCTGAGTGATCTCTCCCTCGGCGACGTAGGCGACAATGCTTCCTGTGGTATCGTCGGTGGCAAGGCGCGAGAGCGTCACGGGTCCCTCAGGAATGGTGCCATAGCAGGTCCCGTAGGTCTGTTCTTTGGGGAGGGTGGAAGAGATGATGTCACCGTACCCCATGCGGATACCTCGAAGGAGCGACTTCGGGAAGTTGCTGCAGTGGAAGAGGATGGCCTTATCCGGGTCATCGTTGAAGTTGTTGTTCCAGTCCACAAGGGCGGAGGGTTTCCCGGAAGCAAGCTGCAGTGCATACATGCCTAAGGCTCCAGTGAGGTCCACCTCGCACGCTGCAGGGATGAGCCGCTCACTCAGCATGCTCATCGCTGTACAGGGCATAATCCCGAAGTTCTCTTCGATGGACGTCCAGCACTGGATGGCCACAAGACGAACTCCTGTCCGGGCAATCCACTCGTCAAGGACCACGGCGAGTTTGGCGATTTTCACCAGAGCCTGTTCTGGGACTCCGGAGGTATCCAGGTACCCCTTGATTTCGGCGAGTTTCTCCTGAACCTTCTGGTCACCGTCCTGGAGGCGTTCGCAGGCACCGATGATTTCCGAAAGGTCGGCAACCTCAACGGAGATTCCATGGCGCTCGAGGATTTTCTCCGAGAACCGCACAGTGTTGAAAGCATTCGGACGGGCACCAATTGCTCCAGCTTTGAGGTTCTTAAAGCCCTGAACCACCCGGCAGACTCCGGCAAACCACTCGATGTCCTTACGGAAGACCTCAGAGTCCGGGTCCTCCGTATGGTACGTCGTCAGGGAAAAGGGGATACCGAACTGCTTCAGGTTGTTACACACCGAGAGTTTACCGCAGAAACTGTCTCGTCGGTGTTTCACATCAAGCAAGTCGGTTCTGTCCGGAAAAGCGTGGACGAGCACCGGAACGTTGAGCCCCGAAAGACGAATGGCATAGGCCACACCCTTTTCGTCGCCAAAGTTCGGGAGGGTCACGATAATACCGCTTATGTCTTTTCGGTACTGGTCAAAGAGACGGGCACATTTTTCTGCATCTTCGAAAGTCTCCACCGTTCCGAATTTTGTGTCCCCAGGGCTTAGAGTGACGACGTCAAACCCCATGTCTTCGAGGACAGCGAGCACCTTTTCCCGACCTTCTCTGGCAAGCTCATCCGGGAAGAACCCCCGATTGCCGACGATGACTCCCAGAGTCTGGGCCATGGTTTTTTCCTCCCTTCGGTATGAGTGAATCAATGTTTCCTTCTGCTTTTCCGTGTAAGACTATATTACCACAGGGAGTCTTCCTCTACCACCTTTTCGGAAACACTCTCACCACAGTGGGGGTTCTGGCAGTGATTCCCTTCTCCACCTCAAAAGAGTATAATGGGCATCGACCTTTCTCGTTCCCGGGAGGTGTGTAGCGATGCAGTACCGGAAGTTTGGCCCCCTGGATTTTCAGGTGTCGATTCTCGGTCTTGGCGCCATGCGCCTTCCCCTTCAGGACCCTCACGACGAAGGCAGCATCGACGAAGCCCAGGCCACGGCGATGATCCACTACGCCATCGACCACGGGGTGAACTACATCGATACCGCCTATCCCTACCACAAGGGGATGAGTGAGGTTGTGGTTGGGAAGGCCCTCCAGGGGACGTATCGTGAACGGGCAAAAGTCGCCACGAAACTCCCCACCTGGCTTTTAGAGGCCTGCGAACATCCGGAGAAGTACCTCCGGGAACAGCTGAAGCGCCTCAGACGAGACCACGTGGACTTCTACCTCCTCCACGCCCTTGACCGGAACCGGTGGGAGACGGTGCTGAAGTGCCGGGTGCTTGAGTGGGCAGAGCAAGCCAAAGCTCGTGGGGACATCGGATACCTGGGTTTTTCCTTCCACGACGACCTGGCGACGTTCAAACGCATCATCGACACCTACCCCTTTACTTTCTGCCAGATTCAGTACAACTACCTCGATGTAGACTTCCAGGCAGGACAGGAAGGCCTTCGCTACGCCGCTTCAAAGGGCCTTGCCGTTGTTGTCATGGAACCCCTCAAAGGGGGACAGCTCGTCCGGCTTCCGGAAGAGGTCCGGAGGCGTCTTGCCGCAACTGGGCGAAACTGGACTCCTGCAGCCTGGGGGCTTCTGTGGCTCTGGAACCAGAAAGAAGTGACGACGGTGCTCAGCGGTGCAAGCACCATGAGAGAACTCGAGGAGAACATCGAGACGGCTTCCTTTGCGCACGAAGGTATCCTGCGCCCTGAAGACCTTGTGGCCCTTGAGGAGGCGCGGCGAATCCTCCGGGGTATTGCTCCCATCCCCTGCACCACCTGCCATTACTGCCTCCCCTGTCCCCAGGGAGTGAACATCCCCTTCGTATTTGGCCTCTACAACCGGGTCTTCCAGTTCCGGGATCTTGAGGGGGCAAGGAGAACGTACTTCCACTTTCTGAGACCTGAGGAGCGTCCGGAAAACTGCGTTGAATGCGGTGTGTGTGAAGAACGCTGCCCCCAGAAAATCCCCATTCGGGAAGAACTCAAGAAGGTCCAGGACTTCTTTCAGCGCTCCTCCCAGGAGGCGATGTAAACGTAGTAGTTGGGAATACCCAGGAAGTACTCCCGCCGGTACACGAGATAGAGCTTCAGCCGGTACTGCGAGGACGGCGCAAAGACCGAGAAGTCTCTTCCCCGGATGCCGGCCACGTGGTAGAAAGGACCCGAGCGGGTCATCCCCACCACCTCAAGGAGGTCCCCAGGCCTCTGGGGTGGGGACACCACGTCGACCTCGCGGATTTCCGGTGGGAGGAGCACTCCAAAGTTTGTCGGGGGTTTTTCTGGGGGTTGTTCTTCGGAGGGCAAGGGGTAGTCCTCAGGAGGCATATTCTGCAGGCGCGCAAGCGTTTCCCTTAAAGCAGAGATTTTCGCATCTTTGTCGGGGTGTTCGCTCTCCTGGTATCGCTGGATTTCCGCCTTCACGGCCCAGATGGCAGCATCCCGCAAATCCTCACGTAGTGTCAGGTCTTCCTCCCGGGGTGTTTCTTCGGGGAACTCATCTTTCGCAGGAGAGCACACCACGGGATTGGTCACCGAAAGCATGCAGGGAAGCTCAAGGTGCAGGTCATCCTCAAGGTCGTACACAAGGGACTCTTCCCGCAGCTCCCCCTCACAGGTATCAGGGGTTTCCCGCAAAAACGTGAGCTCGTAATAGGGCGTGCAGTCGCTCTCCAGTTCCTTCTCCACCACCTGAACGACCACATCCTCTTTGGTGGTACAGCCTCTCGTCGCAACAGTAAGGTGGACGGTTCCTCCTTCAATCCGGAGTCCTCGGAGCACAAGAATTCCCGTTTCCTCTGGGGTACGGGCGTATTGCCCGGGATTTCCGGTTTCTCCGCTCGAGGCCACTCCGAAAAGCATCCCAAGGATCATAAGACCCACACCGAGCCATTTCATCGCTCTCGCTCCTTCTCAGAAGATTCTGGTGTACCCCGGTGGGCGCTGGTCGGTGAGTTTGCCGTGGGCAATGGCCAGTTTCTTCACCACTGGAAGGCCATAGGGGCAGCGCTCTTCACATATCCCGCAGCGCGTGCAGGCTGAGGCGTCTGGGGAGAGTTGCGCGTACTCTCTCTGGGCGTAGTCCTGGTTCCCAAACCAGAAACGCAGCCGGTCCCGGAGAGCGTATTCGGCGGGGTCCCGGATGAGGTCGTCTTTCATCTGCCGGTCGTACTGACCCTCAAGGAGGAAAATCCGGGGGATATCGATGCCCTCGGGACAGGGAAGGCACTTTCCGCACTGGCGACAGACGTATCGGCCGAGTTCCGGTGCTTTCGCAAACCACTCCTCCTTTTCGCTTTCGCTCATCGGGGTGAGGCGCTCAAGGAGGGCGAAATCCTTCCGGAGGTACTCTTCGGTGTTGGCTCCAAGGACAAGACAGGACACTGGCAGGGACAGAACGTACCGCAGGGCCTCCTCAGGATGACGCCAGAGGAATCCATCGGCGAAGACCTTCATGGCCAAAACCCCCACATTCTTCGCTCTGGCAAGGGGGAGGACCTCTACTTCCCAGCCTGGGAAGTTGAAACGATCAAAGTAATTGAGAGGAATCATGAAGGCATCGAAAGGATAGACCTCAAGGGCTTTCACCGCGACCTCAGGAGTCACGTGACTCGAAAATGCCACGTAGCGTACTTTCCCTTCTTGCTTTGCTCTCTCAAGGCCTTCTAAGGCTCCACCTGGGGCGGTGATGGCTTCGAGGGTCTCGAAACGGTTGAGTTCGTGGATGAAGAAGAGGTCCACGTAGTCGGTGTTGAGCCTTCTCAGGCTTCCCTCAAGGGACTGGAGGACTTCGGTTTTCGTTCTTTTCTGGGATTTCGTGGCCACAAAGCATTCATGGCGACGGGTTTTGAGGACCTCACCAATTTTCGCCTCCGAGTCTCCGTGGCCGTAGCTTTCGGCGGTTTCAATGTAGTTCCCCCCAAGATCGAGGTAAAGGTGCACAAGCCGAACCGCATCGTCTTTAAAGAGTTCCACAAGGTGGAACCCCCCAAGGCCAAAAAGCGAAAGCAGGAGGTCCGTTTTTCCAAGTCTTCGCCGCTCCATTTTCACCCTCCTCTCTGCTCCTATTATACCTTTTTCACCGAACTTTCACTCTTTTTACTCCCCCTTTATACTCCCTGAACATCGCCGTTCTATGCTCCTGGTAGAACTTACGAAAGGAGGTTGAAGCGATGAGGCGGTATGTAGGTGTGGTCCTTGTGCTTCTGGTGGTACTCCTTGGGAGTGTGGTTTTGGCCCAGGAGAGCGTGGTGCGCGGTGTGGTCTTTGAGGACGCAAACGGCAACCGTGCTCTGGATCCCGGAGAGCAGGGTATTCCCGGTGTTCCCGTCTCAAATGGCCTTGAGGTTGTCGTCACCGACGCTGCAGGACGGTATGAGCTCCCTGTTCGGGAGAACATGATTGTTTTCGTTACCAAGCCCTCTGGGTATACCTTTCCCCTCAGCGAGTACAATACCCCGCTTTTCTTCTACCTCCATCGTCCCAGTGGGTCTCCTGAGGCGATTCGAGAGTACCCCGGCATTGCCCCCACGGGATCCCTGCCCCAGGAGGTGAACTTCCCTCTCTATCGCGTTGAGGAAAGCAAGGACTTCTCAGTCGTCGTTCTTGGGGACACCCAGGTGACGAATCACCAGGAAATCCAGTACCTCAGGGATAGCATCGTTGCCGACATTGCCAAACGACAATCCAGCGCACGGTGCGCTATCGTCCTCGGGGACAACATTAACGACCCCCTGAATCTCTACCCTCGGTACCTCCAGGTCATGGCAGGAATGGGGATTCCAGCCTGGTACGTTTTTGGCAACCACGATATGAACTTCGATGCCCCTGACAATGCTACAAAGCACGAAACATTCTCCCGCTACCTCGGGCCCACCTATTACTCCTTCAACATCGGGGAGGTCCACTTTGTGGTCCTCGACTCCGTCATGTGGGATGGGAAGGAGTACCACGGTGAGATTTCGGAAGACGAGCTCCTCTGGCTTGAGAAGGATCTTGCCCTTGTTCCTCAAGATGCCCTTATCGTCTTTGCCATGCACATCCCCCTTGTTTCCTACATCGACCGGGCGGCTGAAAAGCACCAGGTGAAGAACCGGGAGAAGCTCTTCGCCCTTCTTGAGGGACGAAAGGCAATCTTCCTTGCCGGTCACACCCACACCATTGAGCGGTTCTTCCCCGGCGATGCTTTCAGTGACTGGAGCCCCAATCTCCCCTTCCCCCAGATCATCGCCGGAGCAGCCTGTGGTTCGTGGTGGAGTGGCCCCAAAGATGATCTGGGTATCCCCCTTTCCTATACCCGCGATGGTGTTCCCAAAGGGTACTTTGTCTTTGAATTCAGCGGGAATACCTGGAAGGACACGTTCTACCCCTTTGGGATTTCCCGTCAGATGAACGTCTCCTTTTTCTCCCCCCGGAAGGGCCTTGCCGGATTTCCCGACGGAGTCTTCGTCAGAGAAGAGCTTGGCGGGATTTTCGTCCTTGCCAACGTCTTCAACGCCGATAGCCGCTCGAAAGTCCTCTGCGCCATTGATGACCTTCCACCGCAGCCCATGGAGTACCGGTCCCTTGTTGACCCCTTTGCCGCAAGGTTGCACGCAGGGCTTCCTGACTGGATGCAGATGAAGGGGTCCACCCACACGTACATCGCTCCTCTTCCGGAGAATCTGGAACGAGGCCTCCACAGGGTCACCGTGATCTTTGAGGACGCGTACGGTCGGGTGTTCGAGGAGACCAGGTTCTTCGAAGTGCTATAGGTGATCGCGGGTGGGGAAGAATACTTTCTTCTTCACCCGCACTTTTGCTTTTTGCCGTGTCCAGCTTCACAAGGAAGTACTACTATTTGATTTCCCGGGAATCCCGACAAACAAAGTATCTTTAAAAACAGGTTCTCTGCTCACTCTTTGCAGTGGGCAGGAGTTCTTCCGGAAATTCCCGCTGCAGAGGGTGAAGGTTAAGTTCCTGGATCGAGGGTGTGTCTGGGGTTTCTTCGCGAAGAAACGGTCGCATCCCTCTGCTGGTAGGAGTGCGCCCATAACGGAAGAGCAGGGGCCGAAGATATTGGGAAAGTACCCCTGCAGTAAATATCCCAGCCCCGTTGACAACTTGACTTTTGGTGTCCAAGGTGGTAGCTTCCTGTAGAGGTTAAAAATCTGAAGGAGGGAGGCTGAGAGGAAGGAACAGACAGTAGGGTAAAGTGTTTGGGCGAGATGTTGAAGAAGGAGGGAGAGTCATGAGAAAAGCAAAATTTGTGGTTCTTGTGTGTTTAATGTGTCTTTTGGTGGTTGGGGTTGTTTTTGCCTCTGCTTCTGCCCAGGAGAAGAAGAAACTCGTCTTTGCCTGGATCCCTAAAGCTCTGAACAATCCCGTGTTTGAATTGGGTCGAGATGGAGCCTTTGCCAAGGCAAAGGAACTCTCTGCTACCACGGACTACGAGGTAGAAGTACTCTATGTGGGGTCGGTAGCTTCAGACGCCACTGAACAGGTCAGGGTTGTTGAGGATGTCATCACAAAAGGTGTGGACGGCATTGGTATCTCCTGCAATGACCCGGATGCTCTTGTGGACGTTATTAACAAGGCTGTAGACGCCGGTATCCCGGTGATGACCTGGGACGCCGATGCACCCAAGAGCAAGCGTTTTACCTATCTCGGTGTGAGCAACTATGAGGGTGGCAAGGCCGCTGCAGAACTCCTTATCCGCTACATGGGTACAAAGGGTAAGGTAGCGCTTCTCACCGGGGTTCCGGGAGCTTTGAACCTTGAGGAACGCATTCGGGGATTCAAGGACGTGATCAAGAACTATCCCGAAATCGAAATAGTGACCACCGTAGCGTGCTATGATGACATTTCCAAAGGGGTCGAAGTTGTGGAAGAAGTCATGCAGGCTTACCCTGACTTGACCGGATGGTTCTTCGTGGGC
Organism: Candidatus Caldatribacterium saccharofermentans; assembly: GCF_050267035.1. Taxonomy (NCBI): domain Bacteria; kingdom Pseudomonadati; phylum Atribacterota; class Atribacteria; order Atribacterales; family Candidatus Caldatribacteriaceae; genus Candidatus Caldatribacterium; species Candidatus Caldatribacterium saccharofermentans. The sequence goes on from NZ_CP187957.1 coordinate 1,081,910, forward strand.
CTTTGGCCACTCTTTGCAGAGCGGGGTTCTATGCCACTCTGGGAGGAAGCCGCAAAGTCTGGCCGAGTGAAGACCGTTGCCTTTGATACCTTGCCGGTGGAGCTTGAGTACCTGAAAGAAGGACTTCTCGTGGGCCTTGTAGGTCAGAAATACTGGGGCTGGGGATACGACACCATTCAGATGCTCTTCGACTACATAGTGAACGGAAAACGCTTCGAGTCCTGGACCGACTCCGGCATGGACATTGTCACTATCCATAACGTTGATGCCATGATCGAGGCCTGGAAGACGGGTGATTTCACAAAACCTCTGCCACCACCATTCCCTGAGGGGGAGTGACCAGCAACGAACACCCCTCCCGGGGATCCCCGGGAGGGGTGTTTTTAAGCAATCCTGCGTGTTTGCCCAGGGGATGTTCGTATGAAGAAGACAAGCCTGTTGCCCACTGATGGAGAGGTCTCCCGGTACGTTGAATTGAGTCTTGGACGCCGCTTTATCCGGAACCAACTGGCTGCTCTCTCAATCATCCTCCTCGGTATGATGGTGACCTTGAGTCTGCTGACCCGCACTTTTCTTACTGCTACCAATATTTTCAATGTTCTGCGGGCCTTTTCCTGGATTGCCATTGCCTCCTTCGGGCAATCCATCGTCATCATAGGTGGGGGCATTGACCTTTCTGCCGGTTCGAATATGGCGCTTTCTGGCATCGTGGCCGGCATGTTCTTAGTCCGGGAGTACGGCGTGGCGTTATCGGTCACCCTTGGCCTTCTGATTACCCTTCTTGTTGGCCTTGCAAACGGAGCCATGGTGAGCAAGACAAAACTCCCTCCTTTTATCGCAACCCTGGGGACGATGAGCATTGTCCGGGGATTCTGTTACGGAATGACCGAAGGGTGGCCAATACGAAATCTCCCCCGGCCCTTTCTTGCCCTGGGGCAAACCGATGTGAGTGTCCTCATATGGCAAATTCCCCTTCCGGCCATCCTCATGGTGCTTTTCGCAATACTCTGTTCAATCCTCCTTGGTCGAACGAAACTGGGCTACCATATCTATGCCGTGGGCGGTAACGAATATGCTGCGGAACTTTCTGGAATTAACGTCGATCGGGTCAAAATCATTGCCTTCACACTCTCGGGATTGTTTGCTGGCATCGGGGGCATCCTCATGACCGCTCGACTGGGTGTAGCTGCTCCGACTGCTGCTCAAGGGTATGAGCTCGACATCATCGCCGCAGCAGTTATTGGAGGTATTAGCCTGAGTGGAGGGGAGGGTAATGTCTGGGGAGCCCTCATTGGAGCCGCCATCATGCAAATCCTGCGCAATGCCCTGGTGCTTTTAGGATTTCCTGCGTACTGGCAACCAGCGGCAATCGGAGCGGTCATCATCGGTGCGGTTATGATCGACATGTACAGGAAAAAGAAAGCGTGAGGGGTGAATTCCATGGGCACAGAGGGTCAGGACAGCAACGTTTTGGTGTCCCAGCCCATCCTCTCTCTCCGGGGTATCTGCAAGTACTTCGGCGGTGTGCATGCCCTGGAAGACGTGGATTTCGACGTTTACCCTCAGGAGGTTGTGGCCTTAGTAGGTGACAACGGTGCTGGGAAATCTACCCTGATCAAAATCATTGCTGGGGTACACCAACCTACTCGGGGAGAAATTTTCTTTTTCAACCGCCCGGTACAGATCCGAAGCCCACGGGATGCACAGATGCTGGGTATCGAAACGGTCTATCAGGAGCTGGCACTGGTTGAAACTCGTGATGTTCCGGCGAATTTCTTCCTTGGCCGGGAACCCACGAAAGACCGGCTGGGTATCTTCGTCGACCGGAAAAAGATGGTGGACGATACCGTTCGAACTCTCAGAGAGCTTGGTATCGACATTCCCTCTCTTAGAACTCCGGTGCGGTACCTCTCAGGGGGGCAAAGACAGGCCCTGGCTATAGGCCGCGTAATGCCCTGGGGAGGAAAAATCATCATCATGGACGAGCCGACCGCAGCCCTTGGGGTGAAAGAATCCCGCCGGGTTCTGGATCTCATTCTCCGGCTTAAGGAAAAGGGGTGTTCGATCATCGTCGTCAGCCACAATATGCGCCATGTGTTCAGTGTTGCTGACCGCATTGTCGTCCTGCGTGGAGGGCGCAAGGTAGGCGATAAGAAAAAGACCGAAACAACCCCAGATGAGATCGTCAAGCTCATTGTGGGAGCAGAGATGCTCTCGCCAGAGGGCGCTTCCTGAGCAAATAGTACGCTCTTACAAAGGTGCACTCGGGTCAATCCATGTTGAGCAGGTGGAGGTAGCGCTGGTGGGGGACTCTTGTTCACGAGAAGAATAATCCTCCGTGGTATTGGTTAGCGCGGGTTTTCGTCCTGAAGGGTCTTCCTCCATTGCCAGGCAGGTTCTCCTCCATGAGTCACCAGGAGAGCAGGGATTCTTGCTCCAGTTCCTGTGGTGCTTCCTTCTGAGACATCGTGTTCGATTTGCAAAAGCCCCTCATCTTCATTCCGATGCTTCCGGACAAATTCCAGGGTTTGAGGTTGAGGTCGATTCTGCTGAGCCACTCTTCCTCAGCGCCTTGAGAAACCACGACCTCCAGAACACTTGACCCACGCATTTCCTGAAAAGTACCTCACAGAGTGTTTGGAGCACCTCCTGACCCTCCTGTTCGATCCGAAGAAGCGCAACACCTCATCATCCACGGGACAATTTCTCCCTGAGCGTTCCCAAGGATAACCTCATTATTGTGTTCTTTCTGGAGCTTTTTCCCTCGCCTTTTCAGGAGACCACTCCACCGTCCGGGTTGATCGCGCCAGCACCAGAACGCAAAAGCAGTACTTGCCGTCGACACCCCTTTTTCTATTCCGCGGGAGAGGAAATTTTTGGAAAAATCAACATCCAGGGTTTCGGGGCCTCTACCAATCCCTCCGTTTCCTCATGCTTTCCACAAGGAGCGGAACGAAGAAAGTGGCGCAGCAGTTCACTAGGAAGTACCGTCCGAAAAGCCAGAGCGCACCGTTCCACGGGACCATTTTTCCTCCCAGGTACACTGCAAGGACCATTCCCGCTCCCCAGAGGTATGCTCTCAGCTCAAGCGGCCTCTCCCTTAGCCCAAGAAGTGTCGTGAGGAAGTACCCGGAGAGTGCCCCGCTCAGAGACCCCGCGACTTTCACAGCAGGAGGGGTCGGGGCAAAGAGGAAGAGCATCAGGCTTCCCAGAACAAGCAGTGCTCCCGCTGCCCAGGGACGCAGAGTGGGAAGGGAGACCCTGGTGAAAAACCGGGCGAGGAACCAGGCGAAGAACATGCCCAGAAAGGCACCGAAGACTACATCCCCAAGATAATGGACCCCAAGGTACATTCGAGAGAGAGCGACACAAAACGTCAAGATTCCTGAAAGCCAGAAGTAGAGGGGTTCCCGGAGGGAAAACGCCAGGAAAAGCCAGAAGGAGGCAACCGACTGGGCATGGCCACTTGGGAAGGAGAAATCCTCAGGGGTTTCAAGGATGCGCAAGCCCGCTCCTGCAGGACGGGGAAGGGCGAAGAGGGCTTTCAGGAGGAAGTTCGCATAAAGCGAAACGAGGACCACAAAGGCCAGGCGTATGGCAAAGGCTCTCTGTGTCCTCCAGTAAAGGAGGACGAGGACACCGAAGTAGAAAAACTCACTCCCCAGAAGGGAAATTCCCCGCATGAGGAGGTCGAGGAAAGGCGAAGAAACTCGCTGAATGGCAAGGAGCAGCTCAACGCTTTGCAGGAGATTCATGGCGGCGCGCTATCCACGAAAGCACAAGCTGTACAGCCTTTTCCAGATTGTCTCTTGCAAGGTTCTCCACGGTGTCGGTGTGCCAGTGCCAGTTCACCGGCAATCCCTGTTCTCCCAGAGCGATGATGGTTGCGGCAGTGAATCCCCGGGCAAGGAGGGGGGTGGCATCGGTAGAAAGCCCAAGGTAAGGCCGAAAGGCCAGAAAGGGCAGGGAGAGCTTCCGGAACTCCGCAACGAGGTCCGGTGAAGCTTCGTAAATCCTCCACATACCCTCCTGAGTAGCCAGGGTGAGCCTCCCGCTCCCTATGTTATCAAGGTTTATAATGGGCTTTCCCCGCAGTTTCGGCCCATGCTTTGCAATGAAATGCAGAGCTCCCCAGTTCCCTGATTCTTCGGCTCCCGTAACCACAACCCAGAAAGGGATTCCCTGGTCTTTGAGGATTCGCGAAAGCTCTAACGCCACGGCCACGCCGCTTCCGTTGTCGTTTGCCCCGGGGGAGGGTGGCATGGCCACTTCCCGGTGGAGGTGCCCGAAGGCGAGAAAGAGGAGGTAAAGCGCAAAGGGCAGGGCGATCCAGAACCAGAGTTTCAGGGGGAAGAATACGGCGAGCACGCTCACTCCCGTAATGGCAAGCGATGCAATGATGAAAAGAAGCAGGGATACCCGGGGACTGGTGACAAAGCGGGGATGGAAGAAGATCGAGGTGGTGGCGGAATCGGCGTGGGCCAGGAGGACAACCTCCGGGTCTTCGCCATTTTTCCCCAGGACGTTGCCTGAAGTGTGGAAGCGAAAGAGCCAGCTCACAAGAGGAAAGGTTGAGAGTTCAAAGTACTCAAGAACAAGGAGCACCAGGCTTGAGATGGCCGAAAGAAGCGGAATGCGGGGGAGGACAAGACCTGCCTGGGCAAGCCCAAGCCAGAACACCAGGTACGCCCAGGTGTAGGTGGCTGGTGCCCGGAAGCCCTCCTGTTCTGTCTGAAGGCCAAGATGGTCAAGGGTTTCCTGGACGAAAAGGAGGAATTCTCGTTCCTTGTGAGAAGCCGAGGGACGGGGTCCAAAGCTCTGGAGCCTCGTCAGCACATGGTCCAAAAGACTTTCCTGGCTCATGTTCTTCGCCCTTCTCCATTGTATCTTGCGAACAAGAGAGTGTAAAGGCTTGAGTTCTCGGGAAAAGATGCGACGGAGAATATGGTACAATTCCTCAAAAGAGAGCTTTCCTTCAAGGACCTTCGGAGGTGAGGGAGGGTATGGAGTACTTTCTGGGGATTGATGTGGGAACGACAGGGTGCAAGGTTGTCCTTATCGACGAGAAAGGGGAACTCCGGGGGAAGGGCGTGGCCGAGTACCCTCTGTACACCCCTCGCCCGAACTGGGCCGAGCAGAATCCTGAAGACTGGTGGCAGGGGACGGTACAGGCGCTCAAAAAGGTTTTAGAGATTTCAGGGATTGACCCCAGGGATGTCTCCGGTATCGGCCTCACAGGCCAGATGCATGGTTCGGTCTTTCTGAACGACCGGGGTGAGGTTCTTCGCCCGGCGATTCTCTGGTGCGACCAGCGGACGGCCCGGGAATGCCAGGAAATCACAGAAAGAGTTGGTCTTGAGCGCATCATGAGCATTAACTGTAACCCCGTTCTTCCCGGCTTCACCGCCCCGAAAATCCTCTGGGTGAAGAACAACGAACCGGAGGTCTACCGGAGAATTTCTAAGGTGCTCCTCCCCAAGGACTACGTTCGTTTCCGGCTTTCAGGAGAATTTGCCACCGATGTCTCCGATGCTTCAGGAACCTCCCTCTTTGATGTTCCCAAAAGACAGTGGTCGGAGGAACTCATCAGGGCTTTGGATTTCTCCCCCTCCTGGTTTCCGCCCTCCTTTGAGTCGCCTGAAGTGACGGGACGCATAAAACGGGAGGTCGCAGAGCTTCTGGGGATGCGGGAGGACGTCCTTGTGGTTGCCGGTGGCGGGGATAATGCGGCAGGGGCCATCGGTACAGGTATCGTGAGGCCCGGGCTGGTCTCGGCAAGCATCGGTACCTCGGGAGTGGTGTTTGCTTTTAGCGACGAGGTTCGGGTGGATCCAAAAGGTCGGGTGCACACCTTCTGCCATGCGGTCCCCGGGAAATGGCATGTCATGGGCGTGATGCTTTCGGCGGGGGGTTCTCTCCGGTGGTTCCGGGATGTTTTAGGGCTTGAAGAGAAGAACATGGCTATGCTCCTTGAAAAGGATGCATATGAACTCCTGAGTGAAGAGGCAGAAAAATCGGCTCCTGGAGCCGAAGGGCTGCTCTTTCTTCCTTACCTCACCGGGGAACGAACGCCTCATGCGGACCCCTTTGCCCGGGGTGTCTTCTTCGGTCTCACCCTGAAGCACCGCAAGAACGACCTCGTCCGGGCAGTGATGGAAGGGGTGACCTTCGGTATGCGGGACTCCTTCGAAATCATCCGGGAGATGGGCATCCCCATTGAGGAAGTCCGGGCTATCGGTGGTGGAGCAAAGAGCCCGCTCTGGCGGAAAATCCAGGCTGCGGTGTACCAGGTGCCCCTCTTTGGCGTGAAGGTGGACGAGGGTCCAGCGTTTGGCGCTGCACTCCTTGCTGCTGTGGGGCGAGGAGTCTTCCGGAACGTCGAGGAAGCCTGTGCCCGGGCTGTGGCAGTGACTGAAAAGGTCCTCCCCGATGAGCACCTTATGGCAAGGTACGAGCACCTCTACCGTATCTGGCGGGACCTCTATCCGGTACTGGCTCCGTTCTACCGGAGAATTGCAGAGTGAGGTGATAGACTTTGGTGTCTCTCGACAAGAAGGCACTGTGCCTTGGGGAACTCCTCATCGATTTCGTTTCCACCGCAAGCGGTGTGACGCTGAAGGACGCCCCGGGGTTTGAGAAGGCTCCTGGAGGAGCCCCGGCCAACGTCGCGGTGGGGCTGGCCAGACTCGGGATCGAGACCTACTTTATCGGGAAGGTGGGAAAGGACGCCTTTGGGGAATTTCTGCGGGAGACCCTGGCCCGAAACGGCGTCAATACCCGCTTTCTCACTATGACAGAAAAGGCCAAAACCACTCTGGCCTTTGTCTCCCTCACGAAAGAGGGTGAACGGGACTTCGTCTTCTACCGGGATCCGGGAGCGGATACCCTTCTTGACCAGAGTGACGTCACCGAGGAGTGCTTTCAGGGGAGCGGGGTCTTCCACTTTGGTTCCATCACCATGACCCATGAACCTGCCTGCAGTGCAACCTTAAAAGCCCTGGGGCTTGCTGAAAAGTACGGGTACCTCATATCCTTTGACCCCAACCTCAGGTTGCAGCTCTGGAAGGATCCTGAAGAGGCCCGGTTCCGCATGCGCCAGGGGCTTGAGAAAGCTCATGTCCTCAAAGTGAACGAGGAAGAGGCCAGATTCATCGCTGCAAGCGAAAACCTTGAGGAGGCCCTGGAGTTTTTGCAAGAGCGGTACCGCCTTGCCCTCATTGCGGTGACGCTGGGGAAGAAGGGGTGCCTTGTGGTCAGCGGGAAAAAGCGGCTTGAGGTTCCCGGGTTTTCCGTGGCCACGGTGGACACTACAGGAGCAGGGGATGGATTCGTCGCTGGGCTCCTGAGTTCCCTGTACATGTTCTGGAGGGACCTCCGGGATGGGAAAAACATTCCTGAAGACGCACTGTACCACGCAGCGCGGCGGGCTAACGCCGTTGGTGCGCTCACCACGACCAGAAAGGGTGCCATCCCGGCCCTGCCGACCCAGGAAGAAGTGGAGATTTTCCTGGAGGAGCACTCCCTGTGATTTTCGTTCTCTGCGCTAACCCGGCTCTGGATCGTCTCCTTGTCCTTGATGAGGTTGTCCTTGATGAGGTTCACCGGGCAAGGGATGTCACCGTGACTCCTGGGGGAAAGGGAGTGAACGTGGCTCGGGCAATCCACCGGGCCGGTGGAAAGGCAAAACTCCTCCTTTTCCTTGGAGGAAGAGTGGGGGAGATAATGGTTGAAAGCCTGCGCAGAGAGAACCTTGATTTTCTCTTCTGGCCGCTTTGGGAGGAAACGCGGATCACCACCGTCCTTCATGAAGAGAAAACCAGGCGGCACACGGTCATTAACGAGCCCGGACCTTTAGTGCCTCTTGCTCAGGCGGTGCAATGCCTCCGCTTCCTTGAAGAGTACCTCGGAGAAGGGGATTATCTCATCCTTTCGGGATCGCTCCCCCGGGGACTACGGGTCGATTTCTACGCAGAATGCGCAAGAAGAGTTTCAGGAAAAGGCGTGCGGGTGGTTGTGGATACCTCGGGGGAACCGCTGAGGAGGGCTTTGCAAAATCCGCTATTTATGGTAAAACCGAATGTGAAAGAAGCTGAAGAGGTCCTTGGTTTTCCCATCCGTTCTTTCGAGGATAAGCTCAGGGCTGTGGCCCTCTTTGAGGAAAAGGGAGTGGCATGCGTGGTGCTCTCCGATGGTCCCCGGGGAATTGTGGCTTCCTGGAAAGGGGAACGGTGGTCTGTGAGGCTCAAGGAGGCCGTCCACGGGGAGTATTTCATCGGTTCAGGGGATACCCTTGTTGGGGTGCTCGTTCTTCGTCTTTCCCAGGGGGTACCCTTTGCAGAGGCCCTTCGCTTTGCTACAGCCTGTGGTCTTGCCAACACCTTCTCAAGGGGTGCCGGGGTTTTTGACCCTGCTGTGGTTCCACGGTGCCTGGAAGCCGTTGTGGTGGAGCCAATTCCATGAAACGGGGAGGTTGAAGCGGTGGAAATTGTGGTGCGAGGGAAAAACGTCGAAATCACCGATTTTATCCGGGATCACGTGACGAAGAAACTCGCAAAGCTTGAGCGCTTCTTTAAGCGTATCCTGGACGCGACGGTGCATTTTTACTCGGAACGTGGACGGATAAAAGTTGAGGTCACCATGACCGCAAGCGGAGTGGTACTCCGAGGGGAAGGCGAGGGACCCGACTGGAGAACGGCCTTTGATGAAGTCCTGGAGAAACTCGAGCGTCAGGTCAAGCGCCACAAGGAAAAACTCGAACGCAAAGGCCTTTTGAGGAAAGAGGAGCTCGTGGCGCTTGAGGAGGTTCCCGGCGAAACCGAGGAGATAAAGGTTTCTGACCGGGTGGTTAAAGTCAAGGAGTTCGTCCTTCGACCCATGAGCCTTGAGGACGCGATTCTCCAGATGGAACTCCTGGGGCATACCTTTTTTGTTTTTAAGGACCTTGATAAGGAGAAGGTCCAGGTGGTATATAAGAGGAAAGACGGGAATTATGGTCTCATCGACCTTGTCTACTGAGCCATGGCAAAGGGCATCGATACCCGGGCTTTAGAAAAGGCCATTGAGTGCCTTGAGGGTGTCCTCAATGCCAGGGTTGTGGGGGAGACGGCTATCGAGGAAATCCACGTCCTGGCCCGGCCGACGAAGTCTCCCAAGCTCCTTGTCCGGGATATCGAGACCCTGCTGAAAGCCCGCTTTGGCCTTGATGTGGACCACAAGAAAGTTAGCGTCGTCACCTTCGATCTTGAGGGAGAAACCCGGTGGTTTGTTCCCCGCCTGGTTCTCTGGGGCCTGGGGTGGAAGAAGACCCCCGACACCGTCCAGGTTGAGGTTGAGGTGAAGCTTGGGGAGCGAACCTACAAGGGGGTGGCCACAGAGAGCGCCTCCCGGGTTCGAAGCCATGCTTTTCTGGTTGCCAGAGCCACACTCAACTGCCTCAATCAGATTGTGGGGGATACCCTTTTTGTGCTCCACAATGTCTCCACGCACCACCTCGGGGACATCGAGGTTGTCCTGACCTTTGTGGACTACGCCCAGCCCGGGGCAAGGAGAGAAGAAGACCTTCTTGTGGGGACGGCCCTGGTGCGGGAGGATATCTACGAGGCTGTTGCCCGGGCAACTCTTGATGCCGTCAATCGGAAACTGGTATTCCATATAGAGCGTTTCGAGGAGGAAGAGGGTGGGCCAACAGCGTCTTCACCATGAGCGGAGCGGTTGCCATCCCCAGGAAGCGGAAGGGGATGAGAAACACACGAAGGAGGGTCCACAATGGCGAAGGTCCTGAGCGTGCTCCTTGGCCTGCTGGCCATCATCCTCGCCAGCGGGGCTGGTTTCACCTGGAGGTAGACCTTTGACCTTCCCTGTTGGCCCGCCCTGAAGGGTGGCGTTAATGAAGCGTTTGGTATTTTTCCTCTATCTGGGCTGTGTCATTGGGACGGGTCTTGGAATTCTGGGGCTTTCTCTCCTTCGTCTTTCCTGGTCGCCTCACCTTCTCTCGCTCTTTGCGACCTTCACCACCCTGACCCTTGTGGCGGAACTCCTCCCGGTGTATCTGCGGCCTGAGGCGGCCATTTCGGTGAGCTTTGCTCCTCTTTACGCCGCAATCCTTCTTTCCTCACCCTTTTTGGCTACTCTCATCGCCTTTGTAGCGGCATTTTCCGGAACTTTGAAGTCCCGATGGTACAAGAGCCTTTTCAACGGCGCCCAGTATGCCATTTCGGCTTTTCTTTCGGGTCTTGTCTTTGAGCGCCTGGGGGGGTACGGTTTCCACTGGAATGAACCCCTCTTTTACCTTGCGGTTGGCGCCTCCATTGGGATCTTTTTTCTGTGTAACGTATTGCTCGTCCTGACCGTGGTTTCTCTGAGCAGTAACGTCCCCCTGACAGCAATCTGGCGGCAGAGCATCAACGGTATCCTTCTCCAGTACTTCGCCCTCTTCCCTTTCTCCCTTCTCCTGTACTTTGTCTATAACTACGTGGGCTATGTGGGTATTGCCCTCTTCTTCCTGCCCCTTCTTGTGGCCCGGTACTCCTTCAAGCTCTTCGTGGATACGAAAAGAATGCACCTTGAACTTCTGCGGGCCCTCACCGCGGCGGTGGACGCCAAAGACCCCTACACCCGGGGACACTCTGCCCGGGTGGCTCAGCTTGCCCTTCGCATTGCCGACTGCCTGAACCTTTCGGGGAAGGAGAAGGAGGTCATCGAGTACGCCGCCATTCTCCATGATGTGGGGAAAATCGGCATCACCGACACCATTTTGAGTAAACCCGGGAGACTGAGCCCTGAAGAGTACCGGGTTATCCAGGAACACCCCCTCATCGGGTACCGGATTGTGAAGGACGTGGATTTTCTGCGGCGGGTAGCGGAAATCATCCTCACGCACCATGAGCGCTGCAACGGTCATGGGTACCCGGAAGGCCGAAAGATGGAGGAGATTCCCCTTGAAGCCCGGATTGTGGCTGTTGCCGATGTCTTCGATGCCTTAACCTCAGAGCGGCCCTACCGGAGGGCGTACACGGTGGACGAGGCACTGGAAATCATGGAGAACGAGGAAGAGGGGCACTTCGACCCTAAAATCCTTGCAGTTCTCAAAGACCTCGTTTCCTCGGGAGCGTGGCGCCGTGATTCTCCTTGATTTTTTCCTTGCCGGACTCCTCCTGGGATTGCTTTTTGGGGGAAAGCTCACACGGCTTTCCCGGGTGCCACTACCGTTTTTCTGGGTGGTGGTGGCAGGATTTGGTGTTCGCTTTGCCGCTTTTGGTCTTCGGGCAAACTTCGTTCCTCTTTTGCAGACTTTCGGCATGGCTCTCGTTTTTGTGGGAACGCTCCTTGGGATTCGGCTTTTCGGAATGCCCCTTGTGAGCCTGGGAGCTTTTTTGAACTTCCTTGTGGTCCTCGCCAACGGGGGACGGATGCCTGCCTCGGCTGAAGTTGCCGAGCGTCTTGGTCTTGCAACCATTGCCGGGCACCTCAGGGCAGGTCGTTACCCGGAGTACGTCCTCATGGGCCCCTCGACCCGCTTGAACTTCCTCGGGGACATCATCCCGTATTTCTCTTTCGTTTTTCGCCGGGCCTTCGTAGCGAGTATCGGAGATTACCTCCTGGGAGTCGGGATTTTCCTGGTGCTCTTCCATTACCTCCGAAAGGGGGGAGAGGATGGAACGAAAGATTAGCAAAGCGGTGCTTCCGGTGGCGGGGCTTGGAGTACGGCTTTTGCCGGCGACCAAAACCCAGCCCAAGGAAATGCTCCCCATCGTGGATCGGCCGGCGGTTCAGTACGTGGTGGAGGAGGCTGTAGCATCGGGTATCGAGAACCTGCTCTTTGTGACCGGGCGGGGGAAACGGGCGATTGAGGACTACTTTGACTTTGCGGTGGAACTTGAACAGGAGCTCAGAAACCGGGGGAAGGAACACCTCCTTGAGGAAATCCGAGGGGTGGGGAACTCCGCCCACATCTTCTACGTCCGGCAGAAATCCCCCCGGGGCCTTGGCGATGCCGTGTGGCAGGCGAAAGCCTTCGTAGGAGAGGAACCCTTTGCCGTCCTTCTCCCTGATGACATCATCGTGAGTGACACCCCCTGTCTTGCCCAGATGCTTCGTCTTTTCACGGACCGTCCTGGAATCTACGTGGCTCTCATCGAGGTCCCAAGAGAGGAGGTTACCCAGTGGGGGATTGTGAAGGGGAGAGAGATTGCTCCCCGGCTGTACGTTATTGAGGATCTTGTGGAAAAGCCAGAACCCGAAGAAGCGCCCTCAACCCTTGCGGTAGTGGGGCGGTACATCCTGTCCCCCTCGATTTTCGATGCTCTGGCACAGACCCCTCCTGGGAAAGGCGGAGAGATTCAGCTCACCGATGCCATCCGGAGGCTTCTTGAGAAAGAACCGGTATACGGGTATCGCTTTGCGGGGGAGTACTTCGGAGTGGGGAGTAAAATCGGCTACCTCAAGGCCAACGTGGCCTTTGCCCTGCGCCGAGAAGACCTGGCACCGGAGTTTCGGGCTTTCCTTCGAGGCCTTGTGGAGAGGGGGCTTGTGTAGTGGAAATCACCTTCTTTGGTGCCACCCGTGAAGTGACTGGCTCCTGTTACCTTGTTCGGGGGAAAGACGTCACCTTCCTCGTTGACTGTGGCATGTTCCAGGGAGGGGAAAGAAACCGGAATGCACCACCCTTCCCCTTTGCTCCCCGGGACATCGACTTTGTCCTCCTCACCCATGCCCACCTGGACCACTCGGGGAGAATTCCTCTCCTTGTCCGGGAAGGTTTCCAGGGGAAAATCTACGCCACCCTCCCCACCATAGAGCTCTGCCGAATTCTCTTCTACGACACTGTAAAGCTCATGAGAGAAGAAGTGGAGCGGGAGAACCGTCGCCGGAGACGCTCGGGAAAGCCGGAGATTGCTCCGCTTTTCGGGGAAGAGGAAGTGGAAAAAGCCCTGGAGCTTTTTGAGCCAGTGGGGTACGACGAAATTGCCGAGGAAAAAGGCGTGGAGTTTGTCTTCCGGGATGCCGCCCATATCCTTGGGGCCGCGGTGCTTGAGGTCTGGGGTGAGGGGACGAAGGTTGTCTTTTCGGGGGACATTGGGCAGTTCGGGAACGTCATGGAGGGATCTCCCCCGGTGATCGAGGAGGCCGACTTTGTGGTTATAGAGTCAACCTATGGGAATCGCCGCCACAAAACTCTTGAGGAGACCCGGAGAGAGTTCGCCCAGGTCATGCAGGACGCCATGGGGACCTGCGGCAAGGTCCTCATCCCTACCTTTGTGGTGGACCGGGCCCAGCGGGTCCTTTACGAGATTCGCCTGCTCCGGGACTCTGTGGGATTGCATTGCCCGGTGTACTTTGATAGCCCCCTGGGGAAGCAGACGACCGACATCTACCTCAAGTACCGGCACCTCCTCTCAGGGGAGCTGGAGAGACTCCATCTTCAGGACGACGATCCCTTCGGGTTTCCGGGTTTGACCTACGTCACCACCCCTGAGGAGTCAAAAGCTCTCAATGACCTTGACCACGCCATTATCCTCGCGGGAAGCGGTATGTGCACGGGTGGGCGCATTCTCCACCACCTGAAGCACAACCTCTTTAAAGCAACGACCATCGTGGTCTTTGTGGGCTTCCAGTCCCGGGGGACGCTGGGACGGGCACTGGTTGATGGGGCAAAGCTCGTCCACATCTTCGATGAGGACATCGCCGTTCGAGCCCGCATCGCCACCATCAACGGCTTTTCCGCCCATGGGGACCAGGAGGACCTCCTCCGTTGGGTGGGGTATTTCAGGAGCCGTCCCGTTTTCCTCGTCACCCATGGAGAAGAGGAGATTGCGGAGGCCTTTGCCCAGGCTCTGCGCGAGAAGGGTTTTGAGGCTATAGTCCCCGCCTTTGGGGACACCCTGGACCTCCCTCGCAGGACCGTTGTGGCCGTTCCCCGAATGCCCGAAAAGGAAGACATCGTTGAGAGGCTTGAGAGGGAGATTCAGAAACTCCGTGGGAGAACCCTCACCCAGGAAAGCGAAGTCCTCCTGCAGTCGGCTCTGATCCTTCTTGAGGAGGCCGGACGGCGGAGTACCTCAGCCGATGAACTCCCGAAGGATGGAGTTTGAGGGGACAAAGGACGGGTTGAGGAGCATGAAGTGGTTGAGGAAGGAGTACAGGCGGTAGGCCTCGAGGTAACTCGGACTCTCAGGGGTGATGGCCCGCAGGAGCGCCTCGGCGTACTGGCGGAGGATACAGAACTCGTAGATGAGCGAAGAGTTGAACATGATGTCGGCCTCTTCCTGGTAGGGGAAAATGTACTTTTCCTCGCCAGCCCGAACCTTCGGCCAGGTGGCAAAGACCTCCTCGGCTTTACTTCCGCGGAACTGGCTGTCTCGCACGATCCGGCGGATGAGCCGGCAGTCAGTGGTGGGGATGCGGTTGTGGTCGTCGATGTTGAGGGTGGTGAGGGCGCTGACGTAGATTTTGAACTTCTCCTCTTCCGGAATGTCCTGGGAGAGCCGGGGGTTCAGGGCATGGAGCCCCTCAACGAGGATGATGCCGTCCTTTTCGAGGCGGCTGCGAATCCCCCGGGGTTCCCGCGTTCCGGTGATGAAGTTGTAGCGGGGGATTTCGACTTCCTTTCCTGCGACAAGGAGGAGCAGCTGTTCTCTGAAGAGTTCAAGGTCCAGGGCTTCGGGGCTCTCGTAGTCCTGGACAGAGCCCTGGAGTTCGTGGCGGGAGAGGAAGTAGTCGTCAAGGGAGATGGTGATGGGCCTCCAGCCGTTGACCCGAAGCTGCGTATAGAGCCTCCGGGTGAAGGTCGTTTTCCCTGAGGATGAAGGGCCGGCGATGAGCACGAGCTTCAGGCTCCCCTTGCGCTGGGTGATGAGGTCCGCAATCTGGGCAATCTTTTTTTCATGGAGCGCCTCGGCGATGGCGATGATTTCCTTCCCCTCTCCTCGGGCAATGGCCTCATTCAGTTCCCCCACGTTCTCGATGTTCATGATCTTCCCCCACTGCGCCGCTTCTTTGAAGGCGCTGAAGAGCTTGGGGCGAAAGACAAATGGTGGGAGCTTTCCTGTGTCGTCTTTGGGGAACTGGACGATGAACCCCGGAGGGACAACGACGAAACCGAAGGAGGTGAGGTATCCCGTTCGGGGGCAGAGGGGACCGTAGTAATGGTCGTAGAAATCGCCAAGGCGGTACAGGGGCACGGCCGGGGTTCTCAGGTAACGGAAAAGCCGTATCACGTCTTCCCGTCCTCTACGGGTGTAGATGTGGATGGCCTTTTCCCAGTTAACCACTTCCCGCTCAATAGGGAGGTCCTGGGCGATGGTCTCCCGCATGACCTTTTCGATGGTCTCGAGGAGGTCCGAGAGGTTGTGTTCGGCATCCTCGACCTCGCAGAAGAGTCCATCGCTCATGGAGTGGAGGACACGAAGTCTCTTCCCGGGAAGGACCTGGGATACAGCATAACTTAGAAGGAAAAGCAGACTCCGGACGTAAGTGCGCCGCCCTTCAGGGTGCCCGAAGGGGAAGAAGACCACCGTGTGGTCCTTTTCCACCCGGCTACTGAGGTCAACGATTTCCCCATCAAGCTGCGCTGCAAGGAAAAAACGGTACTTTTCCGGGTACACTCGCCTGATGATGTCTTCAAGCGTTTCCCCAGGCGTCGCAAGAATAGTCGTTCCGTCTTCAAGCGCGATCTGGCATTCCATGGCCTCTTCTCCTTTTGTGTATTTTATCCGAAAATAGAGAGGAGGTGAAGGCAGTGTACCGGGCGTATCATCTGGCACTTACCGAGAAGGATGTGGAGGGCGTGCGTCTTGCGCTCCTTCCCGGGGCTCCGGAGCGAGTTGAGGTCCTGGCCCGCGCCTTCGGGGAGGTGAGGATTCTTGCCGTTCACCGGGAGTTCAAGAGCGCTCTGGCCATAGGGGAGGAAGGGGAAATCCTTGTGGTCTCAACGGGTATTGGAGGACCTTCTCTGAGCATTGCCGTTGAGGAGCTGGCCCGTCTGGGGATTCAGTGGTTTATCCGGGTGGGAACCTGTGGGGCGATTCAGCCGGATATTGCGGTGGGGGATCTTGTCGTGAGCGAAGGCGCGGTGCGCCTTGACGGGGCTTCCCTCCATTACGCCCCCGTGGAATACCCTGCGGTTTCGGATTGGAGGACGGTGGTGTTCCTTCAGGAGGCCTGTGAGGAAGCGGGGGTTCCGTACCATCTGGGCGTCACCTGTTCCTCGGCAACGTTTTACCCGGGACAGGAACGGTACGACACATTCTCCCGGTATGTTCTCCGGAGTTTCCAGGGAAGCCTCAGGGAGTGGCAGGCACTCAGAGTGCTGAACTACGAGATGGAAGTGGCGACGCTTTTCGTGCTCGCCCGGGTGTTCGGGCTGAGGGCTGGAGCCATCTGTGGGGTTCTGGTGAACCGGACGAAGGACGAGCGGGTGGCGGAGGAGGTTGTGGCGGATGTGGAGGCGCGTCTTGCTCGGGTTTCGGCACTGGCGGCGCGACGGATTCTCCGCTTTCTGAAGTCGTGAAGGAGGCATACCCATGCACGAAGACTACGTTGTTCGGGTAGTGGTGGAGGGTACGCAGGTTCTCGGGTACGTGGCGAGTTCCACTCGCCTTGTGGAGCGGGCGAGGAGGCTCCACCGGACCACCCCTGTGGCCACGGCTGCCCTGGGGCGGGCGCTGACACTTGTCGGAATTCTCGGCCTCACCATGAAGGAGAACCAGCGAATTTCCCTCCAGATTGAATGTCAGGGACCTTTAGAGGGGATACTCGTTCAGGGGAACGCAAAAGGTGAGGTCCGGGGGTACGTGTCGCAGCCCTGGGTGATTCTCCCCTCAAAGGAACAGGGAAAGCTCAATGTGGAGGATGCCGTGGGAGCAGGGTCGAAGCTCCTTGTCGTGAAGGACCTGGGGTTTGGGGAACCATACATGGGGAGCATCACCATGCCCCGGGGTGGCATCGCCTACGACCTGGCGTACTACTTCGCCTCTTCAGAGCAATTGCCCTCGGCCTGTAGTGCCGGGGTCTATGTGGGGAGGCGGGGGAGAGTACTCTCGGCGGGAGGGTTCATCATCCACACGCCTTCGGGTACCCCGCTTGACGTCATCGCTACTTTGGAAGAGAATATTTCCCGTCTCGGGCCGGTGAGCCACGAGCTTTTCCAGGGGAAAACCCCTGAGGACATCGCGGCGTTCATCTTTTCCGGTCTTCCGTACCGGATTGTGGGGAAGGATCCCCTCCGGTACCGCTGCCGATGTTCCCGCCGGAGGGCGAAGAATGTCCTGCTTCTCCTTGGTGAGGAAGAGCGGCGGGAACTTTTCGAGACCCAGGGGAAAGCAGAGGTGCACTGCGCGTTCTGCAACCGGACCTATCTCTTTTCCCCTGAAGATTTCACCCAGAGAAAGCAGTAACAGGAGAGTACTATGCGACTCTCGAATTTCCGGGTGGATTACGAACGGGAGCTCAACGAGGAGCAGAAACAGGTGGTCTTTGCCGGGGAGGGCCCCATGCTCGTCATTGCCGGGGCAGGAAGCGGCAAGACCCGCACCGTCACCTACCGGGTGGCCTATCTCATCGAACAGGGAGTGCCTCCGGAGTCCATTCTCCTTGCCACCTTCACGAACAAGGCGGCCCGGGAGATGCTCCACCGGGTGGAGTGCCTCCTTGGAGTGGACATGTCCCGTCTTTTTGGGGGAACGTTCCATCACATCGGGAACCTCATCCTGCGCCGGGAAGCGAAGAAAATCGGGTACGAGCCCAACTACACCATCCTCGACCGGGAGGACCAGAAGGACCTCCTTGCGGTCTGCGTGGAGGAGCTCGGTATCGATCTTACCCGGCGCCGTTTCCCTCAACCCGAGGTTTTGCTTAACATCATCACCTTAAGCCGGAATACCTTCAAATCCCTTGAGGATATTCTCGACAGGTACTACCCGCAGTTTCTGGAATGGGCAAGTCATGTCACCCATCTCTTCGTCCTCTACCAGGAGCGGAAAAGGCGTCTCAACGTGATGGATTACGATGATCTCCTCGTGTACTTTTTCGAACTTTTGCGAAACGATGAAAGAACCCGGAGGAAGTATGGCGAGCTCTTCCGGCACATTCTCGTTGACGAGTACCAGGACACTAATCTCCTCCAGGCAGAAATTGTGGACCTTCTTGCTGAGGTTCATCGAAATCTCCTCGTGGTGGGGGATGACGCCCAGAGTATTTACGCCTTTCGAGGGGCGCACTTTGCCAATATCCTCGACTTTCCGAAGAGGTACCCGGACTGCAAAATCTACAAACTCGAGACAAACTACCGGAGTACCCCGGAGATTCTGCGGTTAGCGAACGAGGTCATCACCTTCAACACCCGTCAGTTCCACAAAGTGCTGCGTCCGGTGCGGACCTCAGGAGAAAAGCCCCGAGTTGTCGCCCTCCGGGACGTTTTGGAACAGGCGGACTTTGTGGCCACGAAAATCCTGGAGCTGCGGGAGCGGGGGTATGCCCTAAACGACATAGCGGTGCTCTACCGGGCCCACTACCAGAGCATGGAAATCCAGATGGAGCTCACCCGTCGGGGCATCCCCTTTGAGGTTCGGTCGGGGCTCCGGTTTTTCGAGCGTGCCCACATCAAGGATGTCATTGCGCACCTTCGCATCATCGTGAACCCTTACGACGAAATCTCCTGGAAACGGGTGCTGCGGCTTTACCCTGGCATTGGGCAAAAAACCGCAGAAATCGTCTGGCAGGTGGTTCGGGAGGCAGAGGACCCAATCTTTGCCCTGGAGCGTCCCGATGTGCTCCTTGCTCTGCCTGCTTCGGGTCGGGGGAGCGTGGAGGGTGTTCGCCGGCTCCTCGTGCGCCTTGAGGACCTTGAGAAGGACCCGGCTCTGGCCATTGAAGCCGTTCTTGAGGGTGGCTACCGGGAGTACCTTGCAAGCCGATACCCCGACGCCCGGGAACGCCTTGAGGACCTTGAAGAACTCGCCCGCTTCGCTTCAAGGTACGCTTCCTTAGAATCGTTCCTGAGTGAACTCGCCCTCCTTGGGGAAATGGAGGCCGAAACAGTGGTGGCAGGGGCACCTCAGGATGAGCGGGTCATCCTCTCCACCATTCACCAGGCCAAGGGACTCGAGTGGGCCTGCGTGTTTGTGGTGTGGCTCTGTGAGGGGGCCTTCCCCTCACCCCAATCCCTCAATGAGGAGGAGGACCTTGAGGAAGAGCGGCGGCTCTTCTACGTTGCCTGCACCAGGGCAAAGGATCACCTCTTTCTCTGCTACCCTATCATGGCGGAGCGGGGACGGGGAAGGGCAATACTGCGCAAGCCCTCCCGTTTCCTCGAGGAAATCTCTCCTTCCCTTTATGACCGATACCGGCTTCTGGGGCGGGGATACTGATGCTTTCGCGGCGAGACTACATCTTCAACTTTTTCGTGGATTCTCTGGACTATGCCTTTTTTTCTCTGGCCCTCGCTTTTGGGTCAGTGACGACGTTCCTCCCCCTTTTTGCCAGGCGCCTCGGCGCCAGCAACATTGAAATCGGGCTCATCCCGGCTCTGGCGTACCTTGGGTGGTCGCTTCCTGCCCTTCCCGGAGCAAAGGTTTCCCGGAGGCTCCGGCGGAAGCTCCCTTTCCTGCTCCGGGTGACGCTTCTTGAGCGTTTGCCCTTTTTCGGCATCGCCCTGGTGGCAACATTTCTCGCTGTCCCCTTCCCTCGTCTGGCGCTCTTTCTGATTCTTTTCCTCCTCGGGATAGCGTGTTCGGCCATGGGGTTTCTCGGCCCCATCTGGACGGAAATGATCGGGAAGGTCATCCATCCCTCCCGTTTTGGGCTGTACTTTGCCTGCGGGAACGGGATTGGTGCGCTCATGGGTATCTGGGGGTCGAGGCTGGCCGAGCACTTCATCGCCACGTACCCCTTTGCCTGGAATTTCGCTCTGTGCTTCTTCCTGGCTTCTCTCGCCATGGGGGTATCGTACATTTTCCTCTCCCTTACCCGGGAAGAGGATGGGGAGGTTGTGGATGAGCGCGGGGGGTACCTTCATTCCTTCTCCCGCATCGTCCAGGAAGACCCCAATTTCCTGCACTTCCTCATCGCCAGAGTCTTCCTGGCCCTGGGGGTCATGGGGGCAGCATTCTACACGGTTTCGGTTCTGCAGCGCTTTGCCATTCCCGATACCTTCGTCGCCCAGTACAACGCCACCCTTCTTGTGTCCCAGGCCCTCTCGAACTTCTTCTGGGGACCCCTGGGGGATAAAAAGGGGCACAAGCTTGTGGTCCTTTTCGGGGCCCTCGCGATCCTCTTGAGCAATTTCTGGGCGCTTTTTGCCCCTTCTCCCTGGTACTTCTTCCTCGCCTTTGGATTCCTGGGACTGAACTACAGCGCCATCTCGGTGGGTGGGATGGCGATTCTCCTCGACTTTGCCCCCAGAGACCGGCGGTGGCTGTACCTGGGATGGGGGAGTTTCTTCTCCGGGTTCCCGGCATTCTTTGCTCCAATTCTTGGGGGAAAACTCGCTGATCTTTTCGGATACGGAATGGTGTTCTGGGTTTCCCTTGTGCTGAATGCTTTTGGGTTTTTCTGGCTCCTTTTTGGCGTCAGGGAACCCCGGGCTTTTGAGAATTTTGTGGAGTGAAAGAGAATGCCTCACCTTCTCATGGTTCAGGGAACAGCCTCGGGCGTGGGCAAAAGCCTTCTTGTGACAGGGCTTTTGCGGTATTTCACCCGGAAGGGCCTGCGGTGTGCCCCCTTCAAGGCTCAGAACATGTCGTTGCATTCCGGAGTGACCCCGAAAGGAGAAGAAATCGCCCGTGCGCAGATACTCCAGGCCCAGGCGGCAAGAATCCCTCCAGATGCCCGTATGAACCCGGTGCTCCTCAAACCGGAAGGGGGGTCAATCCAGGTCGTCCTTCTGGGGAAAGTCTGGGGGAAGGCCACGCCCTTTGCTCCTCTCCCCAAAGAGGTGTTCTGGGATGCCATCGTGGAGAGCCTTTCCTCTCTCCTTGCCGAATATGACCTCGTCTGCGTTGAGGGTATGGGGAGCCCCGCAGAGCTCAATCTCAGGGAACGAGATCTTGCCAACATGAGCCTTGCCCGCCATTTCCACATCCCTGTGCTCCTTGTGGGGGACATTGAGGGGGGTGGGGTATTCGCTGCTTTGTACGGAACCTGGGCACTTACTCAGGAAGACCGGGGGTACTTCCAGGGATTTATAATCAACAAATTCCGGGGGAACCGGGAGGTTCTTGAGCCTGGGATTCGGGAGCTCGAGCGCCTTACGGGGGTCCCGGTCCTTGGGGTTTTGCCGTATCTCTCCCTGAGGCTTGATGACGAAGACGGCCTGAATTTCACCTTTAGAACCAGGCCGTACCGGCCGGGAATGCTTCGGGTTGGCGTGGTGCAGCTTCCTCACGCTGCAAATCTCACGGATTTTAGGCCTTTAGAGCTCGAGGACGACGTGTACATTCGTTTCGTCTTTCCCCACGAAGACCTTGGAACTTTCGACCTTCTCATTCTTCCGGGGACGAAGAACACCTGTTACGATCTCCGCCTGCTTCAGGAAGCTTCTTTCGGGGAAAGGCTTGCGGGGTTTTTGGCGCAGGGGGGTGTGGTGCTTGGGGTGTGCGGGGGATTCCAGATGCTCGGTGAAGTAGTGCGGGATCCTCATGGAATTGAGGAAAAAGGAGAGATCCAGGGCCTTGGGCTTCTCCCCCTTGAGACCGTTCTTGAGCGGGAGAAAGTCCTGGGCTGGGCTTTGGGGTATGCTCCTCGCTTTGGGGTACAGGTCACAGGGTATGAGATTCACCATGGACGAAGCTTCCTCACCTCTTCCCGCGAACCGTTTTTCCTCCTCCAGCGGGAAGGCACAGTGTTCCCTGAAGGCGTCGTGCAAAAGGACCAGGTCTTTGGCACTTACCTCCACGGGCTTTTCGACGAGGGAGCATTCCGGCGGGCCTTCCTCAACCACGTTCGGAAACTCCGGGGCCTTCCGCCTGGGAAGGCACAGGGCCCTTCCTGGAGAGATTTCATAGAGGCAGAGCTCGATCGCCTTGCGGATTGCTGCGCCGCGCACCTCAACATGCCGCTTCTTGAAAGGATTCTCGGTCTTTCCGAACGATAGCCTTACTCTCCCACCTGCCGCTTGCGTAGTACAGGTAGGCGATGAGGTATCCCGCCACAGGCCCAGCAACAAAGCTTACCCAGATGCCCCGCTCGGCAAGGGAGGTCAGGGACAGAAGCTTTGCCACCGGGATGCGCACAAGCCAGAGCGTGAGCAGAGTGTTTACCATGGTCTGGAAGGTATCGCCTGCGCCCCGGAGAAAACCGTTGTAGGCAAACATCAGGGCGAAGGGGACGTACGAGAAGCTCACAATGCGGAGATACTCGATGCCAATGCGGATGACCTCGGGGTCGGTGGTGAAAATCCGGATGAGCTGAGGGGCGAGGAAAAAGACGAGGAAGGAAACGGGAAGGGCGAATGAGGCGGCCACAATGGCTCCCCAGCGGGCGACCTCCCGTGCCCTTGTGAAGTTCTGGGCTCCTACGTTCTGCCCAGCAAGCGACGATATGGCAAGGCTGAAACTCAGGGCGGGGAGAAAAGAGAACTGGTCCACCCGGGTGGCGGCGCCAAAAGCAGCCACAACGGTTTTGCCGAAGCCGTTCACAATGGACATCATGGCAAGATGCCCCAAAGAGACGATAGTTTGCTGGAGACCCGCAGGGAGTCCGAGCCGAAAAATTGTCCGCACAAACGGAGGACAGGGGATGAGGTGGGACCGCCTGAAGACGAAAAACCCTCCTCGCTTCAGAATGACTGTTCCCAGGATTGCTGAAAACCCCTGGCTTACGGTGGTGGCAATAGCCGCCCCGGCCACGCCAAGGCGCGGGAAGGGAGGAATCCCAAGGATGAGGAGGGGGTCAAGGACGATATTGAGGAGTGTGGCGTACACAAGAAGCAGAAGCGGTGTTTTCGAATCCCCAACACCCCGGAGGACGCTCCCGATGTTGTTGTAGAGGAACATGAAAGGAAGGCCGAGGAGGAAAAAGAAGAGGTAGGATGTAGCAAGTTCAAAAATACCTGAGGGTGTGCGGATGAGGGAAAGCAATGCCCGGTGCAGCACGAGCCCAGCCACCATGGCACCAGTGCCAAGAAGGGTAAGGAGGACTGTGGAGGCTGTAGCGGTTCGTCGCACCTCCTCTTCTTTTCCGGCTCCAAAGTACTGGGCAACCATGACGCCTGCTGCCATGCTCAAGCCTGTGGTGAAAGCCACAAGGAGAAAGACAATGGGGAAACTCACCGAGACTGCTGCCAGAGCTTCGGGCCCGAGGAACCTCCCGACCCAGATGCTGTCCACGGTGTTGTAAAGGGTCTGCAGGAGGTTCCCAAGGAGCATGGGAATGGAGAAAACGATGAGGTGACGGGGGATGCTCCCCCGGGTGAAATCTGTGACACGTCCGGCTTTCATGGTTCGTGCTCTTCCTTTCTGGTACGTTGCTACCATTGTAGTCGACCGGCCGGTCGAAATCAACCTGCTGTTGCGCTCCTTTTCGTTCTTCCGTCGGTGGTGCATGAACACACTGCGTTTTTCTCCCCCAGACTCTCTGTTTCGCATTTCCCAATCCTTTGTTCCACCAGGGATTGCGTTCGTTCTGAGCAGGGCGCAGAAGAGAGAGTGTCGTCGACCTCCGGTAGTGCAAAAACCCCTGGAGATCGACGACACTTTACGAAATTTCCCCGAACCTCTTGACAGAGAGGAAGAGTTGTGGTTTCCTTGACATAAGGCGTACCTTGACAGGTGAAGATGGTCTTTTTAGAAATCCTTATTTTAAGCCCATAAAACGGGTTTGTAGCCTACCTATGAGGGATTGAAACTAATTCCAGGCATAGCTCGATTCTGTGCGAGCTATGCGTTTGTAGCCTACCTATGAGGGATTGAAACGGTTGTGTCCGTGCCCCTTGAGGGGTCTCGTGCAGTGTTTGTAGCCTACCTATGAGGGATTGAAACCTATTGCTGAAGCCGGTGGGCTTATTGCAGACGTGATTTGTTTGTAGCCTACCTATGAGGGATTGAAACTATGCAGTACACCTTGTACACAAGAGGGACGATGGGAAGGTTTGTAGCCTACCTATGAGGGATTGAAACCGATAAAGGAAAGTGGACCGAGAAAGTGGCGGAGAGGGTTTGTAGCCTACCTATGAGGGATTGAAACAACACAAACCAGGGATTATCTGAGCTCTTGCATCATCGTTTGTAGCCTACCTATGAGGGATTGAAACTAATAAAATGAAAAACATAGTAATAAACGAAAAAGAAGTTTGTAGCCTACCTATGAGGGATTGAAACGCGTCAGGTGCTTTCATGGTGTAGATGCCGTTTGGGAGTTTGTAGCCTACCTATGAGGGATTGAAACCTCATCTCTGCGGGGAAAATGCGCTCTGACTGTGGCGTTTGTAGCCTACCTATGAGGGATTGAAACTGGAAAACGTAGTACACGTTCGCCGTGAAGCTGTTGGTTTGTAGCCTACCTATGAGGGATTGAAACAGTGACGCATGCATGAGTTGACACAGTGGGAAAAGGGGTTTGTAGCCTACCTATGAGGGATTGAAACTCTCGGTGAGCTTCTCGTAAAAAGCGACCTGCTGCGTTTGTAGCCTACCTATGAGGGATTGAAACGAAGTCACGGAAAACCCTTAAAACATTCCGTGTGGGTTTGTAGCCTACCTATGAGGGATTGAAACAGAGGCTTCTCTTGCGCTACTCCCGCGATGACATCCTGTTTGTAGCCTACCTATGAGGGATTGAAACGACAGTAATAGAGACAACACTCTTTATCCCTCCGTAGTTTGTAGCCTACCTATGAGTAAACACGTTTTCCTTCTCGGCTCTTTGTCTCATTCCTCTCTGAGTTCCTGCTTTTCTCGCAGTGTATGGGGTCTCTTTCCTTCGGGGGTTTAGTATGGTGGACAAAGAGGGCAAGAGTGTGCGTCTAAAGAAGACATGTGGTACCGCATTACAGTAAAATCTGCCGGGCTCGTAAGGGAAATCGAGGAAGACGGAAAGCCTTTCTTCCTCCAGGGAGGAAAATTCCTTCCAGAGTTTCCGAATCCTTTCCACAAACTCCGGAGCCCACGGGGTCTTCCAAACCTATCCTAATTTGAAGTTTCCGGGGTTGAAGGGCCTGCGTCTTTTTGTGCTTACCCTGCCTGTTGCAGGTTTCTGTGAACATTCTACCCGTCTTTGCCGTTTCCCTATTTCTGCTCCGGATATAGAACAACCTTGAGGTGGCCATTCTCTTTTCTCTCTCCTTTTGCTACAATACGGGCGGAGGTGAGACACTATGAGGCGAGCGGTGCTGGTCAGTGTGGTGTTCCTTCTTTCCGTGTTGCTCTTTTCGGTGGCCTGGGCGCAGAAGCCCTATGAGATTGCGGTGGTCGTCAAAATCGCCGGCATCCCCTGGTTCAACCGCATGGCCGAGGGTGTGGAACAGGCGGCCAAGGAACTTGGGGTGAATGCGTACCTTGTGGGGCCTGCCACTGCTGATCCTGCTCCCCAGGTCCAGATGGTGGAGGACCTTGTAACCCGTGGTGTGAACGCCGTCTGTGTTGTCCCTAACGACGCCAAGGCTCTGGCTCCGGTCTTCCAGAAGGCACGGGAGAAAGGTATTGTGGTGATCACGCATGAATCGCCTTTTGAGACCGAGGCCATCGATTGGGACGTGGAGACCATTGACAGCGTCCAGTACGGGAAGAACCCCATCGATGTCATCGTGGAAAAGCTCAAGGAGGCCGGGGAACTCGAAAAATACACCCCTGAGAATCCTGCAGGTTTTGTGATGCTCGTGGGGAGCCTTACCGTTCCGCTCCACAACTTCTGGGCAGACACAGCCCTTGCCTACGCCAAGGAGAAATATCCTTTCCTGAAGGAACTCACCTCACGCCTTCCCACCGCTGAGTCTGTTGAGGACTCGCGAGCAGCAGTCCTTGACCTCATCACCACCTACGGCGACCAGCTGAAGGCCGTCATCGGGTGGGGAAGCCTTGGGCCGATTGGTGCTGCGCAGGCCGTGGCAGAGAAGGGTATGGAAGACAAGATTATCGTTGTGGGGAGCGCCATTCCTTCCACCGTTGCGCCCTACCTCAAGACCGGGGCTGTGGACTGGGCGCAACTCTGGGACCCGAAAGATGCTGGATACGCCATGGTCTACATTGCCAAGCAAATCCTTGACGGTGTGGAGATCAAGGAAGGCATGGAGATCCCGGGTCTTGGCCCCATCAAGGTTGAGGGCAAAGTCATCAGTGTGAATCAAATTAAGCTCATGCCGAACGCTGAAGCTGCAGAGGCCCTGGGATTCTGAGAGGGAAAAGCGCCGGGGCAAAACCCCGGCGCTTTCTTTTGAGGTGAGGATATGTCCGGGGAAACCCCTGTACTCCGACTTGCCCATATCACCAAACGCTACGGTGGCGTTGTGGCACTGCGGGATGTGGAGTTTTCCGTTCTCCCCGGAGAGGTCCACGGTCTTGTGGGGGAAAACGGTTCGGGAAAAAGCACGCTTGTGAAGATTGCCACAGGGGTGGTGCAGCCGGAGGAGGGCGAGATTTTCATCGAAGGACAGAAAATCTCCCGCCTCACGCCGTACCTTGCCTTCAAGCGCGGGATTCACGTGGTACATCAGGACCTTTCGCTTTTCCCTAACCTCTCGGTAGCGGAGAATATCTTCGCTCATGAGTACATTGAGCGGAACCGGCCCTTTGTGGCCTGGCAGGACATAGAGCGGCGGGCTCTGGAGGTTCTTGGACGCCTTGGGGTGGAGCTCGATCCCCGGGAGATTGTGGGTCGCCTTCCCTTTGCCGACCAGCAGCTTGTGGCCATCTGCCGGGCAATTGCCAGCAGCGCCAAGCTCATCATTCTCGATGAGCCCACTTCCTCTTTGACCTTTCGGGAAGTTCAGCGGCTTTTCGGCTTCATTTGGGAACTCAAGGCTCAAGGCATTGCCTTCGTCTTCATTAGCCATCGTCTTGATGAGGTTCTTGAAATAAGCGACGTGGTGACGGTGCTCCGGGACGGTGTAAAAGTCGGAACCTTCCCTAAGGGGGAGCTCACCAAAGCAAAGCTCTCTTTCCTCATGACGGGAAAGGAAATCACCACGGAATCCCTGGTGGCTGATCTCCCCGAAACCCGGGAAATTCTCCGGGTGGAACGCCTGACCCGGCGAGGGGAGTACGCTGACGTGAGCTTTACCCTGCACCAGGGGGAAATCCTCGGCCTCATTGGCCCCCGGGGATCAGGACGGACTGAGGTAGCTCTGACCATTTTTGGTCTTCGTCCTCCGGATTCCGGGAAAATCTTCCTCGAGGGAAGAGAGGTCGTTTTCCGCTCTAACCGGGATGCCATTCGCCACGGTATTGGTTATGTTCCTGAGAATCGCCTCCTCCAGGGGCTGGTGCTCGATCAGCCCGTCGCTGATAACATCGCGGTAACGATTCTCAATGAGCTTGTGAGCCGCTCTGGCTTTCTCCACCCCGCAAGGAAAATTGCCGTTGCGGAGCGGGCCATTCGGGACTTCGGCATTAAAGCCCCGGCAGCAGACGCGCCGGTCCGGTCGCTGTCAGGGGGAAACCAGCAGAAAGTCGTTCTTTCTCGCTGGATTCTCACGGCTCCTAAGATTCTCATTCTCGATACACCTACTCATGGAGTGGATGTGGCGGCAAAGGAGAGCATCTACGAGATGGCCCTTGGCCTTGCCCGGGACCGGGGTATCGGCATCCTTTTCATTTCCGATGAGGAGCACGAGGTTCTCAAGGTGTGCCACCGGATTCTCGTCATGCGGGAGGGAAGAATTGTTCGGGAATACCGGCCCTCTGAAGTTACGGAGGAAGCCCTCCGGCAGGAAATCGTAGGATAGGAGCGATGGCCTTGCTTGGGCGAATTGTACGGAGCACCGAGGTATACCTTGTTGGTGTTCTTCTTGTCCTTTCAGTTGTACTCTTTCTCCTCAACCCGAAGTTCGCAACCCTCGAGAATATCTTCGACGTGCTGCGGAATAACTCCTTTCTGGGCATTGTGGCCCTGGGGGAGCTCGTCGTTTTGATTTCCGGGGGTATTGATGTTTCCTTCACCGCCATTGCCACGGTGGCCCAGTACGTCATGGGGGTGCTCATCACCCGGTACGCTATAGAGAGCGTGTTCCTGGCTTTCCTCATCC
Organism: Candidatus Caldatribacterium saccharofermentans; assembly: GCF_050267035.1. Classification (NCBI taxonomy): domain Bacteria; kingdom Pseudomonadati; phylum Atribacterota; class Atribacteria; order Atribacterales; family Candidatus Caldatribacteriaceae; genus Candidatus Caldatribacterium; species Candidatus Caldatribacterium saccharofermentans. Next base: position 1,110,081 of record NZ_CP187957.1, read on the forward strand.
CCATTCCCATCGGCATTGCCCTGGGAGCCTTCAACGCCTTTCTGGTGAACCGGACACGGGTGCACCCAGTCATCATTACCATCTCGAACCTCAACGTTTTCTATGGTCTTTTGATGGTGATAAGTAAAGGGAAATGGATTTACGGTTTTCCTGCACCTTTCCGGGATTTCGCCCGCTTGAAGGTGCTGACGCTTGTTTCGGAAAAGGGCGTGGATTACGGGCTCTCGATTTTCACGGTGGTGTGGTTCCTCATTGCCGTTGTCACCTGGCTTGTGCTGCGATACCTCCCCATCGGCCGCAAGGTCTACGCCCTGGGGGGAAACAGCGAGGCCGCCCGAAGGGCCGGTTTTGACATCTTCCGCATCCAGCTTTTTGTGTACTGCTATATCGGCTTTCTCTCTGGGCTTGCCGGTTTTGTCCATGCCGAGCTCAACCAGATGATTCAGCCCAATGCCATCGTGGGGAGGGAGCTTGACGTTTTGGCAGCGGCAATCCTTGGTGGTGCCAGCGTCTTTGGAGGCGCTGGGTCACCCCTTGGAGTGGTTCTCGGGGTGCTCTTCATCGCCTTCATTAAAAACGGCCTCATCCTCATGAAGGCTTCGGCTTACTGGCACCAGGTCATCATGGGGTTCATCATCGTCCTTGCGGCGACCCTCAGCGCCTATCAGCAGAATCTTGAGCGGAAGCGGAGAAAAGGCGTATGAAACGTCCACGAGGAAGACGGGAAACGCAGTCTCTGATTCTCGCCGTAGTGGTGGTGTTCCTCCTTGTCCTTCTTGGGATACTCACAAAAGGAAGACTCCTTGCTCCCGATAGCCTCCAGTCCATTGCCTTCCAGCTCCCTCTTCTTGGTATCCTCACCCTTGCGCAGATGACGCCCATGCTCACAGGGGGTATTGACCTTTCCATTATCGCCACGGCAAACCTCTGTGGGGTTGTGGCGGCAATTGCCATGACCCGGGGGAACGTTCCCCCTCTGGGAGCTATGGTTTTTGGTTTAGCCATGGCGCTTTCTTTTGGGGTTTTCAAGGGCCTCCTCATTGCCTGGGTTTCCGTCCCGGCTATCATCGCCACCCTGGGTTTCATGATTTTCATCCGCGGGGTTTCTCTGGTCCTCACAAAGGGCTATGTCATTGCCGGATTTCCCGGGAGCTTCCTCTTCCTTGGGAACGGGACACTTTTTGGGATTCCCATGCCCTTTGTGGTCTTTTTCCTCTGCGCGGTGTTCCTCTTTGTGCTTTTGGCTCGAACCCGTTTTGGGACCTATGTGTACCTCCTTGGGTCAAACCCTGTGGCCACGCTCTTTGCCGGGGTGAACAATGGCCTGGTTCTTTTTGCTACCTATCTCCTTTCGAGCTTTCTCGCCGGTGTGGCAGGGCTTGTGATGATTGCCCGCTTCAACGCCGCCCAGGCCGATTACGGCGAGTACTATCTCCTCCTCACCGTTTTGGCCTGTGTTCTCGGTGGTGTGGACCCTGCAGGAGGCTTTGGCCGTATCCCCGGGGTTGTGGTGTCCATTGCCGTCCTCCAGGTTGTGGCCACCGGCTTCAACCTCCTGGGCCTCAGCTCACACCTTGCCAGCGCCCTGTGGGGACTGATTCTCCTTGGGGTTATTGCCATCAACCGGATGATCGGGGGTGTGGAGACGTAGCTGGGGGAAATGTTTCACAAGCCCCCGCGTGATGAGCACCACAAGGAGAAAGGCGACCACAACTTCCGGCAGCCCGTGCGTTACGGCAATCCCCAGGGCAACTTTCGGGGGGAGGTATCCCCGCAAGACGGCAAGACCGAGAACCCCTCCGGTGTTGGTGAGTGTTCCGACAATAGCTGCAATACCGCTACTTCTTGTCGCTTTGAAGGCAAAAGCGGCGCATACCCCGATGAGTATTCTCGGGACGATGGCGATGAGGGGGTCGCGGAGAAAGGGGACTGCCGTGGTGAAAAAGCTGTAAAGCCCGAAAATACCCCCCACGAACGCCCCTACAAGGGGCCCCTCAAGAACCCCGGCAAGGATAGCGGGGATGTGCATGATGGTAGCCCGACCAGCAGGAGTGGGGACAGGAACAAAACCCAGCCCCGTGGCGCCAAGGACGATAGCAATGGCAGCAAGAAGGGCGGAAACAACGACGTCCTTTGTCTTCAATGTCTTCACCTCCGTTCCAGTTCCCTTTTGGGATACCAGACGAAGCACAGAATACAAACCCAAAGGTCCGGAAACCTTCCGGCCTCTTTTCATTTTCCATTATAACCGAAATACCCGGGGTTGTGGTAGAATAGGACACAACCTCGAAGGGGGTATCCAGTGGCCGTCCTTCTTGTTGAGGACCTCCACAAATCCTATGGTCCGGTTCAGGCGGTTCGGGGCGTGAGTTTCACCGTTGCAGCAGGGGAGGTTTTCGGCCTTCTTGGTCCCAATGGCGCGGGGAAGACCACAACGGTTGAGACGGTTATCGGGCTTTTGCGGCGTGACCGGGGAAAGGTTTTACTCTTTGGTCTTGACCCCGAGAAAGACCCTTTATCCATCAAATCCCGCATTGGTGTTCAGCTCCAGAGTATTCACCTTTTCCCCCGCCTGACGGTTTTTGAAACCCTCAGGCTCTTTGGTTCCTTCTACCCGAAAAGCAGGTCTCCTGAAGAGCTCCTTGCACTTTTGGGGTTGACCGATAAGGCCCGATCCCCGGTGGAGAAACTCAGCGGTGGGCAGCTCAAGCGCCTGAGCGTTGCCCTGGCCCTCGTGGGGGATGGGGAGGCGCTCTTCCTTGATGAACCGACGTCAGGGCTTGATCCTCAATCCCGGCGTGGGCTCTGGGAGGTTATCGAGCGGCTGCGAGAGGAGGGGAAGACCGTTTTTCTCACCACGCACTATCTCGATGAGGCGGAGCGCCTCTGTGACCGGGTGGCCATTATGGACGAGGGACGGATCATCGCCCTTGGAAGACCAAAAGACCTCATCGCCGAGCACTTCCGGGAGAAAGCCCTGGAAATCCCCCTTGCTGGGCTGGATGATGCCACGTTTTTTAAGGATCTCCCCGGGGTGACGCGGATACAGAAGGATGAAGACGTGGTTACCCTCTACACCCAGGACCTTGCGCAGACCTTTCTGGCCCTCAGCCGGCTCTCAGAGGCTCGGGGGATTTCCCTGCGGAACGTGGTCGTTCGGGAGGCAACCCTTGAGGATGTCTTCCTGCGCCTTACGGGGAGGAGGATTCGGGATTGAAGGTGTTCTGGTTTTTCCTTGTGGCACACAGCAAGAATACGTTCCGTGACCGGATGACGCTCTTTTGGTTTTTTGGTTTCCCGGTTCTTTTTGTGTTTCTTTTTGGCCTCATTTTCGGCAATGCCGGGAGTTCCTGGGATGTGCGGCTTGGAGTGGTGGAGGACACCCGTCTGTCCTTTGTGCTCTCGGTTTTTGGGAATGTGAAAGGCGTGGAGCTTTCCCGGGGTTCCCAGGAGGAGGAACTCGAGGCTTTGAGAAAGGGACAGCGTGACGTCGTTGTTGCGTTCGAGGAAGGGAATATTGTCCTTCTGGCTCCACCGCAGCATGCCGAGAAAGCCCAGTTCCTTTCGGGAGTGCTGCGGGGTGTGCTCCTTGAAGAGGAGCTGAAACGCCACGGTCTGCTTTCTCCTGCCGATGTTACGGTACGAACGCTGGCTTTTCCGCGGTTTCGCCAGATCGAGTACTTCCTTCCGGGGGTTCTGGCCATGGCTCTGATGCAGCTTGGGCTTTTTGGGTCTTTAGACTTTGTGGAGCTCCGGGAGAAAAAGGTCACGCGGTATCTTGCTGCTTTGCCAGTTCAAAGGAGCGTACTCCTTTTGAGCGAGGTTACCATGCGGGTGGGAATTGCCCTGCTGCAGACAGTGGTGATTCTTGCCGCAGGATGGGCATTTTTCCAGGTTCGCTATGTGGGGGCACTCCTGCCCCTGCTTTCCTGGGTACTCTTTGGCTCGGCAACGTTTGTGAGCCTGGGGTATCTCCTCACCTCTTTTGCGAGAACAGTGGAGAGCGCCTCAGGCCTTGTGCAAATGGTGCAGTTCCCCATGATGTTCCTTTCGGGAATTTTCTTCCCTCCGGAGATGATGCCCCAGTCGCTGCGCTTTGTGGTCCGCCTTTTCCCTCTGAGCTATTTTGGCGATGCCCTGCGGTACGTCACTGTTGGTGTTCCCACCCAGTTTGGCCTCAGGGTGGACTTCCTCGTTCTTTTTGCCTGGCTTCTTGGGTCGTTCCTCCTTGCCGTCCGCTTCTTCCGGTGGGAGTAAGAGGGGAACACCGTTCCCTTACCCGGCACACCGCACAGATCTCCCTGCTTGTCGGTTCTCCGCAGATCCGGCACTCCTGGAAAGTGTCGTTGGCCTCTCCTTTTTCGGGTTGCCTTGCAAGAGTTCGGGCAATGGCCAGGGCGAAGTCTCTACGCACTTCCTCAATCCGGTGGAGCATTTCCGTCCAGGAGTCCTTCCGGAGGAAAAAGGAGCACATGGTGCAGCCGGCAACGACGATTTCCCTGAACTTCGTGTAGGCGTAGTTCTCCTGTTCTAAAGAGAAAAAGAGCGGGCGGATGCGCGCCACAACCCTGGGGTGCAGCGAGGGCGTGAGGGGCTTGAGTTTCTCAAGCCAGAGGAAACTTTCCCTGTTTCCCGAAACCCAGGCTTTCAGGAAATACCGGGCAACGTCATCCGCACAGTGGCCGGTGGCAAGCTTCGTGAACCCATTTTCCCGGGCAAAGCGATTGAAAACGTATCGCTTGAGCATCCCGCAGGTCGCACATCGGGGACGGCGGGCCTTGCGGAAGAACTCGTCCATGTCCACACCCAGGTACTCAGAAAAGGACAGGAAATAGAAGGGGATGTCCCGTTCTTCACAGAAGCGTTCCACAACGTTTCTTGTTCGAGGGTTCGTGCACGCTGCGACTCCCACGTCCACATGGAGCACGGCAATGGAATACCCCAGGGTGTGGAGGACCTGGGCACAGCTTAAGCTGTCCTTTCCTCCTGAAACGGCCACAAGAATCCGGTCCTGGGAGGTGATGAGCTTTTCCCTTTGTATGAGACGCCGGATCCGGGATTCATAGTCTTTGAGAAAACATTCCCTGCAGAGGGCTTTCGTGATGTTCACTGCTGCAGTCTTCCCGCACAGGACACACTGCATGATATCCTCCCTAAAGCAATTATTTCTATCGTTATAGTAGTTTATAGGACCTTGCCCAGGGAAGTCAACGGTCTGGAGCCGCTCCAGTTCCCTGAAGAAGCAATTGCGGTATAATAGAGCTTTGAAAAAGTGCTTGAAGAAGGCCGACACAATGGCGAACAGGCTACGGAAAGCCATTTCCGCCTTTTTGGCCCTGAGGCACAGAAATCCGGGAATGTTTTCGCTTTTCATCATCCTGGGGGAGGCACTCCTCTGGTTTCTGGCCTTTCCGGTACTGCCTCCTGTTCGGTGGGATCCTGTGTACGTTGTCGTGACTCTTGGGCTTTTCATCCCCGTCTTTTTCTCCTTCCCCCTGGTTTCGCTTCTCAAACACTGGCCTGGGGAACTGGGGTGGTGGCTCCTTGTGTCAGGAGTGGCGACGGAATCCTTCGACCAGTTTACGGAGGAACCGGTCCTTTTCGGCGCCGTTCTTCCCGCCGCGTGCGCCATTTTAGGGTGGTCGCTTCTTGCCTGGGCGATTCACCGGAGCTTTCGTCTTGCCAGGGAGCAGTCGTTTCGGGATCCTCTGACCGGCCTCTACAACCGGGCATATTTTGAGCGGGAAGTTCCTCGCCTCCTTGAGCGGGTGTACCGGGAGGGTACACCTTTTACTCTTGCTCTCCTTGATTGCGACGGGCTGAAAGCAATCAACGATTGCTATTCCCATGGCTTTGGGGATCTGGCGCTCTGTCTTCTTGGGGAATCGCTTCGTGAAGGGTCCCGAAAAAGCGACATCCTCATCCGCTACGGAGGTGACGAGTTTCTCCTTTTGCTCCCCGGGGCAAGCTGTGAGGAAGCCGAAAAGGTCATAGCCCGGATTCAGAAGATTCTCGACGAAAAGACGAAATTTCTGCCCTGTCCTTTTGGTTTCAGCGCCGGGGTGATTTCCTGGACGCCCGGGGAGGAACCTCTTGACCTTGCGGCCCTTTTCGCGCAGGCCGATGCCGCAATGTATGCAGCCAAGCGCGAGAGGAAACCCTCGCTGGAGTAGAGCTCCGCTTATCGCTTCGTTTCCTCTGGCGTCGATGGTTCCGGAGGGCCTGCTTTTTGGACATTTTATGTCGAGGGTAAAAACCCCTGTCTGCTATCAGTAGCATTGCTGTGAAGCCCTCAAACCTTTCCAGGACTTCCCTGCGCGAGATGCGGAGGGTGGTAAAATCGGGGAGCAACGACATGGGCTTTTTGAAAGTCCTCCCTACAGAGTCTTGACAAAAATCAGGGTACTGGTTACACTTTAATCGGTTCATAAATTCCATGTTATTTTCAACACTTTCAGGAGGTTTTCCCATGAGCCAGGAACCACTCGCCCCAAGGCCAGAACTCCTTGAAGGGCTCAAAGAACGTAACCCCGACCTGGAACTGTGGTGGGATGCCCATCCAGGGTACTACCAGGTTTTCCTTGCCAGCCTCAGGGAAAGGGGTGTCGATGACGCCACGCTCTCAGTCCTTCGCCGCTTCATGTCCCACAACGAGGGAGGAGTGTTCTTCTTCGATGGAGTGACCACCAACCCTCCCCTGGTCCTTCGGCTCCTTGAGTCCCGGCCTCAGGTGGTTGCCAGAGTGCAGGAGCTTGGCCGGGTCTTCTTTTCCGACACGCATCCTGGGTGGTTTGACCTCTACCTGATGGTGGGGAAGCTCGGTGCCGACAAGTTCCTCTCCAACTTCTACCGCAGAGGCCGCCGATACGGCTTTGTCTGCCTCCAGGTTGACCCAAGGAAGAGCACCGATGAAGCGACGATGGTCCTCCAGGCCCTGGAGATTTCCCGGACAAGCCCCAACCTCATGGTGAAAATTCCCGCCACAAGGGCTGGCCTTGCGGTGATGGAGGAAATCGTAAGCTTTGGCGTTCCGGTGAACGCCACCTCCTGCTTCTGCGTCCCCCAGGTGGTCCAGGTCGCCCAGGCCATGAAGCGGGGGTACGAGAAGGGGAAGGCCCGGGGTATTGACTACAGCGGCTGGCGGGCGGTCATCACCATGATGCTCGGTCGCTGGGAGGCCTCAACGGAGCTCACCGAAGAAGCCAAAGCCAGAGGTGTTACCCTTGAAGAGGCAGACCTCCGCTTCTTCGGTATCCTCATGGCCAAAAGAGCCGTTGATGCAGTCGAGGCCCTTGGGGCTCCGGCCAAAGTCCTCGTCTGCTCCACCCGAAAAGGTCCAGGCAATACCTACCTCCACCTTGAGGAGCTTGCCAAACTCCCCCTTGTCATCACCATGAACCCTGAGGCTTTAGAGTGGGGCATGACCCTCCTCCGGAAAGAGCGGGCCAGAGCGCCCTTTGCAGTTCCCAAAACCACAGAGGAGAAGCTCCACAAACTCGACTTTGCCCGAAGAAGCCTTGAGGTTGATGGTTTCACCATGGAGGACATTGCCGCCTCAAGTGCGCAGACCCACAACCTCAAGGAGTTCTCTCAGGCGATGGAGAGAATTGAAGGCATCCTCTCAGGATGCTGAGGGGATGGAAAACACAAAAGGAGGTGAGGTGGAAAACACAAAAGGGACGTCATGGAGCGCAAAACATGGATTTTCCGGTCGTCCTGCTAATCGTGTGACGCCACTTGAGGAAATGCCGGGAGGAAAGGAGGAGTAGCATGAGGTACCGTGGGTTGGTAGTCGGGAGTCTTGTGGTGATGCTCGTTGTGGGATGTGCTTTTGCCCTTCTGGCACAGGAAAAGTTTGGACTCAAGGACATCCCGGAGATTAAGAACAAAAAACCCATTAACATGATTGTTGAGACCGGTGCAGCGTGGGACAAAGTGATTGAGTACATCAAGCAGTTCGAGACTGTAACAGGGGTCAAGGTGAACATTGAGCGCGTGGCCTCTCCGGTGGTGTACTCGAAGGAGAACGTCGAGCTCATGGCTGGAACAGGGTACTATGATGTGGTCTACGTCGAGACCTCGTGGACCTGTGAATGGTCGGATTACCTCTTTGACCTTGAAGAGCTTGCCGCAAAGTACGACCCCAGGGGCGTTGAGGGGTTCCGGGAGGATATTCAGAACATTTCTCCTGTCCTTTTGCGGTGCGGTCAGGCCTATGGGAAACAGATGGTCCTGCCTTTCTACACCTACCATATGGGGATGTTCCTCCGCCAGGATGTGTACGATGACCCCACAGAACAGGCAGCTTTCAAGGCCAAGTATGGATACGACCTGAAACCTCCGACAACCTACAAGGAGCTTTATGACCAGGCGGAATTCTTCACCCGCAAGAAGGGTGACACGCTCAAAGGAAAAACCCTGGACCACGACCTCTACGGTGTGGCCATGATGGCGGGTGCCTACCAGATCAACGACGAAATCAGCTGCTGGATCTGGGGCATGGGTGGCGACTATGCAACAGTCGTGAGGAACCCTGACGGGACCATCAAGGAATTCGTTATCACTAAGAAGGACAAAGACATCCTGAAGCAGGCTTTGGCCCAGTACAAAGACCTTCTAAAGTTTGCCCCTGCCGGGTGCCTCACGGCCAACTTCGACTTTGCTTGTGCCCAGCAAGGAGAGGGCTTCGCCATTATTCAGCCGCACCAGTTTGCCAGCCTCTTCACCTGGACAGCAGATCTCCTTAAGGAGAAAGTTCCCGATGGGAAACTTGGCATCTACCCCACCATTGGTGGGCAACCTTACACCGGCGCCTGGTCTCTGGGCGTGGCAAGAGCGAGCAAGAACCCCGAAGCAGCGTACTGGCTTGTCCGCTACATTGCCTCCTACGACTGTCAGAAGGTTCTTATGAAGGAAGGCGGCCAGTTCTCAGCCCGTATGGACCTCCTGCTTGATCCCGAGTTCCACTCTCCTGAGACTGAATACCCGCTTGGTCTTGTGTGCAGTTACCTTGTGGATATCTGGAAGCAGCAGGCGCCCTACGTGGACAACTACTGGTACTTCAACACAAGAGCCGGTGGAAAGGTGTATGAGATGCAGATGAACGTACTCCACAAACCCATGGCAGAAGAAGTGACCATTGACGAATGTGTGGAAGAACTTGTGGCCAAGACCATTGAGCTTACCTCGAAGTTCGATACTGTGCCTATTCGGGAGGAGTGACATTCAAGCCCCAGGGCACGTGCCCTGGGGCTCTGTGGAGGGAGACGGATGAGGACAGAGACCTTTTCTGAAGCCCAGGCAGGATATGCGGTGGCGAGAAAACCCACCATCTGGGAAGTGCTCACCAGCGAAAAGTACTTCAAGTGGACCTTGCTCATTCCCCTCCTTGTAGTGCTGGCAATCTTCATGCTCTATCCTCTGCTCTACTGTGCGTACTACTCGTTTCACCAGTGGGGGATGCGGGGAGAGGCGATATATGTTGGAGCCCAGAACTACCGGCAGCTTCTCAATGACAAGGCGTTTCTCGAGGCTCTGTACAGGACCCTGAAGGTTCTTGTGATCTGCGTATCGTGTGAACTTCTCATCGGTCTTGGTCTTGCTCTTTTGTGGAGCCGAGAATTCCCTGGTGAAAATATTGTCCGTGGTCTTGCCCTTCTGCCCCTTCTTGTTGCTCCCTTGATTCTTTCGCTTCTCTGGAACTTTATGTTTGAGTACGATTTTGGGGCCGTGAATCTCATCCTGCAGGCCCTGGGGTTGAGCAAGGTGTACTGGTGGTCTCCGCAGCGGGCCTTATACACGATTTGTTTTATCACCATCTGGCAGTGGTTCCCCTTTTCGACCTTCGTCCTGGTAGCCGGGTTGCGCAGTCTTCCCAAGGATGTTTTCGAGGCGGCAAAAGTGGATGGAGCTTCACCCTGGTACACTTTCCGCCGCCTGACCCTGCCGATGCTGAGTCCTCTGATCATGATTATCGTTGTTCTGCGGACCATGTGGCTGATTCGGCTTTTCGACCCTCTCTATGGGACGACCCGGGGAGGGGTACAGACCGAGCTCCTTGATTGGATTGTGTATCGCACGGCTTTCGTGTACTTCGACATCGGGTACGGTTCAACAATGGCCATCTTTTCGCTGGTTCTCACCATTGCGGTGTGCGCCATTATGTTCAAGATGCTTATGAAAGCCCTTGGGGGCACACGCTGAAGGAAGGTGGAGTGTCACATGAGTACGCTTGGGAAAGTGATGTTCTGGCTGGTTACGGCTTTCGTCCTCTTTGTCATCGTGGCACCCCTTGCCTGGATATACCTCACGGCTTTTAAGTCGCCAAACGACATCTTCACCACTGAGGCGAGGAAGCTCATTTTTTTCAAGCCTACCATGGAGAATTTCAACCGGCTCTTCCGGGAATTCCCCTTCTGGGACAATTTCCTGAACACAGTCATCATCAGTGTCTCAAGTACTGTGGTGGTGATGGTGATTTCTTCTCTGGCGGCTTACAGTTTTGCTCGCTGGAACACGGGGAAGGGCCACCTCCTCTTCACTACCATTTCCACGAGAATGTTCCCCGGAGTGGTGGCGGCCATTCCTTTCTTCGTCATGTACCGGAATCTCGGGTTTCTGGATACCCGTTTTGGCCTGGCTCTTCTTCATATCTATTTCAATACCTCTTTCGCAACCTTCCTCCTCTATGGGTTCTTTAAGGAAATCCCCGAGGAGCTGGAACAAGCAGCCATGGTGGACGGGTACAGCCGGGTGGATATTTTCCGGAAGATTGTTCTTCCCCTCGTGCGTCCTGGGCTTGCTGTGACTGCGGTCTTTTGCCTTGTGTGGTCCTGGAATGAGTTCCTCTTCAGTTTCCTTTTCACCCGTGTTGCCGCTCGACCGGTTACGGTGCTCATTTCCTCATTCTGGGGTTCTATTGAGGTGCAATATGGTCCCATGGCTGCAGGAGCGGCTATTGTGATCCTCCCAACCCTTGTTGCGGCATGGTTCATGCAACGGTACATCATTCGTGGCCTGACCTTTGGTGCAGTGAAGGGTTGAAGACCAATGGAGAAAGGCTGGTTGACGACAATGCTTCCCCGAATGAGTACTGGCGACTGGATTTTCTGGTCTATCCTTTCCTGGATTTTTGTGAACCTCCTGTGGATCAAATTTGTGGAGAGGTTTATACCCCTCTGGGTGGGAACAATTGTCGCCACAATCTTTGCGCTCATCCTCCTCAAGTACGGTCCACGCCCCAGGGAAGAGGAGGAAGAGGAAGGAGAGGAATGACCCATGGCAGAGGTCCGGCTGGAAAACGTTGTGAAGATGTACGGAAAGAAAATGGCCGTTCGAGGGGTGAGTTTCACCTGTCGGGAAGGGGAGTTTTTCTCGATTCTGGGTCCCACCGGTGCGGGAAAGACTACCATTCTTAAAATGATTGCCGGAATAGAACCGGTGACTGCAGGGAAAATTTATTTCAACGACCGGGTGGTCAACGACCTTCCCCCGCAAGAGCGCAACGTCTCCATGGCTTTTGAAACCTACAACCTCTACCCTCACATGACGGTTTATGAAAATATCGCCTTTCCCCTGAGAGCTCCAAGGTGGCGGTTGAAACTCACTCCCGAGGAGGAAAAAAAGCGGGTGGAGGAGATTGCTGCATTCCTTGGAATTGACAGGCTCCTCGACCGCCTTCCTCAGAACCTGAGTGGAGGGCAAAAACAGCGGGTTTCTCTGGCGAGGGCCCTCGTGCGGAGAGCCGAAGTATACCTCCTTGATGAGCCGATTGCCCATCTTGATGCCAAACTCAAGTTTTCAACGCAGACGCTTCTTAAGGAGTTTGCCCGGCGGTACGGGAGCACCATTATCTACGTCACACATGATTTCCGGGAGGCCCTGGCGCTTTCTGACCGTATGGTCGTTCTTCGCCGGGGCAAAGTGGAGCAGGAAGGCACGCCTGAAGAAATTTACTACTACCCCAGGACGGATTTCGTTGGAAGACTCGTCGGAGACCCTCCCATGAACCTTGTTGATGGAGAACTTCTCAGCCGCAATGGTGTTCTCTTCTTCTGCAAGGGAGAAGATTTCATGCTGCGTCTTGAAGGGACCCTGGCAGAGAGGGCAGAGAGTGTGGCCCGGGAGGAAAATGGGAAACGAGTTGTCCGTCTGGGAATCCGACCAGAGCATATTCGTCTCAGCGGAGAAAAACCATCGGATAATGCCCTCCGGTTTCCTGTTTATGCTGTCATTCACGAAAGCGAGAGCAGCGTGGTCACTTTCAGGCTCAAAGACAATACCTTCCTGTACGTCCGAACGGTTGGTTTTTGTAAGTACGGGAGAGGAGAAGAGGTCTGGCTCGACTTTGACCCCCAGTGGGTGTTCTTCTACGGGAAGACGGTGGAAGTTGCAAAGGAAGGGAGCTCGGAGCAATGAGCAGGATTGATGTCAACCATGTGTGGAAAATATACCCTCGGGGGAACGTTGTCGCAGTGCAGGATCTCACGTTTACCTGCCATGATAAGGAATTCCTGGCCATTCTTGGTCCCTCAGGTGGTGGGAAGAGCTCAACCTTGAGGATGCTCGCAGGGCTTGAAGATATCACCAGGGGGGAGATTCTCTTCGACGGAAAAGTAGTGAACCACCTTGGACCAGCCGAGCGCAACGTTGCCCTGGCTTTTGAATCCTATGCTCTGTACTATCGCCTCAACGTTTACGAGAACATTGCCTTTCCCTTGAGGGCTCGGGGCATGAAAGGTCCTGAGGTGGATAAGCGGGTGAAGTTCATCGCCGAACTCCTCGAGCTCACCCCGTACCTCAAAAAGTACCCCGGATCTCTGGCCGGCGGTGTTCAGCAGCGGGTGTCCCTGGCGAGGGCCCTGGTGCGGAAACCCAATGTGACGCTTCTTGATGAGCCGCTCTCGCACATGGACCAGCGAGTTCGTCACGAACTTCGGGCCCGCATCCGCCATCTCCATGACGAGCTTGGTCTGACAACGATTTACGTTACCCACGACCAGGCGGAGGCCATTGCCCTGTGTGACCGGTTGCTCATCATCAACGAGGGAAAACTCCAGCAAATTGGCACGGTGGAGGAGGTCTGGAACCGCCCGGCCAACAAATTCGTGGCCTATTTCATCGGGGAGCCCACCATGAACTTCATTCCGGCGGTGGTGGAGAACGAACGCGCTGTGGCTATCTTGACCGACGAAGGAAAGAGGGTTTTTACCCTTGGGGGTAGCCTGGACTCAAAGTACATCGGAGTGGAAGTGACGCTTGGAGTTCGACCTCAGCACGTTGAGGTCTTCCGCGAACGGCAAAGGGAGAATGCCATTGCCGGAGTGGTCAAGGTCATTGAGTTCCAGGGAGACAAAACGGTGCTTACGGTTCGCCTTGAGGACAGTATGCAAACTGATGCTAAGGCAGTGGTTCCTGCCAGAGAGCGGTACGCTGAGGGGGATACCGTGTGGCTCTATTTTGCCCCTGCGGTCATTCGGGTTTTTGAGGAAGAGCATCTGATTCTCTGAGAACTTGGGAGGTGACGTTCCACATGGCCTACATCGTCAACATCAACGAAGTAGCCCCGGACACCTGTGAACGGTCGTTCCGGTACTTTGCGAAAGCCAGGAAGGGCGAAACGCTTCGGGATACCTACTGGCTTATTGACCCGGAAACCTCGCCCTCGAAGGTCCTGAAGCTCGGGTACACCATTGTGTACCCCGATGGCAAAACCACAGGACACGCCCACCCGGATGAGGAGGAGGTGTACTTTGTCCTCAGCGGTCGGGGGGAAATGGTCATTGGGGATGAGCGGTTCCCCATTCAAGAGGGAGACGCCTTCTACGTGGAGCCTGGGAAGTACCACGTGACGTACAATACCGGGATTCTTCCTCTTGTCATTCTCTGGGTTACCGGAAAGGTCAAGCAGGAAGGAGCGTGAACCGATGGAAGTTCAGGGCATGATTATCGGCGGGAAGTTCGTGACCGAAAGCGGTACAGGGAAGTACATTGACGTCATCAACCCGGCAACAGAAGAAGTCATTGCCCGGGTCCCGGCGGCTTCAGAGGAACAGGTCGATGAAGCAGTCCAGGCAGCCTGGAAGGCTTTCGAACGGTGGTCCCGATTCAGCCCCTTTGAACGGGCTCGTTTCCTCCACAAAGCTGCTCAGCTTGTTGAGGAACGGGCAGAGGAGATCGGTCGTATCCTCACTGCTGAAGAGGGAAAGCCCCTGAAGGAAGCAGTCAGCGAGGTTAAAGGCTCTGCCGAAGTTCTGCGGTACTTTGCCGAAGCAGGGAAGCGGGTTTTTGGGGAGATCATTCCTCTTGATAAGGCGAACCTCCAGAGCATCGTCATTCGCCAGCCCATTGGCGTTGTGGCTGCCATTACCCCCTGGAATTACCCGGTACAGCTCCTTGCCTGGAAGGTTGCTGCAGCGCTGGCGGCAGGATGTACGGTGGTGGCTAAACCCCCCTCAGAAACCCCGCTCTCACCGCTCAAGTTTCTGGCCTGTTTCCTTGATGCCGGTCTTCCTGAGGGTGCGGTGAATGGTGTCACCGGAGCAGGGTCGGTCGTTGGCAAAAGCCTCATCCTCCACCCCCTTGTCCGGAAGGTGAGCTTTACCGGGTCTACTGAAGCAGGGAAGAAGGTCATGGAGTACTGCGCTTTTGGAGTGAAACGGGTGTCCCTTGAGCTTGGAGGACAGTCCCCGCTTATCGTCTGCGCCGATGCCGACCTTGAAAAGGCTGTGAAAGGCGGGGTACGGCGGTCCTTCCGGAACATGGGGCAGGTCTGCAACTCTGTGAACCGCATTTACGTGGAAAAACCAATCTATGAGACCTTCGTGGAGAAGTTCGTTGCCGAAACCAGGAAGCTCCGTATTGGCAACGGCCTCACGGATCCTGATGTTGACCTTGGTCCGATGGTGAGCCTTGAAGCTCTGGAGAAAGTTAAGGAGCACATTGAGGACGCGGTGCGCAAAGGCGCAAAGGTCCTCTGCGGCGGGAAGAAACCGGAAGGAGAGCAGTACGCAAAGGGATACTTCTTCGAACCCACGGTGGTTGTTGATGTTACCCACGATATGCTCATCATGAGGGAGGAAACCTTTGGCCCGGCGGTGGGCATTATGCCCTTTGAGAGCCTTGAAGAGGCCATTGCCTGGTCGAATGCGACCCGCTATGGCCTTGCCGCATACGTGTACACCTCAAGCCTTGAGAGAGCACGCCGTATCTGCCTTGGCCTTGAGTGTGGGAACATTGGCCTCAACAACGTCGATGTTGCCACCATTTACGCCCCGTACACTGGGTGGAAGGAGAGCGGCTTTGGCACTGATCTTGGTCCGGAGGGTATCCTTTCGTACCTTGAGATGAAGCACATCAAGGTGGAGTTTGCCGACTGAGGGGAGGAATGAGCTTGGCAGAAAAAAAGCCCTGTGTGGTGGGGATCGACATCGGGACGTCAAGCTGCAAGACCCTTGCGGTTGACGAAGAGGGGCGGGTGCTCTCGAGGGCCACTCGGGAGTACCCGGTGTACAACCCCTTCCCGGGCTGGTCAGAGCAGGATCCTTCAGACTGGTGGGAAGCGGCAAAAGCGACGCTTTTGGAAGTCTCCCGGGATGTTGAAGGAAAGGGCTACACCGTTGAGGGTATCGGCCTTACCGGGCAGATGCATGGGCTTGTGCTCCTTGATGAAGCGGGGAATGTCCTCCGTCCCTGCATCATGTGGAACGACCAGAGGAGTGCCCCGTATTGTGCAAAAATCCACGAAATGGTGGGTGGGGAACGGGAGTTCATCAAAATCACGAATAACCCCATGCTTCCGGGATACACGGGAGGGAAAATCCTCTGGGTTCAGGAGAACGAGCCCGAAGTCTTTAAAAAGGCGGAGAAATTCCTCTGCCCCAAAGACTACATCCGCTTGAGACTTACAGGAAAATACGCTACAGATGTGAGCGATGCCTCTGGAACTGGACTCTTCTCTGTGCGAGAGAGGGCCTGGGCGAAAGATCTCATCAGGGAACTTGGGGTTGCCTTTGACCTTTTCCCTGAAGTCTTCGAATCCCCGGAGATTACAGGCTCGGTGCTTCCTGCGGTGGCTCAGGAAGTGGGTGTGCGTCCGGGGGTGCCCGTTGTAGGTGGAGGAGGAGATGCCGTCGTTCAGACGGTGGGAGTTGGTGCCGTTCGTCCTGGAACTATCAGCATCACCCTGGGGACAGCAGGTATTGTGGGCATGTCTCTGGATCGGTTCTACGAGAATCCGGGGAATACTCTGCAGTTTTTCTGCAACGCCATTCCTGGGAGCTGGATTGTTTACGGAACAACGCTTGCCGCAGGAGGGTCCCTGAGCTGGTTCAGAAACACCTTTGGAGGGTTAGAGCGGGAACTTGCTCGCCTCATTGGTGAATCCTCCTATGACCTCCTGAGCCGGGAGGCTGAGCTCAGTGCTCCTCTGGCCAGGGGCATCCTCTTTTTACCCTACCTCATTGGGGAACGCTGCCCCCATGCGGACCCCTTTGCCCGGGGTGTTCTCATCGGCTTTGGTCTCCACCATACCCGGAACGACATTGTCCGCAGCGTCTTTGAAGGGATTGTTTTCAGCCTTCGGGATGTCTTCGCCCTTATGGAGGGCCTGGGGCTTTCCGTCTCCCAGGTACGAATCTCAGGGGGTGGAGCAAAAAGTAAGCTCTTCCAAAAGCTCCATGCCGATATCTTCAATTCCGAGGTTGTTGCCGTTGCCTACGGAGAGGAGGGAGGGAGTTACGGTGCGGCCCTCCTTGCGGGAGTCGGGATTGGCCTCTGGTCTTCGATGGAGGAGGCAGTGGGGAAGCTCGAGATTACGGAACGAACCCTCCCCGACCCGGAACAGGCCAGGCTCTACGGGGAGTTCTTTAGGGTTTACCAGCACCTCTACGGGGTGCTCAGGGAAACCTTCAGAACCATTAGCAGCTTTCAGACATAAGCGGAGGGTATGCCATGCCTCAATGGACGATTCTTCTTCCTCAGCCGATTGCGGAGAAGGCTCTGGGACTCCTTCGAGCGCAAAAGGACTTTGCGGTGCTCGTGTTCTCTCCTGAGGAGAAGGAGAAGGTGTGGGAATACCTTCCTCAAGCCCACGCGCTCCTTGTGCGGAGTAGCTTCAGAGTGACAAGAGAGGTTATCGACCGGGCTTTGCGTCTTCGCGTCATCTGCCGGGTAGGAGTGGGGCTGGATAATATCGACGTGGAGTATGCAAAGCAAAGAAATATCGCCGTGCTCAATACCCCGGGAGGGAACACCACCTCTGTTGCCGAGCATACCCTGGCGCTCCTTCTGGCCCTGGCCAAGGACCTCTTCTTCTACGACCGGAAGGTCAGGGAGGGCGAGTGGCGTTCCCGGTATGCGTACCGGGCTCTGGAGCTTTCAGGGAAAACCCTTGGTCTTGTGGGTTTTGGGGCAATTGGCCAGGAGGTGGCCCGCCTGAGCCTGGGATTCGGGATGAAAGTGCTGTTCTTTGACCCCTTTGTTCCGGAGGGCGTTCTCCAGGGAGCACAGAAGGTTTCGACTCTTTCTGAGCTCCTTTCCCGAAGCGACTTCGTGAGCCTCCATGTCCCCCTCACCGAGGGTACCAGACACCTCATCGGGCGGGAGGAGCTCCGGCTTATGAAGCCCACGGCCTTCCTCATCAACGTGGCCCGGGGAGCCGTAGTGGATGAAGAGGCCCTCCTTGAAGCCCTGAGGGAAGGGTGGATTCGCGGAGCAGCCCTCGATGTTTTCGAAAAAGAACCTCTTTCCGGGGATCACCCGCTTTGCTCTCTCCCCAATGTCATTCTCACGCCTCACGTTGCGGGGCTCACGCAGGAGAGTACCGAACGCGTGGCGGTGCAGGCCGCAGAGCAAATCATCGCGTTTTTCACCAGGGAAGGTGAATCCCATGAAGCCTGAAGACACAAGACAAAAGCTCACCGGGGTCTTTGCCCCCATTGTGACCCCCTTTCGGGATGATGGCACCATCGACTTTGAGGCATTGAAACGGAATGTCGAAAAGCTCTCGAAGACCCGGCTTCGGGGGTACTTTGCCCTGGGGACGAATGGAGAATTCCGGAGCCTCACGTATGACGAGAAGCTCAGAGTCATCGAGACAGTCCTTGAGGTGAAGGGTGACAAGGTCCTCATTGGTGGAGCAAGCTGTGAGTCCACCTTTGAGTCCAAAAAGCTTGCCCAGGACCTTCATCGTCTTGGGGTGGACTTTGTGAGCCTCATGCCCCCCTCCTTCTTCGCAAGGAGAATGACCGATGACGCCCTCTACGAGTACTTCACTGAAGTCGCCGAAGCAGTGGACAAACCAGTCCTCCTCTACAATAACCCTGCAGTGGCCAACAACCTCTGCCTTTCTCCTGCCCTCATTGCCCGCTTGAGCGAACACCCCAATATCCTCGGCCTCAAGGACACCTCAAAGGGGAACTACGACGCCTACATTGCCGCCTCAGAGGGGAAGGAGTTCTTCGTCCTCGCCGGGTCTGCCGACTTCGTCTTCCCGGCCCTCCTTGTGGGGGCTGTTGGAGGAGTACTGTCTCTGGCCAACGTCTTCCCTGACCTCTGCTGTGACCTGGTGGAGCTTGGACTCAGGAAAGACCTTGAGCGTGGTCTTCCCCTCCACCGCTTCGTTGCTCGACTCAATAGCCTCGTCTCTGGAAGGTACGGTGTAAGCGGGGTGAAGGCTGCCATGGACCTCTTTGGCTTTGAGGGTGGCTTCCCCAGGAAACCCTTAAAGCCCCTCGGTGAGAAAGAGAAGGAGGCTCTCGGGAAGGAAATTCAGGAGCTCCTTGCGCTCCGGCCGAAGCTGTAGTGCTCGAAAGCCCGGGGATTCCCCGGGCTTTCTTCAGCGAATGCTTCGCCTTCTTATAACCTCCCGGTAGAAGAAGAAGCTCCTTTTGGGGATGCGCTGCTGGGTGGCGTAATCGATGTACACGAGGCCGAAGCGCTTGGAAAACCCAAAGGCCCACTCGAAGTTGTCCATAATGCTCCACACGAAGTACCCCTTGACCGGATACCCCGCTTCAAGGGTCTGGTAGAGCCAGAGGAGGTGGTCCCGGAGGTAGGCTATTCGTCGCTCGTCGTTGACGGTGCCGTTTTGCAGGGTATCGGGGAAGGCGAAGCCGTTCTCGGTGATGTAGATGGTCTGAGGCTGGTATTCTTTAGTCACCCGTTCCACAATCTCGTATATCCCCCTGGGGTACACCTCCCAGCCCATGTCACTCCGCTCAACGTAAGGGTTCTGGTGTTCTCCGGTCTCAAGAACGGGTTCCTCTCCCTTTCTCACAACGTGGCGGGAGTAGTAGTTGATGCCCAGAAAATCCAGGGGCTGGGCCACAAGGGCACGCTCTTCCTCTGTGAAGGGCTCAAGGATAAAGCCCTTTTTCCGGTAGAAGGTGAGCATGTCCTCGGGGAACTGTCCCCGAAAGAGGGGGTCTAAGAAGAAGCGGTTGAGGTAGCCATCGAAGCGCCAGGCGGCCTCTCTGTCCTCCTGTTCCTCCGTAAGAGGATGGACGGGGGAGAGGTTCAGGGTGATGCCGATGGCTCCTTTCGGGTTCACCTCCCGGAAGACCCGGACCGCGTGCCCATGGGCAAGGAGGAGGTTCCGGGCCACACGAAGAGCCGCCTGGAAATCACGTTTCCCCGGGGCATGCCTGCCCTCGTAGTTCCCAATGAAGGCCACCACCCAGGGTTCGTTGTGGGTGATCCAGAGGTGTACATCGTCCCCGAAGGTCGCAAAAAGCAACCGGGCGTACTCTGCAAAGGCCTCGACGGTCTCCTCGCTCTCCCATCCTCCCCGGTCCTGGAGGGCCTGGGGGAGGTCCCAGTGGTAGAGGGTGACAACGGGTTTGATCCCCGCCTCCTTGAGCTTCTCGATGAGCCTGCGGTAGAAGGCAAGACCCTTCTCGTTCACCGCTCCTTTCCCTGAGGGCAAAACCCTGGGCCAGGAGATGGAGAAACGGTAGGCACTAACGCCGAGTTCCTGCATGAGGGCCACATCCTCTGCAAAGCAGTGGTAGTGGTCACAGGCCACATCTCCTGTGGTGCCGTCGAGGATGTTCCCCGGGGTGTGGGCGAAGCGGTCCCAGATGCTCTCCCCCTTTCCGTCCTCATTCCAGGCCCCCTCAATCTGGTACGAAGCCGTAGCCACACCGAAAAGGAAGTCTTCCGGGAAGTAACCGAGATACCCCATATCCTTTCCTCCCTTCTTCTGTTCTGTCCGTGTCGCCATTTTTCTTTAAAGGATGGAGACAAAAAACAGGAGGTGAACCACTGTGCCACCGGTTGTGGTAACCGAACAGCCCAATCGTCTTCGGGTACGTCTCCAGGTCGGGGAGAATCCTGACAACGGACGGCCCCTGACGAGAACGATCTCTTTCCGGGTGAAGGAGAACGCCACATACCAGGACCTCTACGATGTTGCCCTGGCGCTGAGCGGACTCCTCGCCTACCCCGTGTTCGACATCACCCTGACGGAGAACAAAGTCCTCGCCGAATAAGGAGGTGTAAGGGATGAGCAAGATCCTTGTGATGACCTTTCGGAACGAAGAGGGCAGGGCTTTCCGGATACGGCTCCGGTATCCCCGCGAGGACCTCTCGTCCCAGGATGTCAACGCAGTCATGGACCTCATCCTTGCCCGGAACGTTTTCGCCACTTCAGGCGGAGACCTGGTGGAGAAGGTCGGAGCGCAGATTGTCGAGACCAGCACGACCTCGCTCTGACCGAAAACGGGGGAGGGGTCTCGCCCCTCCCTTTAACCTGTGACTTCCTCGAATTCCAGAGCGGTTTTCTCGTTCATCTCCTTGAGGATTCGGTCGTTCTCTTCACCGCGGTCAGGAAGGGCTACGAAGTACGACTCCTCCCCCTTCACCCTGTAGAGGCGGACCTTTTCGGCAAGGTCCCGGGCCTTCTCGAAAGCCTCCCCCACTGACCCACACACGAGCACCCTGCCCCCCACCCTGGCGGCAAGGTCCTTCAGGTCCTTCATCTGCCACCCCTTCATGTCTCCACCTCCTCCTTTTTATTGTACCCCTTTTAGCGGAGTGTGGCGACAACCTCCTCAGGAAGGACCTGCTGGACGATTGCCGTAAGGTCGATATGGCCGTTGGAGGCGCAGAGGGAGCGGCTTACGTAGCTCCAAGGTCTTCCGGAGAGTTCTCGCACCACTCCCCCGGCTTCTTCCACAAGACACACCCCGGCAGCGACATCGTAAAAGGACACCCCAAGCTGAAGGTATCCCTCACACCTTCCACAGGCGACATACGCCAGGCCCAGCGCAGCGCTTCCAAAGGACCGAAGCGCCTGGCATTCTCCAAGGATATGCCCGTAAATGGGTGCGAGGACCTCAAAGCGCCTTCTGGTGTGGGGAAATCCAGTGATAACAATGGCCTCGTGGAGCAGAGTGGTCCGGGAGACGGTGATACGTTTGCCGTTGAGAAAGGCCCCCTCTCCTCTGAGGGCCCAGAAGAGCTCTTGGAGCGCCGGGGCGTAGAGCACCCCAAGAACCGGGGTTCCTTCAAGGAAATACGCAATGGAGACGGCGTAAAAGGGGAGGCCGTGGATGTAGTTACTCGTCCCGTCGATGGGGTCAATGACCCAGGTACGGGAGAAGTCCGCAAGGGGTTCCTGGCTCTCCTCTCCCCAGACGGTGTCCTCGGGGAAGGATCGACGGAGCTCCTCGACAATTCGGGCCTGCGCCTCCTTATCTACCTCGGTCACCACGTCAATCGGGCTTGATTTGGCTTCAATATGCCGTATGGAGTGGACATGTTCCAGGACAAAGGTGCCGACTTTCTGCGCAATAGCTTTGGCCTTCTCCAGACGTTCAGTAAGCACTGCACCACACGCTCCTTCATGCTCCAAGGTAGGTTCCCATGGAACGGGCAATATCAAGAAGCGGAGAGTCTAAAGGAACAGTCTTCAGACAGGCGATGGCCTCTTCGATTCGGGCCGGGACGATGTCCTGCCCCCGCACGGCCGGGAAATACCCGAATTGCCCCTGCGCCACAAGGTCAACGGCCCAGGCTCCGAGTCGTGTAGCCAGGACCCTGTCGAAGGCGGTGGGTGAGCCGCCCCGCTGCAGGTGACCCAGAATCACCACGCGGGTTTCAAGGCCCGTCTTCTCCTCAATAGCCCGCCCCACGACGTGGCTCACTCCTCCAAGGCGAATCTGGTCGTGGCTTTCCCGTACAACCCGCTGGACCACAAGGTCCCCACCCCGGGGACGGGCTCCCTCGGCCACGACGACGATGCTGAAGCGCTTGCCTCTCTTGCGGCGCTCGAGGATGAATTCGCACACGCCCTCAATGTCGAAGGGAATCTCTGGAATGAGGATGACGTCACCCCCTCCGGCGATGCCCCCATGGAGGGCAATCCACCCTGCGTACCGCCCCATCACCTCAATGACCATGACCCGGTGGTGGGACTGGGCGGTGGTGTGGAGGCGGTCTATGGCTTCGGTCACAACATGGACGGCCGAATCAAACCCGAAGGTGATGTCGGTGGCGTTGAGGTCGTTGTCGATGGTTTTGGGGACACCAACCACCGGAACCCCAAGCCGCGAAAGCTCTGCGGCAATGTGGAACGTTCCATCGCCCCCGATGGCGATGAGGGCAGAGAGGCCGAGTTCCGTGAAGTGTCGCAGGACGTCCCGGGAGCGGTCCTCAAAGGTGACCTCGTCTCCCTGCCGTACCGGGTACCGGAAGGGATTCGCCCGGTTGGAGGTCCCAAGGATTGTCCCCCCAAGGGGGAGAATACCGGAGACATCGTTGTAGCGGAGTTCCCGGAAACGCCCTTCCACCAGTCCTTCAAACCCGTCGAGAATCCCGATGACCTCATAGTCGTACTTGAGGATGGCCCGCTTCACCACCGCGTGGATCACGGCGTTGATGCCCGGGCAATCCCCACCGCCGCTCAGAACGCCAATGCGCTGCCGCATACGTCACCTCCTCACCAGGGCCACAGCCCGCGTGAGACTCGAGTCAATCCCCCGGGCTTTATAGGGGAAGGCAATGAGGAAAAAGGGGTTCTCCTGCACCGCTTTGAGGTTGGCCAGTCCTTCAAGGAGGAGGATGTCGGCAGAGAGGAGAATCTCGTGGAGCTTCCGGGTAGCGGCAACATCCTTCCCCAGACGCACGAGGTGGTCAATCCCGAGCATCTTCAGGCCTCTGTCCCGAATCCAGAGGGCGGCCTCAGGGGTGAAACAGGGGAGGAGACTCCTGTCCTTTGTGGTGTTGAAGCGCGACACCGTTTCTTCGTCGAGGTTCCTCGCGATGAGGATGTCTCCTGGGGCAACCTTCCCTTCAAGGCGATAAGCAAGGAAAGCTTCCGTGAGCAGCCGGTCTTCCGGAACCTTCTCGATGTCGAGGAACCAGGCTCTGCCCCAGAAGGCCGAAAGGGGAAAATCGGCAAGGTCTTTCCCTACCTCAAAAAAGTGTAGCGGTCCCTCAAGGTGCGTCCCCACGTGGGTGTGGGTGGAGATGAGGTACTTGGTGGTGGCGTCATGGAGCAGTGACCTCGTGGTGACGAAGGGCCGCTCTTCGGTCCCTGGTGGCACAACTTCCACCGAGAGGTCCACAAGGAGGTATTCGTCACAGAGTGCCATAACCTGCACTTCCTTTCTCTCCGGGTCCTTGGAAAAAACTCCCCCCGTATTTTACAATATTGCCTGAGAAGATGCATACTGCGGGGGGCGTCATGCTCTCTTCGACATTCTGTCACATTCCTCAGGTGGGGGAGAGGACCGAGTGGCGCATCTGGGAGGCAGGGATATGGACCTGGGAAGATGCGCTGGCGAGCCCGCTTCTTGATACCCTTTTTTCGAGGTCCCTGGCTTTTCATCTCCGGTCGTTTCTTGAGAGGTCTCTCCTGCGTCTTGAGGAGGAGGACATCGCCTTTTTCGGGGAGCACCTCCCCGGGAGGGAACTCTGGCGCCTTTTCCCCGAGTTTCGCCACCAGGCGGTTTTCCTCGATATCGAAACCACGGGGCTCAACCCTCCCGAAGACTATGTCACCGCCATCACCCTCTTTGATGGGTACCGCATAAAGACCTTCATCCATGGCATGAACCTTCGGGATTTCCTCGAGGAGGTCATGGCGTACCGGTTCATCATCACCTTCAACGGGAAGTGTTTCGATCTGCCGTTTCTTGAACGAAGCCTCAGGGTGCGTCTTCCCCAGGTGCACCTTGACCTCCGCTACGTCATGAAAAGCCTTGGTTTCAGCGGGGGCCTGAAGGCCTGTGAACGGGCAATTGGCATTGACCGGGGACCGTTGCGGGGGGTTGATGGGTACACGGCGGTACTCCTCTGGCGGAAGTACCAGGATGGGTGTCCGGAGGCTCTGGAGACTCTTCTTGCCTACAACGTTGCCGATACCGTGAACCTCGAGCGCCTCATGGTCTTCGCCTACAACGAGAAGGTCCGCCGTCTCCCCCTTTCCCGCCCGCTGCTTCCTGAGCCCCGCAAGCGAATCCTCATTCCCTACCGGGTCCATGAAGAAATCCTCGACGAGGTGTTCTTCGAACGCCTGCGGATGCTCTCGCGAAAGGGGGAGGTATGGTGAAGGACATCTGCGAGGCGCTTGTGCGGGGTGACCTCTCTGACCCCTCCTTTTTCCTGGGGATGCACCGGGAGAGCGAAACCGTGGTCGTTCGGGTTTTCCGGCCCTTTGCCGAAAGTGTTACCGTGCTTTCCCGGGATGGAAGAAAACGCTACCCTGCCGAGCGGGTCCACCCCGGGGGGGTTTTCGTGGCAAGAACCGGAGAACGGGAGACTTTTCCGTACCTTCTTGAAATCGTGGAGGATGGCCGGACCTTCGTCCTTCCTGACCCCTACGCCTTCCCCCCACTTTTGACCGATTTCGACCTCCACCTTTTCAATGAGGGGACCCATGCCCGGGTCTATGAGAAGCTCGGCGCCCATGTGGTGGTGCTTGAGGGATTTCCAGGGGTGCACTTTGCCGTCTGGGCGCCCAATGCCTTTCGGGTGAGCGTGGTGGGGGATTTCAACCGCTGGGATGGGCGGGTGCACCTCCTCCGACCCCGGGGGAGTTCGGGGGTCTGGGAAATCTTCGTCCCGGGGATTGGGGAAGGAGAAAAGTACAAGTTTGAGATCAAGACCAAAGAAGGACACCTCCTTTTGAAGGCTGACCCTTATGCCTTTTTCTCCGAAGTCCGCCCAAAAACCGCTTCCATCGTCTTCGACCTCTCTGGCTTCCCCTGGCAGGACGCTGAGTGGATGGAGCGGCGAAAGACCGTGGACCTCCTCTCTTCCCCCATGAACATCTATGAGGTGCACCTCGGTTCCTGGAGGCGGAAACCCGACGGGTCGTTCCTTTCCTACCGGGAAATCGCCGAAGCACTCATTCCTTATGTGAAGGAAATGGGGTACACCCACATTGAGCTTTTGCCTTTAGCCGAGCACCCCTTCGACGGCTCCTGGGGGTATCACGTCACCGGGTACTTTGCCCCTACAAGCCGCTTTGGGACACCCAGGGACTTCATGGCCTTTGTGGATTTGTGCCACCGGGAGGGCATTGGGGTCATCCTCGACTGGGTTATTGCCCACTTCCCCAAAGACGCCCATGGCCTTGGACGGTTTGACGGAACAGGGCTCTATGAGCACCTTGACCCCAGGAAAGGCGAACACCCCCACTGGGGGAGCTACATCTTCAACTACGGGCGCTGTGAAGTGCGGAGTTTTCTCCTCTCCAACGCCTTTTTCTGGTTTGAGAAGTTCCACATCGACGCCCTGCGGGTTGATGCCGTGGCCTCAATGCTCTACCTTGATTACGGGCGGAAGGAGGGAGAGTGGGTTCCGAACCGCTTCGGGGGGAAGGAGAACCTCGAAGCCATCGATTTTTTACGCTTCCTCCACGAGCGGGTGTACACCGCCTTTCCCGGCATTGCCACCATCGCTGAGGAATCCACTGCCTGGCCCGGGGTGACCCTGCCGCCTTACGCAGGGGGGCTGGGGTTCCTCTTCAAGTGGAACATGGGCTGGATGAACGACATCCTCCTCTACATGAGCAAGGACCCTATCTACCGGAAGTACCACCACACGAACCTCACCTTCCCCATCTGGTACGCCTTTTCCGAGAACTTCATCCTCCCTCTTTCGCACGATGAGGTGGTGCACGGAAAACGGAGTCTCCTCGAGAAGATGCCCGGTGATGACTGGCAGAAGTTCGCTAACCTCCGGCTCCTTTTCGGCCTCATGTTCGGGTACCCCGGGAAGAAGCTCCTCTTTATGGGTGGGGAGTTTGGGCAGCGCCAGGAGTGGAACCACGATACAGAATTAGACTGGTTCCTTCTTGATCATGATCCGCACCGGAAACTCCACCGCTACGTTCAAGACCTCAACCATCTGTACCTGCGGGAGCGGGCGCTGTGGGAGTGCGATACAAAACCCGAGGGCTTTGAGTGGATTGACTGCCACGATGCCGAGAACTCCGTGATTGCCTTTCTCCGAAAAAGCAAAGACCCTGGCGACTTCCTCGTTTTTGTCCTGAATTTCACACCTGTCCCTCGCTTTGCCTACCGTGTTGGGGTTCCCCGGCCGGGATTCTACGAGGAAATCCTGAACAGCGACTCGGCGTTCTACTACGGCAGCAATCTCGGCAACCTCGGAGGTGTGTGGGCCGAAGAGGTCCCCGCCCACGGAAGACCATACTCCCTTTCCCTGACCCTCCCCCCTCTTTCATGTTGCATCTTCAAGTGGCGGGGCGTATAAAGGTGCGTACCGGGCGGCAATCCGGCAGGCTTCGTACATGCTCTCAAAACGCGCCACGCCCCTCCCAGCGATGTCGAAGGCCGTTCCATGGTCTGGAGAGGTCCGCAGGAAAGGAAGCCCCAGGGTGACGCTCACGGTCCGGAAAAAGTCGAGGCATTTCGTGGCGATATGCCCCTGGTCGTGGTAGAGGGAAATGACGGCGTCGAATTTCCCCTGGAAGGCGAAGAAAAAGACCGAATCCGCAGGGTAAGGGCCGGAAATCTCGTACCCTTCCTGCCGGAGGAAAGACACAGCCGGGGCAATTTCTTCCTGTTCCTCTCTCCCCAGAAGCCCTCCTTCTCCAGCATGAGGATTGAGCGCAGCAAAGGCCACCCGGGGGTTTTCCATACCTAAGGCCCGAAGGTACAGGAAGACAAGCCGGGCAAAATGGACAAGTGTCTCTTGCTTTACCCGGGCTATGGCTTCCCGGAGGGGGAGGTGTCTTGTGAAGAAGAAGACCCGCAGGTCCCCCACCTGGAACATGGTGAGGGCTTCTTTCGCTTGAGTGAGCGCTTCAAGCATCTCGGTGTGGCCGATGTAAGGGACGGAGGCCCTGTGGAGTGCTTCCTTACTGATGGGGGCAGTGACCAAAGCATCGACAAAACCTGAGAGGGCAAGCTCCACTGCTTTGCGGACGTATTCGAAGCTCGCCTGCCCGCACACCGGGGAAATCTCCCCAAAGGAGAAGGTCTTCGGGTCGGCGTTGGCAAGGTCAAGGAGGAAAGGTCCGTTGCCTTCGAGGGGGAAGCGGGCCTCCTTCCAGGGGATGGAAACCCCAAGGATGCGCTCGGCTTCTGCAAGAACCCTTCGATCACCCACCACACAGGCCTCGGCCTCAAGGCCCCAGTGGGCCAGAGTTCCTACTACGATTTCCGGTCCCACTCCGGCAGGGTCGCCCATGGTGAGGGCAAGAACCGGAACCTTCATCGCCTTTCCCTCCTGAAGGCTACGAGTCTCCGGATACCCTCTTCCACGTCTTCTCTTTTCCGGCAAATGGAGATTCGCACGAACCCTTCGCCACTCTCGCCAAAAGTGTCCCCAGGGGCCAGGGCGACGGATTTCTCCCGGAGGAAAGCCTTGCAGAAGTCCAGAGAGGTCATGCCGAATTCCCGCACATCAACCCAGATGTAGTAGCCTCCCTGGGGTTCGAAAAAGCGGAACCCCCCATCCCTGAGAAGGTCTGAAGCCACGCGGACGTTGCCCCTGTAGTACTCCACCATTGTCTGGACTTCCTCTTCGGGAAGGTCAAGGGCAATTTCTGCCGCTTTCTGGGAGAGGTGAGAGGTGCAGGCGATGAGGTATTCGGCAACCTTGGCAAGATGAGGCACGAGATCCTTTGGCGCCACCATGTACCCCACCCGCCATCCAGTAAGAGCATAGGTTTTGGAGAAGGAGAAGATGCTCACCAGGCGCTCCGGAGCAACGAACCGGAAAAGCCCCAGGTGTTCTCCCTGGTAGATGTACTTCTCGTAGGCCTCATCGGAGATGACGAGGAGGTCGTATTTTTCGGCAAGGCGAGCTAAGGTTTCAAGGACTTCGCGGGGGAAAACCACGCCGAGGGGGTTTGAGGGCGAGTTCACGAGGATAGCTCTGGTTTTTGGGGTAATGCACCGCTCGATTTCGGCAAAATCGGGAAGGTAGTCGTTCTTGGGGCGGAGGTGGTAGTGAACGGCCCGACCACCGCAGAGGCCCACCTGGAAGAGGTGGTTGGTGAATCCAGGGTCTGGCACGAGCACCTCGTCCTGAGGCCCAAGAATCGTGCGGAAAACCGTCACTGTCCCAAAGAGCGACCCGGGAAGCACGATGACCTCATCGGGAGTAACCTCCCAGCCTTTGTCTTTTCTGAGCTTTTCGGCGATTTTTGCCCGGAGGCTCGGGATGCCCACTGTGGGGGTGTAGCGGATTTCTCCCTGGAAGAAGAAGTCCCTGAGTCCCTCAAGAATCGGCTGGGGCGTGGGGAAATGGGGTTCACCCATTTCGAGGCGAATGGCCCCAGGGAGCGAGAGCGCCATGCCCATGAGTTCCCGGATACCGGAGCGAGGGAGATTCAGGATGTCTTCAGGGATATGGACCATGAGTTTTCTCCTCCGTTTTTGGTCGTATTATACCGCAGGGTGCAGAAGGCGGGGGAGGTTGCTTCAGGATACACCCCCTTTTTGGCAGGTTTCTGGCGTTCCGGCTGTTTTTCGGGTATATTTAAGACACCTTCGTGATCCGGGAGGATAACAAGCGATGCTTCTTCTTGCGGCCGTTCGGGAATTTCTGCTTGGCGCAGGAGAACTCGCCCTCTTGTTTTTCGGGATTGCTTTCGTTCTGGAATGGGTGCTCCTCTTTTTTCCGGAAGAACGTATCGAGGGCATTCTGACCCGGAAAAGGCCTGCGGTGCTTTCGAGTCTTCTTGGGGGAGCCTTTGGTGCCCTGACGCCTCTGTGTTCGTATTCCACCGTTCCTCTGGCAATTTCCTTCCTTCGCTTTGGCGTGCCCTTTGAGGCAGTGGCTTCGTTCCTCCTTGTTTCGCCGCTTCTCAATCCTGTTCTCGCCTCATTTCTTGCCACCCTTTTTGGGTGGCAGTGGACGGTCCTGTATACCGTTCTCATCTTTTCCCAGACCGTGCTTTTGGGGTACCTCTTTGCCCTGGTACCGGTGTCTTTCTGGGTGCGGGATGACTGTCCCCGCTCCAGGAATCTCTCCCTTTCCTCGCGGAGGGGTGTTCTGCGGGAGGGGTTCCGGCGGGTGCTTTGTGGGGTGTGGGACCTTGCAAAAAGCATTCTCCCCTTCCTCCTTCTCGGGAGTGCCCTTGGGGTTTTGGTGGAATTTTTCCTCCCCCAGGATGTCCTCTTTCGGGTCATTGCCCCCCGGGATCCTGGGGCAATTCTCTGGGTCTCACTCCTTGGGATTCCCCTGTACTTGCGGGCGGAACTCGTGTTGCCCCTGGGGAAGGCCTTCCTGGAGAAGGGGGTGAGCTCCGGGGTTATTGTGGCTTTTCTGGTGAGCGGAGCAGGAGGGGTGAGCATTCCCGAGCTTGCGCTGCTTTTCTCTGCCTTTCGCCCCCGCTTTGTCCTCCTTTTTGCCCTTCTCATTTTCCTCCTTGCGGTGGAGATGGGCTTTATCTTTTTCGTCCTCGGGTAGTTTTCAGCCTTGAACCCTTCGTTTTTCGCCCTTTCTGTTACTGTGGGTCATCTTTTCCCCTCCTCTTTGTCACCGTGACCTCTCCTTTGTCACTGCGAGCTCGTCGTTTCGTCCCCTTTCTCTGTCACTGCGAGCCTCGTTTGTTCGTTGAGCGAAGCAGCCTCGTTTTTCGCGATTGTGAGACTGCTTCGCTTCGCTCGCAGTGACAAAAGAGAGGGACTGCTTCGTCGCTTTCGCTCCTTGCCCCCTTCCCTGTCTCTGCGAGGTCGTCTTTTCGTCCCCGAAGCAGTCTCGCCTCCCAGGAGTCATTGCGAACCTCGTTTTTTCGTCTGGCAAAGCAATCCCGTGAGACTGCTTCGCTTCGCCCACGGTGACACACAAAGGTAGTCACTGCGAGGTCGTATTTTCGCCCTTTTCCTGTGTCACTGCGAGCTCGTAGTTTCGTCTGCGAAGCAGTCTCAACCACCGGATTGCTTCGGGCCTTCGGCCCTCGCAATGACCAGCGAAAAGAGTCACTGCGAGGTCGTCGTTTTGTTTCCGAAGCAGTCTCTGAGACTGCTTCGCTTCGCTCGCAGTGACAAGAAAAAGGAATCCTGCGGTGACAGAAAAGGGCTCGCGATAACTCCCATTGTGTCACTGTGAGGTCGTATTTTCGTTTCTGAAGCAGTCTCTCCTTTCCTCACCTCAGGAAATACGAGACCGCTTCGTCGCTTCGCTCCTCGCGGTGACAGAAGAAGAGGTGTCACTGCGAGGTCGTAGTCTCGCCTCCGAAGCAATCTCGTTTTTTGCCTTTTGAGTGGTTGCTGCGAGGTCAGAGTTTCGTTTCTGAGGTAGTCTCTGAGATTCCTCGCCGCTTTGTGGCTCGGAAGGACAGGAGAAAGGAGGCGAAGCAGTCTCGTTTCCTGTGGTCCTGAGACCGCTTCGTCGCTTCGCTCCTCGCAGTGACAAAAAAGAAACCTCGCAGTGACC
Organism: Candidatus Caldatribacterium saccharofermentans; assembly: GCF_050267035.1. Classification (NCBI taxonomy): domain Bacteria; kingdom Pseudomonadati; phylum Atribacterota; class Atribacteria; order Atribacterales; family Candidatus Caldatribacteriaceae; genus Candidatus Caldatribacterium; species Candidatus Caldatribacterium saccharofermentans. Next base: position 1,140,939 of record NZ_CP187957.1, read on the forward strand.
CCCGGCACGTCATTGCGAGCTCGTGGTTTCGTTTGCGAAGCAATCTCAGGAACTCTTCCGGGTCTTCGTTCCCCGCAACGGCAGGAAAGACACCTGCCAGATTGCTCTGTCACTGCGTTCCCCAAAACAACGCACAAAAAGGGTCGTTACGAGCTTATGGCCTTATCTACGCAGGAATCTCCCATCCCGGTTCCCAGGTTGCCCCGGGGAAATTGCCCTTCCAGTGGCAAAGAGTATCCCCGGGAGAACATTGCGACCTTGACCGCTCCCCACTCGGTGGTAGAATGGGAAGTAGAATCCCGGAGGTTTTCCATGAGAACCATCGACTTTGTCCTCTGGAAAGAGGACCGGTACTATGTCGCCCAGTGTTTGAACGTGGACGTCTCGTCTTTTGGGGAGACCATTGCAGAGGCTATAGCCAACCTCAAGGAGGCCGTGGAGCTCTACCTTGAGGGGGAAGAGGTTGCCCTTCAAGAAATCGACGAAATCATGATTGGTAGAGAGAAAATACGTGCCTGAGCTCTACTCCTCAAAAGAAGTCGAGACGGTTCTAAGAAGACTTGGTTTTTCCTTTGTCTCCCAGAAGGGTTCTCACGGCAAATTCAGGCACCCCTCGGGAAGGGTGGTCATTCTCCCCATGGGGAGGCGGGAAATCCCGATGGGGACCATGAGGAGCATCCTCCGCCAGATGGGAATCTCGGAAGAAGAATTTCGGAGAATCCTTCAGGAGTAATTTCTGGGAAAATCGTCCTCTGCCAGGAACCCTTCGCCGCCTGAAAGGTTTTTGTCCCTCGGGGAGTCGCTGCAAACCTCGTTTTTCGCCCTTCCCTTTTGTCACCGCGAGGTCGTAGGTACCGCCCTTTTCCCCTGTCACTGCGATCCTCGTTTTTTGCCCAGCGAAGCAGTCTTGACTGCCGGATTGCTTCGGGCCTTCGGCCCTCGCAATGACTGACGAAGGCGTCATCGTATATTACACCCGTAGTCAATCACTTCTTCACTGTGTTAACTTACTGAGGTAGAAGACGAAGGTGGAGGAAGGACGTGGGCGTCGGGGTCGTGGTCTTAAGAAGACCGTTCGCAATGCTGTCCCCCACCTTCCCCTCTCCCAAGGCTTGACAGAATATGAGGCGGAAGAGCCTGCATGGTGCACGATGAGAGCCTGAGAGAGGGAGGATACAGGAAGACGAAGAGAAAGGAGGAGAGTACTGGTGAAGAGGAAACTCGTGGTGGGCATCGATGTGGGGAAGGAGAGTTATGCGGTGAGTGTCTTCGATGGCAGAGCATACCTTTTCCAGGGTCTTACCCCTGCTCATCCAGAGACCTTCCTGAAGAGGGTGACTCCCCATCTCCCCCAGGATGCTGCGGAGGTCCTCTTCGTCATGGAGGCCACCGGGGTCTACTCCCTGAAGCTGGCCCTATTTCTGGTCCAGGGAGGACACCGGGTGAGCGTGGTGAATCCCTTTGTGGTGAGGAAGTATGCGGAGATGCGCCTGCGCCGGACCAAGACTGACCCAGCTGACTCCAGGATCCTGGCCCAGTTCGGGTTCTTCGCCTCCCCTCCACCCTTCGTCCCCAGGGACAAGAAGGCCTACCTCCTTGAGGAGATCCAGAAGACCATCGAGGACTACCAGAAAAGGAGGACCGAAATCCTCAACCACCTGGAGGCCCTCCATCACCATCCCTTCCCCCACCCCAGGCTCCAAAAGCTCTACGAGGAGGAACTCCAGAGAATCGAAGAGACCCTGAGGACCTTAGAGAAGGAAGCCGAAGACCTGGCCCTCCAGTATGCCCCAAGAGAGTACGAGCTCCTCCTGAGCATCCCTGGGGTAGGGAAGAGGCTGGCCTGTGCCATTTTGGGCATCCTCTCTCCCCTCACCCGCTTTGCAAGGAGTAAGGAACTCGCAAGCTTTCTGGGTCTTGCTCCCCAGATAGACCAGTCCGGGAAGAGGAAGGAACGAGCCTGGCTGAGCAAAAGGGGGAATCCCTTCCTGCGGAAGCTCCTTTTCCTTGCGGCCCTCAGTGCTTCCCGGTTCAATGAGCAGTGCAGGGTGCTCTATGAACGCCTACTCTCCCGGGGAAAACCCAAGAAGGTGGCCCTGATTGCCGTAGCCAACAAGCTCCTGCGGCAGATCTTCGCCATCCTGAGGAGTGGGATTCCCTATGATCCCCATTACTTAGAACGGAAAAGGAGTCTTGCCTTCCAGGGGACTTGACTTTGAACACAGAACATTGCGAGGTCGCCGTTTCGATCTTTTTCTCTGTCACTGCGAGCCTCGTTTTTTGCCCAGCGAAGCAGTCTTAGAGATTCCTCGCCGCTTCGCGGCTCGGAATGACCGGTCAAAAGAGTCACTGCGAGGTCGTTTGTTTCCGAAGCAGCCTTGACTGTCGGGGGTCACTGCGAGCTCGTAATTTCGTCTGCGAAGCAGTCTCCTCTCTCATCCTGTGGAGATACGAGATTGCTTCGCTTCGCTCGCAACGGCGAAGAAATACCGCCGGATTGCTTCGCTTCGCTCGCAACGACAAAGAAACATCCATCGGATTGCTTCGAGACTTCGCCCCTCGCAATGACTGGCGAAAAGAGTCACTGCGAGGTCGTCGTGTCGCCTCCGAAGCAGTCCCGTACCTGGATTATTGCATCGCTTTTCCCTGGAGCGGCAGGGAGAAAGGCCCCACCACAGCGCGGAGCCCTTCACCCTGTGGTCCTGGAGAATGGAGAAAGAGAGGCATTTCTTGCGATACCCTGGAGCACCTCTTCGAACTTCAGTGCTTGCTTTTCCAGGCTGAACTCAAGGGCAGTTGCTCTTCCTCTCTCTTCGAGGACCTTCCGGGCTTCTTCGTTTTGCAGGAGAAAGACGAGAGCATAGGCAAGCGAATCCACGTCTCCCGGTTCGGCAAGGAGAGCGTTGTAGCCCTCCTGAGCGTAGGTTCTGATACCGCCGCAGTCTGTGGCAACCACTGCCGTGCCCGAAGCCATGGCCTCAAGAGGGGGAAGGCCAAAGCCCTCGTACCAGGAGGTGAAAAGGAAAACAGTGGCTTCCCGGTAGTATCTGGCACAGTTTTTTCTCCAGAGTGAGGGGTTAAGCTTTTTGCATTCCTGTCGATAATCTCTGAGGGGTGGTGCAGATGCTCCAGGTGGTGGCAGAAGGAACTCCCGCTTTTGAGGAACTCCTCGAAAGAGGAGATGCGCTCCTTCGGGAGGGGCGTTTCGCCGAGGCAGAGGAGTGTTTCCGGAGGGCTCAGGATACCGGGAAAGACCACTTCATCCTGGCCAATGGCCTTGGGGTTCTGGCCTATCACCGGGGAAGGTACAGGGAAGCGGAGAAGCTCCTCAGGAAGGCGGTGCGGCTCAATCCGGAGTATGCCGAGGGGTGGAATAACCTCGGGGCGGTGTACGTGGCACAGGGAAAGCTTTCTGATGCCAGGGCCTCCTTTGCCCATGCCCTGCGGCTTTTCCCCGACCTTCGGGATGCCCAGGAGAATTACCTCTTCATGTGCGAGAAGATGAAAGTTCGCTTCCCTTCCCTGAGCCTCTGCATGATTGCGAAAAACGAAGAAGCCAATCTCCCTCGGGTTCTGTCCTCTGTTTGTGGCCTTGTGGACGAGATCATCCTCGTCGATACCGGGTCTTCAGATCAGACCCGGGAGATTGCCCGCTCTTTTGGAGCCCGGGTGTACGATTTCCCCTGGTGTGACGACTTTGCTGCGGCAAGGAACGAGGCCCTTCGCCATGCCACCGGAGAATGGATTCTCGTGCTCGATGCCGATGACGAGGTGGACAAAGCGGAATTCCTCCGGCTTAAGGCGCTCCTTGGGGTGACGGATTGCACGGGGTTCATGCTCCCCATCCGGAGTCCCCTGGACCGCGAGGACCGCAACGTCATGACCAACTACCTCGTCCGGGTATTCCGCAATGACCCCCGCATCCGCTTCCGGAGGAGAGTCCACGAGACGGTTGAGGGTGCCATCCTCTCCATGGGCGGGAAGATTTTCCGCCTGACCACGGTTGCCATCCTCCACCACGGCTACAGGGAAGCGAAGAAGGTTGCGGAGAAAGTTGATCAACGGAACTTCCGCCTTTTGCTTCTTGCCCTCAAGGAGAACCCGAAAGACCCCGATATCCTCGCTTACCTCGGGCGTTCGTACCTTTTCCGGGGAGAGCAAAAGAAAGCCCGGGCACTCTTTGAGAAGGTGCTCCGCCTCTCGAAGGGCTTTGGGTTTTCGACGCTTTCTGTGCACCTTGATCTTGCCTTCATGGAGGGCATGGAGGGGAATACGGCGAAAGCCCTGGAGTACCTGGCCCGGGTCGAGGAGCACGACCCGTATCTTCCGGACCTCTGGTACGTGTACGGCAAGGTGTACGAGAGAGCCGGAGAGTGGGAAAAAGCCCTGGAATCCTTCGAGAAAGTCCTCACAGTCGATGCCACAAAGAGTACATCCCTCATGGTCTTTTTCCGGGTGGACTTTGCGGACCTCCACGTGGCTCTCGCCCAGTGTGCGGCAATGGTGGGAGACGAAGAGAAAGCCGAGCGCTATGCCCGGAAAGCTTTCGAGCACTGTCCTGAAGACCCGGGAGTGCTCAACAACCTCGCAGTAGCCCTGATTCGGCGGGGCCGTGCTGAAGAAGCCGAAGAGTACCTCGAGCGGGCCCTGCGCCTTGACCCTGGAAACGGCACGATTCTCGGCAACCTCCTCCAGCTCCTTGTGGAAGAGGGGAAAATCGACAAGGCGAAGTCGTACCTTGTACGGCTTCGGGAAAGCCTCGGGTAAAAATTTTTGTTCTCCCCCTAAAGTTCCGGGAAACCCGGTCGATATATCAGGGTGGAAAGCGGGAAAAGGAGGTGAACGGGAGGAGAAAGGGGAAAAGGGAAGAGCAGGAGAACTCAGTTGGGCTGGTTCGTGTGTTTTGGTGTGAGGCAGGGATGCCTTGAGAATACCTCAGGAGGAGGTTGAGTTCAATGGGTCTTCGGATTAACCAGAACATCACGGCGCTCAATGCCCACCGCAATCTGGTGGCGACAGACAGCGCCCTCTCGAAATCCTTAGAGCGGCTCTCTTCGGGCCTTCGCATCAACCGGGCAGCGGATGACGCTGCAGGGCTTGCGATTTCCGAGAAGATGCGGGGGCAGATTAAGGGGCTTGCCCAGGCCATCCGGAACGCGCAGGATGCCATATCGCTCATCCAGACAGCTGAAGGTGCCCTGAACGAAACGCACTCCATTCTCCAGAGAATGCGCCAACTCGCCGTCCAGGCCGCAAACGACACCCTCACCCCGGACGACCGGGAACAGATTCAGAAAGAAATCAACCAGCTCATTGAGGAACTCGACCGCATCGGCAACACCACCGAGTTCAACACCAAAAAGCTCCTGAACGGCCAGGCCGGGTACGCGGTAACGGAACAGAATGGTGTGGCAAGCGGCGGGGCGGTAACGGTGAACGGAGTTACCTATGCCGCGGGTAGTAATGTAAGCTCGGCGGATCTCGATGCCCTTGTCACCCGCATGACCCCAGGGACGAACACCAAGGCCGGAGTGTATACTGTTGTCATCACCCAGAACGCTACCAGGGCCCAAATCGGAGGAGAAAATGCGGGAAATACTACGGTTGACTATGATGGTACCATTGTCCTCAACGGTGTCGCCATCAACGTGGTATCGGGTGAGAACCTGGACAACGTGGTCCTGAAAATCAACAACGTCAAAAACCTCACTGGTGTCGAAGCAGCAGTCAGTGGCAACAGCATTGTCCTCACCTCCATCAACTACGGTAGCAGTGCCACCATCAATGTTTCTGGAAGTAACGACCTTCTGAAAGACCTCGGTCTGACCAGTGGTACCGAAACCGTCCTCTCCGATGCCGGAACGGATATTGTGGGAACCATCAACGGGAAGGCAGCCATAGGGAAGGGTGGAACGCTGACCCTTGTGGCTCCTGGGGATGATGCCGATGGGCTTTCCATCACCATTGACCCCTCAAAGCTTGAGCTTGGAAGCGGTGCTAAGTTGCAGTTCTCGGCGGTGGTTGATGCAAGCGGTGCGGTGACGCTCCATATCGGTGCCAACAAGGACCAGACGATGACCGTGAGCATCCGGGACATGCGGGCCAAAGCGCTGGGTGTTGATCAGATTAGCGTTCTGAGCCAGACTGAGGCTGAGGAGTCCATCGCTAAGATCGACCTTGCCATCAACGACGTCTCCACAGAACGGTCCAAGCTCGGTGCTTACCAGAACCGTCTCGAGCACACCATCGCCAACCTCGGAGTGGCGAAGGAGAACCTGGCTGCTGCCGAGTCCCGTATCCGTGACGTCGATATGGCCGAGGAAATGATGGAGTTCACAAGGTCGCAGATTCTCCTCCAGGCCGGTGTGGCCATGCTTGCCCAGGCCAACACCCTGCCGCAGGCAGTGCTCCAGCTTCTCCGGTAATAGAAAGGCAAAGAGGGAAGGGCATATGCCCTTCCCTCTTTCTTTGTTTGAAGAGTAGGGGTGGCAGCGATGAGGGTTGAAGGACAGAAAATGGAGAGCCGGTTCCTCCTTTCTTCCCCTGCACTTCAGCGGGAGGAAGAGGCGGCAAAGCCTCAGGAGGGGGGAAAGGAAGCGACGTTGCGGGTATCAACACTCCTTGATCCTGAGAAAGTCGAGGAGTTCGGGAAGGTTCTGAAAAGCCTCTTTGAGGTCTTCAATCTTGAGCTCCACTTCACTGTCCACCGGCCCACCGGGGAGGTCATCGCCCGCATCGTGAACCGGGAGACCGGCGAGGTCATCCGGGAGATTCCTCCGGAGAAGTTCCTCGACATGGTGGCCAAGCTCCAGGAGCTTGCGGGAATCCTGGTGGATGAGGTCGTCTGAGGAGGGAGAACATGGCCGGAACGCTGAGTATCGACGGGCTCATTTCAGGACTCAAGACCTCAGAAATCATCGAGAAGCTTGCCGAAGCCGAGCGGGCCCCCATCACCCGGCTTGAGGAGAAGAAACAAACCTATACTACCAGGCTCTCCCTGTGGCAGACGGCAAACACCAGGCTCCTGGCACTGCAAAACAGCGTCCTGAATCTTTCCCTTGCTTCTACCTTCCTGGCCAAAAAAGCCACCACCACAGGCGATGCCCTCTCGGTGGCCCTAAGAAGCGGTGCTCAGGAAGGGACCTATGTCCTCACCGTGGAGCAGGTGGCCACCGCCCACCAGATGGCCACCTCCCTGGCCTATGCCGATACCGACACCACCCGCTTTGGGGAAGGGACCATCACCATCACGGTGGGGGGGAAGGTCACGGAAATCACCATCGATGCCTCCAGCAACACCCTCTCGGGGATCCGGGACGCCATCAACCGGGCAAAAGCCGGCGTTCAGGCCACCATCGTGAAGACGCAGGAGGGTTTCCGGCTTTTTCTGACGAGTGAGAAAACAGGGCTTGAGAATGCCATGACTATCAGCGTGGCCCTCTCGGGAGGGGAAGCGGAAATCTCGGGCTGGACCGAGGTTCAGGCAGCCCAGAACGCCCGGGTCCTCCTTGGCGGGACAAACCCCCTTGTGTATGAGGGGCCCTCAAACATTGTCACCGACTTCATCCCCGGCATGACCCTCAGCCTCCAGAAAACCGGAAGCGCCACCGTCACCGTTTCCCGGGACCTTGAGGCGGTGAAAAACGCCATTTTGAACTTCACCGGTGCCCTCAAAGACTTCCTGCAGTTTGTGAAGGACAACACCTCTTACGACCCTGAGACGAAAACCGCCGGGGCCCTCCTTGGGGAAACAACACTTACCCGGGTGGCGACAGAACTCGTGCGCCGCCTCACCGGACAGGTCGCTTCAGGGGTCTACCAGAGCGTCATGGACCTGGGCATTACTCTGGACCGCTACGGCAACCTCCTTGTGGACGAGGGGAAACTCGCGCAGGCCCTTGAGAGCAACCTCGAGGCAGTGCAGGAGCTCTTTGCGGGAGAGGGGGGTGTGGCGGCATCGCTCAAGGAGTACCTCCGCTTCGTGACCGACCCTTACGAGGGGATCATGCAGAGCACCCAGAAGCTCTATGAGCGGGTCATCAAGGACCTTGATGAGCGCATCGCCCTCATGGAGGAACGCCTTGAGGCGCAGAAAGAACGGTGGCTGAAGCAGTTCACGGCTCTGGAGAGTTTCCTTGGCACCATGCAGACGCAGAGCAACTGGCTCGCCCAGCAGATTGCCAGCCTCAATAAATCGACAGGAGGGAGCTGAGAACAATGGGCACCTACAGCGCGACCATGGCCCGGCGGTTTTACGAAGAGAACACTGTGAACACTGCTTCACCGGTGAAGCTTGTGGTTCTCCTGTATGATGGGGCGATCAGGTTCCTGAAGCTCGCCGAACGGGCTTTCGCTGAAGGGGACCGGGCTTTGGCCCGGATGCACATCGGGAAAGCGGAGAAAATCATCCTCGAGCTTCTCGGCAGCCTCAACTTCGAAGACGGAGGCGAAATTGCGGAGAACCTCTTCGCCCTGTACCGGTTCGTCCTTCGGGAGTGCGCCCGGATGAGCGGGGAAAACTACGAAGAAGTGCTCCCCGGGGTCATCCGCATTCTCTCTGGACTGCGCGATGCCTGGAAGGAACTTGAGGCCTATGGGCAGAGAACCTCTTGAGCTCCTCGAGGAGCTCCTCAGGGTCACTCTGGAAATGCATGGCGAGGTTCTTGCAGGGAGTCTCGACCATCTTCCGGAATATCTTACTGCTCGCCAGCACCTCATCGATGCCCTCGGTCCACTGCTCCAGGAACTTGGAGATGCTGACCGTTCCCAAGCTCTTGCCTTGCTCCAGGAAATTGTGAAAAAGGACGAGGAAGTCCGCCACCGGGTTGAGGAACTCCTGAAAAGGGAACTCGCCTCCCTAAAAGAGGGGCAGAAAACTGTCCAGGCCATGCGGGCTTTCCGCGAAAGCCTGGGGGATTCGGCATCTTCCCGGTTTATAGAGGGAGAAGGGTAACAGATTCCTGTGCGGTTTTACCCTGGCTGCACGATGGAGCAATCCGTCTCCCCAGGCTACGAAGTGGCAGAGCATCTCACTTTGGCGCACCGGGGGCTTTCAAAATCCCTGCAGATTTTGCCCTCGGGGAAGCTTCCGGCGAGCTTTGGTCAGAGTTCTATCCCTGTTCTCAGAACTTCCTCGATGAAAGGATTCTTTGAGGCCTTCATGGCTTCGAACTCTTCAGGAGTGTAGACCAGGGGCTCTACCGGGAGGTCCGTGAGCTCAAGAATGCGCCCGATGCGTTCGAAGAACCGCTCCCGAAAGTCGCCGACGATAACAAGGTCGATGTCGCTTCCTTCGTGGATTCCCCCCGGGCAAAGGAGCCATAGAGGTAGATTTTCTCTATGGGGAAGCAAGATCTGAGCTGTGCCGCAAAGGCCTTTATTTCCCCAATAAGTCTTTCACGGTCTGCAGGATCGACTCGGCGGAGCTTAGGCACTTCTTCGCATCCTCCTCCTCGTAGAATTCGCTTGGGGCGAGTTCCCCAGAAAGGCCATTTGGATACCTTTAAGCGCCTTCTCCCCGCTTTGCTGCGCCTGAAAGCAACTCCACTCGTAGTGCCGGGCCCTGTAGCTATCCCAGGCCGCTTGCAGGTCGGCTTCAGCCTGTTTGAGCCACTTGAGGGTCATCCTCCTCATGGCTTTATCGTACCAGATTCCCGTTGACCCCCTATCTTGCAAGGCGATTTTTCCCTCGAAAACAGGGAATTCTTCGACTCTCGTGGTGAATCCCATTCTGCCACTGCAAGCCCGTCTTTTCGCTCTTTTCTTTGCCACTGCGAGGTCGCCTTTTCGTCCCCTTTCTCTGTCACTGCGAGCCTCGTTTTTTCGCTTGGCGAAGCAGTCTCGTTTTTTGCGATTGTGAGACTGCTTCGCTTCGCTCGCAGTGACAAAAGGGGGGACTGCTTCCGGCTACGCTCCTCGCAGTGACCTCTCCTTTGTCACTGCGAGGTCGTGGTATCGCCTCCGAAGCAGTCTCTGAGATTCCTCGCCGCTTCGCGGCTCGGAAGGACTAAAGAAGAAGGGCTCGGAATGACCGGTCAAAAGAGTCCCTGCGAGGTCGTATTTTCGCCCTTTTCCTGTGTCACTGCGAGCTCGTAGTTTCGTCTGCGAAGCAGTCTCAACCACCAGATTGCTTCGGGCCTTCGGCCCTCGCAATGACCAGCGAAAAGAGTCACTGCGAGGTCGTCGTTTTGTTTCCGAAGCAGTCTCTGAGACTGCTTCGCTTCGCTCGCAGTGACAAGAAAAAGGAATCCTGCGGTGACAGAAAAGGGCTCGCGATAACTCCCATTGTGTCACTGTGAGGTCGTATTTTCGTTTCTGAAGCAGTCTCTCCTTTCCTCACCTCAGGAAATACGAGACCGCTTCGTCGCTTCGCTCCTCGCGGTGACAGAAGAAGAGGTGTCACTGCGAGGTCGTAGTGTCGCCTCCGAAGCGGTCTCGCTTTTTCAGCTTCTTTGGTGTTCACGCGAACCAGGACTATGAGGTTGCTTCGTCACTTCGTTCCTCGCAACGGCGGGAAATACGTCCGCCGACTTTCGCTTCGTCGCTGCGTTCCTCGCAGTGACAAAGGAAAGGAACCTTCACACAGTGACAGAACGAGATCCTCGCATGACAGACAAAAGGAATTCTCGCAGTGACCCCCTGCCGTGTCACTGCGAGCTCGTCTTTTCGTTCGCGAAGCAGTCTCTTCCTTTCCTTCACCCCGTGGGAATACTATGGGAATACGAGACTGCTTCGTCGCTTCGCTCCTCGCAGTGACACTGAAAAAGGCTCCTTGCAGTGACAAAACAAAAAAGCTTCTCGCAAATGATCCTTTCTTTGTCACTGCGAGGTCGTCGTGTCGTCTCCGAAGCAGTCTCCTTCCCTACCCCGTGGAAATACGAGACTGCTTCGCTTGCAGGAACAGAAGAGGGGACCGCTTCGCCGCTTTGCTCCTCGAAGCAGCAAAAGGGGAATCACGGTCTCGTTTCTGAGAGGGGAAAGTTGTTGCGAGGCCATCTTTCTATATCTCCAGAGTAATCTCAAAAATCCTCCTGGGGTACTTGCTGCCCCCCTTGGCTTGGCAATAGTTGACAGTAACCCTCTTTTTCTGGAGTCTTGAAGAAGCAGAACAGTGTGACAGGGGTAGGGAAGAAGTGGCATAATAGGAGAGGAGGGAGGGGGGAAGATGGGTGAAGACCTTCAGAGTCTTTCAAGGCGCATAAAGAGGCTGGAAGAGGAGAACTTTAAGCTTCGGGTTGTCCTTCTATTTGTGCTCCTTGGCGTGTTTGCCCTGGGTTTCCTCGGGTTTGTGCGGTGGAACAGGGAAATCGTGGCGGAGAGGTTTGTCCTCGTCGATTCCCTGGGGAATGCCCGGGCAACCCTGTCGTCGGCTCCCGAGGGCCCGGTCCTTGCGTTCCTTGGTCCTGATGGGAACATGCGCATGGCCATGGTCCTGACAGAAGACATGGCTGGCATCGCCCTCTGCGACACCCATGGGGTCCCCAGGATGGGCATTGCCCTGGTGGAGGAGATTGCCGGTATTGCCTTTGGGGATCCTGGAGGCTCCCTGCGCATGGGGATGGCCCTGGCTGAAGGAGAACCGGTCATTGGTTTCTACGACGCCCAGGGCAATCTCATTCGCCAGCTCCCGTAAACATCTCAGAAGGTTTGCCAGCACAGAACCTCTGCAAGTGCTTTCTTCTTCGGTGCCGGCGGGATTTCTTCCGGGTATCCCACGGCAAGAATGACCGCAAGCTCGAGGTGCTCCGGGCAGTGAACCAGCTGCTTCACTGCTTCTGAATGCGCCTTTCGGTATGAGTTGACCCAGCAGGTCCCGAGGCCATAGGCTGAAGCGGCGATGATGATATTTTCCGCCGCTGCGCAGGCATCCTCCAGGGCTGTTTCCGCTTCTTTTTCGCAGAAAATCAGAATGGCTGCTCCTGCCTCCTGCAGGAATCTCCCCCACTGGCAGAGTCCGGCAAGTTTCTGTTTGAGTTCTTTTTCGGTGAGCACCACAAAAACCCAGGGCTGCCTGTTGTACCCTGAGGGAGCCAGTCTCCCGCAGTCCACAAGGTCCTCGAGGATTTCCCGGGGAACCTCCTGGTCCCTGTACTTCCTGATGCTCCTTCGGGATTTGATGAGCTTGATGACGTCCTGCATGGTAAGCCCTCCTTATGGGCTCTATTTGTGAGTAGTGTACCCCACCAGAGGCTTGGAATGGCGGGTTTTATCTTCAATTGACCCAGATTACTCGGGCCTTCGATCCTCACAGAGGCAAAATTTTTATACCCTGTAAACTTGGGAGTGTCGGAAGGGGGAGAGACTGTCCTACTACCTTACCCTTTGTGGTAGCTGTGGAGAATGGTCCTTGCAATGGGAAGCGGTGCAAAGATCCCCACAGCCCTTTGGGCGATGACAAGAGATTTGATAGAGCTTGACTTTCCGTTGCTGTCCCAACACGCTTTTGAAAGGTGGACAGGTGGTCCAAAGCCCTGAAAAATCCGGTGGGCGAAAGAGGATTCGAACCTCTGGCCCCTTGCTTGTAAGGTGGGGAACCCTAAAGACGCAACTTACTCCCCACGCCCCGGCTCCTCCAGCTTCCTCACAAGAGCCTCGATCTTCCGTTGAAGGTCGGGGAGGTCCTTTTCTACCGTTTTCCAGACCTCCTCCAGGTCCACCCCAAAGTATCTGTGAACGAGCAAGTTTCGCATAGCGACAATCTGTGGCCAGGGTACCTCGGGGTAGGCTTCGTGGAAGGCTTTGCCGAGTTGTGCGGCTGCCTCTCCGATGAGTTGGATGTGGTACAGGACCCAGACCTGAACCAGTTCGTCCTGCTCAAACGTCTCTTGTCCGCAAGCTGCGTAGCGCTCGATTCTGGCGATGGCGTCCAGAATGTCCTGCAGGAGCTCCCTTGCGCTCCTCACAGGGGAACGGCCTCCTGCAGTACGCGCTCGCGGATGTGGCCCTTGAGGCCACGGCTACTCACCACGTCCACCCTGACTCCCAGAAGCTCCTGGAGTTCCAGCCACAGCCCGGCGTGGTCGAGGAGGCTCCGACCTGGTTCGAAATCAACGATGAGGTCGATGTCGCTTTCTTCGGTGGCCTCACCGCGAGCCACCGAGCCGAAAACGCGCACGTTATGGGCACCGTATCTCGCGCACACACGGAGAATTTCCTCGCGTTTTGCCTTCAGTAACTCCTCAAGCGTCATACTCAGGCCTCCCGGGGGCTTCTCCGGATTACTCCACCAGTCCAGGGCCTTTTCTGGAAACTGGGGAAAGACAGCCCTCCCGGGAAAGTATACCAAAATCCCAGCTCAGAGAGCAAAACCCTGGGGGTTGTGTTCTTCCGAGGTCCACACCGCCATGCATCCCCGGAACTTCCTCCGGACCTTCAAGAACCTCCTCCAGGAAGCCAACCTCCCCATGGTCTCCCTCCATGCCCTGCGCCACAGCTATGCCACTTTGCTCCTTGCAGAAGGCGAGAACCCCAGGGTGGTCCAGGAACTCTTGGGCCACTCCACCGTCACCACCACCCTGGGGATTTACTCCAGGGTACTCCCCTCCCTGAAACAGCAGGCCGTGAAGAAGGTCGAGAGGATTCTGGGGGAGAACAATGTTTGAAAGGTGTTTGATTTCCCGTTGCTACAAAATTGCTACAGTAGCAGGGTTTTTCAGGGTGACCAGGTGGCTGGAAGCCTTGAAAAATCTGGTGGGCGAAAGAGGATTCGAACCTCTGACCCCTTGCTTGTAAGGCAAGTGCTCTCCCCCTGAGCTATTCGCCCACCATTTTTCATTATACCACACTCAGACGCTGCCAAAACCAGCGTGGTACTCAAACCGAAAGCCGTGCCTTTCTGCAGCCTCTGCGAAAGCCTTTCGAATTGCCCCATAGTCAAATCGGTACTCATACTTTGCCCCGAAGAGGTTCGATTGCTCCTCAATGGTGCCGCTTCTTGGGCCGGGAGTGACCCGCGTGACCTCCTTTGTAACGCCAAAGCCCTGGATGTCCTCACCGGAGGCAATTCCCGAACCCCGTTCTTGCAGCATTTCGGAGAAGTGGAGCACTTTGGCACTGTCATCGATGCGGAAGCGGGCAACGTACTCAAGGCGGTCTTTCCGCAAAAACCCCCTTCGTTCGGCAAGAGTCACGGTGAGGGTGAAAACACCTCGCTTTTCCTCGAGTTTCCCCGAGAGGTCCTGAGCAAGTTTTTCGATGTCCTCGCAAAGCATCGCATTGCCTTCTTTCTGGGTGTAGTGTTCATTGTACCACAGAGTGTGGTATACTTACAGTGGTTCGTTTCAGGTGGACGTGGTCCTTAATAGGGAAGCCGGTGGGAATCCGGCGCGGTCCCGCCACTGTGACCGGGGAGCAGGGTGCATGTGCCACTGGGGAAACCCGGGAAGGCGCGCCTTAAGCGATGATCCGGAAGCCAGGAGACCTGCCTGAAGCGCATCCCAACCACTCTTCGCGGAAAGAGGAGGTGGGAAAGTGTCCTGGACTCCGCCCCAGGCATGGAGCATAGCCCTCCCTCTCCCCCTCCTCCTTCGCGAATTCTCAAGGGGGTATGGGCGATGAGGCGAAGAGTTCTCCTTCTTGCTGTTTTTTGCTCTCTCTTCCTGCTCTCTTCGGCTTTTGGGCTTGAGGTCACCGACGATACTGGGCGAACGATCACTTTGTCTTCCCCTGCAGCGCGGGTCATTTCCCTCACCCCGGCGAACACCGAGATCGTCTTTGCCCTGGGGGCGGAGGGAAGCCTTGTGGGGGTCACGACGTACTGCGATTACCCTGAGGAGGCGAAGAAAAAGGAGAAAATCGGGAGCATCACCGAAGTTGACCTTGAGGCAATCGTTCGCCTTGACCCGGACCTTGTGCTTGCCGGGTCCCTGACGCCTCCTGAGGTCATTGAGCGGCTGACCAAACTCGGGTACCCGGTGTTCGTCCTTGACCCAAAGTCTATTCCCCAGGTCATCGAAAGCATCCGGAAGGTTGCTCTCCTCCTTGGGAAGGAAAAGGAAGGAGAGGCCCTGGCTCAAGCCATGGAGAGGAACGTCCAGGAAGTTCAGGCCAGGGTTTCCGGTCTTTCTGAGGAGGAAAAACCCCGGGTGTTCCACGTCATCTGGCACAACCCTCTCTGGACGGCGGGGAAGGACACCTTCATCCATGAGTTCATCACCCTCGCTGGAGGGAAAAACGTAGTAGAGGACCTCTCGGGGTACGTGACCCTCGACCTTGAAGAGCTCCTCCGCCGGAATCCCGATATCATCACCGTGGTGAGCGCCCACGGGGAAAACCTCCCCTACAACTTCATCGTCTCCGATACACGGCTCAAAGTCCTCCAGGCGGTACAGCAAGGCCGGGTATTCGTGGTCGACAGCGACATCGTCTCCCGTCCTGGTCCCCGGATAACCCAGGCTCTGCGCATCTTTGCCTCCATTATCCATCCGGAGATTTTTGGACCGTACCAGTCTTCGAAGGAGTGATCTCGTCTTCCTCAAGAAGCTGCCATTCGGCGTATCCTTCCTTGCGCAAGGGAAGCCGCGCTCCGGTGAGGACCACCCGCTGTTTTGTCGGATGCGTTGTGACGGTTATGTAGGCCCGGACGAGATTCGCGATGGTGGCTTCTTGAAAGGTCAGGGTAGTGCCATCCTGGAGGACGATGGTGGTGCGGAGGTGTTTGTGGCCTTCAGGAATCTCCAGGACAATGGCTTGAATGTCCTCGTTCCGGAAAACCAGGGATTGCCCGCTGGGCATACTCTTCTCCTCCCTTCTCTTTTGGGAGTATAATCATGAGCCATGAAGCGGCGGAAGAGGTTCCGAAAACCTTTTCTTCTTTTTGGCTTTATTGCCCTTTGCGGGGTGAGTTTGTTTGTCGCCCAGGGGGTGGGTCAGGGACGGTATGCGCTCTCCGATTCTCTGGCCCTCTTCTATCCTGAGGGACTTTCCCCGAGTGAGCGGACCATCCTCTTTGCCATCCGCCTCCCCCGGGTGGTCCTTGCCCTTCTTGTGGGGGGAGGACTGGCTCTTTCCGGAACCGTGCTCCAGGGGCTTTTCCAGAATCCTCTCGTTGACCCCTATATCCTCGGCGTGAGTTCAGGAGCAGCCTTTGGGGCAGTGGTGGCGATTCTGACCAGGGTGTACTTTGGCCTTTTCACCGTTCCGCTTTTCGCTTTCCTGAGTGCCCTGGGGACGGCGGTTCTCGTCTTTCGCCTTGCCCGGGTGGGACGGAGGATTCCCCTGGAGACGCTTCTTCTCGCAGGGCTTGCGGTGGGCTTTTTCTTCTCCGCCCTCATCACCCTCGGGATGTTCCTTTCGGGAGAAAACCTCCACCAGGTAGTCTTCTGGACCATGGGAGGGTTCTGGAACCGGGGGTGGGAGGAGGTCAAGATGGTGCTCCCCTTCTTCGCCTTTGCCGTCCCCTTTCTCCTTTCTTTTGGGCGGGAACTCAACGCCTTTCTTTTGGGCGAGAAAGCTGCTGAGAGCCTGGGGGTGGATGTGGAGCGCTTTAAGCGCTGGGTCCTTTCTGTGGTGTCGCTGCTTGTGGCAAGCTGTGTGGCCACAAGTGGCGTCATCGGGTTTGTGGGACTCGTGGTGCCGCATATCCTGCGGCTTCTTGGGTTTCAGGACCACCGGGTGCTTCTGCCTTTGTCTTTGTGCGCCGGGGGCGCAGTGCTCCTTCTTGCCGATACCCTGGCCCGGAGCATCATCCACCCTGTGGAGCTCCCCGTAGGCGTGGTGACCAGCCTCCTTGGGGCGCCCTTTTTCGTGTACCTCCTCCGCCAGAGGAAAAGAGGCTTATGAAGCCGTATCTTGAAGCCGTGAACGTTTCCTTTGCTTACCACGAGGGTGAGAGCGTCCTGAGTGGCGTGACCTTCGCCCTGGAGCGTGGGGATTTTGTGGGTGTTCTGGGACCCAACGGTTCGGGGAAGACGACGCTCATCCACCTTCTGGCAAGGCTTCTGCCGGTGGCAGAGGGCACCGTTTTTCTTGAGGGGCGGGATATCGCCACCTTCCCCCGCCGCCTCTTTGCCCGCAAGGTCGCGGTGGTGTTCCAGGAAATCCCGGGGCGCCTGGACCTCCCCTGTTTCGATGTGGTCATGATGGGGAGGATTCCCTACCTTTCTCGTTTTCGCAAAGAGACGAAGGCCGATGAAGAAGCCGTGCTCTGGGCCATGGACGTGACCGCAACGCTTCCCTTTGCCGAGGAGCCCTTCAGCGAGCTCTCTGGGGGAGAGAAACAGCGGGTGCTCATTGCCCGGGCCCTGGCCCAGAAACCCGAGCTCCTTCTCCTTGATGAGCCCACGAGCCACCTCGATGTGGCCCATGAACTTGAAATCCTGAACATCCTGCAGGGTCTTGTCCGCCTGGGCATCACTGTCGTTGCCGTGTTCCACGACGTGAACCTGGTGGCCCGGTTCTGTGAAAAGGCGTTGCTTCTCAAAAAGGGTCTGCTTTGCTCTTTTGGGAAAGTCGAAGATGTCCTGCATGAGGCTACCTTAGAGGAGCTCTTCGGCGTGCCTTTCGGGAAAGTTCCCCATCCCCTGTCTGCCCGCCCGATCTTTATCCCCCTGGGGAAGAGGGTCCTGAAGGAGCGAAGAGGGCGGATCCACCTGGTCTGTGGTGGGGGGAGTGGCATCCCTGTTATGCGCCTCCTCTCCGAAGAGGGGTTTTCGGTGAGCGTGGGGGTGGTGAACCGGTTTGATTCTGACGAGGAGATGGCCGAGCGCCTTGGATTTACGGTGGTACGGGAAAAACCCTTTTCCCCCATTGGGGAGGAGGCGCTTAGAGAGGCCTTAGAGCTTGCCCGGGGGGCCGATGCAGTAATTGTTGCCCCCACCTTCTGGGGGTGGGGCAACGTCGCCAACCTCGACCTTGCCCTGCAGCTTAGGGAGGAGGGGAAGCCGGTATTTGTATTTGCGGAAACCCTGCGGAAAGATCGGGACTACACCGATGGTGAGGCCCAGAGGAAGCTCTCTGAACTTTGCGCCCGGGGGGCCGAGGTTGTGCACCACCTGCGGGAACTCCTCCAGGCCCTGGAGCGTCGCTTGTGGTATAATGCTTGAAAAGGTGAAGGAGGAGACGGCCATGCAGCGGAGGGGTTTGGTGGTTCTTGCGGTTGTGCTTTTTGTGGGGAGTATAATGGGCCTTGCCCGTGCAGAGGTTCTCCTTCGTTTCACCCTCCATCCTCAAGTGTACATCTCCATCCCCCGTTCGGCGGACGTCTCTGTCTCTGTGGATCGGGGAGAGGGTGCGACCTACGATATCGGTGATCCCGTCACCATTCGTTTTCGGGCAACCCGGGATGGCTACGTGAACCTCATCGATTACCTCCCAAGCGGCGACGTGCAGGTTCTTGTGCGGAACCGGTTTGTTCGCGCCGGCATCAGTGAAACGTACACGAAAAACGTTACGGGTCCGGGAGGGACCGAGCGGCTTGTGGTGCTCCTTACCCGGAATCCCGTCTCGGACGGGGACCTCGAGCGTTTCATTCAGGCGCCGCACCAGGCGGGGCGTATCTTCCACGCCCAGTACGCGACCGACCGGACGCATTTCCAGGTGGTGGCCCGGATGGAGGGAACAATCCTCACCCTGGAACCTCAAACGGTTCAGATTGGTCCCTCCAGTGCCCTTGTGTTCACCGCCTCGCTTTCGACCGCTTCGGGCCAACCCCTTGGGGGGCAGGAACTCGTCTGGTCGACAAGCAGTGGTTCTCTGGCCACAACCCGCACCGTGACCGATTCTCGCGGAATGTCCCGGAACACCTTTTACGCGCCGTCCTTTTCAGGAACGGTGACTGTGGAAGTGCGTTTCCCGGGTGGTGTTCGCCTTGCCCCTTCTTCGGCGGTAGCTACGGTTGAGGTGGGCCAGAGGATTGTCGAGACCTACCTTAGCCTTGAGCCGGCAAAGACTGTTCTGGCCTCAGGGGAACGGATACGGATTGTGGCCTATCTCCGGGACCGGGAGGGACGAGCCCTGGCTGGTCGCACGATTGAGTGGGAGGTCCCTCAGGGAACCCTGAGTGCACCCTCCAGTGTCACCGATACCTCCGGTCGGGCCTGGGTGTTCTACACTGCCCCAAGGGTGGCGACCACAGGAGATTTTGACCTTGTGGCTCGCTTTCCGGGAAGCGCCCAGTACGCTCCTTCTGAGGCCTTTGTCACCCTCACGGTGGAGCGGTTTCGCCCGGTGCTTTCGGAAGCCCTCTTTTTCGTGGATTTCTCAAGCGGTTCTCCAAAGCACAACGGAAGCCGGCTCAGCTACCAGGGGAAAGTGGTTGCCGGGTTTTCGGTGAACGATGTTTCTCTCCTTGAGATGCGCCGTGGGGAGGTGCTGGAGTTCCGTTTCTCCCCCGGGGGTGTGCCTGAGGAAGGCGCCGTGTACCTCTGGGTTCAGGGAGACCCTAACACCCGGGTGCGGGTGACGCTCAACGGAAAAGACCTCGGCACCGTTCCGGCAGTGGATGGTCTACTTGCCCCAGGCACCGAGCAGCGGCTCCTGGCCGTGGCAGGGGATTTCGTTGAGGGAACTAACACCCTGAAGGTTACCGCAGAAGGCCCAGGAAGGAGCGTTATCCGCCTTCAGCGGATTGTGATTGCTTTTTGAGGGAGAATGCGTAGGTGGGCGGCAAGAAGTCGCAATCCGGGGTTCTTCGGGAACTCGCCCGGCTTTTCCCGCTTCCGGAAGGCGAAGAGGGTCTTTTCAGGATTCTGGATTTCGCCCTGGAGGTCCTCGGAGCGTCGGGCCTTCTCTACGTGAGGAGGGGGCGGCGCTTCGTTCGGGGTACCGGTTTTCTCCAGGACGTGGAGAGTCTTGCAGGGTCCTGCACCCTTCGACGTGGAGTGGTCAACGGGCTTCGCTTTCGGCGGTTTGCCATCGCCCAGGAAGCGGAGCTCTTTGTCTTCTGGGAGGAAAACGAGAGGTGGACTTTTCCTCTTCCGGTCCTCTCCCTGGTTGTGCGTCTTTTTGAGCTTTTTGAGCGCCTGGATCATGCGAGGAAGCGCTGGCTCTGGCTCTTTGACGGAAATCCCGATCTCCTCTTTTTCCTCGATGACCAGGGATGCATTCTTGAGGTCAACGCCCGGGCGGAGCGGCTCCTGGGACGGGAAAGGGGAGACCTTGTGGGGAGAACCATTGCCGAGTACATCGGCGAGGAGACCTGGTGGCTCCTTAAGGAAGAAGCCCAGGGGAGTCGAGAACCGGCGAGAATAGAGATCACCCTTTCTGGTCTTGGAGCTCACCTTGCGCACTTTGAGGCCCTGCTTTTTGCCTTTGAGGGTGGACAGATTTTCTGGCTGGTGCTCCGGGATATCGGCGAGCGAAAGCGGTATGAATCGGTGCTTCTCCGTTTTGCCCTGTACGACCAGCTCACTGAGGTGTACAATCGCCGGTTTCTTGAGGAGTACCTCCGCAAAGAACTCGAGCGTGCTCGCCGGGAGGGGTACCCCCTGGCCCTGGTGATGCTTGATATTGACGCCTTCAAAGCCATCAACGACCGGTACGGACATGTCTTTGGAGACGAGGTCCTGCGGATGGTGGCACGACTCCTTCAGGAGAGCCTGCGCTCGAGCGACGTGGTGGCCCGCTATGGGGGGGACGAGTTTGTTCTCGTTCTCCCCAGGGCGAAGGAGGCGGACGTCCACAAGATCATGGAGCGGATAAGCCGCAACCTCCGGGGAGCCCAGGTGATGGGTGAGCCTTTTCCGGTCCGAATTTCCTACGGGGTGTGTCTCTGGGACGGCCAGAAGAACGTTTCGGAGCTCTTCCAGGAGATTGACCGGAGGATGTACGAGATGAAACAGCAGAGGAGTGGAGTTTCGTGACCTTTCTTCAGGGTGTGGTGAACCTTCCTGCGGATACGCCGTTCAACGAGATGGGGTTCTGGGAGTACACGGCATCAGGCGAAGAAGAAGCCCCGAGTATTCCGCTTTCGGGGGCAAAGGTCCTTGTGGTCCTTGCCGAAAGCGGGGTACCAGTCACCCAGGCTGTCACCAACGACGATGGAATGTTCGTCGCCCGGGTTCCCTCTGGAGAGCGGTATTTCCTTGAGGTCTACGTTGAGCATGACCTTGTGGCGTTGGCCTTTGTCGAGGTGGGTGAGGAGAAGCACCGCGATGTGGGTGTGGTTGGCGATGCAAGCACCCTCCTTGCGATATGCAAGAAGCGGGCCCTTGCCCTGCCCAAAGCCGAAGAGAATCTGAGTGATGAAGTGTTCAAGACCTGGAGGGAAGATCTCCTCAAGCACTGGCGAAAAGGGAAAAGCCTTGTACATTTCCCGCCCCTTAAAGAGGTGGCGAAAAAGAGCGTGGTTGCGTCCCTTGACCCTCTGCGTCTTTTTACGAGGGTTGAGCACTTCTTTGGTGAAGATGGACATTACCTGGTGGTCCTCTGGGAGGCACAGGAAGAGGTGGAAACCACACTGTACCTTCGCCCTTTTCGCCTTCCGGTCTTCCAGAAGGAGGGTCCTCTTGAGGGGAAAACGGGGCGCTTTGTCATGCCCGTTGAGGAATTCGAAGGGTACCTCTTCTTCCTTGAGGCCAAAAACAAGGCCCACCTTCTCGGTCGTACCCCTACCTATGCCGTCCGGGCTCCCTTCACCCCGCAGATTCGGGACGCCACGCTTTTTGGGTACCAGGAGGGGCCGGTGACGGTCCTGCGGCGGGAGACACGGGGGAGAAGAATCATCCATTTCCACTCCGACCGGGATGGGGTCATCGTCCTGACCCTGCGGGGGGCTCAGGAGCGGGGTTTTGAAATCGAAATGGAGTTCGATCTCACCCGGAAGCGAATTTTCCCCAAATGTTTCATGCAGGAGGGCTTCAAGCACCTGACGCTTGCCATGTACTTTTCCGAGGATCGTTCCTTCTTCTGGGGTCCGGTGGGACGGGGCGTGAAGGTCCGGGAAGAGGAGTGGGAGGAGCTTCTGCGGCTGTGGCGGGGGGAGACTCCCGAGGTTTCCCTCAAGGACCACTTCGTGGAGGTGGGGTTTGGCTTCCCCTTCGTGGAGGTCATTGGCTTTTTCAGGGACCAGGAATTCCGTCTCTTCGCCAACCGTTACCCTGAGGACGGGGTGCTGCTCCTTTCCTGCCGCCGCCTGAACTCCCTTGAGGTGGAGTCCACGGTGTACTACCGGGGCCGGGTGAGGCTGTGGGGGGAAGGGGTATTTGAGGGGTGTTTCCTCGACATGGACTTTGAAGGGAAATTCGTCGAGGAGACAGAAAAAGAGGACGAGGACACCTCCTTCCAGAGCTCGGTGAAGGGGCCGGTGACGCTTCGGGCAAAATTCTGGGTTGGGCAAATCAGAGGGTTTTCTCCGGATACGCGCAAAGGTCAGTGATGGGGCAGGCGTGGCAGCTTGGTCTTTTGGCCTGGCAGATGAACCGCCCCAGAAATCCCAAAAGGTGCGATGCCCGGATCCACTGATTCTGGGGGATAAGCGTTCTGAGGTCCTCCTCAATGCGGTCGGGGTTCTGGGCTCTGGTGAGGCCGATGCGCTGCGCCACCCTCCCCACGTGGGTGTCTACAGGAATGGCGGGGATGCCAAAGGCGTTGGCTAAGACGACGTTTGCCGTTTTCCGTCCCACTCCTTCAAGCTGTACCAGTTCCTCCAGGGATGCAGGGACTTCCCCGCCGAAGCGCGCGACGAGCTCCTGGCTCACCTTCTTGATGAAGGCAGCCTTTTTCCGCGCGTAGTTGAGCGGTTGCACGAGCTTTGCCACCTCTTCCTCAGGCGCTTCGGCAAGGGCCTGGGGTGTTGGGAAGGCAACAAAGAGTTCCCGGGTCACCTCGTTGACCTTCTCATCCCGTGCCTGGGCGGCAAGGATTGTGGCGATGAGGAGTTCAAAGGGATTGCGGAACTCAAGGAGTAGGCGTGCGTCGGGAAACCGTTCCTCTAAGCGGTGAAGGATTGCCTCAATCCTCTCCTCCATTGTGCTCCCTCCTTCCGATGATATAATAGAGGAAGCTCTGGCGGCGAGGAAGGGATAGGCATGAAAAAAATCCTGCTCTGTCTTCTGGTGCTTTTTCTTTCTTCGGTGTGGGCCTTCGGCGAGGAGAAATCGCCTGGAACAAAAGAGGTTATCCTGGAACGGGCCGAAAAAATCACCTACGACTCAAAGAACGAGGCATTCAATGCCTCAGGGAACGTGGTCGTCATCCAGGGAGAAAACCGCATCGAGTGTGGGGAGCTCTCCTTCAGCCTCAGGGAGAACCGGGGGTCGTTCCGGGGAGGAGTGCGGGTCACCCGGGGGAAGACGGAAATCCGCGCCCTCACCATGGAGGGGGACTTTGACCGTGAACTCTACACCTTCCAGGGGGATGTGGAGCTCCGGAAAGAGCGGGAAAGCGAGGGAGAGGCCTCGGTGATTCTCTGGAAAGCCGAAACCCTCTCCTACAACGGGAAGAACGAAGAGGCCTGGAGCGAAGGGGGGGTGGAGATTACCTGGAAAGAGGTGCTCCTTCGGGCGGACCGGGCCCATTACTTCCCCAGGGACGAGGCAGAGGGTGAAGAAGAACGGGTGGTCCTTGAGGGGAATGTTGTTATTACCGAGAAAGAGCGGGAAATCCAGGTGGCTCAGGCGGTGTACTTCCTGGACACCGAGACGCTTGAAGCCTCGGGCATCACCCGGGCAAGATTCGTCATCAGGGAGAAGGAATGAACCTCGCCAGGTGGCTTGGTGTTGTCGTTACCGCTTTGGGGATTCTTGTGCTGTGTCGCTTTGCCTTCTCAAGCGAAAAGGCCATAGAGCTTGAGGGTGAGCGCCTCATTTACCTCCTAAAGGATGAAGAGGTCCTGGTCGTTTCGGGGAAACTCACCTATGAGGACATCATCCTCACGGCCTCTGAAATCCGGGTGTTTTTGAGAGATGAGCGGCTTGAGGCCCGGGGGAATGTACGGGTGACGCGAAAGGACGAGGGGTTCACCGCCGAAGAGGTGGTCTACAGCTGGAAGGAGGACTGGTGGCGTTCGAAAAAGGTCTCTTCGGAAATCACCGGGAAGGGCATTGAGGGCAAGCTCTTCTTCCGGGGCGAGGTGGTTGAGGAAAAGGATGACACCATGACCATTGAGGGGGCAAGGCTCACAAGTTGTGATCTTTCTGAACCCCACTACTACATCGAGGCCAGGCGCATCGTGATTTACCCGAACAAAAAGGTGGTCCTCTACCATCTCTCCTACTTCGACTTTGGCCGAAGGCTCTTCTCTCTTCCGTCCTATGCCTTCTTCCTCAACCAGAAGGAACAGCTCCCCCTCCTCCCCATGGTGGGGTATTCCCGTGCAACCGGGTACTACCTGACCTACTACCACAACTACTTCCCAAACGACACCTCCTTTGGCACGGTGGAGCTGAGCTTCTGGGAGAAAATCGGGTGGAAGCTGAGCATCACGCACTACATTGATAACGAGAAGAAGAACGAGAAGGGGAAAATTAACGTCGAGTACCTGGACCGGAAAGGCGCTCCCCCGAAGGTCACGGCAAAGGGTGAGTACTCCCGGAGGTTCGGCAAGACCCTGGACCTCTCCTCGAACTTCTCGTACGCCCAGACGGTGGGGGAGAACGACGCGGTTCTTTCGGCTCAGGCGCTTCTCACCTATACGGAGAAGAAGCTCCAGAGTAAACTCACCGCAAGTTACACCGGAAACTCTCCTCAAGAAAGCAGCGCCCTTTCGGCCACCTGGGTGACGTCTTATGACCTTGGAGGGATTGCGGCAAAGACTCAAGTGGTCTTTCGGGAAGACGCCCGCTTTGGAGCGTACACCGATAGAGACCTCCAGTACGAGGTAGCCCTGCAGAAGACCGCTGAAAAGTACACCTACACCCTTCGCTACACAGGCCATGAGGACCTTGAGGGCGATGTCTATACCGGAGATTTCGTGCGGTTTGTGCGGAAAATCCCGGAGCTTGAGGTGGTCCGCAAAAAAGAACGTCTGGGGAAATCGGACTTCACCTGGCAGGCGGGAGTGCTTCTTGGGCACTACGCCGAGGAGGATACCGGGGTGGTGGACGAGCGTCTGCATCTTTTCCTGGACCTTGAGGGAAAAAGCACTCTCGCAAAAGACACGACACTCGCCTCAAAGCTCCGTTTCGAGCAGAATTTCTACGGGAACGGGTTCGCCCGCTACGTGTTCTCGGGGTCGTTTGCTTTTGAAAAGCGGCTTTCTGAGGCCTTTAGACTTTCTCTTTCCTACAACCGGGCAGGGTACGCTGGAGCGACGCCCTTTCGTTTCGACTACACCACCCCGAAAACGGAGTTCCTGGGTCTTGGGGTAGCGTACGAGGAGGGCCCCTGGAACATCCGGTTTGAGTCGGGGTACGATACCTTAAGCGGGGTGTTCTCAGAAGGGGTCCTTGAGGTGAGCTATGAAGAGAGCGCGACCAAAAACGTCGAGGTCCGGGGGAGCTACGATTTCAACGAGGGAACCTTCACAGGAGTGGTGGTGGAACTCTCCTGGCCTCTTTCCCGGGAGTGGCATATCGGCCTGAGCGGGGGATGGGATCCGGTAAGTGGCGAGCTTGAGGCCCTCCGGGTCCGGCTCACCCGGGATCTCCACTGCCGGGAAATCAGCCTCTTCTACGACCGCTCCCAGGACACCTTCTGGATAGAATACGGCATCAAGGCCTTTCCGGGGCAGACGGTGAAAATTGGGGGTGAGTGAGGATGCGCCGGATGGTATTCCTGGTGCTTTTGGGGCTTCTGTTTGCAGGGTGCGCTTTTGGGGAGCAACCCCAGTGGGGTGAGGCAGGAAAGACCGTCACTTTTCGGATCACCTGTAAAGGGAATCTCGACCCGAACCTTGTGTACCGGGTGGCCATTGATACCGACGGGAACGCCCTCACCGGTCCCTCGGGCGATCCCGGGGAGTGGACCGGGCTGTATGTTCTTGAGTGGCGCAACGGCACTCCCTGGCTTTTGCACCCTGACGGAACGCGAACCTATGTCTCTGCGGGGAATTTCTCTGGTCAAACCGCCGAGGCCACGGTGAACCTTGAGGATCTTGGGAATCCCGGGCAACTCGAGGTGATGGTCGCTGTTGAGGACGGTGGGGGGAATATCATTGACGCCTTGCGGACGTTCTTCACCGTTCGCCTCAGGTACCAGCGGTTCGTTGAGCGGGGCGATGAAGAGGGAGATGCGAAAGACCCCTCGGGTGACCTTCTCCGGGTGAGCGTTGAAGTGAGCTTCTGAAAGGGGGAGAACTGTGCGGTACGGGTGTGTGTTGCTTTTGGGGGTAGCGTTTGTGCTCCTCCTTTTTTCCGGGTGTTACCTTCCTTCGGGGGGTTCTTTTCCGGAAGGCGGAAGGCAGTGGACGGTTCTGGTCTACATGGCTGCCGACAACGACCTTACCGGAGAGGCCTGGAAGGATATCGATTCCATGGAACTTATAGGATCAAGCGACGACGTGGCCATTGTGGTCCAGGTCGATACCCCTTCGGGGGCCTGGCGGTACCTGGTCACCAAAGATGCGACCCCCGGCGCCATCGCCTCTTTGTCCCTTGGGAGTCTTGGGAGGGTGGATTCAGGAAGCGGTGAAACCCTTCTCGACTTCATCCGCTTTGCCCGGAGCAATTACCCTGCAGCGCGCTACGCCCTGATTCTCTGGAACCACGGCTCAGGGGTGAAGGCCGCCACAAAGGACATCGCCTTTGATTTTACGACCCAGAGGGCCATCGCTCTTCCCGAGCTCCGATCTGCTCTGGCCCGCTCGGGGGTATTCTTTGACCTTCTTGGGATGGATGCCTGCCTCATGCAGATGGTGGAAGTGGCCTATGAGGTGCGGCACAATGCCCGGGTGCTTGTGGCTTCTCAGGAAAACGTTCCTGGGGAAGGGTGGGACTATGAGACGGTGTTTCGGGAACTTACCCGAAGCCCTTCCATGGATGCACGTACCCTTGCCCGAATTATTGTAGAGAGCTATGCCGCATACTACGGCCAGAGGGGTATTCCGGGAAGGTACACCCTCTCGACGGTGGACCTTTCGGGGATTTCGAGGCTTGTCTCGGCTATTGACGCCCTGGCGCTTGCCATCCTCAACGACTTCCGCACTCCTCCCTGGGTGTACGTGGCTTTGGGGGACTCGGCGCTCTACTTTGGTGACCCAGATTTTGTGGACCTTGGGGATTTCATGGAGCTCCTTGTTGCCTATCCCGGGATCAATCCCGGAGTGCGGGAGAGGGCGCAGGTTGTCCTTGAAGAGCTCAGAAGGTGTGTGCTTTACGTCCAGAGTGTGAGCGTGGGAAGTGGTATAATAGAAACATCCGGACTGAGTATTTATTTCCCCTATACCGGGTACGTGCGGAAGTACGAAAGCCTGGAGTTTGCTTCCGCCACATCCTGGGATGAACTTGTACGGTATCTCATACCATGGCGGTACAGGACGGAGAGGAGGTGGGAGTATGCGTCGCTACGAGGTTCAGATTCTTCGGTCGCTCAAGGAAGGTCCAAAGAGCTTCTGGAAGCTCCTTGACGAACAGGATGAGCACATTAAGGGATTCGTGGAGCGCCTGAAAGCGCTTCTTGAGGCGGGAGTTGTCAAGTACAGCGATGGAAAGTTCTCCCTGACCCCTCTGGGGGAAGCAAGGGCTGCTTCCCTTCTCCCCCGAAAGGACGTTCGCTGCCCCCACTGTCAGGGAGGCTACACGTTCTCGGTCTTTTCCGAAGCCTTTGCGCTCTATCACAGGCTCGTCGAGGGTCGTCCCCTTCCCAACCTCGACTACGACCAGGGGTTCATGACAGAAAGCGACGTGTTTTCCCGGGTGGCGTTCCTCTATGAACGGGGGGACCTTGAGGGACAGGACATTCTGATTCTTGGGGATGACGACCTTTTGAGCCTGGCTCTGGCAAGCACCGGCCTTCCCCGGTCCATCACCGTCCTTGAGGTCGACCAGCGCATTGTGGAATTCATCACAAAAAGAGCAAAAGAGCACAATCTCGGCATCACCGCCCTGGAGTACAACGCGGCTTCCCCATATCCCTTGAAAGACCACGCCTTTTCCGTTTTCATCACTGACCCTGTGGAGAGCGAGAAGGGCCTCAAAATCACCCTCTCCCGGGGAGCCCAGGCACTTGAAAGAGGCGGAGCGCTCTACTTCGGTCTCACCACCATCGAGTCGTCCTGGCACAAGTGGTACAGCGTGGAGCGGATGCTCCTTGAGATGGGGTTTGTGGTGACCGACATCCTGCGCCGCTTCAGCGCCTATCCTGACTCGGACAACCACTTTGATGAAGAGTTCTACGACCGGACCATGATGCGCCGGCTTATGGATGTGGCGTTCCCTCTTCCTGCCGATGCGGACTGGTTCCGCTCGAGCTTCATTCGCTGCGAGGCGGTGGAAGAACCACGGCCCCTTGTTGTGGGTGAGGTGGTCTTTGACACCGACTTTTACCTTGATGAGGAGACCATGGCTACCCCGAAATTCGTGTGAAATTTTGGGAAAATCCTGGAAGGGGTGTAGCCAAATAGACGTTTTTGGCGTATATTATAGGTGAAGGATAGGTGGCTATCCTGTCCCGAGCTCCTGGGTGGAGAGAAAGGAGGTGAAGCGGAAAACTTGGTGGCCCGGGAGGAGGGATATGTGATGGCGGCCGGAAGTCCAAAAGGAGGAAGGGGAGGAAACAGGGAAACTCTCTGACCCCTCCTTGGGAGGACGGAAGGCTGAAAAAACCAGAACGACCAAGGAGGTTTGTGTATGAAGAAGCTCATTTTAGCCGTTGCTCTGGTGCTTGCCCTGGCGCTTCCTGCCCTGGCAGCAAATCCTTTCGTGGATGTGCCTCTGAACCACTGGGCCTATGATGCTGTCCAGAGCCTGGCGGCCAAGGGCATCATCGTTGGGTACCCTGACGGGACCTTCGGTGGCAACCGTGCACTCACCCGGTATGAGTTCGCCATGGCCATTGCCCGTGCCGTAGGATACCTCGAGCAGAAGATTGACGAAGCTGGCTACGCAACCCAGGAGGACATCGCCACTCTGGAGAAACTCGTCCAGGAGTTTGCCGATGAACTCAAGCAGCTTGGCCTCACCGTTGACGACCTCAAGAAGGCTCTGGGTGAGCAGAGTGCTGCCATCAAGGCCCTTGAGGACCGGGTTGCAGCACTTGAGAAGTACGCCGAGCCCGTGAAGGTCACCGGAGAGTTCGACGTTACCTACACTGCCTATGCTCCCACTGCTTCCGGAAAGACCGATGCCAAGCTGAGCGACGAAACCACCCTCAACATCGTTGCCACCATCAACGACTACACCACCGCCGGCGTTGAGCTCAAGATCACCGATACGCTCAACACACCTTCTGTCTCGGCCGATAACTTCTTCATCGACTACAAGAAAGACGAGTGGTACATCCGGGTTGGCGACATCGATCAGCCCAAGGTGGACCTCGGGCTTGTCCTTGGTGAGTACCAGCCAGATGATGACGACGACTTAAGCTACGAGGGTATCTACGTCGTCTACGCTCCAGAGGACAGCGACATTACCTGGAAGATGTACGCCGATGTCAACGAGTTCTACTCGCTGCGCCTTGAGTGGGAAAAGGTCGCCCTTGGCGTCACCTGGATGCCCGAAGGTGCTTCACTCTACAACGCAAACTCTGACCTCATTGTCAGCGCCAGTGGCTGGACCGATTTTGACGAATCGGACGTCACCCTGAAGCTCGAAGGTGCCTATGGGGTTCTTTCCGGAAGCTATGGTGTTGCTGGCGAGGTTAACATCAAAGCGAGCGAGGATATTACCCTGACCCTTGACGGGCACTACATCACTGCTGGATTCACTCCGGCTGCTTCTGCGGCATCTCCGAGTGCTTTCAACGCCGACGAGCTGGGCTTTGGCGTCGCCGCAACCTTCGACCTCTCCGCCGAGGACAGCGCCGAGAAGTGGACGCTTGACCTTGAGTACGACTATGCTCAGGCAATCTCGAGTGGTGCTCGGACCAAGAACGAAGTCAGTGGCACGGTGACCTACATCCCCGAGGATGCGGCAAAGGATGTTCCTGAAATCACCTACGAAGGCACTGAGGAGAAAGGCGTCGTGAAAGTCACCTACGACCTTCTCACCAGTGGTATCACCCTCTACGGTGCGTACCTCAACTACCCGCTTGACCTTGACAGCGAAGAGAACGCTGCGTACCTCTCGGTCGGTGCTGAGTACAACATGGCCACTCAGGGGATTACCGCTGTTGGCCAGTTCAAGTACCAGTGGCTGGACAAAGGAACCACGGCAACCCTTGAAGCCCGTTACGACAGCGTCACACCTTCTGGTGTTCCACCCTACAGCGTCCTGGCTCAGCTCGATTGGGACATGGCAGAGAACACCACTCTTACCCTGAGCTACGAACTCAACACCTTTGATGCAGGCGACGACTTCGGTCAGGGGAACATCGTCGACGCAGCCGGTACCATCACTGCAGAGCTTACAGTCAGCTTCTGAGCACTGGATGCTGCGCCCCCCGGAACTCCGGGGGGCTTTTTTTATACCCCTCTTTCCGGTATAATGCCCTCCAGGATGTCCGTTCTGGCGACCCTGGTTCAATGGAAGAACACCCTTTTGGGGAAGCTCTGGCGGAAGTTCGACCCTGTTTTTGCCCGGTATCCCGTGGACGTCTTCTTCCCGCAGGGGGTCTTTTTTGATGGGGAAGTGGAGAGCGCATCGCTCATCCGGGTTGAGGGGGAGGTCAGGGGGAGCATCCGCTGTCCTGTAGTGGTCTTTGCGGCAACTTCTAAGGCCACGGTGGAGGTTGCATCCCGCTGCCTCTACATCGAGGGGTATTGTCGGGGAGTGTTCCGGAGCGACATGCTCTATCTTGCGCCCTCAGGGCATGTGGAGGGAGAAATCCATACGGAGACTCTGTACATCGAGGACGGAGCACGGATGCGGGGGAGAATCTGTGTGGGAGGACACGGCGAAACCCATGCAGCTTGGGAAGCTCTCACCTCGTGAGCTTGAGAGGCTGGTGTTCCCTTTCCAGGGGAGAAAACGCGAGGAAGTCCTCTTTGGGGCCCATCTTGGCCGGGACTGCGGGGTGCTCCATTTCTCGGGGCTTTTGCTTTCCCTTACCTGCGATCCCGTAACGGGGACGGCAAAGCACGCAGGAGCTCTGGCCCCGCACCTTGTGGCTAACGACCTCATTGCCTCCGGGGCAGAACCGGTGGCGCTCCTTGTGAGCCTTCTCTTCCCGCCGGAAACCAACGCCTCAGCAATTGAGGACACCATGAGAGAGCTTGATGCTGCGGCCTCTTCCCTGGGCTTTGCCATTCTTGGAGGACACACCGAGATCACCGATGCCGTTTTGCGTCCGGTCATCCACTGCACCGGGGTTGGGAAAATCGCCTCTTCCAGCCCTCCTGATGTGACCAGGGTTTCTCCAGGGGATTTCATCGTGATGACCAAGGGGGCAGGAATTGAGGGAACGGGGATTCTCGCCCTGGAGAGGGCAGAAGAGCTCCGTGGGGTGTTCTCAGAGGAAGAGCTCAGAAAGGCTCAGGATTTCCTCAAGAAGGTCAGTGTCCTCCCTGAAGGACGGGTTGCCCTGGCCTTTTCTCCTCACTGTCTGCACGATGCCACTGAGGGTGGGGTTCTGGGGGCCGTCTGGGAAGTCTGTGCTGCGAGGAATCTTGGGTTTGTCATCGACGAGTCGAAGGTTTTCGTGTTTCCCGAAACCGAGCGGCTTGCCCGCCATTTCGGCCTTGACCCCCTCCGCCTCATCTCAAGCGGGACGTTACTCATTTTCACCCCAAAACCCCAACCCCTCCTTGCCGCACTGCATGAGGCGGGTATTCCTGCGGGAGTCATCGGGCAGGTGACCGGGAATAGCCGTGTGCTCCTTCGCCGAAATGGCCAGAGAGAGGAGATTCTCGAGTGCCCTCAGGACGAGCTCTGGCGCATCCTCGAAAGGGAAAAATAGGGAAGGTGCTTTTCCCCCACCGGGGGACCATCTGGGGAGTGATGGGAGCGGTGGTCTTCCTCTTTGCCCACCCTCAGGCGTTGCTTTTTTGGCCCGGCGTGTCCTGCATCCTTGGAGGTGAGCTTTTGCGCCTCTGGGCTTCAGGGTACATCAAGACCTACCGTGGCCCCATGGAAGAAGTTGAAGAGCTTGTCACTTCCGGCCCTTATGCGTACCTGCGGAATCCTCTCTACCTTGCTAACGGCATCATTGGCTGTGGGGTAGCGCTCCTTTCGGGAATCCTCTGGGCTTTGCCGCTATTTCTTGGAAGTTTCGTGCTCCTTTACGGGTCCATCATCAGGGCCGAAGAGGCGTTCCTCGAGGAGAAGTTCGGTGCAGCCTACAGGGAGTACGCTGCGTCGGTCCCCCGTTTTGTCCCCCGTCTTTTGCCCTATCCGAAACGGAAGGGGACCTTTGCTCCAAAAGTCCTGTGGGAGAAGGAGTCCACAACCCTCCTGACCCTTGGCCTTGTCGTTCTCCTCTTCTACCTCCGGGGTTTTGGTGTCCTCCGGGTGTTAGACCGTCTCCTGGGCCTTTAGGTCCACGAGAAGCCGCACGTTCTTGAGGACGATCCCGGTCTGGCGCTCAATCCGTTCCCGGACCTTGGTCTGCACGAGGTTTGAAAGCTCAGGAATAGCGGCGTCGGTTCGCACCACAAGATGTAAAACCATGCAGGCTTCCCTTCCCATCTTTTCCACCCGGGGAGTCACGGAGACGATTTCCTGGAAACCCCGGAGGGCCTCCCGGGCAAGGGCTTCCAGGGAGTCAAAAGAAACCCGAATTTCCCCCTCTTCAGTCCGGTAGGTGAGGAATCTCCCGCCCCTGGGGAGGAGAAAGCGCAGAAGCGCCACAGCCCCTGCCACAAGGAGCACAATCCCCACAACGCTCAGGGCCCTGGTGAGGAGATTCATGTGGAGGAGGGTGTAGAAGTTCACCATCCACTCCTGGAGGGCAAGGAGGGACACGACGTTGAAGAAGAACACCCCCACGCCCACGGCAAAAAGCAAAAGCAGAATACCCACGACTCCCAAAACAACCTTCCCCCAAAGCTGCATGGTCATCCCCCTTTATTTCCTTGTAGTCTCCTCGCGGAGTTTGTCGATGAGCCTTGAGGCTTCTTCTGCCGAAAGGCGGGCAAGGAGAGCCTCATCCACTGATTTCCCCTGGCTCTTCAGAAGGTCCCGGATGAAACTCTTCTGTCGTTCGGTGGCAGGGCGAAAGGCCTCAACCGTCTCCTCCTCCTCGCCCTCGTAGAGGTACAGTCCCACACCAAGGAGGGTGGCGCACTTTTTCAAGGCGTCGGAGGCTGCGGCCTTCAGGTCATCCCCAAGGTCCACGAAGGACCCATCGGGGTTATAGGCGATGGCCTTGGAGCCGAACTGCTCCTTCACCACACCCCCGCAGCTCAGTCGCCCCAGAACCCACACGTATCCATTCTCCAGGTCAATGTGCTTCTCCTTGACTTCGAAGGACCAGTCTCCGTCAAAGGCCTCGTTGAGGCGACGAATGACCGAAGCCGTCTCCACATAGAGGATGGTTCTTCCCCCCGGCCCTGGCCGGCTCTTCACCTCTTTGCGGGAAAACTTCTTTTCAAGGATTTCCCGGTTTTTCATGGGCATCACCACCTTCTACAACCAGAAAGTCCCTGTTTTCTTCCGCTCTCACGGGGATGAAACCTTCTTCAGCCACGATGTATTGCCCTTCCTCACTCAGCGCAAAGGCAATGAAATCCCCGACGCTTCCCTCAGGAGGGCGGGCAAGGTAGAGGTAAAGAGGCCGGGAGAGGGGGTATTTCCCCAGGCGAACGCTCTCTTTCGTAGGGAGCACGCCCTCAAGGGCCACAACCTTTACCTTCTCCCGGACGTATCCAAGGCCCACGTACCCGATGCATCCTGGAGAAGAGGAAACTTCCTGGAGAATGGTGAGGTTTGAGACGAGCATGAGCGCCGAGGGGGTGAGTTCTTCGCCCCGGAGGATGACCCTGTTGAAGACCTCAAAGGTGCCCGAGGCAAACTCCCGGGAGATGGGGACAACAGGCACCGGAGGCCCCCCAAGGTCCTTCCAGCTTCTGATATCCCCGGTGTAGATTCGCCGAAGGTTCTCAAGGGAAAGGGTATCGATGGGGTTCTCCGGGTGAACAATGACGGCGATAGCATCATAAGCGATGACCACCGGAATGAGGTCCTTACCCCGGGCACGGGCTTCCGCGACCTCCTTCTCCTTAGCTTCTCGAGAAGACATGGCGATGTCCGTGATGCCATCAAGGAGTGCCGTAATGCCCACGCCTGAGCCGCCACCACTCACGCTGATGTCCACTTCAGGGTGCTTTTCCATGTACTTTTCCGCCAGGATCTGAACAAGAGGCAAAACAGTGGTTGAGCCCTGGATGGCTATGCGCTCCCCCGCCCAGGCTAGGGAGAACAAAAGACTCAGGATGATTCCGATGCAGAGAGCATTTTTTGGTAAAAGCATACGTCCATCCACCTGCCGAACTTGAACCCCGCCTCTTTCAAAATCCCCCGGAGCACAAAGCCGAGTTTCTCGTGGAGCCGGATGCTTGCAATATTTTCACTGGCAATAACGGCTACGATAGAGTGGTAGGAGAGACGCCTGGCTTCTTCAATGAGGTAGCTCAAAAGCTCGTACCCGATGTGCTGCCGGCGGAACTCCCGACGCACGTATATGGAGTCGGTCACCGTGTACTGGTAACCTTCCCGGTCAGAATACGGGCTCAGGCACGCCCAGGCAACCACAAGCCCCCCTTCTTCGGCGACAAGCAGTGGATACCGTTCGTTGTGGCTTTCAAACCATCGAATCTGTTCCTCGAGCGACCTGGGATAGAGATGGAACGTGGAAATGGTGGTGAGTACTGCCTCGTTGTAAATCTCCGTTATGGCGGAGAGGTCTTCCTGTCGCGCCCGCCGGATAACCAGGGTTTTCTCCTTCATGGCGTTCATATTGTAGCAGAGCGGGTGGTATAATGAAAGAAATGCAAAGGGGGGAAGAAGCGATGAAGCGAATCTTTTTTGTTGTGTTCACCCTCAGCCTCTTTTTTGCGGCTTTGGCCTTTGCCCAGGACGAAGCGAAGCTCCTTGAGGAGGCTGCTTCGCTCATTGAGGCGGGGAAAATTGCCGAGGCCCAGAGCATTCTTGAGGACGTGCGGCTTGCCCTCTGGAACAGGGCTCCCATGGTCTGCCCGGTGTACTGCTTTGTGGAGGGGGAGCCTGAAAGCTTTGGCGTGTACCGCAAGCGCATCTCCAGTACTTTCGTTGCCGGCGAGACCATGTACGTCTACGCTGAGCCCAAAAACTACACCATCCTCAAAGAAGGCGATATCTACCACGTTTTCCTCACCGTGAGCTATGCGGTGTACGATAAGGACGGCAATTACCTCGGAGGCGAGGACCCCTGGGAGAACTTCCGGTATCTCATCCAGAACCCCGTATTTGAGTTCTTCCTGTCGCTTTCCTTTGACTTCACCATTGACCCCGGGGAGTACGTTCTCGAAATAAAGGTGAAGGACCGGCTCTCCGATAAAGAGACGAGCTTCCGGCTTCCCTTTAAAAGAATCTAAGGTTCTTTTGGCCGAAGAGGGACACTGCCGGTCTTTTCGCCCGGTGTCCTTTCGTCACCCGGAGAGAGTCTGGGGTCGTGACTTTTGCAAAGCATGAAGACGGAAGGGGTGCCTGTGAGATAGCGGGAGAGGACAGGTCCCTGTTGGGGTGAAGAGTCGCAATTCCACAAGAAGAGGCTGGGTAAGCTGGATTTTCCGAGAACGCAGGACGGGAATGGTCAGAACTCTACCCTTACCCTTTGCCGTGCCTCCTCCTCAGCCTCGAAGTAATCTCGCTTTGTGAAACCAAAGGCGCGGGCGAAAAGGAGCGCAGGGAACTTCTCGATGGTGGTGTTGTACCGGTACACGGTTTCGTTGTAGAACTGGCGGGCGTAGGCGATTTTGTTTTCGGTTTCGGCGAGTTCCCCCTGGAGACTCTGGAAGTTTTCGCTGGCCCGGAGTACCGGGTAGGCCTCGGCCACGGCGAAGAGCTGGCGCAGAGCCTGGGTGAGGGTGTTCTCGGCTCTCCCCTTTTCCTGTGGTCCCTGGGCGGTGATGGCCGCCTGACGGGCCCGGGCGACGGCTTCGAAAACCTCCCGCTCGTGGGCGGCGTATCCCTTCACGGTTTCGACGAGATTCGGGATGAGGTCGTACCGTCGCTTGAGCTGCACCTCAACCTGAGCCCAGGCGTTGTCCACACGGTTGCGGAAGGTGATGAGGCGGTTGTAGAGGGCAATGAGGTACACCAGGACGATGACGATGATACCCACAACAATGGCCAGAACCATACAGAAGCCCTCCCTGATTCCCCCCGAAGGGTTTTTCCTTGCTTACCATACCAGGTCCTGGGGGATCGCACAAGTCCTTTCGGGGCTTTGCCGGGAAAAGTCTCTCTGCTCCTTGTTCTTGTCCTCTGGGCTACGGGTGACGAGGGGCCCTTTTTG
Organism: Candidatus Caldatribacterium saccharofermentans; assembly: GCF_050267035.1. Classification (NCBI taxonomy): domain Bacteria; kingdom Pseudomonadati; phylum Atribacterota; class Atribacteria; order Atribacterales; family Candidatus Caldatribacteriaceae; genus Candidatus Caldatribacterium; species Candidatus Caldatribacterium saccharofermentans. The sequence continues at coordinate 1,177,341 of NZ_CP187957.1, forward strand.
TCTGCGCGGGGTGCTTTGTTTTTCCTTTGCGGGAGTTCCCGGCAGAGGCTGCTTCACCCCTTCTTCTTCAGCCATTGCGAAGCTCTTTCTTCAGCCATCCCGAAGCCGCTTCTTCTGCCCTTCCGAGCCAATCCTTTCTCTGTCACTGCGAGGAGCGAAGCGACAAAGCAAAAGTCGGCGGACGTATTTCCCGCCGTTGCGAGGAACGAAGTGACGAAGCAACCTCATAGTTCTGGTTCGCGTGAACACCGAAGAAGCTGAAAAAGGCGAGACTGCTTCGGAAACGAAAAGGCGACCTCGCAGTGATTACCTTTGTGTGTCACTGCGAGCGGAGCGAAGCAGTCCCGTACTCCCACAGGGTGAGAGAGGAGATTGCTTCGTAGACGAAAAAACGAGCTCGCAATGACCGCTGACAGTTGAGACTGCTTCGCCAGGCGAAACAACGACCTCGCAGTGACTCTTTTCGCTGGTCATTGCGAGGGCCGAAGGCCCGAAGCAATCCGGTATTTTCGGAGTGCTTTTGATGCTTTTGAGACTGCTTCGGAGACGAAACGACGACCTCGCAGTGACTACCTTTGTGTGTCACTGCGAGCGAAGCGAAGCAGTCCCACGGGATTGCTTCGCTCAACGAAAAAACGAGGTTCGCAATGACTCCTGACAGTTGAGACTGCTTCGCAGACGAAACGACGAGCTCGCAGTGACCCCTGAGAGGCGAGATTGCTTCGCAAACGAAAAGACGAGCTCGCAATGACCGCTCAAAAGGCGAAAAATGAGGCTCGCAGGGACACTCCTCATCGGTCATCGTATATTAAATTCCTGGTAAACCATTTATTCGATGTATTATGAAGAAGGAAGAAGAGAAGGTGGGATAAGGACGCCCAACTGTCATGGTCGGTGAAGACCGCTCGGAATGCTGTCCCCCACCTTCCCCTCTCCCAAGGCTTGACAGAATATGAGGCCAGAGAGCCTGCATGGTGCACGATGAGAGCCTGAGAGAGGGAGGATACAGGAAGACGAAGAGAAAGGAGGAGAGTACTGGTGAAGAGGAAACTCGTGGTGGGCATTGATGTGGGGAAGGAGCGGTGTGCGGTGAGCCTCTTTGACGGGGAGCGCTTCCGGGACTTCTCCGTCCCTTCCTCTCCCGAGGAGCTTCTGCGGCGAATCACCCCGTACCTCCCTGGGAAGATGAGCAGCGTCCTCTTCGTCATGGAGGCCACAGGGGTCTACCACCTGAAGCTCGCCCTCTTCCTCAAAGAGCGAGGTTACCCGGTGAGCGTGGTCAACCCCTTCGTGGTGAAGAAGTACGCCGAGATGCTCCAGAAAAGAGCCAAGACTGACCCTGTGGATGCCAGGATCCTGGCCCAGTTCGGCTTCTTCGCCTCCCCTCCACCCTTCGTCCCCAGGGACAAGAAAGCCTACCTCCTTGAGGAGATCCAGAAGACCATCGAGGACTACCAGAAAAGGAGGACCGAGATCCTCAACCACCTGGAGGCCCTCCATCACCATCCCTTCCCCCACCCCAGGCTCCAAAAGCTCTACGAGGAGGAACTCCAGAGAATCGAAGAGACCCTGAGGACCTTAGAGAAGGAAGCCGAAGACCTGGCCCTCCAGTATGCCCCAAGAGAGTACAGGCTCCTTCTGAGCATCCCTGGGGTAGGGAAGAGGCTGGCCTGTGCCATTTTGGGCATCCTCTCGCCCCTCACCCGCTTTGCAAGGAGCAAGGAACTCGCAAGCTTTCTGGGTCTTGCTCCCCAGATAGACCAATCCGGGAAGAGGAAGGAACGGGCCTGGCTGAGTAAAAGGGGGAATCCCTTCCTGCGGAAGCTCCTTTTCCTTGCGGCCCTCAGTGCTTCCCGGTTCAATGAGCAGTGCAGGGTGCTCTATGAACGCCTGATTGCCCGGGGAAAACCCAAGAAGGTGGCCCTGATTGCCGTAGCCAACAAGCTCCTGCGGCAGATCTTCGCCATCCTGAGGAGTGGGATTCCCTATGATCCCCATTACTTAGAACGGAAAAGGAGTCTTGCCTTCCAGGGGACTTGACTTTGAACACAGAACATTCCGAGCTCTTCTTCTTTAGTCCTTCCGAGCCGCGAAGCGGCGAGGAATCTCTGAGGAGAGACTGCTTCGCAAACGATACGGCGACCTCGCAGTGACACAGGAAAAGGGCGAAAATACGAGGCTCGCAGTGACCTCTGAGGGCCAGGCGAAAGGGCGAGGCTTGCAATGACCACCTGAGGGATGAGACTGCTTCGGGAAAAGAATACGACCTCGTAGTGACAGGAGAAAGGAGTAAATGGGCGAGGCTTAAGATAACATGCCGGAGGCGAAATGGCGGCTTTGCAGAAGCACCTGGAGATTGCCCGGTCAAACAAAAGACAGGGTTACAGTAACACCTTTCACCGACCTTTTGCGGAGGGTCTGAAACCGTTCTTCAGGACCTTCCAGAATCGGGAGGCAAAGGTCCAAGGGTCTCCTGAATCCAATGCCAGACTTTGCTTGCACACTGCAGAGCCTTTTCTGCATCACCTCTTGAGGGTTCTCCAGAGGGAAGTACCCCCAGTCCTGCGGGGTATCTTGCCCGGTAGACGCTGGTGAGAAAGACCGACTCTTCCTCAGAAAGAGGAGGGGCGCTCTCCAGCTCCTGCAGGGCGATGCACAGGTCGAGAATGTTATGCGTCCGGGGTGGAGGGACCTCTTTCTCCACCAGCAGGGCTTTCAGAGCTTTTTCCACCGCCTGCTGGGCATGGTAGCAGACCATCCGATAAAACCCTCGCTCAAAGAGGTATTCACCGGACCGGAGTTCTTCTTCGGCAATGTTCAGCCATTCCCGGGTTTCCCTTTTCATAGAGCACCTTTCCCGTTTGCAAAATGTCGCGAACAAAGGAGACGTTCTCTTCAAGCAGTGCCTTGACCTCAGAAGGAGTGTAGACGAAAAGGTCAATCCCCACCCTGGGTTGCACGATTCGTGCAACTTCAAGAACCCGATCAATGGGCCTTTTGTCTGTTTCCTTGACGATGAAAAGGTCGATGTCGCTCCACTCGTGGATGCGCCCTTCAGCAAGAGAACCAAAGAGGATGATTTTTTCGGGCTGGTACTTTTCGATGAGGACTGTGACTATTCGCGAGAGCTCCTCTTCAAGCAGGGCCCTTCTCTCCTCAACCGTAAAGAGCCTCAGCATCGCCCCGTGCCTCCGGTATGCTTATCACCCACCATGATACCACAGTTTGTATCGCCCATGTTCTTGTGTCGTTGCCAGGAGCTGTAGTGGATTCAGGGCTATCTCACCTGGGATTGCTTCATCCTTTATTCTTTTCCAGGCCACGAAGGGCAAGGAATTCTTTCTCTGTCACTGCGAGGAGCGAGGCGAAAGTCGGCGGACGTATTTCCCGCCGTTGCGAGGAACGAAGTGACGAAGCAACCTCATAGTCCTGGTTCGCGTGAACACCGAAGAAGCTGAAAAAGGCGAGACTGCTTCGGAAACGAAACGACGACCTCGCAGTGATTACCTTTGTGTGTCACTGCGAGCGGAGCGAAGCAGTCCCGTACTCCCACAGGGTGAGAGAGGAGACTGCTTCGCCAGGTGAAACAACGAGGCTCGCAGTGACTCTTTTCGCTGGTCATCGTATATTAAATTCCTGGTAAACCATTTATTCGATGTATTATGAAGAAGGAAGAAGAGAAGGTGGGATAAGGACGCCCAATTGTCTTGGTCGGTGAAGACCGTTCGCAATGCTGTCCCCCACCTTCCCCTCTCCCAAGGCTTGACAGAATATGAGGCGGAAGAGCCTGCATGGTGCACGATGAGAGCCTGAGAGAGGAAAGGAGAAGAGAAGAAAAGAAGAAAAGGAGGAACGGAACCATGGGGAACAAGGTGGTCGTGGGCATCGATGTGGGGAAGGAGAGTTATGCGGTGAGTGTCTTCGATGGCAGAGCATACCTTTTCCAGGGTCTTACCCCTGCTCATCCAGAGACCTTCCTGAAGAGGGTGACTCCCCATCTCCCCCAGGATGCTGCGGAGGTCCTCTTCGTCATGGAGGCCACTGGGGTCTACTCCCTGAAGCTGGCCCTATTTCTGGTCCAGGGAGGACACCGGGTGAGCGTGGTGAATCCCTTTGTGGTGAGGAAGTATGCGGAGATGCGCCTGCGCCGGACCAAGACTGACCCAGCTGACTCCAGGATCCTGGCCCAGTTCGGGTTCTTCGCCTCCCCCTCCCCCTTCCATCCCCAGGAGGAGAAGGCCTACCACCTGCGACAGGTCCTCAAAGCCATCGATGACTACCAGAAAAGGAGGACCGAAATCCTCAACCACCTGGAAACCCTGAAGCACCACCCCTTCCCCCAACCTAAAGTCTGTCAGTACTATGAGCAGGAACTCCAGCGTGTCGAAGAGACCCTCCAGGCCCTGGAGAAGGAAGCCGAAGACCTGGCCCTCCAGTATGCCCCAAGAGAGTACAGGCTCCTTCTGAGCATCCCTGGGGTAGGGAAGAGGCTGGCCTGTGCCATTTTGGGCATCCTCTCGCCCCTCACCAGATTCAGGAATGGCAAGGAGCTTGCAAGTTTCCTTGGTCTTGCCCCCCAGATAGACCAATCCGGGAAGAGGAAGGAACGAGCCTGGCTGAGTAAAAGGGGGAATCCCTTCCTGCGGAAGCTCCTTTTCCTTGCGGCCCTCAGTGCTTCCCGGTTCAATGAGCAGTGCAGGGTGCTCTATGAACGCCTGATTGCCCGGGGAAAACCCAAGAAGGTAGCCCTGATTGCCGTAGCCAACAAGCTCCTGCGGCAGATCTTCGCCATCCTGAGGAGTGGGATTCCCTATGACCCCCATTACTTAGAACGGAAAAGGAGCTTTGCCTTCTAGGGGACTTGACTCTGAACACAGAACATTGCGAGGGCCGAAGGCCCGAAGCAATCCGACGGGCGTTTCTCTGCCGTTGCGGGTGAAGTACCCTGAAGAGTCCCTGAGATTGCTTCGCAGGCGAGACTACGAGCTCGCAGTGACACGGCAGAGGGTCACTGCGAGGGTTCCTCTTTTGTCGCTGCGAGGGCTCTTTTTGTCACCGCGAGGAGCGAAGCGACGAAGCGGTCTCAGGACCACAGGAAACGAGACTGCTCCGCCTCCTTTCTCCTGTCCTTCCGAGCCGCGTAGCGGCGAGGAATCTCTGAGATTGCTTCGCAGGCGAAAAAAAACGAGCTTGCAAATGACGGAGGAAAAGAACGAGTGAGGTACCGACGAGGAATCCCGGAAAGCTCCGGAGAGAGTCACGCATTTTCATCCGGGGGCTTGCCTGCTTCTTCCGTAGCCTGAGCCAGCGCTTCAAGGAAGTCGGCAAAGGCCAGCAGTTCCTCACGCAACGTGGACCACAGATCCGGGAGAACCGACATCAACCCGGCCATCCTTTCCGGGACAAGACTCGTGGCGTAGACATTCCGTACGAGATGGCGAAACCGCCGGAATGTGTCCAGCGCTGAAGCGGTACCTTCACTGATCACAGCAGGCCGTACACCGGCTATGTCCTTCGCCATTCTTCTGAGTAAATCCCGATGCCAGGTCTTTTCATCCGGCATAACCCCATCGATGTGTCTGGCAACAAGCTCAAACAGGCGCTCTAACCCCGAGTAGAAGCCGTGCAGGTTCAGCGCCACTGAATCCAGGTAGGCGCTCTCCTCGGGCGTCTTCTGTGCTTTGGTCCAGGCTGCCAGGGCTTTCTGGGCTACGCGTTCGAGTTCTGGGATTTCACCGCGGATTCGCTCCGCCAGTGCCAGGTAACGGATATTCATAGCTCCACTCCGTAGCGCTCAATGGCCCGACGCAACGGCTCCCCGGCCCGCTCGATTTCGATCAGGTCCACCGGGCGATCCCCAATGATCTCTTCCACCGCTTTCCAGGCCTGCCAGTACTCATCACCTGCCAGGCCTTCTACGGCAATGTCCACATCAGAGTCGGGCATGAACCATGCCTCGTGCGCCAGTGAGCCAAAGAGCACCACCCGCCGGGCGCCAAAACGGGACTTCAAAATCCTGGCGGCTTCACGGACACGGGCCACAAGACGTACTCGCTCGCTGTGCTTTGCAGGTTCTCGTGCCGGTGGGGACGGACGTTTCCGGGCAGCGTCAAGATAGGGTTTCCACCCCTCCCGGGTCAGCTCGAGAGCCGTCGGCATGGCCTTTTCACCTCCTTCACCCGGTCCACCTGTTGGCCTGTGGTTTGGTTCTATTCTACCACCCGGTGTGTTGCGCAGCATCCTCTGGTGCAGTATCCTGGGTGCTTCTGTTCCTCCCCGTCTCTCAGGTCTTTCTTTTTGTCCTTCCAGACCGCAAAGTGGCGAGGAATCTCTGAGACTGCTTCGGAAGCGAAACGACGACCTCGCAGTGACACCCATACTTTGTCACCGCGAGGAGCGAAGCGACGAAGCGGTCTCGTATTTCCATGAGGTGAGGAAAGGAGAGACTGCTTCGGAGGCGAAACGACGACCTCGCAGTGACTCTTTTGACCGGTCATTCCGAGCCCTTCTTCTTTAGTCATTGTGAGGGGCGAAGCCCCGAAGCAATCCGGTGGTTGAGATTGCTTCACCAAACGAAAAAACGAGGTTCGCAATGACCCCCAGGAGTAGAGACTGCTTCGCAGACGAAACGACGACCTCGCAGCAATCTCTCTTCTTTGTCCTTGCAAGGAGTCGCAGGGTCCTCAGGAGAGTTTACACCCTGGGGATACTTCGCGAAGGCTGAACTTTCGGTTGATGCTTCCTGTACCTGCCGGGGTTCTCCGGATTTGACTTCTTGCGCCTTTCCCCGTACAATCCTAAGAAAACACCGCAAGGAGTGACAGTCCCTTGGAGAAGCAATCTTCCCCCCGGAGGGTCATGTTAGGCAATGAAGCCTTTGCCCGGGGAGCCTATGAGGGCGGTGTTGAGGTTGCCGCAGGCTATCCTGGAACCCCAAGCACAGAGATTCTCGAGTTCCTGAGCCGCTACCGCGAAGTCCACTCCCGCTGGTGCCCCAATGAGAAAGTGGCCTTTGAGGTGGCTGCTGGAGCAGCCATAGGGGGCAAGAGGGCCCTGGCCACCATGAAACACGTGGGACTCAACGTGGCAAGCGATGCCCTGATGACTCTGGCCTACACCGGAGTGAACGCCGGCTTTGTGGCCATTGTCGCTGATGACCCGGGAATGCACTCTTCTCAAAATGAGCAGGACACGAGAAACTACGCCTTCTTCGCCAAAGTCCCCTGCCTTGAGCCGGCGAATCCTGCCGAGGCCAGGGAATTCGTGCGTCTTGCCTTCACCATCTCCGAGATGTTCGACACCCCGGTACTTGTCCGTTCCACCACCCGGGTGTCCCACAGCCGTGGCGTGGTCGAAGAAGGGGAACGGGAGAGCGTCCCCACAAGGAGGTATGAAAAGCGAGCGGAGAAATTCGTCATGATTCCCGCTTTTGCCCGGGAACGGCGAAAAGTTCTTGAGGAGCGCCTGAAGGCTCTGGAGCAATGGGTGGAGGAGACGCCCCTCAACCGGATAGAACTCCGGGACCGGAAAATGGGCATCATCACCGGAGGTGTGCTCTACGAGTACCTCCGGGAGGTTGCTCCCGAGGTCTCGGTCCTGAAGCTCGGGGTAAGCTTCCCTCTTCCCAGGAGGAAAATCCGGGAGTTCGCCTCCGAGGTTGCAGAACTCCTCGTCCTTGAGGAGCTTGATCCTGTCTGGGAGCGGGAAATCAAAGCCATGGGGATACCGGTCAAGGGCCGGGAGGTCTTCCCCGGGATTGGGGAGATCACTCCCGATGTCCTCATCGGGTGCCTCTTCCCCGAGAAAAAACGTGACTCTGTGGACCTGAGCCACTTCCTCATCCCTCGTCCGCCGACGCTCTGCGCCGGCTGCCCCCACCGGGGGGTTTTCAAAGTCCTGCATGACCTGAAAGCCGTGGTGTGCGGGGATATCGGGTGTTACACCCTCTCGACGCTCCCACCGCTTTCTGCCATGGACACCTGCCTCTGCATGGGGGCTTCCATTTCCATCGCCGAAGGGATCAAGCTCGCCCACCCTGAGCTTCTTGTGGTTGCCGCGCTTGGCGATTCCACCTTCGTCCACGCCGGTATCCCACCCCTCATTGACGTCGTGTACAATAAAACCCCCATCGTGGTCCTTGTCCTTGACAACGGCACAACGGCAATGACCGGGGGACAGGACCATCCAGCAACGGGAAGGACCCTCATGGGCGAGGAAACGCACCGCCTGGACCTTGCGCAACTTGCCCGGGCAGTGGGTGTTCCCTTTGTGGAGACCATCGGTGCCTATGAACCCAAAAAAATCCGGGAAGCCCTCGAAAAGGCTCGAAAGCTTTCCGAGCCGGCATTTTTCCTCATCCAGGGTCCGTGCCAGCTCAAAAAATCCAGAGGTACCGTGCGCCGCTTCCGTGTTCGGGAAGACCGCTGCCGGGGATGCTTCGTCTGTCTGAGCGCTGGATGCCCTGCCCTGGCGAGGAACGAAAAAACGGTGGTCATCGTCCCCGAGCGCTGCAACGCCTGTGGACTGTGTCGAGAACTCTGTCCTTTTGCGGCGATTGAGGAGGAGAAAGGATGAAAGGGAGCATGGTCCTTTGCGGCGTTGGAGGTATGGGCATTCTCAAGGCCAGTGAAGTCATTGCCCATCTTGTTGTTCAGGAAGGGCTCTCCGTGCGCCAGTCGGAAGTCCACGGCATGGCCCAGCGGGGAGGAAGCGTGGTGACCCACCTGCGGTACGGGGAAGAGGTGTTCTCACCCCTGCTTTTCCGGGGCGAAGCCGACTTCATGGTCGCCTTTGAGGAACTCGAGGCCCTGCGGTACCTTCCATACCTCAAGCAGGGCGGAACCGTCATCCTGAACCGCCTCACCATGTGCCCTCCAGGATTCGACCCATCCCGGTACCCGAAGCACATCCCTGAGACCCTTGAAGGCGCAGGATTCGCGGTCCTTGCTGTCCCCGCAACGGACATCGCCCTCGAGCTTGGGGACATCCGGGTAACGAACTCCGTCCTCCTTGGGGTGCTGAGCCGGGTGTTTCCGGTAGGCACAGAACGCTCCTGGGAAGAGGCCCTGCAAAAGGCCTTCCGGGGGAAAGCGCTTGACCTCAACCTCGAAGCGTTCTGGAGGGGACGGGGATGAAGCGCATCGGGTACATCGTCCTGGGCATGCTCCTGCTCCTTTGCCTTGGCACCGTGTACTCTTACAGCGTTTTCCGAAAGCCCCTTGAAGCGACCTTTAGGGTTGGGGCAACCCTGAGTGGTCTTCCGTACATGCTTGCGCTCTTTTTCTACGCGCTTTTCATGCCCGTTGGGGGGAAACTCCTCGGGAAGTACTCCCCAAGGTTTGTCGCCCTTCTTGGGAGCGTAGTGATGAGCCTTGGCTGGATTGGTGCTGGATTCTCCCGCTCGTACCTTGGTCTTTTAGCCTTCTACGGTGTTCTCTGCGGCATCGGGGTGGGTATTGCCTACGGAGTGCCCTTAGCGGTTTCGGTAAGCTGGTTCCCCGAAACCCCCGGTATTGCCCTGGGGGCTACCGTCGTCGGTTTCGGTCTTTCTCCCCTCGTCACCGCTCCCATAGCCCGGCGGCTTGTGGAAGCCGCAGGGCCTCTTGCTGCTCTACGGTCTCTTGGGGTTGCGTTTCTCTTTGTGACCGTTCCGATTGCGCTTCTCCTCCGCTTTGCTGAAAGCCGGGAAACGTCCACCCAGAACACTCCTCCACCCCGCACCAACCTCATCCGGCAGGGGAAGTTCTGGGCCCTGTGGGTGAGCTTTTTCTTTGGGACCTTTGTGGGCCTCTCGACAATCAGCATCACAGGGCCGGTGGCACAGGAGGTTGTGGGACTTTCGTATGAGAAAGCCGCGCTGAGCGTCTCCCTCTTTGCCATCTTCAACGGTGCCGGGCGGCCCCTTTTTGGGTACCTTGTGGACCGGAAAGGATTCAAAACGGGGGCGCTCCTCTCGTATCTCTCCATCATCGTTGCATCACTCCTTTTCTTTGCCTATCCCCATGCGGTGACCTATGCTTTCGCCTTTGCGGTCCTCTGGATGAACCTCGGTGCATGGCTTGCCATGGCACCGGCAACGACGTATGCTCTTTTCGGGAGGGCAACGTACGCCCAGAACTACGGGATGGTGTTCACTGCATACGGTGCAGGAGCCATCGTGGGGACCTTTGTCTCGGGGGTGCTTCGGGATCTCACGGGGAGTTACCTCACCGCCTTCCCCCTCAACGCTCTTCTTGCGGGAGGAGGAATCGGAGCAGTGTTCCTTCTTGAGCGTTTTGCCAGGAAGGGAGGATGCGCATGATGCAACGCGCCTGGGCGGTTGTTTTCGCTGGACTTGGCGTCAACCTCACCCTGGGGTTTCTCTATGCCTGGGGTGTTATCGCCGCAACGCTTGCCAAAGAATTCGGCTGGAGTGCGACACAGACGCAGATTCCCTATATGCTCGCCTCCCTTATCTTTGCCCTTTCCATGGTCCCTGCCGGACGGCTCCAGGATAGAAAAGGGCCCCGCACGGCCCTGTGGTTTTCGGCGCTCCTTGCAGGAGTGGGGTTCCTGGGGGCTTCCGTCACCCTTACGGTTCCTGGCCTTGCACTCTTTTTCGGTGTCCTCTTTGGCCTTGCCATGGGCTTTGGGTATGCTGCGCCGACGCCGGCAGCCATCAAGTGGTTCCACCCCCAGCACCGGGGGTTCATTTCAGGAATCGTGGTCAGCGGCTACGGCATCGCCCCGGTGTACATTGCGCCTCTTGCCCACGCCATCATCGCACGCTACGGGCTTTCCCGTGCCTTTCTCATTTTCGGCTGCCTCTTCGCCGGGGTGATTTTTGCCCTGTCCTTTCTCATCGCCAATCCCCCGGCATCCTGGACCCCTGTGGTGCTGCCTTTTGGGAAAAAGCACGTGGCTCTGAAAGCTGCAAAAGACTTCACCCCGAAAGAAATGGTAAGAACCAGGGCTTTCGCGCTCCTCTGGGTGCTCTTCCTTCTTGGTACGTTCGCCGGACTCCTTGTCATCGGCCAGATGCCACGTATTGCCGAAGAGATTGCCGGGCTTGAATACGGCTTTGTTCCCGTTGCCCTCTATGCGGTGGCGAATTTCCTTGGCCGCATGAGCTGGGGGACAGTTTCAGACTACCTGGGACGGGGGAGAGCGCTGAGCCTTGCCTTCCTGATTCAAACCATCGTCTTCTTTGTCTTTGAGCAGCTCACCCATCCCGCACTCCTTCTTGTGGGGAAAAGCCTCGTGGGGTTTACCTTTGGGGGGATGCTCGCCATCTTCCCTGCGGTCTGTGCGGATTTCTTCGGCCTCAAAAACCTCGGGGTGAACTACGGTATCCTCTTCACCGCCTGGGGCGTGGGGGGCATCATCGGTCCCCTCCTTGGGGGCCTGAGCCGGGATATCACAGGGGGGCACACGGTGAGCTTCCTTGTGTCAGGATGCACAAGTCTTTTGGGGGTATTCTTAAGTCTTCTTCTCTTGAAACGGGGGAGAGACGATGTCCCGGGAAGCACTTGAAGAGTACCTTGCGTTGTTTCTTTCGGAAAAAGTCCGGGATTTCAGGCTCATTGACCCTCGTGAGGTCGTCACCGGAGAGTGGGTTCGCCTGAAGTGTCAGTACGGATGCGACGGGTATGGAATGTGCCTTACCTGCCCGCCCTACAGTCCCGACCCCCAGAGGACACGGGAAATCCTCGACTCTTACACCCGGGCGGTTCTTCTCTGGCAGCCCGAAAGCTGGCAGAATCTCCGCAGAGTCTGCGCCGACCTTGAGCGGGAGCTTTTCCTTTCCGGATACTACAGGGCTTTTGCCATGCCCTCCGGACCCTGTGAGCTCTGCGACCCATGTCCCCGGGAATACCCATGCCGTCATCCGGAACTTGCCCGACCCTCTATGGAGGCCTGCGGTATCGACGTGTACGCCACGGTGCGGAAATTCGGCTTTCCGATTGAGGTTGTCCGCGCAAGGTCCTGCCGGGCCAACTACTACGGCCTGGTGCTTGTGGAGTAGGACTGTCCGGGGCTTTGGCCTTTGCTGCGGAAGACCAGAGGCACTCCTGTCCCTTCGAGGCCGCCTTTTTCTTTGTCCCTGCGAGCTTGCCTTTCCGCTCTTTTCCCCTGTCACCACGAGGCCGTCTTTTCGCTCCTTTCTTCTGTCCCTACGAACCCATCGTTTTGCCCCTTTCCTCTGTCACCGTGAGCTCGTCGTTTCGCCCTCCCCTTTTGTCATCGTATATTAAATTCCTGGTAAACCATTTATTCGATGTATTATGAAGAAGGAAGAAGAGAAGGTGGGATAAGGACGCCCAATTGTCTTGGTCGGTGAAGACCGCTCAGCTTGCTGTCCCCCACCTTCCCCTCTCCCAAGGCTTGGGAGCATTGAGGCGGAAGAGCCTGCATGGTGCACGATGGGAGCCTGAGAGAGGAAAGGAGAAGAGAAGGAAAGGAGGAACGGAACCATGGGGAACAAGGTGGTCGTGGGCATCGATGTGGGGAAGGAGAGTTATGCGGTGAGTGTCTTCGATGGCAGAGCATACCTTTTCCAGGGTCTTACCCCTGCTCATCCAGAGACCTTCCTGAAGAGGGTGACTCCCCATCTCCCCCAGGATGCTGCGGAGGTCCTCTTCGTCATGGAGGCCACCGGGGTCTACTCCCTGAAGCTCGCGCTGTTTCTGGTCCAGGGAGGACACCGGGTGAGCGTGGTGAATCCCTTTGTGGTGAGGAAGTATGCGGAGATGCGCCTGCGCCGGACCAAGACTGACCCAGCTGACTCCAGGATCCTGGCCCAGTTCGGGTTCTTCGCCTCCCCCTCCCCCTTCCATCCCCAGGAGGAGAAGGCCTACCACCTGCGACAGGTCCTCAAAGCCATCGATGACTACCAGAAAAGGAGGACCGAAATCCTCAACCACCTGGAAACCCTGAAGCACCACCCCTTCCCCCAACCTAAAGTCCGTCAGTACTATGAGCAGGAACTCCAGCGTGTCGAAGAGACCCTCCAGGCCCTGGAGAAGGAAGCCGAAGACCTGGCCCTCCAGTATGCCCCAAGAGAGTACAGGCTCCTTCTGAGCATCCCTGGGGTAGGGAAGAGGCTGGCCTGTGCCATTTTGGGCATCCTCTCTCCCCTCACCCGCTTTGCAAGGAGCAAGGAACTCGCAAGCTTTCTGGGTCTTGCTCCCCAGATAGACCAATCCGGGAAGAGGAAGGAACGGGCCTGGATGAAGAAGAAGGGGGAATCCCTTCCTGCGGAAGCTCCTCTTTCTTTCCGCCCTCAGTGCTTCCCGGTTCAATGAGCAGTGCAGGATGCTCTATGAACGCCTACTCTCCCGGGGAAAACCCAAGAAGGTGGCTCTGATTGCCGTAGCCAACAAGCTCCTGCGGCAGATCTTCGCCATCCTGAGGAGTGGGATTCCCTATGACCCCCATTACTTAGAACGGAAAAGGAGCTTTGCCTTCCAGGGGACTTGACTTTGAACACAGAACATTGCGAGCTCGGAGTTTCGCTTGCGAAGCAGTCCCATTTCCTGTGGTTCTGAGACCGCTTCGTCGCTTCGCTCCTCGCGGTGACAAACGGGATATCACTGCGAGGTCGCCTTTTCGTTTCCGAAGCAGTCTCGACCGTCAGGAGTCATTGCGAGCCTCATTTTTTTCGTCTGGCGAAGCGATCTCGTGAGACTGCTTCGTCGCTTCGCTCCTCGCAGTGACAAAAAGAGATCCTCGCGGTAACCCTTCATTTGTCACTGCGAGGTCGTATTCTCGTTTCCGAAGCAGTCTCAAAGATTCCTCGCCGCTTCGCGGCTCGGAATGGCCGATAAGGAGTGTCCCTGCGAGCTCGTCGTTTCGCCTGCGAAGCAGTCTCACCTCTCAGATGGTCATTGCGAACTTCGTTTTTTCGTTTGGTGAAGCAATCTCAACCACCGGATTGCTTCGGGGCTTCGCCCCTCGCAAAGACGAACAAAAAAGAGTCACTGCGAGCCTCGCTGTTTCACCTGGCGAAGCAGTCCCGCTTTTTACCCGAGAGTCGTCACTGCGAGGTCGCCGTTTTGCCCTTTTCCTATGTCACTGCGAGGTCGTCTTTTCGTCTCCGAAGCAGTCTCGACCGTCAGGAGTCATTGCGAGCCTCGCTTTTTCGTTTGGCGAAGCAATCTCCTCTCTCACCCTGTGGGAATACGGGACTGCTTCGCTTCGCTCGCAGAGACAACAAAAAGGTGAAGCAATCTCGCTTTTCCTCTGCCTTGGGAAACCGCGAGACCGCTTCGTCGCTTCGCTCCTCGCAGTGACAAAGAGAAAACCTCGCAGTGACCCTTGAGGTTCATTCCTTTGCCGCTTCACAACCTGAGGTATGAGGAATGCCGTTTCCCCATCCTGCTTCAAGCCAGAGCTGCAAAGCATGATGACAAATGGTACAATGGAAAAAGGGGATGAGGTGAGTCCCGTGGGTTGTGCGAATCAGAAAGAGGCAAAGGATGCCATTGTGGAGCAGGACCCCAGGCTTGCCGAGATCGTCCGACGGCTGGTTTTAGCCCTTGAGCCAGAGCGCATCTACCTCTTTGGCTCGGTTGCCCGGGGTGAGGGGAAGCCCGATAGCGACTACGATATCCTCGTGCTCGTTCGGGAAACCTCAGGAGAGCCTCTGTACCGTCTCAGCCAGAAAGCCCATGCGCTCCTTTGGGGTTTAGGCGTGTCTGCAGATATCCTTGTGTGGCCCATGGAGCTTTTTCGCCGTCGGGCTCATCTTCGGGCCTCCTTCCCGGCGACGGTGCTCCGTGAGGGGAAGTTGCTCTATGCCCGGTGATCCGGAACGAGTTGCCGAGACACAATCCTGGCTGGTTAAGGCCCTGGCAGATTTGCGTGCTGCGGAGTGTCTCCTTGCTCTTCAACCCCCACTCACAGGTCTTGCCCTTTTCCATGCCCAGCAGGCCGCAGAAAAAGCTCCGAAGGCTTTCCTGAGCTGGCATGACGTCCCTTTCCGCAAAACCCATGACCTTTCTGTACTTGGCCAGCAGTGTCTTGCTATCGACAGGACTCTGGAGGGCCTGTGCCAGAGAGCCGCCCAGCTGACGGTCTTTGCCTGGCTCTTCCGGTATCCTGGGGAAATGGAGGAACCCTCTCTTGAAGAAGCCCGTGGGGACCTGGCTTTAGCCCGGGAGGTCTACGAAGCGGTGCTGGCTCGCTTGCCCGAAGAGGTCCGGCCCTGAAACACTGTGTTTTGTCCGCTTGTTTCTGAAAAATAGCCCCTGAGGCTGCTTCGCTTGCGGTGGCACACAAAGGTAGTCATTGCGAGCCTCGTTTTTTCGTCTGCGAAGCAATCTCGCTTTTTACCCAAGGGCTGTCACTGCGAGGTCGCTTTTTCGTCTCCGAAGCAGTCTCGACTGTCAGGAGTCATTGCGAGCCTCGCTTTTTCGTTTGGCGAAGCAATCTCCTCTCTCACCCTCTGGGAATACGAGACTGCTTCGCTTCGCTCGCAGTGACCCTTACTATGTCACTGCGAGGTCGTATTTTCGTCTCCGGAGCAGTCTCGCCTTTAAAGTGTTGGGATTGCTTCGTCGCTACGTTCCTCGCAGGGGGCGGTAATACGTCTGCTGACTTTCGCTCATAGTGTACTAAATACCAAAAACTCCTCAAGGAATTGGGTGGAAGCAAGGAAGAGGTTAAAGCCCTGTTGCAAAGGCTGGTGGCAAAGGAGATTCTGGAAAGGATTAAGGAGGTTCTGGAGACCATGGGAAAGGAGGAGAGGTTAGAAAAGCTCCCTATGCCATGGATACAGGTGACCTCTCCACCCAGGGACATCTCCCCGACCCTCAAGGCCCTCCTGGAGAGCAAATACAGTCCCCAAGGGGTTCCTTCCGAGTGGGAGAAGAAGTGGTCTACTGAGCCCTGGGGATCAGCGAGGATGGGGTCTAGAAGGAGGTATTTCCCAAAGCTGACTTTCAGAGTTGCCTCCTGCACAAAATGGGGCAGAGCCTGGCCAAGGTGAGAAAGGGGGACCGGGAAGCCCTGGCCGAGGATATAAGGAGGGTAGTCCATCAAAGAAAAAAAAGAAGGATTTCAGGGCTTCTTTAAGGAGTTTCAGGAGACTTGGGAGAGGATTTACCCGGAAGTGGTTACCTCCTGGGAAAGGGACCTTTCCTATCCTCAAGAGCTTAAGCCCTTCATCTCCACCACAAATGCCTTGGAGAGGTTCACTAAGGAGGTACAAAGGAGGTCCAAGGTGTTAAGCCCTTCTCCCAGCCAGAGGCTGAGGAAAAGGTGCTCCTTATTGTTACAGAGCAGATGAACGAAAGCTACAGGAAGAGAATTTTGCCTAACCGGCACTTAAGCAAGCCAGCTCTGGAAAAAAATGATAAAAGAGAGGTTTAAAATCTCACCACCCCATCCCAAGTACCCACATTGGAGTGACGTTTCGAACAGGCAGGTCGATATCGTCACGTATCACGTAATCAGCTTCTTTCGGTTTTTTATTTGAGCCACCGATTTCTAAACGGAGGTCGTTGAAGATCAGATCGCCTTTGGTTTCATCTTTTTCTACGAGCACCTCACCTTTATTCTTGAGGACAAAAACAACGAATGCCTCTCTGAAGTTACCTGTCTCTCCCTCAAGAACGCTGTAGATAACGGGGTCAGCAAAAAGGATCTTCGCACCTTTCGAGTATGGTTTCTCAATCCTTGTTTTTCGAACTACATTTACAAGACCAATTTCTTCCATGGCCCAGAGTAATTGATAAAGCTTTTCTTTACCAAGGTTCCAATCTCTGCACATCGCTTCGATATTCACAGTTGGAATCTTTGAGAAAGCCAGATGGCTGATTATCGCCCTCATAACTCCAAGATGATTATCGCTGAGTTGCCCCACAAAATAAGGTATGTCTGCGTGTATGCTTTTCTCTATGACGTTCCTCATTCGTTCCCTGAAATTCCCCTCTTTATAGAAAGGTCTTGTACCGTGCTCTTTGTAGTCTCTGAAGTACTTCAGAACATCAACGTGCTTTAAAACTTCTATCGCGAGTTCTGTGAATCTTTCATCAAACGGGTCAGGGATTTTCGGTAGTTCTTTTCCTGTCTCAAAATAAATGTATTCTCTTAAAGACATCAACGGAAGATTGTGAACGACGAATCTTCTTGATAAATCAACTACGCCTTTTCTCAGTACTGCTGGGCTGCTATCACTTAACCAGATCGTTTTATTTGGAAATGAGTCGTAGAGGCTTTTAACGTGCAAAGGCCAATCTTTCAGATAGTGTACTTCATCGATAATCAGGCCATCGTAATTGACGAGTATGTACTGAGCCAGCTCCTGGAAGGGAACAGTGTAGATGATAGGATCATCAGTCGAGATGTAGAAAAGGTTTCGCTTTTGCGCCAGTGATAAGAGAAATGTTGTCTTTCCACTTCCACGAGGACCAGCAAGAAGTATACCTCTGGCTGCAAAACGCTTCTCCAGTTCATTGAAGTAAGGACGACGTCTTTCTGGAAGAAAAGAGATCATTCTTTTCATGCGTAGTTCTAAGGATTCAATGATATTTTCCATGTTCATAGAGATCACTCCCTGAATACGATCGTTCAGCTACAAGCTCTATTATACCATATATTCGTTCTATAATGGAACGTATTTTGGGAAGTAGGTTCAAAACAGTTCTGTCATAGAACGAATTAGTCAAGAAATCGTTCTAAATCAGAACGCTACTTTGAGAGAGGGTGTAGAAGCAATTCACCGCCCAGGACCTCGCCTTGAGATGGGTCTATTCCTCCCTCCATTTGAGGGTGTTCCTCGAGGAACTCCGAAAGGTACGCCCTTTCCAGTGCGGGCCATTCAAGTAGATGGAGGGAGTGAATGCTACGGGGAGTTTGAGGATCCTCGCAAGGAATACGGCATCAAACTCTTCGTCCTTCCTCCAAGGTCTCCCAAGCTCAATGGGATGGTGGAACGGCTCAACCGGACCTTCCGGGAGGAGTTCTGGGCGCACTATGAGGATGAAGTAGATCTTGCAACCATGAGGTTCCACCTTAAAAGGTGGACGGAAGAGGTGTACAATAGGAAAAGACCACACTGGAGCTTGGGATACAGGAGTCCTTGGGAGTACCTGAGAGACACCGGACTTGTTGAGTGTCCCACATGATGTGGACCTATACAGTGCCTCACGGGGATCGCTGTGGATCTGAATTTTTAAAGTCATTGCCCCTGAATTCGCCATGGTTTCCTGAAAACGCTGTTTGAATCTATTTTAAGGGGTTGCTCTCTTTAGGGTTTTCCTTCAACACCTTGACGTTCTCTTTTATGAGTAGTATTTTTACTCAAAAGGTGAGAATAATGCTTGACTCTTTAATTACATCGCAAACTCGAATTAGGTTACTTCTCAGGTTTTTCCTCAATCCGGAGAGCACTTCGTATCTGCGGGAATTGGCTGAAGAGTTCGGGGAATCCACCAACGCCATCCGGGTGGAGTTAAACCGGCTGGAAAAAGCAGGTCTTCTGGAATCTTTCGAAAACGGTAGGGTAAAGCTCTATCGGGCAAACAGGAAGCACCCTCTTTTCCCCGAAATCCAGAGCATGGTGCGCAAGTTCACCGGCATCGATAAACTCGTCGGGGAAGTCCTGCAAAAACTCGGTCATATCCAGGCAGCGTACATCGTCGGAGACTATGCCCGGGGGAAAGATTCAGGGATCATCGACCTTGTACTTTTAGGCGAGGTGGATGAAGAGTACCTCCATAAGCTCCTTAGAAAAGCCGAATCCCTTATCCACCGGAGAATTCGCTACCTTGTCCTGGAGAGAGAGGAGCTTGAAAGGTTACAAGATGTTCTTAAGCTTGACGGAGCACTCCCCCTGTGGAAAGAAGGGTGAGAGTCTGGCGTGGTGGTATGTGGGTTCACCATTGTTAGCAGGTACGGTAGGGGGCATCTGTGGCTTCAGGGGTTTTACATCAGGGGATTGGAGAAAATTGAGAGCACCATTCATGCTCATGTGGAAAACAGCGAGGATAATGGTGAAGGAATTTTTCCAGCACGTGTCAGGAAAAAGTTGTGTCCTGAGGCCTTAATAGTTTGGTACGAAATAAAAGGTGGTTAACCTGGCGGATAGAAAGTGTTTAAAATTGGGGAAGGGGAGCAATGAACATGGGAAACCTTGTTGAGAAAATTAAAAAGAAGGAAGCCATCATAGGAATTATCGGCCTTGGATACGTGGGTCTCCCGCTGGTTATCGAGTTCTGCCGCGCTGGTTTTAAAGTCGTTGGTTTTGATACCAATGAGGAAAAGGTGGAGGTGCTCCGCCAGGGTAAAAGCTATATCCACCATATCCCCGAAGAAAAAATCAAGGCCTGCCTTCCCCGTTTCACCCCCACTGCGGATTTCTCAAAGCTTTCTGAGGTCGACTGCATCATCATCTGTGTACCCACTCCTCTCAACCGCTACCGTGAGCCGGATATGACTTATGTGTTTCATACCGGGAAGACCATTGCGCAATACCTGCGCCCTGGGCAGCTTGTGGTCCTTGAGTCGACAACGTATCCGGGGACGACCGACGAGGACCTGAGGCGCATTCTTGAAGAGTCGGGGCTTGTGGCGGGCCGGGACTTCTACCTTGCCTACTCTCCTGAAAGGGAAGACCCGGGAAATAGAGACTTTTCCACTTCGGAGATTCCCAAAGTCGTTGGAGGGATAAATCGGGAAAGCCTCGAAGTGGCCCGGGCGATGTACGGCGAAATCGTGGCAAAGACAGTTCCAGTTTCTTCCACAAGAGTAGCTGAGGCGGTGAAACTCCTTGAGAACATCTATCGGGCGGTGAATATCGCCCTGGTCAACGAGCTGAAGTTGCTTTTTGACCGGATGGGCATTGACATCTGGGAGGTTATCGAGGCTGCCAGCACCAAACCCTTTGGGTTTCAGGCTTTCTATCCTGGGCCAGGAATCGGAGGACACTGCATTCCGGTGGACCCCTTCTACCTCACCTGGAAGGCAAGAGAGTACGACTTCCACACCCGCTTCATCGAGCTTGCCGGGGAGATCAACGCCCAGATGCCCTACCATGTGGTCCAGAGAACCATAGAGGCCCTTAATGAGAGGGGCAAAAGCATCAAAGGGGCCAGGATACTTGTCCTTGGGGTAGCCTATAAAAAGGATGTCGATGACATGCGGGAATCCCCGTCTCTCAAAATCATCCAGCTTCTTGAGGAAAAGGGTGCCGTTGTCGACTACAACGACCCTTACATTCCCGAAATCCCCCGGCTGCGGAAGTATGACTTTCGCAAGCAATCCGTTCCTCTGACGGCAGAGAATCTGAGGAAATACGACTGTGTACTCGTTGCCACAGACCATTCGGCGTACGATGAAAGGTTTCTCCTTGAGAACGCCCAGCTCATCGTAGATACGAGGAATCTCATCCGCCAGAGGTCTGAAAAGGTCAAGAAGGCTTGAAAGAGGGGAGAAAGTGGTGGAAGGAGGATTTGTCGCTCTCTTAGGAATAGGTCGCTGGGGTAGGAACATTTTTCGAAACCTCTTGGAGATGGGTGTTTTGGGAGCCGTCTGCGATGTGGACGAAAGAGTGTGTGAAGAACTCCGGAAAAACTATCCTTCCCTCCGCTGCACATCTTCCCTCGAAGAGGTCCTTGCTGATTCTTCCCTGCAGGCGCTGGTCATAGCCACGCCTGCCGCAACGCACTACGAGCTGGCTAAGAAAGCGCTCCTTTCGGGGAAAGACGTTTTTGTTGAAAAACCCTTGAGCCTCAGCGTAAAGGAAGGCCAGGACCTCGTTGAGATTGCCCGGGAAAGGGGACGAATCCTCATGGTTGGTCACATTCTCCACTACCACCCGGCGGTGAAAAAGCTTAAGGAAGTGGTTCGCGATGGGACAATCGGCGAGATACGATACATCTACGCCAATCGTCTCAACCTGGGCCGGGTGAGAACGGAGGAGAATGTCCTCTGGAGCTTGGTTCCTCATGATTTTTCTCTCATCCTTTCTCTTGCAGGAAAAGAACCCCTTCGGGTTGCGGCCTTTGGAGGGGCTTATCTCCAGAAAAACATCGAGGATACCGTTTGCGTGCATCTCGAGTTTGAGGGGAATCTGAAAGCCCATGTCTTTGCAAGCTGGCTTCACCCTTTCAAAGAACAGCGGTTCGTTGTGGTCGGCTCAGAGGGGATGCTTGTATTTGATGATGTGAGCAAGGAGAAACTCCTTCTCTATCCTCACCGGGTGCGTTTTGAAAACGGTATTCCGGAGGTAACGAAGGGGGAAGCCCAGGCTATACCTGTGGAGCAGCGAGAACCCCTGAGAGAGGAGCTTGCCCATTTTGTGGATTGCGTGGTGCACCGCAAGATCCCTCTCACCGATGGGGAGGAGGGGCTTCGGGTGCTTCGGGTTCTTGAGCTTGCCGGGGCCTCCCTGAGGGGAGGGTCCTTATCGTCCGTGAAGCGCAGGAACTACTTCGTCCACGAGAGCTCCTATGTCGATGAGGACGTCGAAATAGGAGAAGGCACGAAAATATGGCATTTCAGCCACATCCTCAAAGGAAGCCGTATTGGGAGAGACTGCGTCATCGGGCAGAATGTGATGATTGGTCCTGAGGTGGTCATTGGCAACCGGTGCAAAATCCAGAATAACGTCTCCATCTACAAGGGGGTCACCCTGGAGGATGAGGTGTTCTGCGGCCCGTCGTGTGTCTTCACCAACGTCTATACCCCCCGGGCTTTTGTGGAGCGGAAGCACGAGTTCCGCAAAACCCTGGTGAAGAGGGGCGCTACCATCGGGGCCAACGCCACCATTGTGTGTGGGGTGACCATCGGACGGTATGCCTTTGTGGGGGCGGGGGCGGTGGTTCGGCAGGATGTTCCCGACTACGCCCTGGTTGTGGGTGTCCCGGCACGGCAAATCGGCTGGGTGTGTAAGTGCGGGGTCACCCTGAAGTTCGATAACCATTACGCTCGTTGCTCTTCCTGCGGAAACGAGTACACAATACAGGAAAACCGGCTTGTGGCTCTGAAGGAGGTTTAGCTTTTCGGAATACAGCCTGGAGAAACCCGGAGGATCCGCTCATGAGACTGGTGCTGGATGTTCAAAACGAGGATATTCTGGATGAGCTTCTCAAGGTTTTGCGGCGTTTCCAGAAAGACGGGGTGGAGATTGTGCATATCGATACGGAAGAGGAAGAGGAGTGGGATGAGGAATACCTGGAAAAGCACTGGCGAGAAATAGGCATGGCCACCCATTCTGCCGATTTGGATGACGATGAGGAGCTCTACAGGGCGTGTGGGGAGTACTACGATGAGAAACATTCTGATTGATTTGAATATTCTCCTCGACTACTACGAAACAGAGAGAAGAGAGAGATATCCAGAATCGGTGAAAGCCTTTGATTACCTCAAGCACAAGGACTTTGCCTTTGTTGCCGCTTCCACGATAAGTAATTTCGAGTTCCTGAAGTACAGCTACATTTCGAGGGAATACCCCCACAAAAGCAGAAAGCAGAAGCTCAAGATTGTCCGGAACTTCGTCAGGGAAATTCTCTCCTACTTCAAAATCGCCAAAACGCCTTCCTACGTTACCGTGGACCTCGATGATATCGAGAACTCGCTCATCATTGCCTCATCCCGGGCGATAGATGGGTTGATTCTCACACGGGACAAAAAGCTTCTTGAGAAGTACCCGGAAATCACCATTCACCCCCGTGATTTTCTGAAGCGCATAGAGAACGAGCGAAACGACCGCATTCCCCTGCTGGATCTTACCAGGGAGACCTTCTCAATCTATCCGGAGATAGAAGAGCGCATCGATAAAGTCATCAACAGGTCGAACTTCATCCTGGGGAAAGAGGTTCAGGAGCTTGAAGAGAACATCGCAGGTTACATCGGGACAAAACACGCCGTGGGTGTTTCCTCGGGTACCGATGCCCTGCTGTTATCGCTCAGGGCTTTAGCTTTGAAGAAGAAAGGCGAGGAATTCTGGGATAAGGATGACCTCGTCATCACCACACCTTTCACCTTCACTGCCACGGGTGACACAATTCTTCGCGCCGGAGCAACCCCCTGTTTTGTCGATATCGACCCCGAGACCCTGAATATCGACCCTGCTCAGATTCGAGAGGCCCTGGCGTTTTTTGCTTCCAGAAAGAAAAAAGTTGTGGGCATCGTTCCGGTGCACCTTTTTGGATTTCCCTGCGATATGGACGCCATTATGGAGATAGCCAGAACGCATGATCTCTTCGTGGTTGAAGATGTGGCGCAGGGCTTTGGGGGGAGTTTCAGGGGGAAGAAACTCGGTTCCATAGGTGACACCGGGTGTTTCAGCTTCTTCCCCACCAAAAACCTGGGGTGCTTTGGCGACGGCGGGATGATTACCACAAACGACGACACCCTTGCCGGGCTTGCCCGTGCCCTGCGGGTCCACGGGGGGCGTGATAAGTACAACGTGGACCACATCGGCTACAAGGCACGGCTCGATACCCTGCAGGCTGCAGTGCTCCTTGCGAAACTCCGGCACGTTGACCGATGGAATGCCCTCCGGCAAAACATCGCTCGAAAGTACAGCGAGGGTCTCTCCGGCTTTCAGGATCTTCGCCTTCCTCCCTCTCCTGATGCGCTCCTTCCTTCTTGTGTGGAGCACGTATACCACCAGTACACGGTGCGGGTGAGGAATGGCAAAAGAGACGCCCTGCGGGAATACCTGAAATCGCGGGGTATTGAAGCCATGGTGTACTACCCGGTGCCGCTCCACAAAATGAAGGTCTTCCAGGGGCGATGTGAAATTTTCGGCGAACTCCAGGAAGCAGAGAAAGCCGCTCAAGAGGTCCTGAGCCTTCCCATAGAGCCCCTGATGGGTGAAGAAGAAATCAGCCGGGTCATAGCGGTAGTCCGGGAAGGGATGGAGAGGGTTCGCTCGTGATGAAGGTTGTGAGCATTGTCGGTGCGCGGCCGCAGTTCATCAAGCTTGCCCCAATCTGCAGGGCAATGGAGAGGGCAAAAGATGCGATTCTTCACCTTATCGTTCACACCGGCCAGCACTACGACTACGAGATGTCCCAGGTCTTCTTCGATGAACTGGGCTTGAAGGCCCCGGATTACCACCTGGGGGTGGGCTCGGGAACCCATGGCTACCAGACCGGTGAGATGCTCAAACGCATCGAGGAAGTCCTTGTACGGGAAAAACCTGACCTTGTGATGGTCTACGGCGACACCAACACCACCCTTGCTGGGGCTTTGGCTTCCTCCAAGCTCCATATCCCTGTGGCCCACGTGGAAGCGGGTCTTCGCAGCTTCAACCGAAAAATGCCTGAGGAAATCAATCGGGTTCTCACCGACCACGTTTCCGATTTCCTCTTCTGTCCCACTCAGAATGCGGTGGAGAACCTCCGCCGTGAGGGTTTCACCGGTATCCTGAACGGTGGGAAACTCCTTCCCCTGGATTGCAACCCCTCCGATTTCCCCCATCATAGCCCTTTAGTCGTTAACACCGGCGATGTGATGTACGACGCCCTGCTCCTCTATGCGGAACTTGCCGAAAAGAGGGCGCGGATTCTCGAAAAACTCGACCTCAAGCCGAAAGCGTATGCCCTGGCCACCATCCACCGCGCCGAGAATACCGACAATCCTGAGCGCCTTGGGGCTATCCTTGAGGGTCTGGAGCGCATAGCTCGGGAGGGTCTTCCCGTGCTCCTTCCCCTTCACCCCCGCACGCAGAAACGGTTGCGGGAAACCGGCCTTCATCCCAAAGACGTGCGGGTCCTTGAGCCTGTCTCGTACCTCGATATGCTCATCCTCGAAAAGAACGCCCGGGTGATTCTCACCGACTCCGGCGGGGTGCAGAAAGAAGCCTTTTTCTTCCAGGTCCCCTGCGTGACCCTGCGGGAAGAGACCGAATGGGTGGAAACGGTGGAGGCAGGATGGAACACTCTGGTGGGGTGTGACGCTGAGCGGATTGTTCAGGTGGCCCTGGAGGCAAGAGAAGGAGAAGAATCAATCTGGCCCTATGGGGATGGGAGGGCGGGAGAGAGGGTTGTACTGACCATCATTTATTTATGATACTGTGCAGAAGAGTTAGAAGGAACGTGGAATGGTAGGCTGGAGTTGGGTAAAGAAAACAGTAAGTGTGCTTCTCCCCCGCGGGCAGTTTGCCCGGAGTGTAACTATACTTGCAGGAGGCACAGCGCTGGGGCAGGCCATTACGGTCCTGGCTTCGCCAATCCTTACACGGCTCTATACGCCTGGGGATTTTGGGACTTTAGCCGTTTATTCCTCAATTCTCAGTATCTTGACTGTAATCGCGAGTTGGCGCTATGAACTGGCGATTCCTCTACCTGAAAGGGACGAAGACGCCGCTAATCTTGTAGTGCTGTGTTTGGGTATTGTGATTTTGATGAGCCTGGTAGTAAGTTTGGGGGCCTGGCTACTAAAGGCCCAGGTCGTGCAATGGCTGAGTGTTCCTGGCCTTCGACCTTACGTTTGGCTATTGCCAATCGGCGTGTTCCTGGTGGGAAGTTATCAAGTATTCAGTTACTGGGCGACGCGAAAACAAGCATTTGCGGCTATTGCTTGTACAAAACTATATCAGGGTTTAGGAACTGCTTTTACGCAGGTGGTTTCTGGTTTAATAAATCCTCTTCCTCTGGGGCTGTTGTTAGGGCAAATTGTAGGGCAGAGTGCTGGGGTATTTACTCTTTTTAGGATGTTTTGGAGACCCCATAAGGACTTACTGAAGGCTGTTAATTCAATAGAGCTGTCAAAGGTGTTGAACCGGTACAGACGTTTTCCGTTGTATTCCTCTTGGGCAGGGATATTCAATACATTGAGCATGCAGCTTCCTATCTTGATGCTCTCTTCACTTTTTGGGGCGACCGTAACCGGTTTTTACATGCTTGCTTACCGTGTATTGTGGATACCAACACAACTTATCAGTCAATCAACAACTCAAGTGTTGCTTCCAACAGGAGCAGAAGCACGACGGCAGGGCAACGTTTCTTACTTAGTCATCTCTACTTTTAGATACTTGGTATTGATTGGTTTGCCTTATTTCGTTCTCATCGGCCTGATCGCACCGGAAATGGCTATGTTCATATTTGGAGAGAATTGGCGAGAAGCAGGTGTTATAATTCAGTGGTTGATACCATGGGTCTTTCTAGTGTTTGTCGCATCGCCATTGTCAGCCTTTTCTATCATATTAGAGAAACAATGTCAGGAAGCTATTTTTCAGATCGTTTTATTAGCAAGCAGACTTGGCGCTCTTCTGTTAGGATGGAAGCTTGGCTCTTCACGTATTGCTATAGGCCTATTTGCAATCGCCAGCACTATATGTTGGTTAGGCTATCTTGTATGGATCATGAAGGTTACATGTGTGGCGTTCCTTAAAGTAGGTATACCCACGTTGCTAAAAGAGTTTGGCATCAACGCTCCATTTTTTCTTCTTTTGATTTGTTTCAAAGTGCTAAGTCAGAATATGTTACAGCTTTTGGTCGCAGGTGGATTTACGGCCTTTTTAGTTACGGCCCTTGTTGTTTATAGATTGCACGGAGGGAGAGGAAATAGTGGTTGAGATTCGCATCAAATTGGAAGACCGATGGTGTCGTACTGACAACATTTCGGTAATAGGTGTTGGCCTTGATGGGGATTGCTTTAAAGTCGGAGAGTCCTTGGTATCCTATTTTGAACAAGTTGATAGTTGGTCAGAATTTTTTGAGAAAATCCAAGCATTAAACGGTTTCTTTGCCGTGGTGGTTCATCGCGGGGACGAGTACTATATTGCGGTAGACCGGGTTCGTAGCATTCCACTTTTTTACGCTATAAAAGAAGACGAATTCATATTGAGTGACGATCCTCAGTGGATTGAAACCAATGTTGGCAAGAACTATGATCTCGCTTCTGTCGCTGAGTTTCTCCTAACAGGTTACGTTACTGGGAACTATACGTTTAATCGGGGAATTCGACAGCTTCAAGCTGGGGAAGCCCTTAGGGTTTGCAAGAAAAATAACCTTCCTTCAATTCACTCTATGCAGTACTATGAGTTTATTACTGGCAAAGGTGAGAAGGACAACGCCCCCGAGACAGACCTATTACGGAGGCTTGACGAGGTAACGCTTGCGGCAATAGAGAGGTTGGTAAAGATTGCTAGGGGGAGAACTATAGTAATTCCTCTAAGTGGGGGCCTAGACTCGCGTTTAATTGTGATGACCCTTAAGAGACTGGGGTATAAAAATGTTTTGGCCTTCAGCTATGGAGTCAAAGGTAATTGGGAATCGCGCATTTCTCAAGAGGTGGCTCGGCAGTTGGGAATACCATGGTACTTTGTAGAGTACAGCCGTGATCTTTGGAAACAGTGGTACTGGTCTAACGAGTGTCAGAGCTATATTAAATATGCCAGTAAACTAGTATCCCTAGCTCATCTTCAAGATTGGCCTGCGATTATGGAATTAAAGACCAAAGGAATGCTTTCAGGAGAGGCTGTGATAGTGCCTGGACATACAGGAGATTTTGTAAGTGGAGGCCATATCCCTGCAGAATTGATTAGTTCCACAAGATGTGATGTCCAGAAGGTAATTCAAGCCATTTGGCGACATCATTATGTCCTCATGCCTTCTGCATTAGCTGCAGAGTATGTGGGCTTAAACGAGCAAGAAGTGCTGAGGAGCGTACGAGGACGCCTGGAGGCATATTTTGAACAGAACGAAGTGTTGACTGTAGCAGATGCAATCGGACTTTATGAGAGTTGGGATTGGGCTGAAAGACAAGCGAAGTATATTGTTAACTCTGTCCGGGTTTACGACTTTTTCGGATTAGACTGGTGGATGCCCTGGTGGGATCAAGAAGTGATGTTGTTCTGGGAACACGTACCACTGCAATTGCGAATTGATCGGAGATTGTATAAAAAATATGTAAATTACATTCAAGAGAAGTTGAGGATGGAGACTACCGTTCCCCTTAGCGCATATAGGGAAAAATTGAAATCGATTTTGAAGAAACTGGATAAAGCTGGTTTGTTGAGGAAGGTTTATGCTATGGTAAAGAAGAAATCCCACAGTCCAGCATCCGTAATCTTGGCACTTAATGGGGCATTTAATTTGGAGTCCGAACGTGAGATAAGTGTGTTAGGTGTGGCAGCCATAATACAATTGGCTCTGATTAAGTGTGAGAGTAGTGATTACAAGAAATCGTTTCCCGGCCGGGGCTTCACTGGCTTACCGTGAAGGCTTTTTGGACCGGCCGATAGTTGATGAATATGTCGAAATTCTCTGGGCTTGCATGAAACGCCTATGGCCCTGGCTTAGGCGGAAAGAATGGAACTATCAGGTGTTTCTAAGCCACGATGTGGATTGCCTGGCGGGTACAATAGACAAGCCCTGGCTCAATGTCTTGAAGGGTATCGGTGGTGACCTTGTCAAACGTAAGGATTTGAGCTTGGCCTGGCGCAGGTTCAGGGCCAAAGTCACCGGGAACTATGCTGTGGATCCCGTGAATACGTTTGATTTCATCATGAACGTAAGTGAGCGGTACGGGCTCAAGAGTGCGTTTTATTTTAAGGTTGGTTCCGGTGATAGCCGATTTGATGAAAACTATAGCTTGGACTCACCCTGGGTACAGGAATTGTTGTCCCGTATCCACAAGCGAGGTCACGAAATTGGGCTCCACACAAGTTATAATGCATATAAATAAGGATCTTGCTCGAACACGCGCCGAGTTTGAGGTTTTACTCCGGGTGGCTGACAAACTGCACATCGTCCAGGACCGGTGGGGCGGTCGCCAGCACTACTTGCGCTGGGAAAACCCCGTGACGTGGCAAATATGGGATGAGGTTGGTTTGGATTACGACGCTACGCTCGGCTTCGCCGATCACGTCGGTTTTCGGTGTGGCACATGTCGTGAGTTTCCAGTGTTTGACTTGAAAGCAAGGAGGGCGTTGCGACTGCGCGAGATTCCCTTAATGGTTATGGATGCTACTTTGTTGGAAGACAGATATATGGGTCTCAAACCGGAGCAAGCTCTCGAACAAATTGAGAAGCTCTCTAATATCTGTCATTGTTTCTGTGGGAGTTTTAGCTTGCTCTGGCACAATACAAGTCTGGTGCAGGCCTGGCAAAGAGGATTGTATCTCAACATTTTAAAAGTCGTCGCCTGGAATAACAGGGAGCAGGTTTGTTGAAAGGGGGCAGAGCTTTGCCGAAGCTGTTTTATCTAACGCTTCAGTCTACCAGAGAGGGGCAGGCAGCTCATGCACATGTACACGAAATCCTGAAGGGTTTGCGCAAAAGAGGGTGGCAGACGGTACTTTTTGAGCCTCGTTATCCTAAAAATTGCTCTTCCCCTTCTCTTTTCAAAAGATTTTGGGAATTTATAGTTGTTCAAGTTAGACTCTGGCGGCAAGTTTGTTGTAAGGATCATCCATCGATTCGAAAGTACGAGGCAACGGTGGGCAAGGAAGAAGAACGTCGCAGGGAATTCACTCCCCTGGTAGCGCGCACGGTGCTCTGGGTAACGGCTCTTGGAGCTTTGGTGTTAGTGCTCTTTAGCCGCTGGATTGTGCTTTTGCTTTATTCCGAAGCTTTTCTACCGGCAGTGAGCGCATTACAGGCATTGCTGGTTGGAATTGTGGCTCTCAGCGCCGGACGGGTCTTAGCTAATGATATCGCTGGACGAGGATTTCCGGGACTAAATATTTATACTGGCTCGGTCGCTGTGCTCACCAATGTGGTTTTAAACCTCCTGTGGATTCCACGCTATGGGATTGTCGGTGCGGCCTGGGCTTCAACCGCCTCATATACGGTTTCGTTCTTGAGTGCTCTCTTTTTTTACTGCCGACTCTCCGGTAACCGCTGGACCAGCGTGGTGCTTCCCCAGCGGGGTGATTGGATGATATATTTAAAAACCGGAAAAGCCCTCTTTCAGTGGGCCTGGGCCAGGGTGAGGGTGGTGTTATGAAGTGGGGCTGAGATAAAAACCTTGTAAGGGTACTCGATAGAGATTGCGAGGAGTCACGATAAGTTAGAGGTGGGGTCTTAATAATCATGAGGATTGGTGTTTTAGCTTTCTATGGTAGACAGAAGAAACCGGTAGCATCAAATCGGATTTACGGTCTTTGTCAGGGTCTCTCAAAACAGGGTTTGGAAGTCTATCTTTTCACGATTCCTACCTCATTGGGTTCGGAGGAATGTTTTGACCTTTCTTTCTGTAAGGATATCGTTGAATTCTCGGCTTTCCCCATACCTTTTTCTCTGTATGAGATGGGACGAAGGATGTTGCAAAAGGTTGTCTTGAGGGGTTTATTTCCCAGGTCCTTAGAAGCGCAACGGGCACGTGAGAGAACGAGGTGGTTGAGCGCTTTTCAGGAAATCCGAAAAAAGCTATGGCACTGGAGGTATAGCAGTCCTGTTTTCCGAGATGATACGAAATCGGGGGGATATTTTGTTTTTAGAGGGTTTACCGCTCTGAAACTCCTTCGATATATTTGGGAAAATAACGTTAGGGTTCTGTTCACGAGTCATGGTCCTTCCATGTCACACGAGCTTGGGCTGTACCTTAAGAGGAAAATGGGCACAGATATTTACTGGGTTGCCGACTTTCGAGACCCTATGGTTGGTGATAGTTATGTGTTTATAGAGTCCTCAAAAAAGCTCAGAAAACTTCAGAGAGACACTTTTGTTTTTGCTGATTTGGTAACTATGGTTTCGCATTCCATGATTCAGGATGCTTTGGAGTTTGCGCGTGCGGAGGGTATAGATGTTGATAAGAAAAAGTTTTTTTGTCTCTACAACGGTTTTTCTGCGGTAAACTTGGTTCCGGATTCGGTAGAGGGGTTTTTACCGGCCAAAAAGCTGAGAGTCAGTTACACAGGAACAATATACCCGGGGAAGCAGGATCTCACAACGCTCCTTCACGCCCTTTCTCATCTTTCCGAAACGGAACGCCAGGATGTAGAGTTCGTTTACGCTGGCCGCCAGGCTGATTTTGTGAGACGTCTGGTCGAAGAACATCACCTGTCTTCTTGCTGTCGTGTGCTGGGAGAAGTCTCAAAGGAAACTGCCTTGCAGATTCAGCGCTCGTCTGATGTGCTCTTACTTTTGAAAAGCGACGATGACCGGGGTATTTTCACCGGCAAATATTTTGAGTATCTATCCAGCGGGCGACCGATTTTGGTTTTAGGCGATAAGGACGAGGAGTTCAACAAGGTTGCATTGAATATGGGAGGTGTAAGGATTGTACCGAACGGTTCCAGGGGTGTGAAGGAAATCGTTGAGATTTTGAAAGCTCTTTTGACAAAGGACATTGATTCTCAGGAAAGAATTTGGACACTTTTTGGCGAGCGCAAGATGGAAGAAGTCAATCGCTTCCACTGGGATTATCTTTCACGATGTTTGTACGAACGCATAGTTCGAGACCTGGAGGATGGTGTTTTTATAACTTGAGAGGCCTTGATTTTCAAAGCTTTGTGGAGAACTCCTACCAACACATGAAGCGAACGGTACTCTTCGTCCTCTCCTCCCAGTGGGAGGGTCTCCCTACCGTCCTCGTCGAAGCTATGGCCTGCGGGTGCCCGGTGGTTGCCACCGACTGCCCCTCAGGACCGAGGGAGATTCTCGCAGGCGGAGAGTATGGCATCCTCGTTCCCCCCAAAGACCCGGAGAAACTCGCCCAGGGAATCCTCCAAGTTCTTGAAAATCGAGACTTGCAGAGAGAACTCTCAGAGAGAGGGAAGCAAAGAGCCCTGGATTTCACCGTGGAGAAAGCTGTGGAGGAGTATGTGAGGCTTATCGAGAGATGTTGTAGAAGCGGGGATTCGCTCGGGTAATGTGAGGGGGAAAGATTTTGAAAATCCTCGTTTTGTCCGGTGGCATCGGTACGGGGTTGTGGCCTTTATCGAGGGAGGAATATCCCAAACAGTTTCTGCGGATTTTGGGAGAGAAATCGCTCTTGCAGCTTACGGTGGAGCGGTTCCTCAATTTCTGTGCTCCTCAAGATATTTTCATTGTGACGCAGAAGGATAAGAAATTCCTGGTGCAGCGAGAAGTTGAGCGATATGGGCTTTTGGAACCACAGTTTATCTGCGAACCTTTTATGCGGGGAACAGCTTTTGCGGTGCTTCTGGGTGTTGCGCGCCTCAAGGAATTGTTTGGGGGAAGCGATGAAATCATCTGTGTGACTCCTTCGGATCACTACGTGGAGCGAAATGAGGAATTTCTTTTGGCTCTGGAACAGATGAAGAATGTCCCCCCGAACTTCTACGTTCTTTTAGGAATCCCACCCCAGAGACCCTACCCCGGTTATGGATATATGAAAAGGGGGGACTCCTGGGGGAAAGGGTTCTTTCGGGTAGAGTGTTTCGTGGAAAAACCTTCCCCCGAAGAAGCGGAAAGACTTCTGCAGGAGGGTTCTTATTTCTGGAATAGCGGTATTTTCTGCTTTCGCCTGGAAGACTTTGAGCGGATAGGATTGCCTTTCTTCGAAGATTTCGTTTTTCCTGGTGACAGTGCATCTGCGATTCTGGAACGGTATCCTTCTTTCCCCTCGCTCTCTTTTGACCGCCTGGTGTTAGAAAAGAGTAAGAATCTCCTCCTTTTCCCCTGTGACCCCGGCTGGTCTGATATCGGAACCTTCGATGCGCTTTATGAACTTTGGGAAAGCGATAACCATTCTATTCGCTCCTTGGAGAGTCGGGGGAACCTGGTGATTGAAACCGGGAAAAAGCTCGTGGTGCTCATCGGCATCGAAGAAACCACGGTGGTGGACACCGAGGACGTATTGCTTCTCGTGCGGCGGGGAAAAGGCTACCAGGTGAAAACACTGCTTCAGGATTTCGAAAGAGAAGACACCAAAGTGGTGCGCAGCGGCCTCACCTCCTATCGACCCTGGGGGTACTTTAAAGTCCTGGAAGAGTGGGAACGATTTAAAATCAAAAGGCTCGTGGTGTACCCGGGGATGAGTCTGAGCTTACAGCTTCACCACCACCGCACGGAACACTGGGTGGTGGTGAGAGGGGCGGCAAAGGTTACCGTGGGAGAAAAGGTTTCTTTCCTTCACGAAGGTGAAAGCATCTTCATCCCCAAATCCACGCAGCACCGCCTGGAGAACCCCGGAAAGGTGGACCTTGAAGTTATCGAAGTGCAAAACGGCGAGTACCTGGGAGAAGACGACATTGTGAGGCTGGAGGACGTATGGGAGAGGGAGTGAGGAGGGAACGGGTTGCCACAGTTTACTTGGGGCGTAGAGGCGGTGGCAATCTCTACTCTCTGAATTTAGCTCGAGAACTCGAAAAGTATTTTGACCAGCTCTGTTTGCTCTCCTCTTTTATAGAAAATAAAGAGGACTGGCAGGGTTTTCGAAAAATCCACTTTGTGAATACCTATCGGGACCTGCGGGAATATCTTGTTTCTCTTGTTTTCCGAGGAGCCATCAAGGAAATCAAGGGGAAGATACTCGAGGCTGGGAGCTCCATAGTTTTCTTCCCCATGGCGCATCTCTGGAGTGCAAGCATTGTTGTTGCCTTGAAGAAAGCGAATCCGGAAATAAAAGTAGTGACCACACTCCATGACCCCGTCTTCCACCTTGGTGAAGGGAATCTCTGGTTATGGTGGCTTCAGTACCGTCTCATCAAAAATAGCGACGGTTTGGTTATTTTAAGTGACGTTTATCGAGATACGCTGGTTCGACGGTATCGTTTTAAAAGCGAGAAGATACTCACCTTGCCACATGGTCCCTTTCATGATTTTCGCTTTAAGAAGAAAGCTATAAGGGAATTCGAAAAAAAGGGTCCCGAGGAATTTTTAATTGGATTTGTCGGGCGCATTAGACCCTACAAAGGTCTCAAAGTACTCCTCGAGGCCTTTTCGAGCTTGCAAACTGTAAACCCACACCTTAGACTCTTAATCGCTGGAGATGGAGATCTAACCGCTCAAGAAAAGCGACTCTTAGACCGCCTTCCTTCGGGAAAAGTTCTCTTTGTGAACCGGTGGTTAACCGACGAAGAGATTGCCTACTTCGTTGACTTGAGCGATGTTATCGTCGCTCCCTACACCGGTGGCACCCAATCGGGCGTGGTGGCTATCGCCTTTGCTATGGATAAACCCGTGATTGTTTCCGATTCCGGGGGGTTACCGGAGCAAGTAGGATATGGAAAATACGGCCTCATCACTAAAGCCGGTGATGTACACTCGCTGAGTGCAGCGATAATGCGGCTTTATGAAGACGAAGATTTGCGACGAACTCTTGTTCGCAACGCTCGAGAGTATATAGAACATTCTATTAACTGGGGGAGCTTAGCACAGAAATTAGCCGATTTTCTCGTATCTGTGTAATACAATAAAGGAGAAAGTAATGGTTCTGAGTGTTTTTCGGTGTTTCCACCTCTTTATGGTTTTGCGAGCGCCGCAAAACAGTCCGGCGGTTTTTCAGCTGTTGTAAGGATGCGCCAGCATCCTTTTGTTTTTTCTTTCCTGCGGTCAAAGGGTTTCCGCGCTTTAAAAAGAGAGACTGCTTCGCTTCGCTCGCAGAGACAGCCCTCCGCCCGTCGTTCCGAACCACGGAGTGGTGAGGAATCTTGATTTTGTGGGAGAGACTGCTTCACAAACGAAAATACGAGTTTGCAGAGACAAATTTGGGGGCGAGAATACGAGTTCGCAAGACAACCTTGGGGGTGAAAAGCGAGACCGCTTAGCTCAACGAACAAACGAGGCTCGCGGTGACAAATGAGGGGGCGAGAAAGCGAGATTCGCAATGACCACCCTAACCGGTCACTGCAGGCTGCACGAGGCGATCCCTCTTTTCGGAATGGTTGTTTTTGTGGTTTTCCTGGTTGGAGGTGGGGTTTGGTGGGGGATGCATGGGATTCCTGGAAAGCTGGTGTGAATTTCGAGGGGAATTGTTTTCCGTATCAGGCATTCACCAGCACACTGATATTAATACTCCGGGGGAAACTTGACAGGAAGCTATCTGGAGGGATATAGAAGATTTGTGAGTGTGTATGGGGGAATATACCCTACTTGATAGGTTGAGTGAATCGCATTGGAAAATATGGTTACTGTTTTTCCTCTACCCCCTTTTCGTAGGGATTTTTGTCCAGTTTGTTGCCTTACCCCACCTTTTCCCTTCACTCCACGCCGGAGAAGGGCTTTTGCAAGGAGGAGACTGGCTGTACTTTCACCGGCTGGCGAAGGATTTAGCAGAGCGTATCAGGGCTGAAGGGTGGAGAGCGTGGGAACTTCGTCCTGAAGGTCAGGCTCCAGCAGGAATCGCAGCGATTTTCTACCTCTTCTTTGCCCCTAAACCCTGGGTCATGCTCCCTTTCAACGCCCTGGTGCATGCCCTGGGTGGTATTGTCCTTTTCTTTCTGGTGTATGACCTTGTGGGGGAGAGAAGCAGCGCTTTTCTGGCCACGCTACCTTTTGTTTTCTTCCCCTCGGCGATGAACTGGTATGCTCAGCTGCACAAGGACGGGATTTTTGCTCTGGGGGTTCTGCTCTTCCTCTGGGGCTGGTGCATGCTGGTTGAAAGAAAACGTGGGGTTTTTTCGCTTTTTGCCATTGCCGGGGGGAGCCTGGTTGTCTGGGTTGTGCGTCCTTACGCTGTGGAGATTTTAGGGTTTTTGTCTCTGGTGGCCGCTCTGGCTCTCAGTCTGGCTATGCTTTTCCGGAGGAGAAAGCCAGAACTATGGTGGGTGACCCTGGTCTTTCTCTGGGTCGCGGCATTCAGCGTGAACGGTATTGCCCGCATTGAGAAGCCCATTGGGAAGCCTTTAACCCACCCCTGGTCCTATTCACCCTGGGTACCGGATTTTATTGAGGAAAAACTTCGGGGACTGGCCGAAGTTCGAGAACAGTACCGCTTTATCGACCCTGAGGCCATGGGAAACATCGACTGGGAGGTCACTTTCCACAGTGTCGGCGATGTCCTCCGGTATATCCCCAGGGCTGTTGTTGTGGGATTTCTGGCGCCTTTTCCATCTGACTGGCTCAAAGAGGGGACTTCTCCGGGAGGGGCTTTGAAAAGACGGATATGTGGTCTAGAGATGGTCGTGGTGTACCTCTCCCTTTTCTTCTTCTCCCTTACTTTCTGGCGGTACGGGAAAATACCCCTGGTGGTCGTTTTCTTCTTTGCATTCCTCATGCTCCTGATATACGCTCTGGCTTTTCCCAACCTCGGCCCCCTGTACCGGGAACGGTACGGGTTCCTCATGACCCTTGTGGCCCTGGGGATTGGTGGGTGGTATGTGGGTGTCAGGTTGGGAAAGACTGGTAAATTCAGGGGGGTTCCATGAAGCTAAGCAACGGTCGCTTAGAATACGAAAGGTCCTTCCACGACGATGATTACGGTCGGAGAAAAGAAAGGGAGAGGGTGAGACGCTACACGGAAGGTATTGATGAATACGCCTACCGGTATTTCTGGCAGGAAATTCATGGATATCTC
This sequence comes from Candidatus Caldatribacterium saccharofermentans, assembly GCF_050267035.1. Classification (NCBI taxonomy): domain Bacteria; kingdom Pseudomonadati; phylum Atribacterota; class Atribacteria; order Atribacterales; family Candidatus Caldatribacteriaceae; genus Candidatus Caldatribacterium; species Candidatus Caldatribacterium saccharofermentans. The sequence continues at coordinate 1,213,704 of NZ_CP187957.1, forward strand.
AGGAGGCTCCAGACGGAAAACGCTCGATTCCTGGACTATGGATGTGGGGAGGGGAGTGTCGCGCTTCGTTTGTGGGAGTCTGGGGCAAGAGAGGTTTATGGTATCGATATATCTGAGGGGATGATCATGAGGGCCAGGGCCCGTCTCCCTCAAGTGGATTTCAGGGTTATGAATGCTGAGGCTCTGGACTTTCCTGATGAGTTTTTCGACCTTGTTGCTGGTATTGCGATTTTACACCATCTTGACCTTCGAAGGGCAATACCAGAGCTCTATCGGGTTTTAAAAAGAGGAGGGGTTGCTGTTTTCTGCGAACCAATGGGGCATAACCCTTTTATTAACCTGTTCAGGCGCTTAACTCCAGGTGCCCGTACCCCTTTTGAACACCCCCTGAGGCTTGTAGATCTTGAGTACTTCCAGAAGTACTTCAAGCTTGAGAAGAAGCATTTTGTCCTGTCCATTTTGCCCCTTTTGCCTTTTCGCCCTCTGCTGGGGAAAAACTTTCGACGCCTGGTCCAGCGATCGTGGAATATCGACGACGCGCTCTTTCGGCTTTGTCCTTTCCTGAAAAAGTACAGCTGGATTGTCGTTTTGACATTTTTGAAGGAGTGATAGGGAAAGAGCAATGAACCACCGTATTCTCTTTCTCGCCACCGTCGACAGCCACATCTTCTACTTCCACCTTCCCTTTATGAAGCTTCTGCGCTCTCTTGGGTACGAAGTGGAGGTAGCAGCGGGGGAGGCGGGGTTTCGGGAAAGGATTGAGCGTGAAGGATTCCAGGTGCATCCCATTCCCTTTTCCCGCCGCCCGTTGAGTTTTTCGAATTTCCTGAGTTTCTGGAGGCTTTTCCGGCTTTTGCGAGAAAGGTGCTATGTTCTCGTGCACACCCACACTCCGGTGGCGAGTTTCCTGGGAAGAATCGCAGCGAAAATAGCCCGGGTGCCTCTTGTACTTTACACCGCCCATGGGTTTCACTTTTTCCGGGGAGCTTCGTGGAAAGCCTGGCTTTTCTGGTACACCGCCGAGAAAATCGCCTCCTTTTTCACCGATGCGCTCATCGTTTTGAATGAGGAGGACTTTGAACACGGAAAAAGGTTGGGCTTTATTCCCGGGGAAAATCTCTTTCTCGTCCCCGGGGTGGGGGTGGAGTTAGAGCGCTTCCGCAACGTCAATTCCTCTCTGCGTGAAGAATTGGGGATAGGAGATGACGAGGTGGTTGTGACCTGTGTGGCGGAGTTCACGCCCACCAAGAACCATTCCTTTCTTCTTGCAGCCTGGAGGGAAGTGGCAAAAAGGTTTGAACATGCCCACCTGCTTTTCGTGGGCGATGGGGAGCTTCTGGAAAAGACGAGGGTTTGGGCAGAACGGGAGTCCCTTCCCCGAGTGCATTTTCTGGGGAAAAGGGAGGACGTTCCTGCTGTTTTGTCCGCTTCCGATATCGTGGTGCTCGTCTCAAAGCGCGAAGGACTCCCCCGGGCGCTCCTTGAAGGGATGGCGGCGGGAAAACCCCTTGTGGCTACCGATGTTCGGGGGAACCGGGACCTTGTGGAGGATGGGGTGAACGGGTTCCTCGTTCCCCTGGGGGATGTCGGGGCGCTTGTTGAGGCTCTGGGACGGCTCATCGGGTCGAAGGGGCTGCGGGAGAGAATGGGTGAAGAAAGCCGCAGGAAAGTCGAGGCGTATTCCCTTGAGCGGGTGTTGCAGGAGATGGAAAGGATTTACCGGAGGTTTCTCGAGAGGTACGCTTGAGAAGTTGGGGGCTGGGTGATCGTTCCTTGGTTTTATAGGGTGCGAGACCCTTCGGAAACGAAGGTACGGCTTCACAGAGACACTCCTCTCGCCCGTCATTCCGAACCACAATCCCCGCTCGTCATTCCGAACCACAGAGTGGTGAGGAATCTCGATTTTGTGGTGGGGAGGTTGCTTCGCTCAACGAAAAAGCGAGGCTCGCGGTGACCACCCACCAGTCTTTGCGAGGGCTGAAGGCCCGAAGCAATCTGGTGGTTGAGACTGCTTCGCAAGCGAGACTACGAGCTCGCAGTGACACTCTCTTGTTGGGGCAAAAAGCAAGACTGCTTCGGAAACGAAAAGACGACCTCGCAGTGACAAGAGAAAAGGACGAAAAAACGAGGCTTGCGGTGGCACTCCTCATTGGTCATTCCGAGCCGTTTCTTCTTCAGTCCTTCCGAGCCGCGTAGCGGCGAGGAATCTCTGAGACTGCTTCGCAAACGAAAAGACGAGCTCGCAGTGACAACTCTCGGGTAAAAAGCGGGACTGCTTCGCCAAGCGAACAAACGAGGCTCGCAGTGACCCCTGAGAGGCGAGATTGCTTCGCAAACGAAAAAACGAGCTCGCAATGACCAGCCTGGGGGACCACTGCGAGGGCTCTCTTTCTCTGTCACCGCGAGGAGCAAAGCGACGAAGCGGTCTTGTGTATTTCCGGTGAATGTGAGAATGCCGGGGCTTTGAAAAAACGAGACCACTTCGAAAACGCAAATACAGCCTCGCAGAGACCACTCCCTAACCCCGTTATTCCGAACTTATTTCGGAATCTCGGAGTTTCCATCGAAAGCACGGAGTGGGAAGGAAAGGTAGGGGATGCTGGAATGATGGAAACCTTGAAACGAGTTCAGCATGACGAGCGCAAAGTGTTTGTCAATTCAGGATGATTTTTGCTTCTTGCTAACTCTGAGTATCAGCCGGAATCACCGTTTCTCTTTGTTTACCTGGGATGAATATGTTTACAACCTCTTGAATTTTGCGGCAGTATCCTTGAACTTCCCCCAGTTTGGTGGAGGAAGATTGTGTGTATAATCGGTTGAGGGATGCCAAAGAATGGAAAATGGAAAAGTGTTTCGTAGAAAGGGTTCGGGAATTCAAGTTGGAGATTCTTCGCCTCTCCAAGAGGAAGAGCAGTCTGTAGCTTGAAGCCTGAGTTTGATATACGGGAAAGTCTTACCTTCAGGTGGAAGAAAGCTTTTCGGGAGGACCCGCAGGAACCTTTCCCCGGCAAAGAATCTCGCAAAAGAGAAAGCTCTGTGCGCCAGCTATAAAGGGATTTCAAGAGAGTTACGGAAAGAAAGGGATATTTTAAAAAGCGCATGAACCATTGAGCCACACCACGATGAAGTTTCGTTTTATGGATGGGTAGCGCCCCTCTTCTCGATAGAGACGGCTTAAGGCTCGAAAGTTTCGGTGAGCGGTTATAAAACCGGAAACTGATGAGGCTTCCTGAAGCCTTTCGGGAGAGCCACAGGAACTATGGGAGGGGAGGATACCGCTTTACTCAGGAAGGGTTTTTGTGGTGAGGATGAGGTAGCGAAATTGATGCGTTCAATGGGTCTTCAGGGTAGATGTAAGGGTTATCGAGGAACCACCAGATCTTCCCACTCTCACCGCAGATTTCCCAATCTCACCCAGAATTTTCAATGTGGAAGAGAAATGCATCTTGCTCCTCATCACCTCTATTCCCCAGAGAGAAGGTGGCTACCCGGCTGTTACCCTGGCTACTTTCGCAAGATTGTAAGTTGAGGAAGTGGGGAAGCATTCACTTCCGGCACTCACCATTGCCTCTGGCAAGCTCAAGAAAGAAGGAAACCATCCTCCGTTCTTTTATCACTCCGATCAGGGATTGCAGTATGGGCATCCTGCCTATCAGGGTATCTTAAGGGAATGCGGATTTCTGGGTAAGTTATCCGGAAGGGCAATTGCTATGGGGGCTCTTGCGTGGAATCATTCTTCAAAACCCTAAAAACTGAGTGTATCGGGAAAGAACGTTATGCCACTTGCGGAGGAAGCCAAACGGAGTCTCTTTGCCTATATGGGGGAAGTCCAGTGCTCAAGACTCTTCTTTTTGGAGATAATTTTCGATAACGCTCAGGAAGTCTTCGGCGTTGGAAAGGATATTTGCAGCCTCTTCTCTCGTAACCTCTTCTTCGTAGTCATAGTCCCCTATGTTCCTTGCTCGGAAGGCGTCACGAAGCATTTTGTGGTATTTGCTGGGAATCACCTGAGATTTCGCAAAGTGCTTCCCAAAAGCCGCTATCACACCAGAATGTTTCGAAAAAGAAAGCCCTTTTTTGAGAAGAGCTGCTTCAGCTGCATAGAACATAGCGTAATAAACCCGTGAGACAGCAAAACCGTAGTACTTCTCTCGGAATAACATCTTTGCTGCTTCAAGGCTTTCTCTGGCCTTTCTGATTAGTCTTTCGATTTCGGTTTTCAAACAAAGACTCCTTCTTTTTTCACATTCATGAAAATGGGTAACTGTTTTCGGTAAAAATCTTCGGCTCTCGCTGGGATCGCTGAGATAAGGACCTGATAATCAAGGAGCTCCAGAACCTCTGATTCAATCTCCGAAATCCGGTGGACCTCTTTCCAGAAATCACTTATATCTTTTAGAAGGATGAGAAGATCGATATCAGATTCCTCATCCGCTTCGTCCCTTGCATATGAACCATACAGAATCACCGCGATTAGGCGATTACCGTAGACTTCCTGAAGTTTGTCTTTAAAAAGCTGTACAGCCTTTTTGTGGATCGCCTTCATGGATTGTCCACACCTCTACGGTTAGCTTTCTTAATTATAAGGGAACTTTGGATGAAGAGGGAAGGGGTTAAAGGGGGCATTGGTAGTTAGGTCTTTGATTTTTTTGGTTTTTGGGGAGATGCTGAAGCAATTTCAGACTGCTTCACCCCTTTTTGGGTGTCATCGCGAGCGCAGCAAAGCAACCCCCATACTCTAAGAGCGAGACTGCTTCACAGAGGAAAGTACGAGTTCGCAGAGACAGCCCCCTCGCTCGTCGTTCCGAACACAGAGTGGTGAGGAATCTCGATTTTGTGGTGGGGAGGTTGCTTCGCTCAACGAACATAAGAGGCTCGCGGTGGTGAGAACCCTGGGGTAAAAACAGGAGTCGCTTTGATGCCGGTGCAACCTTGGGGTGACCACCCTCTAAAACATCACTGTAAGCAAGGAGAACGGAAGAATCCCGGTGTGTGCTATAATTGCAAAGCAGAAATACGTTTTGAGTGGGGTTTGTAGATGCGTAAGGAAAGCACCATCTGGGATGTGATTGAGGCGCTGCCTCCTGAACTTCAGAAAGAAGTGGAGGATTTTGCCCGGTTTTTACTGGAGAAAAGGGGGCGCAAAGCCACAAAGAAACCACTCTTTTCCTGGGCAGGAGCACTCAGGGAGTTACGCGACCAGTACACTTCGGTGGCTTTGCAGCATGCCATAGCACGCTGGAGAGTAGGAGACGGTGAGGTTTCTCGTTGATACCAATGTATTTCTTGAAATCCTCCTGGAACAGGAACGCGCTGAAGAAGCAAAGAAATTTCTTTCGCACCCGGAAAAGTACGGGTTGTTCCTCTCTGATTACTCCCTCCACTCCATCGGCATCCTGCTTTTTCCGAAAAAATAAGCACCAGGCATTTCGAGACTTCCTTGACGATGTGATTTGTAACGCCGGCGTGCGGCTTTTGCATCTTTTACCGGAAGATATGGGGATGGTTATCGATGCTGCTTCTCGCTTCAGACTCGACTTTGACGATGCATACCAGTATGGGGTGGCGACAAAGTATAACTTAGAGATTGTGAGCTTCGGCGCCGACTTCGATCGTACCGAACGGGGGAGGAAATCCCCTGGAGAGCTGGTGAGCGGGAACGATTGAACATCCTCGCGCCTCTTTTCAAGCCACTCCGGTTACAGGAGACCAGCGCGTTTCTTCTGTTTACTGCATGGTTAAGGGAATCTGGAGCTCTGAACCAGGTAGAGGGTGATACTCCCCTGTGGTACCGCGAGGGCTTTTTATTCGTTACAAGCGCAGCGGTTTCGCGCATCCCCCGTGTCCTGCGAGGAACAGAGTGATGAAGTAACCATCGTATTCTAAAAAGAAAGAGACTGCTTCGCAGACGAGACTACGAGCTCGCAGTGACACTTTTCGTTTGTCGTTGCGAGGGCTGGAGGCCCGAAGCAATCCGAAGGGACTGCTTCGGAAACGAAACGACGACCTCGCAGTGACCCCTTCTTCAGTCCTTCCGAGCCGCGTAGCGGCGAGGAATCTCTGGGATTGCTTCGCAAACGAAAAAACGAGCTCGCAGTGACAACTCTCGGGTAAAAAGCGGGACTGCTTCGCCGAGCGGAACGACGACCTCGCAGTGACCCCCATACTTTGTCACCGCGAGGAGCGAAGCGACGAAGCGGTCTCGCATTTCCACGAGGTGGAGAGAGGGGAGACTGCTTAGCTGGGCGAAAAAGCGAAGCTCGCAGTGACAAATGGAAGATCACTGCGAGCGAAGCGAAGCAGTCTCAGGAGATTGCTTCGCTCAATGAACAAACGAGGCTCGCAATGACCGCCCAAAAGGCGAAAAATGGGACTGCTTCGGAGGCGAAAATACGACCTCGCAGTGACAAGAGAAAAGGACGAAACAACAACCTCGCAGTGACCTTTTTGTTGGTCATCGCGAGGGGGCGAAGCCCCCGAAGCAATCCCCGAACTTGTTTTTGGAATCCCGGATTTTACTGCAGTGAGAGAACCATCCAGGGCAGAGGGAGTACTCTGTTTCCATTCTCACCAACAAAGGCAGCCGGGTTCTCTACGTCTGGAGTGACCAAGAGTCTGCAGCGCAGAACGTATGAACACCAGGGAGGTCTTATGAGAGGTTTTGCAAAGCGCTATGTGAAAGCGATGTGAGAGGGTGTGGTAAGGCCCTGTTTTATGGTTTAGCGGCTTTCTGTGAGAGTTTGCTGGATCCAGTCCATGACTTTTCTGGCAATCCTCAGGGCTTTCTGAGCGTCTTCCTGGGTTGGCTGACCCTGCGGTAAGAGACCAATGTCAGGTGGATAGCGAAACCGGTACACACGATTCAGGAAATCCAGCTCTGAGGGCTCGACAGGTAGATGTATACCGCGAGCTTCAAACTCACTGCTCAGCTCCAGAAGGTTATGAGTTCTCCTGATTTTTATGTCTTTTTCAAGAAGGAAGGCCTTGAGCCCTTTTTCCACGGCCTGCTGGGCATGGAAACAGGTTTGGCGATATATTCCCATTTCAAGGGCTTTCTGGGCCATGATGAAATCTTCAAGGGCATAAGATAACCAGACTTCAGTGATTCTTTTCATAAAGGACCTTGCCCCGCTCCAGAATGTCTTCGATGAAGTGGCTTCCTTCTTTTCTCAGGTACTCGATTTCTTCCGGGGTGTAGACGAAGATGTCCAGAGCAATGCGGGGATAACCAAGCAGTGCCATGACTTCCATGGCTCTTTCCAGTGGCCTTTTGTCGCTGTTTTTGATGAGCAAAAGGTCGATGTCGCTTTCCTCTTTCACCTCACCACTTGCCAGCGAGCCAAAGAGGATTATTTTCTCCGGCTGGTACTTTTCGATCAAAAAACTCACGATTTTCTGTAACTCTCGAGTGAGAAGTTCTTTTCTTTGCCAGGCGAGTTCAAGACTGGACTCTTTCATCCCCACAATAATCAACTCCGGCTTTATTTACCCTGAGTATTGACATACCCCGAAGGGGCCAAAACGAACCATCTGTCCTCCCCTTGGGATTATTGTATCTCATTCTCACATCTATCAGCTACTTTTCCACCGGTTGTAATAGAGGCGCACTCTTCTCCCCAAACCATCAAGGTGCTTCAAGAACAGGGCTGGGACATCCTGCGAGTATCGGAGGTTTTACCTTCCAGCGCAAAGGACCTCGAGGTTCTTGCATTTGCTCGCCGAAAACAGCGGGTTGTCATCACCCAGGACCTGGACTTCTCGGTTCTTCTGGCGCTCTCGGGATACTCCTCTCCGAGTCTTGTCACCCTGCGTTTGCCCTTTCCAGAGCCTGAAACCGTTGCCCGGAGGCTCCCCATAGAACTCTGAGGATATCCCATTGAAGCCGTTTTCTCTTTGAAGGGCCGCTTCGTATATTTCCGAGCCACTTCTTCTGTCTTTCCAAGCCGATTCTTCTCCCTTCTTTCCGAAGCCACTGCTTTTCTGTCCTTCCGAAGCCGCAAAGCGGCGAGGAATCTCAGAGACTGCTTCGCTCAACGAACAAGCGAGACTCGCAGTGACAACCTTTTCACCCGTCATTCCGAACCACGGAGTGGTGAGGAATCTCGCCTTTTGGGGGAAAGAGACTGCTTCGGAAACGACACCACAACCTCGCAGTGACGCCTTCGCCAGTCACTGCGAGGGCCGAAGCCCCGAAGCAATCCGAAGGGACTGCTTCGGAAGCGAAAAGACGACCTCGCAGTGACCCCTTCTTCAGTCCTTCCGAGCCGCGTAGCGGCGAGGAATCTCTGAGATTGCTTCGCAAACGAAAAGACGAGCTCGCAGTGACAACTCTCGGGTAAAAAGCGGGACTGCTTCGCCAAGCGAACAAACGAGGCTCGCAGTGACCCCTGAGAGGCGAGATTGCTTCGCAAACGAAAAAACGAGCTCGCAATGACCAGCCTGGGGGTCACTGCGAGGGTTTCTTTCTCTGTCACTGCGAGGGTTTTTTCCCTTTGTCACTGCGAGGAGCGGAGCGACGAAGCGAAAGTCGGCGGACGTATTTCCCGCCGTTGCGAGGAACGAAGTGACGAAGCAACCTCGTGAGATTGCTTCGCAGACGAAAAAACGAGGCTCGCAATGACTCCTGAGAGGAGAGACTGCTTCGCAAGCGACACTACGACTTCGCAGTGACCGCCTGAAAGGTGAAAGAAGCGAGACTGCTTCGGAAACGATACTACGACCTCGCAGTGACAAGAGGAAAGGACGAAACTACGACCTCGCAGTGGCAGAGAAAAAGGGCAAAACGGTGGCCTTGCGGTGGCAGAGGGGAAGAGTGGAAAGGCGAGTTTGCGGTGACGCAGCAGAAGGGTCACTGCAGGAAGCGGAACGGCGAAGTAACAGGAAATGTGCGACCGTTTCTTCTGGAGAGTAGGGGTTCGACGTTGCGACCGGATGGAGAAAACTCGAAAGCACCATTGTGCTACAATGAAGGCGGGGTTCGTGATGAGGAAGCGCGCTTACCCGGCAGGCAAAACCTGGGAAAAAGAACTGGCGAGAATTGTGGAGAGGCTTGTGCGGCAGTACCATCCCGAGAAAATCGTACTCTTCGGTTCCCTGGCTAAGGGCGAAGGGTCCAGCGAGAGCGACGTCGACCTTCTGGTGATTAAACGAACCGGGGAACGGAGGGTGAACCGGCGGGTGGAAGCCTTAAGGGGTATTTCCCGAAAAATCCCCCTTGACGTCATCGTCCTGACCCCGGAAGAAGTGGAATTCCTCCGCAAAGAAGGATCGCCCTTTATTCGGGAGGTCCTCTCCACGGGGAAAGTGCTCTATGAACAGAAACCCCTGGTTTGACTATGCCCGGGAAGACCTGCAGGCGGCAGAAGTACTCTACAACCAGGGGATATATCGCCTGGCCTCCTTTCACGCCCAGCAGAGCGTGGAAAAGCTCCTGAAGGGGTTACTCTGGAACCAGAAAGTGAACCCTCCGAAAACCCATGACCTCGTTTTTCTGTACCAGAGGGTCAGGAGGCGGTACCAGAGCCTTTCCCTTGATAAAGAGGAACTTGAGTTCTTGAACGGCCTGTACATCGAATCCCGTTATCCCGCCGACCTTGGGCTTTTACCGGAGGGAGAGCCCACGGCTGCAGATGCCAGGAGAGCTCTGGCTATTGCCCGGGAGGTTCTCGGGAGGGTCCGGGAAGTTCTGGGTCGTGTTTCTTCGGACTCAGGATAATGGTTCCACTGTTTTGCGCCGACCGCCGTTTCTCCATGTTTCCTGTCTTTCCAGGTCACACAGCGGCGAGGAATCTCTGAGGAGAGACTGCTTCGCCAAACGAAAAAACGAGGCTCGCAGTGACACTCTCTTGTTGGGGCAAAAAGGCGGGACTGCTTCGGAGACGAAAAGACGACCTCGCAGTGACCCCATACTTTGTCACCGCGAGGAGCGAAGCGACGAAGCGATCTCGCATTTCCACGAGGTGGGGAGAGGGGAGACTGCTTCGCTGGGCGAAAAAGCGAAGCTCGCAGTGACAAATGGAAGATCACTGCGAGCGGAGCGAAGCAGTCTGGCATTGCTTTTCTGTCGTTACGAGGGGTCAAAGGCCCCGAGGCAATTTTGGAGACTGCTTTGCGAACGAGACAACGAGTTCGCAGTAGCAGAAAAAGAGCAAAACGACAAGTTTGCAACAACACGGCAGGAGAAGCACTGCAAGTCCAGGAGTCCGGTGTGGGCTGATCGAGGACCGGTCTTTAACCTTGAGGGCTACTGCAGGGTGTATGGGAAACGCAAAAACCCGGATTCAGCGGACGGCTTCAAGGGGCGCCATAATGTGGATTTCTTCAAGCGAAGTGAGCTTCGAGGCGTCGAGTATTTCTATTTCCAGGGGAAGACCCCGTTCGTCAAGATGGAGAATAACCCCTTCCTTCAGGTCTATGGAGTCCGCTGGATGGCCCTCTCTGAGCTCTATCAGGAGCACATCAGCCTCTCTCGAGTATTTTATCTTCAGAGACTTCACCTCCCTGGAAGTACCGCTCGGCATAGGGGAAGTACACGGTGACGAGCACCGGTGTATTGCCGTCGTATTCATAAATAGCCCGGACAAGATGGGAGCCTTCGTACCTTCTGTGGGCGATATACCTTTTGCCGTGCCCGGTGACAACCTCTTCGGGGAAAAGGAGCGTTTCCAGGACCTGCTCTTCTGCAAGGGACCACTTCTTCACCCTCTCTAAAGCGTGATGGAGGAAGAGGACGCTGATCCTTTCCCCCCGGGCGTTTATGCTGTACAGCCTTCCCCTCGCACACGACCTGACTTCCTCAATGCTGAAGCCCGACATACCTCCATCGCGCCTATTATACCATGTAGGCTCTTCCGCAGGGGTTTTAAGGGTCGGTTTTCCGCTTGTACCCTTTTTCGGTCGTTTCGGGCCACTCCCCTTCCTGTCCTTCTGAGGCTGCAAAGTGGTGGGGAACCTCGGAGAAACTGCTTCACCGAACGAAAAGACGAGGCTTGCGGTGACACTCTCTTGTCGGAGCAAAAAAGCGAGACTGCTTCGGGAACGAAGAGACGACCTCGCAGTGACACCCCCTGCCAGTCATCGTATATTAAATTCCTGGTAAACCATTTATTCGATGTATTATGAAGAAGGAAGAAGAGAAGGTGGGAGAAGGACGCCTAACTGTCATGGTCGGTGAAGACCGTTCGCAATGCTGTCCCCCACCTTCCCCTCTCCCAAGGCTTGACAGAATATGAGGCGGAAGAGCCTGCATGGTGCACGATGAGAGCCTGAGAGAGGGAGGATACAGGAAGACGAAGAGAAAGGAGGAGAGTACTGGTGAAGAGGAAACTCGTGGTGGGCATTGATGTGGGGAAGGAGCGGTGTGCGGTGAGCCTCTTTGACGGGGAGCGCTTCCGGGACTTCTCCGTCCCTTCCTCTCCCGAGGAGCTTCTGCGGCGAATCACCCCGTACCTCCCTGGGAAGATGAGCAGCGTCCTCTTCGTCATGGAGGCCACAGGGGTCTACCACCTGAAGCTCGCCCTCTTCCTCAAAGAGCGAGGTTACCCGGTGAGCGTGGTCAACCCCTTCGTGGTGAAGAAGTACGCCGAGATGCTCCAGAAAAGAGCCAAGACTGACCCTGTGGATGCCAGGATCCTGGCCCAGTTCGGGTTCTTCGCCTCCCCTCCACCCTTCGTCCCCAGGGACAAGAAGGCCTACCTCCTTGAGGAGATCCAGAAGACCATCGAGGACTACCAGAAAAGGAGGACCGAAATCCTCAACCACCTGGAGGCCCTCCATCACCATCCCTTCCCCCACCCCAGGCTCCAAAAGCTCTACGAGGAGGAACTCCAGAGAATCGAAGAGACCCTGAGGACCTTAGAGAAGGAAGCTGAAGACCTGGCCCTCCAGTATGCCCCAAGAGAGTACAGGCTCCTTCTGAGCATCCCTGGGGTAGGGAAGAGGCTGGCCTGTGCCATTTTGGGCATCCTCTCGCCCCTCACCCGCTTTGCAAGGAGCAAGGAACTCGCAAGCTTTCTGGGTCTTGCTCCCCAGATAGACCAGTCCGGGAAGAGGAAGGAACGGGCCTGGCTGAGTAAAAGGGGGAATCCCTTCCTGCGGAAGCTCCTTTTCCTTGCGGCCCTCAGTGCTTCCCGGTTCAATGAGCAGTGCAGGATGCTCTATGAACGCCTACTCTCCCGGGGAAAACCCAAGAAGGTGGCCCTGATTGCCGTAGCCAATAAGCTCCTGCGGCAGATCTTTGCCATCCTGAGGAGTGGGATTCCCTATGATCCCCATTACTTAGAACGGAAAAGGAGTCTTGCCTTCCAGGGGACTTGACTTTGAACACAGAACATTGCGAGGGCCGAAGGCCCGAAGCAATCCGGTATTTTCGGAGTGCTTTTGAGACTGCTTCGCAGACGAAACTACGAGCTCGCAGTGACAAAGCGGGGGTCATCGCGAGGGCTTTCCCTTTGTCACTGCGAGGATTCCTTTATCTGTCTCTGCGAGCGGAGCGAAGCAGTTCGGCAGGTGCTTTTCCTGCCGTTGCGAGCGAAGCGAAGCAATCCGGCGTATTTCTTCGCCGTTGCGAGCAAAGCGAAGCAATCTCACGAGACTGCTTCGCCAGACGAAAAAACGAGGCTCGCAATGACCGCTGACAGTCGAGACTGTTTCGCAAACGAAACGACGACCTCGCAGTGACTCCGCCTGAAAGACGACCTCGCAGTGACACCCTTTCTGGTCCTTGCGAGGGGTCGAAAGTCCCCGGGGTAATCCTGTTTTTCAATGTTGCTTTTGAGGCGATGCCGTAGCCTTGCGGTGATTGCCTTGCTCTAAAATATGCCTGGAGTGGCACGGGTCGGGTTTCCCCACTCGTTGTCGTCGGGGTGGAGTCGGGGTATACTACGAGGTGGACTCTCAAGAAGGGGGAAAGACGATGCCGGAGAAACTCGACCGCATCACCGTTGATCCGAGTGTCTGTCTGGGGCAACCGACTATTCGCAACACAAGGATTACAGTGAGCGTAATTTTAAAAATGCTTGCCGGGGGAAGGTCGGTTGAGGAAATCCTTGAGGCATACCCGGAGCTTGAAGAAGAAGATGTCCGGCAGGCGGTAAAGTACGCCGCCTGGGTTGTTGCCGAAGAATACCACATTGTGCCGGGCGCCTGAGGGTATGGCGACTTTGCGTTTTCTCGCCGACATGAACATTTCCCCTAAAACCGTCAGATTGCTTCAAGAACAGGGCTGGGACATCCTGCGAGTATCGGAGGTTTTACCTGCCAGCGCAAAGGACCTCGAGGTTCTTGCATTTGCTTGCCGAAAACAGCGGGTTGTCATCACCCAGGACCTGGACTTCTCGGTTCTTCTGGCGCTCTCGGGATACTCCTCTCCGAGCCTTGTCACCCTGCGTTTGCCCTTTCCAGAGCCTGAAACCGTTGCCCGGAGGCTCCTTGAAGTGGTTCCTCAGGTTGAGTCGTTCCTCCTTCGGGGTTGTGCGGTGACTGTGGAGGAGCACGCCGTCCGGATCCGGAGGCTCCCGATAGAACTCTGAGGATATCCCCTCAATGGTTCCTCTATTTGAGGCATCAAGAGTAGCTCGATTGCGAGATTGCTTTGCCCTCTTTTTCGGTTATTCCGAGCTCACTTTTTACGCCACTGCGAGCGAAGCAAAGCAATCTCAGATTGCTTCGCCAAACAAAAAAACGAGGCTCGCAATGACCTGCTGGGGGCCACTGCGAGGGGTTTTCCTCTTTATCGCTGCGAGGATTCCTTTATCTGTCACTGCGAGGAGCGTAGCGACGAAGCGAAAGTCGGCGGACGTATTTCCCACCGTTGCGAGGAACGAAGTAACGAAGCAACCTCGTGAGATTGCTTCGTAGACGAAAAAACGAGGCTCGCAATGACTCCTGAGAGGAGAGACTGCTTCGCAAGCGACACTACGACCTCGCAGTGACCGCCTGAAAGGTGAAAGAAGCGAGACTGCTTCGGAAGCGATACTACGACCTCGCAGTGACCTCCCCCAAGTCATTGCGAGGGGGCGAAGCCCCCGAAGCAATCTGGTGGTTGAGAATGCTTCGCAAGCGAAATGACGAGCTCGCAGTGACAAATAAAAGGTCACTGCGAGGAGCGAAGCGACGAAGCAGTCTCGTATTCCCACAGGGTGAGAGAGGAGATTGCTTCGCTCAACGAACAAACGAGGCTCGCAGCGACAAAGAAAAAGGACGAAACAACGAGGCTTGCGATGACTACCTGGATAGAACTTCGCGGTGGGCTCGATGTGCAATGGCCCTTTTTCCCCTGAAAGGCATTCAGGATGTCCTTGGGAAACCGGATATCCCGTGTAAAGGCATGGTGTCCAAGGTCATTGGTGTTTGGAGGGGTCTGTGCTCTCAGGTGGAGAGGGGTTCAGTTCCTCCTCGAGGAATGCCCTGAAGGCGTCGACATCTTTTCTGATGCTGCCAATACCTTCCTTCAACTTCTTCACCAGGTGCTCCACTTTTTCCTTCTCCAGTTCGTACCCGTAAGCATGCCGGAAGACGTGCCTGAAGGCACGGAGTTCGTCGAGAATTCTGAAGGATGCCTCGGAGACGAGCGCCGGACGGATACCCGCCACGTTCAGTTTCATCCTCTTCAGAAGTTCCCGATGGTATCGTGCGGTGTCGTCCACGGCGTTCTCAAAGGTTCTGGCGACCTCCCTCATGAGGTCTTCGAAAGCAGTGTAGAAGTTATGGAGGAGATACCCCGCATAAACCGTGTCCTTTTCGCCTTGTATACTGAGCTCCTGGAGCCCGGTGTATATCCTCTCAAGCACCCTCCACTGTTCTTTAAGGTAGGCAAGAAGGAGCGCAATCCTTCCTCTACTCACAGTACCCTTACGCCCTCCTTAAGGATTCGCTCCCTGAAGGGGCACCTTCTGAGCTCTATGAGGTCGACGTTTCTTTTCAGGAGCTCTTCAAGCTCACAGAGTGTTGTGAAGTAATCTTCTTCAAGACCTTCCACCGCCACGTCGATGTCCGAGAAGGAATCAAATTCCCCTTCTCTTGTGAGAGAGCCGCAGAGGTACACTGCCTGAACCTTTTTCAGGGAAAAATACTCTCTGAGGCTTTTGCAGACGCTTTCGAGGGTTTCCATCCTCTCCCTTTCTCGATTTTCGCGCTTTTCCTCAAGTAACCTCGTCCAGAGATGCGTGGAGAATTTTCCCACTGCCATCCTCCCGGAAAATACATTGCCCGGCTTTAAGGGTTGCCCTTTGATGAGACCCGGCATATACCATGATACCACAGAGGAGCTTTTGGGGCTTCTTACTTTTTGGCATCGGAGGACGGCCGACAGGAGTTTCAGGCCTCTGAGGTTGTTTTGCTGCTTTTTGTCTTTCCGGGCCTTTCTTTTTCGATCCTTCCGGGCCGCGAAGCGGCAGGGAATCTCTGAGACTGCTTCGGAAACGATACTACGACCTCGCAGTGACCTCCCCCAAGTCATTGCGAGGGGGCGAAGCCCCCGAAGCAATCTGGTGGTTGAGAATGCTTCGCAAGCGATACTACGACCTCGCAGTGACACCTTCGCCAGTCATTGCGAGGGCCGAAGGCCCGAAGCAATCCCGGCTCTTGAGGAAGAGATTGCTTCGCAGACGAAACTCCGAGCTCGCAATGACTCTTTTTGTTTGTCGTTGCGAGGGGCGAAGCCCCGAAGCAACCCGACAGACTCTCCGTCGCTGCGAGCGAAGCGAAGCAATCTCAGATTGCTTCGCCAAACAAAAAACGAGGCTCGCAATGACCCGCCTGGGGGCACAAAGCGAGACTGCTTCGGAGGCGATACCACGACCTCGCAGTGACTCTTTTGACCGGTCATTCTGAGCCCTTCTTCTTTAGTCCTTCCGAGCCGCGAAGCGGCGAGGAATCTCTGAGGAGAGACTGCTTCGGAGACGAAAATGCGACCTCGCAGTGACAAGAGAAAAGGGCGAAACGACGACCTCGCAGTGACAAAATGGGGGTCATTGCAAAGGTGCGAAGCGGCAGTGAGGTACCCCGCCTCAAGGACCCCCTGACCACGGTGGGATTGTTATGAAAATGCAAAGCGGCGAGGAATTCCAAATGGTTTCATCCCTCAACCGGTGTTCTGCATCCTGAACACACCTCAGGGCTCCAGGGCACAGAAATTGGACGTATCCTGGCTGTGATATAATGGACCCTGTGAAAGTGCCTGATATTGCCCTGTATCTCTGCGCCTGGAAAAGGAGAATACAGGCCGAGGAAGAAGAGGAGAGAAAGAGGGCGGAGAGAGCTCTCCAGGTGGCCTTTGCTGCCGCGAAATTCCTGGTTGAAAAGGGGAAGGCCAAAAGGGTGTACCTCTTTGGGTCGCTGGCCTTTTCGCTGAAGCACCGGTGGGGTTTTGGTCCCTCCTCGGACATCGACCTGGCGGCCGAGGGCATTCCCCCCGGAGAGTACTTCCGCCTTCTTGCCGAGGTCAACCGGATGGGCGATTTCGAAGTGGACCTTGTGGACCTTGATGCCTGCTCGCCTCCGCTCAAAGAAACCATCCTGAGGAATGGGGTTCTGCTTTATGGGGAAGAGGGAAGCGGTACTTTCGCTCCTTGGGGAAATCGAGAGCCTCTTGCATTCCCTGGAGACTGTGGTCGATGAGGCCAGGGAGAAAGTCGTCTATTACACCTCTCAAGAACCTGACCGCTTTGCCCTCAGAGGGCTGGGGAGCCTGCTTCATGATTTCTACACCATCGTTGAGGATATCTTTGAGCTCATTTCCCGGGACATCGATGGGACGAGGGAAACGGAAGACCCCGGGTGGCACAAAAGGCTCCTTTTCAGGATGAGTATAGCCATTCCTGAGGTCCGCCCTGCGGTGATTTCTGAGGAACTCAAAAAGAAGCTCGAGGTGTACCTGAGGTTTCGGCACGTGTTCCGGAATGTCTACGGGTATCTCCTGGAGTGGGAAAGGATGCGACCTCTTCTTGAGGACCTGGAGGGTACGTACCGGGCCTTCCGGGAGGAAATTGGTAGTTTCGGCGAGTTTTTACGCGAACTCGCCCAGAGGTTAGAAGAGGCATAGGACCAGGCCCTTCCCTTTTTGCTGAGTCTCTTCCGGGCATTTCAGGCTGAGACTGCTTCACCTTTTTTGTCACTGCGAGCGAAGCGAAGCAGTCTCGTTTTTCAGGAAGGGAGAGATTGCTTCGCCAGACGAAAAAACGAGGCTCGCAATGACCTGCATGGGGGCACAAAGCGAGACTGCTTCGGAAACGATACGACGACCTCGCAGTGACAAATAAAAGGTCGCTGTGAGCGGAGCGAAGCAGTCCCCGAGGCTTTTCCACAGGCTTCCACAGGCAAGCGTACACCTTTGCGTTGACCAAAAAAGAGCGATGAACAGGAAACCCCCCAGAAGCCCCCTTCCCAAAAGAGAGTCCTTTGAGTAAGCTTTTGCCGTGAAGCGCCAGTACTTCGTGTACATCATGACGAATCCTCGAAATACCGTCCTCTACACTGGAGTGACCGGTGACCTGAAGCGGAGGGTCTGGGAACACAAAACGAAAGCGGTTCCCGGATTCACCGCCAGGTACAACGTGGTGAAGCTCGTATACTTTGAGGTCTTCGATGACCCGGAAGAGGCGATTCTCCGGGAGAAGAGAATCAAAGGTGGTTCAAGGGCGAAGAAAATCGCCCTCATCAACGCCTTCAACCCCCAGTGGAGAGACCTCTACGAGGAACTCTGAGGGAGACTGCTTCGGAAACCACGACCTCGCAGTGACCTTTGTGGGTCACTGCGAGCGAAGCGAAGCAATCCGGCAGTATTTTTCGCCGTTGCGAGCGAAGCGAAGCAATCTCAGATTGCTTCGCAGACGAAAAAACGAGGCTCGCAATGACTCCTGGGAGGCGAGACTGCTTCGGAAACGAAAAGACGACCTCACAGTGACAGCCTTTGGGTAAAAGGCGAGATTGCTTCGCAGACGAGACTACGAGCTCGCAATGACCGCCCAAAGGGCGAGAAGCGGGATTGCTTCGCCAGGCGAAAAGGCGAGGCTCGCAATGACTCACCGGAGGTCACCGCGAGGATTTCCTTGTTTTGTCACCGCGAGGGTTTCTCTTTTGTCACTGCGAGGAGCGAAGCGACGAAGCAGTCCCAGAACTGCATTGCAGTGGCAGGGGAAAACAGGGAAGCAATCCTGTGATGACAGGGGTGGGTTGCAGAGTACTGAAAAACCTCGGGGAACGGGGTTATAGTATAATGGGACTGTGGGAGAGGTGGAAATTCGGCTCACCATTCATGCTCGGGAGAAGCTTTCGCAGCGAAATATCCCTCTTGAGCTGGTGCGCCTTGTCGTCCTTGAACCGGAGCTTACCTTGCGGGATAGAAACGACCCCGAGCTCATCCATTACGTCCGGGGATTCGAGGGGAAGTTCCTGCGGGTTCTTGGGAGATGGGAGAAAGAAGGGGCGTTTTTACTGGTGAGCGCTTTCTTTGACCGGAGGCTTCGCAAAGCGAGGGAGGAACATGATCAGGATTCTGTACGATAAGGAGGGTGACCTCCTCGAGATACGGTTTTCTGAGGAGCAGGTAGCCTACAGCGAGTACGTTGAGGAACCGGGGATGGTGATTGACTACAGCAAGGAGGGGAGCATCATCGCCCTGGAGTTCCCCTCCTTTTCCCGGAAATTCGCCAGGGGCAAAGTCCCCGAGATCCTCCTGCTTTAGAGGTACGTTCCTTTGGGGTTCCCTTTGCTGTCACGGGGTTTCCCTTCCTTTGAAGGCAACTTTGCCCCCGGGGGACCTGGCTTTGAACACAAAGACGCCGTGAGGTCCAAAGACCCAAAACAATGTAAAGACCACAGAGGTGAGAGACTGCTTCGGAGGCGATACTACGACCTCGCAGTGACACCTTCGCCAGTCATTGCGAGGGGGCAAAGCCCCCGAAGCAATCCGGCGGTATTTTTTCGCCGTTGCGAGCGAAGCGAAGCGAAGCAATCCCGGCTCTTGAGGAAGAGATTGCTTCGCAAACGAAACGACGAGCTCGCAATGACCCGCAAAAAGTCACAGTGACTCTTTCCTTTGTCACCGCGAGGAGCGAAGCGACGAAGCGAAGGTCGGCGGACGTATTTCCCGCCGTTGCGAGGAACGAAGTGACGAAGCAACCTCGTGAGATTGCTTCGCGGACGAGACTACGAGCTCGCAATGACTCCTGAGGGGAGAGACTGCTTCGCTGGACGAAAAAGCGAAGCTCGCAGTGACCGAGTGGGGGACAAAAAGCGAGATTGCTTCGGAAACGAAACTACGACCTCGCAATGACACGGCAGGGGGTCACTGCAAGGGTTTCTCCTTTGTCACTGCGAGCGAAGCGAAGCAGTCTCAGAGGTTGCTACAGATGGTGTGCAGTCCTGTACGAGGAGAAAACCTGTACAAGGCATGAACGCCCTGGTCTTAGCTACGGAAAAGGTGTACAATGTCGGTGTGGCGGTCCTGAATTGAACGTCTGAGGGGTGACGAAGTGGGCATAGCTTCGGATTACCGCGGTCCTTCAGGAAAAATACTGCCTGCAGCCATTGTAAATGCCGATGAAATCGTGAGGAGACTGCACCCTGTTTTTGCGGGACAAAATGAGGTGCTCCTCGCCTACCTCTTCGGTTCATACGCCCGGGGAGATAATGGAACATGGTCTGATGTGGACCTTGCGGTTTTCCTCAGGCCAGGCGTAAAAGGTGATGAGCTTTTTGAGGCATACAGGGAGCTCTACCTTGTAATCCGCAACGCTTTATCGACGGAGCGCTTTGACCTTTTGCTCCTCAACCGTGCCTCTCTCCCATTGAAGTTCGAGGTCGTTTCCGGGGGCAGGCTCATTTATGCCCAGAATGAAGAGGTGCTGAACTCGTTTGAAATCGACGTCATCCGCAGGTACCAGGATACCGCCTATCTTCGCAAAGTGCAGACCCGGTACTTTCAGGAGAGGGTACGCCGGTGGTACTCAAAAGGGAGAGCATAATCGCCCGCTTGCAGAAGTTAGAAGAGGTCCTCAGCAGGTTGCGTGAGAAAGAGACGATTTCCCTTGAGGAGTACCGGCGTGACGTCAACCTTCAGTGGTTTGTGGAACGGGGCCTGGAGCTTGCCTCTTCTTTAATCCTTGATACGGGGAACCACATTCTTGCTGGGGCATTTCGCATTGCCGTGGACGAATACGAGAAGATTCTCGAGGAACTCTGGCGGCAGAGGGTCATCAGCGAGCAGCTCTACCGGGAGCTCCGCGGCTTAGGAGGATTTCGCAATATCCTTGTCCACGGGTATATGGAACTGGACCATGAACTGGTGTATGCTCACTACAAGAAGGCTCTCCGGGTCTTCCCGGGTTTCATCGGCGAAGTTACAGCCTGGCTTGAGGGCCAGAGTAGTGCCGGAAATACCGGAGTGGATTAGGGGGCCTGGAGCTCATCCCCACCCTGAGTTGCCCAGGTCGCACAGCTTCAGGAATCCGCTCTTTTCTCTGATACCGGAAAGGGGAGGTCTTCTGCCGCTTTGAGGGATGCCCCGTTTCTGCCGCCTTGAACCACGCTTCTGCGCCATTGCCGGGGCCGTGATGGGCCCGGGACTGCCATTCCGAGCCAATTCTTTTTCCGTCATTTTGAGGAGCGAAGTGAGACTGCTTCACCCTTTTTGTCACTGCGAGCGGAGCGAAGCAGTCTCAGAGACCGCTTCGCAGACGAAACGACGAGCTCGCGGTGACAAATGGAGGGTCACTGCGAGGAGCTCTTTCCTTGTCACCTGCGAGGAGCTCTTTCTTTGTCACTGCGAGGAGCGAAGCGACGAAGCGGTTTCAGGACTACGGAAAGCGCGATTGCTTTGCTCAACGAACAAGCGAAGCTCGCAGTGACCGAGTGGGGGACAAAAAGCGAGATTGCTTCGGAAACGAAACCACGACCTCACAATGACACGGCAGGGGGTCACTGCAAGGGACGGAGCCCCGAAGCAGTTCCACACCCTGGTAAAAGAAAAATTTTGCGATCTGGTATATAGCCTTGCTGCTCTCATGGCTTATGCACGCCTGTCTCAACCTTTCTGCTTCTACTCGGTAACACCGCCAGATATCTTCATCTCGTTTTTTGCAGCGGTAAAAGAACTTCGAAATCCTTGAACTCGTCCGGAATCTATGGTATCCCTCTAAAAAAGCGCTATTTTCCCAACGCTTGCAGAGAGGGGGCAGAAAGGTATGCGCTTGAGATTCTTCCCGGTTCTCGTGGTGCTTTGTCTTGTAGTGTTGCTTTCGGGATGTTTCCAAGGCCTGAGCCCGCTTCCCCCAAAGGGTCACGGTGTCATCGAGGGAAGAGCGGTTCTTCCCGGGGAACAGGCGCTCAAGGATTCGAATTTCGTCCCGCTTGCAGATGCGAGTGTGTACGTTCTTTCAATGGTGACTGAAGAGGTCATCGCTTCTGGCAGGACGACGAAAGAGGGTATATACCGGATTGTCACTCCTTCAGGTGGTCCGTACCTGGTCAAGGTGGAGAGCCGGTCGATCACAGTCTACGCGCCGGTTGCAAGGATTGCGGAGGGAGAACGCAAAAACGTTGGCAATACCGACTTCGAGAGTACGGCTCTTGCCGTTGTGGCTTTTATGAAGGTGCAGAAAGGCGAGACTTTTACCGAGGAAGAATTGAATTCCCTGGCACAAAAAGAGGAGTTTGCAAAACTCGTAGAAGAAATCAGGAAAGCTCTGCAGAGAGGAGCTGACCCCCTTAAGGACAGCAATGTTACACGGCTTGCGGCCAACATCGTGACCATTCCTCAGACGACCTTTACTCCTGCGATACAGCCCCAGTACGGGAGCGGGTTCTCTTTTGACGTGACGACTCCTGCAAAGGTCTACACTTCTGCGCGAGCAGTTGACCTGTACGTCAGGGTGCATAACCCTCAGAACGATCCCCGTCTCTGGGGAAAGTCTTTCGTGGTGGTCCTTGAGGCAAGTGGTCCTGGAAGTCTTGGGGAAGGAAGTTTTCTCCCCGTTGGTTCCTTTGGATTTGCGTTTCTCGGTGTAGAGAGTGGCAGGTGGATCGGGTACTGTGGTTTTGGGGGAGGACTTAAGGGAATCACGGTTGGTACGAGCTTTGGCGCCAACGTGGGCCTGGCGTTTGCCGATGGCTTACCCCTGGGAAAATACACTCTGACGTTTTACCTCGTGGATGTGGGTGGTATTAACAACGAAGACGAGCTCCTCTTGAGCTTTCGGGGCCGGGCTCTGGCAAAGGTGGTGAAGCAGGTGGAGCTCACCTCGCAGGTTGGCAGCCCCGAAATACAGGTTTTCGTTGACGATTTCGGGGGGATTTCGAACCAGAACATGGTCGTAGCAAGTGTTATAGTCCAGGTGATGGGGAATGAAGCAAATACCAGTTTTGGGCTCCTCTTTGCGATTAAGCCGCCTCAAGGGGTGCTCCAAGAAGGGGATGTGGGTGTTATCCCCTTCTTTTCCGGCCAGGGAGGCTATTTCGACGCTGCCGAAGCGCTGGATGACATCCTGACAAGCACCTCCAGCACACTCCAGAAGTACCGGGATGACATTCGCTATCTTGGCACCGATGGCGAGGGCAGGTGGATAGGGTACTACGGCTGTGGAGAAGGTCTTACCGGTATGGCCCTTCAGGGGAGTTCCACGCACGGGTTTTTCCTGGCCTTTGCAAATTCTGCTCCTTTGGGGCAATACGAGGTCGAGGTATACCTTGTTAAGGTCAACAACCTGACGAGCCTGGACAGCTTGCGGAATCTCCCCCGAGAAAACATCCTCGCCGCATCGAAGGCTTATGTGCGTCTTGCCGGAACAACGGGTATTCCCGACGTTTCCAAGCCCTACTTCGGGACCACAGACAGTCAGGCAGAATTTAACCCTTTAGGCGAAGTGTTCATTCCCTACACCCTCTACAACCCACTTGCTCTCTCTGAGGTATACCTTGTCGTGCACCTTGAAGGGAAAGACGGAGGAAGTATAACGTTTACCCCTGGAAACGACGTGATGCGCCTTGGTTTTGACAATCCTCATGTGGGCTTAGAGTTTGTGTATCCGAATAGTACCGGGCCTATAACTGGCAGCGACCTCCTCCTTGTCTGGCGTCTGAATATCCTGTCTATTCCCGGTAGTTCGAGCCAAATTATTCTGCAGTTATCCAAGGACTCAGCGCCCGAGCGCGTTCAGGTGTGCTTGCTCGACAAACAAAGCGCTCCCTCTTCCTGGGACGGCTGGAGCTGCAGCAGCAGCTGTGTAGGGGCAATCGATGTGGCGGTGGTGGAGGGGACGGGGCCTCTCCGCCGCCTCCGGGAAACCCCTGAAAAGGAATTCCGGGGCGAAACTTTCTTTTGTCCCCTTCGTAGTATATAATTGAGCTGTGCCGTGTGGCGTTCTTCTCTTGCCCTGAGGTCGAGAGGGTCAAGGGTAGGGCAAAACTCTCCGGCCCTATCTCAAGAGGACGGATGGCCGCACCCTGTGGGCGAAACAGCGGAAAGCCCGCACGGAAGGCACAGGAAGAAACCCCAAGGTAAAGGAGGTTGTGTTGCATGAAGAAGTACGTGTGGTTGCTCATTGCCGCAGCCTTTGCCGTTGCAGTCCTTGCCATGGTCGGCTGTAAGCCAGCAGAAACCCCCACAGCAAGCCCAAGCCCAACAGCTCCTACTCCCACAGCAGACACAGCTTATCCGGAGGTTGTGAGCACAGTGGTGCAGAGGCTGTACACTTCTGATGATCCCGATGATGATGGGTCGTTCGCCATTATACTGACCTTTGACGAGCCAATTGCAGGAGATTGGGCATGTATCACCAATCCAGCGAACTGGACAATCACCGTTGTGAACCCCACAAGACAGGGCAGCGGGTTCGAGGATGGTGTAAAAGCTTCTAATGTTAATGTTACTCAAATTTCTAACCAGAAGATCAA
This sequence comes from Candidatus Caldatribacterium saccharofermentans, assembly GCF_050267035.1. NCBI lineage: Bacteria > Pseudomonadati > Atribacterota > Atribacteria > Atribacterales > Candidatus Caldatribacteriaceae > Candidatus Caldatribacterium > Candidatus Caldatribacterium saccharofermentans. The sequence continues at coordinate 1,237,593 of NZ_CP187957.1, forward strand.
GATTACGGCAACAATCACAGAAGGCGCATTTGCGGGCCTTATCTGCAGCAAAGAGGATGCAAATGAATACAAGAAAGACCTTGGCCTTCAGGATTACCAGAAACCCTCTGTTGCTGACACCGTGAAGTGGAAGCTCGCATACAAGTGCAAGATTTACGACCAGCTTGGCAATACTCGCTGTGGTCTCGAGGATTCCGGTTGCTGCGCTGCGGTCTGTGAGCCAGTGACTCCGCCATCTGGCTGTTCGCTGTGGTAATGAAGGTAGTTGTTTCAGGCCCCGGGTTTTCCCGGGGCCTATTTTTTTCTTTGGTGATTGCTCAATATAATCCGCTATGCTCTCCTTTGGAGGATGGGTCAAGAACTTAGCTGAACTTACGAAAATCGCTTCCTCTGAAGAGGCTTCCGAGGAGTTTTTAAGAACCAGAGGTGCTCTCAAGGCCTTTGACGCCTGTCCCTTCTTTCGCAGTCATTTTCTTGGTGAGGTGAGAAGGCAAAGGTATGAGTGCTGAAGCTACCAAAGGGAATGGATCGCTCGAAAGGAGAGCCTGCTATAGGGTCGCGCGCACCCTTCTTGGAGTTCGTCTGAGCTTTAAAGCTCTTTGTCTTCGAGGTTCTCGTCAACCGGGTATACAAAGAACTGGGCATTTCCTGCAACACGGCTATAGAGTCTGGTGAGGTGGACCCTTTTGTCAAGACACGATCTTTATCTTAAGCGTGGAAAAATATGTCCAACAGGGTATCATATGTCCTAACCCTTTCCATAGTAAACTTCTGCCGGTGTTCTGTACTTTAAAGACTGATGAGGTCGGTGGTGGTTGTAAAACGTAAGATACCGGGAGATACCCTGCCTGGCTTCTCTGGGACTCTGATATTCGTTGAGGTAGACCTCCTCGTATTTCAGGCTTCGGAGATAGTGCGGTGAAAATGTTGTCAGTGGCCCGGTCTTTGCTTTCCTCCTGATCCTTACACCTCCCCCTCGAGGAACCTGATGTAATCCGGGTTGGTGAACTGACTTCCCTGGTCGCTGTTCATGATCTCTGGCCTGGCTTTCTCCATTGCTTCTTGTACTGCCACCAGTACAAAAGTGGCCTCCAAGCTACTCTCTAAGGCCCAGCTGACTACAAAGCGGGAATACCAGTCCATGATGGCTACCAGGTACATCCATCCTCCAACCAGCCGAATGTAGGTAATGTCTATACCCCACCTGGTTGGGATGAGTAATGGAAAGACCCCGTAGCAGGTAAGGATAGACTCGATGTTCCCGGTTTCGCCTACTCAAGTTCGATTGAGGATAGATGGCTGCTAAGCCCATTTCCCGCATGTAGCGCTGAACGGTTTTGCGGTTGATCGAGAATCCTTCTCTTCGAAGCTGGACGGTAATGCGCCTGGAACCGTAAAAGGGGTACTCGGTGTATATTTCACCAATGCGGTGTTTGATGGCTATCTCTTCTGGGGAAGGGGGCACCGGGCGATAGTATAAGCTGGAGCGATTGAGATTCAAAAATTCTGCTTGCTTTTTCAGTGATATTTCCGGGTGATTCCATTCCACCAAATCCAGGCGCTTGTCTCGACCGAGCTCAGAAGCCACTCTTTTTTTAAGCCAGGCAAGCTCAGTGGTTAAACGACCAATCTCGGTATAGAGGTCCTGGATGTTCTTCTCGTATTCGGCTTTCAGATGTTCTCTGCTTTTCGTATCATCGGCAAAGAGGGAAGGGAGTTTCTCCACTGCTGCGTTTTTCCAGCGGTTCAGGATGGAAGGATGGATGCCGTAGGTGGATGCGATTTGGGGGATGGATTTCTCTTCCTTAAGAATTTCCAGGACGATTTTTGCCTTCATCGTAGCCGAGTATTGTTTCCTGGTACCCATTCGACGCTTAGAACCTCCCATTTTCGTGTCTAAATTTATGGGTCCATTGTATGGTGTGCAAGGCGATCTTCCATTGCACTTCCAAAGATGCGCATCGCTTGACGAGAGAGGTCGAAGCAGACGAAAGCTGTTTTGGGGGAAGAAGAGAGAAACAGAGGAAAGGGAGCCAGGGGAAAGCGAGGGTGGAGATTGTCGAAGAGGGAAGCGCAGGGACTCTCTTGAGAGCGCCAATGAAGAAGGTCAAGAGAAGGAGTCTCATCTACACGGAGAGATTCAAAAGTTAGATAGCTTGGTGACGTATGGGTTTAAGCATGAATGGGCGGACCATAGCAATGGAGATATCACGGAATGGGCAAGGAGAACTTAGATGCTACCTCAAGGGGTGAGAATTCAGGTACAACAATAGGGAGAATTTGGATGAGAAAGTTTATGAGGCGTAATAGTTGGGCGGATTGAAATGGGGAATCGCCTTTTCTTTTTGAGCCTTTTCGAGCTACGCGTCATCCATCAGGTGACAGTTTCCCCCGGGTCCCCCTTTATCTTGTTCTGCTCGCCTCGCTGTTTCTTTTAGCGCCTAATCTGTCCGACGGTACCCTCATAGGGGATCGGGTTTTTCCAGAGCTCTGGAAATCATTCTCAAAGAGCCTGGACAGCAAGGAAAAATCGCCCAGGCTCTTTCGCTTTTTCAAAAGATTTCCTGCAGGTAACTTTCCAGGTTGGACAATGAAAGTTCCCCAATAGCGGTTCTCACCAGTTTTCCCTCACGGTTGAAGAAGACGTTGTGGGGGACGTAGTATACCCCGTACATCTCAAGGACCGCCCGGTCGGTGAAGTACCCCACGGGATACTGCACCCCGTTCTGCTGGACGAAGGCTGAGATACTGTCTTCAAGGCCGTACCCAGCCCCAAGGACCACAAGACCGTGGGTATCCTTGTACTTCCGGTACACCTCGTTGAGGGCCGGGACCTCTGCCTTGCAGTGGGAGCACCCAGGCGAGAAGAACACAAGAAGCACCGGCTTCCCCTTGAAGGACGAGAGGGTGATGGTGCCGCCTTCCAGGCTGAACATGGTGAAGTCCTTCCTGTCCATATCGGTGTTTGTGGGAAGGGGTGACGTCGGGGGGAGCGAAGGCGAAGGAGCGGGAAAAAGGCCTTCGAACCACCAGCATCCAGAAAGGGCAAAAAGGACCACAAGTCCCAGGATGAGGGCAAGGAAAAAGGTGCCTCGGTGCATAAACGTTCCTCCTTCTTGAGCGAGTTTCCCCTATTGTACCATACAGTAGAGGCCAGGGAGAAATAGGACTTCCAGTGGGGCAAAATGGGTACTGTGGCCTATGTATCTCCCTGAGGGTCCCGGGTAGAATGGAAAGAGGATCTGTGGTTTTGCTCTGGAGAGAGCCTTTGGAGAGTAGCGAGAATCTCCTCAAAAGACCCCTTCACCAGAAAGGCTGAGGCCCCGCTCGCGATGGCCCTCCCGGAGAGTTCAGCAGATGCAAAGAGAGAAAGGACGATGACCGTGGTTGTGGCCCGGGCCTCTTTTATGGCCCGCACAAAGTGCAGCGGGTTGACATCGGGAAGCTGGGCATCGACGAAGACCACATCGGGTTTTGCCCGCAGAATCTCTGACAGGGCATTCTTCCCCTCCTCTGAGAACCCGACGAGGGTAACCCCGGGTTCTTCCCGGCAGAGGAAAGCGAAAGCCTCGATGAAGATGGGGCTGTGGTCAACGAGGAACACCCTGATAACATTTCTCACGCCGTCTTCCTTTCCCTTCTGTGTGCTCCCTTGAGGGTAGCATGCTCTGGATTGCTCAGGAAAGAGCCTTCGGTCCTTTATCCGTGGGCAAAAGTCCCGTTCTTTGTGGGAAAAACTGGAGGGCTCTGTGGAAGGAGAGCATGAGATCCAGAAAGTCCTGCAGGAGGCACTGAGGGGGTTCCACGCTTCTTCGGGAACCATTGCCGTACTTTGCGGAGAGCGGTTCCGGGTGGTGGCCTCGGTGGGTCTCTGGTCCGGGAGGGTACGGAAGGGGTTCAGCGCAAAAAAAGGAATTGCGGGTACTGTTCTCCGGGAAAAGCGCACAGTCCAGATTGATGGGAAGAGGACTCTTCCGGGGCATTCCTCCTTTCCCCGCGGGAGGGAACCATACGCCCTCTGCCTTCCTCTTTTGACCGGCTCGGGGGAGGTCTTCGGGTTCCTCTCCCTTAACCGGAAAGATCAGGCTTTCAGCGGCGAGGAGATTGTCTCGGCGCAGCTTCTGGCCTGGGAAGTGGCCTTTCGCCTTGGAGGGAGTGGAATAACGAAGGTTCCAGAGCTTGAGCGAGGGCTTCTGGTCTTTCTTGGCGGTCTCTCGGAAGACGTGGCGTCGATTCTGCGAAGAACTGTTGTGGCTGCCTTTGCCGCCACCCGGGCTCCTCTTCTTGTGCTTCTGGTCCCCCCTTTCTCCGAAGTCCCTCTGGTCTTTTCCCCCTGGGGCGATACCCTTTTTTCAAGCTGGGAAGAAAACCGGAACACTCTCTTTCCTGCAGTGCGAGAAGCGTGGCAGAGAAAACGTCCCCTCTTTCTGGAGCTTGGAAAGGAACCACGAGGACCGGGCCATTCCTTGCGTTTTGCCGCTATTTACCCCCTGGTCTCCGGCCAGAGAGTTCTCGGGGTTACAGTCCTTTTTCTTGAAAGGCCCCTCGCAGAGAAAGTGAAAGACGCGCTTGCGCTTCTTTTTGGCCTCAGTGGAGTTCTCGTTGAGAACCGTCTTCTCTCTGAAGCGGCTGAAGCCGCTGCCTGCAGGCAGGAACGGCTGAGGATTGCCCAGGAAATCCACAACACCCTCACTCAGGACCTGGCGGGCGTTGAGCTCTACCTCGAGGTCCTTCGGCGAAAGCTCTCTTCGGGGAACGTGGAGCGCCGAAATATTCTGGTCATCCTCGAAAGAGTAGGTGCTGCAGTACACCGTTGCCTTCTGCAATCCCGGGATGTCCTCCGGACACTCTGGGAAAGTGTTGAGGAGAGAAAGGGCTTTGCGGAGACCCTGGTACAGGTTCTTGAGCATCGCCTTGCGCTGGGAACCCAGAAAATCCACCACAAAGTCACGATGCGCATTCCCGAGTACCTTGTGCCTCTTGAAATCCGTGAGCTTTTCCTGCAGGTTGCTGCAGAGGCGCTGAACAACACCCTGAAGTACGCGCAGGCCAGGAATGTGGTGGTCAAAATAGGCCTGAGCCAGGGTAAGGTGTATTTGCTCTTCCACGACGACGGGCAGGGTATGGAAGAGACCGGAGAGAGTAAACACGGCCATGGTCTTGACCTTTTGCGGGAACAGGTACTGCTCCAGAGGGGGGTTTTGCGGGTGCGCTCAAAAAGGAATCGAGGAACAACGGTGAAGGTGATGGTGCCGCTTTATGGGAAATGAAAAGCTTCCGAAAATCGCCATTGTGGATGACCACGTGCTCTTTGCCGAGGGGTTGAGGAGCCTCCTCGAGGGGTCGGGGATTGGCCGCTGCGTGTGCTACACAAGCGGCGAGGAAGCGGTGCGGGGAATCCCGCAGGAGAAGCCCGATCTCGCCCTCGTGGACCTCCACCTCCCGGGTCTTGGCGGCCTTGATGTGGTGAAGGTGCTTCGGGAAAAGATGCCCGGCTTGAGGGTGCTCATCCTCACCATGGATGCTTCAGGCGAGAGCCTCTTCAGGGCCCTGTCCCTCGGGGTGCAGGGGTACATCCTCAAGAGTTCCTCTTTCGCGAAAATCACGCGTGACATCCAGGCGGCTCTGCAGGGTGACACCGTCATCGGCGGGGAGATGATGAGGTACCTCGCTGAAAGGGGGCGGTCAAAAGCAAGACAGGGTGGTTCGAAAGCCTTTGGCGAGCTCACCCCGAGGGAAAAGGAGGTGTTGCGTCTCATCGTCCAGGGAAAGGACAATCGGGAGATAGCTCAGGAGCTCTTCCTGAGCGAGAAAACGGTGAAGAACTACGTGACCAATATCCTCACCAAGCTCAACCTTGAAGACCGGGTGAAGCTGGTGATTTTTGCCATTCAGGAGGGGTTCCCCCTTGAGGGGGATACTCCCAAAAAGGAGGAGTAACTGTGAAATACTTTGCCATTGCCACACTCTTTGTGCTCTTTCTGGTGGCCGGGTGCTCTGTGACTTCGGGGACCTTTCCCCCGGGGACGGTAGCCACCATCGGGGCGGAAATCAATCAGTTCTTTGCAGACCTTTCGGAGGCTCTGCGGTCAAACGATGTGGAGCGGGTCCTCGGGTTCTACACCCTGCCTTTCGAGTACGTGGATTACGAAGGAACCGCAATCACCATCGCCACGCAGGAGACCCTGAGGACCTTCATCCTCGAGACGACGATGACCGGAACCATCCTGGAGGATGAGTTCCGGAACCTCAAAGTGCTCAACATCCTCAGTGAGGACAACGTGGTGGTCACCGTCGACGAGCACTGGGTACAGGAATACGGGGGATCCACCTACTCGGGGACGGACCACCTGCGGGTGACCCTGGTGAAAGTTGCAGGAAGCTGGAAAATACGGAAAACCGAGCTTTTAGGCTTTGAGTGACTCCGGGGTGGGCGAAAGTCCCACCCTTCTCCCCTTTTCCGGGCAGTCCCTGTTTCTTCAGGACAGAGTCCCGGAAAAGGTGGCAATACTTCCCTGTCCGCTTCAGACCTTCGCCTCTTTGGCTTTCCTTTCTCCCGCGAGATAATGAGGGCACCAAATTCAAAAGGGGGTTTGAGCAGTGAAGAATCTCTTCTTTGTGTCCCTCATGGTAGCGGTGGTTTTAGGGTTGGGGCTCGCCTATGCTCAGGATGTTTCTCTCACCGACAGTGGCAGTCTCAACAGTATCGTGGCGGTTTCGGTGACCGGGGCAACAGTGCTCCAGGACAACTGGTTCTGCGTGGACCAGGGGCTGGCGATTCTTCAGTCTTCCGGTGATGTCTCGCAGACAACCGGGAATGCAGGGGCTGGTGCAATGACCAGTACCGGAGATGCCAGCGCAACAAGTGGCCTTCCAGGGCTTCTGGGAGCACTGAGCTTCGGTGGTGGGAATCAGGGGAATAACGGTCAGGGTGGTTCCAGCGGGAGCACGAACACCGGTGGTGATACCGGCGGGAACGGTACCGGCGCCATCGCAGGGAATGTCCCCATCGGGGTCAGCGGCAATGTTGCCCTGGCAAACCAGTCAAGCTCCGTGACAGCCACGAACGAGAGCTGCGTTCCCGTCATTGCTGCGGTCATCACCAAGGTTTCCCGTGTGAACCGGGTCAAGATCGAGGGTAGCTACAACACGGAGACGGAGGGCGGAAAGCCAGGGAAATAACCACCCGCAGTCGAGCTTCAAGGAAAGGCCCCAGGGTTTCCTGGGGCCTTCAAAATTTTTCCTGAGGAGGAGTTTTCCATGAGGAAAAGCAAAAGAATTATTCTGGGGAGTTTTCTTCTGGCTCTGTGTCTTCTCATTTTTGCCAGCGGAGCCTGGGGTGCAGAGAGAGGGGTGCGGAGCTCAAGCGCGGCTGGAGTTTTTGCGAGCCGGATTTTGCGGGGACACCGGGTGCCTTCGGTGGGTTCCCCTGGTGGGGGAGTGAACTTTTCGCCTTCGGGAAGTACTTCCAGTTCGGGGAATTCAAGCCCGGCGAGTTCGGGCTCAAACGGTGCGTCCTCAAGCTCGAACGATTCTTCTCTTCCGGCAAATATCGATTTCTACCTCAATCTCCTCGGGGTATCCGTAAACGGCCAGGACATCCTGCAGGGGAATACCCTCACAAGTACCCAGCTTGCCCTTCTTACGCAAAGCGCCAGTGCTGACCTCATTGCCCTGAACATCGCCAATATTATCCAGAACAACATTCAGCTTGGCCTCAACATCAACGTCTCCCCTATCGTAAACGTGGTGGTTTACAACGCACTCTCAGAGACCACAGAAACTGGAGCCCCCGAGGTGAACATCGGGGATATCAACGTGGGAGACGTCAACGTGGGGCCAATCGATATTTCCGTGGAGGTTCCCTCCGGTACCGGTTCGGGAACAGAGGGTGAGGGTACGGTATGAGGATGCTGCTCTTTTTCGTTCTTTCTGGGGCTCTGGCTCTTGCGCTTCTGGGCTGTGCTGGGGAGGGGGAGCTTGCGGCTTTTGAAGGAAAGCCAGAAGGAGGAAGTTCCTCAACCCTCGTTTCCTCGGTCTCAAGTACGGTGGTTTCGGTGTCGTCATCACAGGGGTATTCGACGATGAGCGCTACCGTCGTCCTCTGTTCCAATGGTGAATGTGAGAGCTGGCATGTGGAGAAAGGACACTGAAGGAAAGAAGGGATGAGTATGTGGAAGAGATATGTGTTTGGGTTGAGTGTTTTCACGCTTTTTGTCTTTGCCATCATGGGGTGTCAGATGACCCCGGGGGAGAAGTTTCCTGTCAGGGTGCGGGGTGTGGTGGCGAATCCGGACAATGCCTGTTACCTTGATTTTGTAGCCAATCCGGATATCACTGAAGGTCTTCCCCTTCCCAACGCCGACCTCACCATCGTGGGGGACCAGGAGAGCCGCCTGACTGCAAGAACGGATGCTCAGGGGGTTTTTGAGTTCTGGGGGAAAGCAGGGGAAGCCTACGTGGTCTACGCCCAGAAGGGGAACATCCGGGTGAAGAAGGGCATCACGACACTCGTTTCCTCTTCTGACGCCGGAGAGGCCAACTACTTCACCACCGCTCAGGTCATCATCTGGGAAGTGGCCGAAGAGCTCTACCCCGGTGCACTGCCGATGAAAGACATCCACCTCATTCAGCCCACCGACGCCCTGGTTCAGGCGGTGAAAGCAGTCCTTGCCGACTGCAAGGATGCCCAGGGAGACCCCGGGGTACGGGCCCTGGCAGAAGCCCTGGTCAACACGCTTTTTGGCGCTCCCGGGGTTCCGGGGGGAGAGGTGGGAGAGACTCCGGCAACCACTCCAACTGCACCCCCTACTCCAACCACCCCTCCGACTCCAACTGTAACTCCAACTACACCTCCTGCTCCCACAGGGCCCCCAAAGCCGCCAACTCCTCCACCATGTCCTGCCTGCGGATGAACGAAAGACAAAAGATGAGTAGAGCTTCTTGAAAAAGAAGGAGCTCTACTCACCGGCCTTTTGCTTCAGGGTTTTCATTTCCTCGATGAGTTGCCTGACCTCCCCGGTATCCCACTTCAGCGGTACTAAAGAGCGCCCTTCAGCCTTTCTGAGGAGTTCCTCTACTGCAATGCCTTCCTCGAGAAAGACAATGGCTTTTTCTTTTTCGCCCTTTTCCAGGAAGAATCTCCCGGCATAGCGGCAGACCCGGGCGAGGTTCAGGTAGTGGCTGAGCTCGAAAGGATTGGATTCTACGGCTTTTTTGAGGAGGGGAAGTGCCCGGTCAAAGTCTCCCCGCTCGGCGTAGAGAATGCCCACGTGCTCGAGGATAGAAGCGTTCCTTAGGGCAAGGCGCAGGGCTTTCTCTCCCTCTTCAATGGCCCACTGGCGGAGAGCCTCTTTGCGCTCAAGGAGGAACTTCTGCCGCAGGGCCCGGCTTAAGGCATAGTGGATTTCTGGGTTCCAGGGCTCAAAGCGGGAAGCTCGTTCGAGAAAGTAGACGGCCTCGTCCCACTTCTTTTCTTGGACAAAGGAATCACCCAGCGTTTTGAAGCGCTCTGAAGGGACGGGGAGAAAGCTCAGAATGAAAAAGAGTAGAAAGGCCACGCCGAGGAAGAAGGAGGGAAGGATGGCTTCTTTTTTGCTCTCTTTAAGGAGCCCCTGAACCAGGCATCCTGCCAGAAACCACACCCCAAGCTGGTATGCCCCGAGGTTGAAGTCGACATCCACAAATCCGTGCAGAAAGCCAAAGACGAGAATCCCAAAGAGCATCCCCACCCAGGGCGTGGGGTTCCGGCGGAAAGCGTTGCTACTCATCCGGAAGAGGAAAAAGAGGAGAAGCACAAGAAGAGTCATCCCCACAAGCCCTCCTTCAACGAGGACCTGGAGGTAGAAGTTATGGGTGCTCCTTGTGAAATAGGGGAAAGAGCGAACTGAAAGGTACAGGGCTTCCCATCCTCCCCCGCCCCAGCCGCTTACAGGACGCAGAGCAAAAATTCTGAGACCGTCTCGGTAGAAGATGAGCCGCTCCCAGACGTTGCGGGTGCGGAGGCTCACATCAAGAAGCCTTGTGGCCCCACCTCCTACAAGACCGAGATGGACGGCAAGGACAAAGAGAAAGGCCACGGTGGCAAAGAGGACACCGATAAAAGCGAGGAATCTCTTTGCCGGCCAGATCTTGAGCCTTCGCTCTAAAGGCTCAAGAAGGCCCCGAAAGGATGCCGAGGCGAAAGCTCCCACAAGGAGGATGCCCCAGAAGGGGAGGGGCTGAAGCGCCCGGAGGAAACGCTCGAGAAGGGGAAGGAGAACGAAAAAGGGGAGGGCAGTGGCAAGGATTCCGGAGAAAAGCCCTGCGCGAATTTTCTGCGGGAAAAAGAGGAGGAGGAAAAGGAGCATCAGGGCGAGCAGAAGGAGTCCTCCCCGGGAGTAGGTGAAGAACGTTCCCGCCAGAGCAAGGAAAGCCAGGAAAGACGCCAGGAAGTTCAACCCCTCTGTTTTTCCTTCTTCAAGGGTAATCCCAAGGAGGGCCAGGTACCCCGCACCAAGGTAAGCCGAGGCGGTGTTGGGGTACTGCAAGGTGGAATGGAGCCTTCCACCTTCGAACATCCCCTGGAGGGGCATACCAAGGATGTACGTGTAGGGAGGAATCCACCTGAAGGCCTGGAAGAGCCCAAGAAGGGTGAGGAGGACCGTATTCCCCCCGAAAAGCAAAAAGACGGCCCGGGGCAGAGGAGTCTTCAGGGAGGCCACAAGGAAAAAGAGGAGAGCGTACACACCCCAGTTGACGAACTCCTGGTAGGAGAGGCCGCGGTCGGCAGCAAAAAAGACGTTCACCCCATAGAGGAGGACAAAGAGGGTAAAGACGAGGGTGAGGTCTTTTGGAAGGACGAAAGGGGTGCGGAAGTACAGGCGGATGAAGCTCAAGAAAATCCCTGCACCACAGATAAAAAGGAAAAAGGGATAGCGCTCAAGGCGAAAATAGAGCCCCCGGTAGTAGGGAGCAAGGAGAACCAGGGCAAAGAGGAACCAGAAAACGGTATTCTCGAGAAAAGGAAGCCAGGAGGGAGCCTGCTTCGCTTTCTTCGTTTTCTCGAGAGAACCTCCGGATTTTTTCGATTTTGCCGGCACGCTTTCACCCCCTGAGGGTATCATACCACAGTCCCCTGTGCCGGAGGGATGATCCGGGGCTTTATGGGAAGTTAGGCTGGGAGTTAGGCAAAGCAGAGTCGAATTGCTTTGTTTCTTTTCGTCTTTTCAGGTTATGAAGGGCGGGGAGCGTCATTCTTCTTCTGACAGCGAGACTGCTTCAGGTAGAAAACGGCGCCTTGCAGCGACACACTGGGAAGTCACCGTAGGCCCTTGAAGTCCCTGCGCTCCTTTTCTGTCTTGCGAGTCCCTCCTTGTCCCTGCGAGTCTCTTTCTGCCGCTGTGACCCTTTTGTCACCGCAAGCCCTTTTCTGCCACTACAAACCCCTTTCTGCCGCTGCAAGCCCTTTTTTTCTGCCACCGCGAGCCTTTTTGTCACTGTGAGCCCCTTTCTGTCCCTGCGAGTCCTTTTTCTGTCACTGCGAGCGAAGCGAAGCAGTCTCACAATCGCGAAAAATGAGACTGCTTCGCCAAGCGAAAAAACGAGGCTCGCAGTGACAAAGTGGGGGGTCACTGCGAGGACCCTTTCTTTGTCACTGCGAGGAATCCCTTGTTTTTGTCACTGCGAGGAACGCAGCGACGAAGCGAAAGTCGGCGGACGTATTTCCCGCCGTTGCGAGGAACGAAGTGACGAAGCAACCTCATAGTTCTGGTTCGCGTGAACACCAAAGAAGCTGAAAAAGGCGAGACCGTTTCGGAAACGATACTACGACCTCGCAGTGACTCTTTTGACCGGTCATTCCGAGCCGTTTCTTCTTCAGTCCTTCCGAGCCGCGAAGCGGCGAGGAATCTCTGAGATTGCTTCGCCAAACGATAGTACGAGGCTCGCAATGACTACTTTGTGTGTGTCACTGCGAGCGAAGCGAAGCAGTCCCATATTCCCACAGATGAGAGAAGAGATTGCTTCGCAAGCGAAAAGACGAGCTCGCAATGACCTGCTGGGGGTCGTAAGAGCCCTTTTCTGTCACTGTGAGCGAAGTGGTCCTGTATTCCCAAAGGATGAGAGAGGAGATTGCTTCGCCAAACGATAGTACGAGGCTCGCAATGACTCCTGACAGTTCAAGACTGCTTCGGAGACGAAAAGACGACTTCGCAGTGACTCTCAGCCTGTCACTGCGAGGAACGAAGTGACGAAGCAGTCTCGTGAGATTGCTTCGCCAGACGAAAAAACGAGGCTCGCAATGACTCCTGAGAGGAGAGACTGCTTCGCAAGCGAAACTACGAGCTCGCAGTGACAAAGAGAGATAGCGATACTACGACCTCGCAGTGACCTTTGTGGGTCATTGCGAGCGAAGCGAAGCAATCCGGCGGTATTTTTCGCCGTTGCGAGCGAAGCGAAGCAATCCTGTACTCCTGGGTAAGGGTTTTTTGAGACTGCTTCGGAGGCAAAACAACGACCTCGCAGTGACACTTTTTGTTGGTCATTGCGAGGGCCGAAGGCCCGAAGCAATCTCGTATTCCCAGGTAGGGAAAGAGACTGCTTCGCAAGCGATACTACGAGCTCGCAGTGACAAGGGAAGGAACGATACTACGACTTCGCAGCGACAAAAAGGTACAACCGCGACCTTGCGGTGGCGTAGTGAGAGAGGCGCACATAGCCCTGCAGGAAGGGAGAAACCAGGGCCTCGCACGATCAGGGAAGGCAACACAGCGCCAAAAGTGGTTCGAGTACAGATTCAGATATTCAGGGCGCAAAGGAGGGTCCGGAGGGAAAACTCATCTTTCAAAGAAAGACCCAGGTGGTATAATCTCCCCAGGGGGGATGGGTATTCCTGAATACGTCCTTTCCGAAGAAGAGCAAAAGGTTCTCGACCACATCCTCGACCTGGCTTTAGAGGTCGCCCGGGCAGAGAGCGGATCGTTGATTCTTCGGGACAAAAAAGGCGAACTCTACCTTGCTGCCGGGCGAGGCATCCGCAGGGAGTACCTGGGGGAACGGGTGGGGAACGAGGAGGGGAGTGTCTCTGCGCTCGTCTTTGAGCGGCGGGAACCCATCGTAATCGATGCCGGTTCCCTGTATCCTGACCGCCGCCAGACGAGAAAACACGCCTCGGCGTCCCTTCCGATTTTCGACAGTGCCCGAAACGTCATCGGGGTGCTCAACCTCAACACCCTTCTCCCCTCTTTCCCCCGCAAGGAACTCCCCCGGCTTTCGGCGCTGGCAGAAGGCATTGGCCTTCTCCTTGTAGAGAACCTCCTGCGGCGCCAGCATGAGCGGAGAATTCTTGCTCTCTCCGAGATCATCTCCCTTTTCGCCCGCCGGGTGCCCTGCGCTTCCTCAGAGAATGAGGCTTTCGCAAAGCTTGCTGATTCGGTGCGGGTCCTCACCGGGGCCTCTCAGGTGGCGATTTTCCGCTTTTCGCCCCGGAGGTCGTGGCGGGTCTTTACCCTGGGCTGGCCGAAGGAGCTCACCTGGAGAGCTCTGTCTCCCCTTCAGGAAAGGGTGGCGTTTCTTTTTGAGGAAAGAACACCCCGCTTTCTGGAGTTCCAGGGCCGGTCCCTTCTTGCCCTACCTTTTGCGGTGGAGAAAGCCAGGCACTATGTACTTTTTGCCTTCTGTGACAACACCCTTGACGTCCTTGATTTCCTCCTCCTTTCTGTAGTTTCGGCTCTTGCGGAATCCTGCCTTGAGAACCTGCGCCTCCTTGAGGAGACCAAGAAACTCACCCGGGAGGCAGAGCGGAACCGCCTGGCCCGGGAGCTGCATGATGGCCTTGCGCAGATTCTCGCCTCAGAGCAGATTTACCTCCACTTTTTGAGCCGGGAAGTGGGGGAAGACTGGCAACCCGCCCGGGGGCTTTTAGAGAAAATCCAGAACCTCAACACCATTGCTATCGAGGAATCCCGCTTCATCCTCTCAGAGCTTAGAGGGAAGCCGGTTTCTTCTCTTGAGCTCCAGCGGAAGGTCGAGGAGGTGATCGGGAGCTTCCTGCCCCCAGGAATTGTGGTGGAAAAGGAGCTTACCCTCCCCTCGGGTCCTCTGGCCTTCCGGGTGTACAGGACGGTGGTGGCGGTGCTCCAGGAGGCCCTCTCGAATGTGGCGAAACATGCCCAGGCAAAGAGAGTGCGGGTGGTGCTTGAGACACTGTCGGGGGCGAAACTCCGCCTCCTTGTGGAGGACGATGGAGTGGGCTTTACCCCAAAAGACGTTGGTGAGGGGCATTTCGGCCTCATGAACCTGCGCCTTCGGCTTCGAACCATCCGGGGGCGGTTGCGGATCAGTTCCTCGCCCGGAAAGGGGACGAAGGTTGAGGCTCTCATTCCCCTAAAAGAGGTGGAGCGGGGATGACGAGGTGGCGGGTAGCCCTGGTGGACGACCATCCCATTTTTGCAGCCGGCCTCAAGAAGCTCCTTGAGGCTGAGGGGGACTTCGAGGTCGTGGCACTGGCCCACAGCTTCGAGGAGGCGGTGGCGAAAATTTCCCCCCTTGAGGTGGACCTGGTGCTCCTTGACTTCAACATCCCTGGGGGGAATGGGCTTGAGCTTCTCCGGAAGCTCCGCGAGGCCAAGAAGAAGACGGCCTTTCTCATGCTCACGGTGGAGGAGGATGAAAAGATCGTCATCCAGGCGATTCTTGAGGGAGCCCGGGGGTACGTCCTCAAGCAGGATTCGCCGGAGCGGCTTTTGCGCAGCATCCGGGCCTGTCTCTCGGGCGAGGTCCTTCTGAGCGACCTCGTGTATTCCAGGATTCACCACCTGGTGAGGAAAGCAGCCCCCCAGGGGAGGTCGACCATCTGGGAGAAACTCTCTCCCCGGGAACAGGAAGTGGTGCGGCTCCTTGCCCAGGGGAAGAGCAACCGGGAGATTGGGGAGCTCCTTTTCATCAGCGAGAAGACCGTCAAAAACCACGTGAGCAACATCCTCCAGAAACTCGGCCTTTCCGACCGCCGGGAAATCATCTTTTTGGCCCTCCGTGAGGGGTTCCTGGAAGAGGCAAAATAGGACGGGGAGGTGCCGCAATTAGGTCTTCCTGCCTATGGCAGGAAAAGGGGAGAAGGGGTATGCTGTGTGAAGCAAAGGAGGTATTGCCGTGGGGCACAGAGAAATTCGGGTCTTTTTGATTGACGATAATCGTTTCCTCCTTGAGAGTTTGGAGTTCCTCATCAACAGCCAGCCGGATTTGCGGGTCGTGGGGAAGAGCACAGGGAGTCGGGGAGTGCTTTCCCGCCTCAAAAAACTCAACCCCGATGTGGTGGTCCTTGACGTCCGCCTGAACAACGAAGACGGGCTTGAACTTCTGGAAAAGCTCAAAAAAGAGCTCTCCATCCCGGTGGTGATGCTCAGCATGTATGAAGAATACGAGGAGGAAGCCCTCCGCCGGGGTGCTTACGCCTACATCGTCAAGGGCCGGGACGTGCAGGATTTCTACCGGACCCTCCGGGAGGCTTCTGGTCAGGTTCCGGGACTCGTATCGTAGGTTGCACTGAGGAGTTTTGCCCGCAGTACATCCCTTCTGGGTCTTCTTTTTTTCTTTCTCAACCGCAGTCTGCGTGAGCCCCTGCCGGCACCGGGGGCAAAATAGTCCTTTCCTTTGCAGAGAATAGGAAAACCGGCCTATTCTCTCCCGGTCGTTCCCGCAGTAGTCTGGAGGCAGAAAACCCAGAAGGAGGTTTTTAGATGAAGAAGGTCATTGTGTTTTCCCTTGGTGCTGTGGGTCTTGTGGTTCTGCTCCTTATGGTGGGTTGCTTCCCGGGAGCCCAGTTCGGTGCTCCTGGAGTGACCGGAATTCGTGGTAAGGTGGCGATGCCAGGGAACAACTGCTACACCCTTTCCTGCGCCAGCCCCCAGGTCTCTGAGGGCAATGTCCCTGCCCCGCAGGCGAAAGTCCGTCTTGAGGGGGAAGGAGGACAGGTTCTCGAGACGCAGACCGATGATTGCGGCAACTACGAGGTCAGCGGCGCCAGCGATTCCTGTTACGTCCTTTACGCCGATGTCCCCGGAGGCACTGCCCGGGTGAAGAAGGGCATCATCGTGGAAAGTGGAAAGACCAACGACGCCGGAGAGGCCAACTACTACACCACGGCGCAGGTGATTGTTTACGAGGTGGCAAAGCAACTCTATCCGGGCCTTGTGAAGTGCAGCGATATCCCGAATTTCGACCTCACGAGGTACCCGCAGTTTGTCGAGGCGGTGAGAAGAGTCCTTGCCCGGTGTGCGGATGCCCAGAAAGACGATTTTGTCCTCCAGTGGGCAAGACGCATCGCCGCGGCCTACTTCGGTGCCCCGGGTGGCGGAGGAGGGGTAGTACCAGGTGGTGGAGGGGGAACACCCGGTGGGGGTGGAGGAACCGCTGCAACTACCACCATCACTGCTTCCAAGACCGCTACTTTCACTTCGAATTCGGTCAGCGGAACGATTACGGTCACCAATACTGGCACTGCCGCTACCACCGGTCTTACCATTGTGGACCAGCTGCAGAAGTGGGACGGCACCATGTGGGTGGATGTAGGTTCTCCCATCACTATTCCGGTGACTTCGCAGATCCCAGCCGGAGGAAACGAAACCTTCAGTTATTCCCTCACCGGTCTTACCTTTGAGCCAGGCGCCAAGTACCGGAACAAGGCTGTGGTTTCCATCACCAACGGAAACTCGGTAACGGTTTATGCCCCAGAGGAGGGTACCGTGCCGGTTGAACCTCGACCTGCTATCAGTATTGAGAAAACCGGACCAGATTTTGTTCTTGCCGGGGGAACGGCAGAATATCGAATTAAAGTCACCAACACCGGTAACGTTCCTCTGACCGACGTACGTGTGGATGACACTGATTGTGGGGTCAACAAAGAATATACCGGCACATTAGCACCAGGCGGCGTTTGGGAGTTCGATGTAGAATGCACTGTTCCAGAGTGGAAAAACCCTGGGCAGGTTGTCACCAACACCGCTACAGCCTCTGGGAAGTATGGCGGCACTACCGTGACCGATACCGATAGCGCTAACCTTTACGCTTTCATCCTGAGGAAAAAGCTTGAGGGTTACAGCAACGGGGAACCACCCTCTTTCTCTTTTAAAGTAATAAAGGATGGGCGTGAAGTGGGCACTTTCATAATCACCGGTGCTGGAGAGGCGAAGCTTTTCTTGGGAGAAGGCGAGTATACTATCATCGAGGATCCTGTGCCCGACGGCTGGTCACCCCAGTATCCTAATGGTATTACCGTCACTACGGGTAATTCTTGGTATGGCGATTGGACGATTACGAACACCTACACAGGTGGAAGCGGCGGAGGTGGCGGAACAGTATGCGTTCCAGCTACCATAACTAATTTTGATGTCACCGCTTCTTGTAGCTGTCCAGCGACGCTTAGCACTGATTTTCAGAGTACCTGTAGCGCCTGTAAAAAACCCTCAACATCACAACCACCTTGCAAGACCTGCACAATCGAGATAACCAATGTCCAGGCCAGCGGAAGCCCAACTCTTGAGTATCGTTACTCTTACCGCAAGAAGAGTGGTGGATCATGGATTTACTCCGATTGGATAACAGCAACTTCTCACCAGTTTCCAAATATTGAAGAATGTGATAGTAAGACCTATGAAGTGCAGGTTGAGGTCAAAAATGCATGTACGACTTCTCCAGCCACCCTTACGAAGCAAATAACACTGGGTGGTGGCAAATGCTGCTGCTACTTCGAGCTCATCAGTACCGACCAGCATCCAATAAAAGCTGTATGGCATAGGGATGAGGGTAAAGATAAGAAAAAGAAAACATGGGAAGTTTGGCTTGACGGCTGGGTTGACTACAACGTCTGCAACGATCGTATTGAGGTGAAAGCAGAGTTGTACTTAGAAAACACAAATCAGAATAAGACTGATGAAAAAACTGCAAACGGTAGAAACTTCACTATCGAAGGCTTAAAGATTAATAGTGGTATCGAAGGCGATAATCCTCCCTCTGGTAAGTACAAAGTAAAAATCACCCTCAAAAACCTTGGCGATCTGAGCTGTCCGGAGAAAGTGTACTGGGTGAATGATATAACGAGTAGCTAACAGCACCTCTGTTTGATCGCAGGTGTGAAGGTGTAATACAGAGCAGAGGTGGGCTGAGCCCACCTCTGTATGGCATGAAAAGGGTTGCATTTGGAGGGAGTTAGAATTATCGGTATCACCGCCACCCCATCCATCTTTTGGTACCCGGAAGCTCTGGTGAGGGCATACCCGATGGGGAGGCTGTAGAGCACCGGGTTTGTTAAGGTAAAGCTTGATTCTGGTTGAGTGTATGGTGAAAAACCTTTAGGGAGCTGCAGGCCTCTGGGTCTGGGAGAAGGACAAAAAAGCGACCGAGGGTTTTCCTCTTGTATTTGGGACCACCCCAAATCTCCCGTACCTGTGTTGAGTCGGTGGGCGGAAAAGAGAGAAAGCAAGAATTGTGGCGCCGAGTTGATTCAGGGTTTCTTTTTGCGCTTCTGGACTTGTTGAAAAGAGAGACTGCTTCGAGACGAAACGACGACCTCGCGGTGACAAAGTGGGAGGTCACTGCGAGTCCTTCTTTTCTGTCACCGCGAGGAACGGAGTGACGAAGCGGTCCCAGGGCTACAGGAAATGAGACTGCTTCGCAAGCGATACTACGAGCTCGCAGTGACACCCTCTTGTTGGGGCAAAAAAACGAGACTGCTTCGGAAACGAATATACGACCTCGCGGTGACTCCTTTGACCGGTCATTCCGAGCGGCAAAGCGGCGAGGAATCTCAGAGACTGCTCCGGAGACGAAACTCCGAGCTCGCAGTGACTCCTTTTGTGGGTCATTGCAAGCGAAGCAATCCCGTTTTCCTGGAAAACCCGGAGTACATGCAGGGTGATGTAGAGGCTTGCTCTTCCCCAGGAGAGCTTCGGGGCAAGGCTCCTAAGGTCAGTTCGGGGTGGGGAACCTCTCTGGTGGTAGCTGTGGTAGACTATAGCTGGTTTACGTAGCAAAAAGAGGAGATGGGGCATGAGGGAGTTCACGGTGGTTATCGAGAAAGACGAAGACGGCTGGTTTGTGTCTACGGTGGTGGAGCTGCCCGGCTGCCACTCCCAGGGGAGGACTCTGGATGAACTCATGGAACGAACCAGGGAAGCTATAGCAGCCTACCTCGAGGCACTGGGGGAAGGGGAGACGGAAACGCATATTGAATTTGTGGGTGTGCAGAAGGTAAAGGTTTGAGCCCCAGGCTTCCGAGGGTCTCCGGTGAGGAGCTTCTGCGATTCCTGCAGGATAGGAGTTTTGCTGTGGTGAGGGTGAAGGGAAGCCACCACGTTTTGAGGAACGCCGCCGGGAAGATAGTGGTTGTTCCCGTTCACAGGGGTGAGACTCTGGGGATAGGTCTTTTAAGGAAAATCCTGCGTGAAGCCGGAATTTCTCTAACGGATTACCAGGGTTATTTCCTGGGCTGATAATCCAGAAAGGCCGCTTCGGTTTTTCCTGAGCCCTCCTTTGTAAAGCTGCGGTAACACGTTGGGAAAGGGGTGCTTCTCTACCCAGACCTCCTGTGTGAGTTTTTCTGTTGGCTTTTCTCCGGATACCAGTGTTTCGAAGCCCTTCTTGTGTCCGTGAGAAATGAGGAAAGGAGTAAAGTTATGACTTCGAAGTAACCCCTTTTGTCGCTGAGGCAAAGCAGCCTCACAATCGCGAAAAGTGAGATTGCTTCGCCTTTTTGTTGTCACTGCGAGCGGAGCGAAGCAGTCTCGTATTCCCACAGGGTGAGAGAGGAGATTGCTTCGCCAAACGAAAAAGCGAGGCTCGCAATGACCAGCCTGGGGAACGAAAAGCGAGACTGCTTCGGAAACGACACTACGACCTCGCAGTGACAGCCCTTGGGCGAAAAGCGAGACTGCTTCGCAGACGATACTACGAGCTCGCAGTGACACTCCCTTGTCGGAGCAAAAAGGTGAGACTGCTTCGGAGACGAAACGACGACCTCGCGGCGACGCAATGGGGGTCACTGCGAGGGGGCAAAGCCCTCCGAAGCAATCCGGCAGTATTTTTCGCCGTTGCGAGCGAAGCGAAGCAATCTCTGAGACTGCTTCGGAGGCGATACGACCTCGCAGTGACACCTTGCCTTTGTCACTGCGAGGAGCGAAGCGACGAAGCGAAAGTCGGCGGACGTATTTCCCGCCGTTGCGAGGAACGAAGTGACGAAGCAACCTCATAGTTCTGGTTCACGTAAACACCGAAGAAGCGAAAAAAAGCGAGACTGCTTCGGAGACGATACTACGACCTCGCAGTGACAAAAGAAAAGGGGCAAAAAATGAGCTCGCAGTGACACAAGAAAAGAGCGAAACTACGACCTCACAGTAACAAAGAAGTGGGCAAGGAGCAGTCTCGTCACAGCGCAAGATGGGCAAAGCTTTTACGAAAGCCCGGGCGGCCTCAGCGTGAGGTATGCCGCGTTCTGTGCCATTCCAGGAACTCATGGGGAGGGAAGATGGTGATCCCATACTCCTCATGGACCTTTTCTCGAACTTCTCTAACGTTGAGGTCTGCATCGCCACTCAGGATTACCGAAGCCTGGTGCTCCACAGCTGCCTCGATATAGTGATTGTCTGCCTCATGGGGAGAAATGGAAAGGGAGCCACACGTTTTGACGACCCTGATGACGCCTTTGTCCTGGAGATGGGCGATTTCTTTGAGGAAGTCCTCAGGGCTGGTCTTCACACCCTTTTTCTTTGCCTGTTGCAGAAAGGAGTAGAGATCCCTGATGAATTGCTCCGGCACAAGGACCTCGTATTCCCGCAGGGCAATACTCATGGCCTGGAAGGCAGTGCCTCCGTTTTTGAGGAGCGCGGCGATGAAGACGTTGGCATCGAGGACAACTTTCAAGACGCCTTTCCTCGGGCCTTGCGGTACATTGCCTGGATTTCAGCATCATCAAGGCCTGCTTCCTCGAAGCTCTTCCTCACCCCTTCGAGGAACATCGCAAAGCGCTCTACAGGGTCAAGGGGAACCACCCGGGCCACCGGTACCCCGTCTCTGGTGACGATGACCTCTTCATTCCCCAGGATTTCCTTCATGCGCTGTCGAAAATCACGCACACTGATGAGCCGAGGCATAGGACTTCCTCACCTTTCTGCTCCCCATTATACCACACTGTGACTCAAAACCGGCCGGTGTGACCCGGCTGTGCACTTTCCGGGCTGTGTAGGCCCTTTGTGACTACCATTCCGGCGTTTCCCACACTGGCCTCCTTTGTTGCTCGGTCCTTTTCAAAGAGGAAAAACTGCTTCGGGACGATGCCGCGGCTTGCAGTGGCAGGTTGAGGGATCGTTGCAAGCGGTGCAGTCTCAGAATTGCTTTCTCAAAGAGCAGACAAGGTTCATAGCGGTGTGCTGGAGAGGTCGTTGTGGAGGCAAATCCAGAGCAAGCTGAGCTATACGGTGGGCTTTTCTTTTTCCCTGCTTCATCACCAGGTGGAATCCGGGAATAGAGCAGGACGCTGGAAAAGCAATTTTGGTTTTCCGGCGCCTGGCCCCAGGTTGCAAAACGGCAGTCACCAGGATATACCTGGTATATCCCACATGAGGAGGACGCACATGGTGCGCGTCAGGAAGTGGGGAAATAGCCTCGAGGTTCACATCCCTAAGATTTTCGCCGAACGCCTTGGCCTTGCCGAGGGGACCGAGGTCGATTTTGAGCTCTGGGAGGGGAAACTTCTCATAAAGAAAATCTCCACTCTGGAGACGCTTCTTGCCGAAGTCACCCCTGAAAATCTCCACCAGGAAGTTGACACCAGGAAGCCCCGGGGACGGGAGGCATGGTAAGGGAAAAACGATACGTCCCGGAGAGGGGTGATCTTGTCTGGTTGCAGTTTACCCCCCAGAGTGGGCACGAGCAGTCCGGGCGGCGACCGGCTGTGGTGCTCTCCCCCCCGGGCGTACAACGAGAAAGTAGGTCTGGCCCTGTTTTGCCCGGTAACTTCAAAACGTAAAGGTTATCCTTTTGAGGTTGTCCTTCCACCTGCTCTTCCGGTTCGCGGGGTCATCCTCTCTGATCAGATGAAGAGCCTCGACTGGCAGGAACAGTAAGCAGAGTACATCGCTTCGCTGCCGAAGGAGGTCATTGCGGAAGTCCTGCAAAAAGTCCGGTTACTCCTTACGGACTGACTCGCCGTGCTGCGGGATCTTCCATCACCTGGGCTCCTTTGTACTACCGTAGGAATGTGCCTCTCGTCTCTGGGGTTTTCTCTATGCTTGCAAAGGGACAAAGCTTTCAGGACAATCCGGCTTTGGGGTCGCTTTGCAGACGAAACTACGAGCTCGCAGTGACTCTCAGCCTGTCACTGCGAGGAACGAAGTGACGAAGCAACCTCATAGTTCTGGTTCGCGTGAACACCGAAGAAGCTGAAAAAGGCGAGACTGCTTCGGAAACGAAACGACGACCTCGCAGTGACCTTTGTGGGTCATTGCGAGCGAAGCGAAGCAATCCGGCAGTATTTTTCGCCGTTGCGAGCGAAGCGAAGCAATCTGAGATTGCTTCGCTCAACGAACAAACGAGGCTCGCAATGACCAGCCTGGGGGACGGAAAGCGAGACTGCTTCGGAAACGACACTACGACCTCGCAGTGACAAAGAAAAGGTCACTGCGAGGAGCGAAGCGACGAAGCAGTCCCGTATTTTTCAATGAGACGAAGGAAAGTGAGGCTGCTTCGGAGGCGAAACTGCGACCTCGCAGTGACGCCTTCGCCGGTCATTGCGAGGGGCGAAGCCCCGAAGCAATCCGGCTTTGAGACTGCTTCGCCAAACGAACAAACGGGGCTCACAATGGCCGCCCAAAAGGCGGAAGGCGAGATTGCTTCGGAGACGAAACGACGGCCTTGCGGTGATGGGAAATAGTCCTTGCGGGGGCCGAAAGCTCAAGGCGGTCTGGCTTTGTGATTGTCCTGAGGGCGATACATGGTCTTAAGCAACGTCTCTCCGTTGATCACCATAGAGACCGGGAGCCGGTGGGTGCTTCTCGTGGTTTGGGAGAAGAACTCAGGTAGGAGCCGGGCGAAGTGGTATAATCGAAGCGGTAGGAGCGAGAAGACCTGGGGTTGCGGAAAGTCGGGAAGTTTTTGGTAAGGAGAGCTATCCGTGCCCGAGCGAAGTGCCGACTGGTGGAAGCAGGCAAAGCGGGACTGCGAAGTGGCCGAGGCGATGGCACAAGCGGGCTTCTACGAGTGGGCCTGCTTTGCTGCCCAGCAAGGCGCCGAGAAAGCCCTGAAGGCCGTTTTCCAGAAGATGCACGCTGTTGTCCTCGGTCATTCTCTGAGTGAACTCCTAAAAATCCTGGGGAAGAAAGTAACGGTTAGCGAGGAACTCCTGGAATGTGCCCGTGTCCTTGACCGCTTTTACATCCCATCCCGATATCCCAACGGTTTCAGTGAGGGTAGCCCCATGGAGTACTTCACCGAAAAGGAGGCGCACCATGCCATCCTTTGTGCGCGAAGAATCCTCGGGTTCTGTGAAGGTCTTCTGGCTGGAGGAGAGAGAACTCCTTGAGGCTTTAACGAGGGAGGCACAGCGCCTGGGGGAAGAAAACCCAGAGGTTGAGCAAATCGTGCTTTTCGGTTCTCTGGCTCAAGGGCGGGCACTGCCGGGAAGTGATGCCGACCTGCTCATTGTCCTTGCTTGGAGTGACAAACCGTTCCTTGAGCGCATCGGGGAGTGGCTGACCAGAATCCGGCTTGGCTTTCCGGTGGACGTCTTCCCGTACACCAGGGACGAGCTCCACGTTCCTCTGGCGAAAGAGGCCTTAAGGACCGGCATTGTCCTCTTTACGCGGAAGAGAGTGCAGGATGGGTCATGAGGTATGGGGATTGTCCGGCTACGTGAGACTGCTTCGGAGACGAAACTGCGACCCCGCAGTGACTTCCCCCTCTTGTCGTTGCGAGGGCCGAAGGCCCAAAGCAACCCCGTAGTTCTGGGGTGCTTTTGATGCTGCTTCGGAGACACAAAGACGACCTCGCAGTGACCCCCATACTTTGTCACCGCGAGGAGCGAAGCGACGAAGCGGTCTCGCATTTCCACGAGGTGGGGAGAGGAGAGACTGCTTCGGAAACGAAACGACGACCTCGCAGTGATTCTTTTTGTTTGTCGTTGCGAGGGCCGAAGGCCTGAAGCAACCCGACGGTATTTTTTGCCGTTGCGAGCGAAGCGAAGCAATCCGGCAGTATTTTTCGCCGTTGCGAGCGAAGCGAAGCAATCTTGTACTCCTGGGTGGGACTTTTTGAGATTGCTTCGCCAAACGAAAAAACGAGGCTCGCAATGACCTCTGGCAGTCGAGACTGCTTTGGAAACGAAACTGCGACCTCGCAGTGACAAAGAAAGGGTCACTGCGAGGAGCGAAAGCGACGAAGCAGTCTCAGAATTTTCCTTGACGGAAGGAAAGCTTTGGATTAGAATTTCCCTGCCATGGTGAAGGATACCCTGAAGTCCATCATTTACGAGTTCCACACCGGGAAGCTGCCAGACCTCATAGAGCGAGACCTGGAGCTGCCCTTTGGCTCCGGGAAAATCATCTCTGTGGTGGGGCCAAGGAGGGCGGGGAAGACTTATCTCCTCTTCCAGCATGTAAAGGACCTTCTCAGGAGGGGCATTGATGTGCGGCGGGTACTCTACCTGAACTTCGAGGACGAGCGGGTGGACCTTGACGTCCATGTACTCGACTTTATCCTCCAGGCTTACCGGGAACTCTACCCGGACCTCGACCTGGCGGATTGCTACTTTTTCCTCGACGAGGTCCAGAATGTCGCCGGATGGGAAAAGTTCGTGCGCCGTCTCTACGACAGCGTGAGCCGGAACGTCTTCATCACCGGTTCAAACTCGAGGCTCCTCTCCCGGGAGATTGCCACAGCACTCCGGGGAAGGACCGTCAACTACGAGCTTTTGCCCCTGAGTTTCAGGGAATTCCTGCGGTTTAAGGGGTTTGATTTCGACCCGGAGCGAGATTTCTATAGCTCCCCAAGGCGGGCCAGGGCGATACAGCTTTTCCGGGAGTACTTAGAATTTGGGGGATTTCCGGAGGTGGCTCTGCTCAAGGAGGAACTGAAAGTACGGACCCTCCAGGAGTACTTTGAAGTGATGCTCTATCGGGATATCGCCGAGCGGTACCAGGTCCGGGACACTCTGGTGCTCAAGTACTTCCTGAAGCGGGTGGCGGAGAACTCCGGGAAGTTCCTTTCGGTGCACAAAATTTACAATGAACTCAGGTCCCAGGGTATCAAAGTGGGCAAGGACACCCTCTATGCGTATCTTGATTTTGCCGAAAGCGCCTACTTCGTGAAGCTGCTCCGGAAGCACTACCGGTCTTTAGTGAAATCCGAACTTGCGGAGAAGAAGGTCTACCTCATCGATACTGGACTTTTGCGGGGGATACGCTTTCTCCAGGAAGGCGCAGGGGTTCTCCTGGAGAACGCCGTTTTCCTGGAACTTCTGAGGTCCTCCCGGGAGCTTGTGTGCTTCAAGGAGCAAAAAGAGTGCGATTTCATCCTCGATGGAAAGGTCGCCATCCAGGTGTGTTTCTCTCTGGGGAACAAGGAGGTTGCAAAGCGGGAACTTGCAGGCCTTAAAGAAGCCTGCCGGGTTCTTGGGCTTAAGGAGGGGTATATCCTCTCTTTTGATGAGCGGGGGGAGTTCAAACTGGACGGTGACATCACCGTGAAGGTTATCCCCGCCTGTGAGTTCTTCCTGCGGGGGTTCCCCTGAGCTTGAAGCGGTGTGGCCTGGTGGTGCGTTCCCGCACCATGAGGACGTATCTTGCTCAGGCTTTTCCTCCAGGCGTTGCAGGGATGCCTCTATCCTCATGCAGCGGTTCTTTTTGCCCCGTATTATCCCGGGTTGTGGGGTGGTGGAGAACCTCATTCTCTCTGAGAGAAGGGACTGCTTCGGAGACGAGACTACGACCTCGCAGTGGCCCCTTCTTTGGTCCTTCCGAAACCGCGAAGCAGCAGGAAACCTCTGAGACTGCTTCGGAAACGATACTACGACCTCGCAGTGACAAATAAAAGGTCACTGCGAGGAGCGAAGTGACGAAGCAGCCTCACACCCTGGGAAAAAAAGATTCGACCCTGCAACATGATGACGCACAGGAAGAGTCACTGTAAGCGGGGTAACCCCAGAGGTTGCTTCACCCGAAAAATTCAGAACCTGCAATGGCGGAAAAATCAATCTGGGCCTTGTTCTCGCCCAAAATAGTCCCTTTTTCCTATGGAAAATTTCTTGAGTCCCAGGTAATCTCTCTGGTATGAGGGTTGCGATGCTTCTTTTTCTCCTTGTGCCTTTTCTTGGGGGGTGTCTTCAGGGTCCGTCTTTTGGAACCCCGGGAGGATGCGGGGTGAGAGGAAGGGTGGTGCTCCCTTCCTGCGAGGCGGTTTTCCCTGAGGCGGGAGTGGTTCTTGCGTATAACGAGAGGGGAGAGGTCTTCCGGGGTTTTCTCGGTGAAAACGGAGAGTTCTCCCTTCCCTCCTTTTCTGGCTCTTCCTGCCTTGTGTACATCAGGTGGAAGAACGTGCAGCTTGCAGGGGGATTCCATCCCCTGCAGAGGGACACCCTCAACGACCTTGGGGAGATCACTGCCTACACCACCGCACAGGTTCTCATTTATGAAGCGGCCCACAGGCTTTATCCCCAGGCAGTCTACATCCGGGACATCCCCCATTTCCTTCCTCCGGAGTCCTTTGTGGGCCTTGTGGAGGGAGCCATCCGCTCCTGCCGGGATCCTTTTTCTTCCCCTGAGGTCCTGAGAGAAGCCCAGAGGCTCGTTGAGGTATCATTTTAATCGAGCTTTCTTTTCGGTTTTTCCAGGGGCTTACCTGTGCCATCTTTTGGGGTATAATGGGTAAAGGCGAGGTTTTGCCTTGAGGGGTTGTTCATGACGACAGCCGGGCAGAGATACCTTCCCCTCTTCGACTATCTTGCTGGGCTTTGCTCGCTTTTTGGGGCTTTCTGGCTCCATTTCTTACTCAAGGGAGACGTGGCCGTCCTTCGGGCTTTCGCTTTGTCCTTCCGATGGCTCTTTGTTGCTCCCCTCCTTCAGGTCTTTCTCCACGCCCTTCTTGGCATGTACTCCAGGCGTTCTCGATCGGCCTCTTTTGGTTTTTCCCGCCTTGTGACCTCGGGTGTACTCACCTTTTTCGTCTTTACCGCGGCTCTTTTCTACCTTCGGGCATTCTTTTTCCCTCGCCTGGTGATTCTCCTCTGGATCCTCGTGAGTTTTTTCTGCTTCTTTGTCCTCCGCCTTCCTCTTTTCAGAAAGTGGCGAGACGAACGGTTCTTTGTCCTCTACCGGGGGGAGAGGGGGAGAAAGCTCTTTGAGGACCTCCGAAAGAGAAATACCTCTTCCGGGGTGGTGGTTGGGGGGACTGATATTGATACCCTGGGAGAGGAGGAGCTCCGGAAGTACCTCCGGCGTATCGTCCAGGACCTCAATATCGACCGGGTACTTCTGCTCCTTGAGCCTGAAGAGCGAGAAAAGGCAGCAGTTCTCCTCCGTGAAGAGGGTATTGATTGGGGGACTCGGGAGGCTCTGGCCTTCTTTGAGGAGCACCGGGGCCAGATTAAACTCACCCTGGCGGATCTCTTAAACTATGAGCAGATGGTCAGGGACAATTCGTACCTACCGCTCAAGTACGCCCTGGACCGGGTAGTGGCCGGAATTCTCCTAGTGCTCCTTGCTCCTTTCTTTGGCCTTCTTGCACTCCTTATCTACCTCGATTCTCCGGGTCCGGTTTTCTACTGGCAAAAGCGGGTGGGAAAAGATGGCCAGGTTTTCCGTTTATGCAAGTTCCGTACCATGGTCCCTGACGCGGAGAAAACAACCGGAGCGGTTCTCGCTCAGAAAAACGACCCCCGCGTCACCCGGGTGGGGAGGATTCTCCGCCGGACTCGCCTTGACGAGCTCCCGCAGCTTCTGAATGTCCTTCGGGGGGAGATGAGCCTTGTGGGTCCCCGGCCGGAGCGTCCGGAATTCGTCGAGCGGTGGAAAAAGCTCATTCCCTATTATGAAATACGCCTCCTCGTGAAGCCGGGAATCACCGGATGGGCTCAGGTGCGGGGAAGATACGATGAGGGGCCGGAGACAGTCTGGGAAAAGCTTGAGTACGATCTGTACTACCTGCGTAATCTCTCGCTGAGCCTGGATTTCGAGATTCTTGGTCGAACCTTCCTCGTTATGCTCCTTGGCAAGGGCGCCCACTGAGTCTCTCTGGGTGCACCGTCCTGTTTTGCTGCTACGGGGTCGTAAGTTTCTCCTTTCCCGCGTCGTCTGTGAGCCCCAGGTCTTGCTTTGGGGTTTTGCAGCCTCTATAACGGCAGGAGAGCCGTTGCGAGCCCTGTGGTGTCTTCTGGTAGAGCAGTCTCAACCCCGATTCCTTACCACTTCGTGGTGGAAGAGTAATGGGAAAAGGCCACGGCGCAAACCCCCTTATTTGTCACTACAAGGAGGAAGCAAAACAATCCGGCAGTGTTTTCTCTGCCGTTGTAGGCAAAGCAGTCTCAGAGACTGCTTCGGAGGCGATACTTCGACCTCGCAGTGACAAATGAAAGGTCACTGCGACTCTTTTCCCTACCACTGTGAGGGTTTCTTTTTGTCACTGCGAGGATTTCTTTCTCTGTCACTGCGAGGAACGAAGTGACGAAGCAGTCCCGTATTTCCACGAATGGAGGGAAAAGAAGACTGCTTCGGAAACGAAACCACGATCTCGCAATGTTCTATGTCCAAAATCAGGCCCTTTAAGGGAAAGCCTCTTTTTCGTTCTGAGCGGGGATGTGGGGAACCCGCTCCTTGAGATGGCAAAGGTCTGGCGCAGGGGTTTACTGAGTGCAGTTATCAGGTGGCCTTTCCGGGTTTCCTTCAGGAAAACAGACGCTCTTGGTTTGGGAGGCACTGAGGGCCGAAAAGCTCAAAAGATTCCTTGCAGAGTACCCCCGTGACAAGGTGGACCTGAAACCGTGTGATGCCGCAAAAGACCCCCACCGAAGCCTTAGCGGGAGCTTAAAGACACCGGTGGATAGGTTCACAGAGATCTGCAACAGGTAGGGTAGACAAAAAGGTGCAGGACCCTGTATCCTAACTCGGTGTCGAAAACCCTAAGAGAAGGGAGGCCCTGCACCTACATGAAGAGTAGCACAAAGGGAGCAAAAAGTCTATCGGCATATTCTGGAGATCCTGCACCTGGTGAGCTTCCCCCATGGAAGCTCCATTGCTAAGCTCGCTAGAATCCATGGACTCTCCAAAAAAGCCAGAATTCGCCTTGAAGTCCTCGACTTTGCTCAGCCCCCACCCTGTGGCCGTCACCTGCCGGAGGTACGGAATAGCTCGGAGTACATACTACCGGTGGAAGAAAAAGTTCAACCCCAGAAACCTCCAAAGCCTGGAAGGAAGGTCCAGAAGACCCAAAAAGGTCCGGAAGCCTCAGTGGACCTCAGAGCTTGTGGAACGGATTCAAAGACTCCGGGAGGAATTCCCCTTCCTGGGGAAAGGGAAGCTCACCGTCCTCCTCAGGAAAGAGGGTTTCA
This sequence comes from Candidatus Caldatribacterium saccharofermentans, assembly GCF_050267035.1. Classification (NCBI taxonomy): domain Bacteria; kingdom Pseudomonadati; phylum Atribacterota; class Atribacteria; order Atribacterales; family Candidatus Caldatribacteriaceae; genus Candidatus Caldatribacterium; species Candidatus Caldatribacterium saccharofermentans. The sequence goes on from NZ_CP187957.1 coordinate 1,267,156, forward strand.
CCGCTTCTTCCTCCACCGTGGGGAGGATCCTCAAATCTCTCAAGGCCCGGGGTCTTTTGAGAGAGGGAGAGAAACCGAGGAAGGTTTCTGTCACAGGGAATAGAAGGGGACACCAGAGACCCCATGCCCAGAGAAAACCCAAAGACTACGAGGTGGAATCCCCCGGGATCTTGCCGCCATCGATACTCTGGACATCCGTCCCCTTCCTGGAAAGGTGTATAAGCAATTTACCGCCGGAGATCTTATCTCCAGGTGGGCCTATTCCTCCCTCCATTCTCAAGCCACGGCCAACCTCGCCAGGGTGTTCCTCGAGGAACTCCTCAGGAAGTGCCCCTTTCCGGTGCGGGCTATTCAGGTAGATGGAGGAAGTGAATTCTATGGGGAGTTTGAGAAGGCCTGTAAGGAATACGGTATCAAGCTCTTCGTCCTTCCTCCAAGGTCTCCCAAGCTCAATGGGATGGTGGAACGGCTCAACCGGACCTTCCGGGAGGAGTTCTGGGCGCACTATGAGGATGAAGTAGATCTTGCAACCATGAGGTTCCACCTTAAAAGGTGGACGGAAGAGGTGTACAATAGGAAAAGACCACACTGGAGCTTGGGGTACAGGAGTCCCTGGGAGTACCTGAGAGACACTGGACTTGTTGAGTGTCCCACATGATGTGGACCTATACAGTGGGTTGCGAGAGTACAGAAGAGCCAGTATAATTTTCCCCGAGGAGGGGTGTCCGAACTGGCTAAGGAGCCGGTCTTGAAAACCGGTACGCCCTCGACGGGCAATGTGGGTTCGAGTCCCACCCCCTCCGCCAGGGTTTTTGAAGCACTTCCCCTCTTGCTGGGCCACCGCCCTAAAGAAAAAGAAACCCCTCTGCGAGGATTGCCGAACAAAGCCTTGCCGGGTTCTTTCGATGTCCCTTGAGCCGTTTTTCCTCTCAGGAAGGTGCCCGGTGTTCTATCGCTTGAGTTTACCTTGCCTTCTGGCCTCCATACGGCCCCAAAAAGGTATAATACCCCCAGAGTACACGAAGGAGGTGGGAAGATGCTCCTCTCGACTCTTGAGTCCATTCCCGGGAAAGAGGTCCAGGAAGTGCTTGGGGTGGTCTGCGGAAGCACCATTCGTGCCCGCTGGCTCGGGAAAGACATCGTGGCCGCTCTGCGGACCCTGGTGGGAGGAGAAATCAAAGAGTACACCGAGATGCTTGCGGCAGCACGGAAGATTGCCCTTGAGCGGATGGTGGAAGAAGCGAGGAAACTCGGGGCTGATGCCGTTTTGGGAGTGCGTCTTGCGACAAGCTTGGTCATGAGCGGGGCGGCAGAAATCATTGCCTATGGGACGGCGGTGAGGTTCAGGAATCCTTAGAAAGGTCCTCAACCCGTGCGATGTACTTCTCCACGCTGAACTTCCGGGCACACTGTTCAAGGGTCATGGGGCGGACTTTGCCGAAGATTTCCCGCTCCGGGAAGGGCCGATCGTGCACGCCCCCTGTGGCCCAGGCGATCCCGGTGTACCCGTTGGGGTCCCGCCCGTCGAGGGCGTACCGGTCGTTGAGGTCAATGGCCCGCCGGAGCGCTTCTTCTTCGTTCTCCGACCACTCGAGGATTTTCTTTGCCCAGTACATCCGCACGTAGTTGTGGATTCTCCCTGCAGAAAGGAGCTCCCTCTGGGCGGCGTTCCAGAGGGGGTCGTGGGTTTTGGCGCTCTCAAGCTCTTCAAGGGTATAAAGGTACGGTCGGTTGTCGGTCCTGTGGGCTTTGAGGGTCTCCTGAGCCCAGCGGGGGAACCCCAAAGGAGTGTCGTAGTGTTCCTCGTAAGTGCAGAAGTTCTCGGCAAGTTCCCGACGCACGATGAGCTGTTCGAGGAAGGCATCCACGCTCTCTGAGTATTTTTCCCGAAATCTCAGCACTTCTCGCGCCACCTTTTGGGCCGAAATCTGTCCGAAGTGGAGGTAGGGGGAGAGGAGGGAGGTGGCAAGAACTGCCGGGTCGTTCCGTTTTTCGGCGTAGTGGGGGAGGCGTTCCTCAAGGAACTCCCGTAGCATACGCATTCCTGCGGTGTACCCCGGGGTGCAGGGGAGTTTGGGCTTTTCGGGGAAAAGCTCAAGGAAGAGCCTCTCCCAGTCGCAGGCCCGGTGGGTAACCCCCCGGAAAGGCTGTTTCCCAAGCTTTGGGAATTCTTCCAGGAATTCCGGGAGGTGGCGGTGGATTTTCCGGCGGATGGTGAAGGCCCCGTACTCTTTCTTTGGCGAGGTCACCCAGACGGGGACGACGTTTCTTGCGTCGACCTCAAACACGGTGGCTGTGAGGTGTTCCAAAACCTCTCTTTTCCAGGCCCGAACAATTTTCAGAGGGTTGAAGTCCATAACAAGAACTGAAACTTCGAGGTCACGGACAAGGTCCGGGATGGTGTTTTTTGGCTGACCCCGAAGGAACACAAAGGGGATGTGGAGCTCGGCGAGTTCCCCCTCAACCTCCCGCAGGCCCTCAAGCATAAATAGGTACGCCCGGGGCAGGGCCCCGAGGAAATCGGGCACGAGGTTGAAGCAAACGTAAAGCGGAACATCGCTTTCTTTTGCAAGCACAAGGGCAAAGTACAGCGCCCAGTTCTCCCGGACTCTTTGCTCTCGCTGCATCCAGTAGAGGATGGGTCCTTTTCTTCTCCTTCCCGCTTTGACCAGCCGCACCCTTCTTCTGTCCATAGGACACCACTACCTGTGGCTCAGCATTTCGACGACAAGGAGAACTCCCAGGAAAGCGGCGGCGGCAAACCCGAGGATGCCGAGAATCCCTAAAACCCGTGAATAGGGGTAGTTGGTGTAGATGAGGGAGGACCCCACAAGGAGCGAGCCCAGAATCACGCTCAGGGAAAGGCGAGTGCTCATGCGCTCAATGCGCCGGTTCATCTCTCTGAAATCCTGGCTTTCCGCCTGGAGACGGATTCTCCCCGAGAGTGCGTGGGTGAGGAGCTGGTCCAGTCGGTGGGGGAGGTTTTCGAGGAGATCTTTCCAGTCGAGGACGTACTCCTCAAGGCGCCTCAGGACCTCTTCTGGGCGCATGGACTCAAGGAGGAAACGCCGCAGGGCCCCCTCAAGTTGAGGAAAGACGTTGAAAGCGGGATCAAGGAGAAGCCCTGTTCCCTCTGCCACCACCAGGGCACGCAGGAGGATGGCAAGGTGCGAGGGGAAACGGAGGCGGTGTTTCCTCGCCAGGTAAAAGAACTCGTGCACCACACTCTCTAAGCGAATCTCCTTTAGGTTCAGGGCGATGTACCGCTCAAGGACCTCACTCAGGTCCAGGCGCAGGGCAAGGGGTGAGGAGAGAGGGGCAAGGAGGAGTTCCTCCTCAAGGAGTTCCACCACCCGTTCGGTGTCCTTCTCAAGGAGGGCGAGGAGCAGCCGTACCATGGTTTCCCTTGTCTTCCGGTCCACCACCCCCACGGTCCCAAAGTCCAGGAAGACGAGATCCTGCTCGGGCAGGCGAAGGAGAATGTTCCCCGGATGAGGGTCGGCGTGGAAGAATCCGTCCTCGAAAACCATCTTGAGGATGGCCTCCACTCCCCGTTCGGCTAAGGCTTTTCGCTCTTCTTCCTGCAAAGCTTGAGTGTCAAGGTGCGTGAGGGGAATGCCCTCGATGAGTTCGCTCACGAGGACTCTCTTCGTGCAGTAGGAGGGGAACACCCGGGGGATGGTCACACCGGGGAAGTGGGCGAAGTTCTCCCGGAACCGGCGCATGTTCTGGGCTTCGGCGAGGAAATCAAGCTCCCGCAGGAGGTGTTTGCGAAACTCCAGGAACAGTTCCTCTACCGGAATACCTTCCTCGAGAACATGCATGCGGTCGGCAAGATGAAGAAGGCTCTCGAGGATTTCAAGGTCCTCAAGGATGGTCTGCTCCGTTTCTGGTTTTTGCACCTTCACTGCTACCCGGGTCCCGTCAGGGAGCTCTGCCCGGTGGACCTGGGCGATGGAGGCCGAGGCAAGAGGTTCAGGATCGAAAAAGCGAAAGACCTTTTCTAAAGGAACCCGGAACTCCTCCTCAAGCACCCTGCGAATATCAGGAAACGCGACAGGAGGTGCCTGGTCCTGGAGTTTGCGGAGTTCCCGGCAGTACTCCTCAGGGAGGAGATCAAGTCGGGTGCTCAAAATCTGGCCGATTTTGATGAAGGTGGGCCCGAGTTCCTCGAAAATCCGGCGGAGGTTCTCCTGAGGCGGATGTTTCAGAGCCTCCCGGGAGACCAGAAAGCCCAGGCGCTCCAGGAGAGGGAACCTTCTGGAAAGGAGCGGGAAACCGTAGCGGGAGAAGGTGGTGAGGATCCGGCGGAGGCGGCGGGTATGGCGAAAGGGCAAGCGATGGAGCATCAGGAGTACACCCGGCTTAAGAACTCCTGAACGAACTGGCGCAGGGGAGGCACAAGGAGTGCCGCCCCCTGGGTACGGCAGATGCTTGCGAATTTCTCCGCCTCAAGGTCTTCCCCGGCGAACTTTGCCTCTGCCACGAGGTGAACAGTGAAACCCTGCGGTCCTTCCCCAAAAAAGTTCATGGTTAGGAGGAGACGACCCTCGTTTTGTCCCTGGGAGTTTTTCGTCACCCGGATTTCCGGGTACACGTCAAACCCCCCTTTGTCCTGTCCCTCAAGTGCTTGAAAGGAGAACTCCACAATGCGCCAGGCAGTAAGCCGCACACCCGGAGCAACATCCCGGGGAAGGGGGAGGTTCACCGGGGCACCCCTCCCGGAAAGAGCATGGTGGTGAGGGTGTTCCTTGTTGCCAGGTTGTTCCTCTCAGGGGATGTGGAGATGTTGAGGGCAGCCACGGTGGTTGCACAGCGCAGGGAAAGGGGGAGAGGGTATCCTTCAAGGAGCCCAAAAATGAAGCCGGCATTGAAGTAGTCTCCTGCACCCACGGTATCGGTCACAGAAACCTGGAGGGTAGCTGCAGAAAACACCCCGTCCCTGGTGTAGGCGGTGCACCCTCGCTCACCCTGCTTGACGATGGTTCCCTTGCGGGGAAGAAGCGCAATGTCTCTCCCTCCTGCACCTTCAAGCTCCTTTTCGTTGGGAAGGAAGTAGTCAAAGAGGGGAAGGAGGGTCCGGATTTCCTCCCGCACATCTTCGGTCCAGCCTTCGGTGGGCCAACCCGTATCAAAGAGCATCGTGACACCCCGCTGCCCAAAACCTGAAAGGACGTTTCTGACCTCCGGGACCCTGAGTCCTGGTGAGAGGAAGTACCCGCAAAGAAGCAGGAAGTCTCTCTCCTCAAGGAGGGGAGATATCGCCTCCAGGTGCTCTCGTGACAGGCATTCCTGGGCTCCGAGGTCTGTGAGGAAACTCCGCTCTTTGGTCTGGGCATTCGTCACTCCCACGGAGATAGCCGTTTGCCTTGTGGGACAAAAGGAAAGGAAGTCCACCCGGATGCCTGCTTTCACAAAGTGGTTCCGGATCTCTTCTCCCAGGGAGTCTTTCCCCACCGTGGCGACGATGAAGGTTGGGACCCCTAAAGCCGCAAGCGCAAGGGAAGCGTTGCTCGCCGCTCCCCCGGGGCGCATGACATAGCCGGGGATGAGCACCTCCGTCCCCCAGTCGGGGTAGTCGGGGATACCCCCAAGGACAAGGTCAAGGCTCACGTTCCCCACCACAAAGACCTTTGGCATGGCTACTCCCTCAGAGTCGTTTTCTGGATGAGAAAAGCCTTCCCCGGCTCTATCCCCTTTTCTTCGGCCATGGTGTAGGCGAGGAGCATAATGGGAATGACCGAGAGTGCAGGAGCGAAGTATTCGTTCGGGAAGTGCAGCGGAAGGACCTTGAGGTTGTACCGCTCTTCAAGCGTTGCGCCCACAAGGAGCACCCCCACGCCCCGCCCGGCAAGCTCTTCTGCCAGACGGACCAGGAGTTCCTGGGTCTTCCCGGGAAGGGCAAGAACAATAGCGAACATGGTCTTTACGGCAAGCTCCAGGGGGCCGTGGCGGAATTGTCCCCCGGAGAAACTCAGAAACGTCTCCTTGGCGCACTCGTACATGAGGAGACACCCGTGCCAGGCCGCGCTCAGTGCAGGCCCCCGGGCGATGAGGACCCTGGTTTCTGCCCCCTGGGCAAACTCGAGGCTTTTGAGCGTTTTCTTGGTCCACTCAGGGGAAGTCCCGATGAGGCGTTCAGCCTCTTCTGCAAGGAGCTCAAGGTCTAAAGAAGCGTGGAGGAAGGTTGCTTTATCTTTTGCCTGGGCCATGGCCCAGAGGTTGAGAGTAACGAGTGTTGCGGTATGGGTTTTCGTGGCGGTAACGGCGTATTCTGTGCCGCTTAAAATGTCGATGGCTTTCGTGACCCTTCGGGCAAGGGTACTCTTTGGTGAAGCGGTGAAGGCCAGGGTCTTCGGGCGGGAAGTCAGGCGGTTGAGGATCTCAAGGACCTCGTAGGACTCTCCCGACTGCGAGAGAAGCACCAGGGTATCGACGTCCCGTATTCCCTGAAGGCCGTAGTGGAGGAGCTCTGAAGCGTCGATGTACACCACCGGGAACCCCCGGGAGAGGAGGTAGAGGTAGGCGGGATAGGCAGCAAAGAGGGAGCTCCCCATCCCCGTGAGGTAGATGGTTCCCGGGTGGTCCTCATACCAGGACACAAAGGTTTCCTCGTTCACGTAGGTTGTGGCGATACGGCGGAAGACCTCAGGCTGTTCGGCAATTTCCCGGTAGAGCTGGTTCATGGCATTTCCCTCATTTCCTGGCAAGCTGGATTTCCTTTGTCCCTTTGGCAAGAACCCCTCGCAGGGCATACCCGTACCTGGCAATGTCCTGCTTGATGTCCTCGGGTTGCCCCTCAGAAGAAGTGTACTTTGCCTCGTACACGTACACCACGACCTTTTTCCCTTCGGCGAATTCGGGGATTTCCTCGCTGAGGTTCTCAAGGAGGTTCACCCGACGAAAGTCTCCTTTAGGGAAGCGGAGAACGAAGAAGGGTTGAGGTGAGGAAATCTCAAGGGTCACGGGTTCGGTGACGTAGGTGTACTTGTCGTAGTCGGTTGAGGCCTGGACGAAGATGGTGCCGCTTCCCTGGACCTCGAGTTCCACCCGAACTTCGGGGACGTTCTGAACTTTCAGGATGTCAATCTTTCTGACCTTCACCTTTTCCACTGCAGCGAAAGCGACGCTTCCGGAAATGAGCACAGCGACAAGGCAGAGGACGATGAACTTCCGCATTCCCTTTCGCCTCCTTCGCGAGTGTCTTTTTCATTCCAATACTTTCATGGAAAAGCGCCTGTTCCCCTCAGGGGAGATGGGGCCAGGGATTCACGACCTTGCCGTAGCGGCGAACCTCATAGTGAAGGTGTGGGCCGGTGCTCCGGCCAGTATTCCCAACTTCTCCAATTTTCTGCGCCTTCTTCACCCGGTCACCGACGTTCACAAGGATTTTTGAGAGGTGCCCGTAGACTGTCTCAAACCCAAAGTCGTGGCGAATGATGATGCACTTGCCGTAATTGCCGTTCCACCCCGTAAAGACCACCCGACCTTCGGCAGCAGCCACAACGCTTCGCCCCAGCGGGGCGGCAATGTCCACGCCGGTATGCCAGGCCCGGCGGCCAGTGAAGGGGTCCCGCCGCCAGCCGTAGTTTGAGGAGACTCTTCCCCAGGTGGGCCAGCGGGAGGGAACGACTTCGAGGATCCGGTCTCTCTTCTGCGCAAGATCCAGGATTTCCTCAAAGGCCTTTCGCCGCAAAAGAATCTCCCCTCGAAGCCAGATGAGGGTATCCTCAAGCGCACGGGTGGTAAGGTCCTGAGGGGTGACCGGTGGAAGGAGCGTCTGCGAGGGGAGAGGAATGAAAGCAGCGAGTTCCGGTCCTCCTGCGCCCTCCTGGGGAGCAAGGAAGAGCCCCGCAAGGAAACGGTGCAGGGGAATACAGGTCTGTACTTCATTCGTTGAGAGCGACAGGTTCACCCCAAGCCTTTTGAGCTGAGATTGAAGGCTCTTTTCCATGACCTCCCGCACCTTCTGTTCGAGCTCCCGGAGGTTGTTGAGCTCGTTGAGCACGTTTTCCGCTTCCTTTGTGAGGTGCTCGATCCTCGCTTCCTGTTCCTTTTTCTGGGCCTCAAGGACCATGAGATTTTTCCGCATTTCCTCGATTCTCGCCATGGTGGCGAAGAGTTCCCGCTTCATCCGGGACTGGTACCAGAGGACGCCCCCGATGCCAAGGCCGATACCTACGCAGAGGATGACGAATCCAAGAAGGAGTGTCTGCCACCGCAGGTGCAGACGCCGCATCTGCCCCCGCAGGGGACTGATCCAGAATACCGTGAGGTGACGCTTCACCCTTACCCCTCCTTATTCTGCCCGCGCAATGAGTGCGTAAAGCCTTTTGAGGTCGTCAAGGTCACGGTACGCAATGGTGATTTTTCCTTTCCCCACCCGGACCCGGGTACCGAGGTAGTGGGTGAGGAGGTTTTCGATGTGCGCCTCTTCGCTTTGGGGAGGTTTTGCAGGCATCGTTTCCCGCGCTTTCTTCTGGCGGGTGAGTTGCTCGGTGTCCCGCACAGAGAGCGACCGGCTGAGGATTTCCTCAAGAAGGGCTCGCTGTTCTTTTTCAGGAAGTCCAAGGAGAGCCTTAGCGTGCCCTAAAGAGAGGGTTCCCTCTTCCACGAGCTTCTGGATATCCTCGGGGAGCTCAAGGAGCCGGAGGATGTTGGCTACCGTAGGACGCTTTTTCCCCAGGCGTTCGGCGACTTCTTCCTGGGTGAGCCCGAAGCGCTCCATGAGCCTTTTGATCCCCCGGGCAAGTTCCATGGGGTTTAGGTCTTCCCGCTGGAGGTTCTCGACGAGGGCAAGCTCAAGCTTTTTCTCTTCATCAACCTCTTCGACAATCACCGGGACGGTCCTGAGCCCTGCTTTTTTGGCTGCTCTCCAGCGCCGTTCTCCGGCGATGATCTCAAAGCCCTCAGGGCTTTTGCGCACAAGAATTGGCTGGAGGATCCCGTGCTGGCGGATGGACTCGGCGAGTTCTTCAAGCCGTTCCTCATCCATATGGGTGCGGGGCTGGAGGTCGCTTTTGTGGAGTTTTTCGATGTCAACCTCCTGGATGGTGCGGTTCCCAAAAAGCCCAGCTCCCGGGATGAGTGCCTCAAGTCCTTTACCGAGACCACGCTTTGTCATGGACCCTCTCCAGAACCTCCTCAGCAAGTTCCCGGTACGCCTGAGCCCCCTTTGAGGTTCCTTCATAGAGCGTGATGGGTTTCCCGTAGCTTGGGGCTTCGCTCAGGCGGACGCTCCGGGGGATGATAGAACGAAAGACCTTTTCCTGGAAGACCCTTCGCACCTCGTCCACCACCTGCTGGGAGAGGTTGGTGCGGGGGTCGAACATCGTGAGGAGCACCCCCAGAAGCTCAAGGCGGGGGTTTAAGGCGCTCCGGACCATGGTGATGGTGGTCATGAGCTGACCCAGCCCCTCAAGGGCGTAGTACTCGCACTGGATGGGGACAAGAACGGCATGGGCAAAAGTCAGGGCGTTGATGGTGAGCAATCCTAAAGAAGGAGGACAGTCCACGAGAATCCAGTCAAAGCTCGGCACAAGGTGCTTGAGTCCTTCCTTGAGACGGGTCTCCCGGTTGGGCAGGGTGGCGAGTTCCACCTCTCCTCCTGCCAGGCGGATCGTGGCAGGCAGAAGCCAGAGGCCCTGGACCTCGGTCTCCTTGAGGAGCTCTCCCGCTTCCACGCCGTTGATGAGGAGGTCGTACACGCACTGGGTGAGGGTTCTCCGCTCAATGCCCAGGCCGCTTGTGGCGTTCCCCTGAGGGTCGATATCCACGATGAGCACCTGTTCCCCCCGCTCGGCAAGGCACGCCCCCAGGTTCACGCAGGTTGTCGTCTTCCCCACGCCGCCTTTTTGATTGGCCACTGCAACTGCTGTCCCCATAGGCGTTCCTATTGTAACACAAAGTTTTTTCTGTCCTCAACACGGGAAGAATCCGAAGAGAACGAGCACCCAGCCGAGAACGTTCCCTGCGAGGATCCAGAACAGGGTTCCCTTTCTGGGTTCCGGATCAAGGGCAAAAAGGAACGCAAGGGGAAGGGAAGCAAAGGGAACTGTAAGGTGAGGCGCAGGGAGGGAGAGAACGAAAATGCCCCAGAAGATCAGAGCACGGAGGGGTCCGGAGAACAAGGCGGCGAAGAGAAAAGGCAGTGCAAGGAGAAAGTTCTGGGCGCATGGAGTCATGCTTTCGCCCCTGAGGAAGGCTTCAAGGGAAAACCCCGGGTCCTGAAAGGAAATCCATGCGTACCCTTCATAGACCCAGCCGAAGAAGGGTGTTATGCTCTGGAAGACGAGGAATGGGAAAAGAGCAAGTGCTGCAAGTGTTCCCCGGCGATACATTGGTACCCGGAGAGAACAGGCCTCGCAGGACGCAAAAACGGGCGAAAGCCAGAGCCCCAGAGGGTGGAGGCAGGCGCCAAAACCAAAGGCGAGGTTTCCCAGAAGAAGCCTTTCGAGGTTCTCCTCCGCGACGCTCTGGAGAATCGCAGAGAATCCCAGGGCAGCAAAGAGGGAGAAGAGTGTCAGGGCAGGTCGCATCAGGGTCCCGAAGAGGAAGACCGGAGAAAGGAGGACAAGGAGGGCAGAGTGGAGGTTCCCCCGCTTTACCCCGACAAGAAGGAGTGCCCAGGCAGTACTCCACCCGGTGACAAGGGGGAAGTATTCGCGGAAGGCCAGAGCAAGGAGCAGGGGAAACGGAGGATAGGTGGTGAGTATTCCCCGGGCGGGGTCAGGGAGGCTCCGGATTGAAAGCAGGCGAAGGAGGAAAAAGCGAACCTCTGGATTTACAGGGGTTCCCCGGGTGCTGATGATGCCCAGAAGGGCTGCAACGCCCAGTGCGCCGTACAGCGCGCCTTTCTGTCTCATCGTTGCTTCCCCCTGTGGAGCCCGTGAACGGTTTTTTCCCAGAAGAAGGGCCGGGAGAAGAGCTGCCCAATGCCTTTCCAGGCAGCTACACCTGCAAGCATCCAGTACAGGGGGTTGAGAAGGGCAACAGGCAGGAGCTGGTCGAGGTTTCTCCGGAGGACGGCAAACATCGAGAAGTAGACACCGAGGAGGTTTCCCACAAAGAGGTTCACCGCACCGATGCACAGGAGCGCTCCGGAAAAGTAGGCGTTGAGGAAGCTCCCGCGAGTTGCAAGCCACGCGAAGAACACCCCCCAGAGCATGAGGGAGGCAGCATACCCAAGAGGTGTTCCACCGATGAAAAGCCAGAGGGTCAGGAGTCCTCGAACGCCTGAGGCCCGGAGGGCGTAAAGGGGTCGCCTGGTGTGGACGAGGAACGTCTGGAGATACCCCTTGAGCCACCGGGATCGCTGGCGAATCCAGTTTCTGATTCGACTGTTGGCTTCTTCGCGGGTTGTGGACGGGAGAATACCAACCCGAAAGCCCCGGTAATGTGCCCGCATGCCGAGATCCGCGTCTTCGGTCACATTGAAGGGATCCCATCCACCAAGATCCCGCAGGGCCTCGGTCCGGAAGTGGTTTGACGTTCCCCCAAGGGGGATAGGGAGGCGAAGGTGAAAGAGTCCGGGGAGGAGGTAATCGAACCAGAAAGAGTACTCCAGGGTGAACAGGCGGGTGAGGAGATTCTGGGTGGGGTTGTAGAAGTTCAAAGCTGCCTGGAGGCAGATGCACTCTCTGGGGAGCTTTGAGAAGGCGACAACGGCTTTTTTGAGCTGGTCTTTTTCGGGGATGTCTTCCGCATCGTATATGGTAAGGAATTCTCCCCTTGCAAAGGCAAGACCGAAGTTGCAGGCCCGGGGCTTTGTTTTTGGGTTTCCCCGGGGGATAAGGATGAAGCGGACGTTGTAGGGAGGACGAGCTTCCTTGCAGGCCTGGAGCGTTTCTGCATCGTCTTCCTCGATGAGGAAGAGCACGTCAAGCTTTTCCTGGGGGTAATCAAGGGAGCGGATGGATGCCACGAGTTGCTCTAAGACCTCTTTTGGTTCCCGGTGGAGGGGCAGAAGGATGGTATACACGGGGAGTGTGCGGGGATTAAGGGAAGCCAGGTCCTCTCCAGTGATTTCGACGGACTCTATTTTTCCTGCTCCCCGTATTCCCACGATGGTTTTGAAGAGGACATGGGAGAGGAAAAGGAAGTTCATGACCGCGAAGAGTGTCCGGATTGTAGCCTGTGGCGCGAAGAATGCTCCGAAAAGAAGGGCGAAAAGCACCGCAGTGAGGGTTCCCCATTGCCAGGGAACGAGGGGAGAGGCGGCTGACTCTTCCGGGGCTCGGAAGAAAAGCCCGGTAGTGGCTTCGGCGAGAAAACGCTCTTTGAAGAAAAAGTGGAGGAGCCAGTCGAGTTCGTAAGGGGTGATGAGGATCTTGGTTACGGGGACCTGGGGGAAGGTCTCCTCAAGCCAGATGTCCTGGGCCCTGTTGTCGGGAAAGGGGGTGAGGATTTCCAGCACGCCGTTCTCAATGCGGCGGGGGAACAGGGCAAGGCCAAGGAGGTCTTGGGGGTCAAAACGAAGGACAAGACCCGGGTCGATACTCTCAAGGAGCTTCTCGAGGTCCCTTCCTGCATAGAGGTAATTGCCCTGCTCGGCCAGAGCTTCATAGAGCGTTACCGGGTGCACGAGGCCCCGGGAGACGAGAATTTCCCCAAGAAGCCTTCCACTTTCTTTCTGAAGGCGCAGGGCCTCTTCGAGTTCTTCCTTGCTGATATACCCCCGGGATACAAGGATGTCGCCAAGGAGTTTCCGGGTCATAGCGGTCTTGCACGGACGAGCTTCCGGTACAGGGTAAGGCACCATACGAAAAGGACGACACAGGCACCGGCAAAGATCAGGAGCCGCCACCGCAGGAAGGCTTCTTCGAGGGGAAAAGCAGTGCGTACGGCCACAAGCGTTTCTCCCCAGCCCTTCGGGGTGAAGAGCGCCACATTCCCCTTCATGGCGCGCAGCGTTCCTGCGCCCGTGAAATGCGTGAGGAAGGCACTGTAAGCAACGTCTCTGCGCCCGATGGGGGTGAAGATGAGCGCCGGTTTCCCCAGGAGTTTTTGTGCTACGAGCACTCCAAGTGGCGTATCAGGGGTGAGGACAGAGGCTTCAAGGTATGGCAGGGGAGCGAGTACCAGGGCTTCATCCTTGCGGGAGACGGGGGTCTGCGAGAGCAACTTCCCTTCTCTGTCGAAAACGAGGAAGTATTCCCGAAGCACAGGTGGTGGGGTGAGGACGAATCGGAAATCCCGTTCCTTGAGCGCTTTGAGAAAGGCAGGGAGAGAGAAGGACAGGGGTTTCCGCCGTGCCCCGGGAATGGTGTGCACCACCTCAAGGGCAAGGGGAGTTGCGTCGATTTCCCGGAGGGCACTGTAGAGTCGTGCCATCACTTCGACTTCTTCGAGGGAGGGCTTTTCAGGAAGGACAACCCAGGCCTTTCCGGAGAACACCGTGGGGGCGTCGGCAAAGGTAATGGTATCCGGAACTCTCCTGAAGGTGCCGGAGAAATACGACTGCTCAAAGATTGTGGCTTCAAAAGGTATGGTTCCCCGCCGGCATTCTCCAACTTCCGGGAAGTACGAGAAGACAATGTCAAGAGCGTTTTCCCGCCCGAGAAGCCCCGGAGGGAGGAAAACGGTGTCTTTCTGGATACCTCTCCGTGTTGCTCTTGGAATCTTCCGGGTGAAAACGAGATTGCCGTTGAGGAAGACCTTGAGCAGCGCTTCCCCCTTCGGGGTCTCTGGAAGGGGCGTGCTTGAGGAAAGAAGGGTCAGGTGAAGGGAGGCAGGGATCCCGCCGAGATCTGCAAGGGTGAAGTACACCGTTTGCCGGAGTTCTCCAATGCCCCGGAGGGTCGTACTCCGCATGCCGAAGTCCCGGAGGGTGTGTTTTCTCTCAAAAAAGAGAGGCAGACTCCAGACCTTGAAGGAACGGTCCACGAGGAGCGAGGCTTCAGCAAGAACGCCCTGTACCCCCTGCGGGGTGAGATACAGCGTCGACCCGGAAAGCTCTATGTCCCGAAGGCCTCTTTCTCGAAGAACGATGGAGAGTTCTCTGGTATCCCCTTTTTCGGGGAGCCTTGGGGGCAGCGTTGTGGTGGTGACTTCCCGCCGGGAACGGCGGAGGAACGCAAAGAGCTTCAGGTACGCACCGAGGAGTTCTTTCGGGGACAGGTCTTCAGGGAGAAAGATGCGAATACGCGAGGCAGGGAAACGGAGGAAGTCCCGGACGGTCCAGCTCACTTCATCGAGATCCGCAAAGAGACGACTTGCTTGACGGATGCGGACGAAGAGGTCCCGGGAGAGAAGGTCCTCACAGAGGTTCTCGCTCCGCCAGAAGTTTCCCCGGATGTCAACTGAAAGTGTGTCTTTGAGCTCGAACCCCTCAAGGGGGGTGAAGGGGATCTGAACACGGTGTTCCCCGGGGCGAACTTCCCAGGAGGCAAGGAGGACCCCTTCGGCGTATACTGAAAGCGTTGCGCCACGGGGGAGAGCCGGAGAGGCAACGTACTCCAGAGAGAGCACCGTTTCTTTCGGGCGCATCCCGGGGACGACTGGGAGGTAGAGGGAAACAGAGGGTTCCGGGCCCTCGAGGATGATATCTCCGGGGATGCCGGTCATTTCCCGGAGCGTCCAGGAGAACGGTGTTGCCACTCCCTCCCTGCACAGGAAGAACACGAGGCAGAACAGTACTGCACAGGCAAAGACGCTGCGCTTCATCTCTTCTCCCCTCCATCAAAGGTACACTCGAGTTTCCTGAAAAACCGCTTGAAGTGTGTGATGGCTGGAATACGGCCGGGGTCCTCAGCGTGTATCCGGGCAAGATGCATGCTCAGCCAGTCTCCAAAGGCCACAAGGGATAGAGCACGACACATAGGTGTTGTTCCCTGGGCCCATACTTCAGAGGTTTTGCAGTCTCTCTTTGCCACATGCCTCAGGTATGCTCGGGCCATGGTGGTGCAGAACTTTGGTTCCTCTGGATCGTGGAGGAAGACAAACGACAGGGGCAACGTCTCAGGATGTGCAAACCCCACGATTTCATTGTGCATGGCTTCAGGAAGTATGCTTGCGAAGGCCACGTGCTTGGCGTTCTCATTGCACTGGGTCTTGAATCGCCAGGCGGCAAAATCTGTGGAGTGTTCGATGCCCACGAAGACCGGAATGGTACCCGCTATGTCCCTTGCTATGCGGTACGGGGAACTTGCAGGTGAAGCATACGTGGGAATGATTTCCTCGAGGTACTTCCCCGTCTCTTCAAGGTCCCGGGCGAAAGAGAGTCCGGGGAAGAGTCCCTCAAAAGCCCCAAGGAGCCCTCCGACCATGTACCCCAGGGCAAATCGGGGTTGCAGGCCCCCGGGGAGGGGCACAAAGACGTCCTCTTCGTGTTTTTCCCTTTCAAGCGTACCTCCCTGGGAAAGGAGAAGCAGCAGCGCTTTTCTTTCCCGAGCTTCCCGGGTAAGGGCCAGGGTCTCTTCGGTGTTCCCCGAGTACGTGGAGGCTATACACAGGGTATTTTCGTCAACCCAGGAGGGTAGGGGAGGAGAGGAGATGGTATGGAAAGGAAGCGAAAGAGAAGGCCTGAGGACATGGGCAAGAATCCTTCCACTGATTCCTGAACCACCGATGCCGCAGAAGAGAATGCCCTTTGGCGGGCGGGCAAGGGGTTTTGTGGCGGATGCTTTCCCCCTTCGATACCCCTCGGAAATGTGCTTCGGGAAATCGCAAAGGAACGATTCCACCATCTCCCCCCTTCCTCGTGGGTACCACTCTCCCCATGTATACCAGAAAAACAGGGTTGAGGAAAGGGGGGAGGTGGTGCTATTCGCAGATTGGGAGTCTTGCCCCATCCCGTAGGAAAACGGGGATGCGTTCTATCGGGGCGTCGGCTTCAATCCACTGGCCCCCCTCGTAGGTGACCTCTGTGTAGGGGTCGGTGAAGCGGGCACCTTTTGGCAGGTACACGCGGCGTTTCCTCGCCCCTTCTTCGGCTACCGGAGCAACGAGGAGGTCTGGTCCGAAGAAGTACTCATCCTCCACGGTGTAGCAGGTGGGGTCTTCGGGGAATTCGAGGAAAAGCGGTCGCATGAAGGGGATACCCTCCTCATGAGCTTTCCTCATCCCTTCGAGGATATAGAGCTTCAGGCGTTCCCGAAGGAAAAGAAGCCCTTTGAGAATGGTGTACACCTCTTCGCCAAAGGACCACACCTCATTCGGTCCCCCAGTGAGTTCATACGCTGGGCAGCGGTTGGGGTCTTCGGGGTAGGGGAGGCGGAATCCGTGGAGGCGGAAGATGGGGCAGAACACCCCGAACTGGAACCAGCGAACGATGAGTTCCCGGAAACTCGGGCTCTCCGGGTCTCCACCGTAGAATCCCCCGATGTCTGTGGTCCACCAGGGGATGCCGCAGACGGCCATGTTGAGGCCGGCCTTGATTTGTTTCCGGAGGGACTCGAAGGTTGAGGGGATATCTCCGGACCACACCACGACACCAAACCGCTGGCTCCCAAGCCAGGCGCAGCGGATGAGGTTGACGATTTCGGTTTCACCGGCCTCTTTCATCCCCTCAAAGAAGGCCTGGGCGTAGAAGAAGGGGTAGATGTTGCTCACTTCAAGGCCATTCCCGAGGAAGTACCGGAGGTTATCGTAGTCGTAGGGGAGAACGTTGTCGTACCCGAACCCGGGCATGCCGAATTCCGGCTCGGCCTCGTCAAGCCAGAACATCTTGATGCCGTAGCGGTAGTAGTTCTCCCGCACCTTCTCCCAGATGAATTTCCTGGCTTCAGGATTCGTGGCGTCGAAGATGGTGGTGATGCCCCGGAAGGTGAAAAGGACCGGAATGCCCCGCTCCGTCCGGATGAGTAACCCCCGCTCGGCCATCTCCCGGTAGTTCTCACTCTGAATGTCCACCGTGGGCCAGATGGAGACCATGACCTTCACGCCGAGTTCCTGGAGTTCCTGGACCATTCTCTGGGGGTCCGGCCAGTACCGGGGATCGAACTTCCAGTCCCCCTGGTGGGGCCAGTGGAAGAAGTCGATGACGATGACTGAAAGGGGCAGGCCCCGTCTTTTGTACTCCCGGGCAACCTCGAGGAGCTCTTCCTGCGTCCGGTACCGGAGCTTGCACTGCCAGAATCCCAGGGCCCACTCAGGAATCATGGGCGGTTTCCCGGTGATTTCGGCATAGCGGCGGAGGATGTCTCTTGGGGTATCCCCGGCAATGACAATGTAGTCGATTTGCCGTGCTCCTTCAGCGACAAAGAGGGTGTGGTTGCGCACAAGCTCTGCCCTCCCTATGGAGGGGTTGTTCCAGATGAATCCGTATCCCCGGGAGGACAGAAGGAAGGGAATGCTCACCTGGGTGTTGCGCTGGGCAAGTTCCAGGACGCACCCTTTGAGGTCGAGGCAGTCGTTGGCGTACTGCCCCATGCCGAAGAAGTGCTCCTCGGGATGGGCCTTGAAGTACAGGGCAATGTGGAAGAGTTCGGAACTCCGGGCCTTGTAGTTCCTGGCCTTCAGGAGGTCGGCATTCAGCACCCTCCCGTCAATCCAGAGTTCCTCAAGGAGCACCTGCCCGTTTTGGCCTTTGTAGCGGACGCTTCCCCGGGCATCGATTTCGGCGGTGATTCTCCCGTTCCGGATGGTCGCCTTTTCAGGGGTTATGGTGATTTCTGGCTCCACCTCGTTTTGAGGAAGGAGGGTCCAGTCAAGAGGCTCAATGCGTCCCCGCAGAGAAGATCGGAAACGGAGGCAATCCCGCCCGAAGGGTTCAACCCAGATGAGCTCGCCACCTCCCTCTGCCACAAGCCGTTTTCCTTCACGATGGAAACGCACAGCTCACCACCTCCAGGTTCACTCTTTGAACGCTCCTGCCGTGAGTCCCGCGACAATTGCCTTCCCCGCAAGGAGGGCCACCACCAGGGGGAAGACGGCGAAAATCATGCTCCCCGCCAGGAGTTTATTCCACTGGACACCGTACTGTCCGATGAAATTGTAGAGCCCGATGCTCATGGGCTGGAGTGTCCGTTCTTTGAGAAAAGAGAGAGCGAAAATGAAATCCCCCCAGGCAAGGATAAGGGTGAGGATGCTCGCCGTGGCGATGGCAGGGCTTGCCAAAGGCAAGATGATACTCAGGAATATCCGCAAAAACCCTGCACCGTCAATGAGCGCCGCCTCCATAAGCCCGGTGGGAATGGCCTGAATGTACGCGTTGAGGACGATGGTGGCAAAGGGGATGGTGAAGACAGAAATCCCGAAAATCACTCCCAGGTAGTTGTTGATGAGGCCAATGCGGTTGAAGATGAGAAAAAGCGGGATGATGACCGCGGTGGCCGGGAGCACCTGGGTAAAGGCAAGAATCAACGATGCAGGCCTTTTCAGGGTGAAATGGAACTTGGCAAGGGCAAAGGCTGAAGGGAGGGCCACAAGGAGGGTAACGCAGAGGACTCCCAGGGCAATGATGAGGCTGTTTTTCAGGTACAGGGAAAGCGTCACAAAGGCATCCCGGTAGTAGGCGAGGGTGGGATTGGGAGGGAAAAGGTGGGGAGGTTTGTGGAAGATTTCGGCCACACTCTGGAACCCGGCAATGGCGATGAAGTAGAGGGGGAGAATAACAATCACCGTGGGGATGAGGGCGTACACCGTCCATTTCCACCGGTGGTGTTTCCGCTTCATGTCAGACCTCCCTCTGGAAGAGATTGAGAAGCGCCGTAAGCAGGGCTACGACAAGGACCATGACGATGAGGACAGCAGAGGCCTTTCCGAAGTGGAGCTTGTTGAAGGCCAAGGAGTACGACAGGGTACTGAAGAGGTGTGAGACGTCTCCCGGTCCTCCCTGGGTGATGATCCAGACAAGGTCAAAGACCTTCACCGTGAAAATGCACCCCAGGGTCAGGGTGGCAAGGATCACTGGTCGCAGCAAGGGTGTGATGATGAAGAGCACCTTCTGCCATCCTGTGGCCCCATCGATTTCGGCGCTTTCAAGGAGCTCTTCGGGAATTCCCTGAAGGCCGGTGTAGAGGAGGACGAAGTTGAAGGGGATGCCAAGCCAGATGTTCGCCATGGTCACAGAGAAAATGGGGAGATGACCGCTTGTGATCCAGGGGATGGGTCGTTCGATGAGCCGGAAGGCAAGGAGGAACCCATTGAGCATCCCGTTGTCGCTGAAGAACCAGCGGAAGAAAGAACCGCTCACGATGATGGGCAGGACCCAGGGGACCATGATGAGGCTCTGGAGCACCCCCTTGAGGGGGAAAGAACGGGTGAAGAGGAGGGCAAGGAGGAACCCAATGGTGAACTGGAAGAGAATCGAAAGACCGGTGAAGAGGAGGGTGTTCGAAAAGGTTCGCTGGAAAATGGGGTTGGCGAAGAGTTCTCTGTAGTTGCCGAGGCCCACGAAGCGGGCGGTTCCCTGGATGTAGGTGATGAAGGTGACATCCCGGAGGCTCAGGAAGATGTTGTACAGAAGGGGATAAAGCCCAAAGAGAAGGACATAGAGTAGCGCCGGAAGAAGGAAAAAGTAGGCAACCTTTGTTCCCTTCATGATGCTCATCCTTCCCGGGGAGGGGAGAGCCCCTCCCCGCTTTGTCACTGTGCTGCAGCGGCGATGAGTTCCCGGGCCTGTTTCCGGTACGCCTCGTACTCCTCCGGAGAGAAGAGTCCCCGGATGGCCTCAGCGGCCTCTTTCAGGGCTTCCTCAGGCGTCTTCATACCGGTGAGTGCCCGCTGGATCGCCGTCCAGACAGTTGAGGACACGTCGGGATACTTCTCAAGACCACCCACCAGGGGTCTTGGCAGGGCGTATCTTGCCTGCTCCAGGAAGGGAGCAAGGATGGGTTTCTGAGCGGCAATCTTTTCCGCTGCCGAGGCTCGGGTGGGGAGTCCCCCGTGCTCGAGGTTTGCCGCAAGCATCCCATCGGTGGAGGCAATGAAGCTCAGAAATTCCCAGGCAACGGCGAGTTTTTTCGGGTCTTTCGTGTTTGCGCCGATACCGTAGCATTCTCCACCGAAAGGCACGATGGGCTTTACGCCTTCCTTTGGAACAGGCAGAGCGTCAACACCGACGTCACCAAGCTGTTCCAGAACATCCGGAGTGAGGTGCCAGCCGAATTCCCAGTTCCCATTCTCCATCATAGCCACTTCACCGTTGATGAACCACTGGGTGACGTCGCCCTGGCCGGAGACGTTAACGACATCCCGGGGGGTGTACCCTTTCTCCACCATGTCCACGAGGAAGCTCAGGGCTTCAATAGCCTCTTTCTGGTCGAGTTCCAGGAGGCTTCCGCCGTTACTCCACAGGAAGGGCTCAAACTGCCAGGTGCCTTCTTCGCTTGCGGTAGCGCAGAAGCCGAACCCGTAAATGCCGAGGGCTTCCTTGATTTTCGCGCTAACCTCTTTGAGCTCTGCCCAGGTCTTCGGAGGTTCGGCAACTCCTGCTTTCTCAAGGAGGCTTTTCCGGTAAAAGAGGGCGAGGTTGTTGGTGGTAACCTGGAAGGCGTACACCCTTCCGTCGGAACTTGTGAGGTCCCGGTGGCCCTTGAAGAAGTCCTCCCAGTTCTCCCAGCCCCACTCCTTCACTTTATCGGTGATGTCAAGGTACACGCCGGCCTTGATGAGGTTGGGGACCCAGGGATTGTCGGCCATGACGACCTCCGGGAGCGTTCCCGTGAGGGCCTGCTGGAGGATGGTGGGGAGGAGCTGGGCAAAAGGAATGTACACGTGCTTGACCTCAACGTCGGGGTTCTTTTTCATGTACTCTTCAGCCCACCGGTCGACGAATTTTGCCATCCCTCCCGCAGGGTCGAAGTAATCTTGAATGGTTACTGTGATCTTCTGGGCGGACGCTCCACCGAAAGCCGCAAGGAAAAGACCCAGAAACACCACAATGCCAAGGAACCGATACCACCGCATACCACATGTCCTCCTTTCTCAGGATTTTTTGGAACACCCTGGATTGTGCCAGACGTTTACTCAACGCCTCTGGTTCTCACCTCCTCTCACCACATGGTCCAATGGAACATCCTTCCACAAAATCCGCCTCAAGGTACTTCCCCACCGGCCCCTGCACTTTCCCCTCGATGAGGTCGATGAGAAGCCTCGCAGTCTCATACCCCAGGTCTTCCGTCCGCACACGAATACCTGAAAGCTGAGGGACATAGAAGCGGTAGTTGTCGGTTTCGATGTTCCCAAGAATCGACACATCCTGGGGGATGCGGAAACCCAGATCCTGAAGGGCCCGCAGGGCGCTCAAGGCTAAGGACTCGGCGATAACAAAAAGCGCTGAAAAGGCTATGCCCTGTTCTTTAAGCTTTTCGAGTTTTTCGGCTACCTTATCCTTCTCGATTTCCTCGGTGAGGATGAGCTCTTCCCGGAGGGGGATGCCACGCTTTTTCAAGGCTTTACTGTACCCGGCAAGCCGCTGCATGGTGTAAACCCGCCCCCGGGAAAGGCCAAGGAACACGATGTCCCTGTGGCCCAGCTCAAGGAGCCGCTGTACTGCTTTGTAGGAGACCTCCTCCTGGTTGTGGTCCACCCAGCTTATCCAGGAAATGTCCTCACCTTCGGGTTTACCGATGCTCACAAAAGGTATCCGGAACTCCCGAAGGACAACAAAGCGGGGATCGTTCACGAAGATTTCGCTCACGATGAATCCGTCGACGCTCCGGCTTCGAACCAGCGCCTCATAGTGGAATTCGGTATCGCAGGATCTTGCGCTTGTGGTGATGAGAAGCTGGTAGCTCGCCTCCTCACAGGCCCGGGCAACACCGCTCAAAAACCCCGGGAAGAAGAAGGTGTTAGCGATGAGGTTGGCGGGGAGATGCGGGAAAAGGAGCGCAATGGTCCGGGTACGGTTGGATTTGAGGCTTCGGGCAGCCCTTTTGGGGACGTACCCGTACTCTTTGATGATGCGCTCAATGCGAGCCCGGGTTTTAGGGCTCACCTGGTCCACCCGTCCGTTGAGGACGTTGGAGACCGTGGCTTTCGAGACTCCGGCCAAACGAGCGATTTCGGCAATGGTCATCATGGGTGTGTCTGAACCGGTTTACTGAACCGGTTAAGTCAAGTATAGAGAAGGGAGAAAGGGTTTGTCAAGGGTGGAAGGGGAGAGCTTCTTGCTTTTTGGATTCTCAAGGATTAGAGCTGGCTGAGTCCCTCTTGGACTTCAGGACTTGGAGATGGCTCGCATGGTCTGCCCTTTTCCCAAGGAACCCTACTTCTGTGGTTTCCCAAATTTTCTCTGCAGAACCATCCTAGACGGGGCTTTCCGGATGCGTTTGGCAAAGTGAAAGCAATCCAAGATAAAGATAGCCCTGGGGATGATCTCCAGTCCTTTCTTAATCCAAGAGACATCATCGCCGCAGAGGAAGATTTCTTTTACCGAATTGAGGTCAGAGTTTCCCCAGATATTCGAGGACTTCCAGGAAGAGCTCTTCGACATCCTCATAGTAACCGGCAAAGTAGTAGGGATTCTTGAGCCTGACTATCCCTGAACCCGAGTCTTCCTTCCTTTATAGACATAGACCAGTTTCGCAAGGACTCTAGCTTCCCTCTTCCCCCTCTCCCCTTCTCCTAGAGAGGGACACGGCATCAAGCGCTTTAATGAAGAGGTAGGGAAGCTTTTTCTTTGCTGGCTTCAGCTTCTTCTCTGAAATTTCTTCCTTCTCCTCGTCTTTCCTCAGGTTGTGGACCAGTCTTTTCGCCACCTCAGGACTGACGGTGAGTTCCCAGTTTCTGGGGAGGATGTCCCTCCTGGCTTTCTGGTAAAGAGAACCAGGGCTTCCAAAAGAGGTCAATTCTTCTCTGCTTCCTGAAACCAATCTGTCATCCAGAAGGTGTCGGTACTCCCGGTTGCTCTTCTTCCGGTAGGAGGTACTCCTTAAGGTGACATCCCCAAAGAGGGTGAGGATGGTTCTTTAGTCATTTCTTCGGACCACTTGGAAGGAGGTCCTGTCTTTTTTCCCGGGAGATTTCCTCATCTTTGGCTTCGAGGACAACCCTCAGGATGTCTTTACCCACAACTGTTCATTGGTCTCCCAGAACCTTTTCTTAACTTTTGGAAATTCATCCTTTGCTCCAGTTGCTTCAGAAAAGTGGAGAATAATTCAGAACCTCTGGAACCCTTTGAGGATTTGCTGTACCATATCCATGGAACCTCACCTCCAGGGTGTTTTTGGTGGTTTTTCACTAACAAGACTTCTACCATACTCTGGATGGTGAGGTTTGTTCTTTTGGGTTGGATTTACACTTAACACTGCTACAGAAGGGACAGGCATCGAAGGTTTTGAGAACACCCTTGATCCTTAAGAACTCTTCGGAAGCATCTTCGGAAGGAGCGACTTTAGCAAGTTCAGCTAAGTTCGTGGCCCCATCCCCAAAAGACATTCATAACATATGGTGGGCTATATGAGTAGTGAGTACCATCAACAAAAACGCCCTCGGAACAGGTCCGAGGGCGCGCAACAACGGGTCTTACAGCCAAACTCTCACTTCTTCAACCAGTCCTTTGGAGGTGCTAACCTTTCAGCTCGGGCATGAACTTCCTTTATTGCTTCCTCAGCCGTCATCTCACCGCTCCAAACTTTTTGGAGATGTTCCTGCCACATCTCACTAAGAGCAAAAGCATTGGGGTTCGGTGTCCATCTTAGAGCAGCATACTCTTCGAGATTCTTGGTTACAATAGGACGGCATGTACCATTACCCCATTTACTTGTAATGTCAACCACGGTGGGGTCGTTCCATACCGAATTGCGTGTTGGTGTCTGATTATTGTACTGAGCTGAGGCCACTAACATGACAGGTGTACTGGCAGCCCACTCAAGGAACAACCACGCTGCCTTCTTATTCTTGGACGCTGCATTCATACCCACCGACCACGCCCAGATGTTTGACTTGATTCCAGCTGGTCCTTCCGGAACATGTGTTGCTTTCCATTTGCCAACAATCTGGCTATATGCCGGATCTTCCAATTCTGCGCCCCAGTGGTCGGCATCAATAACCATGACAGCCTTACCAGAAGCAAGGGCTTCTTTCACGTCATACCAGTCCAGACTCGGCCAATCCTTGGGACCAAAGTCCTTAATTAGCTTTATCCATTGTTCTGTCATGTGTACTACTGGCTCGCTGTAAATCCCTGGTTTACCGTTTTCATCAAAATCACGACCACCATAGGAAGAAAAGAGACTCAGGTAAGCTGAATTCACTGTTCCGGCTCCCCGTACACCTCTTACAACAAAGGGGATGATTCCTGTGACGCCCTCATTGTTAAAGCCATCCTGGACCTTCTTAGCTACTTCGTATATTTCCTCCAGAGTATTGGGGGGATTAATTCCGTATTTGTCAAAAATATCGGAGCGATAATAGAGACAGTAAGCTTCGACTTGGTAAGGAATCGCATAGAGCTTGCCAGCAACTTTACTTGCTTCAATAGTCATTGGGAAGAAATCGCTAAGGTCAAAAATCTGAGGATCCGTAAGCGAAGTGTCTTCAATATATGAGTTAAGAGGCTCTAAGTACCCTCCGGGGATAAACTTCCAATTCAACATAGGTGAGGTCATTACAATATCAAATTCTGGAGAACTACCTGTTAAAACCATAGTCTGTTTCTCAAAAAACTGTTGCTCCGGAAGCGCTAGAATGTTGACTTTTATTCCTGTAAGCTTTTCGAAGTCCCCCACCAGCTTCTCAAACGTAGCTTGCATTGGGTGCTTGCAGAGCAGGAGATTCAAGGTTGTTCCTTCAAACTGCTTCCAGTTCACCGGGCTTTTCTCAAACGCAGACACGTCTAAACCCTGGGCACCAGCACAGACACACAAGCCAAGTACCACGATCCCAATGACGAGCAGGAACCCTGACCTCCTCATTTCCTCTACCCCCAGTCTTTATTTTTAATCATTGTCTTCGTTCTGCTTAACCATCACTCCGTGTTTTGCCTTACACCGGCAATGCACTACCAACTATCGCCAAAAGCCTTCTTAGCCTTTTCCCACCCCCTTTTTTGCATCAGTAATGCGCAGTTGCCTCCTTCCACAGCTTCACAAAGATAAACACGAGAGCATAAATGACCAGGAAGAGAATGACTGCTCCACTCATAGCGTAGGCCATGTCACCGTAGCGGAAGGCCCCCAGATAAACCCACAAATGAAGGTTAGTCGTGGCTGTACCTGGCCCGCCACCAGTAGTAGCATAGATAGTGTCAAATATCTTGAAAGACACAATCAACCGAAACATGGTTGAAACCAATACCAAAGGCTTCAAAAGAGGCCAAGTAATGTACCTGAAACAGCCCCATCCAGATGCCCCGTCAACAAGCGCTGCTTCGTAAGGTTCTCGAGGAAGACTTTGGAGACCCGCGAAAAGAATCAATGCCACAAAAGGAGTATAAATATAAGCATCGATCATTGCAAGTGTGAACAGCGCAGTTGATCGCTGGGCAAGCCAAGGAATCGGCTGTATCCCGGCAAAACCCAGAAGATAGTTCACTACGCCACCTTGGGTAGAAAGCATGAGTTTCCACATAAGCGCAGAAAGGACAGGCGCGATGGTCAAGGGGAGGATGATAACAGATCTAAAAAACCACTGTCCGCGGGTGTTTCTGGCAAGAAGAAAAGCCAACAAGCTTCCCAGGGCCAGCTCTGCAGATACAGCCATTGCAACATACTGGAAAGAAATGCCTACCGCCGACCAGAAGGTCCTATCTTTGAAAAGGAAGAAATAGTTCGCGAGTCCAGCAAAAGAAGCTCGGGGATTGGCCATTTTCCAATCGGTAAAGGACAAATATACTCCGTACGCAAATGGGATAACTCCCACGAGAATCGGCACCAGAATTGCAGGGATGAGAATCCACTTTTTCATATTAGACTCAACCTTTCACAGAACCAAAAGTTAATCCTCGCACTATATGTCTCTGCAATAGAAGAGCTAAGAGAATGGCAGGAATCGCGGAGATTACAATCGCTGCCGCCATTTGCCCCCAAAGAACCGCCTCATATCTGATAAAACTTAAGGATCCAGTAGTTACCGGCATTGTTCTCTCTCCCCCGACAGCCAGAGCAAAAACAAAATTATTCCAGCAGAACAGAAACGTTAAAAGAGCTGTTGCAGACAACCCGCCCTTTGCAAGGGGTAACACAACCTTCAGGAAAGTTTGCAACCTACTCGCTCCATCTACAAGACAAGCTTCCTCAACAGAAACAGGAATGTCGAGGAAATAGTTTCGACTCATCCAGACCACAAAAGGGATTCCAATCAGCTGGTAAACCAGGATGAGACCAAGGTAACTATCCAAAAGTCCAAGTTTTTGATAGATACGATACAGAGGAATCGTAATTGCCAACTCAGGGCCAAACCAGAAGCTCAGAATTGTGAACGCCATGTTTTCCCTCGTACTCTCATTCCTGAATCTGGCCCGTGTCAGCACATAAGCGGCAGGTACTCCAAGAAGCATAGCTAAAAGAGTAGCCCCTCCACTTATGATGAGTCCATTCAAGAAATAGCGTGGAAAGTTGGGCG
Source organism: Candidatus Caldatribacterium saccharofermentans (assembly GCF_050267035.1). Classification (NCBI taxonomy): domain Bacteria; kingdom Pseudomonadati; phylum Atribacterota; class Atribacteria; order Atribacterales; family Candidatus Caldatribacteriaceae; genus Candidatus Caldatribacterium; species Candidatus Caldatribacterium saccharofermentans. Next base: position 1,293,604 of record NZ_CP187957.1, read on the forward strand.
CAGTAATTGGCAAGGAAGTCGTACCGGTTTCACCGGTAAAAAGTCCTCGGTAATTCACAAAGGTAGGAGAAAAGAAAAATTTGGGCACACTTGACACGATATCAGTGTACGTCTTAAACGAAAGCGTTGCAGTCCAGAACATGGGAAAAAGAAAGACAATAATCAACATTGTGAAAACAAAGCAGCATAGGATGTGTTTAACGATGGTGACCACTCCCTTTTATAGCCTTATTAAGGACGCAAGACAACTCTAATTGATACTCTGCTATTTTCGGCAATTTCAAGACCTTTTTTGAATTCTTCAAGGGGCAATTCATGAGTGATGATTTCTTCAGCCTTAACAATTCCACGATGCAACAAGGAAATCGCAAGAGGATAGGTATAAGGACTCAAATGAGCCCCACGTATGTCCAACTCTTTCACATCTCCAATAATACTCCAGTCTACCGTTGTGGGCTCATTAAAGACACTAAACTCGACGTATCTTCCCAACCTCCTGATCATCTGCAAGCCCTGAATGACCCCTTTCGGATGGCCACTCGCGTGGATATAAACATCGCAACCATAACCATCCGTAAGCTTCTTGACCTCTGCAACTACATCGATTTTCTCGGGATTCATCACTATATCAGCCCCGAGCTTTTTCGCCAATTCCAGACGCTTCTCAACCACATCGATAGCTATTAAGAGTTGCGGATTCTTTAATTTTGCTACCTGCAACATACCAAGCCCAAGGGCCCCCATTCCTGCAATCACTACAACATCTTCAAGTTGTATTTCCGCTCTTTCGACTGCATGGATTGCGCATGCTAAAGGCTCAACATAAGGAGCAACTTTCAAGGGGAATCCAGGAGGCAATTTGTAGTTAATAGCGTTCTTAGGCAACTTAGCATACTCGGCAAATCCCCCATCTGACGCCCCCTTCTGGTAACCGTATATGTAATGCACCTCGCACATCCAGTACTCTCCTCTTTTACAGAATCGACAGGCACCACACGGAATGATCTGCTCTGAAACAACCCAATCTCCTAATGAAAGGCCGTACTTTTCCCCCGCACCATCGCCCAAAGCTACAACCTGACCGTAAAACTCGTGTCCCGGGATGACTGGTGGCTGGACATAAGGAGGCTGTCCGTCTCCACCCCATATCCTTTTAGCACCATGGAAAGTTTTTACGTCCCCAGCACAAATACCACAACCACCAACTTTTATCAGCACCTCGCCTGGGCCAATACTGGGAACATCGACCTCCTCAAGACGAAAATCAAAAGGGGCATAGTTTACAACTGCTTTCATTTTCGCGGGAAGCTCTTGTAAGTACTCCATCAACTTCCACCCCCTCAAAATACAAGGCCCAGAAGATAGGATAACTAACTATCTTCTGGGCCTTCTCCAAATCACCAGGCCGCTTTACCTAAAAGATAACACAAAATACGCCCTGCTGTCAACTCTGTGTACGGGTCCACATCATGTGGGACACTCAACAAATCCAGTATCCCTCAGGTACTCCCAAGGACTCCTGTATCCCAAACTCCAGTGCGGTCTTTTCCGATTATACACCTTTTCAGTCCACCTTTTGAGGTGGAAATTCATGGTGTTAAGATCCACCTCCTCCTCGTAGTGCACCCAGAACTCCTCCCGGAAGGTCCGATTGAGCCGTTCCACCACTCCACGGATATGGGAGACCTTGGAGGAAGGACGAAGAGCTTGATACCGTATTCCTCACAGGCCTTCTCAAACTCCCCATAGAATTCACTTCCTCCATCTACCTGAATAGCCCGCACTGGAAAGGGGCACTTCCTGAGGAGTTCCTCGAGGAACACCCTGGCGAGGTTGGCCGTAGCCCTGGAATGGAGGGAGGAATAGGCCCACCTGGAGATAAGATCTCCGGCGGTAAATTGCTTATACACCTTTCCAGGAAGGGGACGGATGTCCAGAGTGTCGATGGCGGCAAGATCCCTGGGGATACCACCTTGTAGTCTCTGGGTTTTCTCTGGGCATGGGGTCTCTGGTGTCCCCTTCTATTCCCTGTGACAGAAACCTTCCTCGGTTTCTCTCCCTCTCTCAAAAGACCCCGGGCCTTGAGAGATTTGAGGATCCTCCCCACGGTGGAGGAAGAAGCAGTGAAACCCTCTCTCCTGAGGAGGACGGTGAGCTTTGCCTTCCCCAAAGAGGGGAATTCCTCCCGGAGTCTTTGAATCCGTTCCACAAGCTCTGAGGTCCACTGAGGCTTCCGGACCTTTTTGGGTCTTCTGGACCTATCCTTCCGGGCTTTGGAGGTTTCTGGGGTTGAACTTTTTCTTCCACCGAAAGGAGGCTTTGGGCTATTCAATCTTTCGCAGGTGACGGCTAAGAGGAGGGGCTGAGCAAAGTCGAGGATTTCAAGGCGAATCCTGGCTTTTTTGGAGAGTCCATGGATTCTAGCGAGCTTAGCAATGGAGCTTCCATGGGGGAAGCTCAAAAGGTGCAGGATCTCCAGAATATGCCGATAGACTTTTTGCTCCCTTTGTGCTACTCTTCATGTAGGTGCAGGGCCTCCCTTCTCTTAGGGTTTTCGACACCGAGTTAGGATACAGGGTCCTGCACCTTTTTGTCTACCCTACCTGTTGCAGATCTCTGTGAACCTATCCACTCTGTGTATAGGTCCAGATAGCGTCAACTTATTGTAGGGATATTTTTGAAAACCCTCTCCATGGTTTCATTTCCTGATCTGGTTTCCTTTCCCTCACTCATCCAGATTACAGTCTTTCATATCACAGGAACCCAGGACATATCTTGGGTCAGGGCCTTGAGGGTCATACGCAGGGTGCTCACCGCTTTTCGCATCACCGGGATGTTGCTGAGGATTTCCCGGAAACCCTCCCTCCTTATCTCCCGTTCCTTCTGGACAGTTTCAGGGGAACGGAAGGGGTTTCCGCCTTTTTGGGGTTTTCAGAAAGTCACGCAAAGACGGCGAGGTTTGTTCTTTCAAGGCCTGGGACAAACTGGCCCCGGATACGTTCCGGGGCCAGTTTTTTTCAAGGGTTTTTCCAGGTGTTACAGGCACATCCTGAGGATGGCCAGGACGTCTTCTTTTTTGAGTTTTTTCACCGAGCCCAGAGGACCCCGTTTTGTGGCCTTTTCCGCCATGGTTTCGAGGAGCTCCTCCCCAATGCCCACCTCCCGAAGTGTTGTGGGGGCACCGATCTCCCGGAACCACTGTCGGGTCCTTTCAATGCCAGCCCTTCCGAGTTCTTCGTCGCTTTGGTTTGCGCGGGGGATGCCCCACACCCGCTCGGCGAACTGGGCGAATTTCCCCGGGATTTCGTCAAGGACGTACATCATCCACTGGGGGAAAATAATAGCCAGGCCCGCCCCGTGGGGAATGTCGTAGAAGGCGCTGAGTTCGTGCTCGATGTCGTGACTTGACCAGTCGCCCTCAACGCCTGCTTCAAGGAGATGATTCAGAGCCAGTGTCCCACACCACATGATGGTGGCCCGGGCATCGTAGTCTTTGGGGTTTTCGAGGACTCTCGGGGTGTACTCGATGATGGTCTTCATGATACTTTCTGCCAGGCGGTCCTGGAGGGGGGTTTCGGGGGTTTTGTGGAAGTACTGCTCGAACACGTGGGCCATCATGTCCACAATGCCGTAGACGGTGTGGTCTTTCGGGACGGTAAAGGTGTTTTCAGGGTCAAGAATCGACACATCGGGGAAGAGCGCCGGATGCCCGAGTCCGAGTTTCTCTTTCGTTGCTTCGTTCGTGATGACCGCATTGTGGTTCATCTCTGAACCCGTGGCTGCCAGAGTCAGAACAGTCACAAGGGGAATCCTTCCGGGGATCTTGCTCTTGTCGATGAAGAAGTCCCAGGGGTCGCCCTCGTAGCACGCCCCGGCGGCGATGATTTTGGCGCTGTCGAGGACACTGCCGCCACCCACAGCAAGCACGACCTCAATGTTCTTCTCTTTGCAGAGCCTCACCCCTTCTCTGACCTTGCTCAGGGTAGGGTTGGGTTTGATACCTGGAAGCTCAAAGACCTCGAGGTTGTGCTGGGTGAGATTCTGCTGGATCCGGTCATAGAGTCCTGTTTGTTTGATGCTACCACCGCCGTACACGAGAAGCACCCTTTTCCCGAACCCGGCGCAGACTTCGCCAACACGGTCTGTGGTCCCTTTCCCAAAGAGTACCCGTGTGGGATTGTGGAATTCGAAGTTCTCCATCGTCTCGACCCCCTCTTTTGGTATTGTACCATGGGGTGGGTGCTTTTTGAGGACAAGAAGCGAAAGGTACGAAATCCCCTCAAAAGAGGAGGGAGAGAACGTCAGGCGGTTTACCCCTCCCAGGTCTTCTCCAAGAAGGCAGAGGGGGAACGCTGCTGCAAGATGCTCGAGGCGCTCTCTGTCCTTCAGAGCGGTGAGCTTGTAGAGCACCAGGGTGTCGGAAAGCCCGGCGAGTGCCCTGAGCCTGTCTTCGGGGAGGGTTGCGGGGGCAAGGGTGAGGACTTCCTCTTTCTGGGTGAGGGGCAGGGTGGCGTACGCTGCCGCTAACTGAAAGGCGCTGATCCCGGGAATGACCTCTAAGGTGAGGTCCGGAAGGAGTGTGCGGAGGACAGAAAAGAGGCGGAAAAACGACGAGTAGAGGAGGGGGTCTCCAAGGACAAGGAACACCGCTTCTTTATGGTGTCCGGAGGAAATCGCCCCGACGACTTCCCGGGCAAGGGCAACGAAATCCTCCTGGTCATGAAAGGGAAGGAACACGACCTGGGTGTCTTTGGGGAGGAATTCTTTGACGGTCCGGTACGCCCGGCTCTCCCCGGATCGGGCAAGAGGAGCAAAGACGAGGCGAGCCTTCCTGAGGTACCTTGCGGCCCGGAGGGTGAGAAGGTCCGGTTCCCCGGGTCCGGTCCCGATGAGGATGAGCTTCACCACCGGTACCCCCTCGAAACGATGAGGACATCGCCGAGACTCTGAACGCCTCTTGGAGGGATAAGGAGAAGGCACGACATATCGAGGTCTTCAGGGCGGAGATCGCAGAGCCTCACCACGCGTTTTTGCCCTCCTTTCCGCGCAATCCCTACCGGGAGATCCTGACCCCGTGCTCTGGCGAAAGTTTCCCTGAGGAAGACGATTTTCTCTTCTTTCCCCCGCCCGACGATGTTGTACACAGAAACAGTAAGGTCGGTTCCGGCAAGCCGCTCAAGGTTTCTCTGGATTTCCTCCCAGGGGGTGAGGTAGTCGCTCAGGCTCACCACAGCAAAGCCCTTCACAAGGGGAGATCCGAAAAGAGCGGCAGCGGAGGATACGGCACTCACCCCGGGAACGACACGGAAGGGAATCCCCTCTTCCTGGGCCATTTCAAGCGCCGGTGAAACCGCTCCGAAAACCCCGACATCCCCTCCGGAAACGAGGGCAACGATGCTGCCACATCGGGCAAGACGCAGGGCTTCTTTCGCCCGTTCCACCTCCTGCTTCATCTGGGAGAAACGGTGGAGAGCCCTTCCCCGAAAGCGCGGGGGAAGAAGGTCAAGGTACGCCCTGTACCCCAGGATGACCTCCGCTTCCTCTAAAGCTTCAAGGGCTTCAAGGGTTATGGTGTTTGCCCCATCTCCTAAGCTGACAAGGAGCAGACTCCCCCTTCGGGACCACGGTTTCCTCCCTAAAGCCAGCGCAACCTCGGGGTACACGGTTTTAGGGGCAAGGAGCGTGTACCCCCGGGCAAGGAGCACCGGTTCAGCCACTCCCGGAAGGCCGAGGTGTTTTTCGGCGCAGGGTGAGGGCGAGGGGGCAGGGATATCTCGAAGAACGTCCTCGTCAACAAGAACGCTCTGCACCCCGAGTTTTTCGGCAAGGAGGGCAAGGTCTTCTGCTTTCCGGCTGATGCTCACGAGTTCTCCCAAAGAGGCGAGGGCAAAGCCCTGACTTTCGAGAAAGTCCCTGATGCAGGCGACCAGGCGTTCGGTGTTGCACGCCTTTCGAAAGCCAAGGCCCACGGCAAGGGTTTTCGGCCGGAGGAAGAGAGCAGAGGTCTCCGGAAAGAGCCGTTCACTCAGCACAAGGCAGGTTTGAGGTAGCGGCCCGGTGAGGGGCCTCGTGTCGTAGCCGGGAAAGGGCAAAAGGGGAAAAGGGTCGTCGACGAAGAGAGGGACCCGATCTCCGCGGGCGAGAAGACCAAGGATTGCCTTCTCGCACTCCCGGTCTCCCTCAAGGGCACACCCCAGGCGCTCGGCGAGTTCCCTGGGGGTGAAAACGCCAAAGGCTTCAGAAGCCGTAGTCAGCACCTCGCGGGCTTTCAGGAAACGGGCGAGGCGAAGGGCGAGAGCATTCACCCCCTTTTCATGTCCCCCGCAAAGGGGAATGACAAAGTCCCCGGAACCTGGAATGCAGAGGATTCCCGGGTCTTCCTTCTTGTCCTTGAGGAAGGGTGCTATGAGTCGGACAACAATACCAAGACTTCCGATACACACGAAAAGGTCAGTACGCTCCCAGAGTTTCTCGAAAGCTTCCCTTGGTGGACCACTCCAGAGGAAGGCCTTCTCCCCGAAGAAGTCCAGTATGGTCTTCTCAAGGAAGGAAGAGGCAACGCAGGGAACGATGACGACCGTCATGGGGTTTTCCTCCGATAAAGATACGACCGCTTGCCCTCGGCTTTCAGGAACTCCCCCACGAGGATAATGGTGCTTTCCCGACGGTGCAGGGCTTCTGAGAGACGCTCGAGTTCTCCCAGGGTTCCGGTGAGGATCTGTTCGTCAGGCCAGGTGGCGTGGTACACCAAAGCAGTGGGGGTTTCGGGAGGGTACGCCTCAAGGAGGGCTCTCTGGACTTCCCCGGTAAGGTGGGCGCTGAGGAGGATGGCCATGGAGGCACGGTGTTCGGCAAGAAGCGACAGTTTTTCCCTTTCAGGGACGGGGGTGGTTCCGGCGCAGCGGGTGACGATGAGAGTCTGGCTCACTCCGGGAACGGTGTACTCCCGGCAAAGACATGCCGCAGCGGCCGAGACCGAGGAGACCCCGGGGACAACGGTTACCGCAATCCCTCGCCGATTCAAAGCGGCGATTTGCTCGGTGAGGGCGCCGAAAATCGAGGGGTCTCCGGAGTGGAGGCGCACCACCATCTTCCCCTCCTGCACAAAGTGCTCGATACAGTCGACGATGTCCTCAAGGGAGAGATGGGAGCTGTCGATTTTCACCGCTTCTTCTCGAGCAAAGTCAAGGATTTTTGGGTTCACCAAAGACCCTGCATACACGATGCAGTCCGCCTCTTCAAGAAGCCTTTTCCCCCGAAGGGTAAGGAGTTCCGGGTCTCCCGGTCCGGCTCCGACAAAGTACACGGTCTTCATAGCTTTCTCCCCCAGACGATAAAGACGGTGTTCAGGGACTGGCCCTGCCGGCTTCCCCCCACAAAGCGGGTAATGCTCTGGGAGAGGACCCCAACATTCTCCCCACAGAGCGTGCCAAGGGTTGCTGTGGCCTCTTCCAGAGTCCTGAGCGTTACGGCGCTACAGATAATTCGGCCACCCGCCTCAAGGAGGGCGTAGCTCTTTTTGAGGATTTCCCGAAGGTTCCCTCCGCTTCCCCCAACGAAAACCCGCTCGTAGGGCCTTTCGGGAATGGCCGAGGGCGCGACACCTTCGTGGATTTCGACGTTGGTGACGAAGAAGCGCCTGAGGTTTTCCCTGAGGTACCCGAGGGCCCTGGGGTCCTTCTCTACAGCCACGACTTTTCCTCCGGGGATGCGGCGGGCCATCTCTACGGTCATGCCCCCGGCTCCTGCCCCAACTTCAAGGACGGTTACCTCTGGGGCGAGTTCTAGGATTCCCAGAAGGAGCATGCGGGTTTCCTTTTTCGTCAGCGGAACGGTACCCCGGAGGAATTCGTGGTCCTCAAGGAAGCGAATGCCTCGACGTTTTCCCGGGGGAACGAAGAGGAGGAAAAGGCCATCCTCCTCGGGAAGGGTTTTCCGGAGGCTTTCGGGGGTTCCCCGCCCAATCCATTCCCCCGGAAGCGATAGGTCTTTTCCTACGAAAACCTCCGTATGCGCTCGCAGAGCGCCGATGATTGCAAGAATCCTTAAAGTCTGGAGCCGTCGCCCCGCAAAGACCACCACGCCATCCCCCTGTTCCAGGGCAAAGACAAGGCGCGAGAGGTCTTGGGTCGCGTGGCAGTTCACGATGGCACAGTGATCCCAGGGGATACCCAGACGGGCGAGGAAGTACTGGAAGCTACTCACCCCGGGGATGATTTCTATGGACCAGGAAGCGGGAAGGTGCTTGGCCAGGCTAAAGAGCATCGGGTCTCCGGAGAGGAGTACCGTCACTTCGGCGAAATCCTCAAGAGCCTGGCCGATCAGTTCCCGCATGGTTTTTTCGTCTCCCCGAAGGGGGATGCCCACCTTGTGCGGGAAAAGGCTCAGAAGGTCCTCCCGCCCCATGATCACCCGGGCGCTCTCTATGGCCTCCTTCCCCCGGAGGGTGAGGAGTTCGGGGTTCCCTGGCCCCACACCGACGAGCACCACCCGTGGCATCTCATCCCCTCCCCAGGACCCCATACCGGAGGGAAAAAAGGATGCTCTCCACTTCGGTTTTCCCTCCCAGGCGAGTACGTACTCTCTGAGAAATCTCTTGCGCGAGGTAGGCGAAGAACTCCCGGTGTCGTTCCCAGGCCATGAGGTGTTCCAGGGCCTCTTCGGCTGTTTTGGCTTCCCACACTGCTTTCCAGAACCTCTCCGGTAAACCGAAGCGGACAAGGTGGGCAAAGAGGATTTCCCGCCGGGCATCGGCCACCTCGTGGTGGAGGTCGAAGATGCCTCCGGCCACCTTGACCATCTTCCCTATCTGGCCAAGGAGCACAACCCGGGAGATACCCTCCCTCTTGCAAACCTCAAGCGCAAATCCAAGGAAAGTTCCCACCTCAACCGTGGCTGCTTCAGGGAAACCGAGTTTCCGGGCCCAGGCTCTTCCATAGTTTCCGAAAACAAGGCAGACTCCTCCCCCAAGGAGGGCCCGCTGGCGAAGGTGCAGCCGGATGGTTTCCTGGAAGGCCTCACAGGAAATAGGACGGACAAGGCCCGTGGTGCCAAGGATTGAAAGACCTCCCACAATGCCAAGAAGGGGGTTACAGGTTTTCCGAGCAATCTCCTCACCCCGGGGGATGGTGATCTCCACCCACCCGCCAAGGCCTTCGGGGAGGATTTCCCGGAGGTTCTCGGTGATTTGCCGGCGAGGAGAAGGATTGATGGCCCATGCTCCCGGAGGAACGGGAAGTCCCGGCCGGGTGACCTTACCCACTCCAGTACCCCCGGTGATGAGGATATCTCCCCCGGGAAGCGGGGTGAAGCGAACCCTTATGAGGGCTTTTGCGGTGACGTCATGGACTTCGCCGCAGGGTTTCTCGGTTTCGGCCCAGCATGTCCTGCCCTGCTGAGTGGTGGCGACAGCCACCCTGGTCTTCCCTCCCTGAGGCAGGGTGACCTCCACCGCATCCTGGGATTCGCCAAGGAACCTCAGGGCAGCAGCTTTTGCACAGGCGGCGGCACAGGTTCCCGTTGTGGGAATGAGGACGCTTGGGTCAGGCATGGTTTCTCCTCCGCAGGAATTCCCGGAGTAAAGCATTCAGAGCGGCCGCTGCAATGGGGCTTCCTCCTCGGGGGCCACGGAGCACCAGGGCGGGAACGGGAAGACGCAGAAGCTCTTCCTTTACCTCTGCAGCACCCACGAATCCCACAGGACAGGCGAGCACCCAGTCGACCCGGTATCCTCTTGCGATCCACTCAAGGAGTCGCCCAAGTCCTGTGGGGGAGTTCCCGAAAACGAACCCCCGGATACCCTGCTCGCAGGCAAAATCCACCGAGGCCGCCGCCCGGGTGAGGCGGTGCTTTCTGGATCTTTGGTCACACGCTTTCGTGTGCACGAAGGTGACAAGCTGCACTCCGGATTTCTTGAGGAGCTTCTCGTTCACACCGCTTTGCACCATCGCTACATCACAGAAAATGGTGTACCCCGGGGTCAGGCTCTCGAAGAAACACTCAATAAACCCCTCTTTGAGCACAAGAAGTGGAAGGAGCGAGAAGTCGGCCGTGGCATGGACAATCCGCTCAAAGAGGAAGGTGTACGCTTCAGGCAGGGCGTAGGATGGAAGGATGCTCCGGATCATCCTGAGGCTCAGCCGCTCAATGTCCTGTCCCCGCATGGGTGAGGAGTTCCTCCACTCTCTCCCAGAGCATCCTCACGAAAGTTTCCTCCTGAAGGAGTCCCCGGGGGAGAACTTCCACCGTGAACCCTTCCTCTCTGAGTCTTTCTCTTAAGGAACCACGGCCTTCGGCGATATCTTTTTTGAAGTGGTGTCCAGTAAAGAACATGAGGGGCCAGAGGATGACCCTCTGTGCGATCTTTCTGAGCCTTGGGAGGAGCTCTGCAAGGTTCGGGCTTCCCTCAAGCACCACCACACCGCTTTGGGGGCCGAAAGCCCGGGTTACGAGCCTGTCGAATTCCCTGTAGGCACTTTCGCCCTCTCTGCTTCCGTGCCCTACAAAGACGATGGCTGTACCCCGGTCTTTGAGGTGCGGGGCCACAAGGGGGGTGAAGGCAGCGACCACCGCTTTTTGGTCCTCTGGTGTTCCAAGGAGCGCTCGTCCGAAGAGCATTTCCGCAAAGAGGGGGTTTCCCCGGATATCCCTGAGGGTTGTGAGAGCAGCGCAGAAGTTCAGGACTGCAGTGTACACCGCTCCAGGGACAATGAGAAGCGGCTGGACGACCACACGGGTGTACCCTGCGTCGTGGATCTGTCCGAAGGTGGTGAGGAGACCTTCCATCCCGTGGTGTCTTTGCACCGTGGGGGAAACAAAAGACGAGAAAACCCCGACGCCTCTCAGGACTTCCTGTGCCCGCTTCAGGAAGCCCTCAAAGTCCTCCAGGGGCTCCGGTTGCGTTGTGCCAAAAGCCGCAAAGAGTATGGCGGTCCTCATCGTCCTCAAAAAAGAAAAGCTCCGTTCTCTGTCCTCCGCAGAGAACGAGCACCGCTTCCCGGGCCGGTCTCCTGACTCGAAGGTCCAAGCCTACTCGACCCGCCTTCCCGGACTTTCCCCGGTGGCATCGTGGGCCTTTCGTCCCTTCTCACAGTGGCGGGACCGTGCCGGATTCGCACCGGCTTCCCGAACACCCAGGAAGGACCCTTTTTCCGTATTATACCATGGGCGTGGTACAATAAACCACAAAGTAGCCAGAGGAGGGATGGCGCATGCTCCAGACGATAACGCTTGAGACCACGGCGAAAGAAGAAGTCATCGACATCACGGATCAGGTGGCCCGGATTGTGGCGGAAGCCCAGGTCGAGGAAGCTGGAGTCTTCGTCTACGTCCCTCACGGCGATGCGGCGGTCAACATCCAGGCCGGAAAACCCAGGACCTCAGAGCCGCCGCTCAATGACCTCTTGAAGAAGGTCCTGGAGAGAGAAGAGTTTGAAAAGCCGGAAACCGGTGCGGCCTTTGTGGCTCCTACCGAGGTCCTCATCGCCCACCGGGGCAGGCTCCTTCTTGGGGAGGACCAGCGGATCTACTTCTACGAGTTCAATGGTCCAAAGAAGCGTTCGGTGTACGTCCTCGTCATTCCTTCTTCTGCTCGCTGGGGGAACTGAGTCACCTCGTTCCCCCGCCTCACTGGTCTTTGGGAAAGACCCCGGCGTGGGCTGCCCGGATGTCCTCCACCGAGAAGAAGGCCGAAGGACTGACGGCGCGAATGATGCTGAGGACTTTCCGGAGGTCCCTTCGCCGGACCACGGTGAAAATGAGTTTCACCGGTCCCCGGGTGCCCTGTCCGTTGAAAACCGTGACGCCGAATCCTTCGCGCTTTAGGGCAGAAAAGAGCCGCTCTCCGTCCTGCTGCAGGATCACTCGCACGATGACGTACCCTATGGCGAACCACTCTTCAATGTAGATACCCAGGAAGTTCCCCAGGGCAAATCCTGCGGCGTACCCCAGGAAGGCAAAAGGCGTCCTTGCATGGGTGATGAGCTGGCTCACCACTACAATCCAGATGAGGACCTCGAAGAACCCAAGGAGCGGGGCAAGGCTCCTCTTCCCGCGGGCGGTGAGGATGATGCGCAGGGTTCCCAGGCTCACATCGCCTACCCGGGAAGCGAAGACAAAAAGTGGCAGTATGACGTTCCCGTACCAGTCGAACCCCTCCATGATTCTCCCCTATTGTACCATGACGTTTCTGCACTCTGCTCAAGAAGGGTGCGAAAGATAGGAGCAAAGACCCTCTCCCGGTCAAAATCAGGGTTGAGGACAAAAAGCGTTCCTCCGTGACCCACGTTCGGGACCACAAAGAGGAAAGCGGTGTTGTTCTTCTCAAGGAGCTTCGCGAGGAGTTTCTCCGATTGCTCCCTGGGGGTGATTTCGTCTCTTTCTCCAACCACAAGAACATAGGAGATATGGGTGTGCTCCACCTGGAAAACCGGGGAGAGCTCCCTGAGGTTGTTCCTCCCCTCAAAGAGGTCGAAGAATACCCGGCGGATGAGGTTTTTGAAGGGGATATCGAGGGTTTCGTCATATGCGGGAAGGTCGTAGGGGCCACTCAGGAGGAATACCTGGGTGATGCTCCTCAGGACATCCTCCGGGAGCACGCCATGCTGCACGGTGGCCAGGGCTACAAGGTGCGCCCCAGCGGAGTGGCCGCAGAGGACAAACTTCTTTCGCCCCCCGTATTCCTCGATGTGGGTAAAAAGCCAGAGCAGTGCCTGGCGGATATCCCCGAGGATTCCCGAAAAGCGGACCTTCGGGTAAACCCGATAGTCCAGACTCACGAAGAGGTACCCCGCTTTGAGGACCTCCCGGGCGAAGTGGCTGTAGAGGACCTCGTCCTTTGAGCCTCCAATCCAGGTTCCTCCGTGGACGAAGACGAACACCGGAAGCTTTTCGTCGCTGCGAAGACGTAAAGGCACGAGGATATCGAGTGTCTGTCCCTTCTTTTTCCCATAAGGGATATCCTTGTAGACCAGGGCCTCGGCGTAGTCGGCAAGGATTGGAGGAGGCATGAAGAGGGGCTTTCCCGTCTCCGGTCTTTTCAGGCCAAAAAAGCGGGCGAATTCGTCCTTCATCCTTTCGTTTTCCCAAAAAGAAAAGGCAAACTGTTCTTGAAGCTTTCGGGAGAGGATTGAGGCAGCGTTCTCTAAGGAGATGTAGCTCAGAAGGAGGAAGAAGAGCACGAGAACCGTTGTACTCTGGAGCGCCGGGGTATGCCTTTTGCGGATCATGGCGAGGGAGCTCCGAAATCCCTTCGGGTCTTTGCGAAGGCTGTAGGGCTCACCACAACCTCAGTGGTATCGCTCTGGCCGCTTTTGTCAGAGGCAATGATGCGATGCTCTCCCAGGGGAAGGGAGACGAAGAGGGTCCCCCCGGGCTGGCTCTGTCCGGCGTATGTTCCATCCACGAACCAGAAGATGGGTCCCTTTCCCCCTTCGGCGCGGAGAGGAAGACGGAGAAAAGACGCACCGGGAAGGGTGAAGTACCGCCGGCCGGGGACCGGGGAGACGATGGCAAGAGGAACGGCGTCCGGTCTTCCCAGGGCAGCCTGGACTTCCCCAGGCCAGGGGAAGGATGGATTTTCCGGGGAAGTGGTGTGGAGGTCGCAGACCTCAAGGGGAGAGACGCCCTTAAGGAAGGGTGCAAGGATTTTTCCCTCACAGCGGGCTGAGGCGATTTTCCCCGAAACCGGACAGACCTCCCGCCACTCGATATCCTTGGGACACCCATACCACACCCGTTCTCTCCCCATGAGGTGCTCCATGATGCGCAGGGCACAGGGGGCGGCAAGACGTATCCCCACGAGTTCCTCGTGGGGCAGGCCCCGGGGATCCCCAAACCACACAAGGACCGTGTAACGGGGGTTGTACGCCACGGTCCAGGCATCCCGAAGGCCGTAAGAGGTTCCGGTTTTGAAAGCACAAAGGGGCGTGGGGAGTGTCCTTTTCGGGAGAGGGTTGAAGCGGAAACGGTCGGCGAGGATTTCGGCAACCATGTAGGCGCTTCCCGGAGAGAATATCCGCTTGTTCTGCGGGCCTTCGTCCTCGCGGAAGAAACTCAGGGAGATTGCCTCCCCAAGGCGGGAGAGGGCGGTGTACGCCCTGGCGAGTTCCAGGGGCGTTACCTCGCATCCCCCAAGGACCAGGGAGTCCCCGTAGAAATCGGCGCTCCTTTGCAACCCGGAGAATCCCAAAGTCTGCAGAAGACCCAGAACGTCCTCAAGGCCAACCTTTCGAGCCACCCGCACGGCCGGGACGTTCAGGGACAGGGCCAGGGCCATCTCGCAGCTCACCGGTCCCCGGAAGCCTTCGTCGAAGTTGCGGGGGACGTTCCCGCGAAGGCCAAAAGGGGTGTCGGCGATGATGCTTGAGGGGACGAGAAGCCCCCGGTCGAACGCCCGGGCGTACACAAAAGGCTTCAGGGTAGAGCCCGGAGAGCGAGGGGCCTGGAGGCAGTCCACAAAAGCCTGCTCGGGATCTCTGCGGAAGCGGGCGTTCCCCACATAGGCGAGGATTGCGCCGGTACTGTTCTCCACCACCACCGCGCAGGCGGTGATTTCCCGGGGTAAAGTAGTCAGAGCCTCGTTGAGGAACCGCTCAAGCCACTCCTCGAGGGAAAAGGAAAGGGAGGAGACAACCCGGGACGCAGTCGTGGTTTGCCGCAGGAACCAGGCGGCGTGGTATGCCAGACGGGGAAAGCCCCGGGGGATGGGAGGGGGAGAAGAGGCGTACAGGGCGTATGCTTCCTGAGAGATGATGCCTCTTCGGCAGAGACGTTCAAGAAGGGCATTCCGCCGCTTCAGGAAACCTTCAGGGTTTTTGTCGGGCCGGAACCGTTCTGGAGCAGGGAAAAGGCTCACCAAAGAAGCGGCCTCAAGGAGGGTGAGGTCCTTTGCGCTTTTGCCGAAATAGTACCAGGAAGCGGCCTCAACCCCTTTGATGTTGCCCCCGAGGGGAATCCGGTTGAGGTACGACTCGAGGATGTCCTCCTTTTTCAGGATGCGCTCAAGGCGCAGCGCCAGAAGGTATTCGCTGAGTTTGACCTTCAGGGTTCTTTCCCGGGGCAGAACAAGCCGCACAAGCTGTGTGGTGATGGTGGAGGCTCCAGAGACCACCTTCCGGGCACACAGATTCTGCCAGATTGCCCGACCCAGGGCGAGGAAATCCACACCGGGGTGGCTGAAGAATCTCCGGTCCTCGCTCTCCACCGCAAGGAGGGGCATCCACTGCCCCATCTCTTTGAGGGGTACTGGGATGAGCCATGCATCGTCTGGAGAGCGAAGAAGGCAGAGCAGCCGTCCCTCCCGGTCGTAGAGCGCAAAAGAAGAAGTATAGGTACAAAAAGGAGTCACCTCAAGGGGGAGGGAGAGAAGGTACATCCCTCCCCCACAAAGGACCACACCTCCTACAAGCACACTCCAGAGAATGCTGCGTCCTCTTTTCCGCATCATTCCACCCGGAGCGTTCCACCTCCAGAGAGACTCGATATCCCTGGATTGTACATGCACTCTGCCTGTATTGGAGCTACGGTGAACGTCCCGGGGGTAATGGCCGTGACGCGGTAGCGGTATGATACCTTCCCTTCAAGGTGCGAGAAGAAGAACACCACCCGGTCGTCCCGGCGATCCACAAAGACCGTGAGCGTTGCTTCCCCGGTTTCCCCAGAGGTTTCAAAGTGGGCGAACTCCAGTCCTCCGGGGAGAAGGTCCACCACCACGACGTTGTCGAGGGGCCTTGGGGCTTCAAGCTCAAGAAGGACCAGAATGTCCTCACCCCGGGGAACAGGGTCTTTCAGGGGATTCCCTGAGGCATCGAGGTACGTCCTCCGGACCGCCATGCCCCGGTCCCAGGGTGATGGAGGCGTTGCCGGCACACCCTCGGTATGGAGAAGGTAGAAGATCTTCCCCTGGCCTTCGTTCCGGATGGTCCACGGCGGGGAGGGGAGGAGGGTGAGGTCAAGACTTGCCCGGTCCCTGCCGCTAAAGGAGGCAAGGGTCTCGCCGGTTTTCCCAAGGATTTTCGCTTCGAAGGTTTCGGCTCGCTTTTCCTGAGCAAAGTACCGGGAAAGGGCAAGGAGGAGAAACGCCGCTTCCTGGGTGGAAAGGTATGCCCGTTCCCTGAGAACCTCCTGGAGTTTCCCCGCAAGGTACGTTGCCCGGGTGTGGGTGGGGTCAAGCTCAAGCTCAAGGAGGAGGGCTAAAGCCCCCTCCCGCAGGGGCGATTCGTACACCCCACCGCTTTGAGGCTCTCCGGAGAAACCAGGCGTCCACTCCCCAACTAGGCTACGGGCAAGGTCCTTTTGACCAAGGAGCGCATAGGTGAGGGCGAGGAAGAAGACTCCTGACCCCCTGAGGGACGTTCGTTTTTCCCGGAGTTCCTCAAGGGTACTCAACGGCCTCTCTCCAGAAAGCGCAAGGACATAGGCAGCGTAGGCTTTGGCAGTGTAGAAATCCCGGAGTTCTTCTTCCCAGGTGGTGTACGGTGGCATGGTGAGAAAGCGCAGGAGGTAGCTTTTGGCTTCCTCAAGGGATGAGGAGGGAATGTCCACACCCCGTTTGTGCGCCTCCAGGAGGAAGTGGTAGGCGTACGCCGAATCCCAGGGACGGCTTTCCCCTCCCGGCCAGGCACTGAAGCCACCATCAGGGGTCTGGAGGGAGAGGATTCGGCGAATCTTCCGCATGAGGTGTTTTTCGGCCAGTGCCCGAGGAGCAAGGAGGGGGTCAAGGTCCTGCAGGTATTCTGGAAGAAGCAGGGCCACCCAGCCACTTGACGTCGTCTGCTCCAGGCACCCGTACGGGTACTCCCAGAGGATTGAGGCAAGACGCCTGAGGTCCACATCGGGAGTGCCAGAGAGAAGCAGTTGCCCCCCAAAAGTCCGGGTCACGAAATTCTCCGGAATGTCCAGGGTTTCCTCCTCACCGGGGTTAACGCTTCCGGCAAGGGAGACGGTGATTTTCGGCGTGGCCGGACGAACAGGGAAGCGGAAGGACTCGCGCTTTGTCCTTTCTGCAAAGCGCACAAGAAGGGTCATCTCCGCATCTCCGACAATCCCCAAAGTTTTTGCCGAAAAGTAGGCCACGTCTTTCCCCCGGGGTGGGAGGGTGAGGGTGACTTCTTTCGGGGTAACCTCGAGGAGGTCATTGGTCGAAAGGGTGAGCGTCACCTGAGTGGGGGTATCGTTTTTCGAGAAAACCGTGACCGGGATGGTAAAAGAGTCTCCTGGAGCCAGAGCCCTGGGATGGAGAACCTCGGCGACAATCTCCTCCTCAAGGAGAACCTCTGTGGCGCCGGTGCCGAGCCGGTCTTCCTTAAAGGCCAGGGCCGCTATTCGCGCTGTTGTGGCCACATCGGGAAGGGCAAGCTCAAGCGTGACCTTTCCCTCTTTGTCGGTGACAAGACCCGGGACGAAGAGGGAGAGGATTTTGAAGAATGCAGGACGGAGGAAGGAGAGCTGTGCCTTGAGGAAGGCCTCTTCTGGAGCACCTCCAGCTGGATGGAGCAGGGGAGTTGTTGAGGGTTCACCCAGAATGAGATTGCTGTAAAGGTCAAAGGTTCCGACCCCAAGGCGCCGTTTGGCGGAAAAGAACCCCAGGAGGTCGGGGACGGGTTCATTGGTGAGCGCAAGGATGCCAACGTCCACAAGGCTTAGGGTGACTTCGGCCCCGGGAACAGGGTTTCCGTGGGTATCCCGGACCATCACCGTGCAGGGGAGTTTCTCCCCTGGGTGGGCACTCGTTTGGGTTGTGATGGTCACCACGAGGCGATGGTTTTCCTGGTCCACGAAAAGGGGTGTGACCCCCAGAGCCCGAAGTGGACCCTCTTGTGGAGTGCCTTCCTGAAGGAGCACGAGGGAACAGTAGGCGTTGGGGGCCATGGCCTCGGTAACCTCGAAGCGAATTTCGCCGCTTTCTTCAAGCGCAACAACCTGAGCGGACACGATGGTGTCCGTTTCCACGGTGAACAGGGCTTTTCCGGCGAATGGTGCCCGGTACCGCAAAACAGCCTCTTCCCCCAGGCGGTATCGGGGTTTGTCGAGGACAAGGTTGAGGCGGTCCGGCAGGGCCTCACCCTGGGGGGCAAGACCGTACCGCCCAAAAACAAAGAACCTGCGGGTGGTGGTGCTCAGATATTGGGGCTCGCTCACCTCAAGGAGGTACTCTCCGTAAGTTTTAGGTGTGAAGGTGTAGGTTCCCTTCCCTTCGGCAAGGGAAAGGAAAGTTTCCACCTCAGGCACCCATTCCTCCTCTTCCCGGTACCGCAGGCCCTCTCCCTCTTCCGGGGCGGAGAGTACAAAATGGCGCAGGATCCGAAAGATCCGGAGGTTCACCCCGGTTGCTTTCGGCTTTCCCTCTCTGTCAAGGGCCACAAGGGCAATGGTAAGGGGGACTCCCGGTTCAAACTCCCCTTCCGGGAGGGCCACTCCCAGGTACACGGGATAGGGAGAAACCAGAATGTTCAGGCTCTCGCTCACCGGGCGGCCGGCAGGATCGCTCACAGTGACGGTAACTTTCCCGGTGAGGAGGGCAGGAGGGCGGAGGTCCGAAGGAACCGTGAAAGAGAAGGACGCCCTTCCCTCTTCGTTGAGCGTCCCCTCCCCAAGGGGAAGGGTGAGGGGGGAAAAGGTCGCTTCTTTGTTGCCGAAGGTGTAGGTGGCAAAATCGGGGAAGGAGGGGAGAGTGCTCTCAAAGACCACCTGGGCAGTGAAGGGGAGTCCAGATGCCTTCCGGCCGAAGAGGTACTCGCCGGCAACGTCCACACTCACGTCCTCCCCCGTTGTGACCGAGAGAGAACTTGCCTGAAGGTTAACCCGGAGGCGAGGAGGAACGAACTCCTCGACAAGGAACTGCCTCTCCGCAAGAACCGTTTTCCCGTCAGGGAGGGTCAGGGAGAGGACGTATGCTCCTGTGAGGGCGTTCTCCGGAAGGAGAAGAGAGAAGGTGGCCCCACCCTGAGGGGAGAGCATGGTGCTTTCTTCTGCAATTTCCCGACCCAGGGGGTTTCGCACTGCAAACCGGACGGGGAAAGCTGGCGGCGGAAGGAACCCCGGTCCCCGGACAATGGCCTGGGCCTTGAATTCTTCGCCTGGCCGGAACACTCCTCTGGGGAGGTAGAGAAAGGCCTCGTAGCCTTTCCGCAGGTATTCCCGCCCGGTGATGTCAAAACCACTTGTGGCGAAGAGTTCACCCTCTAAGACCAGGAATGAGAGGTCATCCGGGGTCTGCACCGTGACGATGTAGGGTCTGGTCTTTTCGTCCCAGGGGATGTCCCGAGTTCCCAGGAAGAGCCCTTCTTCATCGCAGGTTCCTTCAAGGAGCAGCTGGTTGGTTCGGGAGAAGACTTTAACCCAGGCGTTGACAAGGGGTGTTCCATCCCGCAGGGAATTGGCCCAGACGAGGACACCCTGGGGGAAGACTTTGGCGACGATGCCAATATCGGTAAAGGCCACAAGGTGCTCGGCGAAGGCCCAGCTCTCATCGCTTGCATCCTGGGCGATGAGGAGATACGTTCCCTTCCGGTTTCCCGTGAGGTGCATAAGGTCTAAAGCTTTCCGCACAGGGACGTTGGGAGGACTGTCGTTGAAGAGCGTCTCTTCCCAAACGAGTTCCCCTAAGGCCTCGGCAGGAACCCGGGGGAGGTTCGCCAGGGCGATGGGGATGTTGTTGTCGTAGAGCCGCCAGAGGAGCACCCGCACCTTGGGAACGTTGAGGAGCGTTACGGGAATTCGTGCCCCCAGCGCCTCGGTGATGTAGGTCCCGGTGATGGGGAAGGCAACGAAAGGATAGAGATCGGGGATGATGATGGCCTGGGTGAAGTCCTCAAGGAGTTTCGCTCCGTTCCTTGCCTGGGCCCCGCGCTTTACGGTGATGACCTTTCGTTCCCTGGGGAGAAAAGGTCCAACAATGGCAAACCCTCCGTAGCTTCGGCGGACCGTAAAGGGGGATGGAGGATCGACGCGGATGAAGGGAGCCAGGGCTTCCGGGTCAACAGGCGTGGAGGTATTGAAGGTGATAACACAGGACTCAGGGCTCTCGAAGTACACCCAGTTCCCCAGAATCTCAAAGGCGTAGGTGACTTCAAGGGTCTTCCGGTAGGCGCCCTCAAGGCCCAAGGGACCCCGCTCGCTCGTGAGTCCGGGGAGGATTTCCACGGAAAGCACCGGTTCTTGAAGGGGAACGGTTGTCAGGTAGAGCCTGGTGCTTGCCGGACCCAGGGGGAGCGCGTAGGGGACTTCGTTTCCCCGGGCATCCCGGAGCGTCAGAAACCCCCGGAGTTTCTGGGGAAGAACGGGAAGGGAGAAACTGCACTCCAGCACCACCCCACCCTCTTCGGTATAGTCCACCTGCTTGATGCCAAGGACCCTGAGGGGTTCGGTGGAGAGGGTGAAGTCGTGGCGTCCGGCAAGGAGCCTGCCCCGCACATCCCGGAAGTCATCCCGGAAACGGAAAACGTACCGGGTGGCTTCCCGGAGCGCTCCTTTGGGCTTCAGCACCAGGGTTTTCTCATCCTCCCAGAGGAACTGTCCCTGGAGGGGTGGATTGATGGAGAGGGGAAGGAAGGAGAAGTCCCGGAAAACCCCAACATCCTCGCGTGTGACGACCTCCCGGGAGAAAACGATACGGATTTCGGTGAGCACCGGTGGAACCATGGTGTCGGGGGGTGGCAGGATGGAGAGGATGGTGAACTCTTCCTCCTGGGCGAAAAGGGAGCCGCAGAGCGCCAGGACCCCGACCGCCACGAAAACAGCCCCACAGAAGAGGCGACCTTTCATGGGGGAATACCCTCCTTTCCCCTCTATCATACCACTTCACAGGACTTTTTGAAGCCGAAGGTCAAGGTCCACGAGGTTGAATGCCCGGAAGTACTTGTCAAGAGCGCGTTCAATGGCTGTGAGGACGATATCCTCCGGGAAGTACCCGTTTCTTTTCAGGTTCTCGTAAAGCAGTGCTCTTTTCGCCACCACTTCCGGCTGGGCCCAGATGTACCGGCATCCCGTTTTCACCAGCCACATTTTCCGCTCTCTGGGGAGTTCCAGGAGGTCCTTCCCCATTTCTTCAGGGAGGAGCCATTTCTTCCAGCGGCCGCTTTTGCGGACTTCCTGGGTGAGGACTTCAAGGATTTCCGATTTTTCGACCACCAGCTTCCGGGCAAAGAGCTCCTCTTCTATGTGGGCGAGCTCAGCCAGGGCGTTGTACTCTTCTTCGGTGAACTCCGGGCCCACGTTGGCTGCCCCCATGCCCGATTTCGGATAGTCCTCGGGGTTCTCCACGTAGTCGGTGTAGTGTCCCTTGATGAAGGACCCATACGATCGGGCCTTTTCGGAAAGCACCCGGGCAACCTGGGGGTCAAAAAGCGTGGTGTGGAGGTCTGTTCCCACCTTCCCCACCACGAAAATCGGCCAGACTCCCTCAAGCCCCCGGGCTTTCAGGGCGTCTTTGAGCCCGGCGAGGAACCGCTCGAAAACCCCAAGGTCCGCAAGCCCCCCATGGACCTCTTCGGTTCCCACCTCATAAGAAATGGGAGGAAGTCCCCGCTTTTTCCGGTGGTTTTCTGCATGCTCGATGAGTTCCACCGTCCGCTCAATGACCGTCTCCACAGGGAGCGTCGTCCCAGGGGGCAGGGTTCGGTCCACAGTGGGGTCAACGTGGAGGAGGTCATACCCTGCGTCAATTGCAGCCTCAAACGACCGCTTCACCCAGTCCATGCACGTTTTGAGGTCCCATCCCTCGATAGTGTGCCGGTCTTTCACCCATGGTCCCCCATGGTCCAGGGCGATGATGATGAGCCCCTCAAAGTGGATGGCCTCGGCCTCCTGTTTCACGAGCTCCACGAATTCCCCCTGGGTGAGCCCCGTGTACCCCCGGTCGATGTCCACCTGGTTCAGCGTGGCGGCGAACTTCACCGGGGCCCGGGCTCGTTTGGCTGCCCGCAGGGCTGCCCGGATGACCGTCCGGGAATTGGGGCACACGGCAAGGAGCGTCTGGGGTTTCCCCTCAAGCCCTGCCAGCTCCTGCATTTTCCGCATCAGGAAATCGCAGACCGGGACACCAGCCTTTTGAGCTTTCTCCCGGATGGGGCTTGTGTCAACCGTTTCGCGAGGGAACATCCTCTTCCTCCTTCCTTAGAAACGCTCCAGGAATGCTTCCACCTCTTCCCAGGTTGGAGCTCCTTCCATGGGACCCTTTCTGGTTACCGCCAGGGCTCCCACGGCATTGGCAAACCTCCCCGCCTCCTCCACGCTCATCCCCTGGGAGAGGGCTGCCAGGAACCCGGCGCAGTAACAGTCTCCTGCCCCTGTGGGGTCGACTTCCTCCACAGGGAAGGCCGGAAGCGTGTACACTTCCTTTTTCGTTACCACGGTGGAGCCGCGCTTTCCCTGTTTGATGGCCACAATCTCCGGGCCTTCTGAGAGTACCTTCTCTGCAGCCCTCAGGGGATCTTGCTCTCCGGTGAGGACAGAGAGTTCCTCTTCGGTGGGGAAGACGATGAAACTCTCCCTGAGAATGGGCAGGAAGAGCTCCCGGGCCCGGTCCTTCCCCAAAAGCTCGGGCCGGAAATTGGGGTCAAAGCTCACGCGCTTTTTCGCTTCCCGGACGATACGGATAGCCTTCTCATAGGAAGCCCGGCAGTTCTCATTGATGAGCATGGTGGAGCCCATAACGTGCAGGAGGTCCACTTTTACGAAATCCTCCTCCCGCACGTCCTCAGGGAATATCTGCCCTGAAGCCGCCCGGGAGATGTGGTAGATGAACTTCCGGGAACCATCGCTGAAATAGGTCACAAAGGCCACTCCGGTGGTGAAGTCGTCGAGGATTTTGATGCCCGAGGTGTCCACTCCGTCTTTCTGTAGCCGCTCAAGGACGAGAAAGCCAAAATCATCCCGCCCAATGGCACCGACGAAAAAGACCTCTCCCTTCAGACGGGCCAGGCAGCCGGCGAAAATTGCTGGGGCCCCGCTGGGGTACGGCCCAAGGAAAACCCCGGGAACACCCAGAGGAACGTCCACCTTATCCCGCATGATTTCTACGAGGAGTTCTCCCATGCATCCTACTCGCATAGCCTTTCCTCCTTTCTTCCCAATACCTTAGCGCAAGACCAGAAAAGCCTCAAGCGAAAAAACGGAAACTCTCCATCCCTCATTGACAGGAGAAGAGCATTGTGTTATATACATGACAGAATCTGTGTAAATAATAACACCTCAGGAGGGAGCGCCGGCTTCCTCCTGAACGAATGGAAAGGAGTAGGGAACGATGGGCGAAGTCTACTCAGATGCTCTGGGCATGATTGAGACTCGTGGGTTTGCGGCGATGGTGGAGGCAGCTGACGCTATGGTCAAAGCGGCAAAGGTGGAACTCGTCGGATACGAAAAGATTGGCGGAGGGTACGTCACCGCTATCGTACGAGGGGACGTGGCGGCAGTGCGGGCGGCTCTTGACGCCGGACAGGTTGCAGCGGCAAAGGTTGGAGAGGTCGTCTCCGTCCATATCATCCCGCGTCCTCATCCGAATGTGGACGAGGTTCTTCCTCTCGGTCGGGGCGGCAAGAAGAAGGATATCACTATCGGCGAAAAGGATTGAGAGGGAGAACATTACCCCATGATTCTCGCCAGAGTGGTGGGGACGGTCGTTTCCACCCGCAAAGAGGAGAAAATCAAGGGCATCAAGTTCCTGCTCCTTGAGAAAATTGACCCTGTGACGCTCCAGGGGAAAGGGGATTACCTTGTGGCCATGGACTGTGTCGGGGCAGGAAAGGGAGAAATCGTTTTCTACGTTTCAGGAAGCAGCGCCCGGATGACTGCGATCACCGAGGGCAAACCAAGCGATGCCGCCATTGTGGCGATTGTGGATGAAATTGAAGTCGACGGGAAAGTAGTGTACCAGAAGGACGCTGTTGTGACCACGTGACCAGAGGAGAAGGCATGATTCTGGCTAAGGTTGTTGGAACGGTGGTGGCAAGCCAGAAAAACGATGGTATTACCGGAGGGAAATACCTTCTGGTGCGGGCCTGCGATACCCGGGGGAGAGAAAAGGGCGAGTACCTGGTGGCCCTTGACCTTGTGGGGAGTGGAAGAGGTGAAGTTGTCCTTATCTCCCAGGGGAGTTCGGCTCGCCAGACCGAGTTCACCTACCAGAAGGCCATAGACTGTGTCATTGTCGGCATCGTGGATCGCATAGAAGAGAATGGCCAGGTCGTCTTCCGGAAGGAAGAAGAGCGATGACAGTTCCCGAAGCCGTCAAAGCCATGGGAGTGGTCGGTGCAGGAGGGGGAGGCTTCCCTACCCATGTGAAGCTCTCTCGCTCCGTTGAGGTGGTCATTGCCAACGGTGCGGAGTGCGAGCCGCTCCTTGGGAACGACAAGCTCGTCATGGAAGAAGAAGCAGAAGCAGTGGTTGCGGGTCTCTGTCTCGCCATGGAAGCGACCGGGGCCAGAAAGGGCGTCATTGCTCTGAAGGGCAGAGGTTCTCCCGCGGAGGAAGCCCTCCGGAAAGCCTCTCAGGGGAAAGAAGGCCTCAGCATTTTCCCTCTGGGCGATTACTATCCGGCGGGGGATGAGTTCCTGCTTGTGCGGGAGGTCACCGGGCGTATTGTTCCCGAAGGAGGGATCCCTCCTTCGGTTGGCGTGGTGGTGCTGAACGTTGAGACGCTCCGGAACATTGCCCGGGCTGTGGAAGGGAAACCGGTGATCGAGCGCACTCTGACCTGTCAGGGGGAAGTTCGCCGGCCTTCGGTCCTCCGGGTGCGGGTGGGGACACCCTTTGAGAAGGTTCTGGAGTACTGCGGCGGCGCCACGGTGGACGACTTCGTCCTCCTTGTGGGAGGGCCGATGATGGGGTCGGTGACCACCGACCTGAAGGCTCCGGTAACGAAGACGACTTCGGGTCTTTTTGTCCTCCCCCGGGACCATGTTCTCGTGCAGAAGAAGACCCTGCCCCTTCCCTTCATCATCAGGCAGAGCAAGACCGCCTGCTGCCAGTGCACGTACTGTACGGAGTTCTGCCCCCGGTATCTTCTGGGGCATGACCTGGCTCCACACAAGATCATGCGGCAGATTGCCCTTGGGCTTGATGTGCCCCCCGAAGTCATCGAGCGTGCGGTGCTCTGCAGCGAGTGTGGCCTGTGTGAAATTGCCTGCCCGATGGAGCTCTCTCCGAGACTGGTGAACCGGGCGATCAAAGAGCAGTTCCTCAGGATGCAGTATCGACCGGTGTTTCCCCAGAGGGTTCTGCAGACCCGTGTGGATTTTCCGTACCGGAAGGTTCCGATGTTGCGGGTCAAGGGGAGAATCCGGGTTGAAGAGTACGAGAAACGCCCGCTTTTCCGGATGCGGGAGGTTCCGCCACCGGAGCGGGTTGAGCTTCTCTTAAAGCAGCACGCGGGGGCTCCGGCTCAAGCAGTGGTCAGGGTAGGGGATGTGGTGCAGGAGGGAGACCTTGTGGGAGAGGCAGAGCAAGAGGTCAGTGCCCGTGTGCATGCCAGCATCGGGGGGCGTGTCGTCTTTGTCGATGACGAGCGGGTGGTTATTGAGGCCCGGTAGCTGAGGTGGACGAATGGACATCGTCGTTCTGGGAGCACTGGAATTCAATTCCATCGCCATAGGCATCAAGGCCCTGGATGCCATGGTGAAGGCTGCACCGGTGAGGGTTGTTGATGCGAAAACCATCTGTCCGGGGAAATTCCTCATCGTGGTGAGTGGTGAGGTGGCCGAGGTTGACGCCTCGCTCACCGCGGGGAAAGAAGCCGGAGAAGGTTGCGTGGTGGATGAACTCTTCATCCCCAATCTCCATCCCCAGGTTATCCCGGCCATTCTGGGGACGGTGGTCTGCGAGATGTGGGATGCCGTAGCGGTGGTCGAGTCCTTTTCGGCCATCGCCAGCATTGAGGCGGCCGATGTGGCGGCAAAGACGGCCGATGTCCTCATTACCGAAGTGCGTCTGGCGGTGGGTATGGGTGGGAAATCGTACGTGAAGATGATGGGGGATGTCCACGAGGTGGAGGCAGCCGTCTCGGCAGCAAAAACGGTGATTTCCCAGCGGGGACTCCTCTGCAAGGAGGTCATCATCCCCAGTCCCCATCCCGATATCCGGCCGTACTTCCTCTTTTGAAGGTGGGGTTGACGTATGGAGGTTAAGGAAGCCGATATCCGCTCCATTGTGGAGCAGGTGATTGAGAGACTCGAAAAAAGCGGGGTGCTCCCGAGAGCTCCAGAAGTTCAGGGGGAGCCTCCTTTGCGGGGCGCAGGGGTTTTCGAGAACATCGAAGAAGCGGTGAGGGCAGCCCGGAAGGCTCACGAGAAGCTCATGGAGCTTCCCCTTGAGACCCGTCGTAACATTATCCGTGCTATCCGGAGGGTTTCTGTTCGGGAAGCGGAAACCCTTGCCCGGATGGCTCATGAAGAAACGGGAATGGGTCGCGTGGCGGATAAGGTCGAGAAGAACCGCCTCGCTGCTTTAAAAACGCCGGGGGTGGAGGACCTTGAGCCCATGGCCTTCACCGATGAACATGGGCTCACCCTTGTCGAGCGGGCACCCTACGGGGTGATTGCCTCCATTACTCCGTCCACCAACCCCACCTCAACCATCATCAATAACACCATCAGCATGGTGGCAGCGGGAAATGCCGTGGTTTTCCACCCCCATCCGGGGGCAAAGCGCTCATCCTGCGCTACCGTGACGCTCCTCAACGAAGCCATCGTCGAAGCCGGGGGTCCTGAGAACCTCGTCTGCGCCATCGGAAGCCCCACCCTTGAGTCTGCTCAGGCGCTCATGAAGCACCCCGTGGTCCGCCTTCTTGTGGTCACCGGTGGGGGAGGGGTGGTCCAGGCGGCTATGGCAAGCGGCAAGAAGGTTATTGCTGCCGGCCCCGGAAATCCTCCCTGCGTGGTGGACGAGACGGCTGATATTGCCAGGGCGGGTCGGGATATCGTCCTCGGCGCCGGTTTCGACAACAACATCGTCTGTGTCTGTGAGAAGGAAATTCTTGTGGTGAACGAGGTTGCCGAGGACCTCGAGAAGGCCATGGAATTCAACGGGGGTTTTCGGCTCAATCGGCACCAGATGGAAGAGGTCACGCGCCTGGTCATCGATGAACCGGGGGGACCGGGAAAGCCTGGAAAGCCAAAAAGGGAGTGGGTTGGGAAGGATGCGTCACTCATTGCCCGGGAAATCGGCCTTCGGGTTCCCGAGAACACGAGAATTCTCTTCGGTGAAGTCGATCGGGATAACCCCCTGATCTGGACGGAGCAGTTGCTCCCCGTGATTCCTGTTGTGCGTTTCCATGACGTGGAAGAGGCCATGGAGTTTGCTGTGGAGTGTGAGCACCATTTCCGGCACACGGCGGTCATGCATTCCCGGAATATCGCCAATCTCTCGAAAATGGCGAAAATGATGGACTGTTCCATCTTTGTGAAGAACGGCCCGGCGTACAGTGGGCTCGGGAAGGGTGGCGCTGGTTTCACCAGTTTCACCATTGCTACCCCCACCGGGGAGGGTCTCACCCGCGCCCGGACCTTCACCCGGGAGCGGCGCTGCACCCTGGTGGACTACTTCCGCATCGTGTGAGGAGGAGGGAACATGAGGCTTGCTCGGGTTATTGGGACAGTGGTGGCCACGCAGAAGGTTCCCTCCTTCGAGGGCATCAAGCTCCTCCTCATTCAGCCTCTTGATGAGAACCTCAAAGAGGTTGGGTCTCCGCTTGTTGCCTGTGATACGGTTCAGGCCGGTCCGGGAGACATTGTCTTTTTCGAGGGAGGGCGGGAGGCAGCGCTGGCGCTCCCGAATTGGTTCAACCCCTCCGATTGCACGATTCTGGGTATTGTCGATGCGGTGAATGTTGAGGGGGGTGCATCCCCATGATGCTCGGGAAGGTTGTGGGGAATGTGGTGGCAACGGCAAAACTCCCCATCCTCCAGGGTCTGAAAATCATGGTGGTGCAACCCCTTGACGGGGAAAGACGACCAAAGGGCCAGACGATTCTGGCGTTCGATATGGTCCAGGCAGGGGTTGGGGATACGGTGCTTGTGATCGATGAGGGGAATTCCTGCCGGACGATTCTTGGTGATCCCCAGGCACCAATCCGAATGCTCATCGTGGGAATCGTGGATGAGATTGAGCAGTAGGGGGAGAGACGATGCCAGAACGGAGCTTTTCCCGAGTCGTCCAGAACGTGGTGGGAGGGCTGCATGCCCTGGGAACTTCCCCAAAGACCGAGCCTGACCCCGTGAACCAGAAGGACCATGTGGTACGGGTGGCCATTGGCTCGGACCACCGGGGTTTCGAGGCAAAGGAAATCCTCAAGCGGTACCTCACCTCTTTGGGGTACCGGGTGTACGATGTGGGGACGTTCAGCGGAGACCAGAGCGTGGATTACCCGGACTTTGCCGTGAAGGTGGCACAGAAAGTCGCCTCCGGGGAGTGTGAACGGGGAATCATGATTGACGGGATGGGCATCGGTTCCTGTATGGTGTGCAATAAGGTACGGGGTATTCGGGCGGCGCTCTGCTATGACCGGGACAGCGTCATCAACAGCCGCGAGCACAACAACGCCAATGTCCTCACTCTTGGAGCCCGACACTCGCCGGAGGAACTGTGTGAGCTCGTGAAACTCTGGCTTGAGACGCGATTTGCCGGGGGACGGCACTGGTCCCGGGTGAACAAAATCATGGCGGTGGAGAGGGGTCATTTCGGACCATGAATCGAGAAGAGCTTATCGAACGGGTAACAAAAGAGGTGTTGGCCAGGCTTCAGGGTGTTTCCCGGAGTGAGGAACAACGGGTGCGTGCTCCACAGAGCTCCTCAGAGTGTACCTGTGACCTTGTTGTGACTCCTTCAGACATTGCCCGCTACATCGACCATACCCTCCTTCGGCCTGACGCCACAAGGGCAATGATCGAGAAGCTCTGTGATGAAGCTGTGCAGTACCGTTTCTACGCCGTGTGCGTGAACCCCTGCTGGGTTGCCCTGTGCGCCCGGAGGCTCAGGGGAACAGGGGTGAAGGTCGCCACCGTCATCGGCTTCCCCCTTGGAGCAACCGATAGCCGCACCAAGGCTTTTGAAACCCGCAATGCCATCGAAAATGGGGCCGATGAAATCGACATGGTCATCAACATCGGAGCGCTGAAATCCCGGGACCTCAAGACCTTCGAAGAAGACCTCTGGGCGGTGAAGCGGGCCTGCCGTCCCACGACGGTCACCAAGGCTATTATCGAAACGTGTCTTCTCACCGATGAGGAAAAGGTCCTGGCTTCTGAAATTATCAAGAAGGTGGGGTATGACTTCGTTAAAACCTCCACGGGGTTCTCCACGGGAGGTGCCACCGCCCGGGATGTCGCGCTGATTCGGAGAACCGTTGGTCCCAAAATGGGGATTAAGGCTTCAGGGGGCATTCGGACCTTTGAGGACGCAAGGCTCATGATTCTTTCCGGGGCCACTCGTCTTGGGACGAGCGCCTCGGTGAAGATTGTCACGGGAGGCGAGTGAGGGAGGAAACATGGAGCGCCTCGATGAGCTTGTGGCGTACATTGCCGAAATCGTGGTCCAGGAACTCCAGGGTGCTCCAAAGGTACCGGGGGGAGAATGCACCATTCCTGTTGAGGTTTCAAACCGCCACTGCCACCTCACAAGAGAGACCTTTGAGGTGCTCTACGGCAAGGGGAAGGAGCTGACTCCGCTTCGGGAACTCTCCCAGCGAGGGGAATTTGCTGCTCAGGAGACGGTGACGCTCGTTGGCCCCAACATGCGCTCCATTGAGGGTGTGCGGATTCTCGGCCCTTTTCGCAAGTTCGACCAGGTGGAATTATCTTTCACCGATGGATTTTATCTGGGAATGGACCTTCCGGTTCGTCTGAGTGGGGATGTGGCAGGATCTCCTCCCATCACCATTGTGGGCCCTAAGGGCTCGGTGACGCTCAAAGAGGGGGCAATCCGGGCTATGCGTCACCTCCATGCAAGCCCGGAAGAAGCAAAGAGGCTTGGTCTACGAGATGGGGAGAAAATCGCTATAGAGGTGCCCGGACCCATTGGGGTGGTTTTCCAGAATGTGATTGTCCGGGTTTCCCCAAACGGCCGGCTCGCGTTCCATATCGATACCGATGAAGCCAATGCCGCCGGGGTAAAACGGAGAGGGTTTGGGCGGATTGTGAAGGGGTAAGAGGGAAGTGCGAAAGAATCCTGTGCCATGGACGTGGGTTAGTTACGCAACGTAGCACTTGATACCTAAGTCCTTTAGGATTTTCAGATATTTCTCAGGGATTCCTGCGTCGGTTATTACAATGTCGAATTCTTTGAGGTCTGCGAAGTAAGCGGTGGTGATCTTTCCAAATTTTGAAGAGTCAACGAGAAGGATTTTAGTATCTGAAGATTCAATGACGGCTCTTTTTGTTTCCACCTCGTGGAGATTTGCGCAAGTTACGCCAAGCTTATCGTCAACTCCCGCGGCAGATATGAAAGCTTTGTTTGCTCTCATTTTTCGGATTAGAGAAATCCCTTCAGGACTTTCAAACATCAAAGTGTTCTCATGAAAATATCCTCCTGGGAGTATAATGCGGCTGTTTTTACAGTGTCTGTAAACACTAAGGAGAGTATTTAAGCAGTAACAGATGATTGTAAGACTCATATTCGGCGGGATAAACCCAGGAAGATGTTCTGTTGTGGACCCAGTATCGATAACAATGGTATCCCCCTCTTGGACAAGGAGAGCTGCTTTCTTGCAGATTTTGATTTTTTCTTTGGTCATCTGTAATTGAGCCTTAGTGACGGTATATTCTTGCTCATCAGTGATGTTGGATTCTCTTTTTAGGATGGCTCCTCCAGGAATAAGCTTGAGGATGCCTTCTTCCGCAAGTTTCCGAAGATCTCTCCGAATAGTCATGCTTGAGACGTTTAGCTTCTCAGCTAGTTCTTTAATGCTAACCGCCCCGTTTTGAACAAGTTGCTTGCCTATATAGTCAAGCCGTTCGTTTTTTTTCATTATTTCACCCCCTGTTAACCAGGTAGTTATCGGACTGAACATTCACCTTATCTACACCCATTAATACACCCATTAATATGTTAACATTGCCCTGTCGTGAACATGAACAACTACAGCAAAAAACAATTGGTGTTAAAATTGTTACAATTACTAACGACAAAACTACCAGTGAGCCACGTTACTGTCAAGGCTTCATCCAAGTCTTTGAAAGATTTTTCTGGCGTACAGGTACGTAATTTGGCGTTGAATTTCTTACTTCTGTTATTGACAAAATTAGCAAAAATTTTTACAATTCTAACAGCAACAGGGGCTTCTAGGTCCCAAAAAATTCCTCGAAGGGAGGGTCTTAAGATGGCGGGAAAGGGAGTTAAGGTTCTGGTGCTGATATTGCTTCTGTTAAGTACCATTTCTGGAATCGCGGAGGCCAAACAACTCAAGATTGGCTTTGCCCATGTCGCGCTGAACTGTCCCTATTATCTTGCAATGAAGGCAACCGCAGAAGAAAAAGCAAAAGAGTATGGCGTTGAGTTGCTGTTGCTTAATGCTGAGAACGAGATAGAGAAGCAGATAAAGGATATTGAAACCTTACTTTTGCAAGGTGTTGATGCGTTGATCGTGAATCCCGTTACGGAGTATGGGTTGAGGCCAGTTATGCAAAAAGTAAAGGAGAAGGGGATCCCGGTAGTGGTTATAGATAGGCCGATGTATGGAGATTACCTTGTCTATGTGGGCATAGACCAATGGCAGGCGGGTAGGCTTCAAGGAGAGTTTATAGGCCAGCTGCTGGGAGGAAAGGGTAACATAATCGAAATTGCAGGTGATCCTGGCTGTCCTGCCGGAAAGGGTCGTGGAGGTGGTTTACGAGAAGTTCTCTCCGAAAAATATCCCGATATCAAGATTCTGGCCACGTATATGGCTCATTACAACAAAGCTGAGGGCATGAAAGCTATGGAGGACGCGATAGCAGCATATGGGGATAAAATTAATCTAGTATATGCACATAACGATGCTATGGCCTTGGGTGCGTTAGATGCCCTCAGGGCGGCTGGCATGACAAATATCCCTGTTTGTGGGGTAGATGGTCAGAAGGAAGCCTATTTAGAGATAATGAAGGGGGAGCAGTATAAATCTACCGTCATTAACAACCCATCTGAAATTACTGCCAAAGCTTTCGATATACTTATGGAATACCTGCAGACTGGAAAACTTCCAGAAGGTGTTACTAAAGGTGGAAAGGTTATTACAGGCACCATATTAGTAACCAAGGAGAACGTGGAACACTACTACGATCCCGATTCTATCTTCTAGTTACGTTGCTAACCTGCGCACGAGGCGGGAGAAAAAACCGCCTTGTGCGCAGTGAGGAGGAGGAATCGTCGTGACCAGAGTTGTAGTTAACTCTCAGGAGAGTAGAGTCTTTTGGGGATTGGTTTTTCTCTTCGTGTTTTTCTCTCTTATTTCTCCGACCTTCAGAAGCTCAGAAAATTTGCGAAACCTCTTTAACCAGCAAAGTGTATTGGGTATAGCAACTATCGGCATGTCCATTGTGATACTTACTGGGGGAATAGATCTTTCGGTAGGGTCAATAATGGCCCTAGCAGGGGTATATTATTCAAACCTGATAAGAGGATATATGTTCACATATATGCCTCCTTTCATGAAAGTTTACGAAGAAGCGGGCAAGGTGAGTCCTGTTTTCCCCGAGCCATTTTCTTTAGTCTTTGCTGTCGGGTTAGTAAGTCTTCTTGGTGTCTTAACCGGTCTTATGGTGGCTAAGCTTCAAGCGCCGCCTTTTGTCGTTACTCTGGGAATCTCAGTTTTTGCGAGGGGTTTGGCGTATTCTATGACCTCTGGACAGCCGATCTTCTCTGTGCCTGACTACATCGTGAACGCTGGTTTTTCAACCGTTGCTGGGGTACCTGTTTTGACGGTAATTTGGTTCCTGATTGTTGTCCTATTCAGTTTTCTTCTTAAATATTCTTCTTTAGGCAGAAACTTATATGTAATCGGCGGTAACCCAGAAGCTGCGAAGTTGACAGGGATAAACACGCTTGGAGTCACGGTGTTTGCGTATTGGTCTTCGAGTGTATTGGCCGCTCTTGCAGGAATACTCCTTGTTGGTCGCATGGCCTCAGCGGATCCAAGGGTAGCTTCGGGGACAACCTTGGAGGCCATTGCTGCTGCAGTCATAGGGGGATTCTCCTTGAGTGGAGGCAAAGGAAACCTTGTAGGCACCTTAGGTGGTGTTTTGTTAATTGGGATAATCATTAACATCCTGAGTATACTGAACGTAGAATTCTATACGCAACAAGTAATTAAGGGCTTAGTAATTATTGGAATGGTGGCGCTTATATCTGCTGGGGAAAGACCTTTGACCCGTGGCTTGTGGTGAGAGCAAGCTTCTAGATTCCTCAGAGTCGACTTTCAGGGAGTGGTCAAAGTGGAGGGTATTGTATCTATTGATTTAGGCACTCAAAGCGCAAGAGTGGCTCTGTACGATCTTGAGGGACGTTTATTGGCTTTGGCGGTCAAGTCTTACAAAACATGGTATCCTGCTCCCGGAGCCGCTGAGCAAGACCCAAAAGAATGGTGGAGTGCTATACGGTTGGGCGTGGTAGAAGTAACAAGCAAATATCCTGAGTGCTCGGTGATAGGTATTACAGCGAGCGCCACTTCTAGTACGGTTCTCCCTGTGGACTCTGCGGGAAACCCCCTAGCAAGGGCCATATTGTGGATGGATACTAGAGCTACGGAACAAGCAGAGAAAATTAACAGAATAGCCTCTCCTATTCTTCGCTGGTGTGGGGGTTCAGTTTCTCCAGAGTGGTTCTTACCTAAGCTGCTCTGGATAAAGGAGAAGCAACCAGAGTTGTACTCAGAGGCTTATCTTATTGTTGAGGCCTTGGACTGGCTGAACTATATGTTAACTGGAAAATGGGTTGCTTCACAGTGCAACGCCTCCTGTAAATGGAATTATATCCCTGGCGAAGGATGGCCAGTAGATTTTTTAGAAGCAGTTGGTCTCCCCGATCTGCTCTGCAAAATTCCCTCCGAGGTGTTACCGATAGGAACACCTGTAGGCGTCCTGAAGAGAGAAATCGCTGCCGACTTGCGCTGTAAGGAGGGCATCCCAGTGGTTCAGGGAGGAGTCGATGCTCACCTCTCCCTGGTAGGTACGGGCAGCTTTAGAGAAGGAGATGTTTCCCTCGTTATAGGGTCCTCTTCCGTCCTTCTTATGAATACCACAATTTGCGAGCCGATTCCTGGTTTTTGGGGGCCATATAAAGAACCTCTTTACAAAGGCGTTAACCTTTTGGAAGGGGGTCAGATATCTAGTGGAGCAATCATTAGATGGTTTGTGGAAGAGGTGGCTAAGCATTATGCTATAGAGGCAGACAGAAAGGGGCTTAGTCCCTTTGACCTCCTAGATGCAGAAGCGTCTGAAGTGGCCCCAGGAGCCGAAGGAATAGTGGTTTTAGACCATTGGCAAGGCAATAGAACACCCTATAAGGATCCTGCGTCTCGAGGGTTGATCTGGGGCTTGACCCTGTACCACGGTGCTCCTCAGGTTGGTAGGGCACTATATGAGGGGATTTCTTTTGGGGTTAAGTTACTTTTTGACCGTCTTAGGGAAGGAGGAATTCAGGTTAGGGATATCAGGGTTTGCGGAGGGGGAACAAAGAGCCGCCTCTGGACGCAAATACTGGCCGATGTGATTGAGCGGCCTCTAAAGGTTACCTCGGAAAACATGACCCTTCTTGGTAATGCTATTGTAGCTGCTACTGGCATTGGTGTTTTTTCTTCCTTCGAAGAAGGTTTCCTGGCCATGAAACCGACTTTTGAGGAAGTATCTCCAATAGTTCCTTTTTCTGCGTATCGGGATAGCTATGAAAAATACCAAAAACTTTATCGTCTTGCCAAGGATTTGGTTTGCTAGGAGGGAGTGTTGTGTCAGAGCCTTTATTAAGAGTTTGCTCTGTAACGAAAAACTTTCCGGGCGTACAGGCCCTGAAAGGGGTCGACTTCGAGTTATACCCTGGTGAGGTTCATTGTCTTATAGGGGCGAATGGTGCTGGAAAGTCGACATTAATAAAGATATTAAGCGGTGTGTACCGCAAGGATTCGGGAAAAATTATATATAAAGGAAGAGAAGTAGAAATATCCTCTCCAAGAGAAGCGCGGAAGCTTGGTATAGCTACTGTTTTCCAAGAGTTGGACGTAGTTCCGTATTTGTCAATCGCGGAAAATGTTTTTTTAGGTGATTACCCTCGACGGCGAGGGGTTATAGATTATAAAGAAATGCTTTCTAAGGCGCGGACGTTACTCAAAGCACTAGGAGAAGAGGATATCGACCCATCCTTGCCTATTGCAGGAGTCAGTGCAGCTGTAAAGCAGTTGGTAGTCATTGCGAGAGCATTGGCACTTAGTGCGGAAGTAGTTATCTTCGACGAACCTACTGCAGTTTTAGGAATTGAGGAGCAACAGAGGCTTTTTAGAGTTATTCGGGATCTACGCCGTAGAGGTATGAGTGTCATCTACGTGTCTCACAGATTGGAGGAAATAATAGAACTGGGTGATCGAGTAACGGTGCTTAGGGATGGTATAAGGGTGTCCACAAAGGCAATTAGCGAAACGAATCTCGAACAACTTATTGAAGATATGATGGGTCAACCGACCAAACCAAAAGTCGAAAGCAAACTAGAAGTGAGGACAGGGAGCGAAGAGGTTGTTCTGTCGGTTATGGATCTATGTAGTGACTTTACCAGGCCAAGGCTAAAAGGAATATCGTTTAGTTTAAGAAAAGGGGAAGTGTTAGGTCTTTTTGGATTTGTGGGTTCCGGAAGAAGTGAACTTGCAAGATGCCTGATAGGTCGTTTCCCTCCCACTTCTGGGAGGATCTTGATTGAAGGTAAACCTGTCAGCTTAGTGTCCCCGTGGAGAGCCATGCATCTTGGGCTAGCTATGGCTCCTGAAGAAAGAAAATCTCAAGGGTTGTTTCTAGACCTCTCTGTATCACTTAACATAACATTGCCGACCTTAAGGGATATCACAAGAAGAGGTTTGATAAGGTGGAAAGAGGTGAATAGTGTTTCAGAACATTTTACGAAAGAATTAGACATAAAAACTCCCTCTCTTGCTCAACCAGTGCGTTACCTAAGTGGTGGAAACCAACAGAAGGTGGTCCTAGCGCGATGGTTTGCAAAACGCTGTAAGGTTTTGATTTTGGATGAACCCATGCGGGGTGTCGACGTAGCAGGGAAAAGAGAAATAGCACACCTTATAAGGGAGAAAGCAAAGGAAGGGGTA
Source organism: Candidatus Caldatribacterium saccharofermentans (assembly GCF_050267035.1). Classification (NCBI taxonomy): domain Bacteria; kingdom Pseudomonadati; phylum Atribacterota; class Atribacteria; order Atribacterales; family Candidatus Caldatribacteriaceae; genus Candidatus Caldatribacterium; species Candidatus Caldatribacterium saccharofermentans. The sequence continues at coordinate 1,329,866 of NZ_CP187957.1, forward strand.
TCCTTTATAGTTATTTCTTCAGAAGCAGAGGAGCTTTTAGGGGTTTCCGACAGAGTAGCAGTGATGTTTAGAGGGCAGTTAATGGGCATTATGGATGCAACAGGATGTGACGTTGCAGAACTTTTAAAGCTGGCAAGTGGCATTAAGACTGGTTGTTTCTGTTCAGCAGTTTGAATGGGGGGCTATCCATGGTCTCGGGTCTCTCGATCCTTAACTTGAAGAATAAGATCAATAAGCGTGCCGTGCTTTGGCTGCTCGATAGATATGGAGCGCTTTTTATTTTACTAATCGTATTTGCTTTTTGCTCGTTTCTATCACCAGCCTTCCTTTCCTTAAGAAATATGGAAAATCTTCTAAGGCAGAGTAGCTTTATTGGCTTGTTGGCTTTAGGGTTGCTATTTGTAGTTATATGCGGGGGGATTGATCTTTCGATTGCTTCGATTTTTGCCCTTTCCTGTACTCTATGCGCCCTTTGGCAACACTGGGGAATATACTTAGGTTATGTTGATAAGCTTTCTTTTTTGTTTCCTCCCTTTATCATATTCTTACTCTGCACCTTAGTAGGAACAGGAATAGGTTTGCTGAATGGCCTCGCGGTGACTAAACTGAGGGTGCCAGACTTTATAGTTACTCTAGGAACAATGATTACAGTAAGAGCTCTGGCCTTCTCCGTGACAGGGGGGCAGACCGTTTTTGGGGTTTCTGAGGAGACAAAGTTTATCGGTGCGGGAACAATATCTGGAGTACCATTTCCGGTATTGGTATGGATCTTGGTGACGACTGTGGGTTATCTGATTCTACAGCATACCCCGCTCGGCGTTGAACTTTTTGCCATTGGCCAGAGCAAAGAAGCAGCAATCGTTTCGGGTATTTTAGTCGATCGCGTCAAGCTATTTGCCTATGCTTTCTCGGGTACACTAGCAGCCTTGTCTGGGGTAATGATGGCCGGGAGACTGGATAGCGGTGAACCTAGAGTTGGAGACGGATACGAATTACTAGCTATTGCAGCAGTGGTAATAGGTGGTGCTCCTCTCTCAGGAGGAAAAGGAAGCGTTGTTGGCACCCTGGTGGGTGTTCTTGTGCTTGGATCCATTTCCAACATTCTGAATTTATTAGGTATTCATCCCTATCCCCAAATGATTTTCAATGCCATCGTTTTGTTAGGGGCTATACTTTTGAGAGCTTATCTTGGGAGTCACGAGTGAGTGAGCAACAAGTTGCAGAGTTGCTCATTTAAGGTTGGTTAAGGAAGGAGGCCAGCTGAAGGACAATGTCGGGAATGAAAGCCGTTCGTCTGCACGCTCCAGGGGATCTTCGAGTGGAGGAAGTGGACATACCGGAAGTTCAAGAGTACCAGGTCTTGGTGAAGGTTAAAGCAGTTGGTGTCTGTGGCTCGGATCCGGGAAGGGTGATGGAAAAGGGAACTTACTCTTACCCCATGACTATAGGTCATGAGTTCTCCGGTGAGATTGTCGAAGTTGGACCTGGTGTCACAGGCTATAAGGTTGGTGATCCGGTAACAGTTGTTCCTCTTATTCCTTGCAGAGTGTGCAAATATTGCCGGGTTGGGAAGTATAACCTCTGTGATAACTACGATTATTATGGTTCCCGCACTGATGGGGCTATGGCAGAGTATGTTGTTGTAGAGGCAACGAACCTTTTGAAACTTCCAGAAGGAATCAATTTTGAATCGGGAGCTTGCACTGATCCTGTGGCTATTGCTCTTCATGCGCTTCGGCAAGCGCAAGTGAGCACAGGAGACAAAGTTGTCATTCTTGGTGTCGGCCCTATTGGCCTTTTTGCCATACAGTGGGCAAGAGTGATGGGGGCAACTGAAGTTTTTGCTGTCGATATTTTTGAGGAGAAACTTTCTATCGCGCGAGAGGTTGGTGCCGACTACGTGGTAAATGCAAAAATGGTCGACCCTGTAGAGTTTGTCCTCGAGAAAACCGAAGGCGAGGGTGTTCATAAGGTCATTGAAATTGCTGGATCTAAGGTGACCCAAGAACAGAGTTTACGTATGGTAAGGAAAGAGGGTATTGTAGTTTTCTGTGGTATTTCATACGACGAACTTGTAATCTCAAAAAAGGCCTTGGATAACCTTCTGAGGGGAGAGCTTAGAGTTATAGGTGCATGGAATTCCTTAGCCTCTCCCTTCCCAGTGAATGAATGGGAGCTTGCCCTGCGTTTCATGGCCTCAGGCCATATCAAGTGTGAACCGGTCATCAGTCACCGTTTTACTCTTGATGAAGCTCCGGATGTTTTTCGTCGGCTCTGGGCACGAGAAGAATTTTTCAGTAAGGTTCTCTTTTTGCCTTGAACAAGGGTTTTCTAACGTTGTCTTCATTCAGTAGGTAGCCCCTGGCATTGAGGCTTCAGGGATATTCGAGCCTTTGAAGAAGCTAAAAACCTGATCTTGCAGGGGCTACTTGTTTAGGTACAGGCGTGTCAGTGCGGATTGCATAGTTGTAGTGTCTATTGTGTCCAACTAGCATGGTAGTTTTCCATCTGTATTTTCACAAATTCCTGGAGCTCAAGGGATCCCTAAGCCTCATCCAGCTGACTCAAAACCGAACACAGAAGCTTTTCTACAACACCTTCACTGCCTTAGTCCGCCCTTGACCTCCTTGACCAACCGTTCCAACTGATTAGTGGTGGAAAGGTAGCGACGGATGGGCTTAGGACGACGTAGGAACGCCAAAAGAGCATAGGCTTTGGTTCCAGTGCTCCGCGATCCCGGGATAGACTGTGCCCCAACGCTCCCGCAAGCTCTGTGAGGCTTCCCTGGCCTCCTTCTGGCTCTCGGCCCGGTGAATCTTCTTCAGAGCCTCAGCCAGCGCTTCTTGGTCCTTTTTCCGACCTTCCTGAGCGCATTCCTCACTGCATATAGAACCCAAAGCTACCAATCCGCTCAAGGAAAGATCTTCCTGATGGTCTCCTCTACACCTGGCAGGTCATCGGTAACGGAGATCCCCACCCTTTGAATCTCGCGTTGCTTAAGGTCTTTGAGACCTCCTCCTCACTCTGGGCGCTTTCTCCTTTCTGCGCCGAAGAGCCAAAACCCGAGGATCTCCATCACTCATCGGCTTCGATCCTAAAGCGAGTACACAAGTTCCCTGACCGTTTTCCCTCGGCGGATAGAGGGAAAAATCCCGTCCAGAAACACCGCGTAGTACTCCTTGCTCAGGAGTCTTTCCCGCCAGGCTTTCACTTGTTCTTGGGTGACCTCAAAAAGGCAAGAGACATTTTTAGGGTGAGGAGAAAGCGCCGGAGATTCCCCAAAAGGGTGGAGATCTTCCGGGTGCTTACACCGACGGCATAAAGGGTGAGGATGGCCTCGGAGAATTCCAGCGGGGTCTGCTTCCTGTAGGGAAGGATCTGGGAATGGAAATCGCCTTCCCGTACGCGGGGAACTTTAAGGGTTCTCCATCGGCCTCACTAAGGTAAGAAGGTCACGGGTGTAATAACCGTTGGCCTTGGTGGGATGGTTTTCCAGGTAGATTTCCCATTCTTCCTTCATAAGTGCCTTTAGTAGCTTCTTTTACCAAGGTCCCGATCTGTTTCTCCACTTCTTTTAGGATCTGCTTGCGGGTTTTGTCCGCTATTAGGGCCTTCCCTCCTTTCTTTTCCAGGTTTTCCTGGGAAGGCTATGATGCTGCCCTATGGACACACTTCCTGAGATACTACCTAGTACCCCTTTTGGGTATCTGGTTTTTGGCATTCCTGCAGTCTTCCCCATACTTCCTCCCTTTCGTTCCTCCTTGGGTTCTCCTCGGTACACCTTCTTGGGACCCAAAGTTTATCCTCCGTTTATGGGTTTTCCAGAAGGTTCCGTACTTCTCTCTTGAGTCTTAGAACTTTCAGTCCCCTCACGCCTCTGATGGAGTAGTGCTCTCAAAACTCGCGGTATTTTTTGAAAATTGTTCCCAATTTTTGCTAAAACTTGCTTGAAAAGTATCTGAAATTTTAATAGAATGGAGGTGGTGTGTTGGTGATGAGATTGACCCTTGCAGAGATTGCCAAGCGAGCCCAGGTAAGTATTGCAAGTGTTTCTCGTTTCTATAAGGATAGGGACTCTGTCTCTCCCGAAACTCGTCAGAAGATCGAGCAGGCAGTTAAGGAATTGGGTACTCCATTAAGGGTTGGCAGAAAAAAAAGGAGTATCACCATTGCGCTTTTGGTCCCTGACATTGAGAATCCCTTTTTTGCGAATCTGGTGAAGAACATTGAGTTATTTATCTCCCGCTCTGGATGCTTTCTTCTCTTATGTAATACCTCGGGGGGACCTTCTCTAGAGGAGAAGTACTTAGATCTCTTGGAAGGACATCATGTCGACGGAATTATCTTTGTTCCCTCAGGAAGATGGGATGAGTCTTTTGTTGAGAAGATCAACAGAGTACTGCTTCCTGTTGTTGTTCTTGATCGAGCAGTGGAGGGTCTCCGTGTTCCATTAGTTTTGTGCGACAACGAAGAAGGAGGAAGGATGGCTACGGAATATTTACTCCGTCTAGGTAGGAAGAAAATCGCGTTCATTTCTGGAAAGAAAGGAGTTTCAACTTCTTGGGAACGCCTGATCGGATATCGAAGGGCGCTTGAAGAGAATGGTATTGGTCTTCGAAAAGAACTGATTTTTGAGGGTGATTTTACCTTTCAAAGTGGGGTGGAAGTGGCAAAACACATTGTGGACAACAGAGTGGAAGTAGATGCCATTTTCGCTGCTAACGACTTTATGGCCTTAGGGGCCATAGATGTTCTCAAGAAGAGAGGGGTCAAGATTCCAGAAGATATCAGCGTTGTGGGATATGATGATATATGGCTAAGCAGGATATGCGAGCCTTCTTTGACGACTGTGCGACAGCCTATTTTTGAGATGTGCGAATCAGCCGTGGGCATTCTTTTGCGTTCTATCCGGTCTGGGAAGGTTGACTCTCCCCAGCGATTGGTTCTGAAACCAGAGCTCGTGGTGCGGGAGTCGTGCCTTCGTCTTTCTGGAAAAGGAGGTGATTGAAAGGAGGGCTATCCGTAAGCTTTGGTTAGAAAGGTTAGGTCACCTTGTTGTTCTTGGTGTCTCAAGATTGGGAATGTTTGGCAGAAGGAAAGGAGTGGAAGAAAGATGAAAAGGGGTCAAATTGGAAGAACGCTGGTTCTCTGCGTTACTCTGATATTCTGTGTCCAGATGGCATGGGCACAGGAATTTAGACTTGCAGATCGCATCGTTGAAAAAGTGAAAAAGGGAGAAGTGCTCAATTTCAAAGTCGTATATCACAATACTGGTATCAACTTCGCTATGGTTCTTAAGAGAGGTGTCGAGGAAGCGGCAAAGGAGTTTGGAGTTAATGCTGAGTTTACAGGGCCTGTTGAACCAAATGTTGAAGCTCAAGTTGCAATGATTGAGAACTTTATTGCCAGTGAAGTCGACGGACTGGCTATATCTAACGTTAGCGCTGAAGCTCTGAATCCGGTCATCGAAAAAGCTATTAACGCAGGTATACCTACTGTTTCTTTTAACAGTGATGCTCCTGGCTCGAAACGACTGGCATTCTTTGGGCAGGATCTCGTCCAGTCCGGAAGGACTCAGGCGGAGATTCTGGTGGAGTACATGGGAACGAAAGGAAAAGTGCTCATTTTTAGTTGCGATGCAGCAGCAGCGTGGTCCTTGGATCGGGAGAGGGGGGTGCGAGAGGTTCTTGCAAAATATCCCGATATTCAAGTTCTTACTACTGTGAACACTGGTGTTGAGGAATACACTGCCTTTGCGGCAATTGAGAATGCACTGCTTGCAAATCCTGATGTTGCAGGGATTGCTACTCTTGATGCTGTAACGACACCACTTGTTGGGAGGTATATCTTGAGGAATAACTTGGTCGGAAAGATCAGGCATGTTGGACATGACCTTCTCCCTGAAACTCTCCAAAACATCAAGGCTGGTGCCACAAATGCTTCGCTGAGCCAAGACCCATTTAAACAAGGATACCTCCCTGTAAAGGCGCTCTACGAATTTATTGTGGAAGGCGTTCCTCTTCAAAGCGTGGATACAGGAGTTTTACGGGTTGATGAGAAGAATGTGGAAGAATACCTTGAAAAGCTTGAGAGAGGTGAACCAGTAGGCTGAGTATGGGGAGAGCGGAGGAATGGAGGACATTATCATCTTCCAAGAAATTACCAAAACCTTTCCTGGAGTTGTAGCACTTGACCAGGTGAGTTTTAGCATCAGACAGGGTGAGATTCACGCCATTGTGGGGCAGAATGGAGCGGGGAAAACAACCCTGATGAATATCCTTTCAGGGGAGATTCAGCCCGATCGAGGCGTCCTCGTCTATCGGGGACGCCCCGTTGTTATTCCTGACCCCCACGCGGCGAGGAGTCTTGGAATTAATGTTGTTCATCAGGAGCTAATGCTGTGCCCTAATCTCACCGTTCTTGAAAATATCTTTTTGGGGCAGAGTTTAAAGGGGTTAGAACGGGAGCGGAAAGTTAAGGGAGTACAGGAGATTTTCAAAGGCTTCGGGGTAGACGTGCCTCTTCAAGCCCGAGTTAGGGACCTAAGCATAGCAAAGCAGCAGCTTGTAGAAATTGTCAGGGCGGTTGCTTTTCGCTCAGAGGTATTGGTGCTTGATGAACCTACATCGGCTCTGACTGTGGCTGAGGCAAAACGGCTCTTTGAGATTCTTCGTAAGCTTGTTAAAGAAGGGACCACCATTATCTTTATTTCACACAGGCTTGAAGAGGTCTTTGAAATAGCCGAGAGAATTACAGTTCTGAGAGACGGGAAATATGTGACAACTGTAGTACGAGAGGAGACAAATCCTGAGGACCTTGTCCGATTGATGGTTGGAAAGACGTTTGTTGAGATGTTTAAGTATGAACCTCCTCCAAAGCGATTGCAAAAAGTAGTGCTTGAGGTTCGTAATCTTAGCCGGGGGACTTTCTTCCAAGACATTTCTTTCGCCCTCTACGAGGGGGAAATACTTGGTATCTATGGTTTGCAGGGCTCTGGCAGAACGGAACTTGCGGAAACACTGTTCGGGTTCTCCCCTCCAGATCGGGGAGAAATTTTTCTCTATGGAAAGCGTATCGAGATAAGAAATACTTGGGAAGCAATTCGACTTGGTCTTGCCATGGTTCCTGAGGATCGGCGCCGGACTGGCCTTTTCCTTAATATGGATGTTAAGGAGAATATTGGCGTCGTGAGGGCACCACAGTTGGTGAAACGTGGCTTTTTGTCGCCAGCGTCTTTCGTAACGATAGCCTCTCCCCTTGTCAAGAAGCTTAATATTAAGACTTCTGGGCTTTCGCAAAAGGTTAGGAATCTCAGTGGGGGGAATCAGCAGAAAGTGGTTATAGCGCGCTGGCTTACAATTCAACCTCGGATCCTTATTGTTGATGAAATGACGAGGGGAGTCGATGTAGGGGCAAAGCAAGAGATGTACAGGATTATTCAAGACTTGCGCAGGGAGGGCATGTCTATCATTTTCATATCCTCGGAACTCTCAGAGATCACAGGTTTGTGTGACCGTGTTCTCGTGATGTATAAGGGGAAAATCGTAGGGGAACTCCAAAGAGAAGCTATTTCTGAAGAGACCATCCTTGCTCATGCCATGGGGGCGAAAGCCCTAGATTAAGGGGGAGAGTGAGCCTGGTGACCCGCGAGGAACGAGTGCTTCGAACCATTTCTCGTCAGGAGATAGATTACCTCCCAAGCCAGATATACTTTGCCTCTCAGACCACCAAAGAGAAACTGCAAAACGTGCTTGGGCTTGCCTCTCCTCAAGGCCTCGAAGCATACCTCGACAACCACCTCTACCTGACGTTCACTATGGACGACGTCTTCCGCTACCGGGAGGACCATGAACTCCTGAAGAGATCCGAGGCAATGGGTTTTGCCCGGGTGGACTGGGAAAGGGGCATCGTCTACGACCGCTGGGGCATTGGCTTTGACATGTACTCTGATGGGTTCTGCATCCGCCACTTCCCCCTCCAGGACGAGGACGCCCTTAAAAAGTTCGAACCCCCGGACCCGACAAAACCCGGTCTTCTCACTGTGGCCACCGAGGACCTGAAACGGTACTCCGGAGATTACCTCGTTGTCTGCACCGGGTACCACGGCATCCTTGAGAAAGCCTGGGGGCTCCGGGGATTCGAAGCCTTCATGCTCGATCTCGCCCTGGGGACAAAGGATATTGAGCGGCTCCTTGACGCCATCACCGAGTACAAGGTCGAAGTCGCCCGACAGGTCGTCCAGGCAGGGTTCAGGTGCGGCCACACCGGGGATGACTTCGGCACTCAGCGGGGGCTCCTCATCTCCCGGGACACCTGGAGGAAGTACTTCAAGCCCCGCTGGGCCAAGGTGTGGAGGGTGTACAAGGATGCTGGCCTTCCAGTGATCCACCACTCCTGTGGCAACATTACCGAAATCATCGGCGACATGATCGACATCGGCCTTGACGTCCTCGAACCGGTGCAACCAGTCATGGACCTTGCCTACCTCAAGAGGGAATTCGGCAAGTACATCACCTTCTACGGGGGTATCGACACCCAGGAGCTTTTGCCCTACGGCACGCCTGACGAGGTGAAAGCCATGGCCAGGGAAACCATACGAATCCTGGGGAAGGGTGGGGGGCTCATTATCTCTCCGGCTCAGGAAATCATGCGGGATGTCCCCATTGAGAATGTGGTGGCACTGGTTGAGGTTATCAGGGAGGAACGAGAAAAAAAGGTTCTCCAGATATGAGGAGGCTGTCTTCTCCATGTCGCGGATAAAGCTTTTCTTATTTTTGCCCAATCTTCGAGAACAAGGAATTGTTTTGGCGCTGGTTTTTCTCTTTGCCGGTTTTTCCTTAGCGACACCACATTTTTTAAGGATTACCAATCTCTTAAACGTGTTGCGGCAGATTTCCCTGTTAGGGATTATTTCGGTTGGTATGACTATGGTGATTATTTCTGGCGAGATTGATCTTTCAGTCGGAGCAGTTTATGGCATTTCCGCTGTCACCTGTGGTCTTTTGATGAGGGCAGGACATCCCATATGGGTTGCCATCATTGCGGCTGTCATGGTCGGAATGCTCATCGGTCTTTCCAATGGTGTTTTGGTAAACTATGGGAAAATCTCCTCGCTTATTGTTACTCTTGGGATGCTGAACGTGGTTCGAGGTTCTTATCTTCTCATCACGCAGGGGCTGCCTGTTTTCTTGAGTTCTCAAACTGTTTGCGATCCTCGTCTTCCTCTCTTTTTCTTTCTTGGTCAAGGTAGGGTTTTTGACCTCATTCCCATGTTAACTATTTTCTTTGTGGCTATTGTCATTCTTGGATATTTCCTTTGTCATCGTTCTCTCTTTGGTTTTTACCTTCGGGCGGTTGGAGGAAATGCTCGTGCAGCAAGAGCTTCAGGGATTAATGTAGAACGAACAAAAACCCTCGCTTTTATGTTTGTCAGCACCTTAGCAGCACTGGCGGGGATCCTGAACCTCTCGTTTCTCTCCAGCGTTCAGGGGATTGTGGGAGCAGGTCTTGAACTTGACGTGATTGCTGCAACAGTCATAGGAGGAACTTCCCTCGCTGGTGGCGAAGGGACTGTACTTGGAACCGTCATCGGCGTCCTCATTATTGGCATACTCCGTAACGGGTTGGTATTACTTGGTGTCTCTCCATTCTGGCAAATTACGCTTATCGGCGGTATTATCATTGGTGCCGCGGCGGTTGACGTAGCTACACGAAAGGTTCGTGGATGAAAGGGGTAAATTGTTGCAGGCCTGTTGCAGGCGATTTTCTGAGTTCTCCATGAGCTCAAGCATTGTCCTTCTTCGCTTAAGAAGAGTTAGATTGTAATGCCTGGGATGGGAGAGTTGGAGAGATACATTCTAGCCATTGACCAGGGGACAACGGAAACGCGGGCGATTCTTGTGGATCAGGGAGGCAACATTGTAGCCACTTCGTATCGGGAGGTTCCACAAATATACCCCCAGCCTGGCTGGGTGGAGCATAATCCCTGGGATTACTGGGAAACCACGGTAACCTGTATACGCGAAGTTCTCGAGAGAGCAAAAATTCAGGTTTCCCAGCTTGCTGGTATCGGTCTTACCAATCAGCGTGAAACCACCGTGGTGTGGAATAAAAAGACAGGACAACCTCTACACAATGCCATTGTCTGGCAATGCCGCAGGACTGCCCCAATATGTGAGAAATTGAAGGCACGGGGTATTGAAAAGAGCATCAGAGAGAAAACCGGGCTCCCCATCGATGCGTATTTTTCAGCGACCAAAATTCGCTGGATTCTCGACCACGTCCCTGAGGCCCGGGAGCTTGTGCGAAGAGGAGAAGTCCTTGCCGGGTGTGTCGATTCATGGCTTCTGTGGCTTTTGACCGGGAGGACGATGCACATCACTGATTACTCGAATGCTTCGCGAACCATGCTCTTCAACGTGCGGACCCTGGAGTGGGACGAGGAGCTGCTTGGTATCCTGGGCATTCCTCGAGAAATGCTCCCGACCCCGGTGCCCTCAAGTGGAGTTATGGCGTCCACGAGGGTTCAGGAGATTTTCGGAAGCCGGGAGGTTCCCATCTCGGGGGTCGCAGGGGATCAGCAGGCTGCCCTTTTTGGACAGGCATGTTTCTCTCCCGGGATGGCCAAGAATACCTATGGCACAGCCTTAGCCCTTATGATGAACATCGGCGAGCAGTTTGTCCCCTCGCGGTGCGGTTTAACCACGGATCTTGCCTGGTATATCGATGGGAAAGTCGAGTATGCTCTTGAAGGTCTGGCGTTTATCGGCGGAGCGGCTCTTCAGTGGCTACGGGATGGATTGCGGATTGTCCAGAACGTTGCGGAGACAGAGCTTCTGGCAAGTTCCGTTCCTGACACGGGTGGGGTTTACGTGGTTCCAGCCTTCACCGGGCTCTGTGCACCGTACTGGGATATGTACGCCCGGGGGCTTATCATCGGCATCACCCGGGGCACGACCCGGGAGCACATCGTCCGGGCCACCCTTGAGTCTCTGGCTTACGAGACAAGGGATATCCTCGAGGCCATGGTAGCCGACTCGGGGCAGGCCTTTTCCTCCCTTCGGGTTGATGGTGGAGCATCACGGAATAACTTCCTCATGCAGTTCCAGGCGGATATTCTTGGAGTTCCGGTGGTACGGCCGGCTGTTACAGAGATGACCGCTCTGGGGGCAGCGTACCTTGCAGGGCTGGGCATAGGGTTCTGGAAAAGCAAAGAGGAGATCGCAGAGCACTGGAAGGTGGAGAGAATCTTTGAGCCTCGGATGAGCCCATCACGCCGGGAAGAACTCTATGCAGGGTGGAAAAAGGCAGTAGTACGTGCTCAGAGGTGGGCTGAGGAGAATTCCTCTCCGAACTGACTCAGGTACAGGGAGAAATAGAATCCTTTTTTCTCCAGGAGTTCCCTGTGGGTCCCTCTCTCCACAATTTCCCCGTCCCGCACGACAAGGATGAGGTCAGCATTACGGATAGTGCTCAGGCGGTGGGCGATGATGAAGGTCGTCCGCCCTCGCATGAGGCGGAGCATTGCGTCCTGGATGAGGCGCTCGGTGTGGGTGTCGACGTTACTCGTGGCTTCATCAAGAACGAGGATTGCAGGGTTCGCGAGGAAGGCACGGGCGATGGCGAGGAGCTGGCGCTGTCCCTGGCTCAGGTTTTCTCCCCCGTCGGAGAGGACGGTATCGTACCCCTCGGGAAGGCTCAGGATGAAGTGCTCGGCGTTGGCAAGACGTGCCGCCTCCTCGACCTCGCTGTCCTGAGCTTCGGGGCGTCCGTAGCGGATGTTCTCCCGGACGGTGGTGGCAAAGAGATACGTGTCCTGAAGGACGATGCCAAGGAGTGACCGCAGGCGTTCCCGTCGTATCCTCCGGATGTCCATGCCGTCGATGAGGATGGTACCACTTTCCGGCTCATAGAAGCGGGCAAGGAGGCTGACGATGGTGGTCTTTCCTGCTCCGGTCGGCCCAACGAGCGCCACAACCTGTCCCGGCTCCACAGAAAAGCTCACGTTCTTGAGCACGGGAACGCCCTTCCGGTACGAGAACGTGACATTTCGGAATTCCACGGCCCCGCGGATTTCCTGGGGTTCCAGGGCGTTCGATGCGTCGGGAGGTTCCGGAGTTTCCTCAAGGAGGGCGAAGACCCGCTCGCTGCTTGCCATGGCTGACTGAAGCGTGTTGAGTTGCATGGCGAGTTCGTTGACGGGTCGGATGAACTGCCGGGAATAGGCGATGAAGCTCGCAATGGTTCCGATGCTTGCTGCGCCCCTGAGGACAAACCACCCTCCAAACCCCGCAAGGAACGCAAGGTTCAGGTTACCGATGACGTTCATGAGCGGCCCCATGATGCCGGCGCAGATTTGCGCCCGGACCCCCACTGCGGCGAGGTTCTCGTTGACCGAAGAGAATCTGGCGAATTCCCGCTCTTCCCGCATGAAGGCCTTGAGGACCCTGAGCCCGGTGAGGTCTTCCTCGAGGATGCCGTTGAGCTGGCCCAGGATCGTCTGCTGGGCGAGAAAGGTTTCCCGTGTTCTCCTGGTCACAAAGCGTGTTGCGCAGAGGGTCAGGGGAATGGCAGAAAGCGCAACGAGGGCGAGCATTCGGTGGAGGGTGAACATGACCACCACCGTGCCCGCAAGGGTCACAAAGCTCGCAATGGTCTGGGTGGCCACCGTTGCCAAGGTGCTCCCGATGGTGTCGATGTCGTTTGTGAGACGGCTCATGATGTCACCGTGGTTGTGGGTATCGAAAAAGCGAAGGGGAAGGGCATGGAGGAAGGAGAAGGCTTCGTTACGAAGCGCAAGCGCCACGTCCTGGGAGAGAGCGACCGCCAGGCGTTCCTGGAGGAACGCAAAAAGGGATGCCCCAAGGTACAGCGCAACGAGGAACAGGGTGTACCTCAGGAGGGTGACGAGGTTCCGTGGAAGGATGGCCTCATCAATGGCTTTCCCGATGAGGTAAGGCCCAGAAAGCGTGCATATTGCCCCGGCGGCAACACAAAGAACAACGAGGATGATCCTGAGTTTTTGGGTTCTCAGGTACTGCCAGAGCTTCCGGAGCGTTTTCCAGAAATCCTCCGGCTGCTCCAGAGGTTCGGGAACGTGTCCCGGTCCTCGCCGCAGCACGGGAAAGGGTGGTTTAGACACGGGTGACTTCCTCCCTTCCTGCCTGGAGCTCGTACATTTCCCGGTAGAGTGGGGAAATTTCAAGGAGCTCCTCATGTTTTCCTGAGGCCACGAGTCGTCCCCGGTCAAGGACAAGGATGCGGTCGGCTTGAGTTACCGCTGTGATGCGCTGGGTAACGATGAATTTGGTGCACGGGAACCGCCACCGCATGAGTCCCTCGAAGATCCGTTTTTCGGTGGCCGCGTCCACGGCGCTCGTACAGTTGTCAAGGAGGAGGATTACCGGTTTTCTCAAAAGGGCCCGGGCGAGGGTCAGGCGCTGTTTCTGCCCCCCTGAGAGGGTGACGCCCCGCAAACCTACAGGCGTTCTGTACCCCTCGGGAAGGCTTATGATGAAGTCGTGGATCTGGGCGATTTTGGCTGCCTCGACCACTTCCTCAAACGATGCTCCCTCGTTCCCCAGGCGGATGTTGTCCTCTATGGTCCCCGAGAAGAGCAGCGGTTCCTGGAAGACTGCGCTTATGGCGCTTCGCAGGACCTTGAGGTCTTTTGTGCGGATGTCGATGCCGTCGATGAGAATCTCTCCGGAGAGGGGATCGTAAAAGCGCATGATGAGGAAAAGCAGTGTCGATTTCCCTGCACCTGTCGTGCCCACGATGGCCACGGTCTCCCCGGGATGGACGGTGAAGGAAATTCCGGAAAGCACCGGCTCACCGTGGTACGAGAAGGAGACGTCCCGGAAGACCACTTCGCCCCGGGTGATCGGGGTGGTATCGGGCACAAGGGGGTTGCGGATTGTGGCTTCCTGCTCGAGGATGGCAATGACCCGTTTCCCCGAAGCGCTTGCCCGGCTCACCGAGGTCAGGATGTGCCCGATCATCATGAGGGAGAAGAGGATCTGGAAAACGTAGCTGGTCAGCGCCATGATGGACCCGACCTCCATGCGACCTGCAATGACCGATTGCCCTCCAACCCAGAGAACGGCGACAATGCTCAGGTTCATGATGAGGAGCACAAGAGGCAGGAAGGTCACCATGGGGAGGAATGCCTGCACTGTGGCTTTGGTGAGGTCTCTCGAGGCCCTGAAGAAGCGCTCCTTTTCCCGTGCCTCCTGCGTGAAGGCACGGATGACCCTGATTCCTGCAAGGTTTTCCCGGATGATGGTGTTGAGCCGGTCAATCTTCTCCTGGACCCGGGCAAAGAGGGGGACGCCCTTTTTGAAGAGGATGGAGAAAACGGCGACCTCAAGGGCAATGGCGGTGAAGATGAAGGGCGCAAAGCGGGGAGCCATGACCACCGCCATCACTGTTCCCCCCAGGAAAAGGAGTGGCGCCCGAACGACGATGCGCAGGGCGGCAAGGACGACATTCTGGAGCTGGGTCACGTCGTTCGTGAGGCGGGTGAGGAGTGTCCCGCAGGAAAAGCGGTCAAGATCGGCACAGGAAAGAGTAAGGATCTTCCTGAAGAGGTCTCTCCGGAGGTCCCTGCCGAAGTTCTGGCTGGCGGAGCTTGCGAACACCGTACAGCCGATGCCACCGGCTGCGCCTACGAGGGCTATGGCCACCATGAGCATTCCGGTCCGGAGGACAAGGGACGTATCCCCCCGGGCAATCCCGTGGTCCACAATCCGGGCAAGGAGCGCAGGTTGCGAGAGGTCACAGATGACCTCGACAACCATAAGAAGCGGGGCCAGGAGAACGGCTTTCCAGTAGGGCCGAAGGTAAGAGAGGAGTTTCTTCACCGGTCTCCCTCCTCTAAAGAGGTGTGGTACCTTCCCGTGGCTTTTTCCAGGTTCTCCCGGATACGGATGAGGAACTCGTGGAGGCGCCGTCGTTCGTTTTGGGTGAACCCGGAGAAGCACTCTTTTTCGAGGACGCGGTGAATCCTTTCGACCTCCTTTTGCAGGTTTCTCCCGCGCTCGGTAAGGTACACCCGCACAGCCCTCAGGTCCTCTGGGTCAGTTTCCCGCCGCACCAGCCCGTTTTTCTCCATGCGCCGGAGGATAATGGTGACTGTGGGAGGACGGAGGCCCAGGGCTTCGGCGATGTCTTTCTGTGTTCGTCCATCCTTTTCCCAGAGCATGCCAAGGATAGGCGGTTGCCCTCTGTAGAGTCCAATGGTCCCAAGGAGCTGGTGGTACCGGATGAAGTGGTATCGAATGACCTGGAGGAGAGCATCGTGAAGCGATGTTCCCTGATTCCTCAACGGTTCTTCCTCCTTTATTTAGACGTCTAAAAATAATACCATCGGCCCTGCAGGGTGTCAATGTGTGCTCCTTGAGTTTTTGGGTTTGCCGAACATCCTGAAGGGTACCCGGAGGATTATGCTACAATATTTTCGGGGAGTGGTAATGCGACCGCTCAAAATACTCCACACCGCCGACTGGCATCTTGGGCTTGTTTCCTGGAAGAGTCACCGGGAGATTGACCGCCTGGAGGAACAGCGGGAGTGCCTGGAAAAGCTCATTCGGGTGGCAAGAGACGAACGGGTTGACCTTGTGCTCCATGCCGGGGACCTCTTCCACCAGTACTACCATCCCCCCAGGGAGGCCATCCAGCTTGCCGCTGAGGTCATTGTGGAACTTGCGGAGGTCGCTCCTTTCGTGTGGCTCATCGGGAACCATGACTGGTACGCCGTGGAAGCCCTGCAGCGGGTGTTCCCCAAAAGCATCACAGTCATCCGGGATATGGAGCCGCGGAGTTTTCCGGAGCTTGGGGTGACCATTTTCCCGATCCCCTATCTGCCACTCTCGAGGTTCCTTGCTGATCACCCCGGGGAAACGGTTCAGGCCATGGTGAGGGACCACCTTCGGCGCACCATGGAGAAGTGGAAGAACTCGTTCAATCCCCGCCATTTCCACATTCTCCTCGGTCATCTGACGGTGGAAGAGCTGGCCTTCTACGCTGAGGCCAATGCTTCCCGGGAAATCTTCCTCAAAAAGGCCGATTTCCCCCATGGTTTCTCCTACGGTGCTCTGGGGCATCTCCACGGGTACACGGTTCTTGAGACTCCCTTCCCTCTCTGTTACCCCTCGTCCCTTGTTCCGGAGAACTTCAAAAACCCTGACCAGAAGGGTGGCTTTGTGCTGGTGGAGCTCGTTTTTGGGGAAAGACCCAGGATTTGCCCGGTGTTCTTTGAAAGCTCTGCCCTTCTGAGCATAGACCTCGAAAGGCCCCTTGGGGTTTTGGAGGTTCGCCGCCTCATTGAGGAGCGGCTGCGCAACGGCCGACGGAACTATGTGCGGCTCCGGATTCCGGGGGAAATACTTTCTCCTGAGTGGTTCACGGAACTCCGCCGCCTCCGGGGAGAACACTTCGAGGTGGTGGTGGTTGAGGCGGTCTGGGATGAGGAGGATCGTCAAGAAAGCGACCAGGCCTCGTTCGATATAGCGGCGCTACCGGAGCTTTTCGCCCGGTTTGCTGAGGAGGAGGGGCTTTCGGAGGACGTGGTGCGGCTTTTTGAAGTATACTACCACAGGGCTTTTGAGGAAGATCAAGAATGAGACCACTGCGTCTTCGGGTTGAGCGTTTTCTGGGGCTTGAGCGTGCAGAACTTGAGTTTCCCTCAGACCTCTTCGTCATTGTGGGTCCCAACGGAGCAGGAAAGTCGTCGCTTCTTGAGGCGATGTACTTCGCCCTGTATGGCCGGGGGATTCGTTCTGAACGAGGGAAAAAGGAGCTCATTTACCGGGGGAGTCCCGAAAAAGCCTTACGGGTGCAGCTTGAGTTCCTCCTTGGGGAGAAGAAGTTCCGGGTTACCCGGGAGTACTCGGCAAAGCAGGGGGGTGTGGCCTACCTCGAGCAGTACGAGAAGGAGCGGTGGAAGCCGGTGGCCTCTGGGGAGCAGGGGGTCAACAAGCGTATTGAAGAGCTCCTCGGCTGTGATGCCCTGACCTTCCGGTCCTCTGTGTTCCTTCCCCAGGGAGAAACCCTGGCCTTTGTTGAAGCGTCTTCGGCGGACCGCTTCAGGATCCTGAGTAGCCTCTTTGGCCTTGACATCCTCGACAGAATCCGCGAGCAGGTTCGAGGCAAGATGAGGGCTCTTGAGGGGGAACTCGGATCGCGGCAGGAAAGGCTTCGCCTGCTTGAAGCCGAGGACCTTCCTGGAGAGGAGGTGCGACTCCGGGAAGAGGTGAGAAACATCGAGCAGGAACTCGAGAGTGCCAGGTCCCGGCGCCAGAACCTGCAGAAGCGCCTGGAGAAGATGAGGCAGCTTGGGGAAATCCTCCGGAAGCTCCGGGAAAGCGAGGAACAACTTTCTGTCCTCCGCAAGCGCTGCGAAGAGGTGCGACCGAAAATTCAGGAAGACGATGATATTGAGCTGGCACACCGTCTCTGTGAGGCCTTTGAGAGGCCCTGGAGGGCAAAGGTAGAGCTCCTTGAGCGGGTGAATCAGGAGGTAGCAAGGACTGGGGAAGACCTCAGGAAGGCCGAAGAGGACCTTCTTTCGGCCAAAAAGTCCCTGGAAGAGCTCCTCAGGGAGGAGAGGTGTTCCCTCGAGGAGAAGAAAAAGCTCGAGCGCCTTGTCCGGGAGGTTGAGGAGCGGGGGCAGCCCCTTTTTGAGGATATCCGGAGGTGCAGAGAGGAGTGCGTATTCTGGGAGAGGGAAGGGCAGAAACTCAGGACAAGAATCCAGGAGCTTGTGAGGGAACACGAAGACCTTTTGAGAGAACGGGAGAGGAAAGCGAAGGCGCTCGAAGAACGGGAGGCCTGTCTTGCCAGGATGGAGTGTACCTGGGCACAGATTGAAGAGGCAACCCGGGTTCTTGACGCCCTTGTTCCTGAGGAACGGGAAAAGCACCAGGAGCTGAGGCAGGTTAAGGAGGAGCGGCGGAGAATCGAAGGAGAGCTTGCAAGGCAAAAGGAGAAACTGCTTGGACTTTTGAAGGAGCAGGAAACGCTTGAGGCTTCTTTGCGGGAACTCGAAACCCAGAGAGAGGACCGTGAGGCAAAGTACCGCTTTGGGGTCAAGGCCTTTGTGGTTGGGGAACTTGAGGAGGAGTGGCGTCGCCACGGGGTATGTCCGGTGTGTGGGAGCGCGGTGCCGTTCCCGGAAGGGGAAAGGGTGCGGGTGGATATCCTTGCGCTTGAGGAGGAGTACCGGGAATTCCATGGGCGCCTCACCCGCCTTGCGTCGCAGAGAGAACACCTCCTCCGGAGCATTGTGGAGCTTAAAGAGGAGGAGGAAAGAGCCCTCAGAGACCTTGAGGAAGTGGGGAAGAGGGAGGAGATTCTCAGTCGAGAGCTGCAAAAGCTGCATCAGCGCATCAGAGAGAGTCTTGAGAGCTGCGGGTACCCCGAGCAGGATGTGCTGAACCTTTCCCGTTTCCGCGATTGGGTGAGGTCCCAGGGGAAGGCCAGGGAGGCACTGCAGAGGGAAGTGGAAGTGTTCCGGAAGGACCTGGTTGCCCTTGAAGGACGGATTGCCTCACTTGAAGAGCGGTTGCAAGAAGAGATGCAGCGTCTTGAGAGTATAACCGCCACCTTAGAGGCACTGCAAGCAGAGCTTAAGCGACAGCGAACAGTCCTTGGGGAGTACTGTGCGTTATGGGGAGTTGCTGAGAGTGGGGTACCTGAGGAGGCCTTTTTTGCCTTTGCCGAGGACCTCAAAAGGAGGCTTCAGAGAGCCGGGCAGGAGGTTGTGCGCCTTGGAGCGGAAATCAGGGCCAAAAGGGAGCACATCATGCTTCTTGAGGGGGATGGAAACCGGCTGAAGGAACGCCTTTTGGAGCTCTTGCAGGACCAGCGCTCCCTGGGTCAGGAAGAGGAACGCCTCCGGCAGGCCTTTCTTGAAGAGCTCAAGAAGCGAGGGTGGGATGAAGCCACGTACTGCCGGTTGCGGGATAGAGAACGGGGGAACTGGCGGGAAGTGCTCCATCGCCTGGAAGGGGAGCTTGAAGGACTGGAAAGGCGAATAGCAGAGCAGCGGAAGGAGAAGGAGCGGCTTTTTGCCGAGCTCGGCCTTGCTGAGGACGAACTCGAGGAGACATTTGCTCGGTGGCAGAAGGAAGCTCAGGACCTTGAGGAGCGGGTGTCTCTCCTCCACAAACGCCTTGGAGAGGTTCGGGAGAGGCTCCGGCAGAACGAAGAGAAGCAGAGAGAGTGGAAGGAACTCCGCGAGACGGTGGGCCAGAGAATGAAGGAGTACCGGGTTCATGTGGATTTGCAGCAGGCGCTTGAGGTGGGCGGGTTCAAGAACTATCTACTCCGGCTCTTTTTCGCCCGCCTTGAAGAGGAGGGTTCCCGGATTCTCCGGAAACTCTCAGGGGAGCGATATGCACTGCGGATGCAGATGCGCAGGGGCATGGCGGACCTTGCGGTTCTTGACCGAAAGTTCGGTGGAGGAGAGCGCCTGCCGGAGGAGTGTTCAGGCGGGGAGAAGACCCTGATTGCCCTGGCCCTGGCTTTGGCCCTTTCGAGTCTCAAGCTCGAGAAAAGTTACGCTCGCAGAACGGAGTGCCTCTTCATCGATGAGGGTTTCTCGTCCCTTGACCGGGAACACCTTGATCTCGTGGCTGATGCCATTTTCCGTCTGAGCCGGGAGGGGAAAATGGTGGGGGTGGTGACCCACGATCCGGATTTTGCCGGGTACTTCCCGGTGCAGCTTGAGGTCAGAGAGGGGGCAGTACGGTGGAAGAAGACCGAAAGCATCGTGACATAGGGGCGTTGCTTCGGGGAGGATTCACCCAGGTGGACCACTGGTACACGGAGGACGAGGCCTTTTTCCACCGCGAAGTGGGTGAAGATATCCCTCTTGCTCCCAGGGACCTCTGGGAGAGCGAAGAATGGCGGGAATTCCCCCAGGACCTTTCGCTTCCGGCTTTTGACCGGGTGTGCTTTGTGGATGGGAAGGCCCGCATCCATGTGCGGATTCTCTACCGCACTGCAGTGTTGCTTCTGGCCGAGGTTGCCGCTTCCTGGGTACAGTGGGAGAGGGGCAGAGGGCTCTCTTTTGGGTTTTCTCCCTCCTCGCCTCCGTCTTTTGCGCGGGTTCTCGGAGCAGGAGAAGAGCTTGCCCTTCGGGCAGTGGTGGAGCATCCGGAGATCGACCTGGGCATGGGGATGGTTTTCCGCCTTGAGGAGACACGGCGGGGAGCAAGGATTTTTGCCGACACCGAGGTCGCCCGGCAAGCCGTTCTTAACGCCATGCAGCGCCTGGAACGAGAAGAAGTACGCCGGCTCCTTGACCGGCGTGTCCCGGTCGTCAAAGACGGCACCATCCACCTCATCGATCCTCCCACCTTCATCCCCGGGGTCGGCCCCTGTGGTCTCGTGAAGGGGGTGGAGGAGCTCCGCCTCCCTCAGGAATGGCTTGAGTCTCTTCTTCGTCTCCCCCGTGGCCGCAGAACCCCAGCCGTTGTGGGGTTTCTGCGCCAGGACCGCACCGACGTCCTGCGGGTATTCTCCTACGTCCGCCTGGTGGAGGATCCCGCTTTCCCCTGGAAGGGTCTGGTTCGCCTGGAGGTTGTGGTTCCCGAGGAGCAGTTCCCCGCCCTTCGTCCTGACATTACCCGCCTCTTTGACGGCCTGGCGCAGGTTTTGCCTGAGCTCACGGGGGATTACCCCTGGCGGAGGCTTCCGGAAAACCTCTTCCCGATCATTGCCCTTGAGGAACGTCTGGCCCAGCACTTTGCCCCCTCAGGGTTTGTGCGGGAACTCGTGCAGCGGGTACTCTGGGAGAAAAATCCCTCGTTGGTGCGGGAACGCCTTGAAGAGTGAGGTGGGAGAAATTGGAAGAGATTGGTACTGTCACGGGATTGCGGGAAGTCACTCCCTACACCTTCTGGGTGCGGATGCGCCCTGCCTTTGCTTCTGGGATTCGTCTTGAGGCGATTGTGCGGGTAGACTTCTCCTGGGGGGAGGAAACCTTTCGGCTGTATGGCGTGGTGAACGAGGTGGTGGCCTCCTGGGACGGGACGGTCACCACGGGGTACCAGGAGGAGGCCTATGCTGAGGGACGGTACAGTGGTGTGACGATTTACCTTGGGCAGGTGGTGGTGACGAGAACCCTGAAAAAGGAAGGGGAGAGTTTTGTCACCGTTCCCCCTCTTGTCCCTCCGCCCGTGGGGGAGAGGGTTTTCCTCGTCCCCCCCGAGGAGACCGATGTGGCGCTGGGGTTTGACGAGGTGAAACGGGCAAAGCGGGCCCTTCCCTGTGGAGTGCTCTCGAATAACGAGGTGGCGTACCTCGATGTACGGTACCTCCTTGGGGACAACGGAGCCCATGTGAACGTCAGCGGCCAGTCAGGTGTGGCGGCAAAAACCTCCTACGCCACCTTCCTCCTCTGGATGATGCTCAACTACCCTCGCGCCCCGGAGTGCTTTCTCTCAGGAGATGTGGCCACATTCTTGCGGGATAGCCGGGCCATCGTCTTCAACGTGAAGGGCGAAAGCCTCCTGTTTCTTGACCACTGGAATAGCGAATGGGAAGAGGCAAAGGGCTCAAGAGAAGCCCAGCTCTGGGAGGACATGTTCCGGCGTTTTGGTGTGGACGCCCGGCCCTTTGAGGGTGTTACCGTGGCCGTTCCTCCAAGGAAAGACGGCCGACCCGACATCCGTCACTCCCGTGACCGGGTGAGCGTCTACGGATGGGACATTCTCGACATTGCCGAGCTCCACCTCCTGCCGCTCTTCTTTGACCCGGAGGAGCTCGAGAGGAACCCGAATTTTGCTCTGGCGGTCTCGGTGATTGAGGAATTCCTCTATGACCAGTACACATGTCTTGTCAGGGAAGCCAGGGCAGAGCTCTTCTCGCGGGACACTCCGTACCTTGAGGAGAACATCCGTTTTTCCTGCGAAGGCCTTGATGACCGGACACTGGTGCGGCTGTACCTTGCGGTGTGCGGCCAGGACCCAAAGTGGATGCTTCAGAGATTCGGGCTTCCGAATTCTCTGAAGGACCTCATCGAGCTCCTCCATGGGTATACTGAGGAGGGAGAGCAGGGGGCCAGGGCGCTGGCGACGGCTCTTGGGAGCGAGAAGATTGAAGACAAAACGGTCCTTGCCATTTCCCGGAGGTTACGTCTCGCGGAGCGGAGCGGCCTTGACAGGCTGTGGCGGAGCATCCTTCCCTCCCGCACCGTCGTTTTCCACCATCCCCCTGTTCCCGAGTATATCCTACCCTGGAACCGTCCTGCGGGGGTGACGGTGGTGGACATCGCCAAGCTCTCTTCCCGGGGGCAAACTTTCGTTGTGGGTGCAGTGCTCCGGGAAATTCTCTGGGCGAAAGAACAGGATCTCCTGAAAGAACCGGTCTTCATTTACCTTGATGAACTCAACAAATACGCCCCCCGGGAGGGTGGTGGGCCCCTCGGACAGATTTTCCGGGATGTGGCTGAACGGGGCCGGTCCTTCCGGATTGTCCTTATCGGGGCAGAGCAGACTGCCTCTCAGGTGGATTACCGCGTGGTGACCCAGGCGGCAACGACGGTGGTGGGAAGACAGAAGTACGCCGAACTCAGCAAGGAAGAGTACGCACACCTTCAGGGCATCCTGCGGGAGAAGGCGGCGGCACTACTCCCCGGGGAGGTCATCGTGGACCAGCCCTTTTTCCGTCTCCCCCTCACCGTCCGTTTCCCTCTCACGCCCTGGGCAACTTCTGAGGAGAAACGATTGTTGCGATATGGCGAAGGCGTCGTCTCTCTTTCCGAAGAAGAGTTCCGAAAGCTCTTCGAGTAGGAGGTGGAACCATGTATGAGTTCACGGTAGCGACACGGAGGAAAGAGGAACTCGTGAACATCACTTCCTTTGTCCGCCGAGCAATCGAGGAATCGGGGAAAACGCGGGGGATCTGTGCGGTATACGTTCCCCATACGACCGCAGGGGTCACGATCAACGAAAGT
Source organism: Candidatus Caldatribacterium saccharofermentans (assembly GCF_050267035.1). Classification (NCBI taxonomy): domain Bacteria; kingdom Pseudomonadati; phylum Atribacterota; class Atribacteria; order Atribacterales; family Candidatus Caldatribacteriaceae; genus Candidatus Caldatribacterium; species Candidatus Caldatribacterium saccharofermentans. The sequence continues at coordinate 1,352,826 of NZ_CP187957.1, forward strand.
GCCGACCCGGATGTGGTCCTTGATATCCTCCGGGGGCTCCGTCATGCCGTTCCCGAGAACCTCCCCTATGAGCATGGGGAGGGGAATTCCCCGGCCCACGTGAAGGCTTCCATTGTGGGGCCGTCGGTGAGCGTCCTCTTTGAAGATAGGAAACTCCTTCTTGGGACCTGGCAGGGGATTTTCCTCTGCGAGTTCGATGGGCCGAGGACACGCCGGGTCTGGGTCCAGGTTGTGGGGGAGTAAATGCGTATCCTCGAGTGGATCGCTGAAGACCGTTTCGCCCCGGATTTTGCCGAGTTTGTCGCTGTTCTGGCTCGAAAAAAGCCTCCCCGACGGGTCCACTTTGTGGAACTCCTCGTTGACCCGGAAATCATTGCGGAGGTGACCCGCAGGCTCTTTGGGGAAACCCCTGCACCGCCTGCGCCCGAGACCATGCCCCTTTTCCTCCGCCAGTCTGTCCAGTTCTACAAACGCCTGGGGTACGACTACTGCATCTTCGTGGACGTGCCCGGGATGGGGCTTCGCTTTGTGGGGAAAACCCGAAAAGGAGAAGACACCGCACTCTTTTCCCGGGGGGTGCGGGAGTGGGTTGAAGAGTCCTCGGGGGTGATTGCGTCTTGGGACGATTTTGAGCGCTACCCCTGGCCTGATGCGGCAGGTTTTGATTACTCTCCCTATGAACTCCTTTCGTCCCTTCTTCCCGAGGGGATGAAGCTGCTTTTGAACGCCTGTAGCGGGGTCTTTGAGGTGGTGAGCGAAATCCTCCTTGGCTTTGAGGGCCTTGCCGTCCTCCTCCACGAAAACCGGCCTCTCGTCCAGGCGGTCTTTGAGCGGGTGGGGGAAGTCACCCTTTCCTTCTACCGGCAGCTCATCGACCTTGACATCGTGGGGGGCATCTTCCAGGGGGACGACTGGGGGTTTAGAAGCGCCACCTTCCTCTCTCCAAAAGACCTCGAGGATTTTGTCTTCCCCTGGCATGAAAAGCTCTGCGCCCTTGCCCACGAGAAGGGGAAGTCCTACTTCCTCCACTCCTGCGGGAACATCTACGGGGTGTTCGACGCGTTCCTCGAGCGTGTTCCCATCAATGCCTTCCACTCCTTCCAGGATGAAATCCTCCCGGTGACGGAGTTTGTGAAACGGTACGGACAGAACGTTGCTGCTCTTGGTGGGGTTGACCTGGACAAACTCATCCGTCTTCCGGAGGCAGACCTTCGCCGGTACGTTCGGAGTATTCTTGAAGCCTGTGCCTTACAGGGTGGTTTTGCCCTGGGGTCGGGGAACTCCATTGCGAACTACGTCCCCCTTGAGCAGTACCTGGTGATGCTCGATGAGGGGTTGAGGTTCTGGGGGTGACATCTCTGGGCGTAGAAGGGAAAGTCATCATCGGCGATAGCCGGAACATGAGGGAAATCGAGGATGAAAGCGTTTCCCTTGTGGTGACCTCACCTCCCTACTGGCACCTCAAAGACTATGGGGTGCCGGGGCAGATAGGCTACGGACAGACGCTTCATGAGTATCTCCTCGATCTTGCCCGGGTTTTCAGGGAATGCTGGCGGGTATTGCTTCCCGGAAGAAGGCTCTGCGTCAATATAGGCGACCAGTTCGCCCGGGCATGTATTTATGGCCGTTACAAGGTCATTCCTCTTCATGCTGAGGTCATCGCTCAGTGTGAGACCATCGGTTTTGATTACATGGGGGCCATCATCTGGCAGAAGAAGACGACCATGAGGACCACCGGGGGAGCGGTGGTCATGGGGTCCTTTCCCTATCCCCCAAACGGTATTGTTGAACTGGACTATGAGTTCATCCTGCTTTTTAAAAAGCCCGGAAGCTCCGGGAAGGTCTCACAAGACCTCAAAGAGGCTGCACGGATGAGCCGGGATGAATGGAAGGAGTTCTTCTCCGGTCACTGGACCTTTGGCGGGGAACGGCAGATCGACCACGAGGCGATGTTTCCCGAAGAACTCCCTCGGCGCCTCATTCGTATGTTTTCCTTCCCCGGAGAAACCGTTCTTGACCCCTTTCTGGGAAGCGGTACCACGGTGAAGGTGGCGCTGGAGCTTGGAAGAAGGGGTATCGGTTACGAAATCCAGCGGGATTTCCTCCCCATCATGAAGGAGAAAATCGGCCTTCTTCCTGTATCTTTCTTGTTCCGGGAAGGTATTTATCCTCCTGTAGAACCACCCGAAGGCTATAGGCCCAGGGTCCAGGACGCCGTACCTCTTGTGGACCCGAAAAAGCTCCGCTTTGGTTCTGAAGCACAGTATAGAGTTGTGGCCGTACACGATGACTGTACACTCAGGATGGACAATGGTCTCCTAGTGACCCTCCTTGGGATTTCCGTCCCACCTGATCGGCGTGAGAAGGCCCTGGAGTACCTGCGCCGGTATGTTCTGGGCAAGCGTGTTGTTCTGCGTTTTGACCTTCCACCAAAAGCCCAGGGAGGTTTACTTCCGGTCTATCTGTATCTTGAGAATAAACTCTTTGTGAATCGAAAGATGGTCGAGATGGGCCTTGCCCTTGCAGAGAAAGACTTGCCCCACAGGTATCGGGAGAAATTCCTCAAGCTGGAGGCGCAGAGGAATGTCAAAGGAATGGGTGCTGAACATTGCTTTTAATCGGTGGCAATTGAACCGGCCGAAGTACGTTGGTCGGCTTGCAGAGGCTATCCGAGTCTGTGCTCCAAGGAGCGAGGAAGAGTGGGAGCAGTACTACTATGAACAGGTCCCTAAAAAGCACGTCCCTTCGGGATGGCGGATGTTTGGTCGCACCATGGCGGAGCACCTTGAAGAGGTTGGGCGCCGGCTCTTTGCGAAAATCAGCGAACAGCTTCGGAAGGAAGTAGCGGAGGTCACCGAGGAGGATTGCATCGCCTATGTGCGTGAGGTGGTGATTCACCGAACGTATGCAGGGTATGTGACCGAAAAACACACAGTTTACGAACAGCTTGAGCAACTGCTCGGTGTCAAGCTCCAGCCCGCACCGGATAGCTGGGACCGCCGCTACAGTGTTGATTTTTTCATTCCCGTTGGCAACCGCTATGTTGGCATTCAGGTGAAACCTATCACGTACAGTCAAACGCCAGAACTGCACAAGTGGCAACAATGGATGCAGGATGCTCATGAGCGCTTTCACCAGGAACAGGGGGGACGGGTTTTCATCGTTTTTTCTGTGACCGAGCGGGGTGGCAGGAAACGCATCTGGAATACCGATGTTCTCGAAGAGATTCGTCGAGAAATCCGGAGGCTTCAGAGGATGACAGGACCTGAAGCTTAGGGTGTTCTCCGAAAGCCTGGTGAGACTCTTGGGGGAAGAGAAGAACGCGCGGAAGGGAGAACAGCTCTGGATTTTTGTTTACTATGACGAGCGCCTTTTTGCACAGTCTGTCCAGAAGAGAGAGGCTCAAGGCGCCAATCCTTTTCAGGACCCCCTCACTCACCTTTTTTCCCGAGCGTATTTTGAGCTGGAGCTCACACGCCTTGATGTCCCACGACAGCTCCCCCTTTCCCTCATCATGGCCGATATGAACGCCTTTAAGCTTGTCAATGACCTCCTCGGGCACAGGTATGGCGATTTGCTCCTGCAAAAGGTGGCAGCAAAGCTCCGGGAGACGTATCGGCGGGAGGATATTGTGGCACGGTTTGGGGGAGATGAGTTCGTTATCCTCCTTCCCAAAACGCCGTACGAGGAAGCGGTGAACCTTGCCCGCCGTTTTCCTTCTTTCCTTGAGTTCCCGAGCAAACTCGGGCCCTTTCCCGTTTCCCTTGCTTTTGGTGTGGCTACGAAGACCTTGCCGCATCAGAATGTTTGGAGCGTGCTTCAGGAAGCCGAGAAAGCAATGTACCATGAGAAAATCGCAGGGCGAAGGAGCCTTGAGCGGAGAATCATTACTTTGCTGCGGGAGTATCTCGAGAAGGAAATATACCCCCTTGAACCCCGCATGGGGACATTCGCAAAGCTTGCACTCGCTCTGAAACTCGCGAAAGTACTCTCCTTCTCGGAGGAGGAGAACGAGCGGTTTTTACGTCTTCTGCTCTTCCACGATGTGGGGAAAGTAGCCCTTCCGGTGGAACTCCTCAAGAAACCGGCGGTTGAGCTCCATCCTGCAGAGTGGACGGTGGTTCGAAGTCACAGCGAGGTGGGGTACCGGATTGCTTCACAGCTTGCTGAGCTCATGCCGGTAGCGAATGCAATACTGAGCTTCAGGGAACGATGGGATGGCAGGGGATACCCTCGAGGGCTTCGGGGAAGAGAAATTCCCTTCCTGAGCCGGCCGGTGCTCTCCTCAATGCTTATGAAGCTTTGACCCTGGGAAGGCCGTACCGTTCTCCGCTACCTCCCTCTCTGGCTTTCAGGGAAATCGAGAGGGAACTCGGGAAGAGATTCGACCCCGAGGTCGGTCGTGTATTTTTACAAATTGTGCAGCAGTCACGGGGACGGAACAATGCGAGCCCTGACGTTCGTGATCATTCCCTCATTGTGCCTCTCGCCAAAGTACTCAACGGTGACGGGAATATCTTCGACGCTTCCCTCGCCGTAGGTGAAAGTTCCGCTGAAAAGAACCCGGCTTGACCAAAAGAGCGTGGCTTCGACGAAGAAGCGATACGTTCCGGGAGGCACGGGGTTACCACTTTCGTCTTTTCCGTCCCAGGTATATACCTGGTGCCCGCTTTTTGGGGTGGCACTCGTCGTGGCGTCAACGGTCTGGGGTGGTAACGACGCAGGATTGGCTTTCTTCACCCAGGTGGGGAGGCAGTCCGGTCTTTGCCGGTATCCCCCACGGCCTGTGAATCTCGTAACGTAGAGGGTTTTGACGAGGTTCCCCTCTTCATCCTCGATCCAGACTGCGTACTGGTTGGAGGCGATGGTGCGCTGGCGCTCAAAGTCCAGGGTGATTTCCAGCACTCCCCTTTGCTCCATGGCTGGTCCCTCCTCTTCGAGAATCCAGATGGTCGTTGGTTCGGGAAGGGTGTCCCCGCTAATATGAAGGACACTACCCTTTTTCTCCACCCTCCACTCCTGCACCCTGGAGAGGAAATCTGCTAAAGGTGCGATGGGCCAGTCCCGGGTGACCTCCGTCCGGTAGTGCATGGGGATGACGACTCGAGGGGCAAGGTCCCGGATGAGTTCCGTAACCCAGTCGAGGGGAAGGGTGTAGTTTCCTCCCACAGGCACAAAGAGGATGTCAACACCCCTGAGCTTCTTCCTGACGCTCTCCTCAGGGGGTGCCCCGATGTCCCCAAGGTGAGCAAGGCGTAAACCATCTCCTTCAAGGACGATGATCGCGTTTTTCCCCCGAAGGGCGCCCTGTTCCTCGTCGTGGTACGAGGGAAGGGCAAAGACGTGGACACCCTGAATGGTCTCGTCGAAGAGGTTCCAGTCGGCCCCTTTGTTTCTTGTGCCCACGAGAACTGGAACACGTTTCCCCACAAAACCCTCAAAGAAGTGGTCGAAGTGTTCGTGGGAACTTATGAGGACCTGAGCCTCAAGCTTTTCGGGAATACGATAGCCGACCTGAGGGGTAAAAGGGTCAAGGACGCACCGAAGGCCGCTCTCGAAGGCCAGAAAGAAGGCAGAGTGGCCGAGGGAGCGGATTTCCAGGGCCTCTCCCTGTGCCACCAAGAGGGCAAGAAGCGCAATGCCAAAGAGCAGTGCCTTTCGCATGGATATCCCTCCTCTTGAGGATATCATACCACAGGGTTCTTTGTGGCAAAAAATTTTATCCAGAGAATTTGCAATCCCTGAGGAGGTCGCACGATGAAGCACGCTGCGGTACTTGTTCTCGTTCTCCTTTTCGTTCTCTCTGGATGCGGGGTTCGCTGGCAGGTGAAGGATACCTATATCTTCGTGTACGAGATTGAACCGGGCTCTCCCGAGGGGTACGTCCTCCCGGTACCCCTGGCTCAGGTTTCGGTGTCCGGAGAAATCACCGCAGTCCGCTATACTGATGCCAGCGGGAGAGCCCATTTCCAGCTTCCTCCCGGGACATACACCGTTGCCATCACCAAAAACGGCTACCTTCCCCTTACCGATACCATCGTCATCTACACCCTTGAGCTTACCCCCGGCCGGTACGTGTACTACCTTGCTCGTCAGGGTGGTTGATGTGGGAAGGATTGTGCCTTTCATCCTGTGTATTGTGTTCCTTTCGGGGTGCTTTGGCAACCTTTCCCCTCTGCCTCCGGTCCATCCCCTTGTCACCGTCCGGGGGAAGGTCGTCGATGCGGTGACCGGCGCAGGCGTTGAAGGTGCTCAGGTGACACTCCGGGATTTCCCGGAACGTTTTGACCTCACCGCTTCTGATGGGTCCTTCCTTTTGCCTCGCGTTCCTGCGGGGCGACAGGTTTTTGTGGTGTATTCCACAGGATATGCGCCAAAGAGCGAGGCCGTGGATATCCCTTCCGGTCCCTCGTCTTTTTCCCTTACCATTGAACTTGCACCCCTTTTGGGGAAACTGGTAGGATATGTATGGGATGAGGAAGGGAACCCCGTTTCGGGAGCTACGGTTACGGTTGATGGGACATACACCACAACAACAGACGGTAGCGGGAGTTTTGCCCTGAGCAACCTTCCGGTTGGCAAGGCCGTGCTCGTGGTGGAAAAAGAAGGATTTGTTCCGTACTCAGAGGAGGTTGAGATTGCTTATCTTTCGATTACTGTGGTCCAGGTGACGCTTGCGCGCCCCTCGCCGGCGAAGAGTATTATCGAATAGGAAAGGAGGGCAGGAGGCATGGCCGAAGCCTTTGACATGGAACGGTACCTGGGGGTTTTCCTTGAGGAAGTCGAGGAACATATTGAGCGCCTGGAAGAGAACCTCGTCCAGCTTGAGAAAAGCCCCGACGATGAGAGTCTTGTTCAGGCCATATTCCGGTCATTCCACACCATTAAGGGTTCTTCAAGCTCCATGGGTTTCCAGAGGATGATGGAGCTTGCCCACCTCATGGAGAACCTCCTTGATGGCGTTCGGAAAAAGACCATTGCGGTGACCCCGGAGCTCGTGGATGCGCTCCTTCGAGGTGTGGACCTTCTGAAGTTCATGCGAAACGGGATTGCCCTGGAGGGCAAAGAGCCTGAGGTTGAGACCGGGGAGATTGTGGGGATGCTCCAGAGGTTCCTCGGGGCACAGGGAGGAGGTCAGGGAGGCGAGGAAGTGGGCGAGGAACCCGAAGTGGAGGCAAAGCCGGAGGAAACGTCGCAGGAAGAAAAGGACTACATGGTGCGGGTGTTTCTGACCCTTGATTGCTCCATGAAGGGAGTTCGGGCCTATCTTGTCATTAACCGCCTCCAGGAAAACGGTATCGACGTGGTGAGTACGAACCCCTCCCTCACCGAGCTCGAAAGCGAGCGCTTTGGGCAGAGCTTTGATATTTTCGTGCGGTCCGAACTTCCGCCAGAGGAGATCAGGCGGATCGTGGAATCCGTTGCTGAAGTGGAGAAAGCAGAAGTTACCGTGCAGGAACGGGAGACCCTGATGAGGGTGGAAAGGGAAGAGAAAAAAGAGGAGGGGGGGATACGGGTACCTTCCCAGGAAAAGCGCAGAGTCACCAGCGGGCTCAAGAAAACGGTTCGGGTGGATGTGGAACGCCTTGATGCTCTCATGAACCTTGTGGGAGAACTCGTCATTGACCGGGCCCGCCTTGAGGACATTATCAGGAAGCTCCAGGAGAACAAAGAGGTTGCCCATCTCAGGTCTCTCCTTGCGGATACGACGACGCATATCGGCCGGGTGACGAACGAGCTCCAGATGGAAATCATGAAGGCCCGAATGCTCCCCCTTGCTGAGGTCTTCAATCGTTTTCCCCGGATGGTGCGGGATCTTGCCCGGAACTTCGGAAAGGAGATTGATTTCATCATCGAGGGTGAGGACACGGAGCTTGACCGCTCCCTCATCGAAGAAATCACGGATCCCCTCATTCACCTTCTCAGGAACGCCGTGGACCACGGCATTGAACCGCCGGCAGAGCGGGTGGCTCTGGGGAAACCCCCACGGGGTCGCATTCTCCTCAAAGCGTACCAGGAAGAGAACTCGGTGGTGATCCTCGTCCAGGACGATGGGCGGGGCATTGATGTGGAGAGAGTCCGGCAAAAGGCCCTGGCCCTTGGCCTTGCCTCTCAGGAGGAACTTGCCCGGATGAGCGATCGGGAGGCCATAGAATTCATCTTCTACTCGGGGTTTTCCACTAACGATAACGTCACGGATGTTTCCGGGCGTGGCGTGGGCATGGACATCGTCCGCCGGAACATCGAACGGGTCAACGGCCAGGTCCACGTGGAGAGTGAGAAGGGGAAGGGAACGACCTTTTTCCTGCGCTTGCCCCTGACCCTTGCGATTATTCGGGCTCTGCTCGTCCGGGTGAACGGGGCGATCTACTCCATACCCCTGGCGGATGTGGTGGAAATAGAGAAGATTGAGAAGAAAAACACGTACTGGGCGAATAAGACGCTCACGTCCCTCTTCCGTGGGAAAACCCTGCCGCTTTTGCGTCTCCAGGACCTCCTTGAGGGGAAGAAAGCGGAGTATGAAGAGGGTATGAACATTCCTGACGTTCTCTATACCGTTGTGGTCAACACGGCACGGGTCCTCGCCGGCCTTGTGGTTGATGAGATTGTCGGTGAACAGGAGATTGTCATCAAATCGCTTGGGTCGTACATCGGTGATGTGCGGGGGCTTGGAGGAGCAACCATTCTTGGTGATGGACGGGTGTCGCTCATTGTGGATGTGGCCAGTCTCCTCTGGAAAATGGTTCAGGTGGGAGGGTAAGGAACTATGCCCGGACGGATTATGATTGTGGATGATGCTGCGTTCATGCGGATGATGCTCAAGGATATTCTGACGAAAAACGGGTACGAGGTTGTGGCTGAGGCCAGCAACGGCAAAGAAGCGGTGCTCAAGTACGAAGAGGTGAAGCCGGATCTCGTCACCATGGACATCACCATGCCTGAAATGGACGGCATCACTGCGGTGCGAGAAATCAAAAAGCGCGACCCCAACGCCCGCATTATCATGTGCAGTGCCATGGGACAGCAGGCCATGGTGGTTGATGCCATCCAGGCCGGAGCCCGTGACTTCATCGTCAAGCCCTTCAAGCCCGAGCGGGTCATTGAGGCGGTGAAGAAAGTCCTGGGCAACTGAAGCAATGAAGTGGGTTATTCCCTGGGGTCTTTTGCTCAAAGGGATCCGACGTCGCTTGCAGGCCGCGTATGTGGCCTTTCGAACGCGAGACGGCACGCTCCTCTACAACGGCCTCCACAGGTACCGGAAGCCGGTGGAGGAGGCCTTAAAAGACCCCACCTTCCTGCAGAGCGGACTCCACTTCTTCGTGCAGGGAGAGGAGCTGTGTTTTTTCCGAACGGAGACCCTTGGGGAGCACTCGGTGTGGGTGAGTGGAGGTCCGCTCCGGGACGAAAAATCCCCCCCTGCGTACGCCTTAAACCCTACCGAACGGCGGATGCTCCTTTCGGCTCAGAGAATTGAGGAAAGGCTCCTGCGCCTTTGCTTTTTCCACTTCCCCCTGGGGGTGGTGTTCCTTTCTTTTGGGGAAGGGCGGATTCTCTTCTGGAACAGCACCATGGAGGCCTTGACAGGGAAGAGAGAAAAGGAGGTCCTGGGCCGGAGGTGGGATGAAGTCTTCCCGCAGGAAATGCTCGATGATATGTGGCAGAGCCTGCGCTTTGGTGAGGAGTACCTGGTGCGGAACTTTCGCCTGCAGCGGAACTCTACCCTCAACGGTGATCGCCTCCTGAACCTCCGGTTTTTCTCCTGGCGGGAAGGGGAAACCATGCGGGTGGTGGGGCTTGTGGAGGATGTGACGGAACGTGCCCGCTGGGGAGAAAGTATTCGCCAGATGGAACGGCTCTCAAGTATTGGCCGGTTCGTCTCCAGCATGGCCCACGAGATCAACAATCCCCTCGGGGTGATCTACGGGTATACCCAGATGCTCCTTGCCCAGATTGAGGGGAACAACAACTGTCCTACCTGTCAGATGACCCGAAAAGTCCTGGAGAAAATCGAGCGAGAAGCTGCACATTGCAGCGAAGTCATCCGGTACCTTGTGGACTTTTCCAGGCCTCTTGTGCTCCAGCGAGAGCCCACGGACATCAATACGCTTTTGCGCGAAAGCCTTGCGCTGGTGGACTTTTTCTGTGCGGAGAACGAGCGGGTAGAGTTTGCCTTTGAGGAGAACCTCCCCCTTGTTCTGGTTGACCGGACGAGGATGCGCCAGGTCTTCATGAACCTGGCAAAAAACGCTTTTGAGGCCATGCGGGAGCGGGGTGGGGTCCTCCGGATCTCCACCGAGAGTGTGCTCCTTGAGAATGTCCCCCCCTGGGAAGGGAAGAAAAGGTTCTCAAGCTATGTGAAGGTCGTCTTTGCCGATACGGGGAAGGGCATTCCTGAGACCCTTCTTCCCCGGATTTTTGAGCCCTTCTTCACCACGAAGGAACGGGGAACAGGCCTTGGTCTCTCAATTTCCTATGGTATTGTCCGGGCCCATGGGGGGTGGATTGAGGTGACCTCGAAAGAAGGTGTGGGCACCAGAGTCCAGGTCTTTCTCCCCGTGGAACGGGGGTCTGAAACATGAACCCGAGAAAGCCTCGCCTTGTTCTGGAGCCCCTGCAGAAACGTCAGATGGTTCCCAAAATGGTGGTGGCGAGCACGCTCATGGCCCTACCGGTTCTTGAGCTTGAGGCCCATCTTGAGCGGGTGCTTGAAGAAAACCCCCTTCTTGAGATTCGGGAAGGCACCATGTGCTTTGGCTGCGGTACGGAAATTCCCGGATATCCGGATCGGTGCCCCCGCTGTGGGCGGTACCTTGGAAGGAACGAAGAGGTCCCGGTGGAGGACGTTGCATCTTTGGGTAGGGAACGGGGATGGAAGGAATTCTTCTTTGACGAGATTCTGAGCCTTGCTGGGCTTAGGGAGGATGAAAAGCGCATTGTCCAGGCGCTTTTCATCCATCTCGATGCCGAGGGATTCTTGCGGGAAAGCACGGAGACCCTGGCTTTTGAGCTTCGTGTACCGCCTAAAAAGGTCGAGGAAGTCGTGGAGAAGGTGCGTCGTGCAGGATTCCCGGGTTTTGCAGCTCAGGACGCTGTGGAGTTCCTCCTGATGCAACTTGCCGAGCTTGGCGTTGGAGAAAGCCCGCAGGCGCTGCGTCGGATGTTCCGGGAAGACCCCGACCGCTTTGCCGCCCTTATCCGTCCCTACAGGGATCGTCTCTTCTTCTCTCCTGCCCAGGCCTTCGAGAGCACCCTTGGCCGGGAACGGGAGGACCTCGAAGAGGACAGGTCCTCTGTATACCCCGATGCCGAAATCGTGGAAATTGCGGAAGGAGAGTTCGCCGTTGTCCTTGTCCCCTCCTTCTCCATGCAGGTGACCCTGAGCGAGGCAGTCCTTGCCTTCTGGCGGAAAAAGCACCGGGAGCTCCCAGAGCGGGAACGCCATTTCTTCCGAGAAAAGCTTCGGGAAGCCCGGGAGGTGCTGTCGTGTCTCTCGTACCGGTACCGGACCCTTCTGCGAATTCTTGAGTACATTGTGGAACGAGAACGGGAGTTCTTCCGCCGTGGTCCCTCCTTTTTCGTTCCTCTCACCCAGGGGGAAATTGCTGGAGCTCTCGGGATGAGTGTGAGCGGTGTCTGCCAGGTGCTCAAAAGGAAATTCCTCCGCTTTCCCGACGGGGTGGTACGGAGCGTGAAGTTCTTCTTCGACGCTTCCTATCCAGTGAAAGAGGCCATGCGGGCGATTCTTCTGCAAGAAGACCCCCATCATCCGTTTTCTGACCGGGAAATCGCCGAGAAGCTCAAAGCCCAGGGCATCTGTATTGCCCGGAGGACCTGCACGCTCTATCGGGAAGAGATGGGGATTCCGCCGTCCCACCTGAGGCGGCGTATCCTTAAGGTGCAAAAGAAAGGAGTGTAGCCTGTGGATATCGGGAAATTCCTCGAGGAGTACCGGAAGGGGATCCGGGAGCTCCGGGAACAGTCCCCCAAAAGCGTCACCCCTTTTCTCACTTTCTACCACGAGGTCATGGCTGATGGAGCACTGTCACTGAAAACGAAGGAGCTCATCGCCCTGGCCATTGGTGTTGCCATCCACTGCGAGCACTGTGTGGTCCTGCACGTTCAGGGGGCGAAGAGAGCGGGAGCCACTTCTCAGGAAATCTTCGAAGCCGCCCAGGTTGGGGTGGTTATGGGTGGAGGGCCCGCCTTCACCTTTCTGCCTCTTGTGGCCCAGGTTCTTGCGCACTCCTGAGGTACCGCAAAAGGTCTGAGGCTGGGGTGAGGATGAGGGTATCACCCTCTTTCAGGGATTTCTCGTAGAGCTCAAGGGTTTTGAGGAAGGCGAAGAATTCGGGATTCTTCGCGTAAGCCCTGGCATAGATTCGCAGGGCCTCGGCTTCACCCTCACCCCGCAGCATCTGCGCCTGTTTCTCTGCCTCGGCGAGGATGAGCGCCCGTTCCTTGTCGGCCTCGGCCCGGATTTTTGTGGCCTCCTCCTCGCCTTCGGAACGGTACTGCCTTGCCTGGCGCTCTCTTTCCGATTTCATCCGCTGGAAGACGGCTTCCTCATTCTGTTTGGGAAGGTCCGCCCGCTTAATTCGGACATCCACGATTTCCACGCCGAATTCCCGCGTTTTTTCGTTAGAGCGGGCAGTAACCCGGCTCATGACCTCTCCCCGCACTTTGGACACAAGGTCAAAGAGGTCCACCCGTCCGATTTCGGTACGAAGCTCCGAGTACACCACGTCGTCAATCCGGACCACTGCGCCGCTTTCGCTCACCACGGTTCGCAGAAAAACCAGAGGATCAGCGATACGCCAGCGGACGTAACTGTCGACCACGAGGGTCTTTTTGTCGCGGGTGATGACCTCCTCAGGAGGGGAATCGTACTCTAAAAGCCGGCGCTCAAATTTTTGCACTACCTGGAAAGGGTAGGGGAGTTTGAGATGGAAGCCGCTTTCTCGAACCACCCGGACCGGTTTTCCAAACTGGACGATGACTCCTTGCTCTGTCTCATCAAGAACGTACCAGGGTCTGAAAAGAGCTAAGAGTATAAGGATGAGGACAAAAGACAAAAGGCGCCGCGTCCAGGCTTTGCTATTCATCGCTTTTCTCCCCCTCAGAGAGCGGAAGGAACTTCAGTGTTCCCTGGGAGACAGCTTCTTCGTCAAAGATGAACTTCCTGACCTTCGGGAGGGTACGCTCGAGGGTTTCCAGGCGGAGCCGCTCCCGAGTGATTTCCGGATTAAGCTCGTACTCTCGGAGTACAGAAAGGAACCGGGCAACCTCTCCTTCGGCCTTTCTGATCGTAGTTTCTTTGTAGGCCTCGGCTTCTTTGAGGATGCGGGCAGCCTCTCCCCGAGCCTGGGGCAGAATCTGGTTCCGGTAGGCCTCGGCCTCGTTGATGAAACGGACCTTGTCCTCCCGGGCGCTGGCCACGTCCTTGAACGCCGCCACAACTTCCTGCGGGGGCTGGACGTCCTGGAGCTGAACGGCGATCACCCGGATTCCCGCCTCGTACCGGTTGAGGATGTCCTGGAGGAGGGTTCGCGTCTCTTCCTGAACCTCGGCTCTCCCGGTGGTGAGCACCTCGTCAATCGTCTTTTTCCCCACAACTTCCCGGAGGGCGGCCTCGGCGGCGTTCTTCACCGCTTTTTCAGGGTCTTTGATGCGGAAGAGGTACTGGTAGGGGTCACTGATGCGGAACTGCACGATGAACTGGCAGCTCACGATATTCTCGTCTCCGGTGAGCATAAGGGATTCTTCAGGAACCAGAGCGTACCTTGGCGGAGGACCGGGAGAAAGAGTCCGAAAACCAATCTCCACCCGCCGGACCTCGGTGATTTTGGGGCGGACCACACTTTCGAAAGGATAGGGAAGCCGGTAGTGGATTCCCGGAGGGACGGTACGGTGGTAGCTCCCCAGGCGCCGGACTACCCCCACCTCATCGGGTCCCACAACGTACACGCCGCTCAGGAAATAGAGGATGACAATGGCCAAAAGGACATACAGCCCCAGGCGCCTGAAGAACCGAAAGAGACGGACTGTGGAAATATCGATGATTTTCCCCTCAAACCCCTCGCCGTACATGTCTTTATCTTACCGGAAAAGGGCGGGGGATGCAAGGCGAAAAAGGCGGGGCAGAAGCCCCGCCTCCGTCATACCTTGAACCGCCCCACGAGCTTCTGCAGGTTCTGGGCCATCTGCGCCAGGGCCTGGACGGCCGAGTTGACCTCTTCAAGAGAGGCGTTCTGCTCTTCGGTAGAGGCCGAGACTTCTTCGCTTGAGGCGGCGTTTTCCTCGGCCACAGCGGCAATGGAGGAGATGTTCTCGGTGATGTTCTGTACCCCCTGTGTGGTCTTGCTGATGAGCGCGGCGCTGTCTTTGGAGAAAGCGACGACCTCTTCGGCGCTCTGCAGGGTCTTTTCCTGGAGCAGGAAGGCTTCCTTTAAAGACCCAAAAAGGTTCTCGATGTCCCCCTCGAGCCGTTCGATGGCCAGGAGGATTTCGTTGAAGTTCGCAGCCACGTTCTCGCTCTCCTTGCTCCCTGCCTCGACTTCACTCCGTGCCCGTTCCATGTTCTCAACGGCCTGTCGGGTATCTCTCTGGATCTCTGCAACGAGGGCGCCAATCTGTTCTGCCGCTTTTGCGGATTCCTCGGCGAGTTTGCGCACTTCTTCAGCCACGACGGCAAAGCCCCGTCCGGCCTCACCGGCTCTTGCCGCCTCAATCGCCGCATTGAGGGCAAGGAGGTTGGTCTGCTCCGCGATGCCGGTGATGAGGTCCACGATTTTGCCGATTTCCTGGGAGCGTTCTTCAAGGACGTGGATACTCTCGGCCACCTTTTCACTCACCCGGGCTATGGAGGAGACGTTCTCAATGAGCCGCTGCAGGGCCTGTTTCCCTTTCTGGGCTTCACCTCGGGTGGTTACGCTTTCCTTCTGCGTGCTTTCCATGGCCTGCTGGATCGCCTCGAGGGCCTCCTGGTTCTTGGCGAGATTCCCCTGCATGAGGGCAAGGAGCTCCAGGTTCCTCCGGGTGGCCTGGGCGATTTTCTCCGCCTGTTCCCCTATGCGTGCGGCCTCTTCACCGATTCTCTGGAGCTCTTCACTCTGGCGGGTGGAACCTTCTGCGACCTGGGAGATGGTCTTGGTAATTTCCTGGGTGGCTTTCGAGATTTCATCGATGGAGGAGGCGATTTCTTCGCTCGAGGAGGCCAGGGAAGAAGAGGTGCTGAGGATCTCGGTCACGAGTTCCCTGAGGTTCCCAAGCATCCCCAGGAAGGACCGGGCCAGAACAGCCACTTCGTCGCTTCCAGAGGCAACGTCTTCGAGGGTTTTTGTGTCCACCCTGAGTTCACCCTGGGCTACCTGGTTGATGATGTCCTTGACCCTGGCAATACCTGAGGATATTGCACCGGAAACACCAAGCGACACCACGGCGACGACAACGGCCACGGCGACGATGATGAGGAGGATGACATTCCGGAGGGTGAAGACCTCGCCGAAGAGCTCCTCTTCCGGGACGTTGCCCGCCAGCGTCCAGGGGGCAGCAGCAAGAGGAGTGAACGCCACGAAGAACCTCTGGTCTTTGCCGATATTCTTGAGTTCTTTGGTGCTCAGAAGGGCCGTTCCGTACCCCTTTTCCCTCTGGTGCATGCGCCTGCCGATGGCATTCGCACTCTCTGAGCCCGTTTCCGTGACGTTCATCTTCATGATGACGCTCTCATCAGGATGGGCGATGACGTACCCTTTTGAATCCACGAGGAACCCGTAGCCGGTCTTCCCGAGCTTCACCGAAGCCACAAGCTGCGACAGGGTATCTGCCTCGACTGTCATGGCAATGATACCCCGGAATTGCCCACCGGTGGTGATAGGGTAGGCGATGACGACGATTCTCTTCCCCGTGGCTCTTGAGACCACCATGTCTGAGACCTGGGGCTTTCCGGTCTCCCTGGCTTTCTTGAAGTACTCCCGGTCACCGATGTTCGCCTGGCTATCGAGCGTCGTCCAGGCTGTTCCGTCCTCGTGGGCGAAGAAGTACATTTCTGCCTGCGGGTCGGCAACATCAAGGGTTTTCAGGACAGGGAGCGTCCGCTCTGGGGAGAGCGCTCTTACGTCCTCCCACTCACTCAGGGCCCGGAGGCGCTCGACCTTCTCGTTGAGCCACTGGTCAAGGGCAAGCGCAGTGGTTTCAAGGAGCGCCATGGACTCTTCTTTAGCGTTCTCTTCGAGCTTTCCCCGAAACACCTCTATGCCGTAGTAGGTCACGGCCACGAGGGGAGCGATGGAGAGGAGGAGGAAGAAAAAGAGGAGTTTTGCCTTGAGGCTTCTGAACATTAGGACCACCTCTTTTCAGGAATTTTTGTGTGGTGCGTGCCTGGTCCTGTCTTCTCCCAGGGGTATCGGCACCTCTTTCGGAAACTTTAGGGGGAGAGAAGAATTTTTCTACCGCCACCCGTACCACAGAAGTCCGAGGAGTCCTCCACAAAGGAGCAACGGGATCTCCTCGATTTTCCCAAAAAAGAGCAGTGCTCCTCCGGTGATGCTCAAGAGCAACCCGAACCAGTCGTGGATGCCATCCTGAATGACCGAGAGCGCAACCCGGAAAAGGAGGGCAAGGAGTGCCGGGCGCAGACCCCGGAGGAACCCTGCAACGTACGGGTTTTCCCGAAAGCGGGAGAGGAAGGTCACCACAAGAAGGGTGAGGAATACCGATGGGAGGCAAAAGGCTCCGGTGGCGACGAAAGCCCCAAGCATCCCCCCGACCTTGAACCCGGTGAACGTGGCGGCGTTGATGGCGATGGGTCCTGGGGTGAGCTGGGATAGGGCAAGGAGCTCAAGGAACTCAGGTTTTGAGAGCCAGTGGTACGTGTCGACGATTTCCCGCTCGATGAGAGGCAGGGCGGCGAGCCCCCCGCCAAAAGAGAAAAAGCCCACCCGCAGGAAGGCAAGAAAAAGGGAGAGGTACGTCATCGCCGCAAGAAAAGCCCCAGCCCTCCTCCAAGGAGGACGACGAAAAGCGGGTGGATGCCGGTGAAAAGCAAAAGCCCCAAGAGCACGGCAGCGAGGATGAAATCCACAGAATCCTCAGCCGCTTTTCTGCCAATCTGCCACACGGCAAGCACAATGAGGGAGACAACGACAGCCAGTGCCCCCCGGAAGAACGCCTGGACAAGAGGAAGTTCCCGGAAGCGGAGGAAGAAAAAGGCCAGGACAACGATGGAGAAGAAAGACGGCAGGGCGGTGGCTAGAACGAACGCAAGCTGCATGGTGATCCCACCAATCATGAGTCCCACCAAAGACGCAGTGTTCACAGCTACAGCCCCGGGGAGGCTCTGGGCGAGGGAGAGGGCCTCAAGGAAAGCATCTTCGCTCAGAACCTTCTGCTTTTCCACAAGTTCCCGCCGGATAAGGGGAATCATGGCGTATCCCCCTCCCCAGGTGAAGGCGCCGATTTTCAGGAACGTCAGAAAGAGCAAAAGAACATGCCGGTGCCGTTCAGACATCGCCGTCGAAAGTAGTGGTGAGGTGTTCTGCTTTTTCCTCCACCATTTTGCGCAGGGACTCCTTATATGCTCGCACCCGCTCCCGGACCTCAGGGTACTTGATTCCCAGGATTTCGGCGGCGAGAATCCCCGCGTTCCGGGCCCCGTTGATAGCGACAGTAGCCACCGGAACCCCGGGGGGCATCTGGACGATGGAAAGGAGCGAGTCAAGCCCCTGGAGGGCCGAGCTTTTCACCGGGACCCCGATGACTGGAAGGGGTGTGATTGATGCCACCATACCGGGGAGGTGAGCTGCCCCTCCTGCTCCGGCGATGATGACCTCAATGCCCCGGCTTTCTGCTTCCTGGGCATACCGGAACATGCGTTCGGGAGTCCGGTGGGCAGAGACGATGGTGATCTCATAGCTTACCCCGAATTCCTCAAGGATTCTGGCTGCCTCCTCCATAACCGGAAGGTCCGAGTCGCTCCCCATGATGATGCCGACCTTTGGTGCCTTCATGGTCCTTCCTCTCCCCCCTGACTTTCAGAATGTTTTTCACCCTGAGGGCTTTTTCGAGAGCCTCTTTTAGAGTTTCCCCAAGGACAGTCACATGGCCCATTTTCCTGAACGGCCGGGTTTCTCGCTTTCCGTAAAAGTGGAAGAACACCCCCTCAATGGCCAGCGCCTCGTCAAGGCCCTCCACAAGGGGTGTACCGCTTTCCCCCTCTTCCCCAAGGAGGTTCACCATGACTGCAGGAGAAAGGAGCCTTGTTGAGCCCAGGGGCAGTCCAAGAATTGCCCGGAGGTGCTCCTCAAACTGGGACGTCGCACAGGCCTCAATGGTGAAGTGGCCTGAGTTGTGCGGCCGCGGGGCAATTTCGTTCACGAGGAGTTCCCCGCTTTTCGTGAAGAACATTTCAATGGCGAATATCCCCACTCCTCCAAGGAGTTCCACGCACTTTCGCCCGAGTTCCTTTGCCCGCTCGGCCACCTCCTCAGGGATTCGGGCCGGAGCAAGGACGAGGTCACAGATATGAGCCCGTTCCTCGAAAATCATCTCTACCACGGGGTACGTGCGGATTTCTCCTGTGGTGCTTCGGGCTACAAGCACGGCAAGTTCTCTATCAACGGGCACGTACTCCTCAAGGTATGACGGACCCTGCAGGCGCCTTGGAAGGTCCTCCTCCCCCCGGAGGATAGCCACGCCTCTTCCGTCGTACCCACCCTTTCGGGCTTTCTGCACCAGAGGAAATCCAAAGGACCGGAAGGCCTCGGGGGTGTCTTCTTCAAGGGGAGCAAAGCGGGGAACAGGAATACCTCCCCGCTTGAGCACTTCCCGCTGGCGGAACTTGTCCTGGATGATTTCAAGAAGCTCAGGAGCAGGACGAATTTTATCTTTCTCCGGACAGGCCTTGAGGAAGGTGGTGTTCACATGCTCAATGTCGTATGTCGCCACATCACTTATGGCAAGGAGCTTACGAAGGCCCTCCTCGTCGTAAAAACCTGCAGTGATTTCCTGATCAGCAATCTGTCCGGCAGGGGAAGAAGGGGTGGGGTCGAGAACGGCAACGAAAAACCCCATCTTCTTCGCTTCCTGCGCCATCATTTTCCCGAGTTGCCCACCACCGATGATGCCAATCCTGAAAAAGGGGAAGCGCCGCACCTGCATGGTTCTCACCAGAGCCAGCGTTTTCCTCCATTGTACCATGGAAATGGGGGAGGGTTTTCTGGAAGTTTTGGCAAAATATTTCATCTCCTCACGGTGGGGGTGAGCAGATGTCCTGGGACATGGTGAAAGACCCGGTAATGCAGATCCTGGAGCGAGGTCTGGATTACTCCATGATTCGCCAGAGAATTCTCGCACAGAACGTCGCCAATGTTGAGACGCCTCACTACAAAAGGAAAGATGTGGACTTCCAGAGCGTTTTCCAGGACGTGCTCCAGAGAGGAGAAACCCTGCCGCTTTCTGTGACCCACAGGGCCCATTTCCAGGACCAGGCAGAACATTCGCAGGAGGCGAGGGTTCTCGAGGAGGAGTACGTCGTTCGCCAGGACCGCTCCGGGGTGGATGTGGAGAAAGAGATGGTGACCGTGGTGGAGAACGCCCTGTACTATCAGGCGCTTGCCCGTATGGTGTCCGATAAACTCGGCCTTTTGCGAACTGTTATCCGGGAGGTGCGGTAAATGAAGATTTTCCGCTCTTTCGACATCAGTGCTTCGGCCCTTACGGCTGAGCGGCTCCGCCTGAGCGTCATTGCTACAAACATCGCCAATGCCGAGACCACCCGCACGCCTCAGGGGGGGCCGTACCGGAGAAAAGAGGTCGTCTTCACTCCCCGGGCGGATGGAGGGGTGGAGGTTGCGGCCATTCAGGAGGATACCAGAACCCCTCTCCGGCTTCTGTACGATCCTGGACATCCCGATGCCAATGAAGACGGCTTTGTGGCGTACCCCAATGTCCTTGTGGTGAACGAAATGGTGGACCTTCTTGCTGCAACCAGAGCCTATGAGGCTAATGTTGCGGCGCTTAACGCCGCAAAGAGCATGTTGACGAGCACCCTGAATATCGGGAAGTAAGGGGGTGGAATGGTGGAAGTTTCCCGGATTCCGTCGCAGCCTGTTTCCCCGTCTCCAGGAAAGGGGGCACCGAGGACCTCGAATGGTGCGGATTTTACCGAAAAGCTCTGGAAAGCCCTTGAAGAGGTGAACAACCTCCAGAAAGAGGCCGATCAGGCCATCCTCGACGTGGCCCTGGGGAAGGAAGAAAATCTCCACCGGGCCGTCATTGCCCTGGAGCGGGCCAACCTCGCCCTGGGTCTTGCGGTTCAGGTGCGGAACAAGGTCATCGAAGCGTACCAGGAAATTATGCGAATGCAGGTGTAAGCGATGCGGAGTCCCCTTGCGGATTTCACCGAACAGGTGAAGAATGTCTGGGGAGGTATGACCCAGCCACAGCGGGTGCTCTTTCTTCTTGTGAGCACCGCCCTTTTCGCTGGCCTCATCACGCTTTTCCTCTATTCGGGAAAACCAGATTACGCACCGCTTTTTCGGAGTACTGACCCGCAGGAGACCGGTCGGGTGGTTGATGCTCTTGCAGAACTCGGGATTCCCCATCGTCTCTCAAGTGGCGGAACGGTGGTGGAGGTTCCCCAGGATCGGCTCCATGAAGCAAGAATGAAGCTTGCCCAGAAAGGTTTTCCTACCCGGGGAACGGGTTTTGAAGTCTTCGACAGGAATACGTTTGGGTTGACGAGTTTCCTCCAGCGGGTGAACTACCAGCGGGCCCTGCAGGGGGAACTCGAGCGGACCATCATGCAGCTTGCCGAGGTTGAGGCGGCCCGGGTACACGTGGTGCTCCCGGAGGAGCGGCTCTTTGCCGAGGACAGAAAGGAGCCCACGGCCTCAGTGGTTCTGAGGCTCCGTCCTGGGGCAACCCTCAGAGAAGAACAGATTGAGGCCATTGCCCATCTTGTGGCTAACAGCGTCGAGGGTCTTGATCCCCAGCGCGTGGCCATTGTTGATGACCGGGGAAATATCCTGGCAACTGGTACGAAGGAAGGGACGACTCTCCTTGGCCTTGCCAATCTCACGGCTGCACAGATCGAAGTGAAGCGCGAGGTTGAGGAAGTGCTCACCCGGAGAATCCAGACGATGCTCGAGAGCGTTCTGGGTCGAGAACAGGCCGTGGTTCGGGTGAGCGCCGATGTGAATTTCGAGCGCCGGGAAGGGGAGAAGGAGGTCTTCGAGCCAGTCCTTGAAGGAGAGGGTATTGTCCGGAGTACCAAGGAGACTGAGGAACGGTACGAAGGCACTGCCACACCTCCTGGAGGTGCTGCGGGAGTGGCCTCCAATATCCCCGTGTACGGGGAACGGGAGGAACGAGGTACCCAGAGCACCTATAACCGTCGGGAATCAACGGTGAACTACGAGGTGAACCGGATTCTGGAGCGTTTCAGTTCTTCTCCAGGAAGGATTGAACGGCTTTCGGTGGCCGTGCTTGTGGACAGCACCCTCCCTCCTGAGGCCGTGGAGAAGGTGAGGTCGGTCGTTCAGGCAGCGGCAGGGATTGACTTCTCCCGGGGGGATACCCTCATCGTGGAAGCCCTCCCCTTCAACCGGGCGATGTGGGAGGAGGAGCGACGGGCCCTGGCGGCGCAGAAATTTGCTGACCTCCTTGAGCTCCTTTTGAAGTACGGCGTTGTGGCATTCCTGGCACTGCTTTTCTACATCCTGGGCCGGCGGATTCTTGTTGCCGCCACCACCCCTCCCCAGGAAGTGGTAGCAGAGTTCTATGAAGCTGAGGAAGCCCCTGAAGAGGAGGTCACAGAGCTCCCTTCAGTTCGTCCACCGGAGCTCACTCCCGAAGAACGCATGCGTCTTGAGCTGCAGCGGCAGATGGAGGAGGAAATCCAGAAGCTCGTTCAGACCAGCCCAGCCAATGTTGCCAAGCTCATCCGGAACTGGCTGAGTGAGGAGTGAGGGGTATGGCCATCGTCCCAAGGAAACACCTCACAGGAAGACAGAAGGCGGCAATTCTCCTTGTGAGTCTTGGGCCAGACCTTGCGGCCCAGGTGCTCAAGCACTTAAGCGACGAGGAGATTGAGGATCTGACCCTTGAAATTGCTACGCTTGAAAAGGTCCCTCCAGAAGTTCGGGACGAAGTCGTCAACGAGTTCTACCACATGGCCCTTGCCCAGAACTACATTGCCCAGGGAGGGATCGAATACGCCCGACAGCTCCTGGAAAAGGCCCTGGGACCGCACCGGGCCCAGGAAATCATCTCCCGTCTCTCGGCAACTCTCGAGGTCACACCCTTTGAATCGTTGCGGCGGGCCGATCCCCTGCAGCTTCTCAACTTCATCCAGGGAGAACACCCCCAGACCATTGCCCTCATTCTCTCGTACCTCAAGCCCGAGCAGGCGGCGACGATTCTTGCCAATCTCCCAGAGAGCGTGCGGGGGGAGGTGGCCATGCGCATCGCCCTTATGGACCGCACAAGCCCTGAGGTGGTCCGGGAGATTGAGGCGGTTCTTGAGCGGAAGATTTCCACCTTCCTCGTTCAGGACTTCACCCGGGTGGGTGGGAAGAAGAAGCTCATCGAAATCCTCAACAAAAGCGACCGGGGAACGGAAAAGAGCATCCTTGAAGCCCTGGAAGAGAGAGACCCCACCCTTGCTGAGGAAATCAAATCCGAAATGTTCGTCTTTGAGGACATCGTGCTCCTCGATGACCGGGCTGTGCAGCTTGTTCTGCGGCAGGTCGACACCAAAGACCTGGCCCTGGCCCTCAAGGGAGCTTCCCAGGAGGTCCAGGAGAAAATTTTCCGGAATATGTCCCAGCGGGCGGCCCAGATGCTCAAGGAAGACATGGAGTACATGGGCCCAGTGCGTGCGCGTCTGGTGAACGAGGCGCAGCAGAAAATTGTGAACATCATCAGACGCCTCGAAGAGGCTGGAGAAATCGTCATTGCCCGCGGAGGGGAGGACGAAATCATTGTCTAAGGTGTACAAGCACGTGGAGCTTCTTCGTTCTTCTTTCCCTGTGGGGCCAAAGGACGAGCCTTCTGACTGCACTGGAGAGGAGCGACCTCTCCCCTCCCTTGAGGAGCTTGCAGAGCTCAGGGAAATGGTCCTCAGGGAGGCTCAGAGGGAAGCCCAGCGCATCCTCGAGCAGGCCAGAAGCGAAGAAGAAGCCATCCGTCGAAGGGCGGAGGAAGAGGGACGGCGGAAGGGGGAGAACGAGGCCCGGGAGGCGCTGCGCAGGTCCTGGGAGGAACGGGTGGGTATTCTCGAGGGATGGATAAAGGAACTCCGAAAAGCGCGAGAACTCAACTGGCAGGCGCTGAAAGAACCCCTCCTGAACCTCGTCTTTGCCCTGGCAGAGAAAGTGATTGGTCGGGAGGCGGAACGGGCACCCTTTGTGGAGGAGACCATCGTGCGGGCCCTCCTTCGTCTGTCCCAGAGAGAACGAGTGGTGATCCGGGTGAACCCCGAGGAGTACCTCCTTGTGCGGGACCTCAAGGATGACCTCTTCCGTAGGATCGAGGGGCTGGAGTTCGTGGAAGTGAAGGAGGACCCCAGGATACGGCGGGGTGGGTGCATCGTGGAAACACAGTTTGGGAACGTTGATGCCCGGCTGGAGACCCAGATTGCCGTGCTTCGGGAGGAAGTAACACGTATCCTCGAGGAGGGAGACCATGTTTGACCTTGCGAGGGTTCTTGAGCGCCTCCGGGACATTGAGACACTCCGGGTGAACGGCAGGGTAGTGCAGTCGGTGGGGATTGTGATTGAGGCTCAGGGACCGTCCTGCAGTCTCGGAGAGGTCTGCGCCATTCGCTCCCGGGAAGGTGGGAGAGAAGTCCTCGCAGAAGTCGTGGGGTTCCGGGGGGAACGGACGCTCCTCATGCCCCTGGGAGAGCGTAACGGCATAGAGCTTGGGAGCGAAGTTGTGGCCCTGGGGAAGAAGGGACGGGTCAAGGTGGGTGCGGGGCTTCTGGGAAGAGTCCTTAATGCTCTGGGAGAACCCATCGATGGCAAGGGGCCCCTCGAGGTGGAGGACGAATACCCCTTAGAGTGCGATCCCCCAAACCCCCTTTCCCGGCGACGCATCCGGGAGATTCTCCCCCTGGGAATCCGGGCAATTGACGCTGTCCTCACCTGTGGGAAAGGGCAGCGAATTGGGATTTTTGCAGGAAGCGGTGTGGGTAAAAGCACGCTTCTTGGGATGATTGCCCGCCGGGCCCAGAGCGAGGTGAACGTCATTGCCCTTGTGGGGGAACGAGGACGGGAAGTCAAGGAGTTCATCGAACGGGACCTCAAGGAAGAAGGGCTGAAGAGAAGCTGCATCGTGGTGGCGACCTCCGACCAGGCCCCCCTCCTGCGTATTAAAGCGGCGTTCTGTGCCACTGCAATTGCCGAGTACTTCCGGGATCAGGGCAAGGACGTCCTCTTCATGATGGACTCCGTGACACGCCTGGCTATGGCCCAGCGGGAACTGGGCCTTGCGGTGGGGGAACCTCCCACAACCCGGGGGTACACCCCGTCGGTTTTCACCATGCTCCCCCGTCTCATGGAACGGACGGGGAATTTCGCCCAGGGCACCATCACGGCACTGTACACGGTGCTCGTTGAAGGAGACGATATGAACGATCCCATTGCTGACACTGTGCGGTCCATTCTCGATGGCCACATCGTCTTGTCTCGGAAACTCTCGTTTTCAGGCCACTATCCGGCCATTGACGTCCTCCAGAGCGTGAGCCGTCTCATGCCCGATATCACCACTCCAAGACACCAGGCCATGGCCCAGAGACTCCGGGAGGTGCTCTCAGTGTACCAGGATGCAGAAGACCTCATTAACATCGGGGCCTACGAGCGGGGGTCCAACCCCCGGATTGACTACGCCCTCTCTGTGATCGACCGGGTTCGGGAGTTCCTCCGCCAGGGGATTGATGAACCTGCGCCCTTTGAGGAGACTCTCAGGCGGCTTGAAGAACTCTTCGGGGAGGTTGTTGAATGAAGGGGTATCACTTCCGGCTCCAGAAAGTGCTCGACACCTGTCGGCTGAAGGAGGAGCTCATCGAGGTCAAACTTGCTGAGCTCGAGCGGCTCGCCGAGTCCCAGCGGGCTCACCTCTCCGCCATGGAGGAAGAAGAGCGGGCACTCCTTTCAGAGCGGCGGGCAAAGCGCGAGCAAGAAGGGGCTGTGGCCATTGAAGAGGAAATCTTCTACGAACGGTGCCTTGAGAACCTCCGGCTAAAGGTGGAGCGGCTGCGGATGTACCTCCGTTCCCTCGAGGAACAGATTCGCCAGACCCGGGAGGAACTCGTCGCCGCCGCCATGGAGCGGAAGGTTCTGGAGAAACTCCGGGAAAAGGACTACGAGCGTTTCACTGTAGAGGTTGAGCGGAACAACCAGAAGGCCCTTGATGAGATTGCCGTGCAGCGGTATGCCCGGAGGGAGGACCAGTGTTCGGGAATGTAGCGCGGGTGCTTTCCCGCATTCAGGAGATTGAACGACGGTTCGGTGTCCGTAGTCTAGGACAAGCAGAAACCCGTGCTACGGGTTCTTCTTCCTCGCCCTCCTTTGAAGAGGTCATCGCCGAATGTGCGGAAAAGTACGGGGTGAGTCCGGCACTTGTTCGCAAGCTCATTCAGGTGGAGTCGGGTGGGAACCCCAGGGCAATTTCACCCAAGGGGGCCATGGGGCTCATGCAGCTTATGCCTGAAACGTGTCGGGATCTTGGGGTTGTGAATCCTTTTGATGTTCGGGAAAACATCGAGGGAGGGGTACGGTACCTCCGGGGACTCCTCGACCGCTTTGGGAACCTGGAGCTCGCCCTTGCGGCGTACAATGCCGGTCCCGGGAGGGTGCGAGAGTACGGAGGGGTTCCCCCCTTTAAGGAGACTCAGGAGTTCATCCGGAAAGTCCTGGAGGGGTGAGGGTGGAGAAAAAAGGGAAAAAGGCGCCCCGAATAGCCCGGGAGAAAGTCGCCGCTGGAAGTGTCGGCTCAACAAAGACCCCAAAGAAAAAGGGGAACGCAGGGGAGACGGTGCTTTTGCTTTTCGTCTTTGGCGTGACCTTTCTTGTCTTTCTCCAGTTCACCGGGATGGTAGACCTCCCATTTTTGCGGTTTCTACCCTTTGGTAAAGGCAAAGTCGAGGCCCAGCGGGAGACTTCCTCCGAGATGGCACTGCCCTCTGGGACGCCAGAAGTCCTGTATCCGGGGCCAACCCTTGAGAGTACGCCTCCTGCAGAGGACAAGAGGGAGGGCGAAGAGATTCAGGAAGGAACGGATGTTCAGGAATCTCCGGTGGCGGTGGTGGTGAGTCCACTGCCGGAGGCGATGGAAGGGACGGCAGGGGTTCCTAGAGTCACCCCCGAGGTTCCCTCTCCCTCTCCGTCCCCTTCAGGGAACCTCTCCCGGGTGGCCCGGATTTACAGTGCCATGGAGCCGAAGGATGCGGCGAAAATCTTGGAGCAATGGAGCGATGAGGAGGTGGTGCAGGTTCTTTCCGCCATGAAAGAGCGAGATGCGGCCCGGATTCTCAACGCCATGAGTGTGGAGAAAGCTGCGTCGGTTTTGAAGAAAATGCGTGAGGGGAGGTGACAGGGTGAGCGGTTTTTGCTGTATTCCCAGTATCCCGGTCCTTGAGGGATCCGTACCGGGCGAAAGCTCAGTCAAAAAGGCCACACCGGCGGGCGCAGGGGACTTTAGCGCATTCCTCGATACGTACTTGAGTAGTACCGGTCTTTTCGCCGTACCATCCCCGTTCCCTGTGGTGAAGTCCTGTAGCGCTTCGTGCGGGAACACAGAGAGCGCAGAGAATGCGCCCCTTCCGTGTCCTCTGAGCACCCAGAGTAACGTATCCCTGAGTTGCCCGGGTGTGACTTCCCTGGGGGTAGAAGGAGTCCAGGATTCCCTGCAGGAGTTTTCCACGCTCCTTTCCGATGCCCTGGAGATGGTGGAGAACTTCACCGTGACACTTCGCCTTGGGGAAGGCAATGTGACCGTGAGTGGTGCCCGGGATGCAAACGGGGTGTTCTCGTTCTCCATCGAGGGGGAAAAGGAAGCCCTTGTGGAGTTCTTCACCATGCTCTTTGAGAACCTCAGGACGTGGATTGCGGAGAACTCAGAGGAAAAGCCTCAGTGTGCCAGGCTCCAGTGCGGATGGTCTTTGCCAGAAAACGGACAGAACGAAGCTGCGGTATCCTCCGTGGAGGTGACGGATGTTCCCGTTCAGGAAAGTATGGATGAGCCAGAAGCTGTGCTGGAGAACGCTTCCTCTCCGGTCACCGGGGATGAGCCCCCAACCCAGGATGTCCCTCTTCCTTTGACCACTGAGGGTGAACTCCCAATCCAGGACACTGCTCCTTCTTTGGCCGCCGAAGGCGAGTCTCTGGTGCAGGATGGCTCTTCTGAAGGTGAAGACGAAGCCTTCGTGGAAGCACCTGAAGCTTCTTCCCGGAAGCACCCCGGGCTCTCTCAGCAGGGAGACTCTGCGACTTCCCCGGAGACAGCCACGTCTTTCAGGGGAAAGGCTGCCACCCCGGTCCTTGGGGTGAGGAAAGACACGGCGAAAGACAGCACCACCTCTTCTGAGGAAGGCATGACGCCTTCTTTCGTCCCGGCAAGGAATGCGGAGCACGCGATATCTCAGGACGTCAGGGTTTCGGTGGCCTCTCCCAAAGACTTTGCCAAGGTCTTTGAAGAAGTGCTGAAGGTGGCCTCGGAAACCAGAGGTCAGAAGGAAGTGGTGCTCCGTCTTGAGCCGGAACACCTTGGGACTATCGTCGTCCGCCTTGAGGAGCAGGAAGGGCAGATTCGCTGCTTCTGGGAAGTGTCAAGCCCTGAAACCCGGGAACTCCTCCTAAAATACCTGCCAGTCCTTGAGGCGCATTTCGACGCTTTGGGGATGCCTTTTGCGAATTTCTTTGGAGATGGTCAGAACACGTACGCTTTTTCGAACTTCCAGTGGACCAGGGCTCTGGAGAGGGACGGAGATGACGAGGTACCTTTTGAGGATCCAGAAGTTTCTCAAGTGAATTTCCTGGTATAGGGGTGAGGGCGATGGCACCGCTTTCTGGAATCCAGGGTGTACCTTCGGGAAACGTCACGGAAACCACGGCATCAAAAAGCCGGACAACCCTTGACAAGTACGCTTTTCTGAAACTCCTTGTGTACCAGCTCCGGTACCAGAACCCCCTGGAGCCCCTGGGAGATCAGGAACTTGCTCTGCAGCTTGCCCAGTTCTCAACAGTTGAGGGTATTCAGAACCTGAACAAAAGCATGGTTGCTCTTCTCCTCGTCCAGGCAGGGAACCTGGTGGGGAAAACGGTAACCCTGAAGGATGGAACGAGTGGAGTTGTCTCAGGGGTGGTGCTTCGGGATGAAACAGTGTACGTGCTTTTGGGGGATTCGCCGTACCCGATGACAGACCTCGTGGGGGTTGAGGGTGCATGATCGAGCGGGTACGAGGCATTGCCGAAGGTTCTCGGAGTTCTCCCCCACAGAAGGGCAGCGCCTTTCCTTTTGAGCGCATCCTTGACCAGGAAATCACCTTTTCGGTGCACGCAAGGCGAAGACTCGAGGAACGGGCAATCCCGCTCTCTCAGGAAGTCAGAGAGAAACTCGAGGAAGGTCTCCGGACCCTTGAGGCAAAAGGTGGCAGAACGTCTCTCATCGTTATCGACGGTGTTGCCTTTGTGGTGAACGTTCCGGAGCGCACCGTTATCACCTGTGTGGAGAACGAAAATCGGGTCTTTACCCATATCGATTCTGCACTTTTCATGAATACGGCAGGCCGGTCCGCGGAGTCGGGGGCCTGCGGAAGGGGGGTTCGAAAGCCATGATGCGGTCGTTGTTTTCCGGGGTCTCCGGTCTCAAGAACCACCAGACCCGGATGGACGTTATCGGCAACAACATCGCCAACGTCAACACGGTGGCCTTCAAGGCCAGCCGGGTGACGTTTGAGGATATCCTGAGCCAGACCATTGAGGGTGCCCGGAGCCCCCAGGCTGGGGGAGCCGGAGGGGTGAACCCCAAGCAGGTGGGCCTTGGGGTGCGCATTGGCAGCATCGACACCCTCTTCACCCAGGGAGGGTTACAGACGACCGATAACCCCACGGACTTTGCCATCCAGGGGGATGGGTTCTTCGTGGTGAGCGACGGGCGCCAGGTGTACTACACCCGGGATGGCGCCTTCAAGCTCTCTGCCGATGGTTCGCTCGTGAACGCAAGCGGCCTGAGGGTTCAGGGATGGCTGGCTGATGCCAATGGAGTCATCGATACCACAAAAGCCCTCCAGGATATCTTTATCCCTGTGGGGGCCCAGATGAAGCCAAAGGCCACGGAAAACATCGCTTTTGAAGGGAATCTCAACGCCAATGCTCAGGAAAACGATACCTGGGTGACCAGTGCCCAGGTGTACGATTCTCTGGGGAATGTCCACACCCTCACCGTCACCTTCACAAAGACGGCGAATGCCAATGAGTGGACCTGGGAGGCCACTCTTGATGGGGGAGGAGCAGGAGGATCCGGGACCATTACCTTTGGGCCTGACGGCCTTGTGGCTTCAGGAGGCACAGGAACGGCGACGTTCGCCATTCCCGGGGCTAACGCGCTCAACCTTGCCATTGATTTTTCGGCGCTCACCCAGTTTGGTGGGAACCCCTCAGCGTACATCAGCTTCCAGGATGGGTACGAAGCAGGGTCTTTGGATATGGTGACCACAGACTCCAACGGGGTCATCACCGGGATTTTTACAAACGGCCAGTCCAAACCCCTAGCCCAGATTGCCCTGGCCACGTTCCCCAACCCCGGGGGACTGCTCAAGCAAGGTGGTAACCTCTACCAGATTTCCAACAACTCCGGGCTTCCGAGCATCGGTCCGGCGAACTCCGGCGGCCGGGGGAGCATCGCCGTGGGAGCTCTGGAGATGTCCAACGTTGATTTGGCCCAGGAGTTCACCAATATGATCGTCACTCAGCGAGGGTTCCAGGCCAATTCCCGGGTCATCACTACATCCGATGAAATGCTCCAGGACCTCATCAACATCAAGCGGTAAGGTGAGGGGGAGGTTTCCTCCCCCCTTCTGGGGGTGAGAGGGAGTGATTGCGCTCACGAGGCTCAATGGCTCGGTGTTCGTGCTCAACGCAGACCTTATCGAGACCATTGAAGCCACGCCGGATACGGTCATTTCCCTGGTGACGGGGAAAAAGTACGTGGTGCGGGAAAAAGTCGAGGAGGTGATCGACCGGATCGTGGAATTCCGGAGGAAAACGGGAGTGGGGAAGATTCTCATCGGAACCCTGGAGAAAGGAACGGAGGAGTAAGCCATGGACATAGCGACGCTGGCCGGACTCGGTATCGGAATTGTTCTCGTTTTCTGGGGCATGCTGAGCTCTGCCGGAGGGAACATGCAGATTTACATCAACATCCCCTCTATCCTCATCACTGGTGGGGGAACGCTGGCCGCCACCATGATCAGCTTTCGCCTCAACCAGGTGATGAAGGCCATGAAGCTCTTCCAGATTGCCATGCAGGAGAAACTCCCCGATCCTTCAGAAATCATCGGGACGCTTGTGGCGCTGGCGGAGAAGGCCCGAAAAGAGGGGCTTCTTGCCCTTGAAGAGGAGGCTGAACGCCTCAACGACCCCTTCTTCAAGAAGGGTATTCAGCTTGTAGTGGACGGTACAGACCCCCAGCTCCTCAAAAGCATCCTTGAAACGGAGCTCCTCTTCATGGAGGAACGCCACAAAACCGGACGGGCAGTGTTTGAAACCATGGCGAGTTTTGCCCCGGCCTTTGGGCTCATCGGAACCCTCATCGGCCTTGTAGCCATGCTCGTTCACCTTGACGACCCCAAGAAGGTTGGGCCGGGGATGGCGGTGGCCCTCCTCACCACCCTCTACGGGGCGCTCATCGCAAACCTTTTCTGCCTTCCGGTGGCGAACAAACTCAAACTCCGCAGTTCCCAGGAGGTGCTCCTCAAGGAGGTCATCATCGAGGGTATCCTCTCCATTCAGGCTGGGGATAACCCGAGGATTGTTGAGGAGAAGCTCAAGTCCTTCTTTGCTCCGGAAGTTCGGGAGCAGTTTGAACGGACCCGGGAGGGTCAGGAGCGGGTCATTCCCCTCCGGCAGACAAGAGAGGCGTGAGGTGAGTTCCAGTGCCGAAGAGACGCGAGGAAGAGGTACCACCTGGTGCACCGCTCTGGTCGCTGACCTATGGGGATTTCATGTCGCTGCTTCTGTGCTTTTTCGTCCTTCTCTTTGCCCTTTCCACCATTGACGTTGCCCGGTTCAAGGAGATTGTGTCCTCCATTCAGGGAGCCTTAGGTGTCCTTGAAGGAGGGCCGCGGGTCTTCCACCCCTCAGAAATTCCCGTTCCTAAACCTCCGAGCCAGCTCAGTCCCTCAGGAGTGGTGCAGCTGAAACTCGTCGGGCTCATGAAGGAAATTGAGCGGAAACTCATCCAGGAAGCGCAACTCTCACCGGAAAAGGTGAGCGTTCGGATTGACGAGCGGGGGCTTGTGGTGACCTTCCTCGATAACGTCTTCTTCGACATCGGTAGAGCGAACCTCCGTCCGGAGATGATTCCAGTTCTCGATGCCCTTGCTGAAGTCCTGAAAAAGATTCCCAATGCTGTCCGCATCGAGGGGCACACCTGTGATCTCCCCATCAATACACCTCAATTCCCCTCAAACTGGGAGCTCTCCGCAGCCCGGGCCATTGCCGTTTTGCGGTACCTTATCGAGAAGCAGGGGATTCCCCCCGAGCGTCTCATTGCGGTAGGATATGGAGAGTACCATCCTCTTGTTCCCAACACGAACGAGGAGAACCGGCGGAAGAACCGGAGGGTTGAGGTGGTTATCCTCCGGGAGGAGTAAGGAGGAAGAACCGATGGCGAAGAGAGCGGAAGAGGTTGCCGGAGAGGAGAAGAAGGAAAAGAAGGGGTTTTCCCTGAAGAGCATCCTGCTTATCCTTGTCCTCGCCATGGTGGGCTTCATGGGGTACAATTTCCTGAAACAGAGTGGATTCCTTGCGCCAAAAGAAGATGCACCCAGAAAGGTTCGGGCAAAGGAGCCCATCATCTACACCTTTGAGGGGAATTTCCTCGTAAACCTTGCGGACAAGGACAACCTCCGTTACCTCAAGGCGGTCATCAGCGTCGCCTTGACCAATCAGAGAGCCGAGGACGAACTCCGGAAAAAGAGTGTGGAGATTCGGGACGCCATCATCATGATTCTCAGTGCCCAGACTTCTGAGGACCTGGCGACTCCCGAAGGAAAGGAACGCCTGAAGCGCCTCATCGCCGAGCGCATCAACGGGATGCTTACTCAGGGGGAAGTGGAGAGCGTGTACTTTCTGGACTTTGTCATGCAGTAGGGAGTGGGAACATGGGGGAAATCCTCTCGCAAGAAGAAATTGACGCCCTGCTTCGAGCACTGAGTTCTGGTGCGGCGGAAGCGGAGAAAATCAAGGAAGAGGCAAAACCCGAGGTCCGTCTCAAGGTTTACGACTTCCGCCGTCCGGAGAAGTTTTCCAAGGACCAGATCCGAACGTTCCACATGATTTTCTCGACTTTTGCTCGCCTCGGAGCGACGAATCTTGCGGGGTTTCTCCGGAGCCGCCTGCAGATTGACCTTGTTTCCGTGGACCAGCTCACCTACGATGAGTTCGTGCGTTCTGTTCCCAGCCCCACTTTCGTCTGCGTTTTCTCCATCCCTCCTCTTGAGGGACGGTGCGTCCTGCAGATGAGCCTTGACGTGGTATTTTCCATGATTGACCGGCTCCTTGGAGGGGTGGGAGCACCTCCTGGGAATCTTCGTCCCCTCACGGAAATCGAGAACCGGATCATGCTTGAAGTTGTGGAGCGGCTCATGAGTGCCCTCAAAGAAGCCTGGGCAAACATCTACCAGATCGACCCGAGGGTGGAGAACCTGGAGTCGAACCTCGAATTCGTGCAGATTGTCTCGGGGAACGACATGGTGGTGCTTTTTTCTTTCGAGGTTGAGGTAGGAGAGCGCAGCGGGGTCATGACGGTCTGTATTCCGTACATCGTCGTGGAACCCATAGCCCAGAAGCTCAGCGCTTCTTTGTGGTTTGCTTCCCGGAAAAGCTACGACGCCAGGGCTCAGGAGAACATCAGACACTGGCTTCAGCGAGTTCGGCTTCCGGTCTGGGTGAAGCTCGGGGAGGCCCGTATCCGGCTTCGGGAGCTCCTTGCGCTTGAGGTGGGGGACGTCCTGCTTCTTGACCGGAGGGTTCATGAACCTCTTGAGGTTTACGTGGGGAAACGGGTGAAAATGCGAGGGCTTCCAGGAAGAAGTGGCCGGCGCCTGGCGGTGAAGGTCACCGAGTACGTGGAGGAGGAAGGGCAATGAGTGAGGAAATCCTGAGTGCTCAGGAACGGGATGTCATTGGGGAACTCGGCAATATCTCCATGGGGTCAGCGGCTACAGCCCTGAGTGGCCTTCTGGGGAAGCGGGTGGAGATCACCGTCCCCGAGGTTGAGGTTGTAGCAAAGGAGAAAGTTCCCGAACTCTTTCCCGAGCGTCATCTCCTCGTTCGGGTGGTGTACCAGGAAGGACTCCGGGGAGAGAACCTCCTCTTTGTGAAAGAGGAGGATGCCAGGGTCATGGTGAACCTCATGATGGGAGGGGATGGGAAGGAGGGGCTTCCGGAAGTTCTCGGGGAGATCGAGCTGAGTGCCATTTCAGAGGCCATGAACCAGATGATGGGTTCAGCCTGTACG
Organism: Candidatus Caldatribacterium saccharofermentans; assembly: GCF_050267035.1. Taxonomy (NCBI): domain Bacteria; kingdom Pseudomonadati; phylum Atribacterota; class Atribacteria; order Atribacterales; family Candidatus Caldatribacteriaceae; genus Candidatus Caldatribacterium; species Candidatus Caldatribacterium saccharofermentans. The sequence goes on from NZ_CP187957.1 coordinate 1,386,567, forward strand.
GCGATGTCGGATTTTCTGGGAAGGCGAATCAACATCTCCCCTCCCGAGACCATCTGGCAGGACGCTGAAGCCGTAGAACAAGCTTGGCTTGAAGAACAGAAGGAACCCTTTTTCGCGGTGATTCATTTCCGCTTGAACGTTGAGGATGTCATCGACAGCACCATGCTCCAGATTGTCCCCCTGTCCTTTGCCCGGGAAATCGTAGCCGTACTTTTGCCGGAAGAAACGACGACAGAAGAGGTATTCGCCGGAGTAGAGGGTACCCAGGTGCGGGAGGAACCACTGGAAGAAAAGGAAAAGGGCAAGCGCGAGGAAAAGGAGAGAGCAAAGGTGAAGGCCCAGCCGGTGGAGTTCGTGGAATTCAAAAAACGTGGTGAGTCTCAAGAACGGGCAAATCTTGAGCTTCTCTTTGACGTGACGCTGCCGCTTGTGGTGGAGCTTGGGAGGACCAGGCTTTCGGTGCGGGAAATCCTCGACCTTGGCCCTGGGTCCATCATTGAGCTTGATAAACTCGCGGGAGAGCCGGTGGACCTCTACGTGAACGATGTCCTCTTTGCCCGGGGCGAAGTCGTGGTGATTGAGGAGAACTTTGGTATCCGGATTACGGAGATTGTCAGTCCTGAGGAACGGATGCGGAGCATCCGGGAGACACGGATATGAGGAGATTGTTCCCAGAGTTTGCAATGTTCTTCGCCCTCTTTCCCAGAGTGGCTTTTGCCGAGGAGGGACTGCATCTTCCGGAGGTCACCCCTCCTTCGTCCTGGGGGGAAGGGGTGAGTATTGTTCGCTTTTTCCTTGCCTTTCTCGTGGTGGCGGGTATGCTCTGGGGGGTTTCGTATCTCCTTCGCCGGTACTCGGGAGGTAGCCTTCGTTTTTCTGCTTCCCGTTACATGCGCCTCCTTGATGTCCTGCCCCTGCGGGGGAATCTCACCCTGTACCTCCTTGAGGTGGGGAAACGCATCGTGGTGATCGCCCATACAGGCAGTGCAGTACGGGAGGTTCTGGAGCTCGATGCTGAGGATCTCGTGGAACAGCCGAAAGCAGAGAGTTTCTCAGGGTACCTGGAGCGGATTTTCCGCAAATCCTCTCCCCCAAGTTGAGTGGCAGAAAGTGACGTTCTGGGGTTTTCTGGTCGTTTTTGTGCTCTTTTTTGCTCAGGCCTGGGCTCAGGAGCTTCCTCTACCTCTTCTACCCCGGGTCATCATTGAGCCCCCAAAGGAGGGTACACCTCAAGACTTTGCCCTCTCCCTTCAGATTCTTTTGCTCCTCACGGTCCTGAGCCTTGCTCCGGCGCTGCTTGTTATGGTGACATCTTTCACCCGGATCGTGGTGGTCCTTGGATTTGTTCGAAATGCCCTGGGATCCCAGCAGATTCCTCCCACCCCTGTGCTCATCGGCCTTGCTCTCTTTCTCACGGCGTTCGTCATGGCGCCGACTTTCTCCCGTATCCAGAGCGAGGCGCTTGCTCCCTATTTTGCGGGGACCATTTCCCAAAAAGAGGCTCTGGAGCGGGGTATCGGTGTCCTCCGGGAGTTCATGTTTCGCCAGACTGAAGAACGTGACCTTGCCCTCATGGTGTCGCTTTCCGGTCTTCCCCGGCCGAGAACGCAGGCGGACATCCCCACCCATGTGCTCATTCCGGCCTTCATCGTGAGTGAGCTCAAGACGGCTTTCACCATGGGGTTTCTCATTTACGTGCCCTTCCTCATCATCGATATGGTGGTGGCGAGTATCCTCATGTCCATGGGGATGATGATGCTTCCTCCTGTGCTCATTTCCCTGCCGTTCAAGATTCTCCTCTTTGTGCTCATCGACGGCTGGGCCCTCGTCACCCGGGGGCTTGTTCTGAGTTTCCGGTGAGGTGCCATGACTGAAGAACTCTTTTTCGCCGTGGGACAGGAAGCGCTCCTTGTGGTCCTCAAGATTGCCCTTCCGGTCCTTGGTGTGGCCCTGCTTGTGGGGATTCTCGTGAGCATTTTCCAGGCCGTAACCCAGATCCACGAGCTCACCCTGACCTTTGTCCCCAAGATCCTTGCCGTTATCGTCATTGGTGTTCTCCTTGGGCCCTGGATGGCCCGGACACTCCTTGATTTTGCCCGGGAGCTTTTCTGGAATCTCCCCCTGCTCTTCCGGTAAAGCGGTATGGTGTTTTCTCTAAAAGACTTCCTGCTTTTTTTGCTTCTTCTCGCGCGCTGCCTTGGACTCTTCCTCACCGCTCCGGTTTTTCAGAGCCGGCTCATTCCACCTCATGTAAAGATTGGCTTTTCCGCGCTTTTTGCGTTTTTGTGTCTGCCCCTTGTTCGGGAGAGTGCTCCGACTTTCTCAGGGTTTTCTGGAGCGTATCTTCTTTCGCTTTTCCGGGAAGTACTTCTGGGCACAGTCTTTGGCGTGGTGACGAATCTTGTGTTTTCTTCGGTGCAGATTGCGGGGGAGATTATCGACTTCCAGATGGGCTTCAGCTATGTGAACGTGGTGGATCCTCTGTCGAACCTGGGGTCTTCCGTTATGGGGCAATTCTACCTTCTCTTAGCCACCATGTACTACCTGGGAATCGGAGGGTACCGGATGACCCTTCTTGGGCTTGTGCGCTCCTTTGCTCTCATCCCCCCCGGAACCTTCACCCTGCAGGCGGATTTTGCCCCCTCATTCGTGCGCCTTGTGGGAGAGGTGATGTTGCTCGCTTTGCGTTTTGGGGCACCGGTGGTTGTGGCACTGTTTCTTGCCAACTTCACCCTTGCCGTGCTTTCCCGGGCCATTCCCCAGATGAACGTCTTCATCGTGGGTCTCCCGCTCAATATCGGTGTGGGGTTCTTCATCGCGCTTTCGACGTTCCCTTACATCTTTCCCGTCCTTGAGAGCGCTCTGGATCTCTTCATTCGGGCCTTCTTTCGCGTGCTCGGTGCCCCCTGAAGGTGGCAAATTTTTTTATCTACAAGGATTGGAAGAAGCCTCAGGAGGGTAACCATGCCTGCTCAGGAAAAGACCGAAGCTCCAACGCCGAGGCGCCGGGAAGAGCTGAGGAAGAAGGGTCAGGTGCCGGTGAGCATTGATTTTGCAAGCGGCTTCCATTTCCTCTCGCTTTTCCTCGCCCTGGGGGCCTTTCTTCCGTACTTTGCCCAAAAACTCGAGGAGTGCTTTGCAGTGCTCTGGACGGAGCGACTTCCTCCTTCCCCGGATTTCTCCTGGGCAAGCTCGGTGCTCCGCCTTGGGGGGGCGTACTTCGTGCAGGCTGTGGCGCCTTTTGTGGCCCTGGCTCTGGGAGTGGGAGTTTTCCTGGGGTTTGTGCAGACGGGCTTTGTGTTCTCTTTCGAGCGGCTTCGGCCCCGCTTTGACCAGGTGAACCCCCTGCAGGGCATGGGACGGCTCTTTTCGCTTCGCACGGTTGTGGAGTTCCTCAAGGTGGCCCTGAAAACTTTTCTGGGAATCCTCCTTGCCTATGTCGTTCTTCGGGGGTCACTGCCGGTTTTTGGGGACCTTCTGGGGATGGAACTTCCGGAGGCTCTTCGAACCTCCGGGGGGCTTGTGAGGAAACTTGGGCTGTACCTTGGAGGGCTCTTCCTCGCCGTGGGGTTTTTTGACCTTTTTTACCAGCGCTTTGAGTACGAGCGGAACATCCGGATGACCAGGGAAGAACTCAAGGAAGAGTACCGGCGAACTGAAGGAGACCCCCTTGTGAAGTCCCGTCTTCGGACCCGTCAGCGGGAGCTCGCGCGTCGGCGGATGATGCAGGAAGTACCAAAAGCTCAGGTGGTGGTCACGAACCCGGTGCACGTGGCCTGTGCGTTGCGGTATGAGCGGGGGAAGATGCGGGCTCCGGTCCTTGTGGCCAAGGGAAAACGGCTCCTTGCCGAGAGAATCAAAGCCATTGCCCGGGAACACGGTGTTCCCATCGTGGAGAACAAGGAGGTAGCCTGGGACCTCTACCGTTTCTGTGAAGTTGGTCAGGAGATTCCCCAATTCCTCTACCGGGCGGTGGCGGAGATTCTCGCCTTTGTGTACCGCCTTCAGGCGGCTCGGGAGGGGAGGTCCCTGTGAGGGAAGCGCTTGGGCGGGTCCTTGAGCGAACGACAAGAAGCAGTGACTTCCTCTTTGCCTTCCTTTTCATCCTCATCATCCTCATGATGGTGATCCCCCTTCCTCCGTTCTTCGTTGATTTCCTCTTAAGCTGTAACCTCACCCTCTCGGTCATGACCCTCCTTGTCACCACCTACATCACGAATCCCCTCCAGTTCTCGGTCTTCCCCTCGCTGCTCCTTTTTGCTACCCTCTTTCGCCTGGCCCTGAACGTCTCCACAACCCGGCTCATCCTCCTCCAGGGCTATGCAGGAAAGCTCATCGCTGCCTTCGGGCAGTTCGTGGTGGGGGGGAATTACGTCGTTGGATTCATCATCTTCTTCATCCTCGTCATTATTCAGTTTGTGGTCATCACAAACGGCGCCAACCGCATTGCCGAAGTCGCGGCCCGGTTCACCCTCGATGCCATGCCGGGGAAACAGATGAGTATTGATGCGGACTTAAATGCAGGACTCATCGATGAAGCGGAGGCCCGTCGTCGGCGCCGGGAAATTGAGCGGCAGGCCGATTTCTACGGAGCCATGGACGGGGCAAGCAAGTTCGTTCGGGGCGATGCGATTGCTGGCCTCATCATCACCATGATCAATTTCCTGGGGGGCATTGTGGTCGGGGTAGTCCAGCGGGGTCTGAACTTACAGGACGCCCTCCAGACCTATGCCCTTTTGACGGTGGGCGATGGCCTTGTGGCGCAGATTCCGGCCCTCCTCATTTCCACCGCAAGTGGCCTCATCGTCACCCGGGCAGCAAGCGAGGAGAACCTCGGGCAGGATGTCACGAGGGAGCTCACTCAGACCCCCCGGGCAGTGCTTTTGACCGCGCTTTTGCTCCTTTTCCTTGGAGCGGTCCCGGGTCTCCCAAAAGTGCCTTTTCTGCTTCTTGCCAGCCTCGCTGGGGCATTTTTCCTGGTGCAGGGTCGGGAAAAACCCAAGAAAGAGCCACCCCAGCCGCCAAAGAGAGAGGAACTCCCCAAAAGCCCCGAGGAAATCGCCCGTCTCATCGAGGTGGACCCGGTTGAACTCGAAATCGGATATGCCCTGGTTTCCCTTGTGGACCCGCAGAGTGGAGGAACCCTTCTTGAGCGAATCACCCAGATGCGCATCAACATGGCCAAAGACAAGGGGTTTGTGGTCCCTCCCATCCGGGTGCGGGATAACCTTCGCCTTCGCCCCAACCAGTATGTGATCAAAATCCGGGGGGTTGAAGTTGCCCAGGGGGAAATTCTGCCCCGCCATTACCTGGCGCTCCACCCCCAGGGAGAGGCGGTCCCCATCGAGGGCATCCCCACCCGGGAACCGGCCTTTCACCTCCCAGCATACTGGGTGAGCGAGGCACAGAAGGAAACGGCAGAAATCGCAGGATTCACCCTGGTTGATGCGGAATCGGTCCTTATCACTCACCTTGCGGAGGTTCTGAAATCCCATGCGGCGGAGCTCCTCACCCGGCAGGATGTGCAGCTTCTCGTTGAGCAGGTGAAGCGGGTGAACCAGGCGGTGGTGGATGAGCTCATCCCCCATGTGCTGTCTTTAGGAGACCTGCAGAAGGTTCTGCAGGGGCTTTTAGCAGAGCAGGTTCCCATTCGTGACCTTGTGCTCATTCTTGAGGCTCTGGCCGACTCTGCAAGACAGGCAAAGAGCATCGAGGAGCTCATCGAGGCGGCACGGCGGAGGCTCTCCCGGAGCATTGTCCGGCAGTACCTGGGAGACGACGGGAAGCTCCATGTGCTCACCCTCGATGCCAACCTTGAGGCCTTTCTCGGTCGGGTCTTTACTGGAGAAGAGGTGCTCTCTCCAGAGCGCTTCCGGAAAATCCTGGGAGGCCTTTCAAGGAAGATGGAACAGATGGCAAGCCTTGGGCATTTCCCAATCCTCCTTGTTCCTGGTAAAATGAGGAGGAACATCCGGAATCTCTTTTCCGGTTCCTTGCCGCAACTCGTGGTCCTGGCCTTTGAAGAGATTCCCCGGGATGTGGAGGTCCGGGTGGAGGGGGTTGTGAAGGAAGAAGAATGATGGAGGCAGAGCGCATTTTCCGGCCGAATCGCAAGGCAAGCCTTGGGGTGCGTCGGCGGAATGACAGAGGGGAAACTGAAATCGTGTACTATCCAAGCCGCCTGGAGTTCGTGAACGGGGAAAGACTCTGGTTTGCTGCGCCCCAGGAGCGGGGAACGCTTGTCCCGGTGGGCATTGGCGAGACTCTCGAGGTGTACGTCATCGGTGACAACGAAGTTTTTTTCTTTGAGGGGGAAGTGCAGGATCGGGTCAAGCGAGGGAACATCGCCTATGTGGTCTTCGCCATGCCGGAGAAGGTCGTTCGCAAACAGCGCCGTAACTACGTTCGTTTTGAGGCGGTGCTTCCGGTTCTTTTGAAGAAAGCCGAAAGGGCCTTTCCGGGCACCACGAAGAACATCAGTGGCGGAGGGATGCTCGTGCAGCTGCGGGAAGGGCGGGATGTTTTCGAGCCTAAAGAGGAACTCCTCTTTCTTCTATCCCTTGACGGCAGAGACATCGTTGGCCGGGCTCAGGTAGTACGGAAAGACGGTCCGGGGCTTTATGCCTTCCAGTTCAGTGAAATCACCGATCGGGACCGGGAGGATATCATCAAGTACATCTTCCAGAAACAGATTGAACTCCGGAGAAAGGGGCTTTTGAAGCGATGAAGCCGGTACGGGTCATGGTGGTGGACGATTCGGTGTTCATGCGGCGGATAGTGAAGGATCTCTTGGAGACTGACCCTGAAATCGAGGTGGTGGCCCTGGCCCGGGACGGGATGGAGGCGCTGGAGATGCTTCCCACTGCTTCCCCCGATGTGGTGCTCCTTGATGTGGAGATGCCCCGTATGGACGGCCTGGAATTCCTGAGGAGAACCCTTCCCCAACGGCCTCTCCGGGTCATCATGCTCAGCGCCCTGACCCAGGAAGGAAGCGAAATCACCATGCAGGCGCTTGAGCTTGGGGCACTCGATTTCATTCCCAAACCTTCGGGAGCGATTTCCCTGGATATTGACCGGAAAAAAGAGGAGATCATCCAGAAGGTGAAGGCCGTGAGCACCATTCCCCTTGAGCGGGTTCGGAAGTGCACAGGGTGTGCCGGAGCGCTGAAGAAACGAGTTCACAGGGAAGAAGTACAGCGTGAATCCCAGCGGGTGGTCTTTGTGGCTTCTTCGACAGGAGGACCAAGGGCCCTGCAGATTCTCATGCAGGGCCTTTCGCCCCTGCGCCAAAGCGGTATGGTCCTTGTCCAGCACATGCCCCCGGGTTTCACGAAAAGCCTTGCCGACCGCCTGAGTGACCTTGCGCCTTTCCCGGTGCGGGAGGCCCAGGGGGGAGAGGCGATTTTCGTCAACCACGCCTTTCTGGCTCCAGGGGGGAAGCACCTCGTTGTCAATGGTGACCGGCGCCTGGTGCTTGACGACCGTCCCCCACTCAAGGGTTTGAAGCCCTGCGCAGATATTTCCCTCTCTTCTCTCGTTGAGGTCTTCGGTGACCGGGTGCTGGCTGTGATTCTCACTGGCATGGGGAAGGATGGCCTTGAGGGCTGCCGAAAGCTCAAGGCCCGGGGGGGAACGGTAATTGCCCAGGACGAGAAGACCTCCCTCATTTTCGGCATGCCCCGGGCGGTTATCGAAGAGGGCCTTGCGGACCTTGTGCTCCCCATCGAGGAAATTGGCAGAGCCATCGTGGAGTGGGATCGCCGTGGAGACCATACGGAGTGAGGATTTAGCGCTTTTGCGGCATGTGGTTCGCAGGCTCACCGGGATTGACCTTTCCTATTACAAGGAGAATCAGCTCCGTCGCCGGCTGCACTTCATTATGCTCCGGGCAGGGGCAAGGGATGTGGCCGAGTACGTGAGGCTCCTTGAGACCAGACCTGAGGTTCTTGAGGACTTCAAGAACCGTTTCGCCATCAACGTCTCGGAGTTTTTCCGAAACCCCGAGCGCTTTGAGGACCTGCGGCAGCGCATCCTCCCCGAGATGCTTTCAGGTGGTGGACCGGTGCTCCGCATCTGGAGCGCCGGGTGTTCGGTAGGGAGCGAGGCGTACTCCATCGCTATCCTCCTTGAGGAGATGGGGGTCAAAAAGCCCTACCGCATCTGGGCCACTGACATTGACGACGACGCTTTAGAGCAGGGGAGACGGGGGGTGTACGTGGAGCAGTACCTGGGGAACGTTCCGCCTGAGTACCTTGCCCGTTATTTCGAGCGGCTTGAGGATGGTCGTTTCCAGATTGTGCCTTTCCTGAAAAAACGTGTGGTGTTCGAACACCATGATCTCCTCCAGGACCCGGTTCGAGAAACCTTTGACCTTGTGGTATGCCGGAACGTGGTGATTTACTTTGAGGATCGGGCCAAAGAGGTGGCCTTCCGCAAGCTTTCTGAAGCGCTCAGGGTGGGAGGATATCTCTGGATTGGGAGCACAGAACGGATTGCCAACCCTGGAAATTTTGGGCTCCGGTATGTTCTGCCGTTTTTTTACCGGAAAGAGGGGAAGGGGTGAGCGATGGTCCTCTTTGAAGACCTCAACGAAATGCAGCTTGATGCCCTGAAGGAAATCGGGAATATCGGTGCGGGAAATGCGGCCACAGCCCTCTCCAAGATGGTGGGAAAGAGGGTCAACATGGAAGTGCCTCTTGTGAGGATTCTCCCCTTAAAAGACGTCCCTGAGTGGCTTGGAGGGCCGGAGAAAGAAGTCCTGGGGGTGTATCTGAGCGTTTTCGGTGCCCTTGCGGGGCACATCCTCTTTGTCATGACCATTGACGATGCCCTGAAAATCATGCGCATCCTCCTTGGAGATATGGCACCCTCAAGGGACCAGATTCTCTCCATGGACGAGCTCGCCTCATCGGCCATGGGGGAAATTGGGAATATTCTATCGTCCTCGTACCTTTCGGCTCTGGCGGATTTCACCGGGCTCCACCTCAACCACTCCGTTCCCGCTATTGCCGTGGATATGGCCGGTGCCATTGTGGACGTCGTTCTCATCGAGATTTCCCAGCACAGCGACTACGCCCTCCTCATCGAGACGGTTTTCGTGGAGGAGGAGGACCGGATTACCGGGTACTTCATGCTCATCCCGGACACGGGGTCTTTAGAGATCATCCTTCAGGCCTTAGGGGTTGTGTGACATGGCACGGAAAATCGCTGTCGGCATGGCAGAGTACCGGGTGAGCAATGATCCAGAGGATGTTCTCTGTGTCCTTGGGCTTGGTTCCTGTGTGGGGGTGTGCCTGTACGATCCGGTGCGGAGAATCGGGGGGATGGTGCATGTTCTCCTTCCCGAACACCTCCCTGGCCAGAGCAATCCCTTTAAATTCGCTGACACGGCGGTTCCAGCGCTCCTTGCGGAGGTCGAGAAAGCAGGAGCAAGCCGGCGGAATATTTTCGCCAAGATTTCGGGAGGAGCGAAGATGTTCTCCGGAGCGGATACGCTCTTTGACATTGGCAAGCGCAACGCCGAGGCGGTTAAGGAAGCCCTGAAGGTTCTTGGAATTCCTCTGAAGGGTGAGGATGTCGGAGGGAACCGGGGGCGGAGCATTTTCTTCTACCTTGAGGATGGGAGACTCGAGATCAAAATCCTCGGGCGGGATGTCATGGTGATATGAGGGATGAGAGACGGTACCGGAGGAGCCTGGCGCAGCTTTTTGCCCTTCTTGGGGCCTGGGCGTTTGTCCTGGGGTATGTGCTTTTGGGGATACTCCGGGGCATGAGCCTCTGGGCTTTAAGCGTGCGGCTTCCCGTGCTTTTCGGGGTGGTGTATGCCCTCCTTTTTGCCTACTTTTTCTGGATTATGCGACAGGGCATCCCCCAGGACAAGACAGGTGAGAGCTCATGATGAACATCGTTGAGAAGTCTGAGGATGTGGAGAAGCTCTGGAGCGATTTTCTCACCCGGCGTGATAAGGCTTCCCGGGAAAAGCTTCTCGAACACTACCTTTTTCTCGTGCGAATCGTCGTGGGTCGCATTCTCTACCTCCTTCCCCCGTACATCGACCGGGAGGACCTCGAGGGATACGGTATCCTTGGGCTTTTGCAGGCCCTTGACCGGTTTGAACCCCACAGGGGCGTGCGTTTTGAGACCTATGCCCTCTCCCGCATCCGGGGGGCCATCCTGGATTACCTCCGAAGTCTCGACCCCCTCACCCGGGGTGAGCGCCAGGATCTGCGCCGGGTGCTTGAGGCATGGCGCCGGTGGGAAAAAGACAAAGGGAAAGAACCCACCCTTGAGGACCTCTCTGAGGCCACAGGGCTTTCTCTTCGGGAAATCACCTGGCTTGTGGAACAGGGAAAGCCGGCGCTGTTTTTCGGAGAGGAAGAAAAGGTCGAGGACCTTGGGGAAGTGCCTGACCCTTCGGAGGTACTTGAGGACCGGGAGCTTCTCGAGTACCTCGGGCGGCTCATTGATGAGCTGCCTGAGCGGGAACGGCTCATCCTGAGCCTCTACTACTTTGAGGGTTTGACTCTCAGGGAAATTGGTGAGGTGCTTTCGGTGAGCGAAGGGAGGGTTTCCCAGATTCTTTCCCGGACTCTCCTTCGTCTTCGAGTGCGTCTTGAGGAGTGGGAGGGAAGGCAGCGTGGAGAAAGACGAGAAAAAGCTCCTTGATGGTCTGGAGCAGGACGGGTTTTTCCAGCTTCTTGTGCCCACCGATGGCATGCGGGCAGAAATCGTGGTCAAAAAACCCCTCACAGAGGACGACCTTGCTCCCTACGAGGAGCTTGAGGAGTACCTCCATCGCAAAGGCATCGTTTTTGGTCTCACGAAAGAAGTACAGGAGCGGGGAAAACTGCTTCTTGCAAACTCTGGTCACTACCTTGTGGCTGAGGGTATTCGACCCCAACGCGGGAAAGATGGGGAAGTCCGGTACCTCTTTGAAGAGGAGGTTCACCGGGATTTCTTTGAGGAGCCGGAAAGCCAGAAAGAACTCTTCGGTATTCTCCACATCCCTGAAGTCCGAGCAGGGGATCTCGTGGCTGAACTCGTTCCTCCAGAAGAAGGCATCCCGGGGAAAAATGTCTTTGGGAAGGAGGTTCCCGCACCTCCTGGGCGTCCGGCAAAAATCCGGGCGGGGAAGAACGTGGAGCTCATTGAGGGTGGGGAGAAAGCCGTTGCCAAGGTTTCGGGGCGTCCGGTGGTGGTGGGGAAGGTCGTTTCCGTTCTCCCCCTTTTTGAGATTGACGGTGATGTGGGGCCGAAGACCGGAGACGTCCATTTCGTCGGGTCGGTGGTGGTGCGAGGGACGGTGCGTTCGGGGTTTTCCGTCTCTGCTGAGGGGGATATCGAGGTCTGGGAAAGCGTTGAGGCGGCAACCATCAAGGCTGGGGGGAATGTCCGCATCCGGAGGGGATTTTTTGGAGGGGATAAAGGTGTGGTGGAGGCGGAAGGCAACGTCATCGTGCGGGTGGTGGAGAACGCTACGGTGAAGGCCCGGGGAGATATCCTGGTGGAGGAGGCAGCGCTCCACAGCTTCCTCTCGGCAGGAAGGAACGTGATCGTCCGGGGGAAAAAGGGGCTTCTCGCTGGTGGGGTGACCAAAGCGGGGAATCTCGTCTGGGTGAAGGTTCTGGGATCCCCCATGGGAACGAGGACTGAGGTGGTTGTGGGTCTTGATCCCGAGATCCAGGAGGAGTACAGGAGGATTCAGGATAATCTCAAAAAGGCTAAGGAAACCATCCAGGAAGCGGAAAAAGTTTTCCAGCTTGCCTGGCGAAAACAAAAAAGCGGAGCCTGTCTTGAGCCAAAACTCCTTGAGGCGCTGAAGAGAGCAAGGGAAGCCTATGAGCTTGCCCGGGAGCAGGAGAAAATCTATATGGAGCGGCTGGCAGAAATCGAGGAGGTCTTCGAGCACCATGAGGGCAAGGTGCTCGTTGAAGAGAAAGTGTACCCCCAGGTCCGCATCACCATCGGGAAATTCACCTATATCGTGCGGGACGAAATCGTCTACGCTTCCTTTTATGAAAAGGATAAGGATGTGGTCATTGGGTCCTTCGAGCGGCCCCGGGTAAAGGAGGGATGGTCGTGATCGACCCGGTCAACATGCAGAATGTCGTCACCCGGGCGCCTGAGGTTGCCCGGGTACAGCGAGTTCAAGAAGGTGCCCTGAGTGCCCAGGGGCAGGTTTTCGCTCAGGAACTTGCTCGGCAAGCACAGCAGGTTGAGGAGACTGTGGCCTCCCCTCCACAAGCACAGCGGAGTGAATTGAGGGAAAAGAGGAAGAAAGAAAGGGAGAAGGGGACAAAAACGAAAGTTCCTTCTTCGTGGGAGGCCGAAGCCCAAACATCTGGGAGCCGTGAAGTCTCTGGTGAGCTCGGGCATCTCATCGACACGACGGCTTAGGAGTGGGTTCCCATGCTCAAGAACATTCTTGAAGATGCTCTGCGGAAGCTTCTTCCCGAAGTCTATGCGGCGAAGCCAGAGCTTTGCCGGTGTCCTCAGTGCCAGGAAGACGTTCTGGCCTTGGCGCTCCGTGCCCTTCCTCCAAAGTACGTCTCTCGAGAACGGGGCGAAGTTTTTGCCCGTCTTGAGCTTGAGCATCCTCAGACACAGGTCGACATGCTTGAGGCACTGCTTCAGGCTGCGGACATCGTCATCGCCCGGCCCCGCTGCAGGGGCTCGCAAAACGCCTAAGGAATCTCGAAAAGGTCAACCCAGGGCATGTGATAGGTGAACCATACAAAGAAGAACACCGCAACACCGAAGAGTGCGAGGACCACCCTCAGGGCAAAAGGGGAGGGCCATTCGTCTTCGAGCCCTCGCTCGAGCGCTCCGCTGAAGATTCCCGAGAGGAACGTTACCCCGAGTGCCCAGGTGAGTTCTAGAGCAAAGGGGAGAGGTCGCCCAAAAAGCCCGGGGACAAGGTACCATACAGTGACAATGACCCAGGGGATGGACCAGGTTGCCAGAAGGCGTGAGAACCAGAATCCCCGGGGGAAGACGGGACGCCTCCGTAGAAGACCGAACTCAAGGAGTGAGGCAAAGAGGTAGGCGAAAAAGCCCATCTTGAGGTGTTCAAAGACCGATTCGCTGCTCCCGAAAACGGGACGCAACGCCTCCCACCCTGTGGCCTCATACCCGAAGTGGAGGAGCGCATAGAGGCCAAGGTACAGAAGTGTTTTGGCAAGAATCCCCATGGTCGTTCTCCTTTTTGCTTCCATTATACGGTGATGTGGCCTCTCCGGGAAGACCAATCGTTCTCGGGAGTCGTGGTAGAATTTTAGGGAGTCCCGGAAAGGAGGATAGGGATGATTGAACGCTATACGCTACCGAGAATGCAGGCCATCTGGAGCGATGCCCATCGCTTTGAGGTCTGGATACGGATTGAGATGCTTGTGCTTGAAGCCTGGGGGGAACTCGGGGTTGTCCCGAAAGAGGACATCGAGCGGATTCGGGCGAATCTCCGCTTTTCTCCCGAGCGTATGAAGGAAATCGAGAAAACCACAAAGCACGACGTCATCGCCTTTCTCACCAGCCTCTCCGAAAACCTTGGCCGGGAATCCCGTTTTCTCCACTTTGGGTTGACCTCTTCTGATGTCCTCGATACGGCAAACGCCGTTCTCCTTCGGGAGTCTGCGGACCTGCTTCTTGAGGACATCGACCGGGTCCTTGAGGTGATCCGGAGAAGGGCCTGGGAACACCGGTATACCCTCATGGTGGGGCGGACCCACGGGGTCCATGCAGAACCAACAACCTTTGGCCTGAAACTCGCCACCTGGTACACGGAGATGCAGAGGAACAGAAGACGCCTTGAGCAGGCAAAAGAGACCATCAGTGTGGGAAAGATTTCTGGAGCGGTGGGGAACTTCGCCAATGTGGACCCGCGGGTTGAGGCGTACGTCTGCGAAAAACTCGGTCTTCGGCCTGCTCCCGTGTCTACTCAGATCATCCAGCGGGACCGCTATGCGGAATTCCTGTGGGCTCTGGCAATGATTGGGACAAGCCTTGAGAAGTTCGCTCTTGAGATTCGCCACCTCCAGCGGACTGAGGTCCGGGAGGTTGAGGAGGGATTTTCCCCGGGGCAGAAAGGCTCCTCAGCCATGCCGCACAAGAAGAACCCCATTACGGCAGAACAAATCTGTGGTCTGAGCCGGGTTTTGCGGGGGAATCTCCTCGTGGCATTGGAGAACATCCCCCTCTGGCATGAGCGGGATATCTCCCACTCCTCGGCAGAACGCATCATCCTTCCGGATTCCTGTATTCTCACCGATTACCTCCTGAATACCTTCGCCCGTCTTTTAGAAAACCTTGTGGTCTACCCTGAAGCGATGAAAAAGAACCTCGAAAGGAGTCGAGGTCTTGTCTTCTCTGAGCGGGTGCTCCTTGCTCTTGTTGAGAAGGGTCTCACTCGCGAAGAAGCCTATGCCCTGGTCCAGCGCTGTGCTCTGAAGACCTGGGATGATGAAGAAGTGACTTTCCAGGAGGTGCTTGAGGGAGACCCCGAGATCCGGGCGCATCTCTCCAGGGAGGAACTCACCCGGCTCTTTGACTACCACCATTACCTGCGGCACGTCGATGCCATCTTCAAGCGGGCTGGCATCTGGGAGGAGGAAGGGCATGCCTGAGCGGTGGGATTACAAAAAAGCAGGAGTGGACATGGACCGGGCTTTTGAAGTCATCAGCCGGCTAAAAGGTAAAGCCCTGAGCACGTTTCGTCCTGAGGTTTTGGAGGGCATTGGAGGATTTGCCGGGATTTTCCGCATCAGCGACCGCTACACAAGGCCCTGTCTTGTGGCCGGGAGCGATGGCGTGGGGACGAAACTCAAGGTCGCCCTGGCGCTCAACCGCCATGATACAGTGGGGAAAGACCTCGTGGCCATGTGCGTGAACGATGTCCTCTGTGTGGGAGCGGAGCCAGTCTTTTTCCTCGATTACTTCGCCTGTGGACGTTTAAACCCCGAGGTCTTTGAAGCGGTACTTTCGGGGATCATTGAGGGGTGCAGGGAGGCAGGATGCGCGCTCCTTGGGGGAGAGACGGCCGAGATGCCCGATATGTACCCTGAGGATGAGTACGACCTTGCGGGATTTGCGGTGGGCATTGTGGAGGAGGAAGCCATCGTCAGTGGGAAGGACATCGCCGAAGGGGATGTGCTCATAGGTCTGGCCTCTTCTGGTCTCCACAGTAACGGCTTTTCTCTCGTGCGCAAGGTCCTGCAGCATGCTGGAGTTCCCTTTGATGCTGAGGTGGAAGGGCAAAGTCTTGCCGAGGAACTCCTCCGCCCCACCCGGATTTACGTCCGGAGTGTTCTGCCGCTCCTTCGCGAAGTCCGGGTAAAGGGGATGGCGCACATCACCGGTGGTGGAATTGTGGAGAATCTCCCGAGGATTCTCCCGGAGTCTCTGAGGGCCCGTGTGTGGAAGGACACCATTCCTGTACCCTGGATTTTCCGCTTTATCGGGGAAAAAGGTAACGTTCCTGAGAGGGAGATGTGGCGGGTGTTCAACATGGGAGTGGGCTTTGTCCTGGTAGTGGCCCAAGAGGAGGCAGAGCGTACCCTGCATCTCCTTCAGAATGCTGGGGAGCGCGCCTGGATTCTTGGGGAAATCGTCCGCGGTGAGAGGGGGGTGACCCTGGAGTGAAGAAGATCGTCGTCCTGGTGTCGGGAAGGGGAACCAATCTCCAGGCTCTTATCGACGCCTCCCGGAGTGGTTTCATCCCGGGAACAATCAGCCTGGTCATCAGCGATAATCCTGTGGCTTACGCCCTGCGCCGGGCTCAGGAGGCAGGAATCCCCACGCTGGTTCTGGATTACCAGTCGTTTCCCAGCAAAAAGGCCTATGAGGCAAAGCTCCTTGAAGTCCTTGAGCAGGAGAACCCGGACCTCATCTGCCTTGCGGGTTACATGCGCATTGTGGGAAAGGAAATCGTCCAGCGTTTCCGAAACCGCATCATGAACATCCATCCCTCACTCCTTCCTGCCTTCCCGGGTCTTGAGGCCCAGCGACAGGCTGTGGAGTATGGGGTGAAGGTGAGCGGCTGCACTGTCCACTTTGTGGATGAGGGCATGGATACAGGGCCTATCATTCTCCAGGCGACCTGCCCGGTTTTTGAAGACGATACTCCAGAAACCCTGGCTGAGCGAATCCTCCGGTACGAGCACCAGATTTACCCGCAGGCGGTAAAGCTCTTTCTTGAGGGGAAGCTCGAGGTTCGGGGAAGGAAAGTCTTCATCAGGGGGGAGTAAGGGATGCGCGTCATGGTTGTGGGGAGTGGTGGGAGAGAACACTGCCTCGCCTGGAAAATCGCCCAGAGCCCTGAGGTTGAGGAGGTTTTCTGTGTTCCCGGGAACGGAGGCATGAGGAGCGTGGGGACCTGTGTTTCCCTTTCCTCCTTCCGGGAGATGCTCGATTTCGTGCGGGAGAAAGACATTGGACTTGTCCTTGTTGGTCCTGAAGCGCCTTTGGCTTCGGGAATTGTCGATACATTCCTCGCCGAGCGGCGAGCCATCATCGGCCCCGACCGGCGTGGGGCCCTCCTTGAGGCGAGTAAGGTTTTCGCTAAGGAGTTCATGAAGCGGTACAGGATCCCTACGGCTCCTTTTTCGGTCTTTGACGACCCTGGGGAAGCTCTGGAGGCGCTGAAGAGGCGGCAGAACTATCCTGTGGTGGTGAAGGCCGAAGGTTTGGCTTCGGGGAAGGGCGTATATATCGCTCAGGACTTTGAGGAAGCTACCTTTGCCGTCCGGGAGCTCATGGTGGAGAAGAAGTTCGGTACATCAGGAGAGCGGATTGTGGTGGAGGACTTCCTCGAGGGTGAGGAAGCCACAGTCATGGTGCTCTTTGACGGTGCATCGTACCTTTTCCTTCCCTCTTCCCAGGATCATAAAAAGGTCGGTGAGGGGGACATTGGTCCGAATACGGGGGGCATGGGGGCATACTCTCCGGCACCTGTGGTGGATGAGGACGTGCTCCGGAGGGTTGAGAAGGACATCATTTTTCCACTTCTTGAAGGCGTGGAGCGGGAAAACCTCTATTACCGGGGGGTGCTCTACCTGGGGCTCATGATTTCGAAGGACAAAACACCCTGGGTTCTGGAGTTCAATGTCCGTCTGGGAGATCCGGAAACCCAGGTGGTACTCCCCCGGATCCGGAACGACTGGCTTGAGGTGAGCCTTGCCCTGTGGGAAGGGAAACTTCACACCATGCGCCTTGAGGTGACCCCTGAGGCAATGCTTTCGGTGGTGCTTGCAAGCCGCGGGTACCCTGGCCACTTTGAACGGGGAAAACGAATCGAGGGACTCGAGGCATTCCCGAATCGTCCTGGAGATACGGTGCTCCTTTTCCATGCCGGAACGGTGTGGCAGGGTGATGGTTACTACACCGATGGTGGTCGGGTCCTCAACGTGTGTGCTTTTGGGAAGGACCTTGAGGAGGCCTACAGCCGGGCGTACGAGGCAGTGTCACGCATCCACTTTGAGGGGATGTACTATCGCCGGGATATCGGCTTTCGAGCTTTGAAGAACAGGGGGTCCCGGTAGGACCCCCTGTTTGTCACACCCGGACCTCTTCCTTTTTGCGGTTCTTCTCCGCCTCTTCCTGAAGCTTCCTGAGGTACTCCTGCCGCTCGCTCTTGTAGTCCTTGTAGTAGATGGTTCCCTTGTAGTCCCGCTCCCAGATCTCATCAGCAAGCTTCTTGAAAGCCTGAGCATATGAATCGATTTCGTCTTTAAGCGTGGTGATGAGACTTTCTGCGCCCTCATGGCTCGGGCGAGCTCCGTACTTCTCCACCACTTCCCGGAGGACTTCCGGGACGTCGATGAGCATGCAGGGCCGCATGAGGTTGTTGTCGTACGGTTGCCGTTCCTGAATGGCCCGGAAGAAGGGAGAGGAGATGACTTCCTTCAGGGATTTGTTCTTGATGTTGTCGACGGTGAAGTGGCAGAAGACGCAGGGTTCCACATCCCCCATGTTGTTGATGTGGAAGTACCGCCGTCCACCGGCAATACACCCACCCACGTAGGGACCGTCGTTCCAGAAGTCTCCAATGAAAATGGGCTTTTCGTAGCGGAGCCGGTGAACCTGATTGCGCAGGTGGATTCGCTGCTCCGGTGTGGGCATGAGGCTGGTGTCGGGCTTTTTCCCTACAGGGACATAGGTGAAGTACCACCCGAAGCTGCAGCCCTTGCTGATGAGGAAGTCCATGAATTCGTCGCTTGAGACGAGCTCGGTGTTGTAGCGGGTTGCCGTGATGGAGAAGCCGAAGAGTACCCCCTCGTCCCGAAGGGCTTCCATGGCCTGCATGATTTTCTTAAAGGTTCCCTTGCCTCGCCGAGCATCCGTTTCTTCCTCGTAGCCCTCAACGCTGATAGCAGGGTACACGTTCCCCATGCGGGCCAGGCGCTTGGCCATTTCCCGGTCGATGAGCGTTCCATTCGTGTAAACCTGGAAACAAATATCACTATGTTTCTCAAATAAGTCCAGATGTTCCTCGCGAATGAACGGCTCGCCACCGGAAATCGTCAAGAAGTGCATGCCCATCTCTTTCGCCTCGGTGAAAATCCGATCCATAAGCTCAATCGGCATGTCGCTCTCTTTCCGGTACTGGCCAGCATAGCACCCGTAGCAGTTGAGGTTGCACCGCATGGTGGGGCTCACGACAAAAAAGAACGGTACCTGGCAGCCGAGTTCCTTTTCGAGTTTTTGCCGCTTTGGGACCCCAAGGAGGATGCTCTTCACGATGAGGTTCACCATGAGCTTTTCCCGAACGTTAGGGTGGGTTTCTTGAAGCACTCGCCGGGCAAGGACGATCTGTGGGCGCTTCTCCTCGAACATCTGGCGAAGCCCCCGGATCTGGTCCCGGTAGTACTCGATAGGGGTGAGTTTCTCGGCAAGGTACGTGAGTTTGATGATGGTTTCGTCTGAGACGTTCCGCAGCGAGTTCACGATGAGTTTGACCACCTGTTCAGTTGTGAATGCTTTGATGGATTCGAGGTAGCTCATATACCTCCCTCCCTTTTCGGTATTTCCTTGCTATTATATCATACCCTGCGGGTGCTTTCCCGCAAAAGGTCGTACACCCGCTTCACTTCCTGAATATCCTGCCAGGTGAGGTATTTCGGGGAACCAGGAGCACGGGATTCGTGCCGGAGAAGGAAGCTCGGGTGGAACATGGGGAAGATTCGCTTCCCCCCGCGCCAGTCAAACCACTGTCCCCGGAGCTTACTCATGGGCTCCTTGGTGCCCAGGAGGTACCCTGTGGAGACGCTCCCCAGGGTCACGATGACCGAGGGGTTGACGATGGCAATCTGTGCCTCAAGGTATGGGAAACACGCCTCAACCTCTTCAAGGGTGGGGGTCCGGTTCCCCGGGGGTCGGCACTTCACCATATTGGCGATGTACACCTCTTCTCGCTGGATGCCCACAGAAAGGAGGATTTTCGTGAGGAGCTGCCCTGCTTTTCCGACAAAGGGGCGCCCGGAACGGTCTTCGTCCTCTCCCGGGGCCTCACCGATGAACATGATGAGGGCGTCAGGGTTCCCCTCGCCGAAAACCGTCTGGGTCCGGTTTTTGGCCAGGGGGCAGAGGGTACACCGCTCAACCTCCTGTCTGATCTCCTCGAGAAGCTCTTCCTTCTTTCGCAAAAGCGAACGGGACACCCGGCATCACCAGAAATTCTCCTCCATTGTACCACACCCCGATTAGCCTTTCTCCGGTACAATCTCGATGACCTGGTACCCGTAACAGTTGACCACAAGGGTGTCGAGGAATTGCGTGGCGATATCCTGGGCTGAGCCGTAGAGGTGCACGTGCCCATGGAGGTGGTACCGGGGACGGTACTTTTTCAGGATGTGGGTGAAGGTGGCAAACCCCCGGTGGGGAGGGTCCTGCCCTTCGTGAACGCCCTTTGGGGGAGCATGGGTGACGAGGATATCAAGGTACCTCCCGTGTTTGAGACGGGCGAAGAGGAGACGAGGGAGGAGCCGGAGGTACTTCCAGTACATCTCGCGCTCGGTATACTGGTGGGGATTCCCGTTGTACCAGTAACATCCTTCAAGCCCGGCGATGAGGACGTTCCGGTAGCAGATAACCCGCTCGTCGAGGTTGGTTCCCCCGGCGAGGGATTCTTGTTCCCTTGGGGCATCGTGGTTGCCGTGGACGAAAAAGAGTGGAACGTTGAGGGTGGAAACCACAAAGTCCAGGTAGTATTCGGGAAGGTCCCCACAGGAGATAATGCAGTCCACATCCCCGAACCGTTCTTTGCAGAAGGAACTGTAAATTCGAGGGTCAACCCGGTCGCTGAGCGCCAGAATTTTCATCCTCCCCTCATTATATCCATTTCCGGAAAGTAGCGAAAGAGACTTTCTGCTATAATGGAGGTACTTCCAAGAAATAAAACGCCGGATTTCTGGTTATTCGGAAGCGAAAGGAACTTTCTTGACAGGAGGAAGAAACAGAGAATGGGTGAGCAGTTTCAGGGTGTTGTGGACAATCTGGACAAGCTCTTCGAGGTCCTGCCTCCTCACATTCGCAAGGCCCTGGAAGAGCAGGAGAACATCGATGACCTTATCGAGATTGTCATGGATCTTGGGAGAGCGCCCGAGATCCGTTTCAGTAAGGGTTTTGCCATGCTCTCTGAGCGGGTGGTGGAGCGGGAAGACATCGATTACGTGGTCCAGCGGGTGGGGATGTTCACCCGGGATAACCGGGCAGGCATTGAGCGGACGCTCCACCGCATTTCCTGTATCCGGAACCGTCTGGGTGACATTGTGGGTCTGACCCTGCGGGTGGGCCGGGCAGTGTATGGGACAATCGATATCATTCGGGACGTCATCATCTCGGGGAAGAACATCCTGCTCCTTGGTCCTCCGGGAGTCGGCAAGACCACCAAACTCCGGGAGGTGGCGAGGGTCCTGAGCGATGAGTTCCAGAAAAGGGTCATCGTTGTGGACACCTCGAACGAGATTGCAGGGGACGGGGATATTCCCCATCCTGCAATCGGCAGAGCACGGCGCATGCAGGTTTCGTCTCCAGAGCGGCAGCACGACGTCATGATTGAAGCTGTGGAGAACCACATGCCCGAGGTCATCATCGTCGATGAAATCGGCAGGGAAGAGGAGGCGCGGGCTGCCCGAACAATTGCGGAGCGCGGCGTGCAGCTCATCGCCACTGCCCATGGAACGACGCTCGAGAACCTCCTTTTCAATCCCACCCTGAGCGACCTTGTGGGAGGAATCCAGTCGGTCATCCTGAGTGATGAGGAAGCCCGGCGACGGGGAACCCAGAAGGCGATTCTGGAGCGCAAGGCAGTTCCCACCTTCGACATCGTTGTGGAACTCCGGGACCGGGATACCGTGGCCATTTACCACGATACGGCCCAGGCGGTGGACCTGCTCCTTCGGGGATACGATCCGGAACCGGAAATCCGCCGGAGAACCAAAGAGGGAACGGTACAGATTGCGGAACGCCGTCCCCGGAAGGAGGAGCTCGTGGTGGTTCCCCAGGAGGAGCCGTCCCGGAAGGTCCTGGGAATGCCCGAGGGCCGGATGCTCCGGGTGTACCTTTTTGCCATCAGCAAGAATTACATGCAACGGGCCATCGCCCAGGCAAAGGCCCCCTTGGAGATTGTGGACGACCTCAACAGGGCTGATCTCGTTCTCACCCTGAAGAGCCGGTACCGCAAACGGGGGAGCAAAATCCGTGAGGCGGAAAACCGGGGAATTCCGGTGCACGTTGTGCGGAGCAACACTTACAACCAGATTCAGAAGTTCGTCCACGACCTCTTCGGGTACTCGGAGGCCTCTCCGGAGCCTGAGGAGTCGGGACTTCTTGAGGCTGAGCGGGCGGCACGCCAGGTTCTGAAGCTTGGGGAACCGGTTGAGCTCTCCCCGCGGAATGCCTTCGTGCGGCGTCTCCAGCACAGAATCGCCGAGCGGTACAACCTCTTTTCCCAGAGCATTGGAGAAGAGCCTTTCCGGAGAGTGGTGATTTACCCGAGGTCTCTCAACAAGGACGAATGAAATGGGGTTTTTCCTGACTTTTGAGGGCATTGAGGGCAGCGGCAAAACCACCCAGGCACAGCGGCTTTTCGAATTCCTGCAAAGCAAAGGTCTCCCCTGTGTGCTGACGAGGGAACCGGGAGGAACGCCCTTTGGCGAAGCGCTGCGGATGCTCCTCCTTCGCCCTGAAACGGGTTCTCTTGACCCCCTTACAGAGGCTCTGCTTTTTGCGGCCGCCCGGCGAGAGCATGTGCTGCGAGTTCTCGCTCCGGCGCTCAGTGCCGGGAAGGTTGTCCTCTGTGTCCGCTTCACCGACTCCACGTTAGCCTACCAGGGGTGGGGCCGGGGAGTGGATTTCTCGTTCCTTCGTCTTTTGAATGAACAGGCCTCCGGTGGGTTGACGCCTCACTGCACGGTGCTCCTTGATGTGGAGCCGGAGACTGGCCTTTCCCGGTCGCTGGCAAGCCACGACCCCCGGGAAGTCCGTTTTGAGCTTGAGTTTGCCCAGGAGACCCACCTTCTTGAGCGGATACGGGAGGGATACCTTGAGCTTGCCCGCCGGGAACCAGAGCGGTTCATCGTGATTCCCGTCAACCGTTCTGAGGAGGAGGTCTTTCAGGAAATTGTGGAGAGGGTACTCCCGAGGATCAGGCAGTGGAAGGAGGGAGAGGTGTGACCCCCACGTCGCTTTTGATTTGCGTTGTGCGCGACCAGGATGCCCTGCGCCTTGCCGACGTGCTAAAAGAACGCGGTATTGCCTTTACGAAACTCGCTTCTACAGGAGGGTTTCTCCGGGAAGGGAACACTACCTTCCTCATCGGTGTTGACAGAGACCGCAGAGAGACCGTTCTTGCCATTATCCGGGAATGCTGTGCCCGTCGTGAGGAGATTGTGGAGTCCACAGTCCCGGTGAACGAACCCATTGGTCCCTTCGTCCCCCAGAAAATCAAGGTCCTCAAGGGTGGGGGCGTCCTCTTTGAAATTCCCATCGAGTACTACGAGCGGTTTTGAAACGATGTTCTGGCCCCAAATTCTCGGTCACGTGATGCAGAAAGAATTCCTGGCCCGTGTCCTGGTGTCCCGGAGGGTTCATCATGCCTATCTCTTTTTCGGTCCCTCAGGGGTGGGCAAGAAAACCCTGGCGCTTGAGGTGGCGAAGGCCTTACTCTGTCCTGAATCCCTTGATGCGGGCTGCAACCGGTGCAGGAGTTGCCTGCTCTTTGATGCCTCTCTCCATCCGGACTTTTTCCTGATTTCACCGAAAACAAACACCATTGGCATTGACGAGGTGCGCGATCTCATCGAGCGCCTCGCCCTCAAGCGCGTGCTCTCCCCCTTTCGGATTGGCCTCATTGATGAGGCGGAGAAGCTCACTGAAGAGGCGGCAAACTGTCTCCTGAAAACGGTTGAGGAACCCCCTGAAGGTGTGGTACTTTTCCTTGTGGCTTCTCAGGTTCTGGCTTTGCCCGGGACCCTGGTGTCCCGCTGTCAGAAGCTCGCATTCGCTGCACTTCCCGAAGAGCTTGTGGCAAAGTACCTCGAAGAGCACAAAGGCCTCAATCCGGATCTTGCCCGTGTTCTTGCTTTTGCTTCTTCTGGAAGCATTGGTGAGGCGCTGCACCTTGCCCAAGGGATGGAGGACGCCCTTTTTGCCGTACGGTCTTTCCTTGAGACGGTGCAGGAGGGGGATATTTTCCAGGCTGGTTTCTGGCTCTCCCAGCACCGGGAGGAACTCCGCCGGATTCTCCCTCTCCTTGCTGGGTATCTCCGGGATGCCCTTTTTGTCCGTCTTCTGGGAGACTGCTACCACAGGGTGGCAGTGCTCTCTCAGGAGGATCGGGGCTTTGTGGAACGACTTGCCCGCCTGGATTCCGGAGCACTCCGGCGGGCTCTGGCGGCTTTGGGAACATTTTCTGAGGACATTCTTGCCAATGCTCAGTGGGACGTTGCCTGTTTTCACTTTCTGCTCAAGCTGCGAGGTGAACTCTCGTGATACCGCTTGTAGGTGTGCGCTTTGAAGGAAACCCCAAGGTTTACTACTTCGACCCCCGGTCGCTTCCCCTTGAGGTGGGCGAACAGTGCGTGGTGGAGACCATCCTGGGGCTCGAGCTTGGGGTAGTGGTGAGGAAAATCACCGTCCCGGAGGTGGCTGAGCCCCCCAGGCCTGTTCTTCGGCGGGCCACAGAAACAGACCTTCTCCAGTGGGAAATCAACCGCGAGAAGGAACGAGATGCCTTCGAAATTGCCCGGGAACTCATCGCCCGGTACAATCTCCCCATGAAGCTCCTCCAGGTCCACTATACGCTGGATCGGGGGAGGCTGGTGTTTTACTTTGGAGCTGAGGATCGGGTCGACTTTCGCCAGCTTGTGAAGGACCTGGCAGCAATTTTCCGTACCCGCATTGAGATGCGCCAGCTTGGGGTGCGGGATGAGGCCAGGCTCCTCGGCGGGTACGGCATGTGCGGTCGGGAACTCTGCTGCAGTTCGTTTCTCTCGAATTTCGACCCCATCTCCATCCGCATGGCCAAGGAGCAAAACCTTGTTCTCAACTCGGCGAAGATCTCAGGAGTATGTGGGCGCCTCATGTGTTGCCTGGCCTTTGAGTACCCCCTCTACCGGAGGTTGCTTTTGCGCTTCCCCAAGAAGGGGAGCAAGGTGATTACCCCCATGGGCCTGGCGAAAATTCTTGAGGTGAATGTCTTCAAGGACAGCATCCGCCTCGAGCTTGAGGATGGCAGGGAAGTGGAGATTACCGAGGAGGAGTACAACAGGTACTTCCTGTAGAGGAGGGAACTCTGAGGGGGAAGCGTTGGTATCCCCTAATGGGGTGATGCGTATGGCTGAAGAGCACGTTCTACCTCTTGGGAAAACCCTTGAGGAGGAACGAGCCTGGTTTGAGGCACAGGTGAAAGAGTGTGAGGCCCATCTCCTCCGGTTTGCCTACTACCTCACAGGGAACGCTGAACGGGCAAAAGATCTCGTTCAGGAAGCCTTTCTGCGGGCTTTTCAGTACCGTCACAGCTTCGACCACCGCTACCCCTTTGAGAACTGGGTATCTGCGATTCTCCTCAACATCCATCGCCAGCGGGAGAAAAAGGACCGCTTCCTGAAGTTTTTCTCTGCCCTCTGGCAGGCTGAGCGGGAAGATGAGGAGGAGGATTTCGCCGAACAGCTGGAGGACGAGGGAGAAGGGCCTGAAACCATCGCCTTAAAACGGCAGGTCATCCGGGACGTCTACAGATGCATCGAGGGGCTTCCGCCCAAGATGAAGGAGGTTATGGTCCTCTGCGACATCATGGGGTATTCCTATGAGGAGGCCAGTGAGGTCATCGGTTGCCCTATTGGGACGGTCCGGTCCCGTCTCCACCGGGCACGCCGGTATGTCAAAAAAGCCCTTGAGGCGGCGTATGGTGATGAGCTTCTGGGGCTGTGGGGATGAGAACATGCGGTGTCGGGAGGTTGTAAGGAAGCTTTCTGCTTTCCTCGACGAAGAGCTTTCTCGGGAAGAATACCTCAGGGTACAGAGGCACCTTGAGGTGTGTGCTTTGTGCCGGAAAGAGTATGAGAAATTCGCTCTCGTGCGGGCAGTGGCCAGGAAACTGGGGGATATCACCCCCCGGGTTGTCCCCGGGGAGAGTTTTTCTCTGGAACGGGCCTTTCGCCTGGTGCGGAGAAGCCGGGTGCTCTGGGCTCTTGTGGCTGTCCTCGGCCTTTTTGTGGCGCTTCTTGTTTTTTGGGGGTGGCAGAGGGCTTCTTTTGAGGATCAAATCCTCGACGTGGAGCATTTCACCGCTTTCAGTAAGGAT
The DNA here is from genome assembly GCF_050267035.1 of Candidatus Caldatribacterium saccharofermentans. Classification (NCBI taxonomy): domain Bacteria; kingdom Pseudomonadati; phylum Atribacterota; class Atribacteria; order Atribacterales; family Candidatus Caldatribacteriaceae; genus Candidatus Caldatribacterium; species Candidatus Caldatribacterium saccharofermentans. Next base: position 1,412,362 of record NZ_CP187957.1, read on the forward strand.
GTCCTCACGCAGAGCAAAGTCAGGGTTGAGACACTGGAATTCCTCGCCGGTGAGTACCGATGAGGGTGCTGCTCCCTCTTGTGTTTTTCCTGGTTTTCGTCTTCCCGGGGTTTGCACAGGTGCTCAGTCCTGAAGAGGCACGTTCTGTAGTGGAGAGGGTCCTCGAGGCATCTCTGGCCGGGGATTACTGGGGAGTATGGCGACTAAAGGACTTTGCGAAAGGCGAGGAGCGCTTTGTGGAAGTCCTCTTCCTGAAAGGTATGGGGTTTGCCTGGAAAACACTGGGGGAAGAAGAGGTTGTACACATGCGCTTTGGCCATTCCCGGTACGTGGTGAACCTCAAAAGCGGAGAGGTGGAGAGTGTTTACCCCCTTCTTGATTTCCCTTTTGTTCCTTTTGAGAGGGAGGACCTGCCATTGCTTCTTGAGAACTACGTCTTCGAGCTGCGGGAGGATGAACTCGCCCTGATCTCCCGGTGGACGGGAAAGGTTGCCCGGTCTATCATCTTTGGGGATGGAGGGGAAATGATTGGCCAGAGGACGTACGCTCCCTGGGGAGAGCCCCTTGCGGAGTGGAGGATGCTCTACCGCGATGCTTCCCCTGATTTCCCCTGGGTGGCACAGATGACCCGCCTTCTGGAACTCTGGAGCGCCAGGGTTCTGGGTGCCGAAGCCCCCAGAAGGAGGTTCCCGGGAACTTCTCCCTTTGCCCTTTCCGGGTTTGTCCCCCTGGGGTTCCGGTTGCGGCGAGCCTATCTCCTCCAGGATGGCGGGAAGAAATTCTATGGCTTTGTGTACAGCGATGGCCTTCGCTCTTTCATCCTCTTCCAGAGTGCGTACCCTTTCAGGATTTCTGCATCCAGCGCCCCCCGGTACCTGCAGCTCGTCCAGGAAGGGGGAATGGTCCGGGTGACGGCAGAAAAGGGAGGGTTTTACTTCCTCCTCATTGGAGAGCTTGATCCCCGTGTGGGGCAGGAAATCATGGAATCATTTCTTCAAGAAGGAGGTCGAGAGTGATGCGAAGGGTCTGCTCCAAGGGCATTTTTGGAGTGCTGGTTCTTGTGTTTTTTGCTGCAGTAAACACCGGGTGGGCAGCTTCGGCAATACCTGAAAACCCGGATATCGTTGCAGATATCGTGGAGCGGGTGAGTCCTGCGGTGGTGAACATCGACACCCTGCGTATTGCCGTGTACCGTTCTCCCCTGGCTCCCTTTTTCAGTGACCCTTTTTTCCGTCGCTTCTTTGGAGACATTCCGGAGCTTGAGCGGCAAATCCCCCAGAGGGGTATCGGTACGGGATTCGTGTTCCGTTCTGACGGGTACATCCTCACCAACGAGCACGTGATTCGCGGGGCTAACGAAATCAAGGTCACGTTCATCGATGGGAAAGAATACGAGGGGAAAGTCGTCGGTGCGGATTCCCTCACCGACATTGCAGTGGTGAAGATTGACGCCGATAACCTTCCCACCATTCCCCTGGGAGATTCGGACAAAGCACGGGTGGGTGAGTTCGTCATTGCCATCGGGAACCCCTACGGTCTCTCCCACACCGTCACGGTTGGAGTCCTGAGCGCCAAGGGTCGGCCGATTTCGGCGGGAGACTCGGGAAGGGAATACGAGAACTTCCTGCAGACCGATGCCGCCATTAATCCCGGCAACAGCGGTGGTCCACTTCTGAACCTCCGTGGAGAGGTCATTGGGATCAACACTGCCATCCTCCCCTATGCCCAGGGCATTGGATTCGCCATTCCCATCAACATGGCCAAGTCCATCCTTGAACAGCTCATCGAGAAGGGGAAGGTTGTTCGGGCCTGGCTTGGGGTGTACATCCAGGATCTTACGCCTGAACTTGCCCAGAAATTTGGGCTTTCAGAGGCCAAAGGCGCTCTGGTTGCGGACATCTCCAGGGGAAGCCCGGCAGAGGAAGCGGGGCTGAAGCGGGGGGACATTATCCTCAAGGTGGACGGAAAGGAAGTCCTGACAGTAAGTAGTCTCCAGCAGGAGATTCGTTCTCGCCGTCCCGGGGAACGTGTGCGTCTTGAGGTGTGGCGGGATGGAAAGCGTATAATCCTTGAAGCTACCCTTGGAGAGCTGAAAGAGTCGAGTGTCGGGATACCTGAAATCCAGCAGGTGGACCTGGGCTTTGAGGTGGCCGAAATCACCGATGACCTGGTGGAGCGGTACAGTCTTCGGACCACCCGCGGAGTGGTGATCGTCAGTGTCCGGGTGGGAGGGCCTGCTGATAAAGTCGGTCTCCGACCTGGAGACGTCATCCTTGAGGTGAACAGGACCGAGATCGCTTCCCTTGCCGACTGGGAGGAAGCCCTGGCCCGGATTACCCCTGGGGACACGGTGCTTCTCCTCATTGACCGCGGCGGACGGACGTATTTTGTGCCTCTGAAAGCAGAGAAGCGCTGAGCCCATGGGTCCAGAAAAGCAAGGGTGGGGCAAGGTGTACTTCTGCCCCACCCCCATTGGGAATCTCCGGGACATCACCCTCCGGGTTCTCGATGTGCTCAGGGAGGCAGATTGCATTGCCTGTGAGGATACCCGGGTCACCCTGAAGCTCCTCAATGCTTACCAGATCCGTAAGCCCCTTTTGAGTTACCACGCCCACAACATTCCCCAGGCCACCCGGGACATCCTGAAGCTTGTCAGGGAGGGGAAGGTTGTTGCCTTTGTCTCTGACGCCGGCATGCCTGGAATACAGGACCCGGGGATGGAACTTGTGCTGCGCCTCCTTGAGGAGGGCGTTCCCTTTGAAGTCCTCCCTGGCCCCTCAGCATTCCTTCTTGGAGTAGTGTACTCGGGATTTGCGTTCTCCGGTTTCATCTTTCTGGGATTTCTCCCCCGAAAAGGGAGAGAACGAAGGGAAATCCTGAAGAAGGTACTTCTCCTCCCTCAAGCAACGGTGCTCTATGAGTCCCCCAGAAGACTTCTCGAAACCCTTGGGGATATCCGGGAAATTGCAGGAGGAGAGCGACGTGTTCTTGTGGCGCGGGAACTGACGAAGATCCACGAGGAAATCCTCCGGGGAGCAGTGGCGGAGGTGGAGGAGATGCTGAAGGGGCGAGACGTTCTGGGGGAGGTGGTCATCGTGGTTGAGGGGGCGCCGAAGAGAAAAGAAGAGGTTCAGGTGCCAAGGCGGCTTCTTGAACTTTTGCGCAGGCGAGGATTCACGCAGAAGGACATTGTTGCCCTTCTGAGTGAAGGTCTGGGAATTGAGAAGAACGCTCTAAAGCGGCAGCTTTCTGCCCTGGAGGAAGTGGGGAACCTGGGGGAAGGTTGATTTTCTCCCCGAAGCCTGGTTTAATGGAGGGGGATGATCGAAAGGAGGAAGTGAGGTCTGGGCAAAAAACCGCGGGATACCGCCGGCCTTGTGCTGTTTTTCGTTGCGCTCTCTTCGGTGGCCTTTATTCTTGGTATTATTGCTGTGCTTTTTGTGGAGGGGCTTCCTGCACTTTCTCACGTTTCCCTTTCGGAGTTCTTTTTGGGGCGGCGCTGGTACCCGGTTTCCTCGCCACCCCGATTTGGCCTTCTTCCCCTCCTTCTGGGGTCGCTTTTTGTAACCCTTGGTGGGCTTGCCTTTGCTGTTCCTTTGGGGTTCCTGGCCGCGGTGTTCCTCGCTGAAATCTGTCCCCGGGGTCTTCGGGAATTTTTGAAGCCTCTCATCGAAATCCTTGCAGGTATCCCTTCGGTGGTCTACGGGTTCTTTGGGGTGGTGTTCCTTGCCCCCTTTCTTCGGGAAATCTTCACCCTCCCTACTGGTCTCACGGCCTTCACGGCCTCGATGCTCCTTGGTCTTATGGCCATTCCGGTGGTGGTGAGCGTGATGGAAGACGCCCTTACGGCTGTTCCCCGGGACTACCGCGAAGCGGCTCTGGCCCTGGGGGCAACCCGCTGGGAGACCATCAGGGCGGTGGTTGTTCCGGCTGCCTCCTCAGGGATTGGTGCGGCTATTATCCTTGGGGCAGGGCGAATCATCGGGGAGACCATGACGGTCCTCATGGTAGCTGGTGGGGCGGCTCTCATTCCTCGATCCTTTTTCCAGCCCGTTCGGACGATGACTGCTACCATCGCGGCGGAGATGGCAGAAACGCCTGTAGGGAGCCTGCACTATCGGGTGTTGTTTTTAGTGGCTGTGGTGCTTTTTGCTATCACGCTTCTTTTTGACCTTGTGGTGAATCTCTTCAGCCGGCGGGAGTTCTGGAGGCGGTAACGGTGGAAGCCAGACAGGTGAAGGAGAAGTTCTGGTTTTTCCTCTGTGGACTGGCCATGGTGGTCATTGGTCTTGCTCTGGGAGTGTTGGTGGGCTTTATTGCTTTTAAAGGTGGAAGGGTCTTGAGTCTTGAATTCCTCTTCTCTTTCCCCCGGCACGGGATGAGTGAAGGGGGGATCTTTCCGGCCATTGTCGGAACGCTCTACCTTGTCCTGGGGAGTATCCTGGTGTCCCTCCCTCTTGGGGTTTTCTCGGCGGTATACCTTGTGGAGTATGCCCCCGCTCACCCTGTGGTCCGGGCAATCCGCAGTGCCATCCACTGTCTTGCCGGGGTGCCTTCGGTGGTTTTCGGGCTTTTTGGGCTTTCGGTGTTCGTCAAGCTCTTTGGCTTTGGTGTGTCCATTGTTTCCGGCTCGCTCACCCTTGGTATTATGTCGCTTCCCGTGGTGATTGCTTCCTGTGAAGAGGCGTTGCGCAGTGTCCCCCATGCTTTCCGAGAAGCCTCCCTCGCCCTGGGGGCCGACCGGTGGACAACAGTGCGCAGGGTGGTGCTCCCTGCTGCGTTTCCCGGTATCCTCACCGGACTCATTCTTGCCGTCGGGCGCGTGGCGGGGGAGACGGCCCCCATCATGTTCACGGCAGCGACGTTCTACGCCCGGGGTCTTCCCCGCTCGCCCTTTGATCGGGTTCTTGCGCTTCCCTATCATATTTATGGGTTGATGACCGAAGGAACAAGGCCGGAAAAACAGATCCCCCTGGCCTATGGAACGGCTCTGGTGCTTCTTGTCCTGGTACTCCTTGTGAATTTTTCGGCAATCCTTCTGCGGAGGAGATTCCGTATGGTGAGGAAGTGGTAAAATGCTGGGGGAGAAAACCAAGCTGAGCATCCGGAATTTCAGCGTTTTCTTTGGCGAAAAGCAGATTCTCTATGACGTCACTCTGGATATTCCGGAAAACCGGGTCACTGCCATCATTGGTCCATCGGGGTGTGGGAAGTCAACGCTTTTGAGGAGCATCAACCGGATGAACGATTTCTACGAAAACCTCAGGGTGCAGGGAGAAATTCTCCTTGACGGGAAGAACGTCTACGGGGATTCCGTGGATCCTGTGGCTTTGCGCCGGCGCATCGGCATGGTCTTTCAGCGTCCCAATCCCTTCCCCAAAAGCATCTTCGAGAACGTGGCATACGGCCTTCGCGTTCAGGGCTGGAAGAACAGGAGGGCGATTCAGGAGCGGGTGGAGGAAAGCCTCAAAGCAGCAGCACTCTGGGATGAGGTGAAGGACCGTCTCCATGCTTCGGCTCTGGAGCTTTCAGGCGGGCAACAGCAGCGGCTCTGTATTGCCCGGGCCATTGCGGTGGAGCCGGAGATTCTCCTCATGGATGAGCCGGCCTCAGCCCTGGACCCCATTGCCACGGCTCGCATTGAGGAGCTCATCAAGAAGCTCCGGGAGCGGTACACCATTGTCCTTGTGACTCACAACATGCAGGAAGCAGCACGGGTGTCCGATTACACCGCCTTCCTCCTCATGGGTCGCCTCATCGAGTTTGGTCCCACTGCGCAGATTTTCACGAATCCCCGCCGGAAGGAGACCGAGGATTACCTCACCGGGAGGTTCGGATAGGGGGGAACTTTCCCGGAAGTCCGGGATATTCTCTCACACAGGAGGTAGCACCATGCAGGTCTTTTCCGTCATCGCCAAAGGTGGGTACGTCATGTACCCCATCGTGGCCTGTTCGGTCATTGCCCTGGCTGTCTTCATCGAGCGCTGGTACGTCCTGCGGCACCTCAAAGACCGTATCCGCAAGTACCTGAGAGCTGTCCGCAAAGCCCTTGCCCAGGAAGACCTCCGGGGGATTCTCGAGCTCTCCTCCCGTTCCCCCAACCCCGCCTCCCGGATTATTCTCGCTGGTCTCAGGAAGTACTTCAAGGGCCTTCCCCGGGAAGCCCGGGAGGCCATGGAGACCGCCGCTTCTTTTGAGCTCCCACTCCTTGAGAAGCGCCTTTCAACCCTTGTCGTCATCGCCAACATCTCCCCTCTCCTTGGGCTTTTGGGGACGGTGACCGGGATGATCCGGACCTTTGCCGTTATCGCCGCTGTGGGCGTGGGGAAACCCACGGAGATGGCCGGAGGGATTTCCGAAGCCCTCCTCACCACTGCTGCAGGACTGTCTGTGGCCATCCCCACCCTCGTCATGCACCACTACCTCGCTCATCTTGTCGAGGGCCTGGTCCAGGAAATCGAGCGGGTCTCCAGTGAGGTCCTGGAGCTCATTGAAAGCCGGGAGTATGCCCTGAAGGAGAAGGAAGCCGATGTTCCGGTTCCGGCGATGGAAGAAGAGAGCTGAACCCCAAGTCAACGTCACCCCCCTGGTGGATGTCATCCTGCAGCTTGTCATCTTTTTCATCGTCACCACCACTTTCGTGAGCGTGGAGACCGGGGCCCGGGTGAACCTCCCATCGGCGAATTTCTCCCGGATTGAAGAGGCGAAAACCATCACCGTCACCCTTACCAAGGGGAATACCCTCTACCTCAACGGGAGCCTCACCGACTGGACGGAACTCCCCCGCCTCTTTGTGGTGGAGCTTCGCAAAAACCCCGATGCAGTCGTGGTCATCGAGGCGGACCGGGAGGTGCTCCACGGGAGAGTGGTGAAACTCATGGACCTTTTGAGAAGGGCTGGAGTGGAGCGAATGGCCATTGCCACCCAGCCAGGGGAGGAGAAGTAGGGTGGGTATCCGGGTGAAGGTGGGGAGTACGGTTTTCGTACTCATGCTGCTTCTTCTTGTGTCTTTTGCCCTCGCAAAAGACGGCATTCGTGTGGCGCTCTTTCCCTTTGTCCCCCGGGATGGGGAGAAGGCCTATCTGGGGTACCTCCTCCGGGACCTTGTGAAGCGCGAGCTTGAACGATATGTGGAAGTGCACGATGTGGTTTTGGGGGATAACCTGGTGCGGGAATCCCAGCTTTCTTGGGATGCCCTTCTTGTTCCGCTCACCGCCCAGACCCTGGGGCGGAAAATGCAGTGCACTCATGTCCTTTCTGGAGCATTCCGCTTCCGGGTCCTCGGGGGCAGGGAACGGCTGGTGGTGAGCCCGCGCCTTGTCCGGGTTCAGGATGGGGCGTCTCTGGACATCCCGAGTGCGGTCTTTGAGTGGGGGAAGTTAGAAGATTTCGCGGCGTACGTTCTTGAGCACCTTGGTCAGGAGCTCGGCATTTCCCTTGCTTCTTCTCTACCGCTTCCGGTAGCCCTGGAGGATCTCCTCCCCCTCTATGAGGGTGTCGTGGTGATGGATGAAGCCATCCGGAAATACGGGAAGAACCAGTACCCTGATTTACCTCTCTGGCAGAAAGCCTTTGCCCTTGCCCGAGAGACCATACAGAAGGTGCCAGAGTACCCCGAGGCGTACTATTACCTCGCCTGCATGTACCGGGTAACGAGGTGGTGGGCGAAAGAAATCGAAACCTGGGAGGAGTACCTCGCAAGGCTCAGCGACGCCTACGGGACCTCTACCCTCCCGGTGGCCCAGGCGTACTTCCGCCTTGCGTCTTTCTACCTCCTTGAAAAGCGGCTCGATGAGGCCCTGAGGTATGCGGAGCGGGCGGCGGAACTCGCTCCCTCGTGGGCTGAGGCGTACCTCCTTTGGGGGAAAATCTGGTATGAGCGGGGGAACCTGGAGGAGGCAAAGTCCCTTTTTGAGAAGGCCTTGAGCCTTTCCCCAGACCTCAGAGAAGCCCGGTACTTTGCCCAGCTTGCCGAAAAGGCCCGGATTTTTGGCAAAGAGGCCTATGAAGCCTATGTGCAGGGGTACCAGAGTTTCGCTCTGGGGAATTTCCATCAGGCGGCCACGTACTTTGCTGAGGCCACCCGGTGGAATCCTTCCATGAAAGAGGCGTACTACTGGCTGGGTCGTGCCCTGTACGAGGTGGGGGACCTTGAGGGCTCACGGAGGGCCTGGGAGAAGCTCCTTGAGCTTGACCCCCTGCACAGTCAGGGTCGGCGATTCCTGGAGCGGGTGAGAAGAGAACAGCAGCACGGTCGCGAAGCGGTCCGCGCCTTTGAAGAGGGGTACCGGCACTACGAGGAGGCCCGGTATGAGGAGGCGGTGCCGTATTTTGCGCAGGCGGTGTCGTTGAGTCCGCTCTTTTCTGACGCCCATGAGTACCTGGCCCGGTGTTACTACCGGATGGGAAGGCGGGAGGCCTATCTTGCTGAGCGAGAGAAAGCGGCAGCCACCCTTCCGCACCCTGAGGACCGGGCCTGGTCGTACTACGAAATGGGCTTTGAGCTTTTAGGGTGGGGGGAGAGAGACGAAGCGAAACGGATGCTCGAAAAGGCCTTGCAGAACAATCCTTCTCTGGGCAGGGCTCACCTCCTTCTTGGGGACATTTACGCCGAGGAGAAGGTGTGGCTCAAAGCCTTTGAGCACTACCGGGAGGCCTCCCGGTACACGGAGGAAGAGGAGAAAGGACGGGCCCTTTTTGGCATGGCGCTTTCCCTCTTCTCCCTTTCCCGGTACGGTGACGCTCTGCCACTTCTTGAAGAAATTCTTCGAGACTACCCCTATGCCACCTTCATCGAAGAGGCGGAGGCGCTGTGGATTGAGGCACTGGCCAGAGAAAAGCGGACTGAGGAAGCCCGGCGGGCGTTTGAGCAGTTCTTCCTTCGTTTCCCCCAGAGTCCGTTCCTCGAGCGGGCAATGTTCTGGTGCGCTTTCGCGCTGTATGAAGGGAAAAGATGGCATGAGGTCAAACCCTTTCTTGAGGCCTTCCTTGCCCGCTATCCTCAGGGCGAGTTTACCCAGAAGGCGGTAGAGATGCTGGGGTACACCTGTCGTTTCCTTGGTCTTGAAGATGAAGCCGCGAAGCACTTTGGCCGTCTTGGGGGAGAGGAGGGAATGTTTCTTGTGGCCGATTCGTTCTATCGGAAACGGGACTGGAATGGTGCGGAAAAGGCCTTTCAGGAGTACCTTGCCAGATACCCCCAGGGGAAATTCGCCGATGAGGCTGTGTTGAAGCTTGCCTCAGTGCTTTTTGAAGCGGGGAAAGTTGAAGATGCAGTGGGGGTGATTGAGGAGAGGAAAGAGTCCATCAGGAACCGTTTCCCCGAAGATTTCCTCCGCCTGTGGGCCAGATTGTCCTGGAAGAGGAAGCGATGGGAGGAAGTAGCGTCGGCTCTTCGCGAACTCAAATCAAGAACGGGGAAGCTCGAAAAGGAATACGCCCTTTTGCTGGCTTTAGCCTGTGAACGCCTGGGGGATGAAAAGAGTGCTCGGGAAGTTTTGCTGGAAGCGGGAGAGGATCCCGATGCCATCCTTGGCCGACCTACCGCGAAAGAACTCCAGAGAGTCCTGGAGGTGATGGAAAAAGGCCTCTACGAGGAAGCCCTGGAGCGCCTTGAGGCCCTTGCGGGAAGGAACGACCTTTTGCCAGAAGAACGAAAACAGGTCCTCTTTCTCCTTGGAAAGGTCTGTTACCTTCTTGGGCGTTTCGAAGAGGCCCGTACCCACCTTGAGGCGTCTCTCGACGCTCCCTGGACACTTCGCCAGGAAGCGCTCCTGTACCTTGTGGATATCGCCTACCAGGGGAAGGCCTGGAACGACGTCATCCAGTGGGCAAGCCTCCTTGAGGAGAAGCAACGGAGGGACTTTTCCATTGCGCTCCGTGTGGCGGTGGCCCAATATCACCTTGGGAACGTGCGGGAGAGCGTGACGATTCTTGAGCGGCTTAAGGGTCAGGGTGAGCGGGATGCGGAGGTCCGTCTTTTCCTCCTTGAGGGGCTCTCTGCGCTTGAGGAGTACGAAGTGTTCCTCAAGGAGGCCAAGGAGTTCCTCAGCTTGTACCCGGAGCATCCCCGGGGGGAGAACGTTCTTGTCCTCTCGTCACAGGCGGCCTTCGCTTCCGGAAAGAAGCAGGAGGCGAAGGCTTTTGTCAGGATGTACCTTGAACGTTTCCCTCAGGGGCCAAGGAGAGGAGAACTCCTCAGGCTCCTTTCGCGCATCCTCCTTGAAGAGGGCAATCCTGAAGAAGCCCAGCGTATCCTTGAGAATTTCAGGGCGCAGGGCGTACCCTCTGAGGACCTCTGTCCCCTCCTGTATGCCACGGGGACGCTGCTTTTGAAGGAGCAGCGTTTTGCGGAGGCTGCTCCATTTTTCCGGGAAGTGTTCTCAAGCAAAGAGAGCGAGTTCTTCACCAGGGCAGGGTACTGGCTTGGGGTGTGCCTTGAGTACCTTGAGGAGTTCGAGGAGGCCCAGAGAGTGTACGCCCGGGTTAGCGGGTTCCCAAAGGAGGACGAGTGGGTGGTGAAGGCCCGGGAACGGATTGCCGTGCTCAAAGAGGTGCAGGAACCCGAAAACAGGAGGTAGCACCATGCAGGTCTTTTCCGTCATCGCCAAAGGTGGGTACGTCATGTACCCCATCGTGGCCTGTTCGGTCATTGCCCTGGCTGTCTTCATCGAGCGCTGGTACGTCCTGCGGCACCTCAAAGACCGTATCCGCAAGTACCTGAGAGCTGTCCGCAAAGCCCTTGCCCAGGAAGACCTCCGGGGGATTCTCGAGCTCTCCTCCCGTTCCCCCAACCCCGCCTCCCGGATTATTCTCGCTGGTCTCAGGAAGTACTTCAAGGGCCTTCCCCGGGAAGCCCGGGAGGCCATGGAGACCGCCGCTTCTTTTGAGCTCCCACTCCTTGAGAAGCGCCTTTCAACCCTTGTCGTCATCGCCAACATCTCCCCTCTCCTTGGGCTTTTGGGGACGGTGACCGGGATGATCCGGACCTTTGCCGTTATCGCCGCTGTGGGCGTGGGGAAACCCACGGAGATGGCCGGAGGGATTTCCGAAGCCCTCCTCACCACTGCTGCAGGACTGTCTGTGGCCATCCCCACCCTCGTCATGCACCACTACCTCGCTCATCTTGTCGAGGGCCTGGTCCAGGAAATCGAGCGGGTCTCCAGTGAGGTCCTGGAGCTCATTGAAAGCCGGGAGTATGCCCTGAAGGAGAAGGAAGCCGATGTTCCGGTTCCGGCGATGGAAGAAGAGAGCTGAACCCCAAGTCAACGTCACCCCCCTGGTGGATGTCATCCTGCAGCTTGTCATCTTTTTCATCGTCACCACCACTTTCGTGAGCGTGGAGACCGGGGCCCGGGTGAACCTCCCATCGGCGAATTTCTCCCGGATTGAAGAGGCGAAAACCATCACCGTCACCCTTACCAAGGGGAATACCCTCTACCTCAACGGGAGCCTCACCGACTGGACGGAACTCCCCCGCCTCTTTGTGGTGGAGCTTCGCAAAAACCCCGATGCAGTCGTGGTCATCGAGGCGGACCGGGAGGTGCTCCACGGGAGAGTGGTGAAACTCATGGACCTTTTGAGAAGGGCTGGAGTGGAGCGAATGGCCATTGCCACCCAGCCAGGGGAGGAGAAGTAGGGTGGTGTTCAACGAAAAGAAAGTGTGGTCGTGGTCACTCCTTGTGTCCCTGGGAGTGAACATCGCCCTCATAGCGGTGGCATCCATCTTCTGGCTCTCTTTCCGGATTCCGAGAGAAGAGGAGAAGCCTATTGTGGTAGAACTCATGGAGCTTCCTGCAAAAGAGGCTCCACAGGCACTCTCACCTGAAGCGGAATTCCCCCGGGCAGAGCTGAAGCCCCCAGAGAACGTGAGGTCAGAAGAATCCCTGAGGCCCCAGGTACAGAGTGAACTTGCTGCCAAAGTGCAGCAAGAGCGGCAGCAGGTTCGCATCCCCAAGCCCCCCGTGGATCTCCCTCAGGCGGAGAGCGTCTTTGAGCGGGCTGCTCCCTCAGGGGAGCGGGTATTCACCCCTGGAGAGGAACTCCAGGTGGAGGAGAGGATGCAGTGGGAGGGCCCGGAGGCAGAAACCACCCTTCGGGGGATGCTTGAGAGAACTGGGCCGTCGAACCTCCTGGCTTCCCTTGCCGAGCAAGGCCTGGCAACGAGTGAGGGGATGGTTGGGGAAACCCTGGCAACGGGAGAGCTTGTGCCCCCTGCAGGGACTTTTGAGCGGCGGTCTCCGTACGTTCGGAGACCTTTTGCCTTTGCCATTGAAAATACTCCTCAAGCCCGTCCCCAGTATGGCCTGAGCCGGGCAAGCGTGGTCTATGAGATGCTCACCGAGGGCGGCATCACGCGCTTTCTCGCCGTTTTTGAGCCCCAGTCTGCAGGGCGGGTGGGTCCGGTTCGGAGTGCTCGTCCCTACTTCGTCCTCAAAGCTTTCGAGCACGATGCGATTCTCGTGCACAGCGGAGGAAGCGTTGAGGCCTACACGTATCTCCGGGAGCTTGCCGTGGATCACATCGATGAGCAGAAGAACTTCCGTCCCTTTGAGCGGGTACGGGACCGTCGTCCTCCCCACAATCTCTACGCCCTTTTTCCCGGCCTTCTCGAGGAAGTACAGCGCCTGGGCCTTGGCCGGCCGGCCCGCGCCGCAACCTTTGCCCTTTTGGCCCCGGGGGAGGACCTCGAGGGACAGGAGGCGACAAAACTCGAGATACGGTACGACCGGAACTACCGGGTCCAGTTCACGTACGATCCGGAACGGCAGGTGTACCTCCGTTCCGTGAACGGCGAGCCCCACCGGGATGGGGAATCGGGAGTCCAGATTGCCTGTGGAACGATTATCGTCCAGGTGGCTGAGCACAAGGTGAAGGACGCCGAGGGCCGGGTGGAGATTCGTTTCGTCGGTCGGGGATCCGGGTGGATGTTCCTCCGGGGAAAGGCAGTCCCTATTGTGTGGGAGAAGAAGAACTTCAGGGAGAAGACGCGGTACTACCTCCAGGACGGCCGGGAGGCGAGAATTGCATCTTTTCCAGTCTGGGTTGAGGTGATTGACTCTCAGGAAAAGGTGGTGTTTTGATGCATCGTATCCTCTTCACGATCGGGAACTTCCCGGTGTACTCTTACGGGGTATTTCTGGGTCTGGCTTTCTTTGTGGGAATTCTCTTTGCCATCCGGCGAGCTCCGCGCTTCGGTATTTCTCCTGAGGCGGTGATTGAAGCGGCTTCGCTGTGCATCATTGGGGCGGTTCTGGGTTCAAGGCTTGCCTACGTCATCCTCCACTGGGATTACTACCGGCAATTTCCTTCACACATTTTCTCTTTCCGAGAGGGGGGGCTCACCTTCTACGGCGGAGTTCTCGGAGCGATTGCCCTCACCGTTCCCTACCTTCGCCTGAAGCGCTATCCCCTGGCGGCGTTTTTCGACCTTTTTGCCCCGCCTCTTGCGCTGGGATATGCCATTGCCCGGGTGGGGTGTTTCCTCAACGGGTGCTGCTTTGGGCGGGTGTGCCCCTTTCCCTTTTTCCCCCTGGGAGTTCGATTTCCTCACCTTGAGGGGTTTCGCTATCCCACGCAAATCTACGCCATTGGGTATTCTCTCGTGATTCTCCTGATCCTTCTTCGCCTTGAAAAGGGTTGCCGTTTCCGGGGGGAGCTCTTTCTGGACTACCTTTCCCTCTACGGTGTGGCCCGGTTTCTCATCGAGTACCTCCGGGATGAGCCCTTCACGATTCTTGGAATGTTCACCCTGGGGCAGGTAGCCTGCCTTGGGATTATTCTTTTTGCCCTGGTGCTCAGGGGGGTGTTGCGGAGACGTGTCGTCGCTTGAGGAAACCCTGGAGGCATTTCTCAACTTCCTTTTCTGGGAGAAGCAGGCAGCGGAGAACACGGTGCTTGCGTATCGCCAGGATATTACGAGTTTCATTCGTTTCCTTGAGCGTCAGGGAATTGAGGACCTGCAAAGTGTGTCCCTTGACGTTCTTGAGGCTTTTGTGGCGCAGGAGTCTCAGGCAGGGCTTGAGGCGACTTCGCTGGCCCGCCGCATTTCCGCCCTCCGGACGTTCTTTCGTTTCCTGGTGCGGGAAAAAATAGTGAAGGAGAACGTGGCGCAGCTCCTTGACACTCCCCGCATCCGGAGGCATCTCCCGGAAGTCCTTACCCTTGAGGAGGTGGAAGCGCTCATTGCTGCCTGTGACCTGACGAAACCTTCGGGTATCCGAGACCGGGCCATACTTGAGCTCATGTACTCAAGTGGCCTCAGGGTGAGCGAGGTGGTGCTCTTAGAGTTCCAGCACGTGGACCTTGAGGAGAGAATGCTCAGGCTCTGGGGCAAGGGGTTTAAGGAACGTATCGTCCCCTTTGGGGAACGGGCCAAGGAGGCACTTCTTGCCTACCTCCACGGACCCCGGAGGTTCCTTCTCAAGGGCCGGAAAAGCCGCTATATTTTTGTCAGCGGCCCTTCGGGGCGGCCCCTGAGTCGACAGAGTGTCTGGAACATGGTGAAGCGCTGTGCCCTTCGGGCAGGAATCACGAAGCGTATCACCCCTCACACTCTTCGGCATACCTTTGCCACACATCTGCTTGAGGGGGGCGCAGAGCTCCGGGTTGTCCAGGAGTTCCTGGGGCACAGCGACATCGCCACCACCCAGATTTACACCCACGTTGACCGGAGGTTTCTTTGTGAATCGTATGAACGGGCATTCCCTCGAAAATGACAGGAGGTGGTTCTATGGAGCTTCGCAGACACATTGAGGAGAGCGTTCACTTTATTACCGAGCGGACCCGCATCGTTCCGCAAATCGGGATTATCCTGGGGACAGGACTTGGGAAACTCGTGGATGAGGTGGAGATTGACCGGGTCATCCCGTATGAAGAGATTCCCCACTTCCCCATCTCCACGGTGGAGACCCACAAGGGGAATCTGATTCTTGGGACACTTTCGGAAAAACCCGTAGTGGTCATGCAGGGGCGGTTCCACTACTACGAGGGGTACACGCTGCAGCAAGTGACCTTCCCGGTGCGGGTGATGAAAGGCCTGGGGGTGAAAGTGCTCATCGTGAGCAATGCCGCCGGAGGGCTCAACCGGAACATGCGGCGGGGAGACCTCATGGTCATCACCGACCATATCAATCTCCTCGGCGATAACCCTCTTCGGGGGCCCAACGACCCAGAACTCGGTCCTCGTTTCCCGGACATGTCCCAGGTGTACGATCCGGAGCTACGGGAGCTTGCCCTTCAGATCGGTCTCGAGCACGGTATCTACCTGCACCAGGGAGTGTACGTGGCCCTTCCCGGACCGAGTCTCGAGACCCCGGCGGAGTACCGATTCCTCATCCGGATTGGGGCCGATGCGGTGGGAATGTCCACAGTTCCCGAGGTCATTGTGGCAAAACACGCCGGTTTGCGGGTCTTTGGTATTTCCTGCATTACAGACCTGGCCATTGAGGGCGTTGTGGCGCCGCTGAGCTTTGAAGAAGTGGTGCAGGCGGCCAACGAAGCGCAACCCAAACTCACCCTTATCATCCGGGAACTCGTGCGGAGGATGTCCCTGTGAGCCTTCAGGGCGTGTTTCGGGTGGCGCTTCTTGCCTTCCTTCCGGTGAGTGAGGTTCGGGGAGCGCTCCCCTATGGAGTTTTCGTGGAGAAGCTCCCCCTCTCTTTCGTTGCCCCCCTTGCCTTTGTGGTGAACCTTGCTCCCTTTTTCCTCGTGATGGGCCTTTTGCCTCAGCTTGTCCGTCTTTTCCAGTCCTTTGCCTGGTTTGACCATCTCTTCAGCTGGTACGCCACCCGCGCGCAGCGTCGCTTTGCCGCCTACAGAAAGTACGGGAGGTGGGGAATCCTCCTTTTCGTAGGTGTTCCCCTGCCCTTCACGGGGGTCTGGACCGGGACGCTTGCGGCATTTCTTGTGGGTTTCGGTGTCTGGGAAATCTTCCCTTTTGTCGCCGGAGGGGCTGCTTTGGCCACGGGCCTTGTGACGCTTCTGGTATTTCTGGGGAAAGGTCTGTAGAGAAAGGAGATGACGATGCTTCAGGCGCTTGAATGGAAGGGAAGGACGCTCCGTTTTCTGGATCAGACCCGCCTTCCTCGCGAGGAGGTCTACATTGAGACGGAGGACTACCGGGATGTGGTGGAAGCCATAAAGACCCTGAGGATCCGGGGAGCCCCTCTCATTGGGGTGGCGGCAGCGTACGGGGTGTGCCTTGGAGCTTTTGAGGCTCTGAAGAGTGACGACTTTTTCGCTTTTCTGCGTGAAGTCGATGCAGACCTTCGGGCAACCCGTCCTACGGCGGTGAACCTTTTCTGGGCTCTGGACCGGATGCAACGCATCTGGTTGCCTGGGGAGAGTGAGGGAGACTGGGAGGACATTGTGGAACGCCTCGTTGAGGAGGCAAAGACCATAGACCGGGAGAATGCCCTCCTTTCGGAGCGCATTGCCCGTTTCGGGGCTGGACTCCTCGAGGACGGTGACCGGGTCCTCACCCACTGTAATACAGGACCCTTAGCCTGCGGTGGGTGGGGAACAGCACTTGGGGCGATTCTCTGGGCTGTACACCGGGAAGGGAAAAGACTTGTGGTGTATGCCGATGAAACCCGCCCGCTTTTGCAGGGAGCACGGCTCACCGCCTTTGAGCTCCAGAAAGCAGGGATCCCCGTGACTTTAATCTGCGACAACATGGCAGGATTTTTGATGTCCCAGGGAGTGATTACCAAGGTCATCGTGGGGGCAGACCGCATTGCCATGAATGGTGATGTAGCCAATAAAATCGGCACTTATACGGTGGCAGTCCTTGCCCGGCATCACGGAATTCCCTTCTATGTGGCGGCACCGCTTTCAAGCGTTGACCCGAAAGCAAGGTCCGGCGCGGATATCCCTATTGAGGAGCGGGGGGCGGAAGAAGTGCTCTCCTTTGGTGGTGTGCGCGTGGCCCCGCAGGTTGCCGTCCGGAACCCGGCATTCGATGTGACCCCGGCGGAACTCGTTACCGCTTTGGTGACCGAGGAAGGTGTGGTGTATCCTCCCTTTGGGGAGAAGCTCGAGCGCCTGAAGGAGGGGAGGCGTCCATGAAGCGTTTCGTGGCTTCGGGGGAGCTCCTTGCGCTCTCTGGAAGGCAGACGGATCGGGGGAAGGTGCTTTCGGTGTACTGTTCCACCGGAGAGGGTTTCCCGGAAAGGGCTCTGGCTCGCCTTGAGGAGTTCCTGCAGCGGTACCGTGAGTTTGAGGACCGGGAAGACCTGCAAAGGAACGTTCGTGAGGCGACGCATTATCTCATCCACTTTACCCCCACAAAGCAGGGTCTTGCCCTCTTCGTCGATGCTGCGACCGATTTCTTCGAGGCGTATGAGCTCCCCAGACCCTGGAAGTGCACGGTGGTGTACGGTCCTTCCCCCTACACCCGGCCCCTTGAAGTCCTCTTTGACGAGTACCGCCGGATTTTCCTTGTCCCTGTGGACCGCCGGGAGGCGAGGTTTTTTGAAATCTTTATGGGAGAAATCGAAGAACACGAGCCCTTCTTCTCCGATGTTCCCTCGAGGGTGCGGGCCGGTGGATGGTATGGCCTTGAGGAACGCCGTATTGCCCGGAGCATCGAGCAGAAAGTTTTCCATCACTTCCAGGATGTCGTTGACATCCTCCTTGAGCACTTCCGAAAAGGGCGTTTCGAGGTGTTCTTCGTGGGTCTTCGGGAGGAGGACTACGCGCTCTTTGAGCGGGTGCTCCCCTCGTACCTGCGGGAACGACTCAAAGGGCGGGTGACGCTTGACCCCAAAAGCGGTCTTGCGGAAATCTCCAGGGTTGCCCTGCACCTTGAGCGGATGGTACTTGAGGAGGAGGACCATGCCCTGATTGACCGTTTACTCACCATGGTGGGGAATGCAGCTTCAGCGACCATTGGTCTTGCCAACGTCCTTCGAGCGGCCTCTTTTGGTGCCTGCCAGACCGTGGTCGTGGATGAGAGTTACCGAGAAGAGGGGTTTCTTTGCCCATCCTGCGGTACCATGGCCCTTGCACCTTCTTCCTGTGAACTCTGCGGCGGGGAACGAAGGAGGGTGGAGAACATCGTGGAGGAGGTCCTCGAGGCGGTGGTGCTTCAGAGAGGAGAGGTGAAGTACGTGTTCGCGGGAAATCCCAAACTCTCAGAGATCCAGCGCATTGGGGCTTTTCTCCGGTTTTTGGTCTGAGGAGGGATGAGGATGGTGAAAGAGTACTTCCTTGTGCTGGACTGTGGTGCAACGAGCGTCCGGGCGGTGGCCATAAGTCCCCAGGGAGAGATTCTCGCCATGGCCGCTTTCCAGAACGCCCCCAAGTACCAGGAGGGCTCGGTGCACTATCTCGTCTGGGACCTCGAGGAGATCTGGGGGAAACTCTGTCAGGCGACCCAGAAGGTCATTGCATCGGCCGGTCGGGAAATCCGGGCAGTTTCGGTGACCACCTTTGGGGCAGATGGTGCCCCCGTGAGAACAGACGGAAGTCTTACCTATCCGGTGATTTCCTGGCAGTGTTCCCGAACGGAGCAGTGGGCACGGAGAATCGTGGAACTTGTGAACGCCCGGGAGATTTTCCGGATTACCGGGTACCAGGTCATCCCTTTCAACACCCTTCTGAAGCTCCTCTGGCTTCGGGAAAACGCCCCGGAAGCCCTCGATGAAGCCCGGTACTTCCTCATGATGCCCGGGCTCTTCAACTTCAAGCTCACCGGAGAAATGACCATGGATTACCCTTCAGCCTCCACCACCATGATGATGGATATCAGGAGTCGTCAGTGGTCGGAGCGGCTGCTTTCCCTTGCTGGCCTCACTCCGGACTTCTTCCCCCGGATGGTGAAAAGCGGTGAAATCATCGGAACGGTGACGAAAATCGCCAGCGAAGAGACCGGTATCCCTGCGGGTACCCCGGTGACCTCTGCAGGTCACGACACCCAGTTTGCCCTTGTTGGTTCCCTGGCGAAGGACGACGAGCTCATCCTGAGCTCGGGTACCTGGGAGATTGCCGCGTTGCGGATTCCCTACTACCGGGATTCGGAGGTTGCCTTCACCACAGGGATGCTCGTTGAGCTTGACGCGGAGGAAGGGTTCTGGAATCCCCAGATGCTCATGATCGCCGGGGGTGTGGTGGAGTGGGTCCGGAGGCACTTCTTTGCCGACCTCAAGGACGCAAGCGATATCTACGAGCGTATTGTGGAGGAGGCTGCCTCTGTTGACCCTGGAGCTGATGGGGTGCTCTTCATCCCCGCCTTCATGCCCTCAGGACCCCTGAAACCCTACAGCACGAAGGGCACCATCCTGGGGCTTGGGCTCACCACGGGGCGGGCCCACGTTGCCCGGGCTGCCTTTGAGGGGCTTGCTTTTCAGCTCCGGCAGGCTGTTGAGGCGCTTTCGGAGGCCTTTGCGTTCCGTCCTCAGCGTGTGGTCGTTGTGGGTGGAGGGTCGAGGAATGTTCTCTGGAATCGCCTTCGCGCCGATGTGCTGAATCTCCCGGTAGTGGTCACCTCCTGTGAGGAAGCCACGGTTCTTGGAGCAGCACTCTTTGCCATGGTGGGGACAGGGTACGCAAAAGACCTCAAGGAGGCGAAACGCAATATCACCCACACCACAAGGGTTTTCGAACCCTCTCCGGAGCGGGCCATCTACGACGAACTCTACGAGCGTTACGTGAAGGTTCCGCTTTGCCTTGAGGCCTACTACCGGGCGTGATTCCCCGGGGAACCCCCTACCTTTCGGGGTTCCCCTTTCCTGAGAGGTACCTCTTGGCAATCTCCTCCACGGTTGCCACGATACTGCGGCATCTTTCCCGAAGGTTTTCCTCCCGGTACCGCTTCAGACCCTCTTCAGTATTGAGGCGAACCCCAATGAGGCTTGCGCAATCGAGGTGACCCAGGGCCTTTTCGACCTCCCCGAGGAAAGATTCCACAAGGAGGTAGAGCCTGTCCCGGGTTGCTCTGTCTTCGGGTTTCTCTCTCCCGAAGGCGATCCCCAAAGCCATGACCGCTCCACTGACCGCACCGCAGATATTCCCGGTGTGGCCTATTCCTCCCCCAAAACCTGTGGCAATCCGGGGGATCAGGGGGCTTGCCACGTGCATTTCCTCGCAGAGTCCAAGGAGCACCGACTCGGCACAGTTGAACCCCTGGGTGTGGTACTCAACAGAAGACATGGTGTTCACCTCCTTTTTTGGGCAATGAGTCGTGCGGTTTCCCGAGCAACCATGAGTTCTTCCCGGGTTGGAATCACCCAGACCTCACAGGTGGACCGGCTGATTTTCCCCTCTTTTCCGCCCACCATCTGGGCGTTGAGTTCCGGGTCAACCTCAATCCCAAGGAATGCCAGACCCTCGCAGATGCTCTCCCGGATGTAGGCGTCGTTCTCTCCGATTCCTCCGGTGAACACCAGACTCTCCACGCCCCCCATGAGGGCGGCAAACCCTCCGATGTACTTCTTCACCTGGTACACGAAAACATCAATGGCAAGCTGAGCTTGAGCATTTCCCTCTTTGGCTGCTCGCTCGAGTTCCCACATTTCCCCGCTGACTCCGGAAATCCCCAAAAGTCCGGATTCCCTGGTGAGTATCCGGTTGAGGTCGGCAAGCTGAAGCCCTGCTTTCTCCACAAGGTACAAAAGAACCTGAGGGTCGAAGTCCCCCGGACGGGTGGACATGATGACCCCGCTTTGTGGGGTGAAGCCACTTGAGATATCGAAGGATTTCCCGTCCTTTATGGCGCAGACGCTACAGCCACTGCCAAGGTGGCAGGCCACGACTCTTTTGTGGTGAGGGGAAAGCTCGGCAATGCGTTCGGCGATGTACCGGTAGGAGTTCCCGTGAAAGCCAAGCTTCTCAAGACCGTACTCGGTGCTCAGGGACCAGGGAAGACCATAAACCCGGTGGGCCTGCGGGATGGAACGGTGGAAGGTGGTCTCAAAGACCCCCACGAGGGGAATGTGAGGAACAATCCGGCGAAAGATGTCGATGGCAAGAAGTGCCGGGGGATTGTGCACAGAAGTGACCGAAGCGAGGTCCTCAAGGGCTGCGAGAACCTCGTCGTCGATGAAGCGCGTCTCCATCACCCTTTTGCCCCCGTTGATGAGCTTGATCCCTATGGCGTCAAGGGACGTGAGGTCTTTGAGGTATCCGCTTTCAGTGAGGGATTCAAGCATAAGGTGCAGTCCTCGTTCGTGGTCGAGGTTGGGGACGTTCTTTACCAGAGTGCCCGAAGAGGACATCTGTTCGAGGAAAGAATCCTGACGGTACAGGCGCTTGATGTTCCCCCGGAGGATTGAGGTTTCCTGTTCTCCAATCTCGAAGAGCTCATACTTGATGGAGGATCCTCCGCTATTCACGGCGAGAATGCGCATGGTTCTTCACCTCTTTCGCTTTCAGCCTCTCCACAGTACGGCAGAAGGAGCAGACTTCCTGGGTGGTGGGCATGCCACACCTCTGGCATTCACGGAGTTCCGGAGGGGTGAGGCTCCGGGCAAAGTACGCTTTGCCCTTTTCGAGGAACCCCAGAAAGAACATGTGCTTGGTCCCGGGAGACCGTTCCTCAAGAAGCGCCAGGGCTTCCTTGTAGTCGAGGCTTTTGGCTCTCTGAGAGAGGGGACATTGCTCAGGCACAAAGGGGATACGGTGGAGCTCCACGTACCGGAGGATTTCCTCTTCCGTGAGGGTGTAGAAGGGCTTGACTTTTCTCGTCATTTTCGGATGGGGGCTCGGGAGGTGAGGGTCCTGGTGGGCAAGGTAGTCAACGTGCCAGTGCAGGACGTTGCCAAGGAGCGTGGCAGCTTCGTCATCAAGGTTGTGACCGGTGGCGTACACGGCAAAACCCTCTTCGAAAGCGAAACGATTGAGGATGTGGCGCTTGATGCTCCCGCAGAGAGAACAGGAGGCCCGTTCTCTGAGCCTGCGGGTAGCCTCAGGAAGGGAACACCCAATGAAGTCCTGGATGTCGAGGACGGTCAGGGGGAGGTTGCAGGACCGGGCAAAGGCGGTTACAACCTCGCGGGACTTCTCAGAGTACTCCCCAATGCCAAGGAAAACATGCACTCCGAAAACCCTGTAGCCGGCCCGGTGGAGGTAATGCCACAGGGCCATGCTGTCTTTTCCCCCGGAGACCCCAAGGAGCACTCTTTCGTCCCTGGTGAACATCCGTTTCCGGCGGATAGCCCCTTCAACCTGGCGCTCGAAGAAGAGGTCAAAGCATTCCTCGCAGAAGGCAGCATTGTGTCTTCTGAATTTCGCAAAAGCAGGCCTTCCACAGCGGCTGCATTTCATGACCTTCACGCTCCAGTCTTTCCTCTAAGTATACCATGGGTCTTGAGGCTTTTGTGGGCTTTCTCGGAGGCCTTGGGAAGTCTTTGCCTTTGAGGTGGTGCCGGGCGCGGGATTCGAACCCGCACGGGCGAAAACCCACTACCCCCTCAAGATAGCGTGTCTTCCTATTCCACCAGCCCGGCTTGCAGATGGAATTATACCAGGGTGGGTGAGGTTCGTCAACGAGGAGGGGTTTCCCCTTCGGAAATTTTGCCACCCTCCGTTTCCCAGGGAATCGTGATCTCGAAAACTACTCGATCTCTCTGGGGCCGCAGATGAATCGTTCCGTTCCCTCGCTCCACCACCTCCCTGATGAGGTACAGCCCCACGCCTTTGCCGCTCCCTCCCCGGGGAAGCGCCTCAGTGGGGTCGAAGAACCAGCGCAGGAACTCGGCATCAGGGGGTGAGGTGGTGTTCTCAAGGGTAAGACGCAGCTCCGATTCCCCGAAAGCCACGGTGATGGCGACTTCTCCCCCGGGAACGTTGAAGGAGAAGGCATTGGTGATGAGGTTAGAAAGGAGCACAAAGGCCTCACCGCGGGAGAGGGGGAGAAGACCTGTACCTTCTTTCTCTGCAATATCGATCCGAACCCGCAGGTCTTTGCGGTCTTCCCGGGCTTTTTCGAGAACCTCCTGGAGGAGGGCGGAGAACTCCCGGTCCGAAATTCTCTCCGGCTTTTCCCCAAGAAGAACGCTGAGTCGCTGGATTTCCCGGATTGTCCCTTCAAGACGTCTGATCTGTCGCACCATACGGGAGAGGATTTCTCCTTCCATGGGACGACCCTCTTCAAGAGTTTCCAGGTACCCCGAGAGGACGGTCAGGGGCGTCTGGACCTCGTGCCAGAGGGCGGTGAGGAAATACCTGAGGCTCCGGAGTCTCTGGTCTTTTTTCTTCTCATCCTCAAGGAGCAGGAAGCGTTCCTCGCCAAGAAGAAAGGGCAAAAAGGCAAATCCTGAAGAAGGAACGCTCACCCTTTCTCCTGACGATACGGCCTGGGCAAGGACATCCCCAAAAACCGGGATTTCGAAGAACGCAACCTCTCTGACCCCATCGCTTCTTAAACCAATGGCCTGGGCAAAGGTCGTGTTGAGGAGCAGGCGGTGCCTGTCCCTGAGGTACAGCGCTCCCCCGGCAGACACACGGTCAAGGAGGGCGAGGAAATCCCGGAACAACGCTTCTTTGTGCTTTTGTGTTTCCTCTACAGATTGCTTTAGGTCCTCTCTGGGGCTTTTCTCCGGTGCTACCCCGAGGAGCTCGGCGAAGGGCCTTCCTTTGAGAAGGGCAAGAGCATATCCCAGAAAGAACGCTGCAATCCCCAAAACCCCAAGGAGGAATAGCTCAAGAGGGTTCAAAGGAGTACCCCACTCCCCGAACGGTCACAATCTGCTGCCCCAGGGTGCCGAGTTTTCTCCGAAGGTGTGCCACGTACACGTCCACCACCCGGTCGGTGACAAAAGCGTCTTCGCCCCAGACTTCGTCAAGAATCTGCTGTCGGGAGACCACCTTGCCTCGATTGCGCACAAGGAACTCAAGAAGTCGGAATTCCCGGAGAGAGAGGGGGATGGTTGTTCCGTGGACTTCCACGGTGAGTTTCTCCGGGAAGAGCACAAGGTCACCAACCTGGAGGGGCTTCCCCCCAGAAGGTAGGTTCGAGGCTCTCCTCAGAACTGCTCTGATGCGGGCTAAGAGTTCTCGGGGGTGAAAGGGTTTTGTTACGTAGTCGTCGGCTCCCATCTCAAGACCCGAGACGATGTCCATGGGGTCGTCCTTCACGGTGAGCATGATGACCGGGGTATTCCGGTAACGGGGATGGGCCCGGATGTGGTGGAAAACCTCGAATCCTCCGATACCAGGAAGCATAAGGTCAAGGAGAATGAGCTGGGGCGAGAGGCGCTCCATTTCCTTGAGGAAATCTTCTCCTCTAAAGAAGTGAAGGACACGGTACCCTTCTTTTTCCAGAAAGTACGTCACAAACTCCGCAACGTCTTTCTCGTCTTCGATGTAGGCGATTTCACCGCTCACCCAGGTGTCACTCCCAGTACATTATACCCGATGGAGGCACACGTTTCGGCATTGCTCGGGAGGTACCACCGGACCGAAGGTCGGTGTTTGGGTGAATAAAGGAGGTCGAAAGTTGCCTGCCCCTCGGCATGCCGGAACCCGCAGTAGGGCAGAAAGCACCGCACCGGTGGGGATGAGACGTGGAAAATCCATTCGCCCTGGAAAAGGGTTGATGAGGAAAAGGTTCTACCGGGACTGGAGAAACCCTGGAACGTCTGAGAACCGGACTTTCTGGTGTCCCACAGGATGTGAGCCCCAGGTACTGGCGTTGCGATTCGTCTTTTTGATAGAATACCCTCAGCGTTCGGATTCGCGGAAGGATGACGCGCAAGGGCTGTGGGCAGGATCCTGTATTGGACAGGTTTTCTTGTTGCTGCATCCTTTCTCTTTTTCAGTCTTGATGACCTTTTCTGGGACTTTTACTACTACTTCTGGGGCCGAAAACGAATCAGACACCGGTTACGGATTGAAGAACTTGACCGGGTGCCCCGGAGATTGATTGCTATCCTCATCCCCGCCTGGAATGAAGCCGAAGTCATTGGACCCATGGTGGAGAACCTCCTTCACTCTGTCAATTACCCCCTGGCGCTCCTACACGTTTTTGTTGGGGTATACCCGAACGATATTGCCACGGTGGAAGAGGTCCAGAAATTAGCGGAGCGGTATCCTCAAATCCACGCTGTAGTGAATCCTCGAGAAGGTCCTACCAGCAAGGCTCAAAACCTCAACCAGGTTTTCGAGTTCATCCTCCGCTTCGAGCAGGAAAGACGCCTTCGTTTTGGGTGTTTCATTATCCACGACGCTGAGGACGTGATCCACCCCACCTCCTTGAAGCTGGCCAACTACCTCTCGTTGAAGTACGAAGTGGTGCAGTTGCCGGTGTTTCCTCTCCAGGTCTATCCCAGCTGGCGTACTTTTTTCCCTTACCTCACCGCTTCTACCTATGCCGATGAGTTTGCTGAGAATCACTATCGAGGCTTGCCTGCCCGGGAGGCAAGTGGGGCAGTAGTTCCCTCGGCGGGTGCCGGTTTCGTCATTGCCCGCTCGGTGCTGGATGCGTTGGGGACTGGAAAACTCTTCGATGAGGAGAGTCTCACTGAAGACTACAGGCTTTCCCTGGATTTCGCCCGGTTCGGTATCGCCACCCATTTCTTCCTTGAAGGAGTGGAACGGGTGACAGAGGATGGGCGAGTGGTGGTGGAGTACATTGCTACTCGGGAAATTTTCCCCAACACCCTCAGGGAAGCGGTGAAACAGAAGTCACGCTGGATTTACGGTATTTCCTTTCAGAGTTTTTCGCTCTGGCAGATACTTTGCGACCGGCGTTTTTCCCGCATTGCCAAGTACAGCCTTTACCGGGACTGGAAGGCCAAGTACGGGAATCTCCTTCCCTTGCCGGGCTATGCGGTTTTTGCCTACTTTGTTTGCTCTCTCTTCTGCTCGCTGTCCCCTGTCTACCCTCGAGGGTCTTTTTCCTGGTGGTTGAGCGCGGTGCTCACCGTTTTCATGATTGAGCGACAGCTGATGCGGATGGTAGCGCTCAAGAACGTCTATGGGTGGCGTTCAGCAGTGGCAGGTTGCCTGATTCCCCCGCTTTTACCCCTTCGGACGGTCTGGGGCAACGTGATTAACTTCCTTGCCACTCTCCGGGCCTGGCGAATCGCTCTTTTTGGATTCCCCCGGAGTCGTCCACGGTGGCAGAAGACCAGGCATTCGTATCTCTCTCCCAAGGCCCTGGTCCGCTACAGACGCCGCCTTGGAGACCTTCTCCTTGAAAAGCGTATTGTTGATCCGAAAACACTTGCCTTGACGCTTCGGAGAAAGGAGGAGCAGGAACGCCTTGGTGAGAAGCTCCTTAAGGAAGGGTTCATCACCGAAACAGAGCTCTTGGAGTGTCTGGGAGAGCTGTTGCAAACCGGTTTCTTGGAACCGGATCCTTATACCCTCCGGATAGAAGGGAATCATTCTCGTTTCCTGGCGGTTTTTTGCCGGTATGCTGTGGTGCCGATAGCATGGGGCAGGGATTCTGTGCTCCTTGCGACCGCAAAGCCGCTCTCCCAGGAGACGATGAGTAGCCTTGCAGCGGAACTGGGCGTGAGGAAAGTGGCAGTGGTTCTTGCTCCTTCAGAAGCAATCTCCCAGGGGTTGGAAGTGCTAAAGCGCAAGCTTCCTCAACAGTTCCCCCGTCTGGGCGAGAGGCTTCTCAAAATGGGAATTATTGAGGAAGAACACCTTGCCGAAGCACTCCGGGTTCAAAGGTTCTCCCATCGCCCTTTGGGTGATATCCTCTGCGAAATGGGAGTGTTGTGGCCGGAGGACCTGCGAGAAATTTTGCGGGAAGACGGTATTCAGGAAACCCAGGTGGGTTAGCGGTTCCCAGGTCTTTGGGGATTCGTCGGAGATTTCAAGGCCATAGACTACAGCGGGCTTCTGGAGCTCTCCGAAGTCTGGGGCGTTTTTCCAGTTAACGGAGAGCGGCAGGAGCGGACACCAGCCAGAGAACGTATTGTGCCCGGTTCTGCGTTCCGGTACTATGTTCTCAAGGGGCAAAGAACCAGTACGCTTGATCCTGGAGGAGGTGCAGAACGTGTACCCGTGGCACGACACGTTCCACATGGGCATTGTGCATTTCATGGCTTATCCGCAGGCGACGACTCAAGAAGACGTTGTGCAGAGCGTGGAAGAAATCCTTGTGGATGAATTCTTCCAGGCCATTGAGGTGAGTGCCCTTCTTGACGAAGGGGTGCTTCAGACCATTGGCACAATGTGCGATGTGGCCCGGGTCGAGGTCCTTCTTGGGGCCCAGCCCCTTGTGCTCTCAAAGGGACTCAACCTGGGTGCTCTTGAAGAGGAAGAGCGGAAACAGGCCCTTGAAGCCCTCAAGCAGGCTGTGGATAAGGCGTACGTTGCAAAAGCGAAAGCTTTGGCCTTCCCTTCCGGGAAGCGGCCGGGAGAGAGGAAAGAGGAAGAGGCGAGAAAGCGACTCGTCGAATCCCTTGTGGAGCTTTGCCGGTATGCAGAACAACGGGCAGAGGTTTCCGGATACCTCCTTGGGGTGAACCTCGAGGTCTTTGATTACGCGGTGGACAAAAGAGCCCTCATCGGTCCGGCTCCCTTTGCCTTTGAGGTGGCTTCGCTCGTTCGAGCTGAATGCCCGAATTTCGGCCTGACGATTGACCTTTCCCATGAGCCGCTCCTTTTCGAGGACCCCGCCGGCACGCTCACCCTCCTTGCTCCCTTTGTGAACCACGTCCACATCGGGAATGCTGTGCTGGTGAAAGGGCATCCTGCCTATGGCGATACACATCCCCGTTTTGGCCTGAAAGAAGGATGCAACGATGTCCAGGAGATAACAGAATTCCTCAGGGCGCTTTTCCGTATCGGGTACTTTGAGAGGACGACCTTCGCCGAGCATCCGGTAATTTCCTTCGAGGTGAAACCGCTTCCTGGCGAAAACCCCCGCCTGGTGGTGGCCAACGCCAAGCGGACGTTTCTTTCGGCGTGGAACCGGCTCTTTCCCATACTCTGAGAGAGGAGTGAGGACGCGTTGAGGCGACCCACGGTCTTTATCACCCGCAGGATTCCTGAAGAGGGTATCAGGATTGTTGCCTCCTTTTGCGAGGTTGAGGTCAGCGATTTCGACGGCGTGCTTCCCCGAAAGATGCTCCTTGAGAAGGTACAGGGGAAAGACGGGATTCTCTGTCTTCTCACCGACACCATCGACCGGGAAGTCATGGAGGCGGCAGGACCGAATCTCAAAGTCATCGCCAATTACGCCGTGGGGTACAACAACATCGATGTGGAAGAGGCAACGCGGCGGGGTATCATGGTGACCAACACCCCCGGGGTATTGACGGAAACCACGGCGGACCTTGCCTGGGCGCTCATGATGAGCGTGGCCCGGAGGATTGTGGAGGCCGACAGGTTCGTCCGGGCGGGGAAATTCCGGGGATGGGAACCGATGCTCTTTCTTGGGACCGACGTGTACGGGGCGACCCTGGGTATTGTGGGTTTCGGCCGGATTGGCCAGGCTATGGCCCGGAGGGCTCTGGGGTTTGACATGACGGTTCTCTACTACGACCTGCAGCGGGTTCCAGAAGAGATCGAGCGGCAGTACCGGGCGAGATTCGTTCCCCTTCCCGAGCTTCTGCAGACGTCGGATTTCGTGAGCCTCCATGTTCCCCTGACGAAAGACACCTACCACCTCATTGGCGAGCGGGAGCTCCGCATGATGAAGCAAGAGGCCTACCTCATCAACACCGCCCGGGGTCCTGTTGTCGATGAAAAGGCTCTGGTCCGGGCTCTCCGGGAGGGCTGGATTCGTGGTGCGGCCCTGGACGTCTTTGAGCGGGAACCCGAAGTGGAGCCGGAACTCCTCGAGCTCGAGAACGTTGTGCTGGCTCCTCACATTGGCTCGGCATCGTACGCCACCCGGACGAAGATGGCAGAAATGGCGGCTGAAAACCTTGTGAAGGCACTGCAGGGAGAAATCCCTCCCAATCTCGTGAACCCGGAGGTCCTTAAGGGTCGTGCGCATCGTGGTCTGTCCTGATTCTTTCAAGGGGAGCCTGACGAGTCCTGAGGCCGCTTCAGCCATACGGCGGGGTTTTCAGAGGGCTCATGCTCGCTTCCAGGTCACCGAAAAGCCCCTGGCTGATGGGGGCGAGGGAACGGTGGAGGTCCTGGTGCGTGGGGTATCAGGGAGTATCGAAGAGCTCGAGGTTACAGGACCGCTCTGGGAGAAGGTGAGGGCACGCCTTGGGATTCTCCCCGGTGAGGTCTGTGTTCTTGAGCTCGCTCAGGCTGCGGGGCTTTCGTTTGTGCCTGAAGAAAAGCGCAATCCCCGCTTCACCACAACCTATGGTGTTGGAGAGCTCCTTCGCTTTGCCTTTGCGCAGGGGTTTCGCAGGGTTATTCTCGGCGTTGGGGGAAGCGCAACCTGCGATGGAGGCATGGGGGCCCTGGCGGCCCTGGGGGTGAGGTTTCTCGATGAAGATGGGAGAGAGCTTTTGGGTATCGGGGAGAACCTCCCGAAAATTTCCCGTATCGACATCAGAGACATGATTCGTCCCCAGGAAGGGACGGAACTCCTCATTGCCAGCGACGTCACGAATCCCCTTTACGGACCCCAGGGAGCAGCCTTCGTGTACGCTCCCCAGAAGGGAGCAGATCCCGAGGACGTTCAGTTGCTCGATGCGGGGCTGCGTCACTTTGCCCGGGTCATCGAGCGCCACCTCGGCGTTCGGGTGGACGATCTCCCCGGGGGAGGGGCAGCAGGGGGCATTGTGGCCGGGCTTTTTGCCTTTTTCGGGGCAAGAATAGTCTCCGGCATCCGCCTTGTGGCGGAGATGGTGGGCCTTGAGGAAGCCATTGCAGGTGCTGATCTTGTGGTGAGTGGGGAGGGGAAGGTAGACCGGCAGACCTTTTTCGGCAAGGTGGTCTCCGGGGTTTTAGAACTCTGCCAGAAGCACCAGAAGCCTCTCCTTATCCTCGCGGGGAAGATAGCCTGGGAGGAGATTCCCGAGCTCCCCAAAGAAATTGTGGGGATTTTCCCTATCGTGGACGGTCCAATGTCCGAGGGAGAAGCCATGAAAGAGGCGGGAAGGCTCCTTGAACAGACGGCCTTTGCTCTTGGGAGGTTGCTGCAAAGCAGGCTATAACTGTTTTGTCCGGGCAATCTGGCGGAGTTTCCACCGGTTTTGGGTTATGGTCCTCCGGGAGGGAACGAAACACACCGCCTTTCGGAGGAGGTCGAGGTTTTCCAGGGTGAAGAGATAGAGGTCAGCGGGTGTTCGGTTGGGAAACCTCCGCAGGATTCTGTGCTCTTCGATGACCTTCACTGCTCCCAGGTAGCAGTGCTCGTACCATCCCGAAACGGCCTCTTCCCAGGAGAGACAGTGGCCTTTTTGGGTTCTTGCTTCTTCTGCATTGGGGCAGGAGGAACACTGGAAGCACTGAATAAGGCGGAGGAGCTCCAGGTACCCTCCAGGGACGGTGATCCGTATGGGGGAAAGGCCGGTCTTTTCACGGAATGCCCGTTCTTCAAGGTGGTGGAAAAGCGTTTCAGGAGAGTCCTGGGGGGCGTCCCGGGGAATTGGGATTTCCACCACCTCTGCATCGATGTACAGTGCCCCTGAGGCTTTAGCAGCCGAAATCCGGTGGTGCCCATCCCGGACGAAATAGAAGTCACCGATTTTCACCAGGGATACCGGCGGCAGCGGTTTCCCCTCTTCGTACAGGGCATGGATTCGGGCCCAGCGGTGGCGGTCTCTGCGTTTCAGGGGAAGGAATTCTCGGTCGAAGTCGCTGAATCGATTCTCGGTTCCAACAATCTGGGCGATGGGAACGGCTTTGATGCCCCGATAGGTGGCTTCACCGGTTCCGACGACCTCCCACCAGGGAGCCAGAGGAAGGAGACGGTGACGGTGGTGCTTGAGCCTGCTCAGAATCCTTTTCCACAGCGCTTTGTAGTACAGGCTATCGAAGGTTCGGATGCTCTCGTAGAGGTTCACGGTGTTCACCCCTTTAGTGTTGACCACTGAAAAACCCTGGCTATTCCAGGATGGCGTCTCTTTTTTCTTGCCTTCACTTTTTGGGAAGCGACAGACCGGGGCGAATGCGGTACAATATGGGGGAGGTCGTAGAGGAGGGAAGGAGGATGGAACCGGGAGGTTTGCGTCGTTTCGTCAGATGGCTGTACCCAGGGATGCGGGTAAAGCGCTGGCTCTTTATCGCCGTCTGTGGCGTACTCCTCATTTCCCTGGGCATGAGTCTCATTCTCTCCGTCCCGTCGATTCGGGGTTTTTACACTCTCTGGCGGCGTTTCGTTTTTGCTTTCCTTGGACACTACTCGCTGGCAGTGGTCTTTGGACTTGCTTGGATTGTTGGTGGGGCTGCCCTCATCGTCTGGGGCCTGCAGCGCATGAACCGCTCCATTATCAGTGCGCTTGTCCCTGAGAAGGAGGACATCGCTGAAGCCATTTTCAAGAGTCGCCGACTCACCCGTGGGCCGCACATTGTGGCCATTGGCGGAGGTCATGGCCTCTACACTCTGCTCCATGGTCTCAAGGAGTACACTGCAAACCTTACGGCCATTGTCACGGTTTTTGATGATGGGGGGAGTTCGGGGAGGCTTCGCCGGGATATGGGGGTTCTGCCCCCTGGGGATATCCGGAACTGTCTCATTGCCCTGGCCGACACCGAGCCCCTCATGCGAGACCTCTTCCAGTACCGCTTCAGCGAGGACAACGAACTGAAGGGTCACAATTTCGGGAACCTCTTCATCGCCGCCCTCACCCAGGTGACCGGGGACTTCCAGCGGGCGATTCTTGAGTCGAGCAAGGTCCTGGCTGTCCGTGGTCGGGTTCTCCCCACGACCCTGGAGAACGTGCTCCTCAAGGCCGAGTGTTTTGATGGGACGATTGTTTCTGGTGAGTCCAATGTGGGGAGCTGTGGGAAGCGCATTAAGCGCATTTTCCTCGACCCTCCATCAGTTCCTACAACCCCGGAGGTCCTCAGGGCTTTAGAAGACGCCGACCTCATCGTCCTTGGTCCTGGAAGTCTCTACACGAGCGTTCTCTGTAACCTTGCCGTGGAAGAGGTCCGTGAGGCCATTCTCCGGTCCCAGGCACCCCTGGTTTTCGTGTGCAATGTCACGACCCAGCCAGGAGAAACCGATGGGTACACGTTCTCGGACCACCTCGAAGCGGTTTTTCAGTTCCTCCCCAGGGAGCGGGTGAACTACGTCCTGGTGAATGGGGAGCGACCCCAGGAGGAGGTGCTGCGAGAACTTAAGAAGTCCGGGATTGAACCGATTTTCGCTGAAGGTGGGGAGTGGGACTTCCCAGGAAAGATCCTGGAGGCACCACTGCTTTCTCCAGAGCACCCCACACGCCATGATCCGGGTCGTTTAGCTCAGGCGCTTGTCGAGATTCTCCTTGAGGAGAAACCCTCTTTTAGCCTGTACTTTGCCCTCCACACAAAAAACGGCCTGAAGAACCTCAAGATCGTCCGTCTTGTGAGCCGCCTGGGGAAGAAGGCGCTCGCCCGGAGCGAATGAGGGGGGTACTGAAAGAAAGGGGATTCTGCAAAGCTGCCCGGGTCACAAGGAGGGCTGTATCGACCATGTTTTCTAACTCCCTTAGGGGAGCAGAAACCCCATGACGTTGCTGGAGGTTGAGGACATTCTGTTTCACCTCAAGAAGGCAGTCCAAAGCTCTGAAAAGCCCTGCTTTCTCCCGCTCAAGCCCCACGTACTCCCACATGGTTTCCTGAATGACCCGGCGAAGTTCTGCAAGAACGTGTTCCTCTGGGGGTTCTCCCACCTGTTCCGGGAAGGGGAGAAGTGGAGGAGGGGCAAGGGGTGGTTCGGAAGAAACAATGGAGCGAGCTGCCCGGAAAGCGAAAACGAGTCCTTCAAGAAGACTCGTGGAGGCAAGGCGGTTCGTTCCATGAACCCCGGTGCAGGCCACCTCACCAACGGCATAGAGACGGCGAACCGTGGTTCGCCCCCAGGAATCGCTGAGCACACCTCCGCAGGCGAAATGCGCTCCCGGAACCACGGGAACGGGTTCCCGGGTGACGTCGAAGCCTCTTCTTCGGAGTTCCTCGAAGATTTCGGGGAAGGCGGTGCGGATTTTTTCGGCCCCAAGGGGGCTGAGATCAAGGAAAACGTGGGAGGTTCCTTCTTCCTTCATGGTCTGGAAGATCGCCCGGGCAACGACATCCCGGGGGGCGAGATTCCCCAGAGGATGGAAGTGCTCAAGGAATGGTTTCCCCTCCCGGTCAAGAAGAACGGCACCTTCTCCTCGAACCGCTTCAGAGATGAGGAAGGCATAGGGTTCGCCAGGGCTATAAAGGAGCGTGGGATGGAACTGGATGTACTCCATGTTCACTAACGTTGCCTGTGCCCGCCATGCCAGGGCGAACCCATCTCCCGTGCACCAAGGGCCTCCGGAGGAATGGCGGAAGATGGCATTCAGTCCACCGGTGGCAAGAACTGTGGCACGGGCAAAGATGGGGATAACCTCGTTCCCCCTGAGGACATAGGCCCCAAAGCACTCAGGAGGCTTGTACCGGAAGGCGAAGTCGGCAAGGTGCAGCGAGGTGATGAGCTCTAAGGCAAAAGTTCTGGGAAAGAGGGTAATATTTCGTTCTTTGAGCACCGCCTCGTTCAGGCGCTCCTGAATCGCTTTTCCAGTATAGTCTTTGACGTGGAGGATGCGCCGGAGGGAGTGAGCACCTTCCTGGAAAAGGTCCCATGTGCCTTCTTTCTTCCGCTCGAAGGGTACGTGGAGTTCCTCGATGAGAAAACGTTGAACAAGCACTGGTCCAAGGCGAGCCAGAATCCGGGCGCTTTTCCGGCAGGAAGAGAAGGACGAGGCCCGGAGGATGTCCGCAAGGAGAAGGTCTGTGGTGTCCCTTTCTCCCCGGAAGACTATCCCCCCCTGTGCCCTGGCGGTATTGGTTTCGTCGAGAGCAGAGGCCTTCGTCACGAGGCAGACGCTTTTGCCCTGCCGGGCGAGGAAGAGCGCCGTGCAGCTTCCAGCAATACCATTTCCGATGACCAGGGCATCATAAACCATGGGTATCAACCGATTCTGAGGCTTAAGTCAATCCAGGGAGCATGGTGCGTGATGTATCCTGTGGAGATGATGTCCACTCCCTGTTCGGCGACAAGACGCACGTTGTGGGGGCCGATGCCTCCTGAGGCTTCAACGATCGCCCGTTTTTTCACAATTTTCACTGCCTGGCGAATGTCCTCAAGGGGCATGTTGTCAAGGAGAATGACATCTGCTCCGGCTTCACAGGCCTCAGCAACAGCCTCAAGGCTTGCGCACTCCACGACAATTTTTGTGGTGAACGGCACTGCCTTGCGAACCCGGAAGATAGCCTCCTTTACCGAGCCGCAGAGCGCCAGGTGGTTGTCCTTGATGAGGACGCAGTCGTAAAGCCCCATACGGTGGTTCGTGCCTCCCCCACAGCAAACGGCGTATTTCTCAAGGAGCCGGAGACCAGGTGTTGTTTTCCGGGTATCGGCGATGCGGACCGGAAGGTCGGCCACAAGGTCCACGAGCTCCCTTGTTCTTGTAGCAATGCCTGAAAGCCGGGCGAGAAGGTTCAGGGCAACCCTCTCTCCCTCAAGAATCGCTTCCGCCCGGCCGGAGAGGCTCAAAAGGACAGTTCCTGCCAGGAAGTGGGCGCCTTCTGCGACGTGGATTGTTCCCTGGATTTCCCGGTCAAGGAGCTTAAAGATTCGCAGGGCAAAGGGGCCACCAGCCATGACTCCCGGTTCCTTGGCGATAATCTGTGCCTGAACTACCCGATCTTTCAGCTCCCCAAGCCCCTGGGTAGTAAGGTCAAAGGGTCCCAGGTCCTCGTTGAGGAACTGAAGCAGCATTGCATCGAGATTCCATGGAACGAGACCAGCCATGCCATCACCCTCTTTTGTGGATTGTTTGTAAACGGTGAGGGAGTGCCGGGTCTTCCACGACACCCCAGAGGAGGAAGACGGCGATCCGCTCAATGGCGCCCTTTCTCCCGAACCGGGCGCTCATGCTCTGATTGTACTCAAAAAGTGAGACCGAGTGGAGCAAAAGCGCTGCCGTTTCCTCAGCTTTCCCTGTCTGCACGGGAACCACCGTTTTCCCGAGCCCCACAGCCTGAATCAGTATCTTCTGGTCGGCACTCACCATGTACGTTGCCTGGTCCAGGGCTTCAGGGAGAAACCTTGTGAGGTTGAGGTAGACCCTCTCCCGCACAAGGTACCCTTCGATGACTTCTCCCTCAAGGCTTTCGAGGAAGACCCAGTTTTTCTCGGAAGCAACACGCTGCACCGTTTCGAGGGAGACCCCCTGGGGGAGGGCGAGGAGAAAGTACAGAGAGGTACCGTCGGGAGCGTGCTCGACAAAGTCGAGGAAAAACCCCAGGTCCTCGATGTGGTGGTCGTCCCTGGGGAAAAGGGCACAGATGGCTTTTTTCCCGTGGAGGAAGGGTGTGTCGTGGGGGTGGAGGAGGTCAGCGAGGATGTTCCCGACAAAGTAGGCGGGAATATTCTTCAGGCGAAGGAACTGTACGAAAGTTGCGTCATCGGCAAGGACAGTCCGGGCAAAACGGCGCAGGAAGAAGAGACGAAAGGGTGATGCAGGAAAAGGGCGGAGTCCCAGAGGAAGCACCACGGTGACCCTCCTTCCCCCAAGGAGGGTAACGAGTGCCAAAAGCCAGAGATTTCCTCCGATGAATATCCGCCGTTCCCGGAGATTCCGCCGCTTCAGGAGGTCCTGGCAGAGCCTGTACCACGCCTTTAGAGGCTGTGTAGGCCGGTCCTTGGAAACCTCCGCAAAACCCTTTTCGGCGAACACCCCGGGGTGCCGGAAGGAGAGGAAGAAAATCTTGCTCTTCCCGTAGAGCTCTTTCATCTTCCGGCGGAGTTCAAGGGCAATGCGCTCTTCCCACTCTCCGTCTGCCATAAGGAGGTAACACCGCATAGGCACTCATGTCAATTATAGAAAAGCGAAGCAAGGGACGAAAGGACTTTACGGAATAAACTGTAGACCGGTGTGTTGCAATACGCAAATCCTATGGAAATGGTAGAGGGAGGAAAATACAATGAAAGTGAGAAAGCTCATCCTATGGGGGATTTTTGCTGCGCTTTTTGCTTCAGGTCCGGTGTTCGCTGACCCACAGGGTTTTGCATTCTGCCCTTTTGGTGTTGGTGGCATGATGGGATGGGGTGGCCTGTTCCTCGGTCTTTTTGTTCTCCTTTTTGTGGTGTACTTTGCGATACGCCTTTTTGGGGAGAGTGCCGGGAAGAGAGGGAACGACGAGGCTCTGGAAATTCTCAAAAAGCGCTATGCCCGGGGGGAAATTTCTGAAGATGAGTACCAGCGCATGAAGGCAGAGCTTGAGAGGTAGTAAGGTTCCCCTTTGACAGCTCCGCACTTTTGCCCTATGCTCCTTGAGAGAGGAGGAGTTGCCGTGGGAACCATCCTGGTCACCGGAGGCGCCGGTTTCATCGGCTCACACGTTGTGGACACGTACCTTGAGGCTGGTTTTTCGGTTGCCGTAGTGGACAATCTGGTAACGGGAAAGGTAGAAAACCTTAACCCGAAAGCTCGCTTCTACCAGGTCGACATCATGGACCGGGAGGCGCTCCGGAGGGTTTTTGAGCAAGAACGCCCGTTCTGCGTGAACCACCATGCTGCTCACATCAACCTTCGCCAGTCGGTGGAAGACCCCCTCGCCGATGCCCAGGTGAATATCTTAGGGACACTTCAGGTTCTCGAGCTCTCCCGGATGTACGGAGTGCAGAGGGTGATTTTCGCCTCAACCGGTGGAGCGCTCTACGGAGAGGTGGAGGAGCTCCCGGTTGGTGAAGAGTACCCTCCCTCTCCGCTTTCCCCCTATGGGGTTGCAAAGTACGCTGCGGAGAAGTACCTCTCCTATTATGAAGCGGTCTGGGGGCTTTCCTGTGTGGCGCTTCGCTACGGCAACGTTTATGGGCCACGGCAGGACCCCCTGGGTGAGGCGGGAGTGATTGCCATTTTCTCCAGAAAAATCCTCCGGAATGAGCCCTGTGTGGTGTTCGGGGATGGAAAAAAAACCCGGGATTACGTTTTTGTGGAGGACGTTGCCCGGGCTAACCTCCTGGCACTCTACGCCCCCTCTGGAGCATACAACATCGGAACGGGGAAGGAAACAAGTGTCCTTGAGCTCCTTGGGCTTTTCAGGCGCATTGCGGGAAAGGATATCGAGGTGGTTTTTGCCGAGGAACGAAAGGGAGAAATTTCCCGCGTTGCCCTGGCCATTGAGCGGGCGAGGCGTCTTCTTGGCTGGGAACCCCGTGTGACTCTCGAGGAAGGCCTCGAAAGAACCTTCACCTGGTTCGCGGAGGAGGAGAGAGTTCATGAGGGCCATGGTGCTTGAGCGTCAGGCGCCCTGTGAGGAAAACCCCCTCGTTCTGCGGGAGCTTCCTGTTCCCGAGCCTGCAGACGATGAGGTTCTTGTTCGGGTTGAGGCCTGTGGGGTCTGCCACACCGACCTCCATATCGTGGAAGGGGAACTCCCCCCTCACCGTCTACCCCTTATTTTGGGACACCAGATTGTGGGACGGGTGGTTGCGTGTGGGCCAAAGGTAACGGGTATCAGTCCCGGGGAGCGGGTGGGAACGCCCTGGCTCTTTTCTGTGTGTGGGGAGTGCTCCTTTTGCCGGAGAGGAAGGGAGAACCTCTGTTCCAAAGCCCGTTTCACCGGATACGATGTGGATGGAGGGTACGCCGAGTACTTCCTGGCCCGAAAGGACAGTGTATATCCGCTCCCTGAGGGCTACGAGAGTCCAGAAGTCGCTCCTCTCCTCTGTGGTGGGGTCATAGGGTACCGGGCGTACCGGGCAACGGAAACCCAAAAGGGTGATATCCTCGCGCTTTTTGGTTTTGGTTCTTCGGCGCATCTTGTGCTTCAGATGGGCCTTTACGAGGGGAAAGAGATCTTTGTTTTCACCCGAAGTCCTCATCACAGAGAGCTTGCAAGAAAACTTGGCGCAAGCTTTGTGGGTGGCGCCGAGGATGACCCTCCCTCGCCCTTCCATGCTGCCATTGTCTTTGCTCCCTCCGGTTTCCTTATCCGGAGGGCTCTGGAACACCTTGCGCCTGGAGGGAAAGTCGTTGCTGCCGGCATTTACGCTACCCCAATTCCTGAAATCCCGTATGAACTCCTCTACCGGGAACGGGTCATCCAGAGTGTGGCCAACAGTACCCGCCAGGATGTGCGGGAGCTCCTTGAGATGGCGGGGCGATATCGCTTCCGGATATTCTGCGAGATATATCCTCTTGAGGAGGCCAATGAGGTCCTGAAAAAGCTCAAGAACGGGCAGGTTCAGGCCTCGGCCGTCCTTGTGCCCTGAGTTCTCCCACCACCCACAGGGGTTTCTGGAAGCACGACGTAAGTTCATCCATGTTTTTTGTGCTTGTAAAAAGGAGGACAGTGGCCGGTCCACAGCTTTTGTAGAGAGAAAACGGGGGGTGGGGGTTCAGGGAGAGGGTGGCCGGCCTTCCCCAGAGGAAGAGCAGGGCCTCGCAGAAAATCCCCCGGGACCCCACGGGGACGATTTCTGCTTCAGGGCACTCCTCCCGAAGGCGCAGGATGTCGGCAAGATCAGCGATAGCATGGAGGTTTTCCAGGACTTCCCGGCCACAGGAAGGGACGCCCAGAGCATACAGGGTTCCCTCGAGGAGCGGTTCCTCCCTTTTTGGGGTTCTTCGGCCAAGAACGGTTATCCCAAGGCCGGTGGCTGAGGTAGGGACGTTCTTCTCTGTAGAGAAGACGCAGGGGAGATCCTCTTTGCCGATGGTGCGGAGTTCCCGGGAGATTCCCCTTTGCACTTCTTCAATCCAGGGATAGGGTTCCATACTCAGGGTTACAGAAAGCGCCAGAGGCTCTCCTCCCGCCGCAAGGATTTCTGCCAGGGCAACCCGGGCGGTGAACTGAGCGGATACTTCGAGGGGGACAGAGAGACTGTCCCCCGGTTTTGGTCCTATCCCACCAAGGGCGTCACAGGCCACGAGGAGTTCCTCTTTGCCAGTGTTCACCACAAGGCAATCCCGGTTCATCGCCGTGCCAACGCCCGGTGAAGAAGGGCGGCAAGGAAGACGTTGACAAAGGATCCTACAAGGAGGGAGAGCAGGATACCGAAGAAGAACCCCCACCCGAAAAGGGGGACGACGCTCAGCGGGGCAAAGACGCCGTTGAGAACGGTGCCCACAAGGACGGCCCCAGGGTACTTCCACCGCAGGAAGGCAAAACGAAAGGCCAGGGCAATGCCTGCCATCTCCAGGGCAATCACAAGATGCACAAAAGCCCCCAGGGGGAACCCGACGTTCAGGGAAGTCAGAATGTGCCCCAGAAAGGCGATGAGCGCTCCCTCAGGGTATCCCAAAAACAGGGCACCGAAAAATCCTGGAAGGGAGTCTAAAGCCACGGTTCCGGTGGGGCTGGGGATTTTCACGAACGACCCCACAACGCTCAAGGCCACGAGGGTAGCCACAAGGCTCAGGCGAAGGGGGAAAGAAGTGCTCAGAGCTTTCCGTTCCATCGGCATCCTCCTTTCCTGAAATGAAAAAAGCCCTCAGGCAATGCCTGAGGGCTTTGCCATCACCCTCTTTGGCGCTTCCGTGGCAGGTCTTCTGGCTCAGGTTCCTCGGAAGGAGACCCTTCCCAGCTTTCGCCAGTGGCTATGCTCTCCTTCCTCCCCATCACAGCGGCGGGTCCGCGCCGGACTTTCACCGGACTTCCCTATTCTCCCCAAAAAGGGGCACCACGGAAGGGAACCAGTTTTTCTACTTTTTCCTGTATTATAGCGCTTTTTGTGGTTCTTACAAGGAGGACGGGAGAGAAAAACCCCGTTAGCGGAAATTTATCGGGGGTTCCAACTTGGTATATGGGAAGCACTCTGGAGGTAGGGTCCCATGGTATCAGAGTTCCAGAGAGTTCTGGAATTTTCTCTCCATTTCCTGAAGGAATGGATTTCCAGGAATTTGAGGAAAGGCTCTGGGAGACCATGAATACCATCCTCACCCTGTTTGGGGATGTCACCCCAAGGAAGAACCTCCTTTGGACACGAAGACATCAGAGAATACCTGTACCTCCTCGACGACCAGGTTGGTTTTGGGAAGAAAAGGATTGATTCTCTCCTGGAAGCCCTGGTCCTTTCCCCCAAAGAGAAGGGAAGAAAGAGGAGGAAGAAGTCCAGAATCCTTGGGAAACTCTCTACGTCCATGAGGGGAAGGAAGTCTCAAGCTCAGGGAGAGCCAAGCTCAAGAATCCCCACTACTTTGCCGGTTGCTATGAGGACACCGAAGAGCTCTTCCTCGAGGTCCTCGAGTACCTGGAGGAACACTATGACCTCGACACGGTACAGGAGATCTTCCTCTGTGGTGATGGGGCCTCCTCCCCAAGAAAGGACTGGAGATCATCCCCAAGGCCACCTTCATCCTGGACCGCTTCCACCTTGGGAAACGCATCCGAGAAGCCCTGCCCCGGGATGGCTCAGAAGAGGAACTCTGGAAGGCAGTTGAAGAGAGTTCCTGGGAGGAAGTGGAAGCCTTGCTCCTCAAGGCCCTCTCCCGGGGTAAGAATTCCAGAGACCAAAGAGGCCTTGAAAACCTCTACATCTACCTCTCCGGAAACTCGCGGGGGAATCCAGAATGCCAGGCACCATAGAGAGCTGGAATTGCGAATCAGTGCCGAAGCCCACAAAAGCCTATCCTCTCAGCTCGACTCTCCCATCGTCCCATGGGCTGGGGGAGGAAAGGGGTGGACCGCAGATATCTCCGAGTTTTGAAGTTCAACAGGTGCTCAATCAGGCACTACTTCCTGAGAACCCAAAGGCAGAAACTTCCTCCCTTCATCCTTTCCCCTGAGACCATCAAGAAAGAGAAGGAGAGGGGGAAGGAGGTGTTCCGGGAAGTCTATAACAACATCCTGGTGATGCGCAAAGCGTGAGTGCTCTGCGTATGACCCTCAAGGCCCTGACCCAAGATATGTCCTGGGTTCCTGTGATATGAAAGACTGTAATCTGGATGAGTGAGGGAAAGGAAGGTAGATCAGGAAATGAAACCATGGAGAGGGTTTTCAAAAATATCCCTACAATAAGTTGACGCTATCATTTTTTTCATTAGTTGAAAATTTGGTAGAAGTGGTGTTATACTTTTTACCGAACGTTTCTCCAATAAAATCCAAGAGGGGAGGGAGTTTTGTGGTTTTTAAAAGAAGCGTTTTTCCGTGTGTCTTAATGACGGCTGTAGCGATGGTGATCACACTGGTTATCGCAGGAAGCACTGGCGCTCAGACTGAGAGAATTGTGCTCAAAGTGTGGGACCAATGGACTGGTACTAGTGATAAAAAGGCTGTTGATATGATGGATGCAAACTTTGAAAAGATGCATCCAAATGTTAAAGTTGAGCGGAGTGCCATGCCGGCAGCAACGATAGCCGATAAGATCCGACCTGCGCTCCTGTCAGGAACAGGCCCTGATGTTATATACCCGGAAGTGGGAATTACATTTCTTGGTCCCTTGGCAAAAGCGGGTTTGGTCATGGATTTGACCGAAGTTTGGGAAAAACGGGGATGGAACCAGAAACTCGTGGAGGGAGCAAAAGCTATCCCCACCTTTGGTGGGAGGACTTTTGGAGTAGGGCATGAGATAGAATACGTCCCTATATACTATAACAAGAACATCTTTAACAAACTTGGAGTAACTCCTCCTAAAAGTATAAGTGAGCTCGAAGATATATGCGAGAAAGCCCTTACTGCAGGATACATACCGATAGCCTGGTCTGCCCGGGATTGGTGGACCAAAACGAACCTCGCCACCGCGATACTGTGGAGTTACCTGGGGAAAGAAAAGGCGGAAGAGGCAATGTTTAGAGGTGGGAGCTGGGATATGCCCGAAGTGAGAGAGGCTCTTCAGAAGGCCTTTATTGAATGGCCAAAGCGCAACTTCTACCCCCCAAACTTTGTTGCCTTGGGCTACGATGAGGGGAACATGTTCTTCTACCAGCAAAAAGCGGTCATGCACCCCGAGGGGAACTGGATGATAGGCGGTTACATCGAAAATGTAAAGGACTTTGAAATAGGTGTATTTCTCTGGCCTCGGGTAAAGGAGGGTGAGCCTTCGTGCACAATATTCTTCTGTGGTTCTGGCTATGTAATCAGCAATTCGACCAAGTACCCTGAGTTAGCAATCGACTATGTCGACTATCTCATGGCTTCAAAGGAGGCTGCGAAGCTATGGTACGAAGTCGCGGCAACCATTCCTCCTCTGAAACTGTCTGAGGAAGACATCGCGGGATGGAACATACACTATTTGGTGAAAGAAGCAATAAAAGCTCTCTCCAGTGAAGAAATTCAATTTGTCCCCGGTCTTTCCATGGGTACTCCAGCCGAGGCTTTCGAGTTTTTGAAAACTGGTGTTGCGGAAATACTCACGGGGCAGACAACGGTGGACGAGTTCGTCAAAGAGTGGGATAAGCTTTGGCAAAAAGGGAGAGAGGAAGGTTTAACCTACGATACATTTAAACTGGAGTAGAAAGGGATTCCTCCTGGTGGGCTGTGTTTGCAGCCCACCAGGAGGTTTGTCTATGCTACTGAAGTACAAAAAAATCCCCTCACCAAAGGAGATATAAACCCATGGCAGAAGAGAGAATAGGCTATTTGCTCCTCTTACCCGCTCTGGTACTCTATGGGATATTTGTGTTGTACCCCATTGTGGATTCTGCGGCCTTGAGCTTCTATAAATGGGACGGAGCGGGGCCAAAGGTTTTTGTGTCTCTTGCTAATTATGTCCAGGCATTTAAGGATCGCGTAGTATGGGTATCTTTTAAAAACAACGTGATGTACACTGCTGGGATTATAGCGCTTGGGGTTTTTCCAGGGTTAATACTTGCTACACTCCTCGCTGGGAAAATAGTGGGCAGGACTGTGTTTGAAGCCATATTTTTCTTCCCGCGCCTTCTTACCCAAGTTATAGTAGCTATCGTGTGGAGCTGGATCTTTAATCCTGTGTTTGGCCTCCTGAACCAGGTGTTGAGGACTGTAGGTCTCGGATTCTTAGCCAAAGGGTGGCTCGGTGAACCCAGTTTTGCCCTTCCAGCGGTAATAGTTGCTGGGGCCTGGACGTATTTTGGTTTTTGTATGGTAATATTTTTGGCCGCACTGCAAAACACCGATCCTACCCTTTACGATGCGGCTCGCATTGATGGAGCCAATGCAATCCAGATTTTTATCAACGTAACGCTTCCCCAGATCAAGTATGTTGTCGCCATGGTCGTTGTCTATACGGTGATCGACTCTTTTAAGGTATTTGACCTGGTGTACCTCCTGACCGGGGGCGGACCCGGACATGCTACCCAGATTATGGCCACCTATATTTATCGAAAGTCCTTTGCAGAGTATTTCTTTGGCTATGGAGCAAGCATTGCGATTCTTTTAACCTGTTTTATTCTTGCAGTTTCTGTCCTGTACCTTCGGTACCAAGAAAGGGGGATGTAAGTGGCAGTAAAAAAAGGTAGAAGGAAAAGAGTTTTTTCTGTGGGCCGGGTAATTGTTTATCTCTTCCTTATTGGCGCAGCTATGTACACGCTAATCCCCCTCGTTATCGTCGGACTCACAGCTTCCAAAAGTAACCCGGAGGTCCTTAGAGGTCCTTTGACTTTTCCTTCTGAGTTCATTCTTTTTAAGAACCTCAGAGAGGCATGGACGGTTGGACACTTCGGCATGTACATAAAGAACAGCATCATCATAACAGTCCCTACGGTTTTAATAGTGATGTTTCTGGCCACTTTTGCCGGATACTCGTTTGCAAAATTAAGGTTCAAGGCTAAAGATTTTCTCTTCTATCTTATTCTTACAGGTCTCATGCTTCCTTTTCAGGCCGTTATGATCTCCCTCTATTTTCTACTGAATAGGTTTCACCTTATCAACACCTATTGGAGTGTTATCATCGCTATTGCCTCTGGTAGCCTACCGTTTGGGATCTTTATGATGAGGTCGTTCTTCATGAGTCTACCTACCGAATTGATAGAGGCTGCGAGAATAGATGGCTGTTCGGAGATACAGGCGCTCTGGTACGTAATGTTGCCGCTTTCGTTTCCTGGCTGGATCTCGCTGATTATTTTCCAATCCATGTGGACGTGGAACAACTTCATAGTACCTTTTTTGTTCATCCACGACAACTCCTTGAGACCCGTTCCCCTAGGCCTTATGTTCTACCAGTCGGAGTACCAGACGAACTACTCCCTCATAGCAGCAGGGGTCCTGATAAGCATCCTTCCCCTTGTTATCCTTTTCGCCATTCTGCAAAGGCGCTTCATAGAGGGCATCACCATGGGGGCCCTC
This sequence comes from Candidatus Caldatribacterium saccharofermentans, assembly GCF_050267035.1. Classification (NCBI taxonomy): domain Bacteria; kingdom Pseudomonadati; phylum Atribacterota; class Atribacteria; order Atribacterales; family Candidatus Caldatribacteriaceae; genus Candidatus Caldatribacterium; species Candidatus Caldatribacterium saccharofermentans. The sequence continues at coordinate 1,456,615 of NZ_CP187957.1, forward strand.
AAGGGATAGAAATAGGTAACCAGAGCTGTGCATATCTACTGAAAGGAGGAGACAGAAGGTGAGCAAGGATATCCTCGACAAGGTATATGGATGCTTGATTGGAGGAGCAATTGGAGACGCGCTGGGAGCACCCGTCGAGGGCTGGTATTACACGGAAATCCGCGAAAAGTATGGCAAGGTGAGGGATTTGATGCCGTTTAAAAAAGAGTACTGTGGAGGACCTCCGGGTTCCATTACCGATGACACAGTGCTGCGTCATTATATGTGCCTTGCCATCGTTCGAAAGGGCGGCAGGATAACACCAGACGATTTTGCTGAAGTATGGTTGAACGAACTGAATCCCGAAAGACTTTGGACCAACGAAAAGATAGTGAAAATGAAGCTGGAAATAGGCATGAATCCTTGGGAGACAGGAAAGGGACAGCCTCCCGTCGGTTGTGCGTCAATGGCCATCGCACCTGTTGGTATCATAAATGCAGGCGATCCCGCTCAAGCATACCAGGATGGGTTTAACATTGCATCCATAAATCAGGAAGGTGTTAATCGGGACGCAGCTGCAAGTCTTGCTGCAGGAATCGCATCGGCCTTCCTCCCAGGTGCCACCGTGCAGACCGTGCTGGACACGATGACAAGGTACAGCTCCGATGTCTTTCGACGGGGGATAGTTCTCACCATGGACATTGCGTACAAGAGCAAAACAGTAGACGAATTTGTCGAAAAATTCTATGAGAAGATGCTCGATTGGACGTGGCCTCAGAGAAACTGGAATAAGGAGAGATTCTTCAGTGGCAACAGTTTGGAATTCATCCCTGCAGCGATGGGTATTCTCTACCTCTGTGGTGAGGACCCAAATGAGAGTATCGTTGAGGGTGCGAGCTTTGGTAGAGACTGCGACACCATAGCAAGCATCATAGGTCAAATTGTCGGTGCCCTCTACGGAGCGAGTGCGCTTCGTAAGGACTGGATAGAAACTTGTGAGAGAGCAAATGAGGATTTCTTTGAGGAGTTGGAAGGGGACAGAAAAGCCAACTTCTACTCTATGGCGCAACGCTTGGTGGAGGCGTTAAAAAAGGAGAAAAGCAGGCTGGAAGAGCGAGTAAGAACCTTGGAAAAAATACTTAGTGGTCAGGATTGAAGAGTGCAAAGGCGGAGGCCAGGAGAAGGGCTGTGAAATCCTGATTCTCAACCTTCGTCTATCAATTTCATTTTCTCTTCCCAGACCCGGGGGACCTTGAGGTCTTATACCGGTCCTGGTAGGACCAGGAGTTACGATCAATGATAGATGTTGACGTTGACATTAATAGAGCGTTGCCTTCCTTTCCACTTTCCAGGAGATTCCTATGCTGTTCCCCTATGCGCTTCCTGCCTGCTACCTTAGCGCTCTGCCCCCGCATGACGAAACTTTTTCTTCTTGTTGCAAATTTTTAGTAGTTTTCGCTATAATAGGTTGTGACCTGGTTATCTCAGGTCAAGATTTTATGTGGAGGAGGTGGGGTCTTCGCTTGGTGACGTAGAGTTGTCTTTTCCGATTTTTTTCAGTTTTGAAAAATTCGTTGAGAGGAGGATTGGGATGAAGAGGGTACTGTATCTGGGTATCTGTTGTCTGGTCGTTTTAGGAATGGTGGGTACGGCTGCGGCGATTGAGTTGAGAGTGATGACGGTGTGGGGTGGGCAGCAAAAAGAATACTTGGATCAGATGTTTGCTGAGTACACCTCGTTGAACCCGGAGGTCAAGATTTCTCACGAATCGGTGGCGGGAACAGGTGCGGCGGTATACATTGAGGTCTTGAAAACAGCCGCAGCCGCGGGAACGGCTCCAGACGTATGGTTTAACTGGGGAGGCGAACTTTCGGGATTCTTTGCCGATGCCGGTTACTGTGAGCCCTTGGATGAGTACTTCGAAAAGTATGGTTGGAACAAGATACTGATCCCCTGGACCATTGAAGCGGTTCGGAGAAACGGGAAGCTTTACGGTGTTCCCATCTGTTCCCATGGTATGACTTTCTGGTACAGAAAGGATTTGTGGGATCAGCTGGGGTTGACTGAACCGAAGACTTACAAAGAGCTTGAGGAGCTCTGTGCTAAGACCAAAGCGGCAGGGATTTATCCACTGTCGGTTGCTGGGAAATACGGTTGGATGGTCATGCGTCTTCTGGATTACCTGCTGGAGTATACCGCAGGTCCTGAGCTTCATGATAAGCTAAATACGGCGGAAGAATCCTGGGATCGTCCAGAGGTTGTGGAGATGTATCGTCTTTTCAAGAAGTGGGCTGATGAATGGATTGTGCCAGGTTTCATCCAGATCAACCCAGATGATGCGCGGATGCCCATGTACCAGGGTCAGGCGCTTATGGTCTTTGAAGGTAGCTGGATGGAGACGGTGTTTAAGCACGATGGCCAGGATGTAAACAATTTCAGGTTCTTCCTGCATCCTACAGAACATGAGCCATTGCGTATTTCGGGTTTTCCCGAGCAGTTCATGGTGAACGCCCAGAGTAAGTACAAAAAAGAGGCTCTCGAGTTCATCAACTGGTTTATCCAGAAAGACGTCCAGCAAAAGTGGTTGGGAAAGGCTATAACAAGTACTTGTACCATTGGGGTATACCCTGATAAGAATGAGTTGCCGAATACTTATGAGTTTCGGAAGGTCCTTGAACAACTGCAGGATGTTTATCCTCCTACGGACCAGGCGTTTCCTCCTGAACTCATGCACAAGTACTTTGAAATTCAGGACTCTGTGGCCTTGGGGCTTTTGACTCCTGAAGATGCGGCAAAGAGGATGCAGGCTGCCATTGAAGAGTACAAGGAAGAAACGGGAATTAAAGTGTTTGGTTCCGCACCTGGCATGAAATAAGATAAGACACCCCAAAAGGCCTCTGTGCCCGGGGTGCAGAGGCCTTTTCATTTTGCTCCAAGGAGGTTTGTCGTTCCATGCAGGTACGTAGGTTCCTCTCACGCTATTGGCTCCTCTTTCCGGCACTCGCCTTCTACGGGGTTTTTCTGGTGTACCCCATGATTTTTTCCTTCATTGTCAGCCTGTACCGCTGGGATGGTCTCTCGCCGTCAAAGGTTTTCATTGGTTTAAGGAACTATGTCAGGTTTTTTTCCGACCCAACTTCTCTTTTGGTGTTGAAGAATAACCTTACGTGGATGGCATTTATGCTTTCAATTCCCGTGGCCCTGGGTTTGATTCTTGCCGTGATACTTAACGAGAAAATCCCTGGTCGAACTTTTTTCAGGGCCGCTTTTTACTCTCCTGCCGTTTTGCCTCTGGTGGCGGTTGGTATCATCTGGTCTTGGATTTACAACCCCACTTTTGGCGCCGTCAATTCTTTTTTCAGGATTATTGGGTTGCCCCATCTTGCACGTAACTGGCTTTCTGACCCAAGCGTAGCCTTGTACTCTGTTATTCTCACCGGTATCTGGCAGGGTACGGGTTTCCCGATGCTTCTCTTCCTGGCAGGTTTGCAGGCAATTCCCAGGGAACTTTACGAGGCGGCCGATATCGATGGAGCCACGGGTGTACAGAAGTTCTTCTACATCACGATACCTTCTCTGCGCGAGACTTTCGTTGTGGTTATTTCACTCCTCATGATTGGATCGCTCAAGGTGTTTGACTTGATCTACGTTATGACCTGGGGAGGGCCGGGGAACTTCACGCAGGTCCTGAGTACCTGGATGTACTTCAATACCTTTGTGTACCACAAAGCTGGGTTTGGATCTGCCATTGCCTGGATAACGGCTGCTACCTCTTTAGGGGTCACCTATCCATATATCCGGATTATGTCGAGGCGGTAGGGGGGGAGAAAAGATGAAGCGAGGTTACAGCAGTACGTCCTTCTTTTTCCTAGTTTTTCTAACCCTTCTTATGCTTTTCCCTTTTGCGATTGTAGTGCTCACCTCCTTGCGTACCCAGCAGGACGTTGTGACGCGAGGAGTATTTGCCCCACCGGAATCTGTTACTCTTCAGAACTTTCCCGATGCCTGGAGAATGGGCAGATTCAGCGTGTACTACAAGAACAGTTTGTCGATTTGTTTTGTGAAAGTTCCCCTGGGGATATTCGTCGCTGCTCTTGCTGCCTATCCCCTTGCGAAATACCGTTTCCGGTTGAGAGAAACCTTGCTGGCCTTTTTCCTTTTGGGTTTAGGTATACCGGTGAACGTGGTGCTTCTCCCGCTAACCATACTCCTCAAAAGACTTTACCTTCTGGACAATCTCTGGGGGTTACTCTTTCCTTATATTGTTTTTGGGCTTCCCTTTCAGATACTTGTTTTGAGAGGGTTTTTCCGAGGGATACCAGATGAGCTCGTTGATGCGGCAAGAATCGATGGATGTACGGAGTTTCTGGTCCTTTTAAGGGTTATTCTCCCACTTTCTGTACCGGCAGTACTAGCGCTTTTTATCATGGACTTCCTCGCAACGTGGAACGAATTCCTCATGGCGTTGATTTTTATTCATTCCGATAAATGGAAGACGGTTCCTCTGGGGATGATGTACTTCCAGGGCCAGTTTGCCTCTTCTTATCCCATTATTAATGCAGGGGTGCTTCTTGGAATTCTTCCGGTTGTCGTAGTGTATGTCCTGCTCCAGCGGTACTTTGTCTCAGGAATAACGGCTGGGGCACTGAAGGAGTGAGAAGAGGCTGGCTTGCGAGGGGCCAAGCGTTCGGGTCAGTGATAAATATATTTCTCCAGTTGAAATTTTGAAACAATTGTGCTATAAACAAGCTTGTCAAAAGGACCATGCATGCACTCTATGAAAGGAGGGAATCAAAACGTTAGGGAGTAAAGGTATCAAATGGGCTTTGGTTCTTCCTGTGGTCGGAATACTGGCCTTTTTCGGGTTATTTATGTTTGTTTATTCCTTCAGACTGAGTTTGTTTCGCTGGCCAAAAACTCCGGTTGAACCCTTGAGTTTCTGCGGTTTAGAAAATTACAAAGCGGCTCTCAGTGATCCCAATTTTCGCCGCTCTCTTTGGGTTACCTTTAAGTTCGCTGGTTTAGGAATTCCTTTGCAATTTTGGGCAGGTTTAGGTATTGCCCTTGCTTTGAACCGTTTGGGAGAAGTAGGAAAAAAGTTGTGTGTCCCTCTTATTGCTGGAACAATGGTTACCGATGTTGGGATCGGGATTATGTGGTATTTAGTTCTAAGTTACCACTACGGACCTATAAGCTACCTTCTGGATCTCCTTGGGCTCCAAAAGATTGATTGGTTGGGAACTACGACTGGTTCCTTTTTTGCCATCGTTATGGGTGATTCTTGGACGGCGATTCCCTTTATGATGATGGTCCTTTATGCAGGCTTGATCAGCCTCCCGAGGGATATATTCGAGGCAGCAGCAATAGATGGTGCATCTGGGTTACAGATGTTTTCCAGGATTACCCTTCCCCTCTTGAAACCTGTAATTGTAGTAGCCCTGGTTCTAAGGATTTCTGGTGCTATTAAAACTTTTGGCTTGGTAAGGGCTTTAACGGAAGGGAAACCTGGTGGTGCTACTGAGGTGATAAGCTACTACATTTTTAACCAGGGCTTCAGCTATTGGAATCTTTCTTACGCATCTGCTTTGACCTTCCTCTTGTTGCCTGTTATTGTACTCGTGATTGCTGCCTTTATAAGGGCAATGAGAGGGGGGATTGAAGCGTGAGAAAGAGTATCAGTTCCTTCATTGCATGGCTTGTAGTTATTCTGGCTTTACTGTGGGTTTACGGTCCGCTGTACTGGCTGATTCGTACTTCGTTTATGAAGGAGGGCGATGCTCTTAGGTATCCACCGTATTTTTGGCCTCCAAAGTTCACTTTAGAGAATTTCAGATACGCTCCAGAGCGTGCTGCGGTTGGCATTCAGCTGATTTTGGGTGGGATGAAACACAGTTTAGTGATTGCTGTGGCAAATGCATTAATCTGTATTGCAATTAGCTTGTTGGCGGCGTATAGTATTGTGAGGTTCAGGACTGGGGGTTCACACTTATCCTTCTGGATACTTTCTAACCAGTTTTTGCCTCCTGTAGCCTTTTTGGTCCCTACATACCTTATATTTAAGCTGTTGGGACTGTACGGAACACACATGGGTTTGATAATCGCTTATCTCTTGGGGAATATACCGTTTGCCGTGTGGATTCTTATGGGTTTCCTGCAGGAAATCCCTGAGGAGTTAGACGAGGCAGCAGTGGTCGACGGAGCCTCTCCCCTACAGGTTGTTGGGCGGATTATCTTCCCATTGATGATTCCTGCTATTGCGGTGGTGTTTGTCTTTACGTTTGTGGCTTGCTGGAACGAGTATCTTTTTGCATTTTTGCTCTCAGGCCCTAAGTGGGATACATTACCGGTGGTTGTGCCAAAACTGAGGTGGGGTAATACCTTGGCTTATCCCCAAATTGCTACAGCCAGCCTTCTTAGTGTCATTCCTGGAGTTGTTTTTGCGACTATTTTCCATCGTTACTTGGTGCGGGGACTCACCTTTGGTGCTGTTAAGGAGTAGAGGGGGGTGAGAGAGTGATTGGTTAGTGTTGTGAGTGTTAGTTGGAATCTCCTGCTCTGAGGTTAGGGGCTTGGAAGAAATGCAAAGAAAAACACAAAGGGGGGTTGAAGGAGATGCTGAGAGAGAAAATAAAGGCGATTTGGATTGCGGTAGTGGTTCTCTGCTTGCTGGGAGGAGTGTGCTACGGACAGAAACCCTTTGAGGGCGTCAAGCTCACTGCACTCATAGGCGCTGGAGGAGAAGCTCCCTTACTGACATACCATGTTGATTACCTCAAGGAAAAGCTGGGTGTTGAGTTCGAAATTATCAACGAGCCCGATCCAAACCACTATCAATTGCTCATGAAAGACTGGATGATGGGAGAAGGTGCCTACGACATTGTAACCTCGGTTCCCCGCTGGAATGGAGATTTTATGGCGGGAGGTTATTTCCTGCCCATTACGGAATACCTTAAGAAAGATCCCGAGGCAATGAAGGATTACGAAGATATTGTCGATGTGTACAGAAAACTCTACTGCGAGTGGGGCGGGGAAATTTATGGAATAGTTGTCGATGGAGACACGCAAATTCTCTACTACAGAAAGGATATTCTCGAGAATCCAGACTATCAAGCTCGCTTCAAGGAAAAGTATGGCTATGACTTACCCGTTCCTCCCCAGACCTGGGATCAGTTTCTGGATGTTGCAGAATTCTTCACTGGATGGGACTGGGATAACGATGGTGAAATTGAGTATGGTGCCACTTTCAGTGGCATTGACTTTGCTCCAAGTGTTTACATGTACTGGGTGCCAATATTTGTGAGTTACAGTAACGGCGTACTTCCTTTTGATAAAGAGCTACGCCCTCAAATAAATAACGAAGCTGGAGTAAAGGCACTTCAGGTATTTAAGAAGGTTTGTACAGAGTTTGCACCTCCAGGCTATATAGGAATGACCTTGGTTGGAACCTGGCAAGCTGTGTGGAAGGGTCAGGTTGCTATGGCGTTAGAGTGGGGTGACGTTGGTAAGTACCTGCTTTGCGATGAACGTGGAGAAGGTTGTGGCATGCACTGGAAGGGTAAGTTTGGATATTCGCTCTGGCCAGGAGTAGAACATGAAGGGGTCGTAGTGAAGTATAACACGCTCTCTTGGGGGAGATTTATGGCCATTCCAAGGTCGACTAAGCACCCCGATGCAGCTTATGCTGTTCTGAGGGAACTCTTGCGCCCAGAAAGGAAGATGATTTCTCTCAGCGACTGGGTAAGCTGTGCCGATGTCTATGCGTACTCCGCCAGGGATGCCAGCAAATGGACAATTCCTATAGAGCAGGAGTTCATCGATGCATACTTAGCGGCTTTGGCCCATGGGGTTCCCGATATCATGATACCTGGAAACGAGGAATACTATACGGAGTTTGGCAAGATAGTTACTTCCTACCTCCAAGGAGAATTCGATGAAAAAACGGCTCTGAGTAGAGTCGAAGAAGCGTGGGAGAGGATAACCGAGAGAATAGGGAGAGAGAAATTGGCAAGCATTTGGAGACAGTATGTTGAAGGAACCTTGGAGAAACTAGGTTTTAAGTTCAAGTTCTGAAGAGGAACCATTATGAACCGGGGATAGATTTGGTGGTCTATCCCCGGTTTTTTCTTTAAAGGAGTGATTTCCTTAACATGGAAGAGACGAGAACAGGCTTATCTTCTCAAAAGATCAGGATTGCGCCTTCTTGTGACTTTTTTGTTGACGATCGGGGTTATCCCTTCTTTTGGCTTGCTGACACGGTGTGGAGTGCTTTCACCAATGCCGATTTTCCCGAGTGGGAGGAGTACCTCGAGTATCGGCAAAAGCAGGGGTTTAACGTACTGCAGATAAACATTCTTCCCCAGCATGACGCCAGTGAATCAGATTTTGAGATTTTTCCTTTTCAGAAAACTGCGGACGGACGGTTTGACTACTCCACCTTCAACGAAGAGTATTTCCGGCGAGTAGAAAAAATGCTCGGTATGGCGAAGGAACGCGGTTTTATCCCAGCACTCGTGGTCCTCTGGAGCAATTATGTGGGAGGAACCTGGCTTTCGAGGCTCCGTCCCCAGGATGTTATTCCCTTCCCACAGGCCATGCGGTACGTTGAGTATGTCGTGGAAGCATTCCGGAAGTTTCACCCGGTGTACATCATAGGGGGAGATACAGACCTCGAGAGTCAGGAAGCCATCGAATACTATCTGGGAGCTCTGGAAATTATCAAGGCAAGAGACCCTCAGGCGCTCACCACCATTCATCTCCTTGGCCCTGCCGAACCGAGATATTATTTACCCGAAGAGATTGTGAACTCACCGCATCTTGATTTCTACATGTACCAGTCTGGGCATGGTTTTGACTGGGTGGAAAACCCTGTGGCCCTGGCTCAGCAGTTTTACCGTCTGCCGGTAAAGCGCCCCATTGTGAATGGAGAACCCTGCTATGAGGGAATGGGGCACGAGAGGGGAAGGTATGGAGCAACCGACGTTCGCAGAGCAGTGTGGCGGAGTTTACTTTCCGGGGCTAAGGCGGGGGTCACGTATGGTGCCCATGGAATATGGAGCTGGCATAAAAGAGGAAAGAAATGGGGTGTGTCCTGGGAAGGGATCGTGGACTTCAGGTATCCCTTCGACTGGCGTACCGCGCTGAGGTTTCGTGGAGCGTGGGATGTGGCCTTTTGCCGGTTTGTGTTCGAGGCTTTCGACCTCTTTGACATAGAGCCCGAGGAAGGATCCATTGGCCAAAACCAGTGGATCCGTATCGCAACTGGAAAGGACAAAATCGTTGTGTATTTTCCTTATGCGGCTGATGTGGCTATCGAGAAGGACCTGGGTGAGTATCGGCAATTCTTTCTCATTGACCTTGAGGAGAGGGTTGTTGCGAAGCCGGTCTTGAAGTACAGCAACGGAAAGTGGCAGGTAGCCATGAGTGACTTCAATAGCGATGCTTTGCTCATCGGGAGAAAGTGAGGAGGTGCAGGGATGGATATTCAAGATCTCGTAGCTCAGGATAGGGCTCTGAGGAAGAGCCGCTTTTTGGGGGGTATTCCTTCCCCCGAGCGACCTCGCCGGGTCATTCTCAATACCGATGCGCATAACGAAATCGATGACCAGATGGCCGTTGTGCATGCACTCCTTTCACCAGAACTTAAAGTAGAAGGTATCATTGCTGCCCATTACGGGACGCATACCGATAGGGACAGCATGGAGCAGAGTTATCGGGAGATTCAGCACCTTTTGAAGCTCCTGGGCATGGAAGAAAAAGTCCAGGTTCTCAAAGGCGCTCCCCTTGCTCTGGAGAAACCCGATGTGCCGCAGAAGTCTGAAGGCGCAGAGTTCATCATCTCCTGTGCTCAGAATTCCACTGAGCCTCTGTACATTGCTTTCCTGGGACCCCTCACCGATATGGCCTCAGCTTACCTTATGGCTCCGGAAATTGCCGAAAAGGTCGTGGTCCTCTGGATTGGGGGAGGCTGGTGGCCCACGGGTGGACCTGAATTCAACGCATTCAACGACTGGATGGCAGCTGATGTGGTCTTTGTTTCAGGACTCTCCCTGGTTCAGTACCCCCGCACCACCTACCGGATGATGCGGGTGGGTGTTGCCGAAATGGAGCGTTTTGTTCTGGGGAAAGGGGCAATTGGAGATTACCTTGTTTCTCTTTTCAAAACCTGGCGTGTGAGCACCCCGTCCCCGAGGGAGTGGTGGGTTTACGGCGATTCTCCGGCTGTAGGGACTCTGGTCAACCCCGAATGGGGCTACTATGTGGAGCTTCCGGCTCCTCGTCTGAATCCTGACCTCTCTTACCGTCATGAATCAGGGGATCGGAAGATTGAGGTGTGCGTGGAGGTTGTGGCTGGAGAGATCTTTGCCGACTTCTTCAGGAAACTCGAAGCTTTTGCCCGGGGGCTCTGAAGATGTGAAGGTTCTCGTTATCGGTGGCACGGGCACCATCGGTTCGTTTGTCACTCAAGAACTCTGGAAAAGGGGCTGCGAAGTCACCCTTCTTGTTAGGGGCCTGTCCCGGCGGGTTTTTCCAAATGAGCCAGGGGTGTCGGTTATTCACGGAGATCGGAAGAACATCTCGCTTCTGCAGGCGGTTGCTGAACATAACTTCGATGTTGTGGTGGATCTGGCCTGTTACGAACCTCAGGATGCGGAGGCTGCGGTTCAAACCTTTGCGGGAAGGATTGAACAGTATCTCTTTGTGAGCACTGTGGATGTTTACACCAAGCCTGCTGCGGTTTATCCCGTCACCGAAGACGCTGAGCGAAACCCCCGGAAATCCTTTGCCTATGCCTGGAAGAAGGCACAGTGTGAGGAAGTTTTCTTTAAAGCCCATCGAGAAAAGCGATTCGCAGTCACCATCATAAGGCCTGCCCATACCTACTGTGAGGGCGTGACACCACTTCTTCAGGTTTTTGGCTGGACCACCGACCATCTGGATCGCATCCAGAAAGGAAAGCCGGTAATCATTCATGGAGATGGAACGTCGTTGTGGAGCTCTCTCTACGCTGAGGATCTGGCTGTCCCCCTCGCCAATGCTTTGTTGACCCCGCTTGCCTATGGAAAGGCGTACAACATAGCGAGTGAAGAAGTCATGTGCTGGAATCGTCTTTACGAAATCGTGGCTGACGTAATGGGGATGCCTCTTCGCCCGGTCTATGTTCCTGCAAAAGTTCTCGGGCAGGCTTTCCCCAGGAAAGCTTTATGGTGCGTAGAAAACTTTCAATACTCCAACGTGTTTTCGGTTGCGCTGGCCAAAAAGGACCTTGGTTTTGCCACCCGGACTTCCTACAGGGATGGAGTTGCACGGTGCCTCCGGTGGTTTGCAGAGAATGGAGGTTTTGATAACAGCGATTCGCCCCAGTTTGATTTTTATGAGCGGTTCCTCAGGGCATGGGAGACCTCAATGAGAAGTCTTATGGAGACACTTATAAGGGATACAGGCGGCGTTGAATAAATAGAAAGGAGGCCGAAAAGCTATGCCGGCATTGCAGGTTGCTCCGGAAAAAACTTACTTTGTCCTTGATGGGCGGCCCTTTTTCTACCTTGCCGACACGGTATGGAGCGCTTTTACCAGTGTTACCGAGGAGGAGTGGAAAGAGTATCTTGAATACCGGAAGTTGCAAGGGTTCAATGCTTTACAAATCAACGTTTTGTACCAGTGGGATGCCAGCGTCCCGTACCTTCGCTTTCCCTTCCGGAGAGACGAACGGGGTGAGTACTCTTCCTTCCAGATTGACGAAGCATACTTTGATTTTGCTGAAGGACTTCTGGAGCTGGCAACGCAGAAAGGCTTCATCCCTGCTCTGGTACTTCTCTGGTGCAATTTCGTTCCCGATACCTGGGCGTCTCAGAGAGGAATTCCCATGGTGATGCCTTTTGAGACCATGGAGAGATATGTGGAGTATGTGGTACAGAGATTTAAAAAGTTTTCCCCCATTTTTATCATCAGTGGGGATACCAACTTCGGTTCTCAGGAGACGGTGCGGTACTACCTGAGGGCGCTGGAAATCGTCAAATCCATTGCTCCTCAGGCCCTCACCACTTTCCATCTCCAGCCTCAGGCAGACCTTCCGGAAGATATTCTGCATTCCCCGTATCTTGATTTCTATACCTATCAGTCTGGTCATGTGAAGGCCGAGCAGCATTTCCCCTATGTCCTTGGAGAGAAGTTCGCCGCTCTTACACCCCAAAGACCAGTGGTGAATGCTGAACCCTGCTACGAGGGCCATCCCTATGGGTTTACCAGGGAGAATCGCTTCAGGGCCCTGGATGTCCGGAAAGCCGTCTGGCAAAGCCTCCTTTCTGGGGCAAGCGCTGGAGTTGCCTATGGTGCTCATGGCATCTGGTGCTGGCACCGAAAAGGGGCCGAGTTCCGGGGAGTGGAGTTTTCGGGAGAGCCTCTGGAGTGGCGGGTAGCCCTTGCCCTTGATGGAGCCTGGGACGTGGCTTTGGCAAAATTCATTATCGAGCGTTTCCGTCTTTTTGGTCTCAGGCCGGCCCAGGATATGGTGATGACCCCGAATCCCGAGATTCGGGCAGCCACGACTTTTGACGGGAAAACCACTGTGGTCTTTCTCCCTTCACCTCAGAGTATTTCCCTGAAACTCAACGGTACAGCATGGGAGGATGTGTGGGGTGTCGACCTTGAAGAGAGGCGATTTTTCCGGCCTGATGTCTGCTGCAGGAGTGAGGTTGTCGAAATCAGTGCTCTTCCGGCTAATCATGATTATCTCCTGGTGTTCACCCGATAATGTTTTATTTTTCCCATGCTTGAAAAATATTGCAAACTATGGTAGATGTATGAGCAGGATGCTGGAGGTGTCCCATGCCACTTCCTGAAGAGGATTTGATGGTCCGGATAGCCTGGTTGCATTATCAGGAGGGCATCACCCTGAGTGAGATTGCGGACCGTTTTGGCCTCTCCCGTCCGAAAACCACTCGTCTCCTCGACAAGGCCCGGCGTAACGGCATTGTCCGCTTCTATATTCAGGCTCCTAACGCCCATCTCCTCTCTCTGGAAAAGGAGTTAAAGGATACCTTCCACCTCACCGATGCGGTTGTTGTCCCCTCTTCTCCTTCCTTAGACATGGTTTATGAAAACATCGGGAAGGGTGGTGCGATCCTCCTCCACAGAATGATCCAGCGGGGAGACCTTGTGGGCATAAGCTGGGGCAGGACCCTGCGGTACCTTGCGGACAACCTGTTCCCCAAAGATGGCGTAGAGGATGTAAAGTTTGTGAGCCTGGCTGGTGGCCTTACCGTCGGTTCCTTTATGAACCCGTATAACATTGGGGAGAAGCTTGCCTCCATGTACCGGGGTGAGTGCTACTACATCCATGCTCCTGAGGTGGTGGAGAGCCCGGATTTGAAAGATTTTTATATGTCTGAAAGAGTGAATCAGAAAACCTTCGAAATGGCCAAAAGAGCAAGGCTCTCGCTCCTTGGTATAGGCGTGGCCAGCCAGCAGCATTCGACCTATATCCGGGCCGGTTTCATAGACTGGCAGGATATGGAGATTATCCGGCAGATGGGTGGTGTGGGGGATATTCTGGGTCAGTTCTTTAATATCAGGGGAGAGGTACTGGACCTTGAACTCCATAACCGAACCATTGCTGTGCCCCTTGAAGAGCTCCGAAAAATGCCCAACGTGATTGGTCTTGCCGGTGGGGAGCACAAGGTAGAAGCCATCCTGGGCGCTCTGCGGGGGAGGTTTATCAAGATTCTCGTTACCGATGAACACACTGCCCAGGAATTGCTTCGGAAGCATACTCAGGAAGCATGAGAAGGAGATGAAATCGTGAAAGCCCTGGTTTTCCTTGAACCTGGCAGGATGGAATTGCAGGACGTCCCAAAGCCAGAGTGTCCCGATAGGGGCATGGTGGTCAAGGTTGAGGCCTGTGGCATATGTGGGTCGGATCTGAGGACTTTCCAGAGTGGTCACCCCCGGGTTCGTCCTCCCTGGGTTATTGGCCATGAGGTGGCTGGGGTAGTTGTTGAAGTGGGGAAAGAGGTCAAGAAGTTCAGCGTTGGGGATAGGGTTGCCGTGGCTCCCCCGGTGTACTGTGGTGTTTGCTGGTATTGCCGGCGAGGAATATATTACCTTTGTGTGAACCAGCGGGAACTCGCCCAGGCCTGGCCTGGGGGGTTTGCCGAGTACATGGCCATACCTGAAGAGGCGCTTGCCTTTGGAAGCATTCATAAAATTCCCGAGGGTCTTTCCTTTGAGGAAGCGGCGATATCGGAGCCTGCCTCGTCCTGCGTGAATGCTCACGAGATCGCGGGAACATCCCTTGAGGACACTGTAGTCATCATCGGTGCAGGACCAATCGGGTGTTTCCATGTGGAAATTGCCAGAGCACGAGGGGCAAGGAAGATCATTCTCATGGATGTACTTGAAAGTCGCCTGGAACTGGCTAGGAGGTTTTCCCCCGATGTCCTCATCAGGAACATCCCCGGTTCCTCAGAGCATATCGATCGGGTTTTTGCCCTCACCGATGGTCTGGGGGCCTCAGTGGTCGTTGTGGCCTGTCCTTCGGGAGAGGCCCAGCAGGATGCCATTGCCATGGCAGCAAAAGGTGGCCGGATTCTTTTCTTTGGAGGGCTTCCGAAAGACAACAGCAAAGTGGTTTTTGACAGCAATCTCATCCATTACCGTGGTCTCCATGTCATCGGCGCAACGACCTTCTCCCCTAAGCACCACGAAATCGTTCTGGACATGTTTGCAACGGGGAAGATTCATGCCCGGGAGTATATCACCCATGTGTTGCCTCTTGAGAAATTCGCAGAGGGATTTGACGCACTTTTGAGTGGTAAAGCCTTAAAGGTGGTTCTGAAGCCATGAAAGAGGTATTAATTTCCGCTTCCATCGCCTGTGCCGATTTTGGGCACCTCACAGAACAGATTCGGGAACTCGAGGAGGCAGGTGTGGCATTTCTGCATTTTGACGTGGTTGATGGGCGGTTTGCCCCCACGTTCATCATGGGTCCTCCTGTTCTTGCCTCTTTGCGACCGTACACGAAAATACCCTTTGAGGTGCACCTTGCCTGCTGGAATCCTGAAAAGTACGTTGAGCAGTTCGTGCAGGCAGGTGCGGATTACATTGCATACCACGTAGAGGCAACAGCAGATCCTGAGCGTCTCGCAGAGGTTATTCGCTCGGTAGGGGCAAGGCCAGTGGTCGCTCTGTGTCCTGAAACCTCTTCTGAAGCGATTTCTGACGCGCTTCTTGCACAGGTGGACATGGTGCTTGTTCTTGCTGTGCATCCTGGTTTTGCGGGTCAGAAGTTTATCCCCGGAACGGTTGAGAAGATTCGCCGACTGGCCTATCGTATCGAGAGTCTGGGACTTCGTTGCCTCATTGAAGTCGACGGCAACGTCAACGAGCAAACCATTCCGGAGGTGGTTGAGGCTGGAGCTCGAGTGCTCATTGGGGGAACTTCCGGACTTTTTCGCAAGGACAGAGGCCTTAAAGCATCGGTACAGATTATGCGGGAGGCAGCCTGCAGAGGAGTACAAGAGGAAGCGTCACAGCGCTTTTTGGGGTCAGCGTGTACTACCACCAGGTCGTGAAGGGTCTTGTGATTCTTGCGGCTGTGCTCATCGATATTCTCCGTTCAGGGGTTTTGAAAAAGCGGTAAGGAGGTGTCAAAAGGATGGCTCAGGTTTTTGCGCTCATCGTTGGGAATCGTGGGTTCTTCCCTGACTCACTGGCGGCGGCAGGACGGGAACGAATGCTCCGGGTGCTTGAAGAAGAGGGATTTGAGGTTGTCTGTCCCTCTCCAGAGGACACGAAGCTCGGAACGGTGGAGACCTGGGAGGACGCAAAGAAATGTGCTGCTCTTTTCCGCGCTCATGCCGATCGTATCGACGGAGTGATCGTCACGTTACCGAACTTTGGAGATGAGAAAGGGGTAGCAAATACCCTTCGACTGAGCGGCCTTCAGGTGCCGGTACTCGTTCACGCCTTTCCCGATGACCCCGAGCACCTCGACCTTGCCGGCCGGGGTGATGCTTTTTGTGGGAAAATCTCGGTCTGTAACAACCTCGTTCAGTTTGGAATCCCCTTCTCCCTCACCCGTTTCCACACCGTCTGGCCGGAAGAGGAGAGCTTCCGTGAAGACCTCCGCTGGTTTGCCCAGGTCTGTCGCATCGTGAGGGGTCTCAAAAATCTGAAAATCGGGGCCATCGGGGCTCGTCCAGGAGCATTCAATACCGTCCGCTTTTCAGAGAAAATCCTTGAAACGTACGGTATCTCAGTGGAGACTATCGATCTTTCGGAGATTTTTGCGGCCATGAGGAAGGTGCCTGAAGAGGAAGCAAAGAAGAAACTCGAGGAAATCCGCGCGTACTGTGACGTGAGTGCAGTTCCAGAAGACAAACTCTTCACCATGGCCCGCTTTGCTCTCGTGGTTGAACGCTGGATGGCAGAAAACGATATCCGGGCCACCGCCATCCAGTGCTGGACCTCCATGGAGTATAATCTCGGGATCACCCCCTGCGCTGTGATGAGCATGATGGGTGAAAAGCTCATGCCTTCAGCCTGCGAGGTAGATGTTGCCGGAGCCCTGAGCATGTACATCCTGCGTCTTGCGTCAAATCAGCCCTCAGCCCTTGTGGACTGGAACAACAATTTCGGTAACGATCCGGAAAAGTGCGTTCTCTTTCACTGTGGCAACTACCCACGTTCGATTTTTGCCACAATGGAAATGCGTTACGCCGATGTCATCGGGGCGACGGTGGGTATGGAGAATGCCTACGGGAGCTGCCGGGGGAATATTAAACCCGGACCTTTTACCTTCCTGCGCCTGTCGACTGACGACCTGAGAGGGAAAATCAAGGCCTATGTCGGCGAAGGCGAAATCACGCAGGATGTGGCGAAGACGTTTGGTGCCTGGGGAGTAGCCCGTGTTCCAAGGCTCCAAGACCTTCTCCAGTGCATCTGTAAGAACGGTTTCGAGCACCATGTGGCCATTAACCTTTCGCAGGTTGCTCAAGCAGTCCGGGAAGCGCTGGTCACCTACCTTGGCGTTGAGGTCTATCACCACTCTTGAGCCCTTTACGTTGGGAGGATGAAACATGGCTGAGTATCTCCTGGGTCTTGATTACGGGACTGGAGGGGGTAAAGCCTGCCTTATTGATGCCGAAGGTCGCGTGCTTGCTTATGCGTTTCGGGAATACCCCATCATTATCCAGCATCCTGGCTGGTCGGAGCACGATCCCCATCTGTACTGGAAGGTTGCCTGTGAGGTTATCCAAGAGTGCATAGCGAAGTCCAAAGTGAATCCCCGCCAGATCCGGGGTATTGCAGTATCTTCGGCTTTGCCGAATCTCGTCATGGTTGATCGCGATGGCAACCCCGTTCATCTTGCCTATAACCTCATGGACCGGAGGGCCACAAAAGAGGTGGCCTGGCTGAAGAGCAC
Organism: Candidatus Caldatribacterium saccharofermentans; assembly: GCF_050267035.1. NCBI lineage: Bacteria > Pseudomonadati > Atribacterota > Atribacteria > Atribacterales > Candidatus Caldatribacteriaceae > Candidatus Caldatribacterium > Candidatus Caldatribacterium saccharofermentans. Next base: position 1,474,016 of record NZ_CP187957.1, read on the forward strand.
CATTGGCGAAGAGCGGATGTTTGCCCTTACCGGAAACCCGGTGGATGACCATCCGATGCTTGTGAATCTCCTCTGGGAGAAGAACAATCGTCCTGAGTCTTTTCGAAAGGTTTTCCAGGCGCTTACCGTCGATGGGTTCATCAACTTCAAGCTCACGGGGAAGTTCACGGTTAACATCGGTTCTGCAGCGTTCTATGGGGTGGCCTGGGATATCCGCCGGCACAAGTTCAACGAAGATGTTCTTCATGAGATTGGTCTTTCGAAAGACCTCTTCCCTCCTGCCTTTTCCTGCGAGGACGTTATCGGTGAGGTGACGGAAGAAGCCTCAAAGGCAACAGGTATCCCTCAAGGCACACCGGTGTGTGCCGGCGCTGTGGACTTCTGCGTGAGCTGTGTAGCAAGCGGCACCACCGCAGAGGGCGACGTGCAGATGAACCTGGGGACCTGTGGGAATTTCGGGATTGTGCACAAGACCACGGACTTTCTCCGGGAGATGCTGGTGTGCCCCCACGCGGTGGAATCCCGAACCACCTACGTCACCATCCCCACCACAACCACCGGTGGGCAGCTTCTGCGCTACGTGAGGGATAACCTTGCACATTTTGAGGTCGAGGTGGAGAAGATTCTCGGTGTGAGTGCCTATGACCTTCTGAATCTCGAGGCGGAAAAAGTCTCCCCAGGATGTGATGGCCTGCTTGCCCTGCCCTACTTCATGGGAGAACGGAGCCCCCTCTGGGATCCTTACGCCCGGGGGGTGATCTTCGGCCTTTCGCTCTCACACACCAAGGGCCATATCGTGCGGGCACTTATGGAATCGGTAGCCTATGCGCTGTACCATAACTTTGAGATTGTCCAGAGTGCAGGATGGAAAATTAATCTCCCTATCGTTTTCAACGAAGGCGGAGCACGGAGCAGGCTCTGGCGGCAGATTATCACCGACGTCTTCAATGTACCCACGGTATTTCTCAAAAACAGGGCAGGCGCTCCTTATGGGGGAGCGATTCTTGCCGGTGTAGCCTGTGGTGTCTTCCCGAATTTCCAGATAGCGAAAAAGCTCGCTGAGTACGTGGACCCTCTTGAACCTTCAAGCAAAAACCATAAACTCTACCGTGAGTACTACAAGCTCTACCGGAGGCTTTATGAACACCTCAAGGAGGACTTCCGGGAGCTTGCCCGCCTGAGGGAAGAGCATGTCCGGAGAGAGGAGGTCTCCTCGTGAAGCTCTCTTACAACATCCTGGTCTTTGGGAATGAACCGGTGGAGAAAAGCATTGCCCGTTTGAGCCGGTTTGGTTACGACGCCGTTGAGTTTGTGGGTGAACCAGACCTGTACGACCCGGCAGAGGTGCGGTCGCTCCTTGCGAAGTACAACATTCGAGCCGGGTCCATCTGCAACATCTGGAAGAAAGACCGGGACTTCACCAGTGCGAATCCGGAAATTCGGGAAAACGCAAAAAGGTACACTAAAAGCACCATTGATCTTGCGGAAGCCATCGGTGCAGAAGTGGTGATTGTGGCTCCCACGGCGAACATGCGAATCACCAGGGAGCTTCCTCCTGAAGAAGAGTGGAAGTATGCGGTTGAGGGTATCCGGGAGTGTGGAGAATATGCGCTTTCCCGGGGAGTCACCCTGGTCATCGAACCCTGGAACCGCTTCGAAACGTACCTCATCAACCGTCTGGAACAGGCCATACGCCTTGCCCAGGACATCAACTTGCCCAACGTCAAAATCATGGGGGACCTCTTCCATATGAACATCGAGGAATCCAGTATTCCCGAGGCAATCCGGAAGGCCAGGGGCTGGCTCGTCCACATGCACGTGGCGGATAACCAACGGGACCTTCCCGGCAAGGGACACCTCAGCTGGCCGGAAATCTTTTCCGCGCTCAAGGACATTCAGTTTCCGGGGTATCTTGTCCTGGAGTACATTCCTCCCCATGCCGATCCTTACTTTGCCTTTCGGGAGAAGGTCGACGAGTCAGTCTATGATGAGCACGCTCAGTACGCGGCCGAGTTTATCCGGAAGTTCCTGTAGAAGTAGGAGGGAGGTGAAAAGCCAGCTCAATGACAATTTTGTTTGTATGATTTGTGTAAGTTTTCCCAACTTGCAGAGTTCAAGAATTCTTTAAAAGAAGGGGGTATGAGCCTTGAAGAAACGGTGGTTGTTAATCGGTTTTGTAGCAGTTCTCCTGGTGTTGCTGGTGGGTGCTGTTTTTGCACAGGAGAAGCAAAAGCTTTACTTTATCTTTGTTCCAAAGCTGGTGCACCCTTGGTATGAGGATGTCATTGATGGAATCAAGAAAGCTGAAAGCCTCCTCGAAGCAACTGGAATGTACGACATAGAGTGGGAGTGGCTTGCACCTCAGGAAGCTGATGTGGTTGAACACGTTCGAAAAATCGAAACGGCTATTTCCAAGAAACCTAACGGGTTGGCGGTGGCAGTACTTGATCCTGGTTCGGATGTTCCTGCCATTCAGGAAGCCTTGAAGATGGGTATTCCTACGATTTGTTTTGACACTGACGCTCCGGAAAGTGGCCGGATAGGGTTTGTTGGACGAGTTGATTATATTGCAGATGGAAAGGAAATGGCAGAAATCCTTGCGAAGGCTATCAACTATGAAGGGGAAGTCGGTATTCTCATAGGGAGTCCGACTGCTCCTAACCACCGTGACAGAGTCGCAGGGTTCAAAGAAGCTCTTAGTAAGTATCCCAACATTAAGATTGTCGCGGAACTTGCCGATAACGATGACCTTGAAAAGGCCATAAGATTGACTGAGAGCATGTTGGCTGCTCATCCTAACCTTAAGGGTATTTATGGTTGCAATGCCACAGCACCTATTGGAGCAGCAAGGGCGGTGAAGGATGCTGGAAAATCTGGCCAAGTTATTGTTGTAGGCATGGATGATTTGCCAGAGATGGTTGAGTTCGTGAGGGATGGTACAGTCTTAGCTATGTCCGTGCAAAGGGTTAAGGAAATAGGTTTTTGGAGTACAATCTATCTTTGGGCTTTGAATACTGGTCATCACATTCCGGATAAACACGACACTGGGTCATTTGTGGTTTACAAAGAAGATCTTGACGTCTACACGCAATGGAAATAACCAATAGGTAGGGTCTTCCTCCGCCCACTCGAGTGGGCGGAGGAAGACTTAAATCTTTGCGAAAGGAGATGTGTGAATGCGCGATTCGTTTTGGGGCTTTGTAAGAAGGGTTTTTGCTTCTCAAGAAGGAGGCATTATTGTCGCTTTAGCTATCATGTGTATTTTAATTGCTGCTGTTAATCCAGCTTTTACGAGCCGTTACAACATCACTACTCTTATTCTAGGCTTCTCGTTCATTAGTATTGTTGCCTTTGGCGAAACCTTGGTTTTGATTTCTGGAGAGATCGATCTTTCGATAGGTTCTATCGCTGGGTTAAGTGGAATTATAACGGCTTGGCTCATGAGTTTCCTTGCGTTGTCACCGTTTCTGGCTATTGTTGCAGGGTTGGGAGTCGGTCTTGGATTTGGCTTTTTGAACGGATTGCTAGTTACCAGGGTGGGTCTGAATTCTTTCATTGCTACGTTGGGAACTATGGAAGCTATCAGCGGTTTAATCCTTGTGATCACCAAGGGAAGGGCTATTGTAAGGCTACCAGAATCTGTTTTCTTCCTGGGACGGGGGTCTTTGGGGATTTTGCCAGTTCCGGTTTTCATTATGATTGCAGTGCTTATTTATTTAAGTTTTATGCTTAATGCCACTGTATTTGGAAAGAGGGTTTACTTTATTGGCGGCAACGAGACCGCAGCCCGCGTAGCAGGGGTAAACGTGGAACGGACGAAGACCGCTGTTTTCGCTATCTCGGGTTTTCTCTCAGCTCTGTCCGGGATACTTATGATGGCGCGACTCACTTCTGGTCAGCCAACCATCGGTCAGTATTGGCTTATGCCCTCTATTGCAGCGGCAGTCATAGGTGGCACGAGCCTAGCGGGTGGTAAGGGCAGTGTTATCGGGACGCTGGCAGGAGCGGCTATTCTGGGTGTTTTACAAAATGCTATTGCCATACTGGGTATCTCTCCCTATTGGGAGCGAACCATTATTGGGTCAGTGGTGGTCTTAGCGGTAACGATTGACGTGTTACGAGAAAGATTTGCCTATTTGAGCGTGGTTCGGAGTACAGGAAAGGCGCAGGGGGAGAGGGAATAACCATGTCTACTGAACGTGGTCAGATACTTCTTGAGGCCAGGAACATCGTTAAAAAGTTTGGCGGTGTTGTGGCCTTGCGGGGGGTAAACTTCAAAGTGCACTACCAGGAAATTGTGGGTCTCGTGGGAGATAATGGAGCAGGAAAATCAACTCTTATCAAGGTGATTTCTGGAGTTTATCCCCCGGAAGAAGGAGAGATTTATTTCGAAGGTCACAGGGTCTTTTTTTCGACTCCCCGAGAAGCTCGTGATGCCGGTATCGAAACCGTTTATCAAGACCTTGCTTTAGCGCCAAACATGGATGCGAGTATGAATGTGTTTATAGGGAGAGAGGTGGTGCGAAGGGATTGGAAAGTTTTTCGAACATTAGATAAGAAAAAAATGTTTGAAGAGACGAAAAGAGTGTTAAGGGACATTCTCGGTGTACACGTTGAAGATAACGCTATTAGGTCCCCAGTGCTGTCTCTTTCTGGTGGACAAAGACAATGTGTAGCTATTGCTCGTGCTATTTACTCTGCTCCAAAGCTTCTTATCATGGATGAGCCGACAGCGGCGATATCGGTTAAAGAGCGCAGGAAGGTTTTGGATTTAATGCTTAATCTGAAACAACGGGGGATTTCTATCATTTTCATCAGTCATACTTTAGAGGAGATTTTTTCCGTTGCTGACCGTATCGTGGTTCTCAACCGAGGTAATCTGGTTAGAGATGTGCCCAAAGAGCAAACTTCTATTGAAGATGTTGTAACAGCCATGGTAAGCGGAAGCTCTCAAAATAGTGACTTGAGATAATGCTCAAGGCGCTGATTTTTGCCGACCGTTTTTTCACACCTGAGATCTTTGAACAGGCTACTTCTCAAGATCCCTTCTGGGAAGGGGTCCAGAGGGTCTACTACGACCTGGGGTGGCCGGAAGTTCCCTTTTGCTATGGGGAGAGGTTGCGGGAATACGTCCCCTACCCTCAAGAGGCGTTGAAAGAGGTAGAAGAAGCAGAAATTTTGGTAACGCAAATGGGTCTTGTGGATGAACATCTCCTCCAGCATGCCCCTCGCTTGCAGGTAGTAGGGTGTCTGCGGAGTGGGCCGGTGAATGTGGATCGCGAGGCGCTTGAAAAACGTGGGATTCCTCTCTTTTTTGCTCCGGAACGAAGCGTGGAGGCTGTGGCCGAGTTCACCGTAGGGCTTTTCATTGCTGCGCGGCGGGGGATTGTTCGAGCCTGCAGAGAGGCTTTCCTGGGCATCTGGAGCCAGAGCTCGTATTTTGACTACGCTCTGGCTCCCCTTCCTCTTTCGCAAGTTACTGTTGGACTCATAGGTTTTGGGAAAATTGCCCGAAGGGTCGCTCAGCTCCTTGGTCCTTTTCGCGTTCGCGAGGTGGTGTCGTACGATCCTTTTGTGCCCCAGGAGGATATGGCGATGTACGGAGTGCGGAAGGTTTCGCTTGAAGAACTCCTGCAAGTTGCGGACATTGTTTCTCTCCACGTGAGGTACACGGGGGAGAACAGGAAAATGATTGGGGAACGGGAATTCAGGATGATGAAACCGGGGTCCATTTTCGTGAATACCTCCCGGGGAGAACTCGTCGACGAAGAGGCTCTTGTGCGAGCTCTGCAACGTGGTATCCCCGCGTTTGCCTGCATTGACACTTGCTGCGAGGAACCCTGGTGTGGAAAACATCCTTTGGCAGACCTGCAGAACGTCATCCTCACTCCGCACATTGCTGGAGCCTCAAGGAGCACTGTGGAGAGCGCTGCGCTGGAGATTGCCCGGGCTATAGGCAGGTATTTTGAGGAGGCTCACCTTTTTAGCAAGAGGGGGGCGAGGTAAGTGTTTTTCCTGGGATTGGATGTGGGAACGACTCGCTGCAAAGCAGCGCTTTTCGATGAAGATGGTCACCTGATTGCGGGGGCCTCCCGGGAATACGGGTATACCAGTCCTCAACCAGGGTGGGCTGAGCAAGACCCGGAAGAAGTCTGGGGTTTAGTTCAGGAGGCAATTCGGGAGGCACTGCAGAAAACGGATAGAAAACCTCAGGCGTTGTCTGTATCGGCGCAGGGAGAAGCCGTTATCTTCCTCGATGGTCAGGGGAAGCCACTGCGAAGGGCTATTCTGGGTATGGATATGCGGGCCAAAGAGGAGGCTCAGGAGCTCAAAGAACGTTTTGGGGCCGAACGGCTTCTTGCCATGTCTGGTGTCCCTGTGCATCCTCTGACCAGCGCGGCGAAGATTCTCTGGGTGAAAAAGCACGAACCTGAGGTTTTTCGCCAGAGCGCAAAGATGCTCTGCTACGAGGATTTCATCCTCTGGAAACTGGGGGGCATTCCTGCCATCGACTTTTCGATGGCCTGTAAAACGCTCCTCTTTGATATGCACAGGAGAGAGTGGTCCAGAGAGCTTCTGGAGTACCTTGAGCTTGATGCATCGCGCCTTGCTACCTGCTTCCCCTCGGGAACCGTGGTTGGAACGGTCCAGAAAGAAGTTGCCGCAGAACTCGGCTTCCCAACTGACCTTCGCCTGGTCGCGGGGGGACATGACCAGTGCTGTGCCGCTCTGGGAGCAGGGTCAACAGAAGAACGCGTGGCCTTTGACAACGCTGGGACTGCAGAGGTCTTTGGGATACCGGTGTCGGATCCTTCGGTGGTTTTACGGATTCACCCCCAGAATTTCTCCTGCTATGCCCATGTGTTGCCCCAGAGGTTTCTCCTTGCCACACTGAACCAGACTGCTGGCCTTTTCCTGCGGTGGTACCGGGATACCTTTGCCAGAGAGGACTCTTATGCAACGCTTGTGGAGAGGGCTTCGAAAGAACCATCGCACATCTTCGCCCTGCCACATCTTGTAGGCAGTGGCACTCCCTGGATAGACCCCTTCTCGAAGGCCGCCTTTGTGGGCATGACCCTTCACACTGATGAGGGAGAGGTTATCCGGGCTATTCTTGAGGGGGTCGTTTTCGAGCAGAAGATGAGCCTCGACCTCTTTGAGGAACAGGGTGTGACCTTTGAGGAAGTCCGGGTCACCGGAGGCTGTGCTCGTTCGCCGCTTTGGCTGCAGATTCGTGCAGATATTTTCGGCAGACCAGTGAAGACTCTACAGTGTGAAGATGCCAGTGTTCTCGGGGCGGCTATTCTTGCCGCCTGTGGACTGGGGGCCTATGCCTCTCCTCAGGAAGCGGCAGCCAGAATGGTGCAGGTGAAAGGTGTCTGGGAGCCGAATGAGCGGCTCCATCGGGTATATCAGGAAAAGCTGGCTATTTACCGGGATCTCTATTTTGCTCTGAGAGATGTCCATCACCGTATGGGATGAAAGGAGGATCGACGATGCATAACCTCTTGCGGGAACTTGAGAGAAGGGAAGCAGAAAAGGAATATCTCCAGGTTGGTCTTGTGGGTTGTGGGCAGATGGGAAGCGGGATGGTCAACCTCACCCATAAAATGCCTGGATTGCGGATTACTGCTATTGCCGACCTTGAGGTGGAGCGGGGTATACGGGCCTTTAAGGAAGTGGGGTACGGTGAAGAAGACATCGTGGTGACCGAGAAGGTCGACGAGGCACAGAAGGCCCTGGAAAGAGGAAAGGTTGTGGTGACCCCCTCTGCCCATCTTCTCCCCAAGGTAGGCATGCTCTCTGCGCTGGTTGAGGCCACCGGGTCACCGGAGGTCGGTGCACAGGTTGCCTGGCAGGCCATCCTCAACGGGAAGAACATCGTGATGCTCAACGTGGAGACCGACGTAACTGTGGGGTGGATTCTGAAACGGCTGGCGGACCGGGCGGGGGTTGTGTACACCGTTTCGGCAGGAGACGAGCCTGGGGCGGTTATTGAGCTCTACCGGTTTGCAAAAGCCCTGGGGTTTCAGGTGGTGTGTATCGGGAAGGGGAAGAATAACCCTGTGGACTTCTTCGCCACTCCTGATACCTGCCGGGAGGAAGCCCTGCGCAAGAACATGAACCCAAAGATGCTCTGCGCCTTCGTGGACGGGACGAAGACGATGGTTGAGATGGCTGAAGTTTCCAATGCCACCGGGGCGTTGCCCGATATCCCGGGGATGCACGGGGCAAGAGTGGATGTTCCGGATCTCCCCCGAGTGTACATCCCCAAGAGGGATGGAGGGATTTTCGAGCGAGATTTCGTCGTTGACTATTCGACTGGAAAAGTTGCCCCCGGGGTTTTTGTCATCTTCACCACGGATTCCCCTCACCTGAGGCAGGACCTCAAGTTCTACTCCATGGGCGAGGGTCCGTACTACATCCTCTATCGGCCGTACCATCTCTGCAGCTTCGAAACCCCACTTTCAGTGGCCAAAGCCTGCTTTTTCGGGGAACCCACCATCAATTCCCTCTACTTCCACTCTGAGGTTGTTGCGGTGGCAAAGAGGGATTTATCCCCGGGGCAATTCATCGACGGTATCGGTGGGTTCGATGTCTTCGGCAAAATCTATACCGCCCAGGAAGCCAGAAGCTTACACGCAGTACCCATTGGCGTTATCCACCATGCGAAAGTGCTCAGACCGGTTGCCAGAGGAGAAGTCCTGACTTACCAGGATGTTGCCCTGGACGAGGATTCCTTCGTGGTAAAACTCCGGAAGCTGCAGGATATGATGATGGAAAGCGACAAGGAGTGACCCTGGTGAGGATTGCAGTTGCCTCTGACCACGCGGGTTTTGCGCTAAAGAAGTCGATAGTGGAGAAACTTGCGCAGGAGAACCACGAGGTGTACGATCTTGGCGCCTTTTCTCCGGATCCAGTCGGTGTTGGCCCTTTTGCCCAGGCAGTGGCAAAGTCAATCCTTGAAGGAAAGGCAGAGCGGGGGATTCTCGTTTGTGGCACCGGTGGTGGCATGACGGTGGTCAGTAACCGCTATCCAGGTATCAGGGCTATTCTCTGTTTCAACGAATTCACCGCCGAGTATGCCCGTCGGCACAACGATGCCAATATCCTTGTTCTGGGAGCCCGAACAATACCGGAAGACCTTGCCCTGCGCCTGGTGGATATCTTTCTCCATACCCCTTTTGAAGGGGGGAAGTACGCCGAACGGCTTGCCTATCTCGAGACAGTGGAGCGAGAAGTCTGGGAAATCCTGCGCAGGCGTTTCTCCTAAACGCCCTGCCGTACATCCCCCCGGCCCAGGCTCACGAGCCTGGGCTTTTTGCTTTCCTGCCGGAAAAGTAAGACGCCGAACACTCAAGCTGTTTCTTCCCCGCTTTTCCCGGTGAAGGTGGTGCCGGGATCGGACAATGCACGCCTCTGACTACGCTGGAAGGAAAGAACAAAAGCGTACAGGGAAATGAGAAGAAGCGGGATATGGAGGATGCCATTCCACCAGAACTTTGGGAGATCGAAGAAGAAATTGAAGGAGAGATTGTACAGTCCGATAATCGTCCCCACAAGACCTGTGACACGGAGAGTTACCAGATTCACTTCCGGATAGGTGAAAAGAAGCACCGTAAGGTACAGAGGGGTCATCATGCAGAACGTCAGGCCAGCAGCGTTGGTGAAAAGGTGTTTGATGTGGAAGTCCGGGCGGAACGAAACAGGGTCGACGGGATAAAGGAAAGCAAAGGCCGCCATGCCTATGAGGGAACCTTTCTTCCAGTTGACCCGCCTGAAGGCAAACGCGTTCTTTCGGGCGAAAACCTCCACAAGGAAAGAGAGTGCCACAAGGGTAATCATCACCGCGTTGTTCGTGAGTATGGCCAGGCCCCGGTCTTCTAAGAAAGCCATGTTCTGGAAGAAAGCGAGCACCAGGTAGTGGAGGGCAGCAAAGAGACTGAAAAACGGCCTACTCCTTGGAACGTACACCAGAAGGACCAGGAAAGCGAGAGGGAGAACCTTGAAGAGTGGGGAGAGATTGACCCACGACAGAACAAGAGCATGAGAGAGGACGTCCCCCACGAGGCGATTGATCTCTTGGGAGTTGAAACCGGTCATTCCCCGGGTGGTGTAGGGTGGAAGGAACTGGATACAGAGAATGGCAAGGTACAACCACCATCGGCGGGTCATCCGCTCAAGACGGTCGTAGAGATTCATCGTGCATCCCTCCAGGCACGGGGTGTGGTCAGATGTCTTCATCTCCCCTGACTTTCCGCAACCGCGGTACCCGGGAGAGGACGTTTCCTAAGCTTTTGAGGACGCGATAATCTGGATCCTGAATATACTCTCCGGGATGTCCAAGCTCTATTCCTGCTACTGCCACTTCTCCTTGAGACCGGGCAACTTCATCGATACCAAAATCAAGGAGTGTATCAATATACCAGCGAATATCCGTGGTACCTTCACCAATGATGCTGTTTGTGTGTGCAAGGCCGTCGTTATCCGAAATGTGAACGTGGATGATTTTCTCTTTCAGAGGGGCAAGGTCCTGAGGGGGAACCCGGAGGATGTTCAAGTGGCCGATATCGATGTTGGCGAAGAGATTGGGCTCGTTTACTTCTTCTATGAGCCGTCGCATGGCCTCTGGCCCGTTGCAGATATAGAGACTTTCTGGTTCGAGTTCCAGGATAACCAAAACATCGTGCTTCTGGCACCACTGGCAGTACTCTTTGAGTACCTTGACGACATTCCTCCACGCCCGCTCTCTCGGGAGAGAAAAATCGATATTCCCAACGCCCTTTCCGATGAGCACCTGCCTTCCTCCAAGGTGCCTGATAAAGAGAGCTGCGAGTTTCAGCTGTTCCACTGCAAAGGCGACTTCCTCCTCGTCATCTGAGGCTAGGTTGCCATGGGCACAGGTGACAACACTTGAGGCTTTTATGCCAAGGGCATGGAGTTTTTCGGCGATGGCTACCTGTTCCTCTTTGGGGAAGAACGCAGGGTTGTAGTCGCCAAAGGCCAGGACATCGATGTACTTGATGCCAAACTGAGCAATTCTCTCCAATGAGGCCTTCAGCGGAATACCTGCGAACTCGTAGACGATCGTTCCAAGGCCTATCTCCATTAAGTTCGCCTCCTTTTTTGGGGCACGTTTTCCTCTCACAGTATACCCGAAGGGCGTTGTATGGTATTACTCTTGAAAAGCGAAATCAGTGATTTCCGGGGAGGGAGAGATGAACATAATAAAAATGTAATGTTATTCTTGGAGTCGCACTTTGTTTCTACACCTGTTCCATAGATGGTCCTGGGGTGGAACGTGTCTTCTTTTTTTGGGGTTTCTCGTTTACCTTTTCCTCAGGAACCCTAAGGGGAGCGGTTTCCTTTTGCAGAAGAAATGGGCTTTCCCGTCGAGGGTTTCTCAGACCTCGATCTACCTCTCCGCGTAGCTTGTGATTCTCAAGGCAGGAAAAAGTTGGTGGATGTTTACCTGGTAACTCAGAGGAGTATTATCCTTTTTGGCTTCCCGAGTATGTCCTGAGGAGAAGATAGGTTCGAGGCAATGCTTTTCTTTTGGGAAAATCCTGGTAGGATGCTTTCCACGGGAGGGGTTTGCCGTGGGGCTGGTGTTCTTCAGAGAGGGCTGCCTGGTCCTCGGGCCCAGGGATGGCTGTCCTGGGCTGAGGGTCCTGGATGTCAGGTGGGTGCACCCAAAAGAGAAATGATTCTGATTTCAACTATCCAGATCACCTGAAGAGGGTATAAAGAGAGAAGTAGTACAGATCCCAGCGCTCTATACCTTTTAAAGGCGGTATTCCGAATTACGGTTTATCTCGCTGACCATGCATTGATTTTATTTTTGAAAAAATTGATTTTTTCTGCAGAATTTTTCAAAATGAAGCTGGATAGGTTCACAGAGATCTGCAACAGGTAGGGTAGACAAAAAGGTGCAGGACCCTGTATCCTAACTCGGTGTCGAAAACCCTAAGAGAAGGGAGGCCCTGCACCTACATGAAGAGTAGCACAAAGGGAGCAAAAAGTCTATCGGCATATTCTGGTGCATCCATGCACCTGGTGAGCTTCCCCCATGGAAGCTCCATTGCTAAGCTCGCTAGAATCCATGGACTCTCCAAAAAAGCCAGGATTCGCCTTGAAATCCTCGACTTTGCTAAAACCCACCCTGTGGCCGTCACTTGCCGGAGGTACGGAATAGCTCGGAGTACATACTACCGGTGGAAGAAAAAGTTCAACCCCAGAAACCTCCAAAGCCTTGAGGATAGGTCCAGAAGACCCAAAAAGATCCGGAAGCCCCAGTGGACACCAGAGCTTGTGGAGAGGATTCAAAGACTCCGGGAGGAATTCCCCTTCCTGGGGAAAGGGAAGCTCACCGTCCTCCTCAGGAGAGAGGGTTTCACCGCTTCTTCCTCCACCGTGGGGAGGATCCTCAGGTATCTCAAGACCCGGGGTCTCCTCAAAGAGGGAGAAAAACCGAGGAGGGTTTCTGCCACAAAAAGCCCACGGGGGAATCAAAGACCCCATGCTCAGAGAAAGCCCCAAGACTCCGAGGTGGTATCCCCCGGGATCTTGCCGCCATCGACACTCTGGACATCCGTCCCCTTCCTGGAAAGGTGTATAGGGAATTCCTGCCGGAGATCTCGTCTTGCGGTGGGCCTATTCCTCCCTCCATGCTCAAGCCACGAGAATCTTTCCAGGGTGTTCCTCGAGGAACTCCGAAAGGTACCCCTTTCCCGCTCAAACCAGGAGGTACTGGAGGGAGTGCATGCTACGGGGAATTTGAGGATCCTTGCAGGAGCACGGCATCAGATTCTTCACCTTCCCCAGGGTCTTTCGCATCCCTGGATAGTGGAACGGTGCAACCGGACCTTCCGGGAGGGTTCTCTCCGCACTATGAGGATGAGGTAGATCTTGCAACCATGAATTTCCACCTCAAAAGGTGGACTGAAAAGGTGTACAATCGGAAAAGACCACACTGGAGCTTGGGGAGAGGAGCCCTGGGAGGAGCTGAGAGATACTGGACTTTCCGAGTGTCCCACATGATGTGGACCTATACACGGGCTTGACAGGAGAGTCGGTGGTGTTCTATTCTGCTATCGGAGGTTTTTGAAAATGTTAGAAATTATTACGATTGGTAAGAAAAATCAGATTGTAATCCCCAAAAAAATCCGGAAGCGCCTTGGTCTCCGTGAAGGAAGAAAACTCCTCCTGGAAGTGGAAGAAAACCGGATGGTGCTCGTTGCCCTACCGCAGAGTATCGAAGAGATTGCCGGTATAGGGAAAGGCCTCTACGAAGACGGGTACCTTGACCGTCTCCGCCGGGAATGGGATGAAAAAAGTCTTCGTTGATACCAACATCCTTATATACTTCCTGGAGCAACACGAGCGCTTTTTTTCTCGAGTTCGGCATCTTTTTCTCAAAGCGGAAAAAGGAGAAATTGTTCTCTGTACCTCTTCTCTCTCCTACTTTGAAGTTCTGATTCCGGTTGTAGCGAAAAAGGATCATGCTCTCAGAGCCGGGTACCACTACCTTTTCAGAGGTTTTCCCGGTCTTCAGGTTTATCCCATTGATACTGAAGCCGCAGAGAAAGGAGCAGAAATCAGGGTAAAATACAACCTCAAAACCCCCGACGCCCTCCAGGTGGGATGCGCACTGGCTGCACAATGCCAGGAATTTTTTACCGCTGACCGGGCACTCACCAGGGTCCAGGAAATCCCGGTAGTGCTTGTGGGCGAAGAGTGATGTAATCCCTTCGAAAAAGCTTCAGGGGTAACCTTTGAACTCTTCATGCTTTCGGATAGCCTCGAAAAGGCGTTTTTTACCCCTTTCGCTCTTTTTGTAGGAACAGAGATGAGGTCCTCCGCCCTGATGAGCACCAGGTCTTCCAACCCTGGGCCGAAGAACGGTAGTGCCCCACTAAAGTCATCCTCACCTCTACGCCATAGGGTGAGCACAGGGAACGTCTCTTGCTTTCCCGTCCCAGGGCGTCTTTTATCTCGTTCGATCAGATTCCCCCACCTTCAGTCCCCGGTGCTCAGGGAATCCCTCCCGATCTCCACCATGAATGAGCCGGAAAGCTAGTGGAAGAGGCGGAAGGCAGGTGAAGGCGTTGGAAGTGTTCTGTGGAAAAGCTCTTATACCTCGTTTTTGCGTCAGCTGGACGCAGTGTGGGGTGCGAAGGTTTCGGGGATTTGCGGCAATTGAGGTGAAGTGTTATCACGCTGACCAGAAACATTTAACGGGACACTATGCCAGGGAGGGATAGAGATGGGTGTAATTTATGGAAAAGTTGTGGAACTTCGGAGTTTACCTCCTCTGTCGGGAAGGCTTGCCCGGATACTTTTGGACGGGTTTGAAAAGGCCACGCCATTGAGTGTAGCGGTATTCCGGTATGAGCCTGGACAAAAGGGGCCAAGCCACGGTCATGAAGGTTCCACCAAGACGCGCATTACCATAAGGGGCGAGGGAGTTGTGGAAGTTGGTTCTGAATCCCATAAAGTTCCCGCAGTGTCGGTTTTGCACATTCCACGAGGTACAATTCATCGTCCGAGCAACCTCTCGAAAGAGGACTGGATATTCATCGCAGTGTTTGTCCCCCAGTAGATTTCGATGACCTTCAAAAGTGGTTTGTACTTCCAGCTGAGAAGTCGGCTCCACAGAGGTAATGATGTTTGCTTTTTCGGAAGAGTCTTTCGGCACCTCGCGGCATCTCTCGTCTCTTTTCCTTCAAGGGATATCCTCAGGTCGTGCCTCGTCCGTTTTGGGCATAGTGCCGCAAAAACCCTTACGCGCCCTCTGGAGAAGATGATATAATCTCCTACAAGGCTCAGGAAAGGGGTGGTTGAATTGCCGAAACTCTACGAGTATGAACTGGGAAAGGCTGCAGATATCTTGGTGCGGGAACTGTTCAAGCTCAGGGAGGGGGAGACCTTTCTCATTACTGCGGACACCGAGAGCGATGAGCGGGTGGTTGATGCCACGGCTCGTGCGGCTTTTGCCTGTGGAGCAAAGCCTCTGGTGGTCTGGATCCCTGCGCCTCTTGGGGTAGGGAAGGCTGCCGATCCTATGCTCCCCATGGAGCCCCTCGCAGCGCTTCTCAAATCGGTCGATGCCTGGGTGGAGTTCAATAACGAGTGGCTTCTATACTCCACCCCGTACGATATCGCCCTTCGGGAAAATCCCAGGCTCCGGCATCTGTGTCTTGTGGGGATGAACGCCGACATGATGGTCCGCTGCATCGGACGGGTGAACTATCCGGTGCTCCGGGAATTCCAGGAGAAGCTTGCCGAAAAAACCCGAAGGGCGAAAAAGGTTCGCATGACCACGCCTTCGGGTGGGGATGTGGCATTCGAGAACGACCCCACGCACCCGGTGAACTGCGAACTCGGGTATGCGGATACGCCTGGTTCTCACATGATGTCGGGACAGATTGCCTGGACGCCGAACCTTGATACGGTCAACGGGGTCATCGTCTTCGATGGCTCGGTGGTTCCCCCTGTGGGTCTTCTGAAAGAGCCCATCCGGCTCACCGTGGAGCGGGGGAAAATCGTGAAGATTGAAGGTGGGAAAGAAGCGGTGGAATTCGAAGCGTGGCTTCGGAGTTTCAATCACCCCCGGATGTTCTGCATGGCCCACGTGTGCTACGGGTTCAACCCCGGGGCAAAGCTCACCGGAGATATTCTGGAGGATGAGCGGGTCTGGGGGTGCACCGAGTGGGGTGTGGGGAATATCGGTGCTATCCTTCTTCCGCCTGATGGTATTCCTGCGCCATCTCACTCTGACGGCATTTGCCTCAACACCTCGGTATGGCTTGATGGGGAGCTCATCATCGACCGGGGCCAGGTGGTGGACCCGGAACTCCGGGAGCTTGCGGCAAAGCTCGGGAAGGCATGAGGAGGTGGGAGCGTGCAGCTTGCACCGCTTATGAAGGGAGCCATGATTGCCGTACGGGACTGTATGGGGGTGAAGCCGGGAGAGCGGGTGCTTGTGGTTACCGATACGGGGAAACTCTCCATTGCCGAGAGCTTCTTCCTTGCCCTCCATGCCCTTGGGGTTGACGGGACGATGATGGTCATGACCCCCCGATCACACCACGCCGAAGAGCCTCCGGATGAAGTTCGAGCCGCTCTTCTCTCCTGCGATGTGGCCCTCCTTGTGACCACGATGAGCCTCACGCACACGAAGGTCCGCATGGCGGCGACGGAGAAAGGGGCCCGCATTGCCAGCATGCCCGGGATTACCGAGGACATGATGACGGTAGGGGCGATGACGGCGGATTACCAGAGGGTTTCTGAGCTCAGCTGGAAGGTGACCCGCATTCTTGAGGAGGGCAACGAGGTCACCATCACCACCGAGCGGGGAACGAATCTGCGCATGAGCATCAGGGGTAGAAAACCCGGTATTCCTCCTGATGATGGGCTCTACCGGGAGAAGGGACGATGGGGGAACCTCCCGGCAGGAGAGGCCTACATCGCCCCGGTTGAGGAGTCGGTGGAAGGGGTGGCGGTGATCGATGGCTCCATGTCCCCCCTTGGGGTGCTCAGCGAACCTATACGTCTTGAAATCGTCCGGGGAAAGGTGGTGAGGATTGAGGGAGGAAGAGAGGCCCAGGAACTGGCACGTTTTCTGGAGAACCTCGGGGACCCCAATGCGTACTATGTGGGGGAACTGGGCATCGGGACCAACGAAAAGGCACGAATCACGGGGAACGTCCTGGAGGATGAAAAGGCGTTCAGGACAGTACACATCGCCCTGGGGATGAACCTCGACATGGGTGGTACAATCGACTCGAAAACCCACAACGACGGGATCATCACAAACCCCACGGTGGTGGTTGATGGAAAAGTTATTATGGAAAAGGGCGTTTTCACCATCTGAGGAGGGAGGAGTATGAAGGTATACAGGGTCATTTTCTCGATTGTTTTTGTGACTGGCGTCCTCCTTGTGGCCGGCCTGGGATGGGCTGAATCAACGAAAATCGTCCGTTTCACCGAAGCCTGGCCCACCTACATTGACCCGGCAGTTGCAGCGGACTTCTCGAGTTCCGTTTCGGTTTCCAACCTCTATGACACCCTGGTGTTCCCCACCTATGACGGAGAGGTTGTGCCCCACCTTGCCGAGTCCTGGGAAGTTTCAGAAGACGGCCTCACCTATACCTTCCATCTCCGGAAGGGTGTGAAGTTCCACAATGGAGAAGAACTCAAGGCCGAAGACGTGGTCTTCAGCATGGAAAGGCTTTTGACCATCGGGCAGGGGTATAGCTACATTTTCAAGCCCATTATCGACAGGGTTGAGGCAGTGGACGACTATACTGTTCGTTTCTATCTGAAAAAGCCTTTTGGTCCCTTCCTCTATGCGCTGGTGCGCCTTTATATCCTCAACAAAGACGAGGTCCTCGCCCACATTGAACCCACGGGAGAATACGGGGAGATGGGAGATTACGGGAAGAAGTGGCTCCTCACCCACGATGCCGGTTCTGGTCCATACATGGTGAAGGAGATGCGCCTTGAGGAACATCTCCACGCGGTGAGGTTCCCCGACTACTGGAAGCCTTTCGACCCCAATGCTCCCGAGGAATTCAAGTACATTGGTACCACAGAGACCGCCACGGTTCGGACCCTTTTGAGTAAGAGGGAGCTCGAAATTTCAGACTTCCGCCAGCCGGCAGAGTTCTACGAGGTGGCGAGCAAACTCGAGGGCGTGAAGGTGGCCAAGCTCTTTGGGGGGAGCACCTTCTTCTGCATGATGCACAACCGCAAGCCCCCAACAGACGACATCCACTTCCGGAAAGCCCTGGCGTATGCCATCGATTACGACGCCATCGCCAATCAGATTTTCCCCGGTGCACGACAGGCGCAGGGCCCGGTTTCCTTTATCCTGCCCGGACACAACCCCGAAGTGTACCAGTACAGGCGGGACCTTGAGAAGGCTAAAGAGGAACTTGCAAAATCAAAGTACGCTGACAAACTCGATGAGTACCCCGTGGACCTCGTGTGGTGTGCCGAAGTTCCTGACGAAGAGAAGGTGGCGCTCCTCATCCAGGCGAATGCGGCAGAACTTGGCATCAAGGTGAACGTTATTAAAACTCCCTGGATGAAAATCATCGAAGAGGTGGCGACTCCGGAGACCACGGCCCACATGTACCTCATTTTCGTCTCGCCCCACTATGCGGAGGCCGGTTCCATGATCCAGTCCAAGTACCATTCTTCGTCCTGTGGAACCTGGGAACAGACCGAGTGGCTCCAGGATCCAGAGCTCGATAAGATGATCGAAGATGCCATCGCCACTGTGGACAAGGAAGAGCGTTTTGCTAAATACCGGAAGATCCAGGAGTACATCGTGGAGCTCTGTCCGTCGCTCTTCCTCATCGACCAGCCTGAAAACTACGCCTATCAGGATTACTACATTGACTGGTTGGCGGCAGAACGTGCCGAACGCGGAGAAAAGGTCAACCCGGTGATGGGGTACAACCACTACATGATGGACATCCGGGTGTACCCCGAGAAACGGGAGGAATTGCTGAAGAAAAAGTAGAGAGTATAATATGGGAGGCCCCATGGGGCCTCCCGTCTCTGAGGACTGGTGAAGGAGTGCGATGAACTTTTCCCGATACCTTTTGCGGCGGCTGGGATATTCTGTTTTCGTACTTCTGGGGCTTTCGGTGGTCGTCTTCATCATTGCCCGTCTTGTTCCCGGTGATCCTGCTCGGGCGGCTCTGGGTCCCCGGGCGACTCAGGAAGCCGTGGAAGCCCTTCGGGCAAAACTCCATCTCGATAAGCCCATCTACGTTCAGTATTTCTTCTGGCTGCGGTCGGTCTTTCGGGGGGATTTTGGTGAATCCCTTTACACCCGTCGTCCGGTTATAGAGGACATCAGGGAATTCCTCCCGGCGACGCTTGAGCTTGCGCTTTTTGCCGGGCTTTTCATGGCAGTTTTTGGGCTCCTTCTTGGGGTGTTGTCGGCGCGATACGCCAACACCTGGGTGGATAATGTCATCCGGGTTCTGGCGTACCTCGGGATTGCCACACCGGCCTTTGTGGTGGCGATCATCCTCATCCTCCTTTTTGGCATGTACTACGAAGTGTTCCCCACGATTGGACGCCTGGGTCCTGGCATTAGTGCTCCACCCCGTCTAACAGGTCTTCTCACCCTTGACAGCCTCCTTTCGGGGAACTGGATAGCCTTGGTCGATGCTCTGAAGCACCTTTTTCTTCCGGCCTTGAGCCTTTCTCTTGGGGGGCTGTTCCAGGAGGCAAGAATCACCCGGGCCAGCATGCTGGAGAACGCCCGGCGGGATTTCGTCGCTGCCGCACGAGCCTACGGTATCCCTGAACGGGTGGTCGTTGCGAAGTACCTCTTTAAGCCCTCCATCATCCCTACCGTCTCTATTCTGGGACTTGATTTTGCTTCCCTTATCGGGAACGCCTTTCTTGTAGAACTCCTCTTCAACTGGCCGGGGCTTTCCCGCTATGGCATCAATGTTATGCTCCGCAAGGACATCGAGGCAATTGTTGCGGTGGTGATGGTTCTTGGGGTTATCTTCACCGCGGTCAATATCCTTGTCGATATTGTTGTCGCCTACCTTGACCCAAGAATTCGCCTTGTGGAGCGGGGTGAATAAATAGGATGCGGCGGACGAAAATCGGCAAGTGGTGGTACAAGTTCTCTCGAAACCCTCTCTCTGTGGTGGGTCTCATCATTGTCGTGGGTGTGGTCTTCTGTGCAGTTTTCGCTCCCTGGGTGTCACCATACCCTGAGCATGCTGGACCGTACGTGAACTACCGTGAGGCCAATCAACCCCCATCTTTAGCACATCCTTTTGGGACCGATATTTTCGGTCGGGATGTCCTGAGTCGCGTCTTTTTCGCCTTCCGGTCGTCGCTGCTTATGGGGATTGTGGTCCTTTCCATCGTCGTCCCCGTGGGAGTTACCCTGGGGCTTTTGGCCGGTTACTTCAAGGAATCCTGGGTTGATATCCTCATCATGCGCATCACGGATGTTTTCCTTTCCGTTCCTCCCCTTATCCTGGCTCTGGCGATTACCTCAGTCCTCAAGCCCAACCTCACCAATGCCATGATTGCTGTTTCTGTCATGTGGTGGCCCTGGTACACGCGTCTTGTGTATGGTATGGCCACGTCGCTCCGGAACGAATACTTCGTTCAATCGGCTGAGCTCATCGGGGCAAGCAAGTTCCACATCCTCTTCCGGGAAATCCTCCCGAATTGTGTCTCGACCATCCTCACGAAGATGACCCTCGATATGGGCTGGGTGATTCTCATTGGCGCTGCTTTGAGCTTTGTAGGGCTTGGGGAACAGCCTCCCAAACCGGCTCTGGGAACGATGGTGGCCGACGGAGCGAAGTACCTTCCGGAGTACTGGTGGATTTCGGTCTTTCCAGGTCTGGCCATCATGCTCATCGTCCTTGGATTCAACCTTCTTGGGGATGGCATAGGCGATCTCTTTTCCCTGGAGGAAGCATAGATGCAGGATGTGCTTCTTGATGTTCAGGATCTCGTAGTGCATTTCCGAGTTTATGGAGGGTATCTGAAGGTCCTTGACGGAGTCACCCTGCAAGTCCGCCACCAGGAGAGAGTGGGGCTTGTGGGAGAGACGGGTTGTGGAAAGACAACCACGATGAAGACGATTATGGGTATCCTCCCGAAACCTCCTGGAGTTGTTCGGGGAGGACGTATCCTCTTTAAGGGTCGGGATGTTCTCTCCATGCGTCCGCAGGAACTCGAGCACTTGAGGCGATCTGGGATTTCCATGATTTTTCAGGACCCCACGGCAGCGCTGAACCCGGTGTTCACAGTAGGAGAACAGCTTGAGGATGCCATCCGGTATGCTCTGGGAAAAAGAGATCACGCTTCGGTCCGGGAGGTTGCTCTCTCTGCGCTGCAGAGCGTGGCCCTTCCTGATCCTCCCCGGATTCTCGAGAGTTATCCGGTGCAGCTTTCTGGAGGGATGCGCCAGCGAGTTTGCATTGCCCTCGCTCTGGCCTGTCCCAAGGAGCTCCTCATTGCCGATGAGCCGGGAACCTCGCTTGATGTGACCATCCAGGACCAGATTCTCCGCCTGATCCACCGCCTGGCGGAAGAGCGGAAGATGGCAGTGATTCTCATCTCCCATTCTCTTGGGGTGATCCGGGAGTGGACCGAGCGGGTCTACGTGATGTACGCAGGAACGATTGTGGAGGAGGCAAAGACTGGAGAGCTTTTTGCCCGGCCACTCCATCCCTATACTGAAGCGCTGATGCGGTGCGTGCCCAAGCTCACCGGAACGGGAATTGCCGAGGGCATTCCAGGTCGCATTCCTGACTATTTCGATCCCCCTTCGGGGTGCCGGTTCCACCCCCGCTGTCCTCACTGCATGGATATCTGTCGCCAAAGAAAACCCCAGCTTTTTCCTGTCGATGGAGACCACCGGGTTGCCTGCTTTCTCTTTGGGAGGGACAGCCATGGATGAACTCCTTGTGGTCGAAGGACTCAGGAAGTTTTTCGCCACCTCTCGGGGAATTGTCAAAGCCGTGCAGGGCGTGAGTTTTGCCATTCATCCTGGAGAGACCTTTGGGCTTGTGGGGGAATCGGGCTCGGGAAAGAGCACGGTGGCGTACATGGTCATGGGGATGTACCGCCCAAGCGGGGGTCGTATCCTCTTCAGGGGTCAGGACATCACCATGCCCCATGCTCGTCGTTCCCTGGCGCTCAAAAAAGAGCTCCAGATTGTCTTCCAGGATCCCGGGTCTTCTCTCAACCCCCGTCGGTCCGTTCGGGAAATTCTCGAGCTTCCTCTTCGGGTCCACCGCCTGGTGGATGGAAGGAAGCTCCGGGAAAGGGTGGAAGAGCTCCTGAATATCGTTGAACTCCCGCCCGATTACGCTGAGAAGTACCCGAGAGCCCTGGGTGGTGGAGAGAAACAGATGGTCGCCATTGCCCGGGCGCTTGCGACCGAGCCATCGCTGCTTGTCCTCGATGAACCGACTTCTGCCCTGGACGTTTCCATCCAGGCAAAGATCATCAATACTCTTGTTCGGATTCAGAAAGAGCGGCACCTCGGGTATCTTTTCATCACTCACGACCTGAGCCTCATGCGGAATATCGCCCACCGGGTGGCCATCATGTACCTTGGAAGGATTATGGAACTTGCTCCGGCTCAGGTCTTCTTTGAACGTCCTCTCCACCCCTACACCCAGATGCTCCTTTCCTCAATCCCCGTGATCTCCGAAGAGGAAGAGCGGCTCAAGCCGGAAAAGATCGTCTCCACAGGGGAAATCCCGAGTCCCGTGAATCTCCCTCCAGGCTGCGTGTTCCACCCCCGCTGCCGTGAGGCCCGAGAGGTCTGCAGGAGAGAAGAACCAGGCATGCGGGAGGTTGAAGTGGGGCATCTTGTTCGCTGCCACCTGTACGGTGCCTGAAACAAGGTTCCAGGCTTTTTCTCGCAAAAGCGTAGTTCCTGTTACCTTCTGAGCGTTCCTGCAACCTGGTGGTGTTTTCTTTTGCCGCACTGCCATGGTTTAAAACGTTTTTAGAAATTTTTGCATTCTTCATGTTGACTTTTCAGAAGAGCAACATTATAATTCCCTTGAAAGCTAAACCGTTTTAAGGAGCGTCACCTGTGCCGGTCACCATCAAAGATGTGGCCCGTCTGGCAGGGGTCTCGCCTGCAACGGTGTCCCTTGTTCTGAGCAACAAGGGGCAGGTTTCTGAAGAGACCAGAAGAAAGGTCCTTGAAGCGGTCCAGAAGCTTGGGTACCGTCCCAACGTTTTGGCCCGGAATCTCGTCAAGGGGAAAACGAGGACGGTTCTTCTTTGCGCCTTCATCCGGGAAGACCGAAAACTCTCCACCTTCTACGGGGACCTTATCAACAGCCTCCTTGCGGCTACCTCTTCCTCGGGGTACTACCTCCAGATCGTGGTGAGAGGAGAGTTCTTCAATGGACACCCCCTGGACAAGCGGGAAGCCCTCCTTGATATTGCCCGTAATCGCCTCTTTGAGGGACTCTTCATCCTCTCCCACTGGCCGGTGCAGTACCCGGAGGTCAGCGACCTGGTGCGGGAAGGTTTCCCCTTTGTCGTGGTGAACCAGAGGGTGGAGGGTGACGGGGTGAGCTACGTCGACATCGACCACTATGGAGGGGCGAGGGAAGCCATGCGGTATCTCCTTGAGCAAGGTCACACCTGCATCGCCCACATCCGCGGTCCTCAGGGGCACCGCCATGCGGAGGAACGATACCGGGCCTATCTTGATGCCCTCATCGAGCGGGGAATCCCTATTCGTCGGGAGTACATCGTGGAGGGGGATTTCCGCCGGCTGAGCGGGCGAAAAGCGATGGAGAGGCTCTTGGAAACCCATCCTCTCCCCACTGCAGTTTTCTGCGCTAACGACAAAATGGCCATTGGGGCTTTGCAGGTAGCAAAGGAACGAGGCCTTCGGGTCCACGAAGACCTCGCCATCTTTGGCTTTGACGGCATTGAGGCGGTGAAGTACACGGATCCCCCAATCCCAACGGTGGAGCAACCCCTGGGAGAGCTGGGGAAGGTGGCAGCGGAAATCCTTATGGAGAGGATTCAGGGAGGTGAGGGGAAGAGCGTGGTCCTTCCGTGTCGGCTTGTGGAGTGGAGTACTGTGTGAAGTCCCCAGAAAACGAGAGAGAAGGAGGGAGAATTATGAAGAAGGGGATTCTGGGAATTGCGGTGGTGCTTCTCGTACTTCTTGGGGGTCTTGCCCTCGCCCAGCTTCCGGGTGGGGTGCCAAGGGAAGAGACCCTCATCGTTGACCAGCTCACCGGCCGTGTCGGTACCCCAAGCAACTTCAACCTCTGGGCGGGATGGCGCTGGCAGGATAGAGGCTTGCAGCAGCTTGTCTGTGAACCTCTCTGGACGGTGGACTACGCCACCGGAGAAATCATCCCGGGACTTGCTGCAGAAATGCCCATCTATAGTGAAGATTTTACAAAAATGACCATCAAACTCCGCCAGGGTGTCTCCTGGAGCGATGGAGTACCCTTCACCGCTGACGATGTGGTGTACACCATCGACCTCCACGTGAAGACCCCCGGGCTCCTCTACCATGGGCCCATGGCAGAATTCGTGGATAAAGTCTACAAGACCGATGACTATACCGTAGTTGTGGAGCTCAAAAAGCCGAACTCCCGGTTTCACTCCCATTTCCTCGACCGCTGGGGATGCCTGCGTATCATGCCCAAGCACGTCTTTGAGAAGGTCGAAGACCCTGTCGCCTTCGAATTCAACCCTCCTGTGGGATGCGGTCCGTACGTTCTGAAGGACTACGATCCTGCCGGGTTCTGGACGTTGTGGGAGCGGCGGGGGGACTGGGAGAAGACCCCCACAGGGATGCTCTATGGGGAACCCAAACCAAAGTACGTCCTCTTCCAGGCCTTTGAGACTGAAGAGGCAAAAATTCTTGCCCAGCTCCGGCACGAACTCGACATGGCGCAGTATGCTCCCGAGGGCCTTCGAGTGGTCCTTGAGCGAAGCAACACCGCCCGAGCCTGGCGGAAAGACTGGCCCTGGGTGGTGAACATCGACCCCTGCATCACGGGTATCATGTTCAACAACATGGTGGAGCCGTACAACATCAAAGATGTGCGGTGGGCACTGGTACTTGCCATCAACATGGTGGAGTACATGGCTACGGCCTTTGACTTCATGGCACCAGTAAGCCCCATTCACCTCCCACCTGTTCCAGCTTACGTTGAGGCCTTCTTCAACCCCTTAGAGGAGTGGCTCAAAAACTTCGAGCTTGACCTTGGGAATGGCGAAAAGTTCAAGCCCTATGATCCGGAAATTCCTGCAAAACTTGCCCAGGCAGCCAAAGAGCGAGGGTACCCTGTTCCTGAGGACCCCAAGGCCATTCGGGAAATCTTCGGCATGGGCTGGTGGAAGTACGCCCCGGAGGTGGCCGAGAAGCTCCTCAAAAAGCACGGCTTCACGAAAGGCGCCGATGGCAAGTGGTACCTCCCCAATGGCAATCCCTGGAAGATTACTATTGTCACCGATACGAATCCTGCACATCATCACTACCGCAACGCCATGGCTGCTGCTGAGCAGTGGAGGAAATTCGGGATTGACGCTACGGTCAACGCCACCGAGGCCTTCAACAGCCTGCACCTTATGGGTGAGTTTGAAGTCGGTACCATGTGGCCGGCAGCGGAGCCCTGGGGTGTGGGTGTGGACCTCTCGAGGACCTTTGACGTCTGGCACTCAAGCCTCCTTGTTCCCATCGGCCAGGCGGTAACCCTTGGTCCCGGTGGAGCCGCCCGGTGGTCTGATCCTCGACTGGATGAGCTTTTGAAGAAGATGGAAACCACAAACCCCTTCACCGAGGTTGAAGCTACCCGACTTCTGGGTCTTGAGGCCCTCAAGATTGTTGTGGAAGAGATGCCCACCATTCCCACCTACGGATACTGCGGTGCGGTGGCCTGGGATGAGTACTACTGGACGAACTACCCCGGAGCCGAGAACCCCTACTCGCAGCCATACCAGCACTGGCCGAACTTCAAGTACATGCTGCCGTTCCTGAAGAGGGCAAAGGAGTGAATCTGTAACGTCTTAGGGTCCCCCGGGGATCCCCGGGGGACCCTGGGGAGGTCAGGTATGCGATTCGTCCGGGATTACCTTGTTCCAAGGCTTGTGCAGTATGTGCTCGTTGTGTTCTGTGGTATTACTGCGGTATTTTTCATTCCTCGTCTCACGGGTCAGGACCCGGTTTTGGAAATCATTGCTCAAATTCAGGCCCAGGGGGCTTCGCTGGATCCATTGGCGGTGCGGAACCTCATGGAAACTCTGAAGGAGCTCTACGGCCTCAAGGGAAGCCTTTTTGAGCAGTACCTCACCATGTGGCGGCGGGTGTTCACCTTTGATTTTGGCCCCTCCTTCTTCCAGTTCCCCACGCCAGTAGCGCAGCTTCTTCGCATTTACCTCCCCTGGACCATAGGCCTTTTCGCCACCTCGACCGTTCTCTCCTGGGCGCTTGGCAATATCATCGGAGGGATCGCCGGGTATTTTTCGGGGAAGTCCTGGTCGAAAATCCTCGATGCTGTTATCATGGTCATTCGCCCTATCCCTCACTACATATTCGGCGTGGTGCTCCTCATTCTTTTCGCTTATGTGTGGCCCCTTTTCCCGGCTCGGGGCCTAAGCATTGGGCGAGGGATGGCCCTGAACCTTGAGCTTGTTCTTGCGATTCTCCGGGGCTCCTTTCTTCCTGCTCTCACCCTTGTGATTCTCGGTGGGGTGGTCTGGTTCCAGCAGATGAAGCTCCTTGTGCAGAACGTGAAGCGGGAGGATTTCGTGGAATATGCCCGGGTGGGTGGGGTGAAGGAACGGCGGGTGGTTTTCCGCTATGTCCTCAAAAACGCCATGCTCCCCCAGGTGACGCAATTGGCCCTGGCCCTGGGGCAGGTCTTTAGCGGTGTCTTAATCGTGGAGATGGTCTTCTCGTATCCGGGGATGGGCCTCCTGCTTTATCGGGGAGTTACCCGGGGGGACTATAACCTCGTCATGGGCATCACCGTGCTTTCCATCCTCACCATCGCCACGGCCGTGCTCCTTTTAGACCTCCTCTACCCCCTTCTTGATCCCCGAATCCGGCACCGGTAGGTGAGACCATGGAGGCCCTGCGAGAACTCTTCAGAGACTACCGTTTCGCCGTAGGCTTTGTCATTTTCCTCTTTCTGGTAGCCCTGGCCTTTCTCTCCTTTGCCTCCCCTTACGACCCGATCCGCCAGCTCCAGGTTCCCCGGGACAGGCCCCCTTCCCGAGCCCATATCCTCGGGACCAATTCCAAAGGGCAGGACGTCTTCTGGGAGGCTACTTTCTCCATCCGGAATTCCCTCATCATTGCCCTCATTGCCGGGCTGGTTTCCCGGATTGTAGCGATTCTTGTGGGGTTTGTTGCTGGATACCGGGGCGGGACTCTCGATCGGGTTCTCATGGGGCTTGCCGATGGACTCCTGGTCATTCCCCTCTTCCTTATTCTCGTCATGGTGGCGATGCTCCTTCGGGGGAGCATGACCCTGGTGAACACAGGGCTTTTGCTCGCCTTCTTTGGATGGGCCTGGGATGCCCGCACCATACGGTCCCAGATTCTGAGTCTGCGGGAGCGGGAGTTCACCAAAACTTCGGCGCTCTCTGGGAATGGGACGATGAGTTTGGTCATCCGGGAGTACCTTCCCTTCACCACCCCCCTCATCTTCTCCACACTCATCAACAACATCGCCTGGGCCATTGGCATGGAGATTGTCCTTGCTATTCTCGGTCTTGTGCGTCTTGAAATCCCGACCCTCGGGACCACACTCCAGTGGGCCATCACGTATCAAGCGATGCTCCTCGGGCACTGGTGGTGGATTTCCACGCCTGTGGTGCTCACGATTCTCCTCCTTGTGGCCCTGTACTGGCTTTCTGTGAGTGTCAGCGAATACCTTGATCCTCGAATGCGAATTCAGCGGATTGGGGCGCGATCCTGATGCTTCCGGTAATCAGAGCCGAAGACCTCCAGGCGTTTTACGTCCTCGAGACCCCGCGAGGGAAGAAGGTTGTGAGAGCAGTCAACGGGGTGAGTCTCGTTATTCCCGAAAACACCGTATACGGCCTGGCCGGAGAGAGTGGTTGCGGGAAGACGACGCTTCTTAAGGTCCTTCTGGGGAACCTTGAGCCGCCCCTGCGGCACTTTGGAGGGCGGGTGCTGTACCGGGTCGATGGGGAGTACCTCGATGCCCTTGCTCTCCCTGAGGGGAAACGGCAGAAACTCCGCTGGACCTACATCTCCTATATCCCCCAGGGGTCCATGAGCGTTTTCAATCCTGTGGCCAGACTCCGGACGACTTTCATGGATTTTTTGGAAAGCCATGTTTCGGAGAAAATGCGCCAGGAACTTCTGCGTCATGCCGAGGAACACCTCGAACGTTTGGGACTTTCCCCAAAAATCCTCGAAGCGTATCCTCACCAGCTTTCAGGAGGCATGCGCCAGCGAGTGGCTATCGCCCTGGCGACACTCCTGAATCCCCGGGTTATCCTTGCCGATGAGCCCACCACGGCTTTAGATGTTGTGGCCCAGCGGGCCGTGCTGCAGCTTCTTTTCGACATCCAGCGAAAGCTCCGCAACACCATTGTCCTTGTGACCCACGACATGGGAATTCACGCTACCGTGACCACCCGGATGGCTATCATGTATGCGGGAAGAATTGTGGAGGAAGGGTGGACCCAGGATATTTTCACCACCCCTCTGCATCCGTACACCCAGTACCTCATCCGTTCCCTTCCCCGCATTGGGGATAAACGCCTGCGGGAGAGTGCCCCGGGAAGCCCTCCCTCCCTTGCGCAGCTTCCTCCGGGGTGCCCTTTTCACCCTCGCTGTCCCTTTGCCTTTGAACGCTGTCGTGAGGAGGTTCCTGAACTCGAGGAGGTTGGAGAGCAGAAGGTGGCCTGTTTCCTGAGGAGGGCAAGTCATGTCGTTACTTCTTGAGGTGCAGAACCTCACCAAGGTTTTTGCCTTAGGGAGTATTTTCTCCCGCCTTCGCCTCACAGCGGTGGACCGGGTTTCCTTCACCATTGAAGAAGGGGAAATCTTCACCCTCGCTGGGGAGAGCGGCTGCGGCAAGACCACCACTGCCCGGATGATTCTGGGTTTTGAGCCACCCACGGGGGGAACCATCCGTTACCGGGGAAAAGCCCTTGAGGAGTTTACGGACCGCAAGTCCTGGTTCCGGGAGGTCCAGGCAGTATTCCAGAATCCCTTCGAGACCTTCAACCCTCTGCGGAA
Organism: Candidatus Caldatribacterium saccharofermentans; assembly: GCF_050267035.1. Taxonomy (NCBI): domain Bacteria; kingdom Pseudomonadati; phylum Atribacterota; class Atribacteria; order Atribacterales; family Candidatus Caldatribacteriaceae; genus Candidatus Caldatribacterium; species Candidatus Caldatribacterium saccharofermentans. Next base: position 1,502,796 of record NZ_CP187957.1, read on the forward strand.
GGTGGAGAGTTACTTTTTTGAGACGGTCTTTAATTTCAAACTCGCTGCCCAGAAAGATCAGGCCGAAAGGCTCATTGAGGAAAAGCTCCAGGCAGTAGGGCTTTCCCTTGAGGAAATTGAGGGGAAATACCCCAGCGAGTTCTCCGGAGGACAGCTCCAGCGGGCTTCCATCGCCCGGGCTCTCCTTACGAATCCGTCCCTTCTTGTTGCCGATGAGCCGGTCTCCATGGTCGATGCGTCGCTGCGCATGTCCATCGTGAACCTCTTCCGCAAGCTCTGCGACGAGTTTGCGGTGAGCGTCCTCTACATCACCCACGATTTAGCCACAGCGTACTACGTGAGCGACCGCATTGCCGTGATGTTCCGGGGCAACATCGTGGAGATGGGGAAGGTGGAGGAGGTCCTCGGGAACCCCAGGCACCCTTACACGAGGCTCCTTCTTGAGTCCATCCCGGAACCGGATCCGGCAAAGCGGCTTGAAGAACGGATTGTTTTTCTCGAGGAGCGGGAGGAATACCTCAGAACAGGGTGCAAGTTTGCCGGAAGATGCCCCGAGGCCTGGGAACTCTGTAGCCGGGAAGTGCCGCAGGAAGTCGAGGTCGACGGGGTTCTTGTGCGGTGTCACAAATGGGCAAAATGAAGGAAGGAGGAGAGGTTGATGCAAGAGGGTATGGCACTAGTGAATGAGCTCCTTTCCCGTATGACCCTTGAGGAGAAGGTGGCCCAGCTCTGTGCGGTGCATGCGAGCAGACTCCTTGAGGGGAGAAAATTTTCTGAGGAGAAGGCGAGGACCGTTCTTGCTCATGGCATTGGCCAGATCACCCGCCTTCTGGGGACTCCGGATCTTGAGCCGGAGGAGGCCGTGGAACTCGGGAACGCCATTCAGCGTTTCCTCAAAGAAAAGACGCGGCTTGGCATCCCGGCAATGATTCACGAGGAGTGCCTCAGTGGGCTTTTGTGTAAGAGGGCAACCGTTTTCCCCCAGGCCATTGGTCTTGCCAGCACCTTCAATCCAGAGCTTGTACAGAACGTCACCACTGCCATCCGGAAGACCATGCGAGCTCTCGGCGTGCACCAGGGTCTGGCCCCGGTCCTTGACATCCCCCGGGATCCTCGCTGGGGGAGGACTGAAGAGACCTTTGGGGAGGACCCCTATCTCGTTTCCCGGATGGCCTCCGCCTACATTCGGGGCCTTCAGGGGGAGGACCTGCGAGAAGGCATCGTCGCCACGGCGAAGCACTTCACGGCCTATGGTATCTCCGAGGGGGGACGAAACCTCGCCCCGGCAAAGGTTGGAGAGAGGGAGCTGCGGGAAGTGTTCCTCTTCCCCTTTGAGGTGGCTGTCCGGGAGGCAAGAGTGCGTTCACTGATGAACGCCTACCACGAGATTGACGGTGTGCCCTGTGCGGCCTCGTCATTCCTCCTCACGAAGGTCCTGCGGGAAGAGTGGGGCTTTGGAGGAATCGTGGTCTCGGATTACGAGGCGGTCCGGATGCTTGCGACCTTCCACCACGTGGCAGAGAACGAAAAGGAAGCCGCGGTTCTGGCTCTCCGGGCAGGAATTGATATCGAGCTTCCTGACGCCGATTGCTTCCCCCACCTTGTTGCCGCGGTACGGGAGGGTTGCATCAGTGAGGAGGTGCTCAATGAGGCTGTTCGAAGAGTGCTTGTGGTGAAGTATGAACTCGGGCTTCTTGAGGGTCTGCCCTTTGCCGATCCGGGGAATGTGGTACTCCTTGACCCCCCAGAGCATAGAGCGCTATCAAGAGAAGCTGCCCGGGCATCACTGGTTCTTCTCAAAAACGATGGGGTTCTCCCTCTCAAGAAAGACCTCAGGACCCTTGCCGTCATCGGCCCCAATGCCTATGACCCCATCAACCTCCACGGAGACTACAGCTTCACCACCCATGTTCCCAGTGTCCTCGCCTGGAAGGGGAGGGAAGCCCGCTGGGAGGTGGCCGTCCCCACCGTGACGGTCCTTGAGGGGATAAAGGCGAAGGTTTCTCCGGAAACCCAGGTCCTCTACGCCCGGGGATGCGGCCTGACTGAGTCTTCGGAAGAAGACCTTCGGGAAGCTCTGGAGGTCGCTCAGAAAGCCGAGGTTATCGTCGCCGTTTTAGGTGAGCGCAGTGGGCTCTTCCGCCAGTCCCTTTCCGGAGAAGGGAGTGACCGTGTAGACCTTGCGCTCCCGGAAGCGCAGCGGAACCTCCTCAAAGCCCTGCATGAACTTGGGAAACCCATCGTCCTCGTCCTGGTGAACGGAAGGCCTCTTGAGCTTTTGTGGGAACACGAACATATTCCCGCTATTCTTGAGGCCTGGTATCCTGGGGAGGAGGGGGGTAATGCCATTGCCGACGTCCTTTTTGGGGATTACAATCCCTCGGGGAGACTCCCCGTCTCTTTCCCGAAAGCTTCGGGACAGGTCCCGGTGTACTACAACCGCAAGCCCACCTCCTTCAGCGAGTACGTCACGGTGGACGCAGAGCCCCTTTTCCCCTTCGGGCATGGCCTGAGTTATACGACCTTTGCGTACCGGGACCTCCAGATCACCCCTGAGAAGGTCAGGGGGCTTGAACCGGTGACGGTGCAGTGTACGGTGGAGAATACGGGGACCTGTGAGGGTGAGGAAGTGGTGCAGCTCTACCTCAGGGACAAAGTGGCTTCCTGTGTGCGGCCGCGGCAGGAACTCAGAGGCTTTGTGAAGATCCGCCTTGCTCCCGGTGAACGGAAAACGGTGACCTTCACTCTCTTCCCAGAACAGCTCGCCTTTTATGACGCCCATATGCGCTTTGTGGTGGAACCCGGGACTTTCGAGGTCATGATCGGCGCGTCGTCCCGGGATATCCGGCTTTCGGGGACTTTCGAGGTCCTCGAGGAGCGGGTCATTCCAAAGTACCGCCACTTTGCCAGTGAAGTCACCGTGGAGTGAGGGCTTTCCCATGCGGTTTCTGGGTGTTCACCACGTGGCGCTTGTGACAAAAAATATGGAGGAGAGCCTGCGGTTTTACCGGGATCTCCTCGGGTGCACCCTCCTTGAGCGGTTCTTCGACGAGGGTGAGCGAGCTGACATCGCCTTTCTCTCTCTGGGGAACACACTCCTTGAGCTTCTTGCGCCGGAGAACCCGGAAGGGTTCACTAACCCTTCCGGGTTCCACCTTGCCCTCTGGGTGGATGATGTCGCATCGGTCTTCGAGTTTTTGAAAACCCAGGGTGTGCCCGTACTCCTTCCCCCCACCGAAAGCCACGGATTCCACTACGCCTACTTTTCCGGCCCCATGGGGGAAGTGGTGGAAATCGTGAAGCGGCAGTAAGCACGGGGGCCACCGCAAAGGTGGCCCTGTGCCCGTAATGCTCTCCTTTCTCCCGGGGTCTCCTGAGAAAAGCCACCCCAGGCCGAGAAATATGATATGGTGTGGTAAGGAGGGGCTTTGCCTTTCTTTCCGTACACGGTACAATGGAGGAGAATCCACTGTTTCGAAGGGGGGTTTTTCGAGGATGAAGCGAGTTTTGTGGGCAGTCATTGTGCTTCTGGTGTTCTCGTCCTGGGCTTTTGCGGCACCGAAGAAGATCGGGCTCATTCTCGCCACGGGGGGTCTTGGGGATAAGTCGTTCAACGACATTTCCTACGCTGGAGCGCTCAGGGCCAGTGAAGAACTCGGGGTGGAACTCGATTACGTGGAGCCCAAGGCCATTGCCGAGTACGAAGGCTACCAGCGGGACTTCGCCTCTTCGGGAGAGTACGAGATCATCGTCTGCATTGGCTTCGACCAGGCCGATGCCTTGAACAAAATCGCCCAGGAGTTCCCGGAGCAGAAGTTCGCCATCGTGGATATGGTGGTGAACCAGCCCAACGTGGCCTCGCTCCTTTTCAAGGCTAATGAAGGAGGGTTCCTCCTGGGTATCGCTGCGGCGTACATGACGAAAACCGGGAAAATTGGCATTGTGGGCGGCATGGACATCCCCCTCATCCGCGATTTCTTCCTGGGGTTTGAGGAGGGGGTGAAGTGGGCGAATACGGGAGCGGTGGTCCTCCCCACGGTGTACGTCGGCGGGTGGGCTGATCCGACCAAGGGGAAAGAGCTCGCCCTTTCCCTCATCGACCAGGGGTGTGACGTCATCTGGGCGGCAGCAGGAAAAAGCGGTCTTGGGGCTTTAGAGGCGGCGAAAGAGCGTGGGGTATACGCCATGGGCGTGGACGCCTGCCAGTGTTACCTGGGCGGGCACATTTTTGCCAGCCTCACGAAGCGCGTGGACGTCGCAGTGTACGAGACGATCAAGGCGGCCTTTGCAGGAACCTTCCAGGGGGGTGTTTTTGAGAAGGGGGTTGCGGAAGGGTGGATTGGCAACTGTCGCTTCCCCGAAGAGGAGCCCCTCTGGGAGGAGCGATTTGGCTTCAAGCACGCGGTGGAACTTCCCAAAGAGGCGATGGAGAAGATGCTCGAAGCCCGGGAGAAGATAGCGAAAGGAGAACTCCGGGTTCCCCGACCGCCGGAATTCGGTGGATGAGGTATGGTGGTGCTCTCGGTCCGGGGCCTCACCAAGCGCTTTGGTGAGGTTGTGGCCAACGACCACATTGACCTCGACGTCGAAGAGGGGGAAATCCACGGGCTTTTGGGAGAGAACGGGGCGGGAAAGTCCGTTCTCTCAAGCTGCATTTACGGGCTGTACCGCCCCGATGAAGGGCGCATCTTCCTCCGGGGACATGAAGTCCACATTGCAAGCCCTTTCGATGCCATTCGCCTTGGCATCGGCATGGTCCACCAGCACCTGACGCTTGTCCCGCACCTTCGGGTGTGGGAGAACATCGTCCTGGGGCGGGAACCCCGCCGGGGTCTCCGGGTAGACCGGGTTCGGGCCTTCGCCGAGGTTGAGCGGTTGCTTGAGGAGACGGGTTTTCGCCTGGACCTTGCGAAGAACGCTGGGGAGTTGCCGATTGGGGTGCAGCAGCGGGTGGAAATCCTCAAGGTGCTTTTCCGGGGAGCCGAGATCCTCATTCTCGATGAGCCCACGGCGGTTTTGACTCCCCAGGAGGTTGACCAGCTCATCGAAACCCTCCATCGCCTGAAGGCCCAGGGGAAAACGATTCTTTTCATCTCCCATAAGCTCCGGGAAATCTTCGCCCTCTGCGACCGGGTGACGGTCCTGCGCCGGGGGAAGAAAGTGGGCACGCTTCCGGTTTCTTCGGCCACTCCCCAGATGCTTGCGGAGATGATGGTGGGACGGAAGGTCTTTTTTGAGTTTCCACGGGAGCGCCTTGCGAAAGAAGAGGTGCTTTTTGAGCTTTCCCACGTGTTCACTGACCCCCCTGGAGTACCCCTTCAGGACGTTTCCCTCAAAGTCCACGCAGGAGAAATCCTCGGGATTGCCGGGGTTGAGGGGAATGGCCAATCGGAACTCGCCGAGGTGGTGGTGGGTTTGCGAAAGCCCAAAAAGGGCAAGGTGATTTTCCGGGGGAGGGACATCACGGCGATTCCTCCAAAGGGACGAATCCTCCAGGGAATGGCCCACATTCCTGAGGACCGCCACCGCCGGGGGGTTATTCTGGACTTTTCTGTCAAGGAGAACCTGCTCCTTGGGTTTGAAACGGAGCCTCCTTTCCGGAAAGGGCGGATGACCCTGGATTTTGCCCGTATTCGGGATTTTGCCCGCCAGAAGATTCAGGAGTTCGGCATCGTTACTCCAAGTGAAGACACGCCGCTACGTTTTTTGAGCGGTGGCAACCAGCAGAAGGTTGTGGTTGCCCGGGAGCTGGCTTTCCACCCCCTTTTCGTCCTGGCCTGTCAGCCCACCCGGGGGCTGGATGTCGCCGCCACCGAGTACCTCCGCCACATCCTCCTTGGGGTAAAGCGCGAGGGAAAAGGGGTATTGCTCATTTCTGCTGACCTTGACGAAGTACGGGCGCTGAGCGACAGGGTCCTTGTGATGTACGAGGGGCGTATCGCTGGTGAACTCTCTCCAGAAAGCGACGAGTACCAGTTTGGGCTCCTCATGGGAGGGAAGGTACTCCATGAGGCTTAGATTGACCGTCCCTGTGGAACTTTTCGCCATTGGTCTTGCCTTCCTTCTGGGGATGCTGGTGCTTTTCCTCACCGGATATCCTCCGTTTTCGGCACTCTGGGCCCTTTTTCGGGGAGCTTTCGGGACGCGAAACGCCATCGGGCAGACCCTCACCCAGGCCACGCCCATTCTCTTCACCTCACTGGCCTTTCTTTTGGCTTTCCGCTCGGGGATTTTCAATATCGGCATTGAAGGGCAGTTCCTCATCGGGGCTTTCACCGCCGCCCTCTTTGGGATTTCCTTCCGGGGTCTGCCCTTTCCCCTGCATGCGGTTCTTGCCCTCTTTTCCGGGGGTCTTGGAGGTGCGGTGTACGCCCTCTTTCCGGCGCTCCTTAAGGTGTACCTCGGGGCCCATGAGGTCATCACCACCATGATGCTGAGCTATGTGGCGCTCTACCTCACGAGTTACTTTGTGAATTACCCCCTCAAGGCTCCAGGGTGGGTGGCGCAGACTGAACCTGTTGCCCCCTCGGCACGACTTCCGCGGATTCTCCCTCCAACGCAACTTTCCCTTGCCTTTCCCATTGCCCTGGGGCTGGCGTTTCTCGTTCTGTGGTTCCTCGAGCGAACCGTTCCTGGCTTCAGCATCCGGGCGGTGGGCGCAAACCCTGAGGCTTCGGAAAACCGGGGGATTTCCGTGCGGAGATATCAGATTCTCGCCTTTGTCCTGAGCGGATTCATCGCCGGTGTCGGGGGAGGGGGAGAAATCCTCGGGGTCCATGGGCGGTTCGTGGATGGGTTTTCCCCGGGGTACGGATGGGATGGGATTGCGGTGAGCCTTGTGGGGCGGCTCCATCCCCTGGGATGTATCTTTGCCTCGCTCCTTTTTGGGATGCTCCGGGCAGGGGGCATGACCATGACCCGGGTGACCAAAGTCCCCCTTGACCTTTCGCTCATTATCCAGGCTTTGGTGATTCTCCTTGTTGCGGCGCCCGTTCTCATCGAGCAGCTCCTTGCACGCCGCAGGAAACCCCGCAGGAGCGAGGTGTAGCGCATGAGCCTCTCGCAAATCATCAACCTGAGTCTCTTTCAGGCTCAGCTCCGGATGGCAACGCCCATCCTCTTTGCCGCTTTGGGGGGACTCCTCTGTGAGCGGGTGGGGGTGGTGAATATCGGTCTTGAGGGCATCATGCTCACCTCGGCGTTCTTTGGAGTGCTTGTGACCTACTTCACCTCTTCCTCCCTTCTGGGATTTCTGGGGGGCCTGGCTTCGGGATTCCTCTGGGGGCTTATCATTGCCGTTCTGACCGTGCGCTTTTTCGGGAACCAGATTGTGGTGGGAACAGGGGTCAACGTTTTTGGCCTTGGGCTCAGCGCTTTCCTTTCCCAGAAAATCTGGGGTTCCCGGGGGGCTTCGGAAGCCGTTTCGGGATTCGCTCCCCTTCGCAGTGACCTTCTTGCCCGTCTCCCTTATCTTGGGCCGGTCCTCAACGAGCACACCTTCCTGGTGTACCTCGCCGTAGTCCTCGTCTTCGTCCTCCACTTTTTCCTCTTTGCCACCCCCTGGGGGTTGCGTCTGCGGGCAGTGGGCGAAAATCCCCAGGCAGCGGACACCGCAGGGATTGACGTTTTCCGCTACAAGACCCTTGGGGTTGTGGCTGGGTCTTTGGTGGCAAGTCTCGGGGGCGTGTTCCTCTCCCTGGGACATCTCAATTTCTTCGCCTGGGGAATGACGAGCGGTCGGGGATTCATCGGCCTTGCGGCGATGATTTTCGGGAAGTGGACCCCTCTGGGGTGTCTTCTAAGTAGCCTCCTTTTTGGGTTTGCCGACGCCCTGCAGATGCGCCTGCAGGCTCTGGGTGTCCTTCCCTCCCAGATTATCCTCCTCATCCCCTACCTTGTGACCATTCTCGTCCTTTCGGGCTTTGTGGGGAGGGCAGTGCCTCCGGCTCGGTATGAACCATACCGGAAGGAATAGCCACTCGTATCTTGCCGTCTTTCGAGAAGCTCTCAAAAAGGAGCGGGAAGCACAGATTGCAGTCATGCGGCAGGAAATCCGTACCCTCTCTCCTGAAGCGCGGGAGCGGAAGGGGCGGGCGCTCCTTGGCCTTTCGGGGAAATACGTGGGGCGGGAGGTTGGGGGCTTCCACCTTGTCCGTTTCGGGCGGGAGAGGGAGTTCGGGGAAACCGAGATTCGGGTTGGCGATGTGGTCCTGGTGAGCCATGGGAGGGATCCTCTGCGGAGCGGCATCGAGGGGACGGTGACGGAAATCACCTCCCGTTCCATCACCGTGGCCTTTCCGGATTTCCCTCCCCCATGGGTCGAGCGGCGGAATCTCCGGATTGACCTCTACGTCAACGACGTTGCTTTCCGGAGAATGGAGGAAGCCCTGACCCGCTTTGCCGGGGTAACCCCGGAAGTGTACCCGCTCAAAAAAGTTCTCCTTGGAGAAGGTGACGGGGTTTCGGTCGCACCACTGAGTGGGGTAGCCTTTGCCGACCGGGACCTCAATCCCTCCCAGCAGGAGGCGGTCCGGAGGGCCCTTGCGGAACCCCTGCTCTTCCTCGTCCATGGCCCTCCAGGGACAGGGAAAACCCGGACCATCCTGGAGTACATCCTCCAGGAGGTGCGACGAGGGAAGAAGGTCCTGGCCACGGCCGACTCCAACACGGCCTGCGACAACCTCCTCCTTGGGCTTGTGGAGCGGGGGGTCAGGGTGGTGCGGGTTGGCCATCCGGCGAGGGTGGAGCGGACGCTCCTCAGCCACACCCTGTTCGCCCTGGTGGAGAGCCGGCCTGTGTACCGCAGGGTGGCGGAGCTCTGGGAGAAAGTGCAGGCACTGAAGAAGGAACGGGACCGGTACCTTCGACCCTCACCGCAGTGGCGGCGGGGGATGAGCGATGAGGAAATCCGCTCCCTCGCTTCTTTAGGTGTCCCAAAGCGCGGGGTGCCACAGGAGAAGATACGTTCCATGGCTTTTTGGATTACGCTGAACGAAAAAATGAGAGAGCTTGCGGAAGAGGCCAGGCATCTTGAGCGAATGGCCATTCAGGAGGTTCTTCAAGAGGCAGAGGTTGTGGTGAGCACCAACATTGGCGCCGGGAGCGAGTTCCTCGAGGATGTGTCCTTCGACATTGTCGTTGTGGATGAGGGGTCCCAGGCCACGGAACCCTCTGCTCTGGTGGCTGTGGTGAAAGGCCAGAAGCTTATCATGAGCGGGGACCACAAGCAACTCCCGCCCACCATTCTCAGCCTCGAGGCACAGCCGGTTCTCTCACGGACGCTCTTTGAGCGGCTCATAGAAACCTACCCGCAGCGTTCTGCTTTCCTGAACGTCCAGTACCGGATGCACGAGGACATCATGGCTTTTCCCAACGAGAAGTTCTACGGCGGGCGGCTTGTGGCAGCTTTCGATGTTGCCCGGAGGACACTACAGGATCTCGGCATCACGCTACGGGAGGGGGTCCGTCACCGGGAGGCGGTGGACCCAGGGAAGCCCCTCGTCTTCCTCGATACCGCGCTCTGCGAGAACCGCTTTGAGCGGCAGTTTCCGGGGTCTTTTTCGTTCTGGAATCCCCTTGAGGTTCGCCTGGTGAGGGAAATCGTGGAGGACCTTTTGCTTCTGGGGGTTCCGGAGGAGGCGATTGGGGTGATTACCCCCTACGATGACCAGGTGAATGAGATCAGTAAGGTCCTTTCTCCATCCATCCGGGTGAGCACCGTAGATGGTTTCCAGGGACGGGAGAAGGAGGTCATCATCCTGTCCTTTGTCCGGAGTAACCCCAGAGGGGAAATCGGGTTTCTTGCTGACACTCGGCGGCTCAATGTTGCGCTGACCCGGGCTCGTGCCAAACTCATCGCCATTGGTGACGGCAAAACCCTCTGCCATCACGAGCTCTACCGGGATTTCATCACCTTCGTGCGCCAGAGAGGTCTGTACCTTTCCCTCACCCTTTGACCGCTCCGGCGGTGAGACCCTCGACAATACGCCGCTGAAAGAGCACCACGAAGGCCACAAGGGGTAGTGTAGTGAGGACGGTGGCTGCAGAAATCTGGTCCCAGGGGATTTCGTACTGGGAAGCTCCAGAAAGCATGGCAATGCCCACGGGGACCGTTCGGGATGTGGCGCGGGTCATGAAGACCGCACGTTGGTGGCCGAGGGGCCTTCTTACATCTCGACGTGGATACTGGGGTGGAGCTTCTCAAGCTGTTCGATAAGAACTTTCTCCTTCCGAAGTCAATCTCAGAAAGTCACCGGATAGTGACTTTTAGAACTCATTCTCTCTGGTGCACCACCTCCTTACCAGAACTTGAGAATGCAAGATTCAAGGTGCGCAACGCTGGGATAAAGCCCTTCTAAGCAGGAAAAAAACTATCCGCTCCTCAGTGTGGAGGATTTGGCTCTATTCGTTTTACTGCTTATCAAACCAATTCAGGCCTTCCTCCAGCATTGCTAAGTAGTTCTCAAGCGGTATGTAATTAGCGATAGAGTTCCCCGATCCAAGGGCGTAACGGTATGGCATGCATTCCTGAAGGATGCTGCGGACGTACTGGCGTAGTTCTGTGTTTTCAAGGCGGCAGAGCTTGTCCATGTCAACACCGCCCAAGATACCGATTTTGTCTCCATAACGTTTTTTGAATTCTATCACAGGGATAATTTCGTCCTGAAACGAGTGGAAGGCGTCAATTTTTACATCATTAATGAGTTCATTCATGGTTTTACTAAGATTGCCACAGGAAGTTCAACCTTTGATTCCGGTCATGGTTATGGAAGTCATCAGTTGACGTTGCAAGAAAAAGAACAGAATAAGCGTAGGTAATGTGGCAATAACATTGGCAGCCATCAATAAGCCCCAGGGATTTTCATAGGGACCCACAAAAGTGGCGATACCAAGTTGAAGAGTTCTCATTGACGGAGTACGTACTACCAACAATGGCCAGAGATAGCTATTCCAGTTAGCTATAAAGAAAAATACTGCCAATGCTGACAGAAGCGAACGGGAATTAGGCAATACCACTCTAAAGAACACGCCTGCCGGACCACATCCATCTACCACTGCCGCTTCTTCCAGGTCTTTGGGAAACTGGATATAAAATTGATGGAGCATGAAAATTCCAAATGCATGTGGAATTGCCGGGATGATAAGGCCCATATAAGTATCTATCCAGCCAAAGGCACGAACGATTATAAAAACAGGTATGATTATCGAGGTAATTGGAATCATAAGAGTGGAAATAATCGTGTAAAAGATTATCTTCCTCCCAGGGTAATTTAACCGTGCAAGCGAATACGCAGCCATGGCGTGTAAATAGAGAGCTACTACCGTTACAACCGCAGAGATAAAGAGTGTATTAAGCATCCACCGGGGATATAAAGGGGCGTGCTGAAATACCCCAGGAATGATATTTCGCCACTGTGGTTTTACCGGAAACCATTGCGGTGGTACCTTGAATACCTCAGGACCCCTCTTCAATGCGGCGTTTACCATCCAGTACAGGGGGAACAAGATAATCAGAGCAATGATACCCATGACGAACCACTTTACTATCCCAATATGTGCAGTTCTTTTTTTCACTCTTCTATTCGCCCTCCTCTCATTACCCTGAACATCAGCAAGGAGATCATAAGTTGCATAAGAAATACGATAAAATTGATAGCCGCACCGTAGCCAAACTTATAAAACTCAAACGCTATACGGTAGGCATAAAAAACCGTAGTGGTGGTTGCGTAGGCAGGTCCTCCTGCGGTGAGGATCTGGATTTGGTCGAAGACCTGGAAGGCGTTCAACAGGCTTATAACTAAAACGAAGAGGATCACTGGCTTGAGGAGAGGCAGGGTTATAAACTTAAACCTCTGGAACCATTCTGCTCCATCAACTCGAGCTGCTTCGTACAGTGTTAAAGGGATATCATTGAGTCCAGCAATAAAAATCACCATATAATATCCAACCGACTGGTATAGAATGGTACTGATAAGGATCGGTAAAGCTTGGCCGGACGAACCAAGTAAAGGCTGCCTGGGCAACCCCAGACCTGTCAAAAGCGCGTTCACGACTCCATGGGACTGAAACATAAATCTCCAAATCAGACCTACCGAGACGGCTGAAATAGCCACCGGGGTGAAGTAGATTGTTCTGAATACACTAACAGCCCTGCTCGGAACCTGAACCAACAGGGCAAGTCCCAGGCTCATGGCAAAATTCAAGGGAAGAAAGAGTACCACAAGTTTAAACGTTGTCCATAGCGATCGAACAAACAAGGCATCAGCGACCATGTTGCGAAAGTTAGCAAAACCAACGTAACGCATCTCCCCAAAGCCGCTCCATTCATGAAGCCCAAGGTATACTGCCAAAAAGACCGGAACTACATAAAAAACGACCAATCCGATGAGATCGGGAAGGACAAAGAGATATCCAGTAAAGACTTGCGCTCTTTTGTAGCTTCTATACGATCGCTTCGATTTCCAAGACATCCTTTATGTGGACCTCCTAAAGGAGGGTTGGGAGTGGCCCAACCCTCCTATTCCACTTAGTCTGTGTAAGCACCGATACGGCCCTTGTAATTGTCCAGGAAGTTCTGGATTTGGAAGTTTGCCAGACGTGCCGCTTCCTCTGCAGGGAGGTCCGCAAACATGACGAAAGAAAGTGCATCCATAAGAGCCTTTGCAATGTCGGTTGGATACCTTGGTTCAGGACGAGCAATAGGAAGAATTGTTTCTATAAATTTCCTTGCGAGCGGGTTTCCGGCAAACTTCTCTTTGCTTGCTTCCACAAGGCTTACCCTGCTGGGAAGCTTTGATTCCCGATCCACACAGAATTCTTTCAGGAAGTCGCTTTCGAACACAAACCATCTACTGAACTCGATCGCTTCTTTCTGGTGGGGAGACTTAGAATTGACGACGAAATTCCAACCGCCAAAAACCGACACCGGTGAGAGGTTCTCGTTCAGTGTGGGAACAGGGAAGATGTCGATTTTGAAGTCGGGAGGATTCAGCTTGAGATCGGATATTGCCCACATTCCCACCAGCTGCATCGCGGCAAATTTATTGAGCAAGTGCACGATATTACCGGAGCCTCCTGCCGTAAGCGTGGAAGGGCTCAGACCTTTTTTGATTAAATCACCCCAAATCTTCAAGGCCGCAATGGCACCCTCGGTGTTCATGGTGGCCTTTTTCCAGTCTGGGGATACAACGTCGGCACCAGCCCCCCAAAGGAAGGGATACCAGACGAATAGCTGATAGTAAGAGGGTACCGGTTCAATGATCAGAGCGTAACGATCTTCAGTTTTTAGCTTTTCTCCAGTATTCAGAAGTTCATCAAAGGTCCTGGGTGGTCGTAGGCCTGCTTCCTCGAACAAATCGACGTTATAGTAAATGGCCACAGGTTCCATTTCTACTGGCAGACCGTAAAGCACACCTTCAATAGTCGGTCTCTGGCGAGCAGCTGGCACAAGGTCCGCTAAATCAGTTTCTGTCACATGCTCATTCAGCGGAGCTAACATCCCCTCGTTTACGTAACGCAAAAGGTCTCCAGGACTTAGCCAGAAGACATCGGGAGCATCACCACTTGCAAATGCTGCTGGCAAAGCCAATCCGACATAGTCCGACCAGGGTAGGGTGACAAATTCGACTTTGACGTCAGGATGCAGTTCATTCCACAAATTTATATACTTTTCAATTATAGGGTCATCAACGGGTGCTGCGAATTTCCAGAACTTCAGGGTGATTTGCTGCTGCGCAAATCCAGCTCCTATGAGCAGACAAAACACACTGAGCAATACTACGCTTGCAAACACAAAGTTTTTCATTTTCCATACCTCCTCAAATATTTCCTTAAGTTATCAACTCTTTTCAACACCACAGCTACTTAAGCACATCGTTCTTTTCGAAGTTTTTTAAGTCTTTCACACTTCACGCATCACCCCCTTTTCAGTGTTTTCCTCTTGGTAACCTTTCTTCGACCGATAGAAGAGGTGGAAAGCTCAGGTGAGGTTCTGTTTGATACCAGTAAGCGACGCTCGAATAGTCGTCAGATCTATCGTTAGCGTGTCCATGTTCAATGGTGACTTTGATTGATTTTTGAAAGTAGACGGGATCTTCGATGTGAAAACGATAGAGTGTGATCTTCCCTGACCAGTTCTTTCCTCCTGGTAGCAGAATCCCATTGTAAGGTCCGATGAACTCCTGGGTAGGGCACCAGGCACAGTTGAAGTAGTCCTCAGTACCAGTACCATGGAGAGAGGGTGGCCACTTCTCTCCGTCGACAAAAATCATATCGTCTCCCTCTCCATACCAGTTCCACGCCGTGGGTGCTCCAAGGTTTTCAATGTTCAGGATACAACCAACATAATGGCCTCTCCCCTGTGCTTCCAAGATGACATAATTCTCCTCGCCGGTGAGGTTGTAACCCCTGAAACCAGGTTCGTGATAGGTTTCCGGAGGATGAACGATCCCGTGACAAGGGTTTTCCCTGCGCCACTGAGCATGGAACAATCCAACATCTCCCAGATCCTCAGAGTGAGGGTACAGTTCGTAGTCTATGTAGTAGTAAAGGACAAGTTTTTCCCGGGCACACTCGCTGTGTATTTCAACTCTGGCTCGCTCAAAGAAAGGCATAGGAAAGAAAGAGTTAAAGCCTTTCCCATCCTGTGGGCACATGGCAAGAGGCAAAGAGGCAAAATTCCTGGTGAGACTGTGCCCCATTCCAAAGAAATCCCCAACGGGAACTTCAACACTGGGTTCCCTCTCGTTGTCCCACCAGATCCTCAGGATAACTTTTCTGAGGAAGTGTTCCTCTTTGCAGTCCATCGTCATCCATATGTGAGTTATACAGCCAGGACCATCTATGTCAGCTATGATCCTTCTCTCTTGGGGAGCGATGAGTATCCTGTCATTATTTCCCCCCGTTCTATCCCAGCTTGATTCTCTTTTCCTGACATAATTACGTAACTTTGGTAAATCCCTCAGCAAACCCATGCATTTCCCCCCTGCTCGCTATCGCGAGTAACAGAATCTGGAAGAAATATGCTCTTTCTCAACATACCACCTCCTCAGTGGAGTTTGAACGCCAGGTACGGGGCAAAAACGGTGAGGTATTCCTCAAGGATCTTCCGTGCCACCTCGAGGTCGTCAATCATAGGGTCAAGTGCCAGGGCTTCCAGAGCGAGTTTTCTATCCTCTTCGACGATAGCCCGTACCATGAGCTCCGTAATAAGAATTTGCCTTCGGCACAGTTCTGCGATGGGCTCGGGGAGTTTCCCTCCCCCAAGCCCCACCGGTCCCTCGCTTCCCAAAAGTGCCGGAACCTCAACAATGGCTCCTTCAGGGAGATTGGGAATGTAGCCGGAATTTGCGATGTTCACCGCTTCCTCATAGGCATTGAGGTTTCGGAGGATCCCAGCAATGATGAACTCTCCCCGCTCGGTCTCAAGCTCTTCAAAGCGGGAGAGAGGGGTCTCACCCTGTATGGCTCGTTCAATCTCCTCCCACATCCTTTCCCGTCCCCGCTTTGCCCACTCGAAATCGTACATCTGGATGTCGTAGCGTTCCCAGGTTTTGCGGTGGATGTTGTGGGTGTAGGGGAGGTACTCGCAGAGGTGGCAGTCTCCGGGAACGGGCAAAAGCCCGAAGACTTCAAAGACCTCCATGGTGAGAGGTTCGAAAGAAGGCAGGGTTTTCCGAATTTTGGGGACACGCTCTCGGATTTCCGGGTAGAGGTCTTTCCCTGTCTCCCGTTCTGTCACCGAGAGCATCCAGGTGAAGTGGTTGAGACCAAAGGCACGGATGAAGAATCGTTCCCGGGCTTTTTTGCTCATGAGACGAAAAAGGGCAATGGACTGGTCGTTCCAGCGGAAGTTGAAGTCTTTAGGGATTTTGAGCCCGAGTTCTTCGGCAAAGAGTCCGGCAAGGATAAAGTACCCAAACTGAATCTGGTGGCAGATGCCGATGGTTTTGATTTTGGTGTACCGTGCTGCGGCGGTACAGATTTTGGGAACGGGATTCGTGAAATTGAGAAGCCAGGCATTCGGGCAGTATTTCTCCATGTCCCGGAGGATGGGCATGATGACGGAGAGGTTTCTCGCCGTATGGGCGAAAGACCCCGGTCCTCCGTTTTCGGCATAGTGGTTGATGCCGTACTTCAGGGCGATTTCCCGGTCAAGCTTCCAGCATTCTTCCCGGTCCACCGCTATGGAAAGGATGACGAAATCTGCCCCGTCTAAGGCCTCTTCACGATTTGTGGAGCTTCGGATTCGGGCCTCTGCGGAGAAATTGGTGTTGAGTTTTTCTGCCAGGGCGTGGATTTTCTCTAAACCCTGGGCGTTGATATCGTGGAGGAAGAGCTCCACTCCCCGGAGATCCGGGTTTTTGAGGATACCCGCAATTGTTGGAGGTCCGAATACTGCGCTGCCGGCGCCAATAACCGTGATTTTGGTCTGTGAGCTCAAGACTTTTCCTCCTTTCTTCTTGGAGCAGTGGAGGCCTTCACCGAGAGGGAGACTTCCTCAATGAAGCAGGGCTCCACGTTGTGCCCCTGGATGAGGCGGATGAGGAGTTCCACCAGTCGTTTCCCGATGATTTTTTTGGGGAGGTCAACGGAAGTGAGGGGTGGCTGGGTGAAGCGGGTCACGTAGGTGTTGTCAAAACCCACAACAGAGAGTTCCCGAGGGACGTCTATCCCCAGGTCCTGGGCGGCCTTCAGAATCCCCAGGGCCGAGGGGTCGTTATGGGTGAAAACGGCGGTGACGTTGCCCTGTGCTCTCCCCAGGAATTCTCTCCCGAAGCGGTAGGCTTCCTCGAAGGTGAGGCGCATTTCCACCATGAGTTGCGGGTTGGGGGCAAGGTCCCACTCGGTGAGGGCCTTTACGTACCCTTCGAACCTTTCCCGAAAGAGCGAAAACTTTGCAGGTCCACCAAGGCAGAGAATGTCCCGGTGACCGAGCTCGAGAAGGTGCTTCGTGGCAAGGTATGCCCCGTCTTTGTCGGGGAGGAATACGCTCGTTGAGAAGGGGACGTCAAAACTTCCCCCGAGAAAAACCATGGGGAGCTTTGTGGAGAAGGCTTTTTTGAGGTGAGCAATCCCAAGCCGCGTGGCCACGATGAGACCGTCCACGGATTTCTCCTCAAGATCCCGCAGGTACAAAAGATCCGAGCCCCGCTCGATGGAGTGGAGGAGGAGAAGATGGTACCCCATGCTCCGGGCTGTGGCCTCGGCAGCGGCAAAAACCTCGGTGAAGAAAGGGTTGAATATGTCGTCGATGAGCATGGCGACAAGCTGAGAAGACCTCTTTCGAGTGGGAAATCGGGGTTCAACTCCCAGGACCTCCATGGCCTCGAGAACCCGCTTTTTGAGCTCGGTGCTCACCGGGCGGGTACCGTTGAGGACATGGGATACCGTGGTGATGGAAACACCAGCTCTCTGGGCGATTTCCTTCAGGGTAGCCATCTTTTCCCTTCTTTGGCAATTTTTTGATTTTGCGCAAATTTTACAAAAACGGGGAACCCCTGTCAAGGGTCCTTTCGGGGATGGAGAGAGTTTTTTCAGAGAGGCTCAAGGAGGCACAGGTTCACAAGGATTCCTGCGAATTCGGCGATTTCTCGAAAGAGGGGTTCGAAGATATCCAAAGCCGCGTTGGTGCAGGTGACTTTGTCGTAGGGGAGAATGGAGAGAAGCTCGTCCCCCACGTACACCGGGTGTCCCTTGTCTCGCCAGTTTTGTGTGGCGACCATCTCTTCGGCGATGAGAATTGCCAGGGGGTAATCGGGAATGCCGGGGTCCAGATCCTCGATGCCGAAGTTCCCGTAGTCAATCCGGTGGTTGTTGAGAGTATTGCTTGTGGGGTTATTCCCCACTACCAGAGTTTTGAGTTTTCGCAGCGCTTCGTTGCAACCCTGGGCGTCGTTTGCTTCGAGGCATCGGATACTCTCGGCGACGAATTCTTTCGCTTTTCGCAGGAGGAGATCGATCTGCCGGAAAGTCCGATCGCTTTCTCCCAGGTGGTTCAGAAGGACCACCTTGTAGACTTCGCTCACCGAGGTTCCCAGAATAGCGGGGAATTCCGTGGCCCACCGGTACGCATCGTAGAGGGTGGTTAAAAGTCCGATTGCTTCCGAAACCGCCTCGGAGGTGAGAAGGCCGAGAATTCTCAGGATAACTCCTTCCTGGTTTTCCAGGTACTGCTCCACCAGGGTGGAGAGGGTGTCCTGGATGAGACTGTCGGGGGAAGGTCCGAAGATGGAGAGGGAGTTGACGCCGTACTGCAGGGAAGGTAAAGAGGCGTTCACCACATCGGCTTTAAGCTGCGCAAGGTATTCCCGGATTCTCTTTGCGGAGTAAAAAATGTTACTCTCCTCCGCTCTGTTCACCTCGTTTTTGAGGCCAAAGAGTAGTGAAGCCCGGAGCGCCGCCTGGGGGTAGGTGGACCAGTGAGCGGGAAAGATCCAGATCCATTGCTCGGTTTGCAAGTTTCCACTGAAAACCTTCACTTTGAAGCGTTCCGGACGGGTGAGGTCGGCGGTTTTGAATTTCACGCCCCATTCGTTCTCGGGAATATAGGGTACCACGCGTTTCTTCCCCGAAGCGTTATGCCAGCCAAGGAGGGTGCCGTTCTCCCGGTACACCGCCATCGCTTTCGTGCCGTCGCCGCAGGTGAAGTAGAACTCCGCTACCCCCAAAGGTACGATGAAGATGGTCTTACTGAGCTCCGTGAGGTTATAGGAGTTTCGCTCGCTTTCTACCAGGATTCCGGCAGAATAAGTGGAGGTGAGGGGCTTGAATTCCCCATAGGTTTTATGGTCGGCTTCATCGAGCGCCAGCCAGCGGTCGGGGAGGAAAAACCATTCCTTTCCTGTCGACATGTCTTTTATCTTGAGGCCCAGCGCGTACCACCCGGGGCGGCTGCCGGAGTTATCGTGGAGGAGGACGATGTGGTCGAGGAAGAAGCGGTCCTTTTTCCCCGTTCAAAAGGATTGAGGGGTGAGGTAAGCTCCATCACCCCAGAGCCATAGACCACCCCCTGGCGTTCTTGCTTTTCGTAGAGTGCCAGGAATACCCGGGCATCGGTTCCCGCGCCCTCAGTATCTCCAGTGAGCACCTCCACTTCGTAGGAAACCTTTGGCGCCCGTACAGACGCAGGGGGAATGGTGACGTCCCGTCCGCCGATGGTTCTTGTAGCATCGACGGCCACTTCTCTTTCGATGCGGCTTGTGGTTCCCCGGTCGTCCTGGACCTCAAGGGTTACCGGGAGGATACCGGAAGCATTGAAAGCGTGGGTGAGCTTCAAAGCGTGGGTGTCGGGAAAGCGCAGATCCGGCGACCACCACCAGTAATCGGTGATCACCCCATCGGGATCGCTTGAGGGGCTGGCGTCGAACATGGTAATTCTAAAATGGGACATTTCATCATTCCCAAGCACAAAATCAGCCTGGGGAGACTGGTTTTCCGGAAGCCGCAGCTCATAGTACTGCGGGTTATAGCGAAAAACATCCTGGTCTTTTAGGGTGTTCTCGGGGAAAAAGATTTCGATTATACCTTCTGTGCAAAGCTTCGGGGCGAGGACATTTGCAAACTGGGGTTCCAGCTTTCCTTCCCGTAAGATAGAACCGACCTGTACCGGGAAGACCCGCAGGGGAGTTTCCCAGACAAGCCGCAGTTCCAGGGGTTTTCCGGGGGGCACCCGGGGCCATGTTCCTCACAAGGGGTATCTCGGAAGAAGACGGACGACGAACATGGTATAATAGCCTGGAGCAAGGAGGGGAGAGCATGAAGAAAGCCTGGCAGATAGTCCTCTTGGTATGTTCTCTCGTCCTGCTTACCGTGGCTTTGCCAGAAGTCCACGCTTGGGAAGATGGCTGCTCAAGACCCAGGGTATCGGTGAGCGGGGCGGTTGTGGACGAGGCAGATTTTCGAGAGTACCTGAAGGGGCAGTATCCCCACCGGTCCTGGGAATCCCTTTGGCAGGAGATACGTGCAACAGTCCTGGAGGAGCTTCGAGAGAATTCCCCACAGGTTGATTTTGTGGAGGATGGCAGCGGTTGCGACTACAGCTTTTCCTACACCCTGAGTCTTATTGCCGCAGGGGAGGATATCGAAGTTGCCGGTGTCCTTGAGGGGGAGTACACCGCCGTCTTCATGAGCTCAAAGCTTGTGCAGAACAATGCGTGCGGGTTTCCTGGAAGTGTCCTTGGAGTTTCTGTTGTGCGGGATGACCCCGACGTCTTTCGCACCATCGAGCGGAATATCGACCGGTACGGTTCTCTGAAAGACCGGATTCTGGAGTACGAAAGAACCCACCGGGTCCCTCCGCGGGGACCGGTGATGGAGTTTGCCCTGGGGAAGCCCTACGTTTCCCCAAAACTCGATGAACGGGAGATGGATATCCGCGTTCGGGTAAAGAATTGTCAGGGTGAGCTGGTCTTTGACCGGCACCATGGCCAGGTGGTGATTTTCCCCAGAAGAACGGAGCGAGGAGAACTGCACCCCACAAAGGGTTTCCCGCAGGATTTTGTGGTCACCGAGAACCTTGTACTCCTGGAGATTACGGGTGAAGAAGGTGGGTCGGTCACCTACACCCTGAAAGAAGGATTAGAACCTGGGTTTGACCTCTTTCAGGCAAAAACCTGCGGCATCGACATGGTCCGAGTTCAGGACGTCCTGCCCCCGGTCCCCATTGCCGGGGTCACCTTAGAAGTTGAACCGGAAGAAGTGTACATTGCCCCCGGTGCATCGACCGCTCTTGAGGTGCGCCTTTTTCAGGTTACCCCCGATGGGGCGCACGTCCCCCTGGAGGGTGAGGTGGTCACCATAGAGGCAAAGGGCCTTGTGGATGGTTCCCTAAAGCCCCAGGGTGAGGTACGAACCGATGCCTGGGGGAGGATTCGGCTCATGTACCAGGCAGGAGTACAAGAGGAAGGAGTGGAGGTCATTGCCCGGTACCAGCCCAGGGAGTATCCGGATGCTGTGGAGGAGCGAACTTCGGTTGCCCTGGTGGAGGAGCCGGCATGCTGGCGGGGAACGGTAGATATCACCGTGGACCTGTCCTACAGGGAAGCAAAAGAGAGCGATCCCACAGAATGTGGGAGAGATGAATCAGAACTTACCACCAAACTCCACGCCCATATCCGGGGTGAGCTTCTTTTGCAGCCAGGTCAACCCGAGACAATCCTCTCCCAGGATTTCTCGGGGACGTACGAAGCGACCATCAAAACCTTCCACGAGAGCTGTGTGACCACCTGCCGGAGGAAAGGGGGAAGAGGCGAGGTCCCGGTGAGGCCGGGGAGCTGGGAGTCTTCGGAAACCAGGGTGCGTGGAACCTTGAGCGACAGAGATTTTCGGGTTTCTGCCAGTGTGGTGGTGGACAGAAAAACCGGGCAGTATCGCTTCTCCTGCGGATTCAGAGGCCTTGTCTGGAAAGGTTTTTCGGAGGTCCTGAGTCGATATCACGACGTTTGCACCGGGGAAACCCGGGAAACCAGCACTGCTTCTTTGGAGACAGAACTTGACCGCTTCGAGATGTCAAGCGGCGAAATCCAGGGGGTCACCCCAGATCTCAAAGTGGTGAAGGGTGAAAAGGTGGTGGAGTACCCCCTGTACACAGGGACAGTGAAGTACGCCTGGGATTTCCAGCGTATTCCCTGCGGGGAGTAGAGTCCTGTACGAACATGCCTAAACTCGTCTTTTTCCACCTATTACCGTGCTCTTGCGCCTTTGGTTCAGGCAGGGTTTACCATAGTCGCATTCTGAAGTTTTGTTGCAGCAGTCTTTTTCGTGTTCTTCGTTAGATTGTTCCAGAGGTCCTCTTTCCGGGCTTAGAGTGGAAGTTTCTCATCACGGACTTCGGGAGCTTTGTATCCTTGTCTGTCTGGAAGTGGACGGAGGCTGGCTTTGGTGTTTCTCGAAAACCTGCTCGGGTTGTCTTCAGGGAGGAAATCAAACATCCAGAAGAAATCAAAAGGCACCTTGCTGAGGCTATAAAACATTTTTCGGAAAATGTTTCTCACATTCCGGAAAAAGACCAGGAATCCCGTCTTCCTTCCGAGACCCTAAGGATGCAAAGATTCTACCTGTATTGGGAGAAGGCCCGCGCACCAGAAAACGGTATACTTTGCTGAGGTGATCCTCAAAAAGTGCCTTTACCTCACGTTCGTCCCTATTGACTAGTCATTGGTTTCGTCTTAGAATGTGGAAAGAAGTTGCGCAAAATTTTTCTAAATGAGGTAGGACGGTGAACGAGAATAAAAACAAAAAGAGACCAACGCTACGCGACGTGGCGAAGCTGGCTGGTGTATCTCCCTCCACAGTATCTCATGTGTTGAATAAAACCCGTCCGGTGTTACCTGAAACGGAAAAAAAGGTACTGGAAGCCATCAGAGCCATCAGCTACCGGAAAAACCCTATCGCTTCTGCTCTAAAGGCTCAGGAGCTGCGTGTTGTTGGTTTTATTGTTTCGCAGCTTCATAATGTTTTTTGGCTCCGCATCATTCGTTCTATCGAATTTCATCTGAGTCAACAGGGATACCACCTCTTTTTAGGATGTAGTTATGGTGAACCGGGACGGGAACTGGAACTGATAGAAACAATGTACCGGAGCGGAGTGGAAGGAATTATTGTTGCTACTACTATTCGTTGTCTGGATGAACAAAATTTAGCCCCTGCTGTGAGGGAAGACCTTTTGCGTTTTCTTGCCGAACGGGTTGTTTTCATTGATACAGTCCCTGCAGACGGGAATTTCGATTTTGTGGGCGTCAACAATGAGGAAGCTTCGTATCGTCTCACAAACATGCTCATTGAAAACGGGCACACTGAACTTGGAATGATTAGCGGGGAGCCTACGATGCTTACTGCTTGTGAAAGAGCTTCCGGTTTCTGGCGAGCTGTGCGGGAGCGAGGCCTTCAGGTCAAGGAAGAACACGTCTTCCTTGGAAAAGGAATGGGGAAAAAAGTGGGTGTAGAAGGAGCAAAAAAGCTCCTCTCCCTCAAGGATCCTCCGAAAGCGATTTTTCTCACCAGTGGGAACATAACCGTGGGGTTCCTCGAAGTTGCCCGTGAGATGGGGATACGCATCCCCCAGGATATAAGTATTGTTGGTTTTGACGATATCGAGTGGACACCCGTGGTTGAACCGTTCTTAACCTGTGCTGTGCAGCCAGCATGGGACATGGGTGAGGAGGCTGTGAACCTTTTGATTGAGAAATTGCGAGATAGCAAACCTAAAAGAGCACCTCGGGAGATTCGGCTAAAATGCGAGCTTCTTGTAAGGAGTTCAATAGCCCCAAATGGGCAAAAAGGGGGTAAAAATTGATGGCTAAGATACGTTTCCGCGGAGTCCATCTTGACTTTCATACGTCGCCACTTATTCCTGATGTTGGTGCTGACTTTGATGCAGAAGAGTTTGCAAGAACCCTGAAAGAAGCCCATGTTGATTCTATCAACATCTTCTCCAAATGCCATCACGGGTACTGTTACTACCCCACAAAAGTGGGTACTCCCCACCCATCCCTTAAAAGGGATCTCCTGGGGGAGATGGTCGAAGCACTTCGCCGGTATGATATCCGCTGTGTCGTTTACACTACGGTGGTCTGGGATGAACTTGCTGCCTCAACCCATCCTGAGTGGCGCCAGGTTGACCAGGAGGGAAGACTTATCGGTCGAGGTCCTCTTGAGAGCAAGGGATGGCAATACCTTTGCCTGAATGCTCAGGAGTACATTGACTACGTATGCGCGCAGGTCGAGGAAGTTTTAACGCTCTACGACGTAGACGGTATCTGGTACGACATCATTGTGCAACATCCGAGTGGCTGTTTTTGCCACAACTGTCAAAAGAGCATGCGGGCAAAGGGGCTTCGCATTGACTCCAAGGAAGATCGACTTGCTCACAACCTCGAAGTAGAAAGAAAGGCTATGGCAAGGCTTTACGATGTGGTAAAGAGGAAAAAGCCCGGTGCACTTGTTGTCTTTAATACAAGAATGCGCTTGCAGAACAACCCCAGCAAGGGTATCCGACCTGAACAGGAATACATGACGCACTTTGAGATAGAGTCACTACCAACAGGAGGGTGGGGCTATCTTCACTTCCCGGTATTCGCTCGTTACTGCGCACCCCTTGGAAAAGAAATTGTGGGACAGACTGGAAGGTTTCACATTTCATGGGGAGATTTTGGCGGGTTAAAAAGCAAGACCGCTTTAGAATACGAGTGTTTCCGTTCACTTGCCCTGGGTGCAAAGTGCTCTGTGGGAGACCAGCTCCACCCCCGCGGTAAGCTCGATTCAGCAACGTATAAGCTCATAGGTTCAGTATATGCTCAGGTAAAAGAAAAGGAACCCTGGTGTCACGATGCAGAGCTTCAAGCGGATATAGGAGTTCTTGTGTGTGAAGAAACAGAGGGTCCAATTCCCTTGTTTGGCATCGGTAAAGCAGTCGGACAAGATTCTGATGAAGGTGCTACACTTCTTCTTACAGAGCTTAAGCACCAATTTCACCTTATTGACAGAGATTCCCTTATTAGTAGCTCCGGACAGGGTTCTTTTCGACGAAGAGCTCACTCAGAAGGTGCGGGGCTTTCTCAGGAGGGGAGGAGCACTTCTTCTCACTCATGAGTCGGGTTTGGATCCTGAGAAAAGAGATTTTGCTCTTGCAGAACTCGGTCTTCAGTACCTCGGACCATCGCCGTTTGAAAGGGAATTTGTGCGTATACATGAATCCTTCGATAGCCTTGATCCTTCATACGATTACGTCCTGTACGAGCGAGGGAGTAAGGTAAAGCTAAAAGGAGCGGGTGAGGTTCTCGGGAAGGCCGTTCATCCTTACTTTAACCGGACATGGGAAACCTTCTGTTCCCATCGCCAGACTCCTCCAGCGTATCTCACTGACGAGCCCGTTATCGTGCAGGTGGGTCAGGTGATTTATATTTCCCACCCGTTTTTTGCCATGTACCGAAAATGGGGATACCCTGTATATCGTCTCATTCTTCAGGAATGCTTACAGCGACTCTTACCAAACCCCCTGCTTCGGGTCTCAAATTTCCCAACACAGGGAGAAGCTACGGTTCTCAAAAGAGGGGATCAGCTCATCCTTCATCTTTTGTATTACCCCATAGGCAGCAAGGGTCGCATTGACATGGTGGAGGACTGTGTTCCTATCACCGGGGTGAAAATAGAGCTGAGAACCCCTCTTTCTCCAAAGGAGGTGAGAACTGTTCCGGAGCTTGAGAATCTTTCCTTCGAGTATGATGGCAAGTACGTGCACTTTGTGGTACCACAAGTAAAAGGACATCAGATGATTGTTGTTGAGTAAAGGAGGAGGTAGAAAGTATGAGAAGAGTTATTTGGTTGTCCGTCAGCGTGTTGATAGTAGGGACTTTGCTCATTTCTTACCCGATTTTAGCTCAACCCCGAGAAGAAACTTTAATTCACGATACGGTGACCGGTGTTATCGGCACACCCGATGACTTCAATGTTTGGGCAGGATGGAGATGGCCAGACAGGGGACTTCATCAGTACTGTCTTGAACCGCTCTGGATTGCCGAACCAGCTACCGGTGAGATTCTCCCACTCTTGGCCAAAGAATGGCCCCCTGAATACAGCGAGGATTTCACAAAGATGACCATACGTCTGCGCGAAGGAATCCATTGGAACGACGGTGTGCCTTTCACAGCAGATGACGTTGTTTTCACCGTTGATCTTCACAAACGCATTCCTCAGCTCCTCATGCATGGGCCAATGGCGGAGTACGTAAAAGAGATTCGGAAGATTGACGACTATACCGTGGAAATCGAGCTTACGAAACCAAATTCCCGGTTCCACTCCTACTTCCTGGACCGTTGGGGAGCCCTCAGACCGATGCCAAAACACGTCTTCGAAAAGGTCGAGGATCCGCTTACGTTCAAGTTCAATCCACCAGTTGGAACTGGCCCTTATGTCCTGGAAAGCTACGATCCCGCAGGTTATTGGACGACTTGGAAGCGAAGAGAGGATTGGGACAGGAGTGCTACGGGCAAGATTTACGGTGAACCGAAGCCCAAGTATATCACCACCCGGGTATTTGCCACGGAAGAAGCCAAAATACTGGCTCTTTTAAACGGGGAACTGGACCTGGCTTATCTCTCGGTAGAAGGCATGAGAGCGGCTATGAGGGCCCCCCATGTACGTACCTGGCGCAAGGAATGGCCGTGGGTCTGTAACATCGACCCATTCGTGCCAGGCCTCGTTCTCAACCACATGAAGGAACCTTATAACATCCGGGATGTTCGCTGGGCGCTTACCTTAGCAATTAATATCGAGGAATTCATGACCATAGCAGCTGACCTTATGGCACCTGTGTCTCCAATCCACATCCCTCCCGTTCCAGCATACAGAAAAGCTTACTTTGAACCAATGTACGAGTGGCTCTTAAACTTTGAACTGGACCTTGGTAATGGAGAAAAGTTCAAACCCTTTGATCCGGAAGTCCCTTCAAAACTCGCAGCTCTTGCTAAGAAAAGGGGATACCCCGTTCCAGAAGACCCTGAAGCCATCAAGGACATCTTTGGCATTGGATGGTGGAAATATGCCCCAGACGTGGCTGAAAAACTTTTGAAAAAACACGGGTTCTTTAGAGACGAGTTTGGCAGGTGGCACCTTCCTGACGGTTCCCTGTGGACTATTCAACTTTTAGGACACCCAGAACCAACAACTTTCCACCACAGAACGATGCTTGCCGCTGCTGACCAGTGGAGAAAGTTTGGCATAGGTATCGAAACGTGGACACCGTTGCAATTCACCACGTTAAACCTCCTTGGCGAGTTTGATATCAATACTACCTGGGCTGCTCTGGAACCCTGGGGTGCCGGGGTTGACCTCTACCGCACCCTTTGGCCTTTCCATTCTTCCCAGGTAAGACCCATCGGAGAATATGTCGCATTTGATCCAGGTGGTTCTTCACGCTGGTCCGACCCACGCATGGATGAAATCATCGCAAAGCTTGAGAAGGTGGATATCGCTGATGAAAAGGCAACTATTGACCTTGGACTTGAGGCCCTAAAACTCCTTGTCGAAGAGATGCCAACGATTCCAATTTATGGTGGCATTGCGTTCCTTGGCTGGAGCGAAATGTATTGGACCAACTATCCAGGCGCTGAGAATCTCTATCCTCATCCATGGCACTGGTGGCCCAACTTTAAGCTTACTTTACCTTTCCTGAAGCCTTCTCAAAAGTAGCATGAGTAGCAACTGCCTTGCTCTCCTGGAAACCCCGGGAGAGCAAGGCACAGTTTTGAAGGAGGAAAAATAGCGCATGAGTGCGAAGACTTTGAAGATCTATCTTATTGCGAGGTTTCTTCAATACATCTTTGTTGTTTTCCTTGGCCTTACTCTGGTTTTCTTTATCCCCCGTTTACTTCCCCAGGACCCCATCCGGGCTATCATTGGCCAATTTCAGCAGCATGGAGCAGGGCTTGATGCGAAAACGGTGGAAACAATGGTGGCTACGTTTCAAGAGCTCTTTGGGCTTTCGGGATCCCTCCTTACCCAATACGTTTCTTTCTGGAAGCGCATGCTCACGCTCGATTTTGGACCTTCTTTCTTTCAATTCCCCACTCCAGTATCTCAGCTTATTCGGCGGTTTCTCCCCTGGACACTCGGACTCATGCTGAGTTCGACCATCGCCGCTTGGCTTCTTGGCAACGTCATTGGAGGCATAGCAGGCTACTTCTCTCAAAAAAGGTGGGCAAAACTTTTAGATACGTTGGCCACCGTCATACGACCCATGCCCCATTATGTTTTCGGACTCATCCTTCTCATCCTGTTCGCATATCTTTGGAAAATCTTCCCCCTCGGAGGAGGGGCTAGTATCGGTAAAACTCCTTCTCTCACCATTGCCTCCTTTCTGGATATCTTACGGCATTCATTCCTGCCTGTACTCACCATGGTCATTCTTGGTGGGGCGGTATGGTACCATCAGATGCGGCTTTTAGTGCAGAATGTGAAAAACGAAGATTTTGTGCGTCATGCGAAATTTGGAGGTGTGCACACGTGGCGTTTAGTTTCGCAGTATGTTATACGCAACGCCATGCTTCCTCAGGTTACAGGTCTTGCCCTTTCCATAGGCCAGATTTACTCCGCAGCCATAATTGTCGAGATAGTGTTCTCTTATCCCGGCGTAGGAACTCTCCTCTTTGAAGCAATCTCGAGAGCTGATTACAATCTCATCATGGGCATAGCAGCGATATCCATATTTATGGTGAGCACCTTGGTGCTCATTGTTGATCTATGTTACCCGTTGCTGGATCCCAGAATTCGATACAAATGAAAAGGGGATAATGGAATGGAAGCCCTTCGAGCACTTTTCCAGGATTATCGGTTTACGCTTGGCTTTACCTTTCTCTCAGCCTTAGTAATACTTGCCTTTCTTTCGTTCTTTTCGCCTTATGACCCTGTAGAATGGCTTCAAGTTCCCCGAGATATGCCTCCTTCGTGGCCTCATATCTTGGGAACGAACTCTAAGGGTCAGGACGTCTTCTGGGAAGCCACCTTTGCTGTACGGAATTCGCTGATTATTGCTTTTGTTGCGGCACTTCTTTCGAGAATCATCGCCACTGTCGTTGGCCTTCTTGCGGGTTACAAAGGAGGTATTGCCGATCAAATCCTTATGTTCCTCACCGATGGTATCCTTGTCTTACCTCTTGTTATGATGCTTATTCTCGTTGCCTCAATCATGAAAGGCCAGCTGAGCCTTATAGGACTGAGCATTCTTCTTGCTTTCTTCGGTTGGCCATGGGATGCTCGAACAATACGATCTCAGGTACTCAGCCTCCGTGAACAAACTTTTACACAAACAGCGATACTTTCGGGGAAGAACGTATTGTCCATTGTCTTCGGAGAGTACATGCCCCATATCACCCCGCTTCTTTTATCTACGGTGTTGAATAATATGACCTGGTCGATTTCTTCGGAGATCACCCTGGCAATACTTGGATTGAGCAAACTTGAAACTCCCACCCTTGGAACAATGCTCTACTGGGCACTGCGTCGCCAAGCGCTGCTTCTCGGATACTGGTGGTGGATCATGACTCCTATTGTGCTGACCCTTGTGCTCCTTACCGGACTCTACTTTATTTCAGTGAGCCTATGCGAATACATGGATCCAAGGAGTCGCCTATGGAGAGCTACAAGGGAGTGATCGTATGGACTTGGTGCTTAGGTCAGAAAACCTGAAAGCTGGTTACGTCCTGCAGTCTCCAAATGGATGGAGAACTGTTCCGGCAGTCAATGGGATAAACCTCAACGTTCCAGGTGATGAGATATATGGCATTGCTGGAGAGAGTGGCTCGGGTAAAAGCACGCTTCTTAAAGCTCTGTTTGTCACGGCGGTTGAACCACCGCTGCGAATCTTTGGGGGAAAAGTTTACTATTACCCCTGGGGGCAGGAAGTTAATATTTTTGCCCTCCCTGAATCGGAAAAGAAGAGGCTTGCGTGGCAGTACATCTCCTATATCCCGCAGGGTTCCATGAGTATTTTTAATCCTATTCGCAGAATCAAGGCGACCTTTCTCGATTTCTTCAGAAGCCACGTCGAAGGGAGAGAGGACGAGCTTCTTAAAATGACAAGGGAGCACATTAGAACTCTGGGGCTTGGACCCGAGGTTCTCGATGCTTATCCCCATCAACTTTCTGGGGGAATGAGGCAACGGCTTGCCATTGCCCTGGCGACACTTCTTAAACCGAAGGTCATTCTTGCCGATGAACCTACGACGGCACTCGATGTGGTAGCCCAAAAGGCTGTGATACAACTCCTTAAGGAGATCCAAAAAGAATCACACAATACTGTTGTTCTTGTGACTCACGATATGGGTGTTCATGCAAATATCACGACGAGAATGGCCATTATGTACGCGGGAAGAATTGTCGAGGAAGGCCCTACACAGGACATTTTTAAAGAGCCGTTACATCCATACACGAAGTACCTCATTGACTCGCTTCCAAGGATTGGCGACAAGCAGGTACGAGAAGGAGTGCCGGGGAATCCACCCTCATTTTTGAATCTCCCCGCTGGCTGTGCCTTTCATCCTCGTTGCCCTTATGCTTTGGAGCTTTGTAAGAAGGAAACTCCTTCGCTGGTCAGTGTTGGTGCTGAGCGAAAAGTGGCGTGCTGGCTAAGGAGTGGGAGGTAACAGTCTCATGCAGAAGCTTCTCGAGGTACGTAACCTCACGAAAATCTTCACGCTTGGGAGCTTTGTCGCACGGGCTAAAATCGTTGCCGTGGAGAAGGTTTCTTTTAGCATAGCACCTGGGGAAATCTTCACAATAGCAGGTGAGAGTGGTTGTGGTAAAACCACAACCGCGAGAATTATACTGGGGTTTGAGTATCCTACATGGGGAGAAGTCCTGTACAGAGGCCAGAACCTTCAGTATCTTGGAAACCGGAGGACCTGGTTCAAGGAAGTCCAGGCGGTTTTCCAGAATCCCTTTGAAACCTTCAACCCTCTCAAGAAGGTTGAAAACTACTTTTTTGCAACCGTTTATAACTATGGTTTAGCAAAAACCCGAGCACAGGCTCAGGAGCTGATTGAAGACAAATTAAAGGCGGTAGGCCTTGCTTTTGCTGAAATTGAGGGAAAATACCCTGGGGAACTCTCGGGAGGGCAACTCCAGAGAGCATCTATTGCAAGGTCCCTTCTCACGAATCCTTCGCTTCTTGTCGCTGACGAGCCTGTCTCAATGGTCGATGCCTCCCTGCGGATGTCTATAGTCAACCTCTTTCGCAAGCTACGAGATGCACTTGGCGTGAGCATTATCTACATTACCCATGACCTTGCGACTGCCTACTATATAAGTGATCGTATAGCCATAATGCTCAGAGGAAACATAGTTGAAATGGGAACTCCAGAAATCCTCGTTCAACCCAGGCATCCGTACACAAGGATTCTCTTACATTCTGTGCCCAAACCGGACCCTGAAGCTAAAGACGATGCGCCTGTACAAATCCTTGAAGAGCAGGAGGAATACCTTCTTGAAGGTTGCAAGTTTGCGGGTCGGTGCCCTGAGGCTTTGGCAATCTGCAAGCACAGACCCCCACAGGAGAAAGTCTATTCCGATGGTACAATGGTACGATGCCACAGGTACTCCTAGCCCAATCGTGGTACCGCCCTGTTCAAGATGCCCATGTATCTGGGAGCATTGTCGGGGCTTGTCTATAGTGGTTCGACCAAAGATAACTGTAGACAGTTTGAGGCCATAGTCGATAAGGACGACGTTTTGAGACCTTGAAGCTAAACCATGAGGTTCCACCTCGAAAAGTGGACGGAGGAGGTGTGCAGTAAGAGAAGACCACACTGGAGCTTGAGGAGAGAAGCTCTGGGAGTACCTTGGAGAGCTTGTTGATTTTTCCACATAGTGTGAGCCTATATACAAGAGAGGTTGACAGATAGAGGGGCTCAGGTTTTGTATACTGCTCTTGCTTGCCAACGTTGGCAGTTAAGGGGTTGTCCTCAGGGGGAAGAAGAGTATGTTTCCTACATTGAATGAGGTTGCAAAAAGGGCGGGGTTTCGGGTAAGGACTGTTTCGAAGGTTATTAACGGAGGACGCGGGGTAGGCGAGACGACTCGGAAAAAGGGTTTTAAGGATGGTTGGAGAGTTTGGATACCGGCCTAATAGTCTGGCAAGAGGTCTGAGAAGAAGCGGAAATAACGTCGTTGGCTATGTGCTTCCCCATGTTTCGAGCCAGTCCTTCGGAGCGGTTGGAAGGGTTGTTGAGAGGATTTTAGGGAAAGCCGGGTATAGTCTCCTTGTTAGTTCAGCGGATAATATAATAATAAACCTTCTTTGAGAGCAGAAACTCGTTTACTTGTAGATCAGAAGGTTCGGCAAGATTATTCTTGCTTTGCGGAATGGGAGAGCGTAAGGGAGTGGTAATCCCCTCAATTGTGCAGGTCTGTCAACCTGAATCCGCAACAAACCCTGGTTCCTCTCTGAATCCCCGGAGGTTCGTTGCAAAATTGGCGAAAGTGCGGAACCCCTTATGGCTTGGAAAGCCAAAAAGGTGTTGCGGGAGAACAAGCAGGTATCTGCATGGTGGTCGGGGGTTCTGGATAGGTTCACAGAGATCTGCAACAGGTAGGGTAGACAAAAAGGTGCAGGACCCTGTATCCTAACTCGGTGTCGAAAACCCTAAGAGAAGGGAGGCCCTGCACCTACATGAAGAGTAGCACAAAGGGAGCAAAAAGTCTATCGGCATATTCTGGAGATCCTGCACCTTTTGAGCTTCCCCCATGGAAGCTCCATTGCTAAGCTCGCTAGAATCCATGGACTCTCAAAAAAAGCCAGGATTCGCCTTGAAATCCTCGACTTTGCCAAAACCCACCCTGTGGCCGTCACTTGCCGGAGGTACGGAATAGCTCGGAGTACATACTACCGGTGGAAGAAAAAGTTCAACCCCAGAAACCTCCAAAGCCCGGAAGGCAGGTCCAGAAGACCCAAAAAGGTCCGGAAGCCTCAGTGGACCTCAGAGCTTGTGGAGGGAATTCAAAGACTCCGGGAGGAATTCCCCTTCCTGGGGAAAGGGAAGCTTACCGTCCTCCTCAGGAGAGAGGGTTTCACTGCTTCTTCCTCCACCGTGGGGAGGATCCTCAGGTATCTCAAGACCCGGGGTCTCCTCAAAGAGGGAGAGAAACCGAGGAGGGTTTCTGCCACAAAAAGCCCACGGGGGAATTAAAGACCCCATGCCCAGAGAAAACCCAGAGACTACAAGGTGGTATCCCCAGGAGACCTCATCGCCATCGATACTCTGGACATCCGTCCCCTCCCTGGAAAGGTGTATAAGCAATTTACCGCCGGAGATCTTATCTCCAGGTGGGCCTATTCCTCCCTCCATTCTCAAGCCACGGCCAACCTCGCCAGGGTGTTCCTCGAGGAACTCCTCAGGAAGTGCCCCTTTCCAGTGCGGGCTATTCAGGTAGATGGAGGAAGTGAATTCTATGGGGAGTTTGAGAAGGCCTGTAAGGAATACGGTATCAAGCTCTTCGTCCTTCCTCCAAGGTCTCCCAAGCTCAATGGGATGGTGGAACGGCTCAACCGGACCTTCCGGGAGGAGTTCTGGGCGCACTATGAGGATGAAGTAGATCTTGCAACCATGAGGTTCCACCTTAAAAGGTGGACGGAAGAGGTGTACAATAGGAAAAGACCACACTGGAGCTTGGGATACAGGAGTCCTTGGGAGTACCTGAGAGACACCGGACTTGTTGAGTGTCCCACATGATGTGGACCTATACAGGGTTCTTGTTTTTTTACTGCTTTTCAGTATAATGTAAAAGGGGTGGCGGTGTAGCTCAGTTGGTTAGAGCATCCGGCTCATACCCGGAGCGCCGGGGTTCGAATCCCTGCACCGCCACCAGATTGTGCAGGTTTTGCACGGTGCAGGCACTGGAACGAAAGGTCTACGAGTTCATCAGGGAGCATTCCCTCTTCGCCCCCCGTGATGTCGTGCTTGTCGCCTTCTCTGGAGGACCAGATTCCACCGCCCTCGCCGAAATACTGGCTCGTCTCAGGTCGCTCTTGAACATCGAACTTTTGCTCCTTCACCTCAATCACAGACTTCGCAAAGAAGAGTCTGACCGTGATGAGGCTCACTGTGTGCGGTGGGCAGAGGAGCGGGGGCTTCCCATTATCGTGGAACGAAGAGATGTGGAGGCGTTCTGCCGCCTGAAGCGGCTTTCCCTTGAGGAGGCGGCGCGAATCGTCAGGTACGAGGTTTTCGAAGCGTGCCGGATGGCTCACGGAGCTTCCTGTGTGGCTTTAGGGCATACCCTTGATGACCAGGCGGAGACGGTTTTCATGAACATCGTCCGGGGTACCGGCCTTCTGGGCCTTTGCGGCATGCGACCAAAGGAAGGCGTCTATGTGCGGCCGCTCCTTGGGGTACGGCGCCGCGAGATCCGGGAGTTCCTTGAGAGGGAGGGTATCTCTTTCGTTGAGGACAGTTCCAACCTCGACCTGCGTTTCCTCCGCAACCGGATTCGCCATTGTGTCTTTCCTTTGCTTGAGGAGATAAACCCTCGCGCTGTGGAGGCGCTGGCCCGGCTTTCCCTGAACGCCCAGGAGGCTCTGGCTTTGCGGGAGGAAAAGAGTCTCCCCCTTGTCCAGGTGCATGGGGGAGGAGGCATACCCCTTGACGCTGTGCTCCTTGTTCCCCCCCCAGAGCGGCCATGGCTTGTGCGGCAGTTCCTTCGGGAGGTTCGCGGAACCCTCTGGGATGTTACCCGGGGCCAGATTGAGGACATCCTTCATCTTGTGGAGAGGCGAAAAGGCGAGGTCGTCCTCCCGGGGAAGGTTCGGGTTTTCGTGCAGGGAGGGTATCTCTGGGCTTCTTCCTCCCCTCTCCCCCTTGTCGACATGCCCTCGTGGAGTTTTCCCCTCTATTTCCCTGGAGTGCACGCCTTTCCTGACCTTGGGGTTGTCCTTGAGGGTCGTTTTACCCCGTTTTCTGGAGAGGTTCATGGTGCGGTCTGGCGCGAGGCCCTGGACTACGAGCAATGTGCTCTTCCTCTGGTGCTCCGGAATTTCTGCGAGGGAGACCGCATGCAATGGAGGGGGAAGGAGCGAAAGCTTAAGGAACTTTTCGAAGAGTGGGGGATTATTCGTGAGTGGAGGCGGCTTCTTCCTCTCCTCTGTGACCAGGAGAAGGTACTCTGGATTCCCGGCCTGGCCCTTGACGAACGGGTGAGAGTTCAGGAAAATAGCAAGAGTATTCTCCATGTGGAGCTGCGGCGGCGTAAGGGGTGAAACGGTGGAGGACTTCATCGAACGGGTTCTCATCACCGAAGAGGAAATTCGGCAGAGGGTTCGAGAACTCGGAGAGGCCATAAGCAGGGACTATGCGGGGAAGGAACTGAGGGTTGTCGGGGTGCTTCGGGGAGCATTCATCTTCATGGCTGATCTTGTCAGGAATATTCGGGTTCCCCTGAGCGTTGATTTTATGTCGATATCAAGTTACGGAGACGAGTGTGAAACAAGCGGCGTGGTACGAATTCTCAAAGACCTGGACAAACCCATCACCGGGCGACACGTCCTTATCGTTGAGGACATCGTGGACACAGGACTGACTCTGCGACACCTCAAGGAGGTGCTCTCCACCCGGGGCCCGGCAAGCCTTAAGGTGTGTGCACTTTTGAGTAAGCCCGAGAGGAGACTTGTGCAGGACCTAACCATCGATTACCTGGGATTTGAAATTCCCAACTGTTTCGTCGTGGGGTATGGTCTGGACTACGCGGAACGGTACCGGAACTATCCCTTTATCTTTGTCCTGAAGCCCGACTACTATCACGATGCCCAGAGGGAAGGAAAGGGTCAGTGCGGATGAACAATATTCCTGGTGGGAGATTTTACCGGAACTTAGGATTCTATCTTCTCTTCCTTATCATTGTGATTTCCCTGGCCACCTCGCTTATGCAGCGCGAGGCCCCTCCACAGGTACTGACCTACAGTCAGTTCCTTGACGCGGTGCAGCGGGGAGCCGTCCGCCGGGTGGTCATTGCTGACCGGAGTATCAGCGGGCAGATGCTTGACGGGACTCGTTTCACCACTTATGCCCCCGAGGACCCCGAGCTCATCCGGATTCTCCGGAATCAGAACGTTGAGATTGAGGCGCGTCCCCCTGTTGAACCGTCCTGGTGGACGAGGATTCTGAGCTCACTCTTTCCCACGATTTTACTCATTGTGGTGTGGATTTTCCTCCTGCAGCAGATTCAGGGGGGGAGTAAAGTGACCTCTTTCGTGAAAAGCCGGGCCAAGCTCGTGGACCCGGAGAAGGTCAGGGTCACCTTTGACGACGTTGCCGGTATTGACGAGGTGAAAGAAGAGCTGAAGGAAGTTGTGGATTTTCTGAAAAACCCCCGGAAGTTCCAGAAAATCGGCGCCCGAATCCCCCGGGGTGTGCTGCTCTATGGTCCTCCGGGCACAGGGAAGACCCTTCTTGCCAAAGCCATTGCCGGAGAGGCAGGGGTACCCTTCTTCAGCATCAGCGGTTCGGACTTTGTGGAGATGTTCGTGGGAGTTGGGGCGGCACGGGTTCGGGACCTTTTCGCCAACGCCAAGAGGAACGCTCCCTGCATCGTCTTTGTCGACGAGCTCGATGCTGTGGGGCGGCACCGGGGAGCAGGACTTGGGGGGGGACATGACGAGCGAGAGCAAACGCTCAACCAGCTCCTCGTGGAGATGGACGGCTTTGACCCCAACCAGGGCGTGATCCTCATCGCCGCTACGAACCGTCCTGATATCCTTGACCCTGCCCTTTTGCGCCCGGGGCGGTTTGACCGGCGCATTGCTGTTCCCCAGCCGGATGTCAGGGGACGGGAGGCCATTCTCAGGGTGCACGTTCGGGGGAAACCCCTGGGGAAAGACGTCGACCTTGAGGTTCTGGCGCGTCGCACGCCTGGCTTTGTTGGAGCAGATCTTGCTAATCTCGTGAACGAAGCGGCCATCCTTGCGGCCCGCAAGGGGAAGGATGTCATCGAAATGGAGGATTTTGAGGAGGCTATCGACAAGGTCATT
The DNA here is from genome assembly GCF_050267035.1 of Candidatus Caldatribacterium saccharofermentans. Lineage (NCBI taxonomy): Bacteria > Pseudomonadati > Atribacterota > Atribacteria > Atribacterales > Candidatus Caldatribacteriaceae > Candidatus Caldatribacterium > Candidatus Caldatribacterium saccharofermentans. The sequence continues at coordinate 1,539,307 of NZ_CP187957.1, forward strand.
GCCGGACCGGAACGGAAACACATCATCATCAGCGAACGAGAGAAACGCATCATCGCGTACCACGAAGCAGGGCATGCTCTTGTGGCGAAGGTCCTGCCAAACAGTGATCCAATCCACAAGATTTCCATCATCCCCCGGGGGGGTGTCGCCCTGGGGTACACGTTGCAGCTCCCTGCGGAGGACCGGTACCTCCTCACCAAGCAGGAACTCATGGCGCGCCTTTCCATTCTCCTCGGAGGACGGGTGGCGGAGGAAGTGGTTTTCAAGGATGTGACGACCGGTGCCCATGACGACCTCAAGAAAGCCACGGAAATCGCCCGGGAGATGGTCTGTGAGTACGGCATGAGCGAGCTCCTTGGCCCTCTGACCCTCGGCAGAAAGCACAAGGAGGTTTTCTTGGGACGTGACATTGCCGAAGACCGGAACTACAGTGAGGAAATCGCCTATGCCATCGATAGGGAAGTCCGGGCCCTTATTGATCAGGCGTACGAGCGGGCAAAGGACATCATCGTCCGGTACCGGGAGAAGCTCGACGCGCTGGCGAAAGAGCTGGTGGAAAAAGAGGTCCTGGGGCGGGAAGACATCGAGCGGATTCTGGACATCCCCCAGGACGAAAGTCCTTCCAAAGGAGGAGAAAAGGTCCATGAAAGCGAACACGCTGCGTATTGGTCTGACCGGAGTAGCCAGCATGGTGGTGAATGAGGAGACCACGGCAGACCGCTTTGACCCCGATATGGTGCCCGCTTTCGCAACCCCTATGCTTGTGTCGCTCATGGACAACGCTGCCCACGAAGCGGTTAAGCATCACCTTCCCGAAGGGTACGTCAGCGTGGGAACAAGAATCAGCATCTCCCATATCGCAGCAACCCCAAAGGGCATGAAGGTCACTGCCCGGGCCACCCTTGTGGAGATTTACCGGAACCGTCTCGTTTTTGAAGCCGAGGCCTTTGACGAGGTCGAGAAAGTAGGGGAAGGGCGCCTGGAACGATTTGTGGTGAACAGGGAATGGTTCATGAAGCGCCTTGAGGCCAAGGCTAGCGTGAAGAAGCGAGGTCTGGTGGAACAATGAGACAGTTTGCCGTTTTTGGACTGGGTATTTTTGGGAGCAGCATCGCCATCGCCCTGTACCAGCAGGGGTTCACGGTTCTTGGAGTGGACATCGAAGAGGACCCGGTAAAAGAGATGGCGGGGAAAATCACCGAGGTGGTCCAGGCTGATACCACCGATGAGAAGGTGCTCGAGGCCCTGGGGGTGAAGAACTTCGACGTGGCCATCGTGAGCATCGGGAACGACATCCAGTCGAGTGTTCTCACCACCCTTGCGGTGAAGGAACTCGGGGTTCCCTTCATTGTCGCCCGGGCAATCAACGAGATGCATGGGAAGATTCTGGAGAAAATCGGAGCGGATCGGGTGATTTTCCCCGAGCGGGATATGGCCCTGAGAGTGGCGAAAACTCTGGCTTTCCCCAACGCCATACGGACGGAGGAGCTCTTCCCGGGGTACAACATTGTGGAGGTGAGGCTTCCTGCGCTCCTCCATGGAGTCTCCCTGGGGAAGGCCCAGCTGCGGAATCGCTACGGTATCACTGTTCTGGCCATCAGGAGGGATAACGAGTACCGAGTTTCGCCCTCGGCCGACGAGGTGCTACTCAAAGGGGACATCATCTACGTTCTGGGGAATGAGCAGCAGTTGCGGAAGTTCTTTAAGGAAATGGTGGAAAGCCGCAATGGAAAGGTTGTGGAGGTATGAAGGCGCAGCTTGAGTGCTTCACCTGCAACATCCGTCAGGCCCAGGAAGCTGCGGAAATCGCTGGGGCTTCCTTCGACCTTCTCTGGAAGGTTTCCCAGAGGGTCTGTGCGCTTTACGCCCAGGCGGATCCCTGCTGGACACCTGCGTACATGACCACTCTGGCGCACCAGATTGCCAAGGAAGCCACAGGGGTCGAGGACATTTACTACCGTTTCAAGCGGCATTACAACCGCATGGCCCTTGAGCTTTATGGAAGGCTTAAAGAGTTCGTGGCCTCTGGGGAAAATCGCCTTGAACGAGCAGTTCTTGTGGCCATTGCGGGGAACATCATCGACCTTGGAGTGTACCGGGAGGTGGATGTGGAGGGCATTCTCACCCAGGTGACCTCTGCCCAGTGGGGGAGGTACGATTTCCCTGCTTTTGCTGCTGACCTTTCCCGGGCACGAACCATTGTATACGTTGGGGATAACGCAGGGGAAATTGTTTTTGACCGGATTCTCGTGGAGGAGATACAGAACCTGGGGGAGAAGGAGATTTTCTTCGTCGTCAAGGGAGGTCCCATCTCAAACGATGCCCTTCTTGAGGATGCTCGTGAAGCCGGCCTTGAAGGGCTGGTGCATTTGCTCACCACGGGCCAGGCCGAAACAGGCATCGACCTTTCGCGGGCACCCCTTGAGCTTCAGGAGGTCTGGAAGAGAGCCGACCTCATTATCTCCAAAGGACAGGGGAACTTTGAAACCCTGAGCGGTCGGGGGGAGAATATCTACTTCCTCCTCAAGGCAAAGTGTGTTCCTGTGGCGCGGGAGTTTGGTGTTCCCCAGGGTGCGCTGATTCTCAAGCGAAATCTCGGGTGAGGCCATGGAGAAGGTTCTCGTTCGCTCAAGTGGCGGAGTGGTGGTGCAGAGAAAGGGCTCTTCCTTCGAAGTGCTCCTTATCCGTAAACGAGGTTCTCCCTTCTGGACGCTTCCCAAGGGGCATCTTGAGGGAGGAGAAAGTGAGGAAGCTGCAGCGCTGCGAGAGGTTGCCGAAGAGACGGGATGTGTTCCCCGCCTGGGCCCAAGGATTGGAGAAATTGCCTTCACCTATGAGCGCAACGGACGGCTTTTTGAGGAACACGCCGCCTTCTACCTCATGGAGGCGATGACCCGGGGTTCCCTCCCTCCACAGGATGAGGTCGAGGAGGTTCGGTGGGTTGACCTCGCTCAGGCGCTGGACTTACTCCACTATGAGAATGAGCGGGGCATCCTGAAGAGGGCTCAGGAGTACCTTGAGGCTCAGAGAGCAAATTTTTAGCGAATTTTCTCCCCGACCGTGACAAAACCCTTGACAGTGCGCTAAAATACTGGCAAAAGAGAAAAAGCCTTGTTTCGTCCTGAAGAGGACGACATGGGGTTGTGTGGGAGTTGCACAGAAGGTGCAAGGAGGTTTCCGGGTGGAACTTTTGAAGATTTCGTCCCGAACCAGGCCGGCAGCTTTAGCCGGGGCGCTGACGGGAGCCATTCGGGAGCATGGGCGGGCAGAAATGCAAGCAGTGGGAGCAGGTGCGGTGAACCAGGCAGTGAAGGCTATTGCCATTGCTCGGGGGTACCTTGCTCCAAGTGGTATTGACCTTGTCTGTATCCCGGCTTTCGTGGACGTGAAAATTGACGATTCGGAAAAAACGGCGATACGCTTCATCGTACTTCCGGCTTAAAATTCATTTTCAGGAAAAGGAGGTTTGGGGAGGATGAACAAGCAGGAACTGGTGGGTACTCTTGCGGAGGAGCTCAAAAAGGAGGGTATGGCTATCACCAAAAAGGACACTGCTCGCATCGTGGATACAATGCTTGAGGTTATCCAGAACGCTCTGCGGAAGGGTGAGAAGGTCCAGCTTGTGGGGTTTGGAACCTTTGGGGTGAAGAAGAGAGCAGGACGCAGGGGGAGAAACCCGCAGACTGGGAAGGAGATCCATATCCCTGAAACGAAAGTACCTTTCTTCCGTCCAGGAAAGCTCCTGAAGGAAGTCGTGAAGTGACGGCAATCCTCCACAGGGAAAGCTCTTTTCCCTGTGGGGGTCTCTTGTGTTTGTGGTGTTTCCCGAGTATACTCTTGAGAGTAGAGGTGCGCCCGTAGCTCAACAGGATAGAGCGTCGGCCTCCGGAGCCGAAGGTTGTGGGTTCAATTCCCGCCGGGCGCACCAGTTTTTTGGGGTTTTCGGCGAGAGCGCCTCTCTGTCTTTATCGTACTCCCTCTGCGGGATGTTGCCACCGGGTTTTTCTCAAGAACGAATGAAGTGGCTTTTGGGCATGGTCCATGGTACAATTTCCCCAGAGCCTGGAGTCGCTTCAGGGGCACCGGGTTTTGAAGGGTGGGAGTACTACGGGTTCGGCTTGGGAACGGCACAATCTCCCCGGAGGGACCTTGCTGTGGCGCCTGGGGAAGCGCGTACTTGCACCGTATTTCCTCAGTTTTCCCCTTGAGGTAGAGGGTGAGCTACCCCCTCCGCCTTTCCTGCTTGTTGCCAACCACCTCAGCGCTCTCGACCCCTTTCTCATTGACGCCCTTGTTCCATACCCGATTGTCTGGGTGGCCAACCGGCTGATTTTCGAGCACCCCTTTCTCGGTCCTCTGATCCGTGCCGTGGGCGCCATTCCCAAAAGAAAAGCCCTGCCCGACTGCCGCGCGGTCCGGGGTATCTTCCGGGTGCTGGAGAGAGGAGGAGTGGTGGGGCTTTTCCCTGAAGGAGGAATTCCCTGGAACGGGGTGAACCGGGGAGTGACTCCAGCAACGGAGAAACTCCTTGCCCGGCTCCAGGTTCCGGTGGTTTTCGCCCACATCCAGGGAGCCTGGATGCGCAAACCCCTCTGGGCAGACCACTCTCGCAGGGGTCCGGTGTTCATTCGCTTTACCCTCACCGCCTGTGGCTCTCTCCCGTCTTTCTGGCATTCTGAGTGGGAGTGGCAGAAGCGTCACCGGATTTCCTTTCAGGGGGAAAGACGGGCTGAGGGCATTGAACGGGTGGTGTTTTTCTGCCCCGCCTGTGGGAGGTTCCGCAGCATCATCGGGAAGGGGAACGAGGTGCTCTGCCTTTCCTGTCACAGGAAGTGGACCATCGATGCGTATGGCTTCATCGATGGGCTCACCCAGGAGGAATTCACCGCAAACCAGGAAAGTCTCCTTGGTGCTTTTTGCGAACACACCCCTGAAATCGTGTTCCCGAAGGTCCTCGTAACGGAGCGAACCTACCCTGGAGGGGCACTTCGGAGTTTTTCCTTCGGTCCGGTTGTGGTGAACCGGGAAGGACTGCTTGTCCGGGGGAAATTCTTCCCGTTCTCTGAGATTCGCGGTGAGAATACCTTTCTGAAGAAGGTTTTTGAGTACACCTCTGGCAGGCACCTCATACGCTTCCACTTGGAAAAAGACGCTTTCTTGCTTCTGAGTCTTGTGCGGTTGCGGAAAGGCGATGTTGTCCGGTGCCTTTCCTCGCCTTCCCTCCGTTGACTTTTCCTCGCTTTGTGCTATAGTTTCTGTAAAAGGTGCGTCGAAAGACGATGAAGGGGAGTAGTAGGGGAGTCTGAAGAGGTGCAGAGAACCGGGGAAGGTGGAAGCCGGTCCTCTTCTTCCCTGAATCCGCCCTGGAGTTGTGGGTACGAACGGGAGTAGTGCCCAACGCGCTTTAGGCGCGTTAGCGTTTTGAGGGTGGGCAACCACCGAAGAAGGGTGGCACCGCGGGAGAGCTCTCGCCCCTTGGGCGAGAGCTTTTGTTTTCTGGAGGAGAGACACAATGGAAGTTCCCGAGGTTCCCCAGTACCTTCTGGGGACAGAAAAGGAGGTTTTCCTCTGTCCCTTCCCCGTGGCCTGGGGACGAGAGGCGATGGTAGTCAGCTGCTTTTCTCCGGGAGATACGGTGGTGTGTCTGGTCTCTGGGGAAAGGGGAGAACACTGGGTCAGGGTTGCCGAGGGCTTCGGGCTTTCGGTCATCCGCCTTGAGGGATATGGAGGGAAGCCTCCACAGGTGGAGGACCTTTATCTCCTCTTTGAGGCCGAGAAGGCAAGCTCCATCAAAGGGGTGTTCGTCACCCATGTGGGGAGGGAGGAGCCTTTCGCTGTTGAGCTTGAGGCTCTGGGAAGGGTGTGCAGGTCTTTTGATGTGCTGTACGCCCTTGATGTGAGCGAGTCCTTTGGGGTTTTCCCCCTGTCCCTGGACGAAAGCGCTGTGGATGTGGCGGTGGTGGAGAGTCCGTTGCTTTCCAGGAACCGTTCACTCCTTGTTGTGGGGGAAAAGACCTGGAGGGCGAAGCCTTCAGCTCGCTGCCCCCTTTTTGATGGTGCATGGCATGGCGGCTTTCCCTTCGGTGACTTGTCTGAGGTTCCCTGAAGGAGTTGTGGAGGACGAGGTCCTTCTGGCCCTTGAGCGAGAAGGCATATGGAGCGGGAAGGTGGCAAAAAAAGGACAGAACCATCTGGGTGCGACACGGTGATGCCCTGAAGGTTGCTGAAACCCTGGGACTCTGCTTTTTGTCCTTGGAGAGGTCCTGAGAGGCAAGGGCCAGAAGGTGAATATTTCGACCATTCTTGCGGGAGTGGAGGTGGACTGGAGTGGCTGAAACCATTCGTATTCTCTGTGCCCATGGGGTTCCGGAGGACATGGTCAAGCGGCTTTCTGAAGAAATTGGACCGGTGGAGGTACTCTCCTCACACGATGAGGAAGAAATTCTCCAAGCCATTCAGGATAAGGATGTTTTTGTCGTCCGTTCCAAACCCCAGGTGACTGCCCGCATCATCGAAAATGCCCCAAGGCTCAAGGTTGTTGCCCGTCCTGGAGTGGGAACGGATAACATCGACAAGAGGGCCTGCGAAGCTCGAGGCATTCAGGTCATCAATACTCCCGAAGCTTCGGCTTCAAGTGTTGCCGAACTCACTGTGGGACTGGCCATCGCCCTTCTGCGCCATCTGTACCTCACCTGTGCGTTCCTGAAAGAGGGGAAGTGGGCCAAGGGCCAGTACACGGGGAAGACCATCGAGGGGAAAACCTGGGGGGTTGTGGGCTTTGGCAGTATCGGCCGAAGGGTAGCGGAAATCGTGAAGGCCATGCGGGCGGAAGTCCTCGCCTACGACCCGTATGTTCCGGAAGAAGAATTCACCCGGCGGGGAGTCAAACGAGCCTTCCGGCTTGAGGAGCTCCTTGAGCGAAGCGACATTGTCTCGCTCCATGTGGTCTTAAATAGTGAGACCACGGGTCTTTTCTCTGAAGAGATGCTCCGGAAGATGAAAAAAGGTGCGTACCTCATCAACACCTCGCGGGGGAAGGTAATCGACCAGAAGGCTCTCCTTCAGGTGCTTCGGGAAGGACACCTTGCCGGTGTGGCTCTGGATGTATACGAAACCGAGCCACCTCAGGACCTTGAGCTTCTCACCCATGAGAACGTCATCTGCACGCCCCATATTGGGGGAAGCACCGAGGAAGCGTTCCTCAACGCCACGGAGGTTTTGGTGAATAAACTCAAGGCGCTGTTTCGCCTGGGAGAGGGGGTTCCAATCGGGTACTGATGGAAAAGCCCTTTGAAGTCCTCGACCACACTGCGGATATCGGTCTTGTAGCCTGGGGAAGGTCCCTGGAGGAGCTTTTCGCGAACGCCGCGCTGGGAATGTTTTCTCTTATCGGGGCGTTAGAAAAGGTAGATGGGGGGTTCACGGCAGAAGTTGCCGTTGAGGGAAGCGACTACGAGGACCTTCTTGTGACCTGGCTCAATGAGCTGCTCTACCTTTTCGAAGCTGAGGAAGTGCTTCTCAAGGCCTTTGACATCCAGGAACTCGGGCAGTATTACCTCAGGGCTCGGGTTTCCGGAGAACCCCTGGACTTTGAGAGACACGAGCTTTTCCGGGTGGTGAAGGCCTGCACGTACCACGAGGTGAAAGTGGAGGAAGTTGAGCCAGGGCTTTTCCGGGCACAGGTATACTTCGATATCTGAAAGGAGGTTGAGCATATGGCTGAGTGGAGTGGGCCACTGCAGAAGATAGACGACTGGCGCTGGCGAATTCCCAAAGACTACAAACACGGCATGAAGGTTGAAGGAGTCATTTACGCCAGCGAGAAGATGATTAAGGCCATCCGGAAGGACCAGGCCCCGGAACAGGTGGCCAACGTCGCCTTTCTCCCGGGGATTGTGGGGAAGTCGCTGGCCATGCCCGATATCCACTGGGGGTATGGGTTCCCTATTGGGGGTGTGGCGGCCACCCTTTTCGGGGAAGGGGTGATTTCCCCGGGGGGTGTGGGGTTTGACATCAACTGTGGGGTTCGGGTAGTGAAGACGAACCTCACAAAAGACGAGGTTCTCCCTCGCCTTGAAAAGCTCCTTTCGGTTCTTTTCCGGAACATTCCCTCCGGTGTGGGTTCGGAGGGCAAGCTTTCCTTTTCACCAGCAGAACTCCGCAAGGTCATGACCCAGGGAGCGCAGTACGTGATTTCCCGGGGGTTTGGCTGGCCGGAGGACAAGGACCGCATCGAGGAAGGTGGGGCCATGGAGGGAGCTGACCCTGATGCGGTGAGCGACAAGGCTGTTGAGCGGGGGAAGGACCAGCTCGGAACTCTGGGTTCGGGGAACCACTTCCTGGAGATTGAGGTGGTGGAACGAATCTTTCGCCCGGACATTGCGGAAGTTTTCGGGCTCTTTGAAGGACAGGTCATCATCATGGTCCACACCGGTTCCCGGGGGTTTGGTCACCAGATCTGTACCGACTACCTCCAGAAGATGCAGAACGCCATGAACCGCTATAGTATCAAGGTTCCGGACCGGCAGCTCGCCTGTGCACCACTTGACTCTCCGGAGGGACGAGGGTACTTCGCGGCCATGGCCTCGGCGGCGAATTTTGCCTGGGCAAATCGCCAGCTCATCACCCACTGGATTCGCGAGTCTTTCGAAGAGGTTTTCGGGAAGTCAGCCCGGGCCCTTGGGATGGAGGTCCTGTATGACGTTGCTCACAACATCGCCAAGATTGAAGAACACGAGGTTGACGGAAAACGCCTGAAACTCTGTGTGCACCGCAAGGGGGCGACCCGAGCTTTTGCCGCAGGTCACCCTGCAGTCCCCGAGCGTTTCCGAAGCGTCGGTCAGCCCGTGCTCATCCCAGGGGATATGGGTACAGGGTCGTATATCCTGGTGGGGACGGAACTCGCCATGAGGGAAACCTTCGGGTCCACCTGTCACGGAGCCGGGCGGGTGATGAGCCGCTCTGAAGCCGATCGGACGTCCCGTGGCCGGGACATCGCCGCAGAACTCGAGAAGCAGGGTATTCTGGTTATGGCCGAGAGCAAGGCAACTTTGAGGGAGGAAATTCCCGAGGCCTACAAGGACGTGGGAGAAGTCGTTGAGGTTGTGGAGCGGGCAGGAATCTCGAAAAAGGTGGCCTACGCCCGACCTCTGGGAGTCATCAAGGGTTGAAGGAGAGAGTGACCATGCTTGACTGGAAGTGGGTGCGGGAACACCGGGAGGATGTCGCCGAGGCACTCAGGAAACGGGGCATGAGCACAGAGCTTCTGGACACCCTCTTTGCCCTTGACGAAAAGCGAAGGGTACTTCAGAGAGAAGCCGATGCCTTAAAACAGCGGAAGAATCAGCTGGCCAAGACCATCGGGGCCCTGAAGCGGGAAGGAAAAGACCCCGGGGCACTTCTTGCTGAAGGCGGGGAGATTTCCGAACGCCTCGAGTCCATCGACCGGGAACTTAAGGAGGTGGAGGAAGAGTGGAAGGAGAAGCTCCTCTTCCTCCCCAATATTCCCCACGAGAGCGTTCCGCTTGGGAATGGTGAAGAGGACAACGTGGAGGTTCGCCGGTGGGGGGAACCGAGGGAGTTCACCTTCCCTCCCCGGCCTCACTGGGAAATTGGGGAGACTCTCAACATCCTTGACTTTGAGCGGGGGGCGAAGATTGCCTCTTCACGTTTCACCGTCCTCAAGGGTGCAGGGGCGCTCCTTGAGCGGGCGCTCATCAACTTCATGCTCGACCTCCATACCTTAAAACACGGATACCGGGAGATTTTCCCGCCTTTCCTTGTGAACACGAAGACCATGACCGGGACAGGGCAGCTCCCGAAGTTCTTTGACGACCTCTACCACTGTCAGGATGACCTTCACCTCATCCCCACTGCAGAAGTTCCGGTGACGAACCTCCACGCTGATGAGATCCTCGAAGAGGACGACCTTCCCATCTACTATGTGGCCTACAGCGCCTGTTTCCGACGGGAGGCAGGTTCTTACGGGAAAGACGTTCGGGGGCTCATCCGCCAGCACCAGTTTAACAAAGTGGAGCTTGTGAAGTTTGTCCACCCCGATACCTCGTACGATGAGCTTGAGGAACTCGTGCGGGATGCGGAAGAGGTACTTGAGCTTTTGGGGCTTCCCTACCGGGTGGTGACCCTCTGCACCGCTGATTTGGGCTTTGCTGCGGCGAAAACGTACGATATCGAGGTGTGGTTGCCGTCTCAGGGGAGGTACCGGGAGATTTCTTCCTGCAGTAACTTCGAGGACTTCCAGGCCCGCCGGGCCAACATCCGTTTCCGTTCGTACACGGGAAAGCTCCACTACGTGCACACTCTGAACGGTTCAGGTCTTGCGGTGGGGAGGACACTTGTGGCGATTCTTGAGAACTACCAGCAGGAAGACGGAACGGTTGTTGTGCCTGAGGTGCTCCGCCGGTACATGCATGGCATCGAAATCCTCACCCCGGAACTTGAGGTGAAGTAGATGGAGCGACTCGGTATTGGCATCGTGGGTTTTGGCTTTATCGGGAGGGTCCACGCTCTGGCGTTTTCGGCCCTCCCTTTTTACTACAGTGATCTTCCCTTTCTCCCCGAGATTCGGGGCATCTGCACTTCCCGGGAGGAGACGGCGAAAAAGGCGAAAGAGGAGACCGGGATTCCTTTTGCCACCCATCGTGTTGAGGAGCTCCTTGAAAGGGAAGACATTGACGTTGTCGTGGTGGCCACACCCAATGCTCTTCACCTTCCGGTTGTGGAACAGGCTGCAAAGGCACAAAAGCACATCTACTGCGACAAACCCCTGGCGCTCAACCTCAGGGAAGCCGAGAGGATCCAGGAAATCGTGACGCAAAGCCGTGTGGCCTTCGGGATGGCCTTTCAGAATCGTTTCGTTCCTGCAATCCTGCGGGCAAGAGAACTCATAAACGAGGGGTTTCTGGGTGAGGTGGTCCGGGTTCGGGCCCAGTACCTCCATTCAGGGTACAACGACCCCCGGCGTCCTATGAGCTGGCGTCTCCGGAAAGACCTTGCGGGAGGCGGTGCCCTGGCTGATCTGGGGTCACACCTCATCGACCTTGTCCATTACCTTCTGGGAGCATTTGTGGTGACGGGAGCCCGGGGGAAGACCTTCATCACGAAGCGCCCCAGAAATCCTGAAGGGGAAGACTTCGAGGAGGTTCTTGTTGATGACTGGGCAGAGGTCTCTGGAGTCCTTGCAAACGGTGCGCCGTTGACTATTGAGGCCAGTCGCTTCGCCACGGGAAGCTGCGACGAGCTGCGTCTTGAGATTGAAGGAATGGAGGGTGCCGTCCGTTTCAATTCGATGCAGCCGAATTTCCTTGAGGTTTACGATGCTCGGGAGAGAGGCGGTCCATACGGGGGGAACCGGGGATTCAAGCTCATTGAATCAGTCCATCAGTACCCCTACCCGAATCGCATTCCCGGGAAATTCGCCATCGGTTGGGTTCGCCCGCACATTGCCTGTGCCCACGATTTCCTTTTGCGGATTGCCGGACAACCTTCCCTTGGGGCAACTGTTGCGGATGGGGTTTTCGTTCAAAGGGTGCTTGAGAGTGCCTACGCCCTTTCGGGGTATTGAAGGCATGAGGTTTCCATGGTATACTACCCCTGTCCTGGAGAGGTGGCCGAGTGGCTGAAGGCAATCGCCTGCTAAGCGATTAGGCGGACGAAAATCCGCCTCGAGGGTTCGAATCCCTCCCTCTCCGCCAGAGCTCCGAAGGAGGAACCATGCGCAGCTACAGGAAGGAACTCTGGTTCAACATCCCCACGCGACGGGCCTTCGTGAACATCACCCCCCTCCTTGAAGACTGTGTCCGCGAAAGCGGCATCAAGGAAGGGCTTCTTTTGTGCAATGCCATGCACATCACGGCGAGCGTCTTCATCAACGACGACGAAGAAGGGCTGCACGAGGATTTCGAGCGGTGGCTTGAGAAGCTTGCCCCTGAAAAGCCCTATGAGCAGTACCGCCACAACGTCGGCGAGGACAACGCCGATGCCCACCTCAAGCGGACCATTATGGGACGGGAAGTGGTCATTGCCATCACTGAAGGAAAACTCGACCTTGGTCCCTGGGGGCAGGTGTTCTACGGAGAGTTTGACGGGAAGCGCCCCAAGCGGGTGCTAGTGAAAATTCTCGGGGAATAGGACCCTGACATGCTGAAAAAAAGCCCTTCTGTGCTACAATGACGGAAAAGGGAGGAAGGGGGGAGTACTCGTGGCCATTTCGAGGTTCCTCGAGGAGAATCGGGTGAGCATGTCCCTGGCGGTGCTTGCGGTTGTTTTCGTGATTCTTGCCGTGGTCTTCTCTATCTCGGCCATGGTTTCTGCAGTGCAACTCCAGGTGGGAGCTACCGCTGGGGCTGTGGCAGGAGTGGCGGTCTTTGGTATCCTCAGCGCCATCTTTCAGCTTCTTGTTCTCTACCAGTGGTCCCGGGCCATCAACACCAATGTAACCAATACCCGGGATGTTTTCCTGAACCTCAAGGACCATCTGGAGGACCCTCTCCGGGGGGAGATAGGATTTTTCGCCAACCGGAGTGAGGAGTTCATCGTGCAGACCTGGCCGTTCTGGGTCTACCTTGTGTTCTATGTCATTGGGCTCTTCACCGGGGTGTACGCCATCGTCTTCAACATCCTGGCGTTCATCTTTCTTGCCGTGTACCTCTCCTTTGTGTTCCGTTCCATCGGGAAGCTCTCCGACCTTAAGGACAAGCTCTACCAGTACCTTGAGGACAAATACGGTGTCCGCCTCACCGGAAGGGTCTTCCGGGTCCCGCGGCGAAGCATTGCTCTTTTCATCATCCTGGGTATCATCACCTTTGCCATTTACTGGCTGTACCTTCTTGTGAAGCTCTCAAGCGAAATCAACCAGTACCTTTCTACCGATGAGACCCTCCGGCGGGAAGTCGAGGAAGCGCTGAGCCGGGTTTCCTGATGCTGTATCCGGTTATCGTCTTCAACCTGGTGTTCTTTGTGGCCACCGTGGCAAGCGGTGGCTTTACTCTTCCTAACCTCTTGCGCCTTGGGGCCAAATATGGACCGCTCATTGCCTCAGGAGAGTGGCAGAGGCTCCTCATCTGCATTTTTCTCCACGGAAATGTCTGGCATCTCTTCTTCAATACGTACGCTCTCTTCCAGCTTGGGCGGCTTGTCGAGGGCATTTACGGGTACCGGAAGTTCTTCGTGGCCTATGTACTCTCTGGGCTTTCAGGGAGTTTCCTCTCGTACCTTGTGAATTTCCGCCAGATTGGCGTGGGAGCGAGTGGGGCCATCTTTGGTCTTGCGGGACTCCTTTTTGCCGGAGGACTCAAGTACCGGAATACGTCGCTGCATCGCCTCGGCATGGGCATTCTCCCTTTCATTTTCATCAACCTTCTCATTGGCTTCACCTTTCCGGCAATCGATAACGCTGCCCATGTGGGTGGGCTTCTCGCTGGTATGGGCCTTGGGTGGGTTCTTGCTCCCGGGTTTTCGGGGCTTTCCTGGAAACGATGGGGGGAACGGTTGCTCTACGGGGCCTGTATTGTTTTTGTGGCTTTGAGCGTTGCTACCTTTTTCCTCCCGGGTCTTTCACAGCGTGCCGTTTCTCTGGAGGGCGTGATCGCTTTCCACAACCGGGTTCGGGATATCCTCGTGACCATTGAGGGTGGGGAGGTCCCTTCTCGCTATGCTGTGGAGTCCCTGCACCCTCCTGACCGGGAGGCCCGGAAAATCAAGGAGCTTCTCAAGCGGTTCCTTGAGGAGGGAAATGGAGAGCGCCTTGAAGAGGTTGAGGAGGTGTTCCTCCGGTGGCGGAGGAGTGTCCTGAAAAAGTACGAGGGCATTGTCTTTGAGCGAGAGTCCGAATGATGTGGCTTCTCCTTGCAGTGCTTGCCCTTGGTTTCCTTGTGGGGAGGCTGGTGCGGTCCGGTCTGGCTAGAAGAACAGGGAAAACCCTGAGCACCGTGGGGCTTTTGTTCCTGCTTTTTGCCATGGGGGTTCGCCTGGGGCAGGAGGAGTTCCTGCGGATGAAGCTGGCTTCTTTCGGTCTTTCGGCGCTGTCTCTGGCTTTCGCTGCAGGGGCTGGAGCGGTGGTTGTTGCAGGCCTTGCGGAACGAATGGTGAGAAAGAGGAAACGGCTGTGATTGGCATTGTGCTCAGTCTGGGTGCAGGAATACTGTTCGGTTTTTCCGGCCTTTTCCCCTCCACTCTTGAAGGCTTTCTGGAGCGATGGATTGACGTTTCCCTCTATGTGCTCGTTTTCGGCGTGGGGATGGAGCTTGCGTGGGAGAGCAAAGCCCTTGAGGAGATTCGGTCGCTGGGATTGCGGGTATTCCTCCTGCCGCTTGCGGCCATGGTTGGAAGTCTTTCTGGGGCGGCATTCGTTGCGCTTTGTTCTCCGATGACTCTCAGGGAGTGCCTCGCCGTGACTTCGGGGTTTGGCTGGTATTCTCTTTCGGGGGTCCTTCTGGCTCGCTTGGGGAATCCCTCTCTGGGACTTTTCGCCTTTGCCACCAACGTCTTCCGGGAAATTCTCACCCTTGTGAACCTCGAGTGGGTGTATCGGGTCTTCGGGGGATGGGCGGCGGTGGCCCTGGGCGGCGCAACGAGTATGGACACAACCCTTGGGGTGCTCTCACGGGTCAGCGGGGGGAAACTCGTCCCCCTTGGGGTGGTGAGTGGGGTACTGCACTCCCTCTGCGTGGCTCCGTGCGTGATGTTTTTCTCAAGGTTTCTGTAGGGCTGTGTGTTTTCGCGCCCCTATGAGGGGTCTGCACACGCGCGGTTTTTGCCCGCCCTCTTTGCCTGGTAGAGGCAGCGGTCGGCTCTGTCGAGAAGGGAGTCGGCGGAGTCGCCTGCATTTGCAGTGGCAACCCCAATGCTTACGGTCACTGTTTGAAATGGAAAGGCGGTGTGTTCCACAGCCTGCCATGTTCTTCGCCTTTACTCGTTATGACTCAGGATACCAAGCAATGCTCGCTTGTTGTAGATTCTCCCTGAGGAACTGCGCGAGTTTCCTGAATGCCTGGGCCCGGTGGCTCACGCGGTTTTTGACTTCCGGGCCGAGTTCGGCGAAGGTCTTCTCAAAGGGTGGGAAGACGAAAACCGGATCGTACCCGAATCCCCGGTCTCCCCGAGGTTCTTCAGCGATGAAGCCCTCGCAGGTTCCCTCAAAAACCTTTTCTCCCCCCGGCCATACCAGGGCGACAACGCACACGAAACGGGCAGTGCGCTGTGCGCGAGGAACGCCCTGGAGCTTTTGCAAAAGAAGCTCGATGCGCTCACGCTGGGAAAGCCCGGGCCCTCCAAAACGGGCAGAATACACCCCGGGAAGCCCTCCTAAAGCATCGACTTCAAGCCCTGAATCTTCTCCAGCTGAAAGCAGTCCCGTTTTTTCAAACCCTGTCCGGGCTTTGATAAGGGCATTCGCCAGGTATGTTTCCCCGGTTTCTGCAACGTCACCGATATCGGCAACGTCGTAGATGCTCTTTGCCTCGATGCCGAAAGGTCTGAGGATGTCCTGTATCTCGACGAGTTTTCCTGTGTTTTTCGTGACAACGTACACCGTGGGTCTCATGGAAGGCCCCGATCGAGGAGTTTCCGCTCCAGAGTCAGGATTTCCTGGATGCCCCTCTGGGCAAGGTCGAGGAGGGCATTCAGGGTCTCCCGGGAGAAAGGCTCCTTTTCGGCTGTTCCCTGGACTTCCACGAGTTTTCCGCTTCCGGTCATCACCACGTTCATATCCACCTGAGCCACAGAGTCTTCCTCAAAGTTGAGGTCAAGGAGCATTTCGCCGTTCACGATGCCCACGCTCACCGCAGCAAGGTAGTCCCGCACGATACCCCGTTCCGGGAGCGTTCCCCGATCAAGGAGGTTCCACAGGGCATCCACGAGGGCTATGAAGGCGCCGGTTGTGGCCAGCGTCCGCGTCCCTCCATCGGCCTGAATGACGTCGCAGTCCACAAGGATGGTCCGCTCTCCGAGTTTTTCAAGGTTCACCACCGAACGCAGGGCTCTTCCGATGAGGCGCTGGATCTCATGGGTCCGCCCACCGATTTGCCCTTTCACAGCGTCCCGGATGTTCCGGGTTGTGGTGGCACGGGGGAGCATAGCATACTCGGCGGTAATCCAGCCCTGGCCCGTGTTGCGGAGGAACTGGGGTACCCGGTCTTCGACGGATATGGCGCACACAATACGGTTATTCCCCGCTTCGATGAATACGGACCCTTCGGCGTACTTCAGGTAGTTTCGCACAACGCTGATTGGCCGGAGTTCATCTGGTCGCCGCCCATCGCTCCGCATGGATGTCCTCCCTTTGAGATACTGTCCGAGTTCCTGAAAACTACTGAACTTTTGCAATGATGCGCTCGTCCCTTCGCAGAGGCGCAGAAATGTCGATGTGACCGCAGAGGGTTTGAGTTTCTTTCCCATCGATGAGGATTTTCACCGCTTCGATTTCGGGAAAGGCGGTCAGGGTGTCCACAATGGCGTACACGCTCAGGAATTCCTGCGACGCTCCCCCTGACTGGTTTTTCGCCATCTCAGCGCTGAGGTCGACGTAAGCCGTTCTCCCTTCCACAAAGACAGCATTGAGACGGGTTCCGGAGGGCAGGGCGTTGAAGAGGTCTTTGTTCTCCGGACCCTTCAAGAGCTCCCCGATCACCCGTTCCATCCACCGTTCGTCTTTTGTAATCCGTCTCTTCTCCCCTACTAAAGCAGTGAAGTCGGCGTTGGCGAAGTACACCACAACCTCCATCTCCTCTCCGCGGGGGATGAAAATCCCGGTGGGACGGGGGGTTTCGGAAGGAGGCTGGCGGAAGAGGCGCAGAAGCATCTCGCTTCCGTACACCACACCGAAGAAGAGGAGCACCCCAAGCAGGATGTAGAGAAGCGCTTGCCAGGAGAACGTCCGCTTTTTCCGTCTCTTTTTCTTCGTCCTGTATTTCCACTCCTCCATGGTTTTCTATCCTCCAAGGAGCTTGGCAAGCTCGGGGCTTTTCGCAAAGGCCTCTATGGCATCGGCAATCCCCCGGGCGATACGGTCCTGGAAGGAAGGCGAGGCGAGTTTCTTCGCTTCACCGGGGTTACTCAGAAACCCGACCTCTACGAGGCATGCCGGATAGAACATGTGACCGAGAACCACAAGAGGCGCTTCCTTCACTCCCCGGGCAGTAAGGCCGGTCTGACTGGCGACACGCTGCACCACAAGGTCTCCCAGTTTGGCGCTCGCCTCACGGCTCTTCAGGTAGTAGGCCGAGGTGTAGATGGAATTGAGTTTCTCGAGGTTTTCAGAAAAGGTTGTTTGCTCGGCAAGAAAGGGGGCATTTTCCCGCTGGGCCACATCGAGTGCTCCTTCGCCCCGGGGCTTCGTCCCTCCCACAAAGACCTCGATACCGCTTGCTTTTGGGTTTGGTGAGGCGTTGCAGTGGATGCTCACAAAAGCAAAGGGGTTTTTGCTGTTGGCCAGGCGGTACCGGTCGTCAAGAGTGGGATAGGTGTCATCCTCCCGGGTCATGTACACCTCGTATCCCCGGGCCCTAAGGATATCCCGCACTCTTTTTGCGATTTCAAGGACGATGGTTTTCTCCTGGTACCCGTTGTGGACACATCCCGGGTCGTTCCCCCCGTGTCCTGGGTCGAGCACCACGACGTTACGGTTGATGACCTCGAAAGAGGGACTGGGTGTGGGAGAGAACGCGGGTGTGGGGGATGGACGTGGTGAAGGAGAAGGCTTCGGAGAAGGGGATGTTACCGGAGAGGGAGGAACCTCCTCGGTGACCTCCACAAGGCTCCTCAGGTCAAAGTATGCCCGGGGGTTTCCTCCATTGAGCTTTCCCTCCCGAACCTGAATGGCCCCCCGGAAGGCGATGTTCGCCTCGACCTGCCCGTTCTTCTCCTCAAGCGTTATGGTCCCCACCCGTGGGTCGTTGACGGCAATGGGAGAGGCGACGTTCCCAAGGCTACAGTTGCGGAAGAGAATGGTCACGGTGTTCCTCTCCCGGTCAATCTGGGAGGTGAAGGGAGGAACGCTACCCTGGAAGTCAAAGGTGATCCGGGTGCGCATTTCCTCATTGTACGAGGAAAAGCGAACGCCCGAAAGAATCGGTGCCCCAGCCCTGGGAGATGGGGCAAGTTGAGGGGCCTCTGGGGTGGGAGTTTCCTGCGTTCTTGTGGAGATGCGAAAGCCAAAAAGCTCGGCAAGAAGAGGGAGGGAGAGGTAGAGTTTGTTGTTCTCCACAAAGACTTTCCCCTCTAAGGGAACCTCCCGGTTGTCGGTAATCGCAACGCCCTTGTCCAGGGAGAGCACCCAGGAGGTTTTGCCGAATTTCAGGTTTGCTTTGTTCATGATGGGGGAGTAGTAAGCAACCCCCCCGATGTCCCGAAAAAGGTCTTCAACGGCGACGTAGAGCGTACCACCCCGGGAGACAACCCGGGCTCCGCTCTGGATACGCTCCCCGTTAACGGTGATGACCATCTGAGCTTCGCCCAGAGCTCCAAAGGCAAAAAGGACCAGAGCACTAAAAAGGAGGGATATCGTCAGCAGTTTCTTCATTGCCCTCAAGCGGGATGTCTTCGAGGTCCCCCAGGGGTTCTCCGCTCTCTTCATCGGAGAAGGTCCCAAAACGCTCCACATCGATGTCTTGTGAGAAGTCGATGATGTCCTGGTCGCTTGAAGCTGCACCCCGGGGAGCACTGAGGAACTGGATGTTTTCAGCCCGGATTTCGTAGGAAGTGCGTTTCCCACCATTTCGGTCTTCCCAGGAGCTGGAACGGAGGGCGCCCACAACCGCAACCCTGCTCCCCTTGTGGAGGTAACGGGCACAGAGCTCAGCGAGTTTGGACCAGGCAGCGACCGTGATGTAGGTAACCTCTTCAACCGGGCCGCTCTTCCCCTGGTACCGCCGATTCATGGCCATTCGGAAGCGGCAGACTGGTGTCCCCTGAGGGGTGTACCGGAGTTCGGGGTCCTTGGTGAGGTTTCCGATGCCGAAAAAATAGTTAATATCTCTGGCCATGTATCGATACCCCCATTCGTGTTCTCCCTTTTGAGTTTAGCACAGGGAGGGGCGAAGGGAAAAGACTCTCTCCGAAATTTCCTCCTGGTGTTTGGATAGCGGTTTTTTGGGCTTTCTCCAGGGTGGGGGTGACGTTTTTGTCTTCCCCTCGACGGATGGAAAAGCTTTTTGTAGAATTAGGGAAGGGGTGATGGAGCTGGCTCGCGAGGCACAACTCCGGCGGACGACAAAAGAGACCGAAGTGGAGGTCTTTGTGAACATCGATGGTGCGCGACAGATCGACATTGTGCTCGATGTCCCGTTCTTCCCGCATCTCCTTGAGGCTCTGGCGTTCCACGCAGGGTGGGATCTTGTGCTCCGGGCCGAGGGAGACCAGAAACGTGTTGACAACCACCATGTTGTGGAAGATGTGGGAATAGTCCTTGGAGAAGCTCTACACCAGTGCCTTGCAGACAAAAAAGGTCTTCAGCGCTTCGGTTCGGCTTTCGTCCCCATGGACGAGGCTCTGGGGATGGCCGTGGTGGACCTCAGCGGGCGTCCCTACCTCGTTTACGATGTCCCTTCGTCTTTGGGGCCGAAGGTGGGGGATTTTGAGGTCGTCCTCCTTGAGGAGTTCCTCCGATCCTTTACCTCCTTTGCGCGTTTCACTCTCCATGCTAAAATATGGTGGGGGAAAAATGCGCACCATGCTTTTGAGGCGCTCTTTAAAGCTACTGGCCGGGCGCTGCATGAGGCAGTGCAGGTCCGGGGAGATGTCCTTCCGTCGACCAAAGGAATTCTGTAGGAGAGGATGGTTATGATCGCCATTGTGGATTACGGGATTGGCAATCTCCGCAGCATCGCCAAGGCCCTGGAGCGTCTTGGGAAAACTGTCGAGGTCACCAGCAACCCCGAGCGCCTTGGGGCTGCAGAAGCCATCATTCTTCCTGGTGTGGGGTCCTTTGGAGAAGCCATGGAGAATATGGAGAAGGGTCAGATTGTATCTGTTCTTCGCCAGATGTTTGACGACGGGAAACCCATTCTCGGCATCTGTCTTGGGTTGCAACTCCTCTTTGAACGGAGTCAGGAGGCCCCCAAAAAGAAGGGCCTTGCCCTGATCCCTGGAGAGGTGCGAAAGCTCCCCCCGACCACGAAGGTTCCTCACATGGGCTGGAACCGGATTTACTTCAAGCGGCAGGCGCCGCTCACCGAGAACATCCCCCAGGGGCGCTTTTTCTATTTCGCTCACTCGTTCTACGTCCTTCCTGAAGACGAGTCCTGTGTGGTGGGCATCTGCAACTACAATGTGACCATCCCGGTGGTGGTGAACGTCGGCAACCTTTGGGGTGTACAGTTCCATCCCGAAAAGAGTGCCACCTGGGGTATGAAATTCCTTGAGAACTGGGTGAGGAGCATCGATAGCAATGCTTCTTATTCCGGCAATTGACCTCTTCGCCGGGCGGGTAGTTCGTCTCACCCAGGGGGACTACCAGCGCCTTGAGGTCTACCACGATGACCCCCTCATCGTGGCAAAACAGCTTGAAGAAGAGGGAGCGCCTATGCTCCATGTGGTGGACCTTGAGGGAGCAAGGGCTGGGGAGCCCCGGAACTTCCCGAGTGTGGCAAGCATCGTGAAGAGTGTGCGCATTCCCGTCCAGGTGGGTGGAGGTATCAGGACGCTTGAAGTCCTTCGCCGTTATCTCGACCTTGGGGTGGCCTTCCCCGTGGTGGGGAGCGTCGTGGTGAAGGACCCGGAGACATTTGCGGAGATGCTCAAAGTGGGGGGCGAGCGCCTCACTGTGAGCCTGGATGTGCGGGATGGCGTACTTGCGGTTTCAGGATGGACCGAGGGGACGTCTCTGCGGGCTTCGGATCTTGCCCGGGAACTCCACGAAAGAGGTGTCACTCGTTTCATTCTGACCGATGTGACCCGGGATGGAACGCTTGAGGGCGTGGATGGTGAAAGCATCCGGAGGTTCATCGAGGACAGCGGGGTATCAGTAATTGTTGCTGGAGGTGTGCGGGGGATAGAGGACATTCTCCTTCTTCAGACCATCCCTGGAGTTTCTGGGGTTATTCTGGGGAAGGTGCTCTATACAGGTCGAGTGAGTTTCCGGGAAATCCTTGAGCGTGCAGGAGGAAGGCAATGTTAGCCAAGCGGATTATTCCCTGTCTTGACGTGAAGGAAGGTCGGGTGGTCAAGGGAGTCCACTTTGAGAACCTCAGGGATGTGGGTGATCCGGTGGAGCTGGCCAAGCGCTATGAGGAAGAGGGAGCAGATGAGCTGGTCTTCCTTGACATCACGGCGTCCTATGAGCAGCGCGAGATCATGATTCACGTGGCGGAAAAGGTCGCCGAGGTACTCACCATTCCTTTCACCGTGGGGGGAGGTATCGGAAGCGTCGAACACGTGAGCAAGCTCCTGAAAGCAGGAGCGGACAAGGTTTCCATCAACACCCAGGCGGTCTTAAATCCCAACCTCATCACCGAGCTTGCTGAGCGTTTCGGGAGCCAGTGTGTGGTGGTGGCGATTGACGTGAAGCGGACCTGGGACCGGATTACCTCCCGGAGCTACTGGGAGGTCTTCATCAACGGGGGAAGAACCCCCACAGGGAAGGATGCCATTGCCTGGGCGCAGCAGGTAGAACGGCTGGGTGCAGGGGAAATCCTCTTGACCAGCATGGACACCGATGGGACGCAATCGGGGTACGATATCAGTCTCACGCGGAAAATTGCCGAGAAAGTGAAGATTCCCGTTATTGCGTCTGGAGGAGCGGGAAAACTTGAGCATCTCGCCGCAGTTCTGCAGGAAGGTAAAGCCGATGCGGCGCTTGTAGCCTCGATTTTCCATTACCGTCATTACACCATTCCTGAGGCCAAGGCTTTCTTGCGGAAACGCGGTATCCCGGTGCGGATGGAGGATTGAATGGGCGTTTTTGAGGAGCTCCGCTTCGACGAACACGGGCTTATCCCCGCGGTAGTCCAGGATGCGGTCACGGGGAAAGTCCTCATGGTGGCCTACATGAACGAGGAGGCCCTTCGGAAGACCTTAGAGACACGAACCACCTGGTTCTACAGCCGGAGCCGAAAAACCCTCTGGCACAAGGGGGAAACAAGTGGCCACGTGCAGCATGTTGAGCGGGTCTATGTGGATTGTGACCGGGATTGCCTCCTCGTCCAGGTGCGGCAGGAAGGCGTGGCCTGCCACACGGGGTTTTTCTCGTGCTTCCACCGGATGGTTGAGGGGACAGAGATTTTAGAGCCCCGGGCATCCTGCCCTGCCTCGCCACTTCTGGCTTTCCTGGGGGATTTGTTCTCGATTATTGAGGAGCGGGCAAAGCACCCCTCTCCCTCCTCGTACACGGCGAGGCTTCTTGCCGAGGGGAAGGAGAAGATTCTCCGGAAAGTTGCCGAAGAAGCCACTGAGGTCCTTCTTGCCGCCTTTGAGGGAGAAGAAACCCGCAGGGACCACCTCCGGTATGAGGTGGCCGACCTCCTGTATCATCTCCTTGTCTTGCTGAAACACGAAGGCCTGACGTATGTCGAGGTCATGGAAGAGCTGAGCAGTCGGCATATCAAGGCTCAAGCGACCACATCCTGAGGTGATGCCCCTTTGCAAAGGAAAACCTGGAAAGCCCCCTTAGGGCTCCTTGTCGTTTTCTTGGTTCTGGAGTTTCTGGTCTCCTCTGTGGCTTTTGCCCAACTCACCCCAGTCACCTGGGGGGATTTCCTGAAGTCCCTGAACGGTATCCTTGAGACTTCGCTCTCGCTTCCTCCGGGGAAAAGGTCGGCCGATCCGGTTGTGCGCCTTGAGGCGGTGAAGACCATCCTCCAGGCGCTCTCCTACGATGACCTTCTGTCCTTTGTGGATACCCGGGGTGTGGTCTTTCGAGACATCGGGGATATCGGTGATGAAGACCGGCGCTGGCTTTTTCTGGCAGCATCTTTAGAACCACCCCTCATCCGGGGGGATATCTCCGGCAATGTCTTCCCAAAAAGGGTCCTGAGTACTCAGGAATTCACCATCATAAAGGAAACCCTGAAGAAATACGCCCGGGGGGATATCCGCTTTGAGCGCCGCAAAAGTATCCACCCCAACCTTGAGCTTGTGGTGAAGAAGTGGGGATTTTCTCCCCTTTCTCGGCAGACCGCCGGGCAACCGGTGGGCTCCTCTTTGGGGGTTTCCGGTGGGATGTTTCTCCTGCAGGTCGGTGCTTACGGAGAGAAAGAGCGGGCTCAGAGGGTGGCCGGGTGGCTCAAGGAACTCGGGTATTCCGCGAGTGTCGTCGAGGAAGGGGGGCTCTTCAAGGTTCGGGTTGGACCGTATAAAAAAGAGGAGCTTGCTGCTTTTCGGGCTCGCCTGGAGAAGCAGGGTTTTCCCTCGTATCCCGTGGCTTTAGGGGGAACCGGAAAGAGAGAGGAAGCCCTTCCTCCCGGACCCTTCTTTACCCTGGCTCTCATCTTTGACCCGCTTGATGCGCCATTCCGTCTCAGGGTTGCCCTGGCGAAGGACCAGGTGATGGACCGGGAAAAAACGAGCGACATTGCCCGGCGCCATGGGGCTCTCTTTGCCATGAACGCGAGTTTCTTTGCTGAAAACGGCGACCCCATAGGACTGCTCATGGTTGATGGGCGTATTCTCTCCGAACCCCAGAAAGGGTGGTACTCGGCAGGTTTTACCACGGAGAATCACCTCGTGATTGGGGAGACCCGTCTTGAGTGCAGGGCCATCGGGGAGGGAGGCGAGGTGGCGATTCAGGGCATCAACCGCCTGAACAACGGGGATGAGGTGACCTTCTACGACTTTTTCTTCGGTAATGAAACCCCTCCCCAGGAGGGGGTTGAGGTCATCGTTCGGGGTGGCGTGGTGCAGGAAATCCGCCTTGATGGGAAGGGGAAAACCCCTATCCCCCGGGATGGTTTCATTCTCCTTGGCCGGGGCCAGGGAGCGCAGAGGCTCCGCGAGGCTTTCCGGCTCGGCGACCGCGTGCGGGTGCGGATGACCCTCTTTTCTTCACCAGAACAGCTTGAGGAGTGGCGGAAAGTCCGGTATGCCGTGAGTGGAGGCCCGCTCCTTTTCTTCGAAGGGCAACCCGGGCCTTTTGGAGATTTCAATCCTGATATTGTGGCCAAACGACACCCCCGCACGGTGGTGGGGAACCTCGAGGATGGACGTGTGCTCTTTCTCATTGTCGATGGGAGGCGACCGGGCCACAGTGTGGGGATGACGATTGAGGAGCTCGTTGAGGAACTGAAGACGTACCGGATGAGATCTGCCCTGAATCTCGATGGTGGGGGGTCGACGACCTTCTACCTTGAGGGGAAAATCCTGAACCTTCCCTCAGACCTTCTGGGAGAACGCAAGGTTGCGTCGGCTATTCTGCTCTGTCCATGATTCGCGTTGGTGTCTGCGGTTTCCCAAGGAAGCGGGCTGAGCTCTTCCAGCACCTCGATGTGGTGGAAGTCCAGAAAACCTTTTACAACCTCGTTCCCCCAGAAAGTCTTGTCCGCCTTCGAGAGGAAGCTCCGCCGTCTTTCGTGTTCACCATGAAGGCTTTCCAGGGCATCACCCATCCGGCTTCCTCCCCCACGTACCGGCGCACCCGGCTTCCTTCGGGTTTTCGTCCCGAAAACCTGGGGTTCTTCCAGGACACCGAAGAGGTGGCAACGTGTGCTCGCTTCACCTTTGAAGAGGCGGTGGCCCTGCAGGCGAAGGTGATCGTCTTCCAGTGTCCTCCCTCGTTCACTCCAACTCCGGAGCACCGGAGGAACCTGGTTCGGTTCTTTGAGCGTTTCCCCCGAAAAGAGGTGCTCCTTGCCTGGGAACCCCGGGGGAAGTGGCGAAAAGAGGACATCCGGGTCATCTGCCAGGAGCTTGATCTCGTCCACGTTGTGGACCCTTTTGGGGATTCCCCCCAGTGGGGGGAGGTCGTGTACTTCCGCCTGCACGGCAGGGGGTCCTACCGGTACTGCTACAGCGACGAGGAGCTTCGTTTCCTTGCGAAGCTCCTCAAAGCATCCTCAAAAGACGCCTTCTGTCTTTTCAACAACATCCCGATGTTTGAGAACGCCTTAAGCCTCAGAGCAATGCTTTCGCTCTCTCCCGGAGACTCTTCCGGAGAATCTTGAGAAGGTCCCTGGGGGAGGAGAGGACGAAATCCGGGTGCATCGTGAGCACCCGTTCACGCTCCAGCGCTCCCCAGAGGGCCAGAGCAAAAGGTACCCCTGCAAGGCGAGCCGCAGTGATATCGTACACGCTATCTCCAAGAAAGAGCGCTTCTTGAGGAGCGACAGAGAGCTTCTCGCAAGCCAAAAGCAGGGGATCCGGATACGGTTTGGGACGGGGAGCGTCCTCGGCGCAGATGATGACCCTGAAGAAGTTATTGAGCCCCAGGTGGTCGAACTGGTAGCTCATCTCTGAGCGTACTTTTGCTGTAACGATCGCCATGGGAATGTCCGCTTCTTTGAGCGTTTCAAGGACCTCCCGCATCCCTGGGAAAAGCTGCACCCTAGGCATTGCTTCCCTGATGAGGTCCTGCCACCGCTTGACGAAGTCCTGAGATTTGTCCTCGGGGATACCGAGCTTTCGCACCGTTTCCGGGCTTGGAATGCCCAGGGTGAACACGAAGTACTCTTCTGGTTTTTCCTCTCCGGTGAACTCCTTATAGGCCCTCTGTATGGCCTCAAGGAGGAGAGGATTGGTATCGGTGATGGTTCCGTCTATGTCGAAAATAACGGCCCTCGTCATGGTTTCACGCTCCGGATTTTTCGACTTCCTTTGATTATACCAGGAGTGTCAAGGGAGTAAGGAACCTCAGAACCGGGTATCACAGGGTCTTGGAGAAGCCATCCCAGAGGCAGGTCTTCCGGGATGGCTGGGGCTTATTCTTCGAAAAGCTTCCGGTACTTACCGTATCCTTCTTTCTCCAGGTCCTCTTTGGGGATGAACCGCAGGGCGGCGGAATTGATGCAGTAGCGTTTCCCGGTGGGTGGGGGTCCATCGTCGAAAACATGCCCCAGGTGGGAGTCGGCATGGCGGCTTCGGACTTCGATGCGCACCATAAAGTGGCTGCGGTCTTCCACCTCGACGATATTGCCCGGTTCAAGCGGCCGGGTGAAGCTCGGCCATCCGGTCCCGGAGTCGAACTTGTCCAGGGAACTGAAGAGGGGCTCTCCAGAGACGATGTCCACGTAAATGCCTTCGCGTTTGTTGTTCCAGTACTCGTTCTGGAATGGTGGTTCGGTGGCGTTTTCCTGGGTGACCCGGAATTGCAGAGGGGTGAGCTTCTGGCGCAGGACTTCCGGAGAGGGTTTCTGGAAGTTCTCCCAGGGTTTCTGCCAGTATTTCTTTCGGAACTCCTCTCGGCCAGAGTGGGAACGGTAGAATTCATACTGCAGCGGGCACTTCTTGGCGTAGTCCTGGTGGTACTCTTCGGCCCGGTAGAAGGTGGAGGCGGGGAGAATCTCGGTAACAATCGGTTTTTCGAACCTCCCCGAGTGTTCTAAGGCTACCTTTGAGTGCTCTGCTGCGATGCGCTGGGATTCGCTGTGGTAGAAAATGGCGGTGCGGTACTGAGGACCCCGGTCGACGAACTGCCCTCCCGGATCGGTGGGGTCGATGTTCTTCCAGAAGGCCTCGAGGAGCTCTTCGTAGGTGACCTTTTCCGGGTCATAGGTTACCTGGACGGCCTCGAAGTGGCCAGTTTTCCCAGAACACACTTCCTCATACGTGGGGTTTTCGGTGTGTCCCCCGGTGTACCCGGAGACGACCTCAACCACCCCGGGGATGTGCTCGAAAACACTCTCCATGCACCAGAAACATCCACCGGCGAAGGTGGCCTTTTCAAGGTTTTCCTGGGCGAAAGCGGCCTGGACCCTGAAAAGGAAAAGGGACAACGTCACAGCGACAAAAAGGATGTTGCTCATCTCCATCACCTCTTCGCCCTGAAAGGGGTTTTACCTTCTTTTTATTCCTTCCTTGCTGCAACCTGTTTTTTCCTTTTGGGTGGGTTCGTGTTCATTCGGGGGTGTCGCTGGGGGTCACTCACTGCTTGCAGGAGTAGGGGGGAGTTCTTCCATGAACGGGAAACATCCTGTGGAGGACAGAGAAATCTCGAGTTAGCGCCCTGTGAGCGTATACCGGGTCGCCCGACCGGGAATGCTCCCGAACTTCTCACCAGTACAGGGGTCACTCTGCTTTCTTCCAGGTCTGCTGTTTAAGCCCGAGCCCAGGCAGGCTCCAGGGCTTTGGTTTCCTTCTGGCTATAACAGCAGTCCTACAAGCCCCTGCGGTGCCGGTGAGACTCTTGGTGACGCTCCGGGGGACGCTGGAGGAGATGCCTCAGGGGACGCTTCTGGCAGGGCTTCGGGTTGTGGGTTCTGGGGTCCGCATCCTGCAAGAAGGAACGCGAAGGTGGCAAAGAGCATGGTAACGATGCAGAGCACCAGGGTGTTCCTCTTTCGCATGCTCTTCCTCTCCCTCCTTTCGGGGAATATTGTAGCACTTCCTGGGCCGGATATGGGTCGGGTTTTTTGATTTTTGCCTTCCGGGGGAGTATAATGAGTGCATCACCTGCAAAGGAGGGGAAAGCATGCGTCGAAAGTGGTTCCTTTTCCTTGTGTTGCCTGTTCTTCTCTGTGTGGTTCTCGTGGGCTGTGGGGGGACTCCGGGGCCTTCTCCAGGACCTGCCCCGACCTCGACACCGGGAACGGCCGCTCCGAGCATCACCATTGTTCGTGAAGGTTCGCCGGTTACCGGAAGAATCCTCCAGAGTGGTGATCCGGTTCGTTTCTCCCAGAATGTTTACTTCCAGGGGACTGCCCCAAGCAGTGCGGTGATCAAGGTCTACCGCGATGGTACCGTGATCGGCCAGACCTCGGCTTTGCCAAGCGGGGAGTTCGCCTGGACGTGGAATTCCGGGACCACCGAGGGTACCTATAACCTCTCGTTCACCGCTACCCAGGGGAGTTTACCGGAGAGCAGCAGGACTCCCTTCACCATCGTCGTCGATGGGACCGGGCCCTACCTCCATTCGCTCTCGGCAAAGGCCGATGCTCCTTTGGGCAATGCCCCGACTATTGTGGTGTACTTCAATGAGGAGATTGTGGTTGGGGATATGAATGTTTTTACGTTGCCTGCGGTCTGGGATGTTATCTGCCTCATCTGTCCTGGAGGGAGTACTTTCAACGTCACCCAGGTGGCCCTCAGTGCAGATCGGAAGAGCGTTACGCTCACTGGAAACTGGATGACCGACCGCC
Organism: Candidatus Caldatribacterium saccharofermentans; assembly: GCF_050267035.1. NCBI lineage: Bacteria > Pseudomonadati > Atribacterota > Atribacteria > Atribacterales > Candidatus Caldatribacteriaceae > Candidatus Caldatribacterium > Candidatus Caldatribacterium saccharofermentans. Next base: position 1,567,545 of record NZ_CP187957.1, read on the forward strand.
TGATCGCCGGTGACCAGATTCAGGTGTTCTTCGCCTACACCCCGCTCATGGGGGTGACTGACAAAGCCGGCAATCCGTTCAACGCTGCCTTGAACGTGGCGACTGGAGTGGTCACTCCATAGCCTGGTGCTCCCCCGGCTCAGAGCCTTTTGCCCTGAGCCGGGGTCTTTTTGTCCCTTGGAGGGGGGAGTATACATGGGGAGAATGTGGTTTTTGATCGTGGCTTTGGCGTTTTTTGCCCTTTCTGGTTGTGAAAACGGCGGTGTTCCGCTTTCCACGCCCTCACTTGAGCCACCGTCCATCACCGAAGTGCATCCTACCTGTGGTGCACCGGGAGAGACGGTGGTCATCAAGGGGACTGGCTTTGGCGATACCCAGGGAGGGAGTGTGGTGACCTTCAACGGTGTCCCTGCTGAGGTCCTTTCGTGGTCCAGTACCCGGATCACCGTCCTCGTTCCTGCGACCACCACCGGGGATATCGTGGTCACCGTAAACGGAGTCTCCAGTAACGGTGTCAGGTTTACCGTTCCTTGCGGGGCGGCGATAGGGGAACAGTTCTCTTTCTAAGCAGTGCGTGTCCTGGCTACAGGCGTGTCGCTATTGGCCCGGGACGGTTGTGCCCGGGCTTTTTGAGAGTGGACCTCGCCGTCCAGGTTGTGATCTCAGGCTGCGGTACCTCTCATCAGGGTCGACCGATACGTGTTTCTCCTCTGTCTTCACTCCGGGCTGTTTCGCCTTTCGGATCACCATCCTGGGCTCCCCGGGGTGAGAAGGTCAAGGCATCTCAATGAGCAGGGTTGAGGGGAAAGCTGGAGGTGGGTACACTGTGCGGTGTTTCGCACTTTCTCTGGTTATGGTTTTCTCCCTTTGTGTGGTTTCTCTGGCCCGGGAAGTCATTCTCCCCGTTCCTTTCATCACCCAGCACAAGGACACCTGGATGCTGTGCCTTGATGGGTGCAGCGAAGGAGGTTCCGGAGCTTGGGACGGTCCTCAGCTCTCTGAGGAACTTTCGGAGCACAGTCAACACTATTGCGTCTTTGCTTCTCTGGCGATGATTACCCGATACTTTGGCGGGGACTTGAGCCAGGATCGGATTGCCTATGAGGTTTATGGTGGTCATGAGCCTGAGGGCGACCTCGGCCACTCGCTGGGTGTCCCCGGGAGTCGGGTTGCTGAACTGCTTCAGTGGGCTCTTGGTGCGTCCAACCCTCCTCTGGTCCTTGATGTCTCATCCAACACGGCAGGATTTTTTGGCACTTTTCAAGGGTATATTGACCAGGGAAGGCCCTTTATCCTTGCAGTTCCTGAAGGCAAAAATCTGTTGCTCCTGCAACGGCGGGTAGACCATGCCGTTGTTGTCGTTGGTTATGACGATGACCCGAGAGATCCCGCTCTTATAGTGCACGATCCGGCTTTTTGCCCTCTCAATCTCTTCGGCGTGGAGCTTGGCCTTGGGGAGAACGCTCGCTGGTCTCTGCGGAGTCTTCCCACAGGCGAGGAAATGTTCTGGGCAGGATATGCCATTGTGCCACCTTTAGAAGGGCAGTACTCTCCCTGTAAGGATGAGTACGACCTTGGTCGGGACATTGAGCGTTCTTCTGGTGTTCTCCCGGGACGTGACTCTGATGGGGATGGCGTCATTGATTTTGACGAAGTGAAGCGTTTCCACACCAACCCCCGGAACCCCGATAGTGACGGTGATGGGGTATCGGACCTTTACGAGATTAGGGCGTACATCTTTGACGAAAAGGGAGATTACCGGCCGAGGGATGCCGATTGCGACCATGATGGGAGGCGAAAGGAACTCGATGTCAACAATGACGGCGATTGTTATTGTGATGGAGAGGAGGATACCAACTTTAACGGCCGGAGGGACCCTGGAGAGCGTTCGAACTTTGAGTTCGATGTGGAGTGCCGGTGGTGTGGAAGGGAAGGCGCCACGATACAGGTGACCGCCGGGGGTCACGTGATAAGGGACCGGTACCATGGCCCTGTCGAGATCCTCGAGGTTGCCACTGGCAAGGGGGAGAGAGTTCTCCAGGGAACGGCAACGCTTGACTTCTCTCGGGAATATTCTTCTTCCTTTCCTGGTCGGATTACAGGAATAACCCCTGCACCACCCTTTGTCTTTCGAATTTCCGGGATCAGGGAAGAGACGCCAGAAGGGAGAGAATTCCTCCGCTTCAAGCGAACATTTGAGGGGAATCCACTTGCCGTAGTGGTTCTGGATGTTCACGGGAGAAGCACACCCGTCCCTGACCCCGGAATCATCGGTGCTCCCACGGTGTTCTATGCGTATTCGCCGCAGGCAATGCTGACCGGTTCTCCTTCCGCCTTTCCACAGTGGATTGGGGACATGGAAGAAATCATCTTTGATCCTGTAACCCGGGAAGTGTGGCTGAGGGTCCCGGTGGCTGTAGACAGTCTCCACGCTGCCATTTCGAACAGCCGGTCCTTTCAGGAAACCGTAAGGAAGGGGAGAAATCCTGTGGCGATCAGCGTTGTGGTGGATTTTTCCGTAGAGCTTGAGAGAGGAACGCAACAGGAGTGATGGACTTTCGGTATCTGCAGGGTGTTGACGTCGCTTTGTTCCCGAGTCCCCGAAACAATCGACCCTGTCGGGAGAGCGATCAGGGAGATAGAGTATGACGAGACCCCTTTGACCATTCCGTTCATCCACAAGCTCTTCCTGGGGCCGCGGGGGAAATTGCGTGAGGACGCTGTAGACATGTTCTGCTCTTTCTCCTACAATACTCCAAACACCTCGAAAAGGAGGGGAAAGAGGTACAATGCGCTGGAAGTTCCCGGTTCTCTTTCTCGTGCTTGTCATCGGTATTTCCCCCAGTCTTCCCGGGAGAGCCGAAGAGTGGAAGACCCACACCATCGCTCAGCTTACCCTGGAGCTTCCGGAGGGGTGGTTCCGGGTTTTCGGAGAAAGACCTGGTGACCCGGGAGGGTTCATCCGTCCCCTCTGGGAGGGAGAGCCTCCGGAAGGAGAACAAATCTTCCAGAGTGCCGATATCCTTGTGGTCCTGAGCGGAGAATACGCTGCCGGCCCGATCGAAGAATTGAAGCAGAGCGGCACCCCCTTCACCGAGGAACCCATCACCATCGGAGGTGTCACCACCTCCCTCTACCGGGCCGAATTCATGGGGAAAGAAGCCTTCATGGTGTTCCTGGAAGGATCAAAGCTCGGATTCGGGCTTTTCCTTAAGAAGGGCAGCCCCGAAGCCCGAAGGATTCTTGAGAGCATCACCATCGGCGCCTTTCCCTATCCCCTCCGCAGGCTCCTCGGGCAGGAAGTGCTCGATTCCCCCCAGGGGGTGGCCTGTGATTTGGAGGGGCGAGTGTATGTGGCCAACCACAGCCGCCACCAGGTGGTGGTCTTTGGGGCGGACGGAACGCTGCTTTTCACCTTTGGAGAAGAGGGAATGGAGCCGGGGAAACTCTTCTACCCTGCAGGGATTGCCCTTGACCCGGAGGGGTATATCTACGTGACCGATAGTATGAATCGCATCCAGAAGTTCGACCGGAAGGGAAACTTCCTGGGAGTTTTCGGCAAAGCCGAGCTCCAAAAACCTGAGGGCATCGCCGTCGACCGGGAAGGAAACGTCTACGTGGTGGAAGTTGGGGCTTCCCGGGTGACCAAATTGGACCGGGAGGGGAAAGTGCTTTACTCTTTTGGCGATGGAGAACTGACCCTCCAGGACCTGGTCTTCACCGGTATCGCCATCGGGAAAGACGGAGAGGTGCTGGTGAGCGATCCGGGGAGTCACCGTGTTGCGGTTTTTGATCCTTCCGGGAAATTCCTGCGGTCCATCGAGCGAGTCCCCCGGGTTCGGGGAATCTCCCTGCAAACTGACTTCACCAAAGAAAGGCCTTACTTTACCCCGGCGGGTATCGCCGTGGACCACCGGGGAGACATTTATGTAGCCGATAATCATTCCGGTTTCCTCCTTCACTTTGATGCCGGGGGGAATCTCCAGGAAGCCTGGGGTACCCTCGAGGACCACCAGTTCCCTTTTCCGGTGAAAACCACGGGCAGTATCGCCGGAGTGGCCTGTAGCCCCGGCATGATCTATGCGGCCCGAAAAGTCACCCCTTATGCGCTTTTTGGCTTTGCCAATCCTTCCCCGGTGCCCTTTCTGGTGAGTGAGATCCGGGCGCTCCCTCTGGAGACTCCCCCTCCCTCACCGGGAACTCTTGTTGCAGAGGAAACCCCACCGATGCCTTCGCCTTCTCCATCACCGGGAATCGTTCTTCCAGAGGAAACATCACCAGTACCTTCTCTCCCACCGGGAACCGCTCTTGCCGGGGAAGCATCACAGCCTCCCTCCCCCCTACCCGAAATCGTTCCTCCGGAGGAGACACCACAAGAACCACCAGCACTCGCTACCACCCCTCCGGAAAGCCCTGTGCCTTCGCCAGTTCCCTCTCCTCATCTCTTGCCAGGAACCGTTATCCCGGAAGCACCACCGACACCTCCGGAAACTGTGGTGGCCTCAATCCCCACCGCAGAAACTCTGGAAAAATCCCTTCCCACAGCCACTCCCGCGGAAACCAAACCCCCGGAATTTGCGCTTCGCATTGAGCCGGAGCCGGCAGAGCTTGAAACCGGAAAACCCTTGCGGTTTTCGGCCATCCTTTCTCCCCCACCACCGAATCCAGTCCGCTATGTATGGAACTTCGGGGACGGAACCCAGCCCCTCGCAAGCGACGGTGCTACCGTGGAACACCGCTTTATCCAAGCAGGGCAGTTCACCCTCACCGTGAAGGCCTTCGATACCGTCACGAAAGAGATGCTGGCCATGGAGAGAATTCCCCTCAAGCTCAAAAGCCCTGGCCCACGACTTCTCACCCACCGGGAGTATTACCCCAGTGGAAAGGTGAAACTGGAGTACACCTATTACCTCGATAACCAGGGCCGCCGGGTGAAACACGGCACCGAAACCGCCTTCTACGAGAATGGCCAGAAAAAGTTTGAGGGCACCTACGAGCACGGCAAAAAAGAAGGTGTGTGGGTCTCTTTCTACGATAACGGTGTGGTGGGCCAGAGGGGCACCTACCGGGATGGACTCCGGGAAGGCCTCTTCACCCTTTACTACCGCAACGGCACCAAGGAATCCGAGGGGCCGTACCGCCGGGATAAACGGGAAGGGAAATGGGTGAAGTGGCTCCCCGACGGGCGGAAGTTCGCCGAGATGGAATACCGCCAGGGGGAAATCGTTCCCCAGAGTTACCGGGAATTCTGAGGAGGGAAAACCATGAGGACGTTCCTGGTCTTGTTCATTCTCGTCGGTTTGGGTTTCCTGGCGTTCCCCCAGAACCTCTGGGGGAACACCTTCACTGACTGGCCGGAGCTCACCCTTCGACCGGAAGATATCCTGGAAGTGACCTTCACCTTTCCCCTTGATGCTTCTTCGCTGCGGGAAGACACCGTGTGGGTGAGTGAGCATGAAAGTGGAGAGATACCCCTTGCGGTGAGGGTCACCGTTACCGGAGAGGACCCCCGGAAACTCCAGGTTTTCCCCCTGGAAGAAAGGTGGCCGGCAGGGAAAACGTACTACCTCTTTCTGGGAAGCGGTTTGCGCTCCCAGGAAGGGGTGCCGCTTGGAAAGCCGGTTCGGCTGTCTTTCCGCGTTCTTGCCCCGGAGGGCGCCGAACCCCCTGCGGCCAGTGAACCCGCACCGTCTCATGTTGCCACCGGGCCCGGTGAGGTCCTCCAGGCTGCCGCAAAAGCACTCGATGCGCTTGACTTTGCTGCCCTCCGGGAACTTCTATCTTCGGACCTCCGGCAATCCCTGGAGGGGGACCCCGCCGTTTCTGAAGAGGAGGTCCGGAAAGTCGCCCGAGCGCTCCGTGAGGCTCGGGAGGTGGAGGTATCTTCTGATGAGGCTTTCTATGAGATGACTGTGGACGGGGTGACCTATCCCATCACCCTCAAAAGGGAGGGGGAAGAATGGAAAATCGAGCGATTCTGATTCTCGGTCTTTTGTCCTTCGTGCTCTTTCTCTCCCCGGTGGGCTGGGGGTACGATGACGCCATGGGAGAGGCCCACCAGGCCATCAACCGCGCCGCCATTGAGTACTTTGAAAAGACCTTTTTCCGGGAAGACGGTAAAGACCCCTACCTCAGATTCGCCTCTTTCAACGAAGAGCGCTGGAAGGGCATCGACTGGGGACCGGAGGACGGTACCCGCAACCTCTTCCCGCGCATCGAGGTGGCTCGGGAGAAGACCATCCGGGAATGGCTCATCGGAGGCGGTTTTTCCGCCGACGAACCTGAAGGGCCCATGGCTCTTCTTCACTTCTATGACCCGACGAACTCTGAACGGCCTTACCTCACCGACCAGCAGTTCCTGGTGCGGCTCATACGTTTCCTTGGGGGAACCACCTTTGACAACCCGCAGCGGGATGCCGTCACCTGGACTTTTCGAACCCGCCCTGAGGATACCATGGAGTTTTTGGGACTCTTCGATCAGGAGTACGGCTGGCTCCAGGCCAAAGAGTACTTGAAGAAAGCCATTGAGAGTAAGGACCCCAAAGACCTCTACGGCAAGGCCTGGCGGGCAGTAGGAGAAGTGATGCATATGGTGGCGGATATGACCGTTCCGGCCCATGTGCGGAACGACGGCCATGCGGCCATTCTTGGGGATCCCGACCCCTACGAGCGTGGCACTTCCGGCGACCACCTCCGTGAGGCCCTGGAGAGAGGGCGTCCGGCGAACCTTAAATACTTCCGCTTCGATGCCGAAGCGCTCATGAAAGATGTCGCCTCCTACACCAACGCCAACTTTTTCTCCCAGGACACCATCCCCGGACGGTACACCTTACCGTCCTTAGAGAAGCTTGAGGACGGCAGGGACGGGTACCTGTACTCCACCACCACCGACGGACACCGCTACCGGGCCCTGGCAAAGGGAGGGTTTCTGGACCGGTGGTGGCGGAGACGCCGTTACGCCATCGACCGTCGGGTGGTCGAGGACCAGCAATCCATTCTCCTCCCCACTGCGGTCCGGGCCTGCGCCGGGGTGCTCTACGCCTTTTTGCCCCGCTTTGACGTCAAAGCCTCGGTAGCGCCGGTAGCGGGGAAAGAGGGGGTTTTTGAAGTGGTGGGGGAAATCACGCATCACCTCAACTTCCAGTGGCAGGAGAGGTTCACAATCCGCAACGGGGTTTTCGTGGTGGTGGAGCGGGGAAAGGAGAAAACCCGTATTCCGGTGAAGAACTTCCTGAGACAGGACCTGAACTCTTTCAGCGTTGAAGTGGAGGCCGAAGAAGACGATGCCATCTTCGTGGAGTACGATTGCGGAGGGTATGTGATCCGCAGCCCCCAGGAAGACCCAAGCGGCACCTACCGGGGGGAAATCCTCTTTGCCGATCCGAACCTGGAGAAGCTGGGCCTTCGAAATTACCGGGTTCCCTTCACCCTCACCCTCACCCCGGACGGAAAGGCCACCATGACCTACAAGCACGAAGGTTCCCTGGAGATCCCCCTTGGGGAGGGACAAAGCATCCGCTACCGTTTCGCAAGTGAAGCAGAACTCGAGGGAACCTGGAAGGGAAGTGCAGTGTCCATGACCGGAGAGGAGCGGGGATGGATGGAAGTTGTGCCGCCTTCGATGCCGCCTGAGCTTACCCGGGAACTGCAGGACATCGCTCCCGGCCTGGGAACGCCCCAGCGGGTGGAAAGTAGCGGAAAAGTCTCCATAGAAGCGCAAGTCCGCGGTGATACGGTGGAAGGAAAGCGTATCCTGGAAGGGTATCCTACCCCGCAGCCCTTCAGCGGGAAGAAGGAGAAAAACCCATGAATGAGAAACGGTGGGATACCACCTGGGTCTAACTCCTTTCCGCCATGCCCTGTGCTGCTTCAAACGCTACCCCGGGACGTGGAGGGGGAGAAATTCTGCTGACGCTGTTGAGCTCCTCCTCGATCCTGCAAACAGCTCGTGGCTCTCCCTGGAGAATTCGAAAATCCTTCCAGGGAGCCTGGATAGCTGATCTTGAAAAGCATACTGTGGCCCGGGGTAAAGGGGTGCCAATGTGGGTTCCTTCTCATCTTGCTTCCCAGGATGCGGGTTTTTCAAGGACGAGGAAGACATAGCTTCAGTGCTCAGAATGCCTTCCTTCTTCACTGAGATCGTTAGGATGGACTTTGCCGCATAGAGCACTGGTATGTCCTCCACGACGTTTTCCAAATCACCTCGTAGTCAACGCCGAAGTAGTCATGAATCAACCTGTCTCTCATGCCAGCAACATCGCGCCAGTTCATTTCGGGGTGTCGTGCCCCAATGGAACGAGAAACCTTTTTCGCTGCTTCACCGATGATTTCAAGGCTTCGGGCAAAGGCTCTCTTCAGGTCCTCGTTGTCCAGGAAATCCTGATACGTGATCGCCCTGGAACGCTTTATGAGGTAGACGCACTCATTGAGGATATGAGGATATCTTCTAAGGAATCTAGGATGCTCTCTTCACAAAAACACAACTTCCTCAAGAATGTTTTTGCCGATATGCCTTTTCAAAGCCCTTTTCATTACAAGATCCACCTTCGCACCCAAAAGGAAGGAACTTCGTCAAAATCGACGAGAATATCAACGTCGCTATCTGGGCGCTGCTCGCCTCTCACGTAGGAGCCAAAGACGCCCAGTTCACGCACCCCGTGATTTCGGTGAAGCTCCTCCCTGCGGTCCCTGAGGATCCGCACAATGTCTTCAAGGACTTTCGTCCTCATCGAATCCTTCACCTTTACCATCATAACACTCCCGCGCCCGGTCCCCAGAGACGACCCCGGGTTGCTCCTCTCTGGCAAGAGGCGGAGGAATGCCAGAGGCCATTAAAGCTTGCCTTGACGGGTGGACACGGCTCTCTCAGGAATTCTCATTTCAAGGCCACAAAACAGATTTGTCACCTACCTGTAAGGGATAGAACCTCCGGGTTACCTCAATAGAGGAAGATCGGAATTCTGGTATACTCTCTTCCAGGAGGGGTGGGAGATGGCTCGGAGAAAGAGAGAATCCCTTACCACAACCCGGTCGCTCCTCTATGCCCTGGCAAGGTTCCTCGGCGATGTCGAGGCCGCAACAAAAGGCCCCGAAGCAGTGGGGAAGAGAATTCTCCGGAGGGCTCTTGGAAAAGCCACCGGAAGAGCAATGTCGAAATTCTTCCGGTAGCAGAGGTGGTGCGCTGTGGCGGGGAGGCAGAATGTGCTGCGCCTTTCCGGTATTCCGCTTCAGGCAATTGAGGCATTTTGTCGGAGGCACCGCATCCGGCGGCTTTCCCTCTTTGGCTCCGCCGTGCGTGGCGATTTCGGACCGGAGAGCGACATTGACGTTCTGGTGGAGTTCGAGCCTGACGCACGTGTGGGGTTTTTGCAGCTGAGCCGCATGCAGCGTGAGCTTGCGGAGATTTTCCACCGTCCCGTGGACCTCGTGCCGCGCCCGGGTTTGAAGCCTCTAATCCGCGAGGAGATCCTGAAAGAAGAGGTCGTCCTCTATGCGTCCTGAGCGGCTCTACTTGCAGGACATCCTGGACGCCTGCGATGCCATTGAGCGGTTTCTCCGGCGGACGGATGAGGCCGCTTTCATGCAGGATGAGCTCGTCCAGAGCGCCGTTTTGCAAAAGCTCATCGTCATCGGCGAGGCGGCGGCACGCCTGCCCCGAAGCTTCACCGAACGGCACCCGGAAATCGAATGGGTGGACATCGTCGCTTTCCGCAACATCGCCGTCCACGAGTACTTTGCCGTGGACTGGAAGATCGTCTGGGTTACGGCCACCGAAGATGTTCCCCTGCTACGTGAAAAGATCAAAGCCTTGCTCGACCGGTTTGAGGAGGGCAGTCCGTCATGACTCCAGACCCCCGGAGGGCTGCAAAGTGGCTGAACCCGGACCCCTGCCTGGAGAGTGGCGGGTGGTGAGGCCGGAGGAGGCGGTACAGTTGACGGGGGGTCAAAAACCTCCTAAGCCACTGAAAACTTACAGACCGGGTTCTCTACCGTACTTAACAGCTGACTCTTTCCGTACTCGGATGGTTAAAACTTCCCCAGGGAGTGGTTCCCCCGGAAAGTGAAGCGGCTTTTGCAGCTTCGGCTCCTTAAGTGGTGGGAGTCCCCGCATCTTTCGGCTTTGAGGGGAAGGAGCTTTCGGTCGAGGCTTTCTCCCGGAGACTCAGGAAGTACTCGCGAAAGACAGGCTACCCCGTGACGCCCTATGATCTCCACCACTCCTTCGCCATCCTCTTTTTGAGGGGTGGGGGGAATGTCTTTGCCCTGCAGCGAACGCTCGGCCATGCAGACCTCTCCATGACGAAGCGATACCTCGCCCTCACTCACGAGGATCTCTGCCGGGAGCACGAGCGGGCGACTCCGGTGAACCTCCTTGTGAAGAAGAGGATGGGGGGTGTGAGCCCCTGCCCCCCCAGAGGAGCAGGGGCCCTGCTGTATTCAAGGCACACGTGGGTTGCGGGCAGGACCTGTACCCACCGGAGAGCGCTCGGGGCCGACGTAGTACCATTCCCACTGCTCGTTCGTCTTCTTCGTCCAGGGGTAACCCCGGTAGGGAGGCTGGGGGTTGCGGGTGAACCTCACCTCCTCCCCGTCCGGCCACCAGTAAACGGTGCTTGCGGAGTACGTCTGCGTGTAACCCCCGAAATCCGTGGCCAGGTTGAATTCGCTGATGGAGAGCTTGATGTAGGGTTTGGCACCGCTTCGATATTCCTCATCATCCACCCCTTCCACAAAGGCGTAGTGGCCGTTCCCCGGACCTCTGTGGAGGACGATGATGTCGTGGGGGAGCGGTCGCCATCCCTTTTCGATCCGCTTCCCACCGGGAGGGGGATAGAAAAGGGAACCCGCTTTGATCACCTTACTGGAATCCGGCTTCCACTCCTCTTCCCACTTCCTCCACAGCGCCCACCACACGCACTGCCCGAAGGCTGACTCCACCCGGGGGAAAATACCCCCAGCTTCGAGGGGGGAAGAGGGGTCCGAACCTATCCGGGTTTCTTTGAAGGAGTACTTCCCCATCTCCACCCCCGCCTCATCGTAAACCCTCAGGACCACCCCTTTCCAGGGGACAGCTTTGAAGGCCTCCGAATAGTCACCGGCCAGGGAGATACGGAATCCCCCACCTTCATAGGTGAGCGTGTACCCGTTCTGCGTCAAAGACCCACCCGGGGTGAGGGTACCCTCGATGATGGTCTGGGGGGTTTTACTCCAGCTATTATCCCCCCGCTCCAACCCCAAAGCAGCGTAATCGATGTGATCCCCCAGGTCCGGCTGCCACCTCCGGCCTTCGAGAACCACCCGCAGTTTCTGCGGAAGGGTTCCCCGCACCGGGAATATCCGGACGGACTTTCCCGGCCTCCCGTTCTCTATGGAAATCTCATTCAACCCCCCAAAGCGATCCCGACCCCCGTTCCAGCACCCTCCTCCGCACACGTAAGGGACGCCTTCCCCCTCAAATTCCACCCTGGAGGTGGTGGGTGCGGAGGCGGCGGTCTTTTTCTCAAACCACTCCCGCCACTTCCAGAAATTCCTCCCCAGCTTCTCTCCGGTGATTCTCTCCAGGGCTTCGGCAACATAATCTCTTGAAAATGGATCCCGGAGCGCTTCGATGAGTGGTTCTATTGCTCTGGGGTCTCCTATCCACCCCAGGGCTTGGGCAGCAAACCACCGAACCCCAGGGACCTCATCCTTCAAGGCTTCGATGAGTGGTTCCACGGCTCTGGGGTCTTTGATTTCTCCTAAAGCTTGGGCGGCATTTTGTCGAACCCAGAGATCCTCATCCTTCAAAGCTTCGATGAGTGGTTCTACGGCTTTTGGGTCTCCGATTCTCCCCAAGGCTTTGGCGGCAGCCGCTCGAACCCCGAAATGCTCATCCTTCAGAGCTGAGAAAACTTCAGCAATCACACTTTTCACAGCGCTATTCTCCCGCCAGCCCGGGTCGATACGTATCAGAGCAAAGGCAGCATATCCTCGAACCCAGAGATCCTCATCCTTCAGGGCTGCGATGAGTGGTTCTATTGCTCTGGGGTCTTTGATTTCTCCTAAAGCTTCGGCAACACGCCATCGAACCGAAGAGTCCTCATCCTCTAATGCTTCGATGAGCGGTTCTATTGCTTTGGGGTCTTTGATTTTCCCTAGGGCTTCGGCGGCATGCCACCGAAACCAGGGATACTCATCCTTCAGCATCGCAATGAGTGGTTCTACGGCTTTTGGGTCTCCGATTCTCCCCAAGGCTTTGGCGGCAGCCGCTCGAACCCCGAGATCCTCATCCTTAAGGGCTTCGATAAGGGGATCTACGGATTTGGGGTCCCCGATCCGCCCCAGGGCGAAGGCAGCATTCTGGCGAACCCCGGAATCCTCATCCTTCAGGGCAGCGATGAGGGGTTCCACCGCCCGGGGGTCTTTGATTTCCCCCAGAGCGAAGGCGGCAGCCTTCCGGATCTCGGAGTCCTCATCCTTCAGGGCTGCAATGAGGGGCTCCACCACTCTGGGGTCTCCAATTTTCCTCAAGCCTATTACAGCAGCTATTCGAACTGAGCGGTCCTCATCTTGGAGTGCCCCGATAATCGGTACCACTACTCTTGAATCTTCGATTTCTCCTAGGGCCAAGGCAACAGTCCGTCGAACCTGAGGAACCCCATCCCTCAGAGTTTCAATAAGCGGTTCCACGGCTCTGGGGTCTTTGATTTTCCCCAGGGCTTCGGCGGCCTGCCAGCGAACCCCAGAATCCTCATCCTTCAAAGCCATGATGAGGGGCTCCACCGCCCGGGGGTCCTTGATTCTCCCCAGAGCCAAGGCAGTATGCCATCGAACCAAGGAGCTCTCATCCCTCAAGGCTTCGATGAGCTCCGGAACCACACCTTTTGCGGCATCGCTTTTTTCCCATCCAGGGAAAGCTCGGAGTGCTTTTGAAGCCGCTTCTCGCACCTTCGAGTCCCCATCCACCGAAGCTACAATGAGGGGACCTATAGCCCGCAGGTCCTTGAGTCTCCCCAGGATTTCGGCGGCGGTTTGCCGGATGCGTGGGTCCTCATCTTTCAGTGCGTCGATCCACTCCTCCACCTCATCGCTCTCAGCATGGGCGAGAAACACAAAAGAAAAGACGAAAAGGAACACCAGAAAAAGAAGAGCAAAACCGGACTTTCTCACCTTTCACCCCTCCTTCAGGTTCTTTCTTTCCCATTATAGCCCGGGAATGAACGGCAAGAAAACACCCTTTCTCAGGCAGGTTCTCCGTGCTCCACGTTCTTTCATCCCGCCCTCCTTCGCCCGGAAGCCCCTCACACCCTCCTCAGGTGGTTCAGGTAGTTGAGGACAAGGAGGACCTTGCCCCGGATGCTCACTTCCTCCCTCTCGAGGATCCTCGGCTCGTAGCGGCTGTTTCTGGGTTGCAGGACCACCAGGTTCCCCCGGAGGAACACCTGCTTCACCGTGAGCCCCTCCTCGTCCACCTCCACCACCGCGATGTCCCCCGACTGCACCTCAAGGTCCGGAGAGAAGAGCACCAGGTAGTTTTTGCCAACCCCGCCCCAGCACTAAGTTGTCCTTTGCGCGGATGGCGGGAGAGAAGTGTTCAGGGTCCAGGCTCCAGTCTTCGGCCTCAATTTTGACGCCTTCCCCACTATACAGGAACTGCTTCAGACCACATCCGGGAGCCCCCGGCCAAAGAGCCACCGAAACCACCGTGAGGGGATGAGCACCACATTCCGGGTGAGCACAAGCTCGGGCGCAAAAAATCCTTGGGGCAAACCCCCCGGGTTTTTCCTCCTGGCCGAAATTTTGGTGTGCTCTCTTTCGGGAGGGGTGGGAGGTGGCCCAAAGAAGAGACTCCCTCAAAGCAACCCGGTCGCTCCTTTACACGTTTGCGAGGCTCCTTGGTGACGTCGAGGCCGCAACAAAAGGCCCTGAAGCGCTGGGGAAGAGGGTCCTCCAGAGGGCTCTCGGGAAAGCCACCGGGAGGGCGTTCTCAAGGCTTTTCCGGTGAGTGTGTCCTGAGGAACCCGAAGACGGGTTGTATTTTCTCTCCCAGATTCGTCTCCTTATTTGCGGAGCTTCAGGGTTATGGGCCGGAGCCCCAGCTTGGAGCAGGCAAAGTGGAAGTCTTCCCGCAGAAAGGGCCACACAAGCTTTGGTACCTGTTGCTCAAGGAAAAACCTGGTGACTCCCTCGTGCTCAAGAGCCTGCGAAACAGTTTCCTCCCTGGCTACGGAGAACGTGAGGAGATACTCCACCCGAAAGCGGAGCTTCTCCTCCTCTTTTTGCTCGACGGTGATGGCGAAGGCCTGAGGTACCTCCAGGCTCTCTCCCTTCCGCTGGGGAGACCCGGCTCGCTCTCCGATTTTGATGGCCACAGTCCCCTCCTCTAGAGGAGAAAGGAGCTCAAAGCTCATCTTCATCACGGTTATGTCCTCAAGTTCGAGGCTGTCGATGAGCTCCAGGAATTTCTGGAACTCCTCCGGGCTCAGCTTGCGAGACTGAGTCGTTCGTCGTCTTCCCACGGTTCCGACGTGCTCTCCTCAGGACCAGCGCTCACCACGGGATTCTTCCTGGGCACGGAAACTGTCCTGATGATTTCGGCAAAAAGCTCCTCCCCCATCTTCCTCTCCAGAGCCTCCACGAGGAGTTCTCTGACGACTGCCTCCGGTGTCGTATCCCTTTCCCTGGCCAGCCTGTTGATGAGCTCCCGGTACTTGCGGGGGACAAGCGCCGCGTACTGGCCGTGGATGGTGATGAAGAGCTTTCCCCCCAGAGCCCGGGCCACCTTCTGCAGGAAGTCAAAGCCCGGCTTTCTCCCCAGATTCTCAAACCGGGAAATGGCTGACTGTCTGGTGCCGAGGCGTCGAGCAAGCTCCTCCTGGGTGAGATTCTGGTAAGTTCGCTCCTCGACAACTTCGAGGATCAGGGCGTTGAGCGGTGCGTAGTAATCGAGTGTTTCGGCCGTCTCCCGGTCCTTCCGCAGCTTCTCAAACAGTTCCTCAATATCCCGTTCCACGTTCATGTCTCCCACCACCGCTTTCCTCGGCGCACTCTTTCTCTCGGCCATCCTCTCTCCCTACCTTTCCTCTTCCCACTTCCGGTAGATCTTCAGTCTCTCCCTTGCCCTCTCAAGGTTCGCCTCGCTTTCCTTCTTGATTTCCAGATCGAGGATAACGATTTTCTCCCGTATCACTCTTGAGAACAAGAAGTATACCTGCAAGACCCCTCCCTTTCCGGCAGGTGGAATCCGGAATTCCCAGAGCTCCCCACCCAGGTTTTTCACATAGCCGTTTTTCTTGAGAACCTCGAAAAAGGTGCTGTCTTCTTTGAGTCGCCGGCATATCTCCTCAAAGTGGGAGAGGAACTTCCCGTATCTCCGCCGGTGCTTTTCGGCAAACCTGTCCAGGATTCCCTTCTTCTCAGGATCGAGCTCCTCGGGATACTGGACGATCTCCATTTTCTATTCTATAACCAGAACGTTATATTTTCAATTCCCGCCACGAATTTTCCCAACCCAGTCCGGGCAGCCCCTTACACAAGGAGCGTCCAGGCGATGCACTCCAGGGCTTCTTCGCTCTCCGGGGTAAGAGCGCGTGCTTCATCCTCCTGTGCAGGATAGGGGTGACTCTCGGCGAACTCCTGAAGGCGGTGGAGCCATTCCTCCAGGGACCACTGGGAGCGTTCCCGCCAGAGGTTCCGCAGCTCGTTGAAGGCGGCACCGGTGAGGGAGCGGACCTCGAAATACTGGAGCAGCCTGTTCCTCCCCGCGGAGGGTGAGAGGGCATGGAGCCAGTTAACAATCTGCCGCTGGGGAACGGGGAGCTTTTCCAGGGCAATCTCTGCAGCACGAATGCGGTTGAAGAGGTGCCGCGGAGCTTTTTGATGAGCGGCTGAGGGTTAAAGTCCCCGGGAAACGGCACCGCTCCTCATGCGGCTGGCTCCGGATGAACTGTATGGCGTCCAGACGGTGCTCGATAATGCGGTCCTTCTCTCCGTCGTAGAAGAGCCAGTGGTGCTGGTTCGTGACAGGGTTCCGGAAGGTGGCAAAACCCCCGGGGGCTCTGAAGAACGCTCCCGCTCCCTCAAGGGAGCGGTATTCCCGCAGGAGATTCCTGATTTGTCCGAAATCCTCCATGTCCACCGGATTCCCTTCCACCCGGGCAAACTTCCGCCGCCAGCAGGATACTGATAACTGAATGTATTGTAACAGATTTCTTTTTCTCTCACCAAGAGGCCCTTGAACCCTGCCTTTTTGAAAGGATTGGAGGGGAATGGGGGAAACCCACGGACGTGGTGAGCAAGAATAACCGGCTCGGTAAAATTGTCTCTGTTTCTGGTACAATACCCTGCTGACGTTCATTCCCGGGTTTCTGTGGGAGGGGAGAACAGTGGGGGACGTTCTGCGGGGAGCATTCTTCATTGCCCTGGCCGCTGTCGCCATCGATACCTATTACCGGATACGTGCGCTTATCCGGGAAACACACTACCATGCCTCCACCTACGGGGCCTTGCCATCGCCTCTCTGGGGATTATCTACAGTCCTTTTCCCCTTGCCGCCAGTACCTTCGTGGGGCTTTTCCTCCTTTTTCTCGGTGGAAGGGCGGGCCTCCAGAGCCTGAAGCGCTCTTCCATCCGGGACCACCTCACGAACCTCTACACCCGCTGGTACTTCTTCGAGGAGTGGCTCCCCCGGGAGGTGAAGCGACAAAAGCGTACCGGCGGGACCATCGCCTTCGCCATGCTTGATGTCGACGGCCTCAAGAAGGTGAACGACGAAAAGGGCCATGCCGCCGGGGACAGGGTCCTTGGGCGCTTTGCCCAGGCAGTCCTTTAGAACATCCGCGGTGGGGACATCGCCGTCCGCTTCGGTGGCGATGAGGTGCTCCTCGCCTTCCCCGGGGAAGGGGAGGAGAGCGCCTGGAAAGTCCTGGAGCGCATTGCCCGATCCCTCGGGGACCTCTCCTTCTCCTTCGGGGTGAGCGTGTGGGACGGGAGAGGAGAACCTGAGGAGGCCATCCGGGAGGCTGACCACCGCATGTACAGGGAGAAACGGAAGAAGCAGGGAAACTCCGAGAATCCCTCCGTGTCCTTCCTCTCCATCATCGGGTAGCGCATCTTCCGGGGCATCCCCTTTGGCATCTCCAGGGATACAGGTGATCCCGCAGACCATCGTGTCGGGACTCGTGCTTTGGAGTGGCGGAGGAGCACTCTTTTTCACCCTGTCCGGGCAAAGGCAAGGCCCGATGGTGGAGGTATGGACCTTCCGGGAGCTCCTCCTCAGGATGCCTCCTGGGTACGGGATGCGCCGATCACCTCAAGGAACACCTCGACCACCGCAGGGTCGAAATCTTTTCCGCTTCGCTCCTTGATGTACGCTATGGCTTCCTCTCTGGACCAGGCCTTCCGGTAGGGTCGGTCGCTCGTTAAGGCGTCGAAGACGTCCACCACAGCGAAGATCCGGGCAGGGAGGGGGATCTCTTCACCCTTTAACCCCCGGGGGTAGCCACTCCCATCCCATTTCTCATGGTGGCAATAGGGAATATCCAGGGCAGGGCGAAGATACGCTATCTTCGAGAGCATCTCGTAGGCGTACACCGGGTGCTTTTTCATGATCTCCCATTCTTCCTCGGTAAGTTTCCCCGGCTTGAGGAGGATCTCATCCGGAATCCCTAATTTTCCAATATCATGGAGTAATGCCCCACGTCTTATATGGACGATCTTCTCATCTTTTATTCCCATCTCTCTGGCGATTCTCACGGTGAGTTCTGTCACCCTTCTTGAATGCCCTTCGGTCTCTCGATCCCTAAGCTCCAAGGCATATGCCCATCCCTCAAGAGTGGCATCGTAAGCCTGGACGAGTTCTATATTGGAGTGCTCCAGATTATAGAAGAGCTCCGCGTTATCGATGGCAATCGAGATCTGTCCTCCCAGAATCTCCAGAAAGTTCAGCCAGTCGCTGTCGCCCTTAAAGGGCGATCGGTGAAGAATTTCCATGACCCCCAGGACTTTTCCCTTGGCAATAAGGGGAACCGCATAATAGGAGACAAAGCCCTCTACGGTAATAAGTTCCTTTCTTACAAATTCCTCATTGCCTGGGAGATTGGGTTCGTAGATGATACGCCTTTCCAACGCAGCTTTTCCAGCTAATCCTTCACCCAGCTTGAGAGACATCCCCTCTATAACCCGGGTATGAAAACCTCGTCCTGCGGCATACTCCAGGGTGAGGGTATGAGGGTTGAGCTTCAGGATGTCAGCTGCATCTACCCCCAGCTGGCGGGTAACCTCATCCAGAGCAACATTAATGGTAACCCTCGGGTCCAGGCTCCCAGTAATTGCCATATCGATGTTGCGGAGTGCCTGAGTACGCGCAAGTCTTTGCTGGATTTCTTCGAAAAGGCGGGCATTCTCCAGTGCTGAAGCAAGGAGGTTAGTAAATGTCTGAAGGGTATCAACAAGTCCCTGAGTGAAGAATGCTTTCTGAGTACTGTAGAGGTTAAGAGCACCAACAGTGTGTCCTCTTGTTATTAAAGGGAATGCGGCGGTGGATGCAAAGCCAAACTGGACTGCCCTGTCTCTCCAAGGGGTAAAATGGAGGTCACTGGTAACGTCTTGGGTAATCTGAGGGGTACTACTGCGGATCGCCATTCCTGTGGGACCCTGCCCCCAGGGAGTATTGTCCCAGCGGATATTGAGGTCCCTGGTATAGGGATGTTCCTCCGGATACTGTGCCAGGATTTTTACCTCTCCATCGGGTTCTGCGTAACCTATCCAGGCTAAGGCTACGCCGAGGTCTTCTACAAGAATACGAACTGCAGCCTGAGCCCGTTCTTCTTTGTTCAATTCTCTGGTGAGTAACACTTCTGCTCCCCTGTACAGAAACTCTAACCTGTGAGTTAGACGACGAAGTCTACTTACATCTTCGCCCAAGCTTAGGACTCCGGTGATACTTCCGGAATCGTCACGTAAGACGGTGTTGTGCCAGAGAATAATTTTTTCAGCTCCATCGCGGGTGAGCACGGGGTTTTCGTAGGATTCCAGGGGTTCTACCTCCCCGGAGACAAGCCTCTGGAAGACCCCCCTTACCTCGTCCCTTATCCGCTCGGGGAGGAAGTTCTCGAACCAGTTCTTCCCTATAATCTCACTGTAGGGATAGCCAAGGACCTCACATCCCTTGCGGTTGATGAAGGTTACTTTCCCCTCCCTGTCCAGGGCCACAATGATAGTCTGAACAAGGTCGAAGTACTGCCGGAAGATGTCCCTTTCCCTTTTCAGGATTTCTTCGAGCTCTTCTCCTCTCTCATAGAGGAGCCGGTAGCGTTTCTCGCTCTCCCTTATGCGGCTCACCACCATCCCCACTCCAGCACCCAAGATACGCTAAGACAAGCCCCCGGACCGTCGGTTCCGGGTGGGTGAGGTAGGAAACAGTCATGAAGGCGGCACCGAGAGTTGCCGAAATCAGCCCTCCTTTTATCCCCCAGAGGGACGTGCAGAGAACGATGAAAGCGAGCGCCGGGATGGCAACAAGGAGCATGGGGAAGTGGTAGGCCCACACCGCCAGAAACACTGCGAAGGCCAGAACACCACCGAGGACCCTCCAGGAACGGCGCTCCTCCGGCCGCACCGTGTCACCCCCTTGCTACAGGATTATACCTTACTCTCTGGCATACGTGTGGCTTGTGGGCGGAACACCGGAAGGTTTGGGGATCTTGCCGCGGAGGGAGAACTCTGGTGACACCTTTTGGTCCGCAATCGCCACAGCCCCATGCGCCGGGTGTTTCAGGAGTGTGGGCTTTCCAGAGCCTCCAGGGGCAGGGATTCCCGGGGAAGCATGAAAGCATTCGGCATTCGCCACCCCGTCCCTGGGGAGCATCACGAGAGGGGTTTCCCGTCTTCCTGTAGCCGGAGCTACGAAGGCTGGATAGGTTCACGGAGATCTGCAATGGGGAGAGGAGCCCCGGGAGGAGCTGAGAGACACCGGGCTTTCCGAGTGTCCCACATGATGTGAACCTATACAAGGAAGAGCTCAAGTAAAGCCTCAAAACTTCGCGCATGTGGAGCTACTGGCTTTGCCCACAGAACTCACCCCGAAAAGCGAGCTCCGCTAAGGCCACCGGACTCGGGAGAAACGCAGAGAAAAGAGAGAGGCAGACGGCGCAGAGCTGCGGAAGAGGCGGGAAGAAAAAGCTGGCGCGCCCGGAGGGATTTGAACCCCCAACCTACGGATCCGTAGTCCGTTGCTCTATCCATTGAGCCACGGGCGCGCAGGAAATGGGGTGAGCGAGGGGACTTGAACCCCCAACACCTGGATCCACAGTCCAGTGCTCTGACCAGTTGAGCTACGCTCACCGCAAAGAGCATTTCTTATTTTACCAAATCCTCGCAAGGATGCAAGGAGTACCCCCCACCCACAGGGTGCAACACCGCTTTCCCCTGTGCTATACTTGGCAGAGAGCGCTCTCAAAAGGAGGGAGGGCATCGGTTCCCTTGCAGGTGCGGGTAGGCGACCGTGTTCGAATTGACCCTTTCCCCGAAGAGGCAGAGGTTTTCGAAATCCGGCAGGGGAATACCAGTGTCACCCTGGGGGTCATCTTCCATCCCTCGCAGAAAGCCGAGCGGTTCGTGTTCACCCCGGAGGAGTTTGCGCACCGTGTGCGCCGTCTTCCTTCCCTCTGGGAGGCTTTCCCGGAGAAGGCTCTGCGCCTTCGAGAACCCTGCCTTTTGTTTATCGATGCCCTCAGAATGCGCCTGGCCTATGCCTTTGACCCGCATTATGCGGTGAGCGTAACCCAGGTTGACCTTCTGCCCCACCAGGTGGATGCTGTGTACCGGCACATCCTTCCCTTGCCCCGGATCCGTTTCCTCCTTGCCGATGACCCGGGCCTTGGGAAGACCATCATGGCAGGACTGCTCCTCAAAGAGCTCAAGGCCCGAGGGCTTGTTCGACGAACCCTTGTCGTTGTTCCGGCCCACCTTGTGGACCAGTGGCAAAGAGAAATGGCCGACTGGTTCCGGGAGGGCTTCGTCGTCCTCCGGCGGGATCTCCTTGCCACGCTCTATCAGGAGAATTTTTTCGAGCACAACCCGCAGGTTCTGGTCTCCATGGATTTCGCCCGCCAGGAGGATGTGCGAGAGACCTTGTCCCGCCAGTCCTGGGACCTGGTTATTGTAGACGAGGCCCACAAATTTTCGGCCACCCGCTATGGGCA
Source organism: Candidatus Caldatribacterium saccharofermentans (assembly GCF_050267035.1). NCBI lineage: Bacteria > Pseudomonadati > Atribacterota > Atribacteria > Atribacterales > Candidatus Caldatribacteriaceae > Candidatus Caldatribacterium > Candidatus Caldatribacterium saccharofermentans. Next base: position 1,588,727 of record NZ_CP187957.1, read on the forward strand.
GAAGGTCTACAAGACCAAGCGGTACCAGCTCGGCGAAGCGCTGGCCTCAAGAGCGAATCACCTCCTCTTTCTCACCGCGACGCCCCACAGAGGAGACGACGAGGCTTACTTTCTCCTCCTGAACCTCCTTGAGCCCCGCCTCTTTGCAAGACCAGAGGACCTCAAGAGGGCCGCACGGGCCCAGGAGTTGACCTTTGTCCTGCGCCGCACCAAGGAGCAGGTGACTGACCTGGAAGGGCGGAAGCTTTTCAGGAAACGGGAGGTGAGGACTCTCGGGGTATTTCTGACCGAAGCGGAAAAACATCTCTACGAAGAGGTTACCCGGTACGTCCGCCGCTTTTACGTTACGGTGTCCGGAAAGACGGACCGGAAGAGCCGCAACGTCGCCCTGGCTCTGACCACCCTGCAGCGCCGGCTGTCTTCAAGCCTCTTTGCCATCCGGGAGTCTCTCCGCCGCCGCAGGAGTAAGCTCCAGGTGCTCCTCAAGGAGTGGGAGAGGAGGGTGGAAGAGGAATTCCCCGATCTCCATGAGGACACCTGGGAGGATGTCCGGGAAGACCTGGCAGAGATGACCGCCCAGAGCCTGGAGAAGTTCCAGGAAGAGCTTGAGGGACTCACCGCGGCCTCTTCGCCCGAGGAACTGCGGGAAGAAATCGAGGAGATTGAGCGGTTAATCCGCCTGGCACAGGAGGCCGAGAAAGCGGGAGAAGAAGCCAAAGTCCAGGAACTGCGGCGGGTCGTTGAGGAGTACCTCCGCCATAACCCTGAAGAGAAACTACTCATTTTCACCGAGTTCAAGGACACCCTTGTGGCTCTGGAGCGACGGATTCGAGAGTGGGGATTCCCCTGTGCGGTCATCCACGGAGGGATGGATCTGTCGGCCCGCATTGAGGAGGAGCGGCGTTTCCGGGACGAGGTGCCGGTTATGGTGGCCACTGATGCCGCCGGGGAAGGGATCAACCTCCAGTTCTGCCGCCTCATGGTGAACTACGACCTTCCCTGGAACCCCAACCGCCTGGAACAGCGCATGGGGCGCATCCACCGGTACGGGCAAAAGCGCGACTGCTTCATCTTCAATCTGCTCTACCCCGAAACCCGCGAGGGCAAGGTGCTCGAGCGGCTCATGGAGAAGCTCGAACGGATGCGGGAACGCCTGGGCGATACTGTGTACGACGTCATCGGCATGCTCCTTGAGGGCGAGCGCCTCGAAGAGCTGATCATGCAGGCGGTGACAAAAGGTGAGGAACCGGAGCTTGAGCGCCTGCTTGAGGTGGATATCGAGCGGCGGGTGGAGGAGTTCCGCCGGACTCTCGAGGAGAACGCCCTGGCCGGCCACTACATCGACCTCTCTTCGGTGAGGAAACACGAGGTGGATTCGATTCTCCACCGGCTGGTTCCCTGGGATGTGGAGCGCTTCAGTCGCCTTGCGGTGCAGAGTGTCGGTGGGCAGTGCGTTGAGGACCGCCACCACCCCGGGGTTTTCCGCCTCAGCGTTCCCCGAGAGTTCCTGAAGTCCTGTAACCTCCGTCAGGAGAGTTTCGCAAGAGGCATCCGGGTAGCCTTTGAGCGGGAAGTGGCGAGGAAAACGGACACCGAGTTCTTCGCTCCGGGGCACCCGCTCCTTGAGGCCCTCATTGACCACAACCTGAAGAAAGACCGTCCCGTCATGGTGGTTCTGGGAGACGAAAAGGGGCGCCGGGGGACGCTCTGGGTATACCGGGTACGCCTCCAGGATGGACGGGGCTGTCCGGTGCTGGAACGCCTTGTGACCCTTTTCCACGATGCAGAAGGTGGCACCATCTCTGAGGTGGACCCGCGAATGGTCTGGGAGCTCGGTTCCTGGCCCGAGGATTTGCCCCTTCCCGAGGATTTACCCCACTACCTCGAGGAGGTGAGCCGAGCCGCCAGAGAAGAGGTCCTTGCCTGCATTGGTGCGCTCCGTGAAGAGGCACAGAGGCGAAGAGAACGGGAGTGTGCTATTAAGGAGAAATTCCTGAAGAATTCCTACGATACCCTGATCAGGGAATCCCAGGACAAGCTCTTCAGCTACCACGCCCGTCAGGACCGGGGCGAGGACATGGGGATTGCCATCCGTCAGGAAGAGGAGAATTGCAAAGCGCTCCTTCGGGAAAAGCGGGAACGCCTGGAGGAGCTCGAGAAGGAGCGCCAGATTGTGCTCCTTGAGCCAGAGCTTGAGGCGGTGGTCTGCGTTCTCCCCAAAGTCCAGAAGGCTCCAGAGGAGGTACCTCCTCCGCCTGAAGACGTGAAGCGCCGCGTGGAGGAGGTGGGTATGCGGGTGGCCATGGAGTACGAATGGCAGGCAGGCCGAAAGCCCGAGGATGTGAGCCAGAGATTCCTGGGCTACGACATCGTCTCCTCATCTTCCACCGAAACCCGCTACATCGAGGTCAAATCCTTTGCGTCCACCGGTCCTCTGGAGCTCACCCCTCATGAGTGGCAGATGGCCGAACGCCTGCAGGACGCTTACTGGGTCTACGTGGTGGAAAATGCCCTGGATAGTCCCCAGCTTCATACCATCCAGAATCCCGCGCAGCGTCTCCGGGCACAGCCCGTTGTGGGAGTGGTCAAAGTGGTGGTTGAGGACTGGAAGGGGGGCTCTACGCAGTGGCCATGACCCTGGACTACCTGACGACGCAGCCTGAAGGGCAATTCTTAGAGCGCAAGAGTTGCTATGACCGGAGGGGCAAATTTCCTCATCCCCGCCCTGTCAAGGATGTGGTTCGCGATGTTGCGGAAACGCTGGTCGCGATGGCTAATGCCGATGGTGGCACCATTGTACTCGGTGTGGAAGACGATGGAACGGTTTTCGGCGTTCCGGACAAATATTGCCCGGATGCCATCCGGAGGCAGATCCAGGACCTTGTTCGTCCCTGGTTGAATTTTCGTTTCTCGGAGGTTGTCCTGGAAGAGCGGCGCGTCTGGGTTTTTGAGACGGACTGGAGTGCGGAAGTTCACCAGCTCACCGATGGACGATATCTCTTACGGGTGGGCTCCCAGAATCTGCCCTTTCCGGCTGGGGATATCGAGGCGATGAAGCGTTCCCGTTTGCAACGGAGCACAGAGATGCAGTTTCTCCCTGATGTCACGCTGGCAGATCTGGACACAGATCTCGTACAGGAGCTGGCACACAAAAGCGGGATGCATCTTTCCGCCGAGGAGCTCCTCGTTCAATACCGGCTGGCTGAAAACATCAACGGTCAGTTGCGCTTTACCCTGGCGGCAGTGCTGCTTTTTGCGAAGGACCCAACCCGCTGGCATCCCCGCTGTGGAATTGAATTCATTCTGTGGGAGGGTACTGAACGCCGAACCGGTGCTGAGCTGAACATCGTCAAGCGCATCCGCATAGAGGCCCCACTCGTGCGATTGGTTGAAGAAGCTTATCACACGATTCGGTCGTACATCCCCGAGCGCCAGAAGCTTCTGGATCTCTTCTTTGAGGAGCGGCTGGCCTATCCCGACTTTGCCTGGCAGGAAGCTGTGGTCAACGCTGTGGCGCATCGGGATTATCGCTTTCAGGGTCTCGGCATCGAGGTGCATCTCTTCGACGACCGTATGGAGGTCTGGAGCCCTGGCGAGCTGGTGGAGCCGGTGACCCTCGAAAAGCTGAGGAATAGGGAGCGGGTTCACGCTTCACGCAATCCTCGCATTGTGAGGGTTCTCACAGCGTTTGGCTATATGCGCGAGCTGGGCGAAGGCATCCCACGCATGTTTGAGGTTATGGAGCGGGAGGGACTCCGGCCTCCGGAGTTTCGCCTGGAGGGGGGACGGTTCGTCGTCACCCTCTGGAGTACTCCCGTCTATCGTCCCGAAACGATGCGGTGGCTCCGGCGCTTTGAACGTCAGGGGCTTGCGCGCAATCAGGTTCGCCTGCTCGCTTACGCCTACGAGCACGGTGGACGGTTCACCAGCCGGGCCTACCAGAAACTCGTTGGTGTAGACCTCTATACTGCCAGTCGAGATATTAAGGACCTCATGCGTCGAGGTATCGTACGGCTGACTAAGCCCAAAGGACGGGTCTACGAGGTCATCGCTGAGCCAGAAAAAGCCGTCGCCGAAATCCCCCCAGAGTTGGCAAAGTTACGACCTGTCCTTGAACAAAAAGGCTTTGTGAAGAACAGCGACATCCAGAAAGCGCTTGGCGTGTCGCCTGTCCGGGCCCGACTGATCGCCCGCCGATTGGTTTTGAAAGGCTGGCTGGAACCGATAGGTGAGAAGCGTGGCAGGCGCTATGTCCCAAGCGCGCACATTATCAAACCGTCTTAGCAGGTTATCGAACCGTCTCTGCAAATTGGTTTCGAAATGAGAGTGTGCGATAATGAGTGCAGAGGGCAGGGAGGTTGGCCAGATGGGGGAACGGTTCCTCATTGAGCAGGCGCTGCCGATCGCGGTGCTATCGCAGGAAGCCCGGCGTGAAAAGGCCATCCGCCACGGGCACATCTCCACCCTGCATGTTTGGTGGGCGCGAAAGCCCCTTGTCGTGGCTCGGGCAGCGGTCCTGGGAGCGCTTCTTCCCGAAGAGGCAGAGGTGGAGGAGCGCTTTCTTGTAAACCTCTGCCGGTGGGAGGTGCACGATGGCGACCCCGGGGGGCGCTACCTCCTTGAGCGGGCCCGAACGCTCATTCGTCGGCGTTTCGGGGACCGACCACCGAAGGTCCTTGACTCCTTCGCCGGTGGCGGTTCCATCCCCCTTGAGGCCCTGCGCCTGGGTGCCGAGGCGTACGCCCTTGAATACAACCCCGTGGCCTACCTCATCCTCAAAGCGACCGTTGAGTACCCGCAGCGCTTTGGGCAGAAGCTCACCCGCGAGGTGAAGCGCTTCGGTGAGTGGGTGCTTGAGAGGGCCAAAAAGGAGCTTGCCGAATTCTATCCTTCCTTGGCCGGGGAAACCCCCATCGCCTATATCTGGAGCCGGACCATCCGCTGCCCCAATCCCTCCTGTGGCGCCGAGATTCCACTGGCTTCAAAATGGTGGCTTGCCCGCAAAGACAACAAAAAGGTAGCCCTCAAACCCATCCCAAACCGTGCGGCAAGGCGGGTGGACTTTGTCATCGTGCAGGGCGGTGCCGTTGACTTTGACCCTGCAAAAGGGACAGTAAGCCGGGGCAACGCCGTGTGCCTTGTCTGCGGCACAAGCGTCAAGGACGACTACGTGAAAGCGGAAGCCCAAGCCGGACGCATGGGGCACCGGCTTGTGGCGGTGGTGACAACGCGCGGCAGAGGACAGGGGCGAAACTACCGCCTGGTGCAGGAAGAAGACCTTGCCGCCTTCTGCAAAGCCGAAGAGGCCCTGAAAAACCTCGTGCAGACCCCATCCCCCTGGGCCTTTGGCCTCCCCTGGGTGCCGGAGGAGCCTTCACGCCTGGTTGGAGCAGGTCAGCAGCAAAGCGTTGAAGCAAGTTATGGCTTTCTTCAGTGGGGCAAATTCTTCAACCCCCGCCAGCTTCTGGCGCTGTGCACCTTCGGGAAGTACGTGCGGGAGGCCTACCGGCAAATCCTTCAGCAAACCGGCGACCCCGATTTTGCAAAAGCCGTGGCGACGTATCTGGCGTTAGTAATGGATTCTATGGCAAATTACAACGCCCTTCTTTCTGCTTGGAGGGCGGGACATGATAAAGTAGAAGCTGTATTTAGCGGGCATCATTTGCACATGACTTGGGATTACGCAGAAAGAAACACTGTTGAAAGCGGATGGATAAGCGCCCTTGACTCGGTTCTGGCTGGTCTTAAAAGGGCGATCGAAGTAAGAGTACAGACAGGCTCTGTGCATCTTGGCTCTGCCGCCGCGCTGCCTTTTCCGGAGAAATTTTTTGATGCCGTGGTTATTGACCCACCCTATGCTGATAACGTCCCCTACGCCGATCTTTCGGATTTCTTCTACGTGTGGCTCAGGCGCACCGTGGGAGACCTCTACCCCGAAGCCTTCGCTACACCGCTTGTCCCCAAAGACGAAGAAGCGGTGGTCAACCCTGCTCGCTTTGGTGGGGGCAAGCGGGGTGAGCAGATTGCCCAGGCCCACTACCAGCGGCTCATGCAAGAAGCCTTTGCCGAAATTTACCGGGTCCTCAGGCCCGAAGGGATGGTGGTGGTGATGTTCACCCACCGCTCCACGAAAGCATGGGAGAGCCTCATCCAGGCACTCCTTGATGCCGGGCTGTACCCGACGGCATCTTTTCCCGTCCACACCGAAATGGAGGCCTCCACCCACCAGCGGGGGAAGGGCGCCATCCAGAGCACCATTCTCATGGCCTGCCGGCGCCGTCCGGAAAACGCCGGGGTTGGCTGGTACGCGAAGGTGCGGGAGGAACTGGAGGAGGTTGTCCGGGAACGCCTTTCGAGGTTCTGGGAAGCTCAAATCCGCGGAGCGGATTTCTTTATTTCCGCCATTGGGCCGGCGGTGGGGGTTTTCGGGCGTTACCGGAAGGTCATGCGGCCTGACGGTCAGGAAATCACGGTGGAGCATCTCCTGGATGAGGTCCGTTCAATCGTGACGGTCTTCACGCTGGAAAAACTGGGTCTTTCCCGTCTTGATGAACCCACCCGCTTCTATATCCTTTACCGCTGGGCGTACGGCGGGGAAACCCTCTCCTTTGATGAGGCGAACAAGCTGGCGAAATCTGCGGGGGCGGAACTCGACGTGCTTTCAGAAAAACACTGGCTTGTCCTGCGGAAGAAAGACCAGGTGGAGCTTCTCGCCTTCCGCAGGCGGATGGCGGAACAGGCTTTTCTAAGGTCCCTGCAGAAGGCCCTCGAAGACGGCGGCTTTCTCCGCCTTCCCGAAATCGACCAGCTGCACCTTCTCCTGTATCTCTGGCGGCGGGGAGAGGTGGAAGCACTCTCTGGCCTTTTAGGGCAGGCGGGGATTCTTTCGGAGGACCATCCGCTGTGGCAGGTGGCGCAGGCGCTTCTGGAGATAGAGCAGAGTCAAAACGGCCAGGAGACGGAAGAAGAAGCGACGGCTCTGGCACAGCTTCTGGGGAGCCGGCGGAGTCTCATCCGGCAGAGCGAAGCTTCCTGGCAAGCTGCGGCGCAGTTGCGGCTTTTTGAATAAATGCTCAGGGAGGATCGGGTGTGATGAAGGGCGTCAAACGGGTTTGGGAAGTCTGTGAGCCACATCCTGATGTGTTCTCGCGAGATCCGGACCCTTCCCTTTTTGCCATCAGTCTCTTCCATGTGGCGCAGGGTCTGGCCGATAAGGACTACACCGACGCCGAGCGGTTCTTCTTGCGGACCTTCATGACCCGGGCCCTTGCGGATTTGCTCGAGCGGGTTCTGGGGAGGCTTTCGGGGAAGGGGCGGGGTGCACCGGTACTGCGTCTTGAAACCCCCTTTGGTGGTGGCAAAACCCACACCATGACCGCACTGTACCACGCCGTTTGCTCTCCTGAGGCGCTGGATGAGCATGAGGTGCTCCGACCGATTCTCGACCGGCTCGGTCTTGAGGCTCTGCCCCGGGACGTCCGGGTGGCGGTTTTAGACGGGCGGGGGCTTGATGTACGGGGGAGAACGGTGCCGGAAGGTTTCACCATCCGGACCCTCTGGGGGGAGCTGGCATACCAGCTTGGAGGGAGAGAGGGTTACGAGCTTCTTGCCGAAGCAGACCGGACGCTGACCTCTCCCGGAGGGCGACAGCTCACCGAACTTTTCGAACGCTACCAGCCGGCTCTCGTTCTCATGGATGAGGTTCTGGAATATCTTTTGAAAGCCCGGGCGGTGAGGGTGGGAGACAGCAGTCTCATGGAGCAAACCGGGACGTTCCTTGGGGAACTCACCTCTGCAGTGAGCGCCACGCCCCGGAGTGTGCTCGTCCTGGCCTTGCCGGCCTCTTCTCTTGAGATTCCTGCGGAGAGTCAGGAGGTGGCGGAACGGCTTTTCCAGTACGCCAAAAAGGTCCTGGGGCGGATGGAGCTTGTGGAGACACCGGTGGCTCAGGATGAAATCTTTGGAGTCCTGCGGCGGCGGCTCTTCCAGAATACGGGGAGCGAGCGGGACCACAGAAAAGCTGTAGAAGCCCTGCGGGACTACTACGATGAATACGCTCGCTTTTTCCCCGACCGCCTGCGTTCTCCGGATTACAGGGAGCGGATGCTGGCGGCCTATCCTTTCCATCCTGAACTCATCGATTTGCTTTATGAACGCTGGGGGCCGCACCCGCAGTTCCAGCGCACCCGGGGAGCCCTGCGGCTTCTGGCCCTGGTTCTGCGGCGCCTCTGGAGTCAGCGGCCGGGTTCGGCTATCCTGATTCAGCCACACCACGTTGACCTTGCTGACCGGCATATCCGGGGGGAGGTGGTGCGGCTTCTCGATAGCGGCTTCGACGCCATCGTGACCGGGGATGTTCTGGGACGGTCGCAGGAGGTTGATCGGGCACTGGGCGGCGAATACCACCGGGAACAGCTCGGTCGGGGAGCGGCGACGTGTATTTTCCTGTACAGCATTTCTGCCGCCACCCGTGACGCAGGGGCAACGGAGGAGGAGATTCGTACTGCCCTTCTGCGTCCTGAGGTCAATCCCGCCATGGTCTCAGAGGTCCTGGGACGTCTTCGCGAGCGCCTGTGGTACTTGCGCTACCGGGATCGGCGGTACCTCTTTAGCGCCAGGCCAAACCTGAACAAAATGATTCTGGACTTTGAGAACGAAATCACCGATGAGCAGGTGGAGGGGAAAATCGCGGAGTGGCTTGTGGAGGTATCGGGCAAGGGGAAAGGTGTTTTCCAGGTTGTGGTAGCCCCCGGGGAACCGCAGTCTGTTCCCGATTGCGCGCAGCCCACCCTTGTCATCCTTCCCCCGGGGGTGACCAATCCCGAGGAGTGGATGGTGCAGGCGCTTGAGTCGGTGGGGGGCAATATCCGCACCAATAAGAACATGCTCGTTTTCCTTGCCCCTGATACCACACAACTTGCGGCCCTGCAGGGGCTGGTCCGGCGATACCTGGCTCTTGAAGAAGTCGCCCATTCGCCGTCTTTCAGGGAAATGGAACCCGAGGACCGGGAACAGGTGCAGGAGCAGCTCAGGGAAAAACGAACGGGTATTGAAGGCCTTTTCCTGAAGATGTACCAGGATGTCTACCGTCCGGGCGTTTCCGGAGTGAAGAAGGTATCGTCTGCGACTTCGGCGTTCCCAGGAGTAAAGACCCTTGATGAGTACGCAAGACAGCTCCTGGAGAAAAACGGCATTCTCCTGGAACGGATTGCTCCGGAGTACCTGCAGGGAGTGCTTCAGGAGAACGGCGGCGAGGTCTCGCTCTCTCAGGTGAACACCATCTTCACGGGTGTGGTGGGCCAGCCGCTTTTGAAAAACCCTAAGGAAGCCATCACAGGAGCTATCCGGGAAGGTGTGCGGCAGGGGATTTTTGGGGTTCAGGCCGGTAGCAGGACTTTTGTGGGCGAGGAAGTCCCGGAGGAGGTACTGAAAAACGGCAACGTGGTTCTGATTGCGTCTCCCAAAAAACAGGAAAAAGAGCCGGGAACCGCGGTTTCCTCCCCTGAGTCAGGGGCGATAACGCTTACGGTGCGGACCAGCGCGAATATCCTGTATCCTCTGCTTCAAGCTGCGCAAAGGCTGCGGGAGCTGCAAGGAGCCACGGTCCTTCTTCGGGTCGATGACCCCACAGGGGCAATGCGGCGGCTGAAGCAGGATCTTGAGAAGCTTTTGCGCGATTACGGCTGTACGGTGGAGTGGGAGGAGAGGCAAAGCTGAAAATCCCGGGGACCTTTCTGGCTTGAGTCCCCGGGACCGGTGGGGTTTCTGGGTTAGTTGAGAAAAACGATGGGGCCGTGCTTCTCTTCAATATGGAGGCAGATGATGGCTTCGTTGGTGGTTTTTAAAACCGTCTCGTAGACTGTGTAGGAAATCACGGAACAAGAGATTCTGATTCTGTCCCCCTGAACCGGTTTTGCCCCGTCTTTTGAGGTTACGCCCATGATTATAGCTACGCCGGTGGTGCTCCAGTCATTAAGCAGAATGAGCCAGGTAACCTCGTCTTTCCCTTTTTCCGCAGCTTCTTTGCTCAGAACCTGGATAACGTCTCCCTTCAAAGTGACCTCCTTGAAGAAGTACGCCTGGGGGTTGCGGAGGAGTTCCCTTATGGTTGTGATGGGTTTTTCTTCGGTTCCTCCCCACGCCGGGAGGACAAAGATCAGAAGGGCGGTGAGGAACACTCCCAGAATTTTCCGCTGCATCCTCAACACCTCCGGGACAGTGATGAGGGACATTGTAAAAGAAAGGTGCCCTGTTGCCCCGGGGTAAATGCCTGGAATGCTTTCCAGCAAATTCCCCAGAGATTCCACAAAGCGGCGCGTCTTTTATTGGGATGCACTTCTTGAGGTGCTATTAGGGATCTCTCCGGGGTCGAACTAGTCTTTGTGCAGGCCGAAGACACATTCGCTATAATGGGGCCGAAGTCCGGTTATTTCCAGGGCCCGGGCAGACTCAGGTGAGCGGGATCGCGCCCGGGGATCAGTGGAGGTGTATTGCTGGTCACTCCGGCTGAAGGTGGCGAAGAGGACGGCTTCTGTGGCTACTCCTGTGGCTCGCCTGGTGGTACGGCTTCGTGGCAGTAAGCCGATGCCCGGCGGCATTCAAGAATGTAGAGAACTCGAAAATTGTCCGGTTCCTTTGACTCCTGTGGGTCCATTTCGTCGGCGCTGACTCCTCTTGAGGACTTCCCCGCTGCATCGGAGAGATTTCACAATTGCGACACATTCTGGTCACAAATCCCTCCAGAAACCCGGTGTATAATTTCCCTGGAGGCGGTGGTATGCACGGACACGGGTTGTTCTGGGTCCCCTTCTGGGGCTACTGTTACTCCCCCTGGGGGTGGTTTTTCTGGGGGAGGATTCTCGCAGGCGTTGTGATACTCCTCTGCCTTTTCTGCCTGCTCTTTCTCCTTTTCTGGGCCGGGAGGCACATGTTTCGCCCTTCCAGGTTCTTTGAGGAGGACCCCATCGAGATTCTCAAGCGCCGCTATGCCCGGGGGGAGATCACGAGGGAAGAGTACGAGAGGATGCGGGAAGAACTGAAACGGTGAGGTTCTGTCCTTTCAGGAGGAAGGGCTATGGAGAGTTTTCTCGAAGATGCGGTGATGGAGACCATCAGAACCCGACGGAGTGTCCGGGCGTATTCCCCAAAAAAGGTGGAAGAGGAGAAAATCCGGGCCATTCTTGAGGCTGCGGTCTTTGCCCCTTCGGCCCGGAACGGACAGCCCTGGTTTTTCACCGTTATTGAGAACGAGGGGCTTCTTGAGGAGATGAACGAGGCCACAAAGAGCATCATGCTCTCCTCAGGGGACGAGTTTCTTGAAAGCCGCGCCAGACGGGAGGACTTTCACGTTTTTCACCATGCTAAAACGGTGATACTGGTCTTGGGAAAAGAAGACCATCCCTCTGCCCCGGTGGACTGTGCGGCGGCGACCGAGAACATGCTCCTTGCGGCGAAATCTCTGGGTGTAGCTTCCTGCTGGATTGGCTTTGTGGAGCTCCTTTTCTCAAGCCCTGAGGGCGAGGTGTACCGGAGGCTTTTGCAGATTCCCGAAGGGTACCGACCCCTCTGGGCAGTGGCCCTGGGGTACGCCCTGGATTGCCTTGGGGAGGCTCCTCCAAGGAACCGGAACGTCGTTGCCTGGATACGGTAACATCCGGCGGCTACCCACACGGGGAGTGGGGACGGAAAAAAGCGGAAGCCCGGGTTTGCACCGGGATCTTCTTACGGTATTCCCTCTACCTCGATTGATGTCACCTGTCCACCCACAATCACAAAGGCCGAGCCGGTTGCCACCCCCGAGGCATTACCCCGCAAACCCACAGAGATTTTGTTCAGGCCCTGTTGAGCTTCTACGGTGAAACTCCTCCGCACGGTAGCGACGTTTCCGGCTGCTTCAAGCTGTTGCAGGGCTGCCGAAAGCTGGGTGAGACTGTACCCGGTGGCGATGAGGTCCACAATACTCCGGGCGTTCTGCGGGGCGAGCCCCCCTGCCGCAAGGAGCGCAAGGGACAGCACCTTGTCGAGGACGACCGGGCCGGTGAAAGCTGGAGATATGCCAGTGCGGTAGAGATTCCCGTTGACCTCGCAGAAGAGCTCAAGCTCAGAGAAAGAGGCGAGGGCGAAATTGTACGTTCCGCCCACGTATTTGATGGTGGGGGTCACAATGAGGGTCGCCGGACGGGAGGTGCTCACCCAGATGGACTGCCCGGACGTGGCGGTGGACCCGCCCACCCAGGCGTCGATGTAGAAGGCAATGCCACCGGATTCTCTGTTGGCCGAGGCTCTGCAGTCGGCATTACCGACTTTATGGGTCCACACCCGTGTGTCAGAGTAGGGAGGGGTGAAGGTTTGTTTGGTGGTGGGGAGGCATTCCCGGAAGGCACCCAGCGCGCCGTCTTCTTCATCGGTGGCCAGCCAGCGGTTGAAGATGAACCGGTACTTCTCCCCGGTGGCGACGTTCGTTACGGTAACAGATGCCACGTACCATCCCGGGGCAACGCCACTCCCGTCATGGCGAAGGTAGACCTGGCGGATAGCTCCCAGGTCGGCGACCTGGGAAGGAGGGATGGTGAAGGTATCCGTCTGGTTCCGCTCAAAGTCGTTGCGCTGGGGGTTATCGAGGAGGAGTTCCCTCGATTTCCCCTTCTCCCCGTAGAGGGTGATGTAAACGTTGGCATCTGTTCCGGCACCCGTTTTGTCCCCGGTCACCACGGTAATCAGGTACCCGGCAAAAGGCGGAGGTGTGGCAAGATCCGGGGGAGGAGTGACCTCCGTTGGAGGCTGGGGAGTGGAGGTGGGAGTGGGTTGCGGCGTGTGGGTGGGGGTGGGCGTTGGTGTCGCCATAGCCTCTTTCCCAATGGTCAGCTCATATTCCCCCGCGCCTTGCAGGCGAGAAACCCGTACGAACCACTCCCCGCTTTTCCCGGCCACATACTCCAGAGATTTTGTGTTTCCTCTGGTTGTCACATTCCCCACGCTACTTCCCGAATCAGGAGGGTAGAGAGAAAGGGTTAACGAAGCCCCCTGAGGGAAGGTGAGGGAGAGACGAATGATTTGCCCTTTCTCCACCGGAAAACGATACCAGTCAGTCGAGTCAGCGCTCTTCAAAAATCCCTGCCAGGTCCCTTCCCCGATACGGAGGGCATCCCAGCGGTTGTTCCCGGCGTCTTGACCGCTTCCGGCATCGTTCTGGTTGGCAATTGCAAGGTTCAAGCTGTATTCCCCCGCTCCGCGCAAGCGATATACCCGTACGAACCACTCCCCGCTTTCCCCGGCCACGTACTCCAGGGACTTCCTGTTCCCCACTGTCACCACGCTCCCCACGCTACTTCCCGAACCGGGAGGGTAGAGGGAGAGGGAGAAGGAAGCTCCCTGAGGGAAGGCAAGGGAGAGGGTGATGATTTGCCCCTGTTCTGCCGGGAAGCGGTACCAGTCAGCCGAGTCAATGGAGCCGTCGCTGCGTCTATATCCCAGGTCACCGCTTATTGTACCCGGTGTAATCGCCACCGCGTTCTCTCTTCTTTCGGCATCCGGTTCGGCAAAGCCACTTCCAGCTCCCTCCTGGGTCTCCCCGCTCAAAAGGAGCGTGACGCTCTCTTTCCGGAAAGCCACATGGACGGTGGAGGGACTTTTTCCGGAAAGGAACGGCCCGGGGTTCCGGTGAACCCGTATCCAGAGGACCGAGGCACGTTCCAGGTTCTTCCGGGGGATGGTCACGCGTCCCCGGCAGGTGTACCCCACCGGGTCGTGAGGTGGCGAAACATTGGGGAGGAAGACCTCCTTTGTTCCCACGATGAGCCCTCCCTGTCTTCCCTGTGGAGGAATACCGTAGGAGAGGAAGAAACGAGCGTCAACCCCCCGGGGGCCATCGGCCCGGCTGGTGGCCAGAACCTCAAGGTCAAGCACCAGGTCTTCTATCCCTTCGGGTATCCCCTCAAACACCCACTCGGCAACCTGGTTGAACGAAGGATCCCGCAACCAGTACCAGCCACTGATGAGGTCACCGTCTGAGAAAAACTCTGTGGCGGTTTTTTGGGTTTCTGCAGCGCAAAGCCCCTGGGCTCCCGCAAACACCACGCAGAGGGTGAAAACAACCACCAGAAAACGAATTTGTGACATCTTGTCCCCTCCTTGCCAGAATACTTTCTCCATCCATTGTACCACGTATTCCCCGGGAACGTGTTCAGGACCATCCTTGAGGAAAACGGGGAGGAAAGGAGTCCTCGAGGGGGCTATCCTCCGTAAAGAGGGAACATCCTGTGAGGAACAGGGAGGCCGGGAGACCGTGCTAAAAACCTCGGGATTCCTCCGGAACCGTTGCAGGCTCTCTATTCCCGGGAGGATGGGGAGGGTTCCCACCACCCTGCCTGAACTTCAGATATTCTCCAGGCTGAGACTTCCGGGTTACATGCCTTTGGGGAAAGAGTGCCGCAAACGAAGGTTTCGTTTGCGGCACCGAAATTTACACCTGGAATCGGTCCACGGAATTCCTCAATTCTTCGGCTAGTCTAGCCAGAGCTTCCACTGCTGAAGCGATCTCCTCAAGGGAAGCGCTCTGCTCCTCGGTGGATGCGGAGACCTCTTCGCTTGAAGCAGCGTTCTCCTCAGCAATGGCAGCAAGAGCGGCCACCTGCTCGGCAATGGCGGCGATGTTCTCGGTGATGACCGCCACAGCCCTGGCAATGTCCCCGGAGAAGCGGATGACCTCGTTCTGCACCCCCTCCATGTCCTTCCGGGTCTCCTCAAGGACATCCCGGGAGGCGCTGATCCGGGCAATGGCCTCCCGGACCTTTCCGATGGCGTCGATGATGTTCTGGAGCCCCCGGACCACGTTCTGGACCTGGGAGACACCCTCTGCCACCTCAGCGCTTGTCCGGTCCATGCGGTGCACAGCATCCTGGGTGTCCTTCTGGATTTCGGCGATGAGCTGGGCAATCTGCTGGGCAGCTTGAGCCGAGCTTTCGGCGAGTTTCCGCACCTCTTCGGCCACCACCGCAAAGCCTCTCCCTGCCTCTCCGGCTCTGGCAGCCTCAATGGCAGCATTGAGGGCGAGGAGGTTCGTCTGTTCCGCAATCCCGGTGATGACGTCCACAATCCGTCCAATCTCCTGAGAGCGGCCCTCGAGCTTGGCGATGCTCTGGCCCACCTCCTGGGAGATCCGGGCAATGCGTTCGATGTTCTCCACAAGGAGGTTCAAGGCCCCCCGGCCTTTCTCTGCCTCATCGGCAACGCTTCCACCCTCACGTACCGCCTCCTCGATGTTCCTCGTGACCTCATCAAGGGCTTCGGCGTTTCTCCCAATCCTTTCTTTGAGCGTCACCTCAAGGAGGTTGAGGTTCTTCTTCGAGAGTTCCTCGATGTTCTTCGCCTCATCACTCACCTCATGGACCCGTTCGTTGAGCTTCTGGAGCTCCTCTCCCTGGCGGTTTGCTCCGTCAGCAACCTGGGCAATGGTTTTCGTAATCTCCTGGGTTGCTCGAGAAATCTCACCGATAGACGAAGAAAGCTCCTCCGAAGAAGCAGCCAGAGTGGAAGCAGTGTTGGTAATCCGGGAAATCGTGTCCTGCAAGTTCTGCACCATGGTGGAGAGCGCTCGGGCGAGCACTCCTACTTCGTCGCGGCTGCGGACTGCTCGAACTTCCACCCGCAGGTCTCCCCGGGACACCTGTTCGGCCACCCGGGCCAGGACCTGTAAGGGGCGACCGATGGCCCCGGAGACCACAAAGATGAGAAGCCCTATTGCCACCGCTCCAGCAATTGCTATGAGAATCGACCGGAGGAAATCCCGGTTGGCCTGGGCAAAGACCTCTTCCTGGGGAACCACTGTTCCGGCAATCCAGGGCTCCCGGGTATCCCCCACGAAAAAGGGGACAAAGGTCTTGAGGGTGTACTTTTTCAAAGCTTCGGAGTATTCTACCCCGGTATACACTTCTCCTCTTTTCATTCGCTCCAGAATCACCGCCGCAGAGTTATCTTTGACCTCTCCCCAGATTTTCCCGATGCGGTCTTCCTGGGGGTGGGCGACCACGATACCCTTAGCCGAGACCAGGCGCAGGAAGCCGCTCCCGAGAACCCTTTTGCCGCTGAATCGCTCGTTCAGGGTGTCAAGGGCGATGTCCACGCCGGCCACCCCCACCACTACCCCGTTTTTGCGGATGGGTACCGAGAAGGTGGTCAGGAGGGTCTTTTTTCCAGCGATTTCGTACTCGTAGGGCTCAAGGAGCACCTCGTTCCCGGAGTTTCGGGCTAAAAGGTAGTAGTCTCCGGCTCCCGGGGTTTCATAATCCCGGAGGGGTTCTTCGGAGATTTTTCCCTGATCCCGGAAAAAATAGGGGATGAAGCGACCGGTCTCATCGTGTCCTTCAGTTCCCCGGTATTTTTCATCCAGACCGTCTAAGGCGTTGGGCTCAAAGCACGCCCACGTCCCTAAAAAATCCTCATTCTCTTCCAGGATTTTCCGTAACATTCCCCTCAGGACCTCCCGCCGGTGCTCCTGCGGGATGGACTCAAAGGCTGAAAATCCTTGAGCCATGGTCCTGGCGGCATTCATGGCCACTTCCAGGATGGCATCGGCTTCATTGGCCAATTCCCTGGCAGTAGCCTCCATCACCGCCCGGGCGTTCTCGTAGGCACGGTTGCGGCTTTGCAGGTTCTGCCACACCACGATACCCAGAAGAGCCGCAACCACCGGGATGAGGATGAAAACGAGCATCTTCCCCCGCACTGAGTGAAAGCCCCGTATCATGGTGTATCCCCCCAAGGTGTTTTTGCCACTATTTTAGCAGGAGAAAATAAAAATCGTTGCCAACCTGCTCAGGGATATTCCCCTGACGCTCTTTTCTCCCCAACCTTGTTTTTCCTCTGGATGATTCTGGGAAAAGTCAAAGGAAAAAGTGAACGATGAGAGGAGATTGGCACTGACCAAGGACCAAGGTGGTGTATACTGGAAAAAGCAGCACAGAGAGGAGGGGAGAGGATGAAGCGTTTCCTTCTGGTTCTTTTGTTTCCGGTGTTGCTTTTCCTTCACCGTGGAGGGGTCTTCGCCCTGCCCTGGGAGCACATTGTGCTCATCGATGACCCCGAGTTCGTGCGCCTTGTAGCCGTGCCAAACCCCGACCACCGCCTCTTCTGGGCCACAGATTACGTCCTTGAGGTGCAGGCCCGAAATCCTGCACAGCCGGTTGAGGTTTCGTACCTCATCCTTGCAGGGAGTGCCACTCCCGAAAGACCTTCGCAGGGGGTGGAGGTCCGGGGGAACACTTTCATCGCCGGGTGGGAAGAGGAGAAGCAGCTGTATTTCCACACCGAGGTGGGAGGATGGGCCCGCCCGGAATTCCAGGCTAACCCCCAGTATTTCCCTTTACCCCACTACCGGACCTGCGTGCTCCTTCTTGCCCGCTATGAGAAGGTGTACCTCGTCTTCCTGCGGGAGAACGACGGGTACCTGATGTACCGGGTTTTCCAGGGAGGTCCTTTCACCGAGCTTGAGGTGGATGGTCTTGCCCGGGTGACGAGGGTAGGGGAGGAGTTTGAGGTTCGCTCTCTGGGTGGACCGGTGGAGGTGGGCCTCTGGGCGGAAGGAGCATACCTCCACGACGAGGTTGCCGGCTATGCCCGTCCTGAGTTTCAGGAGAATCCCAAACGGTACCGCATCCCCCACTACGGGATGTTCTTCTTCCTCGTGGCCCGGTATGGGCGGCTCGGGCTCATTGTGGGGAACGAGAACGACGGCTACCTTGGGGCTGTGACCTTCTCCGGTTCCCGTCTCCTTCAGGAGGAACGCATCCCGGGTCTTGGCATCCTGCGGGGGCTGGGAGGGCCGGAGGTCGAGGTTCTGGCCTCAGAAGGTGTTCCGGTGGAGGTCTCTCACTTCTCCTTTGACGGCACCTGCTGGCAGCACGAAGTGGGGGGATGGGCTCACCCGGAGTTTGAACCGAACCCCCAGCGCTTTTCTCTGAAACACTACACCCCCGGATTCCTCATGCTCAGTCGGTACGAGAAGAGTGCCCTGTTTTTCTACAACGAGAACGACGGGCAGCTGGGCATTCTGCCCCTTGCGGGGGATGACCCGGATCTTCAGGCGCGGGTGGTTGCTGCCCAGGGGGATTTTGGGTTCCGTCTGTTTTCGAGGCTCCTTGATGAAGAGACGGGGAACGTCGCCCTCTCGCCTTTTGGCCTTTTTCTGCCTCTGGCCGTAACCTGTGCCGGAGCCTGTGGGGAAACCCAGAAATCCATAGCCCTGGCGCTTGGCCTTGAGGGTCTTGGGCTTCGGGAAGTCCAGGAGGGCCATGCGGCGCTTCTTGGAAGCCTTCACGAGGAAGACCCCGGGGTATTGCTTCACAAAGCCTGCGCCCTCTGGGTCAGGCAGGGTTTGCCGGTCAGGGAGGAGTTCCTCTCCGCAGGCAGGGAGGGATACGGTGCCGAGGTGAGGGTGCTCGACGTCGCCCATCCCGGAGCCCTTGAGGCAGTGAACGGCTGGGTTCGAGAGCACACTAAAGGAACAATCGAGCAGATTCTCGAGCGTATCGACCCGGAAACTCTTGTGATCGTCACGAGTGCAGTGTTTTTCCGAGGCGCCTGGACGGTGGCTTTCGACAGGGGTGAAACGAGGCCCGGTCCATTTTTCCTTCCCGAGGGAGGAACGAAAACCTGTCTGTTCATGACCCGGTCGGGGGTCTATCGGTACCTTAAGGGAGAGGATTTCCAGGCGGTGGCCATCCCCTACGGAAAAGAAGGACGGTTCGGCATGTACCTCTTCCTTCCCGACCCCGGTGTAGACCTTGAGGATTTCATCCGTTCCCTGAGCTGGGAACGCTGGGAGGCTCTGGTAAGGGGGTTTCGGGAGCGGGAGGGGACGGTGAGCCTGCCCAGGTTCCGTCTCGCGTATGGTGCGAAGGAGCTCCGGGATGTGCTGAAACGCCTGGGGATGGGCCCTGCGCTGGTGCCCGGGGCGGATTTCTGCAACCTCCTTGAGGGTGAGGCCTACATAAGTAGCGTCGTGCACCGGGCTTTTGTGGAAGTGCACGAAGAAGGCACCGAGGCTTCAGCGGCCTCGGCCGTGGTGGTGTCGAGGGGAATGGGGGAGACCTTCACCATGGTGGTCAACCGCCCTTTCTTTTTCGCCATACGGGATGACAGGACGGGAGCGCTCCTCTTTCTGGGTGGGGTTTTCGACCCGGAAGACGTTATCTGAGGTCATGAAAGGAAGGCTACAGCGCAGCCCAGACCGGCAATGTACGCCAGGATGACGGCAAGGCGCCTCCCTGAGAACGTGTATGGCTTCTCCCAGGAGGGGATGAAGCCGGGGAAGAGGCGTGAGTCAAGAGCTTCTTTCGTCCTCTCGTAGTGGGTGAGGGCATTCTTGAAAAGGAGTGCTCCAATCTTTCCGCTGTTTCGGATGGCAAGGCGCCAGGTCCGGAATCCTCCCCGAAGACCTATGGTCACCACGAGACGGTGGTATTCCTCTTCAAGGACAAGGATGAAGTGTTCCATGCCCTGGGCGATGGTACAGAACTCCCGAAGTGTCCGGAAGCGTGAGAGAAAGAGGAAGATATCCCCCGGGGGAGTGGTGAAGAGAAAGAAGGTCAGGGCGAAAGCCGAGAAAGCGGCGCGGAGGACCACAAGGAGGACGAAATCCAGGGGGTATTCAAGAAGAAGGACAAAACTGGAACTACCGACAAAGCCCAGGAGGGTGAGTGTGGAGCGCAGGACCCACCGCCAGGGTGTTCGGAAGAAGAGGTGGAGGGAAAGGAAAAGCCCAATGTTTGCGGCAAGGAGCGCACCACTTCTTGAGAATCCCAAAAGGACGATGGGGAAAAACACGACGAGCATTTTCTCCCCCGGGTGCATGGTGCGCCCCCGACTTTCACAGGCGAACATCACAACGTGCCGGAACATCAGTGCGTGCTTCGCTTCCCGAGGATGTACCCGATGATGAGCCCTCCTGTAGCTGCCTGCAGGGCAAAAATCAGGGTTTCGATTTCCCCTGAGGGTGGTTCCCAGAGGGGGGAGAACCAGGGGCTGAAATCCGGGGCGATTTCCTGAATGAGTGCCTGGGCTTCTTCATCGGCTCCTGCAAGATCTCCCTGGTGCTGTCCAAGGCGGAGAGAAACGAAAAAGAGCACCACGCAGCAGAGGAAAAGCAGGAGAATCTTCCCCTTCATGCTATCCTCACCCCCAGACGGGTAAGTTCAGCGCCCATTCGGGCCCGGAGGTATTCAAAAAGCGCCACGGTCAAAAGCCCCTCCATGACGGCCAGGGGGACCTGGGTGACGGCAAAAAGGGCCATGAACCTGGCGAAGGAGAGGAGGAAAGACCGTCCCGGAAAAGCCAGGGCAAGCTGAAAAGAGGTAACCACGTAGGTGGCAAGGTCAGCTGTGAAGGCGGCAAAGAAGACGGCCACAGTCAAACGGTATCTTCGCAGGAGCTGGAACACCAGGAATCCTGTGAGGGGTCCCGCAATGCCCATGGAGAGGATGTTGGCTCCCAGGGTGGTGATGCCCCCATGGGCTAAAAGGAGCGCCTGGAAGAGGAGGACAAGAGACGAGAGAAAAGCGGTGACCACAGGACCGAAGAGAATGCTTGAGAGTCCTGTCCCTGTGGGGTGGGAACAGGAACCGGTGACCGAGGGCAGTTTCAGGGCAGAGAGGAGGAAAATGTACGCTCCGGCCAGGGCAAGGAACATTCTGGTGTGGGGATCCTGCATCCTTCGCACCTGCAGAAACCCCAGAAAGACCAGGGGAGCACTCAGGGCGAAGTACACCCCGCACCACAGGGGTGGCAGGAATCCCTCTGAGATGTGCATGGCGTACACGGGGGAAGTGCAAAAGAGAAAACCTGCTGCACTAAAGAGAGCCACGAGAAGAACACGCACAGGGTCCACCTCCTTTGAGGAACAAAAATGCCCCTCCAGAAAGAGGGGCAGTATCTTTGCCATTGCCCTTCCCTCCGAAGGGTTAGCATCGTTGAGGGCAGGTCTCCTGGCTCACGGGTCATCCTCCTCCCACCTTCCCAGGTGTTCCCCAGTGGTTGGGATTCGTCGCCGTATACAGTAGCGGGGGCTGCAGCGGATTTTCACCGCTTTCCCTTTTAAGCCTTAAGGCACCCTCAACGGACGGTATTCACTTTTTGCAACATTATAGATTCTGAAGGGGAATCTTTCAAGGGTTACTACTGGCTCTGTGGCGATACCCTGCAAGCTTTCTCAAGGATTTTTGCGATTTCTCCGTGACAGCACCGTCCTGAAGGATTCTCAGTAAGACAAAACCCCTTACTTCCGGCGCCGGTCATCCTCTGGATGTCTTCTAGGGTTCTTGCTCCCTGGCGGATGGCAGAGCGTATCTCCTCTTCCGTGACCCGACTGCAGTAACAGATGTACTTCGGAAAAGCTCCGTCCTTGTACCATACGGGAATCTTGAGGTCTTCTTTCTTCAGGGTCTTCCCAGAGGCATCAAAGTAGACCACCGGGCAATGTGGATTGAGGCAAAGGTGGTAAGTCGTCGTTTCGTGTACGGTGTCCCTCAGGGCCTCCCTCACCAGGTGCTTCACAGTGAGGGCCAGAACGTTCTGACCCTCACTGTGGCATACAGGGCATGACGCTTTCTTCATGGTCTCACGAACGGAGTTTTTGAAGGGCTTCTTTGAGCTCCTCAACGGTTGGGACTTTCCCGGAAAAGAGCACCGTTCCGTCAACGACCACGGCAGGGGTCATGCGGACTCCCATTTTAGCGAACTCTCTGGGGTCGGCAACGTGAGTCACCTCTGCATCAATCCCCAGGGCCCTGCACGCTTCTCGGACGTTGTGTTCAGTTGCCTTGCACTTCGGGCATCCCATGCCGAAAACGGCAATGTTCACGGGTATCCACCTCCTCAGGGAGCGAAAATGAAATTCCCGAAAAACCAGCCGACCACTGTACCGAGGAGGACAATGGTCGCAACGTACACCAGAGCTTTCTTTCCCCCGAAGACCCGGGCGATGGCCAGCCAGTTGGGGAGGCTCAGGCCGGGTCCAGTGAGGAGGAGAGCCAGCGCTGGTCCCTTGCCCATGCCGAGTTTCATAAGGGTGCTCACGAAAGGCGCTTCGGTGAGCGTGGCGAAGTAACTTACAGCACCGATGAGCGTGGCAAGGAAGGAGGACCGGATGCTGTTCCCCCCAAGCCAGGTACGAATCCAGGTCTCAGGGAGGAGCTTTCCGATAACGCCGACCACGAAAACACCAAGAAGAAGCAGGGGAAAGATGAGCCGCACAAACCAGAAGGTTTCCCGAAGCCATTCCTGTATGGCTTTCGGGGGAAAGGCAAGCTTTGCGTACGTGGCGAAGATCGCAGTCAGTGCCGCCCAGAGGATGACCTTGTGGAGGTAGGGTCCGCTCCGAATGAGGTAATTGGGGAGGAGAAGGGAAAGGAGAACGAGGAAGAGGAGAAAGGCGCTTCGCCTCTCAAGAATCGCACCTTTTGGCTGACTACTACCTCCTTCGGAAGACACGGGTACTGTGTGCTCTCTCTGGAAAGCGAGGCTCATGATGCTGCCGACAAGAAAAGCCATGATGATCGCCGCGACCACCCGGGCGAAGGCCATAGAGGCTCCAAGGAGGCTTCCAGTGTAGGTGAGGGCAAGGACATTGGTGGCTGGGGCCACCCAGAGGATGATGAAGGCAACACCAACAGTCGCACCGCCAAAATAGAGACCACTGGCAACAGGAATCACCGTGCAGGAACAGGCGGCAACAAAGAAGCTTGCTATGCTGGCCAGGGAGAACGAGGAAAGTTTCGACCGTTTCTCGCCGAGGTATTCGAGGATAACTTCCCGGTTGATGAAGCTGACGATGCCCCCTGCAAGGAGAAAGGCAGGCACAAGACAGGTGAGAACGTGCGTGGCCACGTAGTCCTTCAAAGCCAAAAATCCGGCCACGACCACATCGCGCATGGTGCCTTCACCCCTGGGTATTGTTCTCCCTCCATTATACTCTCCGCGTCAACATTGCCCCAGTGTGGAGTTTTTCGGTGTTCTGGGGTTCGCCAGAGGTTTACTTCAGGTATAATTGAGAAAAGGGGGTTAGAAAAGATGGTGCGCGTTCTTGTTCTTGCGCTTTGTGCGGTGGTGTGCTGTTCCTTTTCGGCTTCAGCTGAGGAATTCGTGTCTTACGTTTCTCCTCTTGCCGGCTTTGCCATAGCTTTTCCTGAGGGGTGGGAAGTCGAAAATCCTCCGGAATCTTTTGATCCCACCCTCATGCTTTCGGCTCGTTCTGGGGAGGCATGGGTGTGGGTGACCCTGGAGTACCGGTATTACACTTCTTTTGACGCCTTCAAGGAACGGGTGCGCAGCGATATTCTCCTGTACCCGGGTGTGCAGATTCTCGGTGAGGGGAGGACCGAGATCGACCACGTCCCCGCCTACTGGTACGTGTATTCCTTCCCCGAATGGGGAAGGGAAATGCAGGGAATTCTCTACCTCTTCTCCAGGAATGAGGGGTTTTACCGGATTATTTGCTGGACGTCGAGAGAAACCTTTGACGCGGTTTTCCCAACCTTTCGAAAGATTGTTCGAAGTTTCACGACGAGAATGAAACAGGCTCCTGAATGAGGATGACAAAAGGGCATCTGAAGTTTGCCATTCTCGTTGTCGTTGTTGCGGTTCTTTCGGGATTTTTGCTTTTTGCTCAGGTTCGCTCTTCTATCCCTTTTTTTGCTCATCTGAGCCCTGCAAACAGTAGCTCCCTTTCGTGTACGGCCGGGGATGTTCTTCTTGTCGTGGCTCCCCACTGTGACGATGAGGTCTTTGGAGCAGGAGGGTTCATATACGATGCAGTGAAACAGGGGGCCAGGGTCTATGTGGTTGTGGTGACGAATGGTGAAGCCTTCAGGTTTCTCGTGAGTCGACCGAGCCGAGCCCCCCTTCTTGGAGACCGTCGGCAGAGAGAAACTTTAGAGGCCCTTGAGGTTCTGGGGGTCCCGAAAGACCATGTGTTTTTCCTCGGGTATCCCGACCGGGGTCTGGAGCTCCTCTGGTATGAGCACTGGTTACCGGACATTCCCTACTTTTCCCGCCTGACCCGGAGAGAGTTTACCCCGGATACAAGCTTCAGGCCGGAGAGCCCGTACTGCGGCAAGAGCGTGGTTGCTGATCTTGAGGAAATCCTCCGTATGGTGCGGCCCACTCTCGTTCTCACTGCATCCCCCTTTGATACCCATCCTGACCACCGGGCAGTATACAACTTCACCATGTATGCGCTGGAACGCCTCCGCTATGAGGACCCCTTTTTCGAGAATACCCGGGTGTTCTGGTACCTCGTTCACTGGAACTTCTGGCCCCATGGGAGCCTGACCGGACCGGGAGTGAAACTCATCCCCCCCAGGGAACTCCTTGTGCCCACCATCCAGTGGCGGTACTACTTCCTGGGGAAGGACACCGTTTTTGCCAAAATGCGGGCAGTTCGAAAATACCGTTCCCAGTCTGTGGGAGGATATCCTTTGAGCTTTGTCCGGGCCAATGAACTTTTCGTTGAGGCCCGCAAAGCCAGGATTCCCACCCTTTTTGAAGGAATTACGGTTGATGGACAATGGGATGACTGGGATGGACCGAACATTACCTTCTCCTCGCCAGAAGTACGAATACGGCAAAATGGGTTCCGGAAGGCCTCCTTGCCTTCCTTCCTTGCTATGGCAAAAGATGCCGAATACCTGTACCTTGCCGTCCACCATCTGTCCTCGAAAGAAGTAAGGTACCGTTTCCATTTCCTACCTGTTGTCCCTCTCCGGGGTGAGGAAACCGTCGTAGATGTGGAGGTGGGAACGGAAGGCCCGAAGGTAGTTGCAATTCCCTCAGAAGACGGGTCCCTCAGGGCTTTACGGTACGCCATGGGAAAAAATGGCCTTGAAGTGGCCGTTCCTCTTGAGCTTCTGCACCATGCGGCAACCGTATTCTTCAAGATGGAAGTTCTCGAAGGCAAGCGGGTACTTGCTGAGACGATCTGGAAAGTACTGACGTTCTGAGGAGGAGGAGAAGTGCCAGAACTTACGGTTCTTGTGCTCTTTGGCGGAAAGTCTGTGGAACACGAGGTCTCCTGGGAATCGGCCCGAAACGTCGTTGCGGCGCTGAATCCTGAGAAGTACAAGGTGCTGCTTGTGGGCATTGACAAGGATGGCCTCTGGCGACTCTGTGAGAAGGAGGACCTTGAACGAGGGGAGTGTTCTCAGCACTGTGAAGAGGTGGTGCTCCTTCCCCATCCTGAAGGGGGGAGGCTGTACAGTCTCTCCCGCAGGGAGGTCGTTGCTACCCCGGATGTGGTTTTCCCCCTGCTCCACGGGACCTTTGGGGAGGACGGGACGCTCCAGGGGCTTCTTGAGATGGCGAATCTCCCATACGTCGGTTCTGGGGTTCTGGGCTCTGCTATCTGCATGGACAAGGAAGTGACCAAGAGACTCCTTCGGGAGGCGGGACTTCCGGTAGTACGTTTCCTCTGTGTCAGGGGAAGCACTATTCCCAGCTTTTCTGAAGTCGCCGATATCCTGGGGGTCCCGTTTTTTGTAAAGCCGGCAACCCTTGGGTCTTCGGTAGGTACGGCGAAGGTGGAAGGTCGTGAGGATTTTGAACGCAAGATCGCCGAAGCCTTTCAGTATGATGACAGGGTCCTCATCGAGGAGTACATCGCCGGGAGGGAAATCGAGTGCTCGGTTCTGGGCAACGAAGAGCCTCTCGCCTCACTGCCCGGAGAAATCGTTCCGCGCCACGAGTTCTACTCCTATGAGGCCAAGTACCTGGACCCTGAAGGGGCAGAGCTCCTTGCTCCTGCGCCGCTTGATGAGGAAACAACGCGAAGGGTACAGGAACTTGCCCTTCTGGCCTTCAGGATATGTCGATGCGAGGGCATGGCCCGGGTGGACTTCTTCGTGCGGGAGAGAGAGATTTTCATCAACGAGGTGAACACCATTCCGGGGTTCACAAAAATCAGCATGTACCCGAAGCTCTGGGAGGTGAGTGGCATCCCTTACCCGGAGCTCCTTGATCGCCTCATCGAACTTGCTCTGAAACGGGCACAGGAAAAGCGAAGGCTCAAGAGGAGTTTCCGCTAAAGATTCAGGAGGTGCCCGGGAACACCCCGGGCACCGCTTTGTTACTCCACGGTGAGCTGGGCTTTTCTGTCACCGAATTTGTTGCAGTGGGCGAAAACCTCAAGGACATCGCCCTTCTTCGCATCAACAACGAGGTATTGAGCTTGCTGTTCCTGGGCCGAGGACTGGGAGAAAAAGCGCTGGAGAATGACCTCTTTTCCGTTCAGGAAGACCCGGATCTCGTCGATGTAGTGGTCACCCTGGGGATTGGGAACGCTGTGGATGACGCGGATGACAAGAAGCGACGTTTCGGGATCAAAACTTACCGCAATCTGCGATGGGGGATGGGCAAGCGCTAAGCTTCCTGCAAAGACCGAAAGAGCAAGGCCAATCATCAGGCAGAGGCTTTTCGGCGACACTGGCGTCTCCTTTTCGGGGCTTCTTCGACCTTGACCATGGGTTGTCCGCAGCACACAAGCTCTCCACCGCCGACTTCCTTCACTTCCACCACGTTGCCACAGACCTCACAGCGGAAAATCTCTCCCACCTTTTCCACCCGGGGCACTGCAAACCACCTCCTGTATTTTTTTATAGAGAACCATCGAGCTTCTTTCCAATTCCCTGGATTTCCCTATAATGGAAGCGAGGTGATACGGTGGACGCATTTTGGGCCTTTCTGAAATCCTTTGTGGTGCTCATCGTTATCCTTGACCCTTTCTTAGGGATGGCGACCTTTCTCGCCCTCACCCGCAAGATGTCCGAGAGAGAGCGAATGGAACAGGCTTTCCTCGCTGTCCTTGTAGCTTTTGTGCTCCTTGTCATTTTCCTCTTTGGGGGGCAGGCCCTGTTTTCTCTTCTTGGGATTTCCTTTTCCAGCTTCATGGTGGCGGGAGGGGTGATCCTGCTCCTCCTTGGCATTGAGGATATCCTGGGGTTGCAGTTTTCCAAAAAAGAGGCTGACACCAGAGCCATTGCCGTGGTCATCGGGACACCGCTTCTCTGCGGTCCAGGGGCCATTACCTCCATCATTGTTCTTGCAGGAAAGTATGGGTATTTCATCCCCTTCCTGGCCCTGGTGAGCACCCTTTTTGTCACCTGGGTACTGCTCCTTTTCGCTCCCAAGATTGCGGTGTTCCTTGGGGAGCGAATTGTGGAGGTGCTCTCAAGGGTTCTCGGGCTTTTGCTTTCGGCCATTGCCGTAGAATTTGTGAAGGAGGGCATTCTGACGATGATTACGGAGGTTGTGCAGCGGTGAAACGTGGCGTTCTCCTCATCCCCTTTTTCCTTGCCCTCATCGTGATAGGTGTGGGTATCTCAGGAGCAGGATCGGTGATTCCCGAGATTGCAGAGCGCTTTTCCCTTCCTTATGCCCTTTCCGGAAAGGTGTTCTTCTTCCAGGGTCTGGGGTACTTCCTCGCCCTGATTTTTGGAGGTATCCTGGGGGACTTTGTGTTCCGGGGAACGGTGCTCCGTCTGGGGCTGCTCCTGGCAGTGCTTGGATTTCTGGGCATCGCCGTGGGGTCATCTTTTTCTTGGCTTCTCTTTGCATTTCTGGTCATGGGGGTTGGGGTGGGCTTTGTGGACTGCATGGTGAATCCTGTGGCCCAGAGCCTTTTCCCGGAACGCCCTGGAGAGGTGCTCAACCTCATCCATGCGTTCTTCGGCCTTGGGTCGCTCCTTGCGCCAAGGCTTTACGCTTTCCTCCATACCCGGGGATACGGTTTCCAGAGCCTGTATGGGCTCGTCACAGGGCTTGTGGCAGTGACCGCGGGGCTGTTCTTTCTGCCATTCATCCCCCGGAATATCAGCGCTCCTCCGGGGAACGCGGTCTTCCGGGCTTTTACCCGGAAAACCTTCCTCCTTCTTGGGGGGATGATGCTCCTTTACGCGGCTGGGGTGAGTACTCTCAACGGGTGGCTGGTGACCTACCTGAAAGGCCGGGGGTTGCCTCAGGTTGTCGGAGCCGTGTACCTTTCCTACTTCTGGCTGGGGCTTCTTGTGGGCCGTTTTGCCCTTGCTTCGTTCTCCGAGCGGGCCGGATACCTCACCCTGATGCGGGCAAACGCTCTTGGGGGTGCTCTGGGGATAGCACTGTTTCTTCTTTCTGAAACTTCCTCCTTTCTGGCACCCCTTTTGCTCTTCTTTGCGGGGTTTTCGCTCTCAACGCTCATCCCCCTCACGCTCACCTATGCCATGGTTGCCTTTCCTGAGGTATCTTCTACGGCTTCGGGCTGGGTGCTGTTCAATAATGGTCTTGGAACCTTCCTCTTCCCCTGGCTTTTCGGCTTTGTTGGGGGACGGTTTGGTTTTGCGGTGGTTCTGGCCGCTGTGCCCTGTGCCCTTCTGGGGGTTTTCCTGTTCCAGCAACTTCTCGTTTGGGTAGGGAGAAGGATTCTTGAAGAGAAAGGAGCGGTGACCTGTGCGGATCGAAGACCTTGAGGCACAGCTTGATGACTTCGATGTTGAGCGAAGGAAGGCAGCGTTTCTCAAGCTTTCTGAAGCTTACCGGAGGGGGGAGATTTCCTTCCCTCCACCTCGCCCGGTGGTGAACCTCCACTTCCACACCTTCTTCTCCTTCAACGCCTGTGGGTATTCGCCTCTCCACATCGTGTGGCGGGCAAAAAAGGAGGGTCTCAGTGTAGCGGGGAGTGTCGACTTTGACGTCTTAGATGCTCTGGAGGAGTTCCGGTTTGGGGGATTCACCCTGGGGCTTCCCGTGGTTTCGGGTCTTGAGACCCGGATTTACCTCCCTGAGTTCCGGAATGAAGAGCTGAGCTCTCCCAACGAGCCTGGCATTGCCTATTACATGGGGAACGGTTTTGTGCGTCTTCCTGAGGAAGGGACCCGGGCTCTTGAAACCCTGCGGAGGCTCAAGCGGATCGCTCAGGAGCGGAATAAAAAGATTATCGCCCGGGTCAATGCGTATCTTCAGGAGGCTGCTATCGACTATGAAGCTGATGTCCTGCCTCTTACCCCCTCCCACAATCCCACCGAGCGCCACATTGTTGTGGCCTATGTCAGGAGAGCAGAGAGCGTTTTCCCAGATCCCCGGGATCGTGCCCGTTTCTGGGCGGAAAAGCTTGGTGTTCGGGAAGAAGAAGTCCAGGTTTTGGAGAAAGACCGGGCTTCGTTCTATGATTTCATCCGCTCACGCCTCATGAAGTTCGGCGGCGTAGGATACGTTCAGCCCGATGTGGGGGATTTCCCCAGGATTCAGGAAGTGAACGAGATGATTTTCTCGGTAGGTGCCCTTCCTTCCTTTTCCTGGCTTGACGGGACCCGGAGTGGGGAGGCCGACCCTGAGAGACTTATCGCTTTCTGCGAGGCCAATGACGTAGAAACCTTTTTCCTCATTCCTGACCGGAACTGGAATATTCCCGACGATGAGGAACGGAAACTCAAGGTCCGCAAGCTCTACGAGTTTGTGGAAACGGCGAAAAAGCACCATTTCCCCGTCTTTGTGGGCACGGAGCTCAACCGTTACGGCCAGAAGTTCGTTGACGACTTCGATTCTCCATACCTTGCACCTTTAGCGGACTTTTTCCTGGAGAGTGCCTGGGTGCTCTGGGGCCATGCGGTCCTTGAGATGTCCTCACGACGGGGGTACGGGAGCAACTGGGCGAAGCGCACCTTCAAAAGCCGTGAAAAGAAAAACCGCTTTTTTGCTCGTGTCGGGATGCGAACCCCGGCCAATCCAGGGGCGGTGCAGAAACTCGGCGAACGTGCGACCGAAGACCTTTTACGGGAATTTGGGGAGTAGTTCTCTGTGGAGTGCTTCCAGGGCAAGAGAGGCCTTTTCATGGATAACGAATCGGGCCTTCCAGTCGAAGGGGGTCGGGGTGAGGTTGATGATGCCAAGAAGCGGCGTGTACGAGGGGAGGAAATTCGCCGGTGACACCTGGAGGCTCGAACCGATAACCAGAAGAGGCAGGCGGTGAGCGAGCTCTGTGGCCTCTTCGAAACACGGTGGGAGCATGTCGCCGAAGAGCACGACATCCGGCCGGATCATTCCTCCACACGGACACCGGGGTGGGACTTCACCCCGGGCGACCTTTTCCTCAAGGACCTCGATGGGGAAAGAGGCATGGCACATCACACAGTGACCTGAGCGAAGGTGTCCGTGGATTTCGAGGACCCTCCGGGATCCTGCCTCGATGTGGAGGCCGTCGATGTTCTGGGTCACAACGGCCTCCACAAGGCCTCGTTTTTCCCATTCGGCAAGGATTTCGTGGGCTCTGTTGGGTCTGGCGTTCTTGAAGCGCATGAGGACCCGGAAACCAACCCCGAAAAAGACCTGAGGGCGCTCAAAGAGGGCTTCGGTGGAGAGGACTTCAACCGGATCATACTGTTCCCAGAGACCTGTTTGAGGGGTCCGGAAATCAGGAATTCCGCTTTCGGTAGAAATCCCCGCTCCGGTGAGGACAAGCCAGGGTCTGCGGTCCCAGAGGAGGGCAGCAATTTCCTTGGGATGCCACGACATCTCAGCGTTTCTTTTTCCCGTTCCGGTGCCTCTTGAGGTCTGAGAGCTTCTCTTGACTCTGTTTCAGGAACCGGTTCATTTTCTGCTCGAAACTCGCCCGGCTCCTCTCGAGTTTCTCAAGGTACTCCTTGTCCTCGTTCACCCGCTTGATGGAGAGGTCAATCTTCCCATCAGGAGAGATACCGATAACCTTAACCTTCACCCGGTCGTTGATTTTGAGGTAGTCGTTCACATCCTTCACAAAGTGGTGGGCGATTTCAGAGATGTGCACAAGACCCCGTTTGCCATCTTCAAGCTCAATGAAAGCACCGAAGCGGGTGATGCCCACAACCTTCCCTTCCACGACGCTGTCGATTTCCACCATGAACCTGAAACTATCCTCCCTCTTTAAAAATTGAGCATATTATACAAATCCCCTGAAAAGGTGTCAATGCGCTTCAGGAGAAGGCAAGAGGTCCTCAAGGAACCTCTCTGGAAGCCCACTCCGGGGGTAGGCCTCCTTGAGGGGGGTAAGGTCATACTCACAGCGGCGAAAGGAAACCCAGAGTTTCTCCCCAACCTCAAGCAGGGCCCAGGCTGCCCTCCAGTCACCGTCCTTTGGCCGTCCGACGCTCCCGTCGTTCACGATGAAGAGTCCGTTGACCTCCCGGAAAAAGGGGATATGGGTATGACCGCAGACGAGGACATTGGCGCTTTCGCCAGCCATCATGTGGAGGAAACTCGAGTCCGGCCGGTCGGGGAAGAGATACTCGTTGATCCGACGGGGACTTCCGTGAACAAAAAGGAAACGGAAAGCTCCTGCCTTAAGTTCGTACCGGGGGAGAAGGTTCCGAAGGAACGCCTTGTTCTCCCCGGTCACCGTTCCCTGAGTCCAGGTAAGCGATACGTGCCCCAGCGCCCTTTCTTCTTCTGTTCGGTATGCGCAGCCACAGTCTTCAAGGTCAAACCCCACCCCCTGGTCGTAATTCCCCATGATGGTGGGGATTCCAAGATCCCGCACCGTTTCGATGACCTCATTTGGGAACGGAGCGTACCCCACGAGGTCCCCAAGACACACCATCATATCCACACCGGTTTTTTGGATATCCTCAAGGACACTTTGCAGTGCCGGAAGATTCGCATGGATGTCAGAGAAAACAGCAATGCGCACAGGGGTCACCTCCTAAAGGATACGGATGAAAAGCGCCACAAAGCCAAGAGACGGAAGGAGGTTGGCCACCCGGATTTTCTTGAGGTTGAGGAGATTCAGGGCAATCCCCAGGATAAGGACGCCTCCGGTTGCGGTCATTTCCCGGACAAAGGCTTCTGAGAGGGACGGGGCGATAAATCGAGCAAGAAGCGTGATGCTTCCCTGGACGAGGAGGATGGAAAGGGCTGAGAAAGGAACGCCAATGCCAAGGCTTGCTCCAAGGGCAACCGAGGCTGTCCCGTCAAGGAGAGACTTCGTGTAGAGAATCTGGGGGACTTTCCCCAGGCCGTCCTCAAGAGACCCCATGATGGTCATTGGGCCGATGCAGAAAAGCAGTGTTGCAGCGAGAAACCCCGGAGCAAATGTTCCTGCTTCAGCCTTCAGACGTTCCTCAAGCTGCCTCGAAAAATGTTCCAGACGTCCCTCAAGCTGCAGGAGTTCTCCCAGCGCACTTCCAGCCACAAGGCTCAAGAGGAGAGCCAGGAACTTCTCCCCCCTGAGGACCATGGAGAGCCCAAGAGGTACGCACACAAGCCCCAGGGTATGCATGAGGGCTTCCTGAACACGCAAGGGAAACTTCCCCCGCAGGACCATTCCCAGAAGCCCTCCGAGGACCACAGCTAAAGCGTTACAGAGTGTTCCCATGTTCTGTCACCTTTGTCTTCGTCTTTTTCTGGTGGAGGAGAATACCCTTGAGCACTCCCGCCACAGGAATGGCAGCGATGACTCCCAGGGCTCCGAAGAGCTTTCCTCCCACAAGGAGGGCAAAGAGCACCGTCACCGGGTGCAATCCGGTCTCTTTCCCCATGACCCGGGGGGTAACAACCACGCCTTCGACGAAGTTGATGCCGCTGAAAAGGGCCACAACCCCCACCACATGCCAGAGCGACTTTGTGCTGGCAAAAAGGAGTGCCGGGATAGCCCCCACAATGGGTCCAAGGTACGGGATGACGTCGGCGATTCCGGCGATGATGCCGATGACCAGGGGAAACTCAATGCCCATAGCGAGCAACCCCACGGTTGCTGTGGATCCCACAAAGAGGGAGAGAATCAGCCGACCCCGGATGAAATTGCCGACGACCCTGTCCACATCCCGGAGGATTTCGACGTACTCCCTGTGACGTTCCCTGGGAAGGATTCGCACCAGTGCCCCCCGGATTTTCGCCGCGTCGACCATAAAGTAGTACAGGGCAAAGGGAGTGACGACGAAACCCAGAAAGAGCACGCTCATGAAGAGCGAAACGAGGTTCAGAATGTTCTTCGTGATGGTCTGGAGGTAGTTTTCGAAGTTTCCCAGAAAGTTCCGTAGGAAATCCTCCACTGCCTCGGCAAGATGAAGCTCTGGGTACCTGGCATCCAGGGCCCTGGCTGCTTCAAGGATTTTCCCAACGAAGTCCTCAATGTACCTGGGGGCAGCAGACGCTAGAGCCTTGAGCTGTGACAGGGCTTCAGGGATGATGAGGAAGAAGAGTAGGGCGAAGAAGAGAAGCAAGGCGAGGAAGACGATGACCACCGAGAGTTTCCAAGAAAGCCCTCTTTTGTTGAGGAATCGCGCGGCGGGGGTGAGCGCGTAGGCCAGAAGTCCCCCAAGGACAAAGGGGACAAGAACATCCCGCAGAAGGTGCACAAGGTACAGCGCAAGGGCAAGGATGAGAAGGTAATAGAACCTTTTGAGCCACTCAGTGACTTTTTCTTCTCGTGCTTCTGGCAAGTGGCTTTCCCTTTCGTGCGTTTTATGTATAATATTCTAAGGCTTTCACGCCACTTTGCAAGAGTGAGACCAATGCTTGACGGCCAAAGTATAACTGTTCTTATTCCAGCGTACAACGAGGCTCCGCGGATTGGAAGAGTCCTTGAGGTGGTCTGTGCCGCAGACTTCGTGGACCAGGTGGTGGTCATCGACGATGGTTCACGGGATGACACGGCGTCTGTGGCCTCACGCTTCCCTGTTCTGGTCCTTCGCCATCCCAGGAATTTCGGAAAAGGGAAGGCCCTGGTTTCCGGCATTCGGGAAACGCAAGACAGCGATATCTACCTCTTCATCGATGCGGACCTCCTGTACCTCCAGAAGGAGCATCTTCTGGCTCTGGCTGAGCCCCTCGTCCGGTATCCGTTCCTCGATATGACGATTGGGGTGTTCAAGGGGGGAAGGGGGTCGAGCGACCTTGCCCAGCGCTTCTTCCCCATTCTCAATGGGCAGCGGGCGGTACGGGGGAAATGGGTACGGAATCTCCCCGATTTCTCCTGGACTCGCTTTGGGGTTGAAGTCTTTCTGACAAAGTTTGCCCATGATACCGCGGCGAATATCGAGATGGTCCCACTTTGGGGTCTTGCACACTACCACAAGGAGGAAAAGTACGGCCCGTTCCTTGGGGTGTACCATAGATTGAAGATGTACCTGGAGATTTTTCGAACCTACCTCCTCTATGAAGGACACATCCGGAGGGATCCCAAAGTCGTTGAGGAAAAGGAGGAGCGCGTATGCCCGAGTGTCACCTGAAAGAAAACCTTGCTCAGTGCACCTGTACGTATCTTTCCTGTGCAAAGCGTGGGAAATGCTGCGAGTGTGTGGCGTACCACCGCGCCCATGGGGAAATTCCGGGGTGCTTCTTTCCACCTGACGTTGAGCGAACCTATGACCGCTCCATTCGGAGATTCATTGCGGCGTATCAGAAAGCCTGAAAACCTGATTGTCGACCTCTCCCGGACCCTTGTTCCGGGGGAGTCCTCTTTCTCCGGGGACCCACCCTTCCTCGTTCTCCCCTGGCATCGGCACGATGTCCACGGGTTCGCCACCCGGGCGCTTTTCCTTCCAGAGCATGCGGCAACCCACGTGGATGTTCCCCAGCACTTCTTTGAAAATGCCCCGGGAGTGGAGGCTATCGCTCTTGAACGGTTCTTTGGGCGGGCTCGAGCCCTTGATCTCGGGGGACTTCCCCGTCCTCTTGAGGAGACGCTACTTCGGAAACTCAACGTGGCGGAGGGGGACGTCGTCCTCTTTGTGGGGAACCCAAAGCTCACCGAGGAGGACGCACAGGCACTCCTTGCCTGCGGCGTGAAAGGAGTGGGGGTTGAAGCAGAGAGCATTGACGAACCGCCCTTCCCCTTGCACCGCCTGTTCCTTGGGTCAGGAGTGCTGATTTACGAAAACCTTACCAACGTCGCCTGCCTCGTGGGGAAAGAAGCCCTCTTTTTCGGCTTTCCCCTGAAGGTTTCCTCTGCAACTGCTTCTCCAGTGCGGGCAGTAGCGATTATTTTGTCTTCGGAAGGCGCGAACGAGCTTCCCTGAGCCAGTACTGTCCGGCAGCATCATCCGGTCGAAGCGCCACGTATTTTTCCAGGGCCCAGACGGCGTTATGGTAGTCGCCGGTGCGGAGGTTTGCAATCCCAAGCCAGTAGTAGGCTTTGTCGAATGTTGTGTTGGCCTCGATGGCCTTTTTGAAGTACTCTATGGCGTCGTAGGGCTCACCCCGCTCCAGAGCTACAATACCCTGCTCGTAGTTCTCCCAGGCCTCTTTCCCGTACTGTTTCCAGTTACGAACCTTCCGCAGGAAATACCGGGCTTGCTGGTTCTCTGGGTCAAGCTGCACCACCTTTTCCCAGGCCCAGATGGCCTCATCGTACATGTCCTCTTCCTGATAAGTTCGGGCAAGCCAGATCCAGGCTTTCACAAAGTCGGGTTTCGTGGTGACAGCCTCGATGAAGAACTGAATGGCTTCTTCCTTCCTCCCTACCTGGTAGAGGTTATACCCCTGGTCGAACATCACCTGGGCGTAGCCTTCTTCGGGAACGTCAATGCTATACGGGGCAAAAGAAGGGACTTCCCCATCGGCCCAGGCGAGGGAAACCCAGAGGAACACAAAAGACAGTGCCAGGAATGCGTATCGCATAGGCTCTCCTCCTTTTCCTTATTGTACCACAGGGATCTCAAGCTCCGGGGCATCGTTCTTCAGGACACCCGTTATGACGTGGCAGCCGCAGTACCGGGCAAAAAGGGACGAGGCTTCAGCGAGAATCTCCTCGAGGTTCTCAAGCGTGAAGGGAGGAAGGCAATCGATGTTGATGACCGCGGATACGGTGCTTTCCGTGATTTTCGTCGCGTCCCCCTGTCGCCAGGTCCACTTCCGGCAGAGGACCTTACGGCTATCCCGAAGGATGATTTCGCCTTTTTGCGGAGGTTCGGGCTCGGTACCGTTGAGGGGGATGTACCATTCGTCCCCCTGTGCATAGGTGAGCACGAGGTCTCCCTCAATTTTCCCCAGGTCATCGCCTCCGCAGGGAAGACCATAACGGAGGGACACTGTGTTCATGAGGGCCACAGGGGTATTGATATAGGGGAGAGTACCTCCTTTGAGGACCCTCCGGAGGAGGCTCTCGATGGAGGGAGGATACCGGTTGGGGTTCGTCCCGAACTTCATAAAGGCTTCGCGCCAGCTTGCGATTTTCGGATCGTCCCGGAGGGTTTCAAGGGTGTAGCGTTCCCGGGCAGTGTGTTCTGCTTCCCGGAGAAGACAGACCACGTCTTCTTGCTCGCCGTGGTTCGCCATCCCCGAGAGGACGAGAACACCCCGGAGGTACTCGGGGTACGAGGCGAAAATCGCCGGGTCAATGCGGTACTTCACTGGTGTTCCTCCTTTTCGGTGGTCGGCTCAATGTGCACCGTCACGTCGGTCACACCGTGAAACTTCTGCTTGATGGCCTGTTCCACCTCTTCCGAGATCCGGTGAGCTTCCTCAACGGACATGTTTTCGTCCACAAGGACGTGGAGGTCGAGGTGGATGTCATCGGCCCGTCCACGGGTTCGGATTTTGTGGCATCCCTGGACTTCGGGAATCTCCCGCACGACGTGGGCAATGGCCTCCGGATGGAGCACGTTCGCGTCACAGAGGATGCGAGAACTCTCCCGGATGATGGCAATTCCTGCCCTGACGATAAGGCCGACAATGACGAGTGCTGTGAGGGTGTCCATCCAGGGAAGGCCAAGCCTCACTGCTACGAGCGTTCCAAAGACTCCCAGAGAAACGAAAATGTCACTCTGAGTGTGCAGGGCATCCGCAAGGAGGAAGTCACTCCGCCATTTTCGACCTACCGATTTTTCCCAGAAAACCACAAAGGTATTCACGAGGATAGTGACCGCAACGATGGCAAAGCTTTCAGTTCGGATTTCGGGGATATGGGATGTGCTCAGGCGGGTCCATACCTCACGGATGATTTCTGAAGCTGCACCAAAAAGGAGCATGGCAATGCCCAGGGAAGCAAAAGTTTCGAACTTCTTGTGTCCATAGGGGTGACTGGCGTCTGCTGGACGGAAAGCAAAGGCAAGCCCGAAAAGCCCGATGATGTTTGAGGCCCCATCAGAGAGAGAGTGGAACCCATCGGCGGTGACGCTCGCAACCCCCGCCATTTTCCCGTAGAGGACCTTGGCAAGGGCAACACCGAGGTTGCAGAAAAGGACGTAAAGGAGTGTTCGGCGAAGCGCGACGTATCGTATTCTTTCATCCATGGGAACTCACGCAGGTCACATGGCAGCTTTTGATACCCCTGAGGTTTTTGAGTTTCCGCACAAGGGCAGCGACAGACGCTGCGTCCCCCCGCACAAGCATCACCTCAAGGCAGGTCTTTGTATTGCAGTGCACATGGGTAGTGGAAGCAATGGTATCCCGAAAGGTGTGTTCAAGCTCAAGGAGTCGCTTCGTGCAGTTCCGGACCGTATGGTCGTACACAATGGTGACCGCTCCGAAGACCTCCCCCTCAAGATGCTCAAGGCGCTGCTCGCTCACGAAGCGACGTACAAGGTGCCTCAGGGCTTCGGAACGGTTGGCGAAGCCTTCCCGAGCCAGGGTTTTGTCGAATGCCTCAAGGAGTTGCGCTTCCATGGAAACCCCAAAACGCACAAGATGCATCGCCATACGTTCCCTATTATACCAGGGAACATCTTTCCAGGCAGCAGGTGTTCGTGCTACAATCTTCCATAATCGTGTCACAAAGGGGGTGGTGCTCTTGCAAGTCCGCAACCTCACCAGGGCTTCGGTGCTCCTTGCCCTTGGCATTGTCCTTCCGTCGTTGTTCCATCTTTCAGGCATCCCCGGGCAGGTATTCCTCCCCATGCATATCCCGGCGCTCCTTGGAGGGTTCCTCCTCGGGAGTGGGGAGAGTTTCCTCCTCGGTGTGGTTCTCCCTCCGGTGAATTTCCTGGTGAGCGGCATGCCGCCCTTCCCCAATTTCCTCGTCATGATGGGGGAACTCGGGATGTACGGGCTTGCGAGTTCCCTCTTTTTCCGCCGCCTCCGGTGGGGCATTGTTCCTTCGCTTTTTGGAGCGATGCTTCTGGGCCGTGTGGTGGCAATCTTTGGGTACTTCGTGCTCTTTGCCATCCTGGGGAGAGGCTTCAATGTGCTGGCGCTTCTCCAGAGTCTCTTTGTGGTCTCCCTGCCGGGAATTGCCATCCAGCTTGTGGCGGTTCCGGGACTTACTACGCTCATTCTGAACCGCGAAGCGGCGAGGAATCTCTGAGGCTGCTTCGGAGACAAAACGACGGCCTTGCAGTGACCTTTTCGTGGGTTACTGCGAGGAGTGTAGCCGGAAGCAGCCCCGTATTCCACAAGGTAAAAAGAAGAAAGAGATTGCTTCGGAGACGATACTGCGAGCGAAGCGAAGCAGTCTCACGAGACTGCTTCGCAGACGAAACGACGACCTTGCAATGACCGCCCAAGAGATGAGACTGCTTCGGAGGCAAAACAGCGACCTCGCAGTGACTTCTCCCCAGTCATCGTATATTAAATTCCTGGGAAACCATTTATTCGATGTATTATGAAGAAGGAAGAAGAGAAGGTGGGATAAGGACGCCCAACTGTCATGGTCGGTGAAGACTGCTCGGAATGCTGTCCCCCACCTTCCCCTCTCCCAAGGCTTGGGAGCATTGAGGCGGAAGAGCCTGCATGGTGCACGATGAGAGCCTGAGAGAGGGAGGATACAGGAAGACGAAGAGAAAGGAGGAGAGTACCAGTGGAGAGGAAACTCGTGGTGGGCATTGATGTGGGGAAGGAGCGGTGTGCGGTGAGCCTCTTTGACGGGGAGCGCTTCCGGGACTTCTCCGTCCCTTCCTCTCCCGAGGAGCTTCTGCGGCGAATCACCCCGTACCTCCCTGGGGAGATGAGCAGCGTCCTCTTCGTCATGGAGGCCACAGGGGTCTACCACCTGAAGCTCGCCCTCTTCCTCAAAGAGCGAGGTTACCCGGTGAGCGTGGTCAACCCCTTCGTGGTGAAGAAGTACGCCGAGATGCTCCAGAAAAGAGCCAAGACTGACCCTGTGGATGCCAGGATCCTGGCCCAGTTCGGCTTCTTCGCCTCCCCTCCACCCTTCGTCCCCAAGGACAAGAAAGCCTACCTCCTTGAGGAGATCCAGAAGACCATCGAGGACTACCAGAAAAGGAGGACCGAGATCCTCAACCACCTGGAGGCCCTCCATCACCATCCCTTCCCCCACCCCAGACTCCAAAAGCTCTACGAGGAGGAACTCCAGAGAATCGAAGAGACCCTGAGGACCTTAGAGAAGGAAGCCGAAGACCTGGCCCTCCAGTATGCCTCAAGAGCGTACGAGCTCCTTCTGAGCATCCCTGGGGTAGGGAAGAGGCTGGCCTGTGCCATTTTGGGCATCCTCTCTCCCCTCACCCGCTTTGCAAGGAGTAAGGAACTCGCAAGCTTTCTGGGTCTTGCCCCCCAGATAGACCAGTCCGGGAAGAGGAAGGAACGAGCCTGGATGAAGAAGAAGGGGGAATCCCTTCCTGCGGAAGCTCCTCTTTCTTTCCGCCCTCAGTGCTTCCCGGTTCAATGAGCAGTGCAGGGTGCTCTATGAACGCCTGATTGCCCGGGGGAAACCCAAGAAGGTGGCCCTGATTGCCGTAGCCAACAAGCTCCTCCGGCAGATCTTCGCCATCCTGAGGAGTGGGATTCCCTATGATCCCCATTACTTAGAACGGAAAAGGAG
The DNA here is from genome assembly GCF_050267035.1 of Candidatus Caldatribacterium saccharofermentans. Lineage (NCBI taxonomy): Bacteria > Pseudomonadati > Atribacterota > Atribacteria > Atribacterales > Candidatus Caldatribacteriaceae > Candidatus Caldatribacterium > Candidatus Caldatribacterium saccharofermentans. Next base: position 1,628,430 of record NZ_CP187957.1, read on the forward strand.
TCTTGCCTTCCAGGGGACTTGACTTTGAACACAGAACATTCTGAGGAGGGAGAAAGATGTCGCAGGATATCCGCGCCTTCTTTAACGAGAAAGCTCCCTTCTGGGACGCCATGCAGGAGGTTCCTGAAGGGAAACTCCGGGCATTGCTTTCGGAACTTCCCATTGTCCGGGGTGGTGTCATTCTTGATGTCGGCTCGGGCACGGGAATCCTCATCCCTTTTCTCCGGGAACTTTTTGCTCCTTCCCTCATCGTGGAGCTCGACCTTGCTGAGGCCATGCTTGCGGAAGCCTGGAAGAAATTCGGGGACGATGGTATCCGGTACGTTCACGGCGACGCAAAAGAAGTGGTGTTCGCCGAGACTTTCGATGCCATCATCTGTTACTCCTCCTTTCCTCATTTCGAGGACAAGGAGGGGACTCTTCGGCACCTCCTTGCTTTCCTCAAGGACAACGGGGTCTTTGCCATTCTCCACACCGCTTCTCGGGAGTACATCAATGCTCTCCACGCACAGAACGAGGTCACCAGAAACCATCTCCTTCCCGAGGGAGACGAAGTCGCCCGAATGCTTGCCGGCCTTGGGCTTTCCGTTCTCATCGTTCGTGATACCCCTGAGGAGTACCTTGTCGCGGGACTGAAAAAGGGCGTACAATAGGGAAAAAGAACTCGAGGTGCACCTTGGGCATCTTCCTGCAGTTTGGGGCAGGTAACATCGGACGGGGATTCATGGCGCAGCTCTTTTTCGAGGCGGGATACGAGGTCGTTTTCGTCGATGTCCGAAAGGACCTCGTTGACCTCCTCAACACCCGAAAGGTGTATCCCCTCCGTATTCTCGATGCGTATACGAAAGAAACCATCGAGTGCTCCATCGGTCCGGTACGGGCGCTCCATGCCTCTGACGTAGAAGCAGTTGCTATGGTGTTTTCTCAGGCTGAGGTCTCTGGAACTGCAGTTGGGGTGAAAAACCTTGAAAGCCTTGCTCCCCTCATAGCTCTGGGAATTAAAAGACGCCGGGAATGCAGCGGGCCACCTCTTGACATCTACCTCTGTGAGAATGCCAAAGATGCCTCAAGCTTCCTCAAAAAAGCGGTTTTCCAGCACCTCACCGGGGAAGAGCAGTTGTGGGCCGAGAAGTATATCGGTTTTGTGGCTACGAGTGTGGCCCGTATGGTTCCCTCGAGAGAAGCGTTCCCGGAGCTTGAGGATCCCCTCCTTGTGGTTGCCGATGCGTACCGTGAGTTTCCTTATGATGCCAGGGCCTTGCGGGCTCTTCCGCCCCGCGTTCAGAGCATGAAACCGGTGGTGAACTTCGAAGCCGAGTTCTTTCGGAAACTCCATACCCACAATCTCGGCCATGCCGCTTTGGCGTACCTCGGGTACCTGAGGGGTCGTACCTACGTCCACGAGGGGTTTTCTGACCCCCTGATCAACGAAGTTTTCGAGAAGGCTCTGGATGAAACAACCGAGGCGCTCTTTCGCCGGTTTCCCGACCTTGACCGGGAAGAGCACAGGAGGATCCGGGAGGACATCCGGGTACGCTTTGGGAATCCCCTCCTTCGGGATACCGTGCACCGGGTTGCCCGGGATCCCCTTCGGAAACTCGCTCCTTCTGAGCGCCTTATCGGGAGCGCTCTGCTCTGCCTCGAGGAGGGGGTGTTCCCTGAATACGTTGCCTGCGTGTGCGCTGCTGCCCTGTGTTACGACTGGCATGGGGATCCTGAGGCGGTTCGGCTTCGGGAGATAATAAAGGAAAAAGGCCTTTTTCCTCTACTTGAGGAGTTCTGTGGTATTCCCCCTGCAAGCCCTCTGGGGGAGCGAATCATTTCCTGGTACGAATTTTGGCGACGCCCACAAAAGGAGTGATGGAACGTGCAAGCGGCGGTTTTCTACGGACCCCTGGATCTTCGGGTTGAGGAACGACCGGTTCCTCAGGTGGGGAAAGGGGACGTGCTGGTGAAGGTTGAAGCGTGTGCCATCTGCGGGACTGATGTTCGCATTTTCCACTTTGGCCACCGGGCCATCACCGGACCCCAGATTCTCGGCCATGAGATTACCGGGGTTATTGCCGAGAAAGGAGAAGGTGTGGAGGGGTACGAGATAGGAGATCGGGTCGTGGTGGACCCGATTGTTTCCTGCGGGCAATGCTTTTTCTGCCAGCGGGGGCTCACGAATCTCTGCCTTGTTTTCAAGGAGAGGACCGAGGCTTTTGGGTACTACTACCCCGGAGGGTTTGCCGAGTACGTCCTTGTACCGGAGAAGGCCGTGCGGCGGGGGAATCTCGTGAAGTTTCCCGAAGGCCTTTCCTTTGAGGAAGCGGCGATCTCCGAGCCCATGGCCTGTGCCCTGAACGGTCAGCTCCTCTCCCGGGTGGGACTGGGTGACCGGGTTCTGGTTATCGGTGCAGGACCGGTCGGATGCATGCACGTAGCGCTTGCTAAGGTCCTTGGAGCAACGAGGGTTTTCGTTGCCGAGATCCAGGAAGCCCGCCTTTCCGAGGCGAAGCGCTTCGGTGCTGACCGGCTCATCAACCCTGCGAAGGAGAACCTGAGAGAGGTTGTCCTTGCGGAAACCCAGGGGATTGGCCCTGATGTCGTCATTGTTGCCGCATCTTCCCGTAAGGCCCAGGAAGAGGCGGTGGAACTTGCTGCCCCCCGGGGACGGGTGAACTTCTTCGGAGGTCTTCCCAAGGACGACCGTATGGTCCAGGTCGATGGCAACACGGTCCACTACAAGGAGCTCTTCATCCACGGGACCTCAGGGGCCACCACCGCCCACATCCGTACCTGCCTTGACCTTATGGGTGCAGGACGCATCGATGGCAAAGCGTACATTTCGAAGGTCATCTCCCTCCAGGAACTCCCCGAGATGCTCCGGGAGATTCAAAAGGGGCCATACCTCAAGGTGGTCGTGAAGCCGTAAGGGAAGTATTGCGGGTTTTAAGCTAAAGAGGGGAATCTTCTGGGAAAAAGCAGGGCCTCTTTCCGGGTCATCTGCAGGAAAGATTGGAGCACCCCTGTCAACCCAAGGATGCCGGCAATTCCTCGATGACCCGATTGGCTTAAGAAAAAAGAGGGGGATTGACCTTTCCTGGAAGCCCTGGTCCTTCCCCCAGGAAGAACATCCTCCTCAGAAACCGGGAACTTACCGCCGGTCCCGAGGTGATCAGCCTCTCTTCTGGCGAGGCTTTCCCTTCGCCTCATGAAATGGGGAAGAGGAGTAGCCCACAGATATCTTTCCGAGCCCTGAAATTCAACGGTGCTCAGTGTGACGCGACATTCTGAGAGCCCAAAAGCGTAAGCTTCCTCCCTTCGCCCTTTCCCCTGAAACCGTAAAACACCATCCCGGTGATGCGGAAAGCAGTGAGTACTCTCCGCATGACCCTCAAGGCCCTGGCGAGAGTACGTCTTGGGTTCCTGCGATATGAGGTGACCGTAATCCTCTGGATGGGTGAGGTTGAGGAGGAGAAACCCATAATGAGAGAGTTCAGGAGTGGAGAGGGTTTTAAGAAACATCCCTACAATAGGTTGACACTATCGGACCTATACAGGCTGTGGATAGGTTCACAGAGATCTGCAACAGGTAGGGTAGACAAAAAGGTGCAGGACCCTGTATCCTAACTCAGGTGTCGAAAACCCTAAGAGAAGGGAGGCCCTGCACCTACATGAAGAGTAGCACAAAGGGAGCAAAAAGTCTATCGGCATATTCTGGAGATCCTCACCTTTCGGGCTTCTCCACGGGGAGTGCCATCGGGAAGCTTTCCAGAATCCATGGACTCTCGAAGAAGGGAGGATCCTTGAAGTCCTCGACTTTGCTCAGCCCCCACCCTGTGGCTGTTACTTGCGAAAGATGGGATAGCCCGGAGCCTCCTTTCGGTGGAAGAAGAAGTGGAACCCCAGAAACCTCAAAAGCCTCGGAGATAGATCCAGAAGACCCAAAAAGATCCGGAAGCCCCAGTGGACACCGGAGCTTGTGGAGGGAATTCAAAAACTCCGGGAGAAATATTCGCTTTTCGAAGACAAGGCTCGCCGTCCTCCTCAGGAGAGAGGGTTTCACTGTTTCTTCAAAGATAAAGTGGACCTTTTGCAACCATGGGGTTCCACCTCGAAAGGCGGACAGAAGAAGTGTACAATAGGAGAAAACCCACTGGAACTTGAGGAGGGGACCCCAGGAAGAGCTGAGAGGCACTGGACTTTCTGAACACCCCGTAGATGCGAACCTGTGCGCCATCAACGGGTCCTTTTTCAGAACACATTTTCAGCTCTTAGGGAGGTGGGGCTGTGAAGGAGCAGACTCAGGGTGATAACTGGCACGCTATAGGTGTACAGGAGGTACTGGGACGTCTTAAGACTTCTGAGAAAGGTCTGACAACTGAAGAAGCCCTGCGTCGTCTGGAAGAAGTGGGTCCTAACTCTCTGGAGACAGAAGAAGGAACAAACCCTCTCCAGCTCCTCGTAAGGCAGGTTCGCAACCCCTTGATTTACCTGCTTATCGGGGCTGCCATCCTTTCTCTTTTTATAGGACATACCATTGATGCGATGGTGATCGCCGGTGTGATCGTCCTGAACACCCTGCTTGGTTTCATTCAAGAATGGCGAGCTGAAGAAGCATTGGCTGCGCTGCGTCGCATGGCCTCTCCCCACGCCCGAGTCTTGAGAGATGGGATCCCAAAGGAAATCGATGCTACTGGGGTGGTGCCGGGAGACGTCCTTGTCCTTGAAACCGGCGCCCGGGTTGCTGCAGACGCCAGGCTTATTTCGGCCAAGGAATTGGAGGTGGATGAATCGGCCCTCACGGGTGAATCAGTGCCGGTAGCAAAGAAAGTAGGGGTTCTGGACCCGGATACCCCCTTGGCAGATCGGAAAAACATGGTCTATATGTCCACCAGTGTGACCGGTGGCCGGGGTCTGGCAGTGGTTGTGGCAACGGGCATGAGGACTGAGATTGGCAAAATAGCTGCCCAGGTCAGCGCCACAGAGAGAGAAGAAACACCCTTGCAAAAAAGAATGCATAAGCTGGGTATTGTTATTGGAGTCGCCGGTATTGTCCTGGCTGCCTTCGTCTTCATCCTGGGACTCCTTCGCAGTTATAAGCCGGCAGAGATGTTGATGTTCTCGGTGGCGGTAGCCGTCTCAGCAATTCCTGAAGGTCTTCCTGCGGTTATCAGTGTGACTCTGGCTCTGGGCGTTCGACGTATGGCTTCCCGGAATGCCCTTATCAGGCGCCTTCCTGCGGTAGAAACCCTTGGCTCTGTCACGGTAGTCTGCTCTGACAAAACAGGCACCATTACGAAGAATCAGATGACCGTTACGAGAATTTGGGCCGGTGGTCGAATCTATGAGTTCACCGGAGAAGGCTACACACCTGAAGGTGAGATCAGGACAGAAGGAGGAGAAAAGCTTGAAGAACTTCCCGATGACCTTAAGAAATTGCTCGAAATTGGGCTTTTCTGTAATAATGCCGTGCTCAAGAAAAAGGAAGGTCAATGGGTAGTCGAGGGCAATCCGAGCGAAGGTGCGCTGATAGTTGCCGCCATGAAGGCAGGACTGGAGAAGACTGCAGAAAAGGAGGAGAGGCTATCGGAAATTCCCTTCTCCAGTGACGCCAAGTACATGGCTACCCTCCATCCAGATAGGGAATCCGGTGGTCGTGTTGCCTATGTCAAGGGGGCTCCAGAGCGTATACTTGAATTTTGCTCCCATGTACTGAAGGACGGACAGCCTGTGGAACTGGATGAAACCCTCCGTAAAGAGATAGAGGGAATAAACGAAGATTTTGCGTCTAAAGCTCTCCGGGTGATGGCCGGGGCTTACCGAAAGTTCGGGGATAAAGAGAAGCTTGAGCGTAGCGATGTGGAAGAAGGGTTGGTATTTGTCGGGCTTTGGGGGATGATTGACCCCCCGCGTGAGGAAAGTATCGAGGCAGTTAGAGCTGCTAAAGAAGCGGGAATCAGACCGGTTATGATCACCGGTGATCACGCTGTAACCGCTCTCGCCATTGCTAAGCAGGTGGGGATTGTCGATAACGGAAAGGTGATCACGGGCAAAGAAATCGACGAGATGGAAAACCCGGTACTTGCCCGGGCGGCTCTGGAGTACGGCGTTTTTGCTCGAGTCACTCCTTTTCACAAACTCAAGATCCTCAAATCCCTCAAAGAACAGGGCCACATCGTAGCAATGACCGGTGACGGAGTAAACGACGCCCCTGCTCTCAAAGGTGCAGACATCGGCATAGCCATGGGCATTGCGGGCACAGAAGTGGCTAAAGAAGCCTCTGACATGATCCTGATGGACGATAACTTCGCCACCATTGTCAAAGCGGTAGAAGAGGGGAGGAGAATTTACGATAACTTACGCCGAGTGGTGTTCTTCCTTCTTTCCACGAATCTTGGAGAAATCCTGACCTTTATGGCTACCTTGATACTTGGCCTGGAATTGCCTTTAACCGCGGTCATGGTGCTCTGGGTCAATCTGGTTACCGATGGGGTTTGCACGGTTCCACTGGGCATGGAGCCTGGACACAAGGACATTCTCAGGCGGCCTCCTCGAGACCCCAAGGAGTTCATAATTCATCGTGCTGTCCTTCTAAGAATGGTCCTCCTGACTCCCGTAATGGCTGCAGGAACTTTAGGACTCTTCTGGTATGCCCGACAAAATGGCAGTCTGGATTACGCCCGGACTGTGGCTTTCACCGTAATGGCGGCTTTTCAGTGGTTTCAGGCCTTTAATGCTCGTTCCACTTTTAGCTCGATTTTCTCTGTGGGGTTTTTCACCAATCGATGGATTCTCCTGGGTATAGGCATTGCCGTTATGCTCCAGGTGGGTGCAGTCCACTTGCCCGTTGGGCAGATGCTCTTTAGAACCACAAGTCTTTCCTTGGGCGACTGGGTTTCCATTATGCTTGTAGCAAGCACAATATGGGTAGCAGACGAAATATGGAAATTGCTGCGTCTGTATGGAAATCCCGGGAAAAAGACAATGTTCGGGAAACAATAGTGCTCATTGCGCCTGTGCGTACCGATGGGGGATTCGATTTTACCCGATAGGCTTGGAGGTCTCACATGTTTGGAAAGCGTGTCGATTTGTTCAGACTTTTTGGATTTGAGATTCGCATTGACCTGAGCTGGGTGCTCCTGGTAGTTCTCGTTGCCTGGTCCCTTTCGACGGGGCTCTTTCCATTCCGTTATGAGGGCCTTTTGATGCAAATCTACTGGATCATGGGAACCGTAGGTGCCATAGGGCTATTTCTTTCCATTGTCTTCCATGAAATGGCCCATTCTCTTGTTGCTCGGCGGTTCGGAGTGCCGATCAAAGGGATTACCCTTTTTCTTTTTGGTGGAGTTGCGGAGATGAAAGGAGAGCCTCCCAGCGCTAAGGCGGAGTTCGTGATGGCCCTGGCTGGACCTCTTTCCAGCATCATCCTGGCAGCGGTCTTTTATGGGCTCTCCCAAATTGCTAAAAACGCCGGATGGCCCGAGCCCGTCTATGGGGTAATCAGATACCTGGCCTGGATCAATGCAATTCTGGCTGCCTTCAACCTCATTCCTGCCTTCCCACTTGATGGAGGCCGCATGCTGCGTGCCGCGTTGTGGGGCTGGAAGAAAAATCTGCGATGGGCAACCCGGGTTGCCGCCGGAATTGGCTCCGGATTCGGTCTATTCCTCATTTTTATGGGAATTCTCCAGTTTTTCGGCGGTAACTTCATTGGCGGAATGTGGTGGTTCTTTATCGGAATGTTTCTCCGAAACGCTGCGCAGACGTCGTATACCCAGCTTCTTGTGCGTAAGGTGCTGGAAGGAGAGCCGGTTGAGCGTTTCATGAAGAAAGACCCGGTGACGGTACCGCCCTCCACGACTGTGGAAGAACTGGTAGAAGATTTCATTTATCGCTATCAGTTCAAGCTATTTCCAGTCGTTGAAGAAGGAGGCCAGCTTCGGGGCTGTGTCACCATGAAACAGGTGAAGGATATTCCCAGACAGGAGTGGCAAACGAAGACGGTTGGAGAAATCGCTGTCGCATGTTCCCCGCAAAACAGCATCGATGCGAAAGCCGATGCTTTGGAAGCCTTAGCGCTCATGAACCGGACCGGCTCCAGCCGTCTTATGGTCACAGAGGGCAACCGACTGGTGGGCGTCATCAGTCTTAAAGACATGATGAAATTCTTCGAACTGAAAGTTGAACTTGAACCATAGCTACCTGCGTCAGGTTTTGCCGTTTGTGCGAGGCGAAAGAGCCAAACAGCGTCCCGCGCCGGTTGAGGTCCTTGAAGATTCCTTTCTCATTTCCTTCTCGTCATCGAGCTTGATCACAGGGCAACGTACATGGGTTCCTGGTCGTTTTTTCTGGAGATGGAGGGGGAAATTCTGCCTGGGAATGCCGCACAGCACTTCACCACCAGGCTTTCACCTGTTCCCGGTGGTCTTGATGCGCCAGAAGATGTGATGAAACAGGGGAAGTTCCGTAAACCTTCGGAAACACAGAGGTTTTTCAGGTGCTTGTGCTCGCAGCTAAGGGTGGGGATGGTCTTAGAAAAGAGAAAGGAATCAAAATCGGCAGGTTCTGGGCTGGGCTTTCCCCAGGATTGGCGTTTCTCGCCTGGCAGAGCTCTTTACTCCTTCCTCTGGCGTATCTTTGCCCAGAATAGCGTGTTTTTGTCTGGTGCTGGTGATAGCCGGTTTGGTGCTTTTTGAAAGATGCTGGTTCAGAGAATTCCTCGACTTTGAATAAAGTGGTAGACGATGCTCCAGGTGCCCAGGGTTACTTTGAGAAAGATGAGGAGGTTGTAAAGAGGGATGTACCCAGCGCTCAGTAATGTACCCGGATTTCCCAGGGGTAGTTCAATGCCCCATAAGTCGAGGATTGCCAGAGACAGGAATGTCGTTATCAGCCCTTGCTCCAGAAGGTGATTCCGGTTGACAGAGGCGATTTGCTTTTCCAGGACGAAGATTCTGCCAGTGATGGCCAGAAGAAAGAACGCGGTGCCTCCGGCAACACCTGCAGCGAAACCGCCTCCAGGAGTAAGGTGTCCAAAGATGGCAAGATAAACCCCGGAAAGGAAAGCAAAAAAGGCCAGAAATCTGAGCGTGATGGCTGTTGCCGGATCGGTCAGACAGACGAATTGCGTTGTCTTTCCCAGAAACCGGGAATAGAACGCCACACCTCCAGCGGCAACGGTGAAAACCAGAAACTCGAACACGGTATCGTAAAGTCTCGTGGAGAGGTACACTGCGCTAACGATGTTTGTAGCCCTGGTTTCTTCGAAGAGCCTTGTTACGAGTTCCTGGCTCTCAAGTCGAGAGAAGATCATCGGTTCCTGGAAAAGGAGAAGCAATACTCCCACCGTGGTCATCATGCTTGTGACCAGAAGAGTCCGGAATGCGCCCTTCATACTTCTTCCTCGCCAGTGTTGCAAGAAAAAGCTTGGAACAACTTCATGAGGTCACTCTTTTTGGGGAGGATCAGAACGGCTTCGGTCTTTCCTTTAATGGGGAGAACTTCCAGATCGGGTCGCGAGAGAGGAAAAGCAGTGCTGTAGATGAGATCAAGGTAACCTTCTTCAAGTGCTTCGGTAGCCTTCTGGATTGCCTGGTAGTTTACCAGTTCTACCTCGTATCCTTTGGCTCGGGCGTACTGCTCAAGAAGGTTCTGGATCTCTCGAGAAGCTGCATCCTGGGATACAAGGCACCCGATGCGGATCCTCCCCAGGCTTTTAAAGGCGGTGATGTACACAAAAGTGGAAAGTGCCACACCCAGAAGTCCTTCGGCCAGGGCTACGTCAGGGGCTTTGCAGGCAGCATAAAGCGCTACAGCCAGAGTTCCCAGAATCGTCCGGCCAAAGATTGCTTCAAGAGGTCGTTTTCGGGTCACGGTGTAGAACGCTGCAACCAGCATGAAAACCACGATACCTATTTTCAACATCGTTTTGACCTCTCAAACATTGATTTGGCGAAGACGTGCGCCATGATCGACCCTGTAACGAGGCTCAGGAAAAAAACGAAAAGGACCCGGGGGAAAGCCTCCGTCCATTTTGTAGCTACTCCGAGCATAATAAGCCCTGCCCCTAAGGTATCGGCGATGCCGAAAAAATGAATCCGCTGGAAGTTATTCCGCGCGCAAATCATTCCCACACTCCCATAAGCAGTCAGGACGAGCCCCATGATAAAGAGGAAATGGTAGATCACTCCAGATCCCTCCTGGTAAGCACGTAACCGATGAAGATCATTTCCACAGCGCTAAAAAGAGCGTAAAAGAAAAAAACTTCCAGGATAAAAATGTCTCTGGTAGAAAAGGCATAGAGAAATATCAGAACGGTAATTTTCGAAGAGAGGCTAGCGACGTCAAGGAGTTTCTGGTAGCGATCCTGGACGAATATGAAATGGAGAAAAATGATTGTGAGGATAGCGAGATAGATACCAGAGTAGATCAACGTCCTTTCTCCTCCTTTATCGAATGAATGAGGAGTTCTCCTTTTTCCTCTTTGATCACCAGGGTGTAGGGGGTGAGCGTGATGAGGACTGTCTTTTCGAACAGTTCTTCTTCTCCAGTGGGTATGCTCTTCCATAAGAATTGTGAGGAATGATTGTAGAGTCGCGCAAGAAGGGTAAGGGCCTGCCAGAGTGCTTCGAGGAAGAAGAGAGGAAGTTTCAATGTAAAGAGCACCATGTGTTTTGGGGTAATGTGGGGCGTGACGATGCAAATACCCATGAAACTTGCCCCTGCCCCTAAGGCAAGGAGCCAGAGGCTGCGCCACCCGGAGAGTACCGTCCAGAAGAGCATTCCTAAGAGGAAGAACAGCCATTTACCTACAGGCACTCATCACCACGCACAGTGCAAAGAGAATGAGGTAGAGAAGGGCGGCATTCTCGAGCCGTTCCAGGACCCGGGGGAGAGGCTTGCGATATCGTGCTCCAAGGAGGGCCACAAGAACCCCCAGGAGAAGTATTCCCGTCGATTCGAGGTCTTTCCTGCCCCAACCAAAGAGGGGAAAAAACGTGAAGAAAGCCAGCAAAGCATGGCCGAGGATGTTTTTGGGTATTTCTCCCCATTCCAGCCTGGGAAGGGAGAAGAAAAACGGAGCAAAAACCGCTGCCGTTCCAATACTCACTCCATAAAGAATAGGTCGTTGCCACCATGCAGTTCCCACAATGAGCATTTCTTTCGAGAAACCGCCAACGGTCCAGGGGAGTCCAGCAATGGACAGGGCAGGAAGGGCGATCAGAGACCAGGTAACAATCGGCAATCGATGTTGAGGCAGCGCTCTGGTATCGTGGGTTGGGAGGAGATCAGCTCCCAGAAAAAGCCATGACTTGAAAACGCCGTGGGCAAAGACGTAAAAAATACCGGTTTCCGGAGCAGTCAGGATGTACCCTATTTGGGAGAGGGTGCTGTAGGCCAGGATGCGTTTGTAGTGTTTTTCGTGGAATGCAAAGATTACCCCCAGAATTGCCGAAATGACTGCAAAGAACGGAACCACTTCAAAGTGGTTGCCTAAAGCGGGTCGGAGACGCAAAAGCGCGTAAAGTCCTGTTTTCACCGCAATACCGGAAAGAAGTGCTGATACCTCGCTTGAGACACTCGAGTGGAGATCGACCAGCCACATGCTGAAGAGGAACAGCCCAGTTTTCCCCAGAAGTCCGGCAATGAGAAAGCCTGCCGGAATTCCTGTGATGGTTATCGAGGAGACCCGAAAACTTCCTTCGGCCAGAAAAACCATTCCTACCCCGAGGAGATAGAGATTCATGGCGCTTGCGACGAGGAGCAAATACTTCATCCCCGCCCAGAGGGGTTTGGTTTCTCCGGTTTTTCCAGCCAGGAGGAAAACCAGAATGGTGAGGAGCTCCAAAAGAACGTAGAGATTGAAGAGGTCACTGGAAATAAAGAGGAGATTCCCCGCGCCCAGAAAAAGGAGGAGTAGAAAAACAAAGAAGCCGTCCTGTTTTTTGCTCTCCAGGGAGATGGCTACGGCGAACCACACCACCGCGAGGGTGAGCAGGAAAAGGCGGGAGAGCTCGTCAATGACGAGTTCCACTCCAAATGCGCTTTTCAGGAACCATCTTGTGTTTTCGCTCTTCTGCCAGAGAATGGTGACAATGATGAGATTGATGATACCGGCGCCCCAGAGCACGGGCTTTTGGAATTTCCGCGAAAAGCCCAAAAGGGCGCTTGCAAAGAGACAGAGGTTATAGAGGACAAACGCCGTCATCCTCCGCTTTCCTCTTCGAGTCTTTCTGTGTCTACTGACCGCAGTCGCTGAACAAGGATCATGGCGTAGACAAGAGAAATAGCCAGGATGGCAAAACCGATGACGATGGCTGTGACGATCACGGCCTGGGGTACGGGATGAGCGTACGAAGAAGCCCCTTCGGTAAGGATGGGGACGTTATCCCCGGAACGCGAGGAAAGGACCACAAAAAGGCTGATTACGCCGGTATTCATGACGTCCAGGCCCACAATCTTCATGAGAAGATTTCGACTGAGGACAACTCCTGAAAGTCCCAGGAGAGCTATGAAAACACATCCTATTTCCGGAATGGTCATCGTCTTTCTTCCCGGTTGCTTTTGCGGCTTTGGTGGTATTATACCATTTTTTGCAAGGTTTCCCGGTCCTGTAGTGCTACCTGTGGTTTCCCCCTTTTTGGAATTCCAGATGGATATGGTTTTTGACGGTGTCCATCACATGGGGGAGACCGCCCTCCTTTTGGGAAATGAGAATGAGGAGAAGACACTGTTCAGAGAGATTGGGAATGGCCCATTATCGGGTTACCGTAGATGGCAAGGTTCTGAAAGCTCCTCCCTGAAAATGGTCCGGTCAGGCTTGTGAAGAGGTCTTCGGCCAGAATTCTTGAGGTCCAGGTTGCAGAGGGAATCCAGACTACGCCGTACGAACGCACCGAAAGGAGCTGTAGCGAAAGTTGGCCCGAGGGAGCGAGCTGGCAACAGTATCGGGCGCGTTTGCCGCTGTGGTGCCGAAGGTGAAGGGGGATTTGAGGCTGGCTTTGAGGGTGTTTTTTGGGTGGTGACAGACCTGCCGAGCCGGCGTGAGACGCCGCCTGTGCACGACCATCGTTGCGGGACGTCTGAACCGGGAATTCGGGGTGATCGACCATCAGCATCCAGACACGGTGGAGTGCTGGATGCAAAAAGTGAGCGAAAACGGGTTGAGCCAGCAGAGTATACGGCAATCCTGAGACGGCTTGAGAGAGTTCTCAAACTCGAACTGGGGACATTCGCTTGTGGATTTCTGGCAACGATTTTTCTCCTTCTGGAAGAGACAGGGCGCTTTTTGTGTTCTATAATGAGCAAAAGGATTTCTGGAGGGGGATATGGGTAAGCTCACACTCCCGGCGCTGGTGCGAGCGGTTGAGGATTTACCGGCCTTACCGGCAGTGGTGCAGCGGGTTATCGCGCTCACAGAAGACCCGAGGTCTACCGCCCGGGATATCAACAACGTGCTCACACAGGACCAGGGGCTCACAGCCAAGGTCCTGCGCCTGGCGAACTCGGCGTTCTATGGTTTTCCTCGGCGCATTTCCACCGTCACCGATGCCACGATTCTCCTTGGCTTCCAGACCATCCGGAGCATTGTTCTTGCAGCCTCGGTCAGCGAGATGATGAAAAAGGAGCTCAAGGGGTATGCTCTGGAGCGGGGGGAACTCTGGAGGCATTCCCAGGCAACGGCTGTGGGTGCCCGCATGCTGGCAAGGGAGGTGAAATTTTCCCGCCTTGAAGTGGCCTATACGGCGGGCCTGCTCCACGACATCGGGAAACTCGTCCTCGACACCTATCTGAGGGATGAATACGAGGCAGTGCTTGAGAAGGTCGAAAAGGAGAATGTGACGTTCCTTGAGGCCGAAGAAGCCCTTCTGGGGTTCCACCATGCCCTTGTGGGAGCAAAAGTTGCCGAAAAGTGGAATCTTCCCCCGGAGCTCGTTGAGGCCATTGGGTTCCACCACGAACCGGAGCGAGCTCAGGAAAACCCCAAACTCACCGCTATTGCTCACATTGCGGACTGCATGAGCGTGAGCCTTGGCATGGGGGTGGGGGTTGACGGTTTCCTCTACCGCATTTCCCCAAAGGCGGCGGAGCTTTTAGGTCTTCAGGAGGACCAGGTGGACCGCCTCCTTGCGAATCTCATGGAAGTTCTGGTCGATGAGGATACCTTTGGGGAATGACTCGGTCCCTGTGGGGGTGGAGCGATGGAGGACAGGGTGAAAATTCTGGTATATGGGGCTTTAGGTATTGCCCTTGTGGCTTTGGCCACAATGAGCATCCAGATTCCGGTACCCCAGACCCGGGGGTACATCAACCTGGGGGACACGGTGATTTTTGTTTTTGCCATGCTCTTTGGAGCCCGGATTGGAGCGCTCGCTGGGGGTGTAGGGTCGGCGCTGGCCGACCTCCTCACAGGATACGCGCACTGGGCACCTTTTACGCTTGTCATTAAGGGGATTGAAGGGCTTCTTGTGGGCCTTTTGGCCTCAGGAGAAAAGAGCTATCCCGTTCGGGTTCTTGTGGGCCTTCTTGCAGGCCTTGTCATGGTTTTCGGGTACTTCCTCACCGAAGTCGTCCTCTACGGGGTTGGAGCAGCCCTGGCCGAACTTCCGGGGAACTTCATCCAGGCTGGGAGTGCGGTGGCGATCGGCCCCCTTGTTGTCTTAGCTCTCCAGAGAATTGCGAGGGCCATAATCCGCCGAATCTGAGGAGAGTTTCTCCAGGACCTCCCTTGCAATTTCTGGAAAGGCCGCAAGGAGGCGGTGCACAAGGGAGGGGATGGCTTCTCTGTCTTTCCCCTCAAAGCGAAGGGTGTACACGGGCTCGGTCACGGATTTCCTGATGAGCGCCCAGCCCTCTTCCCACTCCACCCGCAGGCCGTCGAGTTTCAGGATGTTGCCGCTTTGCAGAGTGCTCTCAAGGAGGGGAAGGAGGTTTTCCCGCCCTTTCTGAGGGATACGGATATCCGGGGTTACGAAACTCTGGGGGAAAGCGGCGATGATGGACGAAAGAGGTTCGCTGTTTTTGCTCAGGAGGGTGAGGAAGAGCGAGGCAGCGTAGAGCCCATCGTCTCGTCCGAGTTCTCGGAAGAAGTAGTGGCCGCTGATTTCTCCGGCCATCACAGCGTTTTCCTCAAGGAGCCTCCGCTTGATATAGGCGTGGCCTGAGCGCTCCGGAATGGGGATGCCTCCGGCGCGGCGCACCTCTTCGGGGACGACAGAGGAACACTTGAGATCATAGACGAACTTCTTCTCCCCAGGAATAGGGGCGAAGTGCTGGCGGATGAAGAAGATCATCCCCTTTTCTCCCTCAAGCACCGTCCCATCGTCGGCCACAAAGACCACCCTGTCTCCGTCACCGTCAAAAGCAATGCCAACATCGGATCTCGTTTCCAGAACTTTTTCCCTCAAGGCTTTAAGGTTTTTCGCCTGCGCAGGATTGGGAGGACGGTTGGGGAAAGTACCGTCTGGGGTGCAGAAGAGAGGAACGACTTCGTGTCCCAGAGAGTGGAGGAACCTCGGAGCGAGTTCAGAGTAGCATCCATTCCCGCAATCCACGACAACCCGCAGGACACGCTGAGGAAGAAGAACCCGGGAGGTGAGGAAAGTCAGGTACTCCTCTGTGAGATTCATGCTCAGGAGGCGACCTCTTACACTCTTGCGAAACGCCCGTTCTTCCACTTGCCGGGCCAAAGCGGTGAAGTCTTCGGGGAAGGGAGGACGGTGAGCAAAACCGATTTTGAGGCCGTTGTACTGGGGAGGGTTGTGGGAGGCAGTAACCATAACCCCTGCCGGGGTACGGAGATGGTCGATGGCGAAGTAGAAGAGGGGTGTAGGGACAGTACCCAGGTCAACTACGTTTCCTCCACTGTCTCGAAGCCCCTCAATGAGCGCCTCCTTGAGGGAAGGAGTGTGGGTGCGGACATCCCCGCCCACAGCGAAAGAGGTCCCCTCAGGGAAAGAGGAGGCGAAAGCCCGGCCGATGAGATAAGCAACCTCTGGGTTCAGTTCTTCAGGGACTGTGCCACGGATGTCGCAATCTTTAAAGATGCCCACGGTCACTTCACCTCAAGGATACCCCGGGCAATGAGGTCGTACATGGCTTCGAGAACCGCCCCTTCCGGAGTGTAGCGAGGGACAAACCCAAGGAGTTCCCAGGCCTTTTGCATCAGGACGCAGCACCCCTGGCGAACATGAAGGGCGGCCTCTTCGGGATACCCAAATCGCTCGGTGTACTCCTCAAGGGGCATCGACCTGAATCGGAAGGGTTTCCCAAAGGAAGTGGCGATGAACTCTCCAAGGCCAAAGAAGGTCATCGCGTACCGGGCACCACAGTTGAAGGCTTCTCCCACAGAGGCTCTGGGATTTTCAAGGGCAGCGAAGAAGAGCTCGGCTACATCCTGGGGATGGACATGGTGGAGCGTGCTGAAGCCCCCATCGAGGAGGATAATTTCCTCCCCGTTCAGGATACGTTGGAGACACCCCGGGTCGTGGTCGCCAAAGGGCGTGACGAAGGTTTTCCCCGGCCCGGTAATATGGGTGGGGCGGATTACGGTAATCCGGATTTTTCCTGCTTTCCAGGCAGCAAAGAGAATATCCTCAATCTCGACCTTTTTCCGGGCATAGTCATTTTCGGGGAAGCGGGGAGCGTCTTCTGGGGTGGGAATGATGCGTGTTTTTCCATAGACCCAGGCAGTGGTGCACACGAGCAAGTGCACATCGCTTCCCCGGAGCACCTCTAAAAGTGCCTGGGCACTCTCGGGCTCGAAAGCGATGAGGTCAACAATGGCATCGGGTTTTACGGCGCGAATGTGCTCCTGGAGTATCCCCTTCCCCTCATCTTCTTCCCGATTTCCGGAGATAAAGGTAACTCGCTTCCAGAGGGGGGAATAGGGATAGGGTTGTGTCGTCCCCCGAGCGTACACGAAGACCTGGTACCCGGAGCTCACAAGCCTCGGAACAAGGTAACTCCCGGTGTGCCCTGTTCCGCCGATGACAAGGACTCTTCCCTTCATACTTCCATTGTATGCAATTCTGGTTGCTTCGAAAAGGTATTTGGAGTAAAGTGGAGTAAAGTTTTTTCGAAGAAAGGGGTAGGATGCCGTGGCAGACTGGAGGAAGAAGCTGGCGAAAGCCTCGCTTGCTGACATCATGAAGGCTGCGTTCGTGCACCGGATTCTCGTTCCTGCGTTTAACGTTGCGTATCTCCCTATGGTTCCGGCGATTGTTGAGGCCCTGCACCGTACCGAAACCTTTGCCCTTCTTGAGGTCTCCCGCCCCGATATCACCCGGTTTGGGGCCGGGAGTTTCCGGGCGGTGAAAGAGGCTTTCGACCGCTTTGGGGACCTCTCGCTCTCCCGGCTTCACCAGGACCATGTGCCGGTGATTGACGAGGAGGGGCAGCTCGTGGACTGGAGCTCCCTCATCGATGAGGCCTTGAGGCTCGGGTACCACTCGGTGATGATTGACGGGTCACGCCTTCCCCTTGAGGAGAACATCCGGGTAACCCGGGAGGTGGTTTCCCGGGCTCATCCTCTGGGGGTATGCGTTGAGGCGGAACTCGGGGCCGTTCTGGGGCATGAGTCGGGGCCCCTGCCGCCGTACGAGGAGATTTTTGCAAGCGGCAAAGGCTTCACGGATCCGGAGGATGCGGGGAGGTTTGTGCAGGAAACGGGGGTCGACTGGCTCTCGGTGGCTATCGGCAATATCCACGGGGCAATAAGTGGCGTGGCAAAGGACCAGAAGAAGGTTGAGGCCCGGCTGAATATTGAGCACCTCAAGAAGATTGTGGAGCGCACCGGCATTCCCCTTGTCCTCCACGGTGGTTCGGGAATCCGGAAAGAGTACGTCCTTGAGGCCATTCGCCACGGCATCACCAAAATCAACGTGGGCACCGAAATCCGCCAGGCCTATGAGCAGGCGCTGAGAACCCACGGGAAGATAGAAGAGGCGCAAAAAGCGGTGACGGAGAAGGTTGAAGAGCTCATCGTGACGTACTACGAGATTCAGGGTTCGGCCCGGAAGCTCGCAGAGTACGTATAGAGAGAGGAGGGGGAATGTGCAGTACCCACATCTCTTTGCACCGGGGAAAATCGGGAAGTGCAGCATACGGAACCGGGTCGTCATGCCTCCCATGGCGACGAACCTGGGAAGTGCTTTTGGTGAGGTGACTCCCGAGCTTCTGGCCTATTACAGGAGGCGGGCCCAGGGAGGAGTGGGGCTCATTATTGTAGAGAATGCGCAGGTTGACATGTTCCAGGGCCGAAGCCTCACCGCGCAGATTGCCGTTGATAGCGACAAGTTCCTCCCGGGCCTTCGTGCTCTTGCTGAGGTTATCCATGCTGAGGGGGCAAAGACCTTCCTCCAGATTCAGCACGGTGGACGGCAGTGCACGCCTTCGACGACGGATGGATTGCAACCGGTTGCTCCATCTCCTGTGCCCTGCAAGTTCCTCGGGGTCATGCCTCGAGCACTGACGAAAGAAGAAATCCGTGAGCTTATGGAGAAATTCGCTCAGGCGGCGCTCCGGGCAAAGCTTGCCGGTTTTGACGGCGTTGAGGTTCATGCGGCCCATGGGTATCTCCTGAACGAGTTCCTCTCCCCGTACACTAACAAGCGGGATGATGAGTACGGCGGAAGCTTTGAGAACCGCCTGCGGTTTCTCCTTGAGATTCTTGCGCGCATCAAGGAGCTCGTGGGAGAGGACTTTGTTGTTGGGGTTCGCCTAAGCGTTGAGGAGTTCGTCCCCGGAGGGCTCACCCTTGCGGAATCTCAGGAGATTGCCCGGGCGCTTGAAGCCAGTGGGGTGGACTACATCAGCGCAAGCTGTGGCATCTACGAATCGGTGAGCACCATCATCGAGCCCATGAACTTTGCAGAGGGCTGGAGGGCACATCTTGCACGGGGTATCAAGGAGGTCGTTTCCTGCCCGGTCATCGCGGTGGGGGTTATTCGGCATCCCGAGGTTGCCGAGCGCATCCTTGCCGAAGGACATGCTGACTTTGTGGCCATCGGGCGAGGACTCATCGCCGACCCGGACTGGGCGAAGAAGGCCGCCTGGGGGAGAGAACGAGAAATCAATCACTGTATCAGCTGCAATGTCGGTTGCATCGGGGAGCTCTTTGCCAACGGGAAGGTCCGCTGCGCGGTGAACCCCTGGGCTGGACGGGAGCTCTTCTTTGACGAGCGTGCGAGGGCCCCGGAGAGAAAACGGGTGGTTGTCGTTGGTGGTGGGCCGGGAGGCATGACTGCAGCGCTTGTTGCCGCGCAGCGGGGACACGAGGTGCATCTTTTCGAGAAGGAGAAAGCCTTAGGAGGACAGCTCCGTTTTGCTGCCCGGGCTCCCCACAAGGAGAAACTCCTGTGGTTTGTGGAGTACTTTGAGGAAATGCTTCCGAAAACTGGAGTCTCAGTGCACCTTGGAAGTGAGGCGACTCCAGAAACAGTACTTGCCCTCAAGCCTCAGGCTGTTATTGTGGCGAGTGGAGGAACTCCTGTTATTCCTGAGTTCTCCTCCCTTGATCCTTCCTTTGCCTGCACGGCCTGGGATGTTCTGCGGGGGAGTGTGGTGCTTGAAGAAAAGGATGTCGTTGTCGTGGGTGGGGGCGTTGTGGGGTGCGAGGTTGCCCTTTTCCTTGCCGAGCGAGGCAACAGGGTCACCCTTGTGGAGATGCTCTCCCACCTTGCCGTGGATGCAGAGGTCATCACAAGAATCGAGCTTTTGAAGGCCCTGGGTGCCTCGAGCGTCCATGTCATGACAAGTACCCGGTGCATGGACGTCGAAGGGCGGAGGGTCGTGTACCTGTGTGATGCCGATCCGAGAACTTCAGAACTCCATCCAGAGTACATCGTTTTTGCCATGGGAACGCAACCCAATCGAGCGCTCTTCGACGCGCTCTCCGGGAAAGTTCAGGAGCTCTTCCTCATCGGTGATGCTCGGGAACCCCGAAAAATTTTCCACGCAGTTTATGAGGGGACTCTGGCGGCGACTCAAGTGTAGATGGCGCATGTTCTCCTTATTAATCCCTGGGCGTATGATTTCACCGCTTTTGATTTGTGGAGCAAGCCCCTGGGGCTTCTGTACCTGGGGGCACACCTCAAAAGGAGAGGTTTCAAGGTAACACTCCTCGATTGCCTGGACCGGGGAGACCCGGATTCCTGTGCACCGAAAAACGAGGGACCGCGGAAGCTCCGGGAGGCCGGGTGTGGAGGGTACTTCAGAGAAATCCTCCCAAAACCTGTCTTTTTCTCCTCCATTCCCCGGCGCTTCAAGCGCTTCGGGATGCCCAGGGAGAAGGTTCTCGCTCGTCTTTGGAATCTCGACCCCCCGGATGTGGTTTTGGTGACCTGCGGCTTCACCTACTGGTACCCGGGCGCTTCGGTTTTTGCGGAAATCCTGCGGCGCGCATTCCCCAGGGCATTCCTCGTCCTTGGAGGTGTGTACCCGACGCTCTGCCCGGATCACGCAGAACGTCTTGGGTTCGACGCCGTGGTTTCCGTGGCTGACCCCCTGAGTGTCTCCAGGCACCTTGAGGGACTTCTGGGCACAAGCCTCGGCATCCGGACGTATGAGGACTTCTTTGCTGTACCACCGGCTTTTGAGCTCTACCCGAGGCTTTCCTACGGGGTTGTCCTCTCTTCCCTTGGGTGCCCCTTTTCCTGCACGTATTGTGCCTCCCGAATCCTTGCTCCGTCGTTTTTCCAGCGCCCTCCGCAGGATGTAGCTGAGGAAATCCGCTACCTTTTCGAGCGCTTCGGTGTTCGCCACATTGCGTTTTACGATGACGCCCTTCTTTTCCGGACAGAATCTCACTTTCTTCCCCTGGCGGAGTACCTTGTGCGCCTCAACCTTCCGGTTTCCTTCCATCTCCCCAACGGGCTTCACGCCCGGTATGTGACCAGGGAGGTTGCCCGTTTCCTCAAGAGAGCAAACTTTTCCACCGTCCGGCTGAGCCTTGAAACTGCTGTGTCTCCCCGGCAAAAGCAGAGTGGTGGAAAGGTCACCAACGAACTCTTCGAAGAAGCAGTACGCGCTCTGCAGGAGGCTGGATTTTCTCCCCAGGACATCGAAGTGTACCTGCTTTTCGGCTGGCCGGTGGAGGAAGAAGGCGATGTTGTGGCCTCGGTTTTGTATGTGCGGAGCCTTGGTCTCGTGCCCCGCCTTGCCCTCTATGCCCCAACGCCGGGAACGAAAGACTACGAGACTTTCTTTTCCCATGAAGAGGAACCCCTCTGGCACAACAAAATCGCCTTTCTCTACCGGCGCGGGTGGAGCAAACTCTATGAAAGGTTGCAGGGGAAGGGGAAGTGTTAGATAATGGTTGTGGAGGTGTGGTAACATGGAAGTGAGGTGGTTTGGGCACTCGTTCTTCCTTGTGGCGACGGAGCGCGGAGTGCGCCTTGCCTTTGACCCTTTTGA
This sequence comes from Candidatus Caldatribacterium saccharofermentans, assembly GCF_050267035.1. NCBI lineage: Bacteria > Pseudomonadati > Atribacterota > Atribacteria > Atribacterales > Candidatus Caldatribacteriaceae > Candidatus Caldatribacterium > Candidatus Caldatribacterium saccharofermentans. The sequence goes on from NZ_CP187957.1 coordinate 1,649,832, forward strand.
CCAGAGTGTTGGATATCCTCTCCCTGAGGTTGAGGCCGATTTTGTCCTGGTGAGCCATGAGCATTTTGACCACAACAACGTTGCTCTGGTGCGGGGGTACCGGGAGGTTATCCGCCAGCCTGGAGAGTACGTGAAGGATGGTGTGAAGATTCAGGCATTTTCCACCTTCCACGATGAGGAGGAGGGAAAAAAGCGGGGACGAAACAATGTCTTCCGGGTTGAGGCTGATGACCTTGTCCTCATGCACGTTGGAGACCTTGGCATGGTTCCTCCTGATCAGGACATCGCTTCTTGGAAACCGGTGCATCTCCTCTTTGTTCCCGTCGGGGGTGTCTACACCATCGACGCGAGAGGAGCCCAGGAACTCGTGAGCAAACTCTCCCCATCCATCACGGTCCCCATGCATTACAAAACACGATTTCTCTCCTTCAGCCTGAATCCAGTAGAACATTTCCTGAAGCCCTTTGAACGGGTGAAGTTCCTGAGAAGCTCGTCTTTTACGGTGACGGCAAAAAGCCTCCCGTCACTTCCTGAGGTGTGGGTTCTCGAGATCTGAGAAGTGTGGTATAATGCGAACCCTGTGGAGGAGGGGGAGCGGTTGCTCCCCTTTCTCTTTCTTCGGCAAGGAGCGTGAAAATGGTCACGATATCTGTCTGCGTGGGGAGTTCCTGCCACTTGAAAGGGGCGTACGACATCATCCACCAGTGTGAGCGCCTCATTGAGGAGCTTGGTCTCAAGTCTCAGGTGGAACTTCGAGGGACGTTCTGCCTTGGACGATGCACGGAGGATGGTGTCACGGTGGTTGTGGATGACGAAATCCTGAGCGGGGTTTCTCCGGAGAATTTTCGGGAAATCTTCGAGCGCAAGGTGCTCCCCCGAATCCAGGAGGGTTCCCGTGAGCGTCATTAGCACGATCCGCACGAGCTGTCGGGATTGCTACAAGTGCATCCGTCACTGTCCGGTGAAAGCCATCCGCATAAGCTCGGGGCATGCGGAAGTGGTGGATGAGCGATGTGTGAAGGACGGCCGGTGCGTGCTGGTGTGCCCTCAGAAAGCCAAAAAAGTGCGTTCCGACCTGGAGGAGGCCAGGGCTTTGCTGGGAAAAGGAGGGCGAGTTGTGGCCAGTATCGCTCCATCTTTTGTGGCGGCCTTCCCTGAGGCTACGCCGGGTCAGGTTGTCCAGGGGCTGAAGATGCTGGGATTTTCGGAAGTTCGGGAGACTGCAGAGGGTGCTGAGTGGGTGGCAAAAGAACACGCCCTGCTTCTTGCAGAGGGGCGCACCAATGTGATTTCGAGTTCTTGCCCAGCGGTGAACTTCCTCATCACCCGGTACTTCCCAAAGTGCATCGAGTATCTCGCTCCGGTGGTTTCTCCCATGGTAGCACACGGTCGACTCCTTAAAAAGGAGGATCCTCATTTACCGGGTGGTGTTCATCGGCCCCTGTATCGCCAAGAAGGCTGAGGCTGAAGAGGAAGAGGTCCGAGGGGACGTGGATGTGGTGCTCACCTTTGAGGAGCTTCGGGAGTGGTTTCAGGAAGCCCATCTCGACCTTGCGACACTCCCTGAAGCGCCATTCTCCCGGAGACGAATCCGGTGGGCCCGGGCCTTTCCTGTTGAGGGGGGCCTTTTGCAGAGTGCTTCTTTCGAGGTGCATCTTCTTTCCCGGGACGTTGTGACCATTACGGGAATTGACCGGTGCAAGGAATTCTTGGAGAGTTTTTCCCCAGAGCGTTACAAATTTCGAATCATTGAGATGATGTCTTGTGAGGGCGGGTGCATCGATGGACCGATGCTTTCTTCCTCCCTCTCTCCCTATGAACGACGGGAACGGGTGCTCCTCTATACCGAGGAATCCTTGGAGCCTGAAGAGTCCCTGGTGTGTGTTGATCCGCCGAGTTTCCGGCGAGCCTTTGTTCCGGCTCCGGTGCCCAGTCCTGAGGTTCCGGAAGAGGAGCTCCGAAAAATCCTTGCTCTTACTGGGAAATTTACCCCTCAGGATGAATTGAACTGCGGCGCCTGTGGGTACAATACCTGCCGGGAGAAGGCAAGGGCTGTGTACCAGGGCATGGCCGAAGCAGAGATGTGCATCCCCTTCATGCGGATGCGGGCAGAGTCTTTCTCGAGTTTCCTCATGACCGTGACCCCCAATGGCATTGTCCTTGTGGATGAGGACCTTCGCATTGTGGAGATGAACCCCGCTCTGCGGCGGATGCTTGGGCTTGCGGGGAAACTGGTGATCGGGAAGAGGATTGATGAGTTTCTGGATCCCTCGCCCTTTGTGGAGGTTTTGCGAACGAAAAAGGCCACGACCTGTGAGGTGACCTATCCCCAGTACCATAACCTCTTCGTGCGGCTTTCGGTCTTTTTCCTGGAGAAGTCGCGCCTCCTCATGGGGATTTTCGTGGACCTCACGAAGGAAAAAGAACAGGAAGCCATGATGGCTACCATCCGGGAGAAGACCATTGAGAAGGCCCAGCAGGTCATTACCAACCAGATGCGGGTGGCCCAGGAGATTGCCAGTCTCCTTGGGGAAACGACGGCGGAAACCAAGGTTCTTTTGAACAAGCTCATGCGCATCCTCCGGGGAGAGACGCTGGAAGAATGAGAGACCTTTTTGTTGAAATTGCCTGCGCCCAGGTGGCGAAATGGGGCGAGGAACTCTGTGGGGACAGCGTGTGCTACGAGAAGGACGGCAACATGACTGTCCTTGCCTGGTCTGATGGCCTGGGGAGTGGGGTGAAGGCAAACATTCTCTCCACCCTCACCTCCCGGATTATCGTTTCGATGCTCCGGCGGAACTCTTCCCTTGAGGATGTGGTGGAGACGCTGGCTGAGACGCTCCCGGTGTGCCGGGTGCGGAAAATCGCGTACAGCACCTTTTCGGTGGTGCAGATTTTCCCCGATGGGGAGACCTATATCGCCGAGTTCGATAACCCTCCTTTGTTCTGGATCCGGAATGGGAGGGTCATGTACCTGGAGCGGCGAAAGCGAGAAATCGGGAAGCGTGCCGTTCTTGAGGCGAATATCCGCCTCCAGCGCAATGACTGGATTGTGGGTGTCACCGATGGAGTGGTGCACGCCGGCATTGGTGGGCTCTGGAACCTGGGGTGGAGGTGGGAGAAAATCGCCTCGTTCCTCGAAAGCACGGTGAACGAACACATGGACGCGGCGACACTGGCCTTGCGCATCATTGAGACCACGAAGAAGCTCTACCAGGGAAGACCCGGGGATGATGCCACCTGTGTGGTGGCAAAAATCCGCCTTCCCCGACGCCTGATTCTCTGGGCAGGGCCACCGGAGAATCCTGAGAAAGATACAGAGATTGCGCAACGGGTTCTTGCGTTCTCTGGCAAGAAGGCGGTTTGTGGGGGAACCACGGGGAATATTCTAGCCCGGTTTCTGGGGAGGGAAATCCGGGTGGATCTCGCTTCCTTGCGAGAGGATGTGCCTCCTGTGGGGATTCTTGAGGGTGTGGACCTTGTGACCGAAGGAGTGCTCACGCTTTCTCTGGTTCTCCGGCGCTTGCGTCAGGGAGTCAGAGAGGAGGACGTGCGGTATGAAAAAGACGGCGCAAGCCGGCTCCTTGCGCTCCTTTTCGAGGCCGATGAGGTCACCATTATCGGCGGGCGGGCCATTAACCCTGCACATCAGAACCCCAGGCTCTCAGGAGAGCTTTCTCTCAAAGCCAGGATTCTTGAGGAGATTGCCGAGGAGCTGCGCAAGCGTGGAAAGATGGTGCACCTTGAGTACTGTTAGCGGAGGTGAGACCTGTGGAAAAGCTTGGACCAGAGGTTGCCCTGGGCCGAAGCTTCGAAAAGGTCAACGCAATCCTCGAGAAACACGGTTATGATTCTACAAACCTCATTGCCATCCTCCAGGAAATCCAGGAGGAATACCGGTACCTGCCGGAAGAAATCCTCACCTATGTGGCCACAGCCCTGCGGGTTTCTCCGGCGTACGTCTACGGAGTGGCCACGTTCTATGCCCAGTTCTCACTGAAACCAAAGGGAAAACACATCATCAGGGTCTGCGATGGCACGGCATGCCACGTGAAGGGTTCGGAAAAGGTCCTGAGAGCGATACGGGAGTACCTGGGCCTTCGGGAAGGGGAGAATACCACTCCGGACCTCCTTTTCACCGTGGAAACGGTGGCCTGTATCGGAGCGTGTGCTCTCGCTCCGGTGATGGCTGTCGATAATGAAGTGTTTGGCCCTATGGATGAGGAGAGAGCGCGACAGATCATCGAAGAGATCGAAAAGAGGAGTGAGGTCTCGTGAGGTTTGCCACGCGGAGCGACCTCGAAGAGTACATTGGGTCTTTGAAGAAGCAACAGCAAAAACAGCGGGTTCTCGTGTGCATGGGCACAGGGTGTCTTGCCAAAGGTGCTGAGGCAGTGTACAGGCGTTTTGCAGAAGTTCTCGCCCGGGAGGGCCTCGATGTCTCTCTGGTTTTGGACAGGGAAGATGCTGCCGAGCAGCATTTTGCTCTCTGTCCTACAGGGTGCATGGGGATCTGCGAGACAGGCCCGAGGGTTCGTGTGGAACCCCATGGAATACAATATCTGCGCGTAAGGCCGGAAGATGTTGAGGAGATTGTCGAAGAGACCCTGAAAAAAGGAAGCATTGTTTATCGCCTGGTTCAAAGCGAAGTGTTGCCCGATGGCCGAGTACAACACTGGCCCTTGATGAAAGACGACCCCTTCTATCGGAAGCAGGTTCGGCTGGTGCTTCGGAACTGTGGAACCATCGATCCGGAGAACCTTGATGAGTACCTCGCCCGGGACGGGTACCTTGCCCTGGCTAAAGTTCTGACGGAGATGACTCCTGAAGATGTGATTGGGGAAATCATGAAATCCGGTCTTCGAGGCCGGGGAGGCGGAGGGTTTCCCACGGGGAGGAAATGGCAGTTTGCCCGCATGGTCAAGGCCGATAAGAAGTACGTTATCTGTAACGGAGACGAAGGGGATCCAGGAGCTTTCATGAACCGCTGTCTCATGGAAGGCGACCCCCATGCAGTTCTTGAGGGTCTCGTTATTGCCGGGTATGCCATAGGAGCTCAGGAAGGGTACATTTACGTTCGAGCTGAATACCCTCTGGCAGTGAAACGGTTGCGCAAGGCCATCCAGGATGCATACCAGGCAGGTCTTTTGGGGGAGAATATTCTCGGGACGGGGTTTTGTTTTGACATCCGCATTAAAGAAGGTGCAGGGGCCTTCGTTTGTGGGGAAGAAACCGCCCTCATTGCTTCTATTGAGGGGAAGCGAGGCATGCCCAATCCCCGACCCCCATATCCGGCCCAGAAAGGTCTTTTCGGCAAACCCACGGTCATCAACAACGTGGAAACCCTGGCTAATGTTCCAGCCATCATCCTCCACGGAGCAGAATGGTTCCGATCTTTTGGTACTGCAACGAGTCCCGGTACCAAGACCTTTGCCCTCACGGGAAAGGTGAAGAACACTGGTCTTGTTGAAGTTCCGATGGGCATCACTCTGCGAGAGCTCATCTTTGATGTTGGCGGAGGTATTCAGAACGGTAAGCGCTTCAAGGCTGTGCAGATTGGTGGGCCGTCGGGAGGGTGTCTTCCGGAGGCCTTTCTCGACCTTCCGGTGGATTACGACTCCCTCTGCAGTGCCGGGGCGATCATGGGTTCTGGAGGTCTTGTTGTCCTTGATGAGGACACCTGCATTGTGGAGGTCGCCCGCTTCTTCATGAGCTTCACCCAGAGTGAGTCCTGCGGGAAGTGCGTCCCCTGCCGGGAGGGAACAAAGCACATGCTCAACATTCTCCAGAAGATTGTGGATGGGAAAGCCACGCTGGAAGACCTCGCCCTCCTTGAGGAGACGGCTCTCGTGGTGAAGGATGCCTCGCTCTGCGGCCTTGGGAAAACGGCGCCGAACCCAGTACTCACGACGCTGCGGTACTTCCGTGACGAGTACATCGATCACGTGGTGCACAGAATCTGCCCGGCCCAGGTGTGCCAGGCAATGCGGGAATTCTGGATTGACCCGGAGAAGTGCCGTACCTGTGGCAAATGTGCCCGGGTCTGCCCGGTCTCGTGCATTTCGGGTCGTCCTAAAGTACCCTACGTGATCGACCAGGCAAAATGCATCAAGTGTGGCTCGTGTTTTGAGGCCTGTCCCTTTGATGCCATTGTCATCAAGTGGAGGAGGAAGGGCAATGCGTGATGCAGAGAAGAAGGTCGTTATCGTCGATGGCCAGGAAATCCCCCTTGAGGGAGAGAAGAACATCCTTGAGGTAGCAAAGAAGGTCAATATCGATATCCCCACCTTCTGCTACCACTCGGATTTGAGCGTGTATGGAGCCTGCCGGATGTGCCTTGTGGAGGTGGAAGGAAGGGGTCTCATGCCTTCGTGCTCCACACCCCCTGAGCCTGGCATGGTCATCCGCACGAATACTCCCCGGGTGCTCGAGGCCCGAAAGATGATTGTGGAGCTGTACCTTGCCAATCACGACCGGGACTGCACGGTCTGTGAGCGGAATTTGAACTGCCGCCTGCAGGAAATGGCCTCCCGCATGGGTATCACGAAGGTCCGCTTCGGCGAGAGGACTGAAAAAGACCCCAAGGACGACTCCACTTTTTCCCTTGTGCGGGACCCCAACCGCTGCATCCTCTGCGGTGATTGCGTGCGGGCCTGTCGGGAAATCGAGGGCATCGGGATTTACGATTTCACCCATCGGGGTGCCCGGGCACGGGTGGAGCCGGCCTTCGGGAAGAAGCTCTCTGAGGTCGAATGCGTGTACTGCGGGCAGTGCGCCATTCGCTGTCCGACGGCGGCACTCGTCGTGAGATCAGAGGTTGACGCCGCCTGGAAGGCGGTGCTCGATCCTGGGAAGTTCGTGGTGGCGCAGATTGCCCCGGCAGTCCGGGTGGCCATTGGTGAAGCCTTCGGCCTTCCTCCCGGGGAAATCACCACCGGGAAAATCGTTGCTGCTTTGAAGAAAATCGGTTTTGACCGGGTCTATGATACTTCATTCAGTGCGGATCTTGTGGTCATTGAGGAAGCCGAAGAGTTTTTCCGGAGGCTCCAGAGTAATTCCCGCCTCCCACAGTTCACCTCCTGTTGCCCATCCTGGGTGGTCTTCGCCGAACGGAACTATCCCTTCTACCTCGAGCACCTCTCTTCGGTCCGTTCGCCGCAGCAGGTCTTTGGCTCAGTCATCCGGAATTTCGTCTCCCGGATGGAGGACGTGCCCAATGAGCGCCTTGTTTCGGTCTCCATCATGCCCTGCGTGGCGAAGAAATTCGAGGCCCGGAGGCCTGAGTACGTCCACGATGGAGTTCCTGATGTGGATATCGTCCTCTCCGCCCAGGAGACCATCAAGATGATTAAAATGGCCAATATTGATTTCCGGGAGCTCGACCCCATCCCCTTTGATACCCCTCTCAGTGCAGGAAGTGGTGCCGGTGTTCTCTTTGGGGTTACCGGAGGCGTGACCGAGGCGGTTCTGCGCTATGCTTATGAGCGCCTCACCGGGAAAGAGCTCAAGGAATTGGAGTTCAGAGCTGTTCGGGGCTTTGAGACCGTCCGGGAAGCGGAGGTCGATTTCGACGGGAGACCTGTGCGGGTGGCCATCGTCCACGGTCTGGCCCATGCCCAGCGGCTCATCCAGGAAGTCCGGGAAGGGAAACGTTCCTACGACTTCATCGAGGTCATGAACTGCCCTGGAGGATGCATCGGGGGTGGTGGTATGCCTCTTGCCTACCCCGACTACCAGACGGTGCTCAAGAAACGTGCTGAAGGCCTCTATAACGCCGACCGCTTAAGCCCGGTACGTAAGGCCCAGGACAACCCGGCGGTGAAGTTCCTCTATGAGCGGTGGCTCAAGCACCCGGGGAGTGAACTTGCCGAGCGGTACCTCCACACCCACTACTACTCTCGCCGGAGGATTTCCGATGAAGTTATCCGCATCCAGGAGGCCAAAAGCTCCCGGAAAGTGGATGTTGCAGTCTGCGTCGGCACAAGCTGTTACCTCAAGGGCTCCTACAATATCCTCCAGCGGCTCCTCAAGATGGCAAAGGAGTACGGCGTTGAGGATCGGATAAGCATCGGAGCCACGTTCTGCCTTGAGCGTTGCGCCAAAGGGCCCAACATCCGGATCAACGAGGAGATTGTGTCCGGTGTGGGAGAAGAGAATCTGAAGGAGATTTTCGAGAACCTCATCCTCCCCCATCTCCAGGAAGTTCGCTGAAGCATCCCGGGGCTCTTCCTGAGGGCCCCGGGTTCTGGTATTGACATGTTTTCCTCCTTTTTCTACAATCCCGGTAGGTTTTGGGTTTTTGGTTTTGAGGAGGGGGAGAAGTGTCATTACGGTACAGAGTTGTCGCCATTGTGGGTGTTGTGTCCCTCGTTTCTTTCTTTTTGACCGCCTTTGCCCTCCGCCACATCCTTGTCCGGGAGTTCCTCGCCCTGGAGAGGGAGAACCTCGCAAGAAGGGTGGAACAGCTCCTCCACCTTGTGGAAGGGGAGAAGAGGAATCTTGAGCGCATCGTTGTCGATTGGGCTTTCTGGGACGATACCTACCGATTCGTGGGAGGGGAATATCCGGAGTACGTGGAGGTGAATTGCACCGACGATGTTTTCCCGAACCTGGGCATTCATTTTTTGGGGTTTTTCAGAGAGGACGGAACCCTGGTTTATGGGAAAAGCCTTGACCCGTATACCCAGCGACCTTTTGCCCTTCCCCAGGGGTTCATCTCTTCCGTGCGATCTCTTGGAGGGCTTCTATCCCGGGGGTATCTCCTCGACCGGAAGAGCGGGTTCTTTTCCGTGGGGAAGGAAACCTGGTTTTTCGCCCTTTCCTGGATCCTCCGGAGTAACCTCTCCGGCCCTCCCCGGGGGTTCCTCGTCATGGCTCGAAAGGTCGACGAGCATTTCCTCGCGCACCTCTCGGATCTTTTTGGGTCTTCGGTGAAGCTCAGTGCCCTGGACTCGTCTCTCCCGGAGACCTTCACGGTGCAGGAGGTTGCGCCGTTCCGGGTGCTGGTGAGTGTCCCCATTCCTTACGTTATCGGGAACGGGGGAACGAGTCTGACTTTTCCGTATTTCCAGAGTTTTGCAGAGCGAGGGCAGAGGGTGGCAGCCTTTCTTAGGCGGGCTCATGTGGCAGGGAGCGTCGCTGTTCTTGTACTTCTTCTTTTTCTCCTTGAAGGGGTTGTGGTTCGGCGGATTCTCCGCCTTGCTGCGTTTCTCCGGAAGGTGTGGGAGAGCAGGGATTTCACCCTTCGGGTAGAGACGCAGGGAAAAGACGAGGTGACCCTTCTTGGGGGCGCGGTCAATACCCTCCTTGAGGAAGTCGCTGCCCGGAGTAGGAGCCTTGAGGAGAGCGAGGCCCGCTTCCGGAGGCTTTTTGAGGGAGTCCCGGTGGGAGTGTACCAGGCGCGCCTCGGTGGGGAAGTGCTCCAGGCCAATCCCCGCATGCTTGAGATTGTGGAATGCCAGACGCTTGAAGAGCTGCGGAAACTCGGTCTTGCTTTCTTCCGCCAGGATGCCATCCTCACCCTCTCCTCTTTTGAGGAACTCCTGAAGCGAGACAGAGCCATTCGGGGTGTGGTGACCACCTGGAGGACGAAGACAGGGACGTTGCGCTTTTTGCGGGAGAATGCTCACCTTGTGAGGGATGAAGTGTATGAGGGAACGCTCGAAGATGTGACAGAGGAAATCCTTGCCCGGGAAAGCGTCCGGAAAAGCGAGATGTACTACCGGGTTCTCCTTGAGTATAGCTCCGATGCAGTGCTCGTTCTTGAGCGAGATGGGAGGATTCGTTTCGCCACCTCTTCGGTGGAGAACGTCACCGGGTATACTCCCGAAGAGCTCCATGGCGCTCTGGCCCTTTCCTTCCTCCATCCTGAGGATGCAAGACAGGTCCAGCACCTCTTCCTCCAAGGGGAAGAGGGTGAAGTGCGGCGGGTGGAATTCCGCCTGAAACACCGTAGCGGCGAGTGGCGGGTGATGGAGGCCATTGGCCGGGTGCTTCTTGCGCACCCCCTCGTCCAGGGTATTGTGGTGACGGTCCGGGATGTGACCGAACGAAAACGGGCCGAAGAGGCAGCACGTCTTGCGAGCTTCCGGGATGTCCTTACCGGCCTCTACAACCGGGCGTACTTTGAGGAAGAACTCGTCCGTCTGAACACCACCCGCGTCCTTCCCTTAAGCCTCATCGTGGGTGACGTTAACGGTCTGAAGATTGTCAATGACGCCTTTGGGCACACCGAGGGAGATCGTCTTTTGCAGATGGTGGCCGAGGCTTTCCGCGCAAGTTGCCGGAAGGAGGACGTTGTGGCTCGCTGGGGCGGAGACGAGTTTGCGGTGATTCTGCCAAAGGCGGATGCCACGGTGGCCTCGGAGATATGTGCGAGGATTCAAGAGAAGCTCAAAGAGAAAACCTCGGTTCTCCCCGTGGGCATTGCTCTGGGATGGGCAACAAGAGAAGACCTTTCCCGAAGCCTTGAGGACGTTGTTCGGGAAGCCGAGGAACGTATGTACCAGGCAAAGCTTGCTGGACGGGAACGCTTCTACGAAAGGGTTCTTCAATCCTTTGAGACGTTCCTTGAGGAACTCCTTGGAAAACGCTATCTCGAGGAAATGGAGAAACTCGCGCTTCACTTTGCCAGAAGACTCCGCCTTTCCGAATCCCAGAGGGAGCAGCTCATCCTTCTTGCCCGCTTCCACGAGATCGGCGTGATTCCCCTTGCCCGCCGGGGAGAATGGCCAGGACTTGACCAGGAGGCCTTTCTTCGCCGTCATACGGAGTCCGGGTACTTCATCGCAAGCAACATCCCCCGTCTTGCCCCTCTTTCTGAGGCTATTCTCGCACACCACGAGTGGTGGAATGGGGAGGGTGTTCCCCGGGGGCTCCGGGGAGAGGAAATCCCCCTGCTCTCAAGGATTGTTGCCCTCTGCACGGCCTTCCTGGAGCAACCTTTTGCTCAGGCTGTGGCGCACATTCAGAGGGAGAGTGGCCGGGTGTTTGACCCCTTACTTGTCCGGGAATTCCTGACCATGGTTCGGGAACACCCTTCAGAAAACGGAGCACGGCGCATCTGAGCCCCGGTTTTTGCGGTATAATAAAAAGGCTCAGAGAGAAGGGAAGGCTATGGACGAAAAAAGACTCCGGGAAGAACTTACAAACTTCGGTCGACGAATCCTTGAAAGTGGCCTGGCTGTGGGCCCGGGTGGGAACATCAGCGCTCGCTGTGCAGAGAAAATGCTCATTTCCCCGAGTGGTCTCTCTTTTGAAGAGGTGTCGCCCGAAGACTATGTGGCTGTGGACCTTGGAAGCGGAGCGGTCCTTAGTGAGGGTCGACCGTCGTCTGAAGTAGCCATGCACCGGGCAATTTACCTTGTCCGGGAGGACGTGAATGCGGTAGTGCACGTGCACCCGCCCTTCGTCATCGGGGTGACGAGTGGTGGGGGGAGTATTGAACCGATGTTCCCGGATTTTGTCGCGCTCATCAAGCGAGTAGCAACTCTCCCGTACATCCTCCCCTGTACGGAACGGCTTGCCCAGGCAGTGAAAGAGGCAGTACAGAATGCCGAAGCCGTGGTTTTGGTGAACCACGGGGCCATTACGGTGGGTGCGACCTTGAAAGAAGCCTTTTACCGGGCACAGATCCTTGAAGAGGCGGCAAAAATTACAACCATCGCCCGGCTTTTCGGAAGTCCCCGGGTTCTGAGTCAGGAAGAACAGGAGGAACTCCTCGGGCTTGAGGCTGAGCGGTATCGTCAGAGCGTGCTCAAGAGGACATGAACTACACGCGCTGGTACTGGGCAAGGGACTGGATGTGCTCTTCGATGGCCCTCATGCAGAGGTAACAGAGATTGAACTCGTGGTCAAGACCAAGAGAAATGTGCCAGTCGGCATCTCTGCCGCAGAGATCGCAGGTGACAAAGAAGGTCATAATGGGTTCCTTGAGGTATGAGAAATTCTGGAGTGCCCGGGCAATTTCCTCTTTGGTGCGCATGCCTCTCCCTCCTTTCTACCTGTGAAAACCAGAGAGCGTGAGGAATATTCCCGTGAAAAGCGTTCGTTTTCCTTATCAGGTGTTTGCTGAGATGCCCTATGGGGAGGTCCTTCTTCTCCAGAGGGCCCTGGTGGAGAGGATTGCCGAGGAAAACCGTCCCGGGGTTTTTCTTCTTCTCGAACACCCCCCGGTGGTGACCCTGGGACGGGGTGCGAAAAAGGAACACCTTCTCCTTTCGGAGGAGGCCCTCAAAAAACGGGGCATTGAGGTGTACGAGGTTGAACGGGGGGGTGATGTGACCTACCACGGTCCGGGGCAGATTGTGGGGTACCCTCTGGTGAACCTCCGGTTCTGGAAGAAGGACGTTCACGCTTTCTTGCGGTCCCTGGAGGAGGTGCTCATCCGGTTTCTCGCTCATTTTGGGGTTCCGGCCTTTCGTTTCCCTCCGTACACGGGGGTGTGGGTGGAAAGGGATGGACCGAGAAAAATTGCCGCCATTGGGGTTGCCGTGCGGCGCTGGGTGACGTATCATGGATTTGCGCTGAACATTGCCCCGGACCTTGCGCCTTTCGGGTACATCGTTCCCTGTGGCATACGGGGTTTCGGGGTGACAGCCCTTCAGGAAGTTCTGGGGAGAAATTTCGGGCAGGACGATTTCCGGAAGATGAAGTACCTTCTTGCCCAAAAGTTCGGAGAAGTCTTTGGTTTTGCCATGGAGGAGAGTTATGGGTAGTCTTCCTCCCTGGATTCGACGTCGGTTTCCGCCGCAGGAAGAGTGGGAAAGGGTCGAGAGGCTCCTTCGCAGTCTTTCCCTCCATACGGTCTGCGAGAGCGCCCGCTGCCCCAACCTCGGGGAGTGTTTCCGCCGGGGGACGGCAACCTTTCTCATTCTTGGGGATACCTGTACGAGGAGTTGTCGCTTCTGCGCGGTGAAGAAGGGCATACCCCTTCCTCCTGATCCTGAGGAACCCCGGAGGGTGGCTGAGGCGGCCAGAACCTTGAGTCTGCACCACGTGGTGGTCACTTCCGTGACCAGGGATGACCTTCCCGATGGAGGAGCAGAACACTTTGCGAAGACCATTCAGGCGATACGGGAGTGTCTTCCGCAGGCCACGGTGGAGGTGCTTGTTCCCGATTTCCAGGGGAGTGCAGAAGCCCTGGAGGTCGTCCTTGCCGCCCGCCCTGATGTGCTCAACCACAATGTGGAGACGGTACCCCGTCTCTATCCCCTGGTGCGTCCTCAGGCAGACTATGCCAGATCCCTTGAGCTTCTGCGAAGGACCAGGGCGCGCTACCCCGGGATTCTCGTGAAATCAGGGCTTATGGTTGGTCTTGGGGAGACCCAAAAGGAGGTTGAAGCCGTCCTCTGGGACCTTAAAGAGGCAGGGTGTGATGTCGTCACCATTGGCCAGTACCTCCGACCGACTGCCTGGCATCTCCCTGTGGCTGCGTATGTGCCTCCCGAGGTTTTCGCGCACTACCGGGAGTATGCGCTTCGTCTTGGGTTCCGGGGTGTAGCCAGCGGTCCCTTTGTGCGGAGTTCGTACCGGGCCGAGGAGTTCGTAAAAGGATGAGCCTGGTTTTTGTCTTGCTTTCCGTTTTTCTCGCGCTCTTCTTTTTCTGGCTTTTCCCGCTGTTCTTCCGGGGTATCCCCTGGCAACCCACGGACATGCGACGGGTGCGGAGGATGCTTGAGATGAGCAGAATCAGACCGGGAGAGGTCCTGTACGATCTTGGGTGTGGAGACGGGAGAATTCTCCTCTGTGCTGCCCGGGAGTACGGTGCCTGCGCTGTAGGAGTGGAGCTCAACCCCTGGCTTTTTCTCCTTGCCTGGTTCCGGGTGTTCCTTTCGGGGTTCCGGTCAAGGGTTCGGGTGGTTTTTGGGAATATTTTTTCCGTTGATCTTTCCCGGGCGGATGTCATCACGCTTTTTCTTTTTGAGCACGTGAACGAAGCCCTGAAGGAGAAATTCCTCCGGGAACTCAGAGATGGAACCCGTATTGTGTCGTACGTCTGGACCTTTCGGGGATGGACGCCGAAAGAGATTGACCGGGATCTGCGCCTTTTCCTCTACGTGAAAGGCGAGTCAGAGCCTAAAGGTTCCGGTACTGTGTGAAGGAAGCAAATTCGGCCTGGAGTTCCGTGAATACCCGAGAGGCGGCGCTGAGACTGGCGATCTCTGCCTGGAGGTTCTGGCTTTTTTCCACTCTCCTGAGGTGGGCTTTTTCGATGGCGCCGTAGGTTGCGGCGATGGTCTTTTCGAGCTGTTCTTCCAGGGCTTCAGAGAACTGGTGGAAGGTCTGATTGAGGTTCTGCAGCGTTGCCCAGCGCAAATTTTCCACGTTACTGGTCACCAGTTCCTCGATTTCCTGCTGGATCCGGCGAACGATTTTTGCCTGACGGACCTTTGCCGGAAGCAGTGCCGAGAGCACTCCTTCAGGGAGGAAGCTAAAGTGAGTATACCATTTGTGGGTTATCCAGTAGGGCCGTCGATACATGGCAAAGGTCTCCGAGCTTTTTGGTGAAGTGTAGGGAATGTCGAAGAGCTCACTCGCCGTTCGTCGAACGGTTTCAACGAGTTCCTGGACTTTTTGTTCGTAAGGCTCGAGAACTTCAGCGACCCTCTTCGCAAATGCGCTGGCGATTTCGCTCAGCTCGCGCTCGAAGAAGGCGGGGATGGCTTCGGCGAGGGTGGTCCGAATTGCCTCTTCGGGGTGAGTGTGCTGCGTGGCCAGGCACTGTTCGACAACTGTGAAGAGGTGGGTTCTGGCTTTTTGTCGAAGGTGTTCTGCCTGTTCTTCAAGCAGTGCTACCATTCGTTTTCTCTCGCCGGAGAGAAGGTCTCCAAGCTGAACGCGTTGACGTTCTGCCTCCCGAATTTTCTCGGTGAAAATTCGCAAGCGCTCGTCGAGGTCGCGAAGTGGCATCTCTAAAGAACGGAGCACAAGGCGCAGGTGCATTACAAGATTGTCCAGGATGTCGACGGCCTTTTTTGCCAGGGCAACCTGAAGGGTATCGCGTTTCTCTTGAGCAAGAAAAGTCAGGAGGTACTGTACGACTTTGGGGATACCGCTTCGGTGGAGGAGGTCCGGGTCGTTCTTTTTCTTCCCCTCGAGGGCCAGCCGGGCCGAAACAGGGAAGATGGGGAGTTCGCCCTCTATTCCTGCTTCCTTTCGCAGCACGTCCTTAATGAAGGAGAAAAGGGAGGTCACCTCTTCCTCTTTAAGGTAATCCACTTTGTTGAGGACGAAGAAGAGATGGGCAACCTTGGAACGTACGGACTGCAGAAACTCGACCTCCGCTTCGGTCACCGGGGGGTCGGTGGAAAGGAGAAAGACTGCTGCATCGCACTGGGGCAGGAAGTTCAGTGTGGCCTCAGTGTTGTGACGGAGAGTTGACCCAATCCCAGGGGTATCAATGAGCACCACCCCGGCCTCAAGGAGTGGAGAGGGGTACGATACCTCGACCTGGGACACACTCCTCGTATTTTCCGGATTTCTTGCTTCGGTGACGAACTGGGAGAGAAAACGCAGGAGTTCTTCCGGGTCTTCTCCCTCCCACGTTTCCTCCTTCCCCTCCTCAAAGAGGACTCGCACTCGAGCCCTGGGGCCAAAGAGAACGAAGGTGGGCACAGCCGTTAGGGGAAGCACTGCCGTGGGGAGTATTTCTTCTCCAAGAAGGGCATTGATGAACGTGCTCTTTCCCCGCTTGAACTGCCCAAGAACCGCCAGGTGAAAGCGTTCTTGAAGCAGCCTTTCTTTCAGATTGCTCAGGGCCTTTCGCTCGTTCTCAAACTCGGATCCCAGGGCCTCGAGTTCCTTGATGGCTTCTTCAAAGAGAACAGAAAGGTCCTTTGCCTTTTTAGGTACCAGTTCTTCCTGCTGACGCATGGGAATCCCTCCGTTACTCAAAGGTTCCAATCCCCGCTCCAGGACCTACAGAGGCTGACTGCCGTACCCTCTTTAAAAGAGCGCAGATGCCTCATCACTTCACCTCCAGGAAAGCTGTAGAGAGCTTTTTTCGGGAAGTTCATTTTCTGATGTTTCGAAAACTTTCCTGTATACGTCCTCTCCGTAGCTTGTTTGCAGGGGTTCACCTTCAACGATTTTGAACGTTCGTTTTCCGTTGCTTTCTCGCTCGGCACGCAGGAAGAGGACGTTGTCCATTTTCAGGACGAGGAAACTGCGGGCGAACTCGTACTGGTGTGTTACAAAGACCACTTTGATACGTCTGTCAAGAAACGCGCTGACGATTTGGCGGGCGATTTCTGAACCTTCCCGCTCATTTGTCGAAGCAAAGGACTCGTTGCACAGCACCATGGAATTCGGGGTGAGTTCATCGACGATATCGCTCATTCTCTTGAGTTCCTCGTCAAGTTTCCCGCTTTTCAGGGTCGTGTCCTCTCTCCGTCGAAAGTGGGTGAAAAGCCTCTCACAGAGGTTAACACCGAAGGATTCGGCGGGGACAAACATGCCACATTGCATCATAAGTTGTGCAATGCCTATACTGCGCAAAAAGGTTGATTTCCCACCCTGGTTCGCTCCGGTAATAATGATAAGGTCTTTTCCACAGGCATCGAGGTTGTTCCCCACCACTTTCTTCTTTGTCACCAGAGCAAGACAGGGGTCGTACAGTCCGGAGGCGAGGTGTTTCCTTTCTTCTTTGGGGAAAGGCACGGGGAACGTCACCGGTTCGCCAAGGGCGGTGAGCTGGTCGTAAAGGTTGAGACAGCTGACGTAAAAGGCCAGTTCCAGGCGGAGAGACTCAAAGAAGTTCACCACGTGGTCTGCCGACTGGGCCAGGGCATTTGCTGCAATGTTGACTCCTCGGTCTCTCAACTCTGACAGGGCTCTTGCTCCGCTTTCATCTCGGGGGTCGATAGAGAAGGAATACACCGGGGATCTCCTCTGCCACGGTGCTCTCCAACCTCTGGAGTCCTGGGGTTTCCGAAGAGTGTACTCCTCGCCCACATTGCCCCTTCCCAGCCGGGCACTGATGAGCGCTCCCCTTTTCAACCTCAGCTCCCTCAGGTGCTCCTTGACTATCGCAAGGTAAGCGTCGTCGAGCTCTTCCTGCAACATGGCGAAAAACCTTGTGAAACCTTCTGACGTGAATCGGTGGGCATACCGGTCGGCAAAACTTCTGAGCTCTTTGAGCATTTCGATGAAAACTTCAAGAAGCCCCACAGCGCCAGAAAGAATGGAGGACGGGTAACGGGAAAAAATACCCGAGAGGTACGCCCTTTTCCTCATCTCTATGGCCTTCACCACCAGGGCATACATGTCCCTGACGATAGAAGCGTTGCGGATACAGTCCTCAAGGACCTTCTGACGATAGAGGATGGTCTCGATGTCTCTGCAGCTTGCAAGGAAGGCTTCCCGCGCAACCTCATAGAGATAGTCGTCTCCAAGTGCCATGGCTTCCCAGAGAACGGCAAGTTCCAGGTCTTTCACGAGTTCTTCCGCAAGAGGTGAACGTTGCTTCTTTAGGGTGAAATTGTGATCGCGGAACATGAGGAAGACCTTCATGGTTTGATCCGCTCCTTTATTTGATCTCTGGTGAGCCGGTATTTTTCCGCAATGAGCAGGGCAAAGGCCAGACCGTCGGCGGGTTTTCGAAGGATCTTGTACGTCCGCACGCTGGGGTTGTCCGGGGAGACAGTACTGACCATGCTGACAATCCTATCGCTCAAAGAGGCCAGTTCCACAACAAACGTTACCCAGACGCACAGGGCGTCGAGCTGGAGGATTCGTTCCATGATTTCTCGGCTGAGCAGCAGGGCATCGTGCAGGGTGGTGGAATTGAAGATTTCGTTGATGATTATGATGCTCTTTGAGGTTGCCTGGGTGAGGATGGTGTGCATTCGAACCAGGTCGTCCTCAAGTTTGCCGTGGAGGTTCTTGATATCCTCTTCTCTCTCAAAATGGGTGAATATCCGATCGAAGAGGAAGAGGCGTGCGGCCTTTCCAGGTACCGGGCATCCCAGGCTGGCCAGGTAGTGAAGTTGTCCAAAGGTCCGGGCAAAGGTTGTTTTCCCTCCCTGATTGGGACCGGATACCACAAATACCCGCTCCTTTCCCTGCAGGAAGAAGTCATTCGTGACAACCGTTTTCCCCTCACTCATCAATCGGTAGGCCAGTGCAAGATCAAAGGTCTCATGGGCACAGATGTCCTTGCAGGTGTCAGATACCTCGGGGTAGCAGAACTGGAGGCCCTTTCTTCGAAGAGGTGCGATGTACTCAAGATAGGCCAGGTAGAACTGGATTTCTCGGTCAAAGGTTGCAACAGTCTCGTCGAGAAAGTCGGCGTTCTCTGCGCAGTATGCTTCAAGGGAGGAGAACACCTCCGGGAAGAGCCTGGCCACAAGCTCTGCAATTTTCGCTTCAACATGATTCATCTCCACACGCTGTGGATACTGAATCCTGTAGTCTTTAGCCGCATCCTGTCTGAATTTCGCGAAAGTCTTTTCAATTTCTTTGCTGTAATCCGCTTCCTGCTCGTACCTTCGGACCTTTACGCGACCCCCATCGATGATAAGACAGTACTCTACATCTGCCAGATCGTGTCGTAACTTCTCCGTGGCCTCCTTGAGAGTCACGAAGCGGCTGGAGCGAATATACCTAAGGAGGTATTCCCGAAAAGCACAAAGACCATGGGACTGTATCGCTGAGGATGAGAGGGAATGTACGAGCTTTTCAACTGTCTCGCAGTATGTTGCCACCGCTTCAAGAAACCACCCCTCTTTGTTATGCTTGTAATAGAGCTTTTTGCTCAGTGCAAGCTGTGTGCGTACGGCATGCATCCCCTGAGAAAAGGTCCTGATGCTCTCTGCGAGGTTTTCGTTTTCGAGGTCACGCATGACCTCCTGACGGTAACGAATGGCTTCAATGTCCTGCAAGGGGAGAAAGAAGAAAACCCGAAGACGGTACTCTTCTTCCCGACTGGCGGTCAGGGTGTTGACAATTTGGTCAAGACCGAGGTCGACAAAGAAATCAGGTTCAGAAGGAGGTACTTTCTGCAATAGCTCCCTCTTTGACCCTTCAGGAAAGAGGACGCTGATAACCCCCATGTCGCAAAAAACCTCCTGTCCAGGAACACTGCCCCCGAAGACCTGTCCCGGCCCACCTGCATAAAAAAAGGGCTGATGGCTCTACATTTTCCGTAGAAGCCATCAGCCCTTCAAGGGCACTTAAAGGGGGGCTTCATCCCCAAGAGAAATTATACCACCGTTTTGGGAATCTTCAAGGCGCAAGCTGGTGCTTTCTCTGGATAGGTTCACAGAGATCTGCGGTGGGTAAGGTAGACAAAAAGGGAGGGAGACCTGTATCCTGACTCAGTGTCGAAAACCTCAAGAGAAGCAAGGCCCTGCACCTGTATAAGGGGAGCACAAAGGGAACAAGGATGCTTCAGGCATATTCTGGAGATCCTCACCTTTCGAGCTTCCCCACGAGGAATGCCATCGGGAAGCTCGCTCAAGTCCATGGACTTTCGAAAAAGCCCGGAAGGATAAATCCAGAAGACCCAAAAAGGTTCGGAAGCCCCAGTGGACCTCAGAGCTTGTGGAGGGAATTCAAAGACTCCGGGAGGAATTCCCCTTCCTGGGGAAAGGGAAGCTCACCGTCCTCCTCAGGAGAGAGGGTTTCACTGCTTCTTCCTCCACCGTGGGGAGGATCCTCAGGTATCTCAAAACCCGGGGTCTTTTGAGAGAGGAAGAGAAACCGAGGAGGGTTTCTGCCACAAAAAGCCCACGGGGGAATCAAAGACCCCATGCCCAGAGAAAACCTCAAGACTCCGAGGTGGCATCTCCCGGGATCTTGCCGCCATCGATACCTCAAAAGTCACCCCCTTCCTGGAAAGGTGTAGGGGGAATTCCTGCGAAAGACCTCATCTTGCGGTGGGCCTACTCCTCCCTCCATGCTCAAGCCACGAGAATCTTTCCAGGGTGTTCCTCGAGGAACTCCGAAAGGCACCCCTTTCCCGCTCAAACCAGGAGATACTGGAGGGAGTGCATGCTACGGGGAGTTTGAGGGTCCTCGCAAGGAATACGGCATCAAGCTCTTCGTCCTTCCTCCAAGGTCTCCCATATCCGTGGAGTGGTGGAACGGTGCAACCGAACCTTCCGGGAGGGTTCTCTCCGCACTATGAGGATGAGGTAGATCTTGCAACCATGAATTTCCACCTCAAAAGGTGGACTGAAAAGGTGTACAATCGGAAAAGACCACACTGGAACTTGGGGAGAGGAGCCCTGGGAAAAGCTGAGAGATACTGGACTTTCCGAATGTCCCACATGATGTGGACCTATACATTCTCTTGCAACCGACTTGCCAATGGTGTATCTTTCGGAAAAGGCTAAGAAGTCTCTGTACCCCGGGCTCATTGACAGAGGATGAAAAAGCATTTATAATCCCGGTGAATTTATCTTGGGGTAAAGGATGGGTGAAAGTTTTGGTCCGCTGGTTTCGTTCGCTGAAGAGTTATTTCATTGAGGCGTGGGGAGAACTGCGAAAGGTCACCTGGCCCAGCCGGAAAGAGCTGTGGAACAGTACTATTACAGTCCTTGTGGTCATCATCCTTGTGGGAATTTTCCTGGGGGTTGTGGACCTGCTTTTAACCTTTATCATGGGGCTCTATCTCCGGTAACGGTGGAGGGTTTAGGAACTCATGCAGCCTCGGTGGTACGTCATCCATACTCTGGCGGGAAGTGAACATAAGGTCAAGGCGAATCTCGAGCGCCGCATCGCCTCCATGGGGATGCAGGACCAGATTTTTCGGGTTGTTGTTCCCATGGAGGAGACGATTGAAGTTCGACGCGGGAAGAAGCGTTTCACCAAGCGGAAGATTTTTCCAGGATACGTCATGGTCGAGATGATCATGAACGATCGTTCCTGGTATGTGGTGCGGAACACTCCAGGAGTCACAGGGTTCGTTGGTTCAGGGATGCGGCCTGAGCCTCTGAGTGATGAAGAGGTGAAGGTTATTCTCCGTCAGACGGGAATCGAAAAGAAGCCGCGCCTGGACATTGAAAAGGGTGAGGTTGTTAAAGTCATCTCCGGGCCATTCCTGAACTACACCGGAACGGTGGAGCACGTCGACCATGAACGGGGAAAAGTCACGGTGCTTCTCTCCATTTTCGGCCGGGAGACCCCTGTAGAACTCGAGTTTTCTGATGTCGAAAAACTCTGACGAGGTGGACGGGTTATGGCAAAGAAAGTCGTGGCAATGGTAAAGCTGCAGATCCCCGGGGGAATGGCTACCCCTGCGCCTCCGGTTGGACCAGCCCTGGGGCAGCACGGCGTGAACATCATGGAGTTCTGTAAGGCCTTCAATGCCCAGACAGAGAAGGACCGGGGGGTTCTCATCCCGGTGGAGATTACCATTTATTCGGACCGTTCCTTCACCTTTGTGTGCAAAACGCCCCCTGCGTCGTTCCTCATTCGTCAGGCTCTGGGCATTGAGAAGGGTTCCGGCGAACCCAACCGTGTCAAAGTGGGGAAAATTCCGCGGTCAAAGCTGCGGGAGATTGCGGAGAAGAAGATGCCCGACCTCAATACTACCGATATCGAGGCGGCCATGCGCATTATCGAGGGCACAGCCCGGAGCATGGGTGTTGAGGTCGTGGAAGGATAAAGGGAGGAGTAGGTATGGCCGAGCGGAGCAAGAGATACCTCGCGCTCAAGGCAAAGATTGAACCCGGAAAGCTCTATGACCCCGAAAGTGCCGTCCGCCTTTTGAAGGAAATGGCCAGCACCCGTTTCAACGAGACGGTGGAAATGGCGTTGAACCTCGGTATTGACCCGAGACAATCAGACCAGCAGGTTCGGGGGACGGTCGTTTTGCCTCACGGGACGGGGAAAACGGTCCGGGTTCTGGTCTTTGCGCAGGGCGAGAAAGCGAGGGAGGCCCAGGAAGCAGGAGCGGATTACGTTGGTGGAGAAGAGCTTGTGGAGAAAATCCAGAAAGGGTGGTTTGAGTTCGATGCGGCGGTGGCTACACCAGACATGATGCGCATCGTGAGTCGCCTTGGGAAAATCCTCGGTCCCCGGGGACTTATGCCCAATGCCAAGACAGGAACCGTGACGTTTGACGTCGCCCAGGCTGTGCGGGAGATCAAAGGTGGGCGGATTGAAATCCGGAATGATAAGTTCGGCAATGTCCACCTTCCCATCGGGAAGGCGTCGTTTACTGAGGAGCAGATTCTCGACAACTTCTATGCTGCTCTGGATGCCGTGGTTCGTCTGAAGCCTCCTGCGGCGAAGGGCCGGTACATCAAGAAAATCGTTCTCTCCCTCACCATGAGTCCTGGTATTCCTGTTGACGTCAACACTGCCCTTGCCCGGATGGAGAAGAGGGCAGCCTGAGAGGTGAAGAGAACGAAGACCCTGATCTTCAAAGGGTAAAAGAGGTGCCTGAGAACCAGGGGCGCAAGCTTAAAAATCCTGGGGAGGCGAAGATGCGAGAAGACTCCTCAGGGGGAGTCTTCTCTTTTTTGTGCGGAAGGGAGGTTGATGGTGTTTGGAAAGAAGCGAAAAGGAGAAAATTGTTGGAGAGCTCCTTGAGCGGTTGAAGAAGAGCCAGGCGGTTTTCGTCGTAGGCTACCATGGCATGGATGTCCCCGCTATGGAGCAGCTGCGGCGGAATCTGCGGGGTGTTGAGGGAGAACTCAAGGTTGCCAAAAACACCCTCATGCGCCTTGCTCTGGGACAGGCTGGCTTTTCGGGGGAAGACCACCTCCTTAGAGGTCAGAATGCCTTTGTCTTCTCCTATCGTGACGTGGTTCAGGTGGCAAAGGCCCTGGCCGACTTTGCGAGGAAGTTCCCACAGCTTGAGGTGAGAGGTGGCTTCCTGGGGATGAGGCTCCTCACTGCCCAGGATGTGCAGCGTCTGGCAGAGCTTCCCTCCCGGGAGGAACTCCTTGCCCGGGTGGTTGGTGGTGTTGCTGCACCGCTTGTGGGGCTTCTTGGTGTGCTCCAGGGGGTTTTGCGGAACTTTGTGTGGGTGCTGAAGGCCATTGAAGAGAAAAAGCGCACTGAAAAGGAGGCATGACCCATGACCAAAGAGGAAATTATCGAAGCAATCGAGAAAATGACGGTTCTTGAACTTGCAGAACTCGTGAAGGCTCTCGAAGAGAAGTTTGGAGTTTCTGCGGCCATGCCGGTGGCTCAGGTCGCTGCTCCGGTTGCTGGACCTCAGGCTGCGGCTCCCGCTGAGGAAGAGGAAAAGACAGAGTTCGATGTTATTTTGAAGAGTGCTGGTCCTCAGAAACTCCAGGTGATCAAGGAAGTCCGGGCAATCACCGGCCTTGGCCTCAAGGAGGCCAAAGACCTTGTGGACAACCCGCCAAAGCCCATCAAGGAAGGCGTCAGCAAGAAAGAGGCCGAGGAAATCAAAGCAAAGCTCGAGGCTGTGGGTGCTGAGGTGGAAATCAAGTAAAGAGAGCGCCGCCCTTCGGGGCGGCCTTTTCCTATGCCCGGGAAATTCCTCCTTCGCCTTTACGCTTCGCTTTTTCTTGTCTCCCTTATCTGGGGTCTGAACTTCGGCATCATGCGCCTTGGGGTCCTCGCCCTGGGGCCTCTGGCTTTTCCGTTTCTCCGGTTCCTCCTGAGCACACCGCTTTTCTTTCTGGTACTCTGGAAGACCGAAGGCTCGGTGGGTATCGCGCTGCAGGATGTGCCACTCTTTTTCCTCCTCGGGACCATAGGGTTCGGACTGTATCAGCCCCTCTGGAGCTTTGGGCTTCGCCTGAGCCTGGCGTCGCACTCGGCACTTCTGCTTTCTCTAACCCCGGTCATCGTGGCAGTTGTGGTTCTTTTGCGGGGCGAAGAGGGTTTCCGGGGAGTGAATTTCGCTGGGACTCTCCTTGGATTTCTGGGGGTTGCGGTCCTCGTTGCTTTCCAGGGTAAAGGACAAGAAGGGCAGGCGGTGCTCCTTGGGGACCTTCTCACTCTTGGGGCAGCTCTCCTGTGGGGACTGTACTGTTACTTTGGAAAACTCCTCCTTCGAAAGTACTCCCCCTTAAAAAGCAGTGCCTGGAGCATGCTCTTTGGGGTACTCGCGATGTTTCCGGTATGTGCCCGGGATGTCTTCCAGGTTGCTCTTCGCAGTCACTTTACACCGGCGCTGCTTTTTGTCTTCCTCTATGGGATCGTTCTTTCCTCTCTTGTGGCCTATGTGCTCTGGATGTGGGGGATTCAGCAGCTTGGTGCTTCCAGGACCACGGCCTTCCAGTATGTGACCCAGATTTTCGGTGTCATTGGTGCCTGGCTGATTTTCCGCGACCCTCTGAGCCTGCGCCTTTTTGTCAGCATGGCCCTGATCAGTCTGGGACTTCTCCTCGCTCAGTGGAAAGCTCCACTTCAGGAGGTATAGGAGGTATCCCACTCCTTCGTGGATAATGTCCCCCCAGGCCGAGAGGACCTCGGCTCTGGGGAGAAATCGCTCAAAGGAGAGCGCTACTCCCGCGCTGAGCAGGGGATGGGCAGGACAGGGAGTAATGTCAGCTTCGAGGTAGAATTTGCGAAAGGCAAGGAGTGCTCTGGGAAGGTGCACTTCAGAGGTCACAAGGTAGAAACTGCGAATGCCCAGGACTTTGAGAAGCGCTGTTGTGTACTGGGCGTTTTCCCAGGTTGTGCGGGAGTACGCTTCGAGTATGATGTCTTCAGGGGAAACCCCAAATGTTCTGAGAACCTCAAAGGCTACCTCTGCCTCGGTAAGTGGTTGTTCCTCATGGAGCTTTCCTCCGCTCACGATGATGGGAAGGGGCCTTTCCCGGTAGAGGAGGAAGGCCCGGTACACCCTGGCAAGGCTCACAGGGCTCAGGAGGAGATTCCCCGTTCCCGGGTCTTTGACCACTCCTCCACCTAAAACGACGATGGCCTGAGGAGGAGAAAGAGCAGGCGCAAAGGGGGGACGGGGAAGAAGGAGGAGTACCCACCCTGCAGAGAAGAGGTAGAGGAAGAGCGCAAAGAGCATGTATCCCCACACCCGCTGTCGGCGGACTCCTGCCCGTATGCCCAAAAGCAGGCACACCGTGAGGATAACGCCGGGGAAATCCACAAAGGCACCGACGATTTTCTGCAGAAGAACCATCTCGCTTCTCCCCTTGTGGTATCCTTGTACTGTACATAGGATAGCAGAACAGAGGTGGTGGACATGGCAAAGGTTGTTGTGCTTGCCCGCTCTTTTGCCCGTGCCTCTTCAGAGCCCCTGGAGATCCTCCAGGAAGCCCACCTTGAGGTGGAACGAAAGGCAAATCCTGAGCCGGAGAACGAAGAAGTCGTGGCCGGACTCATCGGAGATGCTGAAGGAGTTATCGTTGGTGTCGACCGTGTTGGAAGGGTGGTTCTTGAACGGTGTCCGAATCTCCGGGTCATCGCCAAGCACGGGGTGGGAGTGGACAACATCGACCTTGAGGCGGCAAAAGAACATGGCGTTGTTGTGGCTAACGCTCCCGGGACAAACACTGAATCGGTGGCGGATATGGCGTTTCTCCTCATCCTCTCCTGCGCCCGGAACCTACCGCTCCTTATGGAGAACGTTCGCAAGAAAGTCTGGGGTTCGCAAACCCTCGGGGTGGAACTCGAAGAGAAAGTGCTTGGTATTGTCGGCCTTGGACGTATCGGGAGAAGCGTCGCCCGGAGGGCTCTGGGTTTTGGGATGCAGGTGGTGTACTACGACCCCCTTGTCGAAGATGAAGCCTTTCGGCGTGTCTCCCTTGAGGACCTCTTTTCGATTGCCGACTTTGTCTCTCTCCATGCCCCTCTGACACCGGAAACAAAACACCTCGTGAACGAGCGGCTTCTTTCGCTCATGAAAAAGGACGCCTTTCTCATCAACACTGCCCGGGGGGAGCTCGTTGACGAGGAAGCCCTCTTCCGTGCCCTTAAAGAAGGCCGCATTGCCGGAGCGGGTCTTGATGTCCTCTCCTTTGAGCCACCTTTCGAGAGCCCGCTCCTTACCCTCCCGAACGTCATCGTAACCCCGCACGTTGCAGCACACACGAAAGAAGCGAATATCAAAATGGGGAAAATTGCGGCGCTCAATGTCGTCCGGGTCCTCAGGGGTGAGGAACCATTGTTCCGGGTGGTGTGACGTGCGAAGAATGCCACAGCGGCTCTCCTGGGGTTCAATCCTCTTTTTCCTTCTCCTCCTGCTCTTCTATTACGCTGTCTCTCAGAGAACCCCGGGAGAGTACATCGTCGTCCGGGTAATTGATGGGGATACCATTGAGCTCAATACCGGTGAAAAAGTCCGCTACATTGGCATCAACGCCCCTGAGCTTCACCATCCCCAGAAGGGGGTGGAGTATTTCGCCCGGGAGGCCTATGAGGCGAACCGCCGCATGGTGGAGGGGAAGAGGGTCCGTCTTGAGTTCGACGTTGAGAAGCGTGACCGCTACGGGAGACTGCTCGCCTATGTGTACGTTGACGATATTATGGTGAACGAGTGGCTTGTGGCCAACGGTTACGCCCAGGTGGCCACCTTCCCCCCAAACGTCAGGTACGCCGAGAGGTTCCGAAAACTTGAAGCGGAGGCCCGCCGCCTGAAAATTGGCCTCTGGGGGAAACCATAGGAGAAAAGGAGGCTCCTCTTTAGAGGAGCTTCACCGCTTCCTTAAAGCGGCGGGCAAGGTCCGTCAATTCTTCCCATTGCTTCCCTTCGATGAGGTCTTTGCGCACGAGCGACCCGCCAACCCCCACGCAGGAAGCCCCGGCCTTCAGGAAATCGGCGACGTTTTCCAGGTTTACCCCTCCTGTGGGACAGAGTTTGATGTGGGGGAAGGGCCCCTTGAGCTCCCGGATGTACGAGGGTCCAAGACTTGACGCCGGGAAGACCTTCACCACTTCCGCACCGCTTTCCCAGGCCCTGAGGATTTCTGTTGGGGTCAGTGCCCCGGGGATGATGGGGACATCGTACCGGTGAGCCATCTCGATGACTCGCTCGTTCAGCGAAGGGGTGACCAGGAACTGGGCGCCGCTTGCGATGCAGAGCCTTGCTGTCTCGGGATCAAGAACTGTCCCTGCTCCAAAGAGGACGTCATCCATGTGCTTTCGGACTTCTTCAAGGATTTCAAGAGCCCCCGGAGTCGTCATGGTGACCTCGATGCAGTGGATGCCTCCCCGCTTCAGTGCTTCCACAACCTCCATGAGGGCCTGAGAGCTCTGGGCACGGATGATGGCGATGATTTTTTCCTCCTCGATGTACTGCACGATTGCCGCCCGTCCTTTAAGGCTCACGGCGCTTCCTCCTCTCCCGTTTTTCCTCATTATACCTGAGTGTTTCAGTGGAGATGTCCGCAGGGTGATCTGGGGATTTTCCCGGAAAAAGTGCTGGAAGGACGGTGTCCGGGCATCCGAAGAGGGTTTAGGGAGAAGCGAAGAACCTCTTGCGTGGCGGTATCCTGAGCCGGGACAGGTTGTTCCTTCTCTTCTTTAGGCGTACAATGGCCTTGAAATTTCTTCCACAGAGGAGGTATTCCCATGGACCTTGGTCTTTCTGGAAAAGTTGCCGTCATTACCGGGGGAAGTATCGGCATTGGCTTTGCCGTGGCAGAAGCGCTGGCAAGAGAAGGTGTACACTGTGCGCTCTGTGCCCGAAATGAAGAGCGGGTGAAGAAAGCGGCAAAGACTCTCGAAGAGCGATACAGTGTGCGAGCAATTGGTGTTCGGGCCGATGTGACCCGTCCGGAGGACATCGATGCCTTCGTGGAGGAAATCCGGAAGACCTTCGGGGGTGCGGACATCCTCATCAACAACGCCGGAACAGGAAGTGCCGAGAAAATCATGGATGCTCCTGATGAGCGGTGGCAGTACTACTGGGGTTTGCACGTCATGGCCGCGGTCCGGATGTCCCGTAAGATCATCCCCTTCATGATCGAACGGGGTGGGGGAGTAATTATCAATACCGCCTCCATCTGTGCACGGCAACCCCTGGATTATGAGCCAATCTATAATGTGACGAAGGCTGCACTCGTTATGTTTTCGAAATGTCTGGCCAATGAGGTCATCAAATACAACATTCGGGTGAACTGCGTCAATCCTGGTCTCATCCGCACTCCTGACTGGGATAAAACGGCCCAGATTGTGAGCAGAGAAAAGGGCATGACTCCGGAAGAGTACCTTGACCGGATTGCGAAGGACAATGCCCCCATCGGGCGTTTTGCCACTCCGGAGGAACTTGCCCACTTCTACGTGTTTTTGTGTTCTCCTCTTGCAAGCTACTGTGTGGGCTCCACGTACTACGTGGATGGTGGGTGGCTTAAGTGCACGATATGAGAGATTCTGCTACAATACTGCAAAAATATTCAAAATGTAAAGGGGGTTGACCGTGTCTACCCTCAACCGAAAAGTCCCCATTCCTCTCTACTACCAGCTCAAGGAGATCATCCGGGAGCAAATTGAGGAAGGCATCCTTGCCCCCGGGGATTTGCTCCCCTCTGAGCGGGAGCTCTCGGAAAAGTACGGCATCAGCCGTCCCACCGTCCGTCAGGCCCTGAAGGAACTGGTCTATGAAGGGCTCCTCACCCGGGAGAAGGGTCGAGGGACCTTTGTGGCCAAGCCCAAGCTCGAGTACGGGTTCATCCAGCACTTTGTCACCTTCTACGAGGACATGGCCCAGCGAGGCTACACCTTGAAGACCAAAGTCCTCCGCAAAGAACTCCAGGATCCTCCCAAACGCATTGCCAGAGCACTGCAGCTCAAAGAAGGAGAGAAGGTCATCTTCATCGAGCGCCTCCGCTTCGTGGAGGATGAACCTGTGGTCTGGGTTCAGAACCACATCCCCCACCACCTCTGCCCCGGGCTTTTGGAGGAAGACCTCACCGACCGCTCGCTGTACCGTCTCCTCACTGAACGCTACAACCTCAAGCCCCAGTGGGCAGAGGTGAGTCTGGAACCAGTCCTTGCCACCGACCGGGATGCCGAGCTTTTGGGCCTTGAACCCAAGGCTCCGGTCCTTCTTATGGAGAACATCACCTACGATGTCAACGACCGCCCCATTGACCTCTTCATCTCCCGTTTCCGGGGAGACAAGGGGAGAGTGCGGGTGAGGGTGCTGAGGAGCTGAAAGCGGAATTCGGGCCTGTGGTGGCTGCATGGCTTGGGAAAACCCAAAGGTCCTTCCTTCTCTTTTCTTTTAAAACATCCGGGTTTTTTGTGCTTTTCCAAGTTCTGTGGTTTCCTCTCTCTTGCGCTTCATAAATAAAGTAACGCCTTTCCAGAGACAGTAGTGCAAATACGCAGGTAGACGAAAGCCCCTTTCTGGTTTTAAGGTTAATACATCTTATTGACAATTTCGCCTGTTCGCGATAAAGTATTTCCGGAAAAAGGTTGCTGTTGTCATTATTGAGTCTCCTGTTTTTGCGAGAAGGAGGTGGGTGCAGGACCTGGATGATGGATCAAAATGATCCCTCACCTTGTGAATCCATTTTTTGAAAGGAGGGTTTGAAAGTGCGACGGTGGACGCGGTTTCTGGTGCTCCTTGTGGTCGTTAGCGTGGGTATAAGCGTTGTGCATTGTGCTCTTGCCCAGGAAGAATTGCGACTCGATGAGAAGCGCATGGAGCTCGCCCAGCGGTACAAAAACGCCGAGCCGGGAGAGAAGTTCGCCATAGGATACATCACCTGGGGCCTTGCTCAGGAGTACCTCATGATATGTTACCAGGCGGTTGAGCAGGCATGCCGGCAGCTTGGCCTTGAGTTCATCGGTGCGGTGGCAGAAACTGATGCCGCCTGGATTGAGACCACAGAAAGCATGATCGCCGCAGGGGCCAAGGCCATCATCTACAACTGCCCTTCAGCTGCGGTGATGCCCGAGCTTGCCAGAATCTGCAACGAGCACAACGTGTTCATGGCCACGTTCTTCGGGTATACCGGTGAGATGTATCCGGGAGACCTCGGTCCCCGCTGGGTTATTGACAATACGCCCCTCTCGGATGAGCAGACCTTCTTCCCCCTCATGATTCTCTTTGAGAAGATGCGCCAGAACGGAAGGACTAAGCTCCTCCACCACCAGGCTCACAAAACGGTGGCCACTGTCTCCACCGTCTACATTAACCTTGGAGTGTTCATGGCCTGGAGCTTCTATCCTGAAATGCAGCTTTTGGGACACCAGTACGGTGAATGGTGGTATGAAGGGGGCCGGAAAGCAGCCGAAGCAGCGCTTGCTGTGCGCCAGGACTATGAGGGTCTGTGGGGTGCCAATGATTCCCAGACCATGGGAGCTCTGCGGGCTTTGGAGGATCGTGGCATCGCCATTGGTCCTTTCACGGCTTCTCGAGACATGGAAATGACCACAGCTGAGGAAATCCTCAAGGGGAATTTCCTGGTTACTGCTGGTTTTGACATTCCCTACTTTGCAGGACGGATGGTTCCCATGCTCTACGATATGTGTGTGGGTGCTTGGTACCCGTTCCCTGAAGAGATGTTGCAGGCACCGCGAATCAATACCTATGGAAGACCTGGTGAAGTAGAGAAGCTCGCCCGGGATGCCCGTCTCATCTGGCACCCGAACTTCTACCTTGCACCAACTCAGGAGAACCTGGAAAAAATCCTGCGGCAGATGAAAGAGCCCAAGCCCGAGTACCCGTATGATTTCCGTCTCCTTTCCATTGCCAAGTGTCAGGAACTCGGCCTCTCCTATGACCGCCACGCAGGTGCAGACATACGCCTTGGCCAGCACGACTACTACTTCCCGGCAAAGCTTGAGAAATTCGGAAGCATGGAAGCCTTCCGGAAACACGTTGCCGCCCTCTACGATTTCTTCCTCGATTTCAGCTGGGCCGATACCTGGGAAGAGGCACAGAAGTACATCGAGAAGTTTCCACCAGAGCTCAAGTGGGATCCTATCTGGAAGTGAAGTTCACCCCCCTGCCTGCTTGCAAGCAGGCAGGGGCTTTCTTTCCTTTTTCTCCATTTCCTTTTTCTCCAGTCGAGGTTGCACGATGAGGCGAAACGACACTCCTGTTCTTGAGGTCCGGAATGTCTCTAAAACCTTCGATACCGTGGTGCGGGCTCTGGATGAAGTGAGCATCGCGGTGTACCGGGGCGAAATTGTCGGCGTGGTGGGAGAGAACGGTGCGGGAAAATCCACCCTCATGAAGATTCTCGTGGGGGTCCATGCTCCGGACCAGGGTATACTCCTCCTTGGGGGGAAAGAGGTTCCTTTTCCCCGGAATCCCAAAGAGGCGGCACAGCGGGGAATTTCCATAGTTTACCAGGAGCGGGGGGTTATCCCTCACCTTCGGGTGTACCAGTTCCTCTTCCTGGGGCACGAGGAGCAGTACCGGGGACCGTGGGGATTGCAGAGCGAGCGGATGAAACGGGAGGCAAGGGACATCCTTGACGAATTCCACGTTGTCTGCGACGTTGAGGACTTTATGTATGAACTCCCTCTGGCGACCCAGAAAATGGTGGAGATTGCCCGGGCGGTTCTTGGGGTGCGCCTTGAAAGCCGGGGGAAAGATGTAGCTCCGGTCATTATCCTCGACGAGCCCACTGCTCCTTTAACCCTTGAGGAACGGAGGGAACTTTTCCAGAACATTCTCCGAATGAAGGAGACCTGTTCTTTCATTTTCGTCTCCCATATTATCCCCGAGGTCATGGAATTCGTTGACCGGGTGTACGTCCTCCGGGATGGGAAGCTCGTCGCCCATTACGACCTTGCTCAAGACGCTGTGACCGAAGAGGACCTTTTCCGAGCCATCGTGGGACGAGAATCGCTGGCGTACACCTTTGAGGCCCGGAAGAAGACGGTGTCTTCTGAGGTGGTCCTGCGAGTAGAGGGACTGACAAGGCGCGGATGCTACTACGACGTTTCCTTTGAGCTTTGCAGAGGAGAGTGCCTTGGTCTCTTTGGGCCTGCGGGTTCCGGGAAAAGCGAGGTTCTGCGGACTATCGCCGGGATTCTTGGATTCGATGGTGGGAAACTGGTCATCAAAGGGCAGGAGGCTTTCTCCGGTGAACCTCCCCATGTCCGCCTTGAGCGGGGTGTAGGCTACTGTTCAGGAGAAGCGGGGAAGGAACTCTTCTTCCACTGGTCCATTGCCAAGAATATCTCCATCGTGAATCTCAAGAAGGTTCTCGGGAAGTTTTTCCCTGTGATTCGTTTTGGGGTGGAGAGGAGCATTGCCGAAGGGGTGATGGGAAAATTGGAAATCAAGGCTCCCGGTGTGCACGCAGAATGTTACTCTCTGAGCGGTGGGAACAAGCAGAAGGTGTCGGTCGGGAAATGGCTGGAGCGAAGCCCCGACATCCTTCTTCTTGAAGACCCCACGATTGGTATTGATGTGGGGGCCCGGGAGGATATCTACGAAGTGCTCCTTGAGATGAAGCAGAAGGGGATTTCGTTCATTCTCGTGAGCGATGACCCCAAAGAGTACGCCCTCCTCTGCGACCGGGTCCTGGTGATGCGGGGTGGGAGGGTGCAGAGGACCGTGAGCGCGGAGGAACTCCAGGAAGTGACGGTGGGGTGAGATGGTGAAGACTAGGCGGGTGTGGTATCCCTTTCTCCTTCTTGTGCGTCATCCGGTAGCCATTGTCCTTGTGGGGCTTGTGGTGCTTTTCTCCCTCCTCTATCCCCAGCGATTCCTCACTACCCTTAATCTCACCACGATTCTTAAGCAGTTCGTGACGCTTGTGCTCTTTGCCTTGGGTCCCTCAATGGTGGTGGTGACGGGATCTCTGGATCTCTCGTACGTGGGAATCTGGATGCTTGGAGGAGTGCTTGTCTGGCTTCTGACTCCAGTTCTTGGGCTTTTTGCCATCTGCGTTTTTCCTCTTCTTGGCCTTGGAACCGGATTCCTGGTAGGAGTGGTTCATGCCAGGGGAAAGGTCCCCTCCTTCATTCTGACCCTGTGTCTCCTTGTGGTCTACTGGGGGCTTACCGCGGTGCTCTCTGGGGGATATTCGCGGACCGTCAAGGGGTACGAATTCATCACTGCTTCCCTTGTGCCCTACATTCCCACGGCATTCCTCTGGTCCCTTCCCCTCATTGGAGCCGCCATCTACCTCATGGTCCGAACTCGCGTGGGGCTTTACCTTTACGCCATTGGTTCGAATGAAGAAGGGGCAAAGCTTGCGGGGATACCGGTTGAGAAGTACAAAATCCTCGCCTTCACCTTAAGTGGGTTTTTCACCGGACTTGGAACCATTGTGCTCTTCCAGCACCTTGGGGGCTCGGTTCCGGTGGAGCTCAACCTCAAAAACGTCGTCTGGCCTCTTGTAGCCATTGTCCTTGGGGGAACACCTCTTGTTGGGGGGAGCGGGGGACCACAGCGAACCCTTCTTGGGGCTCTGACCTTCAGCGTTTTCTACCGGGGGCTGTACCTTTCCCTTCTGCATCCAGAGATTCTTCAGCTCCTTGTAGGTATCCTCCTCATCGTGTCGATTATCGTGGGAGCACGGGGTCTCAGGGGTGTTGAAATCACCTGAGGAGGCGGAGAACAGTGATTGCAACATTCTCCCGGGAATGGATGAAAAAGAACGCCGGGACGCTATGGCCGCTTCTTGTTGCCAGCATCATCATTCTGGGATTCCAGGCGGTGAACCCGACTTTCCTGAGGTACGAAGGCCTTGTGACTCTGGTGTATGCCATGTCGTATTTTCTCATTGCCGCCTGTGGCCTGACTTTTGTCATCATGATGGGGTCGTTTGATTTCTCGGTACCGAGCGTGCTGAAGCTTGCCGCACTCCTCTGTGTCATGTACATTGAAAAGCTCGGTTTCTGGGCCATTCCTTTTGCGCTCCTTGTGAGTACAGGTCTTGGTTTGCTCAACGGTGTTCTTCTTGCCTATCTCAACGTCCCCTCCTTTATGGCCACCTTGGGGGTTTCCATTGTTGTTGAGGGGATTGGTCTCTATCTCTCGAAAGGCTTTCTCCATATCATGTACAATGAGCGCTTTCGGGCACTGGCCACAACCTTTATTTTTGGATTACCCTCGATTTTCTACTGGGCCATGGGGATCTGGGCTCTGTGCACCTTTGTTGCCCTCTGCACGCCTTTTGGGAGGAGAACGTATGCTATTGGAGGGAATCTCACCGCGGCGCGGCTTTCGGGGATCAACGTTGAGCGTCAGCGGGTCTATGTTTTTATGCTCAGCGGGTTCCTCGCTGGCCTTTCTGGGGTTCTCTACATGGCTCAGCTTGGTGGGGGATCCATGCTGATTGGCTCTGACATGTCCATTCCTCTCTTTGCCAGTGTTGTCGCCGGGGGCACGGCGCTTTCCGGAGGGATGGGAGGTCCACATCGCACGCTCCTTGGGGTCATCATTATCACCTGGATTCAAAGCGGCATGTTGATGCTGGCCCTGGGCCGGGACATCCAGATGGTGATTTTTGGCCTCATTGCTGTTGGGGTGGCCGTTGCCACCATGGACCGAAAAAGGATTCGAGTGGTGAAGTGAAGCCATGAAGTACGGAGCCTTTTCCCACATGTGGTTTCCCGAAGTGCAAGAAGAGTGTGTCTTCTCGCTTTTGCCCCGTCTTCGGGGAATGGGTTTTGAGGGCGTTGAAATCACCCTGACTCCCCGACCTCCTCTTCCATTGCCATTGCCGTGCCAGCCAAGGGGTATTCCTGGAGATGACCATATCGATTGGGTGGGGATATTCCGGGCTCTGAAGAGAAGAAATTCGCCGAGCCCGACGAGATTGCTCTGCGGGGGATTCACTTTTTGAAAACCATTGAGGAAACCGTTTTTCGCCTTCCCGAATAAGGGAGGAGAGGTTGACGAAGGAGAGCGTGAAGGGTATAATCTCTTTCGGTAAATACCATTTAACCTTTTAGCATACGAACGTATCGACAGAAGGAGTGGAGGCGTGTCTACCCTCAACCGAAAAGTCCCCATTCCTCTCTACTACCAGCTCAAGGAGATCATCCGGGAGCAAATTGAGGAAGGCGTCCTTGCCCCCGGGGATTTGCTCCCCTCTGAGCGGGAGCTCTCGGAAAAGTACGGCATCAGCCGTCCCACCGTCCGTCAGGCCCTGAAGGAACTGGTCTATGAAGGGCTCCTCACCCGGGAGAAGGGTCGGGGGACCTTTGTGGCCAAGCCCAAGCTCGAGTACGGGTTCATCCAGCACTTTGTCACCTTCTACGAGGACATGGCCCAGCGAGGCTACACCTTGAAGACCAAAGTCCTCCGCAAAGAACTCCAGGATCCTCCCAAACGCATTGCCAGGGCACTGCAGCTCAAAGAAGGAGAGAAGGTCATCTTCATCGAGCGCCTCCGCTTCGTGGAGGATGAACCTGTGGTCTGGGTTCAGAACCACATCCCCCACCACCTCTGCCCCGGGCTTTTGGAGGAAGACCTCACCGACCGCTCGCTGTACCGTCTCCTCACTGAACGCTACAACCTCAAGCCCCAGTGGGCAGAGGTGAGTCTGGAACCAGTCCTTGCCACCGACCGGGATGCCGAGCTTTTGGGCCTTGAACCCAAGGCTCCGGTCCTTCTTATGGAGAACATCACCTACGATGTCAACGACCGCCCCATTGACCTCTTCATCTCCCGTTTCCGGGGAGACAAGGGGAGAGTGCGGGTGAGGGTGCTGAGGAGCTGATGCCTGTGGGAAGATTACTGTACGCGGTTCATGCCTATGCCTGGACGTCTCGATGGACCGAAGAGTCCCTTCCTCTTCTTTCCAGGGCCCGGGAACTCGGTTTTGATGCCATTGAAATCCCCCTCATGGATATCGAGTCTGTTCACCCCCAGAGCATTCGAAAAGAAGCAGAACGGCTTGGCTTGCGAATCGTGACCTCCACGGTGCTCTCTGAGGAGACCGACGTTTCTTCTCCTGATGCGGCGGTACGCAGAAAGGGTCTTGAATACCTCAAGCGGTGCGTGGATGTCTCGGCGGAGATGGGGGCTTTGAGCTTTTCGGGGGTGATCTACTCAGCTTTGGGAAAGCGCATTGCGACCATCCCCGGTCGGGAATATCTGGAACGTGCTGCGGAAGCCCTGAAGAAGGTGGCCCAGTGGGCTCAGGATGCTCAGCTTCTTGTGGGGATTGAACCTGTGAACCGGTATGAGACCTTTCTCATCAACACCTGTGACCAGGCGCTTGAGCTCCTCAGGATGATCGACGAGCCCAATATGAGGATTCACCTTGATTCGTACCACATGAACATCGAGGAGAACGATTTTTATACTCCCACGAAGAAGGCAATTCCGTACCTCTGCCACTACCACCTGAGCGAGAGCCACCGGGGGATTCCCGGGACCGGGACCGTTGACTGGGAAGGCATCTTTCGGGCTCTTGCCGAGGGGGACTACCGGGGTGTTGTGGGGATGGAATCTTTTGCAGAGGTCTCCGATTCCATGCGGGCCGGAACCTGTGTCTGGCGGAAAATGGTTCCCTCAAGCGATGTGCTCCTCAGAGAAGGTCTGGCGTTCTTGAAAGCACTGGAGAAGCGGCATTTTGCCCCTTCTGGGGGCAAAAAATAAACGCACAAAGGGGGTTTTGGTATGCGGAGAAGCTTGGGCGTTGTATTCGTGCTGGTGTTCGTGCTTGGGTTGGCCCTTGGAGTGTGGGGTAAGGATATCCCCAAAATCACCATCGGCTGGACTCCGCCAGACATTACCGGAGTGTTCAAGACGGCCACCGACTTCTTTGAGAAAGCCGCAGCGGATGCCCGAAACCACGGTATCAACGTCGAGATTGTCACCCGTGCTCCTGCTGCACACACGGCCTTTGCAGACCAGATAGCTATCATCGAGGATTTCATCCAGCGTAAAGTCAATGTTATCGCCATTTCACCAATTGAGGTCGAGGTTGTGAAGCCGGCCCTCCAGGAGGCCAAGAAAGCCGGCATCCCGGTCATTGTGGTCAACCTCTTAGAACCTATTGAAGGTGTAGATGTTGACTGCTATATTGGTTTTGACAACACGGTGGCAGGAACGATTTCCGCCTACGCCGTGGTGGATTACTTTGGCGGACCGGGAGTCCTGGGTGAGGGAGAAAAAGTGGACGTTGCACCGGAAACCTTCCTTGACCTTGAGTTCTGGCAGAAGCTCTACACCCCGGAGGTCATCGAGAACCTCAAGGACAAAATCCAGGCTACCGGTGCCATCATCGAGGGCATTGCTGGAGGGTTCTTCTCCACCGCGCGGCTTCGGGGATTCCACTCCGTCATCGACCAGTTCCCGGGAATCAAAATCGTCACCACTCTCCCTGCAGACTGGAACAGGGAAAAGGCCATTAAGGTTACCGAGGACATCCTCTCGGCCAATCCAAAAGGGACGCTGGATTTCATCTGGGCAGCTTCAAATGAAATGGGTCTCGGTGCCATGCTTACCTGCGAGCGCTTAGGAAGAACTGAAGTCAAGGTCTTCACTAACGACGGAACACCTGAGTCCGTGGAGCGAATCCGCGAAGGACGGCTCATTGCTGAGACCTGGCACGGCTTCCCTGAGTGGGGCTGGTACGGAACAAAATACGCGGTTATGCTTGCTCTGGGCCTGAAGGATCAGGTACCGCAGTTTGTGGATATCCGTCCACGGATTGAATGGCAGGGTAACGCCGACATGTTCTACCCGAATCCCTATCTTGAGCCCATTGACTGGGAAGCCATCAAGAAGGCATACCTCGAAAAGTAAGAGATCGGGCCCCCTTTGGGGGCCCTTTCCTCAGGAGGTGAAACCCCTTGGACCTTGGATTCGGCGGGAAAGTGGCCATCGTTACCGGTGGCGGCGCAGGGATCGGTGAGGCTACGGTTCGGCTTTTTGCCCAGGAAGGAGCTCAGGTTGTTATCGCTGAGGCGAACCCGGAGAGGGGGAAAGCCCTGGAGGAGGACCTCAAAAAGCAGGGCTTTGTCGCCGAGTTTGTCGAGGTGGACGTATCTCAAAAAGACAGCGTGGACCAGATGGTCGAAAAGGTGCTGCACCGCTTTGGCCAAATCGACATCCTGGTGAATAACGCCGGGGTCTACGCCAAGGGCGACGCTCTGGTCTTCACCGAGGAGGATTTTGCAAGGCTTGTTGACGTGAACGTCAAAGGGGTGATCCTCTGCACCCAAAGTGTGGGGAGGCGAATGGTGGAGAGAAGAAGCGGCGTTATCGTGAATGTGGCTTCTGAGGCTGGCCTTGTAGCCATCCCGAACCAGATGGTGTACAACCTCACCAAGGCTGCAGTCATCTCCATCACGAGGAGTTGCGCGGTGGACTTTGCCAGCTATGGCGTGCGAGTGAACTGCGTCTGTCCGGGAACGACGTACACTCCTCTTGTAGAGGAAGCGCTCAGGAAGGAAAGAGATCCGGAGAAAGTGCGAAAAAGTCTTGAGGATTCTCGGCCTCTCAAAAGGCTCGGCAAGCCCGAAGAGATTGCTGCGGCTATTCTCTTTCTCGCTTCTCCTCTTCTTGGTTATGCCACCGGTGCGGTTTTGAGTGTTGATGGGGGATACACGGTATGGTGATGCCGCAAACGCCGATTCTTGAGGTCCGCAACGTCAGCAAATCCTTCCCCGGGGTGAAAGCACTCGATACGGTGAGCATGGATGTGCTTCCGGGGGAGGTTCATGCCCTTTTGGGGGAAAACGGCGCCGGGAAAAGCACGTTGATGAAAATCATAAGCGGTATTATTCCCAGAGATGCCGGAGAGATTTTCCTTGACGGAAAGTCAGTGCATTTTCTCTCCCCCCGGGATGCCCTGAATGCCGGTGTTGTCCTGGTGCAACAGGAACTTTCCCTTGTTCCTGACCTGAGTATCGCCGAGAACATCTTCTTGGGGAGATGGCCCAGGCGGGGTGTTCAAGTCGACTGGAACACGATTTTCTCCGAAACCGCTCATCTCCTCGAGCGCTTCGGTATCCGGGAGGATCCCCGCACCCCTGTTGGGTCTTTGAGTGTTGCCGAGCAGCAAACGGTGGAGATTCTCAAAGCTGTAAGCCGACCGAATTTGCGAATTCTTCTTCTAGATGAGCCGACCTCGGCCCTCAGCGAGGACGAGGTCAACCGCCTTTTTGAGCTGGTTGCCGAGATTAAAAAGACCGGCATCGGCATTATTTTTATTTCTCATAAACTGCACGAGGCCCTGCGCATTGCCGATCGGGTGACGGTCCTTCGAGATGGTCGAAAGGTCGTCACCGAAGAGGCTCGTCGCCTTGACGAGCGGATGCTCTTTGAGTACCTGACGGGGAAGTCAGTGGAGGTGCTTGAGACAGGTCATGGAGGAGACCACACTGAAGCGGTGATGCTTGCCCTCGAAGGCTTCTCGTCAGGGGGTTTTGTCAGAGATGTGAATCTGAAAGTCCGGAAGGGAGAGGTTTTTGTCCTCTTTGGTCTTATCGGTTCGGGTCGGACAACCCTGGCACGAGGGCTTTTCGGCCTTGAGCGAACGGCAGGAAAAATGACGCTTGAGGACAAAGTCGTACAACCCAAGAGCCCTCAGGAGGCTATTGCCCTTGGTATCGGGTACCTTCCTGAGGACCGCCGGCGGGCTCTGGTGTATGAGCTCCCTGTTTTCGCCAATATCACCCTGGCCATTCTCTCCCGGGTTTCCCGAAGGGGTATTCTCCGCCTTCGGGAAGAGGTGGGTCTTGCGGAAGACTTCGTCCGCTCTCTCCGGATCAAAACCCCAAATGTTTTTCGGGAGGTTCTGTACCTGAGTGGAGGGAACCAGCAGAAGGTGCTCCTTGCCCGGTGGCTGGCCCGAAAACCAAAGCTCCTCATCATGGACGAACCCACCCGGGGGATTGACGTAGGGGCCAAGTTTGAAATCCGCGCCATGGTGCGGGACCTTGCCCGCCAGGGACTGACCATTCTCTACATCACTTCCGAACCGGTGGAGGCTCTCGAGGTGGCAGACCGGATTGCGGTTATGCGAGGTGGCAGAATTGTGCGGATTTTTGAGCGCACGGATGGTATCGATAAAACCGTGCTCCTTGCTGTGGCCAGTGGAGTTTCCTGAAGGAGGTGCCTGCGTTGCCTCAAAATAGAGCAATTCCTGCATGGCGGGAGGGAGAGAGCCTGTCCCGAGCTCTGGTGAGCCTTCTTCTGAAGGGTGGGTCACTGGTTGGGCTTGTGGTGCTGAGTACGGCTTTTGCCATCCTTTCGCCACACTTCTTCACCCTGGGCAACTGGCTGAACATTTTCCGACAGGTGGCTGTGGTGCTCATTGCGGCTTCGGCACAGACGATGGTCATCATCACCGCTGGGATCGACCTCTCCGTTGGCTCAGTACTTGCCCTGGGAGGCTGTCTTGCGGCAGTGGCCATGAGTTACTGGGGGTGGCCCTTTGTAAGTGGTG
This sequence comes from Candidatus Caldatribacterium saccharofermentans, assembly GCF_050267035.1. NCBI lineage: Bacteria > Pseudomonadati > Atribacterota > Atribacteria > Atribacterales > Candidatus Caldatribacteriaceae > Candidatus Caldatribacterium > Candidatus Caldatribacterium saccharofermentans. The sequence continues at coordinate 1,690,043 of NZ_CP187957.1, forward strand.
CGCTCCTTGGAGTTTTCTTTGCCACCCTGGCGGGGCTGGCCAGCGGTGTCATCATTGCCAAGGGGAGAATTCCTGACTTCATCGCCACCCTTGGTATGCTTGGCGCCATACGGGGCATTGCGCTCCTTATCACCGGTGGTCTTCCCGTTCCCTCCCATTTCACGGCGACGAAGCTTGCGGGATATCTCCCGCAAAGCATTGTCTGGCTGGGGAGCGGGGACATCAAGGGCATTCCGGTTCCCATGGTGTTTGCCCTTCTTGTTGTGGCCATTACCTGGTTTATCCTGAACCGGACCACCTTTGGACGTTCGCTCTATGCGGTGGGTGGGAACCGGGAGGCGGCCCGTGCGGCAGGGATCAATGTGGATCGGATCAAAATCCTTGTCTATGGAGTCTCAGGGCTCTACTGTGGTCTTGCCGGTCTTGTGCTTGTGGGCCGGATGAATTCGGCCAATGCCCTGATGGCTGAGGGCCTGGAACTCCAGACCATTGCTGCAGTGGTCATCGGAGGGACGAATCTCTTTGGGGGTAAGGGGTCGGTTTTCGGAACCTTGATCGGTGCTATCCTCATGGGAGTTCTCTCAAATGGCCTCAATCTCCTTAACGTTGAGCCTTTCTGGCAGAGAGTGGTGAACGGACTCCTCATCGTGGCGGTTGTGGTCTTTGACCAGTGGCGGCGAAGAGTTACGAGAGATTAGAGGTGGAGGAAGAGCATGGAGAAGGTCACCTTTGTTCTTGTCGGTGCAGGACGGGCGGGAATGGTTCACGGGCGCAACCTCGTCCACTACATCCCCGAAGGGGAGCTGAAAGCGGTGGTGGACGTGGATGCGGCGAAAGCTCAAGAAGCGGCCGGAGAACTTGGGGTTCGCTGGTACACGTCTTTTGACGAAGCTCTTGAAAAGGAGAACTTCGATGCGGTGTGCATTGCCTCTCTCACCTTCACCCACCGGGATATCGTTGAGAAGGCTGCAGGGGCGAAAAAACACATTTTCTGCGAGAAGCCTCTAGCGCAGAATCTCGAAGAGGCCCTGGCCATGAAGAGGGCAGTGGAAGCGGCGGGGGTGAAGTTCCAGATTGGCTTCATGCGCCGGTATGACCCGGAGATCCGGAGGGCCTGGGAGATGGTTCAGGAGGGACTCATTGGCGACCTGGTCCTTGTGAAGTCCACAGGGAGAGGTCCTGGTCTTCCGCCGGCCTGGATCTGGGATCGGGCAAGAAGCGGTGGGATGCTTGCTGAAGTCTCCTCCCATGATATCGATGCCGTTCTGTGGTTTGTCCAGAAAAAACCAGAGCGGGTTTTCATGGAGGCGAAGAACTTCAAGTCCCCGGAGGCCAGAACACAGTTCCCCGATTTCTACGACCACTACCTTCTCACCATGGCCTTTCTTGACGGTCCCTTCGGGGTGGTTGACGGAGGATGCCCTGTAGGGTATGCCTATGACGCCCGGATGGAGATTCTGGGGACAAAGGGCATGATTCGGGTTGGGGAGACGGAGGGGAGAGGTCCCGTCCTCTATACGCCTGAGAAGAAAGCCATCCGGGACACCCAGGCGGGATGGGCACTCCGTTTCAAAGATGGGTACCTTGAGGAACTCAAGGCCTTCATTCGCGCGGTCCTTGCTGGTACTGCGCCCACACCTTCTCTTGAAGATGGGCTCCGGGTGGTGCGGGTTGTTGAGGCAGGACACGAATCCCTCGCCCTGGGGCAACCAGTGGCGATAAAGGAGTGGTGATGGTGGCGTTTCTCATTGGGTGTGACCTTGGGACGACGGCCACGAAAACCGGGCTTTTTGATACCGAGGGGAACGCTCTGGCCATTGCCCGGGAGAGTTCCAACATTATCTATGGCCGGGATGGGAGCGTCACGCAGGACCCCCAGGAAATGCTCCTCTCGGTGGTCCGCACAGTAAGGGAGGTTGTGGAAAAAAGCGGGGTGAACCCAAGAGAGATCCTTGCGATAGCCATCGATGGCCAGATGGCAGGTATTATGGGGGTGGATGCAAGGGGGGAAGCGGCGACCCCTTACGACTCCTGGCTTGACGTGCGTTCGGCCCCATATGCCGAGGAGATGAAGAAAGCTGAGGATCTCATCATCACGAGATCCGGCATGGGTCCAAGCATCAATCACGGACCGAAAATCCTCTGGTGGAAACACGAGCACCCTGAAGTTTACCAGCGCATTGCCAAGTTCACCGTTCCGGCCTGCTGGGTGGCACAGAAGCTCGCGGGACTCCAGGGGGATGAAACGTACATCGATTACACCTATATTCATTTCTCCTGCTTTGCTGACCTCGAGAGGAAAACGTGGGATGAGGAGATTCTCGGGCTTTTCGATATCGAAAAGGAGAAAATGCCCCGTATTCTTGCTCCCTGGGAAATTGTGGGGACGCTCCGGGCAGAGTGGGCAGAGGCCATGGGCCTTCCCTCGGGTATTCCCATCGTTGCCGGGTGCGGGGACCAGGCGGCGAACACCCTGGGGGCAGGGGTGGTGAGGCCCGGGATTGCCTTTGATATCGCCGGGACGGCCTCGTGTTTTGCCGTTTTTGTGGACCGGTTTGTGCCCGATGTGCAGCACAAAACCCTCCTTTTCCCCCGTTCTGTTCTTGAGGGATACTATTACCCCATGGCCTACATCAACGGGGGCGGCATGGATGTGGAGTGGGCCCGGAACGAGCTCTTCCGGGAGCTTGTGCACAACCCCGATGCCTTTGCCCGCATCAATGAAGAGGTGGAAAAGCGTGTCGTGCCGCCTTCTGGCATTGTCTTCCTTCCCCATCTTCGGGGGAGGAATTGCCCCACACAGCCGTACCTTCGGGGAGTTTTTGCTGGATTTAGCTGGGACCACACCCGGGAGCATCTCTTCCTTGCCATTCTTGAGGGTATTGCCTTTGAGTATGCCTTTTACCTCAAGGTTCTTCGGGAGCTCATGCCGGAAATCCACTTCTCCGAGGTTCGGGTCATCGGTGGCGGAGCAAAGTCGGCATTCTGGAACCGCCTCAAGGCAAGCATCCTCGGCATACCCTATGTGACACTCAATCGGGAGGAATTCTCCATCTGGGGCTCGGCGATGGTTGCGGGATTTGGTGTAGGTGTGTTCACCAATCTCGAGGAGAAGGCGTTCTCCTCTGTGGCAAAGGTTTCCGTTTTTGAGCCTGACGAGAACCTCCACAGGCAGTACCAGGAGTTCTTACCGTTCTACCTTGAGACCATGGAGAAGATGAACGAGGTCATGACGCGTTTCAGGTCACTCATTCGCTGAGGAAAGGAGAAAGCCATGAAAGCGGCGGTGTTTTCCTACCCCCAAGGTATACGTATCGTGGATGTCCCCGTTCCCCAGATTGGCCGGGGTGAGGTGCTTTTGCGGGTGCGCGCAGCGAGCCTCTGTGGAACGGATCTCCGGATTGCCCGAAGAGGCCACGGGTCCATTCCACAGGGAGTGCAGCGCATTTTGGGGCACGAGGTCGTGGGGGAAATCGTGGAGGTTGGGGAGGGAGTTACGGATCTCGCAGAGGGCATGCTCGTTCTTGTGGCACCGAACTACGGCTGTGGAAAGTGCCGTTTTTGCGTTGCCGGAGCACAGCACCACTGTCCCTCCGGGAAAGCCCTGGGGATTACCGAAGACGGTGGGTTTGCCGAGTACATGCGGGTTCCGGAAGAGGCGGTGCGCCAGGGCAACGTCTTTCCTCTGCCACCTGAAGCGGATCCGGTGATGTTTTCCTTTGCGGAAGCCCTTGCCTGTGTGGTTCACGGATTTTTGCCCCTTTCGGTGAGTTTCCGCGACACGGTCCTCATCTACGGTGCAGGACCCATCGGTCTCATGTTCCTTGAGCTTGCCCGCCTTTCTGGAGCCCGGGAGATATGGATGGCCGATATCAGCCCTTCCCGCCTTGAGAGAGCTGCTGCAAGGGGAGCCCGAACGATTGTCGTGGGCGAGAGGAAAGTCAAGGACGTCCTCCGCGATGTGGATGTGGTCATTGTGGCTGCTCCGGCACCCGATGCCCAGAGAGAGGCCCTGGAAGTGGCCGGAGTTTTCGGGCGAATCAACTTCTTTGGAGGTCTTCCGCCTGGTACTCCTGAAGTTCCCCTTGCCACAAACCTCATCCACTACAAGGAGCTCCTTGTGACCGGAACCACTCGCTCGAACAATTTCCACGTCCGTGCCGCTTTGGACCTTCTTGTGCGGCAGCTTGACCTCTCCTACCTTGTGAGCCACACGCTCCCCCTTGAGGCCATTGAAGAGGGCTTGCGGCTCATGGAGGGGAAGGATGCCTTAAAGGTTGTCCTTATTCCGTGAGAAAGCGAGGAGATCCGCTATGAAACCATTCAACGTTTTTGTGGACTTCACCACTGGAGAGTTGAAGCCAGGGAAAAGGGTTGTGCGCCGTCTCAGCGATGTGAGGTACATCTTCCAGAACCAGGAGGCGGCAGAAGCCATGCTTCGGGAAGGAGACCCTCTCGTCTACGAGGTCATCTACGCTGAGATTCCCGAGGAACCCGGGCACCTCGCCCATTGCACGACCATTATTTACCCCGGGAAGGTCGGACAGGAGTTCTTCCTGACCAAGGGACACCTCCACGAGAAACTCGACACCGCCGAGATTTACTTTTGCCTCCGCGGTGAAGGTCGACTCATCATGGCGTCACCGGAAGGAGAGTGTGAGGTCCTTCCCATGTATCCCGGGACGGCCTCGTACATTCCGCCTTTCTGGTCGCATCGTTCCGTTAACGTGGGGAGAGAACCCCTCATCTTCTACTGCATTTTCCCGGCTGACGCAGGGCATGATTACGCCACGATCGAGGAGACGGGCTTTCCGAAGGTCGTCCTTGAAGAGGATGGACAGGTTGTCGTGCGGGAGAACCCGAAATGGAAACCTAAAAGGTGAGGAGGATGAGGCATGGGCTTTCGGCTTCCTGAAAAGGCAACGCAACCCACGATGTACTTCATCGGGGTTACCACATCCCAGTCCTCGATCATGAAGCTTTTCCCGCTCTGGGCTCAAGAGCTGGGACTCAAGGATGCAGTCCTCAAAGGGATAGACATCGAGATCCATGCGCCCCGGGAGGTCTACCGGGAGGTGGTGTCCTTCATCAAAGAGGACCCGCTCTCTCTTGGAGCGCTTGTCACAACCCACAAGATTGACCTCTATGAGGCAGCCAGAGACCTTTTCGATTACCTTGACCCCTATGCCCAGCTTTTTGGAGAGCTCTCTTCAATCTCGAAGAACAACGGGCGCCTTGAGGGACATGCCAAGGATCCCATCTCAAGCGGCCTGGCCATGGAGGCGTTCATCCCGCCCAATTTCTGGAAAGAGCACGGTGGGGAAGTCTTCATCATGGGGGCAGGGGGCAGTGCCCGGGCGATTGCTGCGTATCTTTTTGATCCCAAAAAGAAGGACAACATGCCCACGAAGCTCTACGTAACGAACCGCAGTACCCCTCGCCTTGAAGCGATGAAAGAACTCATGCCCAAAATCAACCCCAATGTCGATGCAGAGTACATCCATGCCCCCACGTCTGAGGTGAACGATGCAGTTTTGGCGCGGGTCAAGCCGTACTCTCTCATCGTGAATGCCACAGGACTTGGCAAGGACCGTCCTGGCTCTCCTCTCACCGATGCGTGCGTTTTCCCCATGCACAGCCTCGTTTGGGAGCTGAACTACCGGGGGGATCTCAAGTTCATGCACCAGGCCCTGGCGCAGGCAAAAGAGCGACATCTCCACGTGGAAGACGGGTGGATATACTTCATCCACGGGTGGACCCAGGTCATTGCTCAGGTCTTCCACATCGACATCGACGCGGAGCGGTTTGCCCGGATTGAGCAAATCTCCCACGAGTTCCGGAAAAAGGGTTAGGTTCCCGGGGAGAGTTCGCGGAGGGCAGTGTATCCCTTCTGGAATTTCTGGTACAGCCTGTGGTATACCTCCACCCACGCTGGATCAGGGAGCGTAGGGTGGGTATACTGGACGAGGACTCGTGTGGCCTCATCGACGCTTCCGAAGCGTCCGCTGCCGACCATCGCGAGGATACACGCCCCAGTGGCGGCCTCTTCCCTGACCTGGGTGGTGAAAAGGGGCATGTCGAGGATCGAGGCAACGATTCGCCGCCAGAGGTTGCTCCTTGCCCCGCCTCCTGAAAAGACCGTTCGCTGGAAGTCGACTCCGAGCTCACGGAACACCTCAACGGCGTTCCTGAGGCCGAAACCCACTCCTTCCATGATGGCCCGGACGAAATGCCCTCGCTGGTGGGTAAGGTGGAGATTCACGAAAGCACCCCGGGCATGAGGGTCCATGTACGGGGTGCGCTCTCCAATGAGGTAAGGAAAGAAGAGCAATCCATTGCATCCGGCGTCGACCTTTTGCGCTTCCTGGTCGAGGTTGCGGAAGTCGAAAACGTGTGTGCCTGAGTCGAGGATGGACTTCTTGAACCAGCTCAGGGAAAGCCCTGCGCAGAGCGTGGCCCCAAGGAGGTGCCAGAATCCCGGGACGGCGTGGCAGAAGGTGTGGATGCGAAGCTTCGCATCCACAAGGGGCTGCGTGATCGGGGTGAAAACCTGTCCTCCGGTGCCGATGGTGACGAGGAGTTCTCCCTCATCGGTGACGCCGTTCCCTAAAGCGGCACAGTGCTGGTCTCCTGCTCCTGCCACCACAAGGCAAGGCCCTTTCATTCCCAATTCTTCCCGGACGTTTCTTGCCACCTGTCCTATGACCTGGGTGGACTCATGGACAGGAGGGAAAATCGCCCGGTCAAGGCCAAGAGCGGCGAGGATTTCTTCCGACCAGTTCCGCAGGCGAATGTTGAAAAGGAGCGTTGAGGAGGCGTCGGCAACATCCGTTGTGGGAGGGAGCCCCAGTTTCACCTTCAAGAAGTCTTTGGGAAGAAGAACGAAGCGGACCCGGCGGTAGACATCCGGGAGGTTTCTTCGAACCCAAAGAAGCGTTGCCGCCATAAAGCCTGTGGCAACATCGCTTCCCGCAAGTTTTAGGTATTCACCGACTTTTTCTCGGATTTCCCGGGCTTCCTGGTGACTTCTCTGGTCGGCCCAGATGATGGCTGGGTACAGGGGGACGAGACTTTCATCAAGCATCACTGTTCCGTGCATCTGTCCGGAAAAACTCAGGGCCCGGATTGTAGGCTCCGGGAGGGTGGCAAGAACCTCCTGTATGGCTTCTCTGGTTTTTTCCCACCAGGTCTCCGGATGTTGCTCTGCATACCCCGGGGTTGGGGTCAGAATGGAGTATTCCCGACTCGCTAAGGCGACAAAATTCCCCTCCTCGTCGTAACAGACGACCTTGACACTCTGAGTTCCAAGATCAATCCCAAGGAAGTACTCCATGGTCTCCTCCTGCTGTCCTTTGGTGGCACTTCTCCCATGAGCTTACCATGAGTGTGGAGGAAGGACAAGACCGAGCTTTGTCAGCACTTCGAGGGAGCTCTTCCTCAGGGAGAGCAGGAGCTCCCTTTCTTTTTGGTTGAAGCGAGGGAGAAAAAAATATATAATGACCCAGGATTCCAGGAGGACTCGTAGAACTGGGGAGAGCGACGATGAGTTACCTCATTCTTGAATCGCTCAGAGAAAAGGTCTGTGAAGCCCTTCGGTCTTTCGACTCTTCTTGGGAACATGTCGAGTTTGTGGTTGAGCCAACGCGGGAAAAGAAACACGGGGACTTTGCCACCAATGTTGCTTTTCTTTTGGCCCGTATTGCGAAGCGTCCGCCAAGAGAGGTGGCGCAGGACCTCCGGGGAGTTCTTCAGGAGCTGCTTTCGGGTATGGCCCGGGTTGAAGTGGCTGGAGGGGGCTTCATCAACTTCATCCTTGAGGATGGTTTTCTTCTGAAGCTCCTCGCCAGAGTCCTGGAGGAGGACGAACGTTTTGGAGAGATTGACCTTGGCAAGGGAAAGAGAATTCAAGTGGAGTTTGTGAGCGTCAACCCCACCGGGCCTCTCCATGTGGGACATGGGAAGTGTGCGGCCTTCGGCGATGCTTTAGCCAGGATCCTGAAAAAAGCAGGCTTTCAGGTTGAGAAGGAGTATTACATCAACGATGCAGGGAAACAGATAGAGCTCCTTGGGGCTTCTCTTGAAGCCCGTTTCCGCCAGCTCCTTGGAGAAGAGGCGGATATCCCTGAGGGGGGATACCGGGGAGAATACCTGGTGGACATTGCCCGGGAACTCTTCAAAGAGCGCGGAGCAGCTCTCCTCCACCTACCGGAGGAGGAGAGGGCAAGGGTTTTCCGGGAATATGCTGTGGGGAAAATCCTTGAGAACATCCGGAGGGATCTTGACGATTTCCGGGTTTCCTTTGATGTGTGGTTCAGCGAGCGCTCACTGTACGAGAATGGAGAGGTGGAGTACGTGCTCTCACTCCTCCGGGAGAGGGGGTACACGTACGAGAAGGATGGGGCTCTGTGGCTTCGGACGACTCTCTGGGGGGACGACAAGGACCGGGTACTGGTACGGGAAAACGGAGCGCCAACGTACTTTGCTTCTGACATTGCTTACCACTGGAACAAATGGAAGCGGGGGTTTGAGCGGGTCATCGACATCTGGGGAGCTGACCACCACGGGTACATCCCGAGGATGTACGCTGCCATGCGGGCTCTGGGGCTTCCTGAGGACTTCCTCGAGGTCTTTATTGTCCAGTTTGTAACACTCCTTCGCGGAGGACAGCCGGAACGGATGTCCACACGACAGGGGGAATTTGTGCCTCTGCGAAGCCTGATTGACGAAGTGGGGGTAGATGTGGCCCGGTATTACTTCCTCATGCGGGATCCTGAAGCGCACCTTGAGTTCGATGTAGAGGAGGCAAAGCGCCAATCCATGGACAATCCGGTGTACTACGTGCAGTATGCCCATGCCCGGATTGTTTCGGTTTTCCGGGAAGCCAGAAAGCGAGGTGTGGAGTGGGCACCTTCTGCAGAGGCGCTCTGTCCTGGCTTTGAGAACGAGGAAGAGCGGGACATTGCCAGGGCCATCGTGTACTTCCCGGAGGTCGTGAAACAGAGCGCCCTTCTCCGGCAGCCGTACCTTCTCTGCAACTACCTCCACGACCTTGCGGGGACTTTTCACGCCTTCTACAATCTCCATCGAATCCTCGACGAGGAAAACACTCCACGTACGGCCTTTCGCCTGACTCTGTGTCGACTCACCCAGATTGTGCTGCGAAATGCCCTGGAGCTCCTTGGGATCTCGGTTCCGGAGAGCATGTGAGCGAGGTTGAGACCATGGGGAAAAAGGCTGGGAAGTATATTTTTGTGACGGGTGGGGTTGTCTCCTCCCTGGGAAAAGGCATCACTGCGGCCTCTTTGGGGAGAATCCTCAAGAGCCGCGGGGTGAAAGTCACGATGCAGAAATTCGACCCCTACCTCAATGTGGATGCCGGTACCATGAATCCGTATCAGCACGGAGAGGTTTTTGTCACGTACGATGGGGGAGAGACAGACCTTGACCTTGGACACTACGAGAGGTTTATCGATGAGGAACTCTCAAAATCAAGTAACGTCACCACAGGGAAAATCTATAGCTCAGTTATCGACAAGGAACGGCGGGGAGATTTCCTGGGGGCCACCGTCCAGGTGATTCCCCATATTACCAATCAGATTAAAGAAGAGATTTTCCGTCTCCGGGAAGCAAGCGGAGCGGAGGTCTCGATTGTGGAGATTGGAGGAACGGTGGGGGATATCGAGGGGTTGCCTTTCCTTGAGGCCATCCGGCAGATTAAAAACGACATCGGTAAGGACAATTGCCTCTATGTCCACGTCACTCTTGTCCCGTACATTGAGGCGGCAGGAGAGTTAAAGTCCAAACCCACTCAACACAGCGTGAAGGAACTCCGGAGCATTGGCATTCAACCTGATGTCATCGTGTGCAGGTCCTCTCGACCCATCACTGCCGAGGTAATTTCGAAAATCGCCCTTTTCTGTGACATCGAAAAGGAAGCTATTGTTCCCCTTATGGACGTTCCGTCGATTTACGAGGTTCCCCTGGTTCTTGAAGAGCGTGGCGTTGGAGACCTTGTTACAGCCAAGCTCGGGCTGAGCGCTCATGAGGCAGACCTGGCCGGCTGGTCGGATATGGTGCAGCGAATGAAGGGGGCGAAAGACAGCGTTGTGATTGGTCTTGTGGGGAAATACGTGGAATCCAAGGATGCTTACCTCAGTATCTGCGAAGCCCTCAAGCACAGTGCTGCTTCCCTGGGAGTTCAGGTGGTCATCCGCCCGATTGAGGCGGGTATGCTGAAAGAGACGAACGTTGCTGATGTCCTCTCCGGAGTTGATGGTGTCCTTGTTCCTGGAGGATTCGGACACCGGGGGATTGAGGGGAAAATCGAGGCAGTACGGTATGCCCGTGAACGGGGTGTTCCCTTTTTGGGGATATGCCTTGGGATGCAGGTGGCGGTGATTGAATTTGCCCGGAATGTTCTTGGATTTTCCGATGCACATTCCACTGAGTTCAACCCCGATACGACCCATCCAGTCATTGACCTCCTTCCCTCTCAGCGGGGAATGCGAAATAAGGGCGGTACGATGCGCCTTGGGAATTACCGCTGTCTCCTTGAGCGGTCCTCGCAGAGTTTCGCCCTCTACGGCCAGGAGGAAATATGGGAGCGGCACCGTCACCGGTACGAGCTCAATGAGTACTTTGTGGACCAGCTTGAGAAAAGGGGCATGGTGATGGCGGGGTTCAATCCGGAGTACCAGGTTGTTGAGATTGTGGAGTTCCGGGAGCACCCTTTTTTTGTGGGTGTGCAGTTCCATCCCGAGTTCAAGTCCCGTCCCAATCGTCCCCATCCGCTCTTTCTGGGATTTTTAAAGGCCTCATGCGATTTTCGTCAGAGGAGAGGACAGGTTTGAAATCCGCGCCCATTGGCATCATGGATTCCGGCATTGGTGGGTTCAGTGTGGTCCTCGAGGTGCGAAAGCTCTTCCCTTTCTGTCCCATCGTCTACTTTGCCGACCCCCTGCATTTCCCCTATGGGGAGAAGCGAAAGGAGGAGCTTGCGCCAATTGTGCAGCCCGTTGTGGATTTTCTCGTTCACGGGATAAAAGTAGGACTTCTTGTTGTGGCCTGTGGCACGGTGAGTTCCCTTCTCCTTCCGGAGCTTCGGAAAAGGTATACCCTCCCGATACTTGGCATTGTTGAACCGGCGTGCCGGGAAGCCCTGGCGGTGGTTCAGGAGGGAGCGATAGGTGTTCTGGCCACCCGGGCAACCATTCGCGTGGGAGCCTTTCGCCAGGCCCTTACCCGTTTCCGGCCAGGGGTTGAGGTAGTTGAGGAGGCCTGGCCGGAGTTCATCGAGGCTGTGGAAGGGGGAGTGTTCGATACCCCTTCGTGGCGGCTCTGGGCGCGGGAGCGTCTTGAGGCACTCCATGCCCGGGGTGTACGGGGCGTCATCATGGGGTGCACCCATTTCGCCCTCATCAGTACCTTTTTTGAAGAGCTTGCTCGGGGGCTTTTCCCCATCGTGAACCCTGCAGTAAGCTGTGCCCAAGAGGTTGGGAAATTCTTGCCTTTGGGCCAGCCTCAGAAACCGGGGCCCCTGACGGTCTTTGTGCGGGGAGACCGGGAAGGGTTTCTCCGGGTGATTGAACGCTTCTGTTTCCCTCTGGAGATGGATGTGGTCTCCTTTGAGAACGCCTGCAGGTGGGTGGCCCATGCATGGGGATGAGAGAACCGCTTATGTGCTGTACTCCTACGCCAAGATCAACTGGTTCCTCGCAATACGAGGACTTCGTCAGGATGGGTACCACGATATCACCTCCCTCATGCAGCAGGTTGAGCTTGCCGATGAAATTCATATCACTCTTGCTTCTTCGGACGCTTTCTCGTGCAACTTCTCAATCCCCCTGGGGGAGGATAGCCTCTTACAGAAGACGGTTGACGTCCTGCGGGGAGCCTTCCCCGAGCTTTCCCGGATGCGTTTTGCCATCACGGTAAAGAAATCCATTCCTCCGGGGGGAGGGCTGGGAGGAGGGAGTAGCAATGCCGCCGCACTTTTGCGGTTCCTCCCGCAACTTGCAGGGTACCGCCCCCAGCTTGAGGAGCTTGTGGCGCTTTCCCTGTCCCTCGGTTCGGATATTCCCTTTTTTGTGGTTGGTGCTCCCTTTGCCCTGGTTGAGGGACGCGGGGAACGGGTCACGCCGCTTTCTTTCCCTCCACGCCGTCATCTAGTCCTCCTTTTCCCTCCTTTTCCCGTTTCCACCTCCTGGGCATACAGGAAGTGGGATGAGCGAAAACGCGAGGGGGGCTTTTCGCTGGAAGAGCGGCTCGTTGCGTTTCTCAAAAGGCAGGACCCCGGGGGTATTGAGGAAGTCATATGGAATGACTTTGAGGAGGTTCTTTTTGAGGAGTACCCCGTGCTCCTCAAGTACCGGAATCTCCTCCTTAAGCTTGGGTGTCGGAAGGCTTTCCTCACGGGGAGTGGCTCAACCCTTGTGGGGGTTGTGGGAAGCAGGGAAGAGGGTGAGACGGTGGTTGACCGACTCCGGAAGCGAGGATTGTCTGCTCTCTGGACTGTGACTCGCTGTGGAGACCATGGAGGGGAGAACCATGCCTGATGCTGTGATTCTTGCGGGGGGAAGTCAGGATGGGGAGATCGAAAAAAAATTTGGTGTTCTCAACCGTGCCCTTCTTGTCATTCGGGGGAAATTTATGATAGAGTATGTTATAGAGGCCCTCAGGAACGTATCCTCAGTTGGAAGAATAGTCGTTGTTGGACCAGTTCATGTGCTCCAGGCACGAATCGGGACCCGGGTTGATGCTGTTGTCCCAGCAGGAGATGACCCTTTTGAGAGCACGCTCAGAGGTCTTGAGGTTCTTAAGGCACAGGAGAAAGTTCTTGTAGCCACAAGTGACCTGCCCCTTCTCCGGGCTGAAGCGGTTCGGGATTTCCTTGCCCGGTGCGCGGAAGTGACCGCGGATTTCTACTACCCCATAGTTCGGAAGGAGAGCTACGAGGCCAGAATAGGGAAGGGGAAACGAACATTTGTCTGCCTTAAGGAGGGGTGTTTCACAGGGGGGAATTTGCTGCTTCTTGATCCCAAAGTGGTGGAGGCAAAGAGGGATTGGATTGCCCGTGTTGTCGCTCTCCGGAAGAGTCCTGTGGCCATTGCCCGACTTTTAGGGTTTAGGATTATCCTGAAGCTTCTCTTGCGACGTCTTTCCATTCGTGACATCGAGGATCGAGTGGAGCGCATCCTGGGGATGAGAGGTCGGGCAATCATCACGCCTTATGCCGAAATTGGTTTTGACGTTGACCGGGTGGAACATGTTGTTCTGGCTGAGAAACTCCTTGAGTGAAAAAGAGAGCGGGAGGAGGTTCACGTGGTGACTGAAAACAACCACATGGAAATCGTAACCGAAGAAAAAGAAGAAGAAAGGAAGGTCGAAATCCCTCAGTACACCTTGGCAGAGCTGAAGGCAAAAACGAACAGCGAGCTTGCCGAAATCGCCCAGAGCCTTGGCATTTCAGGCTATAGCCGGAAACGGAAAAACGACCTCATCTTCGAGATCCTGAAAAAGGGTGCGGAAGCGAAGGGATACCTTTTCAGTGAGGGAATTCTGGAAATCACCCCTGAAGGGTACGGGTTTCTGCGGACTGCCGATGACTTTGCACCGAGCGAGAACGATGTGTACGTTTCGCCCTCGCAGATCAAGCGCTTCGGCTTGAGTAGCGGGGACAAAGTCGCCGGTCAGGTTCGCCCACCCAAAGAGGGAGAACGGTACTACGCCCTTCTGCGTATTGAGGCAATTAACGACGAAGACCCAGAACAGGCGAAAAAGCGTCCTCTCTTTGAGAATCTGACCCCCATTTTCCCGAATAAGCAATATGTTCTTGAGACAACACCTGACGAGATTGCCACCCGCATCATCGATATTTTTGCTCCTATCGGGAAAGGACAGCGGGGACTCATTGTTGCCCCACCCAAGGCTGGGAAAACAATCCTCCTTGAGAAAATCGCCAATGGCATTACTACGAACTATCCAGACGTTGTGCTGATTGTCCTCCTCATTGATGAGCGTCCTGAGGAAGTCACGCAGATGGAACGCTCGGTGAAAGGACATGTCATTGCTTCAACCTTTGACCAGAGGCCGGAAAACCACATCCGGGTGGCAGAGCTCACCCTGGAACGGGCGAAGAGGCTTGTCGAAGAGGGAAAAGATGTGGTGATTCTCCTCGATAGCATTACCCGTCTTGCCCGGGCCAATAACCTCGTTGTCCCCACAACCGGGAAAACCCTCTCCGGAGGGATTGATTCCTCTGCCCTCCACTGGCCAAAGCGGTTTTTCGGCGCGGCGAGGAATATCGAGGAGGGTGGGAGCCTCACCATTATTGCCACGGCGCTCATTGATACCGGATCCCGCATGGACGAGGTCATCTACGAGGAGTTCAAGGGAACGGGAAATATGGAGCTCCATCTGAGCCGTGCCCTGGCTGAGAGCCGCATTTTCCCCGCCATCGATATCCACCGCTCGGGAACCCGCCGGGAGGAGTTGCTGCTCAAAAAGGAAGACCTTGAACGCATCTGGATGCTCCGGAGGCTTCTTGCCAATGTCGACCCTCAGGAAGCAACGCAGATGGTCATTAAACGCATGAAGAATACCCGTTCCAATCGGGAATTTTTGAAAATTATCGACCAGGTGCTGAAAACCTCGCGGTAGCCGTTGGGTTCCAAAAAGGCCATCTTAAAAATTCCTTCCCTCCTATTGACACGATTTTGGGAATCTTTTACAATGACCAATTGTCGGTTTGGGAGGGTGAAGATGCGGAATTCTTCTTCGGTGTTTGAGAGCTGACTCCAATTGAAATCCCCCGAAGGTGGTGTGATCAGTGGGCGTTGGTTACATTGAGAGGCGAAGTTTTGCGAAAATTCCTCCCTGTGCTGAGCTGCCGAACTTCATAGAAATCCAGAAGAAGTCCTTCGAGTGGTTCCTCCAGAAAGACGTCCCCCCTGAAAAACGGAAGCGCCAGGGATTAGAGGAAGTCTTTCTGGAAATCTTCCCCATCCAGGATTTCACGGGGAAGTTCGTTCTGGAATACCTTGGGTACCGACTGGAGGAGCCGCCGCTCAGCGTACGGGAGGCCAAAGAAAAGGGTCGAACGTATGCTGCGCCCCTGTACGTTCGTGTTCGCCTCATTGACCAGCACACCAACGAAATCAAAGAGCAGGACGTGTATATGGGCGATCTCCCGCTCATGACAGACAAGGGTACCTTTGTGGTGAATGGGGCTGAAAGGGTTGTGGTGACTCAGCTTGTCCGTTCCCCAGGGATGTTCTTCTCCCGGGAGGTGACGCCCACAGGGAGGGTGGAGTACGGTTTCAAGATCATCCCCAACCGGGGTGCGTGGCTGGAGTTTGGCATTGACCCCGGGGACATCCTTTTTGTCCGGGTCGACAAACGGAGAAAAATCAACGCCTGTACGCTGGTGCGGGCTTTGGGATATAGCTCGAATGAAGAAATCCTTGCCCTTTTTGACTACCACACCTTTATTCGAAAGACCCTGGAACGAGATCCTTCCTCGTCAACGAAAGAGGCCATTGTGGAAATTTTCCGTCGTCTCCGGCCGAGTGAGCCGCCAACGGAGGAGAACACTCGGGATTTCATCAAGTACCTCTTCTTCAATCCCCGCCATTACGACCTTGGAGAAGTCGGCCGGTACAAAATCAATAACAAACTGAAGTTCGAGGAACGGATCGTTGGGGTCGAGGAGCTTGTGGCGGCTGAAGACCTGGTCATCGACCTCTGGGAGAAGCGTTGCGTGCGGAGCATGGAGAGCCTTGGGGAACATTTTGACCCGGAAAGGTACCGGGTTGTGCTCCGCGCCGGTGACCGTATCAGCCGGAGAATTGCTCAGGAAATTGAACGACTCAACGAAGAATATGCTATTGAATACGTCACGGTCCTAAATAGCGAAAGTCTTCCCGTGAAGGTCTACATCGAGACCGATGATACCCTCGAGGTTCTCTCCGACGACCTTGAAGGGCGGGTGGTCAGTCGGAACGTCCTTGACCCGGAGACCGGGCGGGTTCTGGTTCCAAAGGAGACGGTTCTGACCCTTGAGGTCATTCGGGATCTCCGGGAAATCGGCATCACCAGGGTCTGGGTAAAGAAGGGACGGACCCTTGCCCCTGAGGACGTGGTGGGGGGCATCCGGTATCTCCTCAACCTCATCGATGGCATCGGATATAGCGATGACATTGACCACCTGGGAAACCGTCGGGCCCGTCTTGTGGGAGAACTTCTGCAGAATCAGTTCCGTACCGGCCTTCTTCGGGTGGAAAAGGTCATTCGTGAGCGGATGACCATCCAGCCGGATACGGAATCCCCGACACCCCAGAGTCTCATCAACGTCCGGCCTGTCATTGCCGCCCTGAGGGAATTCCTGGGTTCGAGTCCTCTTTCCCAGTTCATGGACCAGGTCAACCCTCTCTCTGAACTCACCCACAAGCGGAGGCTCAGTGCTCTTGGTCCTGGAGGTCTGAGTCGGGAACGTGCAGGATTTGAGGTCCGGGACGTGCACTACACCCACTATGGTCGGATGTGCCCCATTGAGACACCGGAGGGACCGAATATCGGTCTCATCACCTCTTTGTGCATCTACGGTCGGGTGAATGAGTACGGGTTTATCGAAACACCATACCGGCGGGTTGTTGATGGGAAGGTAACGAATGACATTGTGTACCTGACGGCTGATGAAGAGGACCGGTACTACATCGCTCCTTCTGACACAAAACTCAACGACGACGGGTCCATTGCCGCGGATCAGGTGGTAGTCCGCTTCCGGGGGAAAATCATAGAGGTGCCCAGGGATCGGGTGGACTTTATGGACGTCTCGCCCCAGCAGATTCTCAGTGCTTCCGCTTCACTCATTCCCTTCCTGGAGCACAATGACGCTAACCGAGCGCTCATGGGAGCCAACATGCAACGGCAGGCTGTGCCGCTTCTTGTCTCCCATCCTCCCTACATTGGCACAGGGATAGAGTACAAGGTTGCCCAGGATTCGGGGGCCACGGTCACGGCCAGAAGAGCTGGAAAGGTGGTCTTCGCCGATTCCACCCGGATTGAAATTGAGGCAGAGGACGGAACAAGAGATGTGTACTACCTCGAGAAGTTCCAGCGTTCCAACCAGAGCACCTGCATCAACCACCGACCCATTGTCCGCAAGGGGGAGTACGTCAGGGAGAACCAGATTATTGCCGATGGCCCGTGCACAAGCATGGGTGAAGTCTCCTTGGGGCGGAATGTCCTTGTGGCCTTCATGCCCTGGGAAGGAGAGAATTTCGAAGACGCCATCGTCATCAGCGAGCGTCTGGTGAAGGAGGATATCTTTACCTCCATTCATATAGAGGAATACGAAGTTGAAGCAAGGGACACAAAACTCGGTCCTGAGGAAATCACCCGGGATATCCCGAACCTCAGCGAAGAGGCCCTGCGCAATCTCGATGAAGATGGCATCATTCGTATTGGTGCCGATGTGAAACCCGGGGATATTCTTGTGGGCAAAGTAACTCCAAAGGGTGAAACCGAGCTTACCCCCGAGGAGAAGCTTCTCCGAGCCATTTTTGGAGAGAAAGCCCGGGAGGTTCGCGATACGTCGCTTCGGGTACCCCACGGAGAGTACGGGAAGGTTATCGATGTGAAGGTGTTCTCTCGAGAAAACGGGGACGAGCTGGCCCCTGGGGTCAATAAGCTCGTGAAAGTGTACGTTGCCCAGAAGCGAAAAATCACGGTAGGAGACAAAATGGCTGGGCGGCACGGGAACAAGGGAGTTATTGCCCGAATCCTCCCGGAAGAGGATATGCCCTATCTCCCTGATGGTACGCCCGTGGACATCGTTCTCAACCCCCTTGGGGTTCCGTCAAGAATGAATATCGGGCAGATTCTCGAGACCCACCTGGGGTGGGTGGCGAACAAAGAACGGAAGTTCCTGGCCAGTCCTCCCTTTGACGGTGCCCGGGAGGAAGAGATCCTCGAGGCCATGAAGAACGCCAGGACTCCCGAGGGGAGTGTCCCCTTTGAGGAATTCTTCGACCACAGGGTGTCTCCGGATTTCTGTCTCTTCCCTCAGGGGAAGACGGTGCTCTACGATGGTCGGACTGGTGAACCCTTTGATAACGAGGTAACCGTGGGTTACATCTACATGATGAAGCTTGCCCACCTTGTGGAGACCAAGATTCACGCCCGATCCACAGGACCGTATTCGCTGGTGACGCAGCAGCCCCTTGGTGGGAAGGCCCAGTTTGGTGGGCAGCGTTTTGGTGAGATGGAAGTGTGGGCTCTGGAGGGCTACGGTGCGGCGTATACACTGCAGGAAATGCTCACCGTGAAGTCCGACGATATTGCTGGACGTGTGAAAGCCTATGAGGCTATTGTCAAGGGGAAGAACGTGCTGCAGCCGTCCCTTCCGGAATCCTTTAAAGTGCTCGTGAAGGAACTCCAGAGTCTCTGTCTGAGTGTGAAGATTTTTGACGCGAAGGGGAGAGAAATCTCCCTGGAGGAGATGGAGAGCGCTGAGGAGGAAGTCCCACACCTTGGCGTAAATCTCCAGGGTCGAGAGAAAAAGTGAAAGAAGGGGGAAGAGTCCTTGGTGGACGTCAACGACATCAGGGCAATTCAAATTGGGTTGGCTTCTCCCGAGGAGATTCGCAAGTGGTCTCACGGGGAAGTGAAGAAGCCCGAAACCATAAATTACCGCACCCTGAAACCGGAAAAAGACGGTCTGTTCTGCGAGAAAATCTTTGGTCCCACGAAGGATTGGGAGTGCTACTGCGGGAAGTACAAGAGAGTCCGGGACAAGGGAATTGTCTGTGACCGCTGCGGAGTGGAGGTCACCCGTGCTTCGGTCCGGAGAGAGCGTCTTGGCCACATTGAGCTTGCGGCTCCGGTGTCGCACATCTGGTACTTCAAGAGCATCCCGAGCAAAATGGCACTCCTTCTTGGGATTCTCCCCAAGAACTTAGAGAAGGTGCTGTATTTCGCCTCGGGGAGGAAGCGCGAAGATTGCTACAAGGTTATCGAGCCCGGTTCGACCAACCTCGAAGTCGGGGCGACTATCCGCGAGACGGAGTACAAAATTTACAGCAAGTACGATCCCGCTTTCAGGGCAGAACTTGCCCACCGGATCACTGAAGTCCACACCCTACCGTTCTCCATTGGTGACCGCTTGAGCCTGAAGGACTACGCCCGGTATCGTTCCAAGTACCGGGAGAGCTTTACAGTGGAGCAGATTGATGAAAACACCTTTGAAGTCGTCGATATCCGGGCCTTCCCATACCAGCGGGATGACGAGCTTGCTGAATCAGAAGTGAACGAGCTTCGGGAAACCTTTGGAAATCTCTTTGAGGAAACCATTCTTTCTGAAACGGTGGAGGAACCCTGTTACATCGTGATCAACCCCGGGCAGACGGGACTCAAGACCGCCCAGATGATTCTTGAAACAGAGGCGAAACTCCTCTCCCGATACGATCCTGAGTTCAGGGCGGGAGTGGGTGCTGAAGCGGTTCGGGAAATTCTGAAAAACCTTGATCTCCAGCAGCTGGCTCGGGATCTCCGCAAGGAGCTCAAGGAGGCAACGGGACAAAAAGCCAAAAAGCTCATCAAGCGCCTCCAGGTTGTTGAGGCCTTCCTGAAGTCGGGAAATCGCCCAGAATGGATGATTCTTGAGGTCATCCCCGTGCTCCCACCAGATCTGCGGCCTATGGTGCAGCTTGATGGCGGGCGGTTTGCCACGTCAGACCTCAACGACCTCTACCGGAGAGTCATCAATCGCAACAATCGGCTCAAGCGTCTTTTGCAGCTCGGAGCACCGGAAATCATCGTCAAGAATGAGAAGCGCATGCTCCAGGAAGCTGTTGATGCCCTCTTCGACAACGGTCGCCGGGGTCGCCCTGTTCTTGGTCCGGGGAACCGTCCACTGAAGTCTCTGAGCGACATGCTCCGGGGCAAAAAGGGCCGGTTCCGCCAGAACCTTCTGGGGAAGCGGGTGGACTATTCCGGTCGATCGGTCATTGTGGCTGGACCGAGACTCCGGTTTGACCAGTGTGGCCTCCCTAAGAAAATGGCCCTGGAACTTTTCAAGCCCTTTGTCATGAAGAAACTTGTTGATAAGGGGCTTGCTCATAACATAAAAAGTGCGAAGAAGATGGTGGAGAAGGCCCGGGAAGAGGTCTGGGGCGTCCTTGAAGAAGTCATTGCCGAACACCCGGTCCTCCTCAACCGGGCACCAACACTTCACCGCCTGAGTATCCAGGCATTTCAGCCAGTCCTCATTGAGGGGAACGCCATCCAGCTCCATCCGCTGGTGTGCCCGGCGTTCAACGCCGACTTTGACGGCGACCAGATGGCGGTTCACGTGCCGCTCTCTGCGGAAGCTCAGGCGGAATCGCAGATTCTCATGCTCTCCTCGCACAACATCCTCTCTCCAGCGCACGGAAAACCCATTGCAGTGCCGACTCAGGATATGGTCCTTGGGTGCTACTACCTCACCCTTCTTGGGGCCCGGAGGGGGCCAGTAAAGAGGTTCTACAGCGTCGATGAGGCGCTCATGGCCTATGAGTTCGGTAAAGTGGACCTTCACGAGCCGGTGTTCATCCGGGAAGTGACCGAGAAGCACCCTGAGGTTCTGGAGACCACGGTCGGGCGGGTCATTTTCAACGGCCTTCTGCCAGAGGGGATGCCCTACTACAACGAGCCGGTGACCAAGAAGAAGCTCTCAGACATTGTGGACCTCTGTTACCGCAAGTTCGGCAACAAGGTCACGGTGGAGATGCTTGACCGGATTAAAGAGGCAGGATTCCACTATGCCACAAAATCCGGAGCCACCATCAGCGTCCTGGATCTCGAGATTCCCCCGGAGAAGGAGCACATCATTGAAGAGGCTACCCGCCGTGTCGAGGAAATCAACGAACACTACAACCAGGGGCTTATTACGGCTGAGGAGCGAGAGCAGAAGGTTGTGGATGTCTGGACGGATGCGGCGAACAAGATCGCCGATGCCATCCTCGAAGTCCTCCCCGATTTCAACCCGGTGAACATGATGGCCACCTCCGGTGCTCGAGGGAGTGTGCGCCAGGTGAGCCAGCTCTGCGGTATGCGGGGACTTATGGCTGACCCGTCAGGGCGCATCATCGAGTACCCCATCAAGGCGAACTTCCGTGAGGGATTGAGCGTACTGGAGTACTTTATCTCGACCCATGGAGCACGGAAAGGCCTTGCGGATACTGCCCTGCGGACGGCCAAGTCCGGTTACCTTACCCGCAGGCTTGTGGACGTGGCTCAGGACGTTATCGTCCGGGAGGAAGACTGCGGTACAGATGATGGGATTCTCCTTGAAGACCTGAGGGACGAGAACGACAACATTGTCGAGCCGTTTGAGGAACGGGTTCTTGGGCGAATTGCCCTCCGGGACATTGTGGATGCCACCACCGGGGAGATTATCGTTCGGGCTGGAGAGGAGATTGACGAACGGGTGGTTGAAGAACTCCGCAGGCGCAACATCCGTCAGGCCTGGGTACGGTCCGTTTTGACCTGCCGGACGAAACACGGTGTCTGTGCCAAATGTTACGGACGGAATCTTGCCACCGGTCGTCTGGTGGACGTGGGCGAAGCTGTTGGTATTGTGGCAGCGCAGTCCATCGGAGAACCAGGAACACAGCTCACCATGAGAACTTTCCACACCGGTGGTGTGCGTATTGCTGGAGAGGATATCACTCAGGGTCTCCCACGAGTCGAGCAGCTCTTTGAAGTACGAAAGCCTAAGAAGGCGGCTATCCTTTCTGATGTGGACGGTGTGGTGGAGAAGATTGAGGTTATTGGCAACCGCCGGAAAATCTATGTCCGGCCGAGTGAGGACGAGGAGAGCCAGGAAGTCCGAACCTACTTCGTCCCTCATGACGTGAAGATTGCGGTGACCGAAGGTGACCGGGTTCGGGCTGGGGATCGCCTCACCCTTGGCCCCATAAACCCGAAGGATATCCTGAGGATTAAGGGTATCAGGGCGGTGCAGAAATACCTCCTTGAGGAGATCCAGTCGGTCTATATCTCCCAGGGTGTGGCCATTAACGACAAGCACATCGAAATCATCATCCGCCAGATTGCCCGTCTTAACAAAATTATGGTGGAGAACGCTGGAGACACCAATCTCCTGTCTGGAGAAATGGTTTTTGTCGAAGACTTTGAAAGGGAAAATGCTCGTGTTCTTGAGGAAAATGCCCTTCTGAAAGAGAAAGCCCAGGAACTCCTTGAAGGGTGTGTCCTTGAAGAGCATGTTCTTGACGTTTCGGGGAACGCGCTCTTCACGAGAGGCAGAGTCCTTGAAGCTCAGGACGTCGAGGCTTTGCTCTCCAGTGAGTGCCGGCCCTTCCTGGTTCGAAAGGATGGGGTGCTCCTTCGGGTCCTGAGGGGCCAGAAGAACCTCGAAAGTGAACTCCTCAACCGCATGTGCGTTGAGGAGGTTCGGGAGCCATCCGGAAAGGTTCTCGTCAAGGCGGGTGAGGTTCTAAAAGAACCGCTCCTTGAGCGGCTTGGCGAGATTGGTCCTCTCCGGCTCCGGGTAAGAGAGCAGGCGACTTGGGAAAAGCTTCGGGGGACCATTCTTGCTGAGGACGTTCTTGATCCAGAGACCGGAAAGGTTCTCCTTTCTGCCAACACGCGTCTGGATCAGAGCGAAATCGCCCTCCTTGAAGAGCATGATGTTGAAAGAGTTGTTATCTGGAAGAACGTCCGCGTCTTCCCGGTAAAAGAGAGCCTTGTGCGGGTACTCCGGGAAGAGATTCTGAACAAGGAAGTGGCCAAGGATATCATCAGTCCCCAGACTGGAGAGGTCATCATCCAAGCGGGCCAGGCCATAAGCAGGAGTGTTGCCCGCCGCCTCGTTGTGGAGGGTATCAAGGAAGTTCCCCTGAGCGATGGCCGTTTCTTCTCCATCGAGGGGAGGCTTATTGAGCTCCTCGAGAAGGAAGTGGTTGGGAAGGTTGCTGCTCAGGACATCGTCGTTGGTGCAAACGGCGATGTGCTGGTGAGAGCTGGAGAAGTTATTGACCGGGATGACGTAGTGAAGATTGCTGAAGATAACGTTGGCTTTTTGCTCCTCAGGGATGCGGAAGGGGAGAAGGAAATACGAACCCTGGTGGAGGAGGTCGTGTACCTCCCCGGGCTCAAGCAGGTTGCCACAGGACGACCTGTGGCTCTGGGCATCACTAAGGCATCCCTTGCTGTGGATAGCTTCCTCTCTGCGGCGTCGTTCCAGCAGACCACCCATGTTCTTGCTGATGCCGCGATTAAGGGGAAGATCGACGAGCTCATCGGGTTGAAAGAAAACGTCATCATCGGAAAACTCATTCCCGCAGGCACAGGTTACGAGAAATACCGGAGAATTCGTCTCTCCACGGAAAAAGAAGAAGCTGCGGCACAGACGGAGGAGTTTATGGAAGAAGGCTTTGATCTCCGTGAACTCATGAGCATGGATGAGTCCCCGGAGTTTCTACCGGAAGAGGAATTCGAAGAAGAGGAAGAATTCGAAGAAGAGGAAGAATTCGAAGAACAGGAAGAATTCGACTTCGAGGCTGATGGGGATGTTGATGAAGCCGATGGGGAATTGACATGAGCGTGTCGTGCTGTTACAATTCCTCTGTCGCTTTTGGCTATGGGGCTTGAAGAGCTGCGAACCGCAAAGAGAGTTGTGGGTATGCGAGAGACTCAGAGAGCTATAGAGCGGGGGAGGGCGAAGAAGGTTTTCGTCGCCCTCGATGTCGATGCCCCGATTCGGGAGGCAATTGTCACCCTGGCCAGAGAGAAGAATATCCCCGTGGAGTATGTGGAGAACGCCCGGGATCTCGGCAGGGTGTGTGGCATCGAGGTTCGCTCTTCCTGCGCTGCCATCGTGGAAGAGTAAAAAGATTAGAGGGGGATGATTCATGCCGACAATTAACCAGCTTGTTCGCGAGGGGAGAAAGAAACCCAAAAACCGGAGTGGCGCTCCGGCTCTGAAGGGGTCACCTCAGAAACGAGGGGTGTGTACTCGGGTCTGGACCATCACTCCGAAGAAGCCGAACTCGGCGTTGCGTAAAGTTGCTCGTGTCCGCCTGACCAATGGCATGGAGGTTACTGCATACATTCCGGGGATCGGTCACAACCTCCAGGAACACTCCATCGTCCTCATCCGGGGAGGTCGTGTGAAGGATCTTCCTGGGGTGCGGTACCACATCATTCGTGGGGCCCTGGATGCAGCCGGTGTGGAGAACAGAAGACAGGGTCGTTCAAAATACGGGGCGAAGAGGCCGAAGTCGTAAGGAGTGTGAAGAACTTTGCCAAGAAAAGGTCCTGTTCCAAAGAGAGAAATCGCTCCTGATCCCCTGTACAATAACGTTGATGTGGCAAGGCTCATCAACAAGGTGATGAAGGACGGGAAAAAGAGCATTGCGGAGAAAATTGTCTACGGGGCTTTTGACCTTATCCGGGAAAAGACCAAGCGCGATCCTCTTGAGGTTTTCTACCAGGCGCTGAACAACGTCATGCCCCTTGTGGAGGTTCGTCCCCGCCGGGTGAGGGGAGCCAATTACCAGGTTCCCATTGAGGTTCGACCTGACCGGAGTAAGAGCCTCGGTTTGCGATGGCTTGTTCAGTATGCCCGGGAACGTCAGGGGAAGAGCATGATAGAGAAACTCGCTCAGGAAATCATGGATGCGGCGAATGGTACTGGTGGCGCGGTGAAGAAACGCGAGGACACCCATCGTATGGCTGAAGCAAACAAAGCTTTTGCCCACTACCGGTGGTTCTGAGGGAGGTTTGAGAGAAGGCGTGAGTAAGGCAATGAATAGAGTTCAGCAGAATTTCCAGACCTTTGGAGATTACGCCATATCCCAGGTCCGTAATATCGGTATCATGGCCCACATCGATGCAGGGAAAACAACCGTCACGGAACGCATTCTCTACTATACTGGGAAAATCCACCGCATGGGAGAGGTCCACGAAGGAACAGCCACTATGGACTTTCTCCCTCAGGAGCAAGAACGAGGAATCACGATAAGCTCGGCGGTGACGACGTGTTTCTGGAAGGATTGCCGCATTAACATCATCGATACGCCAGGGCACGTGGACTTTACCGTGGAGGTAGAACGAAGCCTCCGGGTGCTTGACGGGGCCATTGCAGTGTTCTGTGGCGTGGGAGGAGTAGAGCCCCAGTCTGAAACCGTCTGGCACCAGGCTGACAAGTACCGGGTTCCGCGCATTGCTTTTGTCAACAAACTCGACCGTGTCGGGGCGGATTTCTATGCAGTAGTGAAGGCCATTCGAGAGAAACTCAACGCCAACGCCCACCCTGTGCAGATTCCCATAGGGAAAGAGGCGGATTTCGTGGGCGTTGTGGATCTCATAGAGATGAAGGCATACTTCTATGACATTGACGAGACCGGTGCCACGTACCGGGTGGAAGATGTTCCTCCCGAACTTCTTCAGGAGGCCCAGAGGGAGCGGGAACGTCTCATCGAGGCCCTTGCAGAGATTGATGAGGAGATTCTTGTCCGGTACCTCGAGGGAGAAGACCTTCCGCCTGCGCTTTTGCGCGAGGCCATCCGCAGGGGCACCATTGCTGGAAAATTCGTCCCTGTTCTTGGTGGATCGGCCCTGAAAAATAAGGCCATTCAGCCGCTCCTTGATGCTGTGGTCTTTTACCTCCCCTCACCTCTGGATCTCCCACCGGTCAGGGGATTTCATCCTGAGACCAGGGAGGAAGAGACGAGACTACCACTCGCCAAGGAACCCTTTGCGGCGCTCGTCTTCAAAATCGTCATGGACCCCCATGCAGGGAAAATCTCTTTTGTGCGGGTGTACTCTGGTGTTCTGAAAAGTGGTACCTACGTGTATAATGCCACAAAGAGGGAGAAGGAGCGAGTGAGCCGCCTCCTGATTATCCATGCAAGTCACCGGGAAGATGTCGACGAGGTGAAGGCAGGAGATCTTTGTGGCATTGTCGGGCTGCGTCGGGCCACAACCGGGGACACGCTCTGTGATGAGCGGTACCCCATTATCCTTGAAGCTCCCTCGTTCCCCGAGCCGGTGATTTCTGTGGCGATTGAGCCGAAAACCCGGGCCGACCAGGATAAGCTCAGCCTTGCTCTGGCAAAGCTTGCAGAAGAGGATCCCACTTTCCGGGTACGGAGCGATGAGGAGACTGCTCAGACCATTATCTCTGGAATGGGTGAGCTCCACCTTGAAATCATCATCGACCGGTTGCTCCGGGAATTCAAGGTTGAGGCCAACGTTGGTAAACCTCAGGTGGCGTACAAGGAGACCATCAAGGCCTCTGCCCGGGCAGAGGGTAAGTTCATTCGCCAGACGGGCGGACGGGGACAGTATGGCCACGTGGTTCTTGAGGTGGAACCCTGTGAGGAGGTCTTCGTTTTTGAAGACCATATCGTGGGAGGAACAATCCCGCGAGAGTACATTCCCGCAGTGGAAGCAGGGGTACGGGAAGCCCTTGATAACGGTGTCATTGCTGGGTTTCCGGTCATTCACGTGAAGGTGAAGCTTGTGGATGGCTCGTACCACCCTGTGGATTCCTCAGACCTTGCCTTTAAGATTGCGGGATCCATTGCGCTGAAGCATGCGGTGGAGAAGGCTTCACCGGTGCTTCTTGAACCTATCATGAGGGTTCAGGTGATCGTCCCCAGGGAATACCTGGGAGAAGTCATCGGGGACCTCAATGCCCGCCGGGGGAAGATTGAAAGCATTGAGGCCAAAGGCGAAACGCAGATTATCAACGCAAAAGTCCCCCTGGCTGAGCTTTTTGGGTATGCCACGGTGCTTCGTTCGCTCACCCAGGGGCGGGCGACGTACACCATGCAGTTCTCCCATTACCAGGAGGTCCCTGCGAATCTCATGAAGGAGATTATTGAAAAAGCTCGGTAGAGGAGGATACCCTATGGCCAAGCAGAAGTTCGAAAGGAAAAAGCCCCATATTAACGTTGGAACCATTGGACACGTGGACCACGGGAAGACCACCCTCACCGCTGCCATCACCCTGGTCCTCTCCAAGTACGGCCTTGCCAAGTACACCCCCTTTGAGCAGATCGATAAAGCCCCCGAAGAGCGGGAGCGGGGGATCACCATTGCCATTGCCCATGTGGAGTACGAGACGGAGAAGCGCCACTACGCCCACATCGATTGCCCAGGGCATGCCGACTACGTGAAGAACATGATTACCGGTGCAGCCCAGATGGATGGGGCAGTCCTCGTGGTCTCGGCTGCTGATGGCCCCATGCCCCAGACCCGGGAACACATTCTCCTCTCCCGTCAGGTTGGTGTCCCCTACATCATCGTCTTCCTCAATAAAGTCGACATGGTTGATGACCCGGAACTCTTGGAGCTCGTGGAGATGGAAGTCCGGGACCTCCTCAACCGCTACGAGTTCCCCGGAGACGAGGTGCCCGTCATCACCGGCAGTGCCCTGAAAGCACTGGAGTGCGGCTGCGGGAAGCGGGAGTGCCAGTGGTGTGGAGGGATCTGGAACCTCCTCGACGCCATGGACACCTACTTCCCCCTCCCGGTTCGGGAACTCGACAAACCCTTCCTCATGCCCATTGAGGACGTCTTCTCCATCACTGGGAGAGGCACCGTGGTCACCGGGAGAGTGGAGCGGGGAACTCTGAAGCTCGGGGATCCTGTGGAGATTGTGGGGCTCTCCCATGAGATCAAGAAGACCGTGGTCACAGGCATTGAGATGTTCCGTAAGGTCCTCGATGAGGCCCAGGCTGGAGACAACATTGGTGTCCTTTTGCGGGGCATTGAGAAGAAAGAGGTAGAACGGGGTCAGGTCTTGGCAGCCCCCGGAACCATCACCCCCCACACCCACTTCAAGGCCGAGGTCTACGTCCTCACCAAAGAAGAGGGTGGCCGGCACACCCCCTTCTTCAGTGGCTACCGTCCCCAGTTCTACTTCCGAACTACTGACGTCACCGGAGAGATCAAGCTCCCTCAGGGGGTGGAGATGGTCATGCCCGGGGACAACGCCAACATCGAGGTGAAGCTCATTTATCCTGTAGCCATGGAGAAGGGCTTGCGCTTTGCCATCCGTGAGGGAGGAAGAACGGTTGGTGCCGGAGTGGTTACGGAGATCATTGAGTAGGCCCTGGGGAGGCGTGCGACGTGGCTCAGAAAATACGGATTAAACTCAAGGCGTATGACCACAAACTCTTGGATCAGTCAGCGATAAAAATTGTTCAGGCGGTGGAGCGGACCGGAGCCGCTGTGGCCGGTCCTGTTCCGTTGCCTACGGAGATTACAAAGTACACTGTGCTTCGCTCTCCTCACATTGACAAAAAGTCCCGGGAACAGTTTGAGATGCGGATTCACAAAAGACTCATCGATATCATCGACCCCAACCCCAAAACGGTGGATGCCCTTATGCACCTTGATCTGCCTGCAGGTGTTGACATAGAAATCAAGCTTTAAAGGGTATTCCGGAGGAGAAAGGATATGAAGGCTATAGTTGAATACGGTCTTATTGGGGAGAAAATCGGCATGACCAGGATTTTCACCCCCGATGGTCTTGTCGTCCCCGTAACAGTTCTCCAGTGTGGTCCGTGTTATGTGGTCCAGAAAAAGGACATGGACCGGGACGGGTACAAAGCGTTGCAGCTTGGGTATAAGGAAGTAAAGGAGAAAAAGCTCAACAAGCCCCTTCTGGGCCATTTCAGGAGAGCCCAGGTTCCACCCCTTCGTTTCCTGGCGGAGTTCCACTTTAAGGACCACGAGAAGTACGAGGTCGGGCAGGTTCTGAAGGTTGATGGTTTCA
Source organism: Candidatus Caldatribacterium saccharofermentans (assembly GCF_050267035.1). Lineage (NCBI taxonomy): Bacteria > Pseudomonadati > Atribacterota > Atribacteria > Atribacterales > Candidatus Caldatribacteriaceae > Candidatus Caldatribacterium > Candidatus Caldatribacterium saccharofermentans. The sequence goes on from NZ_CP187957.1 coordinate 1,718,832, forward strand.
GGGTTGGAGACAGAGTGGACGTTCGGGGAGTTTCGAAAGGCAAGGGCTTTCAGGGAGTTGTCCGGAGGTTTGGATACGGTGGTGGTCCGGCATCCCACGGTTCTATGTTCTACCGGGAACCCGGGTCCATTGGTGCAACAGACCCTGAAAAGGTTTTCAAGGGCAAAGGTCTTCCGGGACGAATGGGAAACGAGACGGTGACGGTACGGAACCTTGAGGTTGTCGGGGTGTACCCCGAAAGAAACCTCTTGCTTGTTCGTGGTGCTGTCCCGGGACCGGCAGGAGGCAGAGTTTTGGTGTTCAAGCGAGCATCGTAGGGGGCGGAAGATATATGGAACTCGCGGTAAAAAACCAGACAGGGCAGGTTGTGGAAACGGTATCTGTGGACGACGAGTGGCTGGAGGGTGTGGAGGAGAACCCCCACCTGCTCTATCTTGCAGTTCGGGCCTTTCTCGACAACCAGAGGCTGGGAACGGCCAAGACCAAAACCCGTGGAGAGGTTCGGGGAGGTGGACGGAAGCCCTGGCCTCAAAAGGGTACTGGAAGAGCAAGGCACGGGAGCATCCGGTCACCAATCTGGCGTCATGGTGGGGTTGTTTTTGGTCCAAGGCCTCGTTCGTACTACCATGTGCTTTCCAAAAAAGAACGGCGCAAGGCTTTGTTCCTGGCGCTGCGGGAGAAAATTCGCTCATCTTCGTTGATCCTCGTTGAGAAAATTGCCTTTTCCCTTCCCAAGACCAAAGAGGGTGTTCGTTTCCTTGAGGTCTTGCAAACTCGTGGAAAAGTGCTTATCATTCTCCAGTCGGCAGATGCCAGCGTGTCGCGGGTGTTTTCCAATATCCCCGACGTGACCGTAAAACCGGTGCACGAGATCACGGCGTACTTCATCCTGAACGCTGATTGGGTGATCATGGAGAAAGAGGCTTTTCTCTCCCTCCTGGAGGTGTGGGGATATGGAGGATAGGCGGAGTATCATCATCCATCCCATTGTGACGGAAAAGTCGGTCCGGCTTCAGAAGGAGAACAAGTACGTTTTCCGGGTGGACCCAAGAGCGACCAAGCCCGAGATTAAAAAGGCCGTGGAGGAGATGTTCGGTGTTACGGTGCTTAAGGTGAACACTATTAATGTGAAGGGCAAGAGGAAACGCCTGGGGAGATTCGAGGGCCGGACATCTTCCTGGAAAAAGGCTATCGTTTTCGTCAAGCCCGGTGAACGCATTAAGGCCTTTGACATCACCTGATAGAGGGAGAGAGGTTGAGACACCATGGCGATCAAAGAATACAAACCGGTGACCCCGAGTCGTCGTCACATGACGGGGTACACTTTTGAGGAAATCACCAAGAAGGAACCCGAACGGTCCCTCCTTGAACCTCTCAAGAGCAAAGCGGGAAGGGACAACCAGGGGCGCATTGCGGTCCGCCACCGGGGCGGGGGACACAAGAGGAAGTACCGGATTATTGATTTCAAACGGGATAAGTGGGGTATCCCTGCAGTGGTGGAGAGCATTGAGTATGACCCCAACCGCTCGGCCCGCATTGCACTCCTGAAATACGCCGATGGAGAGAAGAGGTACATCATCGCACCCTTGGGGGTTTCGGTGGGGGATGTGCTCATGAGTGGTCCCGATGCCGATATTCGCCCGGGGAACGCCCTGCCGCTCCGGAACATTCCGGTGGGGACGCTGATTCACAATATCGAACTTCGCAAAGGCAAGGGAGGGCAACTCGTTCGTTCTGCTGGGAGTTACGCCCAGCTCCTTGCCAAAGAGGGAAATTACGCCCATGTTCGTTTGCCATCAGGAGAAATCCGTCTCATTCACCTTGACTGTATGGCTACCATCGGACAGGTTGGTAATGTGGACCATGAGAACATCACCATCGGAAAGGCGGGGCGGAGCCGGTGGCTTGGTATCCGACCCACTGTTCGTGGAGTAGCCATGAACCCCATCGACCATCCCCATGGTGGTGGTGAGGGGCGGGCACATGGTGGCCGGCACCCTGTGAGCCCGTGGGGTCTGCTCACGAAAGGCTACAAGACCCGGCGGAACAAGCAAACCGACAAGTGGATTATCAAGAGGAGAAAGTAGTGGAGGGAGGCTGTGTCCTTTGGGCAGGTCATCGAAGAAGGGTCCATATGTCGACCCAAAACTCCGGAAAAAGATCGAGGAACTGAATAAGCGGGGCGAGAAGAGAGTCATCAAAACCTGGGCTCGGGCATGTGTCATTATCCCGGAAATGGTCGGGCACACCATCGCGGTGTACAACGGGAGGAGGCACATCCCCGTTTACATCACCGAACAGATGGTTGGGCACCGTCTGGGAGAGTTTGCCCCAACCCGAACCTTTAAGGGCCATGGTGCTCCCACAGAGCGCTCAACGGCGCTGAAGTAAGGGGTGAAAGCCGATGGAAGCAAGAGCAACGGCAAAATATGTTCGTATTTCTCCCCGAAAGGCCAGGCAGGTTGTGAACCTCATCAGGGGGAAAAAGGCTCAGGAGGCCCTGGTCCTTTTGCGGTTTATTCCCAAGAAGGCCGCTCGTCTGGTATACAAGGTTCTACAGTCGGCCATTGCCAATGCAGAGAACAACTGGAACATGGACGTTGACAAGCTTATCGTTTCCCGAGCCTATGTCGACCAGGGTCCTACCTGGAAAAGGGTTCACCCCCGGGCCTTTGGACGGGCCTATTTGATTCGGAAGCGAACCTCTCACATCACCATTGTGGTCTCTGAAGCGGAGGAGGGAAAGTAATTGGGCCAAAAAGTCAATCCTATTGGACTCCGTTTGGGTATTGTGACCACCTGGCAGTCGCGATGGTATGCAGAAAAGGAGAAGTACACTAATTACCTTCTTGAGGACCTGAAGATTCGCCGCTATGTTAAAGAGCGGTTCTACCGCTCTGGTATTTCCAAGGTCGAAATAGAGCGTCTGGCAAATCAAATCAAGGTCATTATCAAAACTGCACGACCGGGAATCGTCATCGGACGCAAGGGGAGCGAAGTGGAGAAGCTCCGCCAGGAGCTCCAGAACCTCACGGGGAATCAGAACATTCAGATTTCGGTAGAAGAGGTGCCCGTTCCTGAAATTGACGCCCAGCTTGTGGCGGAGAACATCGCCGCTCAGATTGAGCGCCGGGTGTCGTACCGGCGAGCGATGAAGCAGGCCATTGCCCGGGCGCTGAAAATGGGTGCCAAGGGCATCAAGATTGCCTGTTCGGGACGGCTTGGGGGGGCAGAAATCGCTCGTGAGGAATGGTACCGTGAGGGACGTTTACCCCTCCAGACGCTTCGTGCTGACATCGACTATGGTTTTGCCGAAGCGCTCACCACATACGGCAAAATCGGCGTGAAAGTCTGGATCTTTAAGGGTGAGGTTATCTCTCCAGGGGAGGTCCTCGAAGAGGGAGTTGCTTCCCTTCCTCAGGAAGAACGTTACGAGGAGGAGCTTGAAGACTATGTTGATGCCCAAGAGAGTTAAGTACCGGAAGCAACAGCGCGGAAGACTCAAGGGGACTGCCTTTCGGGGCAATGAGGTGGACTTTGGCGATTACGGTCTCCAGGCTCTGGAGCCGGCGTGGATCACCAACCCTCAGATTGAGGCAGCCCGGGTGGCCATTTCCCGGCATATCAAGAAAGGTCGTATCTGGATTCGCATTTTCCCTGACAAGCCCTATACCAAAAAACCCGCCGAATCCCGAATGGGGAAAGGAAAGGGCCCGGTTGAAGGATGGGTGGCTGTGGTCCGTCCTGGACGAGTGCTCTTTGAGGTGGGAGGCGTGGACAGAGAAACGGCTTACGAGGCGCTTCGTATCGCCTCTCACAAGCTTCCCATAAAGACAAGGATTATTGAGAGACGGGTTGAGTAGAGGTGATGGTGGTGAAGGCTTCAGAGCTCAGGAATTTCACTAATGAAGAACTCAATCAGAAGCTCAAGGATTTGCGCATGGAGCTCTTCAATCTGAGGTTTCAGGCCATTACAGGACAGCTGGCGAATCCCAAGAGGATCCAGGCCGTGAAGCGGGACATTGCTCGTATTAAAACCATCCTTCGGGAACGGGAGCTTGCAGCAAAGCGGCAGGAGGGCCATTGACATGGGTATGCGGAAGCGGTTTGTTGGCGAGGTTGTCAGTGATGCTATGGACAAAACCGTGGTAGTACGGGTGGAGCGCATCACTGAACATCCACTGTACAAGAAGAAGATTCGGAAAAGCGTGAAGTTCAAGGCCCACGATGAGCACAATATGTGTTCGGTGGGTGATAAGGTTCTTATCGAGGAGACTCGACCATTGAGTAAAACCAAGCGGTGGAGAGTGGTCGCTTTGCTTGAGAAAGCAAGAGTCAGGGGAGGAGAGGAAGTTGATTCAGCCGAGAACCATGCTTGAGGTTGCAGATAACACTGGGGCAAAGCGGATCATGTGCATTCGGGTCCTTGGTGGGTCCAACCGACGCTATGCCAGCATTGGTGATGTCATCATTGCTTCGGTGAAAGAGGCTGAACCACACTCCAATGTGAAAAAGGGTGATGTTGTTCGTGCCGTTGTGGTTCGAACAAGGAAAGCAGTGCGCCGGCCCGATGGCACATATGTTCGCTTTGACGACAATGCGGCCGTTCTCGTTACCAACCAGGATGTCCCGCGAGGGACCCGGGTATTCGGGCCAGTAGGACGTGAATTACGTGAGAAAAACTTCATGCGGATTGTCTCCTTGGCTCCGGAAGTGGTGTAAGGAGTGATGGTTATGGAACTCAAGACGAAGAGGGTGAAGGTTCCCATCAAGAAAGGGGACCTCGTGGAGGTTATCCACGGGAAGGACAGGGGAAAGCGGGGGAAGGTTCTGAGCGTTTTCCCCCAGGAAGGAAAAGTCATTGTTGAAGGAGTCAACATGGTAAAGAAGCACACCCGTCCAACCCAGGATAACCCCCAGGGAGGTATCATTGAACGGGAGAACCCCGTGAGGATTTCCAATGTCCGCCTGGTATGCAGCCGCTGTGGGCAGAAAACCCGGATTAAGCGGGTGAAACTCCCCGATTCCCGTTTCCGGGTGAGGGTCTGCAAGAAATGCGGTGAAATCATCGACAAGGTCTGAAACAGGGGGGCTTAAGCGGTGTCCATTACGAAGGAAAAGTACTACAAAGAGGTTGTTCCCAAGCTCCTGAAGGAGTTCGGCTATAAAAACATCATGCAGGTTCCCAGGCTTGAGAAAATCGTCATCAACATGGGTGTGGGGGATGCTACGCAGAACCCTCACTACCTTGATCTTGCGGTGGAAGAACTTGCGCTCATCACAGGGCAGAAGCCCTTGGTGACCCGCGCAAAGAAATCGATTTCCAATTTCAAGCTCCGCAAGGGTATGCCCATCGGATGCAAGGTAACGCTTCGGAAAGATCGCATGTACGAGTTCCTCGACCGCTTCCTGAACATTGCTATCGCCAGGATTCGTGACTTCCGGGGATTCCCCGGTAGCTCTTTCGATGGGCGAGGGAACTGTACCATCGGGATTGAGGAACAGCTCATTTTCCCCGAAATCAATTATGACCGTGTGGAGCGGGTACGGGGGATGAACATCACTTTTGTGACCACAGCAAGAACAGACGAAGAGGCCAGAGCCCTCCTTGAGGGTCTGGGTCTGCCTTTCCGAAAATGAGGGAGGACTGAAATGGCGCGCAAAGCAAAGATTGAGAAGAACAAGAACTTTGAAAAACTGAAGTTCAAGGTCCGTTACCGGAACCGCTGTTCTCTGTGTGGTCGACCGCGGGGATACCTTCGGGATTTTGGCATGTGCCGGATTTGTTTCCGAACTCTGGCGAGTCGTGGCGAGATCCCCGGCATTACTAAATCGAGCTGGTGAGGGGAAGGGGAGAGGAAATGGCGCACACCGACCCTATTGCGGATATGCTGACACGGATTCGTAATGCCCTGAAGGCCGGGCATCCAACGGTTAAAGTCCCTGCCTCCCGTTTGAAGATTGAGATTGCGCGAATCATGCGGGAGGAAGGGTACATTCAGGATTACAAGGTTATTCCTAAAGATGGCAATAAGAGAGAATTGCTTATTGAGTTGAAGTACGGTCCTCATCGCGAGCGGGTGATCAATGGTCTGCGCCGGATTAGTAAACCCGGGCTCAGAATCTACGCTGGGAAGGATGAGATTCCAATTCTCCTTGGAGGCCTGGGGACAGTCATTGTCTCCACCTCCCGGGGTGTCATGACGGGGAAAGAGGCGAGGAAGCTCGGCATAGGCGGAGAAGTGCTGTGCTTCATATGGTGATGGAGGAGGATGACCATGTCACGGATTGGACGAAAGCCTGTTGAGATTCCGCAGGGCGTGGAGGTCACTGTTGAGGGAACAACGGTAACGGTAAAGGGTCCAAAGGGGACGCTAACTCGGACCTTCCACCCCCGCATGCGGATCGAGAAAGACGGCAATGTCCTGAGAGTGCTCCGCCAGGGAGATACCAAACTCGATAAATCCCTTCATGGACTCACACGGACCCTTCTTCACAACATGATCGAGGGCGTGACCAGGGGATTTGAAAAGGCCCTGGAGGTGAACGGTCTGGGGTACCGTGTGCAGAAACGAGGGGAAACTCTGGTGTTGAACATCGGCTTCACCCACCCGGTCGAGATTCAGCCTCCTGAAGGTATTTCCTTTGAAGTCGAGGGGCAGGTTATTCGGGTAAAAGGCATCGATAAAGAAAGGGTTGGTCAGGTGGCTGCGGATATCCGCAAACTGCGGAAGGTCGAACCCTACAAAGGTACCGGCATCAAGTATGTGGGTGAGGTCGTCCGGAGGAAACAGGGAAAGGCAGCGGCAAAGTAGTTTGAGGGGAGTGTTCGGAGAATGATTATCAGCGAGAAACGAGGAAAATGGGAACGCCGAATCCGTCGACATCGAAGAGTGCGAAAAAAAGTACGGGGGACTGCTGATCGTCCCCGTCTTTCGGTGTTCCGGAGTTTAAAGCACATTTACGCCCAAATTATCAACGACGAAGAAGGACGGACTCTGGTGGCAGCGTCCTCCCTTTCTCCTGAAATTCGGGGGATGCAGGGGACGAAAACAGATATCGCCCGGGCTGTTGGCCGCCTCATCGCTCAAAAGGCTCTGGAGAAGGGGATTACCAAGGTGGTTTTCGATCGTGGTGGATACAAGTACCATGGACGGGTGAAAGCCCTGGCCGAAGGGGCGCGCGAAGCAGGTTTACTCTTTTAGAGTGCGGAGGGTCGGACGCTATGGGGAGAATCAATCCAGAAGGAATGGAACTCCAGGAACGCCTCATTGCAGTGACCAGGGTGAGCAAGGTCGTCAAGGGAGGGAAGCGCTTCGGATTCCGCGCCCTGGTTGCCGTGGGCAATGGTGACGGCGTTGTGGGTATAGGCCTTGGAAAAGCGAAGGAAGTGCCCGATGCTGTTCGGAAAGCAGTGGAACGGGCGAAAAAGTCCCTGATTCGTTTTCCCATGCGGGGGACGACCATCGTTCACGAGGTTCGCGGGGAGTTCGCCGCAAGTACGGTGGTGCTGAAACCTGCGGCTCCAGGGACAGGGGTCATTGCAGGAGGTACTGTCAGGGCTATCATGGAGGTCGCCGGAGTGAAGGACATCTTGACGAAGTCCCTGGGGAACAACAATCCTATCAATCTTGCGCGTGCCACCATTCAGGGGCTTTTGAGCTTGAGGGACCCTCATGAAGTGGCTGCCCTTCGGGGAAAGACTCTGAAGGAGCTCTTTGAGCCGCAGAAAGGGGGAAAGTGATGTGGCTGGGAAGATGCTACGGATGACCCTGGTGCACAGTCCCATTGGGCATCCCGAGTCTCACAAGCGCACTGTTCGGGCATTGGGTTTTAGGAAGCTTTACGAAACCATCGTGAAGGAAGATTCCCCGTCTCTGCGGGGCATGATCGCCAAGGTTCGATACCTTCTGAAAGTCGAGGAGATATAGGGGGAAGCCAATATGAAAATCAACGAGCTGCGACCTGCAAAGGGTGCTTTCCACCCCCGGAAACGAGTGGGAAGGGGCATTGGGTCGGGCCACGGGAAAACCTCCGGTCGAGGAATGAAGGGTCAGAAGGCTCGGTCAGGAGGGCAGATTCATCCCCGTTTTGAGGGTGGACAGATGCCCCTTGTTCGGCGGGTTCCCAAGAGGGGTTTTCACAATCCCTGCGCTGAAGAGTGGGAGATTGTGAATGTGAGTGCCTTGAACCGTTTCCCCGATGGAACCGAGGTCACCCCGGAGCTTCTGCAGGAGTGTGGTCTTGTGGAAGACAGAAGGTCCAAGGTCAAGGTTCTGGCCAAGGGGGAACTTGCGCGACGCCTTGTCGTGAAGGCCCATGCGTTTTCGGCACGGGCGAAGGCCCTGATTGAGGAAAGAGGCGGAAAGGCCGAGGTGCTGTGACATGTGGGAATCCCTGGTCAAGCTCTTCAGGATACCGGACCTGAAAAGAAGGGTCATTTTCACGCTGCTCATGCTTGTTGTTTTCCGTATCGGTGCGCACATCCCCGTTCCTGGGATTGACCCGAAGGCTCTGGCGAACGTCTTTTCCCGGGGTGGAGTTCTCGGGTTCCTCGATATGTTTGCAGGAGGAGCGTTGAGCAATTTCTCCATTCTGGCCCTGGGGATTATGCCCTACATTAACGCCTCCATTATCATCCAGCTTTTGACCTCGGTCGTTCCTCAGCTTGAGGAACTGGCAAAAAGCGGCGAGGAGGGACGGGACAAGATAGCCCAGTACACCCGCTGGGGAGCAATCCTCCTCGCTCTGGTTCAGGGGTTTGGCATAACGGTGTGGATGGAGAATCTCGGAGTGGTCATGGCCACAGGATGGGCGTATCGTTTCACCGTGATTATCACCCTTGCAGCGGGGAGTATGTTCCTCATGTGGCTTGGGGAACTCATCTCCGATTTTGGTATCGGCAACGGGATATCGCTCATCATCTTTGCGGGCATTGTTGCCCGGCTCATGCCACAGTTTTTCCGGACTTTCTCGCTGATCCGGCTTGGAGAGGTGAATCCCTTCCTCTTCGGCATAGCCCTTGTTGTGGCGGTTTTCATTGTAGCCTTTGTCGTGGAATTTCAGGAAGCGCAGCGAAAGATTCCGGTGCAGTACGCCAAGCGGGTTGTGGGAAGGCGAGTTTATGGAGGGCAGAGTACCCATATCCCCATCCGGGTGATTCAGGGAGGGGTTATCCCTATCATCTTTGCCTCCTCGGTACTGCTTTTCCCTGCAACTCTGGCGCAGTTCTTTGAGGGTTCTGGGTTTATGAAGAGCCTGGCCAATGCACTTTCTCCGGATTCGGCACTGTACCTTACGCTGTACGCCGCACTTATCATCTTCTTTACCTATTTTTACACTGCGGTCACCTTCAACCCGGTGGACCTTGCGGAGAACATGAAAAAGTATGGCGGGTTTATCCCGGGGATACGGCCGGGGAGGCCGACAGTGGAGTACATTGACCGCTGTCTCACCCGCATCACCCTCTGGGGTGCGCTGGTGCTCGCCTTCATTGCTGTGGTGCCGAATATCCTCGTGGAGCTGACCAAGGTCACCACCTTTTACTTCGGCGGCACGGCCATCCTCATCATGGTTGGAGTGGCCATTGAAACGGTGACACAGCTTGAGGCACAGCTCCTCATGCGACATTACGAAGGATTCATTCGACGGTAAGGGGGAGAAGCCATGCGAATCATTCTCCTTGGACCTCCAGGGGCAGGAAAGGGTACCCAGGCAAAGAGAATCGAGGAAGAATTTGGGATTCCCCAACTGGCTACAGGGGATATTCTCCGCCTGGCAATTAGAGAAGGAACGGAGTGGGGAAAAAAGGCTGAACCCTTTGTTCGGGAGGGACAGCTTGTCCCCGACGAAGTGGTCATCGGGGTGGTGAAGGAGCGGCTTTCCCGTGACGACGTGCGACGGGGATTCATCCTCGACGGATTTCCGAGAACGCTCAGGCAGGCTGAAGCCTTGGAGGAGATACTGAAAGGGCTCCACATAGCCATTGACGCTGTGCTGTACTTTGACATTCCGGCTGAGGAGCTTGTTCGACGGCTCTCGGCTCGGAGGGTCTGCGAGAACTGTCAGACCCCGTACAACCTCATTTCCAGTCCTCCCCGGTCTGATGAGGTGTGTGATCGCTGTGGGGGGAAGCTGGTGCAGCGTCCGGACGACACTCCAGAGGTTATCCGGAAACGTCTTGCGGTGTACGAGGAGCAGACAAGACCCCTTGTGGAGTTCTATGCCCGGAAAGGACTCCTTGTCACCGTACCAGCCTCGGGTTCCATTGAGGAAACCTATGCCCGAGTGAAGGAGATGCTTGCGAAGAAGTTACACGGCAATGGCTAAGCTGACGAGGAGAGAGGACCTTGAGAAGATTCGAAGAAGCGGACGGATACTGGGAAACGTTCTGGAGAAGGTGAAGACCCTCCTTGCTCCTGGGGTGAACACGGCCTTTATCGAAGAAGTGGTTCGGGAGTTTATCGTGCGGTGTGGCGCACGGCCTGCCTTTCTGGGGTACAGGGGGTTTCCGGCAGCGCTGTGCATTTCCATTAACGACGAGGTGGTCCACGGGATTCCAGGGGAGCGTGTCATCCGAAGTGGTGACCTGGTCAGTATCGATATCGGGGTCGAGTTTGAGGGCTTTTACACCGATGCGGCCTTCAGCATGGTTGTGGGGGATGGTCATCCCGTGGCCCGAAGGCTTGTGGAGGTAACGAAGAAGGCGCTCTATGCGGGGATTCGTCAGGCTCTTCCTGGCAATCGGGTGGGGGATATCTCCCATGCCATTCAGACGACGATTGAGCGGGAAGGGTTTGCCGTCGTGCGGGATCTCGTGGGGCATGGGGTAGGAAAAAGCCTCCATGAGGATCCTCAAATTCCGAACTTTGGACAGAAAGGACAGGGAGCGATCCTTGAGGAAGGAATGGTTCTTGCCATTGAGCCCATGGCGAATGAGAGGGGGTACAGGGTGAAAATCCTTGAAGATGGATGGACGGTGGTTACGGAAGACGGGGGGTTATCTGCCCACTTCGAGCACACGGTTCTTGTGCGCAAGGGGCAGCCCGAAATCCTTACCGTGAGTGAGAGAGGGGATTTCTTCTGATGGCGAAGGACGATTTCATTGAGGTGAAGGGTACAGTCATTGAACCTTTACCGAACGCCATGTTTCGAGTAGAATTGGAGACCGGTAAAGTAATCCTGGCACATATTTCCGGGAAGATGCGCATGCATTACATTCGCATCCTTCCCGGGGATAAGGTGACCGTACAGATTTCCAAATACGATCCCACCAAGGGGAGGATTGTCTACCGGCACAAGTAAGGAAGGAGGTTGCGGTCGTGAAAGTCCGTGCTTCGGTGAAGCCACGGTGTGAGAAGTGCAAGGTTGTGCGGCGTAAAGGGAGAGTTTTTGTGGTGTGTTCAGAACCACGGCATAAACAGAGGCAGGGTTAGGAGGTCTCAAGATGGCTCGTATTGCTGGTGTTGATTTGCCGCCGAACAAGCGGATTGACATTGCCCTGACGTACATATACGGCATCGGCAGAAGCCTTTCCAAGAAAATCCTCGAAGAGGCCAAGGTTGACCCAGCGGTGAAGGTGAAGGACCTGACTGATGACGAAATCAGCCGGATTCAGAAAATCGTCGAGCAGTATCCGGTTGAGGGAGAGCTTCGAGCAAGGGTTTCGCAGAATATCAAGCGCCTCATCGCTATCGGGTGTTACCGGGGGTTGCGCCACCGGAGAGGTCTGCCAGTTCGTGGGCAGCGAACCCGGACCAATGCCCGAACCCGTAAAGGTCCACGGAGAACAGTGGGAGTCAAGAGGAAGAAGTAGAAGAGCCCTGAAAAAAGGAGGTCTGAAGCACCTTGGCAAAACCTTCCCGGAAGAAAAAGAGAGAGCGGCGCATTGTTCGCGAGGGTATCGCCCATATTAAGTCCACGTTCAACAACACCATCGTGTCCATTACGGACCGCCAGGGGAACGTTATCGCCTGGGCGAGTGGCGGCACGGTGGGTTTTAAGGGAACGAAAAAAGGAACCCCCTTTGCCGCCCAGCTTGCGGCAGAACAGGCGGCCAAGAAGGCCATGGATTTCGGTCTGAGAGAGGTTGACGTGCTGGTGAAGGGTCCTGGTGCTGGCCGGGAAACGGCCATTCGTTCACTCCAGGCAGCAGGACTTGTGATTAACTCCATCAAGGATGTGACTCCCATACCCCATAATGGTTGCCGGCCACCAAAGCAGAGAAGGGTCTGAAGGAGGATAGAGGATGTCACGATACACTGGACCGCGGTGCCGTGTTTGTCGTCGGCAGGGGATGAAGCTCTTCCTGAAGGGTCCCCGGTGTTTCACGGATAAGTGTGCTTTTGAGCGACGACCGTTCCCTCCTGGTATTCACAAGGGAGGACGGAAGCGTCTCTCAAGCTACGGATTGCAGCTTCGTGAAAAGCAGAAGGTTCGTTTCATCTATGGTATCACTGAGAGACAGTTCAAGAAGTATTTTGACATAGCTGCGAAGATGCCCGGGCTCACCGGGGAGAACCTGCTTTCGCTTCTTGAGCGCAGGCTCGACAACGTTGTTTTCCGGATGGGCCTGAGCGACTCCCGGGCAGAGGCTCGCCAGATGGTCCTCCACGGGCATTTCCTGGTGAATGGAAAACGGGTCAACATTCCCTCATACCTTGTGGAAGTGGGGGACGTGATCGAGCTTTCAGAGCGGGGGAAAGAGCACGAGAAGATTCGAGAACTCCTCGAGGAGAAGGAGGACCTTCAAGTTCCTTCCTGGCTTTCTGTGGACAGAGGTTCGGCGAAGGCTGTGGTTCTTCGTGAGCCGAAGCGAGAGGATATCGACTTCCAGGTTCAGGAACAGCTCATCGTGGAGTTCTACTCTAAGTGATTTGAGGTGTCTGTATGCAGGACCTGAAGAGTCTCATGAAGTGTGAGCTTCTTGAGTTTCAAGAAGATCCGGTGACGCACGCCCAGTACGGGAAGTTCGCCATTGAGCCCTTTGAGTCTGGCTGGGGCATAACGGTGGGCAATGCCCTGCGGCGTGTTCTCCTTTCCTCAATCGAAGGGGCAGCCGTTACGGCGGTTCAGATTGACGGAATCATCCACGAGTTCTCCCCTCTTCCGGGGGTCCGGGAGGACGTTACGGACCTTATCCTGAATCTCAAGGGTCTTGTTGTGCGTTCGTATTCGGAAAGCGAAACGCTGTACCTTGATGTTCGGGGAACTCCTGGTGCGCTTCGGAAGGTTACGGCCCGTGATATCCGGCCAAATCCGAATGTGGAAATCATTAATCTCGACCATTATCTTGCGGAACTCGAGGAGAACGGCCGTCTCAGCATGAGGATTTTCATTGGGAGAGGGAAAGGGTACCGTGAGGCAGAGGAGGACACCTACCATACCTACGACATCATCCCGGTTGATGCCATGTTCAGTCCGGTGCGGAAAGTGAACTTCCAGGTCATGGATACCCGGGTTGGGCAGTTCACCAACTACGACAAGGTGCTCCTCGAAATCTGGACAAACGGTGCTATCACCCCTCAGCAGGCTTTCCGGAGAGCCCTCGAACTCCTTGTGGAGGAGTTCTCGCATCTTTTGAGCCTCCTGAAAGAGCGCATCGGAGAACCACCTCTTGGGGTGGGTCCCGGCGAGGAAAAAGCTTCTCCGGAGGAGCGGGAGATGACCATCGAGGAGCTCGAGCTTTCTGTGCGGGCGTATAATTGCCTGAAGAGAGCTCGCATTAACACGGTTCGGGAGCTCCTGGAGATTGTCCAGAATCGCCCGGAAGACCTGAAGAAAATTAAGAATCTCGGTCAGAAGACGTATGAGGAGATTATTGGAAAGCTCGAAAGGCTCGGATACCAGCTGGGGGAAAAGAGAGAAGCGGGGAGTGACTGAGCCATGAGGCATCGCAAGAGAACCGAAAAGCTGGGGAGAAAGACTTCTCACAAGGAAAGCATGCTGGCCAATATGATAGTCTCGCTCATCAAAAATGGCAGGATTGAGACCACGGAGGCGAAGGGTAAGGTGCTCAAAAGGTACTTCGAGCGGGTGGTCTCTCTGGCCATAAGGGGTGACAATGCCTCCATGCGGCAGGTTGTGTCCTGGGTACGGGACAAGGAAGCCTTCAAGACCCTGCTTCGAAGTATCGTGCCCCGCATGAAGGAACGTAAGGGAGGGTACTGTCGTCTCGTCAAAACCGGCTTTCGCATCGGTGATGGGGCCCCGCTTGTGCTTGTGGAGATTGTGGAATAGGGCATGATTTGTTTTGAGGACGTCCACTTCTGGTACGGAGAAAAGGAAAACCCCCGGGCAGTTGCAGCGCTTCAGGGTGTGTCTTTCGTTCTCCGAGAAGGGGAGTTCGTCGTTCTTCTGGGTCGCAATGGTTCTGGGAAGTCGACGCTGGCCAAGCACTGCAATGGGCTTCTTGTCCCCAGGAGAGGGCGCGTTTGTGTTGATGGGATGGACACCCGTGATGAGTCAGTGCTCTGGGAAATCCGCCGGCGTGTTGGCCTGGTTTTCCAGAACCCAGATAACCAGCTCATTGCTACGACAGTCGAGGAGGACGTTGCCTTTGGTCCAGAGAACCTGGGTCTCCCTCCGTCAGAAATCCGCAAAAGGGTTGACGAAGCCCTGGAACGGGTGGGGATGAGTGAGTACAGGAAGCGGGAACCCCACACGCTCTCCGGGGGGCAGAAGCAGCGGGTGGCCATTGCAGGAGTTTTAGCGATGCATCCGAAGTACCTCGTTCTTGACGAGGCTACGGCTATGCTTGACCCGGAGGGTCGGGAAGAGCTTTTGCGGCTTCTTCGGGAACTCCGAAAAGACATTGGCATTCTCCATATTACCCATAACGTGGAGGAAGCCCTCTTGGCCGATCGGGTTATGGTCATCGATAACGGGGAGATTGTGGCTGGAGGGTCTCCGCGCGAGGTGTTCCTCGTAGGGAGGGACATTGAAAAGTGGGGACTGGAACTCCCCCAGATTGTAGAAGTGGCGCTCCTTTTGTGGAAGGATTACCCTGACCTTTTCTCCGTTCTTCCCCTTTCTCCGGATGAACTGGTGGATGCCCTGTGTTCATACTCGTAGAGAACGTTTCCTTTACCTATCTTGCCAATACCCCCTTTGCTGTCCAGGCACTGCGGGGTGTTTCTCTGACCATCTCCCGGGGCGAGAGCGTGGCCATTCTTGGACGGACCGGATGCGGGAAATCCACCCTCGTCCAGCACCTGAACGGCCTTCTCGTTCCCCAGGAGGGGAGAGTGGTAGTCGATGGGGTGGATACCCGGGTTCGGGGGGCAGCGCTCAGGGAGATTCGCCAGAAAGTGGGGCTTGTGTTCCAGTACCCTGAGGACCAGATGTTTGAGGAAACCGTTTTTCGGGAAGTAGCCTTTGCCCCGCGGAATATGGGTGTGGAAGGTGAAGAGCTCGAGGCGCGGGTGCGCTGGGCGATGGAGGCGGTGGGGCTGAACTACGAGGCGCTGAAAGACAAAAGTCCTTTTGAGCTTTCGGGAGGACAGATGCGCCGGGTGGCCATCGCCAGCATTCTCTCCATGAAACCCGAAGTTCTTGTCCTTGATGAGCCTACTGCTGGTCTTGATCCTCAGGGGAGGACAACCCTGCTTGAACGTCTCCAGGACCTTCGCAAGCAGTGGGGCTTAACAGTAGTGCTTGTCTCTCATAACGTTGAAGATGTGGCACGCATAGCAGAAAGGGTTGTGGTTCTCGAAGGAGGGGAGGTAGTCTTCGATGGTCCGGTGCGGGAATTCTTTGCCTGTGAGCACCGGATGCGACAGTATGGTATTATCCCCTCACCCCTGCTTCGGGCAGCCTTTCTCCTACAAGCACGGGGGTTTGAGGTGAATCCCCCGCTGACACCCCTTGAGCTCTACCGGGAGATTGAAGAGAAGGTCCTTGTAAGGAGGAAACCGTGTTCGGCAAAAGTGTAGTGATTGGGCAGTACATCCCTCTCGATTCAGCCATGCATCGTCTGGATCCCCGAAGCAAAATCTTCTTTGTGGCGTTAGGAATTGTGACACTTTTCCTTGTTCAATCGTGGCTTTCTTTCGCCCTTCTGGGAGGGTTCTTTGCCCTCCTTGCCCTCTTTGCCCGCCTCCCCTTTCAGTACGTCTTTAAGAGCCTGCGTCCTCTCTGGGTGCTTCTTGTTCTCACCCTTTGTCTCCACGTGTTCTTTACACCAGATGAGGTACTAGTGTTTTTTGGGTTTCTCCGCGTCTCTTTGGGAGGACTGTTCAAGGGGCTTTTTATCGTCGCGCGCCTCGTGCTCCTTGTGGTGGCGACCACCTTGCTCACGCTCACAACCTCTCCCATAGAGCTCACCGATGGTATTGAAGGTCTGCTGAGCCCTCTCAAACGGTGGGGGTTTCCGGCTCACGAACTGGCTATGATGATGACCATTGCCCTGCGCTTCATTCCTACCCTTCTTGAGGAGGCCGACCGTATTATGAAAGCCCAGATGGCTCGAGGGGTGGATTTTGAGTCAGGGGGGTTCATGAAGAGAATCCGGGGTCTTGTTCCCCTTCTTGTTCCCCTTTTTGTCAGTGCTTTCCGTCGCGCCGAAGACCTCGCGGTGGCGATGGAGTCTCGCTGTTACCGGGGTGGTATTGGACGAACGCGCCTCCGGGTGTTAAGGTTCGAACGTCGGGATTACGTTTTCCTCTCCCTTTCCTTCCTGGTTTTTGCCCTTTCCCTGAGCCTTTCCTGGCTGACGTGGTGAGCACCGTTGCGAAACTTCCTCCTCGTCCTTGAGTACGACGGGACCAGGTATGCCGGATGGCAGCGCCAGAAGGATCGGATAACCGTTCAGGGAGTTCTGGAGTCATCGCTTTCCTCAATTCTGGGTCATCCGGTTACCACGGTAGCTTCAGGGAGGACTGACGCGGGAGTTCATGCCCTGGGTCAGGTGGTGAGCTTTACTACCGAGAAACCTGTTGACTGTAAGATGCTCCACAGGGCTTTGCAGGCCCTTCTTCCTGATGACATGCGGGTTCTTCGGGTCCAGGAGGCTCCTTTGGATTTCCATCCTCGAAAGTCGGCAAAGAGCAAGCGATACGTGTACGCCGTTTTTTGCGGGACGTGTCCAGTATTCCTCAGGGGATATGTCTATTCCCTTAGGCAGGAGGTGGACTGGACTCTGGTTCAGGAGGGGGCAAGGCTTTTCGTCGGTCGCCACGATTTCGCCTCCTTCAGTTCCCCCTCTCCGTGCTCCTCAGTACGGACGGTGTACGCTCTTGACGTTAAGCTTCGCTTCCCTCTTGTGCTTCTCAGCATCGTGGCGGAGGGGTTTCTCCACCATATGGCACGCATGATTTTTGGAGAACTGCTGCTTCTTGGGATGGGGAGGGTATCTCTCGCAGACCTCGAGCACATGCTCACCTACCCCTCCCATCATGCCTACCGCCGCCTGAATCTCCCTCCTTGGGGCTTGTACCTTGTGGAGGTGCAGTACGAACGTTGCAACCCATACCAGGGATTGGAGCTTGAGGATGTGGGCTTTGTCGTTCCGGTATGGGTTGAAAAAAATGGCCAAAAACTCCTCCCAAGAGGCTTCTGTTCTTGTTGACAATTCCCCACCCCTGTGCTAAATTATCTCTTGCCCTGGCTCCCCCAGGGCGAAAAGGCGCACCTTGACAAGTGAATATTCCGCCTACTTCCTGAAGGTGGTACCGTACAGAGAACCAGGAAATCAGGTCCTCTGTGAGGACCTTCACAGGTTTGTCATGGAGGGTTTGATCCTGGCTCAGGACGAACGCTGGCGGCGTGCCTAACACATGCAAGTCGTACGCAGCTTCCCTGACTCTCTGAGGAAGGGAAGGCTGAGTGGCGAACGGGTGAGTAACGCGTGAGTAACCTGCCTTGAGGAGGGGGATAACCCCTCGAAAGGGGGGCTAATACCCCATATACTCCAGGGCCGCAAGGCCTCTGGAGGAAAGCTGGCCTCTGCTTCGCATGCTGGCGCCTCAAGAGGGGCTCGCGTCCCATCAGCTTGTTGGTGGGGTAACGGCCTACCAAGGCGATGACGGGTAGCTGGTCTGAGAGGATGATCAGCCACACTGGGACTGAGACACGGCCCAGACTCCTACGGGAGGCAGCAGTGAGGAATCTTGGGCAATGGGCGAAAGCCTGACCCAGCGACGCCGCGTGGGGGAAGAAGGCCTTCGGGTCGTAAACCCCTGTTCTGGGAGAAGAAGAGGGGAGGGGTGAATAGCTCCTTCCTGTGACGGTATCCCAGGAGAAAGCTCCGGCTAATTACGTGCCAGCAGCCGCGGTAATACGTAAGGAGCGAGCGTTGTCCGGATTCACTGGGCGTAAAGCGCTCGTAGGCGGCTCCTTAAGTCTCACGTGAAAGCCCCCGGCTCAACCGGGGAGGGTCGTGAGAAACTGGGGAGCTCGAGGGCAGGAGAGGAGAGTGGAATTCCCGGTGTAGCGGTGAAATGCGTAGATATCGGGAGGAACACCAGTGGCGAAGGCGGCTCTCTGGTCTGTCCCTGACGCTGAGGAGCGAAAGCCAGGGGAGCGAACCGGATTAGATACCCGGGTAGTCCTGGCCGTAAACGATGGGTACTAGGTGTGGGAGGTTCGACCCCTTCCGTGCCGCAGCTAACGCATTAAGTACCCCGCCTGGGGAGTACGGCCGCAAGGTTGAAACTCAAAGGAATTGACGGGGGCCCGCACAAGCGGTGGAGCATGTGGTTTAATTCGATGCAACGCGAGGAACCTTACCAGGGCTTGACATGCTGGTGGTAGGAGCCCGAAAGGGTGACGACCCCTGGTTTCCAGGGGAGCCAGCACAGGTGCTGCATGGTTGTCGTCAGCTCGTGTCGTGAGATGTTGGGTTAAGTCCCGCAACGAGCGCAACCCTTGCCCTTAGTTGCTACCGGGGTAACCCGGGCACTCTAAGGGGACTGCCGGCGACAAGCCGGAGGAAGGTGGGGATGACGTCAAATCCTCATGGCCCTGATGCCCTGGGCGACACACGTGCTACAATGGCCGGTACAGAGGGTCGCGAACCCGCGAGGGGGAGCCAATCCCAGAAAGCCGGCCTCAGTTGGGATTGCAGGCTGCAACCCGCCTGCATGAACGCGGAATCGCTAGTAATCGCGCATCAGCCATGGCGCGGTGAATACGTTCCCGGGCCTTGTACACACCGCCCGTCACACCACGAAAGTCGACTTCACCTGAAGTCGCTGGGCTAACCCTCGCAAGAGGGAGGCAGGCGCCGAGGGTGGGGTTGATGATTGGGGTGAAGTCGTAACAAGGTAGCCGTAGGGGAACCTGCGGCTGGATCACCTCCTTTCTAAGGAGCCAAGAGGGAAGTAGGCGGAATATTTTCTTCTCAAGGTGCAGGATGTGGGCCTATAGCTCAGTTGGTGAGAGCGCACGCCTGATAAGCGTGAGGTCTCTGGTTCAAATCCAGATAGGCCCACCATGTGTTTTTTCCAACATGGGGATGTAGCTCAGCCGGGAGAGCGCCTCGTTCGCAACGAGGAGGTCACGGGTTCAAGTCCCGTCATCTCCACCATTTGCTTTTGGAGAACCCTCGGGTCTTTCCTCGTTTCTCTCTGTAGGGAGTTTTCCCTTGCGAAAGCGTTCCTCGTGTGGTACCCTGAGAGACAGGAGGTCTTTGGACATTCGCAGGACAGTATCACTCGGGACTGTTGGTTTCCTGGCTGGGCTTGGAGTCGTTCTCCACGTGATTGAGGGGTGTCTCCCTCCCCCTGTTCCCCTTCCCGGCATCAAGGTGGGACTGGCCAATGTGGTCACCCTGGTGGCACTTTTCCTCTTTGGTGGACGGGAAGTCCTTTACGTGGTGCTCGTTCGCATTGTCCTGGGGAATCTATTTTCTGGAACGCTCCTTGGCATTGCTTTCTTCCTCAGCCTTGGTGGGGGCCTCACCAGCCTCGGCATTATGAGTGTCCTTCGCAGGAGAAACGCCTCCCTGCTCTGGACAAGTCTCCTTGGCGCGGTGTTTCACAACCTGGGGCAGTGGGTTGTGGCTTCCCTCTACGTTCAAAGTAGAGCTCTACTTTTCTATCTCCCCGTATTGCTTTTCTGGGCGGTGCCTGCAGGTTTTGGGGTGGGGTATCTGGGGACGTTGCTTGTGAGGAGTGAAGCCCTGCGGAGGAAAACAGGGAGTGGACCGATATCTCCCCGGGAAGGTTTGGGGATTGACGGCCTTGCGCGGCACTGAAAAACTTGACAGCCTGGAGGCCTTTCTATATCCTTATTGGGAAAGTAACGGCCTTTCAGATGTGGGGGAGCAACGTATGGAAAAGAAAAAAGAAGACGGAAAGATTCGATTGACTCGAGAAGGGTATCAGAAGCTTGAGGAAGAACTCCGGTACCTCAAAACAGTGAAGCGGAAAGAAATCGCCGATAAAATCAGCCACGCTCTCTCCTTTGGAGATCTCAGCGAGAATGCAGAGTACGAAGCGGCGAAGAACGAGCAGGCGTTCATCGAAGGACGGATTCTGGTGCTTGAGGAGAAGCTCCGCCGGGCAGAAATCGTGGACGAAGAAGAGTATGCTCAAGAGGACCTCGACCGTGTCCGACTGGGTGTACGGGTTGTCCTTGAGAACCTTGACAAAGGGAAGGTTGTGGAGTACTCCATCGTGGACTCGGTGGAAGCGGATCCTTCGGCGCAGAAGATTTCCTTTGAATCTCCTCTTGCCCAGGCACTCATTGGCCACGCCCGGGGTGAAGTCGTGGAGATCAAGGTTCCGGCAGGGGTCGTGCGGTATCGCATAGTGGACATTCGCAGGAAGGAAGAGTAGGGGTGGCGTTTGCTTGAAGGTGACGTGTCGGAAGGTGGGGAGTTTTTTGCACGCTTTCCGTAGGGTGAAAAACAAGGGGACTGAGGCTTATGGAGGGTAATCCCGTGGAGGTCGAAACAGGCGAGAAACTCGAAAAGCTTCAGGAACTCAGGAATCTCGGCATAGAGCCCTACAACGGGCATTTTGGAAAGACCCATACAGTCCTTGAAATCCGTAACCACGAAGCAGTGCTCATCCAAAGTGAGACCAGGGTTCGGACTGCCGGAAGGCTCATGGCCATTCGGCGGCATGGGAAGGCCCTCTTTGCTGACCTTCAGGACTATACGGGGAGAATTCAGATATACGTCAAGCGGGATGTTCTTGGCGATGACCGCTTCCGGGTTTTCCGGGTGATTGATGTTGGAGACCTTTTGGGAGTGGAGGGGAAAGTCTTTCGAACCCATGCTGGGGAGCTCACCATCCTCGTTGAAGATTTTGTTTTTCTCGGGAAATGTCTCCGTCCTCTTCCGGAGAAGTGGCATGGACTCAGGGATGTGGAGGTTCGATACCGGAAGCGGTACCTTGACCTCATCATGAACCCCGAGGTCCGGAGCGTCTTCCTCCTTCGTTCCCGCCTCATCCGGGAAATCCGGGCCTTTCTTGATGAGCGAGGCTTCATAGAGGTTGAGACTCCCATGATGCAGGTCATTCCTGGAGGTGCTCTGGCCCGTCCCTTCAAGACGTTCCACAACGCTCTGGGGATGGAGCTCTACCTCCGCATTGCTCCGGAACTTTTCCTGAAGCGGCTCGTGGTGGGGGGATTCGAGAAGGTCTACGAAATCAACCGGAATTTCAGGAACGAGGGGATTTCGGTCCGTCACAATCCGGAATTCACGATGCTCGAGCTCTACGAGGCCTACGGGAACTACGAGACCATGATGCGCCTCTGTGAGGAACTCCTCTCTTCTGTAGTTTTGAGGGTCCTTGGAACGTACACCATCACCTATCAGTCGATGACCATTGATTTCACTCCACCCTGGAGGCGTTTATTCTTGCCCGAAGCTATTCGGGAGAAAACCGGGGTTGACATCCTCGGGGATTCTCTTGAAATCATGCAGAAGAAGGCAGACGCGCTGGGGATGCCCTGGGAAGCGAGCTGGGATCGGGGAAAGTTCGTGAACGAGCTTCTTGAGCGTTTTGTGCAACCCGAGCTCGTCCATCCGACCTTCGTACTCGACTACCCGGTAGAGATTTCACCTCTGGCCAAGGCTAAAAAGGATGATCCTCGCCTGGCTGAGCGTTTCGAGCTCTTCATCGGGCGAGAAGAAATCGGGAATGCTTACAGTGAGCTCAATGACCCCTTCGAGCAGAGGAAGCGTTTCGAAGAACAGGCTCGAAAGCGCCAGAGAGGCGATCTCGAAGCGCATTCTATTGATGAGGACTACCTTGAGGCACTGGAGTACGGGATGCCTCCCACAGGGGGACTGGGTATTGGGATTGACCGGCTGGTTATGCTCCTCACCGATGCTCCTTCCATTCGAGAGGTTATTCTCTTTCCCCTCCTTCGCCCTGCCGGAGATTGACAAAGTCCTTGAGGCAGGTATAATGAAAAATGTCAGTTATGGTCAAAAGGGGCAAGAGGAGGGAGAGCCATGTATTCCCTCTGTGACACTATAGAGCGATACATCATGCGCCTGATTGAAAGCTCTCCCGACCAGGTGGTTACCATCCAGCGGGGGAAGCTGGCCAGTGAGTTCGATTGTGCTCCGTCCCAGATCAACTACGTTCTTGCCACCCGTTTCAGCGTTTTTCGGGGCTTTATTGTGGAGAGCCGGCGAGGGGGTAGTGGCTACGTCCGGATCAGGAAAATTCCTATTGACCGGATTGAGCCAATTGTGGCCTATCTTGAAGAGTACGAGCGGCAGCTCAAAGAGAGCGACGTTGAGGACCTCCTGAGCTGGCTGGAGCGGGAGAATTTCATCACGCATCGTGAAGGTCAGCTCATGAAGGCGGCAATGATTAAGGCTTTGGAGAAAGTCGACGACCTTGGTATTCCTCCTGGGGCGGAGCGGAACCAGCTTCGCTCAAGGATATTGAAAGAAATGCTCCTGCAGATTCTGAGCTGGGGGAAGTAGATGAGGTGCGACTTTTGCGGACATCGTGAGGCAGCGGTTGTGGTGTACCTTGCCCAGGAACGAGCAGGATCAGGAGATAAGCTCTTTTTGTGTCGGAAGTGTGCCATGCGTGTGTCCGTTGCTCACCTTCTTGAAATGGGACTCCGGAGCGGTCGAATCCAGAAAGAAAGAACCCTGGGTCGTCAGAGAAAGCGCTGTCCTTTTTGCCTTTTGCCTTTGCGGGTGGTCCTTGAGCGCGGGTTTGTGGGGTGTCCCTACTGCTACAATGCCTTTTCCCGGGAAATAGAACGGTGGGCACGGGAAGAGCAGGCAGGGAATCACCACCGGGGCAGTATGCCCTGGCGCTTTGTCCGGAAGAAGAAGATTCAGGAGAGCCTCTCCCAGGCACTGCGAGATTTTGAGCGGTGTGTGGCTGAAGAGCGGTATGAGCAGGCCGAGCGTTTGAAGAAGCTCATTGAGAGGTTGCGGTCGCTCCTATGAGGACGTGCATTTGTCTTCCCTGGAAGAAAACCCTTCCTTCTCTCGGGGTGGTACGGGAAAAGACACAGATTGTCCTTGCCCGGAATCTCGAGGGCCTTCCCTTCCCATCGTCGCGCTTTTTCCGCCCCCTTTTCTCTGAGGAGGTTGAACGAAGGGTTGCAGGGGTCATCTGCGGAGAAGGTCGGGGGTTCGGGTTTCTCCGCAGACAGGATGAGGAGGGAACGGTTTCCTTCATTCGGGAGCGAAAGGGCCAGAAGTTTGGGGTGGTGCTCGGTAGCGGCGATCACCTGCGAATCTTTTCAGAAAGGATGGCCCCTCTGCGGCGTGCCGATTTCGAGGTGGTGCGGCGGTTTGACCGGTGGCTTGAGCGTTTCCTCGATTACGCCTTTGACCCTCAGTGGGGGTATCTCACAGCCTCTCCCCAGTGGATGGGAACGGGCCTCAAAATTTTCGTGTGGCTCCACCTCCCTGCCCTTTCCCTGGTGTACGGTGAGGACCAGGTCCTTCAGTGGTTCCGGGAGCGCCAGGAATTTATTGTCTCAGGGTATGGCGGAACGAGAGAACCTGTGGCACACGTTTTCGAAATCACGAACCGCTACACTCTGGGGGTGACGGAAGAGGAAATCTTCCGGGGAATGTCCTGGATTGAGCGAAAGGTGATTCAGTGGGAACGGAGCATCCGGGAAATCCTCCGGAATTCTGACCTTCACCGTAGGACTCTGCTTGAAAAGGTGCAGGAAGCGGGTAAAGACCTCGCTCGGGAGGACGATACAAAGGGGAAGAAGATACTGGACTTCCTGTCGTTGCTTTGTTTCGGGCAGGAGGAGGGAATATTTGCCCGGAGGCGGGGTTGTAATGGAATGAGCGTCGGGACATGGGTGGAAGAGCGGCTGAAAACCATTCCTCTGCGAGGGGTGTGTGGGGATATACTGGAATTTCTAGGGGTATCTTTGGGGAGGATACGAGACGATGTTTGAACGGTATACCGAGAGGGCGCGGAAGGTTATCATTCTGGCCCAGGATGAGGCAGTTCGCCTGAAGCACAATCACATCGGCACAGAACACCTCCTCCTCGGTCTTTTGCGAGAGCGGGAAGGCCTGGCAGCGAAAATCCTCGACAGTTTCGATATCACTCTGGAACTCGTTCGGAGTGAGCTTGAGCACATGGTGGATCGAACGGAGTACCAGGGCTCAAGAGAAGTTGCCTTCACTCCTCGGGCAAAGCGGGTTCTCGAGCTTGCCCTTGATGAGACGCGGCGTATGGGGCACAACTACGTGGGCACGGAGCACATCCTCCTTGGGATTCTCCGGGAAGGGGAGGGTGTTGGGGCCCAGATTCTCCGCCGTCTTGGTCTTGACCTTGAAATGGTACGGAACAGACTCTACGAGTTCCTCAACGAAAGCTCCTCCTCTCAGGAGAACTTTCCCGACTCACCCCCATCGCATCGGGAGAGTCGAACCCCTGTTCTTGATGAATTCAGCCGGGACCTGACCCAGCTGGCTTTGGAGAAGAAGCTCGATCCGGTCATCGGACGGGAAAAGGAGATCGAGCGGGTTATCCAGATTCTGAGCCGGAGGACGAAGAACAACCCTGTGCTCATTGGAGAACCCGGAGTAGGGAAGACCGCCATTGTGGAAGGGCTGGCGCAGAAGATTGTCAGGGGTGAGGTTCCCGAAATCCTCAAAGGGAAACGGGTGGTGAGCCTTGACCTTGCCGCGGTGGTTGCCGGAACCAAGTACCGCGGAGAGTTTGAGAAGCGTCTGAAGAAAATCATCTCGGAAATCGTCCAGACCAAGGAAGTCATCCTCTTCATCGATGAGGTACACACCCTGGTAGGGGCTGGAGCAGCGGAAGGGGCCATTGACGCAGCCAATATCCTGAAACCTGCCCTTGCCCGGGGAGAGCTCCAGGCTATCGGAGCAACAACCATCACCGAGTACCGGAAGTACATCGAGAAGGACTCGGCACTTGAGCGCCGGTTCC
The DNA here is from genome assembly GCF_050267035.1 of Candidatus Caldatribacterium saccharofermentans. Classification (NCBI taxonomy): domain Bacteria; kingdom Pseudomonadati; phylum Atribacterota; class Atribacteria; order Atribacterales; family Candidatus Caldatribacteriaceae; genus Candidatus Caldatribacterium; species Candidatus Caldatribacterium saccharofermentans. The sequence goes on from NZ_CP187957.1 coordinate 1,744,187, forward strand.
AGCCTGTGTACGTTGATGAACCCTCGGTGGAAGTCACCATTGCGATTCTCCGGGGCATCCGGGAAAGGTATGAGGAGCACCACAAGGTGCGCATCACCGATGAAGCCCTGGAGGCAGCGGCAAAGCTTTCTCAGCGGTACATTTCGGACCGGTACCTTCCGGACAAAGCAATCGACGTCATGGATGAGGCGGCAAGCCGGGTGCGATTGCGGGCCACAGTGCTCCCCCCAGAGCTCAAGGAGCTCGAAGCGCGGATTGAAGAGGTTCGTCGCCAGAAAGAGCGGGCGGTTCGGAATCAGGATTTTGAGGAGGCTGCCCGTTACCGGGATGAGGAGGAGCGCCTGAAACGGAAGTACCGGGAGAGTAAAGAGGCCTGGCTGCGAGAAGTGGACGCCACAAGGCCGCTTGTTACCGAGGAGGATGTTGCCACGGTGGTCTCGAACTGGACCGGGATACCGGTTTCACGTCTTGCCACGGAGGAAAAGGAGCGGCTCGTTCACATGGAGGAGGAGATCCACAAGCGCATTGTGGGTCAGGAAGAGGCAGTTAAGGCAGTGTGCCGGGCCATTCGCCGTTCCCGAGCTGGGTTGAAGGACCCGCGCCGTCCCATTGGCTCGTTCATCTTCCTTGGTCCTTCGGGCGTTGGCAAGACAGAGCTTGCCAAGGCGCTTGCGGAGTTTCTCTTCGGCAGAGAAGACGCTCTCATCACCCTGGACATGTCCGAGTACATGGAGAAATTCACGGTTTCTCGCCTTGTCGGCTCACCCCCGGGGTATGTGGGGTATGAGGAGGGTGGACAGCTCACCGAGAAGGTACGGAGACGGCCGTACTCTGTTGTCCTCTTCGATGAGATTGAAAAGGCGAATCCCGAAATCTTCAACATTCTCCTCCAGATTATGGAAGAGGGCCGGCTCACTGATGCCCAGGGGAGGATTGTGGATTTCAAGAACACCATCATCATCATGACCTCAAACCTTGGCGCGCGGATGATTGCCTCCCAGGGAAGCATTGGTTTTGGGGATAAGAAAGAAGAGGGGCTCTCGTACCAGGAGATCAGGCAGCGGGTTATGGAAGAAGTCAAGCGGGTCTTTACTCCGGAATTCCTGAACCGTGTTGATGAGATTATCGTCTTCCGCCCGCTGAAGCAGAAGGAGATCGAGCAGATTGTGGAGCTCCTCATGAAGGAAACGAGGAACCGCCTGAAGGAGCACGGAATGGACATTGAGCTTACCCCGGAGGCTCGTGCCTTCATTGCGCGGGAAGGGTACGACCCGAACTTTGGAGCCCGTCCGCTCCGCCGGGCCATTCAGCGACTTGTGGAGGATCCACTCTCGGAACTCATTCTGAGCGGGGCCTTTAAGGAAGGCGACCGCATCGTCGTGACGCTTGAGGATGGGAAGATTTCCTTCACGAAGTTCGCACCCCTTGAGCTGTCTCTGCAGGCCTGACGATGAGGTATCTCTGCAGTGAATGCGGGTATTCCACCCCCAACTGGATGGGGCGCTGTCCCCAGTGTGGAGGGTGGAATACTTTTTTTGAGGAGAAAACGGAGCGAAAACCCAAAAAATCACTATCCCCTCCGGGGGTCACCCCTGTGCGCCTCTCTGAGGTGGACGAGGCGGACCTCCGGGAGTACCGTCGTTTCTCTTCTGGTATTGGGGAAGTCGACCGGGTCCTTGGAGGGGGAGTGGTGGAAGGGTCACTCATTCTCCTCAGTGGAGACCCGGGTATTGGGAAATCTACTCTCCTTCTTGAGATCGCCGAAAACGTCGCCCGGGCGGGCAAAACGGTGCTCTATGTCTCCAGTGAGGAGTCCCTTGCCCAGGTCTACCTGAGGGTGAACCGCCTTGGTTTCTCTAAAACACCCTACCTTTTCCTCCTCTCCTCTGATGTTTTTGAAGACATCCTCAGCGCCATCGATACCCTCTCTCCCCACCTTGTGATTGTTGATTCTATTCAGAACCTCTCTCGAAAGGAGAGCGATTTCCTCCCCGGGAGCGTGGCGATGTTGCGGGAACTGAGCACCCAGTTCATGGGAATCGCCAAAAAGCGTGGCATCGCCTGCATCCTTGTAGGCCATGTCACCAAGGAGGGTGTGGTTGCCGGGCCGAAGACTCTGGAGCACCTTGTGGATGTGGTGCTGTACCTTGAGGGGGACCCCAACCGTCCGCTGCGGATGCTCCGGGGAATGAAGAACCGTTTTGGGTCTACCCAGGAAGTGGGGCTTCTTGAGCTTGGGGAGGAGGGATTTGTGGAGGTGAGCGATCCCTCTCTGTATTTCCTCCTCGATGGTGAGGGGTCTTGCCCTGGAGTGGCCCGAACGGTTCTTGCAGAGGGGAAGAGGGCCATGGTGGTGGAGATTCAATCTCTCGTCCACCCAAGCTCTTTTGATTTTCCTCGGCGGGTGAGCCTCGGCATTGACCTCAACCGGCTGCACCTCCTCCTTGCGGTAGTGGAGAAGAACACAAGAATACGCTTTTCCCGACACGACGTTTATGTGAGTATCGCCGGGGGCATCCGCACTCTCGAGACGGGTCTTGATCTTGCCCTGTGTGTCAGCCTCGTTTCCTCCCGCCTGGAGAGAGAGGTCCGCAAGGATACCGTGTTCTGCGGTGAAGTTGGCCTTGGCGGTGAGGTGCGGTCAGTCCCTCTCCTTGAGCAGCGCCTTCAGGAGGCACTCCGGGTGGGCATACGCCGGGCTGTCCTGGCGCGGGGACAGAAAGTCCCGCCCCGCCTTGCAGGTATTGAGTGCGCCTTCTGTGGTCACATCCTTGAACTCTTCGAAAAGGAAGGACTCAGACTGTAATCGGTATCCCCCTTTGTGCCCTCTCTGGTGCTTAAGACCCTTGCTTCCTGGGGAAAATTGGTATAATGGAGGAAGGAGCGTCTTTTTTCGGAGGTTTTCGTGATGCTGGGATGTGGGTTTTTCAAGAAGCGGGGTGGAGGTGTTGGGTATGGGGAAGGCGGTTTCCCTGGTGTTCTGTGCCTTGCTGGCAGGATGTGTCTTTATGCTTTCCTTCTTTCTTGCTCTGTGGTCTTCTCGTCTGTGGAATACGCTCTTTGCTCTTTTTGCTGCTTTAGGGGTGATGGTGGTCAGCATGCGGTTTGTGAAACCCCTGGAAAAGGCCTTCGCTGTGGTGGGAGGGGTGCTGTCCCGGACTTCGGCGGTCGACATCCTCGTTGGTCTTGGAGGGCTCATTGTCGGACTGGTTATTGGAGTACTCCTCACCTATCCGATATCCTTTTTGCCCTTTAAGAATGCGGCACTGCCGCTTGTGGTGACCATTATCTGTGGGGCTCTTGGTCTTGCGATTTTTCTCTTGCGAAAGGACGACATAGTGTCCCTCCTCACCGGTCTTCCCCGGGTGCGGTTTCTGCGGGGTCAGGGAGCGACGGGGAAAATCCTGGACACCAGTGCCATTGTGGATGGGCGAATTGCGGATATCTGCAGGACGGGCTTTCTTGAGGGGGAACTCCTGATCCCTCGCTTTGTGCTCCGGGAACTCCAGCAGGTTGCGGATTCCCAGGACCCTCTCAAGCGGAACCGTGGCCGGCGTGGTCTTGACATCCTGAATAGAATGAGAAAGGAAAAGAAGGTCAACATCCGCATCATCGATCGGGATTTCCCCGATATCCGGGATGTGGATGCCAAACTCATTAAGCTGGCGAAAATCATGGGGGCACGGGTCATCACCAACGATTTCAACCTGAACAAAATTGCCGAGCTCGAAGGCGTGGAAGTCCTCAACATTAACGAGCTCTCCAACGCCCTGAAGCCCTATGTGCTTCCAGGTGAAGAACTCCGGGTCCAGATTATTCGAGAGGGGAAAGAGGCGGACCAGGGTGTGGGCTACCTTGACGATGGGACGATGGTGGTGGTGGAGGAGGGGAAAAGGTACATCAATTCCACCGTGGATACGGTTGTCACCAGTGTCCTGCAGACTCCTGCGGGACGGATGATTTTCGCCCGCCTGAAAACGAAAGGGTGAGGCCTCTGGGTTCGTCATTTTTCGCCGTGGTAGTGGCAGCAGGAGTTGGAGAGCGAATGAACGCTGCTTTGCCCAAGCAGTATCTTCCGCTTCTTGGGAAGCCAGTTCTGGCACATACCCTTGAGGCTTTTGAGCGGTTTGAGCCCGTTGCCGAGGTTACTGTGGTCATTCATCCCCTGCATGAGAGACTCTTTAAGCGGGAGATCCTCGAGAGATACCATTTTCGCAAGGTCAGGCAGTACGTGTTCGGTGGTACCACACGTCAGGACTCAGTGTACGAGGGAGTGAAGGTATACCGGGACCATCCTGAAGATTTCGTCCTCATCCACGATGGAGTACGGCCGCTGGTGGGGGAAGAGGTTCTGTGGCGGTGTGTGGAGGGGTTGAGGAAACACGAGGCTGTGTGCGTGGCCATTCCTTCTGTGGATACCCTGAAGCTCTCCCTCGATGGACAGACAGTACAGAAAACCCTGGACCGCAGGACTGTATGGCGAGCCCAGACGCCTCAGGCGTTTCGTGTGGGCCTTATCCTTCAGGCCTTTGAGCAGGCCAGGAAAGAGGGTTTTCAGGGGACCGATGACGCCTCGCTTGTGGAACGTCTTGGGGTTCCGGTATACCTTGTCCTGGGGTCGGAGGAGAACCTGAAAATCACCACTCCCCAGGACTTTCTCCTGGCTGAGGAGATGCTCCGCTTCAGAGTGCGATGGTCCCATACCGGGTAGGCCTGGGATACGATATCCATCCTCTGGTTGAGGGGCGCAGGCTCGTTCTTGGGGGTGTACTCATCCCCTTTGAGCGGGGACTTCTGGGCCATTCCGATGGAGATGTGGTGTGTCATGCGCTTATGGACAGTCTCCTTGGGGCCTGTGGTCTTGGGGACATAGGGGAGTTTTTCCCGCCTCAGGATCCGAAATGGCTGAATGCGGAGAGCATCAGGCTCCTTGAGGATGTGGTGGCACGGGTTCGGGAAAAAGGGTGGGACATCGGGAACGTGGATGTCATGCTTGTTGCCGAAAAACCCAGAATTGCTCCCTTTGTGGCCCGCATCCGGGAAAACCTTGCCCGGATTCTGGGTGTGCCTAAAGAGCGGATTGGTTTCAAGGTCACGACCAACGAGGGCCTCGGGAGCATTGGAAGGGGTGAAGGAATGTGCTGTTTTGCCGTCAGTCTCCTGGTGCAAGGGAAACCGTAGGAATTCTGCTTCTTGTGGTGTTTGGGGTTTTTGTGGCAGCACCGACTGTGCAGGCGCAACCGAAGCTCTCTCTTGTGGAGGAACGGGGCGTTTTCGTCATCCTCGCTGATGGACGGGTGCTTTTGCGTGTTCGCTTTCGCGGGTCTTATGCTTCCTGTGAAGAGCGGGCAAAGGCCATCCTCAAGCGGCTCCAGGAGGTGTTCGCCGCTTCATGGAAAAGTCCTCCCACTTTTCGTATTGTGCGGGAGAAAAGCGGGGCTTTCAGTGCGTTCTGCGGTGGGAAAAGGCTCTTTTCTGTTTTTCGAGAAGATGCTCGCGCTAACTCTTCCAACCTGCTGGACCTTGCCATCCTGTGGTTGAACGAAGTCCAGATGGCCTTTTACGGGGTATCCGAGGGAACGTGCGAGGTAGAGAAGGTGTTCACCGGTCTTGCCTCTTTTTATCATTCGAAATTCGATAGGCGAAAGACCTCCTCAGGTGAGACCTACAGCTCATACGCCTTCACCGCAGCGCACCGCACCCTTCCCCTGGGGAGTGTGCTCCTTGTGACCAATCCCAGAAACGGGAAGCGTGTGGTAGTGAAGGTCAACGATCGTGGTCCCTGGCGGAAGAACCGGGTGGTGGATCTCTCCCTTGTTGCGGCAAAAGCCTTGGGGATTGAAGAGACAGGGGTGGACAATGTCCGTATCGAGGTGATTCGGTGGAAGAAAAGGTGAGGACCCGCTTCGCGCCAAGCCCCACGGGATTTTTACACCTTGGGGGAGCACGCACAGCGCTCTTCAACTGGGCCTTTGCCCGGAAAGCGAAGGGAACGTTTGTGCTCCGGATTGAGGACACTGACCCCCTTCGCTCGCGGGAAGAATTCGTTCAGGCCATATGTGGGGATCTGGCCTGGCTTGGGGTGGATTGGGACGAGGGTCCCGACAGGGGAGGGCCCTTTGGACCTTACCGTCAATCGGAGCGAGGGGCAATTTATGAAGAGTTCCTGAGGAGGCTCCAGAGAGAAGGGTATGTCTACCCCTGTTACTGCACCGCTGAAGAACTGGAGAGGGAACGAGAAGAGGCCCTTGAGGAAGGTCGACCACCCCGGTATTCCCGCCGTTGCCTCTTCCTCACCCCAGAGGAACGGAGGGTTCTCGAGAAGGAGGGGCGGAAGCCTTCATGGCGTTTTCGCGTTCCTCCGGGGAGAACAGTCACCGTCGAGGACCTGGTGCGAGGACAGGTCAGCTTCACCACCGATACGCTCACCGACTTCGTTCTCGTGAGATCAGACGGTCTTCCCACGTACAACTTCGCCTGTGTGGTGGACGATGCACTCATGCGTATCACCCATGTTCTTCGGGGGGAAGAGCACCTTCCCAATACGCCCTACCAGGTGCTCCTGTACGAGGCTTTGGGCTTTCCCCCTCCCCTTTTCGCCCATGTTCCCGTCATTCTCTCCCCGAATGGGACAAAGCTGAGCAAGAGACACGGAGATACAAGCCTTCGCTTTTTCCGGGAAGAGGGTTTCCTCAAAGAAGCGCTCCTCAATTACCTCCTGACCCTTGGACACTCCTTCCCCGGGGGTAAAGAGATTCTCCCTCAGGAAGAACTCGTTTCGCTTTTTGACCTTAAAAGAATAAGCAAAAGCAATGCGGTTTTTGACATCGCAAGGCTTACCTGGATGAACCGGATGTATCTGCGGGAACTCCCCCTGGAAGTTCTGAGGGAACGGGTACAGGCCTTTGCAGGGGCAACGTGGGAGGTGTGGGAGAAAATCCTTGGAGAGGAACGCCTCCTCAGACTCCTTGCGCTTTTTCAGGAGGAATCCTCGACCCTGAAAGACCTTGTGTCCTCTCTTTCCCTTGCCCTTGGGGAGACGAAGACCCTGGCAGGAGAAAACGAAACCCTCCTTCCCGCGCTTTCTCTGGCACTTTCCAGGATTCCTGAGGACACCTTTGAGGACGAGACACGCCTTCAGGAGGAACTCCGTAGGGCGCAGAAAGCAAGCGGCATTCCTCCCCGGATGTTTTACCGTACTTTGCGGGTTCTCCTTATAGGGCGGGAGGAAGGGCCAGAGCTCCACCGCCTCCTCTGGGCTCTGGGGAAAAGGAGGGTGCTGGAGAGCCTTGAGAAATTCACCCAAAGAGCAGGGAGTGGCCATGGAGATTCGACTATTCAATACCCTGACCCTTGAGAAAGACGTCTTCGTTCCGGTTGAGCAGAGGAAAGTCCGTTTCTACGTGTGTGGTCCGACAGTGTACGACCTCATCCACATCGGGAACGCCCGGGTTTTCGTGCTCTTTGACGCCCTCCGGAGGTTCCTGGAACAGGTGGGCTATGAGGTGCTTTTTGTGCAGAACTTCACCGACATTGATGACAAGATTATCCGGAAAGCTCAGGAACTTGGGAAAGACCCAAAAGAGGTGGCCGAGCAGTACATCGCAGAGTACTGGCGTGACGCCGAAACACTGGGAGTACGGCGGGCAACGGTGCACCCCAGGGCCACGGACCACATTCCCGAAATCATTGCCCTTATCAGGAAACTTGAAGAAAAGGGCTTCACCTATGTGGTCGACGGGGATGTCCTCTTTGACGTTTCTCGCTTTCCCCACTACGGGAAGCTCTCCCGGAAACGCATTGAGGAACTCCAGGAAGGTGCCCGGGTGGAGGCCCGGTACGCCAAGCGGAACCCGGCAGACTTCGTGCTCTGGAAGAGCGCAAAACCCGGTGAGCCCTTCTGGGAAAGCCCCTGGGGAAAGGGTCGCCCTGGCTGGCACATTGAGTGTTCGGCAATGGCCATGAAGTACCTCGGGGAGACGCTGGACATTCACGCCGGAGGAGTGGACCTTATCTTCCCGCACCATGAGAACGAGATTGCCCAGAGCGAAGCGGCCACAGGAAAGCCCTTCGTCCGGTATTTCCTCCACAACGGGTACGTCAACATTAACGCCGAAAAAATGTCCAAATCCCTGGGGAACATCATCACGGTACGGGAGCTCACAAAAAGGTACAACCCCAAAGCTCTGCGCCTTGCGCTCTTTGGCACCCACTATCGCAACCCCATCAATATCGACGAAGCGCTTCTTGAGTCGTCTGCACAGTTTCTGGAGCGGATGAAGAACTTCCTGAGGAATTTCGCCTTCATCCGGCGTAAGATTCAGGAGAACCCGCGGTGGCAGGCCGAAAGAGAAGCTGACATCGTTGGGGAAGTTGAGAGATTCTCCTCGCTTTTTTTCAGGGCGCTGGCTGATGACTTCAATACGCCCCAGGCTCTGGGGATTTTAGGAGATTTCATGCGCTTTGGCAACCAGTACCTTCTCCCGGCACGGGGGCGATGGAGCGAGAAAGTCCTCGGAGCAATGGCTGCTTTTCTTGATGCTGTGGAGGACATTCTCGGCATTGTTCCCTGGGAGGAGGTGGGGGCTGAGGATCGGGAGGTCCAGGAACTTGTGGAGGAGCGCGAGAGGGCCCGGAGAGCGAGAAACTGGGCCCAGGCCGATGCCCTGCGGGAGCGCATTAAGGCTTTGGGGTATGTGGTTGAAGATACTCCTCTTGGGGCCCGCTGGTACAGGCAGGAGGAAAAAGGAACATGACGGAGTACATTTACGGACGGCATCCGGTCTTTGAGGCCCTTCGGGCCCGGCGCCGGGTGTTCGAGAAGCTTTTGCTTGCGAGGAACACCCAGGGGGATCTTGTGCGGCGCATTGAAAGCCTTGCCGCAAGCCTTGGGGTTCCTGTGGAACGGGTGGAACACAAGGTCCTGGAGGACCTCGTGGGGAGGAATGCCGTCCATCAGGGAGTTGTTCTCCTCTGTGGGGAGAAAAAAGGCCTTTCCTGGAAAGACCTTCTTGGGAGCACCCGGAACCGGCGGGATGCCCTGGTGCTTTTTGTCGACCGGGTGGAGGACCCGAGAAACCTTGGAGCCATCATCCGGACGGCTGCCTTTTTCGGTGTTGATGGGGTTGTGGTGAGCAAAGCCCGTTCAGCGCCGCTTGATGCTCAAGCGGTGAAGGCTGCCGCAGGGGGCCTGGAGGTTGCGGAAGTCATCCAGGTGAACAACTTCACAGAAATTGTGCGTGCTTTTCGGGAAGAGGGCTTTATCATCGTGGGTCTTGAGATGGATGGGGAGCAGTGCATCTGGGATATCGACCCTGGCCCCTTTCCAGTTGGCCTTGTGGTGGGTGGGGAGCATGAGGGTATCCGGAGGATTGTTCGTTCCCTCTGCGATTACACGGTGCAGATTCCCGGAAAGGGACCAGTTTCTTCCCTCAACGTTTCTGTAGCCACAGGCATTGCGCTCTACGAGGTGATTCGGCGGAGAAACCGCTCTGGGACGTCTTGAGAATATACCGGAAAGACACAGGATTGGCTGAGTGAGGAGGCTTCGGTGTGGTGAAGGAGCTCAGTGTACGGAAGGGCGATGTTTTCGAGGGTGAGGTACTTGATTTTGCACTCCCGGAATGCCAGGGAGTTCTGAAGAGAAACGGCTTTGTGGTCTTTGTCCCTCGTGTTCTTGAGGGCGAATTCTGCCGGGTGGAAGTCGAAAAGGTCAGGCGAAACTTCGCCACGGGAAAGGCCCTTGAGGTGCTCAGGGCTTCCCCTGCCCGTGTTGCTCCTCTTTGTCCGCATTTCCTTGAAGGGTGTGGGGGATGCCAGCTGCAGTTTGTCCAGTACGAGGAGCAGGTTCGCTTGAAAAGAAAGCACGCCCTGAATATCCTCGAACGCATTGGGGGAGTTGCTCCGGGAAAAATTCACTGTGAGGAGTTTGTTCTCTCCCCCCGGGCTTTTGAGTATCGAAACAAAATGGAATTCACTTTTGGGGAGAAAGATGGCAGGCTTGTACTCGGCCTTCGTCCGGCCAACCGTTTCTGGGACGTTGTGGATCTTACGACGTGTCTCCTTATGAGGCGGGACCTTGTGGAGAAACTCCTTGAGTTCACCAGGGAATACGGGAGGAAGCACCGGATCCCCGGGTACGACCCGGTGCAGAAGACGGGGGTTTTGCGGAACCTCCTTGTGCGGTACAGTCCCACAACCGGTGAACTCCTTGTGGGTCTTGCCACAAGGAGCTTTGACCTCCCGGAAAAGGCATTCCTCGTGGAGACGCTCCGGGAGATGTTCCCGGAACTGCGAGGGGTTGTGCATATCGTCAACAATTCCCCGGCCAGCGCGCTGATTTTTGAAGAGAAACACGTCCTCTGGGGAGAACCTTACTTTTTTGAAAACATTGGCCACTTGAGCTTCCGGGTCTCCATTGAGAGTTTCTTCCAGGTGAATTCTCTGCTTTGCGAAGCGCTGTACGCCAAGGTTCGGGAATACGTCCTTGCCGATGGTCCGGTGGCGACTGCCCTTGACCTCTACTGTGGAGGAGGGGGTATTGGCCTTTTTGTGGCCGATGCAGTGGAGAAGGTCGTGGGAGTGGAAGAGAACCCAAAAGCTGTGGAAGACGCCTTTGAGAATGCAAGAAGAAACGGCCGGACGAACTTCACCTGTATCCTGGGGAGAGTGGAAAAACTCCTCGCTTCCTCACGCTTCCGCGTGGATGTGGTCATTGTGGATCCTCCCCGGGCGGGTCTTGACAAGAAAGTCGTTCAGCGGGTATCTTCCCTTGCTCCAAAAAAGGTGGTCTATGTGTCCTGCAACATCGGAACCTTTGCCCGGGACGTGGCTCTTTTCAGAGACCGGGGGTATGACCTTATGAAGCTGGCGTTCTTTGACCTCTTCCCCCAGACGCCGTATTTTGAGACGGTTGCGCTTCTTGTCCAGAGGTGAGAAAAATCGCCGCAAGGTCTTGCAAAAGCCCTTAAGGCCCAGTAAAGTATTGCCAACAGGGCAGGTGAAGGGGTATGAGAATCGCAGAGGGTATGAAGAAAGTCGCCAATCTCAAAGCTTGCGTGGCGGATCGGGTTTGCCGACTCCGGGGGGAGGGAGCTTTCGAGGTTCTGGCGCTCGTGAAGCGGCTTGAGAAACAGGGGAAGGACATCATTCATCTTGAAATCGGGGAACCGGACTTCGACACCCCGGAGAACGTGAAAGAACGGGCGATTCAGGCCATCCGCGAGGGACACACGTACTACGTCCCTTCTGCCGGGATAGACGAGCTCAGGGAAGCGGTCTGTGTGTACATGAAAAGGAGCCGGGGTATTGATGTTTCCCCGGAAGAAGTTATCATCACCCCCGGGGCAAAACCGGTGATTTTCCTGAGCTTCCTTTTGCTCCTTGAAGAGGGTGACGAGGTCATCTATCCGGACCCGGGTTTCCCTGCCTACCGTTCGATCATTGATTTCGTGGGCGCAAAGGCCGTTCCGCTTCGTCTCCGGGAGGAGAACGACTTCCGGGTGGATGTTGAGGAGCTCCGGCGCCTGGTCACTCCCAGGACGAAAATGATCGTTCTGAACTCTCCCGGGAATCCTACGGGGTCGGTTCTGACCCGTGAGGACATGGCGGAAATCGCCCGTATCGCTGAGGAGGAAGACCTTCTCATTTTCACCGACGAGGTTTACAGCGAAATCATCTATGATGAGCCCCATGTGAGCATCCTCCAGTTTCCCGGAATGAAAGAGCGCACTATTCTCCTTGACGCCTTCTCGAAGACCTTTGCCATGACCGGATGGCGCCTGGGGTACGCCGTTCTTCCCAGAGAACTCGCTCCTCTTCTTGCGCTCCTTGTGACGAACTCGAACTCCTGTACCTGCACCTTCACCCAGATGGCGGGGGTGGAAGCACTCCTCAACGGCGAAGACGCCGTCCGGAAGATGGTTGCCGAGTTCCGCCGCCGCAGAGATTTCCTTGTGGAGCGCATGCAAGAAATCGAGGGTTTGACCTTTGTGAAACCCCGGGGTGCCTTTTACATTTTCCCGAACATCACCTCCTTTGGGCTTTCCTCCCAGGAGATGATGCGCTATCTCCTCGAGGAGGCCGGGGTTGCTACAGTGCCAGGGACGGCTTTTGGAGATTACGGGGAAGGGTATATTCGGATTTCGTTCTCCAATTCCCTTGAGAACCTTGCGAAAGCCATGGACCGGATTGAGGAGGCTCTGAAAAAGCTCAGACGGGGAGGAAAAAGGGCATGAAGATCGTGCTTTCGGAATTCAAGCGAAAAGGAAGCCCTCTGAGTCGGGCGGAGGAGCAAGCGCTTTTGCAGAAAATCATCGACCTTCTCTGTCTTGAGGGTCTTGAGTTTGAGCTAAAAGTCGAGGAGATGGAACACCAGGACTGAGGCGCAGCTGCGTGGTGAGGATGCCAAGAAGGATAAGGCTGCATCCGATAATACCCCGCCCTGTGAGGCGTTCCCCAAAAAGAAGGTACGAGAAGAGTGCGGCGAAGACCGGCTCGGCAACGAACACGATCCCTGCGTGGGTTGCAGAAGTATAGCGCTGGGCGACCTTCTGCACGGTGAAGGCGATTCCCGTTGCCACAACGCCGAGGAACACGATGCTCCCCCAGGCGAAAAGCCCCTGGGGGAGCATGTGTTCTTCCCCGGAGAGAACCCCGGAAAGCGCGCTGAAGAGCGCCACCGCCCCCATTTCGACGGTCGCCAGGGCAAAGGCGTCGTTACCTTTTGCGAACCGCTCAACGAGGACAATCTGCAGCGCATAGGCTACTGCTCCGAGGAAAGTCAGGAAGTCTCCCACAGAAAGTGATGTCTCCTCTCCGTTCCCACTGGTCAAAAGGAAAAGCCCAAAAAGCGCAAGGGCAATGCTTACAGGAAGCGTCTTCTCCGGCCGTGTCCGGAGGATCACGAGGGCAAAAATCGGCACGATGAGCGTGCAGAACCCGGTGATGAACGCCGAGCGCGCCGGGGTGACGTAGAGAAGCCCCAGGGTCTGGAAAAGGTACCCCAGAAAGAGCGCTCCCCCAAGGAGCGTCCCCGCAAAAAGCACCCTGAAAGTCCGCGGTCGGGAAAAGACAAGAAGCACCCCAAAAGCCACAAGGAACCTCCACAAAAGTATGGCCAGGGGAGGGGTACTCGCAAGGAGGTGCTTCACGGTCACAAACGTTCCTCCCCAGATGACGGTTACCCCAAGGAGGGCGAAATCGGCAAGAAGGGTTTTTCGCTCAATCATGGCGGTATTGTAGCACAGGGAAGGCTAAAGGTTTCGGGGGAAGTGACGATAGTAGATAAGGGAAAAAGTATGCAGAAAGGGGAGATTGCTTATGCCGGAAGGGAAAGCACGTCTTGCCTTTGGTGTGCGGGGAAGGCTCCTTGCGTTCTTCCTCCTTGTGTCCCTTGCCCCCCTTGCTGTCCTCACATGGCTCAGCACCACACGTTTTGAAGACACCCTCATGGAGCGGGAGCTTGAGAGTGCCGAAGTCATCGCCGGGAGGGTCGCCGAGGAGCTCGCCTCAACCCTCTCGAGGAATATCGAGTACGCCCTTTTCCTTGCAGAAGACCGCACGCTCACTTCCCCGGAGGTTCCCCCTGAGGAGAAGTCCCGGGTCCTTGCTGCATTCGTGAAGGATCACCCCCTTACGCTTTCTGCATCTTTGACAGACGCTTCGGGCATCCAGATTGCCGACTCCGGTAAAGCGGTGGGTGAGGACAAAAGCGACCTTGAGTGGTTCCAGGTCCCCAAAGCAACGGGGAAACCGTACCTGAGCGATATCTACATCTCCCGGGATCTTGGGGTGTACGTCGTGAACGTGGCCGCTCCCGTGTACGATGAGAACGGGGCGTTCATTGGTGTCGTCACCCTGCGCCTTGATGCCGCGAAAATCAGCGAAGAGATCTCCCATGGTGTTCGCCTTGCCCGGACCGGGTACCCGTATGTGTACTGTGCGAAGCACAAAGACATCGTTGCCCACCCCGATAAGTCCCTTATCGGGAAGACCCTTGAGGAACTCGGCCTTGGGTTCCTCAACGAGCCCCTGCAGGAAGAAAGAGGGACCGTACGATACATCTTCCGGGATGTGGAGCAATTTGGGGTCTTCGCCAAAGTCGAGCCCTACCGGTACTTTTCGGGGGACAACTGGAAGGACTGGCGGGTTGTGGGCGTGTTCCCCGTTCAGGAAATCCTTGCCCCCGTCCGGGCACAGATACGGTTTGCCCTCCTCCTTCTTGCCGTTGTGGGTGTTGCCGTGGCGCTCTTCTCTTTCTTTTTGAGCGGAGGCTTTGTGGCCCCCGTGAAGCGCATGGTGGTGCACCTTGAGCGCCTTGCCCAGGGAGACCTCACCGCTTCAGTCGAGGAAGCGCACCTGCGCCGCAGAGACGAGTTTGGGGTGATGGCCCGGGCGCTTGCCGGGATGGTCAAGCGGTGGCGGAGTGTCGTCGGCACCGTGGTGAACCATGCCACAACCCTTGCCGCCTCAAGCGAAGAACTCACTTCCTCAGTGAGTGAGGTCTCCCGGGCAACCCAGGAGATTACGAAAACCATTGCCCAGGTTGCTGATGGAGCAAACCGCCAGGGAGAGGAGCTCCAGAAGCTCAACGAACGGGTCCATGAGGTGAGTGATGAGGCGAAGAACATCGAGGAACTCTCGAAGAAGAACCTCAACCTCCTTGAGGTGACGCTCAGAGAAAGGATTGGGAGAAACGCCGAAGCCCTTGATGAGGTGACGAAGAACATCGAGGAGGCGGTGCGTGAGGGTGGAAGCGTTGCCGATGAGGCAGAGAAGGGCCGGGGGGCCTTGAACCTCCTTGTGGAGAACATCGAACGCATTGCCCGGATCTCCCAGGAGGTGGGCCAGAGCATCGCCAAGCTCGAGGGCCGCTCTCAGGAGATTGGACGGATTGTGGACGTCATCACCGGGATTGCGGAACAGACGAACCTCCTCGCCCTCAATGCCGCCATTGAGGCTGCAAGAGCCGGAGAGGCAGGAAGAGGCTTTGCGGTGGTGGCCGAAGAGGTGCGGAAACTCGCCGAAAGCTCGGCTCAGGCTGCCCAGCAGATTGCCCAGCTCATCGCCGAAATCCAGAAGGACACCCAGGATGCCGTGCACCGCATGGACCGGACAAGCGCTGAGGTGGCAGAGGGTGTCTCCCAGGCCCAGAACGTGGTCCGGGGGCTCCAGAACATCATCGACGCCATCGGAAAGGTCCGGGAGGCCATTGCCCGGATCAGCGCCTCTCGGGATGTCCTTGAGGAGACCCGGAGGGACATGGAGGGGGTGCAGCACGAGGCCATCCGCTTCTCCGGGGACATTGCCAGGGCTGTGGCATCGATCACCGAGAACATCGCCGCCATTGCCGAGCAGGTGGCCGCTCTTGCTGCCATTGCTGAGGAGAACGCTGCTTCAAGCGAAGAGGTCTCCGCATCCACCGAGGAGCAGAGCGCTTCCCTTGAGGAGATCGCTTCTTCCGTCGAGACCCTGAGCAAAATCGCCCAGGAACTCCAGGAGGTGGTGGCCGTATTCCGGGTGTGAAGGAAGGGACCAGAAAGCCCCGGGGGGTCCCCCGGGGCTTTTTCATTCTGCCCCTTATCTGATGGCTCAGAAACTTGCCTCTGGCGAAAATCTCAGGGTGGTTCAGGAACTCCTGGGGCATGCCTCGATTTCTTTGACCCCTGACACCTACAAGATCCTGCGGGCCTCAAAGAGCGGGCAGTGGAGAGGCTTCGTAGGTTTCTCTCCTTGAGCCGCCATGAAAACTGAGTGGTGTTGCTGTCAAAGTGGGATTTTGCGGAATGGGCAGGTGGCTGGAAGCCTTGAAAAATCTGGTGAGCCGTGCAGGAATCGAACCTGCGACACCCGGATTAAAAGTCCGGTGCTCTACCTGCTGAGCTAACGGCCCACCGGACAGGGTAAATATACTATGAGGAGCAGAGGATGTCAAGGGTTGCCGGATTCTCCGCTTGAGAACCATTTCCTGTACCCTGGGCTTGGGGTATAATTCAGGCGGAGTCAAAAGCTTCGTTTGAGGAGGGGATAGGGAATGCGAAAGGTGCTTTTTGTCTTTGCGCTTTCCTGGATTGTACTCTTTTGCCTTCTTGGAGTGTACCTTGGAGTTGGTCTTGCCGCTTACCTTGGAGAAGCCCGGGCTGCCCTTGAAGCTCAGGAATTCTCTCGATTCCTCGAAATCCAGGCCGCCTGGAAACAGAAAACCTCAGCCCATGCCCATGCCCTTTGCCTTTCTTTTCTTACGCTCTTTCTCGCTCTCCTTATGCCCCATATGGCCCTTTCGGGGAGAGTAAGGGTTATTCTTGGGGTGTTCCTCATTGTTGGTACGGCTCTTGCGAGCATTTTCGGCTGGATCGGCTTTCCTCCGGTGATGGCCGCAGGAGACGTTCTTGTCATCCTGGCTACTCTTCTTGCCCTCTGGGGGATTCTTCGCGCAAAGGTTGAGGGGTAGAGGTTGCAGTTGACGCTCAGCGGGAAGAGACCCTATAATTTTTCTGCCTCTGCGAGAGTGGCGGAACGGAAGACGCGCTGGACTTAGGATCCAGTGGGTGAAAGCCCGTGCGGGTTCAACTCCCGCCTCTCGCACCAGATGTGGTTTTTGCCTCTTGTGCCGGAGGGTTTCTTGTCTCTGGGCGAAACTCCTTCTTGAGCGCAGCGTATCGCCCCACCTGAACCTCCGCAAGTGACATCACAAAGCAGAGTGTTTTGAGTTTAGCCACACCGGGAGTATCGTGTGTTGACAAAGAAGGAATTTTGAACTACAATGCTTAAAATGGATTCCCTGGAGGTGGAACGGTGGAAAACATGAAAATTGAGGCCGAGCTGGCCCACGCTTTCGGACGGACCTTCGTCAAAGGGAACATCCCCGAAATCCATCCTATTCGTTGCATGGGTTGCGCTCACTGTGTTTCGCTTTGCAAGAAACTGGGACCCAACGTGCTGGAGATTCAGGGCGGAGTGGCGAAAGTCGTCCGTCCTGAGAACTGCATCGGTGACGGGGCTTGTATGATGGCCTGCCCCACCAAAGCCATCTTCCTTATGAGCCGTTACGATCCTGCCAACCCGCCACAGGCTGTGTGATCCTCTCTGCAGAAGGGTGGTTGTACCACCCTTCTGCAGGGTACTCCACCGTTTCTTTCCGGACACCTCGACCTCTTCAAGTCTTCACAATCCCCACTGTAGCGGTGTTCCTTTATACCGGGAAATGAAGGCGCCTGTATTGCTGTTACAAGACCAAAACTACCGTTTCCAGAACACACGGAGAGGTTGAGTAATGAAAAGAAGACTCTGGCAATTTTTTGTCCCCGTTGTCCTTTTCGGTGCTTTCCTCCTGTACCGCAATTTCGCCCCGCAGAAAACGGAGTACTTTGTGCTTGAACCCCGGAACCTCTTTGAAACCCTGGTGGCTGCCGGTCGTATCGAGTTCTCCCGGGAACTCGTCCTGTCCTTCCCGGTGTCGGGAATCCTGCAGCAAGCACCTATCCAGGAAGGAGAAAGGGTCCAGAGAGGAGAACTCCTTGCCGCCCTTGAGGATTCCCTGGAGCAGAACCGTCTGGAGCTCGCCCGAACGGAACTGGCCCTCTCGGAGATCAACCTTAGACGGATCGAGGCGTACCAGCGGAAACTGGCCGAAGAAGAACACCGCCGGGCAACCATCAACCTCCAGGCGGCGCTTGAGCAGTACCGGAAGGCCCAGTTCCTCTTTCGCCAGGGGAGTATCCCGGAAGAGGAACTGAAAAAGGCCGAAAGGGACTGGGAGACCGCCCTGTCTTTGGAGCGTACCACCCGGCTGAACCTCATGGGTGTTCAGGAAGACGGCCCCGTTTTTCTCGAGGCTAAGGCACAGGTCGAGAGGGCCCGGCTTGAGCTTCTTCAGGCTGAAATCGATGCCCGGAGGCGCCTGCTCTATGCCCCCGCCAATGGAGTTATCGTTGACTTTCCGAAAAACCCCGGGGAATTCGTTCAGGCGGGAGAGACCGTCGTGGTGCTGGGGGAGAACCCCTTCCAGGTGGTGATCCGCGTCGATGAGCGGCAGTACAGGAAAATCCGACCGGGTATGAAAGCCCTGGTGCGGGAACAGGCTGACCCTCAGGGAGAAGTTCTCGTCGCTTCCATTACCGGGATTGCCCCGGCCATCGATACCGCCCAGGGTACGGTGGAAGTCACTCTGCTCTTTGACGCACCCCTCACCGGCGTAAAACCGAACGCGGCGGTCAACGTGGAAATCATCCTCCGGGAAGAAGAAGGAGTCCTGGCCTTCCCGAAGCGGTACCTTGCAGATAAGGACACCGTGTGGGTTGAAAAAGAGGGAAAGGCGTATCCTGTGCGCCTCTTGCATTTCACGCCTTTTGAAGAGTGGATACAGACCACCGATCTTCCCTCCGGAACCGTTCTCCTTTCCCCGAAGGGTCTTCGAGAGGGGAAGCGTGTGGTTCCTGGCGAAAGGAGCACCGAGTGATATGTTGCGCTTTGCCCTCCTTATGGCCTGGCGTTTTTTGGTAACCTCCCGTTCTCAGACCTTTCTCATCATCCTCGGCATCACCGTGGGGGTGGCCATCCAGCTTTTCCTCTCTTCCCTGATAGCCGGGCTTCAGGCCAATCTCATTGACCAGACCGTCGGCGATGCTCCCCACATCCTCATCGTCCCGGAAAATCGGACACCGACTTCGTTTCTCCGTTCTTCGGGGAATCTGGTTGCTGACCGTCTGGCCGGCCCGGTGAAAGAGGAGGCGAAGATTCTCTCCTGGCAGCGTATTGAAAGGCGACTCCTTGCTCGCCCTGACCTTCGGGCTGTTTCTCCTCTTGTTGAAGGTCCCGGGGTGGTCCGTAGAGGCGAGCTGACAAAAAGCGTGCTCCTTAAAGGAATTGTCCTCGAAAGAGCAGACCGCATTTATGAGCTTCGGGAACGCACGATTCGGGGAATCCCCCAGACCGGCGGTAGCGGGGTTCTTGTAGGGAAGGTCCTTGCTGAAGATTTGCAGCTTGAGGTAGGGGACAGCATCACGATCACCACTCCTTCGGGGAGAACCGGAACGTTCACCGTAAACGGCGTTTTTGACCTGAGGAGTAAAGCCATCAACGCCTCCTGGATCTTCCTGGACCTCACCCCGGCCCAGACGCTCCTTGACCTGGAAGGCGCCATATCGGCCATAGAAATCCAGATTGACCAGGTGTTCCAGTCCGAGCGCATCGCCGAAGAGCTCAGAAAGGTTTTCCCCGAATACCCCATTGAAACCTGGCAAACCCGAAACCAGCAGCTCCTCAGTGCTCTACGAAGCCAGAGCTTTTCTTCTTACCTCATTCAGTTCTTCGTGCTCCTTGCGGTGACCCTGGGGATTGCCAGTGTCCTTGTGGTCTCGGTCACCCAGCGTATCCGGGAAATCGGTATCCTCAAAGCCATGGGCACGACCGATACCGGGGTGAGCCTCGTGTTCTTCGCCCAGGGAGCTATCCTGGGGTCTTTTGGTTCGCTCTCGGGAGCTCTTGTTGGGTTTTTCCTCATTCGCCTTTTCCAGCAGGCAGCAAGATCCAGCGGTGGTGCCATTTCCTTCTCCATTACCGTGCAACCTGCGACACTTCTGGCCATTGTCGTGATTTCCACCGTGGCAAGTCTCCTTGCGGCTGTCTCTCCGGCCCGGCAGGCCAGGAAACTCGTTCCTATCGAGGTGATTCGCAATGGATGAGCCGGTGCTCGTTGCGCTGCAGAAGGTCAATAAGGTCTATGGAGTAGCGGTGAAGTACCAGGTCCTTTTTGACATCACCATGACCGTTCCCCGGGGGCAGTTTCTGGCGCTCATCGGGCCATCGGGGTCAGGAAAAACGACACTCCTCAATATCATTGGAGCCCTCGACCGCCCAACAAGCGGTCACGTGCTCATCGAAGGGCAGGACCTTGGAAAGCTCTCTGACGAGGCGCTGGCAAGCTTTCGGAACAGGTTCCTGGGGTTCATCTTCCAGTTCCACTACCTTCTTCCAGAGTTCAACGCCTTAGAAAACGTCCTCATCCCCTACTGGATTGGTTCCGGAAAACCCGGCAAAGAGGTCACAGAGAAAGCCATGTACCTTCTGGAGCGGGTGGGCCTGAAAGACGCCGCAAGGAAGCGCATCACCCTGCTTTCTGGAGGTCAGCAGCAACGTGTGGCCATTGCCCGGGCCCTCCTCAACGACCCCCAGCTCATCCTCGCCGATGAGCCCACCGGGGCCCTTGA
Organism: Candidatus Caldatribacterium saccharofermentans; assembly: GCF_050267035.1. NCBI lineage: Bacteria > Pseudomonadati > Atribacterota > Atribacteria > Atribacterales > Candidatus Caldatribacteriaceae > Candidatus Caldatribacterium > Candidatus Caldatribacterium saccharofermentans. The sequence continues at coordinate 1,764,394 of NZ_CP187957.1, forward strand.
TACGAAAACCGGGGAGCAGGTGCTGGAACTTCTGGATGAAATTCGGCGACAATCGAACACCACGATGATTATGGTGACCCACAACCGGGATGTGGCGCTGAAGGCCGACCGGATTATCGAGCTCATCGACGGCAAACTCTGTAAGGAGGTCTATCCCCGGGAAATTGGCCTCAAGGAGGCCATGGAAATCCTGGAATCTCATGCCTGCAATCTCGACGACGTGGACGAGAAGTCCGCAAAGGTAACGCAACCAGGTTCTGTGAAATCCCTGCCCTTTGGGAATCCGTAAGAAAAGCCGCAAATCTTGCAGGGCGTCCTGGGAGTGCAGTGTGGATTCGACAGGAACGAAGCCATTGGAATGCTTCTTACTCCCGAGAACTTGATGCCACCTCAAGTCGGCGCCACCTGTGCCTTCCAGAAACACCATGGGGAGGGCAGGAGGAAAGGGACGCAAGGCCACGTTCGTGACCGAATCGGAAGGGGCCTGGAGGGTCGTGGGGAGGGGCTCTTGAGCACCCACCTTCAGGGTGCTGAGCTACCGCTCTTGAAGTCTGGGAAGGTCCTGGCCAGAAAGGCGCCAGGAGCGTTCCTCAGCACAGAGTATTTCTGTCGTTCTTGGGGTCATCAATGTGCACGTCTTTTGAGGTGCAGTGCCCGTTGCCGGTCGCTTCTTTCCTACCGGTGTTTTGAAGCTCCACCGCGACAAAAAACGGTACGGGTCCTGCTCACAGGTTGCGGCCAGTTCGTGGTAGCTGGCTGGGTGATCGGGCGTTCCTTGCAACGTTTTCCTCATGCTTTCCTGGAACGAGCAAGAAGGATGGCCTCGAGTTCTTCAGGGGGCATGGGCCGGTAGTAGTAGTACCCCTGGATTTCCTCGCAGCCCTGCTCAATGAGGAACCTGAGCTTCGTTTTCTCATCCTTCGACAACGAGGTGGTGTCCATTGCCAGGAGTTGGCAAATTCCGGTATTATGGTATAATCCCCCAGGAAGGAGCCAGGACCGTGCAGGGGTTTTTCGAGGAACTTCGAAAAAGCGTGGAGCGAAAGTGGCAGGAGATTCTTGAGCATCCGTTCCTTGTGGAGCTTGCCTGTGGCACCCTGCCCCGGGAGAAGTTCTTCCACTACCTGAGCCAGGATGACCACTATCTCGAGGACATGCTGGCGACTCTTGGAATCCTTGTGGCGAAAGCCAGCACCCGGGACCTTCGCCGTTTTGCCGTGCGGCTCCTTCACGAAACGGTCCAGGGGGAAATCGCCCTCCACGAGCTTCTCGAAAAAGAAGAAGGGTTCACCCCCTTTCCTCCGGGCGATGTGACCCTGCAGTACGGTGATTTTCTCCTCCGTACGGCGCTCACCTCTGGCCCTTTTGCGATCCTTGTGGCCCTTGCCCCCTGCTTTGTGAGCTACCGGGATATCGGGCTCCGGTATGCTGGAAAGCTCTCTGACCACACGCCCTTTATTTACCGGGCCTTCATTGAGAGCTATGCCGGGGAGGCGTACGGGAGTCTCGTGGAGGGTTTCCTCGCTTTCCTTGAAGAGGAAGCCTCCCGGGCGGCGTCCTGGCAGAAGGAGGAAGTCTTTGCGGTTTTTTCCCGAGCGACACACTACGAGTGGCTCTTTTGGGAAAAGAGCTATCAGTTTTCGGAGGAGGATGGACGTGGCGAGGATTCTCAAGAAGGAAGTGCTGACCCCACAGATCAAACTCATGGTGGTTGAGGCGCCCTGGGTGGCAAAAAAAGCAAAGCCCGGGCAGTTCGTGATTCTCCGGGTCAACGAAGAGGGAGAGCGCATCCCCCTCACCATTGCCGATTACGATCCTGCTCTCGGAACGGTGACCATCATCTTCCAGGAAGTGGGGAAGACGACCATGATGCTTGGAGAGCTCGAGGAGGGTGACGACATCCTGGACTTTGTGGGACCCCTGGGGCGGGAGATTGAGGAGAGATATTTCGGCCACGTGGTGTGTGTGGGTGGAGGGGTGGGTATTGCTCCGACCTACCCCAAGGCGAAGGCCCTGAAGGCCTGTGGGAATAGAGTCACCTCAATCATTGGCGCCCGGACGGCGAGCCTCCTTTTCTGGGAAGACAAGATGCGCTCGGTGAGCGATGTGCTCTACGTGACGACCGATGATGGAACCTACGGGGAAAAGGGCTTTGTCACCCATGTGCTTGAGCGGGTCTTGAAGTCAGAAAAAGTGGACCTTGTGGTGGCAGTGGGACCGGTCATGATGATGAAGATGGTGAGCCTGCTCACAAAAGAATATGGGGTGCCGACCCTTGTGAGCCTCAACCCCATCATGGTCGATGGCACGGGGATGTGCGGGTGTTGCCGGGTGACGGTGGACGGGAAGTGCCGCTTCACCTGCGTGGACGGACCGGTCTTCGATGGCTGGAAGGTGGACTTCGACGAGCTTCTGGCCCGCCAGAGGACGTACCTTGAAGAGGAGCGACGGGCCCTCGACCTCTGGCTTGTGGAGAAAGCAAAGGAGGAAGTTTCCCATGGCTTCTGATCGCCTCTTTGGCCGACCGAAGATGCCGCAGCGTCCGGTGAAGGAACGGATTCGGGACTTCTTCGAGGTGCCCCTCGGACTTCCCGAAGACGTTGCCGTAGAAGAGGCGCGGCGATGCCTCCAGTGCAAGAAGCCGTCCTGCGTCAAAGGGTGTCCAGTGGAGATTGACATCCCGGGATTCATCAAGCTCCTGGGGGAGGGGCGTTTTGACGAGGCCATCGCCAAAATCAAAGAGAAGAATAGCCTCCCTGCCATCTGCGGGCGGGTGTGTCCTCAGGAAGACCAGTGTGAGAAAGAGTGCGTTCTGGGGAAGAAGGGGCAACCCATCGCTATTGGATACCTTGAGCGGTTCCTGGCCGATTACGAGCGGGAAAAGGGTGTCACAACGCCACCGCTTCCTCGCCCTATTCCGAAAAAAGTTGCGGTGATTGGTTCTGGTCCTGCGGGGCTCACCTGTGCTGGAGAGCTGGCGAAAATGGGATACCAGGTGACGATTTTCGAGGCCCTCCATGCCCCCGGGGGAGTCCTGGTGTACGGGATTCCTGAGTTTCGTCTTCCGAAGGCCATCGTGCGCCAGGAAGTGGAGTACGTGAAGTCCCTGGGGGTGGAGATTCAGGTGAACATGGTGGTCGGAAAGACCTTCACCCTTGAGGACCTCCGTGATGCAGGGTACGAGGCGTTCTTCATTGGAACAGGTGCCGGGCTCCCGTACTTCCTCAATATTCCCGGAGAGAACTTAAACGGCATCTACTCGGCCAACGAGTTCCTCACCCGCTCAAACCTCATGAAGGCCTACCTTTTCCCCAGGTACGATACGCCCATCAAGGTTGGAAGAAGGGTTGCGGTCATCGGTGGAGGGAATGTGGCCATGGATGCTGCCCGTACGGCGTTGCGACTCGGAGCAGAAGAGGTCTGCCTGGTGTACCGGCGGACGAAAAAGGAGATGCCGGCAAGGATTGAGGAAATTGAGCGGGCGGAAGAGGAAGGCGTGAACTGCGTCATCCTCACGACTCCCGTTCGCTTCGTCGGGAACGAGAACGGCTGGGTGACAGGGATGGAGTGCATCCAGATGGAGCTCGGGGAACCGGATGAATCGGGGAGGCGCCGTCCGGTGCCCATCCCAGGATCAGAGTTCGTCATCCCTGCGGATACGGTTGTTGTGGCCATTGGTCAGGGACCGAATCCTCTGCTCCTTGAAACCATCAGGGGCCTTGCCCTCAACAGGCGCGGCTACATCGTGGCGGATCCCGAGACCGGGGCGACGAACCTGCGGGGTGTTTTCGCCGGTGGGGATATCGTCACTGGAGCAGCGACGGTGATCTCCGCCATGGGGGCGGGGAAGAGGGCGGCCCGGGCCATCGACCGTTTCTTCCAGGACCCGGACAGTTTCCCCCAGTGGAGGTGACAGGATGGAAACGGTGGACCTCCTTGTTATCGGCGGTGGACCGGCAGGATACGCCGGTGCCCTTCGTGGTGCCCGAAAAGGACTGACAACCGTCCTTGTGGAAGCCCGGGATCTTGGGGGGACATGCCTCAACCGGGGATGCATCCCGACGAAGGCGCTCTTCAAGGCGCAGGAGGTTGCCCACCTCGTGCGGCGGGCCCAGGAGTTCGGGGTTTTGGGGGAATACCGGGGGCTTGACTGGGCGAAGGTCCTTGAACGGAAAAAGCGGGTTGTGCGCCAGCTCACGGGGGGTGTCCGGTTGCTTCTTGAAAGAGCAAAGGTCGAGGTTGTCCAGGGATTTGCCGTTTTTGCCGGTCACCGGACGGTTCAGGTGCACCAGGACGGGAAGGTCATCCGGGAATTCCAGCCCCGTTTCGTCCTCCTTGCTCCGGGTTCCCGCTCAGCACAGCTTCCCGTTCCAGGGAGTGACCTCCCCGGGGTCATCGACAGCGAGAAGGCCTTGGACCTTCCGGAACTCCCAAAGAGCATGGTGGTCGTCGGCGGTGGGGTTATCGGGATGGAGATGGCGTGCATCTTCCAGGGATTTGGGGTTTTTGTGGAAGTGATTGAGATGATGCCCAAGATTCTCCCCCCGGTGGACCGGGAGGTGACGGATCTTCTCACCCGGATTGTGGAGCGGCAGGGGATGAAGGTTCATGTGAACGCGAAGGTTCAGGAAATCCGGAAAGCCGGTGAGAAACTCGAAGTGGTTTACCTTGAGGACGGTACACCCCGAACCGCCTCTGGAGAGTACGTGCTCGTTGCTGTGGGCCGGGTTCCGGCCACAGAAGGCCTGGGGCTTGAAGCAATAGGTATTGCAATGAACCAGAAAGCGGTGGTGACCGATGCGACCCTCCGGACCTCCCTTCCCTGGGTGTACGCTCCAGGAGACGTCAACGGGAAACACCTCCTTGCCCATGTCGCCTACAAAGAGGCAGAAGTCGCGGTGCAGAATATCTGCGGAGAACATGCCACCATCGACTACCGGGTGGTGCCAAATTGCATCTTCAGTTTCCCTGAAATCGCCTCTGTCGGTCTCACCGAAGATGAAGCGAAGGCCCAGGGGTACAGGGTCCGCTGTGGCCGTTTTCCCTTCCGGGCCAACGGCAAAGCCCTGATTGAAGGTGAGGTGGAGGGCTTTGTGAAAATCGTGAGTGACGAGAAGAGTGGGGAAATCCTGGGTGTCCACATCATCGGCCCCTCGGCCTCAAACCTCATCGGGGAGGGAATTCTTGCCATGGGCCTTGAGGCAACGCCTCATGAAGTTGCTTCGGCCATCCATCCCCATCCGACCCTCTCCGAAGCGGTGATGGAAGCCGCGGAGGCTGTTTTCGGTGCCCCGCTCCATTTTGTCGAGGGAGGGATTCGCTGATGCACATTCCTGAGGACCTTCTCTACACCCCCGAGCACTTCTGGGTGCGAAAGGAAAACGGGACGGCACTCTGCGGCATCACCGATTACGCCCAGGGAGAGCTTGGCGATGTGGTGTTCGTGGAGCTCCCGAAAGTGGGAGCGAAAGTGAGAAAAGGCGAGCGCATCGGGGACGTGGAGTCGATCAAAACCGTGTCCAATCTCTACGCCCCGCTTTCTGGGGAAATCGTGGCGGTGAACGACGCGCTCAGAGAGCACCCGGAACTTTTGAATCAGGACCCCTACGGGAAGGGGTGGATTTGCCGCGTCCAGTACGAGGACGAAGGCGAGTGGAGTGCCCTCCTTGATGCCTCGGCGTACCGGAAGCTCCTCTGAAGGATGAGGTTTCAGGGAATTCTGCGGGTTCTTCAGGACCCGCCCCTTTCGGGGCCTGAGAACATGGCAAGGGATGCTGCGCTGCTTGAGGTGGCGGAAGTCCCGACCCTTCGTTTTTTTCTCTGGGCACAGCCAACGCTTTCCCTTGGGCGGCATCAGAGGGTTGCGGATCTCGATGCTTCTTGCATTGAGGCAATGGGTTTTACCGTAGTGCGACGGCCCACAGGAGGTCGGGCTATTCTCCACGGGGACGAGGTTACCTTCAGTTTCTTCCTCCCCAGGGGCGAAAAGGACTATTCTCACCGTTTTCTGTACGAACTTGTCCGGAGGGTGCTCATCGCCTCGTTTGAGGATGCTGGCATACGTCCAGATGAGGTGGTCTCCTCCCGACCCTTTCTAGCCTCTCCGGTGTGTTTTGCTCTCTCCCTTCCCCACGAGATCACGGTCTCAGGGAGAAAAATTGCCGGGGTTGCCCAGGCTCGAGGATGGCGGGGCAATCTCTTTGAGGGGTCCATTCCCCTTACCCTTGACCGCTGGCACTTTGCCCGGTGTTTCAGAGAGAAGGAAAAGGTATACACGGAACTCCTTGAAGGGGCCCTGGGGCTTTGCGAGATCCGCGGGGACCTCTCCAGGGAGTTTCTCATTGCACGGATGGTGGAGAGATTCGGAGAACTCTTCGAGGGGGTGTCCTGGGGAGGCTGGGAGGAGCGGGAGCTGGAAAAGGCAGGGGAACTCCTCGGGGAGTACGCTTTCTCCCCGATTGCCGGGGAAGAGAAAATTGGTACTCTCCAGGAGGGGGGACTTGCCAAAAGCAGGGGAAGTGGGTAAAATTGATGGTGCAGTGCGGGGTCGTGGTGTAGCCTGGCCTAACACGTCAGCCTGTCACGTTGAAGATCGCGGGTTCAAATCCCGTCGACCCCGCCAGAAGGTGCCGAGATAGCTCAGGTGGTAGAGCGAAGGACTGAAAATCCTTGCGTCCCCAGTTCGACTCTGGGTCTCGGCACCATACGAGAAGCGAGCGGAAGTAGCTCAGGGGTAGAGCATCACCTTGCCAAGGTGGAGGCCGCGGGTTCAAATCCCGTCTTCCGCTCCAGAATACAAATGGCGGCATAGCCAAGCGGCTAAGGCAGAGGATTGCAAATCCTTCATTCCCCGGTTCGAGTCCGGGTGCCGCCTCCAAAGGCAGATGGTGTGGGCGGCTAGTTCAGAGGGAGAACGCTTCCTTGACGCGGAAGAGGCCACTGGTTCGAGTCCAGTGTCGCCCACCAGGAATCTCCAAAGCGCCACCCTGGGGGATTGGCGCTTTTTCTTTTATTGAGGAGGCAAAAACCATGGAGGAAAAACCCCATAACGCCCTGGCAGCAGTGACTGAGGATGGTCGGCTTGTGGACCTTGGGGATGGAGTCCGGAAGGAGAAAATCGCCCGCTACGTTTCCTTTGAGGATCGGGAGGGAAAAGCCATCTACTGGCACAGTACCTCCCACATCATGGCCCAGGCGGTGAAGAGGCTCTTTCCCGAGGCAAAGCTTGGGGTTGGTCCGGCCATCGAGGAGGGTTTCTACTACGACTTTGACCTTCCCCGAACCCTTTCTGAGGAGGACCTCCCCCGGATTGAGGAAGAGATGCGGCGGATTATTGAGGAGGATATCCCCTTTCGCCGGCGCGAGGTTCCCAAAGACGAAGCCCGGGAGATTTTTGCCGCCCGGGGAGAGAAGTACAAGCTGGAGATTCTTGAAGAGATTGCGGACGATACGGTGAGCATTTACGAGCAGGGAGAGTTCATCGATCTCTGTCGGGGGCCCCATGTGCCGACAACATCTTACATCAAGGCTTTTAAGCTCTTGAGCGTTTCAGGAGCCCACTGGCGGGGGAAAGAGGGGAATCCCATGCTCCAGCGGATTTACGGGATTTCCTTTGATAGCGAAGAAAAGCTCAAGGCGTACCTTGAGCGCCTGGAAGAAGCAAAACGCCGGGACCACCGCCGTCTCGGGCGAGACCTTGACCTTTTCAGCCTCCACGAGGAGGGTCCAGGATTCCCCTTCTTCCATCCCCGGGGGATGGTGGTTATCAACACCCTTTTAGACCTCTGGCGGAAAGAACACCAAAAGCGCGGATACCAGGAGATTCGCACGCCCATTATCCTTGAGCGGAGCCTCTGGGAACGCTCAGGACACTGGGACCACTACCGGGAGAACATGTATTTCACCAAAATTGACGACCGGGAGTTTGCCATAAAGCCCATGAATTGCCCTGGGGGGATTCTTGTTTTCCAGAGTCGCCTGCGGAGCTACCGTGAGCTCCCTCTGCGGATGGCGGAACTCGGCATCGTTCACCGTCACGAGCTCTCCGGAGTGCTCCATGGCCTCATGCGGGTTCGAGCGTTCACCCAGGACGATGCCCACATCTACATGGAGCCCCACCAGGTGAAGCAGGAAATCATCGGCGTCATCGACCTTGCTCTGTACTTCTACCGTCTTTTCCGTTTCGAGTACGAGGTGGAGTTGAGCACCCGTCCTGAAAAGTCCATCGGCTCTGACGAGATGTGGGAGATGGCAACGAGTGCTTTGCGGGAGGCCCTTGAGGAGGTTCGCATTCCCTACACGGTGAACGAGGGCGAGGGAGCGTTCTACGGGCCAAAGATTGACTTTCACCTTCGGGATTGCCTGGGGCGGCGCTGGCAGTGCGGGACGATCCAGCTTGATTTTGCCATGCCCGAGAAGTTCGACCTTGTGTACATCGGTGCGGATGGCGAGCGGCACCGCCCGGTGATGCTGCATCGCACAATCCTTGGGAGCATTGAGCGCTTCCTGGGGATTCTCATTGAGCACTTCGCTGGAGCTTTCCCGGTGTGGCTTTCTCCGGTGCAGGTTGCGGTGCTTCCAGTGGCGGAGCGGCACGTTCCCTATGCCCGGGAGATTGCCGATCTTCTCGCCCAGCGGGATATCCGGGTCGAGTGTGATGAAGAGAACGCCACCCTGGGGGCGAAAATCCGGAAGGCTGAGCTTGGGAAAATCCCCTATATTCTCGTTGTGGGTGATAGAGAGGTGGAACACCGTACGGTGAGCGTGCGACGGCGACGAGTAGGTAACCTCGGGAGCATGGAGCTTGAGAGTTTCCTGGGACGCCTGCAGCGGGAAATCGAGGAGAAAACTGTGGATTAGAAGGGGCATGGAACGGGAACACCTCCACCGCGTTTTCTGGGACGCCCATGTGGGGAAAGAGCGGAGGCGAGAGAAAAACCCGTTCAAAAGGGTTCACACAGACCTCGTGTGGCTTGAGATTGCCCCTTTTGTGGAACCGGGTCTTCGGGTTCTTGATGCCGGTGGAGGCTACGGCCGGTACTCCGTGGCCCTGGCCCGGGAAGGGTGCCAGGTGGTGCATCTTGACCTCTCCCCTCGCATGCTCGAAGAGGCGCGGAAGATTGCCCGTCGCGAGGGGGTTGAGCAGCGGATGACCTTCGTTTTGGGAAAAGTTCAGGATCTTTCGGCTTTTACAGATCAGGCCTTTGATCTTGTCATCTCCCTCGACGCCCCGGTTTCCTACGCCTACCCTTCCGAGAAGCAGGCTTTACGGGAGCTCTGTCGGGTGACGAGGGGAACGCTCATCGTTTCCGTGGTGAATCGGCTTGGCCAGCTCCCCGTGGCTCTCGAGGTGGAGGCTCGCTGGCGGAAGGACTTCGCTCTTTCCCGGAAGTTCCTTGAGGAGGGAAATTGGGACCACCCTCCCTTTTTCCAGGCTATGGAGGAGAAGATTCCGCTGCTCTCCCGCTTGCTCTTCCCTCCCCTCCACGCCTTTCTCCCCATGGAACTCGTGAATGAGGTGGAATCCTCCGGTTTTCGAGTGCAGCGCGTGGTGGCGACGGGGACCCTTTCACGGCTTGTCTCTCCCAGAACCCTTCGGCGCATCGTCCGGAATCCGAAGCTCTACGAGGAATTCCTGAAGCTCTCTCACTGGTACGATGCCCATTTTGAAGTGCTGGGTGTGGGTTCAAGAGTGGCCTCGGGACTCCTTGTGGTTGCCCGGAGGGAGGGAGAACACCATGCCGGGGTGGTTTAAGCTCACCGCCCGGGTACGGGAGAAGGAGGCCTTCCTGCTCTGGCTTGCCGAAAGCGGTACGCGGGGTGTGTGGGAAGTGGACGATAGAACCCTGGTGGCCTACGCGCTTTCCCCTTTTCCTCCTCCCCCGGAATCGCTTGTGGAGAGCTTTACCCAGGAGGAGGAAGCCGGAGAAGACTGGGAGAGGAAATGGCGGGAAGGGTTCACCACGGTGTGGGCTGCGGGGGATGTCACTGTTCGGCCTCCCTGGGAGAAAGCAACAGGAGCACCCTTTGACCTTGTTATTTACCCTGCCTTTGCCTTCGGCACAGGGCACCATCCCACCACCGTGCTGTGCCTTCGGATGATTCGGAAATACCTCAGAGAGGGTATGGCCTTCCTTGATGTTGGGACGGGGTCCGGCGTCCTTGCTTTTCTTGCCTGGAAGATGCGGGCCCGGCCCATCGTTGCAGTGGACTGCGACCCTCTGGCCTGTGCCGAGTTTGAGCGCAACGCCGCTTTGAACGGCATTCCCCGGGAGGACGTTACCCTTGTGGATGACTTTGCCCTGGTGCGGGGAACCTTCGATTGCGTTGTGGTGAATATCAGCGCGTCTTTCTGTCATCGCCATTTCAGGGACCTTTCAGGGCGCCTCCGGGAAGGGGGGCACCTTATCCTTTCAGGCTTTACGGAGAAAGACCTCATACCTCTCCTTGAGGGAGCCCACAGCCAACATCTTCGGGATGTGGAAATTGCTGAGGATTCCTCATGGGTGGTCGTGGTCCTGCGTCGCTTTCCTGTGGTATGATAGAGGGGAAGTGAGGTGAGGAACCTCTTGCGGATCGCCTTTGTGTATTCGGTGAAGGATAAAAAGCTTGTGGCCCTAACGAGGTACATGATGGAACTCTGTGAGCGGGCAGGGTGTTCGGTGAAATCTGTTGAGGTCGAGAACATGACCTCTCCGGTCAACTTTCGTCCCTTTGACCTCATCCTTGTGGGTGCCCAGGTGGTGAGTGCCTTTGGGGGGCGCATCTCTCAGGAGGTCGTGAACTTCCTGAATAGCGCCACAGGCATGGAGGGGAAACGGTCCGTTGCCTACATCCTTCCCTCCCTTTTCGGAACCGATAAGGCTCTGAAGCGCCTCATGGCCCACATGGAGAGGCTTGGGGCTTTCGTGGTGGATTTCGAGGCGGTGCGGGGAGAAAGGGAAGCCCAGAACCTCATCGAGCGGCATGTGAAGAGGGGATGATTCCTGTGGACCGCGGAAAGGAGAACATCCGCGATATCTTTGAGGAGTTCTTTTTCGGTCCCCTGGGGAGGTTCCTTGACCCCTTCCTGAGCGAGGAAGCACGGCAGCACCTCTCCCGGGCGCGACTTGAGCTTTTACGGGCTGCCCGGGCCTTTATCGATGCGGAAATTGAGCGGCTTGAGAGAGGGAAGAGGCAGGAATAAAAATGGTGCGCGGTGCTGGATTCGAACCAGCGACTTCCACCGTGTGAGGATGGCACTCTTCCGCTGAGTTAACCGCGCACGCTGCTTCAATTATACCTGAGTTTCTGGAAAAGGTCAACAGGAGAGGTTGGAAAACGGAGCCGTTGACAGAGAAGGAGGCTTCTGGTACTCTCAGGGGGAACTCTCTAAAGGAGGGAAAAGATGCGAAAGCTCTGGGTTTTCGGAATGCTTGTTCTTGCGGTGCTTGTCGCCGGCTGCACGGCGGAGATTGTCGTCCCCATCACTTATGGCTCGGCAATCATCTGTTCCGGGCATCCTGGTATCTACGGTGAGCTCTACGTTGATGGGGACTATGCTGGGTACCTCGGACCCAATGAATGTCGTACGGTTTCGGGCCTTGCTCTGGGGAGGTGGCACACTGCCCGTCTGTACCATCCCTGGGGTGGGGTGTACAGCCGGGATTTCTACCTCGAGTACTCAGGGAAGATTGTGACCATTGACTGATGAGAAGAACCGTTGCCGTTTTTATAGCCCTGATGCTTCTTGCCCTTCTTCTTTCAGGGTGCCGCATCGGGGTTGGGATTGGAGTTGAGGTCCGCCTGGGGTACGTGACCTTTCAGTCTGTGGATGAACGAATCAGCGGGCCCTTCTTCCTGGATGGGAAGAGGATGGGGGACCTTCCTCCGCTTGGAGCGATTCGGTGTCTTGTTACCCTGGATTTCCCCCATGAGGTCCGGGTGGTTTCGGCTTCGTGCCCCGGGGGAGTTTGCGTTTTCGTTTTCCCTCCGCCCTTTCAGCCCGGGGAGGTCATTCCTCTGAGTCTCACCGGGCGTCCGTGACTCCCCGCCGCTTGCAGAAAGACGCAACGGGACACCTGCTGCAGCGGGGCCTTCTCGGGAGGCAGACGTTCTGTCCGAAGAGGACAAGGAGCTTGTTGATTCTCCCCCAGAGGTCCTGAGGAAGCCTCTTCTGGAGCTCTCTCTCTGTTTCCTCGGGGGTTTTCGTGGCCACAAGGCCCCAGCGGTTCGTGATGCGGTGGACATGGGTATCAACGCAGATTGCTGGTTTTCCGAAGGCAACGCTTAAGACCAGGTTGGCCGTTTTCCTTCCCACTCCAGGGAGCCGCAGGAGTTCTTCTTCGCTTTCCGGGACCTTGCCTCTGTATTCCTCAAGGAGGATTCGGGCGATTTGCTGGAGCCTTTTCGCCTTTTCCCGGTAAAATCCTACAGGGTAGAGGAGGCGGGCGAGGTCCTCCTCGGGAACGCGCAGGAAATCCTCGGGTTTTGTGAAGGAGGTTGCAAGGCGCTGCAGGACCCTGTGGGTTGTTCTGTCCTGAGTCCGGTGGCTCAGGAGGGCTCCAACGAGAACAAAAAAGGGGTCTTTAGTGATGTTTCCCACCGTGGCATCTTGCCAGTTCCCAGCCTCTTTCTGTAGAATGGCAAAAACGTGGCGGATGTCTCTCTGGTCCACGAATTCATGATACCCGGTGGAAGGGGAGAAGACAAGTGAAAACCGTTATCCTTGTGCTCTATGTGGTGGGAATGCTTGGTCTTGGGTACTTTGCTTCGCGGCGAACCAAAAGTCTTGGGGATTTCTTCCTGGCTGGTCGGAACCTCGGTCCCTGGATTTCCGCCTTCGCCTACGGGACGACGTACTTCAGCGCCGTCCTTTTCATCGGGTATGCCGGGCGCATTGGCTGGGGGTTTGGCCTCTCAAGCCTCTGGATTGTGGTGGGGAACACCATTGTGGGGTCGCTCCTTGCCTGGCTCGTCCTTGCCCGAAGGACCCGTCGTCTCACCGAACACCTCAACGCTATGACCATGCCGGAGTTTTTGAAGGCAAGGTACGGGAGTGAGTTGCTGAAGGTTCTGGCAGCTCTTATCATCTTTTTTTTCCTTGTCCCCTACTCGGCTTCGGTGTACATGGGGTTGAGCTATCTCTTCGATGCCGTCCTGGGTATTCCTTACCAGTACGCCCTCCTTTTTATGGCTGTACTCACGGGGGTGTACCTCCTCATGGGTGGGTATCTCGCGGTGAGTCTCACTGATGCCGTCCAGGGGATGATCATGCTCTTTGGGTCACTCTTCCTTGTGGGGTATCTTCTTGCCCGACCCGAGGTCGGGGGTCTGTCACAGGTGGTTACAAGGCTCGCCCAGGTGGATCCCCGTCTTGTGAGTCCTGTTGGACCCCCGGGGTTCTGGCCGCTTTTTGGCCTTGTGGTGTTGACGAGTCTTGGTCCCTGGGGTTTGCCCCAGATGGTGCAGAAGTTCTATGCCATCCGGAGCGAGAAAATGGTCACCACTGCCACTGTGGTGGTGACTGTTTTCGCTCTCATCTGTACTTTTGCTGCCTATTTCTCCGGTTCCCTCACCCATCTTTTCTTCCAAGAACCACCCCTGGTGAACGGAAAAGCTGAACCGGATCTCCTTATGCCCCACCTCATCGCTACCGTCATGCCCCCATCATTTGCCCTGATTTTCCTCCTCCTTGTTTTCTCGGCCTCCATGTCCACCCTTTCCTCTCTTGTCCTTGTCTCCTCTTCAGCTGTGGTCATTGACCTTCTCCCCCCGGCCACCCGGTCGAGATCCCTGCTTTTCATGCGGATGCTCTGTGCCGTTTTCGTTGCCCTTTCTCTCTTTCTCGCCCTTTCCAAGATTTCCTTCATCGTGAATCTCATGTCGATTTCCTGGGGAACCGTGGCCGGGAGTTTTCTTGCTCCATACCTCTACGGGCTGTACTGGAGGAGAGGGAACCGCTGGGGAGCTCTGGCGAGCATGCTCTCAGGGCTTTCTGTGGGATTTTTAGGAGCTGTCTTTTTTGGCTTCCGCTCATCGGTGCTACCTCTTTTGGGGTCTTTCGCCATGCTCATTCCTCTTGGAGTTTTCCCGGTAGTATCGCTTGTTACAGGAGGTGGGGAAGATGCGTGCGTGCGTCTTTGAGGGGAAGGAGAGGTGGCGAATCGTTGAAATTGATGACCCCCGTCCTGGCCCACAGGAAGTTCTCATCCGGGTGAAAGTGGCGGGAATCTGTGGAACGGACGTCCACATTTTCCGGGGGGAGTACTTCCAGCGTTTCCCCATCATTGCAGGGCATGAGTTCTCGGGAGAGGTGGCCGCGGTAGGGGAGGGAGTGACCGAGTTCTCCCCAGGGGAGCGGGTGACTGCCGACCCCAATATCTTTTGCGACCACTGCTACTTCTGCAAAATCAACAAGAACAACCACTGCCTGAATTTCGAGGCCGTGGGAGTGACAAGGAACGGAGCCTTTGCCGAGTACGTGGTCGTCCCCAAAAAGTGTGTTTTTCCTCTCCCCGAGAGAGTGAGTTTTGCCGAAGGAGCTCTGGCAGAGCCTCTGGCCTGTGCGGTATACGGGGTATCGCGGAGCCGCATCCGTCCTGGAGAGAAGGTCCTCATTTTTGGGGCAGGCCCCATAGGACTCCTTCTCCTTTCTCTTTTCCAGGTTTCGGGGGCTGCGGAAGTGGTGGTGGTAGACGTGAGCGAGTTTAAGCTTTCGCTTGCGCTGAAGCGGGGAGCCCGAGAAGCTCTTCTTGCCGATGGGAAAGAAGAAAAGCGCCTTCGGGAAATCGCCCCCCTGGGATTCCCGGTGGTGGTCGATGCCACGGGGGTTCCAGAGGTCATGGAAAAAGCTCTGACACTTGTTGAGCCTGATGGAACCTTTCTCCTTTTTGGGGTTGCCCCACAAGGAGCAACAATGAGGGTTGAGCCGTACCGGATATTCCAAAAAGACCTGCGCATCGTGGGGTCCTTTGCGGTGAAGAAGACCATGCAGTATGCCCTGAATCTTCTGGAAAGCGGAGCGGTTTCAGTCAAGGACCTCATCTCCTCACAGTATCCTCTTGAGCGTTTCGGTGATGCTTTGGAAGAGATGCTCACCGTGAGAGACCACCTGAAGATTCAGGTACTCTGTGACGGAGCGTGAAGCCCTGTGGAGGGTCGGGTTTCCCTCGATTTCCAGTGGCACCTCACGAACCGTTGCAATCTCCGGTGCCGCCACTGCTACCAGGAGGCTTTTGAGGACAAAAACCTTCCAGAGCTCCCCCTCCTTGTGGGGCGGCTCCTTCAGGGGCTTGAGGAGCTCGACCGCCAGACCGTTCTCAACCTCACCGGTGGAGAGCCTCTCCTTCTTGGTGAGGAGCTCTTTCGTCTTCTTGCCCTTCTTGACCGCCATCCCAGGGTTTTGGAGGTCATGCTCATCACCAATGCCCTCCTCATCGACCGGAGAATGGTTGCGAAGCTCTCTTCTTTTGCCAAGCTCACCACCATCAAGGTCTCCCTTGAAGGAACGGAAGGGGTCAACGATGCCATCCGGGGGAAGGGGGTGTTCCATCGAGTGCTTCAGGCCCTGGCCCACCTTGTGGAAGGTCCCTTCCGGGTGGTCCTCATGGTGACGCTGCACCGGGGGAATCTCGGGGAAGTTCCGAAAATATGGCGCCTTGCCCAGAATCTGGGGCTTTCTGGCATCATCTTTGAGCGGTTCGTCCCTGAGGGAAGGGGGAAGGAGATGGCTTCGGCCGTTTTGCAGAAAGAAGAGTGGCAGTGGTTTCTTGAAGAACTCTGCGCTTTGTGCGGTTTTGACATTGCCGCTTTTTCGCTTCTCCCATATCGGGCTTTCTGGGTGGAGTTTACAGAAGGTGTGAGCCTCCTTGGAGCTCCCTGTAGCCTCGGGGAATCCTTTTGCCTCATGCCCGACGGCACGGTTTTCCCCTGCCGACGCTTGCCTATCCCCCTTGGGAACCTTCTTGAGGAGGACCTTACGGCGATTACCACGCATCCTTTCCTTGGGAAGCTAAGGAACCGGGAATCCCTCCGGGGGAAATGCCAGCAGTGCCCGGTAGCGGGGTGCCTGGGGTGCCGGGCTCTGGCGTACGCGGTTTTGGGAGACCCCTTTGGGGAAGACCCTCACTGTTTCCTTCAGGAGGCACGGATTTCCACGACATCTCTGTCCTGAAGTACGTAGTCAGGGGGAACAAGCTGGCCCGGAAACTTCGTCGACCCCCATACCCGGGCTCCCCGGAGGTGCTTCGCAAGGTCTTTGTGGATGGCTTCAGCAAGGTCTCTGACGGTGCTCCCTTGTCCGAGGACGAAGGGCCGGGAGAGGTCGGGAGGTTTCCCAGGGGGTTTGCTGTATACCCGGATGATGCCGCTTATGCGGAATATGGCTTCCTTCACGGATTGCTCGTAGGGACCAAGCTCCTTTAAGGAAACGCCGAGAACCTCGAAGCGGTCCTCGTAAAACTCCTGGAGAATCGCAACCTTTTCTGCTGCTTCGGGATTTTCAACCCTGGTGAGGAGGAGAAAAGCCGGAAGGTGGTGCCAGGAAGGAGAAGGAAGGGGTAGAGGCCGGGTTCCGGCAAGGATTTTCCCCTTTTCCAAGAGCTTGAGCGTGTGTTCAACGTCTTCAAGAAGACTCTCAGCCTGGGCATCGAAGAGCAGCACCGCGCCGCTACTTCGCCGGAGGGCACTGGCCATGTTGCCCTCGAGTTCCTCTCCACTGAAAGGGGGAAAGTCAACAAGCTGAATCTGGATGTCCTCATAGTCCATCATGCCGGGGGTAGGGGAGAACGTGGTGAAGGGGTATTCCGCGATTTCTGGACGGGCATTGGTGAGGAGTGAAACGAGGGTGGACTTCCCGCTGTTTGGAGGCCCGCAGACAATGATTTGTGCTGCACCGCTTTTTTCGATGAGGAAAGGGTCATGCGTGCCTCCCTTTTTCTTCTCCTGGGCCTGGGATTTCCGGAGTTTGGCAATTTTCTGCTTGATCTCAGCCTGGAGTTTTTCGGTTCCCTTGTGTTTGGGAATGACCGCAAGCATCTCCTCCAGGGCTTCGAGTTTTTCTGCAACGGTTTTCGCTGCTCGGTATTTCGCCTCTACCTCAAAGTACTGGGGAGGAAGGTTTGCCGGCACTGCTTTTGCCCTCCACTTTTTATTGTACCGGAAAGGAGGGGGTCTTCCAATCCCCTGAGGATGTGCTATCATTAAAAAGAAAACCTTAAGAAGCTCAAAAGGATTCGAGGCGGGGTACGGTTTTTCAGTGTTTGGGGAGGACTTATGAGAATTATTGCCATTGCTAACCAAAAAGGAGGGGTGGCGAAGACCACAACGTGCATTAATCTGGGAGCGTCACTGGCGTATCATGCTCGACAGGTGCTCATTATCGATATGGACCCTCAAGCGCATTCGACGCTGGGTCTTGGGTTTGAGCCCAACGAGTTCGACAAAACCATTCTGAACGTCCTCGAGCCTCCGCGGAGCCCTTACCGTCTTGAACTCAAAGACGTTATTGTGCCCACGCGGACTCCCAATCTCTACCTGGCCCCGGCGAACATCGACCTGGCGGGGGCAGAGTACCGCCTCATTGACAAACTCGGGCGAGAAGATTTTTTGAATAACAGCATTCAGCGGGCCAATCTCCCCTTTGACTATATCCTTATTGACTGTCCTCCGTCCCTCGGTATCCTCACCATCAATGCCCTCAAGGCCTGCCGTGAGGTGATTATCACCATCCAGCCCCACTATTTCGCCCTGCGGGGAATTGAAGAGTTCATGGAGACCCTGGAGCTCATGCGGGAGAACCTGAAACACGATCCTGAAGTATACGTGCTCATCACCATTGCTGACACGAGGACCAATCTCTACCGGGAGGTCATCGAGGAGGTTCGGGAGTACTTTGGGGACCGGATGTTTGAGACCATTATTCATCGCAATATTGCGCTCGCTGAGGCGACAAGCCATGGTGTGCCGGTGATTGAGTACGAGCCCACGTCCACAGGGGCACAGAATTACCTTGCTCTGGCGAAAGAGGTGATTCGTCTTGAAAAAGAAAAGCCTAAAAAGAGGCTTTTCCGAAAGACTTGATTTCAAGAGAGAGCTCATCCGGGACACGACGAAGGGCATTGAGGACTCTGAAGATGTCGATGTTGCCCTCTCTCCTCCCAAGTCCCCCACAGGTGGAAAGTCCACAAAAAAGCCTGCAGAAAAACCCAGAGAACGAAAGGTCGAAGACCGGGTGGCAACAATTAAAGTCATCGGTGTTGGCGGGGGAGGCAACAACGCCATCAACCATATGATTGAGGAAGGCCTCGACGGGGTAGACCTTGTGGCGGTCAACACCGATGTGCAGTCCCTCAAGCGGTCCCTGGCTCCGGAGAAGGTGCAGATTGGCTTCAACCTCACAAGGGGCCTGGGAACCGGGGGAGACCCACGCATTGGGGAAGAAGCGGCCAAGCAGGACCGGGACAAGCTCCTCCAGGTGGTTGAAGATGCGGATTTGGTATTCATTGCCGCCTGCATGGGCGGGGGGACTGGAACGGGTGCGGCTCCGGTGATTGCTTCACTGGCAAAGGAGGCCGGAGCGTTGACCCTTGGCGTGGTGACCAAGCCCTTCAATTTCGAAGGGTCCCGCCGGAGGAGCCAGGCGGAGGAAGGTATCAAGAAGCTCCAGGAAGTGGTTGATGCACTCATTGTTATCCCTAACGAGCGCCTCCTCCAGGTGGCCAAAAAAGACACCTCGCTTCAAGAGGCCTTTAAGGTAGCGGACCACGTTCTCTACCAGGCAGTGCGGGGTATCACGGACCTCATTACCTCGCCTCAGGACATCAACCTTGACCTTGCGGATTTGCGGACGGTCCTGAGTGGTGCCGGAATGGTGCTCATTGGTATCGGCAACGGTCGGGGACGGGAGAAGGCGAGACAAGCGGTGGAAGAGGCTATTAACAGCCCTCTCCTTGAGATTTCAGTAAAGGGTGCCCGCTCGATCATCCTCAACGTTACCGGTGGTCCTGATATGACTCTCAACGAGGTCACCGAGATTGTGAACTTCGTCACCGCGGAGACGGGGACAGAAACCGACATCCTCTGGGGATGCAAGGTGGATGAGACGCTCTCGAACGAAATCGTGGTGACCGTTATTGCCACCCGTTTTGAAGCGGAAGGGCATGAGGAAGAGCTTCTTTCCCTGGCGGGAGGAAAGGACGAGGAGGGAATTGAAAGCCGCATCATCATTGATGACGATATTGATATTCCCGCATTTCTCCGAGAGTCCCAGAAACGGGCGACTTTTCAGGAGCGGAAAACGAATGACGTTTTTCCATTCTTTCGAAGGATGAAGGGGGAATAGGTCATGGCAGTGATTCTGGGGAGGCAGATGACACGAGAGGAGATTCTCCGGAGAGTCGGAAACATCTCACAGCTTGGAGGGGTACGGGTTGCCGAGCTCCTTGATGGCCTTGAACGGGGTGTGCGGGTCGCTGAGGTGAACACAGGGGGTGGCCTTTTCTATACGGTTCTCCTTGACCGGGGGATGGACATCGCCTGGACGACGTACAAGGGCGTGAACATCGGCTGGAGGTCAGCAACACAAAACCTCTCACCCTTCCTCTTTGAGCCAGAGGGATTTGGGTGGCTCCGGGGGTTCCACGGAGGGCTCATGAATACCTGTGGGCTGTCGTACGCCGGAGCACCGTGCCGGGACACTTCAACCTTGGTTCACCGCCTTGAAGAGGAGGAGCTGGGACTCCACGGCCGGGCCTCGTACCTTCCGGCAGGAAACGTGTACGCCGACGGTGCCTGGCAGGGAGATGAGTACTTCATGTGGGTTCAGGGGAAGATTCGGGAGGCCATCGTCTTTGGCGAAAAGCTGGTGCTTGCGAGGAAAATCTGGAGTCGTCTGGGGGAAAAGACCATCCACATTGAGGATCAGGTGACCAATGAGGGGTTCATCGAGAGCCCCTTCATGATGCTCTACCATATCAACATCGGGTATCCTCTTCTTGACGAGGGAAGTGTTCTCCTGCTTCCGGCGGCAAGAACCATCCCTCGAGACCACTGGGCCGAAGAGGGGAAAGAGGAATGGTTCCGTTTCCACGCGCCTCAGAAAGGGTACTTTGAAAAGGTGTACCTCCACTACCCCAAGACCTTAGACGATGGTTTTGGGGCCTCGCTGCTTCTCAATGAACGGTTGAAGCTCGGTGTCTATGTGAAGTTCGATACAAAAGAACTCCCCTACTTCACGGAATGGAAGATGATGGGTGAGGGTGAGTACGTCGTGGGGATGGAACCCGGCAACTGCTTCCCTCTGGGGAGGAAGAAGGAGCGGGAAGAAGGAAGACTCGTTTTCCTGAAGCCTGGAGAAACCCGGAGGATCACCCTGGAAATCGGTATTGTGGATGGGGAGGAGGAAATCAGGGAGTTTAAGAAGTACCTGGGAATGGACTGACGCCCCGATACAGTACGGAGTACGCAAAGTAGTTCGTGAGAACCTTTTTCACGTAGTTTCGAGTTTCAGCAAAGGGAATAGATTCAATGAATGCATCCCGGTCCTGGGGGAGTTCCTCCTTCCAGCGTTCGGCTCTCCCCGGACCGGCATTGTACCCGCAAAGGGCAAGGAGAAGGTCCCCTTCAAACTTCCGCAGGAGGTAGGCGAGGTAGGCCATACCGATAGCGAGGTTTTCCCGGGGCTCAAGAAGGAGAGCGGTGATATCGCCATCTTTTCTTGGGTTCACCCATCCCTTTTCAACAACCCATGCTCCGGTTGAGGGGAGAACCTGAGTGAGTCCTAAGGCCCCGGCCAGAGAAACTGCCTGGGGGTCAAAAGCGCTCTCTGCGTGAACCAGGGCAAGGACGAGGTAGGGGTCAAGGGGAGGGTTTTGTTGCTGGGCGAGCTCCTCGATATCTTTGAAAAAGAAACGCGGGTAGTAGCTTTTCCCGGCAAAGTCCGGAATGTGTCCCCTTTCCGGGAGAAGGCGGAAAGCAAACCGCAGGCTCTTCCGGTACATCCCCCTTTGGGCGAAAAGCCCGGCACACTCAAGGAGGAGCAGGGTATCCTGGGGGTTTTTCCGGAGAAGGAACAGGAGTTCAATCTCAGCATGGTTGAAAAGCCTGAGAGAAGAGAAAAACCGGTATTTTGCCCAGTGCATTTCAAGGTCCCGGGAAAGGCCTAGAGGAGGCGGGCTTTGCTCCACAAAAGGTGAGGAGAACCCCAGAATCTCGGTTGCCCGGACATAGTAGTAGTCAAGGCGGGATTCTGCAAGAATCGCGGCAAGAGGAGCGGTATCTCCGGTGACCTTGAATTTCCAGAAGAGCGCCTGGTTTCGCCACTCAGAGAGAGCGGCAAGCCGCCCAAGGACTTCTAAAGCACCGTCTTTGTCCTTTTTCTGGTACAGGGCCCAGAAAAGGTTAAAGAGGAGTGCCCCGTTTTGCGGGAAAAGCATTGTTGCCCTCCTCAGGGTGGCGATGCGTTGTTCGTCATCCTTCAGAGCACTGTAAGAAGTGGCCAGGTTCTGAAGGGCGGTCAGGAGGTACTTGCTCTTTGGGTATTCACCAAGGAGCCGGTCGAAGAAGCGGATGGCCTCACGGTGCATACCCTTTCGCTGGGCGAGGACACCCCGGAAAAAGAGCACGTCCTCAGTGTCTTTCCTCCCCTCAAGGAGTTTTTCCAAAGCCTTGAGGTCCCCTTTTCGCAGGAAGAGACGGGCCTGGAGAAGCCAGAACGTGTCGTCTAAAGGTGGGGGGAGAGTCTTTTCCTTAAGGGTGTTCAGGAAGCGCTCGGCGTCTTGCAGGAATCCCAGGCTCAGGAAAAACTCGGCAAAGAGGAGACGGGCAGAAACTGTGAGGGGGTCAGGAGAAAGCCCCGAAAGAAGAGGCTCAAGAGCCCTTCGGGTTTCAAGGAAAGTCTGATCGCGGAAATCCCGGTACATCTTTTGCAAGAGGAAGGCCGCCTCAAGGTGGTGATGCTCTTCCTCAAGGAGAGTGAAAAGCTCTTGAAAGGCGGTGAGCTTCTCCTCTTCCGCTTCGGCAAGGCGCAGAGCCTCAAGGGCAAAGGCGAATGCCTCACCGATTTTCCCTTCTTTTCGGGATTTTTGTGCGCAGACCAGGGCAGCAGGGAACCGGACTGGCGATGTGGGTGCAAACTCTTCAAGGAGGCGAAGGAAGAACCACCGTTCCCGGGGGTTTCCCTCAAGGCGTTCCAGGAAGAGGAGTACCAGATGGTCTGAGAGGGGACAGCCCCTCTTAAGGCTCTGCACAATGTTCTCCCGAACGCTGAGGCGAATGGGTGAACGAAGGAGGGTCTCGATGAAGAGAAAGTGGAGTCGCTCAGGAACACTGAGTCCGGGTTCGCTCTTCCCTCTTCCACCACCAAAGAGTAACCCCAGAAGTAACAGGGGAAGGATGAGCACCTTTGCTTTCATTTGGGGTCCATGATAGCATAGTACCGTGGAAGAGGGAAGGGGGAAGAAGAGATGCGGAATCAGGAAGTGGCCAAAATTCTCCATGATATCTCGGTGCTTCTTGATATCAAGGGAGAGAGTCGCTTCCGGGTGGTGGCGTATGAGGAGGCTGCCCGGCGGATAGAGAACTGGCCGGAGCCCATTGAAGAAGTCTGGAAGAGCGGGAGACTTGGGGACATCCCGGGTATCGGTCAGAGCATTGCCAGCAAAATCGCTGAGTACCTTGCCACAGGAAAAATGACCTATTACGAGGAGCTGACAAGGGAAATCCCTCCCGAACTCATCGAGCTCACGGAGATTCCCGGGGTGGGACCCAAAATCGCCAGGCTTCTCTATGAGCAACTGGGGATAAAAACTCCTGAGGACCTTGAGAGGGCAATCCAGGAGAAAAAACTCCGCAACCTCCCTCGCCTTGGCGCAAAGAGCGAGGAGAAGATTGCCCGGGGTCTTGAGATGTTCCGGCGCAAAACCGGTCGCATGCTCCTTGGACAAGCCCTGCCCCTTGTGGAGAGTATTGTGGCGCTTCTTCGGGAGAGAACGGGGGTGGAGAAAATCAGCCCTGCGGGGAGCATCCGTCGCATGAAAGAAACCATAGGGGACATTGACATCCTGGTGGCGTCTTCCCGTCCTCAACGCATCATGGACGTTTTTGTTGCCCTGCCCCAGGTTCGGGAAGTCCTGGCAAAAGGCGATACGAAGTCGAGTATTGTGACCCATGAGGGCATCCAGGTGGATGTGCGTGTGGTGGAGGAAGAGTGTTTCGGAGCGGCCCTGCAGTACTTTACCGGTTCCAAGGCCCACAACATTAAACTCCGGGAAATTGCTCTGAAAAAGGGCTTCAAGGTGAACGAGTACGGGATTTTCCGTCTGGACACCAATGAGCGGGTGGGAGGGGAACGGGAGGAAGATATCTACGAGATCCTGGGGATGGAGTGGATTCCTCCAGAACTTCGGGAGGACCAGGGAGAAATTGAGTGTGCTCTGGAGAAAAAGCTCCCCGTGCTTGTGGATATGAAGGATATTCGGGGGGATCTCCACGTTCACTCCCACTGGAGTGACGGTGTGGCCTCCATCGAGGAGATGGCCCAGGCAGCCTTGGCGCGGGGGTATCAGTACCTTGCCATCTGCGACCACACCCAGTCTCTGGCCGTTGCCTCAGGGCTCACCCCAGAGGAAATCCACGAGCGGGAAAAGGAAATCCGGCGCTGGAATGAACGTCACCCGGAGCTTCTGGTCCTCAATGGTGTTGAGGCCAACATCCTGAGCGACGGGTCTTTAGATTTCCCTGATAAGGAGCTTGCCCTCCTTGAGGTGGTGGTGGCTGGCCTCCACTCCGGGCTCACCCAGAAGGAAGAAAAGATTCTGAAGCGTCTGGAGCTCGCCATGAAGAACCCCTACGTTCAGATTATAAGCCACCCCACGGGGCGAATCATCGGCAAGCGCGAGGCGTACGAGGTCAACTGCGATGTTCTCTTTGCCATGGCAAAGGCCACCCACACCTCTTTGGAGCTCAATGCCCAGCCTGAGCGCTTGGATCTCCGCGATGTGGATGCCCGGAAAGCCGCCCAGGAAGGCATAAAGATTGTGATTTCCACTGATGCCCACGATCCGGGATCCTTAGAGTACATGCGCTATGGTGTAGCCCAGGCAAGACGGGCCTGGCTTCGGAAGGAGGATGTCCTCAACACTTTTGGCCGGGAGGAACTCTTAGAGTTCCTGGCCAGAAAACGGAAACTCCTCTTTCGAGAGGAGCATTGAGGGAAGTCGCCTTTTGTGGGTGCTCTGCCGAACCATGGAGAGAATCTTTGAGCGGTAGGGTTCTTCGACCTCTCCCTCTTCAATGAAGCGGTCAAGAATCTCATACGTCAGGCCCATTTCTCCCTCGTCGGTCTGACCGGGCCAGAGACCCGCAGAGGGGGGTTTCGCGATGATGTGCTCTGGGATTCCCAGGAATGCGGCGATTTCCCGGACCTTGCGTTTTGTGAGGTGAGCCAGGGGAGCAATATCCACGCCGCCATCCCCGTATTTGGTGAAGTACCCCACGGTGAGCTCGCTGCGGTTACTGGAGCCACAGACGAGGTAGTTCAGAGTGTTGGCGAAAAAGTACAGCACGCACATCCGCAGTCTCGGTTTGAGGTTGGCTTGAGGAAGGGACTTCGCTGCTTTTTCTTCTCCCAGGACCTCAAGGAGTGTATCAAAGGGTTTTTCAAGAGGGATAATCCGGTAGGGGATGGAGAACTGCTCAGCGACCTCCCGGGCGTCCTCGAGGTCTGCTGGGTCGCTGTAACAGGGCATGACAAGACCCAGGACGTTTTCTCCAAGGGCTTTTTTTGCAAGAACCGCCACCACAGAGGAGTCAATACCTCCGCTCATACCGAAAACAAGGCCCCTGGCACGGGCTTCAAGAACTTTCTCCCGCATCCACTGCACAATCCGCGCAACTTCTTCCTGGGGTGTCAAGGGGCTTCCTCCTCTCGTTGACTTTCCTTTTTCCCGTAATGTATTATGTTGCCAACACTACGTCAAGGGAAGCGGGGAAGTAGCATGGGGAAGACAATGGCCGAAAAAATCTTCGAAAAGAAAGCAGGCAGGCCTGTTCGCCCTGGAGACATCGTGGTTGTGCCGGTGGACTGGGCCATGGGTCAGGATGGCACCACCCCTCTGGCTATCCAGTCTTTTGAGGAGATGAACGGAAAGTCGGTGTTCCGCCCGGACAGGATCGTCTTCGTCATTGACCACAATGCCCCAAGCCCCTTAGAGTCGGTCTCCCGCCTGCACGACCTCATGCGTTCCTTTGCCCGGAAATTCGGCATCCGGGTGTTTGAGGTGGGGGAAGGAGTCTGTCATGAACTCATGATGAGCCGGGGCCTTGTGGTCCCGGGGGATCTTGTCGTGGGGGCCGATTCCCACACCTGCACCTACGGGGCCATTGGGGCGTTTTCCACGGGGATTGGAAGCACAGAGCTTGCCGTGGTGATGATGACCGGAAAACTCTGGTTTAAGGTTCCAGAAAGCCTCTGTATCAGACTTTCTGGGGAACTCCCCCTGGGAGTGTTTGCCAAGGACGTTATCCTGCGTATTGCAGCGCTCCTTGGAGCTGATGGGGCAACGTACCAGGCAATTGAGTTTCATGGGCCGGTGGTGGAGCGTTTGAGTGTGGAGGAACGGGCGACCCTCACCAACATGGCGGTGGAGGTGGGTGCCAAGGCGGGGATGGTTCCCCCTGATGAGAAGACTATAAAGTGGGTGAAGGAACGTACCAACCGCCCCTTCGAGGTGGTGCTTCCTGACCCTGACGCGGTGTACGCAAGGACCCTGGACATTGATTGCTCTGGTCTTGTACCGCAGGTTGCCTTTCCGCACCGGGTCGACAACGTTAGACCCATTACCGAGGCCCTGGGCATTCCTATTCGTGAGGCCTTTGTAGGGACCTGCACCAATGGGAGAATTACCGACCTTGAAGTGGTGGCGAAGATTCTCCGGGGTCGAAAGGTGCATCCTGAGGTGCGGCTCATTGTTGCACCGGCTTCGAAGGAAGCCTTCCTCGTTGCCCTTGAGAGGGGATGGGTGCGGGATATCGTGGAGGCAGGAGGCGTTTTTGTTCCCCCGGGATGCGGCCCTTGCGTGGGGACGCACCAGGGGATTCCCGGAGACGGCTGGAACGTTATCTCTACGGCCAACCGGAACTTCCGGGGGCGGATGGGGAACCGGGAGGCATCGATTTACCTTGCCTCTCCTGCGACGGTGGCGGCCTCGGCCGTTGAGGGGGAGATTGCGGATCCGAGAAAATACCTGGGGTGAGAGCTATGCGCTTGACTGGACGGGTGCACAAGTTCGGTGATGACATCAACACGGACTACATCATTTCCGGGAAGTACAAATTCAAAACCCTCGATATGCAGGAACTGGCCAGACACGTTATGGAAGACCTTGACCCAGAGTTTGCCCAAAAAGTCCGGCCTGGGGATTTCATCGCTGCGGGGAAGAACTTTGGCTGTGGTTCTTCCCGGGAACAGGCTCCGAGAGCCCTTCTTGCCTGTGGTATCAGAGGGGTACTGGCGAAGTCCTTTGCCCGGATTTTCTTCCGCAACGCTATCAACTGCGGGCTCTTTGTGGTGGAGTGCGATACCGACAAGATCGAAAACGGTGACGAGGTTACGGTGGACCTCGAGAAAGGTGAAGTTGTGAATCTCACGAAAGGCATTACTCTCTCCGTTCCTCCTCTCCCCCAGGTCATGATTGACATCCTCCGGGAAGGAGGGCTTGTGAATTACTTCAAAAAATACGGATCCTTCGAAAAGGCGTGAGATGAGGTATGTGGGAGTATCTCAGAGACAAAGACCCTGAGGTCTACCGCTGTATCGTGGCAGAGCTTGAGCGGGAACGGAATACGCTGGAGCTCATTGCCTCCGAGAACTTCACAAGCCTTGCCGTCATGGAGGCTCAGGGCTCGCCGCTCACGAACAAGTACGCTGAGGGGTACCCGGGGCGGCGATACTACGGGGGATGTGAGTGTGTGGATGAGGCGGAGACCTTGGCCATTGAGCGAGCGAAGGCCCTCTTCGGTGCGGAACACGCCAATGTCCAGCCCCATTCTGGGTCCCAGGCGAACATGGCCGTGTACTTTGCGGTGCTTCAACCCGGGGATGTGGTCATGGGGATGGACCTCGCCCACGGGGGGCACCTCACCCATGGGAGCCGGGTGAATTTCTCGGGAATGCTGTACCGCTTTGTCCCTTACGGGGTAAGCCCGGAAACGGAGACCATTGATTACGACGCCCTGGAACGGCAAGCCCTTGAGGTTCGCCCAAAACTCATCGTGGCCGGAGGGAGTGCCTATCCCCGGGTCATCGATTTTGCGCGGATGCGGGCGATTTGTGACAGAGTTGGGGCGTACCTCATGGTGGATATGGCGCATTTTGCCGGGCTTGTGGCCGCTGGGATCCACCCGAATCCTGTGCCCTATGCCCACTTTGTGACCACGACGACCCACAAGACCCTCCGGGGTCCCCGGGGAGGGATTGTCCTGTGTACAAAGGAGTTTGCCCAGGCTATCGACAAGGCTCTCTTTCCTGGGATTCAGGGTGGCCCCCTCATGCATGTCATTGCAGCGAAAGCCGTGGCACTGAAGGAGGCACAGGCTCCTGAGTTTGCCGCCTACCAGAGGCAGGTGGTAGCGAATGCCCAGGCACTGGCGAAAGCCCTGCAGGAACGGGGGTATCGTCTGGTCTCAGGGGGTACCGATACTCACCTCCTCCTTGTGGACCTCCGAAACTTCGGTTTGACCGGGAAAGAAGCCGAGACACTCCTTGACCGGGTAGGCATCACGGTGAACAAAAACGTTATCCCTTTTGATCCTCAAAAACCTGCAGTGACAAGCGGCATTCGTCTTGGGACTCCAGCCTGCACCACCCGGGGGATGAAAGAAGGGGAAATGGCGTACATTGCCGAGCTCATTGACGCTACTCTGAGGGGACGGGGGAAGCCCGAGGTGCTTTCCTGGGTCCGCGAAGCGGTGCTCGATCTCTGTGCACGTTTCCCCCTGTATCCAGAGCTCGGGGAATAAGTGGAGTGGTTTGGGGTTAGTAGTGGGAAAACTCTGGTGGAGGGAGAACCATGCGCGAGAAAGTCGAACAGGCTCTCGAGAAAATCCGGGGATACCTTCAGTACGAAGGCGGCGATGTGGAACTCGTGGATATTGAGGATGGGGTGGTGAAGGTTCGCCTGAAGGGTATGTGCAGTGCCTGCCCCATGGCGATGATTACCCTCAAAGACGGCATCGAGCGCATCCTCAAAGAGGAAGTCCCTGAAGTCAAGTCCGTCGAGCAGGTCTTCTAAAGGAAGAGGCTGTAGAGAACCCCGACAAGGACGCTTCCTCCCACGATATTGCCAAGGGTTACTGGAAGGAGGTTCTGGAGGAGAGCCCTTCCCCAGGTGATTCCAGAACCTCCCTGGAAAATCCCTGCAGCGAGAAAGTACATGTTGGCCACGCTGTGCTCGTACCCCAGGGCTACAAAGGTCATGATAGGTCCTGGAATGGCAAGGATTGCGCCGATCTCGTTTCCTGCGGCGATGGCAAAGAGTACCGCGAGGTCCACGAGCCAGTTACAGAGTATCCCCCGGAAAAACCCCTGAGAGAAGGTGATGGCCACTTTCCCCTGGGCAATGGCGATGATTCTTTCGGCGATTATCCCTCCCTGAGCTTCCGGAAGCCCTGAAGCGGTGTAGAGGAGTGCCAGGAAAACCGCGCCGAGGAGATTCCCCCCGTACACCAAGGTCCAGTTCAGAAGCACCCTTCGAAGAGGGGCTTTCTTCTTGAGGCAGTGCGTAACAAGGAGACAATTTCCGGTGAAAAGATCCGCCTTGCCGAGGACAACCATGATGAGCCCCACCGAAAACACGAGACCCCCAAGGAGCTGACGGAGGCTCCAGGGGAGTCCCTGGGAAAGCGTGACAAGCGTGAAAATCTGTCCGGCAAAACCGATGTAGGCTCCGGCGAGAAATCCCCCAAGGAGGAGTTTCCCCGGGGTTTTCTCGAGCTTCCCTGTACACCAGCTGGAAAGGTCCATTGTTTTTCCCTCCTTTCTTCACTCAAACAAATAATAGAGCATTTTGTTTTCTTTGCAAAGTTTTATAAAGAGGATTATGGATTTCTCCTGGTACCTCTGGTACAATATGCGCAGAAATCGGCGGAGAGGGAGGGTTCAGAATGGCGGAGATTCTGGATCAAATTGCCCGGGAGCTCTTTGCGGGGAATGCGAAAGCGGTGGCGGAACTCGTGGAGAAGGCTCTGAACGAAGGCCTTTCTCCCCAGGAAATCCTCAACGACGGCCTCATCAAGGGAATGAACGAAGTCGGGGCAAAGTTCAAGGCCAACGAAATCTACGTCCCCGAGGTTCTCATTGCTGCCCGGGCCATGAAGGCAGGAATGGAGATTCTGCGACCCAAGCTCGTGGAGACCGGGGTGGAACCGGTCGCCAGGATGGTCATCGGAACGGTCAAGGGAGACCTCCACGACATCGGAAAGAACCTCGTAGCCATGATGATGGAAGGGGCAGGATTTGAGATTATCGACCTTGGGATTGATGTCCCGGCTGAGAAGTTCATCCAGGCGGTGCGCGAGCACAAACCCCAGCTTGTGGGGATGTCGGCCCTCCTGACCACCACCATGATCCAGATTCGGGAGAACATCAAGGCCTTTAAAGAGGCTGGTATCAGGGATAGCGTGAAAATCATGGTTGGTGGTGCTCCGGTGACCCAAAAATTCGCCGATGAGGTTGGTGCCGATGGCTATGCTCCCGATGCGGCCTCAGCGGTGGACAAGGCCAAGGAGCTTCTGGGGTTGAACTGAGGAAAAGGGGAGGGAAATACCCTCCCTTTTTGCTGCTTCCTTTTACTTAACAGCTTTATTTATGTTATAATTCAAATTGGAAAAAAACTGGAGGGGGAAATATGCTGACAGACCTTGAAATCGCCCAGAGTGCCCACTTAAAGCCCATCGTGGAAATTGCCAGGGACCTCGGCCTTGAGGAAGACGACATTGAGCTCTACGGGAAGTACAAGGCGAAGGTATCCCTTCAGGTTCTTGAGAAGCTCAAGGACCGCCCCCTGGGGAAGTACATCGATGTGACTGCCATCACCCCCACACCCCTTGGGGAGGGGAAAACCGTCACCACCATCGGTCTCTCCATGGCCCTCAACAAAATCGGGAAAAAGAGCATTGTCTGCATCCGCCAGCCGTCCCTGGGTCCGGTTTTCGGTATCAAAGGGGGTGCTGCAGGTGGTGGCTACTCCCAGGTTGTCCCCATGGAAGATTTCAACCTGCACTTAACCGGTGATACCCATGCAGTGGCCCTCGCCCACAACCTCCTGGCTGCCTTCATTGACAATCACATCTACCACGGGAACGCCCTGCGCATCGATCCTTTCACCATAAGCTGGCCGAGGGTCGTGGACGTGAGCGACCGGGCACTGCGGAAAGTCGTCATTGGCCTTGGAGGCAAAGAGAACGGTATCCCCCGGGAATCGGGTTTCGATATCGCCGTGGCTTCAGAGGTCATGGCCATTCTCGCCCTCACAACGGGCCTTCGGGATTTGCGGGAACGCCTTGGCCGGATTGTCATCGGGTACAACGTGGAGAAGAAACCGGTGACGGCGGAGGATTTACGGTGTGCCGGGGCCATGGCGGTGCTCCTCAAAGACGCCATCAAGCCGAACCTTCTCCAGACTCTGGAGAACACACCCTGTTTTGTCCATGCTGGACCCTTCGCCAACATTGCCCACGGGAATAGTTCCATTCTCGCTGACCAGATTGCTCTTCGCCTGAGCGAGTACGTGGTCACGGAGAGCGGTTTCGGTGCGGACTGCGGCATGGAAAAGTTCATGAACATCAAGTGCCGCTACAGTGGCCTTGCTCCCGACTGTGTGGTCATGGTGTGCTCGGTCCGGGCGCTCAAAATGCACAGCGGCAAGTACAGAGTGGTGCCCGGGAAGCCCCTTGACCCTGCGCTTGCAGAAGAGGACGTCGCTGCGGTGGAGCAGGGTGCAGAGAACCTGGTGAAGCAGATTGAGAATGCCCGCCTCTTTGGGGTTCCGGTCGTTGTGGCCATCAACCTTTTTGCAACAGACACTGACCGGGAAATACGGGCCATTGAGAAGATTGCCCTTGAGAACGGCGCCTATGCCTGTGCGGTGTCTGAGGTCTGGGCGAAAGGCGGTGCCGGGGGAAGGGAGCTTGCCGAGGCGGTGGTTCGGGCCTGTGACGAACCCAAGAACTTCCGATTCCTCTACCCCCTGGATATCCCGATCAAGGAGAAAATCGAAATCATCGCCACGAAGATTTACGGGGCCGACGGTGTCGTGTACGAGGAGGGTGTGGAGGAGAAAATCAGGCGCTTCACCGAATTCGGCTGGGACGGGCTCCCCATCTGCATGGCCAAGACCCATCTTTCCCTCTCTCACGACCCAAGACTCAAAGGACGCCCCCGGGGATTCAGGCTCCCGATCAAGGACATTCGTCCAGCCATCGGTGCAGGGTTCCTTTATCCTCTCTGTGGAGAAATTCGGACCATGCCCGGCTTGCCTTCGGAGCCTGCGGGGAATAAAGTAGATATCGATGCGGAAGGGCGGATTGTGGGGCTTTTCTGATGGAACGTGTTGACGTCCTTGTGGTCGGCGGAGGTATTGCCGGGCTTGCGGTGGCCTCTGCCCTTCAGGAGAAGGGTGACGTCCTCCTCCTTGAGGAGAAGGCATCTCTGGGGGGCCTTGCAGTGGAACTCTCCTGCAAAGCTACCGACCGGTGCCTCCGCTGCGGTGTGTGCCGGGCCGCGGAGGTTGTACGAAAGGGGTGGTTTGGAGTAGAGAACATCACCGGGGAGTCCCCACGTGCGGTGGTTCGGGAAAAAGGAGGCTTCCGTATCACCACAGACCGTAGAGAACTTGCCGCCCGCCTGGTCGTCCTTGCAACAGGTGCGATGCCTTTCCCGGTAGAGGAGTTCCCCCAGTACCTCTGGGGGAGGAAGGAACGAATCTTTACTGGCTTTGAGCTCGAGCGCAGGCTCAAAAGCGGCAACCTCGAGGAGTTTGCTGCTTTCCGTTCCCTTGCGTTCGTGCAGTGTGTGGGGTCCCGGAATGCCCGGAAGCGGCTGGGGTACTGCTCACAGGTTTGCTGCCGTTACGCCCTCCGCCTTGTGGCAAACCTCCGGTTCCGGTTCCCTGAGGTGCGTATCGATTTTTACTCCATGGATCTCCAGGTCCTTGGGGACGGACAGGAAGCCCTCCGTGATGCGGCCCACTCGGTCTTCCGGTATCGTTCCCTGCCCTTTGCCCTTCAAGAGGATGGGGATGGGGTGACGGTCTTTGTGGAGGTGGACGGGAAAGCCACGAAGCGGCGCTACGATGCGGTGGTGCTTTCGGTTGGTCTTGTGGCCTCACCCGGGACACAGCGGATGGCAGAGCTCTTCCGTCTTCCGCAAAGGGAAGGCGGGTTCATCGTCCCCCACCCTCAAGACGGGGTCTTTGCCTGCGGGACGGCTACAGGACCAAAGGACATCACAAGCACCATCTGTGAAGCGGAGAGGCTTTCAGAGGAGCTCGGAGCGCTTCTTGGGAGGTAAGGTGGGTGCAGGTTGCGCTTTTTGGGAGTGACAGGAGTTTGCCCCTGTGGGTGACTGAAGAACTCGAGAGGATTGCTTTTTCGTACGAAGTTGTGACCCCGGAAAGGACGAAGGCCCTCTTGCCTTCATCCTTTGTCGTGGTCCTCGGAAATGCCCTCCTCACAGAGGACGAGGTGGCAGAGCTTGCGCTTCGCCTTGGGGTCAATCCCCTGAGGGTTGCGGTTTTTCCGTATGAAGAGGTGTGTGCCCTTCCTGAAGAGAAATGCCGGATGCTCTGGCGGGGTTTCCTCCGGTCCCTTGTGCCTCCGAAGGTAGAAGTCGCCGCCCGGCGGGTGACCCCAACCCGGAGGGTGCTTCTCTACCCGGAAGGTGACGGGAGGCTCTGTGAGGCATTCGCCAGAGCACGGGTTCCGGTCGTTTCTTTTCCGTCTTTTGCGCTCTCCCGCAAAGGCGTGGATTTCCACGTTATGCCGCACGATATCCCTGTGGGAGCGTGTGTCCTCATTCCCTCGCTGCAAGAAGAACCACCCGTTGTGCTCCCCCGGGAGGTTCTGGATACCGGGAGAGTCGTTGCTCTTGAACGTTTGCCCCAGGTCCTTGGGCTTTCGTCCCTCCGGAAAATGTGTGTGGTCCTCCTTGTCCCTTCCCCGCACCCGTATCCGGAGGACTGGGAGAGGATTTTTACCCTGGCTTCTTTGCCTCCTCAGGGTGCGCAGGTTTTGGTGCTCGCCGAGGAGGTGTTTGTGGCCCATGAGGGGTTTGAGGAGGCATTCCGGAGAGCCCGGGAAGCGGGAGTGCTCTTTGAGAAGCTCCCCCTCTCTCGGGTTTCCCTTTCGCCAAGCCTGGATATGCGTCGGGTGGTCGTCACGTACACTCCGGAAAAAGACCTCTTCCCTGTGCGTTGTGAAGCCCACTGGCTCGTTCTGGTGAACCGGAAAACCTGTGTGCTCCCGCCTTTTGAAAAGGTTTTTCTGAGCGACCGGGAGGTCGTTCTTGAGCTTCCTGAAAATCCCAACCTCCTTCCTTTTGCCACGAACATTCCCGGGGTTTTCGTAGCGTGGGGGGATGTGGAGGACCTCGTAGCGACCGTTTCCCGGTACCTTGAAGAGGGGAGCATTCAGGAAGAGGGGCGGGTACGTGTTGATGCAGAGCGCTGTGCCCTGTGCCTGACGTGTCTCCGGAGCTGTCCCACCGGAGCCATTGAGCTTTCAGGTAACCTCAAGCGGTGCATTGCGGTGAATGAAGCGCTGTGTGCCCGCTGCGGCATATGTGCAGGGCTCTGTCCGGCGAGAGCCATCACGTTTGAGGTGGTGCATCGTGTCCTTGGGAATCATAGGTTGTGAACGGAGCGGATTCCCGGCACTCTGTGCTCTGGGGAAGGAGGCACCGGAAATCTGGGACCGCATCGTGGCGGTGTTTCCTGTGCCCTGCCTTGGGGGTGTGGATGAGGAGACCATCCTCGGGATCCTCCTTCGGTGTGATACGCTCCTTCTTGTGGGCTGTCCCCCCGCGAGTTGCCGGAATGAGTGGGGGAGCGTCCTTGCGGAAAAGCGGGTGGCGAGGGTTTCCCGGCTCCTTGAGGAAGCCGAAATCCCCAAAAGGGTTCTCTGTGTCTTCGCAAACCCCAATCGTCTTGGAGAGCTCAAAGTGAGGGTGGTTGTGTGATCGTCGGTGAGCGGAAACCCCTCAGGGAAATCCTGGAAAGCCTCTCCCCCTACCGGGAGGTTCTGGTGCTCGGGTGTGGGGCCTGCGTTACGGTGTGCCTTGCCGGAGGGGAAAAGGAGGCCCGGGAAATGGTGGCACTGCTTCGGCTCAAAGGTTTTGCGGCAGAGGCCGCTTCGGTTGAGCGGCAGTGCGAGCGGGAATTCCTTATGCCACTCCGGGAGAAAGTCCCGGCGTTCCAGGCGGTGCTCTCTCTTGCCTGCGGGGTGGGGGTGCAGACGCTGAGTGAGGTTTTCCCGGGTATTCCCGTTCTCCCCGGTCTCAATACCAGCTTCATGGGGGCACCGCTTGCGCAGGGGGTGTGGGAGGAGCGGTGTATCGGCTGCGGAGAGTGCATCGTGCACCGCTTTGGGGGTATTTGTCCTGTGGCTCGCTGCGCCAAAAATCTCTTGAATGGCCCCTGTGGAGGATCGAAGGATGGCCGGTGCGAGGTCCGGCCGGATCGGGACTGTGCGTGGCAACTCATCTACGACCGGATGAAAGCCCTTGGGAGGCTTGAGGAGCTTCTCGTAGTCCAGCCCCCCAAGAACTGGGGGCCCTCACGCTTTGGGGCCCAGAGGAAGATTGTTCGGGAGGACGTCAGGCGGTGAGTGTGCTCCGGGAACTCCTGGAACGGGGAGTCTTTGTGGTGACGGCCGAGGTCGGTCCCCCCAAGGGGGTTGATCGGGAAAGCATAGTGAAGAAGTGTGCCCAGATTCGAGGTTTTGTGGATGCGGTGAACATCACCGACAATCAGACGGCCATCGTCCGCCTTTCGAGTTTTGCGAGTTGCCTCATCGTGCGTGAGGCAGGTCTTGAGCCGGTGATGCAACTCACCTGCCGGGACAGGAACCGTATCGCCCTCCAGAGCGATTTCCTCGGAGCCTGCGCTCTTGGCATTGAGAACTTCCTCTGCCTCACCGGAGACCATCAGAGTCTCGGCAACCATCCCGAGGCACGGAGCGTTTTTGACATCGACTCGGTGCAGCTTCTTGGTATCTTTCGAAAGATTCGGGATGAGGGCGTGTTTGCAAACGGTGAAAAGGTGAAAGGGGAAGTCCGGGCCTTCCTGGGGGCCGGTGAGAATCCCTTTGCAGATCCCCTGGAGTTTCGGGTGTTTCGTCTTGCCAAAAAGGTGGAGGCTGGAGCCCAGTTCATTCAGACCCAGGCGGTGTTCGACCTTGAGCTTTTTTCCCGGTGGATGGAGGAGGTCCGCCGCCTGAGGCTCCACGAGAAGGTCCACATTCTTGCCGGGATTATTCCCCTCAAGTCACTCCAGGCCCTCCGCTACATGAAGGACGAGGTCCCGGGAATGGTCATCCCGGCCTGGGTTGAGGAGCGGATGCGAAACGCCCGGGATCCGAAAGAAGAGGGGGTGCGCATTGCCGTTGAAACCATTGCTGCCCTTCGAGGGATTGAGGGAGTGCGGGGTGTCCACATTATGGCGGTAGCCTGGGAGAGTATTGTTCCCGAGATTGTTCGGGCCTCGGGTCTTTTCCCCCGTCCAGGTCAGGGAGGTGGCGAAGGTGTATGATATGTCCTTCCGGTACGAGGTTGCCCACCGCCCGGGAGGGGAGGGGCTTTTCCTCTGTTTTTCCTGCGGGGTGTGCACGGCGACGTGCCCAGTAGCGGAAGTCGAGGAGGAATTCAACCCTCGCCGGATCATCCACCAGGTGCTCCTTGGGGACCGGAGCGTTCTTGCGTCCCGGACCATCTGGATGTGTGCGGCCTGCTTCCGCTGTGTGGCTCACTGCCCGCAGGGGGTGGAGTTCGCCAACGTCCTTCAGGTTCTCCGGGAAATGGCGGTTGAAGAGGGTCATGTGCCTTTGACATGGAAGCGCATCATCGAGGACCTCGATTCCCGGACGCAGAGGCTTCGCCGGGATGTCATCGCTTCCCTGTGGGAGAAAAGAGCCTTCACCTTCCCGGAGTACGAGGACCTCTGGAAAGAGCGCCTGGAGGGAGGAAGGCATGGGGAGAACACCTGAGCCTTTCGGGGCAGTCCTGGTCGTGGGAGGGGGCATTGGAGGCATTGAAGTTGCCCTTGACCTTGCGGAGGCGGGGTTCTTCGTGTACCTCGTTGAGAAGTCCGCAAGCATCGGGGGACTCATGGCGCGTCTTGATAAAACATTCCCCACGAACGACTGTGCCATGTGCATTCTCTCTCCCAAACTCGTCGAATGCGGTCGCCACCTCAACATTGAGGTGCTCACCCTTGCGGAAGTGGTGAACGTCTCGGGAGAGGCGGGGAACTTCACCGTAACCGTTCGGGAAAATCCCCGGTACGTGGACGTGGCTTCCTGTACCGGCTGTGGTGACTGTGCGAATGCCTGCCCGGTCAACCTCCCCAACGACTTTGAGGGGGGGTTGAGCACAAGAAAGGCCATCTTCCGCCTCTTTCCTCAGGCGTTCCCCGGGGCTTTTCAGATTGAGAAGCGGGGAACTCCCAATTGCCAGGCAGCCTGTCCTCTTGAGCAAAAAGCGCAGGGGTACATCGCCCTTATCCGGGAGGGGCGCTTTGAAGAAGCCCTCCGGGTCGTCCGGATGGACAACCCCTTCCCGGGAATCTGTGGCCGGGCCTGCCACCACCCCTGCATGGAACACTGCCAGCGGGGCATGCTCGATGCGCCGCTCCGTATCCCGTACCTCAAGCGGTTTCTTGCCGATTTCGAGCGCGGTCTTGGCAAAGCGCTCCTTCCGGAAGCCCGGAGAGAACGTTCTGAGAAGATTGCGGTTGTCGGTGCAGGACCGAGTGGCCTGAGCTGCGCGTATTTTTTGCGTCTTCTTGGGTACCAGGTGGTGGTCTTTGAAGCGCAAAGTCACCCTGGAGGCATGATGCGTTTCGGCATTCCTCCGTATCGCCTTCCCCGGGATGTGGTGGAATGGGACATCCGGGCGTTGCAGGAGCTTGGGGTGGATATTCGCTGCAACACCGCCTGGGGAAGGGATTTCCTCCTCCAGGACCTCTTTGCCCGGGGGTTTTCTGCGGTGTACCTTGCCTGTGGGGCCTGGAAGGGCGCAAGGCTCGGGATTGAAGGGGAGGACCATTCCCAGGTCCTCGACGGCCTGGCGTACCTCCTTCGCTGCCACCGTTGCGAAGACGTTCCCAGGGCCGAGCGTATTGCCGTGATTGGTGGAGGGAACGTGGCCATTGACTGTGCCCGGACTGCCCTCCGTCAGGGGGCAAAAGAAGTCACCGTGTACTACCGCCGTTCCTTCGACGAGATGCCTGCTCGCCCGGAAGAGGTCGAGGAGGCAAAGGAAGAGGGCGTGGAGTTCGTCTTCTGTGCCGCACCGAAGCGTTTCGTTGAGGTCAACGGGAAACTCCTCCTCGAGATGGCCGGGGTCAGGCTCTGTGCTCCGGACGAGTCGGGGAGGCGGCGGCCCGAAATCGTCCCGGGGAGCGAGTTCACCGTCTCTGCGGACCTCTACATTGTGGCGACAGGCCAGAAGGTGGTCGTTCCCGAAAAGGAAGGTCTCGAGCTCACCCCATGGGGGACGGTGAAGGTGGGGAGGAATCTTGCGACCTCCCTTCCTGGGGTGTTCGCCGGAGGGGATCTCGTCCTTGGGCCGGCGACCCTTGTTGAGGCCATTGCCCACGGAAAGCGGGCTGCGTACGCCATCGATGCGTACCTTCGGGGAGTGCCCTTTGAAGAGCAGCGCCTTTCGCCTGCTCCGCTTGCCATCCCCTGGGGGGAACGGAAAAACCCTGGGGAACCCCCAAGGAAGCTTGAGGTGTCCAAGCGGATCACAGGATTTGCTGAGGTGGTTTCCGGATACACTGAGCAAGAAGCCCGGGATGAGGCACAGAGGTGTCTCTCCTGTGGTGGGTGTGCGGAGTGCCTGAGGTGTATTGAAGCGTGCAAGAGGAACGCCATACGCCACGAGGATGAGGTGCGCTTGCGAGAGCTCAGGGTGGGAGCCATCGTCTACGCCACCGGGACTGAGGTGTTCGATCCGGCGAAGCGCCTTCGAGAACTCGGGTACCGGAAGTACCCCAACGTCATCACAAGCCTTGACTTTGAGCGAATCCTCAGCGCTTCCGGTCCCACAAAGGGGAAAGTCGTCCGGCCCTCTGACGGAAAGGTTCCACGGAAAATCGCCTTCGTGCAGTGTGTGGGCTCCCGGGATCGGGAGCGGGGCGGTTCCTACTGTTCCTCGGTGTGCTGCATGTACGCCATCAAAGAGGCGCTTGTTGCCATGGAACACCTCCGGGTGGAAGGGGAAATGTCCTGCTGTGCGCCTGCCCCTGCGGGAGGGGATGTTCCCCTCGAGGTCACCGTTTTCCTCATCGACATGCGGGCCTTCGGGAAGGATTTCGAGAGGTACTACGAGCGGGCAAAGGCCTCAGGGATCCACTTTGTCCGGGGACGGGTGAGCCACATTACTGCTTCTGGCGACGGCGACCCGGTGGTCTTCTACGTTGACGAAGGCGGGAAAAAACAAAGCGAAACCTTTGACCTTGTGGTGCTCTCTGTGGGACTCTGTGTCCCGGACGAGGAGAAAGAGCGCCTTGCCCGCTGTGGTGTGACCCTTGACGGCGAAGGTTTCCCGTACTTTGCCGACTTTGGGACGCGGGAGGTCCGGCCGGGAATCTTCGTGTGCGGGAGCCTTGCCGGTCCCAAAGACATTCCGGGAACGGTGGTCGAGGCAAGTGCCGTGGCGTCTGAGGTCGGGTCGTTCCTTACCCCGTCTCGCTTTCGCCTTGTTCGGGAAAAGACCTATCCTCCGGAGCGGGATGTCACCGCTTCGCCGCTTCGAATCGGGGTCTTCGTGTGCCGCTGCGGGATCAACATCGCCGGAGTTGTGGACACAAAAGCGGTGGTGGAGTGGGCACAGAACCTCCCCGGAGTGGTGTTCGCTGAGGAGAACCTGTACACCTGTTCCCAGGACACTCAGGAGCGCATCAAGGCGAAGATTCAGGAACTTGGGCTCAACCGGGTCGTGGTGGCTTCCTGCTCTCCAAGAACACACGAGCCCCTCTTCCGGGAAACCCTGAAGGAAGCGGGTCTCAACCCTTACCTTTTCGTGATGGCCAATATCCGTGACCAGTGTTCCTGGGTCCACCAGGAGAAGAAGGAAGAGGCCACCGAGAAGGCGAAAGACCTCGTGGCGATGGCAGTGGCGAAGGCCGCTCTCCTTGAGCCCCTTGCCCCTATTCCCGTTCCTGTGGAGAAAGGGGTTCTGGTCATCGGCGGGGGGCTTTCGGGGATGACCGCTGCCCTGGAGGCGGCGCGGCAGGGTGTTTCAGTGTACCTTGTGGAACGGGAAAAGGACCTTGGAGGACAGAGCCCCCCGTACACCGTTGAAGGGAAAGACCTTGAGAAGCTTCGGGAGAAACTCAAAAGAGAGATTGCCGAAAACCCGAGGATTACGGTTTTCCTTGAGAGCAGCGTCCTTGAGGTCAACGGCTTTGTGGGGAACTTCGAGAGCGTTGTGTGCGAGAGAGGAACCCTCCACACCCTGAAGCACGGGGGCATCATCGTTGCCACGGGCGGTAGGGAGTACCGTCCCCCGGATGGAGCGTTCCTCTATGGCAGGGACCCGAGGGTCCTCACCCAGAGGGAGCTTGAAGCCGGTATCCACGCAGGGACCTTCTCGCCCCCGGGGCGGGTGGTCATGATCCAGTGCGTGGGTTCCCGGAATGCAGAGCATCCTTACTGCAGCCGGGTGTGCTGCATCCAGGCGGTGAAAAACGCCCTGCGCCTCAAGGAGATTTCCCCGGGCACGGAAGTCGTGGTGCTCTACAGAGATATGCGGACGTACGGCCTCTATGAGCGGTACTACACGAAAGCCCGGGAAAAGGGCGTTCTCTTCGTGCGGTTTGGGGATGAGGCAATGCCTGCGGTGGAGGAGGGGGACGAGGGGCTTCTTGTGCGCTTTGTCGACCCTCTCCTTGGGAAAGGCGTCACCCTCTGTGCGGACCTTGTGGTCCTCAGTACAGGCATCGTGCCCCATGAGGATGCCCCGGCTCTTGCCAGGCTCCTCAAGGTTCCCCTCACCCAGGACGGGTTTTTCCTCGAGGCCCACGTGAAGCTCCGCCCGGTGGACTTTGCAACGGAGGGCATTTACGTCTGCGGGCTCGCCCATGGGCCGAAGCTCGCCGAAGAGAGCATCCTTCAGGCAAAGGCTGCGGTCGCCCGCCTCATGACCGTCCTCAGTAAAGACGTTCTCCTTGCCGAGGCCCAGATTGCCTCGGTGGATGAGAAGAAGTGCGTGGCCTGTGGGGACTGTGAGCGGGTATGCCAGTACCGGGCAATTGCCGTGGATTGGGAAAAGGGTGTGGCACGGGTCAATCAGGCCCTGTGCAAAGGATGCGGGCTGTGCAGTGCGACCTGCCGCAGCGGAGCAATCAGAGTGTATGGTTTCACTCAAGAGGCGATTCTCTCCGAGGTGGAGTACCTCTATGAACTCTCCATGGGAACCTAAAATTGTGGCCTTTCTCTGTCACTGGTGCAGTTACGCAGGGGCAGACCTTGCCGGAGTGAGCCGGATTCAGTACCCCCCGAATATCCGGGTTGTGCGAGTACCGTGTTCAGGGAGTGTTGACCCTCTGTACATTCTGAAGGCCCTCCGGGAAGGGGCCGATGGGGTGCTCGTCTCCGGATGCCATCCCGGGGACTGCCACTACCTGAGCGGGAACTACTTTGCCCGGAGGAAGTTCCTCGTGCTCCATGAGCTTCTGGTCTTTCTTGGTCTCAGGGACCGGGTGCATTTTTCCTGGGTCTCAGCGTCCGAAGGACAGCGCTTTGCCGATGTGGTCAAAGCAGTTACTGAGGCAGTGCGAAGCCTTGGTCCAAATCCACTGCGTGAGGGGGAAAGCACCTGTGACGCTCCGTGACACTGCCCGCAAGCTCCTTGAGGAGAATAAAGTCCAGGGGGTTCTCGGGTACCGGAAGGGCTCGCTCCCCTTCCGCACCCGACCGTATCTTTTTCGGGACCCCTGTGAGGTTGAGGAGCTCATCTTCACCCCCTTCTGCGGCCTGAACCTGGCGCGGTACCTCCTTTGTCTTCCGCGAGGGATTGAGCGCGTTGCCATCGTGGCCAAGGGGTGTGATGGCCGGGCCTGTGTGGCGCTTGTGAGGGAGAACCGGCTGCGCCGGGAGAACCTTCTCATCCTCGGTGTGCCCTGTCCGGGCATGGTGGATACGAGGAAACTCGCTGAATGGGAGGACCTTCAGGAACACGAGGTGAGCTTCAGGGGCGAGGAAATCGTGATTCGGGGTGTGGCGTACCCCCTTGGATCGTTCCTTGACGCTTCATGCCGGCGCTGCCGCTATCGCAGTCCTCTTGTGTACGATATCCTCATTGAAGACAGTGAGGTGCCGTCGCTTCCCCAGGAGGATACCCTGAGAGAACTCCGGAGTCTCCCCGAAGAAAAGCGGTGGGAATTCTTCCGGAAGGAACTCTCCCGGTGCATCCGCTGCTACGCCTGCCGCAACGCCTGTCCCATGTGCTACTGCAAGGAGTGCTTTGCCGAAAGCCACAAACCCTCGTTCCTCCATCCTTCCCCAACGCTCCGGGATAACTTCGTCTTCCACCTGGGACGGGCGATGCACCTTGCCGGGCGCTGTGTCGAGTGCGGAGCCTGCGAGCGGGCATGCCCCCTCGGGATACCGATTGCCACGATGTTCCTTGCTGTTTCCGACACCGTGCGGGAGCACTTTGCCTTTGAGGCTGGGGTGGACGTCGCAGCCCCGGCACCTTTTGTGACGTACCGGGAGGATGACCCCAATGCGTTTATCCGGTAACGGTGTGGTAGTCACCCGTGAGGCTTTCCTTGAGTGGTTGAGTCGTGGGAAGACTTTTGTGACGGAGGTGGTGGCCAGGCGTTTTCGCCTTCCCTTTCCCGCTGTTCCCACCCCTAAGACCATTCTCCTTCCCCAGCGGGAAGCGCTGTACCGGTTCTTCTGGGCAAAGAGGACGTGGAACGTGCATCCCCTCCCCCCGGAGGGTACACCTGTTCTCCTTCTTGCCGCTCCCTGTGAAGTGAAAGCCGTTACCGATGTTCTTGACGCCGTTTTTCTCGGGAATGCTCCTCAGGACCCGCACTATGCAACACGGCGCAAGAACCTCTTCCTCGGCGCTTTGGGGTGCACCTTTTTTGAGGCCACCTGTTTCTGCACAAGAGTCGGGGGGCATCCACTTTCCCGGGAAGGTGCGGATTTCTTCGCCCTGCCGCTGTCCTCTGGGGTGTACTTTGAGGGTGAGGGACTGTCAGGGCGGCCCCTTGCATCCAGCGAGAAGGAGGAACTCGAAGCACTTGTGGCAGACCTTGGGAAGACCGCTCCCCCACCCTTCCCCGAAAAGACCCCGGAGTACCTCTACGAGGCCTTTGGACGTGACATCTGGGAGGATATTGCCTGGGGGTGCCTGAACTGCGGGGCCTGTACGTTTCTGTGCCCGACGTGCTTCTGCTTTGACCTGGCGCTTGAAGGGAGGCTCCGGGGGGCGATGATCCGGACCTGGGATAGCTGCATGTTCCCGAAGTTCACGCTCCACGCTTCTTCCCACAACCCGAGATCTCACCCCATGCAGCGGGTTCGCCAGAGAATCCTCCACAAGTTCTCGTACCATCCCCTCCGGAAAGGTGTATTTGGCTGTGTGGGGTGCGGGCGATGTGTGGCGCTGTGTCCGGTCAACTGGGATATTCGGGAAGCGGTCGAGAGGGTGGTGTCCTGTGCCCTGTGAAGGAATATACACGCCGTGCCTTCTCCCCATAGCGGAGATTGTCGAGGAGACCCGGGATATCAAGACCTTCCGGATTCCACGTCCCGAGCACTTCGTGTACCGTCCGGGGCAGTTTGCCGGAATTTTCGTGCCCGGAGTGGGAGAGGCACCCTTTTCCATCTCCTCCTCCCCCACCGAGGGGGCTTTCCTTGAGTTCAGCATCAAGCGCATCGGCTCGGTGACTCAAGCGCTACACCGCTTAAATCCTGGGGATATGGTTGGCCTGCGGGGACCCTACGGGAACGGGTTTCCGATTGAGGAACTCCTCGGGAAGCACCTCCTCTTTGTGGGTGGGGGGATTGGCCTTGCGCCCCTGCGTTCCCTCATCAACTACGTGCTCTCTCCGGAGCACCGCTCGTCTTTCGGGGATGTCTTCATTCTCTACGGTGCCCGCACACCTCAGGACCTTGTCTTCCGGTGGGAGCTCAAGCGCTGGGAAGAGCGAGACGACTTGACGCTGTGTCTTACAGTCGATGAAGGCGATGCGTCCTGGGAGGGCAGGGTGGGGCTTGTGCCGAACGTCCTCCGGG
Source organism: Candidatus Caldatribacterium saccharofermentans (assembly GCF_050267035.1). Taxonomy (NCBI): domain Bacteria; kingdom Pseudomonadati; phylum Atribacterota; class Atribacteria; order Atribacterales; family Candidatus Caldatribacteriaceae; genus Candidatus Caldatribacterium; species Candidatus Caldatribacterium saccharofermentans. The sequence continues at coordinate 1,807,900 of NZ_CP187957.1, forward strand.
AGGTTTTCTCCTTCCCGTGCACCAAGTGGGTGAGTATTGTCTGCGGCCCCCCGATTATGATAAAGTTCACCATCAAAGCACTCCGGGAGCTTGGCTTTGCACCGGGGGATATCATCACGACCCTCGAGATGAAAATGAAGTGTGGTCTTGGGAAGTGCGGGCGCTGCAATATCGGCCCGTATTACGTGTGTCAGGACGGACCGGTGTTTTCGTATGAAACCCTTTTGAAGATGCCAGAGGAGTACTGACCATGGAGTACCGGGAAGCTCTGGAGTACCTTTATGGGCTCATCAATTACGAAAAGGCCCGGGTTCCCTACACGGACTTAAAGCTCGAACGCATGCGGGAGTTTATGGAGCGTCTGGGGAACCCCCAGAAAACCATCCCCACGGTCCTTGTCGCCGGAACAAAGGGGAAAGGCAGCACCTCCTACATGCTGCACCGGCTTTTCGGCGCTTTTGGCCTGCGCTGCGGCCTCTTCTCCAAGCCCCACCTTCTGACTTTCCGGGAACGCATCCGCATTGACGACCGGCTCATAAGCCCCAAGGAGCTTGCCCGCCTTGTGGACCGGGTTCGCCCCATAGTGGAGGCAATGGAGCGGGAATCCCCTTGGGGACAGCCCACGTACTTTGAAGTTGCCGTGGGTCTGGCACTTCTCTATTTCCTCGAAAAGGACGTCGATGTGGCCGTGGTGGAGGTTGGTCTTGGAGGGCGACTTGATGCCACCAACGTCACCGAGCCTCAGGTGACGGTCATCACTCCGGTAAGCTTCGACCACATGGAGGTTTTGGGGAATACTCTCGAGCAAATCGCCTGGGAGAAGGCCGGGATTCTCCGAAGCAACATCCCTCTTGTACTTGCTCCCCAGAGGAAAGAAGCCCGAAGGGTCATTCTCCGGGAGGCGGAGGAGAAAGAGGTGCCGGTATTTGAAGTCACAGAAGAATGCCATGCCGACATCACCTTCCGTGGTTTTCAGGGTTCTCGATTCCGCTTCCACGTTCAGGGGTGGGGAGAGGGGGAGATCATGCTTCCCCTTCTTGGGGACCACCAGGTGGAGAACTTCCTCGCTGCCCTTCTTGTCGTAAAGCTCTTCGGCCTTCCCTGTGAGGTTTCCCGTCTCCAGGAGGTTACGGGCACTTTCCGCTGGCCCGGGAGGGTGGATGTACTCTCTCTTTCGCCTCTTCGCGTTTTCGATGTCGCCCACAACCGGGCGTCGTTTGAGGTGCTCCTTGCAACCCTTCGGGACTACCTCGACGTTAAGAAAGCCGTGTGCCTTCTGGGGTTCCTTGAAGGGAAAGACTGTGCAGGAATTGCCGAGGTGCTCCGGACTTTCCCTGGATACTGCATCTTCACCGAACCCTTCCATCCCAAAGCCCTGCCGGTGGAGGTGGCGTCGTCCTTCTTTTCTTCCCTCGGCGTTCCCATAGAGCTTGTTCCCGACCCATACCGGGCTCGGGAAAGGGCGGAAAGCGTGGCGAGAACCCTTGGCCTTCCTCTTCTTGTGGCCGGCTCGTTCTACCTTGCCCGACTCTTTAAAGAAGCCCTGCGTTTTGAGGAAATCCTTGAAGAGGAGGTGGAACTGTGCTGATTGTGGCCGAACGCATCAATGCGACCCGGAAACCTATCCGGGAGGCCCTGGAGCGGAAAGATGTGGCGTTTCTCCTTGAGGAAGCGAAAAAGCAGGAAGCGGCGGGTGCCCATTTCCTGGACGTGAATGCTGGAACCGAGGCAGAAAAGGAAATTGAGAATCTCCCCTGGCTTGTGGAACTCCTGCAGGATGCGGTGAACATTCCGCTTTGCCTTGACACCGCAAATGATGAGGCTCTTGCCCGGGCCCTGCGGGTGTACCGGAAGGGGGAGGTCATGATTAATTCCTTCACCGCTGAGGCTCGACGGATTGAAGCCGTGCTACCCCTTGCTCAAGAGCACAAAGCGTACGTGGTGGGGCTGGCCATGGGGGATGGGGGGATTCCGGAGACCGTGGCCGATCGTCTGAAGCTTGTGGAGCGCCTGGTGCAGGCAACTGAAGATTACGGTATTCCCAGGGAGCGGCTCTTCATCGACCCCCTTGTGGTGCCCATCGGAACGGACCAGAGACAGGGCAGAGTATTCCTCGAGACCCTGCAAGCCCTCAAGCAGGAGTTTCCCGGGGTGCGAACGATCTGCGGGCTGAGTAACATCTCTTTCGGCATGCCCAATCGTCGTCTTTTGAACCGCACCTTTCTGGCCCTCTGTATCGGGTATGGTCTTGATGCGGCAATTGTTGATCCGCTCGACCAGGAGCTCATGGCTGTGCTCTTTGCTGCTCTTGCCCTCACCGGGCAGGATGAGTTCTGCATGAATTACATTGCGGCCTATCGTTCCGGGAAGTTGTGTTCCTGAGGCTCTTGCAGTATGATGGATGTGGGTGAAGACGTGGTGGGCAGAAACCTTTCCGGGTTGGCTCTGGGCGTTTTCCTTGTGTTATTTCTTGGAACCTCGCTGGCTGCAACCGTCCTTGACTATGCCCTCTGCCGGGGCCTGGACAAAGACGGCCTTCCCCTGGATCGGACCGATAAGTTCAGCACCGAGGATAAAGCGGTCATCTTCTGGGTTTTCCTTGAAGGGGTGAAAAAGGGGGACGAATTCCGCTTTGAGTTTCTTCCTCCCGAAGGTCTTCCGGTGGAGAGTTCCCTTGTTCTCGAGAGCGATGAAGCATACGTGGGGGTTCAGGGAGAGCTCCCTCTGGGCTCCCGGGCCGTTCCTTCGGGGAGGTGGGTTGCCTGCTTTTACGCTGCGCAGGACAAACTCATTGAGACCTCCTTTACCCTCGTGGAAAGCAATATCGTGGAGAGTGCCTCAAGAGAGGAGGCCATCAAACGAACTGTGTCACTTCTTCAGGAGTTCGGGTACACTGTGCTCGATGTGGGGTTTTCGGAAGAGGACAACCAGGCCTATATCCGCATGGAGATGGCAAGCCGTGCTCTTGATCAGGCACTCTGGAATCAACTTGGGGTTGGCTTCGACGCCCTGAAGCGAGTTTTTCCTGAAGCAGCGTGGCTTGTGGTGCAGCTTGTCATGGAGAAGGAGTACGTTCTGAGTTTCCAGGTGAAGGCCTACGATTTCGATATCTGGCGTCGGGGGTATCTGAGTTCTGACGACTTCTGGAAGAAGCGGGTGCTCCGGTACGTTTATAATATACGGAGGCGCGAAGAGATACAGGATGTCAGGGGATTCTACAGTGAGAAGTTCGGTGTGGTCTTTTAGGGAGTGACCGGGAGTGCGGAGAATCTTCGAGAAGTTTACCCCCTCAGATTTCCGCTTCCTTTCCGAGGTCTTCTGTCGGGGAGGGGAAGAAAAGGCATTCCTCTCGCTTGTGGAAAAGGACCCTGAAACCCTTGACCAGATTCTGGAGAACGACCTCCTCTTCCAGCGAGTGGCTCAGGACGAACGCCTCTTCGTGCAGGTCAGTCCGTATCTCTACTTTGAGCTTTTACTCCGGCGGGCCATTCGGGATATTGAACGAGAGTCGTACACGCTTGAGCGCATCGGGTACCGGACGGTGGTTCCCGTATTCGATGGAAAGAAGGTCCTCGAAGTTCTTGCCCGGGACGCTCTGCGGGACTACCTGGTGGAGCTTCTTGTGTCCTTCATCCGGATCAACCATATCACGGTGTACATTCGCCGGGGTCGGGGCATCTACCTGAAAAAAACCCTTTCCGACTTTGACCTTGACCTCCTTGCCGAGCTCAGCGAGCGGGTGGACGAGCCGTACCGTTTCATCTTCCTCAAGCGGGCAGGAGACATCGCGCTCTTTGTGAGTGGCATCTTCCCTGAGCAGCTTTTTGGGGAGCTCCACGCCTCCTTTGCCAAGCGTGCCTGGCTGCGGGGCTTCCGGGGGAGGGGAGAGGAGCTTGAGGAAAAGGGTGCGGAACTCTACCGGCGGGCCAGTGAGAGCTCTACAGCTCGGGAGTACCAGCTGGATTCACTCCTCTCCTATATTGCGGAGAACTTCCGCTTCACGAAGAAACCCTTGAACGTCATGACCGACCGGTATCTGACTTTCCGCAAGTACGATATCTTCCAGGCCCTGCTCAACTGACGCTACAGGTTCCAGCGGCCACCAGACCTGCGGAAAAGAGCGAGGGTTTTCTCTTCTCCTTCCTCCTTTAGGAAGGCCATTTCCGGGAAGACCTCCAGGGCCCGAGGGAAAAGGCCGTGAAGGTAGGCGATGAGCACACCGTAGTTCGTGATGGGAACGCGGGCACGGGAGGCCTCGTGGATCCGAAAAAGCATTTCCCTGGGATTGATCATGCATCCCCCACAGTGGACGATGAGCTGGTACTCAGCAAGGGGCACTGAGACCACCGGGCCAGCGACGACATCAAAGTGAAGGTCTGCACCGGTGTACTGTCTGAGCCAGCGAGGGATTTTCACCCGCCCGATGTCGTCGGGAAGAGGGTGGTGGGTGCAGGCCTCGAGGATGAGTACCCGGTCGCCGGGCTTCAACCGTTCCACGGCCTTCACCCCTTCCACGAAGGTCTTGAGGTCCCCCTTGTGGCGGGCAAAGAGGATGGAGAAGCTCGTGAGGGGGATGGAGGGAGGAATGGCTCCGGCGACCTTGTGGAACACCTGAGAGTCAGTAACCACAAGGCGCGGTGGAGTTTTGAGGCGCTCCAGGGCTTCGGAGAGCTCCCGTTCCTTGACCACAAGGCTCACCGCATCTGCGTCGAGGATCTCCCGGATGGTCTGTACCTGGGGAAGGATGAGCCGTCCTTTGGGAGCTCCAAGGTCAATAGGCACCACAAGAACCACGAGATCCCCCGGACGCAGGAGGTCCCGGATAAGGGGCTTTTCCTGAACCCCCTGTCGCAGAACTTCAATGAGAGTAGTCTTGAGGTGGACAATACCTTCTCCCGTTCTGGCACTTGTGCGGAACACGGGGATACTGAAGTCCTCGGGAGGGTCAAGGGGTACTGGGGTTTCGTCGATTTTGTTCGCCACACCGAGGACAAGCACATTTCGTTCCCGGAGGAGCCTCAGAATTTCCCGCTCTAAAGTAAAGTCGGTTTTGCCGTCCCACACAAGAAGGGCCACATCGCAGCGGTTGAGGATTTCCAGGGACTTCTTTTTCCGGAGCTCCCCCAGGAATCCTTCGTCATCAAGCCCTGCGGTGTCGATGAGAACCACAGGACCAAAGGGGAGAAGTTCTATGGGCTTGAAGACCGGATCGGTGGTTGTGCCGGGGACATCCGAAACAATGGCCACCTCCTGACCCACCAGGGCATTGATGAGCGAGGACTTCCCCACATTCCGCCGTCCGAAAATCCCGATATGTGGTCTCAGGCTACGGGGTGTTCCCTGCATGGTCGCTCCTTTTGAGTTTTCCCATTCCCGGTATCCCGGGTTTCTGTAACTCCGTGGGGTCGAGGATTATTCCGAGTTCCTCTTCGGTGAAAAGCCCCTTCTCAAGAAGAAGCGTCCGGAAGTCCTTGCCGGTTTTCAAGCACTCAAGGACAAGGAGTGAGGTCTTTTCATGCCCGAGGTAGGGGACCACACAGGTGGCGAGAACAAAGCTTCGCTCGAGGAGTTCCCGGCAGCGGCTTTCGTCGGCCCTGATGAGAGGAATGTAGTTTTTCGCAAGCACTGTACAGGCAACCCGGAGTTCTTCAATCATGGTGAGGAGGAAGTACGCCACAAAGGGCAGGAGGTGGTTGAGCTCAAGCTGCCCACTTGAAGCGGCAAAGCTCAGGGCCACGTCTTTGCCCAGAACGTCAAGGGCAATGCCCTCAACGTACTCACAGAGAACCGGATTCACCTTCCCCGGCATGATGGAGGACCCCTCCTGGAGGGGTGGGAGGACGATTTCTCCAATGCCCGCCCGGGGACCCATGGCAAGAAGCCGCAGGTCGTTCGTGATTTTCCGGAGGTTCACGGCAAGGGTCCGCAGAAGCCCTGAAACCTCAGAGAAGACGTCGAGGTTCTGGGTGTTCTCGAAGGTATTCATGGCCCGGGCCACAGGAAGCCCCGTAATCTCGTTGAGGTAGACGATGGCACGGGCGATGTAGCGAGGGTGAGCGTTGAGTCCGGTCCCCACGGCGGTTCCTCCCAGGTTCACCTCTTTGAGTCTCTCCTTCACCTTCCACAGGCGCCAGCGGTCCCTCCCAATGGCCTCTGCCCAGGCACCGAATTCCATCCCCAGAGTCACGGGAACGGCGTCCTGGAGCTCGGTGCGACCGACCTTGAGGATTCCCGCAAACTCCCTTTCTTTCTGCTGGAGGGCATCCTGAAGGGCCACGATGGCCTTTTCCAGCTCCTCCATCTCCCACAGAGCGGCAACCCGCAAAGCCGTGGGGAAGACGTCGTTGGTGGACTGACTGAGGTTTACGGTATCGAAGGGGTTCACGATGTCGTAGCGTCCCTTGTCGTATCCGAGAATCTCCAGGGCACGGTTGGCGATGACCTCGTTCACGTTCATGTTCAGGGAGGTTCCCGCCCCACCCTGGAAAATGGGAACGATGATTTCCCCATCCCACCGCCCTGCCATGCCCTCTTCACAGGCCTTGAGGATGGCCGAGGCAACGGGTTCCTCTAAAAGTCCAATCTCGAGATTGGCCCTGGTGCAGGCCCACTTCACGGCAAAAAATGCCCGGATGAGCGGCCGGGGCACAGGAAGCAAAAGCGGGAAGTTCTCCCTTGCCCGCAGGGCATGAATCCCAAAGTACCGGTCTTCCGGGATTTCCTTTTCCCCCAGGAAATCCTGCTCTCTCCGCATGTTCCATCAGTGCCGGAAGTGCCGCACTCCAGTGAAGACCATGGGGATGCCCAGGCGATTGCAGGCGGCAATGGACTCCTCATCCCGGATGGAGCCTCCGGGCTGGATGATGGCACGAATACCGTGCTTTCCAGCTTCCTCCACAACGTCAGAAAAGGGGAAGAAGGCATCGGAAGCCAAGACAGCCCCCTGCTCTCTCCCCTGGGCTTTGGCAATGGCTATGCGGAGGGCGTCGATCCGGCTCATTTGCCCTGCACCAATCCCTACGGTCTTTCGGTCTTTCGCCAGAACTATGGCGTTGGACTTGACGTATTTGGCCACGGTGAAGGCAAAGAGCAGGTCTTCAAGGTCGTTTTCCTTCGGTTTCACCTCGGTGACCACCCGGAGGTTCTCCCGGCTGACTGTTCCGACGTCGTTTTCCTGGAGGAGGAACCCCCCATCGATTTTCTTGAGGTCCCAGAGAGCTGGAGGGAGAAGAGGTGCGGCGAGGATACGGAGGTTCTTCCGTCGACGCAAGAGTTCCAGGGCTTCCTCCTCATAAGCAGGAGCGATGAAGACCTCAAGGAAGAGGTTGCCAAAGACCTCAACACTTGATCTTGTGACTGTCCGGTTCATGGCCACAATCCCGCCAAAGGCCGAGACGGGGTCCGACTCAAGGGCAAAGCGGGCTGCCTCGGCAAGATCCTCGTGCACGGCAACGCCGCAGGGATTATTGTGCTTCACAATGACGACAGCAGGTTCCTGGAATTCCCGGACGAGGCTGTAGGCTGCTTGGACATCGTAGATGTTGTTGAACGAGAGCTCTTTCCCTTCGGCAAGAACCTCAAGGTGCCTCCAGAATCCCTCCGGGTCAAGAGAGAGATCCTCGTAGAGCGCTCCTTTCTGGTGAGGGTTTTCACCGTACCGGAGGGGTGAGGCCTTCCTGAGGTGGATGGCAAGATACAAAGGAAGGGTATCTTCGTTTTGGGCGCTCACTGTGCTGAGATAGGTGGCGATGGTGCTATCGTACTGCGAGGTTCGCATAAAAGCCTCAATGGCCCACTGGAGGGATTTCTCTTCGGGGAAATATCCGTTGTGCTTTTCGAGTTCTTCAAGGAGCTCCGGGTACTGGGAAGGGGAGGAGACACAGACGACGTGCTTCCAGTTTTTCGCCGCTGCTCGAAGGAGTGTCACCCCGCCGATGTCGATTTCCTCGACAAGAACATCGAGGTTTTGCTCTCCCTCCTTCACCTTCTTTTCGAAGGGGTAGAGGTTACAAACGACCAGGTCAATGGGGTCGATACCATGGCGTTTCAGGTCTTCCATGTCCTCAGGGAGATCCCGCCGTGCAAGAATTCCCCCCTCAATCCGGGGGTGGAGCGTCTTCACCCTTCCTCCGAGGATCTCCGGAAAGCCCGTGACCTCCGAAACCTCAAGGACCTCAAGATGGAGTTCTCTCAAGAATCTCGCTGTTCCCCCCGTGGCGAAAAGGCGCACCCCCAGGGCACTGAGGCGCTGTGCGAGTTCCCCAAGGCCTGCTTTGTCGGAAACACTGAGAAGCGCTGTGGTCACCTGAATCATGAACAACACCCTCCTGTGTCCTTTTCTCCATTGTACCGGAGAGGAGGAGCGTTGAAAAGAATGGCTATGGTACAATACCAGAGCACCTTGTAGTAGAATGGGAGGAGAGGGAGTGGGGCCTGTGGAGAGAGCGAAAGTCCTTGTCATTGGCAGCCTCAATATGGACATGGTACTCAGGATCGAACGCATGCCAGAGGTGGGAGAAAACCTTTTCGTTCGAGAGTTCTCCATGTTTCCAGGAGGCAAAGGGAACAACCAGGCCATTGCCTGTGCCCGCCTGGGAGCACTGGTGAGCATGATTGGCAAGGTGGGCGACGATGATTTCGGTGCCCGCCTCCTCCTGAACCTCGAGCAGGAGAACGTGGATTATGCCTTTGTGACCAAGCAACCGCTCACCCACACGGGGCTGGCCTTTATCTTTATCGACGAGCGGGGGGAGAACCGGATTCTCGTTGCCCCAGGGGCGAACATGAAACTCTCGGTGCAGGATGTGGAGAACGCTCTGGAGCTCTTCAAATCCTGTGATTTCCTGCTTTTGCAGCTTGAGGTCCCTCACGAGGTGGTTCGGCGGGCTATTGAGGTTGCCCACCGGTTCGGCATGATCGTGGTCCTGAACCCCGCCCCGGCTCAGGAATTCCCCATCGAAATCTTGACGGCCAGTGATATAATGACTCCAAACAAGTACGAAGCAGAAGTTCTGAGCGGTGTCACCATCACGACCCTCGAGGATGCGGTGCGGGCACTCCGGGTTCTTCGCCGGCGTACCCGGGCTCGCACGGTGATCACCCTGGGGGACCAGGGGGCCATCGCCAGCGTGGACGATACGACATGCGTGTACCTCCCTCCCCGGAAAGTCCAGGTTGAGGACACCACCGCTGCAGGCGATGCCTTCAATGCCGGGCTTTTGGTGGGTATTGCTCAAAGGAAGGACTGGGTGAGTGCCCTGAAGCTTGCCAACACCGCCGGAGCCATTGCCTGCACGAGGGTTGGCGCGCAGAGTGCTCTGCCCTCCATGCGGGACCTTGAGCGGTTCCTTGAAGAACACGGTGAAGGAGAGGTTGAGTTCCTAAGTGTCTGAGGTGTCCATGGGTGACACAGTAACCATTCTCCTGCGCCTTTTCGCGGCCTTTGTGGCGGGCGGGGTTATCGGCTGGCAGAGGGAACGGGCAGAGAAACCTGCGGGTCTCAGAACCCATATCCTCGTGTGCCTTGGTTCTGCTCTGATGACTCTGGTTTCTGTCTTCTTTTTTGGGAGAATTGGTTCTGATCCTGCCCGCATCACGGCCCAGATTGTGAGCGGCATCGGGTTTCTGGGAGCAGGCACCATCTTTCGGTACGGTTCGACTATTACCGGACTCACCACGGCGGCGAGCCTCTGGGCCACCTGTGGGGTGGGTATCGCCATGGGAGTGGGGATGTTCACCCTGGGGTTTGCTGGGGTGGGGTTCATCCTTCTTGTCCTGTGGCTTCTTGAGTACTTCGAAGGGCATTTCCTCAAAACCAAGGGAGGTCTCTCTATTGAACTCATTCTCCGTGACGAACCTGGAGCCTTGGGAAAGGTGGGGACGATCCTTGGTGAACTCGGGGTGAATATCGCCGCCGCCAGGGTTCAGAGAGAGCGTGAGGGGAGGGTGCTCTGTCTGCTCTTCACCCATGCCCCCAGAGGCGCCGATGTTGTGGAGATTGCCTCGGCTCTGCGTGGGCTTTCTGTGGTGGAAAACCTTGAGATTCGGTGAGGAAGGGATGGGTGTATGGAGATAAAGGCGCCTCGAGGAACACGGGATATCCTCGGCGAAGAGGTGGCGCTCTGGCAACACCTTGAGGAAGTTGTGCGCCGGAATGCCCACCTTTTCGGATATGAAGAAATCCGAACCCCTGTTTTCGAGCACACGGAACTCTTCACCCGCGGGGTGGGAGAGGAAACCGACATCGTGCAGAAGGAGATGTACACCTTCACCGATAAAGGGGGAAGGAGCATCACCCTTCGGCCGGAAGGAACGGCTCCCGCAGTGCGGGCGTACCTTGAGCACGGGTTCTTCGTCCGGAACCCCCGCGTCCGGTGGTATTACCTTGGTCCTATGTTCCGGTATGAGCGTCCCCAGGCGGGGCGCATGCGCCAGTTCCACCAGTTCGGTTTTGAGGCTTTAGGGTTCCAGGACCCGGCCTGTGATGCCGAAATCGTCCTTCTTGCCTGGACGATTTACCGGGAACTTGGTCTTTCTGGCCTTTCCCTTGAGCTCAACAGTATTGGCTGTCCCCTCTGCAAGCCCCACTACGTGCAGCGGCTTCGGGAGCACCTGGAGAACCACAAAGACCTGCTCTGCGAGGACTGCAAGAGGCGCCTTGTGGAGAATCCGCTCCGGGTGCTCGATTGCAAGAAAGAGGCGTGCCAGGCGGTGTTCCGTGAGGCGTCTTTTCCGAACATTCAGGATTTCCTCTGTGCCGAGTGCCGCAGGCATGAGGAACGGCTCTTTCTCCTTTTGCAGCACCTTGGTATCCCCTTTGTGGTCAACCCCCGTCTGGTCCGGGGCCTTGATTACTACACCCGCACGGTATTTGAAGTCAAGGTTCACACCTTAGGAGCCCAGGATGCCATTGGTGGCGGCGGAAGGTACGATGGCCTGGCACGAGCCCTTGGGGGTCCTGAGGTTCCGGGGGTCGGGTTTGCAGCGGGCATGGAACGCATTGTCCTTCTCCTTGAACGGAGTGGCTTTACCAGGAAGGACGCCTTTCGGGTGTACCTTGCACCTTTGGATGAAGAGGGGGAGAAGGACCTCCTTATACTGAGCCAGGCTCTTCATGAGGTGGGTATCCCCTTCTCCCTTGACTTTGCCAGCAAGAACCTCAGGTACCACCTGAAACGGGCGCAGAAAATGGGCGTGCGTTTTGTGGTCATTGCTGGGGAAGAGGAGCGGAAAAACAGTGGCTTTTCCCTCAAGGACCTTGTTTCGGGGGAACAGATACTCCTTTCTCAGGAAGAACTTCTCGGGCGACTGCGAAAGGAGCGGGAGACATGCTGAGGACCCATACCTGTGGCGAGCTTCGCAAAACCGATGTGGGTAAGGAGGTTACCCTGGCAGGCTGGGTGCACCGGGTTCGGGACCATGGGGGTATCATTTTCCTGGACCTCCGGGATCGCTTCGGTATCACCCAGGTCGTGGTGAGTTCGGAGAACGAAAAGGCCTATGAGGTTGCCGCATCCGTCCGCCCCGAGTACGTTGTGCAGGTGAGAGGTATTGTCAGAGAGCGGCCTGAGGGTCTGGCCAATCCCCGCCTGGCCACCGGGGACATCGAGGTCCATGCGCTGACATTCGTGGTACTCTCGCCTTCTGAGCTCCCACCCTTTGAGATTGAGGGGAGAAAGGAGATTGACGAAGCCCTCCGCCTCCGCTACAGATACCTGGACCTTCGGCGATCCAGAATGCAGGAAAACCTCATGCTGCGCCATAAAGCGGCACAGAGCATCCGCCGGTTCCTTACCGAGCGCGGTTTTGTCGAGGTCGAAACTCCTTTTCTTACGAAGAGTACGCCTGAAGGTGCCCGGGATTTCCTTGTGCCCAGTCGCCTGAATCCCGGCACCTTTTACGCCCTGCCCCAGTCGCCCCAGCTCTTCAAGCAGCTCCTCATGGTGGCTGGCTTTGACCGGTACTTCCAGATTGTCCGGTGTTTCCGTGACGAGGACCTCCGGGCCGACCGGCAACCCGAGTTCACCCAGGTGGACATCGAGATGTCCTTTGTGGACCGGGAGGACGTGTTGCAGCTTGTAGAGGAACTCATGCAGCACGTCTTTGCCGAGGTGCTTGAGGTGACCCTGGAGATTCCTTTCCCGCGCCTGACGTATGAGGAAGCTCTGAAAAAGTACGGCACGGACAAGCCGGACCTTCGCTTTTCCCTCACCATTGATGACCTCACGCCGCTTTTCCTTGAGGAGGGAGGAGGCGTTCTGTCCCAGAAGGAGGGCTGTGTTGTTTTCCGGGGGCTTTTCGTGCCCCAGGACCATTCCCTCTCCCGGAAAAAGCTTGACCTCTTTGCGGCGGAGGCAAGGGAAAGGCACCTTGCCCTCTCCTGGGTTCGAAAGGTCCAGGAGGATTTCTCTTCTCCTCTCAAAGGGAAGGTTCCCGAAACGCTCTTCCAGCGTCTTGTGGCGAGGTACCCCTTTGGTGAGGGTTCGGTGCTCCTTGTGTCCTGGGGGGAGGAAGAGGCTCTCCAGGAGTTTCTGGGGAATCTCCGGGTGCAACTTGGGAGAGAGATGCCCGAGAAAGAACGTTTCGCCTTTGTGTGGGTTGTGGACTTCCCCCTTCTTGAGTGGAGCGAGGAAGAAAAGCGCTGGGTTTCGGTTCACCATCCTTTCACGGCTCCCTTTGATGAGGACATTCCCCTCCTTGACGAGCATCCAGAGCGTGTTCGGGCTAAGGCTTATGACCTCGTCCTCAACGGGTACGAGATTGGTGGGGGCAGTATCCGGATTCACCGGAGAGACCTTCAGGAGAAAATCTTCTCCCGCCTCAACCTGACGGAACAGGAAGTCCGGGAGAAATTCGGTTTCTTCGTGGAGGCGCTGCAGTTTGGCTGTCCTCCCCATGGAGGAATTGCCTTAGGCTTTGACCGGCTGGTAATGCTCCTTTGCGGTGCAGATTCCATCCGGGAGGTCATCGCCTTTCCTAAAACGCAAAGGGGTGTGTGCCTGCTCACTGGTGCTCCGTCTCCGGTAGAGAAGGAGCAGCTCGATATCCTCGGCATTGCCCTCAAGGAGGAAAAGCGGTAGCCGGGGCGTTTGACCCCCGGTTGTCCGGGCTTTTTGAGCGTCATTGCAAAAGGCGAGGGCTTGTGCTATTATCTTGGCAGAAGTCGGTTTGTGACCCTGCTTTGCGCGTGATGTCAAATGAGGCTTTGACCCAACACCCTTGTCCAGGGAGCCTGGACTCCGGAAGAGCCGTGGTTCTTCCGGGAGGGCACCCACCTTTTGGAGGACGAGGATCAAAGCGGTTGACACACGGCAAAAGCGGGGTCACACTGTGAGGAAGGAGTGTGTTGGGTGTGGAAAACGAGAAGGCGATGGAGCTGCTCCACGAAAACCTCGAACAGATCCGCATGGTGCGACCCGGAGACCTCATCAAGGGAAAGGTCATCAAAAAGGGTGATGAGGGTTACTTCGTAAACATCAACTATAAAGCCGAGGGCATTCTCCCTCTCCGGGAACGGGCTCAGGGGAGAGAAGGTGAGGTGGAGCACGATCTCGAAGAGGGAGAGGAAATCTGGGTCATGGTGACCCGCATCGACGAGCAGGGGTATGTGTGGCTGTCCCGGGAACAGGCCCGTTACCAGGGAGCCTGGATTGACATAGAGGAGAGCAGAGACCAGGGGAAGGTCCTCACGGCAAAGGTCAAGCGAAAGGTCAAGGGTGGACTCATTGTGGATGTTGGGGTGAACGCTTTCCTTCCTGCTTCCTGTGTTGACGTCGTTCCCCGGAATCTCGATGAGTTCATCGACCAGTCGATTCCGGTGAAGGTCATCGAGGCCGACCGCAAGACCCGCAACGTCATCGTTTCCCGCCGGGCGGTGATTGAGGAGGAGCTCGCCCGCCGCCGCCAGGAGACCATTGCCTCGCTTGAAGTCGGTCAGGTTCGAAAGGGTGTGGTGAAGAACATCACCAGTTTCGGTGTCTTTGTGGACCTCGGGGGCGTTGACGGGCTTCTACATATTTCCGAGGTCTCCTGGGGCAAAGTCGGCAAACTCGAGGACCTCTTCAAAAAGGGCGACGAAATCGAGGTTAAGGTCATTGCCTGGGATCCGGAGAAAGAGGAAATCAGCCTCAGCCTGAAACGCCTCACGCCTGATCCGTGGGAACGCTTCGTCCAGGAAGTGAAGGTTGGCGATATCGTCAAGGGAAAGGTCGTCTCCCTGAAGGAGTTCGGGGTGTTTGTGGAGATTGAAGAAGGCGTGGAGGGGCTCATCCACATTTCGGACCTCTCCTGGGGGTATGTGAAACATCCCCGGGAAGTGGTGAAGGTTGGCGATATTGTGGAGGCCAAGATTCTCGAAATTGACCCTGAGCGGCGTCGCATTTCCCTTGGCCTCAAGCAGATTTTCCCTGACCCCTGGGAGAACATCGAGGAGAAGTACCCTGTGGGGAGCACCGTCCGCGTCCGGGTGAACAAAGTGAGCACCAGGGGAGCGCTGGTTGAGGTGGAGGAGGGCGTTGAAGGTCGTATTCCTCTTGAGGAGCTCTCCTGGAAGCGGGTCACCCGGGTGAACGACGTGGTGCGGCGGAACCAGCTTGTAGAAGCTAAGGTTCTCGCCATTGACCGGGAGAACCGGCAGCTCACCCTGAGCTTGCGGGCACTCCGTCCCAATCCCTGGGAGGAGGTACAGGCGAAGTGGCAGGTTGGGGATATCGTTGAGGGGAAAATCCAGCGCCTCATGAACTTCGGTGCTTTCGTGGAGCTTGCCCCTGAGATTGAAGCCCTGCTCCCCCTTTCTGAAATTGCCTGGGAACCGGTCAAGCACCCCAGTCAGGTCTTCAAAAAGGGACAGACGGTTTCGCTGAAGATTCTTGAGTTCAAACCGGAAGAGCAGCGCATTGTGGTGAGCCGCAAGGCACTCCTCCCGGATCCCTGGGAAATCATCAAAACCCGGTATCCTCTGGGGAGTATCCACGAGGGGAAGGTTGTCCGGCTGGTGGATTTTGGTGCCTTCGTGGAGCTTGAGGAGGGCTGGGACGGTCTCGTTCACATCTCGGAAATCGCCGAAGAGCGCATCAGTTCTCCCCAGGAGGTCCTCAAAGAGGGTGATATCGTCAAGGTCAAGGTCATCAAGCTCGACGATGCCGAGCGAAAGATTGGCCTGAGCATCAAGCAGGCGCTGCGGGAGGAAGAGGAGAAAGTCCGCAAAGAACAGGCTCAAGAAGGACGAGTCACCCTCGGGGACGTCATCGGGGAGAAACTGGCGACCATTCTGAACAACCTGAAAAAATGAACGTCCCGTTGGAAAAACCGGCTCTGTCTGTCCTTGCCCGCGCCATCGTTGAGGAAATCCGGGAAGTGGCTTCTTGCTTTCGACAAACCGTTGTGGCCTTCTCGGGAGGGATGGACAGCACCGTTACGCTTTTTTTGGCCTGTGAGGCTCTGGGGCGGAGAAACGTCGTTTCCTGCACCGTTGACTGGGGGCCGTATCTTCCCCGAAAAGCCCGCGAGAACATTTGCTTTCTCGTGGAGTACTTCGGAGTGGAGCACGTTGTGCTCCCCGGCCAGAGTGTGCTTGAAGAGGTGGCAAGGGGTGGTCCCTCCTGTAACCTCTGCACAAAAAAAGCAAAACTCGCCCGCATTCGGGAGTATTTCGGGGAGGGTTCGCTCATTCTTGGTGGGGCCAACAAAAGCGACAGCTGGGGCAACCGGGGGGTGAAGTTCCTCAGGGATACGTTTTCGCCGCTTTTTGACCTGGGGAAGGAAGAAATTGCCGCTTTAGCGGCGTTCCTCGATATCCCCATCCGCCGGGTTGGAGAACACGCCGTTCGGGAAGGGTGTTTCCTCAAGCACCTCTTGAAACCCCTGGCCTCTCCCTCCTTCCACGGTCAGGCGGTGGTGGAGGCCAATGAACTCCTCCTTGGGATGCTCGATGAGGCAGGGTATGCAAGAGACCTCGCCAACGTCGCCGTCGTGGGCCCCTTGCGGGAGAACATCGCCCTGGTAAATGTGTCTCCTCTGCCTGGAGAGCCTCTGAGGACCAGGATTCTTGAGGGCCTTTCGGCTCTTCCTTCTCTTTCCCGGGTGGTCCTTGTGGATGGGCCCCTGCGGCTTGTGGTCCGGGTCAATCCCGGCATTTACCACAATGAGCTCTCTCAGTTCTGGCTTGCGCGGGGGAGGATACAGCCGGAATTCGCCTTCCCTGTGCAGTGTGTTTTCCTCCCTTCCACCAACCGGCGGTTGCGAACCTTTCACGTTGTGGACGTCATAAAGGAGCGATGACCGTGTACTCAAGCAGGGACATCCGGAATCTCTTCCTTGCCTTCTTCAGGAACCGGGGTCATGAGGTTCTGCCCAGCGCTTCACTTGTCCCTCAAGACCCGACGCTCCTTCTCACCATTGCCGGCATGGTGCCTTTTAAGCCCATCTTCCTCGGGCAGGTGAAGCCGAGTTTCCGGCGGGTCTGCACGGTCCAGAAGTGCGTCCGGGTGAGCGACCTTGAGAAGGTCGGCTATACCCCAAGGCACCATACCTTCTTCGAGATGCTCGGCAACTTCTCCTTCGGAGACTACTTCAAAAAGGAGGCCTGTCAGTGGGCCTGGGAGTTCCTCACGGAAGAACTCCACCTTCCGGTGGAGCGTCTTTCGGTTTCGGTGCACGAAAAGGACGAGGAGGCCTTTCGCATCTGGAGGGATGTTGTTGGGCTTCCGGAGGAGAAAATCGTTTATCTCGGAGATGAGGACAACTTCTGGGCTTCAGGACCGGTGGGGCCCTGCGGGTACTGCTCGGAGATTTACTACGACACCGGGAAAGAGCGGGGTTGCGGGAGGGAGGATTGCCGCCCAGGGTGCGACTGCGACCGGTTCCTCGAGGTCTGGAATCTCGTCTTCATGGAGTTCGACCGCCAGTCCGATGGGACTTTGCGGGAACTCCCAAGCAAGAACATCGATACCGGCATGGGTCTTGAGCGCGTGAGCGCCGTGGTGCAAAATGTGGAATCCAACTTTGAGACAGACCTTTTCCTCCCTCTTATCCGGTCGCTTGAGGGATTGAGTGGGATTCCTTACGAGAAGGAAAAACCTGCCTTCCGCCTCATTGCCGACCACTCCCGTGCGGTGGCTTTCCTCATTGCCGATGGAGTGTACCCGGCCAATGAGGGGCGGGGATACGTTCTGCGGCGGCTCATCCGTCGAGCCCACCGTTTCGGGAAAAAGCTTGGCCTTGCGAAACCTTTCCTGCATGAGCTCGCCTTCCGGGTTGTGGAGCTCATGGGCGATGTGTATCCGGAGCTTCGAAGGAATGAAACGACCATTGCCCAGGTCGTCTTCCAGGAGGAGAAGCGTTTTGAGGATACCCTTGCCCTTGGGTTTGCCCGCCTTGAAGAGCTCCTTGAAGAGGCCAGGGCAAAAAACGCAAGAACGATCCCGGGCCGGGAAATCTTCAAGCTCTACGATACCTATGGCCTGCCCCTTGACTTTACCCAGGAGGTGCTGAGGGAAGAGGGGTTTTCCTTCTCTCAGGAGGAGTTCGAGGAAGAGATGGAGCACCAGAGAGCCCGTGCCCGGAAAGCCCAGGAAGAAAAACTCTCTGGCCTTAAAGGGCAAAAAAAGGAAGAAGAGCTCTTTTCTGGCTTTCGCTCGACCTTCGTGGGGTATGATCATCTTTCTGCAGAGAGCGTGCTCCTTGCTCTCTCTGATGGCAATGAGCTCATCCCTGAGGCTTCCCAGGGTGCGGAGGTGCTCTTTGTGCTCGATGTCACGCCTTTCTATGCAGAGAAGGGCGGGCAGGAATGGGATACCGGGTGGTTTGTGACACCTTCAGGAAAAGTGGAGGTCCTCCAGGTCAGTGGTCCCTCGGCAGCCCTTTCCGTGCACCGGGGAATCGTCCGGGAGGGGAGGGTCAAGGTAGGTGAGCGGGGGAAGGCGCTCGTCAACGGGAAACGTCGCCGGGGTCTTGAAACCCACCACACGGTCACACACCTTCTCCACCGGGCCCTGCGGGAGGTTCTTGGGGAGCAGGTGAAGCAGGCGGGGTCCTTTGTGGGGGAGGAGAGCCTTCGCTTCGACTTCACCCATTTTGCTCCTCTGAGTGACGAGGAGCTTGAAGCAGTGGAGAGAAGGGTCAACGAGAAAATCGCCGAGGACCTCCCGGTGTACGTGAGCTTCAGTTCCCTTGAGGAAGCCCAGAAACGCGGTGTAGTGGCCCTCTTTGGGGAGAAGTACGAGTTTCCGGTGCGGATTGTCCGGGTAGGGGACTACACCGCAGAGCTCTGTGGAGGGACACACCTCAGGCGAACGAGCGAAGCCCTGGTATTTG
The DNA here is from genome assembly GCF_050267035.1 of Candidatus Caldatribacterium saccharofermentans. Taxonomy (NCBI): domain Bacteria; kingdom Pseudomonadati; phylum Atribacterota; class Atribacteria; order Atribacterales; family Candidatus Caldatribacteriaceae; genus Candidatus Caldatribacterium; species Candidatus Caldatribacterium saccharofermentans. The sequence goes on from NZ_CP187957.1 coordinate 1,826,212, forward strand.
TGATTCTCTCAGAGTCAAGCATTGGCGCCGGTATCCGGCGCATTGAGGCTGTCGCAGGGTGGAGGGCGCTTGAGATGCTCCGTACTTCCCGGAAGGTCTTGCAGGAGGTGCGGGAGCTTCTCAATGTCGAGGAAGCTCACCTTCTGAGGACGCTTGAGGAACTCCTTGAAGAGAACAGAAATCTCCGGAAACTCCTTGCCCGGGAAAGGAAGGAGCGTATCCTCCGGGAGCTTCGGGAAAAGCTTGAGGAAATGCCCCGGGGGTCACTGGTTTTCGCCTACCTTTTTGAGGATGGCCTGGACCTTGAGCTTTTGCGGGAAGTTGCCGATGTCCTGCGCGGTGCACTCTCCCGGGGTGCCATCGCCCTGGGGACGGCCGAGGGAGAGAAGGTGAAGGGCATCATCGCCGGAGTGGGGCTTGGGGGAGGAACGAATCTCGGAGCGTTTCTGCGGGAAGTCTCCCGGACCATTGGAGGAGGGGGAGGAGGGAAACCCCATTTCGCCCAGTTCGGGGGAATCCCGAAATCCCGCTGGGGAGAGTTTCTGAGGTATCTTGAAGAGTTCCTGAAAGCCCATGAAGCGGGTCATGGCCCTTGATGTGGGGGAAAAGCGCATTGGCATTGCCATGAACTGGGGGACAGGACTTGCCTTCCCCTATCGGATTCTCCCCCGAAAGGGGAAAGACGACGTTGCCCGTATCCTTGCCCTTGCCCGGGAATGCTGTATCGATACCATCGTTCTTGGCCTTCCCATTCGCACCAACGGCACAAAGGGAAAGGAGGCTGAAGCCTTAGAGGAGTTTGCCGCAGAACTCCGGCGGCACTTCCCTGGGGAAGTGGTTCTCGTCGATGAGCGTTTCTCCACAAAAGAAGCCGAACGCCACCTCCTCGACCTTGATACGAGCCGGGCAAAGAGGAAACGCCTCGTTGATAAGATTGCCGCCTGCCTCATCCTCGAGACGTACCTTGCGAGGGAGAGGGTATGAAGTCCTGGGTTGTCCTCTTTGTGGCTTTGGTACTCCTTGGGTGGGTGTTCGTGGATTTTACCTTTTTCTTCGACCACTCCCTTGGGGCACCGAAGGACGTTGTCATCCCGAAGGGTATGTCGCTTTCTGGTGTTGCCCGTCTTCTTGAAGAGGAGGGCATCACCTCGTCCTTTCGCTTCCTGGTCTTCGCCCTGCTTTCCCGAAAGACCACTCCCATCGCCGGGCAGTACCGCCTGTGGCCGGGTATGCCGGTGGCTTCGATTGTACGCCTCCTTTCCCAGGGTCCGCCACGGGTCCGGGTGACCTTTCCCGAGGGCTTCACCGCAGAGCAGATGGCCGAGGTCCTCGAGCGCCTCGGGGTGTGCGGGAAGGAGGAGTACCTTGCGTTCGTGGCACACCCTGAGCACTTTGCCCGACCCTGGCTTTCTGGGGTAAAGAGCCTTGAGGGTTTCCTCTTCCCCGACACCTACTTCCTCCAGGTTCCCACACCTCCTGAGGAAGTCATAGCGGTGCAGCTTGACCGCTTTGAGGAGCTCGTCCTCCCCCTCTTTTCCGGGAAGGAGGCTTCGTTCCTTGAGAGCATCGTCCTTGCCTCCATCGTGGAGAAGGAGACGCGTCTGCGGGAGGAAAAGCCCCTCGTGGCCTCGGTCTTCCTGAACCGTCTGCGGAAGAATATGCGCCTGCAGTCCTGCGCAACGGTGGTGTATGCCCTCAAAAAGGAGAAGGGCGTGAGCGTTACGTCGCTTCGGGAAAGGGACCTCATCTTCCCATCGCCCTTCAACACCTACCTCCATGAGGGGCTTCCGCCCCATGCCATCTGCAACCCTGGTCTTGATGCTATCCGGGCGGTCCTTGAGCCAGCGCAGACAGATTATCTCTACTTTGTCCTCCAGGAGGACGGAAAGCACGCCTTTGCCCGGACGTACGAGGAACACCTGAGGAACAAACGAGGTGCCCCGTGAGGAGTCTCTGGCAGTGGTTTTTCCCCAGGCTCTTCGTGAATGACCTCTGGGAAATTAACCTTGAGGAACTCAAGGGTCTGGGTATTCGCGGGCTCATCGTGGACCTTGACAACACTCTCGTGGCCTGGAATGCCTATGACCTTGAGGAACGCGTCCTCCAGTGGGTGGAAGAGGCGAAATCCCAGGGATTTGCCATCTGCATCGTATCCAACGCCCTCAAGGAGCGGGTGACCTATTTCTCGAAGCTCCTTGCCATTCCCGGAATTTCAAAAGCCCAGAAGCCCCGCCGGGGAGCTTTCCGGGCTGCACTACAGGAACTCGGTCTTTCCCAGAGCGAAGTCGCTGTCATTGGGGACCAGGTATTCACCGATGTCCTTGGGGGAAACCGCCTGGGACTCTATACTATTCTTGTTCGGCCGATTTCCCGGCGCGAGTTTGTTACGACGCGCCTTGGAAGAATCGTTGAGCGGTGGATTCTCCGGAGGTTCAATCCCCATGATTAGCGCCTCGACAAAGCTCCTTGCCCTCATCGGACATCCCGTGGCCCATTCCCTGTCCCCCGTGTTCCAGAATGCCGCGCTGCAGTATCTCCGCCTCCCTTTCGTGTACCTTGCCTTTGATATCCCGGAAGATCGGCTTGAAGAGGCCGTCCGGGCCTTCCGGGTTCTTGGGGTTTCTGGGTTCAATGTCACCGTTCCCCACAAGGAGACCATCTGTCCCCTCCTTGATGCCCTTGAGGGGGAGGCGAAGCTCCTCCGCTCGGTGAATACCGTGGTGGCGCGGCAAGGGAAATTCCTGGGCTACAACACCGACGTCTACGGTTTTGAGAAGAGCCTCGAAGAAGAAAAGGTTGAGGTTCGGGGGAGGACCTTTCTGCTTTTTGGGGCTGGGGGAACAGCCCGCTCCGTCCTTTTTGTCCTTGCTAAGAGAGGCGCCGGAAAAGTCCTCATCACGAACCGCACAAAGAGCCGGGCTGAAGCTTTGGCCCACTGGGGAAAAGAAGCCCTCGGACTTTCCTGTGAAGTCCTTGAGTGGATGGGGGACCAGGGTCTTTGCGGGGATGCGGTCCTGAGGTTACGGTCCGTGAGTGGTATAATAAATGCGACTGCTCTTGGGCTTTCCGGGGAGATGCTTCCAGTTCCCTGGGAGTTTCTTCTGTCTCTTGAGGTGGTCTGTGACGTGGTGTACCACAGGGAAGGGACGCCTCTTGTGCAGGAGGCGAGAAAGCGGGGCCTCAAAGGCTTTGACGGCAAGCGTATGCTCCTCCACCAGGGGGCCCGGAGTTTCTTCCTCTTCACGGGGGTTCCGGCTCCTTTTTCGATTATGGAAGAGGCACTTTCTGGGGGGTGAGTATGGAGGACCGCGCTTTTCGCCCCAGAAGGCTTGGGGAGATTCTCTTGGCAAAGTACACGATTACCCCAGAGCAGCTTGAGAGAGCCCTTGAGGAGCAGAGAAAAACCGGAGAGAAACTCGGGGAAGTCCTCCAGAAGATGGGCCTTGTGGAGAGCAAGGAAGTGTACGAGGCCCTGGCGGAGCAGCTGGGCATCCCCTACGTGGATCTTGACAGCTACGTCATTGACCCCCGGGTGGTGACCCTCCTTCCTGAGAAATTCTGCCGCCAGCACCAGGTTGTCCCTGTCGGAGAGGAGAAAAACACCCTGATTCTTGCCATGGCTAACCCCGTGGATGTTGTAGCCATTGACCGGGTGCGGCTCATGACGAAAAAAGAAGTGAAACCGGTGATGGCCTCTCCCCAGGACATCGAAAAGGTCCTCAACGCCTACTACGGCATGGGGGAGTCGGTGGAGGAACTCATCAGGGAGGCGGAGACCCGGGAGAGTCTGGTCCTTCCTGAGGAAGAGGAAGAGCTCAAGATTGACCAGCTCAAGGCCCTGGGGGAAGAGGCCCCCATCATCCGGGTGGTCAACATGCTCATTCTCCAGGCCATTCGCTCTGGGGCAAGCGACATCCACATCGAACCCCAGGAAGACCAGGTGCGTATCCGTTTCCGGATTGACGGGATTCTCCACGATATCACCTCCACCTCCATTCAGGTGCATCCGGCGCTTGTCTCTCGCATCAAGATTCTCTCCCGGATGAACATCGCCGAGCGCCGTCTCCCCCAGGACGGCCGCTTCCAGGTGACCGTCGACAACCGGACCGTGGATTTCCGGGTTTCGTCCCTTCCCACCATTTTCGGTGAGAAAATCGTCATGCGGATTCTCGATAAATCCACGCTTCTTCTTGACCTTGACCGTCTGGGGTTTGAGGAGGAGGACCTCGAGAAGTTCTACCGCCTCATCCAGCACCCCTACGGGATGATTCTCCTCACTGGCCCGACAGGAAGCGGCAAAACCACGACGCTCTATTCCGCCCTCAACTTCATTAATAAACCCGACCTCAACATCATCACCATCGAGGACCCGGTGGAGTACCGCCTGCCGGGCATCAACCAGGTCCAGGTCCGCCCCAAAATCGGCCTCACCTTCGCCAATACCCTCCGGGCCATCATGCGCCAGGACCCCGACGTCATCATGGTGGGGGAAATCCGGGACTACGAAACGGCGGAAATTGCCATTCACGCTGCTTTGACCGGACACCTCGTTTTCTCCACCCTCCACACGAACACCGCCGCAGGGGCCCTGGTGCGGCTCCAGGAGATGGGGATTCCCTCCTACCTCATTGCCTCGGCCCTCGTTGGGGTTGTGGCCCAGCGCCTGGTACGGAAAATCTGCGAACGCTGCAAGGTGGAGTTTGAGGTGCGGGGGCCCATTGCCCGGGAGCTCACAGAAGGGAGAGAGGACCACCTCGTCCTTTTCCGGGGGAAGGGGTGCCCGGAGTGCAACAGGACGGGGTACCGGGGACGAATCGCCGTGAGCGAGGTCCTCGTCATGGACGATGACCTCCGGGCGCTGGTGCTCCGGAATGCTACGGAGAGAGAAATCACCGAAAAGGCCTGTGAGAAGGGGATGAGGACGCTTCGGGAAAACGCCATCCGCAAGGTCCTCCGGGGCGTGACGACGCTTGAAGAGATGTACCGGGTCACGGCAAGGGTGTGAAGGAAAGAGGGGCTAAAGTTGTCGAACCTTTTGCCGATATTCCTGCATGAGGGGAGTGGCTATGGCCTGGGATATCCTTGAACTCCTTCGAGAAACGGTTGAGCGTGGTGCCTCGGACCTCCATCTCACCGTGGGGATTCCCCCAACCCTTCGCATTCACGGGTCCCTCATCCCCCTTGAGGGTCCGTCCTTAAAACCCCAGGATACTGAGTGCTTTGCCCGGACGCTTGCGGGAGAAAAGCGGTGGGCGGAGTTTTTGCAGAACCTCGAGCTCGATTTCTCGGTGGGCATTCCGGACCTTGGCCGCTTCCGGGTGAACGTCTACCGCCAGCGGGGGTCCTGTGGTCTTGCCATCCGGGCGCTGAGCTACCGCATCCCCACGATGGACGAGCTGCATCTCCCCAAGGACGCCTTGGAGCGCCTTGCTGCTCTTCCCCGGGGGCTTGTGCTTGTGACCGGACCCACAGGAAGCGGCAAATCCACGACCTTAGCCTCCATGATCGAGTACATCAACACCACCCGCTCCTGCCACATCGTGACTATTGAAGACCCCATCGAGTACCTCCACACCCACAAAAAGAGCATCATCAACCAGCGGGAAGTGGGGACCGACACCCCCTCCTTTGAGAGCGCCCTCATCCACGCTCTGCGGGAAGACCCCGATGTGATTCTCGTGGGGGAGATGCGCAGTCTCGAGACCATCGCCATTGCCCTCCAGGCGGCCGAAACAGGGCACCTCGTTCTTGCCACCCTCCACACCAACAACGCTCCCCAGACCGTCGACCGGATTGTCGACGTTTTCCCCCCGCACCAGCAGACCCAGGTCCGGGTACAGCTTGCCGGATGCATCCAGGGCATCGTCGCCCAGCAGCTCCTCCCCCGCGCTGACGGGAAGGGGAGGATTCCTGCGGTGGAGGTGATGATAGCGAACACCGCCATCCGCAACCTCATCCGGGAAGGCAAAAGCCACCAGCTGTATACCATCATGCAGGCTTCGTTTGGCGAAGGGATGGTCACCATGGACCGGGCCCTCTTTGAGCTCTACAGGAAGGGTTTTGTTACCTGGGAGGAGGCCTACTCCCGGGCCATTGACCAGAAGGAATTCGCGAACTGGAGGAATCGGTTCTGATGCCGGCCTATGTGTACAAAGCCCGTGACAGAAACGGCAGCGTCTTTTCAGGAAGAGTGGAGGCTCCGGGAATCCGGGAAGCGGTCCTGAGCCTCAGGGAGCGGGGGCTTTTCGTGACCTCCATTGAGGAGGAGAGGCTCTCTGCGCCAAGGAAAGAAGCCTCCCGTTCTCTTTTTGAAACGAAACGGGTGAAGCTCCAGGAGATGGCCGCCTTTGTGCGGGGGCTTTCGGTGATGCTTGAGGCCGGGGTTCCGCTCCTTTCGGCTCTGAGGAGCCTTTCCCAGCAGACGGAAAACCCGTACTTTTCCCGGGTCATTGCCGAGGTGGCAAGTCTTGTGGAACGGGGGTTTTCGCTCTCCCGGGCCCTTGCCGAATACCCCAGGGTCTTCAACCGGGTGATCCTCGGTATGGTCCAGTCCGGGGAAGCGGGAGGGAACCTCGACTGGACCCTGGGGCGGCTTGCGGACTACCTTGAGTGGGAGAAGGACCTGCGGGACAAAATCCAGTCGGCCCTGTACTACCCCATAATCCTTGTTGTGGCCATGATTGCCGCCTCCTTCTTCCTCGTGTACTTCGTCTTCCCTCAGTTTCTGCTCCTTTTTGAGGGCTTCAACATCGCCCTGCCCTTGCCCACGCAAATCATGCTCTCCCTCATCCGTTTTGTGAACGCCAACTGGTACCTTATTTACGGGGGGCTTCTCGGCGGGCTACTCCTCTTTGTCCTCTACGTGAACTCCCCGAAGGGCCGGAGGTTCTGGGACGAGCGGCGGCACCGCCTGCCCCTCTTCGGGCAGCTCTTCCGCAAGCTCATCCTCTCCCGTTTTGCCTGGGTATTCAACTCTCTTGTCCGGAGTGGCATGCCCGTCGTCCAGGCCCTGGAGGTTACGGGAAGTGCCGTGGGGGATACGTACCTTCAGGAGATTCTCGGAAAAGTCGCCGAGAGCATCCGCCGGGGGAAAAACCTCACCCAGAGCCTTTCTGAGCACCCGTTCTTCCCACCCTTTGTGCTCCAGATGGTGAGCGTAGGCGAGGAGTCGGGGAACCTGGAGCTCACCCTCTCCAAGGTCACTGAACTCTACGACAAGGAAATCGCCATCTTCGTGGGGAGGCTTTCCGCAACCATCGAGCCCATCCTCACCCTCCTGATTGGTGCTGGGGTTTTCTTCGTGGCTTTAGCGTTTTTCCTACCCATTTTCGAGATGGCCTCCCAGGGGATGGCCGCTGCGGGAGGGGGGATGTAGAGGGAAAAAGAAGACGGATTTTTAGCATTATAATTTATCTTGAAAGAATGAATTCCTGAGGAGGTGAACGTGATGTACGCAAGAAAGCGGAGAAAAGAGGAAGGATTCACGCTGGTTGAGCTCATCGTGGTCGTGGCGATTTTAGGGTTCCTCCTCTCTATCGCCATTCCGAGGTACCTCACCGCCCGAACCACGGCGGCCCAGGCAGCCACCAAGGCCAACCTCCACCAGCTGGCAAGCGTCATGGAGCTTTATATGACGGAGCATCCGGAGGTGGGAGATACGTATCCTCCTGGGAGTAGCAATGAAGGGGATGATGTTATTGACTGGCTTTCGGCCTACATCCCCAAGGCGCCAACTTCACCAGGAGGTGCGAACTATCGGTATTACGCTATTGATACGGATGATGATCCTAGCAACGGTTATGAATCCTATGTCATCTGGGATCCCAAGGCTTACGGTGGTAAGTACTTTGCCGCTGGTCCCGGAGGGGCGATTGGGGATGGTGATAGCGAATTGGAAGCAATCAACAAGGCTACAGGTTTGGGCCTTCAGGATTTGCCGGCTGGCGTTTCTCTCAACTGGTAATCTCCTTCCCCGGCGCCTCGGGCGCCGGGGCTGTTTTTATCCTGGGTTTTCCACGAGAGCATGACCCGTGTTTACTGCGCCCTTTTGTCATTCCTGGGGTTTCCTTGCCGCTTGTCTTTGGGCTTGGGAAGGAAGCGCTTCTCTTGAAGCCCAGAGTTTTTGCTATCCCAGAAGCTCGCCTCCGCAGGCCTCATTGGGGATCTTTGGCGCAAGGTGGAACGTCACCCCGTGAGTTTCAGGATTCAGTATCTGCAGGCTTTTGGGAATTTCCCTGAAGCAGGGCGTTGGCTATCCAGGTCGGTATCGGGAGGAAAGCCCCTGGAAGGTGCACGGCCATCCGTGGTATATTCAGGGAGAAATCTCCGAAGACGAGGAGGATTCCATGGCATTTCTCTTTCTCCCTTTCCTTATCATCCTCTCCATCATCGCCTTCATTGACCTCCGGAGCTTCCGCATTCCCGACCCTCTGGTTGTTGTGCTTTTTGGGCTTGGGGCGCTAAAGATGGTCCTTGAGGGGAGTTACGCGTCCTCCCTCTCCGGGTTCCTTGCCCTTTTCGGGTTTTTCTTTCTCCTCCACCTCTTCTTCCCTAAAGGCATGGGCTTTGGGGACGTGAAGCTTGCTGGGAGCATTGGGCTTTTCCTGGGGCTCTGGCTTGGTGTTCTTTCCGCCTTTCTGGCCTTTATTTCCGGTGGCCTTGTGGGGGTGGTGCTTGTAGTTTTGCGCAAAAAAACCCTCAAAGACCCCCTGCCCTTTGGCCCCTTTTTAGCCCTGGGGGCTCTGCTCGGCCTCTTTTTCGGTGAACGGATACTCTCCTGGTACTTCGGGATGTTCTTCCCGTGACCTCCTCCTGCCCTTTCAAAAGAAGAATGTGGATAGAGGGGTTATCCCCAGCCCCGGTATCCGCACAGGCGCCTCCCTCTCCGGGAACCTGAACCCGGGATGAGCCCTTTCCTCGAAATGACCGGTGGAGCCTTCAAAAGGAGCGGTTTTCCCGGCGTCTCTTGCGGGGTTCCTTGAGTCTTCCAGAAACCCCGAAGTACTTTCCCCTGGGGATTCTCTCCTGCCACTGCAAGACCTTCCGCCACAGAGCCTCCCTGCCGCAAGACCTGGTCGTCTCTGGTATTCACGCCTCTTAAAGGAGGCTACAGGACCCCCGGAGTAACTCAGGTGGTGCGGTTGCCCTGTTCCTTTCGCCTTTCCGGCAATTCTTTTTCTCTGTCTTTTGTGGGAAACACTTCTTCCCTGAGAGGAACCGGTTTTTTTCATCGCGATGGGCCGGTCTCTGTCCCGTGAGAGGCCGGTTTTTGTCGCTGTGGAGAGTTCTTTTCCCTGTCTTTGTAAGCCTTTTCTTAAGACCCTGAACCTTTTCCACCACCAGGGTCCTTCGGTCCTTGGGGTTTCTTTTACTGTTCCCCTGAATCCTTTCTCCGTCACCGCAAGCTCCATCTGCCGTCACCACGAGCCCCTTTTCTGTCACTCGAGAATCCCTTCGTTTGCCACTGCGGGGATTTCTTTTCCGTCACCGCGGGTCTTTTCTCTGCCAATGCGAGCCTTTTTCCTGTCACTGCAAACTCCTTTTGCTATCACTGCGAACCCTTTTCTTGTCGCTGCAAGCCCTTTTCTTGTCACTGCGAGCGCAGCGAAGCAGTCTCGTATTCCCACAGGGTAGGAAAGGAGACTGCTTCGGAGGCGATACTACGACCTCGCAGTGACAAAGGAGAGGTCACTGCGAAGAGCGTAGCCGGAAGCAGTCCCTCTTTTTGTCACTGCGAGCGAAGCGAAGCAGTCTCACGAGATTGCTTCGCAGGCAAAAAACGAGGCTTACGATGACCCCTGAGAGGTGAGACTGCTTTGGAGACGAAACGGCAACCTTGTAGAGGCAAAGAACGGAGTGGCGAGCCGGTATTTTGGGCGCAAAATAAGGTCCCCAGAGGGCAAAATTGCCCTGGCAAAAACACCAGGGCCTTACCGTGGCGGAGAACCCTGTGGTGGGGCATCGTTTCGAATTCGCTGAAAGGCCTGTTGCACGCCGGGGGTGACGGCTCCGGCGCATTCAGGATGACACCCCGGTGTGCTTTTGATAGAATGAGCCAAACACATCGTGAGGAGGGGAGAATATGGTGTCCCGAAAGGGCGGCACGGTTCTACTGCTTTTTCTGCTCCTCGTGGCTACAACCGGTGGAGCCAGCGCAAAAGCACCGGTCTCTCAGGTCGATGTGGGGTACGTCAAGGGGCTTGGGTTTACCTCAGAAGGCAAGCTTGCGGTGGGTGTGGTGCTCGGTGTGCGCTTTTTTGAGGTTCCCACCCTCAGGGAGGTGCGTTTCGTTCGGGCGCAAACCGGTTTCGTGAACTGCATGGCCCTTTCTCCCGATGGAGCGCTTCTTGCCCTGGGGTCGGAGAGGTGCGTGGAGCTCTGGAACGTGGCAACGGGGGAGCTCCTTCGGGTGCTCAGGGGACACACAAACTGGGTGCGGTTCCTGGCCTTTGCCCCTGGTGGAGCATTTCTGGCCTCGGGTTCTGATGATACCACGGTGCGGCTCTGGGAAGTGGAAACGGGGAAGCTCGTGAGAACCCTTGAAGGTCACCACAACTGGGTGATGGCTCTGGCCTTTACCACCGATGGGAAGTTTCTCCTCTCCGGCAGCCTCGATACAACGGCAGTGCTCTGGGACTGGACGCAAGGGAACCCGGTGGTTGTCTTCTCTAACGATGCCGGAGTAACGGCGGTAGCCTTTGCACCGGATGGAGAGCATTTTGCGGCAGGACTTGATGACGGGTCGCTGTGGCTCTGGGAAACTGGAGTTGCCGGTTCCTGCAGGGTTCTTGAAAGTCACCGTGAATGGGTGACGTCAATAGCCTTTTCTCCTGATGGAGCAGCCCTTGCCTCAGGCTCACGGGATGGCCAGGTGCAGCTGCAGGCACTTCGAGGGGAAGGAGTGGTGAGTCTCTCCGACCATTCCGGTACGGTCACGGCGGTGTGCTTCTCCCCCGGCGGGGAATTCCTGGCCACCGGTGCCGAGGATGGCACGGTGCTTCTGTACAGTATTCCCGATGGGGTATGGCTGAGGCCTTAGAGGATCCCTGTAGGGTTCCGGCGGAAGGTGCTCGTTGCCTCTTGGGTGCTATTCTACGGTGTGTTGACGGTGGCCTGGGCCTTGAGTACCGAAGAATCCTCACGTAGTTTCTACTCCACGAGGCTTTTCCCAAGCTCGAAAGCCCGACTGAGAAGATCTTTGCGCTCCCTCACCGCGCCGGGAACGTTGCATCCACTCCCGCCCACAATCCCCACGACCTCCACATGCAGAGCCTCCCGGAGGAACCTTGCCAGAGACTCCATCACCTCGGGATTGTTTCCTCCACCCTGAGAGTACACAAGGACGGCTCTCTTCCCCCGAGGGAGGGTACATTCGAGATTGGGGCCGAAGAAAGCAAAGAGCCGGTCCAGGAAGAGCTTGGTCTGAGCGGTCAGGTAATCCATGTAAATGGGTGAGCCAAGGACAAAGCCGTCGGCCCTTTTCAGGACCTCGTAAAGGAGGGTCATGTCGTCCTCCTGGCGGCACCCTGCGTGTTCCTTGCAGAAGTTGCAGGCCTGGCACCCATGGATGGTGAGCTCGTTGAGGAAATAGATTGCCGTTTCCGCTCCCTGCGAGGCTGCGCCTTCGAGGACTTTCCGCACCAGGATTTCTGTGTTTCCACCCCGCCTTGGGCTTCCTACAAAGCCTGCGATAAGCACATGCTCAACCTCCCGGAATTCTTGGTGATTTTCCCTGAAATGGCGAACTTCACAGAGAATGCCAGAAACCAGGAACGAGTATACCTCCTTTGCCCCTTCCTTTGAAGAGCTTGCAGGGTGGAATCGCGACGTATTCTTTCCAGAATCGGATAGTCCGGGTGAGTCTTGGGTAGCGAATCCAGCATACGGGCTAGAACGATGAAGAGAGGACTGGAGGAGAGTCGTGGTAGAATGTCCTCCAGAAAGTCCTGAAAGGAGGTCTCGCTCTTTTGGCTGATAGGGATTTCCTGGGACCGGAGTGGTTGCTCACCACGAAAGAGGCCGTGTGGCTCTACCACGAGGTTGCTTTGCCTTTTCGGAGGACCTGTGGGATTGTCGATGTCCACACCCATCTGAGCCTCCAGCAGATTTGTGAGAACCGGTCTTTGGTGAACATCTGGAAAGCAGAGGTGGTGGATGAGCGCTACGGGAATCGTGACCACTACCTGCTACAGCTTGCAGCGAAGTTCCCGCCTTTCTCCCATGACCTGGCCTACGACCCTGCTCTCTCTGATTTTGAGAAGTGGATGGCTCTGGGGAGGGTCTTTCCCTATCTTGAGGGGAACCATGTGCACCAGTGGTTGCACCTTGACCTCAGGAGGGTCTTTGGCCTTGAGGAGTGCCTTGGTCCGGATACAGCAGAGCATATCTTCAGGGTAACGGAAGAAGCCCTGCAGCGGGAGGAGATGCTTCCACAGGAACTCCTTCGGCGAATGGGTGGCAGACTCTTTTGCACCACCGACGACCCTGCCGATGACCTTGTGCACCACAGGATAGCGAAGAAGATGATTCCCGATATAATCTTTCTCCCCACTTTTCGTCCCGATGCATACTGCAACATTTTCGACGAGAAGTGGAAGGAAAACGTTGAGCGACTCTGCGCGCTTACCGGTGAAGATACCACCCTCCGGGGTCTTGTGGAGGCCCTGCGCAAACGCCACGCGTATTTTGCCTCTCTGGGGGCCCGCGCAAGCGACCACGGGCTTCTTGAGCCCTTTGGGCTTGAGGTGGAGGAAAAGAGGGCGGAGGAAATCTTCATCCGGGCATATGAGAGGGGCGAACGCTTTGCCCCTCGCTCTCCGGAGGTACGGGATTTCATCTCCTACATGATGCACCGTTTCTGTGAAATGAACCGGGAACACCGCATGGTGACTCAGATTCACTATGGAGTGCTCAGGAACGCCAATGATTACCTCTACACCCGGTGGGGGAGCGACACCGGAGGCGATGTGACGCTTGATGGTATCCAGGTTGTGGAGAACCTCCGACCCCTTCTTTCCCGATTTTTCAGTGGGAAAAGCAAGGACGAGTCTCACCTGGTGCTCTACGCCATGAACCACGAGTGCCTCCACGTGAACATCGCTTTGGAGCGGGCTTTTCCCAGGGTGCACACGGGTTTCCCCTGGTGGTTCAACGACGCTCCTCACCTCATTGAACAGGCCCTCCTGGAAGTGGCGAATTCCTCGCTCCTTGCCTCCATGGGAGGACCGGTGGCCGATGGGCGAAAGATTCTCTCAGAAGGAAGCAGGTTCGAGGTCTTTGACCGGATGATTTGCCGGGTGGTGGGGAAACTCCTCGCCGAGGGCCAGATTTCCCGCCAGGGTGCCGTGTTCCTCGTGGAATCCCTCATGTATCGCAACTCGGTCCGGATTTTTGGCCTGGAAGAGATGCTTTCGCAGTAGCCCTGGGCCTTTTTTGGGGAATGTCCGACCTGTTTTCCTGAAGGTTGCGAGATCGGAAAAACATCCGCTTTACCTGTGTTCTCGCCTTTTCTCCTGTGTTCCTCTTTCTCTGCCAGGGTGGTGGAAGAGAGGTGCCCGGGCACCGCCGTGAATACTTGCGGCAGGGTTATCCCTAAGCTCGGCAAGGTGAACACAGAGAAGCCTCGGGACATCATCAAGGGGGTTCTCTGATGGCGTTGCCGTCAAACTGCTGTCAAAGCAGGGCTCCTTGAGTAAGCAGGTAGCCAAAAAGCTTGATTTCAGGGAGTTTCTGGTAGGCCGTGCAGGACTTGAACCTGCAACCCACTGTCGCAGGCACGGGTATTTTGGTGTCCCCCCACATCACTCGAAGGCGCTTAAAATCTGGATTCTGTATTTTGGCATCCCCCCATTTTTTCTCTGCGTTGTTGTCAAATTGTTGTCAAATTAGATGGCTAACTAAAGGGAGGAGGTGATGCTCAACGGAGACGAAGGAACTTTTAGGGAATGTGGGAATCGAAATCCGGGAAGTTGGGTACGAGGACCCGTTTTGTGGGTTAATGGCCTGGAAAACGTGGAGTGACACGTTTTGACAGTCTCAGGAGGTACAATGAGAAAATGGCAGGGAGAACGGAGCTCCATTGAGCCCATCTCCAGAGAGGAAGCAAAGGAATGGTATGAGCAGCTTCCTGAGAAACACCTTGGGTACGAAGAAGTGTTTGGGGAGGTCCCAGAGGAAGCGTAATCCCGAAAGGAGGAAGCGAGGATGAAGGGATTCAACGTTTACAAGTGGACCATGCAGGGGGGAGGGATTGCTTTCTCGTTCTACTGTCCGTTCTGCCATGAGGAGCACTACATCAATGAAGTTACGAACGACCTGTGCGACAGAACCGAAGGACTACATTTCCCCTTTGGTCCTCACGGCTACTGGCACGCTGATGGAGACGTCGTGGGAAGATTCTACGTGAAGAAGGGAAAAATTGTGGACGTCGAAGGGGACATCACTTATGTCGATGACGAAAAAGAACTTAGAAACTGGGGTCCCATTCTCCATTACCTTTAGACCAAACCCGGGGGTCGCTTGGCCCCCGGGGACCTGTGTCGACCTGTTGCTCATGCCTCTCTTTTAGCGCTTACAAGCTCCACAACAATGATGGGTCTACATCCTCGGGCTCGCAGGAAACCCTTAGCCTCCTCGAGGGTGGCAAAAACCCGCTCTTCCCTGGCGCCTTTCGCACGGTACCCGCCATCTAAGGATTCCGGGAACACCACCCCGGGGCGGAAGGAGGGTTCAGGATTGAGGGCCTTCTCCGGTTGCTCGATTCTCTTCTTTAGCTCCCTCATCCTCTTTTTCCTCCGGGGGTACGTCGTCCTCGAGGATGACATCAAAGACCTTCGGCTTCTCCCGCTTCAAAATTCTTCTCTCAAGCTCCCTGATTCGCTCTCTCAATCCCATCCACCATCCCTCCCTTCGTTCACCCGTTTCTCCAGGGCTTCAATCCGCTCTTCGAGCTCCTCAATCTCCAGGGCTTTGAGGGCAAGCTCGAGAATGGCCTTCGCCGCCTGGACTCTGGGAGCCTCACCTTTCCCCAGGGTCATAACCTCCCGCAGGGTTTCCACCGCTTCCCCGCACACCTGTTGAATCCTCGAGATGGCCAGGGAAACCGCTTCCTTCTTGAGCTCCCGGAAGGCGTTGCGGAAGTCCTCCCGCCGTAGCCACCGCCAGAGGGTTACCTCGGAAACCCCCACTTTCTCTGCCGCCTCTTTGAGGTCCCGGCTCTCCAGGAGGGCCACCAGGGCCAGCTCCTTCTTTCTACCCAGCTTTGAGCGTCCCAAGGGTTTTCATCCTCCTTCCATAGATTGCAAAGCCCGGAGTTCTCCCCGGGCTACACCACCACCTTGCCCAGGTACTTCGCCTTGTGCTTCCCATCCTCCCACCATCTGAGGTAGGCATAGGGTCCATAGAGCTTCCCGCCCTTCCCGGGAATCCACTTGAGTTCAACATGACCTCTCTGGTTCTCTGGGGTTTCTTCTTCCTTCTCGTCAATGAGCTCAGCAACGTACTCCCACACCTCGATGAGTTCCTCCCGGGTCATTCCCTCCAGGACCTTGCGGATTTCCTCCTTCATGGCTCCCCCTCCTCTCTTAGGGTACATCTCTGGTTTTATTGTACCCTAAGAACGGGAGGACGTCAAGCCCTGGAGAGTAAAAATTCATCTCCGGGGCTTGGGAGCACCCCGTCGTCGCACCTCCTGGGGTAGATCCTGCCATAGACCACCGTAAACCAAGCGGTACCCGGTGATCTCAAAGGGCCCCCCGGGTTTGCAGTGGGCTACCCGGTGGCCCAGGGTCTTCATAGGGTCCTCGTCCTTACCCCCTGCACCGTGAACGTGCCAGCGACGACAGAAGGGACACCATACCCGCCACAGGTTGCAATTCCATCCTCCTGTGTCCAGAAAGGCCAAGAGTTCCGGGATTTCCATGCGTCACCTCCGCACCCAAGAAGGCGTCATTGTGCACTCGAGGTAATCCCGAATCCGAAAGGCGTGTTCGGCGATGAACTGATTCAGGAGCGGATCCGCCACGTGAGACCAGCGGAGCTCTCCATCCTCGAGGGAGAAGCGGACACCAAGCTTCGTGAGGGTCTCATAGAGCATCCGGTCCACCTCCCGGGAGAAGAGAAGGAGGGAACCGCCGACCACTGCCGGGTAGTACTCCCAATCCCGCAGGAACGCCGTGAGCTCCTCCTTATATTCCCGGAGGTCGAGGAGGACCGCCTCGGCGTGCTCTGAGGGCTTGCTGTCATAGAAGGCCGTCACCCCCTGCTCAGGGTCGTAGACCAGAAAGATTCCCTGGCTGATGAGGTAAGCCAGGGCCTGACGGATCCTCTTATAACAGGGAAGGCGCCTCATCCTTCACCTCCCGGGGGATGAACTGGACCACGGAGCTTTTGGGGAAAATCCGGAGGGTGGCCTGGAGGATCCCGGAGGGGAATTCCCCGGATTCCCTCCTCCAGATTTCCCATCCGCACTCAAGACACACCCACTTCCGGAAGGGAGATTTTTCCATTACCTCGAGGGTGGGGATGAACTCTGCTTCCCTGCCCCCACAGCTCCCCCAGCAGGGTTCGACCACTATCCCTTTCTCGGCGATGAGCTTCAGGGCCTCCTTGTAGGGCCTTGTCCTTTCAAGGAGTTCAGGGCTCAGGGACCCTTTTGGACCCCTGAGCCTGAGTTTACCGCTCTCATCGAGAGAGAGCACAATCCCCTGGTTCCTGAGGTCCCGCAGGACCTCACCCAAGGACGATTTCATCCCAACCATCCCCCCGTTCGTGGGGTTTTTTTGAAAAAGTGGGGATATTACTGTCCCTACCGTCCCTACCGTCCCAACCCGCTTCTGGTGCGGGTTTTGGCCGGGACAGTAAATCCGTCCCACCGCCATTACTGTCCCTACTTACTGTCCCACCCTGAAAACCTTGATTTTCCTGGTCTTTTTCCTGGTTCGGGACAGTAGGGACAGTAGGGACGGTTTTATCCGGACTTTCTCTAAAGATTCTGTAGACCCGAGTACGTGACCCCCCTGACTTGCGGTAGCTCTCGACTGCAATCCCGAGTGCCCGCAGAAAGCTCATGGAGCGCTTAATTTTCCTGCCCAATCGCTCAGGGGTCGATGGCCAGCTACTTGACCGCTTCACCGCTTCGGAAACCGAGCTCGAGAGCGCCGCCAGAAGCTCGGTAGGCGTTCCTTCCCAGTCACCTTCACTCACTAAGTTCCGCAAAGCGCAGATGAAGGGGTCGAGCTCTGTCGCCTGGAGAATCGTTTCCTGACGATTTTCGCTGTAGACCTCAAGAAACGTCCCGGGTCTCCACGGCAGAGCTTCCTCGCAGGCCACCACCCATCGGGCAAAATCGGCCATGCGCGGGAGTCGGTCAAGCTTCGTGCTCTCCCAGTTCTGAAGTCCTGTGCACACTGCATTGAGCAGGCCACCGAGGATTTTTGGTCGCGCCTTTTCGAATTCATTCCAGAACATTGTCTCATCCCTGCGCTTTTCATCGGGGATTGGCGGAAGCGTCACCCGGATGCAGCGGTCCAGGAAGTCGTGTCGAGAAACGATGTCGTCGATGCCTGTGCAGACAATCGGCCGTGTGGCCTCGAAAAGTTCCTCATCGGCGTCAGTGTAAAGCTTACGAATGGCGAAGCCCCCGCCTGTAGCAAGCCGACAGAGCGCATCAGAGAACCACGGCGGAATGCCGCTCAAGTTGTCGAATGCGAGAACCCAGGCATTCCGGGCCGCAATCATTAAATCTCGCTCTTCCCGGGGGGTGGAACGAAGAGGGCAGGCATTGGGGTCAACGAGCGAGCGCAGTACCCTGGCCGCCGTGGACTTCCCCGAGCCCTGCTCTCCCTCAAGTAGCAGGATTGGGAAAGGCCCCTCTTCCCTCATTGCCGCCAGAAGCCATGAAATAACAAGCACGAAGCTTTCGTCGTCAACATTTAGGAAGTTCCGCAGAAGCTCGATACTTCCCTCCTCAGGATGTGGTAGCGGGAGCATGCCTCTGCTACGCCGAAAGGCAACGTAAGGTGCGCAAACACGCCAGCCGTGCTTTGTTATCTCGACTGCTTGCCAGGAATCGTCACAGAGGTCCAAGAAGAGGATGTCGTGAAGTTTTGCGATTCGTAAATGCACCTGGATGCGTTTATTGCTTCTTACAGCCCGCCACTTGAGAAGCTCGACAACGTCGCTAATAGTCTGCGAAGAAAGCGGCTTCCCGTGAGCTTCGTAGTACAGGCCAGCAAGCCACTGCCGGGCACGGCGTGAGTCGAGCGGCCAGTGCTCACTGGGGCCGCTTTGTGCGAAGGTGACGAACTCAACGCCGTCGGGGCTTGTCCAGAAATCCCCATGCTCAATTGCAAGAGCAAGAAGTTCCTGCGCCTGGCTCTTTTTCTGACGGCTCTCAGAAGAGACTTCACCGTTCAAGAGGGCGAGGATTCCCTCAGAGGCTAAAGGATAGTTTCCTTCCATAACCGAACTTCCTCCTTGAGTTGTTGAAGATTCTCGAAGTCCCCGCGCCTGCAGGAGTCCCAGAGGTACTCAAAAAGTAGCTCCCGATGGAGCATCGCCGCCCACGGTTCTTCTTCGATCAACGAGCCTAAGTTCCTCTTCGCCTGCTCAAAGAAGCACAGCACTTCCGCCGCTTCATCGATGATGCGTTCCGCCCGCCGCCGTATGACTTTTGGGGAAACCCCGGGGGTTTGTGGTGCACCATTGGGGAAGAGGTCCCGGAAGGTGAGCCCCAGAGCCTGGAGAACGTCTGAAGTTCTGCACCCAGCGAAGCAGTGCATAAGGATTCGCCCATCCTCCGCCTCCCGGATGGAAAGAGACGGCGTATGATCATCGTGTGCTGGGCAGCGGGCCATCCACCGCCCCGGGCCTACTTGCCGCACGCCGTTGAGTAGTTGCAAAAGTCGCTCAGTGATCACCACGCTGCTCCAACCACCTTTCAAAAGCGGCACGGCTCACGAACCACGAGCGCCCCAGGCGTTTCGCTGGAAAGTCTGCCCTTCGAAAGAGACGGTAGGTCTGATTCTTCCCGAGCCCTGTCATCTCTTGGACGTCCTTGGGCCGCAGGAGCACTTTTTGGGTGATTTTTTCACTCACAACTCCATCACCTCTCCCAAAGGCCTTGCTGAGCTCTGGTTTTCACCTTATAATAGGAACAAAAACGAACAAGTGGAGAATTTGCTCCAGGGATTGGCTTTTTTGAAAAAAACGATGGTGGCTCGGCAGGCCTTTGTGGACGCCTGCCTCTACACGGGGGACCTCAACAGGGGCGGCCGCCTGTGGGACTACGCCATGGACCACAACCGCCTGGACCTCATCCCCTCGGTGTCCACCGGGGATTACCGGGAGGGATGGCGGCAGTGGTCCGAGTTCATGGCCAGGCTCACCCCAGAGGAGCGGGCAGCGGTGAACCGCTTCCTCACCGCTCCAGTTCGAGCAGAGAGCGGATGGGAGGTAATCCCGGTGTATGGCGTTTTTACCCAGGGGTTTTTCGATGGCTTCGTTCTCCGCAAAGGTAAACTGCGTTTCTTCTTCGCCCATCGGTCCTGGCTGGAGATTGCCCAGGCCGCCTCGCTCTTCTCCCTGGTGCACAACGCACCCACTCGCCTGGACTGGTTGGCCGTGCTTCGCCTCCGGGTCTGGCTTGTGGTCTGCGGCATCCATCTCTTCTGGCTTGCCGCACGAGAGGGCAAAGAGGACTATGCACGCAAGGGGGATTCGCTCCTTCGCCTGGGGATCAACCTTGAGGACGTCGACGCCATAGAGGAAGCCCTTGCTCACCTCGAGCACCACGGGGGAGCACCAAACCCCGAGGATTTCCAGGGCCAGGTGAAGCTTCTGCAGCGCTTCAGAGATGTAGTTCCTGGCCTTCGGGAGTTCCTGGAAGCGCTCCAGGGATTCCTCTCCCTTCTTCCTGGAGTACTCCAGGAGGAGCGTCTCCCTGTCATCCTGGTGGGGGAAGAACTGGAGACCCCGGAGACCATTGCCCAGATGTGCCTGTGGGCCTACCGCCAGACCAGAGAAGAAGCGTACTGCCGCTATTTGCTGGGCTACGTGCGCAGCGTGCTCAAGAAAGAGGAGGTTACCGATGTGGTGGCGCATCTCTTAGAGCACTGGCGCACTCCGGTGAGCCAGTACAGTTTTCAGAGCTACATCAAGAAACTGGACCACCACATAAGCGAAGAGCCCCCGAAGGAGGAAATTCCCGTGGAAGAGGTGCACGAAATGCCAAGGAAATTCCACCGAGAACACACCTTCCCCCTCCCCCTCAAGGAAGCCGTGACCTACCTCCTTGAAGAAACGCAAATTCCCCTCAAACACAAAGCCCTCTACCAGCGTCTTTTGCGGGCAATTCTCGCCGGGAAACTGCCAGCCCTTACTGAGTCTTTCGAGCAGCTCACCCCAGAGGGTCTTCTGGTGCGCAAACAAAGGCATTTCCTTACCAAAGAGCAACTGCAGGAAGCAAAGCGTCTTCTCCTGGAGACCGAGTTCAAAGGGCTCATCGTCCAGAGGTATATGGAACTCCGGAAGGTCGGACGCCGGGCCGCAGAGCGCTTCCTGCAGAGAAGGCTACAGGCGGGAAAGAGTTTAAAAGAAATCTGGGAGGAGCTTGGGAGGGGTGACCATGGGAAGGCGCGGGAACCGTGAGGGGACCATCTGCAGGCGCAAGGACGGAAGATGGTGCGGGGCGGTAACCCTGGGCTATGACCCAAAGACGGGGAAGCCCGTCCGGAAGTTCTTCTACGGGAAGACAAGACAGGAAGTCGCCGAGAAACTTGCCAAGCTCCTTCCCCAGGTCAACGCTGGCCTTGTCTCTCCTGAGAGGTATACCTTTGGGGACTGGTTTGCCCTGTGGCTTGAGTATTATAAGCGACCGATGTTGCGGAAGAGCACCTGTGAGCGGTATGCCCGCTTTGCGCAGAACCACATCCTCCCTTCCTTAGGGAAAATGCTCCTCGAGCGCTTGAGACCCGAAATCCTGCAACGCTTCTTTGCCGAGAAAGAGAAGGAAGGATTGGCTCCAAACACCATCAAGTTCATCTACGTCATCCTCCACTCCTCCCTGGAGAAGGCCGTGGAGCTCGGTTACCTCCCCCGCAACCCCGCCGACTGCGTGAGCCTTCCCAAGAGGAAACAAAAGGAAATCCGAATCCTGTCTCCGGAAGAGATGCAGCGCTTCCTCTCCTGTGCAAAAACACATCGTCTGTTTCCCGCCTTTTTGCTTCTGGCCACCACGGGGATGAGAAGGTCCGAAGTTTTAGGCCTGCGATGGCAGGATGTGAACCTTGAGGAGGGTACGGTCAGCGTGAGTCAGGTCCTTGTACCCTTAATCCAGGGGGTGACTTTTGAGGAACCCAAGACCAAACAGAGCCGGAGGACCATCCCCTTGCTCCCCGAGGTAACGGAGGAACTCAAGGCCTGGCGAAAGAGGTGGCTTGCGGAAAGAATGAGACTGGGTCCCGATTGGCCGGAAACCGACCTTGTCTTCCCCTCGGAGGTCCATACTGCAATTCTCCCCCGCAACTTCACCCGGGTTTTCCATGCCATCTGCCGAGAAGCGGGGATTGAGAACTTCACCATTCACGGGCTCAGGCATTCCTTTGCCTCCTACCTTCTGGCCAAAGGGGTGCATCCCAAGGTTGTCTCCGAGGTGCTGGGCCACTCCAGCATCACCATCACCATGGACACCTACAGCAAGCTCATCCCCGGGCTGAAGGAGATGGCCGTGGAGAAGCTCCGGGACCTCTTCAAGGAGGTCTTCTGATGGCGTTGTTGTCAAACTGTTGTCAAAAGGGTGTTTCCCCCGAAATAGCGGTCGCCGGAAGCCTTGATTTTAGAGGGTTTCTGGTAGGCCGTGCAGGACTTGAACCTGCAACCCACTGATTAAGAGTCAGTTGCTCTGCCAAATTGAGCTAACGGCCCACCAGGCAAGGTAGAATATACTATGAGGAATACGAAGTGTCAAGGGGTTTTCGGAAAGCCCGGTGGAAATCCCCAGCTCTTTTCTGGTATAATGCTCTCAAAGTGAATACGGAACCGGGGGAGCTCCATAACGCGGGGCTGAGAGGAGAGCGCAAGCTCTCGACCCTTTGAACCTGATCTGGGTAATGCCAGCGGAGGGAGTTGGTGGATTTTGGGCCACTTGCCGACCTGGCAGGTGGCTTTTTTTGTACTGGAGTCTTCTGGAGGTGGTTGCCGTGCGGGCGTTTTCGAATCCCGTTCCCGATGAGAAGGTGAGTAGACTCATCTTGAAACACTATTTCCGAGACCTCAGCGAGGCGGTGAACTCTGACGTCATTGTGGTTGGCGCCGGTCCTTCGGGCCTTGTCTGTGCCTTTACCCTGGCCGATGAGGGATACCGGGTGACAGTGCTTGACCGCAGACTCGCCCCCGGGGGCGGCATATGGGGCGGTGCCATGGGCTTCAACAAAGTTGTTCTTCAGAAAGATGTTGTGGGAATTCTTGAAGAATCCGGGATTCCCTTTGAGGAGGACGAGGATGCTCTTGTGGTCTCTGCGCCGCTTTTTGCCAGCAAACTCATTGCTCGGGCCTCTGCCCATCCCCGGGTGAAGCTACTGAACCTCGTGACTGCCGTTGACCTCCATGTGACGGGAGAGCGCGTCACAGGGGTGGTGGTGAACCAGAGTGCTATCGAAATGGAAGGGCTCCATGTGGACCCCATGGTCCTTAGGGCTTTAGCCGTCCTTGATGCCACGGGGCACGAAGCGGTGCTCGTTACCCTCTACAGCCGACGCACAGGCCTGAGCCTTGTCAGGGAGTCCTTCATGAACGCGGAGAGAGGCGAAGAAGACGTTGTGGCAAACACCCGCATGGTTGCTCCGGGTCTTTTTGTGGCGGGGATGGCGGCAAACAACGTGGCAGGAGGATGCCGCATGGGACCGATTTTTGGAGGGATGCTCCTTTCGGGCAAAAAAGCCGCTTACCTCATCGATGAGTACCTTAAGGGAGTGGCAAAGGAGGTGTCGGGATGACTCAGCTTGAGGCAGCTCGTCGGGGAGAGATAACCCCTGAGATGGTGCTTGTGGCCAAAAAAGAAGGGGTGGATCCTGAAGTTCTCCGGGAGCGGATAGCCGAAGGAACTGTGGTGATTCCCGCGAACAACCACCGTCCTCACCTCAACCCCTGCGGTATCGGCCGGGGCCTGAGGACCAAGGTCAATGCCAACATCGGTACTTCCCCTTCCCGTCCCAGTATTGAAGCAGAACTGGAGAAACTGAGAGCGGCTCTTGAGGCTGGTGCGGACACCGTTATGGACTTAAGCACCGTTGGGGTTCGGGAGTGTCGGCGCCGTATCCTCTCCGCTTCGCCGGTACCGGTCGGGACGGTGCCCGTGTACCAGGTTGCTTCGGAGGCCCAGGATGAGCACGGAAGCATTGTGGAGTTTACGGTCTCCGACCTTTTCCGGGTCATTGAGGAGCAGGCTGCAGATGGTGTTGATTTCATGACCGTGCACTGTGGTGTGACCCTGGAAGTGGTGGAGCGCTTGAAACGGGAAGGGCGGATTGCCGATATCGTGAGCCGGGGAGGGTCAATCCTCCTCGGATGGATGCTCTACCACGAGAAGGAGAATCCTCTCTACGCTGAGTACGATCGCCTGCTGGAAATCGCCCGGCGCTTCGACGTCACTCTGAGCCTTGGCGATGGTTTGCGGCCCGGCTGCCTCTCTGATGCCACCGATCGGGCGCAAATTCAGGAACTCCTCATCCTTGGGGAGCTTGTTGACCGGGCCCGGGAGGCAGGAGTGCAGGTCATGGTTGAAGGTCCCGGTCATGTGCCCCTTGAAGCCGTAGAGGCTAATGTGCTCCTTGAGAAGCGTCTGTGTCATGGTGCTCCTTTCTATGTTCTGGGGCCCATCGTGACCGACGTGGCGCCAGGTTACGACCATATTGCGGCGGCCATAGGAGGGGCGCTGGCGGCATCTTCCGGAGCCGATTTCATCTGTGTCGTTACCCCTGCTGAGCATCTGGGATTACCCACTGTAGAGGATGTGCGGGAAGGAGTTATTGCCGCCCGTCTTGCGGCTCACGTGGCAGACCTCGTCAAGGGGATTCCTGGAGCCTGGGAGTGGGACAGGGCAATGAGCGAGGCCCGAAAGGCCCTGGACTGGGAGAAACAGATTGCCCTGGCTCTGGATCCTGTGAAGGCAGAACGATACCGGAGGGAACGCAACGTGGCCTTTGAGGAAACCTGTTCTATGTGCGGGAGCTTCTGTGCCATGCGTCTTGTGGAGAGGTATCTGGGAAAAACCGGTGTGAGGTGCTGAGAGAAGTGTTTTTGGACCTATTGCGTGACGCTTTGAAGGCGAGTAAAATTACAGTTGAGCGCCCGTAGCTCAACAGGACAGAGCAACGGACTTCTAATCCGTAGGTTGTGGGTTCGATTCCCGCCGGGCGCGCCAGGGGTTGTAAATCCTGGGTTTCTGCTCCTTCCTCCTGCCTGCAAAGCCCTCCCTGAATACTGCGAATCCGTTGCTGGTGAAAAAAGGGGGGGGTAGAGATGGGAAAGGTTTTGAAGCTGGCGCAACCCCGGGGGTGGAAGGAACACCTTGAGGAATTCCTTCTCGAGAAGGAAGTAAACGGGTGCCGGGAGAGGACCATTGAGGATTACCGCTACCACCTGACCCGCTTCTTCCAGGGGTATGAGGGAGACCTGGAGGACTTTGAAGCCCTGCACAAAAGGTGTCTGGAGTACTTAGGGGGAGAGATTGCCCCGGCCACCTACAACATCCGCCGGGCCTACTTGAGTAGCTTCTTCAACTACCTCGTTTCTCAGGGGGTGCTTGCCCAAAACCCCCTAAAGGGTATGAAGCGCCGCAAGGATGATGGGAAACCCCGGGCCATCCCCCTTGAGGTCCTGCAGAAGCTCCTGGAGCTCCCGGACAGGAGAACCTTTGCCGGGCTCCGGAACTACGTCCTCATCCTACTCCAAATCGACACGGGGATTCGCCCATCGGAAGCTTTACACCTCCTTCCCCGGGACTTCAACCTTGGGGGGATGGAAGTCACCATTCCTCCGGGGGTGGCCAAAACTAAAGCCTCAAGAACCTTGCCCCTCTCCCCCGTCGTCGTTCAGTGGGTGAGAAAGCTCCTGAGCGTGCGCCCCAGAGAGTGGGGGGATGAGGTCCCGGTGTTCTGCAGTGAATGGGGAAAGCCCCTTTTAGAAACTTCATGGAACTACATTTTGAGGGACTATGGCAGGAAACTGGGGTACCGAATCACCCCTTACGACCTCAGGCACTCCTTTGCCATCCTCTTTCTGCGC
This sequence comes from Candidatus Caldatribacterium saccharofermentans, assembly GCF_050267035.1. Lineage (NCBI taxonomy): Bacteria > Pseudomonadati > Atribacterota > Atribacteria > Atribacterales > Candidatus Caldatribacteriaceae > Candidatus Caldatribacterium > Candidatus Caldatribacterium saccharofermentans. Next base: position 1,851,493 of record NZ_CP187957.1, read on the forward strand.
AATGGGGGGAACGTCTTTGCTCTACAGCGAATCCTTGGGCACACGGATTTAACCATGACCAAGCGCTACCTTGCTTTAACTCAAAGGGATTTGCGGGAGGAGCATGGGAAGAGCACTCCCTTACATACCCTGGTCTCAAAGAGGGTGAGGAAAATCAAAGGGAGGTGAGGAGTGCACCAAAAAGCCCGTAGAGCACCTTTAGTCTTCGGGGAAGGGGAAATGTATTCCCCTCGTGTGGAAGTGGTCCTGTAGGGCGTTTAAACGAGAGGGAAGGAGGAGAGGAAATGCGGGAAATCATCAACGGGAGGTGTACGACACGGAGAAGGCTACCCTGGTGGCCGATGACCGCTACTGGGATGGGCGTAACTGGGACCGCAGAGGGCGGAACACCTACCTCTACAGAACCCCAAAGGGACAGTTCTTCCTCTTCCGCACTACACAATGGCAGGGAGAACGAAGCTCCATTGAGCCCATCTCCAGAGAGGAAGCAAAGGAATGGTATGAGCAGCTTCCTGAGAAACACCTTGGGTACGAAGAAGTGTTTGGGGAGGTCCCGGAGGAAGCGTAATCCCGAAAGGAGGAAGCGAGGATGAAGGGATTCAACGTTTACAAGTGGACCATGCAGGGGGGAGGGATTGCTTTCTCGTTCTACTGTCCGTTCTGCCATGAGGAGCACTACATCAATGAAGTTACGAACGACCTGTGCGACAGAACCGAAGGACTACATTTCCCCTTTGGTCCTCACGGCTACTGGCACGCTGATGGAGACGTCGTGGGAAGATTCTACGTGAAGAAGGGAAAAATTGTGGACGTCGAAGGGGACATCACTTATGTCGATGACGAAAAAGAACTTAGAAACTGGGGTCCCATTCTCCATTACCTTTAGACCAAACCCGGGGGTCGCTTGGCCCCCGGGGACCTGTGTCGACCTGTTGCTCATGCCTCTCTTTTAGCGCTTACAAGCTCCACAACAATGATGGGTCTACATCCTCGGGCTCGCAGGAAACCCTTAGCCTCCTCGAGGGTGGCAAAAACCCGCTCTTCCCTGGCGCCTTTCGCACGGTACCCGCCATCTAAGGATTCCGGGAACACCACCCCGGGGCGGAAGGAGGGTTCAGGATTGAGGGCCTTCTCCGGTTGCTCGATTCTCTTCTTTAGCTCCCTCATCCTCTTTTTCCTCCGGGGGTACGTCGTCCTCGAGGATGACATCAAAGACCTTCGGCTTCTCCCGCTTCAAAATTCTTCTCTCAAGCTCCCTGATTCGCTCTCTCAATCCCATCCACCATCCCTCCCTTCGTTCACCCGTTTCTCCAGGGCTTCAATCCGCTCTTCGAGCTCCTCAATCTCCAGGGCTTTGAGGGCAAGCTCGAGAATGGCCTTCGCCGCCTGGACTCTGGGAGCCTCACCTTTCCCCAGGGTCATAACCTCCCGCAGGGTTTCCACCGCTTCCCCGCACACCTGTTGAATCCTCGAGATGGCCAGGGAAACCGCTTCCTTCTTGAGCTCCCGGAAGGCGTTGCGGAAGTCCTCCCGCCGTAGCCACCGCCAGAGGGTTACCTCGGAAACCCCCACTTTCTCTGCCGCCTCTTTGAGGTCCCGGCTCTCCAGGAGGGCCACCAGGGCCAGCTCCTTCTTTCTACCCAGCTTTGAGCGTCCCAAGGGTTTTCATCCTCCTTCCATAGATTGCAAAGCCCGGAGTTCTCCCCGGGCTACACCACCACCTTGCCCAGGTACTTCGCCTTGTGCTTCCCATCCTCCCACCATCTGAGGTAGGCATAGGGTCCATAGAGCTTCCCGCCCTTCCCGGGAATCCACTTGAGTTCAACATGACCTCTCTGGTTCTCTGGGGTTTCTTCTTCCTTCTCGTCAATGAGCTCAGCAACGTACTCCCACACCTCGATGAGTTCCTCCCGGGTCATTCCCTCCAGGACCTTGCGGATTTCCTCCTTCATGGCTCCCCCTCCTCTCTTAGGGTACATCTCTGGTTTTATTGTACCCTAAGAACGGGAGGACGTCAAGCCCTGAGAAAAAACCCTTGCTTGCATTCCCTTGCACCCTTGCATCAAGGCCCCCGTGGTGCTCCCCGGTGTTGCTCCATGTGGACCGTGATGGTCCCGGGGTCAAGACCGTAACGCTCACCTAACCGTTTGGGGGAGATGAGACAGTCATAGAGGTATTCGATTTCGTCACGCTGAGGGTGAGCACAAACAGGGCAGGGAGGATGGAGTACAGGGGCTTTCTGTGGCTCATCCAGAGGTGGAGGGGGTTGCTCTTCAAAGCTTTCTGTGAGCCAGTCAGGAAGCTCTTCAGCAGGTGCGCCTTGCTCTGTAGTACAAAGGGAAGCATCTGAAGGCGAATCGTCATCAGGGATGGTGATTTCTTCAAAGTCGTGGGTGAGTGGGGTTTCTTCAAAGGGTGTGTTACTCGTGTTACCGATGTTACCGACTTTCCGGTATAAACTCTTATATACGGGAGAGTGGAAATTATATGTAGGAAAATCGGTAACATCAGTAACATCGGTAACACCTTGAGTGGTTCCTTCCTGACTTTGAAGGTTACCGCTTGAGGAAGTATGGTCTTCAGGTGATGGAAGCTCTGGACCGGAATCCCCTTCTTGGACCCAATCGGGGGGTTCCTCAAGGGTGGTTTCCTCAAGGTTACTGTCAAGACTGTCAGGACTGTCATGGTTTTTATATTGATTTTCCCCTGACTTAAAACGGTTGTAAAAGTGTGACAGTTCTGACAGTCCTGACAGTCTCCATTTGATTCCCACCCAAGCCCACCACCCGTCCTTGCCTTTGCGAGCTTCATCCAGTCCTAAACTCAACATCTCTTCCTTGAGTCTTGCATCCGTGTAGGCAGTCCTACCTTTTTTCTGGAGCCACAGGCCAAACCTCTCCTTGAACTCAAATTTGTAGATGAAATCATCACCTCTGTAGGTCACCTCACAGTGTTCTTTGATGAAGGTGTTCAAAGGCGAAGCTAACTTAAGGTAGAGCTCCTTGACCTCCTCCTTTGGTCTGTGTCTGGTGAACACAAACCCCCTTGCTTTCAACGCTTTGAGGGTCTCCAGGACCTTGACGAGCAGAGCTTCATACTCCTCTTCTCCTGCTGTGGCTATTTTGACGTCAAGCTTTGGGTCCTCCAGAAACTGCTGGGAAAACTCGATGAGGAACAACCTGCGGTAGAAGGCGTCGGTGGTGTCTGCACTCCGGGGGACCTCATTGGTGAGAAAAATAAGCTTTGCGTGGTTTTTGAACTTGACCGGGTCCCGGAATTTGCGGTCCGCTTCAATCATGTCTCCACCGCAAAGTTGTTTCAGAAGTCCGGTGCGCTTCACGTCCTCGTATTCAACCTCACCACTCACATTGGCCAGTTTCCGGTAGAGCCTTGCTGCTGCAAAGCGGTCGTGCTGTAGCTCGTGGAGGCTCACATTGGCCACATTCTCCTCTCCCAGGAGGTGCTGGAGGATTCCGGTGAAGACGCTCTTCCCGTTGGCGCTTCTTCCGTAGAGGATGAAAAACTTCTGGTAGGGGTAGGCCCGAAGCAGGCAGTACGCCATGAGCTCGTAGAGGGTGATGGTCTCCTCTGGGGGTAGAATGCTCTCAAGAAGCGGGATGATGAAGTTGCTTTGAGCTTCAGGATTGTACCTCCAAGGGAGCTTTGTGGTGAAGAAGTCTTCCGGCCTGTACTCCCGCAGTTCTCCGCTCTCCAAGTCGAATACCGCATTCTTCAAGGGGATGAGGAGGAGGGACGGCTCGGGAAGTGGCTTTCCCTTCCAGCACACCCCCTTGACATCAGCTATAACCTCATCAACGACGTACCTACGCTTCTGTACATCGGGCAGTTCTTCAACGGCGGTCCTGAGTTCATGTGTAATGAGTTCTTCCCCGTCGTCTCGCCAAACACCTTCTTCTGGGTCGTACCAGTACAGCGGTTCCTTCCCCCCGGGCCACCAGAACTGGTAGCGGGCAATGAGCCGCTCAGTGAATGGACGGGGGTAAAATTTGTCCAGGACCACGAATTGCTTCACTCTGGTTTTCTCTGTTCCCAGCTCGAGCCAATCAGCGGCCTTTTGCAAAATCTCTTCGGGAAAGTACTGCGCAAGCGTTGGACGTCCGGTGGCGGGAAGGTTATGTTCCACTTTTGTTGCTGTATTACGAATTTGCGCCAACCTCATGCGGGTTTCCTCGTCCTCGGCAAGGGTACAAAGAGCCTCAAGGAATTCCCGCACCTCGTCATCGGTCCAGCCACAGCGGAGAAGCCAACCAGAAAGCGCCATCACAGCGAACTGTCGGCTCCCCTTTGCGGGGTAATAGCGGGAAAGCAAAACGCACGCCGCAAGTTTTGCTACAGCATGCCTCAGGGTCGCAAAATCCACAGGTGCTGGGTCGCCGTCCTCAACCCAACGGACTTGTTCGCCGCTGGGATGGACTGAGGGCGGGAAGACAGTCTGAGCACCTGTTGAGCGGATTTCGGCGATGACTTCACCCTGCCATTCGAAGCGGATGGTTTTGGCTTCAGGGCAAAGGTAGAGCCGGTGGGATTTGGGCTTTGACGCTCGACCAAAGACGGCGTTGGTTTTGGGCAAGAAGTGGTCGGCAATCCTCGGGGCTTCGGGACAATCAAGGTCTACATCGCAAAGCCATTGGGAGGGTTCGCCAAGCAGGACACCCACATTCCCCCCATTGCCAAAATAGCGGGGTAACTCTTCAGGGGGCAAACGCAATTTCTGCCACTCAGGAATTCGGGGGGCTTTCCCCCTTGCGGGGATGGGAATGACCTGCCATCCCCGCTCAAGGTATTCCTTCGCAACCTCTAAGGTGGGAATCTCAGAAGAGGGCAAGCTGAGCAATGAGGGAACCTCCTTCCCGTGACTCCTGCGGGAGTTCGGGCTCACCCGCGGTGCGCACATCCCAGTACTGGAGGGGGAGAAATAACTGGTCTCCCCACCCCCTGTTGTGGCGCCTTGCGTGGCGCCAAAAGCGTTCCAGGGGACAGGAGAAGACTTTGTCACCGAAGACCACTTCTAAAATATTAACACCGGCTTCCTTCATGGCCTCGATGACTTCGACGTTGTAGCTCCACGCTGGGGGTTTCTGCAGGAGATGGTTGGGTTTGGCGTAACGGGTAGCAATCAAAAACCCCCCTTGACGGCGCAAGCGGTGGTGTGGGACAATTGTGGTGGTCATTTCATTTCCTCCTTTCTTTGGCCACCGGTGTGCCGGCACCAGGTGGCTATTCTTCACCTTTGACTTCTTCCTGCACCTCGTCGGGTTCCAACCCCAGAGCTTCGGCAATCCGCCTCAGTACCTCCTGAGATGGCCTTACCCTGCCATTGAGAATATTGGTTAAATAGGATTCCGAAACATCGATTCGCCTGGCCAACTCTTTGACTTTGACACCCAAGGCCAGTGTTTTAAACCTCGCCTTTGTGAACATTTCCTTTTGTACCTCCTGAACTTGACACTATTTCTGTTCCCATGTTACAATGGGGGTAGAATTTTGGTGGAAGGATTGGAGGAAATGACTGAACAAAGCGGGATTCCCCTTGCTCCATTTTTAGCCTCCATGGAGTTCCACGCTCTGCGGGGGAGGGTGTGCTTCCGGGATGTCGACACACCAAACGGTAAAGAGCGCACCATCACCGTGGAGGGAACACCGGTAGTCTTTACTGCCCACAATCCTTCCTCCCGCTCGGACACCTGGGAAATCGACGGTGACCCACGCTTCTGGGAGAAGGTCAGGCAACTGAGTTTCGCTTTCGAGCGTGGAGAATGGGGCAAAATCCAGGAATTTTATGCCCGTTATGGTCTGGTGAAACCTCTGGTGCTGAGCACTACCGGAGGGGTTGATTTCTCGGCCACCACCCGACAGGGGTTAATCTGGTTCCGCTACCTCACCAACATCGCAGAGTGGGCAAAGAACGGGAAGCTTGCTCCTTTGCGGGAGTTTTTTGCTGAAGAAGGGCACGAGTTTTTCCGGGTCCTGTCCTGTGGTCTTTCCCGGGTCAAACCCCTGGAGTCTTCTCTGCCTCAGGAAGAGATGGGCAACCGCCTTTGGAAGGCAATCCAACCCACCTTTGCGCTTTCCAATGCCATCATAGCGGCAATCCAGGAGAGCGCAAACCCAAACCTGCTTGGTAGGGATTTGAGGCAGAGGTTACCCAAAGCCTCTACCCTGAGAGACCATGAGCTTACAGGCTACGCCTGGAACTTCCTCGCTGAGGTAGTCGGGGTAAAGCTTGGGACCATAGAGCTTGTCCCGGTACACCAGCAACAAACCAAAGGCCTTCCCCCGGTGGTCTGGTACTTCCGGGCTTATTGCGCCTTAGATGCCGCCTTCTTACAGTGGTACTTCCAGGAGCTTGCCCCCTTGATGGCCAGAACCTGCGAAGCTCCGGGGTGCAATGCTCCGGTTCTTGACCCACGGGCGAAGTACTGCTCCATGCGATGTTACCGGAGGGCAAAGAAACGACGGTACCTTGAGCGAAAGCGAGGAATCCTCAAATAAAAAGAGGGAATCCGTTATTGGTGGGAGGGGTTTTGCAGAGTGGTAAGAAAAGGGAGAGGGCGAAAGTTGGGGTTCATAAAGCCTCTGGCAGCTCCAACGGACTTCTAATCCGTAGGTTGTGGGTTCGATTCCCGCCGGGCGCGCCAGGGGTTGTGCGCCGCTTCTTCCGAAGCTCTACGCTATCTGCTTTTCTCCCTGCGTTGCTTCTGACTCCGGTGGCCGTAATACAAGGTTGTTTAGCTCCACCATACTCGAAGTTCTGAAGCTCTGCTCGAGTTCTTCCTCTTTGGAAAAAGCCAAAGACGTGCTCCGCACTATCCGGGACTACTACAAGGAACACGTCTTTCGCTCTCTTCCACCGCTTCCCCCAATGCCCTACGCTTGGAGAGGAGGAAGTGGTGCCGGTAGGTCCACCGATGAAGGGATGGGCAAGCCCGGTGGATGGCAGATACTGCAGGGTTCATATCCCCTCACCTGAGCCTCTTTGTTCCAGGTCTTTCTGAAGCTTGCCCAGAGTATTCACGGGAAGACACTTCCTATGTTGCCTGCTTACGGGTACGTGCTCTGATGCTGCGGCTCTTCCCCAGTTCAACGTGTTTTTTCCGGATTGCTTCACCGGGCTACTGGTCCAGGACCTTTCCCCACCACGGTGCGCTACCTGCTGCTACCGGAAGAATTTCGGCATTGCTTTCCCGAAGGTCCTCCGGAGGGCTCTCCTCCCCAGGACCCTGGGACCTCCTGTTGTGGTCTCGACGTTACCAAGGGGCCTCGCAAACGTATAGAGGAAGGACCTGAATGTTTTGAGGGAGTTTCTTCTTCGGGTCGTCTTCCACCCCTCCCGGAAGAGCGTATACCAGAATTCCGACCTGGAGGAGAGGTACTGCAAGGCCTTTTTGACTTCTCTGACCGCTCATGGTATCTTCAGGGAGGGTTCCGTTGGGCCTGTGGGAAGGTCTGAGCTTTGGGGGAGTTCCGTGGAAGAGCGGGAGATCGTTGCCTCAGTTCTGCAGGAGGTTCTTGATGCCCTTCCACCTCCTTTGCGGGAAAAGCTGGAGAACGTAGAGTTTGTTGTCCGGGATGAGGCAGAAAGGGGACTGGGATTTGTCCTTGGGCTCTACCAGGGGGTTCCGCTTCCCAGAAGAGGCCTGGGGTACACCTTTGTGCTCCCGGATCGGATTGTCCTCTACCTCGGAAACATCCGGAGAATAGCACCCCGGGAGGAGGAATTCCGCAGGAAGGTCAGGGAGGTGCTCCTTCACGAGATCGGGCACTACTTTGGCTTTGGCGAAGAAGACCTGCAGCGCTTGCTTGGGGAGGGAGGGTGAAATGGCAATCCCCGGGAGAGAACAAAGGATTATTGAGCTTTCGGCCCTTTTGCGTGACATGGAAATTGTTGCGGCTCAGAATACAGTTCCCGGGAAGGAAAGTACCAGCACCTTGAAAGTTCTCCCGTAGCCAGAAAGATTCTGGAAGAGGCTGGGGAGGAGAGCGAAGTAACTGAACGGGATTTGTGCATCATCAGGCATTGCCATGACCTTGTGGCAGTCAATGGGATGGATTTTCAGATTCTTGTCGAGGCCGATCTTCCCGTCAACGCAAATGAGGGGACGGTGAGTCGAGGAGATTTTACCGTCCTGGTGGATCGGGTTTTCATAACTCCTGTAAAAGATTGGCCCGGGAATTCCTTGACGCATAGAAAAGAAGCTCCCGGTTTGTTATAATGTGTCCTGGTTTTCGAATTCCATCTAAGGGAGGAGATACGCCATGGCTCTTCGAGTTGATGAAGAACTCTGCATCGGTTGCGAGCTCTGCGTGCAGATTTGCCCTGATGTCTTTGAAATGAACGCCAACGGGAAAAGTGTGGTAAAAGACGGCGCAGACACAAGCGCAAGCTGTGTTGACGAGGCCATCGATTCCTGTCCCACGAGTGCCATCATCCGGGAGTAATTTGTGGAGGGTGCTCCACATCGCTTGCTTTTTTGGAAACCTTTCGGTAAAATAGGGCTTGCCTGCGCCCCCATCGTCTAGCCAGGTTAGGACATCGCCCTTTCAAGGCGACGGCAGCGGTTCAAATCCGCTTGGGGGCGCCAGGGGCTTTGTAAATCTCGTTTTTTCTGCCTGGTGCTTTTGCCCTTTTTGATGTTGTTGCCTTCGCAGTTTTACGCTCTGACTTCTGCTTTCCAGTTGCCGTTTGCGTAAGTCCATTCCGAGAGTCTCTCGAGTTCTGCGACCCGCAGGTTCATTACCCCCAGATGCCCTCAAGAGTTCTCCAGAGAAAAAGCCTGTGTCTTTTTGTCGACCGTTGACAGAAGGAAAGAAGTACTCCTATACTGCTTTTTGAAGAAGCACTTCTTCTATAAGGAGGAGTGTTCTCTGAGCGTATCGAACCCGGAGGAAAAATGGTCGGGGCGAGCCGACTTGAACGGCCGACCCCCTGCTCCCAAGTCTTAGGCATGGGTATTTTGGTGTCTCCCCACATCACTCGAAGGCGCTTAAAATCTGGATTTTTTATTTTGCCATCTCCTCGTTTTTTCTCTGCGTTGTTGTCAAATTGTTGTCAGAAATTTCCCGAGGGAGGGGGGTGAGAATGCACTCAGGAAGCTCGTAGAGCACTTTTTCTCCGGTGGGGAAGGGAGAAGTACTACCCCGGTGGCAAGTCTCTGCCCAAGGACTTTTCTCGCCCCGGTGTCCTGCAATGAATTTGGAAAACCCATGCTGGTTTCTTCCTGGTGCCACCGCTCGAGGGACTGTTCAAAGAGGTTAGGCCACCGGGTTACGCTTTACGGCCTCAGGCACAGCTTTGCTTTGTATTCTCTTCGGGAAGAAATGAATGTTTTTTGCCTTACAAAGAATCTTGGGACATAACGATTTACCCATGACTAAAGGGTATTTGGCTCTAACCCAGGAAGATTCGCAAAAAGAACATGAAAAGCGTATCAGAGACAGAGATTTTGTCGATGAAGGTTCTGTATAGCCCAGTTCGAAACTGGTAACTGATATTCCCTTGTTCGATTTTTAGCAGGCTATGGCTCTTCGCCGGAAGAAAAGATAGAGGCAACAAATGAATAGGGTAGATGGTTCGGATACTCAAATGCATACTCCGTGGCTGGAGAAAGCCAGTCAATTTCATCGCTGTCTTGTCCAAGCTGCTTCCAGTCCATACCAAGAGCTAGAGCATGAAGGCGACAGGCCTGTAAAAACGCTACTTCAGACATAGTCGTTGGCAAACTCGTCTTGGAGTAAAGACGACGAATTAAGCAAAACTCTACAACCCATCCAATAAGTGAAGCCACAATCCAAGCCCCTAACCAGATAAACACACCATTCCATCCTCGCAAGCTATAAGCGAGCACGGGCATTATGATGTAGCGCAAGTAGGCTGCAAATGGTATGCTAAACACTTTCGCAACCATAAGAGCACCAGGGGCTAAAAAGAACGCACCACACCACACAACAAATAATCCCCACAGGGTACCAATCGCTGTAGCTACGATAGTCACCCAAGGATTGGCTCCAGCACTCAGGGCAACTAAAAAGATGACATGAGATAGCACTGTTGGAATGTTGGATATCGCCTCTGTGGCAAGAAATACCTCTTTGGGCCGAACTCGAGGATAAAGTTGTCCTATCATCGAAAATGCATCTTTGACCGTAAGTCTGAGTTTCAAGCCGTGTGGGGTATAAACTGGTCCAGAGTCTGTGGAGGGCGTTTGTCTTCTGCCAAGCATTGCCCTAATCCCCCCTCTAATGTAGGGCATTCTTGGTTTTTAACTTTATTGTTGCCCTTAAAAAGAACAATGTCAACAATCTTGTGGGTTGTGGGTAAGATATGTAGTCATCCTTAACCCTCTTTACATTCTGCTGCCACAAGAATCGAAAAAACCGCTTTTGTAAGGAGAAGTTTGGAGCACTTCCTGTTGCTCATGCCTCTCTTTTAGCGCTTACAAGCTCCACAACAATGATGGGTCTACATCCTCGGGCTCGCAGGAAACCCTTAGCCTCCTCGAGGGTGGCAAAAACCCGCTCTTCCCTGGTGCCTTTCGCACGGTACCCGCCATCTAAGGATTCCGGGAACACCACCCCGGGGCGGAAGGAGGGTTCAGGATTGAGGGCCTTCTCCAGTCTCTTGATTCTCTTCTTTAGCTCCCTCATCCTCTTTTCCCTCCGGCGGCACATCGTCCTCGAGGATTACCTCAAAAACCCGCTCCTTCCTGGGCGCCAAAAGCGCCTCAAGCCTCTTGAGCCTTTCTCTCAATCCCATCCGCCATCACCCCCTTTGCTCACCCGTTTCTCCAGCGCCTCAATTCGCTCTTCAAGCTCCTCAACCTCCAGGGCTTTGAGAGCAAGCTCGAGAATTGCCTTAGCCGCCTGGACCCTCGGGATCTCACCTTTCCCTGAAACCATGATTTCCCGCAAGGTCTTCACCGCTTCCCACATACCTGCTGGACCTTTGTAATGGCCGGGGAGACCGCTTCCTTCTTGGCCTCCCGGAAGGCATTGCGGAAGTCCTCCCGCCGTAGCCACCGCCAGAGGGTTACCTCGGAAACCCCCACTTTCTCTGCCGCCTCTTTGAGGTCCCGGCTCTCCAGGAGGGCCACCAGGGCCAGCTCCTTCTTTCTACCCAGCTTTGAGCGTCCCAAGGGTTTTCATCCTCCTTCCATAGATTGCAAAGCCCGGAGTTCTCCCCGGGCTACACCACCACCTTGCCCAGGTACTTCGCCTTGTGCTTCCCATCCTCCCACCATCTGAGGTAGGCATAGGGTCCATAGAGCTTCCCGCCCTTCCCGGGAATCCACTTGAGTTCAACATGACCTCTCTGGTTCTCTGGGGTTTCTTCTTCCTTCTCGTCAATGAGCTCAGCAACGTACTCCCACACCTCGATGAGTTCCTCCCGGGTCATTCCGTTCAGGATTCTGCGCACCTCTTCCCTCATGGTTCCCTCTCCCACTTAGGGTACATTTCGCTTATAATTGTACCCTAAGAATGGAGGTACGTCAAGGGGGATTAGGTATGCTCTTTCTATGCAGAAAAAGAAAAAAACAGCAGGCAAACGGGGGAGGTAGAGCAAAGAACAAAGGTGGTGGGGGTATTCTGTAGGGAGGAGGCGTTAGGAAAGCTCCTGTGCTTGATTTTGGGTTGCCTGAACGAGGTATGGGGAGGTGAAGGCTCAAGGGATTTGCGGAAATCATTCGCCTCGAAAGTGGACTGAAGAGATGTACAATAGGAAAAGAACACGCTGGAGCTTGGGGTACAGGAGTCCCTGGGAGTACCTGAGAGACACTGGACTTGTTGAGTGTCCCACATGATGTGGACCTATACACAGGGTGTTCCTCGAGGAACTCCTCAGGAAGTGTCCCTTTCCAGTACGGGCCATTCAGGTAGATGGAGGAAGTGAATTCTATGGGGAATTTGAGGAGGCCTGTAAGGAATACGGTATCAAGCTCTTCGTCCTTCCTCCAAGGTCTCCAAAGCTCAACGGAGTGGTGGAACGGCTCAACCGAACCTTCCGGGAGGAGTTCTGGGCGTACTGTGGGGATGAGGTGGACCTTGAAACCATGAGGTTCCACCTCGAAAGGTGGACAGAGGAGGTGTACAATAGAAGAAAATTGTACCGAAGCTCGAAGGAGGGAACTTTGTTGGATCGTAACAAGACGACTCTTGCCAGTTTAGGAAAGGATTACTACGCCCGGTGTTGTAGGTTTTTCGGCTTTACCGAATATCCATTCCGTGTTTTACCTGACCCACGGTACCTGTACTTCACGGAACAGCACCAGACGGCCTACCGGAGGGCGATCTACAGCATCGATTCCGGAAGTGCCTTTGCGGCCATCTGGGGTTCCATGGGGCTTGGGAAGACGTCTCTAGCTTACTACCTCATCCACAACATCCCCGAGATCCGTCCCCACTGGGAGGTGCACTTCATCGAGAGCGCCGGGTCGTTCGGGTCGTTCCTTGATGTGTACCGGAGGATCATCGCCGCCTTTGGGAAGGAAGCCCACCGGAACATGGCGGAGAACGACCGGACGCTCAAAGAGGTCCTCTTCCGCAAGGCCGAGCAGAACATCCGCCCGGTCTTCATCATCGATGAGCTTCAGGAGGCGCCGTTCCAGGCCCTCAAAGCACTCAGGACCATCTCGAACATCGAGACCCCTTCAACGAAGCTCATCCAGTTCATCCTCCTGGGGAGTGAGGAGGTCTTCCGCAAGTTCGACCGCATTCCGGCCTTCCGGGACCGTCTGGTCTTCCCCACGTCGCTTTCGCCCCTTGACTTCCAGGACATGAGACAAATGATCGGGTTCCGCCTAAACCTTGCTGGGTGCGACGAGCGCATTTTCACCGAGTCACAGCTTGAGAACATCTTCCTTCATAGCCTTGGCATCCCGAGGCATGCTGTCCTCATCTGTTCCAACGCTCTGAGAATTGCCCTCGATAGGGGACAGCGGGAGATCACCGATGACGTTGTGCAGCAGGCCATTGAGCTTTTTGAGGAAGGAAGGCGGAGGAGCTTATGGGCAGAAGAAAGAAAGCCAAAGAAAAGAAGAGGCCTATAACCTACGAGATGCTCTACGAGGTCGGAAAGAGGTTCTATCCCCACTACTACAAGATCGTTGTTCCTCCAGAGGAAATCCTGGGGCTTCGAGAGACCACCGTACCACTGGAAGAACTTATGAACCCTCCAGAAGCGACGCCTGAGGTACCACCTAAGAAGCGCGAGTAGGCTGTGGCTTCTCCCACCTTCAACTCCTTAGTCTTGGAGATTAACACGTACACCGAAATACCAGCGCTGAAACAGTAAGTCGTTGAAGATTTCAGGGATTAGATTGGCTAATCACATTTGTCGCTGCTGGAATGAGCCAAGGTTAACCCAAGAGGTTCAGGCCTCCTCCTTGGCGGGGACGAATCGGAGGCGAGCTGGTCGGAACTCTCGGTTGGCTCAAGGCCTGTCATTAAGGTGAGCAGATCTGGTCTTCCCCCGATGACCGTAAGGGTCTGGTCAAGGCGATCGAGGTCCATTTCCTGGAGGCTACCTCCGGAAGCGTTGTTAGACATGCTTCATCCGGAGCATGGTGGCAGCGTGCTGGCGCACGGGGTTAGTTAGGTATGGCTGGGCTGCTCTTGAAGGGGAATGCTCCTGAGTGGAATGGTTCTGCCAGAATCGACAAGACATCGCTTGTGTACGACCAGTGCCGTAGAATACCCAAGCTGAACAATCCACCGGCAGGAAAGGAAAAGCGGTGGGGTTTTTCCCAAATGGAAAGGTGGCGCCGAGGCTCCCCTGGGAAGGGGAATTTGCGAAAGGGGATTTCTTTTGGGAAAATGCCCACCATACAGGGGTTTTTGAGGATTTCAGAGGGAGAAAAGGGGAGGAAAAGACAATTGATTTTTTCGCAAATCCCCCTTTCCAGCTTTTCCTGGAGGGAGATTTGCGAAAATGCGAAATTCTCCGGAGGAGGAAACCAGGAATGAAGCGGTCAGAGAAGGGGTGGAAAAGGAGAAAGAGGCAGGAATTTTCGAAAATCGATTTTGGGAAGGAGGAAGGAAAAGGATTTGCGAAGTTCTTCTCCTTCGGTTTTCCTTGACAATTAAGGCTTTCTTCCCCTCCATACGTTGCGCAGAGAGGATCTGGAGAAGAAAACTCCCTCGATTTTCGAAGATTCCCCTCCCACTGTCTCCCTTGTCCCTTCCCACGAGGGAAAAGGCCCCCTTGCAGGAGAGGGAAAACTGGGGTATAATTGCCTCAAACTTCAGGAAAGATGTGCTCTTTGACATCCTCATAGACCGTTCGCGGGATTGAAACAGAATTTCTCATCAAAAACGTAGATATTGCCTTGAATATTTTCTTTGACATCCTCATAGACCGTTCGCGGGATTGAAGCTCAGCGGGACACCCTCGGAAGGGGTGGAAATGTGCGGTTATCTTGTGGGTTTTTCACGCAGAAGTTCTGGGGATAACGGTAAGGGGGATGAATAGTGTGGGTCTTGAAGGCGCGGTGGCCTGGTATAACAAAGGTAATGTCTTACGTGATCTCGGTCAACTCCGGGAGGCAATCACTTGCTTTGACAGGACCCTCAAGATGGATCCAGGGCTTGCGCAGCCTGGAATAACAAGGGTGTTGTCTTGGCTAAGCTCGGCCGACTTCGGGAGGCAATAGAGCCCTTTGAGAATTTCGTCAAACATGCTCAACCTGAGCATGCAGAATATTTAGCCAATGTAGTGGCGCTCTTAAAAGTGTTGAAAACTGAATCCCGGTAGGGTCGAGGCTCCTACTGAGTGATTTTAAAGGATCTTTCCCTATGGGGATGTGAAAAAAGGAGGGGGTGAACAGTTGAGAAGAATTTGTGATTGCTGCGGCAAGGAAAAAGATGTGGAAGGTGGCAAAACCTGCGAGAACGGTCATTTTATCTGCAAGGACTGCGTATATGCAGATGTTGGTTTTCTTGGCTTTGGAACCGTTAAGACACACTGTCCTCTTTGTGGAAAACCACTGAAGTAGCTGCCTGCTCACTTTTTTGTGGATTTGTGGAAGCAGACATTTTACAGCCTTCTTCATTCCTGCGCCCTTTGGAGGTCGCACAAGATGCGCTTGAAAGTTGAATATCTCTGCCATCCCGGGAAAGCGAGAGAGCACAACGAGGATGGTATTCTTGTTCACCTGCGGTTTATTCGCGATGAAAGGGGAGGCGAGGAGATCGAGGTTGGTAACTCGCCGGTTACTATTGCTGTGGCTGATGGTGTTGGTGGTGCCGAGGCCGGTGAAGTTGCCTCGGAGTTTGTTCTAAAGACGCTTGCCGAAATGTCGGCAAGATCAGCGGAAGAAGTCATCGAAGTTCTGAGGGCATGTCAAAAGGAGCTCGAGGTCCACGCCCGGAGTTTCCTGGAGAAGGTGCAGATGGCTTCTACGGTAGCAGGAATCGTTTTCCAGGAGGGGAAGGGAATCGTCTTCAATGTCGGGGATAGCAGAGTGTATCAGGAACGCTTTGGCTATCTCGTTCGAATTTCCAAGGACCACTCCGTGGTGGAACGTCTTGTGGAGGCAGGTGTCATCAGCCCTGAAGAAACCAGAAACCATCCCCAGAGACACATTATTACTTCGGCCATAGGGGTTGAGGATGGGGACTTCGAAATCTTCGTCAGGGAAATACCTGTTTCCATGGGGGACCGTTTCCTTATCTGTTCCGATGGACTGTGGGAGATGCTCTCTGAGGAGGAAATGGAAGCATGCCTGAGGAGTGAAGAGCCGCTCTCCTCTTATTTTGAGCGGGCCATGGAAAGGGGCGGGACGGACAATATCAGTATCGTCCTTGTGAGGGTTCTGGGTTGAAGCGCTGGGAGGTGCTGCATGCTCCAGAAGTGGGCCAGGGAAATACTAAAGTTCCTTTCCGTAAAGACTCAGTTCATCCTTTTTGGGAACGTCTATGACGTTTTCCCCGTAACGCTGAAAAGTGGGAACGAGGAAGTAACCACCGTCGTCCCGCTGGACGAAGCTCTGGCCACACTCCTGCGCCAGGAAGAAGGTTATGATTTCGTCATAACCTATGAGCCGCTATACGGGCTGAGAATCATCTCCGGGGCTCCGGAAAGAGCTCAAGAGCTCAACGTTCCCAACCTGAGCGATGCAGAATGCTCCCGGAGAGATGGTGACAGGAAAGGCCCGATAACTACCATTACCCAGGATTATCCCCTTATTGAGCGGATTGTGATGAACGAGCATTTCTATACCGCGGCGCTCCTCAACTTCGCCTCCCGGCTCAACGATATCGAATTCGACGATTTAAACCATTTCCTCTACCGGCTCTTTCGCCTGAGCTTTCTCGTTCAGCCCAGAAAGCTCAAGGGGAGTGCTTACCCAAAGAACAATCTCATCTTCATTGTCCTTGAAAAGGAAAACGACCTTCCGGCATGGTACATGCTCTCCAATCCTAAGGTGAAAAGCGTTGCCATCCCGAAGCCCGATAACGAGGTCCGCAGGTTCATTATCCACTCAATTCTGCGGGGGAAAATTCAGGAACTCGAAGAGCCAAAGCAGAAGGAGGTCGTCTCCCTCTTTGTCGACCAGACAAGTGGCATGTTCGGAACCGAACTGATTTCCATTTTCTCCCTGGCGATGCGGGAGAAACTCCCCCTGACGCAGATAGGCGAAGCCATCCGGTTTTACAAAATTGGAGTGACGGAAAACCCCTGGGCGAAAATCGATCGGGAGAAGATCCTCCGGGCGGAGGAAATCCTCTCCCGCCGGGTCATGGGTCAGGAGAAGGCGGTAAAGAAAGCAGCCGATATCCTCCGAAGGGCCTTCTTTAACCTCTCGGGAGCCCAGTTCTCCCGCTACACTCAGCGCCCCAAGGGGGTGCTCTTCCTCGCCGGTCCCACCGGGGTGGGGAAGACCGAACTGGCCAAGGCCATTGCCGAGCTTATTTTCGGGAGCGAAACGGCCTATGTGCGCTTTGACATGTCTGAGTTCCGCCAGGAGCACTCCGACCAGCGCCTCATCGGAGCACCTCCAGGGTACGTGGGGTATGACGCAGGGGGTGAGCTCACCAATGCCGTGAAGAGCAACCCTTTCTCCGTCATTCTCTTCGACGAGATAGAGAAGGCCCATCCCAGAATCCTCGACCTCTTCCTCCAGATTCTTGACGACGGGCGCCTCACCTCCGGAAGGGGAGAGACGGTCTACTTCTCTGAGAGCATCATCATCTTCACCTCAAACCTTGGCATTTACGAGACCACCCCTGATGGCCAGAGGATTCAGCGAGTTAGAGAGACCATGAGCTATGAAGATGTTGAGCGGGAAATTCTTGCAGCCATCGAGGATTACTTCAGGTTCCGGCTCTCCCGCCCGGAAATCCTCAACCGCATTGGGAAGAACATCGTGGTCTTTGACTTTATTCGACCGGAGAATGCCCTGGGAATCTTCAGGAAAATGCTCCGGAACGTCTGCGAAAAGCTCAAGGACGAACAGAAAGTCGAGCTTCTGTGGAATGAGGACTTCGAGCAGAAGCTTGTGGCCCTCACCTGCTCCGACCTCTCCATGGGAGGGAGAGGGATTGGGAACCGGCTCGAGGAGGTTTTCGTGAATCCCCTCTCTGTGGTTCTCCTGGAACTTGGCGTCAGAGAGGGGGAGAAGGTACGAATTCTGGACCTCGTTGAGGAGCGATGGGGATGGAGGGTTGTTGCCGAGAAGGCCTCCTCGTAAACCTCATTCACTACCCCGTCTACACCCTTGGACCGGGAAAACGGCTGGGAATCTGGGTCCAGGGCTGTTCCATCCGCTGCAAAGGCTGTATGGCTCCTCATACCTGGGAGTTCGACCCCAAATCGGCTATGTCCTTTGAGGAGATCGAGCAGTACCTTGCAGGCTGTGACACCAGGGCTCTTACGGTGTCGGGAGGTGAGCCCTTTGATCAGCCAGAAGGGCTGCTACAGCTTCTGATCTTAGCCCGGAAGCACCACTTTGAGGATATCCTTGTGTATACGGGGTATACTTACGAGCTCCTCGCCCAAAAATACCCCCATATTCTCCGGCACGTCGATGTGCTTGTGGACGGGCCCTTTCAGGAGGGCCTTGAGAGCGAACTCATCTGGAGGGGTTCAGCGAACCAGCGTATGGTTATTCTCACAGAGGACCCCCAGATGGTTAAGGAATACCGGCTGTACGCGAGGAAGAAAAAGGATCGGAGACTGCAGATAGTGGAACGCGGTGCCGTGATACACATCATTGGTATTCCCTACCAAAAGGATGTTGGCGCAATGAGCTGTGAAGGGGTAACGAAGTGATGCCGTTGTACAAAATCTGTCCTTCCTGTGGGACGAAGAATGCGCCTTCGGAGATGATCTGTACCAATCCTGATTGCCTTGCCGATCTCTCCAGGGTGAGGCCTGTAGAGTTTCGGGAGGAGGCCCCTGAGCCAGCGATTGCTCTCTCCACAGCTGGAGAGGCCGAAAGGCACGAGCAGGTTTGTCCTGGGGAGAAGACCTTGGTAGATGGAGGGGTAAGCGTTACCCTGATCGTCAACGGGCAGGAGATTCCCGTCCGTAATGGGGACATCATTGGCAGGCACCACAAAGGGAAAGAGGTTCTCAAAGATTACATGACCGTTTCCCGTGCCCATGCTCAGATTTTCATCGAAGGAGAAAATGTGTACATTGTTGACCTGGAGAGCACCAATGGGGTCCTGATAAATGGTGTCAAGATCCCCCCAAACACCAGGTACCGGATTGCTGATGGCAGTGTGGTCTATCTCTCTTCCCGGGTCAGGGCCGAAGTGAGGACCCGGAAGGGGGTGTCAGGATGAGTAGCCAGATGATTGTCGTTCCGGTGGGGTTCTATCAACTCTGTGACAGGCAACTGCGGGATGTGCTCGCCAAAATCAAGGCGTCTCTTGAGGACCTGTGGAGAAGGCACAGAGCCCTCTGCGAGCGTGATGGTACCGGGAGTTATGAGGACATCGCATTGGCCTTGAGGAAGCTGGAAAAGGATATGGAGTACTTGCTTGGAGAGCACACCTTTGAGAAGGTGCACTCCATGCCTGTTGACCACTACACCTGGTGGCTCAACGGGAGGGTTGCTGCCATCAGGGAGGAATTCCACCGGGTTTTCGGTCAACTGGAGAGGGCGGAATCCAGCCTTGAGGATTTAAGGAAACGGCTCATCGAGAGGATACGGGAAAACTCCAGAACTCTTGCTTTGCATGCTGACAACGAGTCCCAGATGTTGCAGAAGGACTGTGAAAATCTCGAGCAGCTTTCCAGAAAAGCGCTGGAAGAGCTTGATAGGGACATGAAACGTCAGATAGAGGAGTTTATCCTTTCTTTGCAGCAGGAAATCGCCCGGTGCAGGGTGGATACCGGGGGAGATCTGGCAGAGCACATCCGTGAGCTTTCCCAGCTTGCTGGGGAAATCGCCCAAAGCGACATGGCAATGGTGGAAAAGGTTCGGGAACTCAATCGACTCAGGTCGACCGTCCTGCAGTTACAGACTACACATGAGAGTCTGAAAACAACGGTGTCCTCTGAAGGGCAGAATCCTCTCAGGGAGAAAATCGAGGAGTTGAGGAAATCTCTTGAAAGAGAGAAAAGAGAGAAGAAGGTGGCGGGTCTCAGAGAGCGTATTGACGAGGTTCTTGCCAGAATTCGCAACCTCGACCATAATGTGGCAAATGCTCTCGTCCGGAGATTCCCCCCTCTTGAGAGCATCAGCGACGATTTCGCCCTTGCCAACATCTACGAGCAGCTACGAATCGAGTACGGTAAGCTCAAGGAGCGTTTCCTCAGCATGCAGGCGTACCGAAGGAGGATATCCGAGCTTCTCCAGGAGGGAAAGCTTCCCCCTGATCTCCAGTCCGAGGGAGAGGCCCTGCTGGGTGCAGAGTCTGCCTCTCCCCAGGTATACCGGGCTTTCATTGAAAAGGCTGAGGCCGTGGTACGGGGGGAAGAGGCAGAGGCGATACTGCGGGAGGTGCGGAAGGGAGTCATTGAGAGGCTCACGGCCAAACTCCAGGAACGGGGTTACCGTTTCCTCCTTGAAGGGGGGAATCCTGAAGAGGTTCTGGAGAGGGGGCAGCCGGTGAGGGTGCAGATCCTCCCGGAGGAGGATTACCTGGTGCTCCTGAAGGTGGACCAAAACGGGGCAGTGATAACCAGGTTCGTCAGGGAAATCGAGGACGCCGGAGAAGCAGACCCGGAACGGGACAAAGCCGTCGCCCGGTCCTGGTGTGCAGTCTACAAAGAGATTGTGGCAGAGGTTAGCCAAAAGATACCCCTTCGCATTGAGCGCCTCTTAGAGCCGGACGAGGTTGACCGAATTGACTACCTCCAGGTCACCAAGGAGCCAAAAAGATGGAGGGTGAAGGATCGCCTGAAGGGGAAGACGGGGAGAGCCCAGGAGAGAGAGCACCCGTAGGGCAGAATTGTTCTGGCTCTCATCTCCTTAAAGGAGGGGTTGTTCCATGTTGCAAGACAAGAATGGTTCTGAGGAGAAAACCGTATCGGAGGTCGATAAAACACTCGCTGAGACTGAGAGGACTGTCCGCGAGATTCCGGAGTCTCGCCCTGTGCCCCTGGGACGTCGAATCTGGCGCGACTATGCCGTTGTGGAGGAACTCTCCGCTTTGGGAGGAGAAGCCGACATCTTTGTGGTCTCCCGGAGTGACCAGCGTTTTGTCCTCAAGCTCTACCGTAAGGGCATGGAACCCAGGGAGACGGTTCTGTCCAAGGTTAAGGAGATTTCCGAACGGTTTCCAGAACACGTCATCCAGCTCCTTGAGTACGGTTTTGACGAAGAGACGGGGAGATGGTATGAGCTCCTCGAGTACGCCCCTTTCGGAAACCTCCGGAGTTTCCTCCAGGGGAAAACCCTCAACGATGCTCTCCTTCGGGAACTTATCGGTGAAATCAACGAAGGTCTCAAAATTCTCCATGAGCACGGGATCATCCATCGGGACCTGAAACCCACTAACATTCTGGTACGGCGGGATATGCCTCCCGACCTTGTTTTTGGAGATTTTGGTATTTCCTCGGTCATCGACCCTGAAGTTTCAAAAAAGCAGACCTCTGTGAAGGGAACCCCTCTCTACAGTGCTCCAGAGTCCTTCACCGGGGTGATGGGGAGAGAGGTGGATTACTGGTCTCTGGGGATGATTCTCTATGAAATTCTTGCCGGTGCCAATCCCTTTGCCGGATTGGATATGCGAACCATCATGTATCGTCTAACCACCGAGGACGTCCCCATTCCTGAGGTTTCCGAAGAGTACCGACCTTTGCTTCAGGGCCTCCTCACCCGCAACCCCCGGAAGCGCTGGGGATATGAGGAAGTGCGACGATGGTGCCAGGGAGAGCGAGATATTCCGGTCTTTTATGGAGAAAAGGAAGCACGGTATGGTACTCCTTACCCGTTTATGGGGGGATCATACAGTAGCCTCGAGGAGCTTACCCTGGCTTTCATGGAAAGTGCCGAAAGTTTTGAGCACGCTGCGAGGCATCTGGTAAAAGAGCATATCAAAACTTGGTGCTCCCAGAACAACGATCTTGCAAGGGCTATCTGGCTTGACGATGTCGTGGCAGCCTCCAGGAGTCCGGAGGAAATGGTGGTGAGGGTTGTCTATACTCTGCACAGGTCCCTGCCCTTTGCGCTCTATGGGGAAACCATCACCCCGCAGAGGCTCTCGGAAATCCTTGGAAAGAAGCTCACCGGAGGGCTCACGGGGGGAGAGGAAAAAATCATAACCCTCCTGGACGACGGCCGGTTGCAGAGAATTCTGACGGTCTACGAGGAGTTGACGGGGAGGAAGGAGGAAGAACTGGAAAAGTACCTTGAGGAGTACGCAAAACTTGTGGGGAAAAGCCAGGATACGACGAAGTTACTGCGGTTCTTCTACATCATCGATTCCGAAAAGCCCTTCCAGGGTGTGGACGGTAGCCGCTGCACCACAAAAGAGGAACTTGCCGAGTGTCTGGGAAGGAATTTCGAGCACTATTCGAAGGAACTCCAGGACCCCAGCGCTTCCTTCTACCTCTTCCTTGAGGCCAGGGGTTTCGGACAAGAAGCCGAGGCCTTTCGAGCTTTCTTCGAGGGAGGACTTCCTCCTGAGGGTGCTCTCAACCGCATTATCCTCGCCCTGCAGTCACCCTATTTTGTCTTCCAGGGTCAGAGGTTTCAAAATCCGGAGGAACTCCTGAAATGCGATGGCAGTGCAAAATCCCGGCTTTTAGAGGAACTCCAGAGACCGTATAGCAAGCTTTCCCTCTGGATAGCGAACAGCTTTCCCGAGCTTCAGAAAAGCGTGGAACGGTGGCGCTCTCTCAAACGACTGGACCCCCAGACGCTCCGCTACGCCCTGGGGCAGGGGTTTGAGTCTGGAGGAGAGGTAGCAAGGAACGTTGACGAGTTCCGGGGACTCCTGAGAAGGCAGGCAAAGGGCCTCGACTTAAAAGAGGCAAACTACTGGCTGAGATACTACATGGAGGCTTCCCTGAACGAGCTCATCTTTTCCCTTTTGGAGAGTTCGGAGGTAGACGAGGAAAACGTCCGGGCCCTTCTCTCCTTTGCCCTCAGGAACCAGGAAGACAGCACATGGGATGCCTCCACGACCATCAGGAGGTACGACATGTTCATGGAGAAGTGGGTTGCTAAGCATCCGGACTCCTCTCTTGCCGAGCGGTACAGAAGAGAAAAGGCCCTTAGGGAAGCCAGGGTAAGGGAAATTCGAGCAGAGATTGAGAGGGACAGAGACTGGGAAAAACAGAAGGTACAACGTTCATACGATGCGATTCTTGAACAGCGGCGGGATGAAGCACGAAGAAGTGAGGACTATCGGTACCACAGGGCTCATTCGATAGCCTGGTTTACCAGCTGTGCTCTCAGCTTTTTGGTATCCCTGGTGGGATTCTCGGGGACTCGCCCGGGTGATATGGCAGCAGTTTTTGCCGTCATAGGCGGGATTATTGGTTTTGGTTGGGGGATTTTAGAAGCTTTAGCAGGGGAGGGAGGTTGGGCAATCTTAGGCGGCATTATTTTGGGGGCAATTGGTGGAGCAATTCTGGGGGCAGTCTCTGCAGCAGTACCCTATATTCCAATGGTCTTCTCAATTATATCTGCTGTTGTCGGTATCCTCTACTGGCGGAAAAAGAAAGAGATAGTAGAGCAGCGGTCTTGTCTGACTTTCGAGGAATCGGCCAGGCTCTCAGAGTCGTTACAGGCAATAGATGGGCATTTTGGAGAAAAGGTAAGGGCAGAAATTACCCGGGCAGTTTTGGAGATCCTCGCTATGGACGATGGAGAATTCTGGGCTTCTTCCAGGAACAAATAGGTCCTCAGAGGGAGGGGGGTGGTTCCTGCGATAGGACAAAGAGGCCAGGGAGAGAGCACCTGGCTTTTCCGGGATGCTCTTACTCATTTTGCCATCGTGCTCTTTATCGGAGGCCTGGTTACGGAGGGATTGCTTTCTGAGAGAGTTGCTTCCCTGGCACTGATTGCCTTTGTCCTCTTCAGGGCCGTTGGCAGGGCCATCGGGGGTGTAACCAAGCTTGTGTATTACCTCTTTATGGTCCCCTTCTACCTCTCTCTGGCTGTTTTCATCATCCTCAGAGTGGGATGGAAGGAGGTACTCCAGGGTCAGTGGCGGGCAATCGTACCGGTCATTTTGCGGCTGTGGCTGACCGGTTTCGAGACGGTCATAGTGAATATCCTTAAACTCCTCGGGAAGGGATACCTCCCTCCCTCGCTGGTTGTTCTCTTCATAGTACTCCTTGTGATCTGCCGGGCGGTAGGGCTCAATATAGGAAGCGTGTTTGTCTACCACACCATTTTCTCCCTTGCAGCCCCGTTTTTTACCCTGGCAGTCTTTCTGGTCATCCTGAGCAGCAAGATGAGTGCCCGGGAGACCTTTGCGGTGGTGATTGCCCTGGTAGCGCTTTTTCTCATGGTGGAGGGGCTTTACCTCATGGTCTATGGAGCCTTTTCCCCTCCCAGGGAAGGTGGAAGTTAGCCGGAAGACCAGTAAGGGTATGCTCTCGAACTCCTGTTTTGGGCATTTTCATGAACTTATGAAAACTCCGAAGGAGGTGATAATGAGTTGTTTGAGCTTCAGCTCACCTGCAAGGTAGTGACTCCTCTTTTCATGTACGGTTCAGGGGACACTCAGGAGCTCCATCCGGAGCTCCGTCCCTCTGCATTCAAGGGCATGATGCGCTTCTGGTGGAGGGCCTTGAAGGCGGATCCTGACACCAGGCGGTTGAGGAAAGAGGAGGCCGAGATTTTTGGCGGAGTAGGGGAAGGGGAGGGGAAGAGCAAGGTTTGTTTGCACATCTCTGCAAAAAATGTGGTCATCAAGAAAGATCTTAGGTCCGCCTGTCGGCTTTCCTGGAACTTCGACCAGAGCAAGCGCACCGTAAGTGGTCCCCACGAAGGCATAGCCTACCTTCTCTACTCGGTGGTGACGGGGAAAGAATACGTCGACGCAGGATCGTCCTTTGCCATTACCCTCAGTAGTAGAGATCGAAGTGCCCTCGAGCAGGCAACCACTACCCTCTGGGCTGCCCTGTACCTTGGGGGATTTGGTTTGCGTTCGAGGAGAGGTGGTGGCAACATTCAGGTTGTTGAATTGAGAAAGCCAGAGGAATTGACCGGAATTCCCGATTTCCGCCTTTCAGGAGGAGACCCTTTTCAGTGGCTCTGTCAGAACCTCAGGATGGCTCGAGAGAAGCTTGGTGCTCAGGGTGCCACAGCCGCAAAGTATTCTCACCTCTCAGGGTGTGAATTCCTCGTTTCCAAAAACTCCTGCCGTTGCTGGTTTGAAGCCCTGAACGAGTTGGGCAAGCTCTACAAATCCTTTCGTGAAAGACACAGGGATAAGTTCTTCGAGAGTGCCATCTTCGGCCTTCCGGTAGTCCACAGAAGTGGTGTTGTGAAACCGGAGAACCAGAACTACGGAAGGCGGGCTTCTCCCCTGGTTTTCAAGGTACTGGAAGTTCCCGGGAAAGGGTTTTTCTGGATGGCCCTCAGGTTTTCCGGGGTTTTTCTCCCTGACGGTGGAAGGGTAAAGATGGGGGATTGGAAGGGTACGGTGAAATGGCAGATGCTTGACGATTTCTGGAAGGAGCTGGGGAGACACGGTTTGGGGAGCTCTGTACCATAGGGGGGATTGTTATGGGCGATTGGGGGAAGAAACTATTCACCTTCCTCTACGAACCTGTTGATAGGTGTATTGACCCTGAGGGGTATATGGAAAGGGCAAAGCGCTACAGGGAGCTCCTGGGTGTTCGGGGATGGGAAGCATGGATTCCTCCTGTGGAAGAGACCCCTTTCCCTCCGGAAATTTGCCCATCGCCTTTCAAGGAGCTCAGGCACCCGCTGAGTGGAGGAAGACTCGAAATCCATATTGACGAGGAGAAAGAGAAGATTTTGAAAGTATTTGAGGATGCCTACAAGGAGCTTGGCGAGAGGTTCAAAGGGCTCAGCGAGGAACAGGGATTTCTTTACCTCTGGAGGAACCTCGAGGAGGTCATCGCGGAGAAATCTCCGGGTACAACCTGGGGAAAATACCTCCCGCTTTTCCCTGCCGATACAAGGGCGCCAAACTATGCTATATGGGAGCGGCTCAGGATACTGAGCGCCCTGGAGGATAACTGTTCTCTGTTTCTCTTCAGTATAGGCCCGGTGCAGTCCTTCATCGCCCAGGCAAGAAAAACCCAGGACTTCTATCTCGGGAGCTACATCCTCTCCTATTTGACGTTTATGGCTATTGAGGAGGTTGTTAACCGTTATGGACCTGTTTCGATAGTCTACCCGGATCTCCACCGGCAACCCCTCATGGACTGGTTCCTGCAGAAGAAGAGAATAGCGGTGGGATCCTTTAAAGATTCGATGCTTCTTGTTCCAACCATTCCTAACCGTTTTGTGGCCATCATCCCCACAGTCGAGAGCGACAAGCTCAAGGAACTCGCAAAGCTCCTTATGGAGAAGGTAAGGAAATCCTGGGAGGATGCTGCTTCGGCAATCCTCAAAGCATTTGCCATCCAGCCTGACCCTGATGTCTGGGAAAAGCTGAATTCTCAGCTTCAGGAATTCCCTTACTTCCACTGGGTAGCTATCCCCTGGAGGTCTGACGGGAAAGACGTGGTGGGGATAGATGAGTTTGAGCCCTTCTTTGCAAACCTTAAACCTTACAGGGAAATTGCCGGAGGCATAGGAGGCCTTCCATACGAACTCCTGTACTCCGCCCTTGAGCGGTCTATGGGGGCGAGGAAGAATCTGAGAGAATTTACCCAGCCAGAGGTCCTGGAGAAGGGGAGAAAGTGTTCCGTCTGTGGCGAAAGGGACGTCGTTTTCTTCCGTGAGGGCCGGAACAAGGGGAAGTTTACCCGCTATGGTGTCCCTCTCCTTGACCTTACCGGTCGAAAGGAGGTCTCTTTGAAGTTCCTTGCCGATGGAGAAGGTCTTTGCGCTGTATGTTTTGTGAAGCGTGCCTTCGAGGTGTATTTGAGGGAGAGCGTGAGCAGGTCGGTTTTTGATAAACTGACCTTTCCCTCAACGGCGGAGGTTGCCTGTGCTGATTTTAAAAGGCAGGTGCTGTCCCAGAAGCGGAAGGAACTGCAAGAGTATCTCAAAAAGGCAAAGGACCTTTTTGGAGAGGCTTTTCAGGAGGTTGAGCCTCTTCCCAAACTCAAGGCGGACTTTCGGGGTCTGGAAAACCTTGGGGGAGAGTGGTTTTACGAGGAGAACCTGCGGAAAGCATACATTGAAAAGGAGCTTGGGATATCGGTGGACGAAGAACGTCTGAAGACCCTGAGAGAGGCGTTGAAAGCCCTTTACGAGACGACTAGACCCAGTTCCTACTATGCCGTCATCACCTTTGACGGGGACGACATGGGAAGGTGGCTTTCTGGGGCTCTCCTTCCAAGCATTGAGTCAACCTACGCTTCTGGCATCTGGGAGAGGTTCCCAGAGCCCTTGAAGGACTGGATTCGAGAGAATTTCCCCCGAAATGTCGATGGCTTCACCAGAGGACTGCTCACCCCGATGGTGCACGTCTCGATGTCCCGCGCGCTGAGAAACTTTGCGCTCGAATTCGTGGGAAAGATTGTCGAAGAGGAACACCTCGGGAAGCTGGTCTATTCCGGAGGAGACGACGTTCTGGCCTTTGTGAATCTGACGGACCTTTTCAGCATCATGCGGAAGCTACGGGCTGCTTTCTCCGGACATATCAGGGTTAAGAACGGCAGAATTGAGGTCGACCGGGATAATGCTTCAGGATTTGTGGAGAAGGATGGTAGATACCTCCTCACCATGGGTCCAAAAGCCACAGGGTCCATGGGAGTGGTCATTGCTCACTACAAAACCCCTCTCCAGCTTGTCATCCGGAAGGCCTTTGCAATGGAGAGACAGGCGAAGGGTCTTCAGGGGAAGGACGCCTTTGCCATCTGTTTCATGAGACGTTCTGGAGAGGAGAGGGTGGCAAAAGCCCATTGGAGGGGGCAAGGAGTCCCTGATGTTATAGAGGCCCTGGAAAAACTGCAAACAGTGTTTCGGGGAAACGGCAAGGGAGTGCTCTCAGCCCGCTTTGTTCAAAAGGTTGCTGCTGAATTCTCTCGTCTGAAGGAAAAGAATGGTACCCTTGTGCTGAGCCAAGAACTCTTTGAGTCTCTGTTGAAGAGGCTTCTCAGAAGGTCCTGTGAATTCCCTCCGGGAACGCAGGAGCAGGAGAAGGAAGGGTTCGTGGACGAAGTCTTTGGGATACTGAATCCTCTCTTCTGGGATCTCGAGGAGAATATCGATACCTTTGTGAACTTCCTGGCCGTTGTGGTTTTCACCGTCAAGGAGGGTGAGTGAATGGTTATCAGGCTAACACCTTCTGATACGCTGTTTTTTCGGACGGGACGACCCTTCACCATGGGGAGCGAGAGCTGGGCAGACTACCTCTTTCCCCCCTTCCCGAGGACGCTGTACGGTGCCCTCAGGACTTTCCTGATTTTTCAAAGGGGGACTCTGGAGGAATTCTACAAGGGAAAGTACGAGGAGGACCTTGGAACTTCTGAGAAGAAAGGTACAATGGTCATTCGTGGTCCTCTGCTCTCCCGGGAGGAGAACCTGTACTTCCCCGTCCCCCGGGACCTGGTGGTTTTGAAAGGGGGGAAGAAAGAGCTCGTTCCGCTGGCTCTCCAGGAGCTGAAACGGGAGGCCTTCGTTTCTGACTGGGGGACGGAGTGTGTGCTGGTGTATAGAGAAGAGGGAATAGCCGAGGAGGCAGAGGGGTGGCTCGAGGAATGTTCGCTTCGAAAGTACCTGCAGGGCGGCACCGGTATCAAAGGCCTTGAACTCAGGGATGGAAGGGAGCTCTTCAGGGAAGAGCCCAAGATTGGTATCGCCAGGGACCGGCAGACCCTCACCGCCAGAGAAGGCTATCTCTACAGGATACCGATGGTGAGGCTGGAGGAGGGTGTGGCGTTGCTCCTTGAGGTTGAGGGGGTTCAGGATTTTCCGGAAAGAGGTATCCTGCGGCTTGGAGGAGAAGGGAAGGTGGTTTTTCTGGAAAGCGTGCAAGGGAGCCTGAGGGAAAGGCTCGGGTCTTTTTGGAATTCGGGGGAATGTCAGGATTCCGAAATCTTCAAGCTCTACCTGGTTACCCCGGCGATGTTCAGGAGAGGATACTTTCCTGAGTGGATAGGCGACGATTTCAGGGGAAAGAAGGAGGGGTTAGAGCTCCAGCTTCTGGGGGCGGTGGTCGGCAAACCTCTCCCTGTTGGAGGATGGGATATGTCTAGGAATACCCCTAAGGAAGTCCACAGAGCAGTACCGGCGGGGTCGGTGTACTACTTCAGGCTTCTTGGCGGCAGATGGGATGAGGTGATACAGACCTTTCATTTCCAGAACATCTCAGACATCAATCCGGAGGAGGGGTTTGGGTTAAGTCTTGTGGGGAGAGTGTAGGGGCGATGAAGAAGGTCATCACCACCGTGGGGATTTCCCTCCTGGAGAACTGTGTGGCTGAAACGAAAGCAATAGAAACCCACTACAAAGCACTGGGGGATTTAGGCTCTGCCGGTGGAAGTTATGAAGGGGAGGAGGAACGGGTCAAAAGGGTTAAGGACGCCGTTATAGGTTGGCTGGAAAGAGAGTTCAGGCTTTCCAGGGAAGAGCATACCTGCGCGGAGGTCAAGAGTCTTATCAAGCTTCAGTCAGAGCTCAAAGACGACCTGGAAGTGTACCTCCTGTGCTCCGACACCATTCTGGGCAGACTTGCCGGAGAAATCCTGTGGGAGAAGCTGAAAGAAGCGAAACCCTTAAAAAGTATAACTCCGCGGCTACCGGTAATCGTTAAGGACCTTCAGGTTGCCGATAGGAAAAGGTTCATCATGGGCGTGAGGAACCTCATCAGGGAAATTTACCGGATTGGTGAGGGGTACTGGGGGAACGTGGTTATCAACATTACTGGTGGTTTCAAGTCAACCATTCCTTACCTCTCCATGCTGGGACAGGTCAACAGGTGTCCTGTTTACTACATCTTCGAAGACGCCGAGACACTCATCAGGATCCCCTCTTGCCCTCTCAGCGTGGACTGGGAGGTTTTTGAGAAGCACGAGGAGTTTTTCTTCAGGCTGGAGAGGGAGGGGTTAATGGAGGTGAGAAAGGGGGAGGTGAACCCGGATATCGCCTCGCTCCTCGAGGAGGTTGACAACCTGGTGGCTCTGAATCCTCTGGGGGAGGTTCTCTGGGGAAAGTATCGGGAAAGATTTGAGATTTTTTGTGTCTCCGAAAGCGTCGCAAAGCAGGTGGAAAAAAACAGGGAGATTGTGGACAGGACTCTCCTTGAGCTAAAGAGGCGGTACCGTGAAACCCCTTGTCACCCGGATCTGCACCACTCCCTGACCATCCAGCTACCCCAGGGTTACCAGGTCTTCAAGCACACCCAGAACGGTCTGCAGGTGAGGGTACTGTATCAGGTTGTGAAAAGGGAAGGAAAGTACGGCAATGTGGACGAAGTTATCCGGGTGGCGGACATAGCCATCGGCAACGAGGTCCACAACGCCGGTGGAGCCAGTGAGTACGTGGAAAGGTTTAAGGGGCTTAGCGAATGTCCGCCGAAGTGTGACCTGACCTACAGGATTGACAGGAAAACTTTCGAGGGGGGTGTCATGCATGTTTGAGGTGTCGAGGTTGCTTTTTCTTGTTGCAGAGTCTCCGCTTCATCCCGGGAGTGGGAGCGAAATCGGGGTGGTGGACCTCCCGATTCAGAGGGAGAGGCACACGGGGTACCCAAAGATTGAGGGGTCAAGCCTCAAGGGGTGTATTCGAGAGAGTTTTGACTCCAGAAAAAACGACGGTGATTACAGGACAAAGATTTCGCTCCTCTTTGGCCCTGAGGAGAGCGCAGAGCACGCAGGGGCCATGATTATTACCGATGCGAGGCTCCTGTTTTTCCCGGTAAAGTCCCTGAAAGGGGTCTTTGCCTGGGTCACCTGCCCTATGGTGCTTGAGCGGTTCAAAAGAGACATTCTTGCATTTGCGATATCATTCCCGTTTCCGAACGAAATCAGTAGCTTTTCGTCCCTGGTGGGGACGGTGCCTGAAAAATCCGAGCTCTTTGTTTCGTCGAAAGTTATCCTTGAAGAGTTTGCTTTCGAAGTTCGAGAGCATGCAGGCACGAGCAAGATGGCAAATCTTTTCGCCAACGCTGTTTTCGGGGATTCCTCTTACGCCTTCTGGAAGGAGAAGCTATCCAGAAGCCTTGTCGTTTTGCCCGACGGGGATTTCTGCGAATTCGTCAAAACCTCCACCGAGATTGTGACGCGAACGAAAATTGACTCGGTTAAAGGGACGGTGCAAAAGGGTGGCCTGTGGACGGAAGAGTACCTCCCCCAGGACACCGTTATGTACGCCGTGGCGGCGTTTACCAGGGCAAGGGTTGCAGATGGTGCCCAGGAAGCTGGGGGAGTGAAGGCTCAGGAGATGGGGGCTGAGAAAATGGCTCAATTTTTTAGCGACAATCTCCCCCGTTTCATCCAGGTCGGTGGGAATCAAACGGTTGGAAAGGGTTTTGTGAGGCTGGTGCTCTACAAGGAGGGAGAGATTCGTGGAGATGAGCGTGAGAAAGCTTGAGGCTGGAAGAGCGGAATACGCTTTCAAATGTGCTAAAGAGGGAAGAGATATAGCTGCTGGTAGAGAGATCGATGGGAAAAAGTACAGGGACGGAGATTACAGGTCGAGGGTCAGGAAGCTTCCTTCCATGGTGCTCGTCAACGGTCTGGGCCAGACACTGGCCTTCATTGCTTCAAAGAGACAGAAGGAGGAGGGGAAAGAGAAGAATGCCTATGATCTGGTCTACAAGCAGCTCAGCGATTACTTCTCAAAGGAATGTCTCTCGATAAAAATGCCAGAGGGGAGGGACCTCTGCGAGTGGGTTATTTCTCTTGACTCCCAGGACTACCGGCAGGTGACGAACGAAGCCCTGGCATTCCTGAGCTGGTTGGGGAGATTTACCGAGGCACTCATAGAGGGTGAGTAAACATGAGACCCGCAGGTCAGCAGAGAAGAGGTCAGCGAGCGGTGACTTTCTTGAACCCTTCGGATACCCGGGAGATTTTAAGAGGACTCTTTGACGAGGAGGGTTTTCGGTTTCGTGACACGTTCCCAAAAAATGTGGCCCTGATTTTCTCAAAGCTTATCCCTGTGAGCGAAGAGAAGGGAAACAAAGCGAAACATCTTGGAGTTGTTCAGAGAGAGCTGGAACATGCGCTGAGGGGAGACATTCTTAGGCATCTGGAGAAGAAGGTGAGAACCCTTGTTGGAGAACTCGGAGAGGTGGGATATAAAAGCTGTGAAATACCGGCAGAAACTGTTTTCAGACTGGTGGTCGGGCTTGGAGGAGTTCACCCTGAGGAGACTTCGATGATTTTCCATCACGTGTACGGAATTCCTTATATTCCCGGGAGCGCTGTCAAGGGCGTCACAAGGCAATGGGCGGTACGGCGGATGGGAGAAGAGGTATGGCAGAAAAACCGGGATGTGGAGTGGGATGACATCCTGGAGTATCTTGTGAGTTCCCTCGAAAGGGGTGTGCTGGAGGAACGGGAAGGGTGGGAAATCGGCGAAGAAACTCAAAAGGAGTTTAAAAAAGCGGTTGCAGTATTTGGAACTCAGGAACACGAAGGAGGGGTTATCTTCCTTGACGCCTACCCTGTCCGTAACCTCAGATGCAAACTCGATATCATGAATCCCCACTACGCAAAGTACTACGAGGACGAGAATAACCCAGAGATTCCGGGGGACTGGCTTTCTCCCGTTCCCATCCCTTTTCTCACCGTCGATAGTGGAACAGAGTTTCTGTTTTTCCTCTTGAGCAGGGACTCAGAACTCTTCGATGCTATGGACCTTCTCGATACTGCGTGCAGTTGGCTGAAAGAAGCCCTTGAAAAGGAGGGTTTAGGGGCAAAGGGGAGTCTTGGTTATGGAAGGTTCCGCATCCTGAGTTCTCGTAAGCCCTGAGGCCTCTTCTGAAGCCCTTTCTGCGATTTGCGAAAAAGGAGGGAATTCTGAGGAAAGTACGTCGTAACCCGGTTTCTGGGGTATCGATAGTTTTTCGGAGGAGCTTTTGTGAAGGAGATTTTTTCGCAAATCCCCTTTTTCAGCTTTTCCTGGAGGGAGATTTGCGAAAACGCGAAATTCTCCGGAGGAGGAAACCAGGAATGAAGCGGTCAGAGAAGGGGTGGAAAAGGAGAAAGAGGCAGGAATTTTCGAAAATCGATTTTGGGAAGGAGGAAGGAAAAGGATTTGCGAAGTTCTTCTCCTTCGGTTTTCCTTGACAATTAAGGCTTTCTTCCCCTCCATACGTTGCGCAGAGAGGATCTGGAGAAGAAAACTCCCTCGATTTTCGAAGATTCCCCTCCCACTGTCTCCCTTGTCCCTTCCCACGAGGGAAAAGGCCCCCTTGCAGGAGAGGGAAAACTGGGGTATAATTGCCTCAAACTTCAGGAAAGATGTGCTCTTTGACATCTCCATAGACCGTTCGCGGGATTGAAACGAGCTAATTTCCACCACATTTTTGATACCTCCTTTTGATAACTTTGACATCCTCATAGACCGTTCGCGGGATTGAAACAAATGTTTACCAAAAGGTAATAATTTGTTTGTTCTATAGCTTTGACATCCTCATAGACCGTTCGCGGGATTGAAACATCTTCGGGTGGGAAAAAAATCGGTGCTGTATTGCTCTTTGACATCCTCATAGACCGTTCGCGGGATTGAAACTTCCTGTCTTACCCTGCTCACTTCGTAAGGTTGATCCTTTGACATCTCCATAGACCGTTCGCGGGATTGAAAAACCAAACTTGAATTGGTCCCTCAATTCTTCTCCATCGATCTTTGGCATCCTTATAGATATTCGCGGGGAAAGTTTTCTTGCGTCCTCCTGGGAGCGGATATCTTTTCCTTATGGAGGGTTGTGGAAATGGGTGGCGTTCTAAAAAGATGGCGCCTTCGTTCGATCCATGGTCGATCTTGGGCTGCATATTCTCTGTTTTAGGGCTACTGTTGGGATTCTTCTTCCACAAGTTAGATGGTTGTTGATTTTTCCCGTAAAGCTTGATATGATTCCCAAGGAGGGGATTTTTGTTTCTTAAGGGATTCAGTTAGAGATTTTTCCAGTTACTCCGCACTCTTTAAGTATTCTGCAGGGAACCCAAAGTAACCCCTCGAAGGCGTCATGGAGTTACATATCAGGGTTTCGGAATGATAGCGTTCTCCTTGCGTAAGGTATTTTGGCTCTTGTTCCTTGGGTTTTTCCTGAGCGGGTGCAGCAGAGGAGGGGTTGTCGAAAGGTCTCCCCAGGTTATGCTTCGCCCTTCTGCTCCTGCGCAAGAAGATATTTATTTTGCTTCGTGGTTAGAACTCCCTGCCGACATTATCCTGATCATCGACCAATCTGGAAGCATGAGTCGGGGGAAAGCCCCAACCGATCCCGGTAACCTGCGGATAAAATCAAGCCTTGCTTTCGTGGAGTTTATCGCCCGACGCTCCAACCGGGAAAACCCTGACAGGTTGGGAATCGTCAATTTTGGGACTGATGCACCGCGGGATCATGCTATACCCCTGACGCCTATTGCTTCCATTGATGACCCAAACGTCGGTGTGATTCAGAACCGTTTGAAGCCTCTGGACCTTGGAGACACAAGCTTTATCAAGGCCTTCCGACTTGCTGTGCAACTCTTTCGGGAAGGAAATTCCTTCCAGTATCAGAGGAACCGGGCAATTGTCGTCTTTACTGATGGGGAACCTGATGACCCGCGGAAGCTGGGGCTTGAGCAGTATTTTGCCGAACTTTCTGCCTTTCTCGAGGAAGAGATAAAGCCGAACGACATAACGGTGTTCGTTATTGGCATCGATGCGGTTGGAAAGGCATGGAGTGCCACGGTGCCGCACTGGCGAAGGTTGCTCGGTGAAGATTATGTTGTGACTGTTGCCGACCTTGCGTCGCTACCGGAGAGATTCAGCGAAATAGTCCAGAGAATTTATAAACTCCCTCCCCAGAAACCCATTCTACTCCGCCCTGGAGTCCGGGAAGAATTCGACGTACCTCCCTATCTTGCTTCACTCGAATTCTTCATTTTTTCCGGTCAACCGGATGCCACGGTGCGCATTTTTCGTCCCGATGGCAAAATTGTGCAACCAGGTGTTGACCCCGACACTCTGCCGGTGCAGCATCTCAGGACCTGTGACCTTATCGTTATGCAGGAGCCTGAGCCTGGAATATATCAGTATGAGGCAGTGGGTGCAGAGGTGCGCATTGTTCGGAATTTCATCCCCTTCCAGATGCGGCTTATCAACCCTCTTCCCATTCATCCCCAGGGTAAAACCATGCAATTTCTTGTCGAGTTCAGGAGAGCTGACGGAAAGGCCGTGAAACCTCATCCAGATTATCCTCTGGGACTTTTTGCTACCGTAATAAAGCCTTCCGGTGAACGTATCCCTCTGAAGTTCTTCCCCAGGGAGGGACAGGAAGGGGTTTATCTCGGTGAACCGAAGGTGCCTGCAGAGGTTTCCGGCGAGTACGGGGTTGTGCTCAAAGTGGTCGGCGGGGACAAATACCAGAACGAATTTCCCGTCACCGTCAAGGTGCAACCCGTTCCCTACCTTTCTGTGGAAGAACCTCAGGAAGGTATCGTTGTTAAGCCGTCTTCAGAGGTTAAGGTGAGGGTCCGGATTCTCAAGGCGGGTCACCCACTTGCTCCCGAAGGAGAGATCTCCGGTCACCCCGATTATCTCGTCCTGGCACAGATTATTCAGGCCCCTGGCGGAGAACGAGGACCGGCGGTATGGCTTTCGTATAGGAAGGAGGAGGGGATTTTTGAGGGTTCTGTGCCGGTGCCTGGAGGGAAAGAGCGGGTCAGGGAAGGGCAGTACGTGCTTGCTGTAAGGCTTGCTCCAGGAGGGGAAGCAAAAGGTTTTGCAGGAGACCAAGCCGCTGTAGAGTTTACCGTGCAGGAACCCCCTGCTCCCCTCTGGATGAGATGGCTGAAACACCGGGCTCCGGTAATGGTTCCGGTGGCGGTAATCGGACTGATTGTATTTTTGTACCTCTATTCCCTGTATCGACGTCGCTTGAGGGTCTATCTGTACTACTGGGCAGATAACTCATCGGTCGTCCAGTCGGTGGTGTTTGAGCGGCCAGGTGAGTTGAAGGATCTGATATCCTCTGACATCCCGGTTCAGGCTGTGAGGGAGGGTAAATCAAAGAGTATCCGCCTTATGCCGATGAAAGGGGCGAAAATTCTGACTCGGGATAAGAGGGAGATGCCTGAAGTTTGGATTGACCAGTCTACTACGCTTAGCATAGTTGTGGAGTCTGAGGATGGGGAAAGAAGAGTCCTGAATGTTGGTCTGAACAGGGATGAACTCACCTCTCCCTGTCCTTTAGGCGGCGAGGAGGAAGGACTCCCACCTGAAGAGGGGTTAGGAGAAGGGGGAGCGAAAAAAGAGGAGTTCGATTGGGAAAAGTATCTGTAGAGGTGGTGTTTGTATGCCCCCTGTGGAAGAGCAGGAAGTTGAGCATGTAATCCAGCGAGTCAATCTCCAGCGTGCCCTTGTTGTCGGAGTCGGAGGGTGTGGTGCTGAGGTCATCAAAAGGTTGCGGCGTCTTCTCGTGGATCGCTTTGGGAGGTTTGAGGATATACCGATTGTCAAATTTTTCTATATCGATACCGACCAGAACTGGCTTCAAACAATGGCCACGGAGGTTGAAGAAGACATTCGCCTCCCGGAACCTGAGCGCTTCGATGCTCAGATTCCAGATGCTTCCGGAATATACCGCAATATCCGTGACGGACATCTCCCTAACTATTCCTGGTTCTCTCTGGAAAAGCTCCAGCACCACACGAGGATTGTAGAAGGGGCTGGAACCATTCGCCAGCTGGGCCGTTTGTGTTTCTGGCACCACTACAGGAATATCAGAGATAAAATGGAAGCGTTGATTGCTGATCTGAATGCCGATGAGAATGCCCGGTTTATGGAGGACAGGTATCGGGTTGTCGTCGATCCAGGAATTAACGTCTATGTTATTGCCGGGTTGGCCGGAGGGACTGGTTCCGGCATGTTTCTGGATGTAGCATATTTGGCGAGAGGCGTTCTGGGACAGATGGGGATTCAGGGTTCCAACCTGGTGGTCGGCTATTTGATTCTTCCCGGGGCTTTTCGGGACCTGGGCGGGACGAATGCCTTGCCAAACGGTTATGCTGCCCTCAAGGAACTCAACTACTACAGTTACATGTACAGTCCGGATAATGAGATGGCAGCTTTGTTCGGTCGGCCAGAGTGGGTCGTGAATTACACAGGAGAGCCGGGTGGGGAGGTACGTTTTGTTTGCCAGGCACCCTTTGACTACTGTTACCTTCTGGATGCTCGTAACGAACACGTACAGCTTCACCGCAACGATATCTTTGCCATGATTGCCCGTTCGCTCTTTCACGAATTTACCCTGGATTTTGCTACTTTTAAGCGCTCGCTCCGCACCAATATCAAGAACCGCATTGTAAGGAACGATAGAAGGGACTGCCCTGCGGGATTTATGAGCTTCGGGCAGTCTGCAATTTTCTTCCCCCGGAGAGAGATTGAGCAAGCTCTCAGACACCAGCTCGCTCTCCGGGCGGTGCAGCGATGGATCAGCAGGCAGGCGGAACCGGTAGAGGTATTCGCGAGGGGCACGGGAGTTACCGACTCCCAGGAAAACGTAGAGAACGTAATCCTTTCGCTCACGAAAGAGGCGGAGGAGGATACGCTGAAGGAAGCTGTCCGCGGGTATATAATCAGGCAATTCATACCGGATGCAGGATTGAGGCGTGAGGACGTTTTGAGTGCCATTCTCGTTGAGGCAAAAGAGCGCCTGAGCGATATCCCCTATGCCCTGGTGGAGGCGGAACGGAAACGGTGGATTGCCGAAGAATGGCCCCTTGACAAATTCCTGGGTAGTCTCAGTGACTCATGGCGACGCCTGAAAAGGGACTTTACCGATGAAGGACCTGAACCTGTGAAATGGGGCGAGCAGATAAGGAAGCTTTGGGCTCATAAGGAGAAGGTGGGAAAAGAATACCGTCAAAAAATCTATGAAAGAGTTTTTGAAATGTTTGAGAATACGGCACAGTACGGCCCCGCCTGGGCACTGTGTTTTGTCCGCCTTCTCCGGGAGGCTTTGCTTGCTCTGAGAGAGAGGTTTGTGCGAGAGGCTAACGATCCGCAGACCATTGCACAGGTGCTTGGCGATGTCTACCTTATAAAAAAGGTGGCAGAGGGGAAGGGTCCTTCTCTATCTGCCATTATTGAGGCCAACGCCAGCGAGAGGTTTAGGGAAGTCGACGAAGCTATTCGGAGCCACTGGCCTTTCGGAAAGAGGGAACGTGTTGACCGGCAAGCTTATGAGTATTTGCTCCGGTGTGCCCACTGGTGTCGGGCCCGAGTAGAAGAACGGGCCCGGCGGCTGGCGGCGGAACTTGCGGAAGACCTGGTCCGCATGCTTCAGGACCTTGAGAGAGAGCTTTTGGAAAGGGCTCGAGTACTTGCCCGCCTTCAGGCAGAGCTCTCCAAACTTGCCATCGAGTGGGCGCAAAAAGCCAGCCGCACCGAAAACGTTGGTGAGCTGGTGTGCGATGACATTGTCATAAAGGCGCTTGAGGCAAAGATCGCTGCAGGAGTGGGCGACCGGTATCATCCGGACGTTGTTGCCGAAAGGGCCCTGCAGCGAGTTGGGATAGGTCTTCGGGAACTACGCGAAGAGAAAGTCGAGGCATTTTTGCATGCCCTTCTCGATGCAGCCAGAGAGGCTATTGGTGACCTCAGCGAAAGCACGCTCCAGGAAACTCGTTTTGCGGTGTACGATCTCCTCTCTGACCAGATTGGTGACAGCTCAACCCTGGATCAGGTTGTCAGCCGGGCCATAAAAAGTGGCGCACCGTTTGTGCTCCTGAATCCCAACCCACCTGGTGGTCCCTGGGGAGGGCTCCTCGTCATCAGGGGAGCAGGTATTCACGGTGGGTATAATCCCAATGACCCGGATCGGGAAAGGGCGCGAATCATTGAAAGCATCAAACGGAGCGCGGGATGGCGTCCTGCCGATGAAATCAGATCCATTGATGACACCAGTCAAATCATTTTCTTCCAGGAATGTGGCGGATTTCCCCTCAGGGCCCTTCAGGGAATCGAAGAAATGAAACAGGTGTATGAGCATTGCCGGAAAGAAGGGGGCCTACCGCTCCACATCGTCCGGGATGAAATGGCCGAGCGATATCCTGACCTCATCCCTCCGAGAGAAAACGACCTTCAGAGCGCTCTTACTATCCAGAGTGTGGGCATTCCTCTGGGATTTATCGTTCTGGCTGATTTTCCTCATCCTGATGGTTGCGGGAGGACAATCCAGATGTATGCCTACCGGCGAGAAATACCAGAGCTACCAGGGGAGTTTGAGATGATTCCCATTGGCGGGACAGTGCAGAGTATTGGCATCCGGCTTGCCTTTGATTCCGCACTCCTCCGGGAGGTGGAACAGGCCATAGATGCTAAGATAAAGAGTGCTTCTTCGGAGGAGAAGCAGAATTTCGTTCGCATCCTTCGCGAACACCTGAATAACTTTAAAGAGACCTTAAAGAAGGAGAACCCGGACGTGGACCCTGAGACGTTGCCTCTCTACCAGAAGGAGAGGGATCGGATAGTGACCTTTATAAGGAAGTATGGGTTGGGGACAGAGGGGTGAAAGGAAAAGGAGGAAGCCACTATGGTAAACCCTGAGAGGTTGTTCCAGGCCATCGCATTTGCTGCCAGAGCCCACGAGGGGGAAAAGAGGAAGGGTGAAAACCCTTCCCCCTACATCTGTCACCCCTTTTTTGTAGGTCTTGAGCTTTTGAGAGCTGGTTGTGATGAGGATACGGTGATCGCCGGAATCCTTCATGACACGCTTGAGGATGGTTTCCCCGGGCTTCCTCGGGAGGAGGTTGTGGAGGCACTCCAGAAGAATTTTGAGGCGAGAGTGGTGGAACTCATTCAGGGCGTTACGGAGCCTAAGGACCCGAATATGACCAGAGAGGAAAAAGAAAGGACCTGGGAAGAACGAAAGTTGAGATACAGAGAAAGACTGTCTTCCCTGTCTCCTGAGGTGAGGGCTATTGCCTGCGCTGACATGTGGGCGAATATCCTGGAGTTCTGGCAAACTCTGCAGAGAGAGGGGGTTAAAGCCCTGGAGATCTTCAATGTAAAGGACATAGGAAAGAAGCTCGAGCACTGGCAGCAGGAGATCAACATCTTCTACGAGAAGGACGGGGAGGGAAAATACCCTTATCTCTGTCTTGCCGATCGGGCAAGAGAAGTGCTGGAGGACATAAGGGCTCTGGTCAACAGGTTTGGGACTGGTGAACACCTGGAGTTGTAAGTCCAAAAAGCGTGGGAATAGTGCTCTGGAGAGGAAGGGTGAATGCGAAGGACAAGGAAGGTAGACTGGCGAGTTTTACGGGCCATTATGGCTGCAGTGGCTGCGGCAATATCCGGTGGGCTCTCTACGGAAGCCATAGCCAGCGCTCTCAAGGGTGAAGCATTTTTCGATACTCCAGTGGCTGTGCTCTTCTTTGCGGTTTTTCTCCTCGCTTTCTGGTGGCTTTACCGGGAAAGGAGAACCTTCCTTGCCACAAGGTTATACTGGCATGAGGTCGATCCGCACAGGGCCTTGATCGTTTTGCTCACGCTCCCCAACATTATTCCCCAGAAAACAAACGGCTCTTTTCCGTGGGTTCTCGAAAAAGGTGATACTAAGGTCATCCTGAAGGGCGAGTCCCTTGAGAACGAAGCGAACGACCCAAATCTGGAGAAGCTGCGGTGGAACTGGCAGCAGCTCATGAGGGGAATCCTTCCGCACGTCGGAACCCTTCGAGTTGTCTACCTTCTCGGTTCGGACGGTTCAGGGAGTGGATCTTTCCGGTATCTGGACGATGCCGAAGAGCTCATCAAACAGTATTTGCCGGAGGTTTCCGTGAGGCGGTTTGGCAGGCCTGTGGATTTTGAAGGAGACTTCGAAGGGCTGGTGGATTGCTTGAATCAGTGCGTTCAGGAAATCCAGTGGGAGTACAGGATACACGAAAAGGATATCGTCATCGACGTTACCGGGGGGCAGAAGACTGCGAGCATAGCAGGTGCCATGGTCACCCTGAATACCAGGGTGACTTTCCAGTACGTGAGCACAACCGATCCTCGCAAGGTGCGAGCATACGACGTAACCCTGGAGTCTCCAATTTCTCTGTAAGGAGAATGCGCTGTGGTGGTTGTGGATCTCTCGGTGCTTTTTGGCGAAAGGGCCAGGATCTCTGATCTCGATAGGTACATCGAGCAGGTGAAGGAACTGGCGGGGGAGGGTAATGACGTTGTGCTCACCGGTGCTGCCCCGGTCTGGCTCTATCTCGCGGTTGCCCATGCCCTTCATGGTAGGGCGAAAAAGCTTATTTACCGTTCCCCTGTCACAGGGGATATAGTGATTTTTGACCACACTCCTTACTGACCACGGGTGGTTACTGGATGGGTATCCCTGGGGATGTTGTCGTGGCTACCTGGTTTTCCTGGAGTCTTTGGGACTGGTATGGTCCGGTTTGCCCTGTGGGCGTGTTACTGGTTACCTTTTGTGTTGCGGTTTTTCGTTGCTTTCAGGAGCGTT
Organism: Candidatus Caldatribacterium saccharofermentans; assembly: GCF_050267035.1. Taxonomy (NCBI): domain Bacteria; kingdom Pseudomonadati; phylum Atribacterota; class Atribacteria; order Atribacterales; family Candidatus Caldatribacteriaceae; genus Candidatus Caldatribacterium; species Candidatus Caldatribacterium saccharofermentans. The sequence continues at coordinate 1,892,671 of NZ_CP187957.1, forward strand.
GGCGGTGGATCCTCTCAGTCATCTGTATTTCTACAAGTATCGGGTCACTGTCAGGCCGGAAAGGGAACTGATCCTCCCTCAATATAAAGGTTCCCTGCTGCGGGGGCTTTTTGGACACGCACTGAAAAGGGTCATATGCCCTCGAAAAGGTTTTTCCTGCGATGACTGTGAAGCAAGATGCGTATGCGCTTACTCCCTCCTCATGGCTACACCGGTTCCCAAAGACCATCCCCATGCGGGGAAATACCGGTATCCACCCCGCCCGTACGTCATCGAACCGCCTCTCACCGAGGAACGATACTTCAACCCCAGTAGCCTCCTGAGTTTTGAGATCGTGCTTATCGGCGTGGCCAGTGAGTATCTCCCCTACTTCGTTCATGCTTTCCTGGAGATGGGCAGGCGCGGTGCTGATAGGAATATGTTTGAAGTTCTTTCTGTCGGTGCCCTGGACGTTGAAGGGAAGGAAGTTGCGCTGATTTTCAACAGAAACGATGAGTCTATCAGGGCCTCTGGTAGGAAGATAGAATATCATTTTTTCCTTGGGGAAGAGGCCAGAAATGACACTGTTACCATCGCCCTGGAAACGCCTTTGAGGATTAAAGAAAGCGAACGGCTTTCCCGGAACGTCTCCTTTCACCTCCTGGTAGAGAGGCTTTCAGAGAGGGCCTTTCTCCTCTCGCATTTTTACTGTGGTGCCACGATGGAGGATTTCCAGGAGTTTTCCCGAGACGCCAGAAAGGTTGAAACCCTGGAAAGCCAGGTTCGGTGGGTGGACTGGGAAAGGTACTCCTCGCGGCAGAAGACCCGAATGCGGCTGGGAGGAATCGTGGGGAGTATCACTTACAGAGGGGACTTCAGGAAGTACCTCCCCCTCCTGCGCCTTGGAGAACATATCCATGTGGGAAAGGCCGCAACCTTTGGTCTTGGGAAGTATCGCGTGGTGATGGGAGGGTAGGGCTGCTTTATGGAAGGGTCGCTCTATCAGGAAGTGTGTAAGGTAGAAAACCTGTTTTCCGCGTGGTGTAAAGTTAGAGAAAAGGACTCAGCTGGTGGCGTGGACAGGGTGACAATTGATGACTTTGCAGCTCATCTTGAGCAGAATCTTGAAGCACTTGCGGAAGAACTGAGGCTGTATCGCTATATTCCGGAGCCGTACTACGAGGTTAAAATTCCCAAGGGCGAGGGTGAATTTCGTTCTCTCAGCTTACCCACCGTTAGAGATAAAATTGTCCAACAGGTCGTCAAAGATCTTATAGAGCCGATACTTGAGAGAGAATTTCTGGACGTCAGTTATGCCTACAGAGAACGTAAGGGCCCACTGAAGGCTATCAACAGGGTTACCCATCTGATAGAGAACGAGAAGAGAGGATGGGTAACTATCTGTGATATTGACGACTACTTCGATAGTGTTGACCACGATTTGCTCTTCCACATGCTCTCGGAGAGGATTAAAGATGAAAAACTGCTGGTACTCATCAGGCTGTGGGTGAAGATGGGAAAAGTTGACAGAAGGCTAAGGTGGCGGGATGCCGCCAGGGGAATCCCTCAAGGAAGTATTATATCCCCGCTCCTGGCCAACCTCTATCTGCACCCTTTCGATAGAATGATGGTGGAGAGGAGGTTTGGCTACGTAAGGTATGCTGACGATTTTGTCGTCCTGAGTTACTCAGAAGGCGAAGCCTACAGGGCGTTTGAAGAGGCAAAGCGGTTCCTTAGACAGAGGCTCAAGCTGAAGCTTAATCCAGAAGGAGGCGTGAGAAGAGTTCAGGATGGTTTTGAGTTTCTGGGTGTGATGTTTCTGGCTTCAGGGAAGACTATAAGTGATGAAAAAAGGGCTGAGCTCAAGAACAAAATTAGCGATGCTATAGACTTCAGGAAGGACAGGGACCTTAGGGGGCTTATTGAAACGCTTGATGGAATTGGTAACTATTACGGAAGAATTCTCTCGCAGGCTGTTCTTGAGGAACTCGATGAATGGGTAACAGGCTGCTTGAAAAGGCACTTGAGCGAGGCCTATCGGGATGGACTCTTTGAAAAGAAGAGCGAGATTCGGGAGATTCTCTCCCGCGTAGGCTTTCTTTCCCAAAAATACCGGCTTTTCAGGCAAAGGGTGACGAGAGATATCGTTGCTTATTGCCGAAGGAAGACAAATGGTCCTGCAAAGGTCCCCGTTCCCAGGCCATCCGAGAAAGACTTTATCAAACGGAAGAAGAGAGAGTACCAGAAACTTGAGTCCGGAGGTTTTGAGCTGGTTATCAGTACCCCTGGGGTATTCGTGGGTAAAACGAAAAGGAGTATTTCTGTGAAAGAGCGGGGGATCAAAAAGTACGAAGTGCCTCTACTCAACCTCAAGAACATCTCCATCCTCTGCAGTGGCGTTGCCATCTCGTCAAATGTTATCGCTTACTGTGCTGAACATGGTGTGCCTGTCGACTTCTACGGTGCTGGTGGGGAGCCATATGCGAAGGTCTATCCCTTGCGGTTCCCGTCGGCCTCGCTCGGCATTGCCCAGCTGGAGGCGTTGAAGAATGGAAAGGGGGTCGTTTTGGCAAAGAGCTTTGTGTTAGGCAAGATACGGAATCAGATCAATCTTGTAAAGTACTACTCCAAATACAGGAGGGATAAGGACGTAGATTTTACCGAGGTTCTTGATGACAAGTTGTCGATGATGGAATCGCTGGCAAAACGCGTAAGCAGTCTCCAGGGCCAGGACGTCGAAGCTCTCAGGGGTGAACTTTTTGCCCTGGAAGGCCTGGCATCAAGCTGTTACTGGGAACTCGTTAAGAGAATGCTCAATGACTACGTCGATTTTGAGGGGAGAGTACGTCACGGAGCCACAGATCTCGTGAACGTCCTTTTAAACTACGGTTATGGCATCCTTTACTCGAGGGTGTGGGAGGCCGCCATCAAGGCAGGTTTAAACGTCTACATAAGCTATTTACACAAACCGCAAGAGGGAAAACCGACTCTTGTCTTCGACCTTGTTGAAGAATTCAGACAGCAAGCCGTTGATAGGGCTGTTTATGCGCTTATAACGAAAGGTGAAACGTTGGAAGTGGAGAGAGGTCTTTTGAGCGACGAGACGAAGGGGAAAGTAGCGCGAAAGGTTCTCGAGAGGATAAACACTGTGGAGGTTTTTCGTGGCAGGGAAAAGAGACTTTTCCAAATAATGGAAGAACAGGCCAGAACGGTTGCAGAGTTTCTTGAGGGGAAAACACACTCTTATCGTCCTTATGTGGGTAAATGGTGACGAAAAGATACGTTGTTGTCGCATATGATATAGCTGATGATGAAAGGAGGAACAGGGTATCGGGCATCCTTGCCATGTATGGTTGGAGGGTGAACAAAAGTGTCTTTGAGTGTTTTCTCAAGGATAGCGATATAGAGGAACTGAAGAAAAACATCGCAAGCCAGATTAAGAAAAACGAAGACATAGTGCTGTACTATTACCTGTGCAGGGATTGCATAAGGAAGATCGAAAGGGTTGGGAAACACCCTTCTGGGCCTCAAACGGTGGAGTTGATTTAGCTTGGAATTTGCGAAAGGGGATTTCTTTTGGGAAAATGCCCACCGTACAGGGGTTTTTGAGGATTTCAGAGGGAGGAGAGAGTGGAGGAAAAGACGATCGATTTTTTCGCAAATCCCCCTTTCCGGTTCTCTCTGGAGGGAGATTTGCGAAAATGCGAAATTCTCCGGAGGAGGAAACCAGGAATGAAGCGGTCAGAGAAGGGGTGGAAAAGGAGAAAGAGGCAGGAATTTTCGAAAATCGATTTTGGGAAGGAGGAAGGAAAAGGATTTGCGAAGTTCTTCTCCTTCGGTTTTCCTTGACAATTAAGGCTTTCTTCCCCTCCATACGTTGCGCAGAGAGGATCTGGAGAAGAAAACTCCCTCGATTTTCGAAGATTCCCCTCCCACTGTCTCCCTTGTCCCTTCCCACGAGGGAAAAGGCCCCCTTGCAGGAGAGGGAAAACTGGGGTATAATTGCCTCAAACTTCAGGAAAGATGTGCTCTTTGACATCTCCATAGACCGTTCGCGGGATTGAAACGATGAGACAAGACTTGAGCCAGCCACATACTACTTCTTTGGCATCTCCATAGACCGTTCGCGGGATTGAAACACCTCATCGGCCTTGGGCCCTACATGCCCTGGGACCTTTGGCATCTCCATAGACCGTTCGCGGGATTGAAACAAAAAGTTTTCCCTGGGTAAGGGTTATAAGGGGGGGATCTTTGACATCTCCATAGACCGTTCGCGGGATTGAAACAAAACTGTTTTTGCTACCTTATCACTAACATCCTGAACTTTGACATCCTCATAGATCGTTCGCGGGATTGACGCCAGGCGGCGTCGGAGGAAGGCTTTCAGTAAGGCACGAACGTCACCGAAAGCAGGGCCATGGCAATGGTGGAACTCGAAAACGTTACTGTCTGCACGAGTTACTCCTATCACCGGCTTCAACCATAAGGCGTTTTCGAGGATCTGCTGGCACAAGGTAGCACTCCGGAAGTGCAGCAAAAAGCGGCAGAATGTAGGAAGCCTGTGGGTACAGGAAACCCCTGTTTGAGTCTTGTGACTCCGTGCGGTGGGCTCCCGTCAACTGGTCCTGGAGCCCAGGAGTCGGAAGTATTACAGGCAATTCATTGGCTTTACTGGCGGTGGTTGTTCGAACCCCTGTAAAGGTGCCAGTATTCGAGGTGAGGGTGTAAGCTTGGAGCGTAGATTTTCCGCACTTTCCCGGGAATTTCCCAGATTCCCGACGGCCAGTCCCTCTTGTTCTCCCAAACTCAACGCCTCTTTAATTTACTCAAACCTCAGGACTTCTTGAGCCTGTACAGGTGTCCTTGGGAATCTCAAGATCTTTCCTTTTTCCGGCATCCTCAAACTCAAGAAGTCTTGACTCTTCTCAAACTCCCCCGCCTCTTGAACTCGTGGAAATTCGCAAAGCCCCTCCCGGAATGCTACGGCATCCCATCCTTGCCCTTGGAGAAACCCCCTTCACCATTGAATCCCTCGGAGAATTTTCTCTGAAACCCTCAGGAAAAGATTTCAGACTCGAGTGGGGATTTCTTACTCCTTCGAAACGGGACTTGGAGCGTTTTCATGAATCAACAAAAGTCCAGGTATGTTGAGCGTAATCGGGTAGTTATGGAACTCTGTGGCTGGGTGGTGACGGGGAAGTCCGTCGGTGGATTTAATGAGCCTTTGGGGTTAAAAATGGTGAAGGTAGCAATAGCGTACCGGGTGGTTCTGGGAGTTCCGGAAATCAGAAAAAAGGTAAAGGACGAGGTGGACTGCAGGATGTTAGGGTTCGCATAGGTACTCCAGCAGAAACCTTGCAGGAACCTTCACTCAGGGTCTGACAGGGTCAGAGAAGGGTGGAGGGAAACCGACCTGACGTCAAGGAAGGAGGTGAAGCGACGCTCCTCCCCATACCTAAAGGTAGGGGTCTCCGCGTCGCAGCGTCTTGATGAAGAAGTTTCTACTGGTTACTTTTGTTGTTCTCTTTCTCTTTGTTCTTGCTGGGCTTGCTCTCGCCGAGACGCTGAGAATCTACTTCCTCGACGTTGGCCAGGGCGACGCTTCGCTTGTTATCTCCTCCGCGGGCGAAGTAATTCTCATTGACCAAAAATCCGTCACTGAAGGCTCCGGCTTTTAAGCCTGGGGATGAAAGCGGCTTTAGATTGTGTTATAAGGGAAGGAAGTATGAAATACACCAACGTCGTCCGGGTTCTTCCAGATAAACGGCAGAAGCAAGTCTTGGAAATCATTGGGGACCGCTGTGCTGCCCTCTGGAACACCATCCAGTACAGGTGCAGACAGGCCTTCTTCGAGGGTGAACCCGTGCCTTCCTACGAAACCCTGTGCTCCGAGTTCAAGGAGCACCCGGCATACAAAGCCCTGCCCGCTCACATCGGGCAGGAGGTCATCAAAAAAGCAAGGAAGGCGTGGGATTCGTTCTTCGCGCTCTTGCGGCTGTACCGCAAGGGCGAGATGGAGAGGCCGCCGCGCATACCCCGCTACTGGAAGGACCGCCGCACGAGAAGGCGCATATTCTGCATCATCCCCGTCAAGGCGCCCACGTCCTACTCCCTGAATGCTCGTTGTCTCTCCCTCACACTACCGCAGGACCTCCGGAAGGGGCAGGGAGATCGCCTGGTCCTGCACACGAAGGGTGTCCTGCGCTTCCACGGTACCCCAAAAACCCTGGAACTCAAGTACGACCGGGTGAAAAAGCGCTGGTACGCCCACCAGGTGGTGGAAGTGCCAGAACCAGTGAGAAGAACCCGGCCTGAAAAGCGCGCCGCCTTAGATTTAGGTGCCAGAACGCTTGCTGCACTGGCTATCGAAGGATTCCACCGCCAAATCCTCTTTTCCGGTCGTGGAGTCTGGAAGGACTTCCTGTACTGGACGAAGCGAATTGCAGAAGAGCAGGCAAGGCTCTCCAGGGCCGGACGGAGAACTTCCCGGCAACTGAGGAGGCTCTACCAGGTCCGTACCCGAAGGCTCAAACATGCCTTTGTTGCCTTGGCCGCAGAGACCACACGTATCCTCAAGCGACACCGTGTGACCACGCTGTTTTTCGAAGACCTAACGGGCATCCGCGAGGACATGGACTTCGGGCCGGGGAACCTCCTGGTGCACAACTTCTGGGCTTTCAGAATGCTCAGGAACCTCATAGAGGCTGCCTGCGTCCGGGCCGGGATAGAAGTCATTCCTGTCGAACCGCGCGGAACCTCTTCCCGTTGTGCCGTCTGCGGATCCCCGCTCGAGCGTTTCGTCCGGCACAAGGTATCCTGCAGCAAATGCGGCTGTGTTTGGCACGCCGACGCCAACGCGGCGATCAACATACTGTTTTTGGGCTCCTCGAAGGGGCACGGGGCGGAGGCCACGCCCCTGAAGCCGCTCGCCCTCCGGTGGAACCGCCACCGGTGGGTAAGCCGCTTCGAATCTGCCGCTGGTACGCTGTATGCGGCAAGCGGTAGCCGGATGGCGGCTTAAGAACCGCCTGAAGGAATCCCCGGGCTTTAGCCCTGGGGAGGAAGTCAATTCTGCACCCGAGAAGAGGCCCTCAGGAGTGGAAGAAGGCCGTGCAAGGTGTGTAAGCCATGAAGCGTCGGGGAAACCGTGAGGACAACTTACGATCGCTATAGCAAAGCCCCTGTGCCGGTTTGAAGAACGTTTGATTTCCCGTTGTTGTCAAACTGTTGTCAAAGTGGGGTTTTGCGGGATGGCCAGGTGGCTGGAAGCCTTGAAAGAACTGGTCGGGGCGAGCCGACTTGAACGGCCGACCCCCTGCTCCCAAGGCAGGTGCGCTTGCCAGGCTGCGCCACGCCCCGACAGAGAGAATTATACCAGAGTCTCTGCGCTTTTCAAGAAATGCACGGTGTCTTGGGAGAAACGCTGGGAGGAATATGGAAGAATACAGGAGGGTTATTCCCCAAAAAGCAGGAAAGGAGGAAATGCGTGGAGCATCTCATCCTTCCCAGGAGTTCTTTCGACCTTTTTGTGGAGTCCCTGGTCCGCCGCGGAAAGGTGGTTGCGCCTGTCGCAAAGGGTAATGGGCAATTCGTGTTCTCCGAGGTTCAAAAAGGCAGCGACATCGCCCTCCGGTACATTCCGACCATTCTCCCCCCAAAGAAGTACTTCATGCCCCAGTATGAGACTCTTGCGGAGTACGACACCCGCAGAGGACAGAAACTCCAGCCAGTGGTAGAGGTTGAGTCCCTCATCCTCTTTGGGGTACACACCTGCGATCTCGCAGGCATTCAGTGTCTTGATGTGGTCTTCAGCGACCGGCCCAAGGACCTGAACTATCTCGTCCGCAGAGAGTACATCACCGTCATCGGACTCGAGTGCAACGACTACTGCGATACCTATGCCTCCTGTGGGCTCATGGGGACGTTCCTTCCCCAGGGAGGATATGACCTCTTCTTCACGGATCTTGGAGAGTATTTTCTCATCCAGGTGGGCACCCAGAAAGGTGAGGACCTCGTGCGGGATATTCCTTTTCTCGAGCGAGCACAATCGCAGCATCTTGCCGAGCTCGAGGCGCTCCGGGCCAGGAAGGCCCAGATTTTCCGCCCCGAGGTCCCTGTGGACCGCGCTTTTCTTCCCCGGATGTTCAGGGAGGGTTTTGAGGCGGGAGTGTGGGAGGAGATTGGTGGTCGGTGCCTCTCCTGCGCCAACTGCACCAACGTCTGCCCCACCTGCTATTGCTTTGACGTTCGGGATGTTCCCGATGTGAACCTCGTGACCGGAAGGCGTATCAGGGTCTGGGATTCCTGCCAGAATGAGCCCTTTGCGAAAATTGCCAGTGGAGAGAGTTTCCGGGCAGAACGATCTGACCGGAAGCGACATCGGTTCAACCGGAAGTTTTCGTATCCTGTGAAGCGGTACAACCGATTCTTCTGTACCGGTTGCGGGCGGTGCAGCCGGGTCTGTATGGCAAAGATTGATCTCAAAGAAACCATTACCCAGCTTGCTCAGGAAACCGGGTATCTCAGGACATGAGGGGTGGGACTGTGGAGAAACTCCTTTTGAGTCACACTGGATACGAGGTAAAAGAGGCCCGGATTCTCAGGACTTCTCGCCTCACCGAGAAGGATAAGCTCTTTGAGCTTTCCCTAGTCGATGGAGAGATTCTCGATTTTGAGCCAGGGCAGTTTGTGGAAGTTTCGCTCCTTGGCGTGGGCGAGGCTCCGATATCCATTTGCTCTTCGCCCACAAGGCGCCAGAGCTTTGAACTCTGTGTCCGAGCGGTGGGCCGGTTGACCACTGCCTTGCATCGTCTTGAGGCAGGGGATATAGTGGGTATCCGGGGCCCTTTTGGGGTTGGATTCCCTATCACCAGGCTCATCGGGCACGACCTTTTGCTCATTGCTGGAGGTATAGGTCTTGCTCCCCTTCGTTCCCTCATCAACTACGTTATGGACAACCGGCGCGATTTTGGCAGAGTTCATGTGCTTTTTGGCTGCAAAGACCCTCAGAATCTCCTCTTCCGGGACGAGATTGAACTGTGGCAGCGGCGGATGGACGTGGGTTTCCAGTGTACGGTGGACCGTGCAGACCCCGACTGGAAAGGTAACGTGGGCATGGTGACGGCCCTTATCCCCGGAGTGGATATCAATCCCGAGGAAACCTTTGCGGTTATGGTGGGTCCGCCGGTGATGTACCGTTTTGTGATCGCCGAACTCCTCAAGAAGGGTATTCCCGAGGATCAGATTGTTCTTTCTCTTGAGCGCCATATGAAGTGTGGCCTTGGGAAGTGCGGGCACTGTCAGATTCACGATATCTACTGCTGCCAGGATGGCCCGGTCTTCTTTTACGAGAAAATCAAGGATCTCAAAGGGGCGATATGATGAAGGCGCCGAAGATTGCTTTTTTCGATTTCACCTGCTGCGAAGGATGTCAGCTCCAGGTGACCAATCTCGGGGAGGAACTCCTCGAGCTCCTCAAGTTTCTTGATCTTGTGGAATTTCGGGAAACCATGAGCGAGCGGTGGGACGGGATCTACGATATTGCCGTCATTGAAGGGAGCATCACAACTCCTCACGATGTTGAACGAATCAAACGGATTCGCCAGCGCTCCAGAACGCTCATTGCCTATGGGTCCTGTGCCACAATCGGCGGGGTCAACGGCATGAAGAACGCCTTCGACCTTGAAGAGATTCTCCAGTATGTCTACGGGGAGGGGGCAAGGTTTTTCACCACCCTTCCCACCCACCCAGTGCATGAAGTCGTTCCTGTGGAGTACTTCGTCCACGGATGCCCTGTGTACCAGCCTGAGTTCCTCGAAGTCCTTAAGTGTGCTCTCCTTGGGATTCCCTATCATGTGCCGGATGTGGCTGTATGTGTAGAGTGCAAGTTCAACGAGAACGTCTGTTTCTACGAGCGAGGTCTCACCTGTCTTGGTCCCATCACCCGGGCGGGGTGCAACTCCTGGTGCATCAACAATGGCAACATCTGCTACGGCTGCCGGGGGATGGTTTCCAATCCCAATGAACGGGGATTCCTCGAGGTGCTTGAACGCTACGGTGTCCGTGTGGAGTTTCTGGTCCGGCGGATGGACATGTACAACGCCTGTCGAATCCTGAAGGGAGCGGAGAAAAGGCATGGGGAAGAGCATACGCGTTGATGTTGAATATCTCACCCGGGTTGAGGGGCATGGGAACATCGTGGTGGATGTTCGGGACGGAACGCTCAGGGAATGTCGTCTGGAGATTATCGAATCGCCGAGATTCTTTGAGGGAATGCTCCGGGGACGGTCTATTTTTGAGGCTCAGCACATCACCTCTCGAATCTGCGGTATCTGTGCCTGTGCCCATTCCCTGGCCTCCATTCAGGCAGCGGAAGAGGCCATCGGTTTTGTACCCAGTGAACAAACGGTGAAGCTGCGGAAATTCCTTCTTGATATTGAAATTCTCGATAGCCACATTCTCCACATCTACTTCCTCGTTGCTCCAGACCTTTTTGGCGTGAAGAGTTTCGTCCCCCTTGTGGAGACCCACAATACAGTGGTCCGAAGAGCGCTGCGCCTTAAAAAAACCTGTAACGATGTCTGCGATATCCTTGTGGGCCGACATGTCCACCCCATAAGCTGTACGGTGGGGGGATTCACGAAGCTTCCTCGTCCTGGGGACCTCGAGAAAATGCGGAACCTCCTCCTTGGGATGATTCCCGACCTTGAGGCTACGGTCGACCTCGTTCGAGGATTTCGCTTTCCTGAATTTGAGCGGGAAACGGAGTACGTGGCCCTGGTGTCCGATGACGACGAGTACCCGCTCCTTATGGGGGATATAGGTTCAACCGATGGGGTTCGCCTTCCCAAGAGAGACTACAGAAAAATCACCAACGAGTTCGTGGTTCCCCACTCGACGGCAAAGCATACCCGCCTGAGTCGCGATTCCTACATGGTTGGAGCCCTGGCCCGTCTGAACCTGAACTACTCCAAACTCCATCCCAGAGCGAAGGAAATAGCGGACCTTTTTGGCATGAATCGGAAGGTCACGAACCCCTATCTGAACACCGTCGCCCAGCTTGTGGAGTGCTTCCACTGTCTCTACCACGCGGTGGATGTTGTGGAGGAGTTTCTCGAAACGGGCCTCAACTATGACGAAGAGATTGTGGTAGGGCTGAATGAGAAACAGCGCATCCCCGTTCGGGCAGGAAGCGGTGTTGGGGCGGTGGAAGCACCCCGGGGGACGCTCTACCACCACTACGAGGTTGATGACCACGGTCGCATTGTGCATGCTAACTGCGTCATCCCCACCGGACAGAACCTCCGGAACATCGAGTACGATATGCGGAAGCTTGTTCCGGAAATCCTTGACCGAAGCGAAGAAGAAATCCAGCTTGCCCTTGAGATGCTTGTGCGGGCGTATGACCCCTGTATTTCCTGTTCTACCCATTTCCTCAATGTTACCTTTGTTGGACGAGAAAATCCGGAGGGCTCTTGAGCCTGCCTTGAATGGAAAAACGGTTGTCGTTACCGTTGGGAACCCTCTCCGGAGGGACGATGGGGTAGGGGTATATATCGGGGAGAAGCTTGCCCCGATTCTCCCTCCCTGTTTTCGTCTGATTCAGGCAGGTTTTTCCCCGGAGCGGTTCATCGACGATATTCTGAGCGAACGACCGGCAAAGGTTATCTTCATCGACGCTGCCTCCTTTGGCGGTATTCCGGGGGAAATCCGGGTGCTGACGGAGGAGGAGGTCGTTTCGGTCACGCTCAGCACCCATACGTTTCCCCTCCCGGTGATTGCAAGGATTGTGGCCGATGAAACAGGATGTGAGGTTGTCTTTGTGGGGATTCAGCCTGAGGACGTTTCCTTTGGGGAAGGATTGAGTGAGGCGGTGGAACGTGCTGCCTCTGCCATTGTGGAATACCTTGGAGGGTTGCGTGATGCATGAACTCCGACTGGTCCGCGAGGTTTTCGAGGATCTCCTCCGTCGGGGAGAGGCGGAGGGCCTGCAAAGGATTACCCGAGTGTACCTTCGGATGGGGGACTTCACCGAGATCGACCCGGAGGTCCTCAGGTATTTCTTTACCGAGGAATCCCGGGGGACCATCCTTGAGGGGGCTGAGCTCGTTATAGAACACAGTCCGTTGAGGGAGCTGCGTCTCCTCTCCTTTGAGGGGGAATAGTCGCTTTGTGCTACGCCATTCCAGGACAGGTTGTCGCCCTTTGTGGGCGGATCGCCACGGTGGAGTACTTCGGTGAGCGAAGGAAGGCGTACAATGAGTTTCCCTCCCTCAGAGTGGGGGATTTTGTCTACGCCCAGGGAGGATTTGTGATCAAGGTTGTTCCGCCTGAAGAGGCACAGGAAATCCTTGCTACCTGGAAAGAAACCTTTTTCGAGCTCCAGGAAGTGGACCTCCGTCTTGCACGGCTTGAGGTGGAAAGGGAAGGAGTAGAACGGCGAATTCTCCGTATGCTCGATAAGGCCCTTGAGGAGCGTTCGCTTTCAAAGGAAGAACTCCTCGCCCTCCTTGGGCTTCAGTCCCCAAAAGAGCAGGAGTTGCTCTACAAAGTGGCCAATTTCCTCCGGAGGAAGTACCACGGCAACGCCACGTGCGTTCACGGAATTCTCGAAATCTCGAACTTCTGCTCTCGCAACTGCGCCTACTGCGGTCTTTCGACCCACAACGGTGCTCTTTTGCGGTATCGCATGAGCGATGAGGAGGTTCTTGAGGCAGTACGCGAGGCTGTGGAGGTCTACGGGTTCCAGGCACTTGTGCTCCAGAGCGGGGAAGATCCGGGGCGTTCGGTTAGAGAACTTGCAGAACTTGTGCGAGAAATTAAGAAGCGTCATGCCGTCCTTATATTCGTGAGTTTTGGAGAAGTGGGTCTTGAAGGGCTTGAGGCGCTCTACGAAGCCGGGGCGAGGGGGATTTTGCTCCGCTTTGAGACGAGTAACGCAGAGCTTTATGAGAAGCTGCACCCAGGGTACAGACTTTCACACCGCCTCACCCACCTTGAGAGGGCCTTGGAGCTCGGGTACCTCGTGGCTACGGGGGGACTCATCGGTCTTCCAGGGCAGAAGCTCTCCGACATCCTTGAGGATATTCTCCTCACAAGGGCACTTTCGGCAGAAATGTACAGCTTTGGACCGTTCCTGCCTCATCCGGCAACTCCCCTGGCGTTTTCTGCTCCTCCTTCCCCATCTCTTGTGCTCAACACCCTGGCGGTGGCCCGGCTTGTGGACCCTAAAAACGCCAAAATCCTCATCACCACGGCCTTTGAGACTCTGGATCCTCAGGCTCGCAGGATGGGCCTTCTTTCTGGGGCAAGCTCGCTGATGCTGAACGTCACACCTCTCAAGTTCCGGCCATACTACACCCTGTATCCTGGAAGGGCTCACGAAGGGGAAACCATACGGGAACAGGTTGAACAGACGCTTCACCTTCTCCGGTCTCTTGGGCGAGCACCTATGGACCTTGGGGTTTAGGATCCTGGTGCTCTTCTTCGAGGATATCGATGAAGGCTTCAACAATCCGGGGGTCAAACTGTGTGCCACTACAGCGCCGGAGTTCCTCAATGGCTTCTTTCTTGGTCCTTGCTTTCCGGTAGGGGCGGCCGGTCACCATCACGTCGTACGCATCACAGATGGCGATGATACGCGAGAGAAGGGGAATGTCCTCTCCTCGAAGTCCCCGGGGGTATCCGGTGCCATCAAAGCGTTCGTGGTGGAAGAGGATGTAGTTAGCAATGGAAGAAAGCTCCCAGATGGACTGGGTGATACGGAAGCCCACCTCCGGATGCTTTTTGACGATGGCCCATTCCTCCTCATCCAGTGGACCAGGTTTTTCCAGAATATTCTGGGGAATGGCAATTTTCCCGATATCGTGGAATTCGGCAAGGAGACTCAGCTCATCGAGTTCTCTCTGGGAAAGACCGAGGGCCTTTCCAAGGCGAAGGGCCAGTTCCCGAATGCGCTGGGAGTGTTCCTCGGTTTCCTGGGTTACCGCCCGGAGTGATGCCCGAAAGGCCTGGAGAACCTGGTTGTGGAAGCTCAGGCTTTCGGTGAGCTTGCGCTGGTACATCCAGTTCTCGGCAATACGCAGGACCTCATCAAGGGGCTGGTTCGGGTCGGTTTTAGTGCCGTAACCCAGGGAGATACTCAGCGGGATGGATGCCACTGCAGTCCTTTTGAACTCTTCCTGGATGCTTTCCCCAAGCGCCTGAACTTCAGTACTTGAGGTACGGGGAAGGAGCACCACGAATTCGTCTCCTCCCAGACGAGCCACCACACCCCGGCCACTACAGACCTCCTTGAGAATGCGTGCTGCCTGGCGCAGGAACTCATCCCCCATGGCATGGCCGAAGGTATCGTTCACGAGCTTCAAACCGTTCAGGTCCCCCATGATGACGCTTAAGGGGAGGTTCTCGGGAGTATCGAGGCGGTTCATTTCCTGCTCAAAGAACGTCCGGTTATAAAGACCCGTAAGGGTATCGTGGAAGGTGAGGTAACGAATACGGTCTTCGGCGAGTTTTCGTTCCGTGAGGTCCAGAAGGAGCACAAGGAGCGCCTCTTCCTCGCGGTACCGTATGGGTGTGAAACGGGCCAGAACCCACCTGGTTTGCCCACCCTTTGTCGTCAGGGTGAATTCCGCTTCAAAGGGAAGCATCTCTGTCTTTTTGTGCCACCGTGAAAGCAAGGTGGCACCCTCGGGGGAGATCCGCAACCAGAGTTCATCATTGAGCTCCATGGCCCGATATCCAGTGAGGGCCTCGAAGAAGGGGTTGACGTAAACCCACTCGGTGTGCGTGCGGATGAGGGTGGCCACAGGGAGGGACTCGGCAAGAGTCCGGAACTGTTCTTCGCTTTCCTGCAGAGCTTGCTGGGCCTCTTCGCGGATGGCCTCAAGGTCGATGCTGTAGAGGGCGAAAGAGAGATCCTGGGAGAGCTCGAGGAAAAGCATTTCCTCTTCCTCATCGTTCAGAAAGGGCAGGGGAAGAGCTGCGACAATTCCCCCGTAGAGGTGTTCCCCCCACCTGAGGGGGGCGACGAAAAGCCCCTCACCTGGACGGGGAAGGGAAGAAGCGGCAGCATCGGTGGGGGTAATCTTTTCAACCCTGTCCCGTGGATATCCAGGGTTTTTCAGGGCTTGCTCTAAGACAGTGCCGAATGCAGTGAGGTGTTCCTCAGAAAACCCCAAAGCGGTGACGGAGGGTTTCTCGGTGCCGAAAAGCACCACACCCGCTCCAGTATACCCACACCCTTCGACGAGTTCCCGGCATATTCCTTGGACGAGGCGTTCCCGGTTCTTCTCCCGGACGATGAGCTGGTTCACGTTCCGGACAGCTTTCAACACCCGGTTCAGGTGGAAGAGGCGGGCCTCCCGACGCTTTTCTTCCGTGATGTCAAGGCATACTGCAAGGCCAGCGAACCGACCTCGGTAGCGGATGGTGGAGCCACGGACCAGGATCCATCGTTCTTCTCCGTCTTTGCGGAGGATTTTGATCTCATACTGGGCCTCCCCTTCCTCTCCGCGCTGTCTTCTGGCGACGTTTGCCCGTACCCGCTCCACAAAGTCAGGATGAACGAGGGCTTCAACAGGAAGCGTCAGGAGCTCCTCCTGGGAGTACCCCGTGATTCTTTCGGTTTCCTCGTTGCACCAGACGTAACGGCCATCCTGGTAGATGATGATGGCTGCCGGAGCAAGGCGGGTGAGGGTCCGGAACTTGCGTTCGCTTTCCCGCAGGGCGTCTTCAGCCTGAATTCTCTCGGTGACATCCTTCACGTACTCGATAACTCCAAGAATGGTGCCATCTCTGTCCCGGTAAGGGTAAGCGGTGAGCTCAAGCCACCCTTTGATCTCTCCTTCTTTCGTGTAGGGGACGACGTGGGTCACCCTTTTCCCGCTCTCCATGGCGGGAATGGTGGGGCAGAAAAAGCAGGGGGAGGTGCGGCCATGGTATGCCTCGTAGCACTTTTTCCCCACAAGGGGCATCGCGTGTTCATAAAGCCGCTCTATAAAGGAGTTCACCCGGAGGATGGTGAAGTTCCGGTCAAGGACGGAGAGACCGTCCTGGATGCTTTCAAAGATGTCATTCAGGAACTGTCGTTCCCGTTCCAGAGCTTCCTCTTTCAACTTGATTTCGGTAATATCCCTGGAAATCCCCACAATACCGGTGATTTCCCCCTTTTCGTTCCGGAGAGGAATTTTAGTGGTGAGGACCCAGCTTGTCCGGCCATCGGGCCAGGTTTCAAGTTCCACCTTTCCCACGATGGGTTCGCCAGTTTCCATGACACGCTGCTCATCGGCATAGGCTTCCTGGGCGTGGGGTGGGGAGAAAAAGTCGAAATCGGTTTTGCCCAGAAGGTCCTCTACTCGCTCAAGGCCAAAGTATCTCGCCAGGGATTTGCTCCCTCCGATGAAGCGACTTTGCCGGTCCTTGAAGTAGAGGTGGTCCGGGATGTACTCCATGAGGAACTCGAGGAGGCGTTCCTGCATTTGTGCCCTCTGAGCAAGAATGCGTTCCTCGAAAAAGAGGAACATAACCCCAAAAAAGAGCATGGCGATTCCCCCAAGAAGGAGCAGGAGGAAGAGGGATGGGAAGGTTTCCATAAGCCTTGCATGGAGGAACACGGCAACGCCAAGGAGGAGGAACCCAAAAGCCAGCGCCCCGTATCCCCGTCCTTTCCTCCCAAGAAAGACCCTGAGCATCTCAACCACGGTTCTCACCCTGGGGGATTTTCCCCGGTTGCAGGGGGCACTGGGTGCACGCTTCAGAGTGGGCGAAGGCGCTCACCCGGTAGTCTATCACGAATCGCGTGTTGAGCCAGCGAAGGAAGAGGAACGATCCTCCCAGACTTCCAAAAAGCCCAAAAAGCGCAAGGACCTGCCGGGCAAAAAGCGCCAGAAAAAGCAGGTACACACCCAGGGCAAGGAGAATGGGGAAAAGGTACAGGAAGAAGGCAACGGCAAGTGCCACAGTATCCCGCACTTCGACGAAAACCGTATCCCCCGGGCGGGCGTGGACATCGTTTCGGGCCCGTACCGTGTAGAAGTCGCTTCCAGAGTCATCGATGAGGGAGGAACTTAAGGGGCATCTTTCCCCTCCACATCCCGACCGTTTTTCCACGTGAACCAGAGCGTATTCACCTTCGGTGCGTAGAACCTTCCCCACCTGTCTCATGAGTCTCCCCTTCCATTTATATCAAAACACTTCTTCAGGGACAACCTGCTCTCTGAGGAGGGCTTTCAGAAGCTTTGCAATATCCGTGTTGCTTGAGGCGTTCTGGAAAACCCGGGAACCCTCTCCCCAGGCGTAAAGCGGCACAGGGCAAGCAGTGTGTCCCGCAGTGGACCAGAAAAGGCCTTCTCGCTCAGCAAGGAGCCGAACCAGCCTCATCCAGAGGGCATTGCCGTTTCCATGGACGAGGAACTCCAAAGAAGCTCTGGCAAGTTCCTCTTCAAGACCCTGCAGGGTTTCCTCACCCCAGGTGGAGACAAAAAGCGCAAAGAGGGCCTCTTCTTTCTTGGGAGTGGTTCTGAGTCTTGCCAGGAATCGCTCGTATGAGAAGGCCTGTGGAGGAATCCTGGGGAGGGGGTTTTCCCTGAATGTGAGGCCACCGGTATCATGGTCGGCGGTCACAAGAATCAGGGTTTCGTCTTGGTGTGCTTTCCCGAAGGAAAGGGCAACGCGGACGGCAGCTTCGAAATCCTCAACCTCAGCAAGGGATGAAACAACGTCGTTTACGTGGTTGCACCAGTCGATGCGTCCACCCTCCACCACAAGGAAAAATCCGGAAGAATCCTGCAGGAGCTCTATGGCCTTCCGGACGGAAGAGGCAAGGCTCGGTGCAGGGTCCCTCCGGTCAATGGCGAAGGTGAAAGGGAGAAGGGCAATGACCGGAAGGGAGGCGGGTCCAAGCGAAGAGAAAGCAGCGGGGTCCTGGATGACCTTGTACCCCTTCTTTCGGGCTAAAGCAAGAATCCTTTCCCGTGCTGCGTCACCTGAGCTTGTGATGCCGCTCCCCACAAAAAGGTCAAAGCCGGACTCCACGAGTTGCCGGGCAATGTCGTCGTAGGACTTTCGGGATGGAACGTGGGCGTAGAAGGCTGCGGGAGTAGCGTCGTTTACGGCGACATTGGTGACGATGCCAACCCGGAATCCCAGGTTTTTCGCCACTTTGGCAACACTCTCAAGGGGACGGCCCTGACCGTCCACGCCCAGCATGCCCTGGGGAACCTTCACTCCGCAGGCGATGCTTGTGGCTGCGGAGGCCGAGTCTGGGATGCCGCCCTGTGCGGTCCGGTTGTCCAGAAAGACCCGAATGGGGAAATCCGCAAAGGCAAGGATACGTCCTTTGGCTGCGGCCAGAGCCATATACAGGTCGATTTCTTCCTGGCCCAGTCCGTCGGCGATGAAGAGGAAGACGTACCGTGGTAACGCGTCCCCTAAAGAAGGCGGAAAAAGGGCCAGGAAGAACAAGAACAGGAGAATGTACCGCCCCATCAAAGCCGTGAGGCCACCTTTTCTCCCCGATCCAGACGGGCGATGGCTTCGTGCTCTTCTTGGGTGAGGGAGAAATCAAAGATGTCGAGGTTTTCCCGCTGGTGTTTTGCATCTTTCGCCTTGGGAATGGCCACCACCATATCCTGCTCGATGAGCCAGCGGAGGACGACCTGAGAGACGGTCTTTCCGTACTTTCTGGCGATGTCCTGGAGAAGAGGATCCCCGAAGAGCCGGCCCCTGGCAAGGGGGGAATATGCGGTGAGAATGATACGGTGTTTCTGGCAGTATTCAAGGAGGGGTTTCTGGGAGAGGTAGGGATGGTACTCCACCTGGTCAGTGAGGATGGGGAGGGTGGTGAGCATCCGGGCTTTCTCAAGAAAGGCAACATCGAAGTTGCTCACTCCGATGAAACGAACCTTCCCCTCTTCGTGCAGCTTCTCCATGGCTCTGAGGCTCTCCTCAAGAGGGACGGCCTCGCTGGGCCAGTGGATGAGGTAGAGGTCAACGTAGTCGGTGCTGAGCTTTCGCAAGCTCTCCTCGCAGGAGTGGACGAGGTCCTGGAAACGCAGGTGGGTGTACCAGACTTTGGTGGTGAGGAAAACGTCCCCCCGGGGAACTCCCGAATCCCGGATGGCCCGCCCAACCTCTCTTTCGTTATCGTAGAATTCGGCGGTGTCGATGTGCCGGTATCCCAAAGAGAGAGCACTCAGGACCGCCCGATATCCTTCATCGCCCCGCAGGTCCCAGGTACCAAGGCCAATAACCGGGACTTTTGCCCCATGGAGTTCGATGTACCGCATGGTTTCACCTCCAGAGCCGCTTCTGCCTTCCATTGTACCTCATTTTTCCCGGTGCAGAGCAGGCTCTGGAGTATTCTCGGAAGTATTCTCTGCCTCTTTTTGGGAGAGGGTTGGCTTTTCCTCCACAAGGGTGCAGGCGATGATGGCCCGGTATTGACTCCCGCTGAGGTGGTTTTCCCGGATTCGAATGGCCATGGTCTTCCTCCCTTCCATCCCTAATGTTCGGCAGAAGCAAAGAAAAGTTTAGAGGGTGGGAATAGAAAAAAGCAGGCCGTGGTTTTTGGCTAAAAAGCCCAAAGAAGGGAGGATGTCCAGGTGAGCAAGATTCCCCACAAGATGACCCAGGCCAATATGGAGAATGCCTATGCCGGGGAGTCCCAGGCCCACATGCGGTACCTCATTTTCGCCGAGGTGGCGGAAAAAGAAGGGAAGCCCAACATTGCTCGCCTCTTCCGGGCTATAGCCTATGCGGAGCAGGTCCACGCCACAAACCACTACCGGGCCCTGGGCAACGTCAACGACACGGTGGCAAACCTCGACATGGCCATTGCCGGAGAGACTTTTGAGGTGGAAGAGATGTACCCGGTGTACCATGAGGTGGCGAAATTCCAGGGGGAGAAGGAATCTGAGAAAAGCACGCGTTATGCCCTGGAAGCAGAGAAAATCCACGCCAGGATGTACCAGAGGGCCAAGGAAGCAGCGCTGCAGGGGAAGGATATGGAACTCGGTGTAGTGTCTATCTGTCCTGTCTGCGGCCATACGGTGGAAGGAGAGGTTCCAGAGTTCTGCCCTGTTTGTGGTGCACCTAAGGCGTCATTTAAGAGCTTCTGAGGAGGTGGCGTCCATGGCCTTTGAGAACCTCTTTCAGTCGGCAGACTGGAAGCAAGAAAAACACGTCCCGGTCCTCGAGGGACCGGATGTGGTGAAGAGAGGAGAAGTTGCGGTCTTCCAGGTGACTGTGGGTAAGGAGATTCCCCACCCCAACACTACCGAGCATCACATCCGGTGGATTGAACTCTACTTTGCCCCGGAGGGAGAGAAGTTCCCGTACCAGCTGGGGAGGGTAGAATTCACTGCTCACGGGGAAAGCGTTGCAGGGGCCAACCAGGGTCCTGCGTACACTGAGCCCCGGGCACTCTTTGCTGTGAAACTCGACCGTCCGGGGACGCTCTATGCCACGTCGTACTGCAACATTCATGGCCTCTGGAGAAGCGAAAAAGCAGTAACTGTTGAGTGAGACAAAGCCCCGGAGCAATCCGGGGCTTTGGAATTCCCATGACCCCCGGGAAGAGCAATCCCCACCGCACCGTGTCGTTGCTTTCCCTCAGTGTTGCCCTGAACACCGGGATCTTCATGGCCGAGGTTGTGGGAGGACTCCTCTCGGGAAGTCTGGCCCTCCTTTCGGATGCTCTGCACAATCTCACGGATACCTTTTCCCTTCTCACCGCCTTCTTTGCTCTACGTCTTGCCCTGCGGACTCGAACGCCCAGGAAGACGTACGGTTACCGGAGGGCAGAGGTTCTCGCAGCGTTTGTGAATACACTACTCCTTTTTGGGGTAGCAGCGTATCTTGTGTGGGAGGCTGCGGAGCGTTTCTTCTATCCTTCACCTCTTTGGCTCCAGCTGGCCCTCCCGGTTGCCGTTGTGGGACTTCTGGGCAACTTTGGTTCTGCTGCTCTCCTTTTTTCTGCTTCCCGAGAGAGCCTCAGCATCCGGAGTGCCTTTGTGCACCTTGTGGCCGATACTCTTTCCTCCTGCGCGGTGGTTTTAGGGATTGGGATGGCTGGGTATCTGGGGTGGATGTGGCTTGACCCCCTTGTGGGCCTGGGGGTGGTGGTCTTTGTTCTGTGGGAGGCCTTTCCGCTTTTTGGGAAGACCATCCACATCCTCATGCAGGGGACTCCACCGCATGTTCAGCCGGAGATCCTCAAAAGACGCCTTGAAACCGTTGCGGGGGTGGAGAATATCCATCACCTCCACCTCTGGTCGTTGAACGAAAGAGAACACTATGCGGAATTCCACGTGGTGACGACCTGCACAACCTTGCAAGAGGTGGATGTGCTTCGGCAGGAAATCGCTGCAATCCTCCGGAAGGAATTCGACATCCACCACAGCACTATTCAGTTTGAGTGCCAACTGTGCGACAACGGAGATCTCATTGTTCAGGAGTGAGGTGCTCGGTTTCCTGCAGAATCTTCTGTACCTCCTCTTCGGTCGTTCGAAGTTTCTGTCGCAGGAACTGACAAAGGAACGAGGCTCGCCTCACCTTCTCCACAAGAAGATCAATATCGACCATGCCGTCTTCGAGTTCCTGGACGATGGCCTGGAGTTCTGCCAGAGCCTCCCGGTAGGTGAGGTTCTCAAAAGAACTCACGGGTTGTCACCTCGCTTTGTATCCATCCATCGCAGAACCTCGTTTCTAAAACGTCTCCAGGGGTGCACTCTTTTGCGCTCTTCACGATTTTCCCCTGTCTTAAAGTCAGGGTGTATCCTCGTCGGAGGGTACTGTAAGGGTCAAGAAGCGCCACGGCCCGGGTGATGTGTTCTAAAGAGGCGGTGTGGGCAGAAAATGTCGCCTTCAGGGCACCACCCAGCTTCTGCCAGATTCCCGAAAACGCGTTGCCGTTTTTCTCTAAGGTACGACGTGCGCACTCTTTGAGCCTCCATCGAAGCTGCATGGTCGTTTCCTGTACATCTTTAAGAGCATTCCGGCTACGTTGCTCAAGGTGCGCAGAGAGCATAGTGAGTGTGATTTTCTGATCCTGTAAGAGGTGCTCGACAGCGCCCTTGAGCGTAAGGTATGATCCAAAGACAAGTTCGTCGAATGCTCGCATACGCTCGATGAGGAAATCCGCAACAGCTGTTGGGGTTTTCAGAGAATGGTACGCCACGGCGTCGAGTACAGTCTCGTCTCTCTGGTGCCCGATACCCACAAGAACAGGAAGGGGGAAAGTAGCAACGGCCTTCCCCAGGGTGTAGCTATCGAACCAGTGAAGGTCTGACTGGGCTCCACCGCCCCGGAGAATGACGAGTACGTCAAAGTCCTTCGCTCGTCTTTGAACTTCCTCAAGGGCCGAAAGGAAGGTGAGTTCGGTTTCTTCTCCCTGAACGAAAACGGGGAAGAGCTCAACCTGGAACCGGAAGCCGTAGGGGTTTTCCTGAAGGTGGGCAAGGAAGTCCCCGAAGCCTGCGGCATGGGGGGAGGAAAGAACAGCCAGACGCTGGGGGACGGGAGGAAAGGGGAGGGAACGGTTCCTCTCCAGATACCCTTCCCGGGCAAGGCGAGAGAGTACCTCCTTTTTGTGGCGCATCATCGCTCCTAAGGAGTACTGGGGGTCAATGTCCCGGATGTCCAGTGAGAGACCGTACACTGGGTGGAAACGAATCCTGACAAGAGCGAGAATTTCCATGCCCTTTGCCAGGGTTCTGCCAGTGACGGCGGAGAACGAGGAGAGCACCGAAGAGAAAGAGGCCCAGATGGTTCCCCGCACCCGAGCCCGGAGTTCCTGATTTTGCTTTTCCACAAGCTCCAGGTAACAGTGGCCAGACTGGTCAAATCGAAGGTCGGCGATTTCTGCCACAACCCAGAGAGGGGCGGCAAAACACACCTCCAGGGTTTCGCCAATTGTCTCCAGGAGCTCTGAGAGTGAGAAGACTACACCCCGTTCCATGCATACCCCCCCTTCCATTGTACCAGAAGGAGAAGGACGTTCCTCTTCTCGATAGAGGAATCCTCCGGTATACTAAAGGGAAAAAATCACCAAAGGAGGTTGTATGGGTATGGGCAAGGGTGACCACCGGACGCGACGGGGGAAAATTTTCATGGGGACCTACGGGAAGGCGCGGCCCCGGAAGAAGAAAAAGAGAGAGAAGGAGGCCGCCTGAAAAGCGGTATAATATATCCCGAGAGGAAGGGGAGTGGAAGATGCGACTTCGAGGGGTTGCGGTGGGGGATCTTCTCGCGACTCTGGTTCTGGGATTTTTCGGGTGTGGTCCTTCCGGTGGACCGGCAACTTCTCCTTCTCCGTCGTTAGAACCGGGACAGACCCAGGCGCCGGAAATTCTCGAGGCGGAGATCGTGGGGGTACGGGTGCCCTCAAGCGGTGGTGCTGTGCAACCCAACCAGGACGTCGTTTTTACTGGTCGTGGACCAGCCAATGTCCAGATTCGGGTGTACCAGGAAGGAAGTCTTCTGGACACCACTTCAACCAGCGCTACAGGAGAGTTCACCTTTACCTGGAATTCGGGATCCACGGAAGGGACGTTCCTCCTTGAGTTTGCTGCCAAGGACCCGGAACTGGCGGAAAGCCTCAGAGTTCCTTCAGCCTGGTGGTCGACGGCACCCCACCTGAGCTGTCTGGCATCACCGCCCGGGCCAGTGCTCCTTCTGATGGTATCCCACCCAGGATTACTGTGGTCTTCAGCGAACCCATTGTGGTGAACGACATGGCCCTTTCACCCTTCCTCTGGGGGGTTCTGGACGGTTGGACGGTAAGTGTCACCGGGTCGTCGGTGTTCGTTCCCACGAGTATTCAACTTGCTGCTGACAGAAAGACCGTGACCATCACCGGGAATGCCGTTTCTCAGCTCGTTGCCGGGAATAGCGTTATCACGGACTTTGCCCCCGCAGGTCCGCTGTGGTGACCGATGAGGTGGGGAGTGCCTGCGTGAGCCCAACAGTAGTTTCGGGTACAGTTGCGCCGTGACTTTCTGGGGAGGTGTTTACCTCCCCTCAGCGTTGCTGTCCCCACTCTCCGCGCACGCAACGGCAGAAACCGTGGAAGTTGGCGCACACCCCGCCCATAAGGGAAAAGAGACCCCAGAAAAGCGGGCGGGCAAGAATATGGGAGAGGGTGGGGCGAGAAAAGGGGAGGAGGTACACCCCCCAGGTGATGAGCAAGCACCCCAGAACAATGCAGGCATGGCCAAAAAGAAGGAGAGCTAATCGGTTTTTTGTCGCGCTCACAGGGCTTTTCTCTCCTTTTTGCCGGTATTGTAGAGGAAAGGAAGGAGGAAGGAAAGACCGGTGAGGGGGAATTTCCGGTGGGGTCAGGAAGTGCTCGCAGGAGTTGCCCTCTTTTTGGGGATTTTCCCTCTTCTCTTTGCAGTTTCGGGGCTTCTTGAAGGTGCGGGAGTACCTTCCCCTCTTTTTGCGGTGATCCTTGTGTCTGCTTGTGGGACACTCTGTTTCAGCCTCGTCATGGATCTCCCTTTTGTGGTGATTCCAAGACTCAATCTTGTGGCGTTCTATCTTGTCCTGTGTGGGGAACTGCGGCTCCCCTGGAGGGTGGCCCTGGGGACATTTTTTCTTGGAAGCCTTGTGGCGTTTCTTGCTGCTTCCATTCCAGAATGGAACCGCTTCTTCCACAGGCTCTCCCCCAACTTTCGCTTTGCTCTTTCAGGAAGCCTTGGTCTTCTGCTCCTTTTCCGGGGGCTTCTGGAATCAAGGATTCTCGCTCCCCAGGAATCCGGGTGGTTCGGGTTTGGGGACCTCACCCATCCCCGGGCCCTGGCGGTGTTCCTCGGCCTTTTCGTGGTCTCGGTGGGATACGGTATCCGCCTGAAGGGGGCTACATGCTTTGGAGTGCTTGCCACGCTGGGTTTTTCCCTGTGGAGGGGTTTGTGGTCCTTCGGGATGAGGGGAAATCCTCCTGCACTTTCTCCTTCCCTGCTGTTTGCCCTGGATGTTCCCAGAGCACTGCAGTATGGGACTGTTGGCCTTGCCGGTGTGGTTTCCGTGCTTGTCTTCTTTGAGGTCTTTGGGTCTTTGGGTGGGTACCTCATGCGTTTGAGTACCCTTGGAGTGCAGGGGAATGTTACCAGGTTCTCCCGGGGGCTTCTTCTGGGTACCCTGATGGCCGTTTTTGGACTTCTCTTTGGGGTCCCCGGGCTTTCTCCGGCACCGGAAAGCGTCATCGGGATGGCAGAACGGGGGCGACGAGGGCTTGCCGGGATAGTGTGCGGGGCCTTGCTGCTTCTGAGCCTTTTCGCGGTGCCGTATTGTTCCGGTCTTCCCTCTTTCTTTGCTGTTCCGGCCCTTTTTCTTGGAGGGATTTTCGCTTTGGAACCCTTAAGTCGCGTGGATTTTGTGGATGCGTCTGAGGGTATTCCTGCTGCTTTGCTCCTTGCGATGACCCTGGGGACTTTGTCTTTCACAGGGGGGATGGCTTTTGGGATGCCGGGTCTTGCCCTCCTTGGGCTTCTCTTGAAAAGGGGTCGGGGAATGCACCCGGTAATGTACCTCCTCTCGGCGGTGCTGCTCTGGTGGCTTCTTGCCCGGTGAGGGCTTGGAAGAAATTCGCAGGAGTATATTGCAAAGGGGGTGGGAAATGACTATACTTCATGCGGACCTCGCAGAGAGGTACTTCCTGGGAATCGGGTGACTGTGCGTACATGGGAAAGAGATTGCGGGTTCTCGAAGAGTGGGTGCTTCCACTGAGCAAAGAGCGGATTGAAGAGCTGACCAGCCAGTTTGGTACTCCCCTTCTCATTCTTTTGAGGGAACGCGTCGTCAGGAATTACCGGGCGTTTCAGCGTTTCCTTCCCGGGGTGGAGGTTTTCTACGCAGTGAAGGCCAATCCTCATCCTTCAGTGGTTGGCCTTCTGGCTTCTTTGGGTGCTTCTTTTGATGTGGCTTCGCAGCAGGAAATTGCTCTGGTAACGAGCTTTGGCGTCGCTCCGGAACGAATGATTTTCGCTAACACCATTAAGCGCCGGGAGGGCATTCTCTACGCCCGAAGGGTTGGAGTTTCCCTTATGACATACGATAACGAGGAGGAACTGAAAAAGATTCAGCGGTACTACCCTGAGGCGAAACTCGTTCTTCGCCTGAAAACCCCTTCCAATGGGAGCCGCATCGACCTCTCGTACAAGTTCGGTGCCGAGCCGGAGGAAGCTCTGGAGCTCCTTTTGAGAGCTCAGGACATGGGGCTTGTCCCTGTGGGCCTGAGCTTCCACGTGGGGTCGCCCTGCCACAATCCCAAAACGTATGCCACGGCACTCCATATCGTGGAGGATGTCCTTTTGAAGGCCCGGGCACGGGGCCTTTTCCTCACCCTTATCGATATTGGTGGAGGATTCCCTCTCCACACCTATTCGAACGAGGGAGGACCGGCGAGTCTTGAAATTGTGAGCGAAGTTGTGTATCCGCTTCTTGAGCCTTTCCTTTCCCGGGGTTTTCGGGTTATTGCAGAACCGGGACGGAGCATTGTAGGGAATGCGGGAATACTCGTCACCCGGGTGATTGGAAAGGCGGTACGTTCGGGAAAAATCTGGTACTACCTGGATGACGGGCTGTACGGAACCTTCTCGGCCATTCCCTTCGATAAGGCTCGCTTTTCCTTCTACGCTCTGAGAGAGAGTGACCAGGAAGTCCTCTGCACCCTTGCCGGACCGACCTGTGACTCGCTGGATGTTGTGGCCGAGGACGTCGTGCTTCCTCCTCTTGAGGTTGACGACCTTGTGGTGGTCCCGGATATCGGGGCGTACTCCTGGGCTTCGGCGACAACGTTCAACGGTTTCGACAAGCCCCAGGTGGTCATGGTGTAGTGTGCTATAATGGGAAGGGGAGGGCAAAGGCATGCTCTACATCGAGCAACTCAAGGTAGCTGTTGGTGATGCTCTGATCCTTGATGGCGTGAACCTTGAGATCCAGGAAGGGGAAGTCCATGTCCTCCTTGGTCCTAATGGAGCTGGGAAGACGACGCTCCTTATGGCCATCATGGGGATGCCAGGATACAGAATTGTCGGAGGACAAATCTTCTTCCAGGGGAAGGACATCACAAACCTCGATGTGGAAGAGCGGGCCAGAATGGGTATCGGCATGGCCTTTCAGAAAATGCCAACCATAAGCGGCATTACGTTGCGGACACTTGGTCGCCTGGTGCTTGAGAAGCGGGGACTAACTGATGCTCTTGAGGAGACAGCGTCACGGGTGAATTGCCTCCACCTCCTCGACCGGGAAGTAGGCAAGGGCTTTTCTGGTGGAGAGATGAAAAGGGCTGAGCTTTTCCAGCTCCTTCTGCAGCGCCCTCTCTTCTCCATGGTGGACGAGCCGGAATCGGGGGTTGACCTGGACAGCATTGCTCTTGTGGGTCGGGCTCTCCGAGAGCTTTTCGAGCGGGATCATGTGCGGACGAAAAAACGGTCTGGTCTCATCATCACCCACACGGGGTATATTCTTGAGTACCTCAACGCCGATCGGGGACACGTGCTCATGAATGGCCGGATTGTTTGCAGCGGCAATCCCCGAGACCTTTTCGCTGACATCAGGGAACGAGGGTACCAGGAATGCGCGAGGTGTGAGCGATGAAGGTTCAGGAAGAATACCTGCGGGACCTCAAAGAGCGTGCAGAGAAGGCGCTTATGAAAAGAGCCCCTCTGGGACCGGATATCGACCTCTCCCAGTTCTACCTCTGTTCTCCCCGGGAACGGGTTGAGGATGTTCGGGAGATTGAGGACCAGCTGAAAGAAGCAGCGCTCTACGCAGGAGTGGAGCTTGAGGGAGAGAAGGCTGCCACGTACCTCCAGGTGGACCGCTCAGCAGTGTACGAGCGGGTGCAGCGGGCGTTTCAGGGAAAGCTTGAGATTATGAGTTCTCAGGAAGCCCTGAAGAGGTACCCGGAACTTTTGGAATACTGGTGGGGTCTTGTTCCCGTCGATGCCGATAAATATACGGCCTTTGCTGAGCTCTGCCCGACAGAGGGGTATTTCATCAGGGTATTTGCCCACACGAAGGTGGAAATCCCCCTTCAGGCTTGCCTTTTGATGTCAGAAAGGGCACGGATACAGAGTGTCCACAACATCGTCATTCTTGAGGAGGGAGCCGAAGCGAATCTCATTACCGGGTGTGCTTCGGTACGGGGAAATGAGAGCGGGGTGCATGTCGGGGTTAGTGAGTTCTACCTTGGAGATAACGCTCGCCTCACCTTCACCATGGTGCACAACTGGGGAGAGGCCTTCCACGTCCGTCCCCGAACTGCGGCAAGACTGGGGAAGAACGCCTTTTTCAGCAGTACTTACGTACTTTTGAAGCCTCTGGCTTCCATTCAGGCTTTCCCTCAGGTTTTCCTTGAGGGCGAGGGAGCGCAGGCGACATTCCAGAACATCGTCTTTGCCAAGGGAAACTCCTATATTGATCTTGGGTCCACCCTCGTTCTGAAGAATAAGGGTTGTCGGGGAAGCTCTATTTCTCGGGTGTGCGCAACAGACGAAGCGCAGGTGTTCGCCCGTGGCCGGCTCATTGCCTACCACGATGAGGTTCAGGCTCACCTGGAGTGCAAGGGTATGCTCTTTTCTCCTCGAGCCCAGATTGTCTCTGTGCCGGAGCTTGAGGTACATGGAGCTCCCAGAGCCCGACTGTCCCATGAAGCAGCGGTGGGTCCTTTTGAAGAGGAAGCGGTAAATTACCTCAGGGCGAGGGGACTGAAGCGGGAGGAAGCCCTGTCACTACTCACCCAGGGGTTTCTGAGCCTTGATCTTCCCGGTCTTCCCGAAGCGCTCAGGCGGTACATTGAGGAAATCATCCGGGTGACATCCCGGGATGTGTTATAGGGGTGCAGGTGTTTGGCGGTTCAGGCGTACATCCTCATCCAGGTCCAGGCTGGAAAGGCTCAGGGAATCAAAAAGGAGCTGAGTCAGCTTCCGTATTTCCTCCGGGTTGACCGTATCATGGGGCCTTTTGACCTTATTGCCCTTGTGGAAGTGGAGAGCAATCGGGAAATTGGGGAGGTTGTGCTCAAGGAAATTCAATCCATGAACGGGGTCAAAAGAACCCTGACGTGCCCGGTTATTCCCTGAAGGCCATGAAACCGAAAGGTCCTATTTCTCCTCGAGAAGAGGAAATTCTGTCCTTTATCACCCGTTACTGCCAGGAGCGGGGCTATCCTCCTACGGTTCGGGAAATTGGAAAGGCAGTGGGGTTGCAGTCATCGTGCAGTGTCCATTACCATCTTCGGAAGCTCGAAGCCAAGGGTTTCATTCGTCGGAAACCGGCAAAGCCCCGGGCCATTGAGCTGGTCTCCTCGAGTGAAGAGAGTCTTCCTTCAGAGGAAGTTGTCTTCGTACCCCTTCTCCGTGGGGTAACCCAGGGCCGGGAAGGTGTGTGTCTTGAGTACACCCGCGCCTTTTTTCCTTTCCCCAAACGCTTCATCAATGAGGGAGAATACTTTGTCTTTCGGGTGCAGAATGGCGCGTTCAGCCGCTGGCACATCCTCGAAGGGGATTACCTTCTTGTGGAGCGGGGAGAAACCTTTGAGAATGGAACGTTGCTTTTTCTTGTGAGCCAGGGGAGGGTGTTCCTGGAGCGGGGTGATCTCTGGGAAGGAGGGGGTTCGGGGAACGTCATCGGAAGAGTCGTTGGAGTGTGGCGAAAGCTCTGAAGGGAGTGGTGGATCCTGGTCGTCACCGAAGAGATACAGGTGGAAACGAAAGGTCATACTGATATCGTTCCGTTGACGGAAGAGGTGGCAAAAGTCCTTGAGCGGTCTGGTCTTCGTGCGGGGATTCTCTGTCTTTTCGTTCCCGGAACGACGGCAACTCTCACGACGACCGAGTTCGAGCCGGGGCTCGTTAAGGATATCAGGGATTTCTGGGAACGAGTTGCACCAGTTTCCCATTTCTACGAGCACAACGCCCGCTGGCAGGATGGGAATGGGTACGCCCATGTGCGAGCTCAGTCTTCTGGTCCATCTCTCGTCTTACCTTTTGTGGATGGGAAGCTCCTCCTTGGAACGTGGCAGGATATTGTCCTTGTGGATTTCGACAACCGTCCCCGCCGGCGAACCATCATCGTCCAGATTGTGGGGGAATCCTGATGCAGGAGTCCTTTGCCTTTCGCCTACCTCAGGAGATTTACTTTGGTCCAGGTGAAGGAAGGCGGGTTGGGGAACACCTTGAGCGCTTCGGAAAGCGCCCTCTTGTGGTTGTGGGGCAGCGTTTTGCCCGGGAATCGGGAATCCTCGAGGACGTCCTCGGCTCCCTGGCCCGGTACGGTCTTGAGCCAGTGGTTTTCAGCGGAGTCCCCCCCGAGCCCACCCTTGAGGTGGTCGATGAGGGGATAAGGATGGCAAGGGAAGCTCAATGCGACAGTGTTGTGGCTCTGGGAGGGGGGAGTGTCCTGGACTGCGGCAAGGCCGTTGCGGGAGTCCTGCCAAACGGGGAAAGCGTTGTCCCATACTTTGAAGGAGCACCTCTTACCCGTCCCGGACTTCCCTGGATTGCTCTACCCACTACTGCGGGAACGGGTTCAGAGATGACCAATAATGCCGTTCTGACCGATGCCACGAGAAAGCTCAAAAAGAGTCTGCGGAGTCCTTTTCTGGTTGCTCGGGTGGCCATTATCGACCCCACCTTCACCCATTCCCTCTCTCCCTATCGCACTGCGGCAAGCGGGGTTGATGCGCTGGTTCAGGCTATCGAAGCTTACACCAGCCCCCGGGCAAACGCTGTAACCGATGTGCTTGCTCTTGAAGCCATACGTCTTCTCTGGGAGTACCTGCCCCAGGCAGTCCGGGAGGGGGAGAATGCCTTTTTCCGAAAACAGGTGGCCAAGGGCAGCATGTTGAGTGCCATGGCATTTGCCAATGCCTCCTCTGGGGCTTGCCATGGTCTTGCCCACATGGTGGGGCCGGAATTTGCCATTCCCCACGGGGAGGCTTGTGGTCTGCTCCTTCCCCCCGTCATCCGCTTCAACAGGGAGGTGCTTCGAGAGCGATACCGGGATATTGCCCTTTGTGTGGGCCTTCAGGGTGGCGAGTACGAGGATTGGGGAGAGCTTCTGGCCCGGGCCTTCGAGGACTTTGTGCGGAGGGTGGGACTCCGGACGAGACTGCGAGATTTCAGTGTTCCTCGCGAAGCGCTGGGTAGGGTGGTGCGGGAGGAACGTATTGGGCGGAGCATCCTTGAGAATCCCCGCCCGATGGCTCCGGAAGACCTTCAGGCGCTCCTTGAAGAAGTATGGTGAGGAGGGAGAGTGTGGAAGTCGTTCACGAGAAAGACAGGGCTTTTCGCGAGGGTGACTGGGGAATAAAGTACCTTTTTCGGGGGCCCCGTCTGGACTGCGGTGTGGTGTACCTGAAGCCGGGAACCAGCATGGGTGCCCATTACCACCGGGAAGTTGAGGAAACTTTCTTCATTCTCGAGGGTCAGGGAATCCTCAGGGTCAATGGCCAGGATGTTCCTGTTGTGGCAGGGATGGCCCTTCGAGTGGAACCAGGGGAACGACATGACCTTCTGGCTTTGGATGTGCCTTTGCGGGGAATTTTCGTGAAGGTTCCGTATCTTCCGGAGGATAAGGTATCGTGTTAGCTCGGGAAGTTCTGCAGGAGCTCTCCGAGTGCCTGAAGTCCTGTTCCCTCTGTCCCCGGCGGTGTGGCGTTGACCGCACGAAGGGAGAGCGGGGATTCTGTGGTGGTGGGATGCTTCCCCGGGTGGCGAGTTTTCATCCCCACTTTGGGGAGGAGGAGATCCTCAGTGGGTACCGGGGTTCGGGAACCATTTTCTTTTCAGGGTGCAATATGGCCTGCGTGTACTGCCAGAACTACACGATCAGCCATTTTCGCGAAGGGGTTGAGGTTACCCCCCTTGCCCTTGCTGCCATGATGCAGTCTCTGGAACGGCAAGGGTGTCACAACATCAATCTCGTCACGCCAACACACTTTGTTCCACAGATTTTCGAGGCCGTTGACCGTGCTCGCCAGGAAGGTCTCCGCATCCCCATCGTCTATAACACCAGTGGTTACGAGGATCTCGGGGTTCTCCGGCTCCTGCGGGGTCTTGTGGATATCTATCTTCCTGATATGCGGTACGCCCGGGAGGAAAGTGCGGTACGGTATTCCCAGGCACCCCGCTACCCTGAGGTGTGCCGAGAAGCCATCCGGGAGATGTTCCTGCAGGTGGGCAACGTGGTGCTCGACGAAGAAGGTGTCGCGCGTCGGGGGCTTATCGTCCGTATTCTCATCATCCCCTCTCTTGAAGAGGAGGCCAAAGAAAACCTCCGTTTCCTTGCCACGGAGATTTCCCGAGACGTTTTTGTTACGCTTCTTCGGCAGTACCGCCCTCTCTATCGGGCGCAGGGCTTTCCGGAGATTGCCCATCTTGTGAGTGACCGGACCTATCGGGAGATTCTGGAGTACGGTAGATCCCTGGGACTCCATAACTTCATTCTCCAGTAGAAGGGAGGACGGGAACATGAGGGAAGCCATCCTGGAAGTAGCACGACTCATGGTGATTGCAGCAAAAACGGCGCCGAAGGCAGTGGGAAGAGATTTTGTGACCGTGACCATTCTTGAGGGGGAGGCGGTGCAGAAACTCGGAGAGGCCATGATCCGGTACGGGGAGGAAAACGGGATCCGGGGCTTTATCCGTGATGGAAAAAACGTCCTTGACTCCCAGGCAGTGGTGCTTGTGGGTCTAAAAGATGCTCAACCTGCGGGGCTCAACTGTGGAGCGTGTGGTTTCGAGCGGTGTGCGGACCTTGTTCCTAAGGAACGGAGGGAATTCAAGGGACCTCAGTGCGTCATGCGACTCTTGGACCTGGGAATTGCCCTTGGTTCGGCGGTGAAGATGGCCTCCCTTCTGAACGTGGACAACCGTATCATGTACCGTATTGGTGTTGTGGCAAGACGGGAGGGGTTGGTGTCCGATGACGTGGTCATGGGCATTCCCCTTTCGGCGTGGGGGAAGAACATCTATTTTGACCGGAAAGAATAAGGGGTGGGGATATGCAGTTTGGGTTACGCATCCAGGATATCATTGGCCTTGTCCTTGCCGTGCTCATTGTGGCCATCCTCATCAGTATTATCCTCATCCTCCGGGAAAACGCCCGGGAGCGAAGGCTCTGGCGGGAGGAAGAGTACGAGGAAGAGGAACCGGAGAAACTGCGCTTGCGGCGAGCGGTATCCTCCCGGAAAGGGGAAGAGCCTGAGCACGTTTTGAGGAGGCCACGTTTTGCTGCTCAGCACAAAACGCAGAAAGGAGAGGAAGTGGTGGCGGAAGGCGTTGAGTCCCTGGAGCCTCAGGAGACGGTTGAGACTGTCCCTTTGGAGGAAATCCGAAAGGAAGAACCGAAGGAAGAACCTAAACAGGTTGTGCTCGAGCGGGCACTGCGAAAACTCGAAGACTTGGGTCTGGATTTTGGCACACTGAAGCCGGTCTTCAGCGAGGATACCATTCACTTTTCACCTCTTTTGTGGGAAGTGAAAGAGGAGGTGAAATCGGGTAGAGAGCTTGGCGACATTGTAATCCACACTGTTTTTCGGAGTCTCCCCGGGTACTCTGCCGATGAAGTCGTCGAGCGATACCGCTCCGGGGATGTCTCAGTGGTCGAGAAGCTCGAGGCCCGGGTGAAGACCAGGGAAGGTCGAGATTACCTCATCGCCACGATGAGCCTTACCCACTTCCAGGTTCCGGAGCTTGACCGCCACTTCCGCCAGGGGAATCTCCGAGAGGACGAGTATGAACTCCTGAAAGCATTGAAGTTTGTGGACCGGGCGACTAAAAAGGACTTTGCCCGAATGGTCTATGCCCGAATCATGGACGAAGACTGAGACGTGAGGCACCCTGTTCTACCTCGGTTCTCCTTCCGGCATCGGAGAGGGCGAAGGTGGTGCATTCTAGTTTTTGTCCTCTTGTGTGCTCTTTTCCTGCTCTTCCTCCTCCTTGGCCTCCTTTTTCCTCTCTCTGACGTGCTTCTCCCCCTGAGTGTGCTATAATTCAAGGGAAGCCCAAGAATGGAGGGGGTGTCACCTTGAAGAACTGGCTTGCTCTTATCATTGCTCTTCTTGCTCTTGGTGTCTCGCTGGTTGTGATTGTTTCTCTCACTGGTGTTTCTCGAGACATCCGGGACATCGCCGGAAGAATGGCAGCAGTGGAAAAAGGTCTGGAGGAAACTCGTACAGTTCCCCAGAGTATGGCCGAGATGGAGCAGAGGATTGCCGATCTTGAGGGACAGCTCAAAACGGTGAAAAACCTTGAAGAGGAAATTCGCGCCCTCTCTGCTATCCTGGCTGAGAAAAGCCAGACCCTTGAGGACCTTTCCGGGGCAAGAAAGGCCATGGAATTCTCTCTGGCTCGTCTTGAGGAGAATCTGAACGCGTGGGTCACAAAAGTCACAGCCCTTGAGGAGACGGCGAAAGAACTGGAGGTTCTTCAGGAGTCTCTGAAGAATCTGGAGCAGAGTATTGCCGCTCTGAGTATCGATGAGCGCTTCTCCGCACTTCTTCAGTACTTTGAGGGGAAAGTTCGAGAGCTTAAGCAGACGGTAGCGGACCTTTCGGGGAGGCTGGAAACCTCTGCGGCGCTCTCTCAGGAGGTGGAAGAGCTCAGGAGCACCCTTGTATCCATTCAGGGTGATGTCCAGCGCCTCCAGGGAGAAATGCGTGAGTTCCTTGAGGAGAAGACCAGAGCGCTTCAGGAGGAGGCAGGAAAGGCAATAACCACCCTTGAAGAGAAAGTGCGTGCTATGGAGCAGAGTGTTGCTACCCTGAGTGTCGATGAGCGCTTCTCTGCACTTCTTCAGTACTCCGAGGGGAAAATTCAGGAAGTGTGGGATGCCCTTGCTGCGCTTCAGCAAGAGGTGACCGCCTGGAAAGAAAAGACGGTTTCCCTTGAGATTTTTGAAAAGGCGCTGCGGACCCTTGAGGAGAAACTCCAGTTTCTAGAGCAAGAGTTCACCGAGTACAAAAAAAGGATTGAGGAGAGCATGGAGAATCTTCGCGAGCTGCTTGGAGAGGTTCAGCTCGCCCAGGAGGACTACGGCAGGAGGCTTGAAGAAAGCCTCCTGACCTTCTCACAGAAAATCACCGCTTTTGAAGAAGAACTCCAGGGTCTCTCACAGTCGGTGACGTCTTTTGGGAGAGACTTCGAGAAGGTCCAGGTGACGTTCCAGGAATTCTCCCAGAGACTCAGCAATCTCCAGGAGAAACTCTCTGGCCTTGAGAGCGGTATGGATACCTGGAGAGAAACCACCCTGCAGTCTCTCCGGGAGGAAGTCGAGGCATTGGCCACTGCTTTGCCTTCGTCTCAGGACCTTGAGAAAATCCGTGCCGATGTTGTCACGCTCCTTGAAGAGCGCGAGTCTCTCAGAGCGCGTTTCCAGGAACTTGTAGCAGAGCAGGCGAATATCGTTCAGGAACTGGAGGGGAAAGGAAAAGATATTCTTGCCTTAAAAGAGAAAATCGCCACGCTCTCGGAGAAAGAAGAGGTGGCAAATCTGAGGGCTCAGCTTGCAACGCTTTTGGATGTCCAGAGTAACCTCGAGAACGCTCTCAAGAAGACCGAAGAAAACATGCGGGCTCTTGAGGCATCTTTGCGAGCGAAGGATGAGGAAGTTGCCAGGACTCTTGAGAGGCTCTTTGCTCAAGTTCAGAACCTCTCCCAGGGCCTGGAGTCTTTTGGGCGACGCCTTGAGGAGATTCATGCGCAGGGACAGGCGCTTTCCCCAGTTCGGGAGGACCTTGCCGAGATTCAGAGGACTCTTGAACTTCTCGATGGTCGTCTTGCGGAAATCGAGAAGTTCAGTAGAGAGATGCTCAGAGAGGACCTGAAAACCAGGGTCAAAGCCATAGAGGATGAAATTGCGACTCTGCAGGGGGAACTGGGGAAGATTGCCGAAGAGTCACGAGCCTCCGTTCCGGAGTTGCAAGCCATTCGAAGACTTCTCGAAAACCTTGAGAAGAACAAGGTTTCTCTTGAGCAACGCATCGAGGAACTCTATAGTCTCCTTGAAAGTGGTAAAAGGCGCGAGGAAATCGAGAAGGATGTCGAGTCGTTACTCAGGGAAAAGGACACTCTGCAGGGAGAAATCAAGCGTCTTGCCCAGGAGCGAATGGACCTTGAAGGAGAGCTTGGTCGCAAAAAGGAGGAGCTTGCCCGTATTGACCGGGAACTTGAGGTTTTGCGGGCTCAAAAGGGTTCGGCAGAACGTATCCAGGAGCTTGAGAAGGAGCGAGAAAAGGCCAAAGAGGAAATCGGCAGGCTCCAGCAAGAGCTCAAAGACAAAGAAGACCAGATTGAAGCCCTGCAGCGGAGGAATGAGGAGCTGTCTGCTCAGCTTGAGGAGGCAAAAAAGTTCACCTCTTACGTCATCCTGCCCTGGGACAGTCTCTGGAAGATTGCTCGTCGGTACTACCAGGATGGTCGGAAATGGACAATTATCTGGGAAGCCAACCGGGAGAAGATTCCCGATCCCCAGAAACTCCAGCCTTATGTCGAAATTCGCATCCCTCGTGTTCCTGAAAATTCCTGAGGAAAAGGACAAGCCGAAGGGGGAGTGCCTATGGACCTTTCTGAAGTCATTGCCACGCGCAGGAGCATTCGAAAGTTTCGAGCGGAAGACGTTGCCGACGAAGATGTGAAAGAGATTCTCAATGCTGCTCGTCTTGCGCCCTCGGCCAACAATCTGCAACCGTGGAAATTCATCGTGGTGCGGAATGAAAAAAAGCGCCGCCTCATCGCGCAGGCCTGCTTTGGGCAGGAGTTCATTGGAGAGGCCCCGGTGGTGATTGTGGCCTGTGCCACAGGAAGGGGAGGGTGCATCGGCGGGTATATGGAGAGCTGGCCTGTTGACGTAGCCATTGCGATGACGCATCTTGTGCTTGCAGCCTGGGCAAAAGGGCTGGGTACCTGCTGGATTGGAGCCTTTGACGAAGACCGCATCAAGGAGATTTGCCAGATTCCTCCTGAGGTTCGGGTTGTTGCCGTGACCCCTCTGGGGTATCCGGTGAAAATCCCCCAGGCGACGACTCGCCGACCTCTCGAGAAGATTTACTGTGAAGACATCTTTGTCGAGTGATGGTGATGGATTTTGGGTGTGTTGCACCTTGAGATTGATGACATCGTGACCCTGAAGAAGACCCATCCCTGTGGAAGCCAAAAGTGGCGCATTGTGCGCCTTGGGGTGGATATTGGTATAAAGTGCCTGGGTTGCGGGCGCTTTGTGATGATTCCCCGGAGGAAACTCGAGGGGAAAATCAGGGAAATTTACCGCCAGGGCCGCTGTCTCAAGCCAAAAGAGTGCATCATTGAGGTGTGAGATGGGGCTTCAGGTTGGGATTGTTGGGCTCCCGAACTCGGGGAAAACGACGCTCTTCAACCTCCTCACGGGGGGTCATGCAGAAGTTGCAGGACATCCCTTTTCCACCGTCTCCCCTAACCGGGGTGTGGTGGCGGTCCCTGACAGGCGGCTCGAGATACTGGCTCGTCTTCTCCATCCGCCCCAGGTTGTTCCGGCAACCATAGAATTCGTTGACGTGGCAGGGCTTGTGGAGGGAGCAAGCAAAGGAGAAGGACTGGGGAACCAGTTCCTCAGTCATATACGGGCAGTGGATGCTGTGGTCGAGGTGCTCCGTTTCTTCCAAGACAGGAGCATTCCCCATGTCGCAGGGGATATCAACCCGCTTCGAGACCGGGATATCGTGGATACGGAACTCCTTCTTGCAGATCTCGAGGTTGTGGAACGACGCCTTGAGAAGCTTCGGGAACTTTTGCGGAAAACGAAGGATGAGCGCCTGAGAGAAGAGAAAGAGATTCTGGAACAGTGCTTTGTAGCGCTCTCTCAGGGTATTCCTGTGCGGGCGGTGGATTTCCCGCCTGGTGCGTGGGAAATCTTGAAGCCCTATCAGCTGATCACGGCCAAACCCTTGCTTTATGTGGCCAATCTCGATGAAGAGGAGTCCTCTCGTCGCCTTTTCGAAGAGGTACGAAAACGTTTCGAAGAGGAAGGGCTTCCACTCCTCCCGGTCTGGACCAAACTCGAGACAGAGCTTTCCGAGTTTGAAGAAGAAGAACAGAAAGCCTTTTTCGCAGCATTTGGCATCCCTGGTCCGGGATTTATCCGTCTTGTGGAGGAAGCGTATCGACTACTCGGCCTTATCACTTTCTACACGTACGGTGAGAAAGAACTCCGGGCACGGGAGCTCCCCCGGGGTACCAGGGCTCCCCAGGCTGCTGGGAAGGTCCACACGGACATGGAACGGGGATTCATCAAGGCCGAAGTCATTCATTTTGAGGACCTTGTGGCCTGTGGGTCTTTCGAGCGGGCCCGTCAGGAAGGACGTATCCGCCTTGAAGGGAGGGAATACGAGATTCAGGATGGGGATATCGTGTATTTCCGGTTCACCTCCCCTCGCTGAGGCGGAATTCCCGGGCCATCCGTTCCTGGGTTTGCCACTGTCCTCTGAGTTTCCCCTCCTGGGCGAGTTTCCCCAGGAATTGCCTCATCCATCGAGGAATAGGGGTGCCAGTTTTTCCTCCCCAGGGAGTTCCAGGAAGGGGCAGGAAGGTGTGGGCGTGAACAATAGCCCCAAGACGGACGAGCTTCTCAATGAACTCCGCGGTTGCGCGAAGGTCTTCCTCGGTCTCTTCGGGACATCCGAAAATGAAATCCACGTAAACCTGGAATCCCAGGCGAATGCTCGTCTCGCACGCTGAGAGAACGTCTTCAAGGGTGTGCCCCCGACCCATGAGGTTCAGAAGTCTCTGGCTTCCTGACTGTGCCCCGATGACGATGCTCCGGTTGTCTGCGTACTGGCGAACAAGATGTAGAGTTTCTTCTGAGACAAACTCTGGACGGACTTCGGACGGGAAGGAACCGAAAAACATTCTCCC
This sequence comes from Candidatus Caldatribacterium saccharofermentans, assembly GCF_050267035.1. Classification (NCBI taxonomy): domain Bacteria; kingdom Pseudomonadati; phylum Atribacterota; class Atribacteria; order Atribacterales; family Candidatus Caldatribacteriaceae; genus Candidatus Caldatribacterium; species Candidatus Caldatribacterium saccharofermentans. Next base: position 1,931,541 of record NZ_CP187957.1, read on the forward strand.
TTTTCGGCCGAGGAGTTTGCGAAGGCCTCCAAGAAGGTTTTCCAGGGCTTTGATATTCGGCCTTCGCCCATCCGGGGACCCGTAGGCGAAGGCGTTAGGGGTTACGAAGCGAAGATCGATTCTCTCGCGGTGACGCATCATACCGCGAACATGCTCGAGAACGGACTCAAGGCTTCGATGCCGCATGGTTCGCCCAAAAATAAGGGGTGTCTGGCAGAAGGCGCACCCGAACGGGCATCCCCGGCTGATTTCGATTGGCCCCAGGAATCCCAGGTGGTATGGAAACGAGGGGAAACAATCAAGGTGCACCCTCTCACCTCTCATGGTCTGGGGTGAGGAGGGGAGGGTACCCTCAAGGAACGCCTGGACAATGGTGAGAAAGGCTACTTCTCCTTCTCCCTGAACGAGGAAAGTGCTCCAGGGGGCAAAGTCCTGGGGGAGGGCTGTCGCATGGGGACCGCCACAGCAGGTGAAGACATCAGGATAGCGCAGGAAATCCTGCAGAAGACGCTGACGGCGGTCCTTTTCGGGCGTCATGCTGGAGAGAACAAGAAGAGACACCCCAGACTGACGCAGAGCAAAGGCAAGTATTTCTTCCTCGGTGGTGCACAGTACCACACGTACTCTGGACCACAGAGGAGAAGAGGACAGCGCTCCCAGAAGGGCATTGATACTCAGCTTGTTTTTGGGGCTGTAGAGAAAGAGTAGTGTTTTTCCTATCACGCTTTTATTGTAAATCCTGGGAAGAGAAAAGCAAAGGCTTTTTGAAGTTGTGATACAATGGGGAGAACCGGGAGAACAAAGGAGGACAGGGTGTTCGTGGAAAGAAAGAGCGAGAGGGAACTCCGGCGACCCTTTGAAGAATCTCTTCGTCTCCATGCCTTTTACCGGGGGAAAATCGAAACGCACCTGAAGTGTCCGATAAGGAGTTACGAGGATTTCGCCCTCTGGTACACTCCAGGAGTGGCCGAGGTCTGTCGCCACATTGAGCAAGACCCTGGTCTCTCCTTTGCCTATACGAACCGCTGGAACACCGTGGCTGTGGTTTCCGACGGTTCGCGGGTACTCGGTCTTGGGAACATTGGTCCTGAAGCTGCTCTACCCGTTATGGAAGGGAAGGCGCTCCTTTTCCGCTACCTCGGAGGCGTGGATGCCGTTCCTCTGTGTCTGCGAGCTTCAAGCCCCGAGGAACTGGTAAAGGTGGTGAAGATGCTCGAACCGAGTTTTGGCGGGGTGAACCTTGAGGACATTGCTCAGCCTGCGTGCTTTTCTATTCTTGAGAGGCTTCAGGAGGAGCTGGAGATTCCGGTGTGGCACGATGACCAGCAGGGCACGGCCCTGGTGGTGCTCGCGGGGCTTTTAGGGGCCTTGGACGTTGTGGGGAAGAAAAGAGAGGATATCCGGGTTGCTCTTATTGGAGCAGGAGCATCGAATCTCCGTATTGCTTCACTCCTCATGAAGGCAGGGGTACGGGGGGAGAACATTGTCCTCTGTGACACAAAGGGTATCCTCCATCGAGATCGGGAGGATCTCGCAAGGAGCAATCCCTGGAAGTGGCAGTTCTGTCTTGTGACTAATGGAGAGAATCTCAGAGGGGGGAAAAAAGAAGCGATTGAGGGCCGAGATGTGCTCATTGCGCTTTCAAGTCCGGGTCCTGGAGTCATTGAACCTGAGTGGGTTTCCCGAATGAACAGAGATCCGATAGTTTTCGCCTGTGCAAATCCCGTGCCGGAGATCTGGCCCTGGGAAGCCAAGGAGCATGGGGCGAGAGTTGTGGCTACCGGGCGATCAGATTTCCCGAATCAAATCAACAACTCTCTTGGCTTTCCGGGTCTTTTCCGGGGCGTTCTGAGTGTCCAGGCCCGAAAGATTACCGATGAAATGTGCCTTGCTGCTGCTTTCGCGCTGTACCATTTTGCGAAGAGGCGAGGTCTCCACGAGGAGTACGTCATTCCAACTATGGACGATTGGGAGGTTTACGTGGAGGAGGCGAAGGCTGTAGCTTCTGTTGCGGTGGAGCAGGGTCTTGCCCGAAGGCCACGCCGTCCTGAAGAGGTGGAAGAGGAAGCCCGGAGTCTCATTCTCCGGGCCCGGAGGATGGTGGCCGAGGGGGTTCGGAACGGGACCATTCCTCTCCCCCCTGAGGGTGAGGGAGCGTGAAGGAAATCTGGGTTTTCGACATCATTGAAGAAGTGAAAAACGCCCTTTTGGAGATCAACGTGAGAAGCGATGTTGTACTCCGCCAGAAGATGCTCGACGCTCTGGTTGCGGAGGAGAGCGAGGCGGGGAAAGAGATGTTGACCCAGATTCTTGAAAACTACGTGGTAGCCGAGGAACGGAGGCTCCCTCTCTGTCAGGACACGGGGATGGTTATGGCTGAAATCCGGGTGGGGAGTGAGGTTTGCGTTCGCGGGGGAAGCCTGCGACAGGCTCTTGATGAGGCTATCCGGCTGGCTTACCGGGAGGGGTATTTCCGAAAATCCATTATTGCCGACCCTTTCTTTGGGAAAAACACCCAGGATAATACTCCGGGAGTGTATTTCTTCGAATGGGTGGAGGGGGATCACCTCGAAATCGACCTTCTGGTAAAAGGAGGGGGATGCGACAACATCACCACTTTGGGGATGCTTGAGCCGGGGAGTACTCCTGATGACGTGGAACGATTCATCCTGCGGGAGCTTGACAGAAAAGCCGCCCTGGCCTGCCCACCGCTTGTGGTGGGTGTGGGTATTGGTGGGAACGGAGCTTATGCTCTCTTCCTGGCTTCTCGGGCTCTGAGCCGTCCTCTGGGGTCTTCGCATCCAGACCCCCGGTATCGGGAGCTGGAAAAAAGGTGGTGTGAGGACATTAATCGCCTGGGTATCGGCCCCCAGGGAGTGGGAGGAAGAGTGACTTGTCTTGAGGTTCGCATTGAGACGTATCCCTGCCATATCGCCAGCTTTCCTGTGGGACTGGTGTGCAGCTGTCATGTTTTCCGCAGAAAGACCCTGAGATGGTGAGGAACATGGCAGGGCGAGAGTTCATTCTGAAAACTCCTCTGGGTATTGAGGACATTCTCGCGCTTCGTGTTGGCGACCGGGTTTTCTTGAGTGGAGAACTCTACGTCGCCCGGGATGCAACTCACCGGAGAATGCTCAGCGAGGTTGCTCGGGGCAAGGAGCTCCCCTTTCCCGTTCATGGAGCCGTTCTCTACTATGCCGGACCCACACCACCGCCACCCCATGAGCCCGTGGGGTCCATCGGGCCAACGACGAGCCGACGGATGGATCCCTATCTTGCATTCTTTCTTGAGCGGGGTTTGCGGGCTACTATTGGGAAAGGTGAGCGGGGAGAAGAGGTGAAGAAGCTCCTCGAAAAATACAAGGCGGTGTACTTCATCGCCTGTGGTGGTGCCGGTGCCTATCTTTCGACCTTTGTGGTGTCCCAGGAGGTTCTGGCCTACGAGGACCTGGGAGCTCAGGCGCTGTTTCGCCTTCTGGTAAAGGACTTTCCCCTCATGGTGGCCTATGATGCCTTTGGCGGCGACCTCTTTGAGGAGGGAAAAATCCGGTACCGGCGGATCCTTCTGTATCACTGGGAAAGTTCGGATAAGGGGGAATGAATATGTTTTGGGAAATCCTTTTTCTCATCCTTTTTCTCAGCGTGTACTTTCCGGCACTTCAGCAGAAAATTCTCGAGCAACGACGTATCATCATGATACGGGAATTTGAGAGAAAACGTCGCTCACGGGTCATCGTGCTCATCCACCGCCAGGAATCGGTGAGCTTTTTGGGCCTTCCCATTGCCCGCTATATCAGCATTGAGGACTCAGAGCGAGTACTTCGGGCTATCCGTATGACGCCTCCTGACATGCCCATTGACCTCATCCTCCACACCCCTGGGGGGCTAGTGCTTGCGGCTGAACAGATTGCCTGGGCTATCAAACGGCATCCCGCGAAGGTCACGGTTTTCGTTCCGCACTATGCCATGTCTGGAGGAACGCTTATTGCCCTTGCGGCAGACGAAATCGTCATGGATCCCAACGCCGTTCTGGGTCCTGTGGATCCCCAAATCACCACTGCCCGTGGGCAGTATCCTGCGGCGTCGATTCTTCGGGCGCTGGAGGAACCCAATCCGAATCGGGATGATGAAACGCTTATTCTTGGCGACATCGCCCGGAAAGCCATCCATCAGGTGTACCAGGTAGTCTTCGACCTCGTGCGGGACAAAATGCCTGAGGAGAGAGCAAGAGAACTTGCCCAGACGCTTTCTGAGGGAAGGTGGACTCACGATTTCCCCATCACTCCTGAGATAGCGAAGAATCTGGGCCTTCCGGTGCAGGAGGGCCTTCCGGAGGAAATTTACGAGCTTATGGAGCTTTACCCGCAGCCGCCCCAGCAACGCCCCACGGTTGAATACGTTCCTCTACCTTACCGGCCATACCGTCGACCGGCAGTCAAAGAGTGAAGGGAGTGCATATATGGGGAAGAAGCTCATCATTACGGAAAAACCCAGCGTGGCACAGGATATCGCCAGAGCGCTGGGGAAGTTCACAGACCACAAGGAGTACCTCGAGAATGCGGAGTACATTATCACCTGGGCGGTGGGACACCTCGTTGGTCTTGCCGAGCCTGAGGACTACGACGACCGTTTCAGAAAGTGGGACCTTGAGCTTTTGCCCATTATCCCGGAGGTTTTTAAGCTGAAGCCTCTTGAGAAAACGGAAAAGCGCCTTGAGGTTATCAAAATGCTCTCCGAGAGAGAGGACACCGATGCGCTGGTGAATGCCTGTGATGCGGGACGGGAAGGGGAACTGATTTTCCGTTATATTTACGAATTCCTCGGCCTGAAGAAACCAGTGTTCCGTCTCTGGCTCTCCTCGATGACGAAAGAGGCGATTCGGGAAGCCTTTGCCCGGCTCAGGCCAGCCTCAGAATATGAGCTTCTCGCGCAGGCAGCCAAGTGCCGCTCTGAAGGAGACTGGCTTGTGGGTATCAATGGAAGCCGGGCTTTCACAAGCCGCTACAGGATTCTACTTTCCGTTGGAAGGGTCCAGACACCGACTCTGGCCATCCTGGTCCACCGGGAGCGGGAGATTCAGAACTTCCGCCCCACCCCCTACTTTGAGGTCTTTGCCCGTTTCCGGTATGGGGACCTCACGTATGTGGGGAAGTGGCGGGGAGGCGAGGACGACCGTCTTTTCGACAGAGGCGAGGCGGAAAAGGTTGTAGCCAGGGTTTTGGGGAAACAGGGGAAGGTTGAGGAATTCTCCGAGCATAAAACCCAGGAAGCCCATCCCCTGCTGTACGACCTCACCGAACTCCAGCGGGATGCCAACAAGCTCTTCGGGTATTCGGCTCAGAAAACCCTGGATATTGCCCAGAGGCTCTATGAGCATTACAAGCTTATCACGTATCCCCGGACGGATTCTCGTTACCTTTCCGAGGACCTTCTGAGCCAGGTGGAGAAAAGCGTCGCCATGCTTGCCCGGTGTGGGTTTGCCGAGTTTGCCAGAGATCTTCCGCTCCGGGAGGCCCTCAAAGACCGGCGTGTTTTTGACCGGAGTAAGGTCACGGATCACCACGCCATCATCCCCACGGGAGAGGAAATCCGCTGGGAAGTGTTGAAGGAAGGGGAGCGGAAGGTTCTGGACCTCATCGTGCGTCGTTTCCTGGCGGTTTTCTACCCCCCGGCGGTCTGGGTGCACCGGACGATCAGGACCAGAGTGGAGGGAGAGGTCTTCCTGAGCAAGACCAGGGTTCTCGCCGAGCCAGGGTGGCGAGTGCTCTATCCCAGGGAAGAGGAAGGGTTCCTTCCCGTTGTTCCCCGAGGAGAAGAGGTGGATGTTGTGGAGGCCTGGAGTGAGGAAAAGGAGACCAAGGCGCCTCCAAGGTATACCGAGGCCACACTTCTTGCAGCCATGGAGGGGGCTGGACGTTTTGTTGAAGACGAGGAGCTTCGGGAAGTGCTGAAGGAAAGCGGTATTGGAACGCCAGCGACTCGGGCCGCCATTATTGAACGTCTCATCGAAGTCGGGTATGTGGAGCGGGAGGGAAAGACCCTCATCCCCACTCCCAAGGGCATGGAGCTTGTAAGTCTTGTGGAAAGCATTCCCATTCCGGAACTTGCCTCGCCTCAGCTTACGGGTGAGTGGGAGAAGAAACTCAATCTCATCCAGAAAGGACAGTTCACCCGGGAACTCTTCATGGAGGGTATTAAGCATTTGACCCGGGAAATTGTCGCTAAGGTCAAGGCCCAGAATCTGGAGGATGTTCGAGAAGCAAAGAGCCGCATGATAGCCTCGAGGTACCCCCTGGGTTCCTGCCCACTTTGCGGTGCCCCGGTGTATGAGAGTAAAGTCGCTTTCAGTTGCTCCCGGTGGAAGGAAGGCTGTACTTTCGCGGTGTGGAAGACCATTTCGGGGAAGAAAATCTCCCGCCAGCAGGTTCAGAAACTCCTGGCAAGCGGTCGAACGGACAGGCTTTCGGGTTTCCGTTCCCGGAAAGGGAAAAGGTTCTCTGCAGTGCTTGTTCTTTCCGAAGACGGCAAGGTGGAATTTGCGTTTCCTCATACGCCCTCCAAGGTACGAGCTGAAAGAGGAGATGGCGGGGATGAGGGAGATTGAGTATAATTAGCGTGAGTATGGACGAGCAAAAAGACCAGACTGAAGTGAGAGAGTACTTCCGTATTCGCGGTCCTCAGCCTCTCAGGGGGAGTGTAACCGTTGGAGGTTCGAAGAACGCAGCACTGCCTATCCTTGCCGCAACGCTTTTGAGCAGCACTCCCTCTGTTATTCACAATGTCCCGGACCTCCTTGACGTTCGTACCATGGTGATGGTCCTCGAGAGCCTTGGGGCCGGCGTTGAGCGCATAGGAAAACATTCCTATCGCATTTCCCCGGCCACCATTTCCCGCTTTGAGCCTCCTTATGAGCTCATCCGGAAAATGCGAGCGTCGTTTCTCGTCACTGGACCCCTGATTTCCCGGCTGAGCAGAGCACGAGTTCCGCTTCCTGGAGGATGCGCCATTGGGTCCCGTCCCATCGACCTGCACCTTAAGGGATTTGCCCATCTTGGGGTAGACGTTTCCATGCGTTCCGGGTATATCGAGACATGGGCTCAGAAGCTCCGTGGGGGCGAGGTATACTTTGATTTTCCAAGCGTCGGAGCCACAGAAAACGTGATGATGCTTGCGGCAACCATTGAGGATGAGACAATCATTGCCAATGCTGCCCGGGAACCTGAGGTGGTGGATCTTGCCCGTTTTCTCACGTTGATGGGAGCCTCCATTGAGGGAGTGGGAACGGATACCATTGTTATCAGGGGAAGAAAAGACCTTCAGGGGTGCGAGTACACCATCATGAACGACCGTATCGAGGCTGGAACGTTCTGTGTTGCTGCTGCTATCACCCGGGGAGACGTTACGGTGCACGGTGTGGAAACCTCTCTTCTCAGGTCTGTTCTCACGAAGCTTGAGGAAGTTGGTGCGCAGGTTGAGAAGGTTGGTGAGGACGCTGTTCGGGTGGCGATGTCTGAACGCCCCAGACCCACGAATATCAAGACCATGCCCTATCCGGGTTTTCCAACGGACATGCAGGCACAGTTCATGTCCCTTCTGTGCCTTGCTGACGGGGTGAGCGTCATCACCGAAACGGTTTTTGAGAGCCGCTTTGCCCATGTTGGGGAACTGGAACGCATGGGAGCTAAGGTCCAGGTGGAGGGACGGAGCGCGGTAGTGGTGGGAGTGGAGAAGCTCACCGGTGCCCGGGTGACGGCCACGGACCTTCGAGCAGGAGCGGCTCTTGTTCTTGCAGGCCTTGCTGCAGAAGGTGTGACCGAAGTCAATGGGATTCACCATATTGACCGGGGCTATGAGGACCTCGAGGTGAAGCTCCAGTCCCTGGGAGCGTTTATCGAACGAGTGCGAGGGTGAACGGGAGGAATCCTGTATGTGGAATAAACGGTTGGGGATTGACCTTGGCACGGCGACGACACTCATTTACCTTCATGGGCGGGGAATTGTACTCAACGAACCTTCGGTTGTGGCCATTGCCAGAGACTCCAATCAGATTCTTGCGGTAGGGAAAGAAGCCTGGGAGATGATCGGAAAGACCCCGGAACACATTGTGGCCCACCGTCCCCTGCGCGATGGAGTGATCAGCGATTACGAGGTTACCCGGAAGATGCTGGCCTACTTCATCCAGCGGGTATGCGGGCGAAGCCTTTTCAAGCCTGATGTCGTGGTTTGCGTTCCCTCGGGAGGTACCGAGGTTGAAAAGCGAGCAGTGCTCGATGCAGCGTACCACGCAGGGGCCCGTAAGGCGTACCTCATTGAGGAGCCTATGGCAGCGGCTCTGGGGGCTGGCCTCGACATCACAGGTTCCTCAGGGAGTATGGTGATTGATATTGGAGGAGGGACCACGGACGTTGCTGTACTCTCCCTGGGGGGGATTGTGGTCAGCCAATCTGTGCGGGTGGCAGGGGATAAAATGGACGAGGCCATTATCCGTCACCTTAGGAAAAAGTTCAACCTCCTCATTGGTGAGAAGACCGCGGAGATGATTAAGATTGAGATTGGGTGGGCTGTACCTCCTCCGGAGGATAAGGTAATCCGCGTCAAGGGGCGGGACCTTGTCTCGGGACTTCCCAAAGAGATTCTCCTCAGCGCTTCAGAGGTCTACAAATGCCTCACCGAACCCCTCTCATACATTGTCGAGGCGGCACGGATGGTGCTTGAGCATACGCCCCCTGAGCTTGCTGCTGATATTGGAGAAAAGGGTATCTGCCTCACCGGGGGAGGATCGCTCCTTCGGGGCATTGATGAGATGCTGGCGAAGGCTTTGGGAACCCCTGTGTACGTTGCCGAGGATCCGGTGTCCTGTGTTGCTCTCGGGGCAGGAAAGGTTCTCGATTACCTGAAATTTCTCCGAAACGGCTTTCTCTATACCAAGGGGAGGAATGCATAGCTTTTGTGGCGGCGTAGAGTCCTTTTGATTTTCTGGGTTCTGGGCCTTGTCCTCTACGCTCTTCCGGTCTGGAGTGGAGAGATTTCCATCTTCCCTTTTTCGGCAATCCGTAAGGGCATGAAGGCCATCGGAAAGACAGTTCTTCTCGGAACAGAGGTGCAGGAGTTTTCCCTCGAGGTCATCGATGTTGTACAGACGAAGGACATCACAGACAGCTACTTTGTTGTCCTCGTCACCGACGAGAAAATTCGTAGTCTGGGGGGTATCCTCGCCGGGATGAGCGGAAGCCCAGTGTACATTCGGGGGAAGATTGCGGGAGCGCTCTCCCACAGCTTCGAGACGCAGGATCACCTTGTGGGTGTCGTTACGCCCATTGAGGCCATGCTCAAAATATGGAAAGAGGAGGAAGTGCTTGCTCCCCTTGGGAAAGAGACGTCAGTGGTATTCTGTTTTGGAATGGGCAATCGGGCATGGTCTCGCTTGAGAGAGCGCCTTGGAGAAACGTACGCTTTGAGAAAGGTGCTTGCTTTTCCACGCCTTTTTCCGGGGAAGTCCGAGAAGCAGGCGGCTTCTCTTGAGCCCGGGAGTGCCATAGGGGTGCAGCTTGTGACCGGAGACGCGGAAATTGTGAGTGTCGGGACTCTGACCCTGCGGGATGGGGACCGGTTCCTGGCACTCGGGCATCCCTTTCTCCACCGGGGGAAGGCGCAGTATTTTCTCTCCTTGGTATACGTGAATTTCAGTCTGAAAGGGGATGAATTCCCTTTCAAGGTGGGAACGCCCATCGAAATTGTGGGTGTGGTGGAAGAGGATCGTAGCGTCGGTATAGCAGGACGGTTTGGAGTTTTCCCGAAAACAACGGAGGTCACCATAGGGGTGAAGGAGGGGACAAGAAGACGAGATTTTCACTTCTCAGCGGTTCAGGAAGAGGACATTCTCGTGGATTTCCTCCCTGAGCTTCTCCTTGACGCCATTGATCGGACCATCGACCGCCAGTCTCCAGGAAGTGTTGATCTAAAGTTTCGTATAACGGGAGAAAATCTCAACCTTGAGGATGAGTTTTTCTGGGTCAGCGAACCGGATATCGCGACTTTTACCTCGAACACGTTTCGCCGGATACTTGAGGCATTCCTGAAAAATCCCTATCAGCCGGTAAACGTGGAGAACATTGCTCTTGAGGTTGAGGTATTTCCTGAAATCCAGCGGGGATGGATTCTCTCCTGCGATTTCCCCCGAATCGTGAAGCGGGGCGAAATTGCCGCAGGGAAGGTCACGGTGTTCCTGTATCGCCAGGGCATACGGGATGTTTCCCTCCAAGTGACTGTGCCTTCTGACTTTGCCCCGGGTGAGGCGGAGATCGTGGTTCGGGGAAGAGGAGGAAGTAGCGGGGAGCCTCGGGAGGGGACATTTACCGCAGATTTTCAGGAGTACCTCAATCAGAAGCTTGACGAGCTTCGGAACGACGGTGTGGACCTTGAGATCCTCGCCAAGGGTAGTGTTCCCCAAAAGACCACCTATACCAGGACCCATGTGTTCCTTCCATTTGTGCTTGAGGGAGATGCTTCGAGCAAGGTATGGGTAAACTGAGGAGAAAAATTTTCTGGGGTAGTATGGTGTTTTTTTTCGCCTTTCTCCTGTGGGAAGGGGGAAGGTATGGCCTTCGGCAGGCCCTTCGGGAACTCGAAGAAACCCATCGCATCGTTGTTCGCGTTGAGAGCACTGTTCCTCTTTTTCTGGGGTTTTCCCTTCGGGGAGTTCGGGTCTCGGGTGAGGAGTTCGCTTTCCAAGCTCCGGAAGTTTCGGTCCGTTTGAGCTGGAGCCGGGGGATTTCCGTCGTTATTGAGGACGGCGAATTCACTTTCTCCTCGGGTTTGCCATGGTCTGCTCTGGAGTCTCTTCCTCCTCTCTTTGTTGAGGTTCGCAGGGCTCGCCTCAGCGGGCAGAATCTTCCTCCCTGGGATGGATGGCTGGAGAAAAGTGGCACTGTACTCCGTTTTGGGATTGCCGCAGGCGACCTTGAGGCGAGGGGGACCGTGGAGGAAGGAAAAGCGGTTCTTGAGGGGAAGTACCGTACCCTGCCCTTTCGGGGGTCCTTTGTTCCTGCAGAGGGTCGTTTCGAAGGAGAACTTGGTGAAGGTTCCCGGAGAGTTCACCTTGAAGGCATCCTCTCCCGAAAGGCCCGGGGGTGGGAGCTTTCTCCTTTGAGAGTGGACTATGGAGAACTCCTCTTTTCCGGCCAGCTCTTCTGGGGAGATGATGGTCTTTCCACGCTCTCGGGGAGAGTGCGTGTTCTGGAGGAGGATATCGACGTTTCCCTTCAGGGGAGAAATACCCAGACTTCTTTTGAAGGGAACTTCGAGGGGAAAAGCGTAACCTCCACTCTTTTGGGCCGTTTCCGCGCCGATCTCTGGAGTTCTTCTTTCGTCCTGGAGTTTACTCCCCAGTCGGTATGGCAGGGTGTTCGTCTTTCAGGTCGCCTCGAAGGTTCGGTAGATGATGGTCTCCGTCTCAATTTCCGCGACTTCTTTGTGTCCCCTGAAGAGGAATGCACCCTCTTTCCTGTGCGAGGGAGTGGCAGAATCCAGGGAGAGGTGAAGAAAAAGGGGGAACTGTGGCAGGGGGAGATCGCGTTCTCGAGCCCTGAAATCCTCGTCGATCGTCTGGAGCTTAAAGAGGTGTCCGCACGGGTTGCTCTGGATGGGGGACGGGTAACGTTTTCAGGATCCGGGCACATGTTTGGGGGAAATCTTGAGCTTTCTGGAAGCTATGAGTCGGGTGTGATTCAGGCCTCAGGAAGGGTGCAGGGGATCACCCTTGAGGGCATTCTGGAGCAGAGTGACGTTCCCCTTTCCGGAATTTTCTCAGGGAACCTTTCCTGCACGGGGGAAGCAGGGGATTTTCGTATTGTTCTCCAGCTCACCGATGGGTCTTTATCCTGGCAGGGCATGGACCTTGGTAGCATTGCGGGAGGGGAAGTTCTGCTTGAGGGAGAGCGCGTGGAGGTCCGGAATATCCTTGTGACCCGGGGCAGTGGGAAGCTCTCTGGCAATATGGTAAGGGACGCTTCGGGTATTCGGGGGAAGGGAGAGTTTGAAGGATATCCTCTTGAGGTTTCCTGGAAGGGAAAGATGGCCAGGTTCACCCTCTGGGGCTCTGTGACCCTGGAGTGGGGGAAGGAACATTATCTTGGACTTTGTCTTTCATCGCCCTCGTGGTTTTTCGGGGATCTTCAGGGTCGAGATCTTTCCCTCTCTGGCGCCATCAGGGGGAAGGAAATCACCCTGGACTGTCTGACTCTGCAGTGGGATGGGGGGTATTTCAACACTCGGGGGAGGATGGTGCTTGACCAGGAAGTGGACCTTTCTGGAGAAATCGAAAACCTCCGTCTTCCGGACAACGATTTTCGGCTCAGCGGGACGATTCACAGAGCCCGTTTCGCTGTTTCTGGGCCGTGGGAGAGGGTTTTCTGGAAGTTTGAAGGAGAAGGGTCGTCCCTTCGAATCCTGAACGAGTCCCTGGGGGAGCGCGTTGTGCTGAAGTTTGCCGGAGTTCTTCCCCTTTCTTCATTCCTTGGAGGGCAAGTTGCTTTTGCCGACATCCTGAACCCAGAGACGCTCAGCGAGGGGACTATTATAGTGGAGAGAGCAAATCTCGCCCTTCTTGGAGGAAGCTTCCTCGCAAAGGCTGTGGATCCTGTGGATTTTTCTTTTGTGCTCGACCCTGGGAATCGCCTGTGGCGTTTCCGTTCCGGTGAGGTTGCGCTCTCCTTCCCTCCTTACGGAGATTTCCGGGGAAAGGTAGAAGGGGTGTATGATGGCAGGCGTTTTGTAGTTGAGACGCTTGAGTTTTCCGGTTCCCAGGGTATACGCCTTTCCGGAAAGGGAACCGTGGATACTCTGGCAAAGACGCTGGACCTTCAGTGTTCCTTTGGAGGGGAGCTTTCTTTCCCCTTTGAGGAATTTGTGGTTGAGCTTGGAGGATCGGGAACGCTACACCTCTTTGGGGATTACGTGTCGCCTGTTGCGGAGGGCTCGGTGACACTCCAGCGGTTTCGGGTTCTTGCTGGTGGGAGAGAATACCTTTCCCTGCGGGGTCTTCAGGGGAATCTCGCAGGGGGGAAGTGGCGGTTTTCCGGGGGGAAGGGAACATTCCTCGGGGGAGAGCTTGTGGTGAGGGGTGAGGTTTCCCAAGAGGGCCTCGTCCTTCATGGGACGGTTCAGGGAAATGGGGCTTTCCCTGGGCTTGAAGGAATATTTCGAGGACAGTGGAATGGTGAGCTTGTGGTGACAGGAAAAGAGGGGCAGTACACCCTTGAAGGGGATCTCGTGGTACGGGAAGCCGTCCTGGATACGCGGGGAGGAAGGGCCGGAGGATCTTTGCGTCTCGATTCCCTGTCTCAGGTAGTGGCAAAAATGCCTTTTCCTTTGAAACTCCGCCTTTCTTTTCAGGATACTCTCACGGTAAAGACGGATTTCTTGCAACTTGTGCTTTCCGGGAGCGTGCTGGTTCATCGGGAAGGTGAAGGTCTGGTGCTCTCTGGACGCCTGGATGTCCTTCAGGGGACGTATGACCTTATTGCCTGCAGCATCCCTCTTGAGGGATACATCGTGTTCACGGAACTTGACGGATTTACTCCGAGGCTTTACCTTGAAGGCCGAAAGAGCCTCAGAGGGTATGATCTCAGCGTGTCCATCACCGGACCGCTTGATAGCTACGCAGTAGGCTTCTCTTCCGAGCCTCCCCTCTCGCGGGAGGAAATCCTATCCCTACTGTTTCTGGGTGACAAAGATGCCTATGTTGCGCTCAACCGGGTGAACCTTGCGCCGTTCTTCCTGAAGATTGCTCGATTCCTGCTTGAGAAGGATTTCTCTCCAAGCCTTAGACCGCTCTTTGACGGAATAACCTTCGATTCCGAGAGTTTTTCCCGGATTACTTTTGAGAAAAAGCTTGGTAAGAACGTGGCTTTCGGGTATACTCAGAACTTGAGCGATGGAGGGTCGGCGATTGAGATGAACATCGACTTTGGAAAAGAATGGTCCCTGAAGCTTGAGCGGACCGAGAGCGGTGAAACGGAATGGATGCTTCAGTTCTCCACGAAGTTCTGATTTGAAAGGGGGAGAAGAGCCGGTGGCCGAGCGGTCCTCTTGGTGGCTTGTCGTGATTGCCGTAGCAGTGGTGATTGTCTGGAGCTCTCAGGCTTTTGCCCAGGAAGCTGTACTCCCTGTCGTTGCCGTGCGGGTGGAAGGGAATGAGCACGTGCATACCCAGCTCATCCTTTCGGCCATTTCCCTGGGTCTTAAAGAGCCTTTCAATCCCCAGAAGGTTGAGCAGGACGTCAAGAGTATTTACGACCTCGGGTACTTTGCAAAGGTCTGGGTGGAAACAAAGCGTTACCCTGACGGTATCGAGGTCATTTACAAGGTTCAGGAGTTGCCGGTCATCCAGGCTATAGACATTCAGGGAAATACCGTGCTCTCCACGGGGGAGATCCGTCAGGCCATGATCGTTGCCCCCGGGCAGGTCATGAACTGGAAGATTTTTCAGCGGGATCTTGAGCGCATTAAGGCGCTGTACAGCAACAGGGGTTTTCTCATGACTGCGGTCGAGGACATCCGTTTCGATGCATCGGGTGTCCTCCATTTCACCATCCGGGAGGGTATTGTGGAGCGGGTGGATTTTGAAGGTCTGCAGAAGACGAAGGAATACGTCCTGCGGCGGGAGCTGAAGTTCACCCCTCCTGTCGTCTTTGACTTCGCTAAAATCAAAGAGAGCATGCGGGCCATCTATAACCTGGGGTTTTTTGAGGATATCAGCATGAAGCTCGAGCCGGGAAGCGATCGGGACCACGTGGTGGTCAAGGTGAAGGTTGTGGAAAAGCCCACGGGGGAAGCCGGAATCGGGGTGGGCTACAACAGCGAGAAGGGATGGCTGGGGTTTGTCCGGTATCAGGAATCCAACTTCGGTGGAAATGCCCAGAAACTCGAACTCCGTTACGAATTTGGAGCTCGAACACTCTACCGTATCTCGTTTGAGGAGCCCTGGCTTTTTGGCGAACCCATTTTCTTCGGGGTTGCCCTCTATGACAGGGTGGAGAAAAAGAAACACTGGGTGGAGCAGGAAGTCGTCGGAGAGTACGAAGAGGAACGCCTCGGGGGCCAGGTTGCCCTTGGTGGTCGTTTCGGTGACGCATGGCACTGGCGCATTCAGTACAAGTCGGAGGATATCACCATCACGCCTCTCTCTGGAGAACCGCCTCAAGCGGATGGGAAAACGAATTCCCTCACACCAACCATCATCTATGACACTCGGGATGATGTTTTCAATCCCCACGAGGGGTGGTACTGCACGCTTCAGGTTGAATTTGCGGGAGGATTCCTGGGAGGTGATTACGACTACACGAAGTATATCCTTGATGCCCGGAACTACATGAACACCGGAGAGAATTCGGTGCTGGCCCTGAGGGTCCTTGGGGGCATTGCCGATCGAGAGCTCCCGAGTTTCGAGAAGTTCTCAGTGGGTGGGGTGAATACCCTTCGAGGGTATGACCTTTATGAGTTCCAGGGAGACAAAATGCTTGTGGCGAATCTCGAGTATCGTTTTGAGGTAGCCAAGAATACCCAGCTTGTGGTTTTTGGAGACGCCGGCTATGCCTGGGACCTTCAAGAGCCCATCGACCTTGGGGATGTGAAGATAGGCTACGGGGTTGGGCTCCGTTTTGATACGCCTATTGGGCCGATTCGCCTTGATTACGGTATTGGTGAAACGGGAAGCCAAACCTATGTGAGCATTGGGCAAACGTTCTGAATGTTCTAGGGAAGGAGAGTGCCCATGAGGAAGTTCGTCATCTCCACAATGGTCGGAATTCTTGTGGTCCTTCTGGGGAGCACGCTGGTTTTGGCACAGACGCAGACCAAGAAACCTGCTCAGGGGCAGACGAGTTCTGCGTCATCCTCAGGAACGGTGGCCATTGGTGTGGTGGACATCAACAAGATTTTCGACGCCCATCCCAATACGGCAAAGATTGCCGAACTTGAGAGAAAGATTGCCGAGGAGTTTCAGAAAAGGCAGCAGGAGCTGAACGAAAAGGGGAAAGGAAAGACCCGTGAGGAAGTTCAGAAGCTTGAAGAAGAAATGAACGCTGCCTGGGCACCGGTGCGCGATGAAATGCTGAAAGAGCGCCAGGCGCTCATTGAGGAGCGTTACGGCGATGTGATCAGCGCCATCCGGAAAGTGGCCGAATCCATGAAACTCGCCCTGGTTGTCCGCAGTGCTCTGCGCATTCCGGTCAACCAGAAAGAAGTTCTGGAAATGCCCCTTGTGCTCTACGGCGGTGTAGACATTACCGACCAGGTGATTCAGGAACTCCAGAACATTGTGGCCGCGAAGGAGAAGAAGTGAGCTTTTTCCGCCTCAGTGAGCTGGCAGAAATCATTGGGGGTCACCTTTTTGGTGACCCTGATTTCGTCGTCAGGGGTGTTCAAGAGCCCCAGAGAGCCGAAGAAGAGGACCTGATTTTCCTTTTCGATGCCCGTGCCCTTTCTGAGGTGCTCTCGTCCCGGGCAAAGGCAGTTGTTGCGGGAAGAGGGTGCAGAGAGTGTCTGCCTGGAAAATACGTGATCGAGGTTGACCATCCCCGGATTGCCTTTGCCCGGGTTCTTGCCCGTTTTGCTTCCCCTTTCCGTCCACCCTCTGGCGTCCATCCCCTGGCCTTTGTTCACCCCAGGGCAAGGCTTGGCGTCGGGGTTTCGGTGGGGGCTTTCTCGGTTATTGAGGAAGACGCCTCTATAGGGGACAGAACGTGTATTTTCCCCCAGGTGTACATCGGGAAGGGAGTTCAGATTGGCGCCGATTGCCTCATCTATCCCCAGGTGGTTGTGCGGGAGTACTGCACCGTGGGGAACAGGGTCATCCTGCACAGCGGTGTTGTGGTGGGGGCAGACGGTTTCGGGTATGAGTGGACCGGGGAGAGGTACGAGAAAATCCCTCACATCGGGACAGTAGTCATTGAAGACGACGTGGAAATTGGAGCGAATACCACTGTGGACCGGGGAACTCTTGGATGTACTCGTATTGGCCGGGGGACAAAAATTGACAATCTGGTTATGGTGGCCCACAACGTCCGTATTGGGGACCACGTCATTATCGTTGCCCAGTCGGGAGTCGCTGGAAGCAGTATCCTTGAGGATGGCGTGGTGATGGGTGGGCAGGCAGGGGTAACGGACCATTGCTGGATTGGGAAGGGAGCAAGGATTGCTGCCCGGGCAGGAGTTACGGCAAAGGTGCCACCAGGAGAGATGGTTTCCGGATTTCCTGCTCAGGAGCACCATAAGGAATTGAGGGAACGAGCCCTGATTCGAAAACTTCCAAAGATGTGGCAGAAAATAGAGGAACTTGAAGAGCTTGTTCGAAAGCTCCTCAGAGAGTGAAAATGCTTCCGTTGCAACGTACCATCGGTTGCTCTGTGGTGGTTGAAGGACAGGGTCTCCACAGCGGAAAGGAGGTCCGGGTTACCCTTTCTCCCGGGAAAGTGAATCAGGGGATAGTCTTTCGGGTCCTTTGCGGGGAAAGAAAGGGTGTTATCCCGGCTCTTTTCCCGTATGCAGCTTTGGGGTGCCGCTCAACGCTCCTTAAAAACGGAGAGCTCATCGTAGCCACGGTGGAGCACCTTCTTGGGGCATGCTGGGGTGCGGGAGTGGATAACCTCGAGGTAGTGGTGGAAGGTGAGGAACTCCCTGGGGGAGACGGGAGTGCCCTTCTCTGGTTTCAGGCCTTTGAGAGGGCCGGAATAAAAGAACAGGAAGCTCCCCGGAAGATGCTGGTGATTGATCGGGTGTTCCACGTGCAGCAGGGTGCAAAACACCTCTTTGCCTTTCCGGCACAGCATTTTGTGGCCACGTATATCCTTGACTGTACGGAAGAAGGGGAGTTCCTCCAGGGTCTGACATTTCAGGAGGGAGAAGAACCAGGGGGTATCCTGGGAGCCCGGACGTTTGCCTTTCTCTGGGAAGGAGAAGAACTTAGGAAACTGGGTCTTGGTAAGGGAGTACAGGATGAAGCGGTGCTTCTGAACGCTCTGGGGGTGGGGAACAAACCCTTCCGGTTGCCCTCTGAGGCCTGTGCCCACAAGATCCTCGACCTCCTTGGTGATTTGATGCTCCTTGGGAGGAGAATTCGAGGAGGATTTCTGGGGTTGCGGTCGGGACACGCCTTGAATCAGGCCATGGTGAAACTGCTCTGGGAGGCCGTGGAGGATGGGGATTGACAGGACAGCACGGATAGACCCGGAAGCTCAAATCGGGGCAAACGTTGAAATCGGTCCCTACGTCATTATCCGGGGGAAGGTCCAGGTGGGGGATGGAACCAGGATTGAGCCCTTTGCAGTTCTTGAGGGCTGGGTGGAGATTGGTCCCTCCTGTGTGATTGGGCATCACGCCATCATCGGTACACCCCCTCAGGATGTGGCCTTCCAGGGAGAGGAGAGCGGAGTCATCATCGGTGAGGGGACTGTGCTTCGGGAGTTTGTGACGGTGCACCGGGCAACCGGCGAAGGAAAGGTTACGCACATCGGAAAGTCCTGCTTCATTATGGCGTACTGTCACATTGCCCACAACTGCTTTGTGGGTAACGGGGTGACGATGGCCAATGGAGCAAGCCTTGCCGGATATGTCACCGTTGAAGACTGGGCAACTCTCAGTGGCTTTGTAGGGGTTCATCAGTTCGTGCGGATTGGCAAACTCGCCATGATTGGGGGACTTTCCAAAGTCGTTATGGATATTCCTCCGTATGTACTTGCTGATGGTCATCCGGCGAGGATTTTTGGGCTCAACAGGGTTGGCATGCGGCGGAGAGGAATTCCCCAGAAGAAACGAGAGAGTATTGCTCAGGTGTACCGTTTCCTCTTTCGTAGCGGTCTGCCTCTTCGAAAGGCCATGGAGGAGATTCGGGGAAAAGGTTTTGATCCGGAGGTTGTGGAGGAGATTCTTGCTTTCCTCGTAAAGACCAGGCGGGGCATCACCCGTTGGGTGAGGGAGGAGGCCTGCGACTTTGAGGATACTCCTTCTGGCTGGTGAGGGGATTCTGCCAGTTCTGGTGAAGGAGGAAGCCTCTTGCGCCTTTCAGGTTACCACGGTGTCCTGCCGCCTTTTGCGGTTGCACCCTCGGCTCGTTCCGGAATACCTCTTAGAGCGCCTGTCTCTGGATGAGCTGGCACAGGTCCTTGCGAAGGAGCGGCCTCATGCAGTGTGCTGTGTAGGGAAGGTCCCCAAGGCCCACGTTTTTGCTCTTGGGGTGACGGATGCCTCCGGAGCAGAGTTTTTCGCCGCATGTCGGAGCCTTCAGGACCGGGATATTCTCGGGAAATTCCTGGAGTTTTTCCGGAAGCAACACGTGCAGGTGCTTTCTCCTGCGGATTTTCTCAAGAAGTGGATCACCCGGGAAGGAGTGTTCTGTGGGCCTCCGCCTACTGAGGAAGAATGGCATGACATCCGTTATGGTTTTAGGATTGCCCGGTTCCTGGCTGATGAGGAAATTGGCCAGACAGTGGTGGTGAGGCGGAGAACAATTGTGGCCCTTGAGGGTGCAGAAGGTACCGATGAGACCATCCGGAGGGGGCTGGCACTGGCTCGGGGGGGAGTGGTGGTGAAGGTGGCGCGAAGTAACCAGGACTTTTTCATTGACATTCCCACGGTTGGTGCTGAAACTGTTCGCCTTCTGGTTGAGGGTGGGGGGAGGGTTCTCGCCCTGGAAAGCGGCCGGACGCTCCTTGTGGACCAGGAAGAGATCCGGGAACTCTCGAAGCAGTCTGGGGTGACTGTCTTGGGAATTACCCTGTGAAGAGGAGTCTTTTGCTGTCCTGTGGTGATCTATCTGGAGACCTCTGGGCATCGCAGATTATCCTTCTCCTTCGAGAACGCAGACCAGAGGTAGAAGTTGTGGCCCTGGGAGGAGAGGAGAGCAGGAGAGCAGGTGCTCGTCTTCTCGTCGATACGGTTTCCCACTCAACGGTGGGACTTTCAGAGGTCCTCCGGGCACTCTCTTTCTGGAGGAAAACCTGGCGTGAGGCCTCTGCGTTTTTGAGGAAGGAGAAGCCTTCGGTACTTTTAGCCATCGATAATCCGGGTTTTAACCTCCGCCTGGTACGCCTCTGTGCCAGGGAAGGTATACCGGTTGTGTACTTTGCTCCACCACAGGTGTGGGCCTGGGGGAGATGGCGGGGGAGATTCCTTGCACGGTGTGCTGATCATATTCTGCATCTTTTCCCCTGGGAGGGAAAGTATTTTCTCGGAGGCAGGGCCCGTGTCAGCTGGGTGGGGCATCCTCTCGGGGCATGGTGGGGGAAAATCCCTCAGAGGGGCCCGAATCCTCGGACCATTCTCTTTCTCCCCGGGAGTCGCCGGAACGAGGTTTTGTCGTTCCTTCCCGTTTTGCGGGGGCTTCTCTCTGAATACGGCGGACGTTTCTTAAGATACCGTCTGGTGCTTGTTGCCGCCTCTCCTTTGCTTCGTCCACTTCTTGAGGCAGGACGAGGCCCTTTTCCCGTTCAGATTGTGGACCGAAGGGATTTGTACCCGCTTTTTGAGGATACGGTGCTTGCGGTGTCTTCATCCGGAACCGTAACGCTCGAGGTCGCTTTGGGAGGCATTCCCCAGATTGTTGTGTACCGGACTTCATGGGTGACGTTCCTTCTGGGACGCCTCCTGTTTCAGGCTCCCTTTATTGGTCTTCCGAACATCCTCCTCGGGTGGGAAATTGCCCCAGAACTCGTTCAGGGGAGGTTTACCCCCGCGGAGCTTTTCAGAACCATGGAGAGGTTACTCGCCGATTCCTCTCTGCCCCAGAGGGCGAGAAGGTGGGCTGAAGAGATTGCCCTTCAACTCGGAGATGGGCGGACTTTTGAGCGGGTTGCTGAGGTGGTGGCGCAGTACCTTGAATAGGCCACTCCTTCTTGTCACCGTGAACAGCCCTGGAGAGGTTGCCTTCTGGCTTTCCCCTCTCCTTAGAGAGCTGGAGAAAATCACTGTCCCTCCTCGTGTCTGGGTTTTCACCCCTCCATGTCAGTTCCGCTCTGGGAAAGAAGAAGTGGTGATTCAGAGCCTTCCTCTGGTTGAGAGGGTTTTCAACCCCCCAAAGACGGTGCGGTTCTGCTTTGGAGGAGGTGGGGTTACCTTCCCACCCCGGGGTCTTGTGCTTTTCCTTGGAGGGGACCTCTTCTATGCGCGCCTTCTTAAGTTCCGGAGTCGCTACCCTCTCTGGGTGTATGATGGATACCCTCGTCGGTCCTTTGGTGTTGATGTCTACCTTGCTCGTTTCCAGAAGGATTTCCACCAGGTGTCCTTCACGAAGAAGGTTTTTGTTGGGGATCTCCTGCGGTCTTTTGTAGAACGTTCTGTGGAGACCCTGACCCTGCCTCCGGGATCCCCGCGTTTCCTTTTCCTTCCGGGAAGTCGTTCCTTCGCCTACCAGTATCTCGTGCCTTTCTTTCTCCGTTGCGCGGAGGCCCTCTCCTCTTTCTTCCCGAAGAGTCTTTTCCTTATGGCCTTTCCTCCCTACTATTCTCCCAGGGATGTTCCTTTCTTCCAGGAGCTTTTGAAACGTTTCCTCCCCTTTTTCGGCAAAACTTCAGACCTCATTGCTGCCTCGGACCTGGTCTTTATGGTTCCTGGATCGAGTAACCTTGAAGTGCTGTATCGGAGGAAACGGGGTCTCGTCCTTGTGCCCTTCTTCCAGGAGGCGGCGACCAGGGTTCCGGTGATGGGTGCTGGGGAGTTCTTGGGGAGAATGCCCCTTTGGGGTAAAATAGTGAAGCGGTGGATTCTGAAAAGAATGATTCATTCTTCGGGATTCCTGAGCTTGCCGAACCAAATTTTGGGGAAAGCGGTATTCCCGGAACTTCGGGGAGAGATCACTGTGGAGGGAGTTGTTCAGGAAGCCCTTCGGCTTCTTAGGCAGGAGGTACCGGATTTTCCGGAAGAGGTCTTTCCAGCCAAAGCAGTGGAGAAACTCGTGGGGCTCGTTGTGGAGGAGCTCTATGGCTGAACGCAAGGGACATCTGGTCAGGCTTTTCCGTTACCTTACGCCGTACTGGAAGTATATCTTTGGCGCTCTCCTTCTGGCGGTTCTTGGTGCCTTGCTCAACCTTGCTCTGCCCTGGCTTGTGGAGAAAACTATCGACCGGGCTCTCCTTGAGAAGAATCTGCGACTTTTAGTGTTCATTGCCCTGGGGATTGTGGGAATCTTCTTTGTCAAGGGCGTGGCGTCCTATGTTCAGAGCTTCTGGGTTTCTCTTGCCGGCTTTCGAGTCATCACCCGGCTTCGCTCTGAGCTCTACCAGCACCTGCATCATCTCTCCGTGGCTTTTTTCCAGGAGAACCCACCAGGGGAGATTATCTCCCGGATGACCAGCGATATTGCCGTTTTGCAGAACTTTTTCTCCAGCGCCCTTGTGACGATGCTCATGGACCTTTTGCTCTTTTTGGGTTCTGTGGTGTTCCTCTTTTTCATCCACTGGAAACTAGCACTGCTTTCGATCATTGTCTTTCCTCTGGTTGGTCTTTGCGTGGATATTCTGGGGAAGCGCATCCGGGGGTTTTCCCATCTTCTCCAAAGCAGGGTAGCTGCTCTGACCTCCCTTGTGGAGCGGACGGTGACAGGCATCAAGGTCATTCAGTCCTATGTCAGTGGCCACTACGAGGTGGAGAAGTTCGAGCGGGAAAATGAGATGAATTTCTACCTTGCCATGAAGCAGGCAAAAGCCAGAGCCCTCTTCAATCCTCTTGTTGAGCTTGTGGCTTCCTGCGGTGTTACAGCGGTCATCTGGTATGGAGGGCGTGAGGTTATTAGGGGCTTCCTCACTCCTGGGCAGCTCATCGCCTTTTTGGGATATCTCGTTATTGCTTCTTCTCCGCTCTCTCGTTTCTCTTCAGGTTTCCAGCTTTTCCAGCAGGGTCTCGCTTCGCTGGAGCGGATTTTTGAGTTCCTTGACACCGCACCCTTTGTCACCGAGAACGACGAGGGCGTAGAACTCCGGGAGTTCAGAGAACGCATTTCTTTCCGTAACGTTTCTTTCTCCTACAAGGGTGAGAAAATCCTTAAGAACTTCTCTTTAGACATCCGCAAAGGGGAGAGAGTGGGCATCGTTGGCCCAAGTGGCGCTGGGAAAACCACTATCATCAACCTCCTTTTGCGTTTCTACGACCCTGACGAGGGTTGCATCGAGATTGACGGAATAGATATCCGGAAAATCAAGCTCTCGTCACTCCGGAGCCTTATTGGCGTGGTGCTCCAGGATGCCCTGGTTCTTGGCGGGACAGTCCGGGAGAATATCCTCTACGGGAATCTCAATGCTTCCGAAGAGGATATCCAGAGGGCTTCCCGGAAAGCCCGGGCTCATGAGTTCATCATGCAACTTGAACACGGGTACGATACCGACGTAGGGGAAGGAGGATGCCGCTTATCGGGAGGACAGAGGCAACGGATCGCCATTGCCCGAGCCTTCCTCAAGAATTCCCCTATTTTGGTTTTCGATGAGGCAACGTCGAACCTCGATCCCGAGTCAGAACGGTACATCCTTGAAACCATTGCTCAAATTGAGGAGGACAAGACCGTCATCATTGTTGCGCATTCTCTGCGGATGGTGAAAGACCTTGACCGTATTGTCCTTGTAGCCGATGGGGAAGTCCAGGGGGAAGGAACTCACGAAGCGCTTCTTCGGTCCCATCCGCTCTATCAGGCGCTCTTTGGCTTTGAAGACAGAGCGCTGAGGGAGGCCCGGTAAAGTTCGCGGATCTTTCGCAGGATTGGTCGGTAAGCCTCACTCTGGTAGTCGGGGTATGTGTAGGGGAAAGGACGGAAATCGCCCTTTTCCCATTTGATGGTGGCCTCGGCGTAGATGCCTCGCCCAATGTACACCCGGTGGGAGAAGTTTTTGGTCGTGGCTAGGACAATCTTCCCCCCATCAAAATACCCAGGGTCGAGGTTGATGCGACGGGGATGTGTGGTATCTGCCGTAGATTTTTCAAGCTCGTTGGTGAAAAGTTTGACTTCAGGGAGAATTCCTGGATCCACAAGTTCCCGAAAAACAAGGAAAACCCGGAGGAGCCGTTCCCCGATGTTGCGGTAGTAGTCGGTGTACGTGAAGGGGATGGGATCGCTCTGCCATTCGATGTCCCCGAGGCGATCGGTCAAGCGGGGGAGAAGACGCACAAGTACCTCAGGGTCCTCGTAGAGCGTGGCAATGAAAAGCTTAACCGGTTGAGGAGGCCGCACTTCGCCCACTGCCATCACCACTTTCATTATACTTGAGAAAAAATCTGGTACAATAGGAAGCACACAAGAGGAGGTGATACCAGTGGCATTCCGATTTGCCCCTTCGGAAATCCTCAATATGGCCGTAGAGCTTGAGCGAAAGGGTATAGCCTTTTACGAGGACCTGAAATCCAGAGCAACCCGGGAGGATGGGAAAAGAATGTTCCAGTTCCTCGCCGATGAGGAACGACGGCACCTTGAGACCTTCACCAGGCTCCTTGAAGAGACTGGAGAGACCCTTATCGATGCGAGTGGTGAGGTCTCCCAGTACCTGGGGTCCATCGTGGAGACTGGAGTGCTTTCCAAAGTTCTCAGGGGGGAAGTTTCGGCAGAGAACATGGGCCTTTCTGAAGCCCTCAGCGCTGGTATTCAGGTGGAGAAAGAAAGCATTCTTTTCTACCAGGGGTTTTTGCCTTTTGTCCCCCGGGAGAAACAGGCCTGGGTTGAGGAAGTCATCGCCGAGGAGAAGCGGCATTTCCTCCGTCTGGTCGGGCTTAAGGAGGAGCTTACCGGGGAGGCAGTGTGACCATGGCGCATCGACGCGTTGTTATCCTCGTTGAAAATCAGTACCAGGAGCTGGAGCTCTGGTATCCTCTCTTGCGGCTTCGGGAAGAAGGAGTGGAGGCAAAGCTTGTAGGACCTGGGATTGAGGAAACCTTTCTTGGGCGTCATGGTTTTCCTGCCAAAGCCGAGATGGTGACTTCTTCCGTGTCCCCAAGGGATTTTGACGGTATCATTATTCCTGGAGGGTTTGCTCCTGATTACCTTCGTCGGCTTCCGGTGGTCACAAACCTGGTGCGGGAGATGTACCAGCAGGGGAAGCTGATTGGGGCGCTTTCCCGGGGACCCTGGGTCCTCATCTCGGCGGACATCATCCGGGGGAAAAGGATTGCAGGGCTCGTTTCACTCCGGGATGACATCAACAACGCCGGTGGGGAGTTCGTTGACGTACCGGTGGTGGTGGATGGGAACATTATTACCGCTCGTGGACCGAATGAACTTCCACTTTTCATGCGTGAGGTTCTGACTTTCCTCTGGCGGAGCCGGCCCCGCCTGAATGAGCCCCATCCTGATGGGTGGCTTATCGATGGGACGGGAAACGTGCTCTCCCTTGCTCAGCTCCTTCGGGGAAAACCGGCTTTAGTACTCTTTTTCGATTCTGGTTTTAGCCCCCGGGGGATGACTTTCCTGCCCCGGTACAACGAGTGGGCAGAAAGGGTGGAAGAGAAGGGGGGACTCTTTATAGGTATCAGTACTGAAAGCATTTTTACCCATCAGGAACTCCAGCGCCGTCTCCACTTGACCTTTCCTCTCTACAGTGATGTCTTTCTCGAGGTCACCAAGGCCTTTGGGGTTCTGGGGGCCAGTGGCCTTGCGGAATGGGCAGTGGTGCTCATCGATGCGCATGGTGTTCTCCGCTTTGCGGAGCGCTGTCCCGGGGGAGATATTGAAAACCTCCCCGGTTTTCAGCGGAAATTTGAAAGCCTTTTTGGGTAGGGGGGAGAACATGGCATTGCTTGAGGACAAAGATCGCAGGACGCTTGAGACGTACCTTGCGGAGCACCTTCTCCATCCGGTCACGCTCCGCTTCTTCACGCAGGAACTTGAGTGTGAGACATGCCGCGAGGTGCGGATGCTCCTTGAGGAAGTTGTCCGTCTTTCGCCGCTTCTGCGCCTTGAGGTGCACAACTTTGTTCTGGATCGGGAAGTTGCAGCGGCTTTCCGTATCGACAAAATTCCGGCCTTCACCGTTGAAGGGGAGAAGGACTACGGTATCCGGTTCTTCGGTATTCCTTCAGGTTACGAGTTTTCAGGGTTTATCGAAACCCTGGTCTTTGTCTCGCAAAGGACTACAGACCTCTCGGAAGACACCAGGGCCTTCCTGAAGGCGCTGACGAAGGACGTCACCCTTCAGGTGTTTGTGACACCAACCTGTCCCTTCTGTCCTCAGGCGGTTGTCCTGGCTCACAAAATGGCCTTCGAGAGCGATCGGGTTTCCTCCAGCATGGTGGAAATCCTCGAGTTCCCCCACCTGGCATACCGCTATGGCGTGCGAGCGGTCCCGAAAATCGTCCTGAACGAGACCGTTGCTTTAGAGGGGGCTGTCCCGGAGGCTTTTCTGGTGCAGAAAATCATAGAAGTTGCATCGTAAAGGGGGTTTTCTCTATGGGACAAGCGATGAAGGCTGCGGTGATGAAGGATATACGGCATATTGAGATCGAAGAGCTCCCCATCCCTGTCCCGAAGGAGGGGGAAGTTCTCGTTCGCATCCGGAGTGTTGGGGTGTGCGGTTCGGATGTTCACTACTTTGTGGAAGGTCGTATTGGCGATTTCGTGGTCCAAACCCCGTTCATCCTGGGTCATGAGTGTTCGGGAGAGGTTGTGGAGGTAGGGAAAGGAGTAACGCATCTTAAGCCTGGGGACCGGGTGACCATGGAGCCGGGTATCCCCTGTGGCAGGTGCGATTTTTGCCGCCAGGGGAGGTATAACCTCTGTCCCGAGGTGGTTTTTTGGGCTACACCACCGGTGAACGGGACTTTCTGTGAATACGTCGTGCACCCTGCGAACTTCACCTATCCCGTGGATCCCTCGGTGAGTTTCGAGGAGGCAGCACTTGTGGAGCCCCTGGCAGTGGGTATGTACGCCGTGCACCGGGCGCAGGCAAAGCCGGGGGATGTGGCACTCGTTCTTGGGAGCGGTCCGATTGGTCTTGTGACTTTACAAGCGTTGCTCTCAAGAGGCGTTACCGAGATTATCGCGGTGGACGTTGTGGAGAAGCGACTCGAGAAGGCCCGGGAGCTCGGAGCACGACTTGTCTTGAACGCTGCAAAAGACAATGTGGAGGAAGAGGTTCGTGCCTTTACTCAGGGGAGAGGTGCTGATCTTGTTTTTGAAACTGCCGGAAGCGTCCAAACAGCGCAGCTTTCTGTAGAGGTGGCAAAACGGGGCGGGAAAGTCGTCCTTGTGGGTTTACCCTCGAAGACGCATTTTGATTTCGGTGTCATCAGGATTCTCGATAAAGAGCTCGATGTCCTGGGGGTTTTCCGGTACGCCAACATGTACAAGGGCTGTGTGGACCTTCTCAACGCCCGTCGGGTGAATCTTGCAACGCTCATCACCCATCGCTTTCCCCTGGAAAAAACCCAGGAGGCTTTGCTTTTCGCCCATGAGCACAAGGCTGAATCTATCAAAGTCGTGGTGAACGTTGGGAGTTGACGGATAAGGTATAATAGAAAAAGGTTTAAAAAAGTTCAATACGGAACCGGGGGAGCTCCATAACGCGGGGCTGAGAGGAGAGCGCAAGCTCTCGACCCTTTGAACCTGATCTGGGTAATGCCAGCGGAGGGAGTTGGTGGATTTCGAGCCACTTGCCGACCTGGCAGGTGGCTTTTTTTTGGAGGTGGGGGACATGCGGGGAGGACATTTACGAAAACTCCTGTATGCGGGGCTCTTTGCCGCTTTGGCTGTTGCGGCGTCAGGCTTCCACATTCCCGTCGGTCCTGCGAAGGTCTTCCCTTTCCAGCACGCCATTAACGTCCTGGCGGGCGTTACCATTGGGCCCTGGTACGGAGCACTGGCGGCGGGAATAGCCGGGATCATTCGCATACTCCTTGGAACGGGGACGATTTTCGCCCTCCCGGGAGGTATTCCCGGAGCCCTTGTGGTTGGTCTCGTGTATCGCCTCTGGCGCAGAGATATTGCAGGGTTTTTCGAGCCCATAGGAACGGGAATTGTTGGTGCTTTCCTCAGCGCGTACCTGGTGGCTCCGCTTGTGGGGAAGACGGGGACGCTTCTCTTTTTCCAGGCTGCTTTCTTTGCGAGCAGTATTCCGGGAAGCATCCTGGGCGTTGTGGTTCTCCGGGTTCTGCGAAGAACTGTCCACGACGCACTCTTTTGTGAGGAGGTTTCAAGGCGATGCTAAACGATGTGCAACCCATCCCCAGGGAAAAACGGCACCTCTTAGGGTTTGACCTCTTCCTCCTCTGGGCAGGGGCAGCAGTGGCGATATCGGAAGTCTGGGCAGGAGGTATTCTCGCTCCTCTGGGTTTTGTGGGTGGGATGCTGGCCATTCTTCTGGGGCATGTGGTGGGGAACACGCCTTTTGCCCTTGGAGGAATCCTGGGGAGTGAACTTGGGGTTCCTGCCATGGTCTCGGTGCGGCTTGCCTTCGGGAAGTGGGGATCGTATCTGGCGTCTTTCCTCAACATTCTTCAGCTCATCGGCTGGACTGCCATTATGGTGATTATCTGTGCCCGGGCGGGAGACGAGATTCTCCGGGCGATCTTTGGGTTTTCCTTCCCCCGGCTTTTGCTCTTTATTGCTGGTCTCGTGAGCACGTTCTGGGCCTTTCTTGAAACCCCCTGGTGGAAGTGGATGGAACGTGTGGCCGTGATTGCCCTGGCCGGGCTTTCCGGAGTTATGACGTTCGTGGCATTGCGGCAGGTTTCCTTCGGCGAACTCTTGCGACTCCGGGGGGAAGGGTCTTTACCCTGGGGAGCAGGGTTTGACCTGGTGGTGGCTATGCCGATTTCCTGGCTCCCCCTTGTGGCCGACTACACCCGCTTTGCTCGCAATACCCGGGGGGCTTTCTGGGGCACCTGGTGGGGGTACTTTGTGGCGAGTTCCTGGATGTACACTGTGGGACTTGTGAGCGCTCTGACTACGGGACGGACTGACCCTCTCCCGGCTATGGTGATGCTTGGTCTTGGCTCCATAGCCCTTGCAATCGTACTCTTCTCTACCTTCACCACAACGTTTCTGGACATTTACTCGGCTGCGGTGTCTCTGCTCAACGTACTTCCTCGCTTTCGGCAGAAAATAGCGGTGGCCCTTTTCGGGGCGCTGGGGACACTTCTTGCCCTTGTCTTCCCCATGGAACGGTATGAGAGTTTCCTCTTCCTCATTGGTGCGGTATTTATCCCCCTTTTTGGCGTTGTCCTTGTGGATTATTTCGTGATCCGCAGACGAAAGGTACAACCCGAAGAACTCTACGACAGGTGCCCACCGATTGTCTGGGAGGCCCTGGTCTCCTGGATTCTGGGTGTGGGGGTTTATGCCCTTTTCCTGAAGGTTTTTCCCGGTTTCGGTGCCTCTGTTCCGAGCTTTCTTGCTGCAGGAGGGCTCTACTGGGCCTGGCGGAGGAGGAAAGGTACATGACATTAGGAGAGAAATGCGCGGAAATCCTGGTACGGATTCGCCAGAAGCGGCCTCTGGTACACCATATCACCAATATCGTTGTGGCCAATGACAATGCGAATACGATGCTCGCCCTGGGAGCTTTACCGGTTATGGCCTACGCCCGGGAAGAAGTCGAGGAAATGGTTACGGGTGCAGAGGCACTGGTGCTGAACCTCGGAACCCCTACAGAGGACATTATCAAAAGCGCGCTCCTTGCAGGGAAGAAGGCCAACGCCCTGGGTATTCCTGTTATCCTTGATCCAGTAGGGGCGGGGGCCACACGCTTCCGAAAAGAGGCCGCGCTTCTTCTCCTTGAGCGCGTTCGTGTGACCATTGTGCGGGGAAATGCCGCCGAGGCATGCGCTCTCCTTGGTCGTCCCTCCCGCGAGCGTGGAGTGGAGTCCAAAGCAGAAGCAGAGAACCAGGCACTTCTGGCTCGGGAAGTGGCCTTGAAATTTGGAGTCACCGCGGCAATCACCGGTGCTGTGGATTACGTAAGCGATGGGAAGAGGATTGTTGCCGTCCACAATGGCCATCCCCTGTTGACCCGGGTGACGGGGACCGGGTGTATGGCAACCTCTCTGTGTGGGGCATTTGCGGCGGTAGAGAGTGATGCGCTTTTGGCTTCGCTTGGGGCTTTAGGATTTTTGGGAGTCTGTGCGGAAAGGGCAATTCGTGATTCTCAGGGTCCTGGGAGTTTCCGTATGCGGCTTTTCGATGTGATGTACTCGCTCTCAGAGGACGATTTTGCCAGGAATCTCTCTTTTGAGGTGCTCCAGTGAGGGATTTCTCACTGTACGTCATTACGGATCGGAGGATTCAAAAGCGCAGGAATCTCGAGGTGGTTGAGGAGGCCATTGCGGGAGGGGCTTCTGTCATACAGCTTCGGGAGAAAGAGGTTTCCACGAGAGAATTCCTTGAGGAAGCTCTGCTCCTTCGGGACTGCACACGACGCCACGGAGTCCTCTTCATCGTGAATGACCGGCTGGACATCGCTTTGGCTAGCGACGCTGACGGGGTGCACCTTGGACCAGACGACATGCCTCTTGAGTACGCCCGGCGTATTGCGCCTCATCTCATCCTGGGGTACTCCTGTGACACCGTAGAAGAAGCGCAGCGGGCGGAACGCCTTGGAGCCCATTACCTGGGAGTAGGAACGGTCTTTCCTACAACGACGAAGAAAGATGCGGGGGCACCCATTGGCCTTGAGCGCCTTCGGGAAATCAAGAAAGCCGTAAGAATCCCCGTGGTGGCCATTGGGGGCATTACTCTGGAGAACCTTGAAGCGGTCCTAACTACGGGTGTTGATGGGGTGGCGGTGGTGTCGGCTATTGTTGGGGCACCCTCAGTGCGGGATGCTGCCTTTGCCTTTCGCGAGAAAATCGATGCTTTTCGGAGGCGGTACCATGGAGCTCCGTGACCTTGGAGAGTTCGGCTTGATTGCCCGTATCCGTAACGTTTTCTCTTCCACCGTTCCCCTGGGTATTGGCGATGACTGCGCTGTCCTCCCGGGGAGGGAGGGGTTCTGGTTCCTTGCAACTGTGGATAGCCAGATTGAGGGTGTGCATTTCCAGGCATCACTCATTCCTCCGTTTTTTGTCGGTCGGCGCCTCCTTGTGGCAAATCTCAGCGATATTGCGGCCATGGGTGGTATTCCCCGGTATGCCCTGCTCTCCTTTGCCCTTCGGGAGGACGTCTCTTTCGTCTGGCTCAACGAGGTCCTTCAGGGTGTTCAGGAAGAAGCCTCCCGGCATGGGGTCGAGGTGGTCGGAGGGAATCTTGCCCGGATTGATGGACCAGCAGTGCTCGACCTTGTGCTTCTTGGGGAGGTGGAGCGAGATCGGCCACTTCTTCTGCGGGGCAACGCCCGCCCAGGAGACTGGATTTTTGTCACCGGGTACCCTGGGGAGGCAAAAGCAGGGCTCATCCTTGCAGGGAGAAAAGTGCTTGAGGAGCAATACCGTGGTCTCTGGCAACGGTTTTTTGCTGCTTCGCCTCGCCTTGACGTTGGAAGGTTTCTTGGAGCGCTTGGGGAACGGATTGCTCTTATCGATGTCTCCGACGGTTTACTCCAGGATCTCGGGCATATTCTTGAAGAGAGCCACGTGGGGGCCATTCTTTACGAGGACGCGCTTCCTGTGTCGCCCCTTCTTGCTCAGTTCTGCGAAAAGGAGGGTTGCGATCCCCAGGAATTTGTCCTCCGGGGAGGAGAGGACTTCGAGCTCCTTTTTACCGTTCCTCCCCACCGGGGAGAGGAAATTCAGGAGGAAATTCCCCGAAGGTTTGGTCTTCCAGTTCACCGGGTGGGGGAGATCGTTGAGGGGGCAGGTGTGTATTTGAGGAAGAAGGATACCCTGGTTCCCCTCGCTTCCCAGGGTTTCAATCATTTCAGCAGGAAGGAGTAAAGGAACATGCGACGGGTACTGACCATTGCCGGGTCCGATTCGGGTGGAGGAGCGGGCATTCAGGCTGACTTGAAGACCTTCTGTGCCTTTGGCGTTTACGGGATGACCGCCATTACTGCCGTGACGGCTCAGAATACGAAAGGGGTGGACGCTATTTTCCCCTTGCCCCCATCGATGGTTGCGCGGCAAATCGAGAGCATCATGGAGGATATTGGGGTCGATGCGGTGAAAACCGGCATGCTCTTTAGTGAGGACATTATCAGGGCTGTGGCGCAGGCGCTCTGCAGGTGGCCTGTTGAGTACCTTGTTGTTGATCCCGTCATGGTAGCCAAAAGTAAAGCAGTGCTCCTTGAAGAACGAGCCATCCGGACACTGGTTCAGGAACTCCTTCCCCTTGCCCATGTGGTCACGCCGAATCTTGAAGAAGCTTCGGTCCTTGCTGGATTCCCGGTACAGAACCTCAGGGATATGGAGGATGCCGCCCGGCGTATCAGGGAAAAGGGTCCGCGGTACGTCCTTGTTAAGGGAGGGCATCTTCCGGGAAATGAGGTTACCGATGTACTTTTTGATGGGAAGGATTTCACATACTTTTCAGGTCCTCGCATCGAGACCCCCAATACCCATGGTACAGGGTGCACGTACTCGGCTGCTATCTGTGCGCTCCTTGCCCTGGGGTATGCGGTGGAAGAGGCTGTTGCCGAGGCCCGGCGGTACATGGAGCTCGTGATTACCCATGCCCTGCCCCTTGGGGGAGGATTTGGTCCCACGAATCACCTCGCTCCGCTTTTTCTTCGGGCTGGTCTTGACCCTCAGGAAGGTGGGCGGTGCTGGTGACTGTTCGCATTGGGACCTCGGGATGGATATACGACCACTGGAAGGGTGTGGTGTACCCCGAAAATCTCCCCAAAAGGGCATGGCTTGCCTTTTACGCCACCCTTTTTGATACCGTGGAAATTAATACCTCGTTTTACCACCTGCCTAAGGAGACGGCCCTCACAAGGTGGTATGCCGAGACCCCACCCTCGTTCCTCTTTGCAGTGAAGGCCAGCCGGTACATCACCCATGTGAAGAAACTCAGAGATGTTGAAGAACCCCTTGCCCTGTTCTTCCGGCGGGTTGAGCTTCTCAAGGAAAAATGTGGTCCTCTCCTTTTCCAGTTTCCTCCTCGCTTTACCTTCCACAGGGAAATTCTTGTAGCTTTTGTGGCCCGCCTTGCTTCGCATTTCCGGTATGTTTTTGAATTCCGTCACCCGAGCTTCTTCTGCAAAGAAGTGTACGACCTCCTCCGCAGGCACAACATTGCCCTTTGCTTTGCCGATACTCCCTTTTTCCCCTATGCGGAGGTGGTCACAGCCTCCTTTGTTTATCTCCGTCTCCACGGTTCTCGAAGTCTTTACACCCACTGTTACGACAGAGAAGAACTCGAATCCTGGGCGGAGAAAATCCGCTCCTTCAGCAGGATGGGGGAGGTCTACTGTTACTTTGACAACGACTATCAGGGTTTCGCCGTGCAGAATGCCCGAGAACTCCTAAAGATACTCGGGTCTTAGTCCCTGAGACGGGTGACGATGGTTTCGACCCCTCTTTTCAAGGTGTTCATCACTGTGCAGGCCCGCTCTCCCACAGCAAGGAGCTGTTCTTTTTCGGCTCTGGTGAGATTCCCAAGGAATTCCACCTCCATGGTGATGGAGGCTATTCGCGAAGGTCCTGAAACCACCTCCCCTTCAAGGGCAACCATGACTTTCTCTAAAGGGAGTCCCTTGGTTCTGGCGTAGGAGAAGACCGTTCCGGAGAAGCAACTTCCCAGAGCGGCGAGGATGTACTCTGTGGGCCAGTGGCCAACTTCGCTTTCGGCACCGCTACTTTTGAAGAGGACGGTATCCTCTCCGATACGGGCTTCGATTTTTCCGCGCTGGGCAGTGAGTTCTACTCTGGCCATGTGCTTCACCCCGCTTGAGGATTTCTTTGAGGTACTGTAACATGGTGCATGAAGCAATTATTCCGGGAGGTCGTGGCAATGCGCTCAAGAAAGATTTTTGCGGTACTCGTTCTTGTTCTCCTTGCGGGAATCCTTGGAGGTTGTGCTCAGGTGGAGCTGGCCGTCCAGGTGGCTCAGGATGCGACTATTCCTCGGGCTCGCATCGCGGTGTACGTTAAAGATTACACGGTCTTTGCCCAGCTGAAACAGGCAGCCTCGGGAGAGTACAGAAAGCTCCCTCCTGAGGAGCAAAAATACATCATTCTGCAGACTCGAGAGGATGCCCCTCCCTATGTGGTGGCCTGGGAGTGGCGTTTTCCCAATGAAGAAAAGGCAAGAGAGTTCACTGAGCAGTTCCTTGGGAAATCGGCCCGGCTGTACAGGGACCAGGACCTGGTGGTTCTTGAAGCTCATCTCAAAGGAGAAGACCTCGAGAGTGCGCTGAACGCTCTTGGGGCTTCCAAGGTCAAGCCTTTCCTTGGGTCCATAGTGCTGACGCTCAAAGCTTATATGCCCGGAGAAATCCTCAGTTACGTCGATGGGACCTTAGAGAAGGATACGGTATGGAAGCAGGAGCTCAACCTTGGCCAGGTATACCAGGAGAAGCCCACCATTGATATCGAGGTTGTTGCCCGAGGAGGAGGTTCTCTGTGACACCAAAAGAACGGGTTCTCTGCGCTCTGGCCTTTGCAGACACAGACATTGTCCCTTACCAGGTTGACTTTACCATACCGGCGCGGGAGAAAATGTCAGCGTACCTTTCGGATCCAGGCTTTCTGGAAAAGCTTGGAAACCATCTTGCCTATGTGAAAGCCATTCCCCCTTCGGGTCTTCAGGAAGTGGCTCCCGGATTTGTCCAGGACGAATGGGGGGTGGTGTGGAATCGTACCATTGACCCGGATATTGGGAATCCCATACCGGTGCTCTCGCGCCCAAGCCTTTCGGGGTACCGCTTTCCGGATCCCACCGATCCTCTACGGTACGCCCATATCCCCGGGTTCGTTGAGCGTCACCAGGACACTTTTAAGCTTTTGCGGGAGACGTATACGCTTTTTGAGCGGGCCTGGAGTCTCAGGGGAATGGAGGAATTCTTGAGCGATATGATAATGCACCAGGACTTTGTTGAGGATTTGCTCGATGCCATTACCTCTTTTCATCTTGAAGTGATCGATCGGGCTCTGGACCTTGGACTCGATGGGGTTCTCTTTGGGGATGACTGGGGGTGGCAGGGGGGACTCATCATGGGGCCAAAACTCTGGCGGAAGTACATCAAACCTCGCATGGCTGAGATGATTGCTCTTGTCCGGAAAAAAGGAAAGAAAACCTTTCTTCACTGTTGTGGGAAAGTTCAGGAAATCTTTCCTGACCTTGTGGAAATTGGACTTCACGTTTTCAATCCCTTCCAGCCAGAGGTGATGGACGTCTTTGCCCTTAAAGAAAAGTACCAGGGAAAGCTCGCTTTTTGGGGTGGCATAAGCATTCAGAGGCTCCTTCCTTTCGGAACTCCTGAGGAAGTCCGGAGGGAAACCTGTCAGATTCTGGCAAGACTTGGAGATGGAGGAGGGTACATCGCTGCCCCGTCTCATGCGCTTCCTCGAGACATTCCCTGTGAGAACATTGCAGCGTTGCTTGAAGTGCTCATGAACCAGAAAGGCAACGGGCGATTTCTGAGGCAAAGTCCCAGGGAATGAGGTACGTGTCGACGAAGCGCAGGTCCTTTGACCTGGTGCGCTGTACCACTGTTTCCACAGTCAGTGTGCCCTCAGCTTCACCGGTTTTCGCAAGCTTCAGGAGCTTTTGAGTGACGGTTGTGGTGACGGGGTTTTCCCGTTCCCCCCAGATTTCGCACACGAGCTCCTGCTCCCTGAGGTATGCGAGAATCACCACATCCTGGGAAGGAAATCGAAAACGAAGGTCCTTGCTCCCGTAGCTTACCGCAGCATCGAGGCCTGGGGGAACATAGGCAGTGATTGAGGCATATCCAGAGTGAGGATGGCGTTCCAGGATTTCCGCTTCGGTTCTGAGAAGGGCGTTGTAGAGTGTTGAGGCCACCTGACACACTCCTCCTCCATATCCCGGAACAAGACGGCCGTTGGCGAGAATTCGGGTCTTCCGGTACCCATCTTCTTTCTCCGCCCGGCCAACCACAGCATTAAAGGAGAAGACCTCTCCTTTCTTCAGGAGGTACCCAGAGAGAGAGGCGGCGGCTTTTTCAATGTTGAAGACGACGTCCTCTTCTCGGTCTTTGAGGGACGTCGCAAAGGAGGCAAGAAGTGTTGTAATTCCCCGGCTCTTGAGGACCTCCGATGTATCCACTCTGGGGGGAAGGACGTCGAAGGTCTCGAGGGTAACGGTGTCGCTCCAGTCCTCAAGAGATTGCTTTAGGGCATGCAGGGCCTTCTCCACGTTTAGTCTTCGCCCTGCTCTGGCCTGCTGCACCCGATTACCTTCCCAGAAGGCGTCTTGTGGCGGAAGGAGAGTTTTTGTTGCAAGCGACTCAAGAAGGGCTTTGGCCTTCTCTTCGTCCCACTCTACAAGAAGTGGGACGCGCTTGCCCTGAGCGACCTTCTTCTTCATGGCTTTGATATTCCAGCGTATTCGGAGGGCATCCTTGGGGACCTCAAAGGCTTTGCCAGCAATCACAAGGCGAAGGGGGGTTCTCTTCCAGCGGGCTTCGAGGGTTTCAAGAAAAGGCACAATATCTCTTCTTGCCAGCGTGACCCTTTCTTCTTTAAGAATACAGGAGACTGTCCCTCGATTACCCGCAAGGAGGTATATCAAGAAAAGGACAAAGACCCCAACCCCAGGGATGATGCCCTTTCTCACTCCGCCTCCCCCTCAGGACCTGCGGCTGGGGGAGTTTCTGAGGAAACCAGGGTTTCCGGAGAGGTTGTTCTCATGAGCGCTTCGGAGATGGTGATGGTGCTCTTTTTCCTGAGTTCTGCAAGGAGGTGCTCCGTTCTAACCCGTTTCTGCTCTTCAAGGAGGTACTGGCGAATGTTCTCCTTGACATCCTCGAAGGCCTTGACCTCCCGGGGTTTCCACTCCAGTACCCGGTAAATGACGTAGGTGTCCCCCACCTTGAGGGGAGGAGTCACATTGCGGGGGTCATCCTTGACTTTCTCCAGAACTTCCCGAACTTCCTGGGGAAGCCCGACTTCCGAAACCCAGCCTATGTCTCCACCCTTTTTTGCAGCTTCGTCGAGGGAAACTTCCTGGGCGACTTTGGCAAACTCTTCCCCAAGGTACAACCGGCGCAGCGCCTTTTCTGCATCTTCTTTAGAGAGAAAGGTCATCCTCAGGAGGTGGTACTGAGCCGGGGTAGTGAAGAGGTCTTGGTGTTCCTCATAGTACTTCTGTACCTCTTCATCAGGGATAGGGAGGTCAGCAACGAGGCTCTCTGTGAGTTTCTGGATCATGAGTTCCCGGCGAAGGGATTCGCGAAGCGCCGAAAGTGTGAGTCCCTGGTACTCGAGGTACCGGCGGAATTCGCTTTCTGAAGAGAACTGTGCCCGGAGTTTCTCGAGCTCGGTCTCTATTTCCTTTGAAGAAACCCGTATTCTCCTTGTTTGGGCTTCCTGGTACAGAAGCTCGTTGTTGATGAGGTTTTCAAGGACCAGGCGTCGAAGGAGGTCAAAGGTCTTTTCGTCCCAGGAACTCAGGGTCTTTGAGTCGTACTGACTCAGGAAATTCCGAAAGGCCTGGTCGAGGGTGTAGAAACTGATGGCTGTGTGGTTTACCGTTGCGGCCACAGCCTGTCCGGTACGACCGGAACGGCGGTACGATCCGTAGCCGTAGTAGATGGTGACGGCAAAAGCAACAACAACGATGATAAGAATGATGTCCAGGTTTTTGCGCAGCGCTCTCATCATCTTTTGTCCACCTCGTGCGTCCGTTTTGGAGTTCCCTCTTGCTACAATACTACTTCAGCGACTTATCCTTGTCAATTTTAGGGAGTTCCGGTAGAGTATTAGAAACACCAAGGTGCTCAATGGGGGTTGTGACGCCATGGAAATGGATATACGCAAAATCCAGGAAATTCTCCCCCACCGCTTTCCCTTCCTCCTTGTGGATCGGATCGTTGCCCTGGAGGAAGGAAGGGTTGTGGGCGTAAAGAACGTTACGGCGAACGAGTGGTTCTTCCAGGGTCATTTCCCGGGAAGGCCCATCATGCCCGGAGTTCTCATTCTTGAGAGTATGGCGCAGGTTGGAGCCACCATGATGATGTACATGGAAGAGTTCCGGGGCTGCATTCCATATTTCGCCTCCCTTGACAATGTCCGTTTCCGGCGTCCTGTTGTCCCCGGGGACCAGCTGGTCATGGAGGTCACGCTCCTCAGGATGAAAGGCCGGGTGGGTAAGCTCAAAGGTGTGGCAAGGGTAAAAGACCAGATTGTGGCTGAAGCAGAGCTGGGCTTCTCTCTGGTACGGGAAGAGGCAAGGGAGGAAGTGTCTTGAGGATGCAGTGGGTTCGTGTTCTGGGAACGGGCTCCAGTGTTCCGGAGAAAGTGCTCACCAACTTCGACCTGGAACGCATGGTGGACACAAGTGACGAGTGGATCACTACCCGGACAGGGATTAAAGAGCGGCGAATTGCTACGCCCTCCGAAACGACCTCGAAGCTGGCCCTCGAAGCAGCGTGGAGGGCCCTGGAGGCTGCTCGAGTTGCCCCTGAGGAAATCGACTGCATCATCGTGGGAACGGTTACCCCGGATATGCTCTTTCCTTCCACGGCATGCCTCCTGCAGCATGCTCTGGGGGCAAAAAGGGCTTTTGCTTTTGACCTCGAGGCAGGGTGCACGGGGTTCGTCTACGCCCTCGCTGTAGCTGAGAAGTACCTCCTTGCCGAGGGGAAGGGAAAGGCCCTGGTCGTGGGAGCTGAAACCCTCTCAAAGATTGTAGACTGGCAGGACCGGGCCACGTGTGTTCTTTTTGGTGACGGGGCAGGAGCAGCTGTAGTGGGCCTGGGGGACCGACCAGGAATTCTGGCAACGTATCTTGGGGCTGATGGGAGCGGGGCGCACCTTCTGGAACTTCCTGCTGGCTGTTCTCGAATGCCTGCTTCTTTTGAAACTGTAGAGAAGCGGCTTCACTACATCAAAATGAATGGGAACGAGGTATTTAAATTCGCGGTGCGCATAGTGGAGGAGGCGTCTCTTGAGGTTCTGAAGAGGGCTCAGAAAAGCGTTGATGACGTGAAGCTCTTCATACCTCACCAGGCAAACATCCGTATTATCCAGTCAGCAGCTAAGCGGCTTGGGATACCGGAAGAAAGGGTTTTCGTCAACGTGGAGAGATACGGGAATACCTCTTCAGCCTCCATCCCCATTGCCCTCGACGAGGCCTCAAGGTCTGGTCGCATCAAAGAGGGGGACATTGTGCTCCTTGTGGGCTTCGGTGCGGGCCTCACCTGGGGGGCTGCGCTCATTCAGTGGTAAAGGAGGTTGACCAGTTGGCGCGAAGAGTCGTTGTCACCGGTATTGGTGTTATCAGTCCAGTGGGGACTGGCAAGGAGAAATTCTGGCAGTCGCTTCTTGAAGGAAGGTCCGGCATTGACATCATTCAGAGCTTTGATCCAACGCCTTTTGAGACGAAAATCGCCGGGGAGGTCCGGGATTTCAATCCGGAAGATTTCCTTCCTCGAAGGGAAGCCCGGCGAATGGACCGCTTTTCGCAGTTTGCTGTTTGTGCATCACTTATGGCTCTGGAAGATGCCGGGGTGAACCTTGAGCGGATGGACCGGGAACGGGCAGGAGTCATCCTGGGGTCAGGCATTGGAGGTATTCACACCTTTGAGGAGCAGTACCGGGTACTTCTTGAACGGGGCCCTCAGAAGGTCAGCGCCTTCTTCATCCCCATGATGATTGTCAACATGGGGGCGGCCAATGTAGCCATTCAACTTGGCCTGAAGGGACCGAATAGTTGTGTTTCAACAGCCTGCGAAGCATCAACCCATGCTCTGGGTGAGGCGTTACGCATTATCCAGCGGGGAGAAGCCGACCTTATGATTGCCGTCGGTGCTGAGGCTTCCATCACGCCTCTTGCGGTAGCAGGTTTCTGTGCCATGAAAGCCCTCTCAACTCGTAACGACGAACCCCAGAAGGCCTCTCGTCCCTTCGACCGGAATCGCGATGGTTTTGTCATGGCTGAGGGTGCCTGCGCACTGGTTCTTGAGGCGGAGGAGGTGGCCCTCAAGAGGGGAGCGCGAATTTACGCAGAGCTTAAGGGTTACGCCTCAACCTGTGATGCTTACCACATCACGGCTCCGGACCCGGAGGGCGAGGGTGCGGCTCGGGCGATGCGTCTTGCCCTTGAGGACAGCGGTGTTCTCCCGGAGGAAGTCGACTATATCAATGCCCACGGAACTTCAACTCCCCTCAACGATCGTACGGAGACCCTGGCGATTAAGAAAGTCTTTGGTGACCGGGCATACAAAATCAAAATCAGTTCCACGAAGTCCATGGTAGGGCACCTCCTCGGAGCAGCGGGAGCCATTGAGGCAGCAGCCACGGTTCTCTCTATTTACCACGGGATTGTCCATCCAACGATTAACCTCGAAGAACCCGATCCGGAATGTGACCTCGATTACACCCCCTGGAAGGCCTGTCCTCTGGAGATTCGCAATGCTCTCTCGAACTCCTTTGGTTTTGGAGGACACAACGGGACCTTAGTGTTTGGGAGATACCAGAGGTGAGGGTTATGGTGGTCTGGGTACTTCCGGTGAATTACCTTTTGGGATCCCTGCCCTGTGGGCTTGTGGTCACCTGGCTCTTCAGGGGTGTGGATCTCCGAAAGTACGGGAGTGGAAATATCGGAGCGACCAACGTTTCCCGGGTCGCGGGGTTCTTCCCTGCTCTTCTTGCTGGAGTAGGGGATGCCCTCAAAGGGTT
The DNA here is from genome assembly GCF_050267035.1 of Candidatus Caldatribacterium saccharofermentans. Lineage (NCBI taxonomy): Bacteria > Pseudomonadati > Atribacterota > Atribacteria > Atribacterales > Candidatus Caldatribacteriaceae > Candidatus Caldatribacterium > Candidatus Caldatribacterium saccharofermentans. Next base: position 1,972,239 of record NZ_CP187957.1, read on the forward strand.
CTTCGGTGCGTACCTTGCTCTTCGCTTTCTGGGTTCGTCTCCTGTGCTCTTTTTCCTTGCCACTTCTCTGGTCGTTGTGGGGCACGACTGGTCACTTTTTTTGAGATTCAGGGGAGGGAAGGGAGTGGCTACAACTCTGGGGGTGCTGTTTTGCCTTTCGTGGCAGGCGGCACTTCTGTGTTTTCTGACCTGGGTTGTGATGGTGGCCATCACCAGGTATTCTTCGCTTGGTTCCTTAAGCGGTGCCCTGGTGATGCCGATTCTCCTTTTCCTCTTCCGCCGCCCCCAGGCTTTCGTGTGGTGGGGAATATTCGCAGCAGTCCTGGTGTTTTTGAGGCACAAGGACAACATTCGCCGGCTTGTGCACAGGCAGGAGCTCAAAATTGGCGAGAGAAGGAGTGAAGGACATGGGAGGGAATGTCCTGGAGCTGAACGAGACGAACTTTGAGGAAGAGGTGCTGCGTGCTCGGGAACCGGTGCTTGTGGATTTCTGGGCAACCTGGTGCATGCCCTGCCGCATGATGGCACCGGTTGTGGAGGACATTGCAAGGAGCTTCTCTGGCCGGATCAAAGTGGGGAAGGTAAACACCGACGAGGCTCCTTCTCTGGCCCTGCAGTACGGTGTCCATGCAATTCCCACGCTGATTTTCTTCCAAGATGGGAGAGAGGTCGAGCGAGTCGTGGGTTATGTTCCCAGGCGGGTTCTTGAGGAAAAACTCAAAAGGATTCTGGGCGAGGCGTAAAGCTTTCGCGTTGTTGGGAATCGTCATTCTCGGAGCACTTTCTGGGGTTCTGGGGATTGGAAAGGCAGAAGCCATTGAGCTCCGTGGCGAGAGAGTGTTCGCCATGAATACTCTGCGTTGTATCCGAAATGGACCCCAGGTGGAGAAGAGGGTTGCCCTGACCTTTGATGATGCTCCCAACGGGCACACAGCGGAAATCCTGGCCATTCTTGACCGTTTCCAGGTAAAGGCGACATTCTTCCTCATAGGTGCTCAAGTGCTTAGGCATCCAGACCTTGTCCAGCGCATTGTTGCGGCAGGGCACGAAATAGGAAACCATTCCTTCTCTCATGCATTCACCCGAGAATGCCCGGCAGAGAGCATAAAAGAGGATATAGAGCGCGCCGAGAAGGCCATCGTCAATTCCACCGGACGACTTCCCCTGTACTTCCGTCCTCCTGAAGGCCTTGTGACTCCGGCGATTGAGAGAGCCTGTGGCATGACAGGGTACAGTCTTGTCACCTGGTCGCTGGATTCGGAGGACTGGAGGGCACAAACAGAGGATGAAATCGTTGAGCGTGTTCTTCGGGATATCCATCCTGGAGCCATTGTGCTTTTCCATTCCCTCCCCCGCACTGTTCGCGCTCTTCCCCGTATTCTTTGCGCCCTTCTGGAGGCAGGATACACGTGTGTTCCCCTTTCTTCCCTCCTCGAGTGACAGGGGGCTTTTCCTGGCCCAGGGAATGGGCTTTCCTTGAGGAGGTTCTCCGTGACTTCCGGGGAACCATCATGGTCATTGCGCCTCCAGACCGTGGGAAAACCACCCTTGTGCGCCTTATCGTTCGATTCTTCCTTGAAAGAGGGAAAAGGGTTGGCTGGGTGGATGCCGACCCTGGCCAGTCGCAGATTGGTCCACCGACAACCATTGGGGCCTCCGTCCTCCTGCAGGAAGCAGGTTTATCGGAGCGGTTATTCACCCCATTTTTCCACTTTATCGGGGACACAACGCCTGAACGGGACGTTGTGGCTTTTGCCCTTGCCACCTTTGACCTTGTGCGTTTGGTGAGGCGGCGAAGTGATGTGGTTGTCCTCGACACCTGTGGGCTTTTCCATTCCCCTGTGGGGTATCTTCTCAAAATGCTCAAAATACGACTCATTGAACCGGAAATAGTGCTCGCTCTGGGAGAAAAGGAAGAGTTTCTCCCTTTTGCCCCTTTTCTCAAGGACCGTTTCCTCCCGCTTCCCGTGCCTTTGGAAGCCTCAAAGAAGGATTACCTGCATCGTCGTGACCACCGTCAGAAACTTTTTGCCCTCTATTTCTCCGCGGGAAAAGAGATGAGGTTTCCGCTGGCCTCTCTCCGGTTTTCTCTTCCCTGGTACCCCTCCTTTTTCCTCTGGGAAATGGTGGAAGAAGAGAGCGAAGTGCGCTTCAAGAGTCCTGGAGAAGAAGTCCTTCTCGTTCCTGCCGGAGGGGGGGTTGAGGAGGAGGGATCTGCGTCACGGGTTACTCCAGCTGATGTCCTGGAGGGGCTCATCTGCGGGCTTTTTGGGAAGGATGGAAAGGATCTGGGAATTGGCATTATTGAACGGGTTTTCTGGGAGGATCGCGTGCTTCTTCTCTGGGGAGTTCAGTGTGTCCCCGGGAAAGTCGAGGCCATTGTCCCTGGAACAATTCGTCTGACCAGAGAAGGAGAGGAAAGAGGTCGTTTCTCCGTGTGTTTTTCTCCCCTTCGCCTGGAGCGGAAAATATGGAAACCCTGAGGTTTTTTCAATGTGCACGGCGCAAACCGTAACCCTGGGGGTGCGCGAGAGGGTTTCCGCAAGGGCTCTGGTGGTTTCCTCTCCACCCTGAAGCTCAAGGATGGCAAGATCATCCTCAGCACGGTGTCCTTCAGAGGAGGTCTTGTGGAGACCAAGGCGTGTTTCTTATGGTTTGTCCAGACTCCGTGAGGATTCTCTGAACCCCCTGAAATGGCAGTGGATTCGGTGGGCGATCTCCGCAAGAAGAAGGTTGTACACCACGGTATTCGCTCCCTTTTCCAGGGGTTGTACCAGTTCGCTATAATACCCGAAAGGGGGTGATTGCCGTGCCTGTTGCACTGGTCATGGCAGGAGGGAAAGGAGAGCGGCTCTGGCCAGCGAGCCGGAGTCATCGACCGAAACAATTCATCAGTCTCTTTGGGAAGACCCTTCTTCGCCACACGGTGGAGCGCATCCTGCCCCTTGTGGGGGTTGACCGCCTCTATGTGGTCACCCAGAAGGAACACCTTGAAGCGACGCTTCGAGAGCTCCCTTTTCTTCCCCCTTCGCACCTGATCCTTGAACCGGTGGGAAAAAACACTGCTCCCTGTATTGGGCTTTCGGCGGTGCATTTTGCACGGATTTTCTCACCCGACGAGGTTATGGTCGTTCTTCCGGCGGACCACATGGTCTTCGAAGAGGAGAAATTCCAGGAAGCGGTGAGCCTTGCGGTGGAGGTTGCTCAAAGCGGTGAGTGGCTGGTGACCTTCGGCATCCCCCCAACCTATCCCCATACCGGGTACGGGTATATCCGCTGCGGAGAGCTCTTCTTTAGGGATTCTAGGGGCTGTGTGTACCGGGGGGAAGGTTTTACCGAAAAGCCGGATCTCAGCAAGGCCGAAGAGTACCTTCGCTCCGGAAAGTACCTCTGGAACAGCGGAATGTTTGTGTGGACTATCGGTGCCATCCTCTCAGCCTTCAAGACATGGGCTCCAGAGATCAGCTGGGGGTTGGAACGAATCGCAGAAAGCTTGGGAACCCCAGAGGAGGAAGAGGTGCTTGTGGAGGTCTTTTCTGCTTTTCCTTCGATTTCCATCGACTACGCTGTCATGGAACGGGCCTCCAGAATTCTGGTCGTTTCCGCTTCCTTTGGATGGAGTGACGTGGGGTCCTGGAAAAGCCTGGGGGAAATTCTGCCAAAAGACGCCGGTGGCAACGTCGCCCTGGGAGAACACATTGCCCTCGAAAGCCGGGGATGCATTCTCTGGACCAGAAAGCCCGTGGTGACCTTCGGGATGGAGGATGTGGTCCTGGTGGAGGAAGAAGACCTGCTCTTCCTTGCGCCGAAGAACAGAGACCAGGACATTCGCCGGCTTCTCGCCTACCTCCGGGAGACTGGCAGGACAGAGTACCTGTAGCCATGGCTGAAGTACTCCAGGCAGACAGAAAGGCCATTCAGAGGGCAGCGTCTTTTCTCCGGGAGGGGAAACTCGTTGCCTTTCCTACCGAAACGGTTTACGGTCTTGGTGCCTGTGCACTGAATCCTCAGGCTGTGGCCCGAATTTTCGAGGTGAAGGAGCGCCCCTTCTTCGACCCCCTGATTGTTCACGTAGCTACTCTTGAGATGGCTATGGAAGTCTGTGAATTTCTGGATCCGCGGGCTTTGCTCCTTGTCGAGCGTTTCTGGCCTGGACCACTCACCCTTGTTCTCCCCAAAAGACCTGTTATTCCTGACATCGTTACTGCAGGGTTACCAACCGTGGGGGTACGAATGCCTGCCCATCCTGTGGCCCTTGAGCTCATCGGAGAAGCTGGGATTCCCGTTGCCGCACCAAGTGCGAATCTCTTCGGGCACCTGAGTCCGACGACAGCTACTCACGTTGTCAAGCAAATTGGGGACCGGATCGACCTTATTCTTGATGGTGGTCAGTGTCCCATTGGGGTGGAGTCGACGGTTCTTGAGCTTCTCGAGGAACCGGTGCTCCTCAGGCCTGGAGGAATTCCCCTTGAGGATCTCGAAGGGGTCATAGGGAAGATTCGGATAGGTTCTCTGAAAGACGGTCCTCGTGCTCCGGGGCAGCTCCCTTTCCACTATGCTCCCCGTATTCCCCTGCGCATTGTCCCTCAGGGAACCCCTCCTCCTCCGGGATTCCGGGTGGGGTTGCTGGCCTTTCAGGTGGTACGACATCCAGAGTGGTTTGTGAAAGTTGAAATCCTTTCGTCAAACGGAGATCTCCGGGAAGCAGCGACCAACTTCTTTGCCTGTCTTCACCGCCTGGAGGAGGCTGGCCTTGACCTTATTTTCGCCGAACCGGTGCCCGAAGTTGGTCTGGGAAGGGCCATCATGGATCGTTTGCGTAAGGCTGAGGCAAAAACCCTTCAGTGAGGTGGATGTAATATGGCTCTGGTTCTCATTACCGGTGGCAGTGGTCTTTTGGGATCCTGGGTGACGTACTATCTTGTGGATCGAGGGAAAAAGGTGATCTCCTTTGACCTTCGGGAGGCCAACCAGGATTACCTCGAGGATCGGAGGAGTGCCATCGTTTTTTTCCGGGGAAGCGTTCTGGAGTGGTCTCATCTGGTACAACTTTTTTCTAACTTTCCCGACATTGAAGGCATCATTCATACCCCCGCGGTGATGGCCTCTCCACGGTACTGGAACGACCCTTACGCTGCTACTTTTCTCAACGTTGTTGGTACCCTCAACCTCCTGGAATGTGCTCGTCTTTTTAAGATTCCAAAGTTTCTCTACGTGAGTTCTGGCGCTGTTTATGGAGAGACCAGAGACAATCCCGGAGAACTCACTCATCCTGTGAATCCCTCAGATCTCTATGGAGCAAGTAAGGCCAGTGCGGAGTACCTCGCGCTCCAGTACGGTCACCACTATGGTATTGACGTCCGCATTGTCCGTCCTTACTTCTTTTTCGGTCCGGGTCTTCTGCCTTCAGAAATGACCCCCGTTTTTCGGGTTCTTCTTGGATCCCTTGAAGGCCTTGAGGAGCTTGTTCTTGAAAGCGGGAGGGATCAGAGACTTGGCTTCACCTACGTGAAGGACACGGCCTGGGGGACGGTGCTGGCTTACGAGAAGGAACACTTAAGGCACCGTATCTTCAACATCGCTACTTCTGAGGTGACGAGCTTTCCCGATCTTGCCCGCCTTGCGCAAAAATACAGCGACCACCCCCGGGAGGTCATCCTTGGTCCTGGCAAGCTTTTTCCTCGCGGGGAAACGCTTGATATCACTCTGGCTCGGGAAGAGCTGGGGTTTGAGCCTCGCTACCGGATGGAGGAGGCTGTGGCAGAGTACGCTCGCTGGGTGAAAAGGGAATTGCAGAGGAGAAATCGGAAGAGGACCGTGCAGGAGTACGAACGCTGAGGGGGTGAGATTCTGTGGAATATGGCGTCGGGAAGCTCGAACGGGTTGTGGTGGTGAGCATTTTCCCAGGAGAGTACGTTCTTGAAACCCTTGAGGAGGTCATTCGCAGGGAGTGCATCGAACACGGGGTCATTCTCTCCGGCTTTGGGACCCTGAGCGAGGTTCATTTCCACTGGGTGACAACAACAGGCCTGCCACCCGTGGAGCGTTTTGAAAAGTACGAGGGACCCTTTGAGCTCCTTTCCCTAAGCGGTGTTATCGTTGGTGGGGAACCCCACGTCCATGCGGTGGTTTCAAATCCTCAGGGAGCCTATGGGGGGCATCTTGAGCGCGGCAACAAAGTCCTCTACCTTTGCGAAGTGGCCATTGGGGTTCTCACTGGGGTGGCGATGAGGCGAGAGCGAACGCCTGATGGCATCAGGCAGCTACGCTTTGATAAATAAGGGATGCAGTGTATGAGGGTCCGGAGGACAGGAGAGCTTTTTCGGAGCTTCTCCTTTTGTGCGTGCTGGGTTGGACTCATTGTTCTGGGTGTTACCTTTTGGGCATCTGCCTGTGGTACGGGAGAGGAAGTTGTGGCTTCGGGGCTTCTCAAACAATGGTTCCAGAACCCCGGCAGGCTCTGGGGAGGTACGGTTCCAGTCCGTGGCCGGACAGAATCAAGATCCGGGGATACATCGGGGAGGACAAGGGAAGGTACGTTGTTTTTGGAGAGGTGGAGGTGACAAGCGTTCCTGGCGAGGAGCAAAGGAGGAAGGTACTCCTTCCTGTGGAGAGAACTGGTGATCGATGGTGGATTACCGAAGCACAGAAACAGATTCTCGGCCTGGCCCTTCCTGAAGTGTATAGAGGGAAAGGGGGAGCGGGCATGGCTTCCAAGGTTGACACGCCCCCTTGGGAAACATATAATTCTTCCGATGCTGGAAAGCTGGAAGGGAAAGGTGGCACTGTTTCGATGGTAGAGGTGACAAAAAAAGAGGAAAAAGAGAAGCACGTCTTTGAGCTCGAAGTAGAGGTAACAAAAGAGCGGGTTGACCAGGTTCTCGAGAGCATTTACCGGGACTTCAACTTTCGAGTTACGGTGCCAGGCTTCCGCAAGGGTCGGGTTCCTCGAGCCATTCTTCGTGCTCGTCTGGGAAAGGAGGCCTTCCTGGATGAGCTGGTGCATCGTCTCGTTCCGGAAGCGGCAAAGGAGGTCTTGGAGAAGGAAGGCATTGATGTGGTGGGAGAACCTGATGTGGAAATCCTTCACGTGGAGGAAGGAGAGCCTCTCCGTTTCCGTTTGAAGGTCATTGAGAATCCTGAAGTTCTTCTGGCCCGTCCTGAAGAGCTCGAAGTGCGAAAGTACCGCCTTGAGGTTCGGGAAAGCGACATCGACGCGTACATTGAGGAACTCCGCAGGCGCTTTGGGCAATGGGAGGAACAGGAGGGGCCGGTGGTATCGGGGGATATGGTGATTGTCGCTGTAGGGGACAAGCAGTATACGGTGCAGGCAGGAGGTGAACAGCATCCCCTGGCTCAAGAGGTTCTTGGTATGCGACGGGGAGAGCGACGGACGGTTACTCTCGAGGGTGAGGAAAAAGAACTGGAGGTTCGTACTGTTTTCCGAAAGCGACTCCCCGAAGTGAATGAAGAGTTTGTCAAGCATTTTGGGGAAGATTACGCATCGGTGGAGGCCTTTCGAGAGGACGTTCGGAAGATCCTTGAGGGGCAAGCCCAGGAGATGGTGCAGGAACGCCTGCAGGAGGAGGCTGTGGTTGCCCTCTGCCAAAAGTCGCAGGTCTACATTCCTGAGCCCCTTCTTGAGGAGGAAACCCGGAGGGTCATCCAGCTTTTTGAGGGGCGATTGCGAGAAAGTGGAACTACCCTCGAGCGGTACCTTGAACTTATGGGGTATGATTTCGCCACGTTTACTGAGAAAATGCGCAACATTGCTCGCTGGAGGTTGAAGAAACACTTCGTTCTTCAGAAATACGCTAGAGAATATGGTCTTGAAGTGACTGAAGAAGAGCTCCATCGCCTTGTGGAGAGTGTTGCACAACGCACTGGAAAGCCGCTTGAAAAGGTGGCAGAACGCCTTGTTCGGAGCAATGCTCTGGTGGAGGCTGCGAACCGCCTCCTCTCGAGCAAGCTTGTTGAAGACCTCCTCTCGAGAGTGAAAATACAAGAAATCGCAGAACCCTTGAATTTTGATCAGTGGCAAGCTTTGGGAGATCCTGAAGAGGAGATGGTTCAGGGATGAAAGAACCCCGTTTGAGTTACCTTGTGCCCATTGTGGTGGAGCAGACCCCAAGGGGTGAGCGAGCTTACGATATTTACTCCCGGCTCCTGCAAGACCGCATCGTCTTTCTGGGAACGGAAATCGATGACACCGTTGCCAACCTTGTCATTGCCCAGCTCCTTTTCCTTGAAGCGATGAACAAGGAAAAGGATATCAACCTCTACATCAACAGTCCTGGAGGTTCGGTTTCGGCGACGCTGGCCATTTACGACACCATCCAGTACATCAAGCCTGATGTTGCGACCATCTGTATTGGGCAGGCTGCAAGTGGAGCGGCAGTTATTCTCGCCGCTGGGGCCAAGGGCAAGCGGATGGCGCTCCCCAATTCCCGGATTATGATCCATCAGCCCCTTGGGGGTGCACAGGGACAGGTGACAGACATCGAAATCCATGCCCGGGAAATGGTGAAGATCCGGGAGAAGCTCAATGAAATCCTCGCTCGCCATACTGGCCAGTCCATTGAGAAAATTCGCAAGGACACGGAGCGGGACTTTTTCATGTCCCCCGAGGAGGCACGGGAATACGGGCTTATAGATCGGGTTCTGTATCCGGAAGAGAAGGGCGAGAAGGAGACCAGAGAGGATGCCGAAATTTGAGGAGGAGAAGATTAAGTTGCGGTGTTCCTTCTGTGGTAAAACACAGCAGGAAGTGCGAAAGCTCATTGCGGGTCCAGGAGTGTACATCTGTGACGAGTGCGTGGAGCTCTGCAACGAGATTCTGAAAGAGGACTCCCGGAAAAGCAGGAAAGAGTTCGTCCTTGAAGAGCTCCCCTCGCCTCGCGAGATTAAGGCTTTCCTTGACCAGTACGTTATTGGTCAGGAACGGGCCAAGGTTATCCTTTCCGTTGCCGTATACAACCACTACAAACGGATTATGCAGCCCAGAGACTCTCAGGACGTGGAGATTGAAAAGAGCAACATTCTGCTTCTTGGCCCGACTGGATCGGGGAAGACGCTCCTTGCCAAAACCCTGGCACGCTTCCTGAACGTTCCCTTTGCCATTGCGGATGCCACGACGCTCACCGAGGCTGGGTATGTGGGAGAAGACGTTGAGAATATCCTTCTCCGCCTTCTTCAGAATGCAAACTTTGATGTTAAAAGAGCAGAGAAGGGCATTGTTTACATCGATGAAATCGACAAAATTGCTCGCAAAGGGGAGAATCCCTCCATCACCCGGGACGTTTCCGGGGAAGGCGTGCAACAGGCGCTTCTGAAGATTCTTGAGGGGACCATTGCGAATGTTCCTCCTCAGGGTGGTCGGAAACACCCGCACCAGGAATTCATTCAGGTGAACACTGAGAATATCCTCTTCATCTGTGGTGGCGCCTTTGTGGGTCTTGAGCGCATCATCGAGAATCGTTTGAAGGATCGGAAAATTGGTTTTGGTGCCCGTGAGAGCCTTTCCGAGAAGGAACTCTCCCGGAATATTCTCCACGAAGTGCAACCAGAAGACCTCCTGAAGTTCGGCATGATTCCCGAGTTCATCGGCAGAGTACCGATTATCTGTGCCCTTGACCCCCTCACCGAAGACGACCTGGTACGCATCCTCACCGAGCCCAGGAATAGCCTTGTCCGGCAGTATCAGAAGCTTTTCGAAATGGAGGGTGTGGAACTCATCTTCACCGAGGGAGCCTTACGACTCATTGCCCGTGAGGCCCTGGCCAAAGGTACTGGTGCCCGGGGGCTTCGGGCGATTATGGAGCGGCTCATGACCGACCTTATGTTCGAAATCCCCTCGCGGAGGGATATCAAGAAGGTCGTCATCAACGAGGCCTTTGTAAAGGGTGAGAATCTCCTCTTCCTCAGAGAAGCTCGGGAAGAGAAGCTCGCGTGAGGTACCATGGAGAAGTCCGTTGCCCTTCCACCAGTCTTTGAGGCTCAGGCGGTAGAAGAAAAGTGGTATGAGTTCTGGGAAAAGAATGGTTACTTCATCCCTTCTCCAGACCCTCAAAAACCTCCCTTTTCCATCGTTATTCCTCCTCCAAATGTGACGGGACACCTTCATATGGGCCACGCCCTGAACCTTACCCTTCAGGATATTGTTATCCGGGCAAAGCGCATGCAGGGGTACGCAGTCCTCTGGCTTCCTGGCACGGACCATGCGGGAATTGCCACACAGAACGTTGTTGAGCGGCAGCTTGCCAAAGAAGGTCTCAGCCGCCACGATCTGGGTCGGGAGAAATTCCTGGAACGGGTCTGGGAGTGGAAAGAGACGTACCATGCAAGAATCGTACAACAGCTCAAGCGTATGGGAGCTTCGTGTGACTGGACTCGGGAACGATTCACGATGGACGCTGGTCTTTCCCGAGCAGTGCGAGAAGTCTTTGTGCGGCTTTTTGAAGAGGGCTTGATTTACCAGGGTGAGTACATTGTCAACTGGTGTCCCCGCTGTGAGACGGCCCTTGCCGATATCGAGGTGGAGTATCGGGAAATCCCCGGGAGACTCTACTACATCCGCTACCCCTTCGTTGATGGGGCAGGTTTTCTGGTTGTGGCCACCACACGTCCTGAAACCCTTCTTGGGGACGTGGCCTTGGCGGTCCATCCTGAGGACCTGAGGTACCAGCAGGTTGTTGGGAGAAGGGTTCGCCTCCCACTTTTGGACCGGGAAATTCCTGTTATTGCTGACGAGTACGTGGACCGAGAGTTTGGCACTGGTGTCCTTAAGGTTACCCCAGGTCATGACCCTCACGATTTTGAGCTGGGGCGACGGCACAATCTATCGGTTATTCGGGTTATTGACACCCGGGGTGTGATGACCGAGGACGCAGGACCATTCGCAGGGCTTCCCCGGGAGGCGGCTCGGGAAGCGGTACTTCGAGCCCTTGAGGAAAAGGGGCTTCTGGAGAAAGTTGAAGAGCATCGTCACGCCGTTGGGCACTGTTACCGTTGCGGAGTGGTAATTGAGCCTCTCGTGTCCCGGCAGTGGTTCGTCCGGATGAAAGAACTTGCCCGTCCTGCAATCCAGGCGGTTCTGGAGGGGCGAGTTGTCTTTGTTCCGGAGCGCTGGACCAGGATCTACTTCGAATGGATGGAAAACATCAGGGACTGGTGCATTTCCCGGCAAATCTGGTGGGGCCACCGGATTCCGGTGTTTTACTGTCAGTCCTGCGGGTATGTTTTTGCCCATCGGGAAGCCCCGTTGAGCTGTCCCAAATGTAATGGCGTGGTGGTGCAGGATGAAGATGTTCTCGACACCTGGTTCAGTTCCGCCCTCTGGCCTTTCTCAACATTGGGTTGGCCTGAGAAAACTGAGGACCTGGACCGCTTCTATCCTACCTCGCTTCTGGTTACGGGTTTTGATATTATTTTCTTCTGGGTGGCTCGGATGATTATGATGGGCCTCAAGTTCATGGGAGAGGTCCCTTTCCGCAAGGTATATATCACGCCTCTTGTGCGAGACGAAGCCGGGCGGAAGATGAGCAAATCCCTGGGGAATGCTATTGATCCTCTGGAAGTTGTCGAAAAATACGGTAGTGATGCGCTGCGTTTTGCGCTGGCCTGGCTTACGGTTCAGGGACGGGACATTCACCTTTCCCTGAAGAGGATAGAAGCAGCGCGAACCTTTGTGAACAAGCTCTGGAACGCTTCCCGCTTTGTTCTGATGAACCTCGAAGGATATTCTTTCTTGCCTCTTGAGGCGGGAGAACTCGACCTCAAAGACCGGTGGATTCTCTCTCGCTTTCAGAAGGTGCTCCGTTCGGCCACGGAACAGCTTGAGGCCCTGGAATTTGGGGATTTTGTTCAGCTCCTCTATGATTTTGTCTGGAGTGAGTACTGCGACTGGTATGTGGAGTGGAGCAAAGAAGACCTCTACCGGGGAGGAGAGAGCAAGCGAAAGGCCACGCAGAACGTTCTCCTCTCGGTTTTGAGCGGCCTCCTGCGCCTCCTCCATCCTGTTATCCCCTTTGTGGCTGAGGAAATCTGGCAGTACCTCCCCACCCCCTATAAAGCAGCAGAGAGCATTATGATCGCTCCCTGGCCGCAAGAGGATACCCGCTGGATCAGCGAGGACGCAGAGCGTGACGTTGCCTTTCTCCAGGAGCTCATCCGTGAAATCCGGTACTTGCGGGCGGAGCTCAACATTTCTCCTTCGGTGGAAGGCGTGGTATGGTTGAGCTGCGAAGAGGACGATACTGTGCGTCTTCTGTCTTCCACGAAGCGATATGTTGAGCAGCTTGCGAAATGCCGTGTGGAACGAGTTGGGAAACACCTCTCTCGACCAACCCAGGTGGCCTTGGGTCGGGTGCGGGGTGTAGATGTGTTCTTCCTTGTGGAGGGTGTTGTGGATCTCGAGAAAGAGACCCAGCGCCTTTTGAAAAAGCTTGCCGATCTTGAGGAGGATCTGGAGCGGCTGGAGAAGAAGCTCCAGAATGAGAATTTCCTTGCCCGCGCTCCTCAAGAGGTCGTGGGGCAGGAAAAGGAACGGTACAGAGAGGTGCGGGAAGAAACTGAGCGTCTTAAGCGACTCCTTGGGGGTATCCGATGAAGCTGCCGATGCCTTTGCGGCGGAAAGACCCGGTGGAGACGCTCATTGTCCTTCTGGGCGCGGTTCTGGTGGTGGTCTTTGCCTTCTTTATGGCCCGCGGGGATCTCGACCGTTACGCGGAACTTCTTGTGGCTCAGGAGCTTCCCTCCCTTGTTGAGGTTGTGGAAATGGAGGAGGTTGTTCCCGTTTCACCTCTTGAGCAGTGGGCGCAGGAATTCTCCCAGTCCTCCCCCGTCGGGATTGTGGAAGAAGTTCCCTCTCCAATTCCTCTGGCGCAGGAGGAGAGTAGAAAGTCTGGGGAAGTACAGGAAAAACCACAGCCGCCTCAAGAAACCCGCAAGGAAACCCCTCCTCCTGTGGGGGGTCAGGCCTTTCTTCAGGCGGGGGCGTTTTCCCAAGAGAAAAACGCTCGAGCAATGGTGGAGACGCTCCGGCGGTTTGGGTACACTGCCACAATCGAGCGTGTTTCGGGGATGTACCGGGTGAGGGTGTACGGCTTTTCTTCTCTTGAGGAAGCCAGAAAAGCAGCAGCTCGACTTCGATCTCAGGGCATTGAGTGTTTTGCAGGGAAGTGAAAGGGGAACCACCATGACACTTCGGGAGGTCAAAGAGATTCTTGAAGCTGAAGTCCTGGCGTGTGAGGACCTTCTTGATCGGGAACCGAGATCAGCCTGCGGGAGTGACCTTTTGAGTGATGTTCTGGCCTTCACAAAGGAGAACTCCCTTCTCCTCACAGGTCTCACGAACCCTCAGGTGATCCGTACCGCGGAGATGAGTGATCTCATCGGCGTGGTGTTTGTGCGCGGGAAGCGCCCTGAACCGGCGACTATTGAGCTTGCAGTCATGAAAAAGATTCCCCTCTTGGCCACGAGGCTCCCCATGTATGAGGCCTGTGGAAGATTGTACATGCGAGGACTTCGGGGTTGCAGCGAAGTGGAATGACCGATGAGAAACCCCTTATCGAAATCGAGCGCAGAATCACAGGAGGGGATTTCCAGAGTGCTGGAGATGTGTCCAGTGAGCTCAAGAGGATTCTCCAGCAGATTGGCTTCCCGGCGGCCTTCAGCCGCCGGGTGGTGATCGCCGCCTACGAGGCAGAGATGAACGTGGTGATTCATGCTTTCCGGGGGGTTTTTCGAGCCTGGATTTTCCCGCAGCGCATTCACATCGAAGTGGACGACGAAGGTCCGGGAATCCCCGATCTTGAGCTCGCCTTCCAGGAAGGGTACTCCACTGCGCCTCCTCATATTCGCGAGATGGGCTTTGGAGCAGGATACGGCCTCTCGAATATGAGGAAATGTTCTGACCGCCTTGAGATTGATACCCGTGTTGGTGAGGGGACAAAAGTGATTATGGACTTTTTCTTGAATCCTGATTCTTGAGGTAGATGGGTGCGCGTGGAGATTTACCATTCGGTAGTTCTCGATGAAGAGAAATGTAAGGGATGCACGCACTGCATCCGGCGCTGCCCCACGGAGGCGATTCGGGTCAAGGGTGGGAAGGCTCGCATTGATGAAGAACGGTGCATTGACTGTGGAGAATGTATACGGACCTGTCCGAATCATGCCAAGTACGCCCAGGCAGACCCTCTCGAGGCTATTCAGAGATTCCGCTACCGGGTTGCACTCCCCGCGCCGGCCTTCTACGCTCAATTCAAGTTCACCATTCCTCTGGGAAAAGTTCTCAACGGCCTTTTGCGCCTGGGATTCCATGAGGTCTTCGAAGTTGCCCGGGGAGCGGAAATCCTCTCGGCAGAAATTGCGAGGTTTCTGAAAAAAAAGGACCTGGTCTTGCCGGTGATATCCTCAGCGTGTCCGGCTGTCGTTCGTCTCGTGGAGGTCAAGTTTCCTTCTCTTCTTGATAATCTCCTCCCCCTTGATTCACCTCTTGGTGTGGCGGCGAAAATTGCCCGTCTTCGGGCTCTCGAGAGGGGGTACCGTCCAGAGGAAGTGGGGGTCTTCTTCATCACTCCCTGCCCGGCAAAAGTAACGGAGGTTCGCCAAAGCGGAGAAGCCCTGGGGAGAATCGATGGGGCTATCTCCATGGCCAGTGTCTACACCCGGCTTGTAAATGAACTCCACCTTGTGGAGGACAGACCAGAACTTCAGATTGCTGGATTCCGAGGTATCGGATGGGCCCGGTCTGGAGGAGAGCAGGAATCTCTTGGCGAAGGGGAATATATGGCTGTTGATGGCATTCACAATGTGATTTCGGTCTTTGAGAAAATCGAAATGGGAGAACTCAGGGAAGTGGTGTACCGTGAGGCACAGGCCTGTGTTGGTGGATGTGTGGGAGGGGTCCTGGCGGTACAGAATCCCTTTATCGCCAAAGTCAACGTGAACCATCTCCTGAAGAAATACAGCGTGTTTCGCCCGTGGAGCGAAGAGGAAATGGAGACGTGGCGGAAAGCGGGTGTTTTCGTCCGAGAACGGGCCTATGAGGCCAAGGAGGTCCTGAAGCTCGATCAGAATTTCCAGCGAGCCATGGAGAAGTACCAGCAGATCGAGAAACTCCTTGAGCTCTTGCCCGGACTGGACTGTGGTGCCTGTGGTTCACCGACGTGCCGGGCTCTGGCAGAGGATGTCGTTCAGGGAAAAGCCGAAGAAGTGGACTGCCCATTTCTCCTTCGCGACAATATGCTCGAGCTGGCTCAAGAAATCTATGCCTTGGCAAGCCGGGTACCACAAACCATGGCGGGGAAGAGGAGGGAGGACATTGGCGATCAAGGTTCGAGATCTCGTGGAGCCCCTTGAGGCAACGGTGCTTGTGGCTGGAGATATGGAAAGAGAGATTAAGGGAGGATACTGTGGGGACCTTCTCAGTGATTGCATTGCCCACGCAGTTGAGGACAGCGTCTGGGTAACTGTACAGTCCCACCCCAATGTTATCGCTGTTGCCATTCTCGTCGGCATTCCCTGTGTGGTGGTGGTCAACAACTACGATGTGGACAAGGAAACCCTTGACCGTGCTCAGAAAGAGGGCATCACGGTGCTCCGGACTCCTTTGAGTGCTTTTGAGGCGGTGTCCCGCCTTTCAGCTCTGGGAATACCGGGGAAAAGGCGCCGTGAGCATTAGGGTATTTACCGCAGACCTCCATATCCACACCGTCCTATCCCCCTGTGCCCAGCGAGACATGCTTCCGCACTGTATTATTCTTGAAGCCCTGGAGAAGGGTCTTGACTGTATTGCGGTGACCGACCACAATGCCTGCGACAATGTTGCGGTGACACTCTCCCTTGGAGAAAGATTTGGGCTCTGGGTCATCCCCGGTATAGAGATAGAGACTAAGGAGGAGGTGCATCTCCTCGCCTATTTCCCTACTCTTGAGCATCTCCTGGCTTTCAACCGCCTCGTAGAGGAGCACCTCTTCACTTTTCCGCTTGACACAGGGGTATGGGGAGAGGAATGGGTTATCGGTGAGGAGGGCAATATCGTTGCCAGAAAGACCTCCCTCCTCGCTGTCCCTGTGGCTCTTTCCCTCGAGGATGCGGTGGAGGAGGTGGAGCGCCATCAGGGTGTGGCGGTGCTTGCCCACGTTGACCGGAAAGCGTACAGCGTCTTTTCCCAGCTTGGTTTCCTTCCCCCTGCACTTCCAGTCAGGGCCCTTGAGATCTCTCCCGCGCTTTCCCTGGAAGAAGCTCAGGAACGTTTCGCCCTTTCCGGATATCCTCTTCTCTCTTTCTCTGATGCCCACGGACTCTCGGAAATCGGCCAGAGGGTGACACTGTTTCGGATGGCCTCTCCCCGGTGGGAGGAGTTACTTCTTGCCCTTTCGGGGGAAGGGGGACGTGGGATCGCTCTCTCCGGTAGTGACGAACGTTTGTAAAACAGGTGTTCAATTTCCCCTCCCCGAGGTGTATAGTAGAGTGGTTTTTAGGGGAGCAAAGTGGAGGAAGGGGGAGGGGTGTGTTCGTCGGGCAGTACGCCCATGGGGTCGACGAAAAGGGGCGCGTTATCATTCCCAGTGCTTTCCGGGAAAAGCTTGGAGGCAAAGTGTATCTTTCCCGGGGCATCGAGCACTGCATCTTCCTCTATCCTGAAGACTCCTGGGGTAATCTCTATGCGAAAATTTCCTCTCTTTCCCTTACCAGGAAGGAAACTCGGGATTTTGCCCGCCTCTTTCTTTCCACAGTCGCCATAACCACCTTGGACGCTCAGGGTCGTATAGCACTGCCGGCGTATCTTCGTGAGTATGCCCGTATTGGGCGCAAGGTAATGCTTATCGGTGTGGGAACACGGGTTGAGATCTGGGGAGAAGAACTGTGGCGAGAGTACGTGAGCACGGTTGAGGAACGTTTTGCTGAGATTTCCGAACACATTGTGGATACGGGAATATGACGGTGTTCTTCCACGAGCCGGTCATGGTGGAAGAGGTGTGCCACTTTCTCCTCCGGGGAGAGGGAGTCTACGTGGATGCTACTGTAGGCGGAGGTGGACATGCCAGGGCTATCCTTGAGCGTCTGGGACCGTCGTCGATGCTTGTGGGGATTGATCGCGACAGAGAAGCTCTGGATGTGGCACACAAGACCCTTGCGCCCTTTGCCTCACGAGTACGCCTCGTTCACGAACGGTTTTCTCGCCTCAGAGACATTCTTGCCCTTTTTGGGATACAGAAGGTACGGGGAATCCTGTTTGACTTGGGGGTTTCCTCATGGCAGCTTGAACGGAGCGAGCGCGGGTTCAGTTTCCTCAGGGAGGGACCTCTGGACATGAGGATGGATACGTCGTGGGGGAAAACGGCCTTTGACCTTCTCCGTACCCTCTCAGAGGATGAGCTTGCAGAACTTTTCTTCCGTTTTGGGGAAGAGCGATACGCTCGCCGTATTGCCCGGGCCATTGTCCGTTACCGCAAAAAGAAGCCAGTTGCAACCACAACGGAACTCTCAGAGCTTGTTGCTCGTATTGTCCCGCGGAGGAGAATTCATCCAGCAACCCGGGTGTTTTTGGCCCTTCGTATCGCGGTCAATGACGAGCTTGGAGAACTTGAGCGAGCTCTTGCCCAGCTTCCCGAGCTTCTTGAAGAGGGGGGACGGGTGGTGGTTTTGAGCTACCACTCCCTTGAGGACCGTCTTGTGAAACGCTACTTTCGGCAGAGCTCTTCCCTTCAGGAGGTGACCAGAAAACCTGTGTTTCCATCACCGGAAGAGGTTCGGCGGAATCCCCGAGCCCGGAGTGCCAGGTTGCGTGCTGCAGAGAAGGTGAGTTTTCTGGAGGGGAAGGCATGAGGCGAATGCGATGGCTTTGGGGAGGGGCATTGCTATTTTTCTTTTCAGTGGCCATGCTGTATCTTGGCATGCAGGCTCTGGTCCTTGAAAAAAGTTTCCTTGTGGCTCAGAAGAGGGTAGTACTTGAAGACCTTGCTGCGGAGAAAGAACGCCTTGAGTCTGAGGTGGCCACCCTTTCATCCCTTGAACGTATCCGCTCCATTGCCGAGCAGCGCTTGGGCATGGTGCCTCCAGAGCGCGTTGTGTATGCAGTGGTGGGGAAGGAAATCCTGGGGAAAGAAGAGGGCGAAGCTCACGTTGCCTACCATCCGGGGTCAAAGCACGGGAAAGAATGACGATGCTTTCCCAGAGTTTCATCCGGCGGGCTGCATTGTTGAGTTCCCTGCTTTTTTTCCTCCTGGGCGGAGTGGTTTTTCGCCTCTTCTATCTCCAGATTCTCAACCATCACCTGTACCGTGAGGAAGTTCTTCGTCGTTTCACCCTTGATGAACTCCTTGCCCTCCGGGGAGAAATTTTTGACCAGAATGGGGAGGTGCTGGCCAGGGATGTTGAGGCGCTGACGGTGTATGCCTGTCCCCGGGTTGTTCCTGACCCCTCTCAAGCTGCAGCCCGGCTGGCACCCCTCCTTGCGGAGGACGAAGAAAAGCTGCGCGAGCGGCTGTCTGCTCATACCTCGTTTGTTGTTCTCCGGGCAGGAGTCCCGTCATCGGTGGGGAACGCACTAAGGGAGGCTCGGGTGGACGGAGTGTACTGGGTCCGGGAAACCCGGCGTTTCTACCCGAAAGCCCCCCTTTTGAGTGCCGTGCTTGGATTTGTGGGAAAAGACCGCAAAGGCCTGGAGGGCCTGGAGTACGTGTTCGACAACCTCCTTCGGGGGAGAGACGGGTACGTGACTTTTGAGCGCGATGCTCTGGGGCACGAAATCCCCACAACGGTTACCCTGCATCCCCCTGAAAAGGGGAAGAATCTGCATCTTACCATTGATACCACAATACAGTTCTTCGTCGAAGAGGCACTTGATCGGGCAATGGAGAGAACGAAGGCCAAGCGAGGGGTCATCATCGTGAATGATCCGAAGACCGGGGATATCCTTGCACTGGCTTCCCGTCCGGGTTTTGACAATCGCCGTTTCCAGGAATTTCCTCCCGAAGCCTGGAGGAACTACGCCATCAACATGGTGATTGAGCCCGGTTCAACGGTGAAGCCCCTGGTGCTTGCGGCCGCCCTTGAAGAGAAAGTGGTTACTCTGGGAGATACCTTCTATTGTTCCGGGGCAACGCGTGTGCACAATCACCGGGTGCGGTGCATCAAGGCTCACGGTCAAGAAAAACTTGAAGACGTGTTGATAAATTCCTGTAACGTTGGTATTATCTCCGTAGCCCAGAGGCTGGGGAAAGAACGACTCTACAGATATCTCAAGGGTTTCGGTTTGGGAGAACGAACAGGTGTCCCTCTTCCAGGAGAAGAAGAGGGCCTTTTGCGTCAGCCAGAGCAATGGTCTTTGCTTTCCATTGGTGCCGTAGCTATAGGACAGGAAATGATGATCACACCCCTGCAGCTCCTTGTAGCTCTTTCGAGCATTGCCAATGGGGGAATGCTCATGCGACCGCGCCTTGTGCAGAGGGTGACGGACGCACTGGGCAACACCCTTGAAGCATTCCCCCCTTCCCCGGTTCGAAGGGTTGTGTCGGAAAAAACGGCACGTCTTGTGCTCTCCATGATGGAGAAAGTAGTGACTGAGGGGACGGGGAAAAAGGCGCAGGTTGTGGGGTACCGCATTGCAGGAAAGACCGGAACAGGACAGAAGGCCGGTCAGGGTGGGCGGTATGTTCCGGGGGCATACTATTCTTCTTTCGTGGGGTTTTTCCCCCTTCCTGACCCTCGCTTTGGAGTTCTTGTGGTTCTTGATGAACCCCAAGGAGAGTACTACGGTGGAGATATTGCGGCACCGGTCTTCCAGGAAGTGGCAGAGCGCATTCTCCGGTATCGAGGGGTTATTCCTGAGCGGGCGGAGGTCGAAGCGTTTTGAGGATTCGAGAGTTCCTCTCAAGTTTCTCTTACGTGAAGGCCCATATCAGAGATTGGGAAGAGGAGATCGTGGGTATAGCGCAGAATTCAAAAGACGTCCGTCCGGGATATGCCTTTTTTGCCCTTGTGGGGAGCTCTTGTGATGGGCATGCTTTTCTCTGGGAGGCCGTTGATCGAGGAGCTCGACTCCTTGTGGGGGAGAGGGAGGAACCTTTCCTTACCCTGGGGGAAGACATCTCCTGGGTCTGTGTGGAACAGAGCCGGAGGGCCCTGGCTCTGGCTTCCCATGCTTTCTTCGGCTTCCCCTCTCAGAGAATGCACGTTGTTGGAGTTACGGGGACGAACGGGAAAACCACGACCTGCTTTCTGATCCAGAGTATTCTCGAAAAGAGTGGAGTGCCCTGCGGCCTTCTGACCACGGCCCGGAACATTGTCGGTCCTTTTGAGTGGGAACCTCCCAATACCACTATGGAGTCCCTTTTTCTTGCTCAATCGCTCCGGAGGATGGAGACCTTGGGGATTCACCACGCGGTTCTTGAGGTTTCCTCTCATGGCCTTGCACTTTGGAGGGTGGAAGGCATCCTTTTCGATGTTGCTGTCTTCACCAACATCGTTCCGGAGCATCTTGAGTTCCACAGGACCTTTGAGCATTACTGGCGGAGCAAAAAGAGGCTTGCGGAAATGGTAGAAGAGAACCTTTCCAAGCCCTTCCCGAGGGTCATCGTTGCCAATGGAGAAGACGAGCACATTCTTGCCATGGTTCGTTCCTTAGGGGTTCCCCTTTTGCGTTTCGGCTTCCTGAAAGGGCTTGAGGTCCAGGCGGCTTGTGTGCAGTGGGATCACTCTTCTTCCATCTTTCAGGCACTGACGCCTTGGGGACACTTTGAGGTTTTCCTTCCTCTTCCGGGCAAGCACAACGTGTACAATGCCCTCGGAGCAATTGCTGTAGGTCTTGCCCTTGGGGTCTGTCGGGAAGCAATTCAGGAAGGTCTTCGTCATCCCCGGAGGGTTCCGGGAAGGTGGGAGGTCATTGAAGCTCCCCAGGGTTTCAAGGTCATTGTCGACTTTGCCCATAACTGGCATGGTCTGGAACATGCTCTCAGGACAGCAAAGGCGCTGAAGCCCCGCCGTCTCATCACCGTCTTTGGGTGTGGTGGAGAACGGGATAGGAGCAAACGTCCTCAGATGGGGAGAGTGGTGGCAGCTTTCAGCGATGTCTGCATAGTGACCACAGATAACCCTCGGGGAGAGGACCCCCTGCAGACTGCACAGGACGCGGTTTGGGGGATTGAGGAAATAGCCAGGGAAAAGCCTGTGGAGTGGTTTGTGATACTTGATCGGGTTGAGGCCATTCGTCTTGCCCTTTCCCTTGCCCGGGAGGGGGATGTGGTTTTCCTCGCCGGCAAGGGCCCCGAACGTTTCCAGGTGTACGCTACAGGAAGCGTTCCCCACAACGACTATGAGGTAGCCCGGCAGCTACTCTTTCCGGAGGGAAGGCGTGATGTGGTTCACCCTTGAGGAAATCAGAGGGGTTACCCAAGCAGAGGTTCTTAGAGTCCTGGGTACGAGTTTCGAGGGAGTGGCAATTGACTCCCGTAAGTGTCAAAAAGAGCAGCTTTTTGTGGCCCTTCGGGGAAAGAGGGTCGATGGCCATGCGTTCATTGGTGATGCCCTAAAGCGGGGCGCTTCAGGAGTTCTGGTGGAGCGGTGGGAGGGGGATGCTGAGACAACGGTTTTTGTAGTCCCCAGTACAGAAGAGGCGCTCCTGGCCCTTGGCAAGCATGCTTCCTCTCGTCTGAGAGGAGTAAGGATTGGCATCACCGGAACGGTGGGGAAAACTACCTGCAAGCACCTTTTTGCCCATTGTCTCGGTCAGAGGTTTTCTGTGGCCCTGACTCCCCAGAGCTTCAATACCGTGGTGGGAGTGTCTTCGAGTTTTGCAAACTTTGACGAGCACGTAGCCTTTGTTGTTGTTGAGGCGGGCATAAGCGAAAAGGGCGAGATGGAGGTTCTCTCCGGGCTCATTCGTCCTGAGGTGGCGGTCTTTACCGCCTTTGGCGAGGGTCACCTTGAGGGTTTAGGATCGGTTCTGGAGGTTGTTGAGGAAAAGCTGAAGCTTCTGGGGGAGAAGACGCAAAGGGTGTACCTGAATGTGGACCGGGGGATTCCTGAGGAACGCCGGGTCAGAGACCGTGTTCCTCAGGCAGAGGTTTTCTCCTTTGGAGCAAGTCAGAGAGCTCGTCTTCGTCTGGTCTCTTTTGAGCTGGACGTCTCCCACTTGCTCTCGAGGTTCACCGTGGCGTGGGAAGGGACAAGTCTTTCCTTCGAAGCCCCGATTCTTGCTCCTGAGGTGGCTGTGGTGAGTCTTCCTGCTATTCATTTTGCCCTTGAGATGGGTGTGCCTTTCGAGGAACTTCGGGAGAGCTTGAGAACTTTTCGAGAGCTTCCTGGGAGAGGAGGGTTCTTCCGATGGGGGAATGGCGTGGTGATCGATGATACCTACAACGCCAATCCCCCCTCGATGCAGAAAGCGGTGCATCTCCTTTCGCGATTTGCTCAGGAAGGGTATTCGACGTATCTCGTTTTGGGAGACATGCTGGAACTCGGGGATTTCGCTGAGGAAGCTCACCGGGAAATTCTTGAACGTATTCAGGCTTCACCAATCAGGCAGGTCCTGCTTTTTGGTCCTCACTTTGTGGGCATTGCCCAGAAGGAATTTGCCCGCGAGGTCGAACGGGGACGGTTCGTGGTTCTTGCTTCTTTTGAAGAAGGCAGGGCCTTTCTTGAATCTCTGGCGATTGCCCAGGAACAATGGGTGGTCCTTCTCAAGGGTTCCCGAGGCATGGAGCTTGAGGCGATGATGCCGGAGGAATGGAGGAGTGCTCCTGGTGATTGAGCCTGTCGTGCACGGAGGGTTGAGGATCGCTCTCTCCTGGCTTCTGGGGATGGTTCTTTTCCCTGTATTCATCCGCTGGCAACGGCGAAAATCCCTTGGCCAGAAAATTAAGAAAGAGGGGCCGGCAATGCACCTCCACAAGGAAAACACGCCGAGTATGGGTGGGGTCATTGTGGTCTCTGTGGCCTTCCTTGCGGCGTTTCTCTGGCCTCCGGTACCGGATCTCTTCCCCTATATTCTCCTGCTCTTTGGCTTTTTCCTCCTTGGGTTCCTTGACGATTACTGGAAGAGCGTTCTCGGGCAACCCTGGGGCTGGAAGGCACGATATCGCTTCGTCCTTGAAGTGCTCCTTGCCTGTGGGGTGGTATGGTGGGGAAGGGCTTTCTTTCCCCCTACTTTGGTTGTTCCTTTCACGAATAAGGTGATTACTCTCACACCGGCTTCTTTTTTCCTCTACGGCGTGCTGCTCATTGTGGCGTCCTGTAATGCCTTTAACATTGCTGATGGACTGGACGGTCTTGCAGCAGGTTGCGGTATTCTCACGCTTCTTTTCTGGGGAATTCTCCTGGAGCTTTTGCACCGACCTTCCTTCGCCGCACTTGCTTTTGCTTTTGTGGGTGGACTTTGTGCCTTTCTCTGGTTCAACTGCTGGCCGGCTGAAATCTTTCTGGGGGACTCGGGGTCTTTGCCTATCGGGGCCCTCATGGGGATTCTGGCACTGGCTTCCGGACATTCGCTGCTTCTTGTCTTTTCCGGAATCGTTTTCGTCATAGACACGCTCTCGGTCATTCTTCAGGTCCTGAGCTTCCGGGTATTGGGGAGAAGGGTTTTTCTCATGAGCCCACTCCACCACCATTTTGAGCTGCGGGGAGAAAAAGAAGCACGGGTTACTGTTCGTTTGTGGATGGTCCAGGCGCTGGGGGTTCTTCTTGCCTCCATCGGTTTTTGGAGGTGAGTTTGGTGCATTGCGTCATTGGTCTTGGGAAGACGGGACTTGCGGTGGTTCGTTTCTTCCTCAGTCAGGGGGAGAGGGTCTTTGTGTTTGACGATAAGCTCAAGGAAAAGGATCTTCCTGACTGGCTTTCCGGAAGCCCTCTGGTAACCCCCATCACCCTCCGGGAAGTCGAGAGTATCCTCCCCTTGGTGGAGGAATGCGTGGTGAGTCCCGGTGTCCACCCTGATCATCCTGTGGTTCGTCGCTTTGAGGAGGAGAGAGTTCCAGTTATCAGCGAGATCGAGCTTGCTTCCCGGTATATCTCCTTCCCTCTTGTGGGGATTACCGGTTCCTGTGGCAAGAGCACCACTGTCTCCCTTGTCGGGGAGATCCTTCGAAGAGCCGGGTGGGATGTCTTTGTGGGGGGGAATCTTGGAACTCCTCTCATTGAGAGTGTCCTTCTCTCAAAACCCCCGGAGATTGGGGTTGTAGAGCTCAGCAGCTTCCAGCTTGAGCGGGTGTACACTGCTCGCTTCTCCATCGCGGGGATTCTCAACCTCTATCCAAATCACCTTGACTACCACTCCAGCATGGAAGAATACTTCCAGGCAAAAGGCCGCATATTCCTCAACCAGCGCCCTCAGGACTGGGCGCTTTTTCCGTTGTCCCGCCCCCTGTGGCAGGCGCGGTGGTGTCGCACAGCAAGGGGCCGGGTAATGCCGCTTGGGGTTGGGGTCCGTCTCTTTGAAGGTCTGTGCGCTGTGGGAGACGCAGTCTTTGAGGGTGGCGTACCTCCCCGAAAGATTCTCTCTCTTGAAGGGTGTTCTCTTCCTGGACATCACAACCGGGAGAACATCCTCATGGCGGTGGCGGTGGCAAGAATCCTGGGAGTGGAGCCGGAAACCATTGAGGAGGTATTACGGTCCTTCCAGGGTCTACCTCACCGTCTTGAGCGGGTTGGTGAGTGGAATGGGGTTACCTACTACAATGATTCAAAGTCCACGACGCCTTCCTCGACGCGGGTTGCTATTGAGGCACTTCCTGGTCCCTTAATCGTTATCCTGGGGGGGAAAGCAAAGCTTGCCGATTTCAGCGAGCTCACTGGGGTCCTTGCTCTGGAAAAGATCAGATGTGTTGTGGTGTATGGGGCTTCCCGGAAGACCATTGAGGCCTTCTTGCCACCCAGGGTACGGTCGTTTTCTGTGGAGTCTCTTGAAGAAGCGGTGAAGATTGCCTGCCGGGAAGCAAAACCGGGCGATACCGTGTTGCTTTCTCCGGCCTGCACGAGCTGGGATGCCTATGAGAACTTTGAAGTTCGAGGGGAACATTTCAAAGCCCTTGTCCATGCTCTGGAGGAAGGTCCATTTCCGGAGCCTTCTTGAGGCGTATGAGGCTCGGCTCTGGAAAGTGCAGTGGTGGTGGGAAGTCGATCCGGTGCTTTTCTGGGCCGTTCTCATCCTTTCTCTTTTTGGGTCCCTTATGGTGTTCAGTGCCAGCATGACTACTGCGCTCTACGCCTATGGAGACGTCTTTTTCTTCCTCAAACGCCATCTCCTTGCCCTTGGCCTTGGGATGCTGGGATGCTTTGGGACGACTTTTCTTTCTCTGGAACGCCTCCGGAAGATGAGCGAAAAATTCCTCCTTTTCGTCTTCCTGCTGCTTCTTCTCGTCTTTGTTCCTGGAATAGGACGGGCTGGAGGCGGTGCCTACCGCTGGATTGACCTTGGACCGCTGAACTTTCAACCTTCAGAGCTTGCGAAGTTCGCCATTATCCTCTACATGGCAGATGCGCTTGTGACCTACAGGGAAAGGGTGCGGGACTTCTGGAGGGGTGTGGTGCCTTTCCTCATCCTCGTCGGGACGATGTGTCTTCTCGTTCTTCTTGAACCGGACCTCGGTACAGCTTTATTCCTGCTTTTTCTGGCTCTGGTTATGATTTTCCTCGGTGGGGGGAATATCACCCATCTCTTCCTTGTCGCCGCTGTGCTTACCCCCCTGGGGCTTTTCCTCCTCTTCTTCGGAAAGGATTACTGGATGGACCGCATTATAGCCTTCTTCAACCCCTGGAGCGACCCCCGGGGAAAGGGATTCCATATTCTCCAGTCCCTTGTTGCTTTGGGGTCCGGGGGACTGTGGGGGAGGGGATTGGGGGAGAGTCGCCAGAAGTTTTTCTTTCTGCCCGACCGGCACACTGACTTTATTTACGCTATCATTGGAGAAGAGCTTGGTTTCGTAGGAACGGCGCTTGTGGTGGTCCTCTTTGGCGTCATCCTCTGGCGAGGATGGCGTATCGCTCTGCAGAGCGACAATGAATTCGAAGCGCTTCTCAGCATGGGAATTGTGGCGAGCATTCTCTTCCAGGCGCTGATCAACATGGGAGCAGTGCTCAAATTTCTCCCGGTGACGGGCATTACCCTACCCCTTGTGAGTTACGGGAGCTCTTCGCTTTTTGTGACACTTGGAGAAATTGGGATTCTCTTCAACGTTGCTCGAAGGAGAAAGCGGAAGGTGGAGTAGGTGAGGATTTTCATTGCTGCAGGGGGAACGGGAGGCCATGTGTTCCCGTCTCTTTGCGTGGCGGAAAAGCTTAGAGAGCTTGGAGACCACAAGGTATTCTTCCTCGGTACCCGGAGAGGTCTTGAGGCCGGGGTTGTTGCTTCCCGTGGTTTTCCGGTTCTCTACGTTTCGGCACGGGGTTGGAACAGGCGCATTGGACTGCAAATGTTCCGAATGCTCGGAGAGAACTTTCTGGGATTCTGTGCCATGGGCTGGTATTTTCTCTGGTATCGTCCCCAGGCGTTCTTTGCCATGGGGAGCTACCTCTCTCTTCTGGGAGGACTTTGGGCAAAAATTCTTCGTGTTCCTATTTACCTTCACGAACAGAATGTCTATCCTGGTCTTGCCAATCGTGTTGTTGCTCGATGGGCGAGGAAGGTTTTCCTCTCCTTTGAGGAGACGAAGGAGTACCTGAGGACTCGGGGGAGGGTCGAAGTGACAGGGAATCCTCTTCGGGAGGAAGTTGTGGCCTGGGAAGGAAAAAAAGAGGAGGCCTGTGCTCTTCTTGGTCTTTCCAAATCGAGAAAAACTCTTCTTGTTGCTGGAGGGAGCCGGGGTTCGAGCTTCCTGAATCGAGTCTTCCTTGAAGCCCTTGACTTTCTTCCCAAAGAGATGATCCAAGTGGTCCATATCACCGGAGTAGAAGACTTTGCCCCGATCGCAGAATACGCTGAAAAACAGCCCTTTCCTTATCGCGTGTTTCCGTTTTTGGATGCCATGGGAATGGCCTATGCTGCCGCAGATGTTGCTTTTTGCCGGGCCGGGGCCAACACCGTCACGGAGCTTTTTTTCTTTGGTATCCCCAGCATTCTTGTGCCTTACCGGGAGGCGACGGAAAATCACCAGTGGTATAATGCCCAGTGGCTCGTGAAACAGGGCCTTGCCGTGGTCTTTTCTGAGGAAGAGCTCCGGGGGCCTCTTCTGGCACGGGAGCTCCTGCGATTGCTCAACAGGCCCTCGGGTTTTCCGGAAAGCGAAAGTCGACGTGTGCAATTTCGAAAGAGTGCTGCCTGCATTGCTCGGGAAATCCTTGATCTACCAGGGGAGGAAGGATGTTGAGCGGGGTTTTTTCTGAGAGTTCTGAAAGTTGGAGTGTTCTCCCCCGGCGGCTGCATTTTATCGGCATTGGGGGAACAGGCATGAGTGGGCTTGCCCTTCTGGCCCACGAACGGGGACACATTGTCAGCGGGTCAGACCTTGTGGAGAATGAAGCCGTGCGCCGCCTCCGGGCTCGAGGTGTACAGGTTTTTGTTGGTCATCGACCGGAACAGATTGAGGGTGTGGAGGCAGTGGTGGTATCTTCAGCTATCCCTCTCTCGAACGAGGAGCTTGTGGCAGCCCGGGAGAGGGGACTTCCGGTGCTCCACCGGGGGGACATACTGGCCCTCCTATTTAACCCGAAAAAGGGTATCGCCGTGGCTGGAACCCACGGGAAGACAACCACAACGTCCATGATTTCCCTTCTCCTTGAGGTTGCAGGTTTCAGTCCCACCGTCCTTGTGGGGGGAGAACTTGAGGACATTGGGGGGAACGCGAAATCAGGACAGGGAGAATTCTTCGTTGCCGAGACCGATGAAAGTGATGGCTCCTTTCTCAAGCTTCGCCCCTTCTGTGCGGTAGTGACGAATATCGAGGATGACCATGTGGAGTTCTACGGGAGCATGGAGGAGGAGAAAAGGGCTTTTGCCCGTTTTCTGGGGAACGTGAAGGAAGGCGGGTTCCGGGTAGTCTGTGGAGACCATCCCGGTATCCAGGATGTCCTTGGAGCACAGAGCTTCCCCTCCCTGATCACCTATGGCATGGAGAACCCCAGAGTGCAGTATCGGGGGAACGTCATTGCCAGGGGAGAGGGAGGATCCTCTTTTGAAGTTTTTCGTCACAACCGGCGTGTAGCTGTTTTCTCGCTCCGCGTTCCTGGAAGCCACAATGTGAGCAACGCCCTGGCCTGTATTGCTGTGGGGATGGAACTTGGTATTGGAGTAAGGGTTATCGCCAGGTCTTTGGAGGCTTTCCGAGGGGTCAAGCGGAGGTTCGAGCGCCTGGGGACGGTGAACGGTGCCATGGTGGTGGATGACTACGCCCACCACCCTACGGAAATCAGAGTGGTTCTCCAGACGGCCCGGGAGCAAACCTCAGGGAGAGTTGTGGTGGTTTTTCAGCCTCACCGGTATACCCGAACGAAGAGGCTGTATCGAGAGATGGCCAGAGCCCTGGAACTCGCGGATTATGTAGTGCTGCTCCCAATTTACTCTGCGGGAGAACCAGCCATCCCGGGGGTTTCGACGGAGCTCGTTGCTCGGGTACTTGTGAACTCAGGTTTCCCCCACGTTCATCTTGCTTCAACCTTTGAAGAAGCTGCAGCAGTATGCCTCCGGATGGCTCGGGAGGGCGACACAATCCTCACCATAGGTGCGGGAGACGTATGGAAGGTTGGAACAATGCTCACAGCATAGAGGAGAGAGTGGAGGAGTTACTGCGTTCTTTTTCTGGAATCTGGTGGCTGAAAGGCCCCGAGATGTGGGCACTGACGACCTGGCGTATTGGGGGAAAAGCCCTCGCCCTTGTTGAGGCGAGGAGTGAAGAAGAACTCACCACGGTTCTTGACCATTGTGACCGGCTTGAGATTCCCTGGCGGGTTCTGGGGAGAGGGTCGAACATCCTGGTGAGCGATCGAGGTTTTCGAGGGATTGTGGTCCGCCTTGGAGGCCGCCTTGCCGAGTGCTCGCTTCTTTCTGGGGGACAGGTAGAGGCGGGTGGAGGGGTGATTCTGGGCCATTTGGTGCAGTTTGCCATGGAGCATGGTCTTGGGGGCTGTGAGTTCCTTGCAGGAATTCCAGGAACCGTTGGGGGTGCGGTCGTCCTCAACGCGGGATGTTTTGGAAAAGAGGTGGGGGAGCTCGTTGAGCGGGTGCTTGTGCGAGAGAGGAATGGGAAAATGCGCTGGTGGGGGAGAGACGAGCTTTCCTTTTCCTACCGGGGGTCGAATCTCAGAGAAGGGTTCATGGTTGTTGTTAAGGTAGTGTTCCAGCTATTTCCGGAAGAGAGAAAGCAGGCCGAGGAAAAGGTCCGATATTTCTCTCTTCTGCGGAAGAATTCCCAGCCTCTTGAGTTGCCCTCGGCAGGAAGCGTTTTCCGCAACCCTCCTGGGGAGTACGCTGCCCGTCTCATTGAGCAGGCCGGCTGTAAAGGGCTTCGCCTTGGCCAGGCCCAGGTATCTCCAAAGCATTCGAATTTCATCGTGAACCTTGGGGGAGCTCGAGCCTGGCAGGTTGAGTACCTTATGGAGTGGGTTCGGAGGGAAGTCTATCGCCGGACGGGAATATGGCTTGAGAACGAGGTGGAACTCTGGCGATGACCAGAAGAACCTTTGCCTTCTTTGAAATCTTTTTTTTTACCTCCTTGTGGGCTGCATCTCTTTCGGGGTTTTTGCGCTTCTTTTCAGAAGTGCTCTTTTCCGCGTGAATGTTGTGGAAGTTGTGGGGTGTCAGTTCCTCAAGGAGGAAAGTATTCGAAAACTCCTCCAGATTGAAGAAGGAAGGACGAACATCTTCGCCGTCCGATCCTGGGAAATCGAGCGGCGGTTGCAACAGATTCCCCAGATTCGGTGGGTTCGAGTAGAAAGGGTTTTCCCCCACAAACTTCGAGTGGTTATCGAGGAGCGCAGGCCTGAAATCCTGGTTGAGGGGAAGGGAGCACCCTTCTGTCTTGATCGGGAAGGGGTCAAGGTGCCCTGTGTGGGGGTTGCTGAGGACGAGCTCATACGGGTGGTGCTTCGTTCCCAGGAGGGAGGACTGCTCTCTGAGGTTCTGGACCTTGTTGAAGTGTGGCAGAAGGAATTCGACGTGGCGCTTCGTGAAATCGAGGCGGTAAATGAGAGGCTGTTTATTTTGCGGCTCCAAAATGGTATAGTTATAAAATGCGAGGGGGCCTCGAACGTTCGAAAAAAAGCCGTACTCCTCCGGTCTTACTTGCGGGACGTGCGGATAAAATCCCTGAGAGTCCGGGGATTTGATCTCCGTCCAGGGGAGGACATGGTGATTGCACCGGGTGAAGGTGAGGGCTTTTGAAGGCTTGGTCAAAGACTCAAGGAAGCTCTCTTACCGTGGGGGCTGTGGATGTCGGCACGAGCAAGATCTGTACACTCATTGGGAGAAAGCGAGGCTCTGCTCTTGAAATTCTGGGGGTCGGTTTGAGTAGCTCTCAGGGAATCCGGAAGGGTCGCATCGTCGATATCGGGAAAGTGGCACGGGCCCTCCGGGACTCGTTCTTTGCAGCCCTGGAAGTTGCCCAGGTTCCCCCTGACGTTGTCTATGCCGGTATGGCCGGTGATTGTGTGGTTTCTCTGAATCTCGAAGGTGAACTCTTTCTGGGGCGAGGAGGGCGGGAAATTACTGAAAGGGATACAGAGAACGTCATTGAAAGCACCAAGACCAAGGTCGACCTGAAAGCGCAAAAAGTCCTGCATCTCCTCCCGCAGGAGTTCATTGTGGACGACCAGAAAGGTGTTGCTGATCCTGTAGGCATGGTGGCGACGCAGCTTCGGGTACGTACCCACCTCGTTCTTGCTCAAGAAAACCACTTCCACAACTTCATGAAAAGCTTTCAGCAGGCGGGCATTGATGTGACGAGGATTGCTTTCCAGCCTCTCGCGTCTGCCTTGGCCGTGCTCTCCTCCACTGAGAAGGAAATCGGTGTTGCTCTGGTGGACATTGGGGGTGGGACAACGGACGTCACAGTGTTCTACGGAGGGAGCCCGCGCTTCTCCAAAGTACTCCCTGTTGGGGGAGAACACATTACCTCTGACCTTGCCGTTGGTCTGCGCACATCACGGGATGAGGCGGAACGGATAAAGGTTCACTATGGCTGTGCTTTCAGCCGACACATTCCTGATGACGAGGTTGTGGAAGTGCGGAACCTTGGAGGAGCGGCACTCCAGGCGGTGCGCCGGAAATATGCCTGTGAGATCATCGAGGCGAGAGTCCGGGAGATTTTTGCCCTTCTTGCCCAGGAACTTCGCTCGTCAGGATGGGGGAAATTCCTTCAGGGGGGCATAGTGCTCACCGGAGGCACGGCGCTCCTTGATGGTATTGCGGAATTTGCTTCGTCCTTCTTGAAAGTTCCTGTTCGACTGGGGTATCCCGAAAGCACGAATTACGTTGGCATGGTGCAGGCCATCACCAGCCCGATATTTTCCACCGCCTGTGGACTTCTGCAGCTTGCTGTTCTTGAAGCCGTGCAGAAGAGGCGATCAAACCTTTTTGAGGGTTTGCATCGTGCGAGATTCTGGTTTGTGGAACGCCTCAGAGACTACTTTATGATGGAGTGAGGAATGGACGGGGGTTGGGGAAAATGGCGTTACGGCGGAGTCAATCGACCAATGGAGAGGTAAGGATAGAGGTCATCGGTGTCGGTGGGGGCGGCGGAAACGCGGTGAACCGGATGGTTGAGGCCGGGCTCAAAGGTGTGACCTTTGTAGCCGTGAATACCGATGTGCAGGTGCTGCGCCGTTCCCTGGCGGATGTGAAGCTCCAAATTGGGGCAAAGCTCACCCGGGGGCTTGGGGCGGGGGCCAATCCTGAAATCGGACGGAAGGCCGCAGAGGAAGACCGGGACAAAATTTTTGAAGTTCTCGAGGGAGCCGACATGGTTTTTATCACCGCAGGCATGGGAGGGGGAACAGGTACAGGAGGTGCACCGGTTGTTGCGAGAATTGCCAAGGAGCTGGGCATTCTCACCGTTGCTGTGGTGACAAAACCTTTCTCTTTCGAGGGCCCGAAGAGGATGCGTCAGGCTGAGGAGGGTATTGCTCTTTTGCGGCAGAACGTCGATGCCCTTATTGTTGTTCCCAATGACCGGTTACTCCAGGTTGTGGATAGTTCGGTCTCCCTTAAGGAGGCATTCCGCATTGTGGATAATGTTCTGCTTCAGGGTGTGAAGGGCATTGCTGACCTCATCACGGTTCCGGGAATCATCAACCTGGACTTCGCTGACGTGCGGGCAGTTCTTGAAAACGCTGGGATGTCCCTCATGGGAGTGGGGAGAGCGTCGGGGGAGCACAAAGCGAGAGAAGCCGCCCGCATGGCTGTGGAAAGCCCTCTTCTTGAGATTCCCTTCCGTGGAGCCAAGGGGGTTCTTTTCAACGTGACGGGGGGAGCGAATCTCACGCTCTGGGAAGTGAGTCAGGTCGCTGAAGTCATAAGCGGTGCTGCTTCGGAAGGGGCGAATATCATCTTTGGCGCGGTGATCGATGACCACCTCAAGGACGAGCTCGAAATCACGGTTATTGCCACGGGATTTGACCATGCCCAGGAGATGGAAGAAACCCAGCCCCCGGAATTCTCCGAGGCATTTCCTCCTGAGGACCTTGATGCACCAGCTTTTCTC
Source organism: Candidatus Caldatribacterium saccharofermentans (assembly GCF_050267035.1). Lineage (NCBI taxonomy): Bacteria > Pseudomonadati > Atribacterota > Atribacteria > Atribacterales > Candidatus Caldatribacteriaceae > Candidatus Caldatribacterium > Candidatus Caldatribacterium saccharofermentans. The sequence goes on from NZ_CP187957.1 coordinate 2,004,869, forward strand.
CGTAAAACCAGAAAGCCGTAGAATTGCTGTGGTAAATGAGCGGGGCCTTCCCCTTCCGCGAAGCGGACAGTACGGTCTTGCCCTCTGTTTTCCTGGGGCTTACAGTCTCGGAATGGCACATCTTGGTTTCCAGTCGCTTTTTCGTATTCTTTCTGAGGCTTCAGGGTGGTGGGGGGATCGGTTTTTCAGCGACACCGGTTCCCGGTCCCTTGTTGCACATTTGCCTCTGAGGGAGTTTCATCTTGCTGCTTTTTCCCTTTCCTTTGAGCTCGATGTCTTTCCTTTCCTTCTCATGCTGCAGCAGGCACACATTCCCCTCTTTGTCGAGAAGCGACAGGAAGAAGACCCTCTTGTCCTCGTCGGTGGTCCACTGGTTATGCTGAATCCAGAGATTGTGGCTCCCTTTGTGGATGTCGCAGTTGTTGGAGAGGCAGAAGTCATTCTTCCTCAGATTCTCGCGGTGTGGGCTTTCTGGAGAGCAAGGGGAGCGACTCGGAAGGAAGTGAAGCTTGCCCTGAGCCGTATTCCCGGGGTTTATGTCCCGGAGTTCTACACCCCTGTGTATGAGGGAGGTGTCCTTCGGGCCTTCGAGACGTCCCATGGAGTGCCTTTCCCTGTGTGCCGTCAGTGGGCGAACCTCGAGGATTTCGAGACGCGGACCTTTATTTACACTCCCCTTGCGTATTTCCGGAACACAGCTCTTGTGGAACTCAACAGGGGTTGCCGGTACCGCTGTCGTTTCTGCGCTGGAAGCTGCATTTACGCACCCTTCCGCCAGAGGTCTTTGGAGCTCGTCCTCAGCATGATTCGTAAGGTCCTGGAGTGGCAACCGGAGAAAGTCGGATTTGTGGGTTCTGATGTTCTGGGGTATCCCGCTTTCCCTGAAGTGGTGCATTTCCTCCGGAGTTCTGGGAAAAAGCTTACGCTTTCGTCCCTTGTGGGGAAGGACCTTTATGGGCGAAGTGACCTTCTGGAGCTCCTTCGCAAAGGAGGACTTGAGACCATCACCCTTGCTCCAGAGACTGGGGACGTTTCATTCCGACTTTTTCTGGGGAAGGGGCTTTCCAACGATGACTGGCTGGAACTGATTCTCGAATGCCTCAGGGTAGGTTTTGCCAGGGTGAAGCTCTACTTTATGCTTGGGAAGCCTGATGCAACATCCATTGAAGCCGACCTTGAATTCCTGGCCCGTCTTGTTCGCCTTATTCCTTCTCCTTCTCGGCTCTGGGTTTCCTACAGTTTCCTCATCCCCAAGCCCCACACGTTTTTGGAGGATTGCAGGGCCGAGTCCTTTGGGCGCTGGAAGAGGGAAAAGGAGGTTTTCGAACGTGGGCTTCGAAAAATGCGGGTTGCTTTTTCTGGAGAAAGCCCTCGCAGGGCATGGGTGGAGCTCATCCTTGCCCGGGGGGATCGAGCGCTTGCAAGATGCCTTCCTGAACTCCTTGAGGGTGAACGATTCCTTTCCCTTCCCTCCTGGCGGAGAATCCTTTCTGCCTTGGGGCGGGATGAGCATGAGTGGCCGAGGCTTCCCTGGAGAGAAGGGTTGAAACCCTGGAGCGTTGTACGTCTTTGGGCTCTTAGGGATGGGGAGGGACGGTCACATGAAGGACTCTGTGGGCCGGAACATCGAACGGGTGCGGGAAACCATTGCTGCCGCCTGTGAAAAGGCTGGGAGAGACCCTCAGGAAGTGAAGATTGTTGCCGTGACCAAGGGTGTGGATACGGAGTGCATGGCAGAAGCCCTGGCATGCGGGATACGCATTTTCGGTGAGAACCGCGTCCAGGAGGCAATGAAGAAGATGCCTGTTTTTGCGGGGATGGATGTGGAGTGGCATTTCATTGGTCGTATTCAGCGGAATAAAATTAAAAAGATTCTCGAGCACTTCCACTGCGTCCATTCCTTGGACCGGGAAGATTTCGGGAAGGAGATGAGTCATCGCCTGAGAAGTGCTGGACGGGGTGGATATCCGGTGCTTCTTGAGGTAAATCTCACAGGAAAGGAAACCCAGGGGGGAGTGCGAGAGGAAGAGCTCCCTGGACTTGTGAGGGCAATCGCCACTTTGTCAGAACTGCGCATTGTGGGGCTGATGACCATCGGACCCCTGGGGGAGAGTGAGGAGAGCATCCGTCGGGTGTTCCGACGCCTCCGGGAGCTCAAAGACATGGTGAACGCCCTGAATATCCCTGGGGTCTTCCTGACAGAACTCTCCATGGGGATGAGCGACGATTACCATCTGGCCATTCTTGAAGGAGCAACGATGATTCGTCTGGGAAGGGCAATTTTCGGCGAGAGGAGGACATGAATGAGGGAAAATATCCTGTTTATTGGATGTGGCAATATGGGGAGTGCTCTTGTTCGAGGTCTTGTCCGGGACAAGTGGCATACGAAATACCGTTTTCTCCTCTTTGATCGCGTGCCGGAACGAGCTCAAAACCTTGCAGCCTCCTGCGGTGTTGAGTGGGTGGAACACCCTCTTCTCTATTCCCCAAAATTCGTCTTCTTTGCGGTGAAGCCCAAAGATGTTCCCGAAGCGGCTCGACTTCTCTCTTCGTGGCAGGAAGGAGTTCTGGTATCGGTTGTTGCTGGAGTTCCTCTTCAGAATTTGCGGGAGTACCTCGCGCCCTCTGTGGGCGTTGTCCGGATCATGCCAAACCTCTGTGTGGAGGTGGGAGAGGGAGTTGTTCCTGTTGTCTTTTCTCCTGAGATCCCCGAGTCATACCGGGAGGAGCTTCTTTTTCTCTTTGCTTCACTGGGGTGGGTCTTTGAGACAAACGAGGAGGAAATAAACCTGCTTACCGCTTTGAGTGGGAGCGGTCCCGGTATTGTGGCGCTCTTTGTTGAAGGATTGATGGACGGAGGGGTACAGGCTGGTCTTTCCTGGGAAAAGAGTTTGCGTCTTGTCACGCAGGTGGTTCTCGGGACAGCACTCCTTCTCAAGGAGAAGGGTTTTCACCCCGGAGTTTTGAAGAATCTCGTGGCGTCTCCCGGGGGAACGACAATAGCCAGCCTTTCCGTTCTTGAACGAGCGGGTTTTCGTGGGATTCTTATGGAGGGAGTAAAGGCGGCGTATCAGAGGGCTCAGGAGCTTTCCTTGGGGTGAGGTGAGGGCATTGGCGCTACGACCTGAGGATATTGTGGAAGTGGAGTTCAGCCGGTCTTTCCGGGGATACAACGAGGAGGAAGTCCGGGAATTTCTGGAAGAGGTGGCGACACAGGTTGCTCTCCTTCTTGAAGAGAAGGAAAAGATGCTTCAAGAGAACCGCGAGCTTCGTCGGAAGCTTTCCGAACAAGAAGAGTACCTGCGGAAAATGCAACTCCAGCTTGAGGAATGGAAAAAGCAGGTCGAAGTGGAAAAAGAACTGGCCAAGCGTGAGTCGCAGATGATTGTCAAAGAAGCTCAACTCCGGGCACAAAGGATTGTCGACGAAGCCCTGGAACGGAAACGGGAAATCGAAGCCGCATACCGGGGTCTCTTTGAGAGGTACCGTCTTTTCCAGATTCGTTTCAAGTCCCTCTTGCAGACCTTTATTGAGAGTATTGAGAAAGAAAGCCTGAGTGAGGAATTCCGAGAGGAGAAGAGGGAAGAGCCTCAGGAAAAAGACGAGGCACCTGAAGTGGTCCGTTTCTCCCTAAAGGATTTGCACGATGAAGGAAGGATGAGCAAGTAGGGCAGTGGGAAAGATAGCGTTCTTTCTTCTCTGGTTCTTGGGCGTGTTCTGCGATCAGATAACGAAGTGGTGGGCTGAAGAGCGTCTTCAAGGGGTGAGCGTTCCGGTCATTTCCCGGGTCCTTGAGTTGCGTCTTCGAAAAAATTTTGCCAGTGCTTTTGGGCTGCAGTTCTTGGACCGTCCCCAGCACGTTGTGGTGACGGTGGGCGTTACGGTTTTCCTGCTCCTTGCCCTTTTTTCCAGAAGACATTCTCGTTCATTGCCGTTCTTCCTTGGGGGGTCTCTGTACCTCGCAGGGGCTTGGGGAAACCTCATTGATCGTCTGTGGCGCGGGTATGTTGTGGATTTCATCGAACCATCTTTCTGGGCGACGTTCAACGTGGCTGACATCTTTATTGTTGCTGGCGTTATAGGGATTGTCTGGAGTTTTCTCCATCGTGAGGAAAGAAAAGATCCTGGTTTATGAGGGCTTTAAACGAGTTGATGTGTGGCTTCGAGAGCACTTTCCCCACCTCTCCCGGGCCTTTCTCGCCCGCATGGTGAAAGAAGGGTACGTTTCCTGTAACAGAACCCCTCTGAGAAAGCCCAGTGCCCTGGTGCGCCCCGGGGACCTTCTGGAAATCACCTGGCCCCAGGGGGGTGAACTTCTCGTCCTTCCCGAGGAGCTCCCTCTTGACTTCCTTTACGAGGACGACCATATCCTTGTGCTCAATAAAAGACCCGGAGTAACTGTGCATCCGGTCTCTCCTTTCCAGCGAGGAACCCTGGTGAACGCTCTGGTGTATCTTCGCGTACCTCTTGCTCGGTATGGTGCTCCGCTGCGCCCGGGTATCGTGCATCGTCTGGACAAGGATACCTCAGGAGTTATGGTGGTGGCAAAATCGGATCTGGCCTATGTGGAGCTTGTGCGGGCCTTTAAAAACCGGGAAGTCGAAAAAACGTATCTCGCCGTTGTAGAAGGGGAGTTTAGAGAGGGATGCACCATTCACCTCCCCATCGGGCGGGACACACGAAACCCGCTGCGAATGGCGGTGCAGAGCGGGGGAAAGAGTGCCATAACTCGTATTATCCCCCTGGTCTCAGGAGAAGGCTTTTCCCTCCTTCTTGTGCAGCCCAGAACCGGTAGGACGCATCAAATCCGGGTACATCTCAGCGCCCTGGGTACTCCTATTGCTGGAGACGTGCTGTATGGGAGTCAGCGCTCAGGAGAGTTTTTCACTCGTCCCGCACTTCACGCCTTTACCCTTGCTTTCCGGCATCCTGTCTCAGGCAAGCGGATGGTGTTTGCTGCTGCTCTTCCCGAGGATATGAGGGGGTTTTTGAGCTCCTATTTCCAATTGCTTAGACTCTTGTGAGTTCCTGGGGACAGGAAGGGGCGACAAGGAAGGTTTCTTCTCGCTCATAGAGGATTTTCCCCCCGGCCTTTTCTGGAAGGGCCCGGAGGTACTTTACCTGGGTACAGGCCACTTCAACCTTTCCCTCGAATTTCCCTGCCGAGAAGTGCGCAGCTACCTGGGCTGCTCTGAGGATGTCCTCGTGGAGTGTCTCGGGATGGAAAGCTTTGAGGATGACATGGGCTCCCGGCAGGTCCCGGACATGGAACCAGTAATCGTTCCGCGATGCCATGCGCACGAGGAGGCGGTTTGCCCATGCGTTTTTCCCCACCCATATTTCGTTTCCCGAGGGTGTGCGGAAACGGATGATACCAGTGGCAACTTTCCGGTCTTCCTTTGGTTGCGCAGTACTCTCGAGAGCCTGAGGGTTTTCAAGGAGGGCGAGTATCCTCTCTTTCCTTGCCTCAAGCTCTTGCCGTTTCTTTTGAAGTCTTGCCAGCCGCTCTCTCATTTTTCGATATTTTTTAAAGTACTCCTGCATGTTCTCCCCAGGGGAGAGGGCAGGAGAAAGGGCAATGAAAACCTCGACTGGAGAGGAGGTAAGGGGATTTCGGACTCGTATGCCCTCGCTGGTTCTCTCAAGGACCTCAAGATGTGGCAGGATTTTGAGGAGTTCGCCTTTGAGGCGGAGGAGTTCAATATCCTCTTCTCTGGGAAGGAGAGCGTCAATTTTCTGGATTTCCCTGGTGATGAATTCCAGGTCTTCCCGGAGGTTTTTTTTCTGCTGTCTTCTTGCTGTCTCCTCGAGAATATACTCCCGGAAGGTGAAAAGCAGAAAGGCGGTGGCCTCGTTGAGAGAGGAGAAGGAGTACACGTGGGGGGAAGAGAGGAGAGAGGTATTTTCCCAGAAGACACCCAGGGGCTGCCCCTCTTCGGAGAGGAAAACCAGAAAAGTCCCCGTTTCTTCCTCAAGGGGTTTGAGGACTTGCCTCAAGGCCTCCTGAAATCCGCCTTCTAAGCGTTCGGAGAGCTCGGCCACCGCACTGGAGAGAAAGGGGCCAAAGCCGTCGAGGTTGCGCAGGCACCAGTGAGCGACGTCATTCACTCTGGGAAGGGAAGGATTTCTGGCAAACTCGAGGGGGTCGAGTTTGTTCTGTCTTGGAGGAGGGGTATAGGGAATTCCAGGGAGAATACTCCGCCAGCGGTTTTCTTCAGGTGTCACCTGCCGAAGGGCTCCGAGAATCGTCCTTTCCGGATCGTTCCGGGCAAGAATCAGGTTAACATTCCGACCGGTGAGCTCAAGAAAAAGGACGAATTCGGTTTCCTTCTCCCACAGGGTGGGGTTGTAGATGAGTACCTCCACCACCCGGTCCCACCCAACTTGGGCAAAGGAGAGGATTTTCCCTCCCACGAGGTACTTGTGGAGGAGTTTCTGCCAGGCAGTCTTTGGGGGTTCCCCTTTTTCGAAGGAAGGGCAAAGGGCGAAAACGCTGAGCTCTGGATGGGCACTCACGAGGAGCCCTCGCGGTCCCCAGGATGTGGCAAGGTCAATACTGATTTCCCAGTCACTGGGAAAGGTTACCCTCTGGATTTTCCCTCCACTCGCAGTAGCTTTGACTTCTTGGACGAGTCTCCGCAGGGCAAGACCTTCTAAGGTCCTCATGGTTTCTCATTGACAGAGCATTGTGGTTTCCCATAATATAGTGGCAAGTTGTCTTTTTGTAAAGGAGTTTCTCCAATGCGCAGCATGACGGGGTTCGGATATGCTGAAGGAGAGGGCGCTCTAGGCGCCTACCGGGTGTACGTGAAGAGCGTGAACCACCGGTTTCTCGAAGTGGCCTTGCGGCTCCCCAGAGAGCTCGTGCTCTGGGAAGAAAAAATCAGCACCCTTGTTCGGCAGCATGTGTCCCGGGGGAAAGTCGAGCTCCGGGTTGATTTTGAGCCCCGTGATGAGGCTTCGATGGTCGAGGTTAACATTCCTCTGGCGCAGGCTTACCTTGCGGCACTTCGAAAGCTCTCGGAGACCCTGGCCCTACCTTTTGAGCCCAAGGTGGAATGGTTTCTCGAGCTTGGGGACCTTGTGGAGCTTAAGCAGGACACGGGAGTTTGGGTTGAGGAGTGGGATCGCTTTCTCCCCACTCTTGAAAAGGCTCTGCAGGCCTTTCTGGCACACCGAAAGCAGGAGGGTGAGAGACTCCGCGAAGATCTTGAGCGACGGCTTGCCGAAGCAGAGGAAAAGGTCCTTGCCATTGAGGATAAGTCGAACGCGGTTCGGGATTACTACTATGAGAAGCTCCTCAGACGGGTTCAGGAGGTCGTTCCCCAGGAGAAAGTGGACCAGCAGCTCCTGCTCCAGGAGGTTCTTTTCTACGTCACAAGAAGCGATATCCATGAAGAAATTGTTCGGCTAAAAGCCCATATGGAGAGGGCAAAAAGCCTCCTTCACCAGGACAGGCCTCTGGGGAGGGAACTCGAGTTCCTTCTTCAGGAAATGCATCGTGAGATCAACACCATAGGCTCGAAGTCTCCCTGTGCGGAGATTTCCTCTCTTGTGGTGGATGTCAAGGCAATTCTTGAGCGCATGTGGGAACAAGTCCACAACGTGGAGTAGGTGCGATGGCGGGTCTCCTCTTTGTTATCTCTGGGCCTTCAGGAGTGGGGAAGAGCACCCTTCGAAAGGAGGTCATGAACCGCTGCAGTGGCCTGAAATACTCTGTCTCATGCACCACGCGCCCTCCCCGTCCGGGAGAAGTGGAGGGGGTTGACTATTACTTTGTGACTCCTGAAGCCTTCGAAGAGATGAAAGAGCGGGGGGAGTTCATTGAGTGGGCGAAAGTCCACGGGAACTACTACGGAACTCCTCGCCGTCCTATTGAGGAGTGGTGGCGGGAAGGGTTTGACGTTATCCTGGAAATCGATGTTCAAGGAGCGCTCCAGGTAAAGAAGAGTTGCCCGGAAGGGATTTTCATCTTCATCGCTCCCCCGTCACTTCGGGCGCTCGAGGAACGGCTCCGTAAGCGGAATACAGATCCTGAGGACGAAATCCTTCTCCGGATGACCAATGCCAATCTTGAGATGGCGCACATAAAGGATTACAATTACCTCGTGGTGAATGATGACTTTGAGGAGGCTGTACAGCGACTCTGCGCCATCATCATTGCCGAGCGTTGCCGGATTCGAGAGAGGTGAAGGCATGTGATGTTCTCCATCGATGACCTGGTGAAGAAGGCAGGGAATGCTTATATTCTCTCGCTGGTTGTGGCACGACGTATCCGACAGCTGAACGAGGGTGCCCATCCCCTTGTGGAGCTCAAAGAACCTCATAAGCCGCTTTTTATTGCTCTCCAGGAATTCCTTGAGGACAAAATTCAATTCGAGTTTGCCGAAGAATGATCGCCTACCATCCCTCCTCCTTCTTCCAGGGGAAGAGAATCCTTCTTGGGGTCACCGGGGGCATTGCGGCCTATAAGGTTGTGAGTCTTGCAAGATATCTGGCAGAGAAAGGAGCTCTGGTTACCGTCTGTATGACGCGGCATGCTCTCCAGATAGTCGGCAAGGCGCCCTTTGAGGCAGTAACGGGCCAGAGGGTATACGTGGATTCTTTTGAGGAAGGAGCATCCCTTGCGCATATTGTCCTTCCTCGAAACCATGACCTGATTCTTGTGGCCCCTGCAACAGCCAATATCATTGGAAAGATGGCCCACGGGATCGCTGATGACCTCCTGAGTACGCTGCTCCTTGTGGAACCGAGAAAGGTCCTTCTGGCGCCGGCAATGAATGTCAGTATGTGGAGAAACCCGGTGGTTCAGGAGAACCTGAGGATTCTGCAGGAGCGGGGTGTACGGATTGTCCCTCCCGCTTCGGGAAGGCTGGCCTGTGGGGAGGAAGGGGAAGGGCGGTTACCGGAAGTTGAGGAGCTCGTTGAAGAGGTTTTCTGTGCCCTCCATGTTCCCCGGTCTCTTGCGGGAAAGAGGGTCCTGGTCACCGCAGGGGCCACCCGGGAGTGGATTGACCCAGTACGTTTTCTCTCTAACCCCTCAACCGGGCTTATGGGATGTGCTCTGGCCAGCACGTGTCGAGCATGGGGAGCAGAGGTCAGGCTTATCTCCGGGGCACTTTCCGTTCGTCCCCCCTCGGGAATAGAACTCACCAGGGTGGAAAGTGCGCTGGAGCTGCGGGAAGCAGTTTTGGCGTCTTTTGACTGGTGCGATGTGCTTATGATGAGCGCCGCAGTTTCCGATTTCCGCCCCGCCTCTTTCGCTCCTACGAAAATCAAGCGAGGTCATGAACCCCTGGTGCTTCCCCTTGTTCCGAATCCCGATATTCTTGGAGAAGTTGGGAAGGAGAAGGGGAACAAGGTTCTTGTGGGGTTTTGTGCTGAGACAGACCACGTCCTTGAAGAAGCAAGGCGGAAACTTGTGGCGAAAAACCTGGACATGATTGTTGCCAACCTCGTTGGTCAGAAGAGCGGGTTTGCTACCTCAACGAACAGGGTGTGGATTGTTGATCGGAAGGGGAATGAGGTAGCGTTTCCGCTTCTTGAGAAGGTAGATGTTGCGGAGAAGATTGTTGAGCACTTGGTATCCCACTTCCTCTCATGAGGCGTATTGTCCAAGTCGCTCTTCCTCTACCTCTTTTTCGGACCTTCTCCTATGCTGTTCCCCTGGATCTCCAGGACAAGGTCTTTCCTGGAAGCACCGTGGAAGTGGATTTCCACGGTCAGATCCTGACCGGATGGGTGGTGGAGGAGGGGGGCGAGGAACTCCCGGGCCTCAAGGAAATTCGCGAGGTGCTTCCTTTTCCTCCCTTTCCCTCTACCCTTCTTGGGTTTTCCCGAAGGCTTTCTCTCCTGTACCTCTCTCCCTTGGGGGAAGTACTGGCATCGTTCTTTCCCCCCCTTGGGAAATCCGCCAGGAAGTACTTGGGATTTCGAGTTTTTGCGGGGGAGAACGTCCAGGAGTGCTGCAAAAGGTTTGGTGTATTGCCGCCCCAGGGAATGAATCTCTTCCTTTTCCTCGAGCGATTCCGTGTCTCCGCTAAGGACCTCGAGCGATTCCTCAAGGATGGCATTCTCCGTCTGGAAAGAGAATTTCTGAAAATTGGAGACTCTCCTCGTACCCCTGGGGAGTGCTTTTTCTGGGAAATCCCTCGTCTTGAGGAACGGAAGGCCTTCCTTCGGGATATCTTAGTGAAAGCCTGGGAAGAGGGGAAAAAGGCCCTTCTCCTTCTCCCCGATTTGCAAAAGGTGGATGCTTTTTGCGCTTTCCTTAGAGAGCACTTCCCCTCCATGTCGCTCATCCGCTATGACAGTCGTCTGCGTCCCAAGGAGAGAGTCGTTGCTTTCTGGCGAATTCTCGAGGGTGATTTCGACGCTGTGGTGGGAACTCGGCTTTCGGCCTTCGTGTTTCCCTGCCAGAGTCTTGGCCTTTCTGTGCTCTTTGATCCTGAGGAGAAGGGATACGTTGCCGATCGAGCACCCCATTACGATATTGGAGAGGTTATGGAAGAGCGGGCACATCACTTTGGGGAATGCCTGCACATCGTGTGTGCTCTTCCTTCTCTGCGGGTGTACTTCCGGTGGAGGGAGGGAAAGGTGAAACCCGGAGGGGTTATCCCGTCTTCTGGTACAAGGAACGTTCAGGGAGTTGTCGCCAGAGGCTTGTGGAGGAATTTCGCCCTTTTCCCGCCTGTTCGACGGGCTATTGTCTCGGTGGTGGAAAGGAAGGGGATTGTGCTCATATGGGTGCAGAAAACCGGGTACGCCACGGCCCTGGGTTGCCGGGAATGTGGTTTCTACTATACCTGCCCTTCCTGTGGTATTGCTCTGCGGTATCACAAGGATCTTGCGCTGCTTGTCTGCCCCCTCTGTCACTTCCGCCTGACTCCTGAGAGTACCTGCCCGTCGTGTGGGGGAATCCAGTGGGGAGAGTGGGGGCAGGGAGTGGAGAGGGTTTTTGAGGAGGTACAGCGAACCTTTCCTGGTGTACCTTCTGAGCGAGTAGACCCCGAAATCGAAGAGGAAGGATGGATGGGGAAGGTTGCAGCCCCTTCAATTCTTGTGGGCACCAGTGCTCTTTTGAGGGAAGACCTTCTCCCCCGGGTTTCCCTTTTCGTGGTGCATTCTCTCGATGAGTGGCTATCTCTGCCGGAAATCGGTGCCTGGGAACAGCTGTACATCCGCCTGCAAAAGGTATTGCGTCTCCTCCCCCCGGACGCTCAGGTTCTTGTTCAGGGGAGCCGGGAAAGCTTGAGACGGTTTCCAGAGTTCCTGAAACCCTGGTCCCTTTTCTATGCCGATGCTCTTGAAAAAAGGAGGTCTCTTCGGTATCCTCCTTTCGTGCGGCTTGTTCGGTTCGTTGTTCGTTCCCGGAATAAGGAAGCCGTCTTTCGGGTTCTTTTCCATGCAAAGGAGCTCTTTGAAGCACGGGGGATTCAGGTCCTCGGGCCTTTCCCGAGTGTGCGGCCTCGGCGGGAACGGGCAAAAAGCGCAGAACTCGTCGCTCGATATCCCGAGGAAGACGTTGCAGAAGCCTTTGACGTGTGTGTGGAGATTTTCCCTTTGTCGGGGATGCAGTGGTCTTTTGAGTTTGTTCTGTCCTGAGGAGGAATGGCCAGTGGCGCTTCGGGTTCTTGAGAGGTATGGAAGCCCTCTGCTTCGTAAAAAAGCACAGCCTGTAACCAGCATAGATGGGAACATTGTGGCTCTGGCACAGGACATGCGGGAAACCATGCATGCGTTTTCGGGTATAGGCCTTGCCGGGAACCAGGTTGGGGCGCTTCTGCGCATCATCGTTGTCCTCCACCCGGAAACCAGACAGGACCTTGTGGTTCTCAATCCTGAAATTGTCGCAATGAGTGCGGAGCGGGAAGTCGGCGAGGAAGGGTGTCTGAGCATTCCTGAGGTCTACGGAAAGGTTGAGCGGGCTTCCCGTGTCCTGGTGCGGGGGATTGACCTTGGGGGAAAGGATGTGGAAATCGAGGCCGGTGGTCTTCTTGCCCGTATCTTCCAGCACGAGATTGACCACCTCGATGGTGTTCTTTTTGTGGATCGTTTGCACCCGGCAAAGAGATTGCTTTTGAGCAGCAAACTGAAAAGGATTGCCCGGGAGGGAGCCTCCTGAAGTTGAGAGTTGTCTTCATGGGAACGTCTTCTTTTGCGGTCAGGGTGCTGACGGAACTCGTTGGAGATGGAGAGTTGGAAATCCTTGGGGTTGTCACCCGCCCGGACCGGAGGGCCGGGCGTGGATTGCGCCCTGTGTCCCCTCCGGTGTGCTGCGAAGCGAAACGCCTGGGACTTCCAGTATGGCAACCTGAGCGGGTTAACCGTCCCGACTTTGTGGAGTTTTTGCGGTCATTGCGATGTGACGTTATCGTGGTTGCTGCGTATGGGCAGATTCTGAAGAAAGACCTCCTTTCCCTGCCACCTCTTGGGTGCATCAATGTCCACGCCTCGCTCCTCCCTCAATACCGGGGTCCGGACCCCATCCGCTGGGCGCTCCTCAACGGTGAAGAGGTAACAGGGGTGACCATCATGCTTATGGACGAGGGCGTTGATACAGGACCCATCCTTGCTCAGAAGTCACTCCCTGTCCTGCCCAAGGACACCTATGCTTCCCTGACTGAGAAGCTCGGAACTCTGGGCGGGAAGCTCCTCCGGGAAGTCCTCCCGGCCTGGAAGGAGGGGCGCATTACGCCTTGTCCCCAGGAAGGAGAGCCGTCGTATGCTCCGGTGGTGGAAAAGGAGAAAGCCCGTATTAACTGGGAAAGTCCCGCATGGTATATCGTCCGTCAGGTTCGGGCCTTCTTCCCCTCTCCCGGGGCGTATACTTTTTTTGCCGGGAAACGCCTGAAAATTCTTGAGGCCTTTTGGGAAGAGAACAATGGAACTCCTTGTCCTCCCGGAACTATTCATCGTATAGAGAAAGAAAAAGGTATTGTGGTGTGCGCTGGAGAAGGTTTAGTGGTCATTCGCAGGCTCCAGCCTGAGGGGAGGCGAGTCATGTCTTCATGGGAATTCGTGTGCGGGTATCGCTTGTCCGTGGGTCAGAGAATGGGTGAGGAGGTGAGGTGAAGTGTTCTTCCTTGACCCGACCTTTTTGATACTCATTCCAGCGCTTCTTCTTGCCCTGTATGCTCACACCAAGGTGACGCAGACCTATGCTCTCCTTTCCCGGAAGAGAGCCCGGGTGGGTCTTTCCGGTCTTCAGGTTGCGGAGGAACTCGTGCAGCATCTTGGGCTTCGGGTGAAGATTGAGGAAATCCCTGGGGCTTTGACGGACCACTACGATCCCTCCCGGGAGGCCCTGCGACTTTCCCGGTCTGTTGCCCGGGGAACCTCGGTGGCTGACCTTGCCATCGTTGCCCACGAAGTGGGGCATGTCCTGCAGAAGCGTGAAGGGTATTCTGCCTTTGCCCTTCGGAGTGTCCTTGTCCCCGTTGCCGGGTTTGGGTCCCAACTCGCGCTTCCTCTCTTTTTCCTCGGCTTTCTCTTTGCCCTTCGGCCTCTGATGGATCTTGGTATTCTTTTCTTCAGCCTTGCGGTACTTTTCCAGCTTGTGACCCTTCCCGTGGAGTTCGACGCCAGCCGGAGGGCCTATGGAGTTCTGGATCGCCTGGGCTTCATTGCCCCCGAGGAGAAACCCCTGGTACGACAGATGCTCAGCGCTGCAGCTCTGACCTATGTTGCTGCAACTGCCATAGCTGCCTTACAGCTTGTGAGGCTCTTGCTTCTCCGGGAGAGCAGGGAGTAAGGGTTGGTCGACAGGTACCGTCGTGACGCGCTGTCCATTCTCATCCGTCTCTACGAGGGACGGATTGCTTTCCTGGATCAGGCCTACACGGCCTGCTCTTTGAGGTATTCCCCCCACGAGCGAGATTTGCTGGTGAGCCTTGTGCGGGGAGTGGTGAAGTTTCGGGAAAAGCTCGATACCCTGGCCAGGACGTACCTTCCAAAATGGGAACGACTTCCCCCTGTGATTCAGAATGCCCTTCGGTTAGGGATGTTCCAGCTTCTTTTCCACACCCGTGTTCCTCCCTTCGCTGTTGTTCACGAATGGGTCGAAGTGGTGCGGTCCTTTGGCCAGGTCGCCTTTGTCCCCCTCGTCAATGCAGTTCTGCGGAATGTGGAACGGGATCTTGCGGCCCATCGTGCTCAGGCTGAAAAGTGGGGTATTGACCTCCCTGCCTGGCTTGAAGCAGAGTGGAGGAGGGTTTTGCCTGAGGAGGAATTACACGTTCTCCTGAGGTCTCTTGCTCTTCCACCGCCCCTTTACATTCGGGTCAACACGCTGCGAATAGGAGAGGAGGAACTCCAAAAGCTCCTTGCTCAGCGAGGTATTCCCAGCAGGAGAAGCCGCATCAGTGGGGCACTGGAAGTGGTTTCCAGTTATTCTGCACTCGTGCGTACTCCGGAGTACGCCCAGGGTCTTTTCTATCCCCAGGATCTCGGTTCCCAGGTTGTCGGGCACCTCGTAGCACCAAAAAGCGGCGAGGTTGTGGTCGACGCCTGTTGTGGGGTGGGAGGGAAGACTCTCCTTCTGGCTCAGCTTATGGGGAATGAAGGAAAGCTCTTTGCCTGGGATAAGAAAAAGCGGCGGATTGAAGTTCTGAAAGGGCTTATGCGGCGAAGTGGCGTTTTAATCGTCCAGCCTGAGGTTCTCAATTGTCTCCGGATTCCCGAAAGGTTCTGGTTCGTGGCGGACCGTCTTCTCCTTGATGCGCCCTGCTCGAACCTGGGGACTGTTCGCCGCAATCCGGAAGCCCTTTTAAAAGCCACACCGGAGAGCGTCAGGCAGTGTGCCTCGCTGCAGCTTGAGCTTCTCCGCGAAGCCTTTCAGGTGGTCAGACCCCAGGGGCTCATGGTATACTCTGTGTGCACTTTAACCTGGGAGGAAACCGTTGGGGTTGCAGAAGCTTTTGAGCAGGAGAAGGGGCCTGCACTGGTGCGGGTGGAGCCTGAGGGGGAGGTTCCGGGAAGGGTCAGAGATGGTTTTGTTTTCCTCTGGCCCCATGATCTTTTCTGTGACGGGTTTTTCGTGGCTATCTGGAGGAAGAAGGCGTGAGGCAGGAGCGCAGGGAGGACCAGAAAAAGTCACGACTTCTTGAGTTCCTGGGAAGGGTGTTTGGGGCAGCACTGCTTTTTGGCCTTGGCCTTTTTGTGAGCTTTTTTGTGGGTTTTGTGCTTTTTGAGGGATATGTCGGCAGCGGAAGCGTTCCTGTTCCCGATGTGCGAAACATGACGCTTCTTGAAGCCATCAATAAGGCAACCCGCCTTGGCCTGCGCCTTGAAGTGGAGAGGGTTACCTCTGACCCCGGTGCTCCTCCTCTTGCCGTCCTTGATCAGAATCCGCCTCCTGGGGCCCGGGCCAAGAGGAACACCCGCCTCCAGGTGGTGGTGAACGGAACGCTCTCAGAAGGCGTGCCGGTGACTCCTCAAAAAGGTCAGGTATCTCTCCCTGACGTTCGGGGGAAGAGTCTTGAAGAGGCGCAGAGCATCCTTGAGGGGAGCGGCCTGCGGGTGGGGAGGGTTGTGGAGGTGAGCCATGACACGCTCCCCCGGGGATACGTCATTTCCCAGAATCCTGCTTCTCAAACGGAAGTGGCTCCGGGAAGCCTTGTGCACCTTCTTATCTCTGCGGGAAAGGGAGGAGGGACTGGGGAAGTCGAGGTCCCCGATGTCGTTGGACTCCGGCTTGAGGAAGCTCAGGAGGTCCTTGCCCGGAATGGCCTTGTGGTGGGGAGCGTTGAGGAGGTCTCCTCGGAGGGACGTCCTGGAGGAATCGTGGTGGGGCAGAACCCACAAGCGGGGGAGCTTGTTCCCCGGGGGGAGAGCCTTCGCCTTCAGGTCACCAGGGCCCAGGAACGTCCGCAAGCGGAAGCCGATGGGAGGAAAACCCTCAACCTCCGTTTTGTCCTGCCCTCTTCCCAGAATCCCATCACTGTTCAGGTGGTGGTGCAGGACGAGCTGGGAGAACGGGTAGTGTACGAGCGGGAACACAGAGGCGAAGACCTTGTGGAGGTTTCTGCGCTCACCAAGGGGCGAGGAAAGGTCACCATTTTCCTGAACGGATACTACTACTGGGAGAAGAAGATTGACTAACGGGGGAGAGACTTATGGCGAAGCTTGCTCCATCGATTCTGTCCTGTGACTTTTCCCGGCTTCGAGAACAGCTCCTTGAAGCCTGGGAGGGGGGAGCAGAGATCATCCACGTCGACGTGATGGACGGACATTTCGTTCCCAACCTCACCTTTGGTCCTCTTATCGTTGAGGCTGTCCGGAAGGTGCTTCCCGAAGCTTTCATCGACGTTCACCTTATGATGGACAATCCCCGGGCCTTTGTTCGGGATTTTGCTCAGGCTGGAGCTGACCTCATCAGTTTCCACGCCGAGGCGGTTCAGGATTTCGACGCCGTACTCCAGGACATTGCCAGGGTGGGGAAAAAGAGTGGCCTTGCCCTCTGTCCTGGAACACCCCTCACAATCCTTGATCATGTCCTTGGAAAGCTCTCCCTTGTTCTTCTCCTCACGGTGAACCCGGGATTTGGAGGCCAGAAGTTCATTTCCGGGATGGAGGAGAAGATTCGCGCCCTTCGACGAAGAATTCAGGAAAAAGGGCTCAGAGTAGAGATTGCAATCGATGGAGGAGTAAAGGAGGAGAACATCGAGTTCCTTGCCTCCTGCGGTGCTTCCATTATCGTGGCGGGGTCTCTCGTTTTTTCAGCACAAGACATTCGGGGAACGGTGCGTCGTCTCTCGGAGAGAATACGGGCTTACTGAAGGAAAAGCCCGATAGAGACTCCCCTATCGGGCTGCTTTCTGTACTTTTCCTGCTTTAAGGCACGAAGTGCACACGTAGAGGCGCTGAACCCTTCCTTCCACTATGGCTCGTACCCGTTGCACGTTCGGTCGCCAGAGCCTGCGACTCACCCGATGGGAGTGACTGATTTGATTCCCGAAAGAGCTCTTTTTCCCACAGATCTCGCACTTTGCCATGTCCAATCCCCGCTTTCTTTTGGTGAACTGCCCACAAATATACCAGCTTTCTTGAGAAGCTTCAAGCCCCTGCAAATTGCTCCTGAGGAGACAAAATTTTCCAACTTCCATTGACAGGCGACAGCGCACCGTGCTACCATGCTTTTGGGTTTGCGCAAACCCTGAATTTTCTTTTTAGGAGGTTTCAGTTTCAATGCCAACCGGTAAGGTGAAGTGGTTCAGTGCGACGAAAGGGTACGGGTTCATCGAGTCTGACGAAGGTGGAGACGTTTTTGTTCACTACACGGCTATTGAGGGGAGTGGCTTCAAGACCCTGGAACAGGGACAGGCAGTGGAGTTCGAAGTCCAGCAGGGTACCAAGGGTCCTCAGGCAGTGCGGGTGAGAAAACTCTGAGTCCTCGAAAAGAGGAGCCCCGGCGCATGCGCCGGGGCTTTTTTGTTTCAGCTTGCCGTTTCCTCCTGGACAAGGTGATTCGCAAGGAGGGGTTGGTGGAAATAGGCTTCGGTCACATAGCGGCGCATCATGCGGTGGGCGTTGAAGTACGGGGCGACTTTTCCAATGGCATTTTTCATAAGCTGTCGCCAGTGGTCTTTCTGTGTGTAGTACAGGGGAATGATGAGGTACTCCAGTTTGTTGTAGAAGTCGTCCACTTCCTCCTCAAGGAGTTCCTGGGGGGTTTTCCCTGCCTCACTCTCTGGCCCTATAGACCAGCCTGTCACTCCCTCAACGTGCCCTTCAATCCACCATCCATCGAGAACGCTGAAGTGGAGCACGCCATTGTGGGCGGCTTTCATGCCGCTTGTTCCTGAAGCCTCAAGGGGCCGCATGGGGGTGTTGAGCCACACATCAACCCCCGCCACCATTTTTTTGGCGGTGTCAAGGTCATAGTTCTCGAGAAAAGCGATTTTAATGTCCGCGGCAAGTTCCCGAGAAAGACGAATGATTTCCTGAATGCACCGTTTCCCCTCCCAGTCCTGAGGATGCGCTTTCCCGGCGAAAATAATCTGGAATGGCCCTTTTCGCTTGATCCTTCGAAGACGTGTGAGGTCGGAAAAAATGAAGAGCGGTCGCTTGTAAGCTGTCATCCGCCGGGCAAAACCGATGGTCAGGACATTCTCATCCATTTCGACACCAGTTTTTTCTTTCACGAACTGAAGGAGTTTCCGCTTTTCCTCCTGATGTGCCCTCCAGATTTCCTCGTCGGGAATGATGTCCGCCCGGGAGAGGAAGCTCGGCTCATATGCCCATCCAGGGATATACCGATCAAAGAGCACGCGGAAGCTCTCGCTCGTCCAGGCGAAGCTGTGGACACCGTTGGTGATAGAGTGGATGGCGTACCCAGGGAACATGTGACGGGAGGCCTCGCTGTGGCGACGGGCAACCCCGTTTACATAGCCGCTGAGGTTGAGGGCAAGAAGGGTCATGTTGAGGTGGTCCTCTCCTCCGTATTTCTGGAGTACAGGGAAGGGAACAAGCTCCTCAAGGACCTCGCGAACGAGGTCGTAGGCGAACTTGTCGTGTCCTGCCTCCACAGGGGTGTGGGTGGTGAAGACACAGCGGGCTCGCACGAACTCTGGGTCAAATTGGGGGCTCTGTCGGAGGAGCTCCAGCGTGATGAGGGCTGCGTGGCCTTCATTGATGTGGTACTTTCGCACCTCAAATCCTAAGGCTTTGAGCATGCGGGCCCCTCCGACACCAAGGACAATCTCCTGTTTCAGCCGGTATCGCCGATCGCCGCCATAGAGAAAGTCCGTAATGGTCCGGTCCTCAGGGTTGTTCTCCGGAAGGTCCGTATCAAGGAAAACGACCGGAACGATGCTTCCGATAAAGCTTCGCCAGAAATACACCCAGGCTCCTACCATAACCTTTCGGCCCTCTATGGTGACCGTGACCTTTTGAGGAAGGGGAGTGAGGATTTTTTCCACATCCCATTCCATCGGATGCTCGACCTGCCACCCCTCGGGGGTGATTTCCTGCCGGAAATATCCCTTGCGGCTCACAAGGGTTACCGCTACAAAGGGCAAAGAGAGATCAGCCGCAGACCGTACCGTATCTCCGGCAAGGACGCCAAGGCCACCGCTGTAGGTTGGGATGTCATTGAAAAGAGCGATTTCCATCGAGAGATAAGCAATAATTGGCTCTCTCCTGAGGCTTTCCAGAATCTCCATAAGGTGTCCTCCTTCCTCATCTTCCTGTTGATCCAAGGCCCCGTTCTCCTCTCTGGGTAGGGGAGAGGGTAGAGGTTTCAACGATCCGTACTCTTGGAACTTCCCGGAGAGCTCCCTGAGCGATGCGGTCCCCCTGGCAGATGCGGTATGGAGCAGTGCCGAAGTTAAAAAGACGCACAACCCAGCTTCCCCGGTACCCAGCATCAATGGTCCCCGGATGAATCATGATGCCATGACGGATTCCCATGCCGCTTCGGGGGCGAATGACGACCTCGTAACCTGTGGGGAATTCGGAGGCGATTTCAAGGTCGACAACCGCGCTTTCTCCCGGAGGGATGGTGAGGTCGCAGGGACTGAAAAGGTCAAAGCAGGCATCATCCTCGTAAGCGAACTGAGGAAGGCGTGCTCGTTCTGTAAGCCGCTTGAATCGTATGACGACTTCTTTCCTCATGTGCTTCGGTCCTCTGGTAATATTATACCGGAGGGGAGGGAAGATGGAGAGGAAAGTCCTGGCACAGCGTGTTTTTCTCGTGGCTTTCATCTGCCTGGCAGGAGAAATGGTCCTTTTTCGGCTTCTTGCTTTCCTTTTTGGGCACCATTTCGTTTCGCTTCCTGTGGCTTTAGCCACCCTGGGATACGGGGCATCGGGAACCCTTTATCCCTTGCTTTCAGAGCGCTTCCGGCGTTTTATCTTTCCTCTTTTTGGACTTTCCCTCCTTGCCTCTGCTGCAGTCTTTCTTTTTCTCCCCCTTGACGTATACCAGTTCTTTGTACACCCACTGCAGTGGGTGTATCTCGGGGGACTCCTTTTCGTTGTCTTCTTTCCCTTTTTCTTCCACGGCCTACTTCAGGTCACTGCTTTTGAACTTTTCCCAGAATTTTTCCCTTCTCTCTATGCCTTGAATTTCGTCGGGTCTGCACTCGGGGTGGGTGGGGCCTTCCTGCTCCTTTTTGTGCTTGACGAGCTCCGTGCGCTTTTTGCGTTGCTTGTCCTTCTTACCTTTGCAGGAAACCGGGGGAAGAAGAGGCTTTTTGCTCTGTGTTTCCTTCCCTTTCTGTTTCTTCCCTTACAGCCTTTCCTTTCCCCCTATGCCCCTTCCCGGGCGATCACCGCTTTGCCCGATACCTATCTCCTTGGGGTTTACCGGAATCCTGCAGAGTATCTCGAGGTATTTGCTTCTCCTCATGCGCGTTTTGGTTTGGGGCTGAGTCCGCTTTTTCAGAGGCTTCCTCCCGAAAGTTTCATCCTGATACACGATCACGTAACCACCGCTTATTTCCCCCAGAGGGTGGACTCCGACTTTCTCGAACACCTCCTCATGTCCCTTCCTTTTCAGGCGTTTCGACCAGGTCGCGCCCTGGTGGTGGAAGAGCGAGATGGCCTTGCGGTGTATGCCGCATGGGCAGCAGGAGTACAGGCCGTTGACTTTATTACGAAGTCCTCTCTGTTTTCCACCTTTCTCAAGGAGCATGTTCCTTTCTTTCCTGCCCGTGTTCATGTGGGTCTTCCCCGGAAGTTCATCGCTGCAAGGCGTGCTTTCTGGGACATGGTGGTCCTTCGGGTTCCTGTGGGAAGAGCCACGGTATTTCCAGGAGGGTTTTCTTTCGAGGAGAATTTCCTTCTGACCGTTGAAGGAGTCAGGGATCTCTTTCAGGCTCTGGATGCCCGGGGAGTCGTGGTTTTCTCGTTTTTCCTCCAGAATCCTCCTTCTGTTCTTCCCAAACTCGTTCTTCTTTTAAGAGAGGTCCTGGGAGAAGAGCTACGGGAACGCCTCCTTGTGGTGAAGAGCCTTGACTTTGCTCTCCTTCTTGTGAAAAAGACTCCCTGGACTCGGGACGACCTTGAAAACGTTTTTTCTCTGGTTCGAAAATACGCTTTTGACTTTGTGTATGGTCCGTGGAACGAGGAAGAAATGGAGAAGGTGTTCCACACTGGAAAGCGGTATTACCGTGCCGTATGTGCGGCTTTAGAAGGAAAAGGTAGCAAGCTCTTTGACCTTCGGCCTCCCCAGGACAGCCGACCGTATTTCGGGAATTTCTTACGTCTTTCAGCCCTTGCGGAAGCCTTAAAGGAGGTGGGAAAGCGCTGGCTCCCCTTTGGAGGAGCAGGGTTTCTCGTTGTCCTCTTTACACTCGCTGTGATGGGTGGATTCTCAGGGTTCTTCATCCTCCTTCCCTGTTTTTTCAGGAAACGCCCACCCTCCAGGTACCGGTTCCGGCTTTCCCTGGGAGGAGTGCTCACAGGTGTGGGTTTCATGTTTGTGGAAATTCCTCTCATCGTTTACCTCCACATGCTTCTGGGATTCCCTCTGTACGCCTTTTCCCTGCTTCTTGGTGCGCTTCTTCTCTTTTCCGGTCTTGGCAGCTTTTTCGTCTTTTGTAAAGGGACGGCTTTCCCTCGATTCCTCCTTTTGAGCCATGCTGCTGTTCTTCTCGGGTGTTTCCTTGGTCTTTTTGGTCTTCGGGAGACATTGCTTGGTTTCTCGTCCCTGGGGAGTCTCTGTGTTGTGTTGCCGATTCTTGCTCTTGTGGGGTGGTTCCTCGGCTTTCCCTTCCCCCTCCTTTCCCAGGGCATCCAGCATACTGCGCCTCACCTTTTTGGAGAAGTCTTTGCCTGGAACGGATTCTTCTCGGTATTTTCCTCTCTCCTCGCCCACCTCGTTTCGCTTTTCTGGGGGCTCTGGATAGCCCTGTTTTTCGCCATTCTCGCCTATCTGGCTTTTTCCCTATTACTCTATCCTTTTTTCCCTGGTGAGGGGAACAAAGCGAACCGCTCCTAAGTCCTCAGTGACGATGCCGTCCTTGCGTTTTTCCACAACAAGGAGGCTTTGAATGCTCCAGGGTGGGCCGACAGGGATAACCATCCTTCCGCCCTCTTTGAGCTGTTGAAGGAGTGGAGGAGGGAGATGGTCCACAGCGCAGGTGACGATGATGCCGTCAAAAGGGGCCTTTTCTTCCCAGCCAAGGTACCCATCACCCCAGAGCACCAAAACGTTCCTGTACCCAAGTCGAAGAAGGCGTTCCCGTGCCTCGTCAGCCAGAGTCTTGATGATTTCCACTGTGTACACCTCGCATCCTATTTCGCTGAGGATTGCTGCCTGGTACCCGGAGCCAGTGCCCACTTCAAGAATTCTCTCACCTGGCCGTACCCTGAGGCTTTCAGTCATGAGGGCCACAATGTAAGGCTGGGAGATGGTTTGTCCGTGTCCGATAGGAAGTGGGGTGTCTTCGTAGGCCAGCTTCTCCAGTTCTTTGGGGACGAAGAGGTGGCGAGGAACGCGGCGCAGGGCTTCAATGACTCGGGAGTCAGTAATACCCCGTGCGATGATATCTTGCTCAAGCATTTTCTCCCGCGCCTGGGCGAAGGGATCTTCTTGGGAGAAGGCAGGAAGAGTGAAAAAGGCAAGGAAGAAAAGACAGAGAAATTTTTTCACTTCCTCAACCTCCTTTCCTGAAGCGTGGTAGAATAAGACCATGATGCAGGAGTTGCTTTTTCACAGTCCAACATATGGGGTGCTTGACTTTGAGGCTGTTGTTTCTTCTCTCTTCGAGTTCATCCGGGAAGAACCGGAGCGCCAGTATCGGATTATCATTGGCACCGATTCGAAGGATGTTCAGGAAACTCCCCCTGTTCGGGCATTCGTTACCGCCCTCATTATCCACCGGGTGGGTTTTGGAGGGCGGTACTTTTGGAGGAGAGTGTATCTGAAAGACGTGCGGACCATTCGTGACATCATCTACCATGAAGCTTACCTCTCGCTCCAGGTGTCTCAGAAGCTTGTGGACTTTCTCCACCGCTTCCCCGGGAACCACCTTTCAAACTACAATGTGGAAATCCACATCGACGTTGGCCAGAATGGTCCTACCCGGAATCTGATTCGTGAGGTTGTGGGTATGATTGAGAGCATGGGTTTTGTGGCCAAGGTCAAACCCGAATCCTTTGGTGCCTCTCATATTGCCCACCGTCACACATAAAGCTTCCTTCCTTAAGGGCTTCTTCCACCAGGGGTTGGATGTTTTCGGCAATACTCTCCTCGGTGTCTTCGCAGGTGACGCCCCTGAACAGGAACCAGTCTTCTTGATGCTCCACTGTTTCCCCAGGCTCAAGACGGACAAGAGGTCCTAGGGTTTCGAGTTCAAGAAAGCGGTGGTCTGTGTATATTTCAAAGGAAGAACCCATGTCGGGGTAGAGGGCGCCCCGGAGGTACGGTGTATATTTGACGAAGAGGTACCCCTCGAGGAAGTATGCTCCCCACCCGAACCGGTTGCCAAAGCCTGCTTTTTGTGGAGAGGTCTTTTCGGGATCCTGCCGCAGGGTGACATATCTTTTTCCCCAGAGCCAGCGGGGGTCAGACATATCGGTATACCCCCAGAGGGCTAATGACCGTACAGGCAGAAGGTTTTCCGACCAGCTCTGATAGGGTTCCTGAGGGATGATAGCTATTCCTCCCCGTTCCATGACCGAAAGAGCCCAGGGGGCAAGTTCCACAGGCCAGACCCCTCGATTGGTGAGGCGGTGTATGACCGTGAGGTGGTTCCCCTCGTCATCCATGACCACCTCGATTTCCTTCTCAATTCCAGTGAGCGCTTCAACCCTTTGGGTGAAGATTCCTCCCCGCTCCTTAGGGGTGAAAGCGACTGGGTCATTGTCAGGAGAATACGAGCGAGGGCGAGCTTCCGGGGCGTGCCAGAGACGATGTCCTCCGAAAAGGTGCCATTCGTTCCCTCCACAAATTCCGCACTCCTCTTCGAGAACCCTGAAGAGATTCTTTTCGTTGACAAAACGAAGTACGAGAATTCGGGGACCGATATCTGTAGTGACCACAACCTCCACGGTGCCATTGGTGATGCGGATGTTGTTCTTCCATCCCCAGAGAGCAACACGTTCTATGGTGACCATAGGCTGTCCTCCTTTCCAGAACAACTATAGCCATTGTGCCCCCTGTGGGGCAAGTCTTCTGGAGGGTTTCTTTTTCTTTCCTTCTTGGTCTTGACGAGAAGAGGAAGCCCTGAAATAATTCTTACTGGACTTATCATCATGGTAGGAAATGGAGTGAGAAGAGTGGGGCGTCGCGTTTTCTGGGTTCTTGCCGGAATTGCGATTTTCGCAGGGGTGTATGCGTTTTTCTCCCTTTCCCGGCCTCATCTTGAGAAAGATTTCTCCCTTTACGACCTCAACAATCGCCGTATTCGTCTGAGCCGTTTTTCCGGCCGCCCTCTTATTGTGTATTTCTTTTCTCCTCGCTGTAAGGACTGTAAAGAAGAAGCTCCACTCCTTAACGAGCTCTACGAAGCCTACAGGGAGGAAGGCCTTGTTATCGTCGGTGTTGGTGTCAAGTACCCCGAGGAAGTACGCGAGTTCGCCGAGCGCCAGGGCATCCGGTATCCTGTGGTGGTGGATCAGGATCTCTCCGTGAGCAGGGACTTTGGGGTCTTTTTCCTTCCTCACCTGGTTTTCTTCAACCGGCAGGGGAAAATTGTTTCCGCAGCGACAGGAAAAGTCTCTCCTGAAAAGCTTAGGGAATACCTTGAATCCATTCTTTGAGGTTGAGACGGAAACAGTTGTTTCTCTTCCTCTCAGAAGCTTCCCCACTTTTGGAAAACTTTTTATAAGACCTCGTTGACTTCTGGAAATTTTTCTCCTATTATTTTCAGTGTGAACCCCGTTGCAAATGGGGTTTAAAAACACTAAAACACTTTTAGGGGGGGTGTAGTTGTGAAACGGCTCTTTGGTGGTGTGGTGCTGGTTCTCTTTGTGCTCGTGTCCTGCGCATTTGCTGCTTCCCTCAAGGACATGGTCATTGAAAAGTCCTTCTACGGATTCACCAAGGACGGTACGCCCATTGACCAGTACACCCTTGTCAACGCCAACGGAGCAATGGTAAAGATTATCAACTATGGTGGCATTGTTACCGAGCTCTGGGTTCCGGACAAAAACGGCCTTCTCAGGGATGTCGTTCTTGGCTTTGACACCCTTGCAGAGTTCGAAGGACCAAATGACCCCTACTTTGGCTGCATAGTTGGACGGTATGCCAACCGTATAGCCCAGGGACGGTTCACCATTGATGGAGTAACGTATCAGCTGGCGTGCAACGACGCTGGTGGCGCCCGTCCTAACATGCTCCATGGAGGAGTGAAGGGGTTTCAGGATGTAGTTTGGAAAGCCATTCCGATGAAGACGCCCGAGGGACCTGCCCTGCGGCTCAAGTACCTGAGTCACGATGGTGAGGAAGGTTTTCCCGGGAATCTCGACGTGACCGTCACCTATACTCTGACCAACGACAACGCGCTGAAGATTGAGTACGTGGCAACCACGGACAAGCCCACCGTTGTCAATCTCACCAATCACGCGTACTTTAACCTCGAAGGCGAAGGTTCAGGGGACATTTTGAACCACGAGCTCATGATTGTGGCAGACAATTACACTCCCGTTGACAACAATCTTATCCCCACGGGCGAAATTGCTCCTGTTGCTGGAACTCCTCTTGATTTCCGCGAACCTCGCAAAATCGGTGAGCGGATCCAGGCCTTTGCCGAGCCACCGTTCAAGGGTTATGACCACAACTTTGTGCTCAACAATCAGACCGGGGAGCTTGCACTGGCGGCGCGGGTAAAGGCTCCAGAAAGCGGCATCGTTATGGAAGTGTACACCACCCAGCCTGGTGTGCAGCTCTATACGGGCAACTGGCTTGACCTCAAAGGGAAGGGCGGCAAGTACTACGGGCAGTACGCCGGGTTCTGCCTTGAGACGCAGCATTACCCCGATTCGCCCAACCACCCAAATTTCCCGAGCACGCTCCTTTCTCCTGGAGAGGTGTACAGACAGGTTACGATTTACAAGTTCCTCACTGAGTGAGGCTCTATCCTTTCCCTGTCCTTCCCCTCCTGGGGAGGGACAGGGTTGTCTTTCGGGAAAGTCTCTGGTAATATGAGAGCAAAAGAGGGACATTCTTTGAACTCCAGGAAAGGGTTTTGCACCGGTGGGTAAAAAAGTTACTATAAGGGACATTGCAAAGGAACTCAATGTTTCTATTGCCACCGTAAGTCGGGCTTTGAGTGGAAAGGGAAAGGTTAATCCGGAATTGCGAGAAAAGATCGTTCGGAGGGCGCGGGAGTTGGGTTATACCTTTTCTGGAGTTTTTCCTCTCCCGCAGCCAAAAAGAGTTGTGGTGCTGTTTCCGACAGATGCCTTCTTCTGGGATAAAGTGGAAGAGGGCGTTAGTGATGCTGTACGTTCGTTCGCTCCGTGGGGGATCCACTTTGAGATGTACCGGACTCAAGGACACAATCTCGGCGAACAAACGACAATCTTAGAAAAGCTTCTCCACGGGGAGCGCATTGACGGCCTTGCCATTGTTCCCTCAGACCTTACCCGTCTTGATTACTTCATCAATGCTTTCTTCATCCGGGGGACCAGAGTGGTGACTTTCAATGTTGACGCCCCTTTGAGTAAGCGCGTCTTCTATGTGGGTCAGCATGGTGGAGAAGCAGGGAGGATGGCGGGGCGCATTTTTCAGCTCCTTCTGGGGAACAGAAAAGGGGTTATCTACACCCTGACCACTCACAAACAGGCACCTTCCCACGTTATGCGCTGGCAGGGACTCACTGACTTTGTGCGAGAACGGGGTCTTCCCTATGACGTGTCCAGAGTGGTGGAGGTCAAAGGCGAAGAAGAGGCCTACCGGGTGGTCAAAGAGGAGCTTTTGAAAGAGGAAGGCCTTTGCGGGATTTTCGTGAGCACCGCTTTTGGAAACTGTGGTGTGGGAAGAGCCCTGAAAGAGTCGGGAAAGCAGGGCATTGTGGTCGTGGGGAATGACCTGGCAAAAGAATGGGAAACCTACCTTGAGGAAGGGATTATTGACTGCTGCCTTTACCAGTACCCCTATCTCCAGGGTTTTCTGAGCCTTGTCTTCCTTGTGCAGCATTTGCTCTTTGGCTTCACTCTGGACGCTCCTACTTTCTATCTCCCCACCATTCCCATTTTCTCGGGAACCTCAAGTAGCCAGAGCGTTCAGCAATTCGAGCGGCTTTTGAGCCGAACGCTCCTTTGGGAAGCGGGAAGAACCCCGCAAACGGTGTCGGTCCCTGGAGGAGAGTTGCCATGACTTCCAAGGAACGCGTTATTGTTGCCCTCTCCCATGAGGAACCTGACCGTGTACCTATAACGGCAAGTTTCACCCCGGAATTTGCCAGCCGTCTGCGCCAGCATCTCGGCCTGCCCCCTCAGGATCTGAATCCCCATGGAGGCGTCGTTCACGACCTTGAAGAAGCCCTGGGGCTTGATATTATTCAGTACTCAGTGGGGATTGCCAATTCTTACTATGCTTCTTCAGAGGATGTGTACGTTTGCGAATGGGGTATTACCTGGAAGCAGGTGGAGTACGAGACGCCCTTTGGGAGGGGAAGGTATACCGAGATTGCCAGGTACCCTCTTTCTCAAGACGAGAATATCGCTTCCTATGTCCCTCCTGACCCCCATCGGGAGGAACTCTATGCTCCTTTGCAGGAAGTTCTCAAGCGGTATGGGAAGGACTACTTTATCCTTGGGGTTACCGTTTGCACAATCTTTGAAGGAGCATGGTATCTCCGGGGTTTGGAGCGACTTCTCATGGATATGGTGACCGATGAAGAAAAAGCTAATGCTATCCTTGATATTCCCTTTTACTTCCACCTTGAGGCAGTTAAGCGCCTCGTTATGATGGGTGTTGACGGCATCTGGCTTGGGGACGACGTGGGAACACAACGGGGAATGCTGATTGCTCCTGATCTCTGGAGGAAGTACCTGAAGCCCCGCATGGCTGTCATCTGCTCGGAGTTGAAGCGTCTCAACCCGGATATTTTCATTGCCTATCACAGCGATGGCAACATTGAACCCATCATTGAGGACCTTATCGAGATTGGCATTGATGTTCTGAACCCGGTGCAGCCGAAGGCAATGGATCCTGCAGCCCTGAAGAGGCGCTATGGTACACGGCTTTCCTTCTGGGGGACCATTGACGAGCAGGAGACGCTTCCTTTTGGAACTCCGGATACGGTTCGGCGCGAAGTTCAAGAACGCATTCGGGTTATGGCTCCAGGTGGAGGGTTCATCATTGCTCCCACCCACCACGTGCAGCTTGACACACCTCTGGAGAACTTTCTGGCTTTTCTTGAGGCGGCGAAGACGTACGGAGTATATCCTGTTTGGGTGTGAGGGAGGTGAGAAAGGGCTAAGAAAGCCATTTTGGGATTGCGTCTTTTGGAATTCGCGTGTTTGAGGATTCCGCAAAAACTCTGAAAGGAGGGAAGCAGAATGAAGCGGAATCGGCTGTGGGTGTTGGGATTTGCGGTGTTCCTTATCCTTGGGGCTTTTGTAACTTCGGCACTTGCCCAGGAGGAAAGCCCCTTCAAGGATATTACCATTCGATTCTTCTGCGGTGGTCCTCCAGGGTGCCCGTTTGCGAGCGTTGTGTACCGTGGTGCTCAGCTGGCTGAAAAGCTTATGGGCTGCAAGGTGGAATACGTTTGGTCGAACTGGGATCCCGAAATGATGGTGCGCCAGTTCAAGGAAGCCGTTGCGGCAAAACCTGATGGTATCGCTGTTATGGGCCATCCCGGAGACGACGCCCTTCTGCCCCTCATTGACGAGGCTTTCGCGCAGGGTATTATCGTGACTTCGCAGAACACCACCCTTCCTAAGGCTGAAGCAAAGTATAGATCAAAAGGCTTTGGTTATGTCGGCCAGGAACTCTACGAGTCTGGACGGCTTCTGGGTCAGGGATGCCTTGAGCGCTTCGACCTTAAAGCTGGAGACCGGGCTATGGTCTGGGGTCTTCTCTCGCAACCTACCCGCGGTCTCAGAACGAAGGGGGTTATCGATGCTCTGGAAGAAGCAGGGCTTGTTGTGGACTATCTCGAAATTTCCCCTGAAGTGAACGCCGATGCCCCCCTTGGCGCTCCGGTCTTTGCTGCGTATGTTTCCTCGCATCCAGATGTTAAGCTTGTGGTTACGGACCATGGTGGGCTCACTGCTACTTTAGAAACATACTTTAAGGCCGCCGGGAAGGGACCTGACGACATGTATGGCGCTGGATTTGACCTCTCCCCGGCCACCCTTGAAGCTATGCGGAAAGGGTACTGTGACCTGATCCATGACCAGCAGCAGTTCCTGCAGGGGTTCCTGCCGATTGTCCAGCTCTGCATGAGCATTAAGTACAAGTTTGCTGGCCTCCATATCGACACCGGGTCTGGGCTTGTGGACAAGACCAACGTTGAAGAAATCGCTCCGCTTGTGGAGCAAGGGATTCGGTGAGAGGATGGCTGAACCTTCTGAAGTTCTCGTCAAGATGGTCAATATTCGGAAATCCTTTGGGCATGTGGAAGTGCTCCGGGGGGTCAACTTCGAGGTAGGGTACAACGAAGTCGTCGGACTTCTGGGTGACAACGGTGCGGGGAAGTCAACGCTTATCAAGATCCTCACCGGTGTGCATCAGCCTGATTCGGGAGAGATTTACTGGAAAGGGAAAAAGCTCGTCAATTACTCTGTGGCCATGGCACGAGAACTGGGTATCGAAACGGTCTTCCAGGAACGGGCGCTTTCGGAGCAGCATTCCCTCTGGCGCAATATCTTCATGGGTCGGGAGATCACCAACCGGTGGGGGTTCATAGACATTCGAAAACAGAGAGAAGAGGCTGAACGAATCATCCGGGAGTACATGGGTTTCACTTCCTCGGCACTCAGCGTTGACGCTATAGTCGGGACCATGTCCGGAGGAGAAAAACAGGGTGTGGCGATTGCAAGGGCTCTGCACTTTCAGGCGGATCTCATTATTCTCGACGAACCAACAACGGGTCTTTCACTCTCTGAGACACAGAAGGTGTTGAGTTTCGTCGAGGAGATTAAGAAGAAAGGGAAATCGGCCATTTTCATCACCCATAACATCTACCACGTGTACCCGGTGGCGGATCGCATTGTGATTCTTGACCGGGGAAAGGTGGTAGGAGAGTTTATGAAAGCGGCGATTTCTCTGGAGGAACTCGTTGAGAAGCTCTACCTTGTGGCCCGCACCGGTCGTCTTAATGGTGAGAGTGAGACCTCGCAGAGGACACCGACGACCCCTCATGGTCTTGAGTCACTCATGCCCTGAAAAGACCCCGGCTGCTTGCCGGGGTCTTTTCTTTTTGAGTCTTCTTTCTGGGGGGAAGAAGAATGAGGAACAGATGGCTTTCGGAGAACAGAACGCAAGTCAGCATTCTCTTTGTCCTCTTCGTTTTGCTTTTGCTTTTCATCATCAGTAGTCCGAAAACTTTTCTCTCCGGGGATATCTACGCTGCCTTTATGTCCACGATACCGTTTTCGATGATTATGGCCCTCTCGCTTACTCTTGTTGTGATCTGTGGCGAGATGGACCTTTCCTTCCCTTCCATTATGGGGTTTTGCGGGTACGTTTTCACCCAGGTTTTCCATGCCACGCGGAGTGTTGCTCTGGCCCTTCTTGTTTGTGTTATTGTTGGCCTTGTTGCTGGATACCTGAATGGTCTTCTCGTGGTGAAGCTTCGCTTGCCCTCTCTTGTGGTCACCATTGGTACACAGTTTTTCTGGGCTGGTCTTACCCAGGTCCTTTGTCAGGGGTTGGGGAAGACTCTGGTTCCTACCAAGGAGAGCCCCCTGTACTACCTCCTTGTGGGGAGGGTTCTAGGAAAAATTCCGGTTCAAATGTTCTGGGCAGTCGTTGTGGCCTTTTTCCTCTGGCTTGTTTTGAACCGGCACCGGTTCGGGGCTCACATTTACTATACTGGAGACAATGAGGCCAGTGCCCGGGTGATGGGAGTCAATGTAGATCGGGTAAAAATCATTGTCTTTACACAAATGGGCGGGTTTGCAGCCTTTGCAGGAGTCCTTGCAAGTTTAGAAGTCCTTTACTTCTGGCCCACCCTTGGTCAGGGGTATCTCCTAAAAACTATCGCTGCTGTTTTCCTTGGTGGGACACCTGTTGAGGGTGGTGTGGGGACTATCTTTGGGACCTTCATCGGAGCCATTATCATTGGAATCCTTGAAGCTGGCATCATTGCTATGGGGCTTTCAGGGTTCTGGACACAGCTTGTTTACGGTCTCATCATTGTCATTTCCATTGCGATCCATTCAGTCCTGCGGCGAAGGGTGGCTTGAGGAGGGCAGGTCTGTAAGCCGAGTTCTGTACTCTCCCTGAGAGAGAGTGGCAACCATCTATCTGGGGAGTGGGTTGCCCCACTCCTCAAGCGGCTAACCCGAAGGTCAGCGAGCCACCTCATCCCTTCCTATTTAGCCTTGCTCCGGGTGGGGTTTGCCAGGCACGCCGGTCACCCGGCGTCCGGTGAGCTCTTACCTCACCTTTTCACCCTTACCCCTTCCGGGGCGGTATGTTTTCTGTGGCACTTTCCTGGGGTTACCCCCACTGGGTGTTACCCAGCACCCTGCTCTGTGGAGCTCGGACTTTCCTCAGGGAGTTTTGACTCCCCGCGGTTGCCCGACCTACCCTCCTCAACAACTATAACCGGACACGGGAAGTGAGTATTTCGGAAGCCAGGGAATCCGCCCGTCGATTTTTCTCCCGGGGAATGTGAGTGATGGTGAACGAAGGAAATCCCTGAATACGCTCTTTCACCAGCTGGTGAAGAGAAGAGAGCCTCGGAGACCGAACCCTGTAGGTGCCCTGGAGTTGTCGAACCAGAAGCTCACTGTCGGAAAAGACTGAGAGTCTTTTCACCTTCCACTGGCGCAGAAAGTCAAGGGCCAGAAGTAATGCCCAGTATTCTGCCTCGTTGTTCGTTGCAATCCCGATCCGGGAGGCCATTTCAAAAAGTACGTTACCATCCCCGTCACAGACCACAAAGGCTGCGGCGCTTTCCCCCGGATTTCCCTTTGAGGCACCATCGACAAAGACCAGGAGTTCGTCGAGCGGCTCAGCAGAGGAATCGTCCACAGTTTGGGCACCTCACGACGCCTTCTTTTCTTCGGACTGCTTTGGCCACCACGGTGGGCACGGTGAGATGGCATCCTTCACACACTTCCCCTGCAAGGGGAACAACAGCGTTTGGGAATTTCTTTCGAAGATCTTCGTAGCGGATGAGGATTTCCTGGGGGAGCAGGGCGGCAATACTTTCTCGCTCTGCTTCAAGGGACGAAAGTTCTGACCTTAGAGTAGCAATTTCTGTCTCTATAAGGGCTATTCTCTGGGTAAGGTCCTTTTCGCGCTCGGAGGAGAGCTTTGTTTTCTCCCGGAATTCCCGCTCCAGGTTTTCCACGTTTTCCATCTCAAGAAGAATCTCGTCCTCAAGGAGACTTTTGGTTTCTTCGAGTTTTTTCATGCTTTTTTCCCACTGAGCGAGTTCCTTAGAAGAGGTGATTTCTCCGCTGTAGAGCTTGTTCTTCGTGGTCATCCACTTTTCTTCAGCCTCTTTGAGTTCGAGTTCCTTTCTGGCCAGCGCAAGACGGGCCTTTTCCAGAGCCTGCTTCAGGAGGCGAAGTTCCTCTTCTATCCGCCTTTTTTCTCCCTCAAGGGTTTCTCCTTCCCTGGTTCTTTTGGCAATCCTCTGTTTCAGGTTGTCCCCCCGGTGGTCTATTTCCTGGAGTTTCTGCAAAAGCCCAAGGATGTCACTCATGGGACATCTTCTTCGAAGAGGATACTGACCTTCAAACCTTTCTTTTGCGCCTGTTCTCTTAGAGAAGGAACAAGTTCTCGGAGCGCTCGCCGTTCCCCCTCACCGTGCGGAAGGTGAAGGTAAGAAACGCTGGAAAGACAAAGGGTCTCAACATCATGATGGGTCAGGTCTCCGCTGATGAAGAGATCAGCTCTTTCTTCGATGACCCTGGTAACGAGCCTTCTTCCGCTTCCAGGACAGAGGGCGATTTTCTGGAGAACTGCCTTTCTCTCTCCAAAGAATTCCATACGGGGTATCGCCAGAGAAGCTATTCTCTCTTCGAAGGCCTCCCATGGGAGAGGGGAGGAGAGGTGTACTGTTCTCCCAAGGCCTGCTGAAGAGGAAAACGTCACAAGAGGGTAGACATCCACAACGGGCTGTTCATAGGGGTGGGTCCTGTGGAGAGCTTCCAGAACCTTTTCAAGGCAAGAAGACATCACCTCGACTTCAACCCGGATTTCCTCCACTGTCTCTCGCTGACCGGGGGTACCAATGAAAGGCCGGGCTTCTGCCCGAGGAAGGAAGGTTCCTGTTCCCGGAAGAAGGAATGCACACTCCTCGTAATTTCCTATAATCCCCGCACCCTGGGCAAAGAGAGCTCTGAGCACCTCATCGAGGTGGGAAGGAGGAACAAAGGTCACAATCTTGTATTTTCTTCCGTGTATTACTGGTAGCAAAGGTTTTGTGGATCCCTCAAGTCCCAGGAGTTTTACCCACTGGTCGGCAATCCCCCCTGGCGCAAGGTCGAGATTGGTGTGATGGGCAAGGACGGAGATTTTCTGGAAGTACAGCTCTGCAAGCATGGAAAAGAGAGGGTCTAAGTAAGAGAGCCTGCTGAGGGGTTCCCAGAGGGGAGGGTGGTGAAGATAGAGAAGGTCGATTCTTTCTCTTGCGGCTTTCTTAAGGACCCGAGGATTGAGCTCTAAAGCCACCATGACCCTGTCTACAGTGTCTTTTGCCTGGACCTGGAGACCAACGCGGTCTTCGGGAAGAGCAAGGGAGGAGGGGAATATGTCTTCAAAGAACCAGACAACGTTCTGTAGTGGTTCCATCGCTCCTCCATAGGGGAAAGAATGGTGGGTCCACCCGGATTCGAACCAGGGACCGACCGGTTATGAGCCGGCTGCTCTACCGCTGAGCTATGGACCCACGGGCAGTAAAAATATACCATACCCTTTGGATTTTTATCAAGGTCTGCGACGTTCTCGCCGTTCGGAATAACTCCTGCCATGGTCTGCAGGATTTCCTATTTTGCTTTTTCAGGGGGGCATTGCACTCATCCGAAGGCAATCTGCACCAGAGAGGACATCTGTATTTGGTTTCTTCTTGTTTCTTCTTTTTAGGGGGGTATACACTATCGCTACTGAATCCGAAGGGGGCCTCTGGGTGTTCCTATTTGAAAGGTGGAAAGAAAGAGACTTTCCCTCAGCTGGTGAGGAGTGGAGAACTTTGTGAAAATCCCCCTTGAC
Organism: Candidatus Caldatribacterium saccharofermentans; assembly: GCF_050267035.1. Classification (NCBI taxonomy): domain Bacteria; kingdom Pseudomonadati; phylum Atribacterota; class Atribacteria; order Atribacterales; family Candidatus Caldatribacteriaceae; genus Candidatus Caldatribacterium; species Candidatus Caldatribacterium saccharofermentans. The sequence goes on from NZ_CP187957.1 coordinate 2,039,160, forward strand.
AGAGGGGTATGAGAACGTTACCATATTCCTGGGAAAGGGGTAGAGTATGGAAAGGAGAACCGTCACCATCAAAGACGTAGCAAGGGAAGCTGGAGTTTCCGTTGCTACCGCGAGCAGAGCCCTTGGGAACTACGGGTACGTAAGTAAAGAAACACGGAAAAAGGTCCTCGAGGCAGCGGCAAAGCTCAACTACAACCACAATCTGGTGGCAAAGAGTCTGCGCACCCGCCGCACATTCACCATAGGGTACCTTCTCCCAGACATCACCAACCCCTTCTATGCTGGCATTGCGAGGGGGATTCAGGACGTGGCCTTTGCTCGGGGGTACAGCGTGATTCTCTGTAACAATGATAACGATACCACAAAGACAGAGCGGTTCTTTAAGATGTTCCTCCGCAGCCGGGTGGAGGGGATTATCTATTCGACCCCGTACAACGAGGCCTTGAGAGAAATGGTCGAGAGAGCTATCGAAAGTGGCATTCCCGTCGTCAACTGCTATGGATCAACCCGTGTTCCTGCGCTCGATGTGGTCATGGGGGATGCTGAAGGGGGGTGTTACAGGGCAACAAAGTATCTGCTTGAGCTTGGTCATCGGAAGATCGCCTTCGTAAAAGTGAGGGAGAGTGGTATCAGCAAGAGACGATTTGAGGGTTGCCAAAGAGCTCTGGAAGAATTTGGAGTTACCGCATCACCAGATTTTTTGATTGAAGTGGACGATTATTCTCAGGAAAGTGGATATCTTGGTGCGAAGACTCTCTTTGCTCGTTGGGATCTTCCCACGGCGATTTTCGCTTTCAGCGAGCAGCTTGCTATTGGAGTTTTAAGAGCAGCTCGTGAGAGCGGTGTCAAAATTCCCGAAGACCTGTCTCTTGTGGGGGTTGATGACGTTATCGGGGAGGTTTTACAACCACCGCTAACCAGTGTGCGTATCTCTACACATGAAGCAGGAAGGACAGCTGCAATGCTCTTGTTTGAGCGGATTGAGAAAGGGTTTTTGAGCCAACCTCGCAGGGTAATTCTTGAGGAAAGGCTTGTTGTGAGAGGTTCTACTCAGCAAGCAAGAATTTCAGGGAGGTGATGTTAGAGGGATACTGTGGCAAAAGGTGGTGTTTGAGGCTCAAGGTTTATGGAGAGAATGAGCCTACGAAAGGAGGGCAAGGAAGTGAGACGAGGGTTTGCTCTGTTTATAGCGTGGGTCGTGGTGATAGGGTTGGTGACCACCGCTATTTCTCTTGCACAGGAATATCCAACATTTGAAGTTCACGAAATCATTCAGTACAAAGCACTTCCTCAGTACAGTGAGGCACCTGAGTTGGCAGAGGCGGTAGCAAGAGGAGAGCTTCCTCCAGTTGAAGAACGGTTACCTAAGAAACCGGCTGTAATCATGACCTCCGGAATGTCGGACGGCCCAGGAGTTTATGGAGACGTTTGGAGAACAGTTTCTGCGGTGCCGACGGCAGGATGGAACTGGGCTGCGGGAGTCGTGGGGGGTTGGTTCGGAATAGAAGAGTGCATGCAGGAAGGTTTGGTCCACACCGGTATGGCGTGGCGGCTAAAAACTGGTGAACCTGGACCAAACTTAGCAACCCACTGGGAATGGTCTGAAGATGGCAAAACTTTGACTATGTACCTTATTGAAGGAGCGAAGTGGTCGGACGGACATCCTTTCACCGCAGATGATGTTCTCTTCACTTACTATGATTGCATTCTTGATCCCCATGTGCCTAGCTGGCAGGGTGCCGGTACCTGGACAGTGGGAGGAGAAGTAGCTCAGCTGGAAAAGGTCGATGATTACACTATACGTTGGCATTTTGCCAAACCCTTCCCAGTCTATTTGCTCTGGTACATGGGTTATCTGAACTTTTCTGTGGCACCTGCTCATGTTCTGAAACCATATCATCCCAAGTATAATCCCGAGAAAACCTATGAGGATTTTATTAACGCCCTGCCCCCGCACAAGCTACCCCCGGTGGTTCTCGGAGCCTGGGTGCCGGTATACTTTAAGGAAGACGAAGCCTTGATCATGAAGAGGAATCCTTACTACTGGAAGGTCGACGAAACCGGTAAGCAACTCCCCTATATAGGCGAGTTCTACTTCAGGAAGGCCAGAGCAGGCATTCAGCGAGATTTAGATCTTGTGGCTGGTACCTGCGATCAGACGCACCTTGAAACTCCAGGAATATTTACCTTCATCAGTGAACAGGCCAGACTACCTGGTGCTCGCTTTAAGATAATTCCTGGACGGTGGACTTTGACCTTCGCTTTAGAGCTCAATCTGTCTCTGTATCAGGGGGTAAAAGATGAGCGGGATCGAGCATTAAGAGAGCTTTTCCGTAACTTAGAGTTCAGAAAAGCCGTTTCGCATGCTATCGATAGGGAGACGATAGCCAGAACACTGGTTCCTGGCCCGATGCTGAGGCCGTTGCCAAGTGGTTTTCCTTCTGGAGCTGATTACTACAACGCTGAGGCAGTGGTTTCCTACCCCTATAACCCCGAAAAGGCAAGAGAACTCCTGGCAGGTCTGGGATTTAGAGACACTGATGGAGACGGGATCCTCAACTGGACTTCAGGACCTCTTGCGGGGGAAAATCTTACCATATCGGTGAAGGTACACGAAGATCAAACTGCCTGCATAGACATTGTAGAGATGTTGGTGTCCATGTTTGAGGCAGTAGGAATTCGACTGGTTCCTAAGGTTGTACCTGCTACGGTGGGGCAGGCAATGGATACTGCTGGTGAGTTTGAGTTCAATATGGCGCGGCAGGATTTCCTCTCTGCCCCTTACACAGTGCTGGCTTCGCTTGCTCCAGTGACTGCTCAGACTCCTAACTGGCATCGTGCAGGTCCTGGGGATAAAAGGGATCTCTTACCCTTTGAGGCAAGGATGATAGAAATTGTAGAAGCCCTGAAATACGAGGTGTCTTACGAGAAAAGAAAGGAACTTTTCAGCGAACTGCAAAAGCTGTGGACCGAGAATCTCTACACCATTGGTGTTATCGAAGGTATTTACAACACAGCTATCACGAAGCGATTTAAGAACATCCCGATAGGTGTACCTGCCAGGCTCCATCAGTGGTTCCATCTCAACGTGATGCAGGAACAGGTGTGGACGCCAAAAGAAGAGCAGCTTCCAGAGTTCCTACCCGGGGTAATAGTGAAATACTCGAAGGATTAGAGTAAGGAGCACCTGACAGGGGGCATATGCCCCCTGTCAGGTGTATCAGGGGGTCCTTGGAGTGAGTAGGTACGTTATACGTCGAGTGCTCATGAGTATACCCACGCTTTTTGTCATCAGTGTCGTTGTATTTGTGGTGATCCAGCTTCCTCCTGGGGATTACATGACTACTGTGCAACTTCAGTTGCAATCCTTAGGGGGATTGACCGAGGCCGAAGCAGCCAAGGTTGCTCAGGAACTTCGGAAAGTCTACGGGCTGGACAAGCCTTTATATGTTCAGTATCTGGTATGGATGAAAAACATTATTACTCGGGGTGATTTTGGTTTTTCCTTCCAGTACCGGAAGCCAGTGGCTGATGTCATCTGGGAAAGACTTGGTTGGACCATTCTTATAGCCTCTTTATGCCATCTCATCTCGACTCTGGTGGGTATTATGATCGGCATTTTCTCGGCCACTCATCAGTATCGCATAGGGGATTATGTAGCAACCTTTTTTGCTTTTATAGGTCTCTCCACCCCAAGCTTTTTCTTGGCACTGGTTGCCATGTACATACTGGCTTCCAGAGGTATACAACCTGGTGGGTTATTCTCACAGTATTACCTATTTGCTCCTTGGAGCTGGGGGAAGTTCGTCGATTTGCTTAAGCATATCTGGATACCTGTGGTTATTGTTGGTTTGGCTGGTACTGCCAGGAACATGAGAGTGATGCGAGGAAATCTTCTTGACATACTTAACCAACCGTATGTTCTGACCGCCCGCTCCAAGGGTTTGCCAGAAAGAACTGTGGTTTTTAAGCATGCTGTTGTGAACGCTTTGCACCCTATTATTATGTATCAGGGCATGGTGCTTCCTTTTATGATCTCGGGAGAGATTGTAGCCAGCACCGTGCTCAATATACCTACCGCGGGGCCAATGTTCTACAGTGCTTTGGTTTCGCAGGATATGTATCTTGCTGGATCATTCCTTCTCCTGGTAGCGGTCTTTTTAGTCGCAGGAAATCTGTTAGCTGATATTCTGCTGGCATGGATAGACCCCAGGGTGCGATATGACTGAGAAAAGGACAATGCGAGTAGCAGTGAATGTGGTTGAGGCGGAGCGAGGGAAGAGCTACGTTCAGCTGGTGTGGAGGAACTTTAAGAAGAATCGTATGGGGTTGCTGGGTGGAGTTATTATTGTAACCCTTGCGTTTTTGTCTCTCTTTGCCCCCTTTTTTGCTCCTCATGACTACTACAAGCTGGACGCTGATAAAGCTTACCGACCACCTCAAAGAATCCGTTTCTTCGATGCCGAAGGGAAATTCCACTGGAGGCCTTTTGTATACGATCTGAAGCTGGATATAGACCCGGTTACCTTTAGCAGGATTTACCGCGAGGATACCAGTAAACCCCTTTACATAAGATTTTTTGTCCGGGGATGGGAATATCAAATTTTCGGTTTCCGTTCCACGTTGCACCTTTTTGGTGTAGAGGAAGGCTCAATACATCTCCTGGGTACGGATCGTCTTGGCAGGGATCTTCTGGGAAGAATCCTCCATGGGGGAAGGGTCTCACTGACTATAGCTCTTTTTGGGGCAGTAGTTACGGTGATTTTAGGTTCCATTTTAGGGGCGCTGTCTGGTTATTATGGTGGTTTTGTTGATATGCTGGTGCAGCGGGCTGTTGAGGTGTTGCAGTCTTTTCCTCAACTGCCTCTCTGGATGGCTCTCACAGCTGCTCTTCCCAGAACTTGGTCCTCCCTTCAGGTCTTCGTATGTATGGTGGTCATATTTTCCTTCCTGAACTGGCCCATGTTGGCCCGAGAGATCAGGGGCAAGGTACTGTCTCTCCGCGAACAGGATTTTATTGTTGCAGTGAAGGAAATGGGAGGGTCGAATTCAAGAGCTATTTTCCGACATCTTTTGCCTAACTGTCTCAGCCATATGATTGTGGTTCTCACCATAAGCATTCCTGAGCTTATCTTGATGGAGAGTGTTTTGAGTTTTCTTGGTCTGGGAATTCAACCCCCGATGATAAGCTGGGGGGTTCTTTTGCAAGGGGCTCAAAGAATAGAGGTCATCGGTCTGTATCCGTGGGTAATGTTTCCATGTGCTTTTATTATTCTTGCGGTGCTTGGTTTCAACTTTTTGGGAGATGGATTGCGAGATGCTGCTGACCCCTACTCCGTTCGAAGATCGTATTAACGGCTGGACGGATGTTGGTGAAGTGATCTTGGAAGTGAGAGGTCTCAGGAAATACTTCCCTCTGACCAGAGGATTTTGGAAAAGAACTGTCGGATATATACGGGCTGTTGATGGAGTAAGCTTCTTTATCAGGGAAGGAGAAACACTTGGGCTTGTGGGAGAGAGTGGTTGTGGAAAAACGACTCTTGGTAAGTGTGTTCTAAGGCTTATCGAACCTACTGCTGGGGAGGTCTGGTTTAAGACTCGTGAGGGCAGAAGGGTCGAGCTCACAAAGCTTGGTTTAGAAGAACTCAAAAGCATGAGAAGAGAAATGAGAATGATATTTCAGGATCCCTTTTCCTCCTTAAATCCTCGACTGACGGTGATGGAAATAGTAGGAGAACCCATGAAAATTCACCGTTTGGCTCAGGGAAGGGCCCTGGAGGAAAGAGTACGGGAATTGCTGGAGATGGTGGGTTTAAAAGCTCAACACATGAGGCGATACCCTTATGAATTCAGTGGGGGACAGAGGCAGAGAATTGTCATAGCCAGGGCTCTGGCCTCTAATCCGAGATTGATTGTTGCTGATGAACCAGTCTCGGCTTTGGACGTCTCGGTGCAGGCACAGATCCTTAATCTCCTCGAGGATCTCAAGAGTGAATTTCACCTAACCTACCTTTTTATTTCCCATGACCTCAGTGTGGTTCAGCATGTCAGTGATAGGGTAGCAGTCATGTATCTGGGGAGATTGGTTGAGCTTGGAGATACCGAAGCTGTTTACTTCACTCCGAAACACCCTTACACCGAGGCTCTACTCTCTGCCATACCAAGGGTGGATCGTCGGAAAAAGGTTGACCGCATACTCCTAAAGGGTGATGTTCCCAGTCCGCTTCATTCCCCTTCGGGATGTAGGTTCCATCCTCGTTGCCGGTATGCAGAAAAGGTCTGTATTCAGGAAGAACCAGAATTAAGGAATGTAGGGAATAGCCATTACGTGGCTTGTCACTTTGCCGAAAGACTGGCTCTTCGAGGAGTGGAGATCGATGCCTGCGGGTAGCAACAATCCTCTCATTCAGATTCATGGACTCCGTACGTATTTTTACACCGATGATGGTATCGTTCGGGCGGTAGATGGGGTTGACCTGGTAATTGAAGAAAGGGGAGTACTGGGTGTCATAGGTGAAACGGGAAGTGGCAAGACTGTATTGGCGCTCTCCGTTATGCGGTTGGTTCCACCCCCTGGGAGGATAGTCGAGGGGAGTATCCTTTATCATCGTGGAAACGGAAGTTGTGTTGATCTGGCTCTTCTGGATCCTAAAGGAAACGTAGCTCGGGAAATACGAGGAAAGCACATCTCAATGGTTTTCCAGGAACCCATGGTTTCTCTTAATCCAGTGTACACGATTGGAGAACAGATTATCGAAAGTATCGTAACCCACCAGAAAGTTCCCTATAGAGAGGCCAGAGAGAAGGCCGTCCACATGTTGGAGCAAGTGGGCATTCCGGAACCGGCTAAAAGAATAGACGACTATCCTCACCAACTCAGCGGGGGTATGCGACAGCGAGCAATGATCGCCATGGCTTTAGTGTGTCATCCTCGGCTTCTTATCGCTGATGAACCTACCACAGCTCTGGATGTGACAGTGCAGGCTCAGATCCTGGAACTCTTAAAAAGACTACAGCAAGAGATGGACATGGCGATAATGATTATCACGCATAATCTCGGAGTTATCGCTGAGATTGCTGATTATGTGGGAGTAATGTACTTGGGGAGAATCATGGAATACGCCAGTTGGACGGAACTCTTTGAAAATCCTTTGCATCCCTATACTCAGGACCTTTTTAGATCCATACCCTACTGTGCGCGCAAAAAGGATAGGAAGAGGCTGGAAGTTATCAAAGGCGATATTCCAGACCCTTACGCAAGGATTGAGGGGTGCCTCTATGCGTCCAGATGTTCTCGTTTCTCTTATAGATGTTTAGAAGATCCACCACTGGTTGAAAAGGGCGACAGGCATCTGGTGAGATGCTGGCTTTATGTATAGGAGTTCGAAGAAACTTGCTTCTGGAAGTGAGGAATGAAAAATGCCGAAGATCGTGATCATCGGTGCAGGTAGTGTTGTTTTTGCTCAGAAACTGATCGTTGATATTATGACTTTTCCCTCTTTACGGAATAGCACCCTTGCGCTTGTGGACATCGATGAAGAGAGGCTGGGGATCATTGCACGACTTACAGAAAAGCTCAAGAAACAGGAATGTTTCCCTATATCTATTGAAGCAGCCACTGACAGGAGGAAGGTCCTGAAGGATGCTGATTATGTTATTAATATGATTCAGGTCGGAGGTCTTGAAGCGTATCGCCTTGACGTCGAAATTCCTCGTAAATACGGCATAGACCAGACCGTAGGAGACACCCTTGGTCCAGGAGGGGTGTTCCGGGCCCTTCGTACGGTCCCCGTGCTTCTTGAAATCTGCCGCGACATGGAGGATCTCTGTCCAAATGCGCTGCTCATTAATTATACGAATCCTATGGCTATACTCTGCTGGGCTATAAACAAGGCGACTCATATTAAGAGTGTGGGTCTCTGCCATAGTGTTCAGGGGACTGCTCGCCAGCTTGCCGAGTACATCGGGGTGAAAGTTGCAGATACCATGAAGTACGAAACTGAGGAGCACGCCTTCTTCTACAAACCCATGCCTGCAGATATTGATTACTGGGTAGCCGGAATAAACCATCAGGCTTGGTTTTTACAATTCAGATACCGGGGAGAAGATGCTTATCCTCTTCTTCGAAAAGCCATGGAAGACCCTCACATATACTCTCAGGATATAGTTCGTTTCGAAATCATGCGTCACTTTGGCTACTTTGTGACTGAGTCGAGCCATCATATGTCTGAGTATGTGCCTTACTTTCGGAAAAATCCTGATCTTGTTACAAAGTACATTCCCAGGCGCTGGGATTATTACGAAATATGTCGAGCGGGACTTGCGCCCTATTTAGAGAAGATCCAGCGTCAGATTCGAGGTGAGGAACCCATAGAAATTCGGAGGAGTCTCGAGTATGGTGCGTATATCATTAACGCTATGGAAACTGGAGAGGTAACACGGATCAACGGCAACGTGGCCAATACAGGTCTTATCACGAATCTTCCTTATGGCTGCTGTGTCGAGGTTCCCTGTTTTGTGGATCGTCTGGGGATACATCCTTGCTTTGTTGGCGATTTACCCCCCCAGCTTGCCGCGATTAACAGAACCAATATCAATGTGCAGGAGCTTGCTGTGGAAGGGATATTACAGCAGAGAAAGGAGTACATCTACGAAGCAATAGCCCTTGATCCCCTTACCTCAGCAATACTTACTCTCGATGAAATTCGTAGCATGGTTGACGAGATGTTTGAAGCAGAGAGGGAATACCTCCCTGAAGGCTGGAAGTTCCTGGTATAAACACGATTCCCAAGAAAGGGTGAGAACAGTGAAAATCACTTTTATCGGTGCAGGAAGTCTGATTTTTACCCGAAGGCTCCTTGTGGATCTTGTGCGGTTGCCCTTTCCCCGCGAAGGGATAGAAGTTGCCCTTGTGGATATTAACGAGCGGCGACTTTCCTACATCACCCGGATTGCTCAGCGAATCTTTGCCGAAAATGGCATTCCCATTGAGAGAATCACAGCCACAACAGATCGAAGAGCGGTTCTTGAGGGTTCACAGTACGTTTTTATTTCTATTCTTGTGGGCGATATCGAAGCTATCCGAAAGGACATTGAAATCCCCCTGCGTTACGGGGTAGACCAGTGTATTGGGGATACCATCGGTCCTGGAGGTGTCTTCCGGGCTCTGCGGACCGCACCGGTAATTCTTGACATCTGTCGGGATATAGCGGAGCTCTGCCCCGAGGCCTTTGTCTTTAACTATACCAACCCAATGTCGATTCTCTGCTGGGTCGTGGAAGAAGAGTATCCCTCTTTACGGTTTTACGGCCTCTGCCACAGTGTACAGCATACTGCAAAGCAGATCGCCGAGTACATGGGTTGGCCTCTTGAGGACCTCGAATACTGGGTCGCTGGAATCAACCACCAGGCCTGGTTTCTGGAGCTTCGTCTTCGAGGGAGGGATGTGTACCCTCTCCTGAGGGAGAAGGCCTGGGATCCCGAAATTGCGAAGAAGGATACCACCCGCGTTGAGATGCTCAAATACCTCGGGTACTTTGTTACCGAGTCGAGCGGCCACAATTCAGAGTACAACCCCTGGTTCAGGAAAAGACCGGACCTCTTGCAGCGCTTCACCCCAGGAGGGGGGTGGAACGGCGAAACAGGGTTCATTCTCAAGCTTTACGGAAAGGACCGGGAGAGTTACGAGCAGGAACTTGAGCGAGTTGCAAGTGGCACAGAACCTATAAGTTACGAGGAGAGCGAAGAATACGGGATGAAGATTATCTATGCCCTTGAGGGTGGAGGGATTTTCCGGGCGAATATCAATCTCCCCAACCGGGGTACTATCACGAATCTTCCTCCTCAGTGTATCGTTGAGGTTCCCTGCTTTGTCGAAAAAGGGCGTATTCGGCCTGCTTTCGTTGGGGATTTACCATTGCAGCTTGCGGCACTCAACCGCATGGTGGTGCAGAGCCAGGAAATGGCGGTGCATGGTATTCTTGAAAAGCGCAGGGACTACATATACTATGCACTCTATTACGACCCTCTCACTGCAGCAGTTCTTTCGCTCGATGAGATCAAGAAGATGGTTGATGACATGTTCGAGGCAGAGCGAGAATACCTCCCCAATGAGTGGTATCATTCTTGACAATTCCTATCGCCATGGTATAATATCCCCAGCCCAGAAACGATGAAGGGGATGAGTAGTCAGGAAGGGAATCAGAGAGAGCCAGGGAGAGGTGGGAGCCTGGTATTCCTGACCTGATGAACATGGCCCCGGAGTTGCGGTGACGAAGCGAGAGTAGTGACCGACGGGTGGTTCCCGTTACAGAGCCGCGGTGTAGAGAAGCACCGGCAAGGAGGCTGGCTTCCCCGGAGTCAGCGAAGAAGGGTGGTACCACGAGCACAACCCCTCGTCCCTTCGGACGAGGGGTTGATTTTTATGTAGGGGAGGTGTTGCCAATGGGCACGAAGCTTCGAACCTACGAGGAAATCAACGAGAAAATCAAAAAAGGCCAGGTTGTGGTAGTGACCGCAGAGGAAGTCGTAGACCTTGTACGGGAGAAGGGCGTTGAGAGGGTTGCCCGGGAGGTCGATGTGGTCACAACCGGTACCTTCGGAATCATGTGTTCTTCAGGAGCCTTTCTGAATATTGGTCACACAAAGCCAAGGATGAAAATCCACGAGGCGTATCTGAACGGGGTCATGGCCTATGCTGGTCTTGCTGCAGTTGACCTCTATATCGGAGCCACACAACCGGCAAAGGACGATCCTCTGAACAAGGTTCACCCCGGGGAATTCCGCTACGGTGGTGGCCACGTCATTCAGGACCTTGTGGCAGGAAAAGACGTGCTCCTTGAGGCTTATGCCTATGGGACAGATTGCTACCCCCGAAAGAAGCTCGTCACCTGGATTAACATCCGGGATCTCAACGAGGCCTATCTTTTCAATCCCCGGAATGCATACCAGAACTACAACGTGGCGGTGAACCTCTCAGACAAGACCATTTACACGTACCTTGGGGTTCTTCTTCCTCGGATGGGCAATGCAGGATATTCTTCGGCTGGGCAGCTTTCGCCACTTCTGAATGACCCGTATTACCGGGTCATAGGCATAGGGACTAAAATCTTCCTTGGTGGGGGAATTGGGTATGTGGCCTGGCAAGGGACACAACACAACCCGACTGTTGAACGAACGGAACGGGGGATACCCAAGGGCGGAGCAGGAACTATTGCGGTCATTGGCGACCTAAAAGGGATGAGCCCCCACTGGCTCTGGGGGGTGAGCATTCGGGGGTACGGCTGTTCTCTCGCCCTTGGTCTTGGTATTCCAATCCCTATTCTCGACGAAGAGACACTTTACTACTGTTCGGTGAGCGATGAAGAGATTCTGGCTCCTGTGGTGGACTACAGCCACGCTTATCCCTACGGAACGGGGGAAATCCTGGGGTATGTGAGTTATGCCGAACTTCGAAGTGGCAAGATTACAATCGGGGGCAAGGAAGTGCCTACTTCTCCCATGTCCAGTTACAGCAAGGCTAGAGAGGTTGCCCTGACGCTCAAGAAGTGGATCCAGGAGGGAAAGTTCACCCTGACCCAGCCGGTTGCCCAGCTTCCCGGAGTGGAATCGGGTGTACGGTTCAAGAACCTTGTGGAACGCCCTGTTGAAGCCAGTGTGATCATTGGGAGGTAAGGATGATGAACAACAACGGTTCAAAGAAAGTCGTCCTCCGGTTTCCTCAGGAGGTAGCCGATCGTCCGATCGTCTGCGAGCTTGCTTTGCGCTTTGGATTACGGTTCAATATCCTTCGGGCTTCTATTTCTCCCCATCGAGAGGGAATCATGGTGATGGAGCTCATTGGTAGTCGGGATAGGCAAGAGGAAGGCCTGGAATTCCTGAGGGAAAAGGGTGTTTTTGTCGAGCCTTTGAGCCAGGACATCCGTATGGTGGAGGAGCGGTGTTACCACTGTGGTACCTGCGTGGGCCTCTGTCCCACAGGAGCACTCTCGATGGAGCGACCCTCCTTCCTTGTGCGGTATGACCCGGCGAAGTGCATTGCCTGTGAACTCTGTGTCCTCGCCTGTCCAACCCATGCCATGGAGGCGCTCCTTTAAGTGCACCGGTATGTGGAGCGGTGGTATCGAAAGTATATGCAGGCCGGGGATCTTGTGTCCTTCTCGGTGAAGGTGAAGGAGAGCGACCTCTTCATCTTCGCCGAGAAGGACCTCAAAAAGGAAGCGGAGGCCTGTCTTCTTCGGGAGCGAAGGAACCTCGAAGCCTATATCCGTTATGATCCCCGCTTTGCTGAATCGCTCACTCCCATCCCTGTTCCCTCCTTTGCTCCCCGGATATGCCGGCGTATGGGCTGGGCTGCACAGGAAGCCGGCGTCGGGCCAATGGCTGCAGTAGCAGGGGCCATCAATGAAGCTATTGCGGAGGAACTTTTGCCTTTCAGTCCTGAGCTCATCATCGAAAACGGGGGAGACCTTCTTGTAACCTCTTCACGGGATCGCCTGGTGGCCGTTTATGCTGGTGAGGACTCTCCCTTCAGTTTCAGGATAGGCATTCGACTGCGTGGTGGAAGTAGCTGGGGGGTTGCCACCTCTTCAGGGAAGGTGGGGCCTTCTTTGAGTTTTGGGCATGCCGACGCCGTCGTTGTCGTGGCCAAATCTGCAGCTTTAGCTGATGCCTGGGCGACGAGTCTTGCCAACCGGGTTCGGAAAAGAGAAGATGTTGCTTCCGTTTTACGTTTAGCCCGGCGCATTACCTCTTTGGAGGGAGTCGTCGTGATTTTTGAAGACCTTCTTGGGGTGGAGGGCAATATCGAGCTCGAAAAGCTTACCTGAGGCCCTTTTTCTGCTAAAATGAGAAGAAAAAGGGTGGGGGGTAAGGAAACCAGTGTTTCTCCTTCTCCTTGCAGCACTTGCGGTTCTTGCGCTTTATCTCTCGCGTATTGAGGTTCGAGATATTTTCTCCCCAGAGCTCAGAAGGCTTGTCCTTCTTGCCTTTAGATACCTCCGGGAGAAACGATACCGGGAGGCCATCGAGACCTACAACGTTCTTCTTGAGCTGAAGCCGGATTACGCTGAGGGGTATGTGAACCGTGGTAATGCCTATTTCGCCCTTGGAGAGACTGAAAAAGCGCTTGCTGACTACTCGAAAGCGATTGTGCTGCGACCCGATTTCGCCGAGGCCTATAACAACCGGGGGAATGCCTATCTCTCGCTGGGTCGGCTCGAAGAGGCTTTACAGGACCTCTCCCGAGCCTGTGAGCTGAATCCGCGTCTTCCTGAGGCCTTCTTTAACCGGGCTATAGCGCTTGCAGAGCAGGGGAAGCACAAGGAAGCAGTGGAAGACCTCACACAGTGCATTGCGCTGAATCCTTCTGATTCCGAGGCACTCTACTACCGGGCACTGCTTGTTCTTAGGCACAGGGGGTGTGAAGAGCTTGTTGTGCAGGATGTTTCAAGAGCCCTGAGTCTTCGACCTCTTGATCCGAGGCTGTACCTGCTTCGGGGTACCTATTTCTTTCAGAAAGGAGACCACAACAGGGCGCTTGAGGATTTCTCAAAGGTTATCACCCTGCAGAGACAGAATCCCAAAGCTCATTATCTCAAGGGCATAGTCCTGCTTGAGCTCGGGCACTATGGCGAGGCAGTAGAAAGCCTTAGTGAAGCCATTCATCTTGATCCGGCCCTTTTCCGGGCATATTTTGCCCGTGGTCTGTGCTTTTACAGGAAAGGAGAGTACGAGAAGGCCCTTGAAGATTTTTCCGCGGCGATTCTTCTGAACCCTGCTTTCCTCAGAGGGTATGCTTTCCGGGCGCTTACGTACAGGGCTCTGGGACAGTGGGAGAAAATGGAGCAAGACGTGTCACACCTAAAAGAGCAGGGTTTTCCATGGAGCGTATTTCTCGAGAGAGAGGGAATATTGCAGGAGGGTTGTCCCGGAGAGGAAATCGGGGTTTTTGACCAACTGGGGAGTGATGTCCTGGTGATGGAGTATGGAGGAGCCACGTGAGGGACGTTGTTCTTTCTGTGGAGAAAAGTCCTTTCTCATCGCCGATTTCCTGGGCCTTTGTCGCAGGTGCATCATTGAGAATTTCTCCCAGGTGCGTTCCCATATTCAGGAGGTTCATCGTCGGGCTCGCCAGTCTTTTGGTCTTCCCTATCCGGCGCCTTCAGGGACTTCCCGGTGCAGGATCTGTGTTCATACCTGTGCGCAGGGAGAGAAGAGTTTCTGTGGTCTGGTTGAGGAAGGGAAACGTTGGGCGGGAACACCAAAAAGAGGTCTTCTGGAGTGGTACTATGACGACCTTCCGACGAATTGCGTGGCAGCTTCTGTTTGTCCTGAGAGGAAACACTTTGGGTACCAGAACCTTGCCGTCTTCTACGCAGGATGTTCCTTGAATTGCCTTTTCTGCCAGAACTGGCATTTTCACCGCCTTCTTGCCGAGCGGAAACCTCTTGCAAGCGTTGAAGACCTCCTCAAAGCACTACACCCCCGAGTTGCCTGTGTGTGCTTTTTTGGTGGGGATCCAGCGCCTCAAATAGCCCATGCCCTTGCATTTGCCCGAAAGGCCAAGACAATGGTTCGTGTTTGCTGGGAGACCAATGGGACAGTGCATCCTGAAATCCTCCAGAGGATGTACAAGCTTTCCTGCGAAAGCGGAGGGATTCTCAAGGTGGATTTAAAGGCCTTTGACGAGCGTATTCACTTCGCCCTCACCGGGGTGACGAATCGCAGAATCCTCGAAAACTTTGCCTGGCTTGCCGAAGAAAGCAAAAAGCACGAAAGGCCCACTGTTGTGGCGAGTACTCCCTTAGTACCCGGGTATGTCCCTGAGGAGGAAGTGGAGCAGATCGCCCTTTTTATTGCCCGCCTTAACCCTGATATCCCCTACGTCCTTTTGGGTTTTGCGCCGAATTTCTTCTTCGATAATCTCCCGACGACGTCCGTTCGCCATGCCGAGGAGGCGCTCAAGAGGTGCCAGGGGGCAGGGTTGAAGAACGTCCTTATAGGCAACCGATTCCTGCTCTCTCAGTGGTACTAAAAAACTGCGGGTCCCAACAAACCCCTTAAGTCCCAATTTTTGCTTCAGAGGCCGGAGCTCTGCGACCTCCGTAGGAGCATCAGGAAGAACCCCTCAGCTCATTAGGACCTCGAGATTCCTCGGGACCCGCAATCTACACCACAGGCTCCAGCAAACCTTCCGCTGCAAGACCCAGCAGCTTGAGGATTCCCTCTTCTGCCAGCTCCCCAACTTCCAGCCTCCTGAAACCTGTGGCAGTTGTATTATCGCCCCTTCCTCTTTCCCTGTCAAGGGGCAGAACGAAATTTTTTGGAAGTTTTATACCCTGGGTTTCCGAGAAGAGACGACTCCCAGGAAGTATTCATGCACCCGCGTATCTTCCGTAAGCTCGGGATGGAATGTGCATCCAAGGATGGCACCGTATTGCACCATTACCGGTTGCCCGTCAAAAGAGGAGAGAAAGTAGACCTCAGGACCAGCTGTTTCGATCCGGGGAGCCCGGATGAACACCCCGGGGAAGGGTCGTGATGGGTCAAAGGCGAGAGTGAGCGGGGCAACGAAGCTCTCCCTTTGCCTGCCGTAGGCGTTTCTCCGCACCCTTATCGGGAGTACTCCTAAGGAAGTAAAGTGTTTCCCTTCAATTTCTTGGGCAAGAAGGATTGTTCCTGCGCAGGTTGCGAGTGCAGGCATGCCTTGGATAAGGGCTTCCCGAAGAGGTTGCACGAGGTCCCCATTTTGGAGGAAAATTCCTATGGTTGTGCTTTCTCCTCCAGGAAAAACAATGGCGTTGACTCCTTCGAGATCTCTTGCGTACCGGATTCTTCTGGTCTTCACCCCAAGCCGCTGAAAAATCCTCTCGTGTTCCTCAACGCTTCCCTGAAAGCCGAGAATGCCGACTTCCACCATTACCACCCCCGTTCCTGGAGGAGTACTGTAAACTCCTCCTTCACAAGACCCTTCATGGCTCCCCTGATTCCCCTGCATGCTTCAAGAAGGGCTTCCTTATCGTCAAAGAAGGTGCAGGCCTGGACAATACTTCTTGCAAAGGCGGGAGGGTTTTCCGATTTGAAAATTCCCGAGCCAACAAAGATGCCATCGGCTCCAAGGAGTCGCAAAAGAGCAGCATCCTGGGGGGTAGCAATGCCACCAGCGGCGAAATTCACCACGGGGAGTCGCTTTTCTTTGCGGACTTCTTCAAGGAGAGCGGGAGAGACACCCATTTCCTTAGCGACTCTGGGGAGTTCCTCAGGGGGGAGAGAACAGACATAGTGTATCTCGCGGGTGATTCGTCTCATGTGCCGCACGGCCTCGACGACGTTCCCTGTGCCCGCTTCGCCCTTAGTGCGAATCATCGCTGCACCTTCCTGAATTCTCCGCAAGGCTTCTCCCAGGTCCCGGGCTCCGCAGACAAAAGGCACGGTGAAAGCGTGTTTGTCAATGTGGTTTTCTTCATCCGCTGGAGTGAGGACCTCGCTCTCATCGATGAAATCCACTCCCAGAGCTTCAAGAACCATGGCTTCGGCAATATGCCCGATACGAACCTTGGCCATGACCGGAATAGACACGGCTTCCATAATGGCGACAATTTTCTCGATTGAGGCCATTCGGGCGACACCACCTTCGCGGCGAATGTCAGCTGGAACACGTTCAAGAGCCATAACGGCGACCGCTCCTGCATCCTCAGCAATGCGAGCCTCTTCGGGGCTTGTTACATCCATGATGACACCTCCTTTCAGCATCTCCGCCAGCCCCTTCTTGACCACCCAGCTTCCCTTTTCCATTTTCCTCACCTTCCTTTCTGGCTTTGCAAAAAAGAAAAGCCCCAACCTTCGTTGGGGCTTTAAAGACGACGGAACCAACCTTCGCCCATTCGGACTATACCGTCGGCACCGGATTCTCACCGGTTCAACCGCTGAGGCTGATGGGCTCGTCCCCTCGAAAAGAGGGGCATCACCACCGGTTGGGAATTGGAGGGAAACGCCCTCCTCACCCTGCCCCGAAGGTTGGAAAAGGTAGCGCTATTCACTTTTTAGGGAAGTATATCACAGAGCTCTTGACAGCAGAAGCTGCGACGTATAACCTATATGTGCATTTTGCATATAAGTGATATTTTAAGGAGTGAGAGTCCGTGTGCTTTTCGTCGCACTGCGAGTGTCCGGGATTCAGGATTGAACGGTTTCTGCAACCGTGTCTCCTTCTGTGTCTTGCTATTCGGTCCTCCCACGGGTATGAACTCATGGAGCGGCTGAAACACTTTCTTCTTGAGGATGAATCCCCAGACCCTGGACTCGTGTATCGAACCCTTCGAAAAATGGAAGAGGATGGATGGGTTTCCTCGGAGTGGGTTACGGAAACTTCAGGGCCGGCAAAGAGAATCTATACCCTCACCGGTGAAGGCAAGACGGTACTCCGGCTTTGGGTGGAGCACGTGCGGAGGCAAGTACTAAGGCTTCAGAGATTTCTTGAAGAGTACGAGAAGTTCCAGAGGGAGAGCGAACACCATGGGTGATATCACTACGTTTGTTCTCTACGGTCTTGCCCTTTCCTGGCTTGCCTTTTCTTTTGCCAGAGATCGAAAAAAGGCGGAACAAGCACTCAGAAAAGCCTGGAAAAGCTTTGCGAACATTCTCCCTGCATTCCTTGTGGTCCTCCTCATTCTTGCCCTGGTTGTGGTCCTCCTTCCTGAGGCAACCATTGCCGCTTTTCTGGGGGAAAGAAGTGGTTTTTTGGGGTATCTCCTTGCCTCTGTCGTTGGGGCGGTTACCCTTGTTCCTGGTTTTGTCGCTTTTCCCATGGCAAAGGTGCTCCTTGACCATGGCGCGGGGATTGCCCAGATGGCCGTATTCATCTCTACCCTCATGATGGTCGGTGTTGTGACCCTCCCCCTTGAGATCCGATACTTTGGGGTAAAAGCCGCAGTATGGCGAAATCTCCTGGCCTACTGTTACGCCTTTTTCGTAGGGTACGGAGTCTGGATCTTTGTAAAGGTGATGAGGTGAGCCATGGTCAAGGATATTCTTCGAACCTACCGAGGATTTTTCGTCCTTCTGGGGCTGTGCTTCGTTATGTTTTTCTTTTCTCCCCTTCTGGGAAGGAAGGTCTTTGCAGTAGCCCTGCAGAATATCCTTTTCATGCTCAGTGTTATCCCGCCTGTGTTTATCCTTGTTGGGCTCTTTGATGTGTGGATCCCCAGGGAAAAGGTGGTGAAACGGCTGGGAGAGGCTTCAGGGATGGTTGGTATCGGTATAGCTCTGGCCCTGGGGGCCCTTGCTGCCGGTCCTCTTTACGCTGCATTCCCCGTGGCTGAAGTTCTCCTTCGAAAGGGTGTAAGCTTACGGAATGTGTGGATTTTCCTCGGAGCGTGGTCAACGATGAAAATCCCAATGCTCCTTTTTGAGATACAGAATCTCGGGCTGGTCTTTGCCGCGTCGAGGTACTTCATGTCTTTTCTTGGAGTCCTCGCCATTGCCTTTCTCCTTGACCGTTTTCTGAGCCTTGAGGAGAAAAATCGTATATATCTCCCTTTTGAGACGCCTTAAGGTCTGGTACAATGGAACAACGCAGGAAAAGAGAGGAGGGATGGCAATGCCCTCGGTGGAGGTTCGCCCCGGTATCTACTGGATTGGCGTCAACGACCACACCACAGACCTCTTTGAAGGTCTCTGGCCCATAACGCAAGAAGGGGTTTCCTATAATTCGTACCTCATTGTTGACCAAAAAAACGCCATTGTTGATCTCGCCAAATCCCTGAAAGTTGATGAGTACCTTGCCCAGATTAGCGAGCGCATTCCCCTTGAAAGCCTCAACTACATCATCCTCAACCACATGGAGCCAGACCACACGGGAGTTTTGAGGATTCTCAGGAAACTCGCTCCTCAAGCGGTTATTCTCTGTTCACCTCAGGCGAAGGATATGGTTTCGGCCTTTTACAGCATTTCCGAAGGTGTTCAGGTCGTCCGCGATGGGGAACGGATCGACTTGGGGGAAAAGAAACTGGTCTTCTACCATATCCCCATGGTCCACTGGCCGGAGACCATGGTGACGTATGAGGAGAAAACGCAAACGCTCTTTTCCTGTGACGCCTTCGGGGGTTATGGAGCCCTTCAAGGAGCAATTTTCGAGGACGAGTGCCCGCAATTTGATTTTTACATCAGGGAATCGCTCCGGTACTTTGCGAACATTGTGGCCAAGTACAGCACTATGGTTCTGAAAGCTATCGAGAAACTCTCGTCGCTTTCGATTTCCATCGTGGCTCCCTCGCACGGTCTCATCTGGAGGAAGAACCCGGGGCATATCATTGAGCTTTACCGGAAATGGTCTCAGTACGCGGAAAGTGGGGGAGAAATAGGAGTTACGCTCCTTTATGGCTCGATGTACGGCAACACTGAGGCCATGGTGGACGCCCTGGCTCAGGGAATAGCCGAAAGCGGGGTTCAGGTCGACATGTTCGATGCCCGGCGGGTACATCCGAGCTACATTCTGGCTTCCCTCTGGGAGAAAAAGGGTGTTGTGGTTGGGGCACCGACGTATGAGGCCGGGCTTTTCCCACCGGTAGCACAGGTCCTTGACCTGGCACTTCGCAAAAACGTGAAGCACAAAAAGGCGATGTACCTTGGGAGCTTTGGGTGGTCTGGAGGAGCAAGGAGAGAGGTTGAACGCTTCGCCCGTGAGCTTAGCTGGGAGATGACGGTTGCCTTTGAGTTCCGTGGTGGAGGGACAAAAGAGGACTGGCAACGGGTCAAGCAGCTGGGGCGGGAATTCGGAGAGTCTCTCAGAGGTTAAAAAATAAAAATTCCTAAGAAGGGAGGATTCTTATGCTGAGCAAGCGTCTTGAAGAGGCGGTGAACGAGCAGATTAAAAACGAGTTTTATTCTGCTTACCTTTATCTGGCGATGGCGGCGCAGTGTGAGGCCATGAACCTCAAGGGATTTGCCCACTGGCTTAAGGTACAGGCAAAGGAGGAAATCGCCCACGGCATGCGCCTTTTC
The DNA here is from genome assembly GCF_050267035.1 of Candidatus Caldatribacterium saccharofermentans. NCBI lineage: Bacteria > Pseudomonadati > Atribacterota > Atribacteria > Atribacterales > Candidatus Caldatribacteriaceae > Candidatus Caldatribacterium > Candidatus Caldatribacterium saccharofermentans. The sequence continues at coordinate 2,059,161 of NZ_CP187957.1, forward strand.
GATTTTGTGAATGACCGGGGAGGGCGCGTGGTGCTCCGGGCCATCGAGCAGCCTCCTGTGGAGTATCCTTCTCTCAAGGCCATGTTTGAAGCAGTCCTGGAACACGAGAAGAAAGTCACGGGGATGATTCACAAGCTCTATGAAATGGCTCGTGAAGAAAAAGACTACCCCCTTATGACCCACCTGCAGTGGTTTGTCGATGAGCAGGTTGAGGAAGAGAAGAACGCCTCAGAGATCCTGGGATATCTCAAGATGGCAGGAGAGGGGCCAGGGCTTCTTGTGCTCGACGCCAGAATGGGGGAAAGAAAGGACTGAGGGGAAACCCCCTCAGTCCTTTCTTTTTCGGTAACAGAGTGCCTGCGCGAAGGCAACAGGTATCCCATCTTCGTTGTATGCTGTGAGACTGTAAAGACCAGTTCTTGGAGTGAGAGCAACTTCTTTTGCCTCGGCAACAAGATCTCCGGAAACCACAGGTTTCATGTAATGCACGGTGACGCTTATGGCCACTGCGTCCTCCACGTGGGAGTTGCAGGCGAGTTCGAAAGCTTCATCAAGCAGGGAAAAGAGCGCCCCTCCATGGAGGATGGAGAAGATGTTGTGCAGGTGTTCCTGTACCTTCATCCGTACCCGGGCGTAACCTTCGGCAAGCTCCTCGAGTTCCATTCCGAGAAACCGGGCATATCCCTCCTTAACGAACTTCTCCCGCAAAATAGCGATTTTCTCCATGTTCTACTCCTCCTACAGGGCCTGCCGGATTATCCCTGCTAAGGCTTCGGCGAAGGCCCGATTGCCCTCGGCATCCCAGTGGATGCCATCTCTGGGGCTTGTCCGTACCACTTCCTGGGCATCGAAGAAGAAGCACCTGAGTCGTTCTGCCTGGAGACGGTAGAGGTGTCCGAGCTTTCGGGATTTTTCCTCCCCTCCTGTGAAAATTTCCGCCTCTTGAGGTAGAGGTCCAATCGGTGGTGGGGCGACGAGAAGCACCAGGGGAGCACGACCACCTGGACCGGCGGGACTTCTCTGGGCGATTTTCACCAGCTCTCCTGCGCTTTGAGCGATATCTGCGGGGTGGAGATTGAACCGTTGCTTGAGATCGTTTGTGCCAAGGAGAATGACGACAAGATCCAGTGGTCTGTGAGTCTCGAGAAGCATTACAAGATGTCGTCGACCGTTCTTGTCCCCCTCAATGGGGTCATCGAAACCCGTGGTACGGCCGTTCAGTCCTTCCTCGATGATTTCGTAGTCTTTCCCGAGAAGGCGAGCGAGAATCCTCGTCCAGCGTTTCTCCGGAGGAAAGCGATCCTGGCTTTCCGGATCCCATCCCCAAGTGAGGGAGTCACCAAAGCAAAGGATACGCCTGGGGTACATTTTACTTCCCTCCTTTTTCCTGAAAATTACCAGGAGATTCTGGGGGTGTGCAAGGGGATTGGCAGAATATTTGGGGAAGAGGTACAATGTATTTTGGGGGGCAGACGGTGAAAGATCTTGAGGAAAAGCTTGTCCTTCTTGGTTCTGAAGCACGGTTTGACCTGTGCGGGTCGTGTTTTGGGGGAGAGTCACGCATCCGCCATCCCAGGGGTGGATGGATTTACCCTGTTGCCCTCCCCGATGGCCGAAGGGTTCCGGTCCTAAAGATACTCCTTTCCAACGAATGTATTCACAATTGTTTCTACTGTGCGAATCGGGCTGGAAGACCCTCTCTTCGAGCGACGTTCGTCCCCGAAGAGCTTGCTCGTCTTTTCATGAACCTCTACGAGAGAGGTCTTGTGCAGGGGCTTTTCCTGAGCTCAGCAGTTTTCCGGGAACCCTCCCGGGCAATGGAAGACATGATTAAGGTGGCTGAGATGCTCCGCTCCCGGTACCGTTTCCCGGGGTACATCCATTTGAAAGTTCTGCCTGAAGTCGGCTTTGACTTTGTGGAAGAAGCCGCAAAGTTTGCGACCCGTATTTCTGTGAACCTCGAGGCGCCTTCCCTGGAGCATCTCAAAAGGATTGCCCCTGAGAAGGACTTTACACGCATCTTTGAAAAGTTTTTCTGGTTTCGGGAACTCCAGAAAAGAGGGGAGCTCCGTGGAGGATTCACCACTCAGTTCGTTGTAGGAGCAGCCGGGGAAAAGGACCGGGAAATCCTCAAAGTGTCGGCTGTGCTTTATCGGGAGTTTCAGGCACAGCGTGTGTACTACAGCGCTTTTCAACCCGTTGTGGGAACCCCACTTGAGGACATGCCTGGGGTTTCCACCTGGCGGGAACACCGGCTGTACCAGGCCGATTTTCTCATCCGGAAGTACGGTTTCTCCTTTGAGGAAATACCCTTGAGGGACGATGGCAATCTCTTCCTCTCGAAAGACCCCAAGACCGTCTGGGCGCTGCGGCATCCCGAGTACTTTCCCGTTGAGGTCCATCAAGCACCCTATGAGGTGCTCATCCGTGTCCCCGGAATTGGACCAGAAACGGCCAAGAACATCCTTAGGTTGCGCCGGCAGGGAGTTCACATTACCCCGGAAGTCCTCAAAAAGCTCGGGCCCTCTGCCACAAGAGCTCTACCTTTTCTCCTGTTCCGGGGTAAAAAGGCCGTTTCTTCCTTCTCTCAGCCCTCGCTTTTTACCGAGGAAGTTCCTGTCTGAGCAAGGAGCTCTCTCAGAAAAGCAAGTATCGCCTCCCCCTCTGAAGGAGGAATGCATTCCCATTTCTCTGCCACAAGTCCAAAGCGTGGTGTGAGGGGAATCTGACGGAGGGGAAGAGGGTCTTCCCCTCCGCATCCGGTAACATAGGACCATCGTTTTCCCAAAATTTCGGCAAACCATACCCGCGCACCGTAGCGCTCGAGGATTTTCTCGGCGATGGTACGCAGGGCATCTGAGAGATTTCTTTTCGCCACTTCTTCCTGGATTTCCTTCAGCCAATCCTCAAATGCGAAGGTCCCTTTCTCCACGTTCGATTCGCTCCAGGTACTCCCGAACAAGGGGTTTCAGAGCCTCGTCAAGCTCAGCAAACTTCTGTTCGATGAGCCTTTCGCCGACACTCCGGGTTTCTGGAGAGGCGTAATCGATGAGGTACTCCTTGAAGGTGAGGATGGCATTTGGCATGCAGAAATGGTGGATTTTGCCCTTTTTGGCGATCCCCATGAAGTATTTCCCGGTTCTCCCACAGCGGTAGTCTGCGGTGCAGAAAGACGTGATGTATCCCATCTCAGCGAGTTCTCGCACCACTTCGTCTAAAGACCTGGGGTCGCCAATCTGAAACTGCTGTCGCTTGAGGTCCTGCTCGGTATACCGATCACTGTAAGCCCCAATGCCAATACGCGTGGAAGCGTCGGTCTGTGTACACCCCACGGGGATGACCTCACGACGGATATGTGCTGGCTCTCGAGCGGTAATAATCATTCCGGTATAGGGAACAGAGAGGCGGATAACGGCCACAAGCCGCTTGAAGTCCCGATCAGAGACCTTGTATCGTGTTTCCTGGACGAAGGGGGTATTAATGGCCGGCTCAAGGCGAGGGAAGGAAATGGTATGGGGTCCGACTCCTCCAAAATGCCGTTCAAGGTCTATGGTGTGGTAGAGAAGCCCCATAACCTCAAACTTCCAGTCGTAGAGTCCAAAGAGTGCCCCAATGGCTACATCATCGATTCCTGCTTCCTGGGCCCGGTGCAGCGCATAAAGGCGCCACCGGTAATGGGCCTTGAGGGTTCCCTCGGGGTGAACCTTTCGATACGTTTCGTGGTGGTATGTCTCTTGAAAAACCTGGAACGTCCCGATCCCAACTTCTTTGAGAATTCGAAGGCGGGCAATGTCCATGGGTGCTGCATTGACGTTAACCCTGCGAATTTCCCCATTGCCGACTTTTGTTTCGTAGACGGTTTGGATGGTTCTGGCAATATAGTCAACATCGGAAAGAGGATGCTCTCCGTACACCATGATGAGGCGTTTATGCCCCATGGAGACTAAGGCTTCTGCTTCCCTCCGGACCTCTTCGATGGTGAGCCGCCGCCGTTTCTGCAGGTGATTGTCCCTTCGAAATCCGCAGTAGAGGCAATTGTTGACGCAGAAGTTGCTACAGTACAGTGGGGCGAAAGTGACGATGCGGTCTCCGTAGACCTTCCGTTTTACCTCACCTGCTGCCTGGAAAATTTCTTCCCACAGCTCCTCATCCTCAACGTTGAGGAGCGTTGCAGTCTCCTCCGGTTCAAGACGTTCCAGAGCAAGGGATTTGGCAATAATGTCCCGGACCCTCTGGGGTTCAGGATTCCGGTGCTTTCGGAGGAGTTCTTCAATCTCCTCGTCATTGATAAAATCACGCCCGTTGACAAGGTACCGGTTGATTTCTTCTTCCTTGATGACACCTTGCATCCACTCTCGCACATTGAGTGGAACGTCTCTCGTCAGCATACTGTCACCTCCCTGTATCCTGCATAAAACAAAAACCTGGCCTGCGGGAGGAGTAGACCAGGTTCACCAACCCCCTTGGTTTCAGAAGCATTTCGCTTCCTCACCGCAGGCAGTTTTTTGCTTTTTGAAGTATTATACCACGCTCTGGCACCGGGAAACACCGGTTTCCCGGTGCCGTCTTTTATGAGAGGCCATTGAAGCAGGTTTTGAGGTGAGTTTCGTCTGGGGGTTGCGTGAAGCGGCTCACTAGGACAGTTGCAAGGGCAGCAAGAGGAAGCGCAATAACGATGGGATCCACGACTTTCCAGGGAAGACCCCACAGGGCCCCCCGTCCAAAAAGGGCCTGGCACAACCCAAGGACCTGGGATTCCTTTTCATGCACGAAGAGGAACCAGAACATGCTTGCGGCAAAGCCTGCGACCATTCCGGCAATGGCTCCGGCCTTAGTGATGCGGCGGGAGTACAAAGCCCCGATGTACATGGGGAGGAGCGTTGAAGCGCAGAGACCGAAGAAAATGGAGGTTCCCCGGGCAATGATCTCTGAACCCGCGCCATAGAAGCGAGGCAGACCCCACCCGAGGAAGCTGCTCAGAATAATTCCGATGGACGTTCCAATACGGTTGAGGCCGATGGTGCCCCTTCGCCCTGTAAGCGTTTCGAAGATGTCACGACTCAGGGCTGTGCCTATCGTGTGGTATTGACTACTCATGGTGGACATGGCTGCAGCAAAAAGCGTGACGAGGAAGAGGATGCTAAACCATGAAGGCATGGTTCTTTCGATGAAGAGGGGGATGATGGAATCGACCTGTTTGTGGGCAGCGAGGAAAGAAATCTGACCGGTGGTGTTGAAGAAGTAGACGTTGGTGAGTGCCCCAACGACAAAAGCGACTCCCGTCATGGCGAGGATGAAAATCCCTCCAATGGCCGTGGCCCGGTTGAGCTCTCTGCTGCTCCGCACAGTCATGAAGCGGACAACAAGTTGTGGTTGCGCCAGAACCCCAATGCCCACTCCAAGGACAATTGTGGATACGACCGTCCACCAGAGAGGAGAGAGAAAGGCAGGCATGCTGGTGAATCCTCGGTGTCCCATGGCACCAAAGACCTCTTGGGCTTTTGGGGTGAGAGCGGTGAGGGCTTCGTGAGCCTGGGTCACACCCCCGAGGCGGTAGTAGGTGAGAAAGAGGAGAGAGAGCATACCAGCGAACATCACAGTCCCCTGAAAGGCATCGGTGTACATGACACCTTTCAAGCCCCCCATGATGACGTAGAGGGCGACAATGGCGGAAAAGAGTAGAAGGCCGGCTTCGTAATCCACCTTGAGGTTCACGGTGAGAAACTGCGTGGCTCCCATGAGGACTGCAGAGACGTAGATGGGCATGAAGAGGAAGATCAAAATGCCGCTGAAGACCTGGATGAATCTCGACTGGAAACGCTTTCCCAGAAGCTCTGGAAAGGTGTGTGCATCGAGGTTATATCCCATGGCACGGGTCCGGTGGCCGAAAAAGACGAAGGCGATGAATATCCCGACGAAGATGTTCAGGAACGTGAGCCAGAGAAGGCTCAACCCAAAGAGTGCTGCTGTCCCTCCGAAACCCACAATGGCCGAGGTACTGATGAACGTTGCCCCATACGACATGGCCATGATGTAGGGGTGGGCTTCCCGCCCGGCAAGAAGGTAGTCTGTGGTTGTCCTGGTCCTCCGGTAGGCGACGTATCCAAGATACCCCGTGATGAGGAGGTACACAAGCGTTGCAAGCACAAGGGCAAGACGGTACATGCTTCTCCCTCCTTACTCCGTTAGCTCCTCTTCTTCTTTCTCCCAGCGGAGGATTTTCTCCGGTTGCACACCCTCTCCACCCCGGTTCCAGTTGACCAGGCCGTATACCACACAGAGCAGGGTGCTCCCAATACAGAGAAGGTACGCAAGGATAATCCAGAAGTCGTGCAGCCCCAGCATATTCTCCCCCCTTTGAAGAAGTTGTCACAATTGTAGCAGGAAGATTGCTGCTTGCAAATCCCTGATAGTATAATTACGAGTTGTTGAGTGCCTCAGGAGGAAGAACATGTCTTGTGAGTGTCAGGAAATTGTGGTTTTTCGAGACATAACCAAAATTTTCCCACCGGGTATCCTTGCCAATGATCGGGTAAGCTTTGGGGTTGAGCGGGGAACGGTCCACGTTCTTCTTGGGGAGAACGGAGCGGGGAAGACCACGCTCATGAACATCCTCTACGGGATCCACCAGCCCGATGGGGGGGCTATTGTCCTCCGGGGGAAAGAGGTTCGTATACCTTCACCCCGGGTGGCCATAGAGCTGGGTATCGGGATGGTTCACCAGCACTTTCGCCTCATTCCCAACCATACCGTCTGGGAAAACGTTGTGCTTGGATTTCCTCGAGTTCCCCACCTTTTCCCTGCTTTGCGGGCACGGGAGATGATTCGGGACCTCTCGAGGGAATACGGTCTTGATGTGGATCCGGATGCCCGGGTGTGGCAGCTCTCTGCTGGAGAACAGCAACGGGTGGAAATTCTGAAGGCCCTCCTTCGAAAGGCCGAGATTCTCATCCTCGATGAACCCACCTCTGTGCTCACCCCCAAGGATGTGGAGAGGCTTTTCCTTGTTTTGCAGAGGATGAAGGAAGAAGGAAAGACCAGTCTTTTTGTCACCCATAAATTCGGTGAAGTGGGAGAGATCGGCGATCGCATTACTGTTCTCCGAAAGGGAAAAGTGGTGGGGACGGTTCCGCGAGGCGAAGCCGATTTCGAAACCCTCGCCGCCATGATGGTGGGGGAGAAGATCACGCTTTCCCTGCCCAAAAAGCCGCTTTCTCCTGGTTGCTCTCTCCTTCGAGTTGAGGACCTCTGGGTGCTGGATGACCGGGGATTCCCCAGGGTACGAGGAGTGTCTTTCGAGGTTCGCGAGGGGGAAATCGTGGGCATAGCTGGAGTGGTGGGAAACGGCCAGCGGGAATTGACTGAGGCTCTTGCTGGTCTTCGTCCTCCTTTGCGGGGACGTATCCTCCTTGGCGAGGTGGACGTCACAACGTGGTCCCCCCAGAAAGTTCGTGAAGCGGGTCTGGCGTATGTTCCTGAGGATCGTCGAATGGCACTTGTTGGGGATCTGACCCTTGCCGAAAACCTTTTCCTCCGGGATTACCGGAAAACACCTTTCCGTCGTGGAATCCTCGTGGACTGGAAGAAGGTGCGTGAACATGCGGAAGAGATGATTGCCACCTACCGGATTGTGCCACCGGTTCCTCAGCTTCCGGTACGTCTTCTCTCTGGGGGCAACCGTCAGAGGGTGGCCCTGGCACAGGTCCTGACCTCTCGTCCCCGTGTTCTTGTAGTTTCCAATCCCACCGCTGGTCTTGACATTCTGGCTACTGATTTTATTCACCGACTTTTTCTCTCTTTGCAAGAGGAGGGTGTTGGCATTCTCCTTGTTTCTGGTGACCTTGACGAAATCCTTGCCCTTTCTGACAGGGTACTCGTCCTGTACAGGGGAACCATCCTCGGCGAGAGGAAGCGTCCTCAGAGCGGGTGGAGCGAGGAGGATCGCAGGGATATTGGAATGATGATGGGAGGGGTTCCGGGTGAACGCCTCGTGATGGTTCGATGAGGCTAAGGCTCCAAGTAACGAGAGGACTTGAACCTTCAGCTTCCATGGTTTTCTTTGTCTCCGCGCTCTCGCTTCTTCTGGCTTTCCTGGTCAGTGGCCTGCTTTTTGTTTTTCTTGGAATCTCTCCCCTTGAGGCGTACAGGGTTTTCTGGCGGGGGGCCTTTGGTAGTCTCTACGCTCTTTCTGAAACGGTGAAGCGGATGATTCCTCTGGCCATTATCGGGGCAGGTCTTGCGGTATCCTTTCAGGCTTCGGTATGGAATATCGGTGCCGAAGGGCAGATGCTCATCGGAGCCATTGTGGGAACGTGGGTGGCCCTCTTTTCGCCCTTTCCCCCTTCCCTGCTTTTGCCTGTGATGTTTGTTCTCGGGTTTTTGGGAGGAGCACTATGGGGGACTTTCGCCGCGTGGTGCCGGAACAGGCTGGCGATCAATGAGATCATCACCACACTAATGCTCAACTATGTTGCTGCGAATCTCGTGCTTTACCTCATTCTCGGTCCCTGGAAAGGAAAAACGGTTCGGGGATTTGCCTATACAGATCCCTTTCCCCGGGAGGCCTGGCTTGCCACCATTGGCACCACCCGGGTGCCTCTGGTGACCTTCCTTTTTGCCTTCCTCACGGCTCTTTTCTGTTACTTCCTTTTGGCAAAGACTACCTTTGGTTTTGAGCTCCGGGTTGTCGGAAGAGGAGAAAAAGCGGCCCATCTTGCAGGAATTCCTGCAAAGCGTGTTGTAGCTCTGGTACTCTTTCTCTCGGGGGGGCTGGCCGGTATTGCAGGGGTGGGTGAGGTAAGCGGCATTCACCATATGCTTCGTCATCCTGCACACATTTCCCTTGGATATGGGTTCACAGCCATTATCGTTGCCTGGATCGCCCGGGCAAACCCTCTTGGCGTTCTCGCAAGTGCCTTTCTTTTTGGAGCTCTTATGTCTGGACAGGATGCGTTGAAGATTGCTTTTGGCATTCCCTTCCAGGTGATGTACATTCTCAATGGACTGGTGCTTTTTTTCCTCATCGCTTCAGAGCAACTTTTGTACTACCGGGTTACATTGCGCGTTGTACCGTGGGGTGAGAAAGAGGATGAGTACGATAGGGTTTTGGATTAGTGGAGTCGTTGGAAGGACCCTGGCCTACAGTGTTCCGTTGCTTCTTTCGACTTTAGGGGAAATTTACGCCGAACGATCCGGGATACTGAACCTCGGTGTCGAGGGCTTGATGTCCCTTGGAGCGTTTTCAGCTTTTGCCACGGCGTTCTTTTCGGGGAATCCGTGGTTGGGAGTGGTTGTTTCTGGTGTTGTTGCCGGATGTGCGTCGCTTGTTCACGCCTTTTGTAGTGTCACGCTCCGGACGAATCAGGTGGTTTCGGGACTGGCCCTGGGAATGTTCGGCATGGGGATTTCGGGGGTCTTGGGGAGGGATTTCGAGGGGAAAGTCCTTGCCACAACGCTTCCGGTGTTTCGTTTACCCTTCCTCTCCGCTCTTCCAGGTTTTGAGAAGCACAATGTCTTTGTGTATGTGAGTTTAGGGTTGGCTGTTATTCTCTGGTTTGTCCTTTTCCACACACGCTGGGGCATCGTCATCCGCTCTGTGGGGGAAAACCCTGCAGCCTGTGACGCCATGGGGATCAACGTTACCCTTGTCCGTTACTCCTGCGTGTTCTTCGGAGGAGTTCTTGCCGGTCTCTCGGGAGCATATCTCTCTTTGGGGTATCGTCCTTCGTGGTCTTACGGGATGACCGCGGGAATGGGATGGCTGGCCATTGCACTCACTATTTTTGCCTTCTGGAATCCTCTCTGGGGGATGGTGGGAGCATACCTTTTTGGGGTTCTCTACCATTTTTCTTTTCGTTTCCAGGCCCGGGTTTCCCCGGAGCTTCTGAATACCCTTCCATATCTTTTTCCTCTCGTGGCCCTGAGTTTTGTCTCTCGTTTAGCAGCTCGCAGGAGAGTGGGGCCACCCGCTTCCTTAGGGGTGCCTTATCAGAGAGGGAGCAGTTAGTACAATTCAATTCCAGTGTGGAGGTGGAACGATGAAACGGTTCACGGTGGGAGTTCTGTTGGTGTTCCTCCTGTGTTTTGGTTTCGTGGCTTTGGGAAACGCACAGGAAACAAAGATTAAGGCCGGGTTCATCTACGTTGGGCCCATCGGGGACTTTGGCTGGAGCTATGCTCACGACCAGGCCCGACGCATTGTCGACGACACCTACCCCTGGCTTGAAACTGTGTATGTTGAAGCGGTACCGGAGGGAGAAGTCGAAGGGGTTATCGATCGTCTGATCAACCAGGAGGGCGTTGATATCGTTGTTACCACAAGCTTTGGTTTCATGGATGGGACGCTCAGTGCGGCTCAGCGGTATCCCGACAAAATTTTCTTCCACTGTTCCGGCTTCAAAAGGGCACCCAATATGGCCACGTACATGGCAGACTTTCACCAGGTGTACTACCTCAACGGGGTCATTGCGGGAGCACTAACGAAAACCGGGAAGCTCGGATACGTTGGGGCTTTTCCTATTCCGGAACTCAAGCGTCACATCAATGCCTTTGCTTTGGGTGCTCGGAGGGTGAACCCCAATGCTCAGGTGCTCGTTCGATGGCTCCAGACTTCCTGGTACGACCCTGCAGGAGCCAAAGAAGCGGCAGAGTCCCTCATTGCTGAGGGAGTGGACGTGCTGGCTTTCACAGAGGACTCTCCAACGGTTGTTCAGGTTGCTGCAGAACACGGGCTTCCGAGTTTTGGACATTACTCTCCCATGTACAAGTTCGCTCCGAACTTTGTAGCATCAGGTCAGCTTGTGCACTGGGAAGCCATCTATTTCGACTTTTTCGCCAAAGTCTATGCTGGTCTATACACCCCTAAAAATCTCGAGAATGTCGACTACTGGTGGCTCCTCCGCGAGGGGGCCGTTGAACTCGGAGCAGACTTCGGCATGCCCATTAACCCTGTTTTTGAGGACCAGTTGAAGTCGACAATGGTGAACGATCCGATATACGGTGAAATTAGCGTGTACGACCTCGTTTTTGCTCTCCTTAAGGCTATGGCTGATCCTGAGTATGCCTTCAGCCCCTTCACCGGCCCCATTCGCGACCGCAAGGGAAATCTCAGGGTTCCTGAAGGGGTTCGCCTCACCATGGACGAGCTTATCACGATGGAGTGGGCTGCAGAAGGTGTTGTTGGTGCCTGGCCTGGGGAGCCGGAGTGAATGAAAGCCCCCGTACCCTTGCAAGGGTACGGGGGAGGGAGCGTTTTTCTTCCGAGAATTGATATAGTTTCCGGCGGGTCTCTTTTCTCTTCGCAGGTCCACAGAGGAGGGGAAATCGCAATGTTCTGTGTTCAAAGTCAAGTCCCCTGGAAGGCAAAGCTCCTTTTCCGTTCTAAGTAATGGGGATCATAGGGAATCCCACTCCTCAGGATGGCGAAGATCTGCCGCAGGAGCTTGTTGGCTACGGCAATCAGAGCCACCTTCTTGGGTTTTCCCCGGGAGAGTAGGCGTTCATAGAGCATCCTGCACTGCTCATTGAACCGGGAAGCACTGAGGGCGGAAAGGAAAAGGAGCTTCCGCAGGAAGGGATTCCCCCTTTTACTCAGCCAGGCCCGTTCCTTCCTCTTCCCGGACTGGTCTATCTGGGGAGCAAGACCCAGAAAGCTTGCGAGTTCCTTACTCCTTGCAAAGCGGGTGAGGGGAGAGAGGATGCCCAAAATGGCACAGGCCAGCCTCTTCCCTACCCCAGGGATGCTCAGAAGGAGCCTGTACTCTCTTGAGGCATACTGGAGGGCCAGGTCTTCGGCTTCCTTCTCTAAGGTCCTCAGGGTCTCTTCGATTCTCTGGAGTTCCTCCTCGTAGAGCTTTTGGAGCCTGGGGTGGGGGAAGGGATGGTGATGGAGGGCCTCCAGGTGGTTGAGGATTTCGGTCCTCCTTTTCTGGTAGTCCTCGATGGTCTTCTGGATCTCCTCAAGGAGGTAGGCTTTCTTGTCCTTGGGGACGAAGGGTGGAGGGGAGGCGAAGAAGCCGAACTGGGCCAGGATCCTGGCATCCACAGGGTCAGTCTTGGCCCTCTTCTGGAGCATCTCGGCGTACTTCTTCACCACGAAGGGGTTGACCACGCTCACTGGGTAACCTCGCTCTTTGAGGAAGAGGGCGAGCTTCAGGTGGTAGACCCCGGTGGCCTCCATGACGAAGAGGACGCTGCTCATCTTCCCAGGGAGGTACGGGGTGATTCGCCGCAGAAGCTCCTCGGGAGAGGAAGGGACGGAGAAGTCCCGGAAGCGCTCCCCGTCAAAGAGGCTCACCGCATACTGCTCCTTCCCCACATCAATGCCCACCACGAGTTTCCTCTCCACTGGTACTCTCCTCCTTTCTCTTCGTCTTCCTGTATCCTCCCTCTCTCAGGCTCTCATCGTGCACCATGCAGGCTCTTCCGCCTCAATGCTCCCAAGCCTTGGGAGAGGGGAAGGTGGGGGACAGCATTCCGAGCGGTCTTCACCGACCATGACATGAAACGTCCTTTCTCCACCTTCGTCTTCTACCTCAGTAAGTTAACACAGTGAAGAAGTGATTGAATACGGGTGTAATATACGATGAGATGAAGGATTACCTTGAGTTTGGCGGAACAAATACGGGCAGATTGAGTGGTTATTTCATTCCTGAAACTACGGGTTACAGAGTAGGGAGATACCCAATTGAGCTTGAAATGTATCGAGAGCACATTCGTCGTAGACCGGCAATTGCTGAGGAAGTTGAGTATGAAATTATTGTGGGAACCGAAGTTCAGCAAGCTTTCATAGGAGCTAAAACTCCTAAGCAGGCACTTGACGATGCAGCAAAGGCTTTGTACGAACTGATGGTGAGAGGTGGATACATACCCGAGGACCAGCCCCTTGTTTGGCCCTCTAAGTACGTCAATCCTGACGGAACGAAAGCTTCTGAGTAAGATATGAACCCACGGGGGTCGTGAGGCCCCCGTGGGTTTTTTATACCAAGCGGAGGGAATTCCTGTGGTGAAATTGAGAATTCAGAAGGCATCCCCTTACTTTATGCTTCTTCCTGCCGTTGCTCTTCTGGTTTTTATTGTTATGTATCCGATGGTGTTCTCGTTTTGGGTGAGTCTTCATAGATGGTACCTGGGAAAGCCTCATCTTTTCCCCTTCGTTGGTTTACGGAATTACTCCACGATCCTTCTCAAGGACGCTGTCTTTAGAATTGCCTTGCTTAATACCTTGAAATTGGCTGTAATCTGTATTCCTGTGGAATTTACTCTGGGTATGTCCTTAGCTTTGCTTCTGAGTAGAGGGGACATCAGGGGAAAGGTTATTTTTCGGACCTGTTTGGTTATGCCTGTTGTCCTTACTCCGGTTGTTTCTGGGGTACTGTGGAAATTCCTGTTACACCCTTCCTATGGTCTTGTGAATTACCTTCTTAGTCTGCTGGGCATTTCAAAGGTGGAGTGGCTGGCCGATCCTCGATTTGCCCTCTTCTCCGTTGCTCTTGCCAACATGTGGCAGTGGACTCCCTTTGCCTTCCTGCTCCTTTACGCTGGTCTTGTTTCCCTTCCTCGAGAACCGCTGGAAGCCGCGACAGTCGACGGAGCTTCTGGCTGGCAGGCTTTTAGGTTTATCACTTTTCCCTTGCTTACCCCGATCATGGTTATAGCCCTGCTCATGAGGACGATGGACCTTGTGAAGCTTTTTGATGTTGTGTATGTCCTGACCCGGGGAGGTCCAGCAGATGCCACCGAAGTGCTGACCCTGTATAACTTCAGGGTTGGTCTGAATTACTTCGATATGGGGAAAGCGGCTGCAATGTCGTGGATTATTGCAGCAATTGTGACCTTGTTGTCTCAGCTGTATCTCCGGGTTTCGAGAATGGAGTTTTAAGGAGGAACACGAGCGATGCGTTCCCATGTAACTACAAAAGTGGCCATCTACATCTTTCTGGTAGTTGTGTCGGTGACCGCAGTTTTTCCAATCTACTGGTTATTTTCCTCTGCCCTGAAACCGGCTAAAGACCTGTGGACTGTACCTCCTTCCTTTTTCCCTCTGCAACCGGATTTTTCACACCTTGTTCAGATTATTAGGGAAAGGGAGTTTCCAAAATACCTTTTCAATAGCTTGGTAGTTTCTCTCGGTAGTGCTGCTGTTTCTCTCTTCTTGGATGCGCTGGTCGCATATTCGTTAACACGGTACCCAATGCGAGGACGAAAACAAATTGCTTTCTGGCTTATCAGCTTACGCATGATGCCACCTATAGTGGTCATACTGCCCCTGTACATCTTCTTTACCCGTCTTGGGCTTATAGATAGCCATCTGGGATTGGTGCTGGCGCATGTCACGTTCAATCTTCCCTTTGCCAGTTGGATGTTAGCAGGGTTTTTTAGGGAAATTCCTAAGGAGATAGACGAAGCTGCATTGTTAGATGGATGTACTCCTGTGGGAGTTCTTTTTAGGATAGTGCTTCCACTTGCTGCCGGAGGGATTACCGCAACCGGGGTTTTCTGTGTTCTTTGGTCCTGGAACGATTTCATTTTTTCCTTTTCTCTCACCAGCACCAAAGCTGCGACGCTTCCTGTTCCGATTTCGGGGTTTTTGAGGGATTACGTCTGGGAGTGGTCTGCCTTCTACGCAGGAGGGAGTATCGCTGCGATTCCTATAGTGTTGTTGGCCATTTTTGCGCAGCGATACCTTGTCCGGGGAATGACGCTTGGTGCGGTGAGCAGTTAGTGAGCCGCGTTGGGGGTGATAGAAGTGCTCAGGTCATTCTCGTATTACCAACCAACCCGTATTCATTTTGGCTTTGGGAAACTTGAGGAGGTGGGACGGATCGTGTCCCGTTACGGGAAGAGGGCGTTGCTTGTTACCGTCCCTCCCTTTCCGGCCTTGGAACCAGTCTTCGAAAAGACTAAGCGTCTCCTTCGGAAGAGCGGGGTTGAGGTTGCCCACTTCGACCAGGTCATTCCCAATCCCACAACGGAGAGCATTTCCCGGGGAGCAGAGATGGCCAGAGATTTCCGCGCCGATGTCGTGGTGGGGCTTGGAGGAGGGTCAAGCATTGATACTGCCAAGGCCATTGCTCTGGAGGTCACGCATGAAGGAACGGCCTGGGAGTATCACCTTTTTGGGGAAAGAAAGGTCACGAGAGAGATACTCCCCATCATCGCCATTCCCACCACTTCTGGTACCGGTTCTCAGGTAACGGCGGTTTCCGTGCTCACCAATCCTAAGGAGCGCTTCAAATCGGCTATTGTAGATCCTCTCCTTTTCCCCAAGGAAGCCATTGTGGATCCGGACCTCGTCATGACCCTTCCCCAGCACCTCACCGCTTCTACAGGGTTTGACGCCTTCGCGCATGCTTTTGAAAGCTACATACATGTCAATGCTAATCCTTACACCGATCTTCTCGCCTTGGAGGCCATTCGCCTTATTGTTCGTTTCCTTCCTCCTCTCCTTTGTGATCTTTCGAACCGTGAAGCTCGGGCACAGATGGCTTGGGCGGATACTCTTGCGGGCCTCTCTATTGCCAATTGTGGGACAACCCTCCCTCATGGGATTGCTATGTCCATCGGAGGGAAGGCACCCTGGGTGATGCATGGTGAGGCTCTGTCGGTAGTTTACCCCGAATTTATACAGCGTACCGCTCCGTACGCTCTGGAAAGATTTGCCGCCATAGCCAGGATTTTCCGTCCCGAGCTCTCTCAAGAGAAGGACGAAATAGCCGCCCAGGAACTCGGGGACATCATGGTTTCCTTCCTTAAGGAGATTGGTATGTGGTTTGGTCTTGAGGATTTGCGCATACCCAGGGAGGAACTCCCTGAAATCGCTGAGTATACTTTCAAGCTTCCTGATTACACAGTGAACCCGTGGGTACCTACGAAGGAGGAGGTTCTTTCCCCTCTGGAAAGCGCATACTCGAGGGACTGACCAAATGATGGGACCTGGGGAACACACCTTTGAGCCAATTCCTGGCGCGCCTGGAGGGACTTGAACCCCCAACCCCTGGATCCGAAGTCCAGCGCTCTGTCCAGTTGAGCTACAGGCGCGCTCTGGAAGACTTTTGCCTCTATACCCTCCTATTCTCAACCACTGTAAGTTTACCCTGTTGCTGATGAGAAGTAAAGGGGTCCGGAGGTAATCTCTGAGTTTTGACATCAATGCTTCTTTTTGCTTTCACAGGGTAAGGTGGTGACATTGTTCCAGGAAGCTGCTCTCCCTCTTGACGCCTTACAGGAATTTAGGTATAATAATACCAAAATTTAGGAGGGAGGCAGAGAGAGTGTTCTGTTACCAGTGTGAACAGACTGCCGGAGGTACAGGGTGCACCAACTTTGGAGTGTGCGGAAAGGACCCTGAGACCGCTGCTTTGCAGGATCTTCTGGTGTACGCAACCCAGGGAATCGCTATGTTTGCCAGAAGGGTCAGAGAGCTCGGGGTGAAGGACCGCGAAGCCGACGTTTTTGTTCTTGAGGCCCTCTTCAGTACGGTCACTAATGTAGACTTTGACCCCGAGCGGTTACGGATGTATCTCAACAGGGCTTACGAAATCAAGGAGAGACTGAAACAACTGTACTTTGAGGCCTGCAGAGAGCAAGGAAAGACTCCGGAGAATCTCTCGGGCCCTGCTCAGTGGACTCCTGCAGGGAGTCTGAATGACCTCATTCGCCAGGGAGAAGAAGTCACCCTCGAGAGGGACATTGAGCGGTTTGGAGAAACAGTGGCTGGAGCAAAGCACCTTGTGCTGTATGGCCTGAAGGGGATGGCAGCCTACGCAGATCACGCCCAGATTCTTGGTGTAGAGGATGACGAGGTATACGCCTTTTTCCACAGGACTCTGGATTTCCTGACCCGCGAGGACTTTACACTGGAGGAGCTCCTCACCGCAGCCCTGAGGGTCGGCGAATATAACCTCCGAGTTATGGAATTGCTCGACCGGGCTCACACGACCACGTACGGTCATCCGGTGCCAACACCGGTACGTGTTACCCCTGTGAAGGGGAAGGCTATTGTCATTTCCGGTCATGACCTGAAAGACCTTGAAGAACTCCTGAAACAAACCGAGGGAACAGGGATTAACGTGTATACCCATGGAGAAATGCTCCCTGCTCACGGGTATCCCGGTCTCAAGAAATACCCGCATCTTGTGGGCAACTATGGCAGCGCCTGGCAGAATCAGCAAAAAGAGTTCGACGTTTTCCCCGGCGCCATTCTCATGACGACGAACTGTCTCCAGAAACCCAGGGAGAGCTACAAACACCGCATCTTCACCAGCGGACTTGTAGCATGGCCTGGAGTCGTCCACATTCAGAATCGCGACTTCTCCCCGGTCATTGAAGCCGCTCTGAGGGAAGAGGGTTTCCCTGAGGACGAACCGGAGAAGACCATTCTTGTGGGGTTTGCAAGGAATGCTGTCCTTGGTGTTGCCGACAGAGTCCTGGACCTTGTCAGACAGGGGAAAATCCGGCATTTCTTCCTCATTGGTGGGTGTGATGGAGCAAAACCGGGGAGAAACTACTACACCCAGTTTGCTCAGGCTGTTCCTCAGGATGCTGTCATTCTCACCTTAGCCTGTGGCAAGTACCGCTTCAACAAACTCGAGTTTGGCATGATTGATGGCATTCCACGCCTTCTTGACGTTGGCCAGTGTAACGACGCCTATTCGGCCATTCAGATTGCTCTCGCTCTGGCTCAGGCACTGAACACCGATGTCAATAGCCTCCCGCTTTCCCTCATTCTCTCCTGGTATGAGCAGAAGGCGGTGGCCATTCTCCTGACTTTGCTGCATCTTGGCATCAAGAACATGCGTCTTGGGCCGAGTATGCCGGCTTTCGTCAAGGAGCCGGTGTACAAGGTCCTCAAAGAACAATTCAACCTCATGCCCATTACCACACCCGAAGAGGACCTGAAGGCAATCCTCGGATGATTCCTCAAAAAGCGCCAGTCTATTGCTCCTGGAAAGGAGCAGTGGACTGGCGTACGATGAGGTAAGGAGGAACGGTAATGGATTTTTTTCGTATCTTCTTTTTCTCGATGAGCTTGCAGAGGAGCGAGATGCCTTCTTTGGCGATGCGGTCAAAAGGCTGAGCTACTGTGGTAAGGGGAGGAGAAAAAACCTCGCAGAGGGGGTTGTTGTCAAGGCCAATGACTGAAATATCTTCAGGAACTCGCCAGCCCTTTTCTTTTGCTACCTGAATAGCACCGAAAGCCATCATGTCGTTCATGCAAAAGAGGGCAAAGGGGGGAGAAGAGAGCGAGAGAATGGTCTCCATGGCTTTACGTCCTCCCTCGATTTTGAAATCCCCTTCAACAACCAGAACGTCACGGGATGGGATGCCTTCCTGAGCGAGTCTGGTGAGGAATCCTTCAAGGCGTTCCCGGCAAACGGTGATCTTCTGAGGTCCACTGATACAGGCAAACTTCTTGTGACCGAGCTCAAGGAGGTGTGAAGCTGCCAGAGCTCCTGCGGCGAGGTTATCAAGCTTTACCGTTGGGGCTTCCTCGTGCTCAAGAGTTCGGTCAAGGACAACGTAAGGAACTCTCGAGAGCGAGGGAATCCGGAAAAGCAGGCTCTCATCCGAAACCCGAGGGAAGATAATACCCTCCACCTGCCGTTGTAGGAGTACCTCGAGATAGTGGCGTTCTTTTTTTGGGTCTTCTCCTACGTTGCAGAGGATGAGGTTATATCCTCTCTGGTAGGCAGCTTCTTCGATGTATCTTGCGAGCCGGGCGAAAAACGGACTGTCAATATCCGGGACAAGCAACCCCAGAAGCCTGGTTTTCTGGCTTCTGAGACCCTGTGCCAGAAGATTTGGTCGGTACTGAAGGATCTCAATGGCTCTCCAGACTTTTTCTTCGGTCGTCTTGCTGGTTTTCCCCCTTCTGTTGATGACCCGGGAGACGGTAGTGACAGAAACTCCTGCAAGCTTCGCGACATCCTTGATGGAAACCATACAGGTCCCTCGAAAACGTTTTCCTTCCCAGGGGAGATTATACCATGAATGAGGCGAGAAAAACCAGGGTTGACAGGAGAAGCTGGCTGTGGTAGTTTTTTAGTGCAAACGTTATCCTAATGGACTTTTCCTTAAGTTTGCGATATCCTGTTGCCAAAATGTACGGGAAGGAGATCCTCTTATGGGAACGATGAAGATGCTTCTCGACGTTGCCCTGAATCAGGGTCAAGGCGTTTTGCGTCTTTTCCCCACCTGGGTTCCCCGGTCTTTCTGTATTCCCGGAAAGCGACTGAAGCTTCACCCTGATGACTACTACGCCTTTGGGGTCCACCGGGGGGGCATTGATGAACGATGGTTCGCCTCTACGGTTCAGGCGGACAATGGTCCGGAAACCCTCCCTGATGAGGGGCTGAGCTACATCTATGTTGAGGACGGAGGGAAAGCGGAGAAAATCCTTCTCCGGGATGCCATCGAGCTTGCGGGGAATGTCATCGTCGGAAAGGCCATGATGGAAAAGTACGGGGGATGGCCGATGTTTGCCAAATTTTTCGACAACATGAACCCCCTTTTCCACCATGTGCACCACGATGATGAGAAGGCAAAGAGGGTGGGAAGGCTGGGGAAACCCGAGGGGTACTATTTCCCGCCTCAGCTCAACAACCACGGTGGGTACTTCCCCTACACTTTCTTTGGTCTGAATCCGGGGACAAAAAAGGAAGACGTTATTCGTTGCCTCGAGATGTGGGACAAAGGGGACAACGGCATTCTCTACCTTTCCCGGGCATACAAGCTCAAACCCGGCACTGGCTGGATTGTTCAACCTGGAATCCTCCACGCTCCTGGATCCCTTTTGACCTACGAACCTCAGAAGGCTTCCGATGTTTTCGCACCTTTCCAGAACATCGTCTGGGACCGGTTCATCCCCTGGGACCTGGTGGTGAAGGACGTTCCTCCGGAACACAAAAACGACCTTGAGTACATCGTGAGCCTCCTTGACTGGGAGGCCAACACCGACCCGGATTTCTTCGCCCACCACTACCTTGAGCCAAAGCCCGTGCGACCTCTTGAGGAGATGCGGGCTGAAGGATATGAGGAGTACTACGTGGTCTACGGTTCGGAGGATTTCTCTGCCAAAGAGCTCACGGTGTTCCCCGGAAGAAGTGTCACCATTAGGGAAGATGGACCCTATGGGGTTATCGTCATTCAGGGACATGGGAAATTCGGGACTTTTGAAGTTGAAGCGCCTACCCTCATTCGTTTTGGAGAAATGACCCGCGATGAGCTCTTTGTGACCTACGAGGCTGCACGAGCCGGAGTCACCATTGTCAACGAGAGTGCGACTGAAAACCTGGTGATGCTCAAACACTTTGGGCCTAAGGTGGAGTAGGAATGTGAAATGAGCAATGTTCCCATTCTCCATTTTGAGAAGCTTACCAAGCGTTTCCCCGGGGTTCTGGCGCTTGATGGAGTGACGTTTTCTATCCGGAGAGGGGAAGTTCACGCCCTGGTGGGAGAAAATGGAGCAGGGAAATCCACGCTGATTAAGATTGTCACCGGAGTGTATCAAAAAACTGCAGGGGAAATATTCTTTGAAGGGAAACCGGTGAATTTCTCCTCTCCTCACGAGGCCCTGAAGAACGGTATTGCGGCAATATATCAGGAGTTCAACCTCATTCCTGCTCTGACGGTAGCCGAGAACATCTTCATGGGGCATCACTTTGTAACACGGAGATTCTTTGTCGACTGGAACCGGATGCGCAGGGAAGCTCAGGAGCTCATGCGCTTCCTTGATGTGGACATCGACGTGGACCAGAAGGTCAGGGACCTGGGTGTGGCCAAAAAACAGGTGGTGGAGATAGCCAAAGCGCTCTCCCACAGAGCAAAGATTCTCATTATGGATGAGCCTACGGCGACTCTGGCGCAGAAGGAAATCGAGGGGCTCTTCCGGATTATCAAGTTTTTGAAGAGTGAAGGTGTGACCATCATCTACATTTCCCATCGTCTGGAAGAAATTTACGAGATCTGTGATCGAGTCACGGTACTAAGGGATGGTCGATATATTGCAACCCGGGATGTACGAGACGTCACCATGGAGGATCTCATCCGGATGATGGTGGGACGTGAGGTTGTCGAGAGGTTCCCCCGGGTATCACACACTGCCGGAGAGGAAGTTCTGAGGGTGGAAGGTCTTACAAGACGTGGAGTCCTCGAGAACATCAGTTTTTCCCTCCGGAAAGGCGAAATTCTCGGTATCGCCGGCATGGTTGGTTCGGGGAGAACAGAGCTCCTTCGGGCAATCTATGGCGTTGACCCCATTGACGAGGGGAAGATTTACATCCGGGGAAAGGAAGCCCGTATCCGGTCTCCTCTTGATGCTATTAATCACGGCATTGCTCTCCTTCCTGAGGAACGGAAGGTCCATGGACTGGTCCTCCTCCTCTCAGTACTCGATAACCTTGGTCTCCCCATTCTCCCTCTGGTTTCGGTTCGGGGATTCATTCAGGACGGACGTTTGAAGGTTATAGCTCAAGATATGGTACAGCATATGAACATCAAAACGCCCTCGCTTTTCCAGAAGGTGATGTACCTTTCGGGAGGCAACCAGCAAAAGGTGGTCCTTGGAAAATGGTTCGCCCGCAACTGTGACATCTACCTCTTTGACGAACCAACCCGGGGGATAGACGTTGGTGCGAAAGTCGAGATTTACCACCTGATGAATCGGCTTCTTGAGCGAGGTGCCTCCATTGTTATGGTTTCCTCGGAGCTTCCTGAGGTCCTCGCCATGAGTGACCGGATTCTTGTTATGCGAGAGGGCAGAATAGTTGGGGAACTTTCCCGTGAAGAGGCAACGAAGGAGGTCATTCTGAGGCTTGCCCTGGGAAGGAGAGAAGAGTATGCCAGCGTTGGTTGAAGAGAAGGGTACTCAGATTTTCCAGAAGTTTTTCGTCTTCTGGGATAGGGTTGGCATCCTTCTCGCCTTCCTGGTGGTCTTCGCCATGTTCGGTGCCCTGACTCCCGTTTTCTTCCATCCTCTGAACATTCTCAACGTCATCCGGCAGGTATCGATTATCGGGGTCATTGCTGTGGGAATGACCTTCGTTATCCTCCTTGGGGGGATCGACCTCTCTGTCGGATCCATTGTGGCCTTCACGGGGATCATTGCTGCAGGGTTCCAGGTCAAGTGGGGTGGAAGCCTTTTTCTGAGTATCGTTGTGCCGCTACTTATTGGTGGAGGCATTGGCTTTCTCAACGGATTCATTTCTACCAAAGGGAAACTGCATCCTTTTATTGTAACGCTGGGCATGATGAGCATTTTTCGAGGGGCAACCCTTCTTGTAGCTCAGGGGAAGCCTATCTCAGGGATGAGCCCTGCGTTCCGTTTCATCGGGGCAGGGATGGTTGGTCCCATTCCTTTTCCGGTCATCCTCTTTCTGGGTTGTGTGGTTATTGCCGGGATTGTGCTCAAGAGGACCGTTTTTGGTCGCTACATCTATGCCATCGGTGGTAACGAAGAAGCGGCGCTCCTTTCGGGCATTATGGTTGAGCGGTACAAAATCAGTGCCTTCACTCTCCTTGGGTTCCTCTCGGGATTGAGTGGACTCATTTTGACTTCTCGCCTGAACTCTGGGGAGCTTGTGGCGGGGCAAGGATACGAACTCGATGTGATTGCCTCTGTGGTCATTGGTGGGACGAGCCTCATGGGGGGAGAAGGAGGAGTGTACGGGACGCTGATTGGAGCTCTCCTCATCGGAGTTGTCTCCAATGGCTTGAACCTTCTGGGGGTCCAGCCATACTGGCAGATGATTGTCAAAGGCGTTATTGTCATCTTTGCCGTACTTCTGGATAGACTGAAACGCCGCTTTAGAACTGCGTAAAGGAGGTGAGAAGGAAGGTAGCTGTTACATTTATTTTTGCCGTTGTATATCCTTGGAGGAACTCTGTTGAGAGGAGGTTGACGGAATGAGGAAGTTTGTCTTGGGGTTTGTCGTTGGGATGTTTCTGGTGTGCTCAGTGCTGGGTTCTCTGGCTCTCAGTAAAGACCTCACCATTGGTCTCTCTTTCCCAAGCCTTTCTTTTGCCTGGTTTGCCTTTCTGGAGCAGGCGGTGAAGGATAAGGCGGCCCAGCTTGGAGGCATTGAGGTTGTTTCGCTTGAGGCTGAAAATAATGTCTCAAAGCAAATCTCCATCATTGAAGACATGATTATCAGGGGTGTGAATGGCGTTCTCCTTGTCCCCATTGAAGTCGAAGCGGTTATTCCGGCTATCGAGGCCCTGAACAAGGCCAACATCCCTGTTGTGACTGTGGACCGGAGGATTAAAGAAGGAGCCCCAGTGCAGATCCTGTGCCATGTTGGTGCCGATAACGTCGAGGGTGGAAGGAAGGCAGCAAAGTTCATCGTGGAGAAGCTCATCGCAAAGTATGGTGAGCCCAAGGGGGTAGTTATTGAGCTCACAGGAACCCCTGGAGCTGGTCCTGCTATTGACCGGAGTGCTGGGTTCAACGAGATTATGGAGCAGTATCCGAACATTGTCGTGAAGTCCCAGACTGCAAACTTCCGTCGCGAGGACGGCATGAAAGTGATGGAAGACTTCATCATGAGCACGCCACAGATTGACGCGGTATTCGGGGCCAATGACGAGATGATTCTCGGAGCCATTCAGGCCCTGGACGCCAGCGGAAAATTCGACGTCAAGGAAGTCATCACCGTTGGGTTTGATGCCCTTCCCGAAGCCCTGAAGCTCATTGAAGAAGGGATTCTTGACGCAACCATTGAACAGTTCCCTGGAAAGCAGGCAGCCACGGCCTTTGAAATCCTTGTGAAGTACCTCCGGGAGGGTGTGGCTCCCGAAAAGCCCCTCGTGTACATCGAGCCAAAAGTCGTCACCAAGGACAATCTCAACGAGGCTGAGAAGAGCTTCTAAGGGATAAAACAAAAAGCCCGGGGATACGATGCCCCCGGGCTTTTTGTTTTTTAGAGGATTTCCCAGGGGATACCCAGGATTTCACACACCATGATGAGCTCATTCACATAATCGCCGTAAACCGCGTGGATGTGATTGCAAGGGAATTTTTCGATAAACCGCTCAATGGAGGTCTCGAGACGACAGAATGCGTGAGGCCACTCAATCTGGGTTCTCCGCATGATTTCTTCGTTAGTCTTTTCGTCGAACTGCACGAATTCTCCCCGGAGAATTGCCATCCAGTACGTCCCGTTTTTACGACCAAGACGTGCCAAGGTAACCTTTCCCGGGTGGGCGAGGTGGTGAACTGCAGCTCCTCCGGCGGGGAAGTAGAAACCCTCGGGATAGAAGACCACTTTGGGGAGGTTATCCCGGTAGTCGAAGCTCCCTCCGGCAAAATATGTTGCGTGCTGTCCTGAGTTACAGAGGTCGAGCACTCCGTAATCTTCGTGCCAGTGTCGAACATCAGCAAAGAGCACGGGGGTTCGGGCGAGTTTTTTGAGGATTTCCATGGTGATGGCCGCATCCATGTCGGCCTCGGTTGCGCATACGATGGGCTCTTTAGGGCCATCAAAGTCGTAGGGGTCGTTCAAAAAAGCCTCCGCAACATCCATGGTGCAGAAATTGTTGGTGAGCTCTGGTTGCCCCTTGATACCACAGAAATCAAGGTGCAGTTCCTCACAGAGCGACTTGACAGCGTAGTATGAGGCGATCTGACGTTTCAGGATTTCGGGGGTCAGCTGTTTTCCATCGTAGAGAATCTTTCCCACGTTTTCTTCGCACCACTTAAAAGCTTGTTCAATTTTCTCCCGGGGGATAGTCTCAGCCCTACGGACGATTTCCCACTGATCAATGTGCTCCACGTCGATGCCAAAAACCTTTGCCCAGACGTCCGCTCCCACGGTAGCCGTGTACATCCCCATAGGGCGCCCGCCAAAACACCCAAAGGTTTCCCCTCGGAGGGACTTAACACAGGACGCGGCGCGAATGAAGGTTTCGATTTTCCGGAAAACTTTCTCATCCTCAACGTCCCCAGAGACCCGAATGTACGGTATACCGACGTTAGCCAGTGCTCCGGAACTTGCCAGCATTCCTACAAGTCCAGGGTATCCAGGGTTGATATTCGAAAGGCACAGGTACGGTCGGGGAGCGAACTGGGCAGCAAGAACTGTAAAATGAGGCCATGACCAGATGGCGTAGTTGAAGATGGTGCAATCCACATCTTCTCTCTGCAGTAGTTTCCCGGCCTGCACAGCAGTTTCGTTGTTCCAAGGGGGTTCGGGAGCCGTCACAACTTCGTGTCCGGATTCCCGAAGGCGTCGCACCAGTCGTTCCTGAAAAGCAAGGTTCATGGAGAGGAGTTCCCGGTGCACATGAGGGCGTCCGTCTGAAAAGGTTATGACACCAACTTTCGCCACGGTGTTCACCTCCTGCGAATTTCTCTCATCGCCATAAATTGTAAACGAACGCAGTGTTTTTTCGAAGAAGTCTTGGAGAAGGATGGAAATTTCCTCCAGTGCACCCTATAATAGGAGAAAAGTTGTTGGAGGTGTCACGTGCATATCGTTCTTCCCCAATCTTTGAAGGATGCCATTCGGTCGCTGGTGGAACAAATCGTCTGTACCCAACCTTTCCAGGACTTTGAGAACACCCGTTCCATGCTCTCAAAGAATACCGAAGCATTGCGGCTTCTTGAGCGCCTTGAGGAGGAGCAGAGGTCCTTGAGCCGAATTGCCCTCCAGAGGGACCTTGTCGACGAGGACTTTGCCGGGATTGAGCAGGCTCGCCAGGAAGCACTCTCTCACCCGGTGATTCTGGCGTATTTTCAGGCTCAGGATCGTCTGGTTTCCCTCCTTCAGGAGATTAACAACGAAATGAGTGCCCTTTTAGGTTTTGACTTTGCCTCTTCTGCTGCTCAGCCTGAGCGGGAACTCGAAGAAGGCTGGGAGTAGATAGCCTCTTCAAGACGTAAAAGTAGCACTCGTTCTTTCCCCATACAGGGAAGGCGTTCAAGGAGTGTTTTTCGCTCGTCGAATTGGAACGTTCGGCATTCTTCTGGTGGTGAAAAGGAGTCGGGGATGGCAAGCCCTGCATAGAGGGTGTGCCATCCCATCTCTTTGAGTTTCTGGGCTACGGAAGAGCTGCAAATCTCGTCAACAGACTGGTGCTTTTTGATGAGCGTGCACCGGCCAGAGGTCAGGTCCTCTCCCCACCCCAGGAGGTGTCCGCTTCTCGGCTCGAAGAAGACGCAGAACCGACAACAATCGAGGCGAGTCTGACAGCGGGGGCAGAAGACCGGTCTTCTTCGGACACCGATGCCTTCCCCAGGGAGTGCAACGAGGACGTGTTCGATCTCGATTTTGCAAAAGGGGCAAAGCAGAGAGCTGGGACGCGATACGTGGGTGATTGCTGGGGAGAGGGCGAGGAGTTGCTTTTTTTCTTCCCACGAGAGGTCAAGCCGCGGTTTGAGTTTCCACAGAAACTCCGGGTAGTGGATGGCGGCAACGATTCCGTAACCAAGACCCTGAAGAGGAGAGGCTCTCCTTTTCCAGGAGAAGACAGCGAAGTACAGAGCTGTAGAGAGGAAGAGAATAAACCAGGCAATTCCAACACTGCTGGAAACCCAGGAGGAAGGGAAGGCAATTCTGCTTCCCACCCAGCCTGCAAAGAACGCAAGATGCACCAGAAAACTCATTGGGTACGGTTTTCGATAATTCTCAGCCGGGGCTCTTCAATGACCACCTTGGTATTTGCCGGAATTGAGTGGGTGAGCCACACATTCCCCCCAACGACACTTCCTCTTCCTATGACTGTCTCGCCTCCTAAGATTGTCGCTCCTGCATAGATGGTTACGTTGTCCTCAATGGTCGGGTGACGTTTCCTCCCACGGATGATTTTCCCGCGTTCGTCTTTCGGAAAAGAAAGCGCTCCAAGGGTCACGCCCTGGTAGATTTTTACGTTGTCTCCAATTTCACAGGTCTCGCCGATAACCACTCCCGTTCCATGGTCGATAAAGAAACTCCGACCTATTTTGGCTCCGGGGTGAATATCGATGCCTGTGATGCTGTGAGCATATTCAGTCATCATTCTGGGGATAAGGGGAATACCCTGGACAAAGAGTTCGTGAGCCATGCGATAGATGGAGATGGCAATGACACAAGGATAACTCAGGATCACCTCTTCGATGCTTTTTGCTGCGGGGTCTCCGTCGAAAGCAGCCTGAACGTCCTCGTCGAGCATTTCCCGAATCATCGGGAGCTTTTCAAGGAAACGCCGAGTTTCTTCGCAGGCTCGTTCTTCACAGGAGCGAGAAGTCTCCTCCATGGCTTTTGGATCACTCCGGAGGGCCTTGGAGATTTCCTGACTCAAAGCAACAAAGAGGTGGTCAAGTTTGCACCCCACAAAGTACTCCACATTTGCCCAGCACATATGGGTGTTACCAAGATACCCGGGAAAGAGCAGCCCCCGAAGTTCTTCGGTAATCCAGATGACTTTTTCCCGCGAAGGAAACTCTCGTTCCTCGCTACAGGTGATACGGGGTGTTTTCCGGTAACTTTCCACCAAGGCCTTTGCGATGTGCTCAACAGGAACTCTTTGGAATCCCTTCACGGTTATCACCTCAAAACTGGGCAATAACACCTTCTATTCTGGCGATCAGGGCCTCGGGCACGTGGTCGTTTTGACCATTATGCCGCACCATATCCCAGAGGAGGCGTTCGAACTCATACCGCTCGCAGCATTTCCGACACAAAGCCAGATGCTCTTCAATGGCCCTCCGTTCTTCTTCAGTGAGAACTTCTCCATCAAGGTAAAAATAAAGTTTTTCTACAAGGTCTTTGCAGTCCATCCCTTCTCGTTCTCCTTCTCCATGCCGGTTTTTCGTGTGGAGTACTCCCAGAGCAGCTTCTGGAGCAGCTTTCGCCCCCGGTGGAGGCGGGACATCACTGTGCCTATGGGGATGTCTAAGATTTCAGCTGTTTCCCTGTACGAAAAACCTTCAACGAGGGTGAGCACGACAACCGCACGGAATTCAAGAGGCAGAGATTCGATGGCCCGGAGGATATCCTCCCGGGTGAGCGTGTTAAGCAGAGCCTCCTCAGGGGTGACACCTTCAAAGGAGGGCTGAAAAGAAGACTCATCTTCCATCTCTTCAAGCGATGGCGCTTTCTGCCGATCTCTGAGGCGGTAGTAGTTATTGATAAAGGTATTGGTGAGAATTTTGAAAATCCAGGCCCGGAAGTTCGTTCCTTCTTCAAAGCGGTCAAAAGCGGCAAAGGCTTTAGTTACAGCCTCCTGGACCAGATCCTCGGCGTCCTCGCGGTTTCTGGTCATGCGAAGAGCTGTACGGAAAAGCGCAGGGAGCTCAGGAACCAGAAGCTCTTGGAAAATCTTCTTTTGCTCCTCTTTCGTCTTCATCATTTTGACCAGGCCTCAGGAGTCCTTAAGGAAATCAGCGTTTTTCAACTTCTCAAGCTCTCTATGGAATTCGATAACCTCGTCAATGGTGATCTGTCCTCGAGGGGTCTCCTTGCGCCGCTTCTTGAAAATCTTTGCCACGTCTTCGATCTTCTCAAGACTGAAGGTGACTTCACCGAAGTCGCGGCAGTAAGGGCAAATGTATCGGATATACGCTGAACCTCGATACGCTGGAATCTTATAGATACCAATCTCAGTGACATCTTCAAGGCCAATAGTGGCCTTGCAGTGCTTGCACTTGAGAGGGAGTTCGGGCATTGCTTCCTCCTCTGAGCTCTTTTTGGGATATTCTATCAGGGAACCGCGAATAAGACAAGTTTCGGAATGGTTAAGAAGGAAAGCGAAGGAGGTGAGATCTACCGGGGTTTATCATCCATGGACACTGGGCTTCACACCATCACTTTGATCTTCGTTTGGAAGGAGACAGAGTTTTGCAGAGTTTCGCAACTCCCAAGGGCATTCCCCAGATGAGGAGAGAATGAGGTTGGCTATTCAGTGGAGGATTATCCGCTTTCTTATTTTGGGGAGGGACTCTTGAAGGATATGGAAAGTGGATAGTATGTACGAAAGGAGGAAGAAACATGAATCTTGAAGTCATTTTCGAGTTTGCTCTGAAGATGGAAGAGGATGGACGGCAATTCTACCTCAGCGGGATTTCTCGGGTCGCGAATCCCCTGAGTAAAGAAGTGCTGAAACGTCTGGCCGATGAGGAGCTCGTTCATATCGAGAGGATCCAGGAAGGTTTTGAGCGTATCAGTAAGGGACAGCAGTTCGTTTTCGAGAGCTGGGGGGGTATTCGAAAATCCACGCGGGAGTACTTCGAGAACATCTTTACCGAAGCCCAGAAACACACAGAGAAGCTTATCCCTCCTACAAGCGAAGAGCTCGATATTCTCCAGACGGCTATGGACCTTGAATCCAAAGCCCACAGGTTCTATGTGGAGAAGAGAAAGGAAGTTCAGGAGAAGGATGTTCAGGACTTCCTAGATTTTCTGGCCTCAGAAGAATACCGCCACTACAACCTCCTCTTCAATACCTACGAATATCTGCGCAGTCCGGAGGAGTGGCATTTTGGAGAGGAAAAGCCTATTTTTGAAGGTGGCTGATTTGTTATAATTAAGGCATCACAATCCAAAAGGAGGGATGCATCATGGTTCGAGTGCTCCTCACCATCTACAGCTGGCTTCTGCTTATCATGGGGATTCTCGGGCTTATCCCGGGATTGAACATCGGTACGGAGCCAGTCTGGCATGCTCTTGTGAAGATTATTCTGGGTATTGTGGGTATCTGGGTGTCAATGGCGAAAAAGAAGGAAGGATGACTGTTCTGCCCGTACCCTCTCCAGGGTACGGGCAGAAATTTTTTTAAGGCGCGGAGCCTTGAATTCATATTAAGATATTGTTATAATGTATGGCAAATTCGTGAGTTCTGATTGAAGGAGGTGAGATACTGAGCAAAAAGTGCAGGATAAAAGGCAGAATCTCTCGACCAAAATACCCAAAAGGGGGTAGGACGGAATGACTCAGAGGCGTGGTTTCCGAATGTTTGTTCTTTTGGTGAGTCTTTTCTGCTTCCTTCTGGCGCTTGGGGTGTCCCAGGCACTGGCCCAGAAGAAGCTCCCCGTTGTGGGTATATCCACTGGGTCTTCCGGGACTTCCTGGCGTACCATCATGATCAACGGCCTGGAAGAAGTGGGTAATGAGTACAAGGCGGCGGGGAAAATTGCCGATTTTAAGATCGTCAACAACGTTGTCAATGGTGATGCTACAGAGCAGGCCAATATCCTCCGCGATTTCATTGCCCAGGGTGTGGACATCATTCTTGTGAACCCCAATTCCCCCACCGCCCTGAACGCAGTTATCGAGGAAGCTCAGGAGGCGGGAATCCTTGTTGTGGCTTTTGACGCTACAGTGACTGCACCAAATGTCATTAATGTCACCCTTGACCACTACACATGGATGAAGAAAAATGTGGAGTGGATTTGTTCCACACTGCAGAAGGGGAATGTCATTCAAATCTACGGCCTTGAGGGACATCCTGCGGACAATGACCGCCGCAGAGCCGTTTACGAAGTGCTCAAGCAGTATCCCGATATCAAACTCATTGCCGATACAAGTGGGTACTGGGACCAGACAAAGGCTAAAGAAGTTGCAGCCCAGATCATCGCCTCTGGTCAGCAGATTGACGGGGTCATCACTCAGGATGGGATGGCGTATGGTGTTCTTTCGGCCTTTCTCGATGCTGGAAAACTTCCCAAGGTCATGTTTGGTGATCCGGGAACTGCTTTCTTCAAAGAGTGGAAGAAACTCCGCGAAGCCGGGGCAGATTTTAAGGCCTGTACTCAGCCGAACCCGCCGGGAATTGGTGGTACTGCCTTCCGTATTGCTCTGCAACTCTACAACGGGAAACAGTTCAAGCCAGGTGTTCTCGTAGATAACACCTTCTTCTACAAAGTGAGCATGTTCATTACCGATGAGAATTTCGACGAGGCATGGGAGCTTTTGAAGGACAAACCTGATGATTACCTCTTGACCGAGATCATGCCTGAAGAAGTCGTCGCCGAACTCTTCGAGTGATACCCAAAGCGCTGGAGGGCTCTCCCTCCAGCGCTTTTCTTTATCAGGGGAGGGAATGTTCGTTGGTCATCCTTGAAGCCAGGGGCGTTCGAAAATCCTTCGGTGGTGTTGTAGCGCTTTCGGACGGAAACCTCCGTTGCCAGCAGGGAAAGATCACGGGACTTCTTGGGGCAAACGGCTCGGGGAAGAGCACCATGTCCAAGATTATCGCTGGAGTGTACAGGCCCGATGGAGGAGAAATATGGTACAAGGGACGGCTGGTGCACTACAGGAACCCGAGTGAAGCAAAAAGAGATGGTATTGCCCTTGTCTTTCAGAACCTCAGCCTTGTTCCCGATCTCACGGTGTGGCAGAACGTTGTGCTGGGCATGGAGAAGAGCCGGGGTATCTTCCTTGACAACCAGGAGGCAAAACGGATTGCGAGAGACATTCTGAGCAAACTCTTGCCAGGTCTTGACATTACTAAGAAGGTGTATGAACTCGGTCCTGGAGAGATGCAGATTGTGGAGATTGCCAAGGCAATAGCCGAGAAGCCACAGCTCCTCATCCTTGACGAGCCTACAGCGGCCCTTGAACATACCCAGGTTAAGAGTCTCTTTGCTTACATGCGAGCCCTGGCAGAAAGTGGTGTGGCTATTGTCTTCACCTCCCATCGTCTCTGGGAAGTCATGGAGATCTGCGATGACGTTACCATTTTCCGGAACGGTGCCACGGTAGCATATATTGATTTCAACCGGGAAGAGAAGGACCCTGAAACCATCATTGGTCACATTACTGGGGAAACCGTTCGACCTTCGCTGGCAGAAAGAACCTCTGGGGAAAAACCCGAGTCCTGTGAGGTTCTCCTTAGAGCCCGCGTCAGAAGCAGGGTAAAGTCTCTGCGAGATGTTTCTCTGGAACTTGCAAAAGGAGAGATTCTTGGCATCGGTGGTCTTGCTGGTCAGGGGCAGAATGAGTTGCTCTATGCCCTGGCGGGAAGCTTCCCTGGGGTGCAGTGCGAGGTGGAAATAGAAGGGAGGAAAATTGTCCTCCGTCGCCCTCAGGATGCTATCCAGAATGGCATACTTCTTGTTCCTGGAGACCGGCAGAAAGAGGGCCTCTTTCTCGAGCATTCAGTGTACAGTAACATGGTTTTCCCCAAGTTCGGTTCCCCCCGGCATCCTGTGATTATTCCCGGAAAGAAGTACCGGGAAGAGTGTGAGGACATTGTTCGACTCCTCTCTATTAAGGTTTCTAGCCTTGATGCTCCGGTGAGTACGCTTTCTGGAGGTAACCAGCAGAAAGTTGTTGTGGGAAAATGGCTTTCTTTCGATGTCAAGGTTTTCCTCCTCGCTGATCCGGCAAAGGGTGTGGATATTGGTGCCAAAAGGGACCTGTACGAATACATTAGACGTCTGGCAAGAGAACGGGGTATCGGCGTTGTCCTTTACGCCAGCGACCACGAGGAGTTAGCCCAGTACGCGGATCGGGTTCTCGTCATGTACGAGGGTGACATTGTGGCCACACTGACGGGAGAAGACATCAGCGAAGAGGCTATCACCGCTGCTTCTGTACGAGCCCGGTAAAAGGGGAGAGGTTGTATGGATGCGGCACGGAAGAGTATCGTTGTCCTGTCTTTCGAAGTTCTGAAACGCGCCCTGCTTCAGCCCGAAACCTCTAGTCTCTTGATGTTCTTTGTGCTCTTTGGTATTACCGCTATTTTGCAGAAGAATTTCTTCGAAGCCAAGTCTATTGTTCGAACCATCAACTCTTTCGCTCCCCTGATTCTCCTTGCTATGGGGCAGGCCATTGTCGTCGTTTCTGGGGGAATTGACCTTTCTTCTGGAGCAGCATTGTCGCTGCTCACCTGTGTGCTCACCACGGTTATGAGAAGAGATGACCCGGTAACGGGTGTCTATGCACTCATCATAGCATTCCTTGTAGCTCTGGGCACCGGTGTGGTAAACGGCCTTGGTATTGGGTATCTGCGGATTCCACCGGTTATTGTGACCTTTGCCACATCTTATGCCTGGCTCGGAATTGCGCTTTTCTTGCGCCCAACCCCGGGCGGGGAAAGCGTTCCTTGGTTTAGGGTGTTTTACAACATGCGCGTGGTTGAAGGTGTCCCCGAAGTACTCAAAAGCCTTGGGAACTACGTTCCTCCGGCTCTCCTCTTAATTGTTGGGGCATGCGTTCTGTGGTACGTTGTGAGTCGAACCCGTACTGGACGGTACATCTACGCCGTGGGAAGTAATATCGAGAGCACCTACGTGAGTGGTATCAATACGGGAAAAACACAGATGCTTGCCTGTATGCTCAACGCCATTTTGATTTTCCTGGCAGCTCTCTTCTTTGTTGGCCAGAACCAGACTGGCGATGCCCGCATGGGGGGACCCTTGACGCTTCGGTCCATCGCTGCGGTGGTTGTGGGAGGAATTGCTCTTTCTGGTGGTCGGGGGAGCGTGTACCTTGCCATTGTGGGTGCGCTCATTCTTGGATTTGTGGGAAGGATCATCTTTTTTGCCAATGTTCCCAATGCGTACCAGACCCTGGTTTCGGGCATCATTGTCATTGCTGCCATTGCAGGTCCGGCGTATGCCACCCTGCGTCGAGAACTCCGTTAAGGTGAGATGTATGGAGACATTCCTGAAAAAAACGTCCCCCTGGTATGGATGGATTCTGGGTTCCTGGTTCCCTGTACAGTACCGGAAAGCCTTTGCCATCCTCCTTCTCACTGTTCTTTTGTACGTTGGTGGTGGTGTAATCGTTCCAGGATTTTTAACCCTTGAGCAAATCCTTTTAACCCTGAAACTCGCGTCCTTCATTGCCCTTTTTGGTCTCTGCCAGATGATTGTCATTGTTGCAGGAGGTGGGGGGTTGGATCTCTCTGTGGGGTACACAGCAACGCTCACTGCAGTGCTCACTGCAAGCATCATGGATGGGCGGAATGCCTATCTCTGGGTGGCGCTCCTTGTGGCTTTGGTTCTTGGGCTTTTGGTGGGACTTGCCAACGGGGTACTCACGTCGTACCTAAAACTGCCTCCACTTGTGGTCACTCTGGCAATGGCAGATATTCTTCAGGGAATTGTGAACGCTTATGTAGCGGGGAAGGCCATCACAGGGAGGCCATCGCCAGTCCTTGTGACCCTTGCCGCAAAGTTAACTGGAGTGTTCCCAAACATCCTCTTTGTGCTCATTCCGGTAGCTGTTCTCGCGATACTGGTTTTTGAGAGGACGAAGTGGGGGCAAGTTCTTTTCGGTGTCGGTGCCAATGAACGGACGGCGTATCTCTGTGGCATTGACGTCAAAAAGGTTCGATTTCTGACATTTGTGGCAAGTGGTATCCTGGCAAGCCTTATTGGACTCCTTCTTCTCGGAAACATGGGGATCGCTTTCAAAGATATGGGATCGAACTACGTCATGCCGAGTATTGCTGCTGTGGTGGTTGGAGGAGTGCCGCTTACCGGCGGTGGGGGGAGCTATTTTGGGGTCATTTTGGGCTCAATTTTCCTCCAGACGCTGATCAATCTCCTTACCGCTCTTGGCCTTGGTGATGCCGGAAAGTGGTTGGGATTCGGTATCATTCTTTTTGCCATGCTGAGCGTGTATGCCGGTAACCGGCGAAGCCGCTGAAACCCTCTGGGGTCCCAGAGGGTTTCAGCTTCCAATTAGAGGCTTTCGAGAACCTTGAGAATCTCTCCAATACTGGGCCGTTCAGAAATGGGGTACACTTTGACCCATCGAATGGTGTGCTCTCCATCGAGGATGTACACAGCTCGCTCTGAGAAGCCGTCATCTTTCCTGAAAACCCCATACATCTCTGCGACTTCGCCATGGGGCCAGAAGTCCGAAAGGAGAGGGGTATGTTTTACCCCAATCTCTCTGGCCCAGGCATGCTTGGCTGGTACCGGATCAACGCTGATACCCAAAGCAACAGCGTTGAGTGCATCCAGTTGCCCTTTGATGCTCTCCAGGTCCTGCATCTGGTAAGTACATATACGAGTGAAGGCCAGAGGGTGAAAGGAGAGAACAACTTTCCTGCCGCGAAGGCTTTCAAGGGTAACGACGTTCCCATGCTGATCCTTCAGAGCAAAAGTTCTGGCCTTTTCACCAATGGGGATGGGCATTCTGATCGCCTCCTTTTCTTCTTCCAAATTTTGGTTTTCTTCTTCAACCAGGAAAGGCGGATTTTATTCTGAAAGTCGTGTAGAATTGAGGAGGGTGATGTTTTTTGAAGATTCTGGGTATTCGCGGTAGTCCCCGTAGAGGGGGGAATAGCGATGTGCTCCTTGAGTGGTTTCTTTCTTCTGGGTTTTCTGATGCGGAGATTCTCACTCCCTCTCAGCTTCATATTCAGTTTTGCCGGGGCTGCCGGTACTGTGAAGCCATGGGAAAGTGCGTCATTCAGGATGACATGGCCGTGGTAGTCGAGAAGCTCCTTGCGGCAGATAGAGTCGTGGTGAGCACCCCGGTGTTCTTCTATGGCCTTCCTGCTCCTTTTAAGGCACTGGTGGACCGGGCACAGGTGCTCTGGGCAAGGCGATATCTTTTTAAGGAGAACATGAAACCTAAGAAAGGTTTTCTCCTGGCGGTGGGAGCAACAAGGGGAGAGAGGCTTTTTGAAGGAGTGGTATTGACCATAAAGTACTTCTTTGACGCCTTCCGGTGCTCGTATGAGGGAGGGCTGTTCTTTCGGGGTTTTGATGCTCTCGCTTCGATAAGAGAATGCCATACCTGCCAGGAGGAAACGAGGGCCAGTGGCCGATTCTTTCTTCGGGGTGAGGACGCGTGATTGTTATTGGGCATCGTGTTCTTGATGAGAAGGAAAAGCGTGAACTTGAGGAGATCCTCCGACATCGTGGCTTCATGGTGCACTTTGTGGATTTTGATGGAAAAAAGACGATTGTGGTCAGCGAGCGGACTTTCCCCGTTTCTGAGGTCCTCCCCGCCTCCTTTGTGGAACGGGTGATTGACCTTGAGACATCCTTTCAGCTGGCCCATCGTGCTTTCCTGCCACAGGGCACTGTGGTGCGGGTTGGGGACGTTGCCATAGGTGGGGAAACCGTGGTGGTCATTGCCGGGCCCTGTGCGGTGGAGTCGCAGGACCAGCTCTTCCGCACCGCAGAAGTGGTGAGGCGTTTTGGGGGCCATATCCTTCGGGGAGGAGCCTTTAAGCCCCGCACTTCCCCGTATAGCTTTCAGGGACTGGGAGAGGCAGGACTTGAAATCCTTGCCAAGGCCCGGGAACGTTTTGGCCTTCCCGTGGTTACTGAGGCGACGAGTCCCGAGAATGCTGAACTCGTGGCTGCGTATGCGGACATGATTCAAATTGGTGCCCGGAACATGCAGAATTTCGAGCTTCTCAAAAAGGTGGGAATGTTGCGGAAGCCCGTTCTCCTGAAGCGAGGCATGTCCGCCACTGTTGAAGACCTGCTTCTTGCGGCAGAGTACATTCTGAGTCTTGGGAACTTTCAGGTGGTTCTCTGCGAGCGGGGCATCCGGACCATTGAGCGCTTCACCAGAAACACCCTGGACCTCACCGCTATCCCGGTGGTGAAAGAGCTCTCACACCTTCCCATCGTGGTGGATCCAAGCCACGGTACGGGCCTCAGGGAGAAGGTCATCCCCATGGCGAGGGCTGCTGTGGCCTGCGGAGCAGATGGTGTTATGGTGGAAGTGCATCCAGAGCCGGAGCGAGCGCTCTCTGACGGCCCTCAGAGCCTTCGCTTT
The DNA here is from genome assembly GCF_050267035.1 of Candidatus Caldatribacterium saccharofermentans. NCBI lineage: Bacteria > Pseudomonadati > Atribacterota > Atribacteria > Atribacterales > Candidatus Caldatribacteriaceae > Candidatus Caldatribacterium > Candidatus Caldatribacterium saccharofermentans. The sequence goes on from NZ_CP187957.1 coordinate 2,095,826, forward strand.
GAGCAATTCCGTAAACTCATGAGGGACCTCGAGGTGATCAGCGTTCTTGTGGGCCGGGAACTCAAGCGAGAGGACATTGCTGGAATCGTACCGTGCTCTGGAAGGACCTCCAGAGGCCCAAACCCTGAAAAGCCGAGGGTGGCATTCCTTGGGGAGCAGGGATCCTTCAGCTCCCAGGTGGCTCGACGTTCCTTCGGGGAGGACGTGGAACTTCTTCCCTGCCAGAACTTCCGTGAGGTTTTTGAGCGTGTGGTGAGGGGTGAAGCAACTCACGGAGTGGTTCCCCTAGAGAACACCATTACGGGGAGCATTCACCACAATTTTGACCTCCTTCTGGAGTTTCCGGAAACGTTCATCGTCGGCGAGCGTTTCATCCGGGTTTCCCAGCACCTGGGGCTTTACCCAGGAACAGCGAGAGACACCCTTCGGGTGCTCTTTGCGCATCCTCAGGGGTTTGCCCAGTGTGGGAAATTCCTCGAGCGTCTTAAGGGCGTGCGGATCATCAATGTAGGGAGTACGGAAGAAGCGGCCCGGAGGACTGCTGAGTTTGGTCCTGGGAGTGGCTGCATTTCAAGCGATGAGGCCATTGCCAAATATGGTCTTGAGAAGGTGGAAGAGGATATCGAAGATAACCCTCGAAACTTCACTCGTTTCATCATCATTGCCACGCGTTTTGAGCCCCTTCCTGAACACGATAAGGTTTCCTGCGTCTTTGCCCTCCGGAACTACCCGGGGGCGTTGTACGAGGCTTTAGGGGTGTTTGCCCGAAGAGGTGTGAATCTCTTAAAGCTTGAATCCCGTCCATTCATAGGAAGGCCCTGGGAGTACCTCTTTTACGTGGACTGGGAAGGAAATCTGGTCGAGGAGAAGTACCGGCAGCTCCTTGAAGAACTGAGAACCCGGAGCACTTTCCTCAGGGTTCTGGGAAGTTACAGGAATGCCTGGAAACTCGAGGTGTGACATCCAGCTCCAGGGTTGTGGAAAGGGAGATGTAAGAGTATAATTTTCGACTGAACGGTCGGTTTACAGTTCTCTGGAGGTGGTAATGGATGGAGCGCCTCGCCCGGTGGGTTCGGAAGTACGCCTGGCCTATTCTTGGAGCAACCCTTTTCCTCACTCTGCTTTTCCTCTGGAAGCTACAGAGCATCCGCTTTGAAGACGACGTCACCAAGTATGTTCCTGAAAGCGACCCTGAAGTGTCGTTTTACAACACCCTGGAGGAGAAGTTTTCCGGTTTTCAGAAAAAGAGCATGATCGTGGCTTTAGAATTTGACGACCTTTTCACCCCCGAGCGCCTCGCCCTTCTCCAGAATGTGGTGGAGAAAATCGAGAGTCTCCCCGTAGTTCAGAAGGTTACCGCCCTCACGAATATGCCGGAAATCCTCACTACAGAATACGGCATCGAGGTCCGGGAAGTCGTGGAGGCCCTCCCCGAAAGCCATGAAGAAGCCCGGGCACTCCGGGAACGCTTGGTGGGTAACGACCTGGTGTGGGGGAAGATCGTGACCCCCGACGGCAGGGGGACCATTATTGTGGTCTCCTTTTTCGACAACGTTGACCAGGGGCAGGCCATCCGGGATGTGACGGAGGTGGTACGTAGCGAAATCCCCCCGGATGTTCGGGTGACCTTCTTTGGGGCACGCATTATCATGGAAGAGATGTCGAAGGACGCCCAGAGGAACATGCGGCTTCTGACACCTGTGGCGGGAGGTGTACTCCTTGCCATCCTCTGGTTTGGGTTTCGGAGTATTCGGGGAATGCTCTTGCCCATTTTTGTGGCTCTGCTTTCGGCCCTCTGGGCTATGGGTGTTGCGGTGTTTCTGGGAAAATCCTTCACCGTCATTTCGGCTTCGCTCCCTGTGCTCTTACTCGCCCTGGTCAGTGCTTATGGCATACACTTTATCAATCGTTACTATGAGGAACGGAGAATTGCAGAGAGCAAAGAGGCAGTGGAGCGGGCACTGCAGGGTGTTTTTCTGCCCATTCTCATGAGCGCTCTGACGACAATGGGCGGATTTTTGTCTTTGCTCACCGCCGAGATCCGGCCAGTTTCCGATTTTGGCCTCTATGCGGCTTTAGGCGTCTTCTTCGGCATGGTTCTTTCGACTTTTTCCCTGGGGGCATTCTATACGGTTTTCCCTATCCGGTACGTTCCCCATCACCTGGAGCATTCTGGAGAAAACGGGGGAGACTATTTCCACCGATTCTTGCGTTTTCTGAGTCACTCCTTACTCCACCGGAAACGCGCTGTTGTGCTTTTTCTTGTGGCCGTTACGGGTATCCTCTGTGTCGGTATTCCCAGGATTCACGTGGAGACAACAATCCGAATGCAAATGGGAGCAGAGCATCCCATCACGAAGCTCGTCGAGTACTTTAAGGACCGCTTTGGGAGCACGGACTACAATTACCTTTGTGTGACTACAGAGAATATCAGGGAACCCTTTGTGCTCCGGGAGATGATCCGGGTTGCCCAGTACATGAAGAGATTCCAGAACTTCCAGGAACCTTCCTCTTTGGCTTCTTTTCTTTTGGATCTCAACGAGGCCATGGAGGGATGGCGAGCAATTCCCCTTGAGGAGGAGAAAATCAACAACCTGTGGTTCTTTGTGAACGATAATGAGTATCTGAAAGGGAGAATGACCGAGGATGGGCGGGAGACGTTCATCGAGTTCAAAGCCCGGGAAACGACCTCAGCAGAGCTCAGGGAAGAACTCGAAAAAGCACGGGCATTCCTTGAGAGCCGTCCAAAGCGAGTGAAGCGGGTTCCCCTTGAGATTGCCGAAGCCCGAGAATTCCTCGCAAAGACTATTATCGAGGATCTCGGCCTTTTTGGTGTTTCCCTTCCTCAGGAGAAAGCCCGCGCCGTTGTTCTTGAATTCCTTGAAAAACCCTGGCAGGAATTTATCAGGAAAGACGACCAGTTTGTTCAGCGGGTTGTCCAGGATGCTCGCCTTGAAATTGAAGATCTGGGCCTTGAGGAAGAGGCGGTTTGCGCGGCGCTCGTTGAGAGCCTTGCTGGAAACCTCCCCCTTCCGAGAGTTTTTGAAGAGCAGCTTGGCCTTGATGCCGAGAGCGCCGAGTACCTGGGGAGTGTTCTTGAAACATCTCTTGAGCGGGTGGCCAAAAGGGTAAAGGTTGAGACCTTGCGGGAAAAGCTGGAAGAACTTTCAGGTGTTCGTTTTGAAGAGAGCCACGACTTCGCACTGTATGAGGTCCTCGACGAGGCGGTATACCTTGAGGCGGAGGATGGCGATATAACGGTTGCCTACAGGATTACTGGGACTCCGATTATCGCCAACCACATCAACGAAATGCTTTTCAGCCAGCAGGCCAAGAGCATGCTCCTTGCCCTGGTGATTGTCTTTGGCCTTCTTGTGTTGCAGCTTTTGTCTCTACGACGGGCAAGTGTCGCCATGGTTCCTATTCTACTTACCGTGGTGACGTCTTTTGGAGTGATGGGGTGGTTCCGTATTCCGCTTAATGTAGCCACTCTCATGGTGGCGAGCATTGCCATTGGCGCAGGCATTGATTACGCTATCCACTTCACGGCCCGCTGGTACAGAGAAATTGCGCAGAACCCTGGAACTCGGGCTCTTCAGGCAACGCTCACCAATACGGGCAGAGGTATTCTGCTGAACGCCCTGGGTGTTGCCGGGGGTCTCTATGTCCTTGCCCTTTCTCGCATCCATATGTTGCGGATTTTTGGTTCCCTGGTGGCAACGGTGCTCCTCATCGGGGTTTTCTACACCTTCCTTGCTTTGGCTCTCCTGCTACACCTTGAGGAGTACCTTGGAAACAATAAAGCACGACAAAGGGGGAATGCCTGATGAAGCGCGGTATTGTTCTGATTCTCTTTGTGCTGCTTCTCCTTTTTGTCACAGGTTGTGTGTTCGCCCTTACCGCCTCGGAGATCCTCGATGAAATGGAAGCGCGCCGGACGCGATTTACAACTCAGAAGACCGTGGGCAGAATTGTGCTTGTTGATGCTTCGGGGAAAGAGGAAGCACGGGAAATGGTCATGTACTCTAAGGATGAAGGGGAAGACAAGGTCTCCCTCATCTTTCGTTTCTTGAGTCCTGCGGATGTCAAGGGGGTTACGCTATTGAGTCTTCGAAACGGCGAGAAAATCTATCTCTACATGCCAGCATACAAGAAGGTTCGCCTTATTGCTGGCTCGAGCAAGAGCGAAAAGTTCATGGGAACGGATTTTACCTACGACGATCTCTCCGGAGGCTACGGCAAGGAGGATTACGAGAGCACGCTGAAAGGGGAGGATGACACCAACTACTACCTTGAGCTTATCCCTAAAAAGGCGGACTCAAAGTACGGAAAGCTCAGTATGACCGTGGACAAGGAGAAGTTCTATTTCAAAAAGATTGACTTCTTCGATACCGCCGGAAACCTCTGGAAAACGCTGGAAGTTCATGAGGTTCGGGAAAGGGAAGACGGGAGTATTCAGATTCTCAAGCTTTCCCTGAAAGACGTGAAGGAAAACCATGCAACCATCATGGAGGTTTCATCCATCGAGGAGGATATTCCTCTACCTGATGATTTCTTCAGCGTCCGCACCATTCAGCGGCCGACATTATGAGGTGACGCCAATGAAACGGTTTCTGGCAGGAGTGGTTGTTCTCCTTTTTGGCTGTGTTCTGGGCCCGGCCTGGGCTCTTGAAACCCAAGGGAACGTTGTGGCTTTCAGCTCCTACAGCTTCCAGGAGAGGGATCTCGACTATGGCATAAAGGTGAATTTTTCTTCCACCATACCTCTGGACAGCCGCTATTTCGGCAACGTGGAACTTCTCCTGAAGTACCAGGACGAGAACAATATTCGCCCCTTGCGGGTGCGGGAGGTCAGTTTCCAGGGAGTTCAGGCCCCCTGGGATACAACAGACTTCCGGGTAGGGCTTCTTGAGGTTACCTGGGGAGCTTCAGACGTCATGAGCCCTGTGGACGTCCTGAATCCCCGCCCGTTCTCCCGGGATCTCAGCGCGGATGTCCTTGAGGAGAAGATTCCCGTTCCGGCACTTGACTTTGAGTGGTATCTTAACGCCACCTGGTCTCTGGAGTTTTTCTACCAGCCGAGGTTTGTGGCCAATTTCGTCCCCGAATTTGTGGAGAAACAATTCCTTCTTCCCTCTCTCCTCCCTTTTGGGGTGGACCCACAGAGGACGAATGTGGTCATCACCAGGGATGAGCCACCGGTGAGCTTTTCTTCCCCTATCTGGGCTCTCCGGGCCCGGGGGTCAATGGGTGCTTTTGACGTTGCTTTGAGCTACATTCAGGGATATTTCCTTTCATCGTACCCCCGAAAAACCACCATTACCCTTCTTCCCGAAGGCCTGTGGGACGTTCAGGTGCATTCGGGGTATCCGAAAAGGTCTGTCCTCGGTCTGGAGTTCCAGGGGACCCTTGCCGGGATAGAGGGACTCACTCTCCGGGGAGACGTGGCCTTTGTGGTCCCCGAAAAGTGGATGCATACTGTGACCCTTCCCCAGGGAGGAGAGGTTCAAATCCCCGTTTTCGATACCCCGTACTGGAAGGCAAGTCTTGGAGTCGACTATTCCTGGAACAACACCTATGTGAATCTCGCCTACCTCCTGGGGAACTTCTGGGAAGAGGGAGAGCGGGTTTCCCCGTACGGGTATTTCCATGTCGACTGGCAGAGCGAAGACGGGAAGTGGAAGCCTTTTCTGAATTGCGTTACAAGTTTTGAAGATGGAAGCACGGTATGGATGCTTGGAACAGAATACAAACCAAGAGGTAATTGGCATGTTACCTTGACGTATTCCGTCTCTTCAGGCGCCCAGGGGAGCAAACTGGGTAGCGTTGGTGAGGGTATTGCTCTTGAGGTAAAGTACAGCTTCTGAGGTGGTGAGTGTTGGAGGACACGAAGAGAAAGATTCTTGAAGCGGCGAAGAAGATTTTCGCCGAGAAGAGTTTTTTCGATGCCACTCTCGAAGACGTAGCCGCCCTTTCGGGGGTGAAGAAATCCACGATTTACTATTACTTTGAGAGTAAGCTTGACCTCCTCATGAAAGTCATTCAGGAGGTTTTTGAGGAACTCGCCGAGGCCTTAGAGAGTACCCTTCCCAGGGGTAATGCTAAAGAGATTCTAGCAAGGATTGTGGATTGCTACTGTGAGTTTTTCTCAGAGAAAAGGGATCTCCTTTTTGTGTTCCAGCGCGCTGCCTTTGACCTTCTGAGTCACGATGAGGCCTGTCGGCGTTTCCAGGAAGTCGCCCAGAGGTTCCAGGAGATTCGGAAGAGGATAGCAGAGAAAATTGGGGAAGTGACCACGAGGACCGGGAAGAAAATCCCGGGAGATGCGCTCTTGCGGATGGTTGCCGCAAGCATTGGAGGGTACTGTATTGAGGAGTTGAAAGAGGGACGGACTATTACTCAGGATGACAAGGAAATCCTCAAAGAGGTTTTCACTGCCTTTCTGACCTGAGGTGAGACGATGAAGAGGAAAATCATTGACCTCCGCCGGGATACCATCACCCTTCCCACAGAGGAAATGAAGCAGTTTGCCTTTCAAGCTCCCTTGGGAGATTCCGTGTACGGCGAAGACCCCATGCAGAACGAGCTTGAATCCCTGGCGGCGTCCCTTCTGGGGAAGGAAGCGAGTATCTTTCTCCCCAGTGGCACCATGGGGAATCTCGTAGCCCTTCTCACCCATACCACTCGGGGGGATGAGGTTATTCTTGAAGAAAACGCCCACATTCGAACCTCGGAAACCGGAGGTATCGGGGCCATAGCGGGACTCATGGTACGGACGCTCCGGGGGGAGGATGGCGCTCCGGATCCCGATGACATTCGTCGGGCCATCCGCCCGCAGGATATCCACTATCCCCGCACTCGCCTCATTTGTCTTGAGAACACCCATTACCGCTACGGGGGTATCGTTCCTCCTCTTGAGAAGCTCAGGGCTATCAAGCGCCTGGCAGAAGAGGCTGGATTACGGGTCCACCTCGACGGGGCCCGCCTTTTCAATGCGGCGGTGTACCTTGGGGTTCCTGCGAGAGACATTGCTGCCTGTGCGGATACGGTGATGATTTCCCTTTCGAAGGGTCTTGGTGCCCCGGTTGGCTCACTTCTTGCTGGACCGAAAGATTTCATCGAAGAAGCAAAGCGGTACCGAAAAATGCTTGGAGGGGGAATGCGTCAGACCGGGTGGCTCTGTGCCTGTGGGATTGTGGCACTCTCTCCGGAGAATATCGCTCGTCTTGAGGAGGACCATAGAAACGCTCGACTTCTTGCCGAAAGACTTGCAGAAATTGAGGGGCTTTCTGTGGACCTTTCCCGGGTGCAGACGAACTTTGTCCTGCTTCACCTGCACCGAAAGGACCTTGCTGCGCATCGCTTCGTCGAGCTTCTTCAAGAACGGGGTGTTCTGGCTACCCCGGTTTCTGCATCGCTTGTCCGGTTTGTGACCTCAAGAGAGGTAACAAGAGAGGACATCCTCGAGGCAGTGGAAGTTGTCAAAGAGGTGTTACGGTAGCGATGAGGCGTCTGGAGAATGTGGTGAAGAAGCTGCTCCATTCCCTTATCGATGCCTGTCCTCAACAGGGGTTCATTCCCCTCGAAGAGTATGCCTTCCAGGAAGCCGTAAAGGCGTATCTTGCAGACCTTTCATGCCTTGATGCAGAAGATATGGGAGCACTCCTCTCGGAAACGTCATTTCTTGGGATGCTGCAGCGGGCCACCGGGGGATACTTCCTTCAGTTCTCCCATCTCACGCTCCTTTGGCTTGTTGAGATTGAAAGGACCCTCGGGGTACTCCGGGAAGGACTGGCCCGAGCACTGGATCCCGGAGAGGTCTTTATTGCCTTGCAGGAATAAAAGCTTGTGTTCTTTTGCCCTGGGGAATATAATGTTACATGTAGAACAAGAGTTCTAAAGGAAGGGGAGAACGGCGGTTTTCAGAGAAGGAGAGCTCTTTGGAGTTCGGGAGGAAACAAAGCCCCTTGCCTTTCGAATGCGCCCCCGAACGCTGGATGAAGTCGTAGGACAGCCCCATCTTACGGGTCCCCAGGGGTTGCTGCGCCGAATTGTGGAAGCCCAATTTCTTCCTTCCCTCATTTTCTGGGGACCACCGGGAACGGGAAAGACCTCAGTGGCCTTTCTCCTTGCCGAAGCGTGTGGGTACCGCATGACTTCCCTGAGCGCGGTGGCTTCAGGGGTCAAAGAGATTCGGGAGGCGGTGCAGGAAGCCGAAAACGTTCTGAAATTCCAGGGGAAGAAAACCGTTTTCTTCATCGATGAAGTGCATCGCTTCCACAAGGGTCAGCAAAGTCTCCTTCTGCCTTACGTTGAGGAAGGGCTTATCACGTTTATCGGATCCACCACAGAGAACCCCTCTTTTGAAATCATCGCACCCCTCCTTTCCCGAGTGCAGGTCGTCGTCTTTCGGGAAATACCCTTTGAGGACCTTTTGCATCTCCTTCAACGTGCCCTTGAGGAAGAGCGGGGCCTCCGAGGGAAGGCTCCACCCTTTGAAGAGGAAGCCCTGCAGTGGATTGCCCGTCTTGCTGATGGTGATGCCCGCCAGGCGCTGAATATGCTCGAAACCGCTGCCCTCCTTGCGAGGCAGGAAGGCAAAAAGCGGGTTGACGTTGATTTCTTGCAGGGCCTTTTCCAGAGGGTCTCCTACCTCTACGATAAGTCAGGGGAGGAACACTATAACCTCCTTTCAGCCTACCATAAGAGTCTTCGGGGAAGTGACCCTGATGCGGCACTGTACTGGCTTGCACGAATGCTTGAAGCTGGAGAAGACCCCCACGCTATTCTTCGACGTCTCATTGCCTGTGCTTCGGAAGACGTCGGAAATGCCGATCCTCAAGCACTGCTCATTGCTCTGGCTGCTCGGGAGGCTTTCGATTTTCTCGGAGAACCTGAAGGGCGACTCGCTCTTGCACAGGCGACAGTCTATGTCGCCTGTGCTCCAAAAAGCAATGCTTCGTACCGAGCACTTCAGGAAGCCCTGGAGGATGTGAAGAAATACGGCTCACTCCCTGTTCCCTTGCACCTTCGCAATGCTCCCACCGGGCTTTTGCGGCAAATGGGATACGCCAAGGAATACCAGTACGTCCACGATTTTCCGGAAGGGTTTGTGCTTCAGGAGTACTTTCCCACCTCGCTGGGAAGGAGAGTGTACTATCGTCCCACCCAGCGCGGTTATGAGAAGGTTCTCGCAGAACGTCTGAATCTCCTCTGGGGAGAGCAGAAGTAGTCACCGCCAGGGATTTTCGCGAAGCCCCCTTGACGAGGCTGACGATGTTCTTCTACAATGAATAGCGATATCATGTTTTTATTTTGTTATTACAAAGGAGGTGTGGTGGTGGATTACACCTGTCAAGACATTGCCAAAATGATTGACCATTCTCTCCTTCGACCCGACCTCACCGATGAGGACATTGTGAAGGGATGTGAGATTGCCAGGAAGTACAACGTTGCCTCGGTGTGCTGTCGCCCTTCTGATGTAGCTCTGGCCAGAAAGCTCCTTGAGGGGAGCGAAGTCAAGGTTGGAGCCGTGGTTGGCTTTCCCCACGGTACTCACAAGACAGAAACCAAGGTCTTCGAGGCGGAACAGGCCATTCGCGATGGAGCAGAAGAACTCGACATGGTTATCCACATTGGGAAGCTCCGTTCCCGCGACTTCGAGTACGTGAAGCGGGACATCCAGGCAGTGGTCGAGGTTGCCCACCGGCACGGAGTCATCGTGAAGGTCATCCTTGAGAACTGCTACCTCACGGATGAATTGAAGCGCATCGGGTGCAGGCTCGCTGAAGAAGCGGGGGCTGACTTTGTCAAGACTTCCACAGGGTTTGGTCCTGGAGGCGCGACCATTGAGGACCTTATCCTGATGAGGCAGTCCGTTTCTCCAAAAGTCCAGGTCAAGGCGGCAGGGGGCGTTCGGGATCTCGATGCCGCCCTGAAGGTTCGGGAGGTGGGTGCCACGAGGTTTGGAGCAACGAGAACCGAAGAGATTATGGAGGAGTGCTACCGAAGAAAAGGAAAGGAAGAGTGCTGTTGAGTACAGCGAGAGGAGGCATTCCAGTGAAGAATCCATATTTCCCCCATCTTTTCTCTCCTATCGAGATTGGGAACTTTGTCGTTCCTAACCGGATTGTCCACGTACCTACAGATATCAGCTCGGCGAACGCCGACGGTTCGGTGAACGAGCGAGTTATCCGGTACCATGAGGAAATTGCCAAGGGGGGTTGCGGTTTCATCATTGTTGGCGCGACAACTCCCGACAAGGCAACAGGAAGACCCACTGTGACCTGCCTTGCAGCGGATGAAGATCCCATGATCCCCGGGCTTGCCCGTCTTGCCGAAGCAATGCACCGTCACGGAGCACGATGCGCTGTGCAGATCCAGCACCCCGGAAGGCAGGCAGCCTGGCCGAGGAAAGACCTTTTCTCTGCTACCGATATGGTGGTGTCCCTTCCTGGTTCTGCAGGACACGAAATCGTCTACGCCGAGGAAATTTCTAAGAAAGGGAAATCCATCCGGGCTATGACCATTGAAGAGATTTATGATCTCATTGAGAAATTTGCCGAGGCTGCCTGGCGTGTTCAGCAGGCGGGTTTCGACGCCGTGGAACTTCACGGAGCCCATGGATATCTCATTGCCCAGTTCATGAGTCCCTACATCAACCGGAGGAATGACCGCTTTGGCGGGAGTTTCATCAACCGGATGCGATTCGTTCTCGAGATTATTGACCGCATCAAGCGGAAGTGTGGGAAGAACTTCCCCATCGGTATCCGGTATTCTGGAGAAGAGTGGATCGAGGGTGGCAGGACTCTCGAAGAGAGCATTAAGATTGCCAAGCTGATGGAAGAAAACGGTGTGGCATTTCTTGACATCAGCGCTGGAACATTCGAGGTGCCCGGACCGACCATGGATCCCATGTACTACCCTCAGGGGTGGAACACCTATGCTGCCTGGGAAATCAAAAAACACGTTAAGATTCCCGTTATAACGAGCCATACTCTGCGAGACCCTGAGTACTGTGAGCGAATTCTCACCGAAGGAAAGGCTGACATGGTTGGGCTTTCAAGGCAACTCATTGCAGACCCCTACTGGGCGAACAAAGCCAAGGAAGGAAAGGTGAAGGAAATCCGTAAGTGCATCTCGTGCCTTGTGGGGTGTTGGCAGGAGTCCCTCATGATTAAGCGGGAATGCCGCTGTACGATTAACCCTGCGATGGGCGATGAGCGCTTTATCGATCTTCCAAAGGCCAGGAAACCCCTTCGGGTTGCCGTCGTCGGTGGGGGTCCAGGAGGTCTTGAGGCGGCAAGAATTGCCACCCTGCGGGGTCATGAGGTCACGGTATTTGAGAAGACCGGAGAACTGGGAGGAGCAATACTCCTCTGTTGTACCGTTCCGGGGAAAACGAAAATGCGCTGGTATGCTGACTGGCTACGGGAACAAATCACGCAGCTTGGTGTTACTGTGCGTCTTCGGACCGAACCTACTGTTGAGGATTTGAGGGCTTTCGACGTTGTTCTCGTAGCCACTGGCAGTAAGGTTCTTCGTCCTGATATTCCGGGTGTTGATCTGCCCTTTGTGGTTTCTTTTGACGAGGTTCTCCGGTGCAAGGCCAGAGGGTGCGCGTACTACCCGGGTGATAGGCCCGAACCGCTGGAATGTGGAGAAACAGTGCTCATCTGGGGGGATCACTTCGGAGCGGCAGACACTGCAGAGAAACTCGGGTTTGAAGGGAAGAAGGTCTACATTGTTACCGAAAACCGGGAGTTTGCTTCCTGGATGGAACCGTGTCACCGGGATGTCATGGTGAAACGTTTTGCAGGAGGAAATGGTGAAGCCCTCACCCTTCGTTCTTATAAGCATCCGGTAACGGTCTTTACCCAGACAACGGTGCTTGAGATTCGTCCTGAAGGAGAGGTTGTGCTTCAGGACAGTGAATTTAGACGAAAGGTGGTCAAGGTCGACCAGGTTATCCTTGCCAGGGTTGTGCCCAACGATGCCTTCTACAGGCAGTGCCTTGAAGCAGGACTTCTTGTTGGGAAAATCGGCGATGCAAAGGAAGTTCGCAATCTCCGGGGAGCCGTTACTGATGGAGCCAACGCCGGTCTCCTCCTTGAGGAGGATGTCATACTCAATGGCAACCTTGCCCTGGTAGCTTCCCTGCCCACAGAGGTAAAGGGGCGGTGAGCATTTCCCGGTACTCCCTGGGATGATGGCTGAAAGAAGGTGGGTACGGTATACTTAGAAGGCGTACTCCTCCCTCCCTCCCGGGAGGGAAAGGAATTTTTGAACAACAGGAGGGTGGAGCAATGCCTGAGATTCTTGAAGAGAGTGGTATTCCACTGTATCAGCAGCTGAAGAATATCCTCAAAGGCCAGATTCTCAGCGGGGTACTGAAACCGGGGGACCGGATTCCTCCAGAGACCGAGTTGTGCGCGAAATACGGGGTGAGCCGGATCACAGTTCGACAGGCCATTCACAGCCTCGTGGAGGAGGGATTTCTCTACCGAAAACAGGGGAAAGGAACCTTCGTCACCTCTCCGAAACTTCGCCGGAGGTTACCAAAGCTCTACAGCTTTACCGAAGACATGCTCGAGCTTGGCCTTCAGCCGAGTTCCCGGGTGCTTTCCTGCGAGGTGGTTACTGCGGATGACAAAATACGAGAAATCCTCCGACTCCCTGCGCAGGAGGAAAAGGTGAACCGGATTGTCCGGGTTCGCTGTGCCAACAACGAGCCGATTCTCCTTGAAACCACTGTTATTCCTCTGTATCTCTGTCCAGGACTTATCGAGGAAGACCTCGAGCGGGGGTCGCTCTATGCAGTGCTTCGAGAAAAGTATGGCCTTCTCCTCGACCACGCCTATGAAACCTATGAAGTTGGAAAGGTGAGAAAAGAGGAGGCGCAGCACCTTGAATGTCGCGTTGGCCTTCCGGCATTCATCATTGAGCGGGTTGCCTATCTCCGGAATGAGGTCCCTGTGGAATGGACGAAATCCGTGGCCCGGGGAGATCGCCTCCGCTTTACGGTTCTCCTTGTTGCCGATCAGGCTCAAATTCGCCGCCAGGTTGAAGTGTAGGAGGTTGGGAGACGATGGTGGCCAAGGCACTGTTTCTGGGAATTGACCTCGGGGGAACGAATACCAAAATCGCCCTTGTGGACAAGGATGGAGTGGTGCTTGAGCGAAGCGTCATCCCCACAAGGGCCATGCGAAGCGCACAGGAAGTCCTTGACGACATTGCCCAGGAGGCGCTCCAGCTTCGTCAAAGGTTCGAAGCCCGGGGGTTCAAGGTCTGGGCGGCAGGAATCGGCATACCGGGGCTCATTGACTGGAAAACCGGAGTGGGCATTCTTCTGCCGAATTTTCCTGGAAAGTGGCACGGTGTTCCGGTGAAGGAATGGCTGGAGAAACGCCTTGAGCTTCCCGTGGCAGTGATTAACGATGTTCGGGCAATTACCCTGGCGGAAAAACGATTTGGCGCAGGGAAAGTCGTCAACAGCATGGTCATGGTGGCCATCGGAACCGGCATCGGTGGGGGAGTTATCATCGACGGGGAGCTCTACATCGGAAAAGATGGAAGCGCTGGGGAATTCGGCCATATCACGGTGGAGCCCAATGGCATACGCTGTGGGTGTGGTAACCGGGGATGCCTTGAAGCGTACGCTTCGGGCCCAGCTATGGTGGCTCAGGCTCTGCGTGCTCTGGTGCAACAGAATGACACCCTGATTCGGGACCTTGTTGCCGATGACCTCACCCGGGTCACGCCAAAGGTCATTGCCGAGGCAGCACAGAAAGGAGACAGCGTGGCTCTGGAAATCATCGAACGGAGTGGGGCGTACATTGGACAGGCGCTCTCCTGTATTTGCGTGGTGGTGAACCCAGAGATGATCGTCATCGGTGGGGGTGTTGCCCAGGCGGGAGAGCTCCTTTTTGAGAGTATCCGCAAAGGCCTCCGGGAACGGCTTTTCATGGTTCCGGTTGACACCATTCAGTTCGTGCCCGCACAGCTTGGTCTTGATGCAGGGGTTATTGGGACGGCAACCTGGGCAAAGGAACGCCTGGAAAAGGGGGTTATAGGGTGAGAAGGACGCTGAAGGTTGGGGTTATTGGTACCGGGTTCATTGGTCCTGCCCATATCGAAGCAGCGCGACGAACCTTTCTTGCTGAAGTTGTGGCGCTTGCCGATATCAATGAAGACGTCGCTTGTCGTAAAGCGAACGACCTTGCGGTTGAGCTCTCCTTTGGGGATTATCAGGAACTGCTCCGGCAAGACCATATTGAGGTCGTGCATATCTGTACACCCAATCACCTCCATTACACCATGGCGAAGGAAGCTCTACTTGCTGGGAAACACGTGGTCTGCGAAAAACCTCTGGCTATGAACCGGAGAGAAGCCGAAGAGCTTGTGGAGCTTGCCGAAAAAGTCGGAAGGGTTCACGCGGTGCACTTTAACGTCCGGTTTTACCCCCTGGTACGGGAGGCACGTTCCCTGGTAAGCCAGGGGAAGGTTGGGAAGATTTTTGCCATCCACGGTTCATATCTTCAGGACTGGCTCTTTTATGAGACGGACTATAACTGGCGTTTAGAACCCGAACTCAGTGGACCCTCAAGAGCAGTGGCGGATATCGGTTCTCACTGGCTGGATCTTGTAGAGTACATTTCGGGACAGCGAGTGGTGGAGGTTTTCGCTGATTTTGCCACCTTCCACAAGACCCGGAAGAAACCCCTGAAGCCTGTAGAGACATACGCCGGAAAAATTCTGAAACCCGAAGATTACGAAACCGTCCCCATTACCACTGAGGATTACGCCAGTGTGCTCTTGCATTTTGACGGTGGTGCCCATGGGGTGATGACCGTGAACCAGGTAGCAGCCGGGAGGAAGAACAGAATCACCTACGAGATCGATGGATCTCTCTGTGCGCTCTTTTGGGATTCCGAGCGACCGAATGAGCTTTGGATTGGGAGAAGGGATAAGGCCAACGAACTCCTCATGAAGGACCCGTCTTTAGTGAGCGAAGCCACGCGTCAGATCATCTCTTTCCCTGGAGGGCACAACGAGGGCTTCCCGGATACCTCGAAACACTTCTTCCGGGAGGTATACTCTGCAATCCTTGAGGCCCGGTCAAGAGAGGAATGGACCTTCCCCACCTTTGTGGATGGGTTACGGGAGGTCGTCCTGTGTGAAGCAATCCTTGAGAGTGCCCGAAAAGGCACGTGGGTTCAGGTACGGTAGGAGGGAAGGTCATGAAGCTGGGGTTTATGACCGCATGTTTGCCTGAGATGAACCTTGAAGAGCTCATTGCGTGGGCCAGCCGCAACGGCTTTCAAATGCTTGAGGTGGCTTGCTGGCCAAAGGTTTATGAAAAACGGAGGTATGCCGGAACTCAGCACATCGATGTTGCCAGTCTCACCGAGGAGGAGGCTGCCCGAATCCGGGAGCTCTTTGCCTCCCATGGGCTTGCGATTTCTTCGCTTGGGTACTACCCCAATAACCTCGATCCCAACCTCGAGAACCGCCGTTTCTACCACGAGCACCTTAAGAAGGTCATCAGAGCAGCGCAGATGCTCGGGGTACCGGTGGTTGGGACTTTCGTAGGTCGAGATCCGAAGATGAACGTGGAAGAGGCCCTTGAGGAATTCCGCAGGGTCTTCCCTGATCTTGTGAAATTTGCCGAGGACCACGGGGTGAAGCTTGCCATTGAGAACTGCCCTATGCTCTACACCCTGGACCGCTGGCCTGGAGGGACAAATCTCGCCACCACTCCCTATATCTGGGAGCGGATGTTCGAGGCCATTCCCTCTCCGTACTTTGGGTTGAACCTTGACCCCTCCCACCTCATCTGGCAGCAGATTGACTACGTCCGGGTGGTGTACGACTTCAAGGAGAAAATCTTCCATGTTCATGCCAAGGACACGAAAATCCTCTGGGACAAACTGTATGAGGTGGGGATTTTCGGCTTTGGCTGGTATGTGGACAAGGTAGCCGGAACAGGAGACATCGACTGGTCTGCCTTTTTGACTGCACTCCACGAGGTCGGGTATGACTACGTGGTGAGCATCGAGCACGAGGACCGGAGTTTCGAGAAGGACACCGAGAGCAAGCTCCGGGGGATTCTTTTAGCGAAAAAACTTCTTGAACCCTATATCGTGTGATGGTGGAGGATTTTCCAAAGACCAACCCTCCCTTACAAGGGGAGGGTTTATGTTTTTTGGGAAGAAAATTTTTTGACCTTACTTGACAAATGAAGGATTGCCCGATAAACTGTGAATAGTCGAAGAAGGTAAAGGAAGGGAGGTGGCAGCATGGAGAACAAAGAGGAACTTTGGCATGCTGAAACGGGTCACGAACAGTCCACTCCACTCCAGGAAACCGGGGAAGTGTCATTGCAAGAAGAAGTTGCAAAGCTCAGAGCAGCCCTTGAAGAGGAAAAGCAGAAAGTTCTTGAGAAAGAACAGTTGGCCAATGAGTACCTGAACGACCTCAAGCGTGTAAAGGCCGATTTCGACAACTTCAGGAAACGAGAAATGCTCTACAGGCAGCAGTTTGTGAAGACCGCCAATCGAGATTTGATTCTGAAACTCCTTCCCGTTCTCGACGATCTTGAAAAAGCCCTTGCTGAGGGACAGAAAAATGGAGTTCATGAGGCGTTTCTCCAGGGCGTGGAGTTCATTTACCGGAAGTTCCTGGGGATTCTTGAGAAGGAGGGTGTTCGACCCATAGAGACCAGGGGTCAGAAGTTTGACCCCAAGTACCATGAGGCGATGATAACAGTTTCCCTCCCTGATCGGGAGGATTTTGAGATTGTTGAAGAGATACGAAAGGGGTATCTCTACCACGATGAGGTCCTGCGCCCAGCGCAGGTCAAGGTAAACCGCATTTTACAGGACAGAATGGCCTGAAAGGAGGTTGAGGGAAATGCCCAAAGTCATTGGGATAGACCTTGGAACGACAAACTCAGTGGTTGCTTACCTTGAAGGTGGTCAGCCCGTCATCATCCCCAATAAGGAAGGATCTCGCTTGACACCGTCAGTTGTGGCATTCACCAAACAGGGTGAGATCCTGGTGGGGCAGCTGGCCAAGCGACAGGCAATCACAAATCCCAAGAATACTATTTTTTCCATCAAGCGGCTTATGGGTCGCCGTTACGACGACCCTGAAGTGGAAAAAGCCCGTCGTGTGCTCCCCTACGAGATCGTCCCCGGGAAACACGGTGAGGCTTGTGTCAAAGTGGGGGACCGGATCTACACTCCTCCGGAAATCTCGGCTATGATTCTCCGCAAACTCAAGGAAGACGCCGAAGAATACCTGGGGGAGAAAATCCAGGAGGCTGTTATCACCGTCCCAGCCTACTTCAACGATAGCCAGAGACAGGCCACCAAAGATGCAGGGAAAATTGCAGGACTTGATGTCAAGCGTATCATCAACGAACCCACTGCAGCAGCCCTGGCATATGGCCTTGGGAAGGGGAAGGAAGAAATCATCGCGGTGTACGACCTTGGAGGCGGAACGTTCGATATTTCCATCCTTGAAATTGGCGACGGAGTCTTTGAGGTTAAGGCGACCGCTGGGGATACATTCCTTGGTGGCGACGATTTCGACCGCCGACTCATGGACTATATCATCGAGGAGTTCCGCAAGGACACGGGGATTGACCTCCGGGGTGACCAGATGGCGCTTCAGCGCCTGAAGGAGGCTGCAGAAAAGGCAAAGTGCGAGCTCTCTACAGCGTTGCAGACAGAAATCAACCTTCCCTTCATCACCGCCGATGCCACCGGCCCAAAACATCTGGTCATGACCATTACCCGGGCAAAGCTCGAGCAGCTGACCATCGACCTCATTGAGCGAACTATTGGACCCTGTGAGCAGGCTATGCGTGACGCTGGTCTCAAACCCGAAGACATCGACGCGGTGATTCTTGTTGGTGGCATGACCCGGATGCCGAAAGTCCAGGAAATCGTGGAGAAAATCTTTAAGAGGGAGCCCCGTCGGGGTGTCAACCCTGACGAGGTCGTCGCTATGGGTGCAGCCATCCAGGCTGGCGTCCTCAAGGGAGAAGTGAAGGACGTTCTTCTCCTTGATGTCACACCTCTTTCCCTGGGCATCGAGACCCTTGGTGGAGTGTTCACAAAAATCATCGAGCGAAACACTACCATTCCGGTTTCGCGGAGTCAGATCTTCACCACTGCAGCAGATAACCAGACAACGGTGGAAATTCACGTACTCCAAGGTGAACGACCCATGGCGAAGGATAACTTCTCCCTCGGGAGGTTCCAGCTTACCGGGATTCCTCCGGCTCCACGGGGTGTACCACAGATTGAGGTGAAATTCGACATCGATGCTGACGGTATTCTCCACGTCTCGGCTAAGGACCTTGCAACGGGTAAGGAACAGGCCATCACCATCAAGGCATCAAGTGGCCTCACCAAAGAGGAGATCGAGCGGATGATCCGAGAAGCCGAACTCCATGCCGAAGAGGACCGTCGCAAGCGAGAAGAAGCAGAGCTCCGGAACCAGGCGGATAACCTCATCTATACGGTGGAGAAGACGCTCCGCGAATCGGGCGATCGGCTCTCAGCGAGTACAAGGTCCCGTGTCGAGAGCGCACTGAATGCCCTGAAGGAATCCCTGAAAGGCACTGATGTCGCAGACATCCGTCGGAAGATGGACGATCTCCAGTCAGCTTCGCACGTCATGGCTCAGGAACTCTACCAGAAGGCAGCCCAGGGTGGGTCTTCGAGCGGTTACTCCTCGGGAGGTAGCACTGCTGGAAGCACTCAGGATAACGTCGTGGATGCGGATTACCGGGTTGTGGATGATGAAGGAAAGTGACAAAAAAGAAAGCCCATATCCCGGAGGATATGGGCTTTCTTTTTTGTGGGAAGCGCTAAGGTGGGTGGGCAATGAAACGGGATTACTACGAGATTCTTGGAGTTGACCGAAACGCAACCCAAGAGGAGATTAAAAAGGCGTACCGTCGCCTGGCTCGCCAGTATCATCCCGACGTGAACCCTGGGGACAGGGAGGCAGCTGAGCGCTTCAAGGAGATTAACGAAGCCTACCAGGTCCTTTCCGACCCCGAGAAACGAGCTCTGTACGACCGCTTTGGGCACAGTGCTTTTGGAGGCGAGGCACAGGCGGGGTATGGTGATTTTGGGCCTGATTTTGAGATTTTCCGGGAGTTCACGGGTTTTGGGGATATCTTCGATTTCTTTTTCGGATCCGGAACGCAAACCCGGCGGAGGGAACGGACGGCACGGCCTGTCCGGGGTGAGGATGTTACGGTTGAGATTACACTGGAATTTGAGGAGGCCGCATTCGGTGCCGAAAGGGAGATATCTTTTCGGCGCCTGGAAGAGTGCCCTGACTGCCGGGGGATAGGAGGAAGGAGAAAGGTTTCCTGTGGCAATTGCCACGGTACAGGGGAAATACGCCATACTCAAACCTCTTTCTTTGGTTCCATTATTACGTCCCGTCCATGCCCGTACTGTCAGGGCAGGGGTTGGGTGGTGGAGGAGGCTTGCACCACCTGCCGGGGTCGGGGGAAAGTTCAAAGGGAACGAAAGATGAAGATCAAGGTTCCCCCTGGAGTGGATACGGGCTATCGCCTGCGGATCTCAGGAGAGGGAGGAGCAGGTGAGCATGGGGGTCCTCCAGGGGATCTCTACATCCTTGTGAAGGTGAAACCACATCGATTCCTGGAACGGAGGGGACAGGACCTCTACTATGACCTTGTCGTCACTTACGCTCAACTTGTCCTTGGGGATGAAGTTGAGGTTCCCACCTTGCAGGGAAGTGAAAGGATCCGCATTCCCCCCGGGACGGAAAGTGGAACGCTTTTGCGCCTTCGTGGGAGGGGCCTTCCTGATCCCCGGACAGGAACCCGGGGAGACCAGATTCTGCGAGTACGGTTGTATGTCCCCCGGGGGGTCAGTGGGGAACACCGAAGACTTCTGGAACGGCTTCTTGAGATCGAGCGTGGCGGTGTTCAGGAGGAGAACTCTGGAGAGAACCGTAAGGGGGGATTTTTTGACCGTCTGCGGGAGGCTTTCATTCACCCCGAGGAGTAGCGCCCATGGCTCGTTTTCTCTTCCATCCGACGCCCCGAATTGGGGAAGTCATCGCGCTCTCTCCTGAGGAAACCCACCATCTCTGGGTACAGCGAGTTCCCCTCCGGACGCCTGTCCTCGTTGGCGACGGCAAGGGAGGGCTGTATCGGGGGATACTGCTCGACAGAAAAGATGAACATGCTCTGGTACTCATTGAGGAGAAGGTGGAAGATGTAGCTCCTTCTTTTTTCCTCTCCGTCTGGCAGGGTTTTCTCAAAAGCCCAGCGAGGATGGACTGGATGATAGAGAAACTCGTCGAAATAGGGGTCACGGAAATTGGGTTTTTCCCGGCAGAACGCTCTGTAAAAGAGCGGATTTCAAAGGACCGCATGGCAAGATGGGAGAGAATTGTTGTGAGTGCCTGTAAACAATCTGGGAGAACCTGGTTTCCTGTAGTACGAGTTTTTGAGTCATGGGAGGACTTCCTCGTTGGTCTTTCCAGGAAAAGGCAGCGGGTATTCCTTGCAGATGCTTCTTGTAGGGAGCGACTCCTCGAAGTTCTGCAAAGAGGAGAGGTGAAGGGTTCAGCAGCACTTATTGTCGGTCCTGAGGGGGATTTCTCCGAAAAGGAGAAGAAGGCGCTCTCCAGGATAGGGGTATACCCGGTATTTTTGGGAGGGAGAATTCTCCGTAGCGAAACCGCGGCGCTTTTTGGAGCATCGCTTCTTGTAGCCTTCATGGAGGGTAACCATGCGGATAGGTGTGAAAACCCTCGGATGTAAGGTGAATCAGGCAGAAAGTGACTTCTTGCTCTCGGCTTTTCGTAAGGCAGGTCTTGAAGTAGTTGACTTTGAAGAGGTTGCGGATTGCTATATTATCAACAGCTGTGCAGTGACCGGAGAAGCAGAGCGTAAAACCCGGCAGTATGTTCGTCGAGCTCTGCGGAAGAATCCAGAGGCCTTGGTGCTCCTTATCGGCTGTTGCGCCAAGGCCTGGCAACGTCGTGGATACAGGCCCCTCGAGGAAAGGGTGGTTTTGCTCGTTTCAGACCAGAAAGAAAAGGAGGTTTGCCAGTTCTTTGCCAAACACTGGGGCATCGCTCTTTCTCTCCCCCCTTTTCCTCTCCCTTCCCGGTCCCGGGCTTGGGTGAAAGTTGAGGATGGATGCGACCACTTCTGCAGCTTCTGTCTTGTGCCCTATCTCCGGGAAGGGGTGAAAAGCAGAAGTCCTGAAGATATCCTGCGGGAGGTTCAGTACCTTGAAGCACAGGGGGTTCAGGAGGTGGTTCTCTGCGGAACGAACCTCGGGTACTTTGGTAGAGACCTGCAATCCGTAACGCTCATTGACCTTCTGGAGCTCCTTGTGCAGAACACCAGGAACATTCGCTTTCGGCTGAGTTCTCTTGAGCCCTACCTCCTTTCAAGGGACTTCCTCTGTAGATTCTTTGCCCTGGGAACGAGAATCTGTCCTCATTTGCACTTGCCACTCCAGAGTGGAAGCGATAGGATACTGGCGAAGATGTCTCGCGGGTATTCCTCCAAAGAATACGAGGCGCTGGTGATGACCGTAAGGGCACTCTGTCCCCATGTGGCCATCACCACCGATGTTATCGTGGGGTTCCCGGGAGAGGAAGAGGAGGATTTTGAGGCAACCGTGCGTTTCTGCCAGACCATAGGCTTTTCGAGGATGCACGTTTTTGCCTTTTCCCCTCGACCCGGCACCAGGGCCTTTGAATGGGGAAAGAGGGAAGACATTCCCAAGCCTGAAAAGGAAAGGAGGGTGCGACGCCTCATTGAGGTAGGGAGAGAGCTTTCCCGGCGATACCACCAGTCTTTCGTAGGCAGAAGACTTGAGGTCCTCGTGGAATCTTGCGAGAACGGTGTAGGAATGGGTCACTCGGAGAATTACATTGTCGTGCGGGTGGAGAATCTCCAGGGGGCATGGATAGGGAAAATTCTCCCGGTCCTTGTGGAGGGTGCTGATGACACTGGCGCCTGGGGGAGGGTGGTAACGGGGTGAAAAACGCGCTTTTTGGAATTCTGTGCATGGTGCTGATGGCGGCCTTTCTCCTCTTCCCCTTCGAAACCTTTGGGGAAGAGGAGCTCCTTGAAATGCGGGTTGCGAAGTGCGTCCGTCCAAACCTTGTCGTTGCCGAGGTTCTGGAAAAGGAGGAATTCAAGAAGGTTCGGGTGAAGCTTGCTGGTGTTTCATCTCCCCTTGAGGACCCTGAGGCATACCGCCTGGCCCTTTCCCGTCTGCGGGAACTGGTGGAAGGACGAAAGGTATACTTTGACTTTGCCCTGGGACATACCCCGGAAGAACACCCCTGGGTGGGGTACCTTTACGTGCAACAGGATCCAGAAGAAGAACCCTGCATCGTCAACGCTGTACTCCTCTGCGAGGGTCTTGTGACTCTCGACGAGAGGACTGCAGGGAGAAACCTCCTTGGGTATCTTCTGAGTATGCAGGAGAAAGCCAAGGAGGCAGGAGTCGGTCTGTGGAGGAAAATCCCCAAAGAGCGTAAAAGGAAAGTCGACGAATGTCCCTCCTGTATCATTCGCTGAGGGCGGCATTCAGGAACTCTTGAAGGACCCCAAGGTGGTCCAAAAGGTCAAGGAGCGTCACCCGATCGCGCAGGAATCGGGCAAAAAGACAGGCTTCACGGACCATTGTGGGGGGAAACCCCAGGGCTTCGAAGCTCGTGGGGATGCCTGCTCGCCTGAGAAGGCGAAGAGGATTCAGAAGGGCAATTTTCTCTTCCACAGCCTGCTTGAGAGTGGAGAAGTCGATTTCTGGCCACAGAATATTGAGCTTTTTCTGAGCCGGCTTTTCGATAAAGGGAAAGAGGGG
Source organism: Candidatus Caldatribacterium saccharofermentans (assembly GCF_050267035.1). Lineage (NCBI taxonomy): Bacteria > Pseudomonadati > Atribacterota > Atribacteria > Atribacterales > Candidatus Caldatribacteriaceae > Candidatus Caldatribacterium > Candidatus Caldatribacterium saccharofermentans. The sequence continues at coordinate 2,118,718 of NZ_CP187957.1, forward strand.
ACCAAAGTGGACTTTCAGCGTTTCCTGATCTACGGTGGATTTCAGCCTCCCTCCTTGGGGGAGTTCTTCGGTGAGGAAACGCTGGAAGAGGTTCCACACGATGCAAGTTGCTGCTCCTACTCGCAGACCGTGGAAAGAGGGATGAATGCCCCTGTGGAGGGCCATCATCTCAAGGTGATGGGCGATAAGATGCTCTCCTCCTGAGGCAGGACGGGAATCCCCGATCATCTCCATGCCGAGCCCGGACTGGATGAGAGCCTGCGTGAGTACGGTGATGGCCTGCTCATCCCGTTGTTGTATCCCTTCGGCGTGAGCACTCAGGGCTCTCAGGAAAGAAGCAGTATGTTCCCAGAGGACGTCGCAGAAATCCTCACCGAAGAGTACTCGACGAATAGTCCAATCAGCGTTAGCGGTGATTTTTCCGACAAGGTCCGCAAAACCAGCCTGGATGAGCGAGAGAGGAGCAGCACAGAGAATTTCTATGTCGGCAAAGAGTGCCACCGGGGGCGTGGCGTCATAGGTCACCTTGTACCCCCCAACGAGCATCGGTGCTCCAGGAGACACATATCCATCCATGGAAGGAGCGGTGGCAACAGCCGCATAGGGAAGCCCTGTTCTGTGAGCGATGAACTTCGTCAGATCATTGATCACCCCTGATCCCACAGCCACGAGGAAATCCGGCCGATGGAAGAGGAACTCCCCAACCTGGCTTCTTGCTTCCTCGTCTGGCTCAAGGAAGGGAAAACGTTCCTGCTTTTGGAGAAGGCCGGGGATGACGGCAAAGCCATTCCGGGAAAGGAGGTCACACACCGCTTTTCCCGCTGCCTCATAGGTTGCGTCGTCGAAAAGCACCAGAGCTTTTCCACAAAAACCGAGCTCCCTGAGGACTTTAGGCATGTGGGCGATGACACCCTTGCCCACGAGAATCCTCTTCGTCCGAATTCTATGGGTTTTGCCACAGGAACAGGAGAAAGCTGTTCCGAGGAGAGCAAGAGGGTCTTTTCCCATTTCCCTCACACCCTGATGGCTTGAGTCAGTTCTTCAAGGGAGGCAAATACAAAGTCTGGCTGCCACGGAGAGGACCTGAGATCCTCACGGCGGGTCTCCCCGGTAAGTAGAAGAATGGTGGTGATGCCGGCTTGCTGTCCCATGGCGATGTCGGTGTACAGCCGGTCTCCGAGAATGGCAACTTCGTCTTTGCTTGCTCCCGTGCGCCAGAGGGCGTACTCCACCATTTCCGGATAGGGCTTCCCAAAGTACCGGGGGGTTCTCCCGGTTGCAGCTTTTATGGCTTCCGCAATGGATCCGGCATCAATCAGCGGTTCGCTTTCTGTGGGGCAGTTAAGGTCAGGATGGGTGGCGAAGAACGGGATGCCCTTTCGGAGGAAAACGCAGGCTTTTGCTAACCTGGAGTACGTGAGCGTTGTGTCAAAACAAAGAACCACAATGTCTGGATTCTCCTGAACCAGGATGAATCCGGCTCGCAGGAAGTCTATACTCACCTCCCGGGAGGCAAGGAGGAACACCCTGGAGCCGGGATAGTTCTTCTTCAGGTAAAAGATGCAGGCATCGGTGGAGGTGATGATGTGCTCTTCGGTAAAATCCCGAAGGCCCAGCCTCTGGAGCTTCTGGACGTAGAAGGTGGCCCGGTGGGAAGAATTGTTGGTGAGGAAGTACAGGTTTTTCCCCTGCTTTGTGAGAGTTTCAGCAAAATCCAGAGCTCCAGGAAGCAGGCGGTTACCAAGGTAGAACGTTCCGTCCATATCGGAGAGAAAAACCCTGATGTTCTGGAGCACTCTCTTTCACCTCTACTTGAGGAGTTCTGGATACCGGAAAGCCAAATCCTCGGTAATCCGGATACTGAGATCCTTCACTTCCACACCGTACTGTGTGACGAGGAACTTCGTATAGTCCTCGTTCTTCAAAAGGTTTTCCAAGAAGACGGGTCGCCCATGAAGGTACTGGTACGAGAGGGCACGGAGCACCTCGGGTGTCAGACGCAGAGGGTGACCTGAGGAGACTTTCTCAATGGCGTATTCCCAGAGTTCCTGGACATAGCTTTGCGGATGCTGCGCGATGTACTGTGCAAAGTACTCCTGGATTTCTCCTCGGAGTTTCTCGTAGGTTTCACCCTTTTCGTGTTCCTCACGCAGGTAGGTCATGATTTTTTCGAAAATCTCTGCGTTTTCAGCGATGATTTTCCCCATCTCCTGGGGTTCGAGCTTGTACCAGGGGTATCTCTCGAGGTACTTCCAGATCACAATCTTTCGCTCCGAAGGAGAAGGAGCAGAAGCCTCTTCCAGAACTTTTTCGGCAAAGTAAAGTTTGAAGTGGAGGCTCTGGAAGAGTTTCCCTAACTCTCCCATCACACGCTGCGAAAAGTCCAAGCGGAGTATTTCACGGAGCAAGTCCTGTCGCTTCCGGGGAAGCTCCTGACCTTCCCGTTCGGGTGCCGCAAGAAGGGGGGAGATTTGCCCTGCCCCTGCGTAGCGGGCAAGAACAGGATCAAGTCTTCTGGCAAGGCGTTCGTAGTTGACCACCCTGAGGCTCGCTTCTACTTCACCCACGAAGGCGATACTGCCATCATACGGGTTTCCGGTAATGGTGTCCTTTCGCCAAAGCGGGACCCGGAAAGAGAAAACTATATCCCCCCGGAGGGGCAGGACCTCTTCGACCACTCCGAAAGGAGGGGGCTGGACGAAAAGGCGGACCGGAATATTCTTGGTGTTCTTCACAACCCGTATTCTAAAAGGAAGCGCACTGGGTCCAAAGAGTGCTCCTTCCCGTACCCACACCTCTCGCACGATGGCCACACTCTCTGGGGGAAGAGTGTGCCAGGAGGCGAAAAAGATGCAAAAGCCCAGAACGCAGAGCAGAAACAGTAGAAAACCGAGAACCCAGGTCCCGAGAATGCTCAAGATCCTTTTGCCTCTCATTTTTCATTCCCCCACCTTACAGGAGATTCTGGCGTTTCTGGAGGTATCGCAGGTAGTACAGGTACGATACCCGCTCAAGGGATGTTCGAACTTCAAGGAGGTCAACGCCGATACTCTGGAAAAGTCGATTCCCGTTTTTGAGATACTGCAGGGCTTCTCCTTCGAAGCCCTTTCGGTAAGTCTCATCCTTGAGGTCTTCCAGAAGCTTGCCCATGGCAATTTCGTTGATGGCCATCACAAGGAGCGTCTGGTAGAGACCGGGGTAATCCGCAAGCTCAAAAACGTTCGGGTTGCGCACAAGGTCTCGGACGCGGAGGGGGTTGGCGATGAGGTCGTCGTGCTCACTCTGCATCTTCTCGCGGATGAGCGCCATTTCATGCTCAACAAAAGCCTGCCATTCTGGGTTATTCTCCATGTGCGGGTGGCGCCGCAACCATTCAAGACCAAGGAGGTACATGTCGTATACCGACCCTACCCGGTACGTATCAAGGGGCGAAGGGTAGAGGAAACGGCGGATCCATTCCCGGAAGGTTCGGCTTCGGGAAATCTCCACAAGCTTTGCCCGTGCTGTCTCGTATTCTTCCTCGAAGAAAGCCTGGCGGTACTTCTCCCGTACCCTATCGGCGTAAGCCAGAAGGAAGCTCTCTAAGTCCCGTGAGAGCCGCTCCTTTCCCCTCCCGTCAAAGTCATACTGTTTCCACCTTTCGGGGTCAGTAATCTGGAATTTGAAGGAAAAGCGGAGTACCACAAAGTCATTCCCATATCCTTCCTTGAAGAATGCCATGCTTTTTTCCCAAAGGTACCGGAGTGTTCCCAGTACGCCTCCCTGCAGAGTGGGCTCGACCTCTCGCAAAAGCAACAGCGCGTCGACGGATTGGGGGCGGCGTGTTCCCCGGTGCGCGAAGGCAAATGGTCTCGGAGTGGTAAGGAGGAGTTTTTTCGACCCCAGGGGCACACCCCGTTCGACGATGTCAAGCCGTTCACCCAGGAATTCCTGCCATCCAATTTTCAGGCTTCGCACGATAAGGAAGTCTTCTCGGTCCACAAGATGGACGCTGAAGAGAAGGAGACTCACGCCGATGAGCAAAAAGCTCACAAGCACAGTCTGGACGGGTGTTGGGAAAAGACGGTACTCTCTGGGGGATTCGAAAAGCTTTGAAGTTCTTCGCGTTCTGGAAGCCAGGGCATGACGAATTTCCCGGTAATACTCCAGAAGGGCTTCGAGTACTTCTTCCTCCACCCTTCCCCCTATCCTGGAACACAGGGTTTGCTCAAGATCCTGGAGCGTTTCGAAAAGGGCAACAGAGGACGAGGGGAGTTCCTGAACAAGGCGCTGCAGTTGCGAGGCAAAGTCCCAGTACAGGGAAGAGGAGAAGAACTCTTCAAGGGCTTCATTTCGCCGAATCTGACATACCCGGCGGGAGAATTGTCCCTCGAGGAGGAGTTCGAGCTCCCTGCAGAGAGAAGCAATTTGCTGGGCTTCCTTAAGGGGGAGGGAATAGGTACCCAGGGCAGAAAGCGTGCGTTTTGCCGTCTCGTAGTCATTGTTCTCAAGGGCACGAAGCAGGGCAAGGAGGGCTGACTTTTGGGGACCCTCCACCCGGGCGATGAATCTCTTGAGGTCTTTCTCAAGCTCCGCCTTCTGAGGGGTCCCAAGATGCGGTAGGAGCTCGAGGAAGGCAAAAGCCTTTCTTTTGGCAAAGATGGTATCTCCCACAAGGAGTTTATGGTACACCCCGTAGAGGAGGGGGGCGATAATGAGAACAACCCGGGCGTACGGATTCAGGTAATCCCCAGCCAGCATGAAGAGTGCATCCACTGCCTGGAATATAAAGCCGATGTTCCATATGGCGTAGGAGAGGAGAATACAGAGCACCAGAGTAAGCACATCCCTCCCCAGAGCGCTCTCGTACTCTCTCCGCCACTGGGCAAAAAGCCGTTGTTCGTATTCAAGGACTCGCTCCTTTGTTGATCCATCAGGACTAGCACTATCCACGCAGTAGAGGAGAAAGGGCTTTGCGGGGCCTCTCCAAAAAGCTGAAAGCCTCTGGTAACGCTTTCTCAGAGAACTCTTTGAACCCACAACGATTTTCTCTTCGGGATTGAGGGGATGGGGGATCTCAACAAGAAAGGCTCGTTCCAGATGCATTTCAGAAACGTTCTCCTTTCACTTCGACTCGCAGCGTTCCCTCAACAAAAGCAAGGCCCTGGAGGATTCTCAGTTCTTTACGCTGAGCAAAGGTCTCAATGGTTCGTCCTATGCATCCGGTGTGGTACTGGTAGAAGTCCGGTGCAAGGGCAATTCCTGCTTTTTGGAAAATGGGCCCAATGAGATAGATGCCCTCAAAAACGGGGAGATCCCGTTCCATGAAGAAAGGAATTTCCCGAAAAGCAGCTTCAAAGGCGTCCTGGAAAATAGGCAACCCGCACTTCCGGATGAAATTCCGTATGGCTAGCGTCTTTTGCACCGAAGGATAGCGCATCAACACCTCACCTCGGTATTTTGGAGGAAAGAAGGGAAAGCGACTCCTCAGAAAGTATTCCACCTTCTCACAGAAGGTGAGATGGTACCGGAGACGGGCTACACGCTCGTACTCTTCGGGAGACAGACGCTCATGGAGGAAGATCATGATACCGGCATTCTTGTATACATATTCGCTCTCCAAGGTTACGGTTTCATGGAGGCTGGAATACACCCGGATGTTTCCCGGCTGGGAGAGGAGATACCGCTGGAGTGCCTGGATACGCCGGCCACGGGTTGTCACCGTTTTTCTTCCAAAAGCCGCATTGGCATCTTCCCAGCCGAAGAAGTTCCGGATATGGTTCACACTGACCACCACAGGAGTACGAACTTCCTCACCGCTGCGATCCACGTACGCCCGGGTTTCTTTGTGCCACCCATCCGGGTCCATGACAGGCAGAAAGACGCAGTACGCTTCTCCCAGGAGAGTTTCCCACTCGCTCCCTCCCTGACAGAGGGCAAGAAAGGCAAGGAATAGGGTCAGGGAATGGACCTTTTCTCCCCCGTGACATGTGGCTTCAAAGACCAGGGTGTTCCTCCGTGCTTCGGGATTTCCGATTTCGAGAACAGGAATTTTCCTTCCCCCAGCGGTGCGGAATGTATTCCCCGTTGCGTCAGGAAGGAAGAGGAAACGCCCTGGAACAGGGCTTTTGCTCAGGTGTTCAAGGGCGAGGGTTTCCATTGCTTCCAGGAAGTCTTCGTAATCTCTCTCGAGGAGTTCAAGATGAGCTCCCAAGGAGGTAACGTCAGCAAGAACCGGTATCATTGCGAATCGCTCCATGGAGCAAGGGGTACGGGAGGGCGGAGGAACTTCGTCCATTCGCTCTTTTCCGTCGCCTGAGTTGCTGGCCAGAAGAAGTCCTTAAGGAATCCAAGACCAAGCCGTGCAGCAAGGCGAAAGGCCTGCACAAAACCCTCGCCGTTTCTGTCCTGCCGTACCACATCATTGAGCAGGCGAAGCGCATGGTTTTCGACAACGCGAAGCACCATATCTTCAAAGGCGCTTTCTAGACCCCAGGACACCTGCTGATAGTGTCGGGAAATCTCGAGGAAGTTCCGGTCTTCAAAGTACGGGTCTCCGATAATCATGTCCCAGGCCATCGGCTGGAACCCCGGAATGCCATGCATGATGAAGAGGATGGGGAAGAGGCGGTGGAGAATGCTGTAAAAGCCCCGGAAGCGGAAACGACCATAATGGTAGAAAAGGTCCCGGTGTTTCTGTGTTTCAAGAAGGAGGGCATCGTCTTTCCGGAGGGTGTCGAAGAACACGTTTTTTAGGTACTCCCGCACTTCCTTGGCGGACTTCCGGGGAGTAACGGCGTACCCGTTCGAGATTTCCTCAACAGCCAAAAACTCTGAAGGCAGGCGCATCAGGAAGCTTTCTTTTTCTTTATCCTCGACATGGAGGATGATTTCTGTCTTTTCGCCCCGAAAAGCCCGGAGGTACTGGGCAAATCGCTCTTCCGCAAAGAAGGGGTGTCTTGGGGAAAAGAGCGTGTAACCACCTTTATTGAAGAGCTTGTAGAGCTCGATTTTGGGCATAACGTTCCTCCACTGCTTCCAGGGTGAAAGAGAGGTCCCGCACGGGAACGCAGAGGAAAGGTGTGAAGACCTCAGGGATGAGAAGGAGGTCTCCGAGGAAGAAGCGCTTCACCTTGGTCCAGGGGGTGTGCGGGATGCGCTTGAGGAGATAGCTCTTGTCCTTCTCGCGTCTTTTGAGGTTCTCGTACGCCTTGCGAATTTCTCCAAAGACGAAACCTGTCTTTTCCTTTGCTCTCAGGAAGCTTAGGATTTTTTCAAGGTATGCGGGATCCCCAGGGGAGAGGGTAAGGAAAAAGTCCAGCACCTCAGAGAGCGCTTTGTGCCGCTCGGGGTCCTGACCCTGGGTGATTGTCTGAAGCCGACACTGGGCAAGGCGAAGGAAACGCCTTCGCCTTGCCCAGTTATCGATACCCGTGAGTGCAAGGTAAGGCTGGCGGAACCAGATAAACCACCAGGTGTTCACGCTGAAGAGTCCAATGACGTAGGCCACAAGGCAAAGGGAGAACATAAAACGGTAATTCCTCGCGATCTTCTCGTAGAAAGAGAGAGAATACAGGAATTCGTCAATCATTCTCTCAAGAGAACAGAGAATGTTCTCCATCTCCCCCTCGCTCAGGGGCAAGGACGAAGAAGGAGCATATACTTCCCACTGGAGTACAAAGGGAGATTTCCCCCGGACTTTTCTTGCAAGTTCCACAATATCGCAAGGTGGGGAGGCAACCCATGCTCCTTCTTCGTACCATCCCGAAAGCCTTGCAGGGAGGATATAGAGTGGGATATTTACTGCTTCAAGATGCTCTCTCCAGTTCACCAAGGTCCCTTTTGCCACGCTCCTTTTGACAGTATAATAGACAAAAACACATCAGAAGGCAACGGGAGAAGACAATGATTCGTATTGCCACAAGCCACCTAAGGCCGGGCATGATCGTTGGTTATCCCCTTGTTCGAGACGATGGAGTGGTCCTTCTGAAAGAAGGAGTTCGTCTGAACGACCGCCTTATCCGGAAGATCCGAGAACTGGGGTTTGAGTACATCTACGTCCGGGATCCGGGTTTCGCCGATGTTGATCTTGAGGAGATTCTCTCTCATGATATCCGCCGCCAGGCTCTTGTCACCCTCAACGAATCTTTCTACCAGATTGTTCGGGGGAAAGAGGCCGCGGTGGAGCCCCTCAAGAGGCTTGTTGATGAGATCATTGATGAAGTGCTGAGTACCAAAAAATCGGTGGTGAGCCTGATTCAGCTACGGCAGCACGATGATGCAGTGTTCTCCCATTCCGTGAATGTAGCCGCTTTAAGTGTGTTCATCGGGAAATTCCTGCGGCTCTCCCGCCAGCAGCTCCGGGTGCTTGCCCTGGGGAGCCTCATGCATGATCTTGGGAAGATTCGCGTGCCTCTTGAAGTCCTGAATAAACCAGGGAGTCTCTCTGAGGAAGAGTGGCATATCATCAGGAAACACTCGTGCTGGTCTGCGGAGCTTATGTCTGAGTGGGTGTCAGAGGAAGGAGAGAGCATCCATATCGCCCTGCAGCACCACGAGCGCCTTGACGGTAGCGGATACCCCTACGGACTCTCAGGAGAAGAGATCCACTTCCTCTCCCGTATCTGTGCCTGTGCCGATGTGTACGATGCCCTGACAGTGGATCGACCATACCGGAAGCGATTCTCCTATGCAGAGGCCCTGGAGTACCTCATGGGGAATGCCTCGCGACTCTTTGACCTCCAGGTGGTCACCACCATGGTGCGCCACATCGCCCCCTATCCTGTAGGGGAAACCGTTCGTCTCACAACCGGGGAGATTGCCGTGGTGGTCCGTCTGAACGAGGGTCTCCCAATTCGCCCTGTAGTTCGGGTCATCCGTGACCCGAATGGCCAGCCCCTTGAGAAACCCAGGGACCTTGACCTCATGAAAGAACTCACCGTGGCCATTGTGGGGACGGCAGAAGTCACCTGGGAGGTGCCCCAGAAGAAGTCTTTCGTTTTCTTCGGCGGTGGTACGGGCCATGATTCGGGTTCCGGTGAGTGAGCTGAAACCTGGAATGAAGGTTGCGTACCCAGTGCTCCGGGAAGACGGCTCTGTTCTCCTTAACAGAGGTGTAGTGCTCACTGAAGCCTATATTCAGAAACTTCGGGAACTCGGTTTCCAGTCGATTTTTGTGGAACACGAGCTTTTTGAAGATATTGCGGCGAGCGAGCCGCTGCGTGTTGAGACCAGGAAACGAGTACAGAGAATACTCCATGATACCGTGAGGCGCCTCAGACGTGGTGGAGGAGTTTCATACCATGAGGTTCTTCAGGTGCTTGAGGAGGTTCTTGATGAAATTCTTACCAACTCCACCACTGTTTTCTATCTCATCCAGATGCAGAGTCGCAATGACCTCATCTTCCATCACTCGGTGAACGTGGCCGTTCTGAGCCTCCTTGTGGGGAAATGCTTGAACCTCTCCCGTCTGCAGCTTCGAAAACTCGGACTCGGTGCTCTTCTCCATGACCTTGGGAAAATTCGTCTCCCCGAAGATCTTCTGGTGAAAGAACGAAACCTCACCGAGGATGAACGGAATCTCGTTCGTATGCATCCCATCTGGAGTAAGGAGATGATCCAGAGAAACCCGGATTACGACTTTCTCGCTTCAGTTATCGCCCTGCAGCACCACGAGCGCCTTGACGGTAGCGGATACCCCTACGGACTCTCAGGAGAAGAGATCCACTTCCTCTCCCGTATCTGTGCCTGTGCCGATGTGTACGATGCCCTGACAGTGGATCGACCATACCGGAAGCGATTCTCCTATGCAGAGGCCCTGGAGTACCTCATGGGGAATGCCTCGCGACTCTTTGACCTCCAGGTGGTCACCACCATGGTGCGCCACATCGCCCCCTATCCTGTAGGGGAAACCGTTCGTCTCACAACCGGGGAGATTGCCGTGGTGGTCCGTCTGAACGAGGGTCTCCCAATTCGCCCTGTAGTTCGGGTCATCCGTGACCCGAATGGCCAGCCCCTTGAGAAACCCAGGGACCTTGACCTCATGAAAGAACTCACCGTGGCCATTGTGGGGACGGCAGAGGAGAATTTCGAGAGCTTTTACACGAAAGAAGACATTGCCTCCTTCAACATTGAACACCTCATCGACTGAGTAGAGCACTTCCATCACAGGTGAGGTCGTTGAATTCGGGGAAACCCTCCCGGCAGGTGGAGAAGGGGAGGTTATGAGCGTGGACGATTTCCCGGAGCTTTTCCAAAAGAGCGCGCCGCACCTTTCGCTCAAGGTACAGACTCCGTCCCTTTCTCTCGGAGAAGAGAGACAGAAAGTGGCGTATTTCTGGAAAGGAGGTAGCGATCCTTTCCCCTGTATCCCACCGGAGTTTCAGGGTGGAAGCAACAACCTGCCTGATGTACGGAGCAAGCCGCGCAAGCATGGTATGCCATTCTTCCTGAGTGTCGTTGATGCCGGGAATAATGGGATCCAGGCGAAGGATGGTGGGGATACCGGCTTCCGTCAGGGCCTGAAGAGCGCGGACACGGTCCTGTGGAGGAGGAGCACCGGGCTCAAGAAGCCGGGCCTTTTGGCTGTCCAGGGTCGTGATGGTGATGCTCACTGCTGCTTGCATCGCCTGCAGAAGATCAATGTCCCGCACTACCAAGGGGGATTTAGTCAGAATCAGTACGGGCATACCTTCCCTCTGGCAGAGCTTGAGGATTGCCCTTGTGAGTTCCCGCTCTGCCTCTACCGGGGGGTAGGGATCGGAAGAGTTTGCAAGGGAGAGGTAGAGGGTTTTTTCGCATTCTCTCAGGTCCCTTTCCAAAAGGTGGAGGAAGGGAGGTTTTTCTCGGACCTCAAAGGCTCGGGGGATAAAGGAGGAAATGTAACAGTAGAGGCACTGATGGGCACATCCGGTGTAGGGGTTCAAAGTATACTTTGGAGGGCAGGTGCAAAGCTCTCCCTGCCAGGGATCAAAGAGGCGGAGTACTCGCATAGCACTTTACAATGGGGGTGAGATCTGTGCGTTTTGACAGATGTTCCTGGGAGGAACTGTGTTCTCTGGCATTCCAGGCCCTTGGAACCACAGGGGGATTGCTCCTTGTGACCCAGGGGAAGGAACACACAGCAACGAACGTTATGACCATCGGGTGGGTGTCCTTTGGGATAGTTTGGGGACGGCCAGTCGCCTGCATTCTGGTTCGCCCTTCCCGATTCACCCATGTCCTTCTTGAGGAGATTCCTCTTTTCACCATCAATGTTCCCCCTGTACAGCTCCAGAAAGCCGTTGAGGAGTGTGGGAGATACTCAGGACGGTCGATGAACAAGTTCACCCACTGTGCACTGACCCCCATTTACCTTGGAGGGTTTCCTGTTCCTTCCGTTGCTGAGTGCGTTGCCACTGTTCAGTGTACTGTTGTCGAGAAGACACAGGTTGAACCTTCAACGCTCACACCCCTTATTCAGGAGACCTACTATCCTCAGGGGGATTACCATACCATCTACTTTGGTGAAATCCAGGCCTCCTGGAAGAGGATTGAGCCTTAGGACAGCCTATGTTCTTTTCTTGAAGACCTCAAGAAGCTCGATGGGAAGCGGGAAAACAATGGTTGTGGCATTCTCTGCAGAGATATCACTCAGGGTCTGAAGGTACCGGAGCTGCAAAGCAATGGGGTTTTCTGCAATGATACGGGCAGCCTGGGAGAGTTTTTCAGCTGCCTGGAACTCGCCCTCGGCATTAATGATTTTGGCTCTGCGTTCCCGCTCGGTTTCTGCCTGCCGGGCCATGGCCCTTTTGAGCTCTTCAGGAAGGGTCACTTCTTTGATCTCTACCGCCGAAACCTTGATACCCCAGGGGTCAGTTTTTTCGTCAATGATTCGCTGCAGGGACTCGTTGATTTTGTCGCGATGGATGAGAAGCTCATCAAGCTCTGACTGTCCGACAACGCTGCGGAGGGTGGTCTGGGAAATCAGCGATGTTGCTGTAATGTAGTTCTCCACCTTGGTCACCGCGTCTTCAGGGTTCATGACGCGAAAGTACACCACTGCATCCACCGTAACTGGGACGTTGTCCCGGGTGATAAGTTCTTGTTTGGGAACGTCCATGGTGACCACCCGGAGGTCCACCTTCACCAGCTGGTCGATGAAGGGGATGATGAAAAAGAGCCCTGGACCCTTTGCTCCCACAAGACGCCCCAGACGAAAGATAATCCCGCGTTCGTATTCCCGAACTACCCGGATGGACGCAAGGAAGAAAATGAGCGCAATCACGATGATAGTGCCCAGTACCACCATGCCTATCCCTCCCTTTTCTCTACAAGGAGCATTGCTCCCTCTTTTCCCAGAATAACTACTCTCTCCCCCTTTCGAACCGGGGTTTTGGCTCTCGCCCACCACAGCTCTCCATCGACTACGATGAACCCCTCAGGGGCAAGGTCTTCCCGGGCCACACCCATCTTCCCAATAATGGATTCCACGCCCGTTGTCACTCTCTGCCTGTGGGCGCGCAAGGCCATGAAAAGGGCAAAGACAAAGAATACAGCCACGCTCCCAGTAACGGCGAAGATGAGCCCAAGGGGAATGCGGATGCCTCCCTGAGGACTGAAAACCATGAGCGAACCAAGGAGCAGGGAGACTATCCCTCCTGCGGTGAGGACACCGATGCCCGGGGTGACGAAAAGGTCCAGAGCGAAGAAGAGAAAGCCGAGGAGCAGGAGGATGATGCCACTCCAGTTGGTGGGCAGAAGGGAAAATGCATACAGCGAGAGCAAAAGGAGAATGCTTCCAAAGACTCCAGGGACAACGGCACCAGGGTTGGAGAGCTCAAAAATAAGCCCGAGGATTCCCAGCACCAGAAAGATATACGCCAGATTTGGGTTGACAAGAAACTGGAGGAACTTTTCCTTTCCCGACATCTCCACCCAGAAGACAGGGATCCCCCTCATATGGAGAGCCTCAAGAACCTCCTCAACGGACATAAAGACCCCATCGATAACCTGCTGAGCGTATGCCTCTCGCTCCGTGAGCGAGAGGCTTTCCCGGACCATTTTCTCTGCAATTTCAGGATTCCGGTTTCGGCTCTCAGCCAGGGATCGGGCAAAAGAGGCCATATCGTTGACGATTTTCTCACTCACCTTCTCCCCCTCAATGGTCACCGGATGAGCCGCTCCGATGGTGGTGTTTGGGCTCATGAAAGCGCGATGGGCAGCAAGGACGATGAAACTCCCTGCAGAGGCAGCCCGTGCCCCCTGGGGATGGACGTACACCACAACGGGTACTGAGGACTGGAGGATTTTCCGCACGATGTTCCGCATGGACTCTTCGAGACCTCCAGGAGTGTCGAGGAGGAAGAGCACTGCCTGTGCCTTTTCAGAGAGGGCACGGTCAAGAACACGCTCGACAAAATCTTCAAGAACCGGAGTAATAACACCCACAAGTCTCCCTCCAAGAACCCTCTCTTGAGCCCCCAGGGGAGATAAGGCCATTGCTATGAAACACGCGACAACACCGAGGACTCCTATGCTCCCCTTCACGCTTCCATTGTAGCACAATTCTCAATCCCTGGAGAGTGATGTATAATGCAGAAAAGATTAGAGAGAAAGAGGGTTGATTGCTTGCGGATTCTCCTTGTTGCTCCGGATCCAAATGCGCCACGTCGGAAGAAGGCATGGTATGTTCCTTTTCCTCAGGCCAGCCTTCCCCTCCTTGCTGCCCTGACCCCTTCGCGTCACGAAGTTCGCATTGTGGATGAGCGAGTTGAGGATGTGGATTTTGACGGATCGTATGACCTTGTAGGTATCACCGTCATGAGTGCCACGGCAGCTCGAGCCTATCAGATCGCCGATGAGTTCAGAAAAAGAGGAGTGAAAGTTGTCCTCGGAGGTATCCATCCCACGGCGCTTCCTGAGGAGGCAAAAGAACACGCAGATAGCGTGGTGATTGGGGAGGCAGAGGGTCTCTGGGAAAAACTTCTCGAGGACTATGAACGGGGGACATTGCAACCATTTTACAAGAGGGAGAATTTCCCGTCTCTTGCTGGTCTTCCTCACTCGAGGCTCGACCTTCTGCAGGGGAGGTATCTCCTGAAGCACGTCTTTCAGACCACCCGGGGATGTCCTCATGCCTGTGGTTTCTGCTCTGTTTCAGCCTTCATGGGAAGAAAATACCGTCACCGTCCGGTGGAGGAAGTTATTGAAGAGATCCAGCAGTACTCCTCCCGAATGATTGGGTTTTTAGACGACAACATTGTGGGGAATCCTGCCTATTCCCGGGAGCTTTTTCGAGCACTCATCCCCCTCAAGAGAAAATGGGTGAGCCAGGGGACACTCCGTATGGCAGAAGACGAAGAACTTCTGCGCCTTGCTGCCCAGAGCGGGTGCATCGCCCTTTTTGTGGGATTTGAGTCGGTGAACGAGGAAAATCTCCGGGAGATGCACAAATCTTTTCACCGAGTTGACCAATATCGAAAGCTCATCGACCGCTTCCACCAACACGGCATCATGGTGATAGGTTCTTTCGTCTTTGGATTCGATGAGGATGACTCTGGTGTTTTTCGTCGAACACTCCGGTTCATTGAGGACACAAAAATCGACTTTGCCCAGTTTTCGATTCTTACTCCTCTTCCCGGGACAGAGGTTTTTCACCAGCTGCGCGCTCAGGGGCGCATTTTCTCTTTTGACTGGTCAAAGTACGACTTCGCCCACGTGGTGTATCAACCGGCGAAGATGACCCCACAGGAGCTTCAGGAAGGGTACAATTTTGTCTTTCGGGAATTCTACTCCTTGCCCCGTATTGCCCGGCGGCTCCTCCGAAACTGGCGGTACCTCCACTATTTCCTTCCCGCGAGCCTCTACTACCACTGGGTGGCTTCCCATCCCAAAAGTCTTCCCCAGGAAGGCAAGCGCCCCTTGACAGGTATGGTATATTAGGCAGAGGGTGTTGCTGTGAAGGCACTGCTTGCTTTAGAAGACGGACGGGTTTTCTGGGGTTACGCCTTCGGAGCTTTAGGGGAAGTCAGCGGGGAAGTCGTCTTCAATACCAGCATGACCGGCTACCAGGAAATCCTCACCGATCCCTCCTACAAGGGCCAGATTGTCACCATGACGTATCCCCTCATTGGGAACTACGGCGTGAACTCTGAAGATGTGGAATCGGCAAAGCCTCAAGTGGAAGGTTTCATCGTTCGGGAGAAGAGCTCCCTCTACAGTAACTGGAGAGCAGAGGAGAGTCTTGAAGAGTACCTGAAGCGCCATGGTATCATGGGGCTTGAACGCATTGATACCCGTGCGCTTACGCGTCATATCCGGGAACGGGGAGCAATGCGTGGAGTGATGTCTTGCATCGACCTTGATCCAGTATCTCTGGTTGAGAAGGCACGGAACATCCCTGAGATGGCTGGCCAGGACCTGGTGCAGAAGGTGACAACCCGAAAGCCCTATGTGTGGAGCGAGGATGGGGTTTATACCATTGCTGTTTTGGACTGTGGAGTGAAGTTTGGCATTCTACGGCAGCTGGCCATACGGCGTTGTCGCGTTATCGTGTACCCCGCCTTTACACAAGCAGAGGATGTGCTTCGAGAAAAACCTGATGGCATCCTCCTCTCCAACGGACCAGGAGACCCTGCGGCGTTGCCATATGTTGTGGAATTCGCCCGCCGGGTCATTGGGAAGGTTCCGGTGTTTGGAATTTGCCTCGGACACCAGGTCATTGCCCAGGCGTTGGGAGCGAAAACCTTCAAGCTCAAATTCGGCCACCATGGAGGGAACCATCCGGTAAAGGATCTCCGAACGGGACAGGTAGCCATCACCACCCAGAATCACGGTTTCAGCGTCGATGCCGATACCCTCCCGGGGAATGTGGAGGTCACCCATGTGAACCTCAACGACTTCACCCTCGAGGGCATTGCCCATCGGGAACTCCCGCTTTTCTCCGTGCAGTTCCATCCTGAAGCCCGTCCCGGACCCCATGACACCACGTACCTTTTCGACCGGTTCATAAGGATGGTGGAGGACTGCCGTGCCTAAAAGGACGGATATTCGTCGGATTCTCATTATCGGTTCGGGCCCGATTGTCATCGGGCAGGCATGTGAGTTCGATTACTCAGGTACCCAGGGATGCAAAGCCCTGAAAAGCGAGGGGTATGAGGTCATCCTTGTGAACAGCAATCCCGCAACCATCATGACTGATCCGGAGATGGCTGACCGAACCTATATTGAACCCCTGATTCCTGAGGTTCTGGAGAGCATCATTGCCAGGGAACGCCCTGACGCGCTTTTGCCGACCCTTGGAGGCCAGACGGCGCTCAACCTTACCGTCCAACTGAAAAAGCGAGGGGTTCTTGACCGTTTCGGCGTCAAGGTCCTTGGGGCCTCGCCGGAGGCGATCGAGAAAGCCGAAGACCGAAAGCTCTTCAAGGAAGCCATGCTGAAAATTGGCATTGATGTACCCCGAAGCGGCCAGGCCTATAACCTTAGGGAAGCTCTGGAGGTTGCTCGGGAAATTGGCTTTCCTCTTGTGATTCGGCCGAGTTTCACCCTGGGGGGAACAGGAGGGGCTATCGCCTACAACATTGAGGAATTCGAAGAACTCGCCCAGCGGGCCCTCGACAGCAGCATGATTCGGGAAATCCTCATTGAAGAGTCGGTCATTGGGTGGAAGGAGTACGAGCTTGAAGTCATGCGTGATGGAAAGGATAACGTGGTGATCATCTGTTCAATTGAAAACCTGGACCCCATGGGGATCCATACCGGTGACAGTATCACTGTTGCTCCTGCGCAGACGCTCACCGATGAAGAGTACCAGAAGATGCGGGATTACGCTATTCGGGCTATCCGGGAAATCGGCGTGGACACAGGGGGGTGTAATATCCAGTTTGCCGTCAACCCTGAAAACGGTCGTATGGTCATCATTGAAATCAATCCCCGAGTGTCCCGGAGTTCTGCCCTGGCCTCAAAGGCTACCGGGTTTCCTATCGCTAAAATTGCTGCCAAACTCGCCGTGGGGTATACTCTCGACGAGATCCCGAACGATATCACGAAGAAGACCCCTGCCTGCTTTGAGCCTGCTCTGGACTACTGTGTGGTCAAGATTCCCCGGTTTACCTTTGAGAAATTTCCCGAAGCAGAGCCATACCTTGGCATCTCTATGAAGAGCGTCGGAGAAACCATGGCCATCGGGCGGAATTTCAAGGAGGCGCTACAGAAAGGCCTCCGTTCCCTGGAGATAGGGAAGTGCGGTCTTGAGGACGTGAAAGGATGGGATGACATTCCCAGGGCAAGGCGGAGGGAAATCCTCTATGAGAAGCTCACGCGCCCCAACCCTGACCGAATCTTCTACATCAAAATGGCCCTGAAAGAGGGACTGAGCATTCAGGAAATCTACGAGTGGTCGAAGATCGATCCATGGTTCATCCGCCAAATCGAAGAAATCGTCGAGATGGAAGAAGAACTGCGCAAAGTTCCCTCGCTCTACGAGATTGACAGGGATACCCTCCGGCGGGCAAAGGAGTTTGGCTTCTCCGATCGACAGATTGCTCGTCTTCTTGGGACCGATGAGTGGGAAGTTCGTCGGATTCGCAAATCCCTGGGGATTGAGCCCGTGTACAAGCAGGTGGATACCTGTGCTGCGGAGTTTGAGGCTGAGACCCCCTATTACTACTCCACCTATGAAGAGGAGTGTGAGGCAAACCCCAGCAACCGCAAGAAGGCTGTTATTCTTGGAGCGGGGCCAAACCGTATTGGCCAGGGGATTGAGTTCGATTACTGTTGTGTTCACGCTACCTGGGGCCTGCAGGACATGGGGTACGAAACCATTATGGTGAACAGCAACCCCGAGACGGTGAGCACCGACTATGACACCTCAGACAAGCTCTTCTTCGAGCCCCTGTACATTGAGGACGTTCTCAATGTCATCGAGAAGGAGCGTCCTGAGGGGGTTATCCTCCAACTCGGCGGGCAGACTCCCCTGAATCTGGCCAAAGACCTGGAGCGAGCTGGGGTGCCGATTCTGGGAACGTCTCCAGAGAGCATCGACATCGCTGAAGATCGGGATCGCTTCAAAAGCCTTGTGGAACGCCTGGGCCTCAAACAACCAAGAAATGGTGTGGCAATCTCCTTTGAGGAGGCCAAGTATGTCGCTCAGGGCATCGGGTATCCGGTCATGGTCCGCCCCTCGTACGTTCTTGGAGGCAGGGCCATGCGGGTTATTTACACTGAAGAGGAGCTTGAAGAGTTCATCTCTCAGGCTGTGGAGGTTTCCCCCGGGAGGCCAGTGCTCATTGACGAATTCCTTGAAGATGCCATCGAAATCGACGTTGACGCCATAAGTGACGGTGAGCTCACCGTTGTTGCAGGAATTATGGAACACATTGAGGAAGCGGGAATTCACTCTGGCGACAGTGCCTGTGTTCTTCCTCCTTTCTCTCTAAGCGACGACATCATTGACCAGGTGAAAAAGTACACCTATGCTCTTGCCCGGGAACTCAGGGTTGTGGGGTTGATAAACGTGCAGTATGCAGTCAAGGATGACGAGGTCTATGTTCTTGAGGTGAATCCCCGGGCCTCTAGAACCATTCCCTTTGTGAGCAAGGTCACCGGTGTTCCTTTCGCTCGTCTTGCGTCCCAAGTGATGGCGGGGCGAAAGCTCCGGGACATTGGTCTCACACGGGAAATCGAAATCCCATACTTTGCGGTGAAAGAGTCGGTATTCCCCTTCCGTCGTTTTCCAGGGGTTGATCCCGTTCTTGGCCCCGAGATGCGTTCGACAGGCGAGGTTATGGGCATTGACCGGGACTTTGGTATGGCCTATGCGAAATCCCAGCTCGCTGCCCAGTCGTATCTCCCCCTTGAGGGAACGGTCTTTATCAGTGTCAAGAACAAGGACAAGCGGGGTGTGATTTTCCTCGCAAAAAAACTCTGGGACATGGGCTTCCGCATTGTAGCTACAAGGGGTACAGCAAAAGTCTTGAGCAACAATGGTATTCCGGTTGAAGTCGTGAAGAAAGTCGGGGAAGGTCGACCAAACATCGTAGATATGATTAAGAACCGGGAAATTCATCTCATCATCAACACGCCTTCTGGAGGGAAAGCCCAGAAAGAGAGCAGCGTCATTCGAAAAGAAGCCATCATGCGTGACATTCCCTGTGTCACAACGCTCTCGGGAGCGGAAGCTACGGTCTACGCGATTGAGCGGCTCAAAAGCGGGAAAATGACCATACGGTCAATCCAGGAGTATCACGAGGAAATCCGTGCCGCTTTGGGTCTTTCCCTGAACTTAAGGAGAAACAAAGAGGAGATTGCCATACTTCCGTGAGCCTTCTTCTTGAAAGAGTTCTTCGCATTGGGGCTGTTGTCGGGTTTTCCTGGATTCTGGTATACATGAGTCGTTTTGTTTTCCGACGACTCCTCCTCAGACGGTTGAAAGCCTCAAAGAGGCAGGTCGATCTCTCCCGCAAGCTCAACACGTTCCTTCCTCTCCTCCAAAGCGTGGTGACATACCTTGTGGTGTTCTTCGCCCTGGTACTAATCCTCCGGGAAATCGGTATTGACGCCACGGCGATTCTGGCTGGTGCGGGAGTAGTGGGTATCGCTGTGGGCTTTGGTGCCCAGACTCTTATTCGGGACATCCTCACGGGGCTTTTTCTGGTTTTCGAGGACAGTCTCTCAGTAGGGGATATGGTGCAGATTGGGGACATCACCGGGACTGTGGAGGAAATTGGTCTGCGGGTCACGCGGGTTCGCACCCTGTCGGGAGCGCTGGTGACTGTTCCCAATGGGGAAATCTCCCGTATTGTGAACTACAATCGGGGATTCAGCCGGGCTGTGGTTGAAGTCAGTGTGGCCTATGAAGCAGACATTGATAGGGCCACAGAGGTGCTTCAAAGAGTGGTGGAAGCGTACCGAAAGAGCCATCCCCACCTCCTTCTTGGTGAGCCTTCGGTGCAGCGTATTGTTCGCCTGGAGAACTCAGGCGTTGTTCTGCGAGTGATGGTGCAGGTACTTCCCCAGAAACACTGGGAAGTGGAACGGGACCTCCTGTACCATATCAAGAAAGCCTTTGACGCTGAGCGCATTGAGATTCCCTACCCGAAGTACGTGGTTTTCCTCAATACCCCGAGGAATACCTAAAGGCGTCTTTGGTTATCCTCTGGCAAAACAAACGGGGGTGAGGTCATGGTGGATGTTACCCTGAAGGTGGGTGGTGCGGCAGGACAGGGGGTGCAAACCGTTTCCGAGGCACTTTCCCTCATTCTTGCACGGCATGGGTACTACGTATTCTCCATCGAGGATTACCAGTCGCGGATTCGAGGGGGCCACACCTTTACCCTCATACGTACTGCAGAGCAGTGGATTTCAGGAGGAAAGAGGGCATTGGACATCCTCGTATGTCTCAACGAAGAGACATACCTCCTGCACCGTGGCGAGGTGAAGGAAGGTGGAGTGATTTTGGGAAAGGTTGGCAATGGGGACTCTGGGAAGGGTGTTCACCTCTTGCCTCTTGACTTTGAGGGGGTGGCCCTGCGCCTTGGGAACCGGGTCTTTGCCAATATGGTGGCTACAGGGGCACTTCTGGCAATCCTGGGTGTGGGTCTTGAGAAAGCTCAAGAGTATGTTCGGGAGACTTTCGCCCAAAAGGGTTCTGAGATTGTAGCAAGGAACGAGGAGGCTCTGGAGGAAGGGGCAAGGTTTGTGGAAGCATCGGGGCTCTTCTCCTCTCCATTCCTCAAAAAGCGCTCAGATTCCTTAAAAGCTTCACAGCGGTACCTCATAAGCGGCAACGAAGCTCTGGGGCTTGGGGCACTCCTTGCCGGGTGCACATTCTACAGCGCCTACCCCATGACCCCTTCAACGGGCATCCTGAATTTCCTTGCTTCCAGGGCCGAAGCCTATGGTCTTATTGTGGAGCAAGCAGAGGATGAAATCGCTGCCATTAACATGGCTATTGGAGCATCCTATGCAGGAACACGAGCCATGACAGGGACATCGGGTGGGGGATTTTGTCTCATGTGCGAAGGGCTGGGGCTGGCGGCAATGACCGAAACCCCCATCGTCGTTATTGATGCGCAGCGCCCCGGGCCCAGCACTGGTCTTCCAACGAGGACTGCTCAGGGAGATCTTCTTTTCGTGCTCCATGCTTCCCACGACGAGTTTCCTCGCTTTGTTTTTGCTCCCCGGGACCCCCAGGAGGCACTCAACATGGTTATCCGAGCTTTCAACCTGGCTGAGAAATACCAGGTCCCGGCGATTATCCTCAGCGACCAGTACCTTGCGGACACCAAGTGGTCCTATGACCAACTGTCCTGCGAGGAGCGCCCAGTCCGGCCCTTGTTCTCCTGGGATGGTGTCCCTCCCTACCAAAGGTACGCCCTGACCCCTGACGGCGTTTCTCCACGACTCTCCCCCGGAGGAGAAGCCCTTGTGATTGCCGATAGCGACGAACACGACGAGTATGGACACCTGACTGAAGACCTTGTGCTCCGAAAAGCGATGCAAGAGAAGCGAATGAGGAAGCTCGAGTTCATGCGGAAAGAGATGCGTCTTCCCTTTGTGCTTGAGGGGAAAGATGCTACGCTCATTGGATGGGGATCCACCTGGGGCGTGCTCCTTGAAGTGCGCAAAGCTTTGGCGCAAAAAGGCAAAAGCATCGGGGTGGTGCATTTTAGCGACCTCTATCCCCTTCCAGAAGGCCTTCGAGACTTCCTCCAGCGTTTCCCCAATCCTATCGTGGTGGAGCAGAATTTCAGTGGTCAGCTGGCCATGCTCCTCGAGCGAGAAACGCTTTTTCCTTTCCCCAAAAGGATTTGTCGTTACGATGGGCTTCCGTTTCTTGTCGAGGAACTTGTTGAACAGGTTGAGGAGGTACTGTGACTGTGGCTACCCCCTTTGACGCTCATGGTGTGGAAATTGCCTGGTGTCCCGGGTGTGGGAATTTTGGTATCCTCCAGGCTTTAAAGGAAGCCCTTAATGAACTTGGCTATCGCCCCCAGGACGTTGTGGTGGTTTCTGGAATCGGTCAGGCAGCCAAGGCTCCTCATTACCTCAGAGTCAATGTCTTCAATGGTCTCCATGGAAGGAGCATTCCTGTAGCTTTCGCCATTAAGACCGTTCGACCAGAACTCCTCGTCATTGCCGAATCGGGTGATGGATGCATGTACGGCGAGGGTGGCAATCACCTCCTGCATGCTATTCGCCGCAATCCTGACATTACCGTTCTTGTCCACAATAACCAGGTATACGGTCTCACGAAGGGCCAGGCTTCCCCAACCTCAGGAGAGGGTTTTAGGAGTAAAGCACAACCCTGGGGAAACCTCTCAAGACCACTCAACCCCCTGAGTCTGGCCATATCCCAGGGAGCAGGGCTCGTGGCCAGGGCCTTTGCCGGAGACAAAGAGGGACTAAAAGAGATTCTTAAGGAAGCCCTGAGCTTTCGCGGCTTTGCTCTCGTGGATATCCTGCAACCCTGTGTGACTTTCAACCCTGTGAACACCTACGCCTGGTACCGGGAGCGAGTGTACTACCTTGGAAAGGACCACAACCCCGAGGACCAGGTGGCGGCATTTCAGAAAAGTCTCGAGTGGGGAGATCGTATCCCTCTTGGGGTTTTCTACCGTAATCCTCAGCCGACTTACGAAATGAAAGTAGAAGGACGGGCAAAAAAGCGACGAAATCTCTTTGAAGAGGAAGAGTTCCAGAGAATCCTGCAAGAAGAGGTCGCTCGGTTCCTGTGAATCCCTGCCCTGGGACCCGGGGCAGGGACTTTTGATCTCAGTTTTCCGGGCACTTCACCACCATCACGGGAATGCAAGTTTTCCTGATGACTCCTACGGTCACGCTTCCAAGGAGGATTCCTGCAAGTCCTGTTCTCCCGTGGGTTCCCATGACGATGAGGTCGGCACCGTTTTCCTCTGCAAAGCGAGCAATTTCTTCTGCCGGGTCTCCCACCACGACTTCAAGGTTCACGGATTCTCTAGGAAGAGAAGGAGCATTTTTCTCCACTTCCTTGATCATAGTGTTCTGAATTTGTAGCACCACATTTTCCCAGGGATTTCCAGGTTGAGCGGTCAAAGTCTCGGCCTCAAGGGGAGTAAGCACGTGGAGCACGGTAACTCTGGCATTGAATTTTTCTTGAAGAGATGAAGCAATCTGAAGTGCCAGGTCTGAGAAGGGCGAAAAATCCGTCGGCACCAGAATGTGTTTGATGTTCATGTTTCCACCTCCTCTATTGCTCTTTACTCTTTAATAGCACCAAGTGTCAACCCGCGGATAAGGAAACGGGAGGTTAATGCAGCAAGAACCACGGGAGGGGTGATGGCAAGGAGCGATAGCGCAGAAACTTTCCAGAAATCCAGCCCCCGTACGGTGAGCGTTCCGGCGATGATCACCGGCATGGTCATAGTCTTCCGGTATGAGAGCGTCACCACAAAGAGGAACTCATTCCAGGAGAAGATGAAACAGAGGATGTACACTGCAACGATTCCTGGAAGCGAAAGAGGCAAGGCGATGCGGAAAAAAGCCTGGAACGATGAACACCCATCAATCAGAGCAGCTTCTTCCACCTCTTCGGGAAGTTCACGGAAGAAGTCCATCATGAGCCATATGGCGAGGGGAAGATTGTACACCGTGTGAGCCATAATGACGGCAGGCAGAGTATCAAGGAGCCTCAGGGTTCGCATGATGAGGAAAAAGGGGATGGCCACGGCAATGGGGGGGAACATGCGATTGGAGAGAATCCAGCTGGCAATATCTTTATTTTTCCAGCGGTGGAAGCGAAAGCGGGTAAGGGCGTAACCGGCAAAGGATCCAAGGAGAAGAACAAGGAGTGAGCTTAGCGAAGAAATGAGGACGCTATTTCGCAGGCCCTGGCGGGTACGTTCGCCCTCTGCCTGTCCAAGCACAACCTGCCAGGCATAGGTAGAGGGCCGGAACTGGACGAGGGGGAGGAAAGCGGTGGTATACTGTTCTCCGGGGGACTTGAAGGAAGTGATAGCACCCCAGAGAAACGGGAAGACTGTCCATACCGAAAAGAGCATGAGGATAACCCAGGCAAAGATGGCAAATCCGGTAATTCGCCCCTTTTTCATCTCATACCTCCCTGCGGAGCCTCCTCAGGAGAAAGTTGGCCATGATGAGAACAATCACCAGGAACACCCACGAGAGCGCACAGGCGTATCCAAGGTCGAAGTACTGGAAACCCACGGTATACGTGTAGTAGGAAAGGGATTCTGTGCTTGTTCCCGGTCCACCACCGGTAATGCCGAAGACAAGTTCGAAGAGCTTGAAGGCGTCGATCGCCCGCAGAAGCACAAGCGTCACCATAATAGGGAGAAGGAGGGGAAGAGTGATGAACCAGAAGATTTGCAGGCGGGAGGCTCCATCAACCTGAGCAGCATCGTACAGGGACACGGGGAACGATTGCATGGCGGCGAGAAGACCGAGGAACATGAAAGGTGTCCACTCCCAGATGTCTACCGCCATGAGCACAAAAGGGGTGAGCCGGGCATCGGTGAGCCATCGAACCATGTTCAAACCCAGAGAGTTCAGGATTTTCACCACGATGCCCGCGTCGGGGTTGAGAAGCATTCGCCACATAAAGGCAACGGCAATGGGCGGTGCTGCCATGGGAAGGAGGAAAAGTACCCGGAAGAAGTTCCGGAAACGAATGCGCTCGTTGAGAATGTACGCAAGAAGAAGGCCCAGAGAGAGCTCCACGCTCACGACGATAGCGACGTAAAGCACCGTGAAGCGAAGGCTGTTCCAAAAGCGGGGATCCCGAAAGAAGATGTTGAGGAAGTTCTCAATACCCACGAAAACCCTTGGCGCGGCTGTGGCAGCTTTCCAGCGATGGAGACTCAGTGTTAGTGACCAGATGAGGGGAAATACCGCCATGGCCATAAGGTACAGAAGTCCTGGCAGAAGGAAACCAAACTTTGTGGCCTCTTTCCTCATTGGTGTTCACGCCCTGAAAGGCAAAGGGCTGGGGGTGTTCCCCAGCCCTTTAGAAGGCGTTCACTCTGCAGGCAGTCCAAGGGACTCACGGTAAAGGGCCTTTTGCTTCTCCTTTCCATGAGCCTCGGTGATTTTCACCCATTCGGCGTAAATGGCGTCACAGGCCTCCTTGGGTGCTTTGGTTCCAGAGAGCACCTCAGCAAGGTAGAGGTCAAGGTAGTCGTAGTACTCTGCGGCTCCAGGAATGCGGAGGTCCGTGATAGCTTTGGGGTCGGAAAGAATGGTCTGGATGGTTTCCAGATACTTTGTAACAGAATCCTTGCCCCAGCCGCCCTCGATCCACCTGTCAATGTTCTTGAAGTGCGAGAAACGCCAGGGGTTGGCTCCAGTGTATCCGTGGATGCCACAGACGTCAAGGAGACTCCGTTCAGGAGCAGTGAAGTACGTGGCGAACTTGTACGCCGGAACAGGATTCTTTGAGAATTTGGAGATTGAAAAGACCCACCCGCCAAAGTTCAGAAAGTTCACCTGGTTGTATCCCTCAATCCACTGTTTTGCCCTGAAGTCATAGGTCTTCATGGAGCCAGGGAGTGGACCATACCCCAAAAGCCCCTTGACTTTGCTGCCGTACTTCTCCGGAGATTGCTCGAGAATGCCAATATCTCCCCAGTCAAGGGCAATCGCCGAATTCCCCGACACAAAGGCCTGACGGAGCTCGCTGTACCCGTAGCTCAGAAGGCCTGGAGGGGCAAATTTCGTCAGCTTCTGGATAACATCCATGGCCTCAACCCATCCAGGGTTGTTGACCTGAGGCTCCATGGTGTCGGGATCGAAGAAGGGAGCAACACCAGGCTGTGCTGCATACTGCATAGCAATATCAAGGTACGACCACATGGCCTGAGTCTTTCGTTGAGCAATGAAAGCAATGCCGTACTCCGTTTCTCCGTCGTTATCCCAGTCCCATCCGGTAAAGAACTCGGCAATATCCATAATTTCTTCCCAGGACTTCGGCGGGATGTTGTACTCGTAGCCGTATTTCTCCTTGAACTTTGCCCTGTAGTCGGGGTTCTCAAGAGCGTCTTTCCGGTAGTAGAGCATGTGGCAGTCACCGTCGTAAGGGAATGCGTAGACCTTTCCACCCCAGGAGACGATGAGTTTGATGGCCGGGACAACGTCGTCCCAGTCCGGGTAGCCGTACTCTTTCATAAGGTCTTCAAGCGGCAGTACCCATCCACCACCCATAACGTCTCCCGCCCAGGTGGAGGGCCAGCAGATGAGGTCGTAAGCGCCAGTTCCGGTGATGAAGTCCGTCATCATTTTGTCGTAAAGGGAAGCGTAAGGAACAACGACCATTTCTACTTTCGCTCCGGTGAGGGCCTCCCACTCCGGTTTCCAGGATTCCACAACGGCGGAGTGGGGATCAGTGATGAGCACTGTAATGGTCTGGCCTTTGAATTCTCCTGGTTGGGATTCCCACGTTTTTTCTGCGGCAACCGCAGAGGCGGCAACAAGGAGGACTACCAGCGCCACACACCACAAAAGCTTTCGCATACGCCTACCCCCCCTTGAAATGAGGTCTTGCTATCATCCTACCAGGAAGCACGGACACTGTCAATAATAGGTGCACGGCCCAGTGCCCTGAGGGTTTACAGTACCTATGTCTCTGTGATAAACTACTTTTTGAATGCCTGAGAGAAGATAAGCTGGAGGTGGAGCGAAGTTGGCTCTGACGAAAGAACGGAAGAAAGAAATCATCGACCAGTTCAAGATCCACAGTACGGACACTGGCTCTCCTGAAGTGCAGATTGCTCTTCTTACGGAACGCATTCGCGAACTCACCGAGCACCTGAAGCAGCACCCCAAGGATTTCCATTCCCGAAGGGGTCTGTTCATCATGGTTGGGAGAAGACGGAGGCTTCTCAACTACCTCCGAAAGTACCACGTTGATCGGTACTATGCTATCCTTGAAAAACTCGGGTTAAGGAGGTAGGGTGGTATTGTGTCCTACAAGTGGGAAGTAGGCTTTGGAAGAGAAACACTCCTCATTGAGGCAGGAAAACTCGCCCAGCAGGCTCACGGCGCGGTGACTGTTCGCTACGGCGATACCGTGGTCCTTGTGACGGCCACGATGTCCGATGAGGTTCGTGAAGAAGTGGATTTTACCCCACTTCTTGTGGATTTTGAGGAGCGTTTTTACGCTGCGGGGAAGATTCCCGGTGGTTTTATCAAGCGGGAGGGGAAACCTCGCGTTCCGGCGATCCTGAGCGCTCGTCTCATCGACCGTTCCATTCGTCCTTTCTTCCCCAAGCTCCTCTATAACGACATCCAGGTTGTCGTCACGGTGCTCTCTGTCGACGAGAGCCATCCTCCCGATGTCATTTCCATTGTTGGGGCTTCCTTTGCTCTGGGGCTTTCGGAAATTCCCTTTGAGGGACCTATCGGAGCCTGCCGCATAGGCCTCATTGGAGACCAGTTCATCGTGAACCCCACCCTGGAAGAACTTGCACTAAGCAGCCTGGACCTTGTCGTTGCTGGATCTGAATATGGCATTGCCATGATTGAAGCTGGCGCAAAGGAAGTGGACGAAGAGAAAATCGTTGCGGCTCTGCGCCTTGGGTACGAGGAAATCTTGAAGATGATTGCTGCCCAAAAGGATATTCTGGCTTCCTTTGGAAAGCCTAAGCGGGAGGTTCTCCTTCCTCCCTTCTGGGATGCGCTTCAGACCTTCGTTGACGAAGAGTACCGCAAAACCATCGCTCAGATAATCACCATTCCGGAAAAGAAAGCCCGGGAGAAGGAGATGAATGCCCTTTTTCAGAAGGCAAAGGAAGAAGCCGAAGCGCGGTTTGGGAATGTTTCCTTCCTGACCCCTGTCTGGGATAGAGTCGTAAAAGAAGAAATTGAAAACCTGGTCTTCACCACGGGGCGGAGACAGGACGGAAGGACTCCCCAGGAAATTCGACCCATTCGCTGTGAGGTTGGGTGCCTCCCACGTACCCACGGCTCGAGCCTTTTTGTCCGGGGACAGACCCAGGCCCTGGTTATCACAACGCTTGGTGCAACGAGCGAAGAGCAGAAAGTGGATGGCCTCCAGGAGGAAGAGGCCAAACGTTTCATGCTCCACTATAATTTCCCGCCCTATAGCACCGGAGAGGTCCGTCCCATGCGTGGTCCCGGACGGCGAGAAATCGGCCACGGGGCTCTGGCAGAGCGGGCGCTGGAGTGCTTCATTCCTCCGGAAGAAGAGTTTCCCTACACCATCCGGGTGGTTTCCGAGATTCTGGAGTCGAACGGTTCGTCTTCCATGGCCACGGTGTGCGGGGGCAGTCTCTCCCTCATGGACGCAGGAGTTCCTATTCGTTCCTCCTGTGCTGGGCTTTCGATTGGTCTTCTTCTTTCCGGTGACAGGAAGGTTTTCCTTCGGGATATCATCGGCTCAGAGGACCACTACGGAGAAATGGATTTTAAAGTTGCGGGGAGTCGCAAGGGCATTACCGCTATTCAGCTTGATGTCAAAAACAAGGGGTTACGGTGGGAGATTCTTGCTGAAGCTCTCCAGGAAGCGAAAGAAGGCAGAATGTACATTCTTGACATCATGGACTCTGTGCTCGATCGGCCACGGAGTTCCATTTCGCCGTATGCGCCCCGCATCGGTATTGTGGAAATCAATCCGGACCGTATTGGTGCACTTATCGGTCCAGGAGGAAAGATTATCAAGCGTATTGTTGAAGAGGCCGGGGTGACCATAGATATCAAGGAGAATGGGAAAGTCCTCGTGTTCTCCCGTACCGAAGAAGGTAAAGAGAAGGCCATTGAAATGATCCGGAATGTGACTCAGGATGTTGAGGTTGGGAAAATTTACCTCGGAAAGGTGACGAGAATCGCTGATTTTGGGGCCTTTGTGGAGATTTTCCCTGGCCGAGAAGGGTTGTGTCACATTTCCCAGCTTTCCTTTGAACGCATCCGAAAGGTCGAAGATTTTGTCAAGCCAGGGGAAGACCTCCTGGTGAAGGTTATCGGTATTGATTCTCTGGGACGCATCACCTTGAGTCATAAAGAAGCCATTGCAGCGGTTTCTCCCCCAAAGGACACGAAGCCTCCTCAGAGGAGAAAATAAGAACGAGTGTGGGCATCGTGGAACCGAAGAAAAAGCTCTTCGTTCTTTCGATATTGACTCTAACGGCAGCATACCTCCTCCTCGCCCTCCTTTCCTCGGAAATGGGGGTAGTTGGGGATCTTCTCCGCCATCAAGCACTCCGGGCCTTTGGTCTTGGGGCTTATGTTTTGCCCTTTTTGCTGGGTTTTGTCGTCTATGAGCTGGCGGTGCTCCATCCTGCGAGGAAATACCGTTTTGTGGGGAGAATCACCGGTGTCTTTCTGTGGCTTTTTGTGTTCCTTGCCCTTTCTGAGCAGGAAGCTCTGCAGAGAGGTTTCTCTCTTCCTACGGGAGAAGTAGGAGGAGTAGTTGGCTTCTTCTTGCTGGGCTTTTTTCGGCGGTACTTCGGAGACCTGGGGACGGCATTACTCCTTTTCCTTGTGGCCCTTCTTGGCACCTATCTTTTGAGCGACGGAAAACTTTTGCGGAAGATTGCCACCTTTGTGCAATTTGCCAAAAGCAGGGGGAACGTGCAGGCTACTTCTTCAGCTCCTTCGAAGGAGCTGAAAGGTCCGCCACCTGTGAAGAAGGAGAACGTCGAGATAGTGGAAGCCTTTAGTCTCCCTAAGCTCCTTGAACATTCAGAGCCTGGTTCTTCTCCCCGGAGGAAACCGAAACCAAAGCTTTCCCAGGAGGAGAGAAAAGAATCTTCCTGGATTTTGCCTTCAGTGGAACTTCTCAACCCCCCTCCTCCAAAGCGATTCGAAAAGAGCCGTCGGGACATTGAGGAGGAGGTGATGAAGCTCGAGCAAACCCTTGCGGAATTCGGGGTGACGGGCAAGGTGGTGCATGTCCAGGTTGGCCCAACGGTTACCCGATACGAGTTCCAGCCTGCTCCGGGGATTAAAGTCAATAAGATTGTTGGGCTTTCGAACGACATTGCGCTGGCCTTTGCCGTAGCAGCAGTGCGCATTGAAGCCCCGATTCCAGGGAAAGCAGCTGTAGGCATTGAGGTTCCGAACCGCCACAAGGAAATCGTTGTCCTGCGGGAGCTCCTTGAACGGGGGGAGTTTACTGGTCATCCCTCCTCATTGCTCCTTGCTCTGGGGAAGGACGTGGGCGGGAAGCCAATCTTCTGGGACCTTCGGGATATGCCGCATCTGCTCATCGCCGGTGCTACAGGTTCAGGAAAAAGCGTCTGCATCAATGCTATTCTTGCCAGCCTTCTGTACCGGGCTGATCCGATGCGGCTTCGGATTGCCCTCATCGACCCAAAGAGGGTTGAGCTTTCGGTGTACGCTGGCTTGCCCCACCTCTGTGCCCCAGTCATTTCTGAGGTCCGTCTGGTCGTGCGGTTCCTCAAGTGGCTCTGCCGGGAGATGGATGCGAGGTACGAGCTTCTCTCAGAAGTTTCCTGCCGCAACATAGAGGAGTACAATAGCATCGTGGAAGGAAAAGAAAAGCTCCCCTACATCGTCGTAGTTATTGATGAGCTTGCTGACCTCATGATGACCGCGCCTGGGGATGTTGAGACCTATATCTGCCGGCTTGCCCAGATGGCAAGAGCTGTGGGTATCCACCTGGTTGTTGCAACCCAGAGACCCTCTGTGGACGTCATTACCGGGCTCATCAAGGCTAATTTTCCTTCCCGTCTGGCTTTCGCTGTCTCCTCGCAGGTAGATTCCCGAACCATCCTCGACGGCCCAGGGGCTGAAAAGCTCCTCGGGAATGGTGACATGCTCTTCGCCCCCATGGGGGTGGGTAAGCCTATCCGTGGTCAGGGAGCTTTTATCCGTACGGAGGAAACAAAGAGAATCGTGGAACACTGGGCGCGCCAGAAGGGGGACATTCCCTATCCTCTGGAGTTCGTTGCCCAGGAAGAGGAGGCCGCCATGGGGGGAGATGAAGATGATGACGAACTCTATGAGGAAGCCGTGAGGATCGTCCTTGAGACGGGAAAGGCTTCGACATCGCTGCTCCAAAGAAGGCTCCGCATTGGCTTCAACCGGGCAGCCCGGCTTATTGAGCGGATGGAGCGGGAAGGCATTGTCGGCCCGTACGAGGGAAGCAAGCCCCGCAGAGTTATTGCGAAGCGAGGGGAGAAAGGTGCAGGAATTTAACCGGGAAGTAGCAAAGCAACTTGGGGACTTGTTGCGGCGTGCTCGAGAGGAAAAGGACGTCCCTATTGAGAAGGTTGAAGCAGCCACGTTTATCTCTGAGCGTTTCCTCCGGGCCCTTGAGGAAGGGCGCTGGGAAGAACTTCCTGGAAAAGCCTATGCCCTGGGGTACACGAAGATTTACGCCCGTTTCCTCGGTCTTCGCCAGGAAGAAGTCGTTGACCTCTTCCTGGAAGCTTATGGAGAAGGGGAAAAGCGCAATCGCCCCAGAGAGACAAGAAGACCTGTCGAGGCACACTCTCTAAGGCCTCCTAGAAAGAGACGGAAAACCGTTCTCCTTGCCATCCTCTTTTCCCTTGTAGCGCTTTGCGGCGTGCTCATCGTGTTCTTCTTTGCTCCTTTTCATCCCTTCGTGACAGAGAATCCCGGGAAGAACGAGGAAGTCCTTCTCGCCGATGACCTTGCCTCACCCCTTCCTCCTGAAAGCCCCCCTCCATCCTTCCCCGTTGTTCTACGCCTTGTGGCAGAAAAGGTCACCTGGGTCGATATCACTTCCCTGGGGGTCACGATGTTTTCAGGAATTCTTGTCCCCGGGAAGACCTATGTGTTCCGGAGTGAGGGTCCTGTTGAGGTTTCCGGAGACGATGGGAGCGCCGTTCAGGTATGGTTGAACGGGGAGGAAAAAGGGTACCTTGCTGAGACCCCTGGGCCCTTCCACAAGACCTTCGTTCCATGAAGCGCATTGCTTTTGTCACTCTGGGTTGCGACAAAAACCTTGTGGATTCTGAAGTCGTCTTGGGGAAACTCCTCGTCCGCGGATACAATGCCGTGGTGCCTCCTGAGGAAGCTGAGTGGGTGTTCCTCAACACCTGTGCTTTCATCCGGCCCTCCTGTGAAGAGACCGAGGCGTGGATTCGGAGGCTCGTTCGCCTCAAGAAGAAGGACCCCCGAAAGAAAATCGTGGTCCTGGGGTGTTACGTAGAACGTTTTCGGGAAAGGGCTGCCTCCCAGTACCGGGACGTGGATTTCTGGGTTGGGGTACACGAAATCTTTCGCCTCCCGGATATCATCTCCTCTGGGAAGCGGGGGGTATTTCTGGGGTCTTCTCCCTCAATATATACCCACACCGACCCCCGAATCCT
This sequence comes from Candidatus Caldatribacterium saccharofermentans, assembly GCF_050267035.1. Classification (NCBI taxonomy): domain Bacteria; kingdom Pseudomonadati; phylum Atribacterota; class Atribacteria; order Atribacterales; family Candidatus Caldatribacteriaceae; genus Candidatus Caldatribacterium; species Candidatus Caldatribacterium saccharofermentans. The sequence goes on from NZ_CP187957.1 coordinate 2,150,988, forward strand.
TTCCACACCACCCCATTATGCCTATCTGAAGATTGCTGAGGGGTGTCTCCACCGGTGTAGCTTCTGCCTCATTCCAGCCCTTCGTGGACCCCTTCGGAGCCGGCCCATTTCCTCTGTGGTCGAGGAAGCTCGTTTGCTGGAGAAATCAGGAGTTCGGGAGATTATCCTTGTTGCTCAGGACCTGACCTCTTATGGCCTTGACCTCTATCGCCAGAGAAGCCTGGGAAAGCTTCTCTGGGCTCTCGGTGAAGCTCTCCAAGAGGACACCTGGATCCGGTTGCTGTATCTCTCTCCTGAGGGGATCGATGATACCCTGATCGAGGCAGTTGCTTCCATTCCTCAGGTCGTCAAGTATTTGGATGTCCCTCTCCAGCACGTTGTGCCCGGTATTCTCCGGCGTATGCACCGTTTCTCCTCTTTTGAGGAGATCCGGAAGAGACTTGAGAAGATACGGGACTGCATCCCGGGGGTTGCCCTTCGAACGACCTTCATGGTGGGGTTCCCGGGAGAAGAAGAGGAACACTTTCTCCGCCTTCTTGATTTCGTTCGAGCTTTTCGTTTCGAGCGAATGGGAGCCTTCATGTACTCCGACGAGGAGGGTACGTTCTCCTTTACACTCGAGCCCAAAGTTCCTGAGGAAGTGAAGGAAAGGCGGTACGCTGCGCTCATGGAAGCACAGAGAGCCGTCATGGAAAGCGTGCACAGGACATACCATGGGATGACCCTTGAAGTTCTCCTTGACGAGGGGCCGCTGTGGAGTGAGCGGGGGCCGTTCTTTCTGGGGCGTACGGCCAAGGATGCTCCTGAGGTTGACTGTCGGGTTACGGTATGGGCTCGTGGGGGAAACCTCCGGCGGGGTCAAAGGGTTCCGGTGCGCATTACGGCGACTTCTGCCTACGAACTGGAGGGAGAGGTTCTGTGAACGCTGCAATCCTCTGTGTGGGGACGGAACTCGTCACCGGCATGGTGCGGGATGTCAACGCAAGTTTTCTTTCGCACAAGCTTCTGGGCAAGGGGATTTTCCCGAAGTGGATTCTCTTTGTTCCCGACAGCATGGAAGAAACCGTTTCTGGTTTTCGCTTTCTCCTGGAACAGGGGGTGGACTTCCTCTTTGTCTCGGGAGGCCTGGGACCCACGGTTGACGATTTCACCCGGGAAGCGGTTGCCCGAGCTCTGGGGAAGTCGCTCGTCTTCTGCGAAGAAGCCTGGGAAAGTATTCGCCAAGCGTTTTACCGGATTCGAGGTGTTGAACCACCGGAGAACAACCGGAAACAGGCTTTCTTTCCCGAGGGTGCCCGCTTCCTCCCCAATGGGGTGGGTACCGCTCCTGCTTTCATCCTTGAGGAGAGAGGAACCAGAATTTTTGTCCTTCCCGGTGTTCCAAGGGAGGTGGAGTTCTTCTGGGGTCTTCTGGAGCAAGAGATCCCCACGCTTCGGGGCGGGGTTTACCGCAGTGAGGTCCTGAAGTTCTGTGGTATCGGAGAATCACAGCTTGAGGAGAAGATGCTACCTCTGCTTTCCGGGCTTCCGCAGTCGCTCCGTTTTGCCTTTCTCCCCAACTACGGAGAGGTCTGGTTCTTCCTCTACGGCCAGGATGTTTCACTGGAGGACCAAAAAAGGGCAGAGGAAACCATTGCGGCGGTGAAGAGCGCCTTTATGCCGTATCTCTTTTCCCCCTTTGGTGAGACACTTGAAGAAGCAGTGGGGAAGTTACTCCTTGAGCGAGGATGGAGGGTAGCCCTGGCTGAGTCCTGCACAGGCGGCCTTGTGGGAAGCCGCATAACCGATGTTCCGGGAAGTTCACGTTATTTTGAGCGGGGGTACATTGTGTACAGCAATGAGGCAAAACTTACCGACATAGGGGTTCCTGGGGAAGTCCTCCGCCATTTTGGGGCAGTGAGCGAGGAGACGGCACGGTACCTTGCGGAGGGAGTGCGAAAAAAGACTGGGGTGGATATTGGTCTGGGCGTTACGGGCATTGCTGGTCCCGGGGGAGAAAGTCCAGAGAAACCGGTGGGCCTTGTGTACATTGCCGTGAGTGATGCATCGCGAACGGAGGTCCGAAAGTTCCAGTTTCGGGGTGACCGGCTAATGAACAAGCGTTTCTTCTCCCAGGCAGCGCTGACCATGCTTTTCATCTTCTTGCGAGAGAGGGATATCCGGTGAGAGAGAGCATCCGTGCTTTTGTGGCTTTTCCTCTCCCTGAGGAGGCAAAGGACGCCCTATGGCGCTTTGTGGAAAAGCAGAAGGGTACCTACCCCCAGGGGAAGTGGGTCAACAGAGACCATTTCCATCTCACCCTCGCGTTTTTTCCGGCACTGCCTTCTCCCTGTGTCGAGGACATTCGCGAGATTCTCGAGCACCTTGGCTGCACCTTCCCTTCGTACGGTGTAATTCTTGAGGAAATCGGGGTATTTCCCTCCTGGCAGAGGGCAAGGGTTCTCTGGGTAGGTCTTGACGGCAAGGGAAAGACGGTGACCATCCAGGTGGCGAGGACCCTGTTCCAGAAGCTCCGTGAGGCCTGTATTCCCTGGGACGAGGATAAAGACTTTGTTCCCCACGTGACCCTTGCCCGGTTTCGGTCGCCTCTTGCACTGCACGCCACAGCGTTTACAGGATGGTCACCGCTTCCGGTGGTTTTCAGAGAAATCGTGCTCTTTCAGAGCACCCTCACGCCTTCGGGTCCAGTGTACCACAAACTCGTACAGGTTCCTTTGAAGGGGTGATGTCTATGAACGAGGCGGGAAGGGACAATAGGGAAGAAATCATCAAGCAGGCCATGAGCATCATAGAGAAGAAGTACGGAAAAGGGGCTATCATGTTCCTTTCCCAGAATGTGCTTGCTGCTGACGTGGAGGTGATCAAGACTGGATCAATCCTCCTCAACATTGCTCTAGGGGTTGGGGGGTTTCCCAGAGGCCGGGTGGTGGAAATCTTCGGACCGGAGGCTTCAGGAAAAACCACCATCGCCCTCCATGCCATTGCTGAGGCTCAGAAGAAGGGTGGCATTGCAGCTTTTATCGACGCTGAGCACGCCCTTGACCCTGCTTATGCGAGCCGCATAGGGGTTCAGGTGGACAGGCTCCTTATCTCGCAGCCTTCAACGGCTGAGGAGGCTTTGGACATCGTGGATACCTTGGTGCGCAGCGGCAGCATCGACATTGTGGTCCTGGACTCTGTGGCAGCACTTGCCCCACGGATGGAACTTGAAGGAGGTATTGGAGAACCTACGGTTGGCCTCCAGGCAAGACTCATGTCCCAGGCCCTTCGCCGACTCACAGGGTATATCAGCAAGACGAAGACCGTGGCGATCTTTGTCAACCAGCTCCGCGAGAAGATTGGCACAAACTACGGCCCCTCTGAAACCACCCCGGGAGGAAGGGCGCTCAAGTTCTACGCTTCGGTCCGGCTCGATGTTCGCAAAAGAGACTACATACGGATCGGGGGAGGCGACCAGATCGTCGGAGCGTGGACAAGGGTGCGGGTGGTTAAGAACAAGCTTGCCGCTCCCTTCAAAGAAGCAGAACTTGAGCTCTTCTATGGAGAAGGTATATCGAGGGAGGGAGAAATCCTGGGCCTTGCTGAGGGAACGGGAGTGGTCAAGCGTTCGGGAAGCTGGTACACCTTTGGTGAGTACCGGCTGGGACAGGGACGGGAAGGAGTGCGCCAGTTCCTGAAAGAGAATCCCGAAATTGCCCAGAAGATTCTTTTGGCTTCCCTGGAGAAGATGGGAATTGATCCGAAAATTGCCCTTAACGATTGATGAAGCCATAAAACGGGCACTGCGAAAACTTGCTCGGAGGATGTGCACGTCCTGGGAAGTCCGGGAGGCTCTGCGACGCGAGGGGTTCCCTGATGCAGTTTTAGAAGAAACGATTGCCCTGCTTTCTGAGAAAGGGTACCTCGATGACCAGGCCTACGTAAGTACGTATGTCGAGGAGCGGCGCCAGAGAAACCCCAGAGGGTTCTTTGCACTGCGCCATGAGCTCAAGGAAAGAGGTATTCCCTCGCCGCTCCTTGCCGAACTCCGCAGCGTCTACCCTCTTGAGGCCGAGGTTGAAGACGTGGTGAGGTTGTTGTCCTTTTGGCAAGCCAGGGAGGAAGACCGTGAGCGGTTCTGGCGTCGTCTCAGGACCAGGGGGTTTGCGGAAGAGGCCATCGAGTGGGGATGGTCGCTCTTTTTCGGTTCTCACCGTCCTTGACTTGCCCTTCCGGGGCGATTAGAATATTTCCAAGGCTTGTTCCGCACATTGAAAAGTAAATAAGGGGTGAATCCAGCCTATGGGGCCGATATACATCTTTTTAGGAGCGGCAATAGGGTTCGTAGCAGGTATGTTCCTCGTGAACTTCCAGCTTAAGAGACGAAGGGAGAGCGTGGAGCTTCAGGTTCGGGGAATGCTTGAGGAGGCTGCCCGTCAGGCAGAGAACCTGAAGAAGGAAGCGCTCCTTTCGGCAAAAGAAGAAGTCCTCCGGGAAAAACAGGCGCTTGAAGAAGAGATTCAGCGGAAGCGGAAAGAACTGCAGAACCTCGAGGGCCGTCTTCTTCGACGGGAGGAGATGCTGGAGCGCCGGATGGAGCAACTTGAGAGATCGGAGAACGCTCTCCGGAAGGCTCAGGAAGCCCTTGAGCGGGAAAGACAAGAAGTCGAAGCCTTGAAGGCGAGAGAGATCCAAGAGCTTTCTCGTATTGCGGGGCTCTCTGTGGAAGAGGCGCAACGAGAACTTCTGGAACGTGTGGAGAAAACCTTAGAGTATGAGGTGGGTTTAAAAATAAAGGAGGCTGAAGAACGGGCGAAGAAAGAAGCAGAAAGGATTGCTCGAGATATTGTGGGTCAGGCTATCCAGCGCTACGCTGCAGACTTTACGGTAGAGAGTACGGTATCCGTGGTAGCACTTCCCAACGACGAGATGAAGGGGCGCATCATTGGCCGCGAGGGAAGGAACATCCGGACCTTTGAGATGATGACCGGGGTCGACCTGATTATTGACGATACGCCAGAAGCCGTCATTATCTCATGCTTTGACCCCATACGACGGGAGGTTGCTCGCATCGCCCTTGAAAAGCTCATCATGGATGGTCGTATTCATCCTGCTCGTATCGAGGAGCTCATCGAAAAGGCCAAAGCCCAGGTTGAGGAGAAGATCCTCCAGGAGGGAGAACAGGCCCTCTTTGATACCGGCATCAAGAACATGAACCCGGAGCTCGTGAAGCTCCTGGGGAAGCTCTACTTCCGTACGAGTTACGGGCAGAATGTTCTGCAACACGCCAAGGAAGTAGCGTACTTCGCCGGCATGATGGCAGCAGAACTCGGGGCCAACGTGCAAGTGGCAAAGCGAGCAGGACTTCTGCATGATATCGGCAAAGCCCTGGACCACGAAGTCGAAGGACCCCACGCAAAGATTGGAGCAGAGCTCCTCGGAAGGTATGGAGAGAAGTGGGAAGTTATCCATGCCGTTGAAGCGCACCACGGCGATGTCGAACCTCAGACCCTTGAGGCTGTGCTTGTGCAGGCAGCAGATGCCATCTCGGCATCGCGTCCTGGAGCACGAAGAGAGAGCCTTGAGGCGTACATCAAGCGCCTGGAGCGTCTGGAAAAGATCGCAGATTCCTTCGAAGGCGTGGAAAAGGCCTATGCCATTCAGGCAGGTCGCGAGGTTCGCATTATCGTGAAGCCAGACCGGATTGACGACGCTGGTGCGGCAAAACTCGCTCGAGACGTGGTGAAGCGAATCGAGAAAGAGCTGGAGTACCCGGGACAGATTAAGGTGACGGTTATTCGGGAAACCCGGGCTGTTGAATACGCCAAGTAGTGGAGGAGGATGAGTACTTGAGATTCCTCATCGTAGGGGACGTGGTAGGGAAACCAGGGCGACGGGTGCTTCGAGAGAAGCTCTCGTCGCTTCGGGAGGAACTACAGGTTGACGCTGTCATCGTCAATGGCGAGAATGCTGCAGGAGGCTTGGGGATAACACCGGAGGTCTGTGAGGAAATTCTGGGGTACGGGGTGGATGTGATCACCACGGGTAACCATATCTGGGACAAGAAGGAAATTGTTTCTTATATCGAGCATCAGCCCCGTCTCCTCCGTCCCCTGAATTACCCCGATGGTGTTCCAGGGAGGGGATCGCTTATCTTAGAAAAGGGGGGGAAGGTTTGGGCAGTTGTGAACCTCAGTGGTCGTGTGTTCATGCCTCCTTTGGATTGCCCCTTTCGCAGGATGGAAGAGGAGCTCAAATATCTCCATGAGGAGACGCGGCTTATCCTTGTGGACTTCCACGCTGAAGCCTCGTCGGAAAAAATAGCGATGGGGTGGTTTTTGGATGGAAAGGTCTCGTGTGTGTTTGGAACCCATACCCATGTGGCCACGGCCGATGAACGTATCCTACCCCAGGGAACGGCGTACATCACCGACATTGGTATGACAGGTGCTCACGATTCGGTCATCGGGATTGAGATAGCAGACATCGTTGGAAGGTTCCTCACACAAATGCCAGTGAAGTACCGAGTGGCTAAGGAAAACGTGAAGCTCAATGGCATTGTCGTGGAGGTGGATGACACTACAGGAAAAGCGCAGAAGATTTTCCGTCTTTCTGTACCCCTTGCGGAGCACGTTTGAGTACTTGATGTGGAAGGAGAAACGAAATCTTTCATCTTGTGGACAAGGGGGAATCGACGATGGACGTTCTCAAGGTATCCTCAAAGTCCAATCCTAATGCGGTTGCCGGTGCCTTGGCAGGTGCAATCCGGGAAAAGGGTGTGGCAGAAATACAGGCCATAGGGGCAGGGGCAGTGAATCAAGCGATTAAGGCTATTGCCATTGCCCGAGGATACGTTGCTCCAAGTGGTATTGATCTTGTGTGCATTCCTGCCTTTACCGACGTGACCATCGATGGGGAAGAACGGACGGCAATCAAGCTTATTGTCAAGCCCCGAAACGATTAAGAAAGAGAAAGCCTGCTCGAGAAGAGCAGGCTTTCTCTTTCTGCCTATTCCCGAGGAATAGGCGGGTTTCCTTTTTGTTTTTCTCTTCTGGGGAAAGCAATGGAGGATAGGCTTTCTGTTGCGGTGGTAACCTTTGGCTGCCAGATGAATAAAAGCCGTTCTGAGCACCTCCTCCACCTCTTCCTTCAGGATGGTTTCTCTGAAGCCCAGGAAGAGGAGGAGGCAGACGTGCTCGTTTTCAACACCTGCGCTGTCCGGGAACATGCTGTGACAAGGGCTGTTGGGGTTATTGCCCATCTCTATCACGCTGCGCTGCAGAGAAGAGGAAAGCCCCCTTGCGTCGTTCTCTGCGGGTGTATGAGCGAGCTCTTGCGGGAGGAACTTCTTGTTCGCCTCCCGTATGTGAGGGTTCTCACCGGAACCCACAACATTGATGAACTCCCTTCCCTTGTTCGGGAGGCCTGCAACACGGGGGAACGGAAGGTTGTCTTCTCACCTCCCTCGCCGCACTTCACCGAGAGGGGATACCGGCGGAAAGGAAGGGTTTCCACTTACCTCCCGATTGCTTTCGGGTGCAATAATTTCTGTAGCTACTGTGTCGTGCCATATACGACTGGCCCTCAGCGGAGCAAGCCCCACGATGTGATTCTTGAGGAGCTTGAGGAAGTCGTTCGCGAGGGCTTTCGGGAAATCATTCTCCTGGGGCAGAACGTCAATAGCTACGGCAAGGACCTTGGGAATCCCCAGGCTTTCGAGAGCCTTCTTGAAGATATCGAACGTCGTTTCGGAGGAGAGAAAATCTGGGTTCGCTTCATCACCTCTCACCCCCGGGATATGCGAAGGGAAATCGTGGAAATTGTGCGGGGAAGCCGCATACTCTGCCCGTACTTCCACCTTCCTCTCCAGGCCGGTTCAGACAGAATCCTTGCCCTCATGAACCGGGGATACACCCAGAAGGAGTATCTGCGAATAGCCTCCTTCATTCGTGAACGTATTCCCGAGGCAGCCATTGGCACGGACATCATCGTGGGGTTCCCCACAGAAAGCGAGGACGATTTTGCTGAAACCCTCAGGGTTGTTCGGGAGGTGCAATTTGAGATCGCCTATACCTATGCGTATTCTCCTCGCCCCCGCACAAAAGCTGCACAGCTCAAAGACGATGTTCCCCAGGAAGTGAAAAAAGAACGGCTGCGAGTGCTGAATGACAGGCTACGGGAGGCTTATCTTCACCGCCTCCGTGTCCACGAGGGAAGGGTGACGGAGGTTCTGCTCCTTGAAGAAGATGGAGAACTCATAGCCCGGACTCGGGAGAACCTGAGGGTTTTCTTGGAGGGTGGAGAAAACCTCCGGGCGGGGAGCTTCCTGGAGGTTCGTCTTGCCAGGAATTCCCAGGGGAAGTGCATCGGTATTCCTGTATTGTGTCGGGATGACGGAAAAAACTAAACCTGTCCTCTGCATCCTTGGCCCCACATCAAGCGGAAAGACGGCGCTTTCAATAGGCCTTGCTGAGCGTTTCCAGAACGTGGAGATCGTTTCTGCCGATTCCCTGGCGGTGTACAGGTACCTCGACATCGGAACGGCAAAGCCTCCTCTTGAGGTCAGGCAACGCATTCCCCATCATCTCATCGATTTTCTGGATCCCCGGGAACGGTGGAGCGCTTACGAATTCCGCAGAGAAGCCCTTCGTTTGTTCCGCGAGATTTCCCTGCGAGGGTGTCTTCCGGTGGTTGTGGGCGGTACGGCGTTCTATCTGAACACGCTTTTTCACGGTATTCCAGGATGGGGAGCACCGCAGGATCGTAACCTTCGCCGGGTCCTTGAGCGAATACCGACGGAAAAACTCTACGCGCTCCTTGTAAGCGTTGATCCCCATCGAGCCAGAAAGATAGGAAAGAAGGACCGAAAACGGCTCATCCGCGCTCTTGAGATTTTCCTGCTCACATTGAGGATGCCTTCGGAAAAGAGAACACCCTCCCAAAGGCCCTGGACTTCTCAGTACCTCCTTGTCGGGATTTCCTGGAGCAAAGAAAAGCTCAGGGAGCGAATCAGAGAACGGGTGGAGGAGATGTTCCGCCAGGGTATTGTCGAGGAAGTTCAGCGCCTTTTCGAGCGGGGATATCGCCCGCCGATTCCAGCGCTTGAGAACTTCACTTATCGTCCTGTTGTTGATTTTCTCGAAGGTCGATGTTCCCTTGCCACCGCAAAGGAAGAGATTGTTCGGGGAACTCTGACGTTTGTGAAAAGGCAGATGAACTGGTTCCGGAAAATGCCCATCACCTGGTTTTCTCCTGAGGATGGAAATCTCCTGAAGCTTGCAGAAGAAGTATATCATTTTGTCAGGGTCCATCTTGAGGGGGGATAGGCCATGGAAGAGAAGACTGCACAACCTGGGAAAATCAAAGATCTCGGTTACTACTTCCTGAACCTCCTTTCAGCCAAGGCCTGGCAGTATCTCGGGCTCATGGTGCATCCCGAGAACGGGCAGATCCTTGTGGACCTTGAGGAGGCGCGAAAAGCCATCGATCTTTTTTCTGTTATCCTTGAGGCCATGAAGCGGGATCTTGAGGCAGAGGAGATTCGGGAACTTGAATTCCACCTTTCCAATCTTCAGCTGAACTTTGTGGAGAAAATGCGGCAGCTTGCTCAGGAGTAATGATTTAACATAATATACATTATGGGAAGTTAAGAGCTACCGGGAAACCACAAGCGTGTGGAGCCTGGCGAGGAATTCGCGCTGAACAACACAGTCCAGGGCAATTCCCCCGTTCTCCAGGGGTTCGAAGTGCCGGATGTACCCCCGGAAAGACAGTCGCTGCCGCACAAGGGGAAGTTGCTCTGGGGCAACCTCCAGGTGAACCTCCGCAACTTTTGGCTGGAGCGCTTGAGCAATTGCCTCGAGAAGACGGTCAAGACCAATTTTTTTCTTTGCAGAGACAAACACATAAGGATGTGCGGTTCGCATGTCGTACTCAAGCAACGGGAGCTCTTCAAGAAGGTCGACCTTGTTCAAGACGAGAATCTTTGGAAGATTTTCGGCGCCAATCTCCCGGAGGGTCTCGCTGACCACCCGAAAGTGATTGACATAATCAGGGTCTGCAACATCAATAACTTCGAGGATCACATCCGCTTCCTTTACCTCTTCCAGGGTGCTTCGGAAGGCATCCTTAAGGGTTTCCGGCATTTCCCGGATGAACCCTACCGTATCGATAAGGATAACGTCTCCGATACCGGGAACAAAGAGCCTCCTCGATGTGGGGTCAAGGGTGGCAAACATCCGTGCCTCGGCATAGACCCTGGAACCGGTGAGGGCGTTCATGAGCGTGGATTTCCCGGCATTGGTGTATCCCACAATGGCCACCTGAAGTGCTCCCAACTTCCTTCGAAGGCTTTTCTGTGTGAAAGTCTGCTGCTCAGTTCTCCTCAATTCCCGGGTCAGGAAGGCAATACGATCCTTAATTTTCCTCCGCTCCACCTCGATTTTCTGTTCCCCTGGACCCCTTGTCCCGATGCCACCCCCGGTTCGGGAAAGCTCCGTTCCTTTCCCCGTGAGGCGGCTCAGTTCATAACGAAGGCGAGCGAGTTCTACCTTGATTTTCCCCTGAGCTGTTCTGGCTCGCTGGGCGAAGATTTCATGGATTACTGCCTGCTTGGTGCATACCGGAATCCCCCATACCTCCTCGAGATTCCGCTGCTGGGAAGGGGTAATCTCAACGTTGATGAGAACAAAGTCTGGAGCATGAGCCGCGACGAGTTCCCGAATCTCTTCCACTTTGCCCTTGCTGAGGTAATACCGGGGAAAGGGGGTTCGTACCCTGCATGGGACAACAAGAGCAATGCTTCGACCCGCACTCCTTGCAATCTCTATCGTTTCCTCCACAAGGGACTCAGAAGACTCTGAGAAAGGAGGACGCTCTACGAACACAAGGATTCCGGAACGGTTGTCCTTCATCTTCTGTCTCCGTCAACCCTCCGGTAGAGGTTCTTGAAGATTTCCCAGTACATTTTCATTCGTTCCCGCAGGCCCCGAACAAGCCCAAGCTTCTCCTCCTTCATCACATGGGTGAGTCCCGGAAGCTTTACCAGCTTCACCCGGACACCATTCCTCCGAACATACCTGTTGATGGCCACCTCAACCCCGTAACGGGTGACTTCCATATCCGGGATATTCTGCAGGATGTCCGTGCGAATGGCCCTCTGCCCGGACAGGAAGGGAGCAATCTTCTGCGCAAGGTCTGTGGCCAGTCTCCCCTCCTCAAAGACTCCAATGGCCACATCGGCCTCCCCCCGGAGCACCGGTTCAACGAGGGACTCAATGTGCTTTGGGTTCAGTCCAATGAGGTCGGCATCAAGGAGGAGCACCACGTGACAGCGGATGTACTCGAGTCCGCGGTACAGAGCTCCACCCTTTCCGACATTATGTAAAAGTTCGACAACCTCCGCCCCTTTGCTGCGGGCAATCTCCACAGTTCGGTCTGTGGATCCATCGCTGACCACCACAATCTGGTCAATCAGGGGACTTTCCCGGAGCACGTCAAGAATAGGGCCAATGGTCTTCTCCTCATTGTACGCAGCGATAATGGCTGTGGTTTTCATGCTTTTCGAGGTTTCTTTCTCCTCCATCGCTACCCCAGAAGCTCCTTTCGAATCTTTTCAAGGAGCTCACACACGTCGTCCTTCTGGACCTCAAAGCGCTCATGAGTTTTGCGAAGCTTGACCTCAACCCTTCCGTTCCGTTCCATCCTCTCCCCCACAATAATGTGAAGCGGAAAACCAATGAGGTCTGCCTCGGTGAACTTGTACCCCGCGCTTTCTTCCCGGTCGTCAATGACAACCTCAAAGCCAGACTGGCGCAGCTTTCCATAGAGTTCTTCGGCTGCCTGGCGATGCCCTTCCTTTTTCATGTTGACTGGAATGACCACGACCTCATAGGGCGCAAGAGAGATCGGCCAGCAGATGCCTTTCTCGTCGTGGTTGGCCTCAATGGCTGCTGCCATGGTCCGCCCAATCCCTATTCCATAGCAACCCATGACCAGAGGTTTTTCTTTCCCATCCCGGTCAACGAAATAGGCCTTCATGGGTTCGCTGTACTTTGTTCCCAGCTGGAAAATGTGACCGACTTCAATACCCCGCTTCTCCTCTAAAAAACCTCCACACTGGGGGCACAGGGCTTCCTCGACCGTAGTGGCACTGTTGCAGCTTGGGCAAACGAAGACCTTCTCCTCCCCGGATTCTGCGAGGATGAGAAATTCGTGAGAAACGTCTCCTCCAATCACCCCGCTTTCCGCCGGAACGGCAATATACCGGAGCCCGCAGCGGCTGAAAACGCGGCAGTACGCTTCGTACATTTTCTGATAGCTCACCCGTAGCCCTTCCACATCTCGATCGAAGCTGTAGAGGTCTTTCATGATGAACTCCCGTGCCCGCATGATGCCAAAGCGCGGGCGGATTTCGTCCCGGAACTTCGTTTGAATCTGGTACAGCATGAGGGGAAGCTGACGGTACGAGCGGATTTCCCTCCGGGCAAGATCGGTGATGACCTCTTCGTGGGTGGGACCAAGGCAAAAGTCTCTTCCTCTCCGGTCCTGGAAGCGAACAAGCTCCGGCCCATACAAATCCCAGCGACCGGTCTCTTTCCAGAGCTCTGCGGGCTGCATGGCAGGCATGAGGAGCTCCTGACCCCCTGCCCGGTTCATTTCTTCCCGGACGATGCGGATGATTTTCTCCAGTGTTCGCCACCCCAGGGGCAGAAAAGTGTACACTCCGGCTGAGAGCTGGCGGATGAAACCCCCTCGGAGCATCAGGCGATGACTCGCAACCTCTGCTTCCTGGGGGTCTTCTTTCATAGTTGGAGCAAAGAGCAAGGACATCCTCACCGACTTCTCTCCTCCCCTTTCTGAATTGCTTTCCCGACAAGATCAATGAGCTTCTCCAAGGCCTCTTCCTGTGGTACCACAGCAGTCACCGTACCCCGGACAAAGAGCGCTGCTTTCCCACCTGAACTCAAGGCAAGACCAAAATCAGCTTCTCTGGCTTCTCCTGGACCGTTCACTTCACACCCCATAATGGCCACTTTAAGCGGTGTCTTTCTGGCGACCTTCTCCAAGGGCGCAATGGCCCTTCGAAACTTCTGGACACATAATACCACATTTCCCCTAACCCGGGCACAGGTCGGGCAAGAGATAACGGTCACACCCCGCGACCGTATGTTGAGGGCTTCAAGGATTTCCCATCCCACTTTCACTTCAAGAACAGGGTTTTGTGACGTCAGGGACACCCGGAGGGTATCTCCGATACCCTCGGCAAGGAGCACCCCCAGCGCCACGGAAGATTTCACAATACCCTCAAGCCCACCCCCCGCTTCGGTCAGTCCAATGTGCAGTGGATATGGAAAGGTCTTGCTCAACCTCCGGTACACCTCTATGGTTTCCTCGATATCGGGGGACTTTGCCGAGAGGATCAGGCGGCGCATGTTTTTCTTCTCTGCTAACTCCACGCACAGACCAACACTCTCAACCAGTGCTTCGTTTCTTTTCTTCCCGCGCAGAGACGGGGGAAGAGAACCCGTGTTTGCCCCGATGCGAAGTGTAACCCCCCGGTCCCGGGCAAAGTCGATCAAGGATTCCAAAAGACCGACGTCACGGGCGGTGCCAGGATTGATGCGGATTGCGTCAACCCCAGCCTCAATGGCCTGGAAGGCAAGCTGGAGTGTGAAATGGATGTCCGCCACAAGAGGGAGGTCTCTACGTCGTTTTTTGATCTCTCGAAGACCCGAAACACCACGCTCATCGAAAACAGCAACCCGGAAAATCTCGCAACCCTGGGAGAAGGCTTCCTCAATCTCCTGCAGACAGCTCACCCACTCCCCCGGGGGCCTTCTTCCCATGGCTTCTACCCATACAGGGGAATCTCCTCCAACTGTCAGGGAACCGAGAGGAACTTCCTGAGTTCTCCGCCGCTTCATTTTCTCGTTACGATTCTAAGAACATCCTGGTAAGTGACGAAGATGGAAAGAAGAAAGATAAAGACGATACCAATGAGATATATTATACCTTTCTTTTCTTCCTCAAGGGGTCGACCCCTCACTTTCTCATAGAGGAAAATGAGCAAGTGGCCTCCATCAAGAACCGGGATGGGAAAGAGGTTGAAGAGGGCTAGGAAAACGCTAATTACCGCTGCAAAGGCCAGGAGGTTCACAAAACCAAAAGCCGCTGCCTGTCCTGCCATTTGCGCTATGCCCAGGGGTCCGGTGACCTCGAGAGGGAATTTCCCTGTAATAGTGTACAGAACCCCAAGAAGGCTCAGCACAAACCATTCAAGCACTGTTATGGTGCTTTTTGCCACTGTCACCAGAGGGTGGTATCTCCTGCTCTCTCCACCGAACACCACCCGGATAAGAGCTCGTTGCTCCTCCGGACTCCATTCAGGAACCACAGGAATCTCCACGATGCTCCCTTTTCGTTCCAGGGTGAGGACTACGGTCTTCCCCGGGCTTGTGGAAATGGTCTGGGTGACCTCTTCTATACGTTCCACCGGTCTTCCATTCACCGCGATAAGGACGTCCCCTTTCTGGATGCCACTCTTTTCGGCGGGGCCGCCGGGCATCACCTCAAGAACCGCAATTCGCCCTGTGGGAATGCCCGAAATGCTGAAGACGATGAAGAGGAGAAACACCGAAAGGATAAGGTTCATCAGGGGACCGGCAAGGACGACGAGGCTTCTCTGCCAGAGGGGTTTCGCATCGAAGCGCTCCGAAGAGGGGACAGAGAATTCTCCTGGACCCTCGATGAGGTTGCCTTCCATCCCCGCCATACGGACGTATCCTCCAAGGGGGAGCATCCGGATGGAAAACTCTACACCCTCCCACATCCAGGAGACGATTTTCGGCCCATATCCCAGGGCAAAGTGCAGGACCCTGATCCCGAAACGGCGGGCCATGAGGAAGTGGCCGCACTCATGGGCAAGAACAAGGAGGCTCAGGACAAAAATAAAGGCAAAAACAGTGATCACTGCAGGACGCTCCTTCGACGAATTAGTGCTTCAGCTTTAGAGAATCCCAACTGGAAGAGGCGCTGGATCTCATGGACACTCTGGGGAGGAGACACGTCCTGGTCAAGAACCTGCTCTAGAATTACGGGAATGTCTTCAAAGGAAATATTCCGCGTCAGGAAATGATGTACACACGCCTCATCAGCACCGCAAAAAAGCGTGGGGTAGCCCCGACCCCTGGAAAGGGCGTACAGTGCCAGGTAAAAACCCTGGAATCTCTGGGGGACTGGATAATCAAAATGCAGGGCACGGAATTCCGTGAAGCGAAGACGCTGGAAAGGGTGTTCGAGTCTTCTCGGAGAGATGGCATTTTGGATGACAAGGCGCATGTCAGGAGGGGCAAAAACTCCAAAGACAAAACCATCCTTCATCTCTATCAAAGCGTGGACCACGCTTTCGCGCTGGATGAGCACGTCGATTTTCTCCTGGGGAATATCGAAAAGGAAAAAGGCCTCCATCACCTCAAGGCCCTTGTTCACCAGGTTCGCAGAGTCTACGGTGATTTTGGCTCCCATCTTCCAGTTTGGGTGGGCCAGGGCCATCTCGGGGGTAATGTCGGCAAAGGACCCCTGCCATTCGTAGAAGGGTCCTCCGGAAGCAGTAATGTACACTTTGGCAATCTCTTCCCTGGGGAGTAACTGGAGCATCTGCCAGAGGGCATTGTGCTCGCTATCCAGAGGAATGAGATGGGGATACCGCAAAAGCAACCCACTGCCCTCCAAGTCCCCTGCAAGAATCAGGAGCTCCTTACTTCCCACCCAGATGGTTTTTCCTGTTCGCAAAAGCTTAAGAAAGGTCTCGAAAAAGGCGATACCACTTGCGGCGAAGAAAACTCCTTCTACTTCATCAGAAAGAAGGACTGTTTCAAGCTCCTTGCCGCGAGTAAGGGCGTGAAAGGGGATGGAGAGTCCTTCAAGGTGGGGACTGTAAACGTACTGGGGACGGAAAGAAGCTGCCTGGTTGAGGAGTTTTGGAACATTGCGGAAACCTCCAAGGAGCACAACCTCAAAGTCATGGTGCATACTGAGAACCTCAAGAATCTGTTCCCCAAGAAAGCCTGTAGATCCAAGGAGTGCAACGCGCATGTTCATCCTCTCCCAAACAAAGCAAGGAGGTACACCAGGGGCCCAACAGCGAAAAAGGCATCAAAACGGTCCAAAACGCCTCCATGCCCGGGGAGCAATTCTCCAGAGTCCTTGACGCTACTTCTTCGCTTCAGGGCAGATTCAAACATATCCCCAAGAAGGGCTACCGGAGGGATAATTGCTCCACAGAGGCAGGACCACGAAAGGGGCAATCTCCCAAGAATACCGATAAGGACGCTTCCAAGGACTGTACTCCCCATCCCTCCAAGAAATCCTTCCCAGCTTTTCCCAGGACTCAGAGAGGGGGCAATCTTATGGTTTCCCCACCGGATTCCGAAAAGGTAGGCGCAGGTATCGTTGACCCACACAAGAAGGGCAAAAAAGAGGAGAAGCCAGGGAGAGAACTCAAGGCCAGTCTTCACCCAGAAGAGGGGGAGGACAAAACAGTACAGGCTCCCAAAGAGGAAGAAGCCCATCCGCTCAAGGCACTTTCTGGTGTCCTGCACCGCCCACCCGGCAAGGAAGAGGGCAATACCGTACCAACCGAGGAGTTTTAGGCTCTGAGTAACCCAGGGCGACGCATACGTCCAGAAAAGCACAATACCCGAGAAGAAAGTGACGAAAAGCTTCCTCTCACCCACAGCAACTTTCCAGTATTCCTGAAAGGCCAGGAAGGAAAGTACAACAAAAAGCCCCACAAGGGTAATTCTGCTTACAAGAACCAGCACCAGGAAAAGGGGGAGGAAGACGGCGATGGTCACCGTTCGTGTCCTAAGGTCAGCCTGGAGAACCATGGCTTTGTTCAACAGAGACCTCCGAACTTCCTTTTTCGGCGGGCGAAATCCTCGAGCGCCTGGTGGAAATGGGAGACGGTAAAATCCGGCCACAGGGTATCGGTGAACCAGAGTTCGGTGTACGCGATTTGCCAGAGGAGGAAGTTGCTGATGCGCTGTTCGCCTCCGGTACGGATGAGGAGATCAGGGTCAGGCTGGTTCTCTGTGTCCAGGAAGACGCGAAACGTCTCCTCGCTCAGAGTGGACCAATCTCCTTGTGTCTTTTGGAAACGCTGCACTGCCCGAAGGATTTCATCCCTTCCTCCATAGTTCAGGGCAAGGTTCAGGGTAAGACCCTGGTTGATTGCTGTTTGCTCCTCAAGCTCGTGCATCACAGTCCTCAGGTGTTCTGGAAGCCCCTCCCGGCGTCCCAGGAAACGAACGCGGACATTGTTCTTCTTAAGCTCTTCTCCATAGCGGAGTATCGCCTCTTCAAAAAGCGCAAGCAACCCCTGAACTTCCTGGAGCGGTCTCCTCCAGTTCTCAGTGGAGAAAGAGTACAGCGTCAGGAACGGAATCCCCAAGCGCCCTGTTTCTTCAACGATAACCCGTACTATTTCAAGACCCCTTCGATGCCCTTCAAGGCGGGGAAGCCCCCGGCGCTCAGCCCATCGCCCGTTGCCATCCATAATGATGGCCACGTGCTGCAGGAGAGCGCTCACACGCTCATAATCTCTTTTTCCTTCTTCTCCCATAGGCCGTCGAGTTCATTGACGTGCTCATCGGTCAGCTTCTGAATCTCGGCCTGGGCCCACTTGCTCTCGTCCTCGGAGATTTTGCCCTCTTTCTCCATTTTCTTCACTTCTTCGTTGGCTTCCCGGCGGAGATTCCGTACCGCTACCTTCCCGTCCTCCACAATCTTTTTGGCCATTTTGGCGATTTCTTTCCTTCGTTCTTCGGTGAGTGGGGGGAGATTCACCCGTATGACGGTGGCGTCAACCGTGGGGTTGAAGCCCAGGTCGGATTTCCAGATGGCCTTCTCGATGAGCGGCAGGGCATTGCGATCCCAGGGCTGAATGAGAATGGTCCGAGCGTCAGGTGTAGTGATGGAGGCGATTTGCTTGAGCTGCACTGTCGTGCCGTAGTACTCTACCTCAAGATGCTCAACAAGCGCAGGAGATGCTCTACCGGTGCGAACATGGGAAAGTTCCTCCCGCACAACATTCACTGCCTGCTTCATGCGTCTCTCAACGTCCTTCAGAAGGGGTTTCAGGAGTTCATTCATATTTTTCCCTCCCCACAAGCGTTCCAACCTTATGCCCCGTGACAATCTTCTGGAGATTTCCTGCCTGGCTGATATTAAAGATGATGATGGGGATGTGGTTTTCCATACACAGGGAAACAGCGGTGGAATCCATAACCTTCAGTCCCCGATTGAGGACCTCAAGGTAATCAAGAGTTTCGAACTTCGCGGCGTCTTTGTGAAAGGCAGGATCCGCCTCGTACACCCCATCGACCTTTGTGGCTTTCAGGAGGGCATCGGCTTTGATTTCTGCAGCCCGCAGGGCTGCAGCGGTGTCGGTGGTGAAGTATGGATTCCCCGTTCCACCGGCAAAGATCACCACTCTTCCCTTTTCGAGATGCCGAATGGCCCTTCTCCGGATGTAGGGTTCTGCTACCTCCCGCATCTCAATTGCCGTCTGCACCCTGGTTGGGATTCCCCGCTCTTCAAGGAAATCCTGCAAAGCCAGGGCGTTGATGACCGTAGCCAGCATGCCCATGTAATCCGCTGTAACCCGACTGATGCCCTTTTCTCCAGCACTCCTTCCCCGAAAGATGTTCCCTCCTCCCACCACCACGGCAACCTCAACACCCAGGGACCGAACAGCGTCGATTTCTGCTGCAAGGTAAGCAAGCACCTGCGTATCGATTCCCGAGGGGAGAGACCCTTTGAGTGCCTCCCCCGAGAGTTTCAGAAGGATTCTCTTGAAGCGCAATGAATCACTCGTCATCTCCTTCACCCAGCTTAAAGCGGACAAAACGCCGCACTACGATGTTCTCCCCGAGTTTGGCGATGGCCTCAACGAGAAGGTCCCTCACCTTTTTCTCAGGGTCACGGATGTACTCTTGTTCGAGAAGGCAGTGCTCCTCGTAGAACTTCTTCATCTTCCCTTCCACAATCTTCCGCTTCACTTCTTCAGGCTTGTTGCTCTCTTTGAGCTCTTCCCAGTAGAAACTTTCTTCTCGTTTGCGGACCTCTTCAGGAACGTCCTCAGGAGAAATCCAGCGAGGAGCCTGTGCAGCAATCTGAAGGGTAAGCTCCTTCACGAGATTCCGAAATTCTTCAGTGCGGGCAACAAAGTCTGTCTCGCAGTTCACCTCAACGAGCACTCCGATTTTCCCATCCGTGTGGACGTAGGCACCAATCAGCCCCTCCCGGGCGGTACGTTCTTTCTTTTTTGCTGCAATCTCGATGCCTTTCCGGCGGAGAATTTCACAGGCTTTTTCCAGGTCTCCCCCGGCCTCAAGGAGGGCCTTCTTACAGTCCATGACCCCTGCACCGGTTCGATTCCTGAGTTCTAAAATGTCCCTGCTGTTGACGCTCATTGTTCTTCCTCCTCAAGCTCCTCAAGTTCTTCAAGGATGGCTGAAGCCTCCTCCTGGGTTTCCTCAGGGATGGCGACTCCCGTGGTGGGCACAACGTCAGCGCCCTCTGTGGCCAACCGCCGGCCTTCAATAACAGCATCGGCAATGAGAGAGGCAAAAAGACGGATGGCACGAATAGCATCGTCGTTGCCCGGGATGACGTAGTCGATTTCATCTGGGTCGCAATTCGTGTCCACGATGGCAACAATGGGAATTCCCAGACGACGAGCCTCAAGAACAGCGTTTCGTTCCCTGCGGGGATCGACGATGAACAGACAATCGGGTAAGCGTTCCATATCCCGGATACCACTCAGGTACTTCACCAGGCGGGCTTTCCTCTTGAGAAGCTGCATGACCTCTTTTTTCGGGAGCTTCTCCAGAAGCCCTCTGGCCTCCATGGCTTCGATGTTCTTCAGGCGCTCAACACTCTTCCGAATGGTGGCAAAATTCGTGAGCATGCCGCCCAGCCAGCGCTGGTTGACGTAGAACATGCCACAGCGCTGAGCTTCCTGCTGGATGGCCTCCTGAGCCTGCTTTTTCGTCCCCACAAAGAGCACCGTACCACCCTGGCGGGCGAGTTCCTTCACGAAGTTGTACGCTTTCTCAGTGAGCTCAACGGTTTTCTGCAGGTCGATGATGTAGATGTTGTTCCGCTCGGTGAAAATGTACGGCTTCATTTTGGGGTTCCATCGCCGGGTCTGGTGGCCGAAATGAACCCCTGCCTCGAGCAGCTGCTTCATGGTAACAACAGCCATAGACCGATCCTCCTTCCGGTTTTTTCCTCTGCGGGGAGAACCATAAAAGGCACCGGAGGGTTCCCCGCATGCGTGCTCAAAACCTGGGTAAGTATAGCACGAAGGGCAGGAACGCCACAAGTCCCCCTCATCAGAGAATGTACCTTGTGACGTCTTCATCCTTAAGGATATCCTGGAGCTGTTTTCTGACGTACTCCCGGTCGATCACGATGTGCTGCCCCTTAAGACGCGGTGCGTTGAACGAGATGTCCTGGAGGACCTTTTCCACAACGGTGTACAGCCTCCGCGCTCCGATGTTCTCCATCTTCTCGTTCAGCGAGTAGGCGATGTGGGCAATCTCGCGGAGAGCATCTTCGGTAAAATCAATAGAAACCCCTTCGGTGGATAGCAAAGCCTTATACTGTTTCACCAGAGAGTTGTATGGCTCAACAAGGATTCGGTAGAGGTCCTCTTCAGAGAGTGGAGAGAGCTCTACCCGGATAGGGAAACGTCCCTGGAGCTCAGGGAGAAGGTCTGAAGGCTTGGACTGGGAAAAGGCTCCTGCAGCAATGAAGAGGATGTGGTTTGTCCGAACAGGACCGTGTTTTGTCAGAACTGTTGAACCCTCAACGATGGGGAGGAGATCCCGCTGTACGCCACCCCGGGAGACGTCCGGTCCATATCCCCCTCCTGGAGGGGAAACAATTTTGTCGATTTCATCGATAAAGACGATACCCGTTTCCTCCACCCGTCGGATGGCTTCCTGCACGACGTCGTCCATATCGATAGCTCTCTGAACCTCCTGGTTGAAGAGAACCTCCCGGGCATCCTTGATCTTCATTCGCTTTCGCTTCCTCCGGGGTGGAAAGAGGCTTCCGAAAACGTCCCGCAGGTCAATGCCCAGGCTTTCCATGCCACTTGCGGCAACAAATTCCACCGGGAAAGAGCTCTCTTCAACTTCGATCTCAATGATGCGTTCTTCAAGCTCTCCCCTGCGGAGTTTCTCCCGGAGTTTTTCTCGAGTCCTGGTGAGTGAAGCAGAGACCGTCGGCCATACCACATCCACCCGGGGCGAGCTTTCGAAGTCTGCTTCCTCGTCCCTTCCAGAGTCCTGGGCCATGAGAGCGTCAAGAATTCTTTCCTCCACGATTTCCCGCACTTTCTCTTCCTGAGTTTTGATCCGTTCGTTTTTCACCATGCGAATGGCGAGCTCAGTGAGATCCCGGATGATGGACTCCACATCCCGGCCCACATACCCGACCTCGGTGAACTTCGTCGCCTCCACTTTCAAAAACGGTGCATTGGTGAGTTTCGCAATACGACGGGCGATTTCTGTTTTCCCAACCCCTGTCGGACCAATCATGATGATGTTCTTTGGGGTGATTTCCTCAGCGATTTCTGGGGGGAGCATCCGCCGCCGCATCCGGTTCCTGAGGGCGATAGCCACACACTTTTTGGCTTCACTTTGCCCCACGATGTATTTATCAAGTTCCCGCACGATTTCCTCTGGGGTGAGACTCTCCTCCATCACGTTCTTTCCTCCCCTAAGGTTTCCAGAAAAACATTGTCATTGGTGTAAATGCAGATTTCCGAGGCAATCTGGAGGGCAATACGGGCAATGTCCCGGGCTTCGAGATTGGTATGGCGCAGAAGCGCCTTTGCCGCTGCTAAGGCGTAGTTTCCTCCTGAGCCGATAGCGGCCACCGGCTCATCGGGTTCGACTACATCACCCCGACCAGAGATAAGGAAAATATGGGAGGTGTCCATAGCCAGAAGCAATGCGTCCAGCTGGCGTAACACCTTATCGGTCCGCCACATCTTTGCCAGTTCTATCGCTGCACGGGGAAGATTGCCACCGTACATGTTGAGCTTTTCCTCAAGGCGTTCAAGCAAGGTCAGACAGTCGGCCCCGCTCCCTGCAAAGCCCGCCAGTACTCTGTCCTGGTAGAGCCGCCGGATCTTCCTGGCTCCCCGCTTCAAGACGGCCTCGTTCATGGTCACCTGGCCATCACAGGCCATGGCGCCTTTTCCATCTTTCAGGACAGCAATAACAGTAGTTGCACGTATCACGTCTCTTTCTCCCTCGCTCTCCGGGCATGAGGATGGGCATTCTCGTATACCTTTTTCATTTTATCCCAGTCAAGGTGAGTGTACACCTGAGTCGTGGATAAACTCGAATGCCCCAGGGCCTCCTGGATGACACGCAGCTCTCCCCCACCAGCGAGGAAGTGGGTAGCGAAACTGTGCCGGAAGATGTGGGGGAAAACCCTCTTCCCCCAAATGCCGGCTCTACTCGCTGCATTCTCCACAATGTTCCTGATCCCCCGGGGCGTGAGGGGTTTTCCAGAGCGGTTCACAAAGAGGAATTCGGCCTTCGGGAAGGCGGTGCGCCACAGTTCAAGATACTTCTCCAGGGCCTTTCTTGTGGCTTCGTTGAAAGGAACAATTCGTTCTTTCCCCCCCTTTCCTCGCACCCGGATTGTGTTCTTCGTAAAGTCTATGTCTTCGAGCCGTATCCGAGAAGCTTCGCTCACCCGCACACCACTTGCGTAGAGGAGCTCAAGGAGCGCCCAATTCCGCACCCGGGAGAAATCCCTGGGGTGTTCGTCCCTTTCCCGTTCCAGAGTATCAAGGATCTTCGTGACCTCCTCCTGGGTCAGAAACTGGGGGAGTTTTTTCTCCACGCGGAGCTGCCCAAGCCCATCACAGGGGTTCTCCGAGAGGAAACCACGGCGACGCAGGAACCGGAAAAAGCTCCGAAGGACTGAAGCACGATGGCTCTGGGAAATCCGTTTCAACTTGCGGTGTACACGGAGATACACAAAGAAGTCATTCACATCCTGGGTGTCCACAAAACAAAGGTCTTTCCCCCGGGTCCGCAGGAATTCCACGAATTGACCAAGAACACGAAAATAGTTCTCCAGGGTGTGGGGAGAACACCGTCGCTCATTCTGGAGATAGTTCCAGTACGCTCTGAGGTACTCTCTCTCCTTCTCGCTGCACTGTGATTCGAAGCGGTACACCTTCCCAGTCCATCTCCTCTCGCAGGACCTTCTCGATAATATTCAGACACTGTTCTTCTTCATCCTTTTCCCGGATACCCTCCACCACTGCAAGGAAATGGGGTGGAGCTACACCCTGTTGAAGAAGCATCTCCAGGCTGGGTTTCCTCCTTCTGGGAAGCATAGAAAACTGTCGGCGAATTTTCTCTCGAACTCTCCCCCTGAGGACATCTTCTCGAACCGTCTGGTGGAAACGGGTGACCACACCGGCCATGAGGGGGAGGAGTGTTTCTCGAACCAAAGAGGCATCAAGGGCTGAGCCAGCGCGAAATGCTGCATAGTAGAGGGCAGGAAGGTCAACGCGAGCCCTTTCACAGAGCTCCATAAGGGACAGGTTGGGGTTTCTGACAAGGAGCGCGTCAACTTTGTTTACGAACACAATACAGCATTTGTGCAGTTGGGCAATTTCGCGAGCAATCCTCCGGTCCTGGCGGGTCACGCCCTGAAAGGGATCAAGAACAAGAAGACAGAGCTCGGCGTCGGCAAGGCGTTCCGTGGTCCGAAACGTTGCGTACAGCGTAACCCGATCCCGGATGTTTTTCCTCCTGGGGAGGCCAGCGGTATCCACAAGAAGGTAGTAGCCGTAAGATCCTCGCAACGGGGCTTCAACGGCATCCCTCGTGGTTCCAGGCACCGGACTCACGATAGCCCGCTCCTCCCCAAGGAGGCTGTTGAAAAGTGTTGACTTGCCCACATTGGGTTTCCCCACAATGGCCACAGGAATGCCTCCTGAAGGGGATATCGCAGAGGCTTTGGGATTCCTGAATTCCTTGAGTTCCTGGAAGATGGCCTCCTTGAGGCGGGCAATGCCATCTCCATGCTTTGCGGAAATCTGGAAAACCTTTCCTCCCGCGAGCTCGAGAATCTCAGGAGGAGGTGACTCATGGGTGAGGCCCTCGCGTTTGTTCACCACCACAAAGAATGGTCGCTGCTTCCTGCGAAGTGTGGCAATGACCTCGGCCTCTACCCTAGTCAGTGGTACCCGCCCGTCGACAAGAAAAAGGACAAGCTGGGCTTCGTCAACGAGCCGCCAGACACGCTCCTCCACCGCCTTTTGCAACCCTTCCTCTCCCAGGGATATCCCTCCGGTGTCCACCAGGCGTATTGCAAGACCTTTCACTGACACCACACGTTCAATCCAGTCCCGGGTGACACCCGGGGTGGGGTCCACGATGGCGACCCGTTCACCCACAAGGAGGTTGAAAAGGGTCGACTTGCCCACATTCGTCCTTCCGACAAGGACGCAGAGAGGAAGGTTATCCCTCATGGCCAAAGAACCCCAATGCTACAGTGACTGAAGATAGGTAACGACTTCCTGAACAACCCAGTCCGGAGTTGACGTGCCACTCGTGATGAAAAACGATGCCCTCTTTGGGAGCGAAAGCGATCGGAGCTCAGCGGCGTTCTCCACCCAGAACACCGGCACCCCTCGCCTTTCGGCGAGGACGAAGAGCGAACGGGTATTGGCACTGTGTTTTCCTCCAACAACAATAACCACATCCCCCGGATTTTGTTCCAGGTTTTGCTCAAGCTCCCTTTGGCGCTTTTCGGTTTCATCGCAGAGGGTATGGACTATCCGAACCCCCAAGAGGCCTTGCTCCCGAACCCAGTTCTCGAATTGCTGCAAAAGAACGCTGGGAAAGGTTGTCTGGGCCAGCACGGCAAAGGGGCCCTGGTGGTCCACAGCAAAGGCCTTCTGCCACTCTTCCGGGGTTGCAACGACCTGCGCTTGCTTTTTGAGGACGCTCAGAAGGGCCTGGACCTCAGGGTGCGAAGCCTTTCCAAAGACTACAAGGCGGTATCCTTCCTCCTCAAGCCGCCGGGCCAGAACCTGAACCCGTTTCACCTTCGGGCAGGTTGTGTCGACGATGGTCGCGTTCTTCCTCAGGAGTTCTTCCTGTACATCCTTCGGTATCCCGTGGGACCGGGTGACCACAACAGCTCCGGAGGGAATCTCCTCGGGATTCTCGACGATGCGGGCACCTCTGGCACGGAACATTTCCATAGCGTCGTGATTGTGCACGAGCTCCCCCAGAAAGTACACCGGGCCCCCAAGCTCAAAAGAGCGCTCCGCAAGCGCGAAAGCCTGCCGTACCCCCTTACAGAACCCGAAAGAGGCAGCCACACGAACCTCCATGGTTTTCCTCCGTCGCCATGATGTAGAGTTTCTCCACCACTTCCTCTACGGTGAGGTGTGAGGTATCAACAACCACCGCGTCTTGAGCCTGCTGCAGGGGAGCACAGGACCTCTGGGAATCGATGCTGTCTCTTTCCAGTACGTTTTTCAAAACCACCTTGTAATCCACTTTCTTCCCCCGCAAGGCGAGTTCCCGCCATCGCCTCCTGGCTCGAACCTCCGGGAGAGCGGTGAGGAAAACCTTGAGGTCCGCTTCAGGAAGGATAACCGTTCCAATGTCTCTTCCCTCAACTACCGAAGGTCGGGAGAGCGCAATACGCCGCTGCACCTCCCTGAGAAAGTTCCGCACTTCGGGTGCTTTTGCCACATAGGAGACGAGTGCGTCGACTTCAGGAGTCCGGATGTCCCGGGAAACATCTCGGCCGTTCAGGAAAATCCTGGTCTCGTCCCCGGGGCAAATGTCGATGCGTACGGACTGGAGGAAACGGGCAATTTCTCCCCTTTCCAGGTCCTCCTTTCCCAGACCGAGTTCGAGGAAGTGCAGCGTCACGGCCCGGTAGAAAGCCCCGGTATCGAGGTAGAGGTAACCAAGCCGCCAGGCAAGAAGCCGGGCAACCGTGCTTTTCCCCGCTCCGGCAGGGCCATCAATGGCGATGTGCTGTTTCACGGCCTTTAGCAAGCCTCCTCGACGGTGACGCTCTGGACGCCAAGCTTTCCAAGGTCTGTGAAAAAGGAAGGGTAACTCACATCCACACAGTCGACGTCCTCAACCGCCACGCCTTCTTCGCCCAGAAGGCCGGCGACGATGAAGCTCATGGCAATCCGGTGGTCGCCAAAGCTCTGCACGGTTCCACCCCGAAAGGCGCATGGGCCATGGATGACGAGGCCGTCCTCTTTTTCCTCGACGTTCACCCCCAGGGACTGCAGGCCCCGAGCAATGGCGAAAAGGCGGTCACTTTCCTTTACCCGGAGTTCCTGAGCGCCGGAGATGACCGTTGTCCCCCTGGCTTTGGCCGCAATCACGGCAAGGATGGGGATTTCGTCAATCAAAAGGGGGATCTCCTCCGGCTCCACAGATGTGGCCACGAGCTCGGAGTACTCAACGAAAATATCCCCCCGGTCCTCTCCGAAAGTTTTTCGTCGCTCAAGTACACGGTACCTTCCACCCATCCGTTCAAGGCACCGGAGGAACCCTGTCCGTGTTGGATTTAGCCCTACATCCTGAATGAGGAGGGAACTCCCGGGAATGCAGAGCGCAAGGGCCATAAGGAAGGCGGCCGAAGAAATGTCCCCCGGAAGGTCAAAGGAAGAGGCAGAGATTCTCCTGGGGGGCTCAACGGTGATGACTCCATGGTCTTCGTGAAGCGGTACGCCCACATACCGGAGCATATTCTCGGTATGGTTCCGTGATGGAAGAGGCTCAACAATGGTGGACTTCCCCTCTCCCCACAGGGCAGCAAAAAGGAGTGCGGATTTCACCTGAGCACTGGGAACTTCGAGGACATGGTGGAAAGGCAGGACGCTGCCCTTCCCCCGTATGAAGAGAGGAGGGAAACGGTCTCCCCCTCTCCCCCCAATCTCCACCCCGGCTTTCCTGAGGGGTTCGATAACCCGTCGCATCGGTCGGCGGCGAAGGCTCTCATCCCCTGTGAGGACCGTTAACCCCCGGATTCCTGAAGCAATCCCTGCCATGAAACGGATTGTTGTTCCCGAATTCTCTGCGTTCAGGACATCCTCTGGTTCCCTGAGCGCAGACAACCCTCCGCTCCGGATGACCACCTTCCCCTCTTCGGGAAACGTGTGAACCTCAACCCCCAGAGCACGGATGCAGGAGAGCGTTGCAAGGCAGTCGCGACAGAAGGAGAACCCATTGATAGAAGTTTCTCCCTCGCTCAGGGCCCCAATGAACGCCGCTCGATGGCTCAGGGATTTATCCCGCGGACACAGGATTGTCCCCTGGAGGGTACCCCGGAAGGGTGATACCAGAGCGCGTCTCACGTCTTCCCTCCTCTCTGACAAAGGTCTTTCCGTAAGGACTGGGCCCCACGGAGGTAAACGTGACGAACCTCCTGTGGGCCTTTTGGAGTATGGGCGAGGACAAGCATTCGAATGCACTTCTGTAAAGCTCCCTCCACGTCCATTTCCTGGGCGCAGAGGATGGGGATATAGCGGAAACATTCCTGTTCCCTGATGACCTCCGCAGGGAAGACCGACCTGAGATCCGGTGTAGCAGTGATGAAGACCCCTGCGATGTCGTCGGGGGAAAGTTCGTTCTCTGCGAGGATCTGGGTGAAGAGCTCAAGGCTTGCCTGCTTGATCTCTTCCCGCTCATCCCGGTCAACCGTTATTGCCCCCCGGATTCCGCGTACGACCTTCACTCAGTATTCGAACCCCCTTCGCGCCTGAATCCCCCTCTCAAGAGGATGGCGAATGTTCCGTATCTCAGAAACGAGGTCGGCAACTTCAAGGAGTTCCTGGGGGACCTTTCTCCCTGTCAGGACGACCTCCACCCAGGGTTTTCGGGAAGCAAGAACCTCGGAGAACTCCTGAAAGGTGAGGAGCCCCCAGAAGAAAGCATAAGGGAATTCGTCGAGAATGACAAGGTTATGAGTGCCTTCAAGGAGGGCCATACGGGCCATGTACCAGCCACAGAGGAACTCCTGCCTTTCAAGAGGTCCAGGATTCCCATTCCGGATAAATGCCCCGGTTCCAAACTGGTAGTATTCCACTCCTGGGAGGAATTGAACCGCCGCAATCTCTCCCGAAAACCTCCCTTTGAAGAAAGCGAGAAAAAGGGTTTTCTTTCCGTGTCCAACAGCTCGCAAAAGCACCCCCAAAGACGCGGAGGTTTTGCCCTTCCCATCTCCAAAGAAGAGCTGCACAAGGCCTTTCTCTTCTTTCACGTCTGCCTCCGCTCTGCAAGATATGCCCTGAGTTTCTCCTCCTCATCCTTCCGGAGATACCGCCATTTCCCTGGAGGAAGCTCCGGGTCCAGAGTAAGAGGTCCCATGCCCACACGGATGAGCCGTATCACGGGAAAACCCAAGGCGTCAAAGAGGATCCGGACTTCGTGTTTTTTCCCCTCCGTCAGCACCACCTCAACGAGCGAGGTTTCTCCTTTTTTCTCAAGCACCTGGCCAGACACAATGCGGTAGCATTCCTCCCCCCGAGGAATCCCCGCCTTAAGCCTTTCGAGGTCTTCAGCTTGAACCTCTCCCTGAACATGGACAAGGTACCTCTTCTCCACGCCGAACCTGGGATGGGTGAAGACGTACGTGAGGAACCCGTCGTTTGTGAGGAGCAATAACCCCTCGCTGTCCCGGTCCAGGCGACCGACCGGGAACACGCGGTACGGGATATTCTGGAGGAGCTCGGCAATGGTCTTCCGTCCGTAAGGGTCTTTGAGGGTCGTGAGATACCCACGGGGTTTGTGGAGCTCAATGTACACATGGTGCTCCACCGGGCGCACCGGAACATTATCCACGAGAACAAGGTCGTTTTCTGAGACTCGCGTGGCCGGATTCGTCACCACGACTCCATTCACCGTCACTCTTCCCTCTGCAATAAGCTGGTCACATTTTCTCCGCGAGGCCACTCCGGCCCGGGCCAGGAATTTGTTGAGCCGTTCCATAGCCTTTCTCCCCAAGAAGACGCTTCAGCTTCTCGAGTTCTTCCTCTCCCTCAAGCCCAAAGGTCTGAAAGAACTTCTCTGTTACCCGGTAAAGAAACGGTCGACCAGGAGCGGAACTCCTTCCGCAGACGGTGACAAGGCCTGTTCTGAGAAGGGTTCGGAGAGCCTGGGTAGAGTCTACTCCTCTTCTAAGGTCAATGTCAACCTTTGTCACAGGCTGGTACAAGGACACAATGGCCAGAGTCTCAAGGGCGCTGCGGGAAAGCGTCCTTGAGAAGCTACGGCGGAGGCGTTCCCGAAGCAATGCCCCGTACTGAGGACGAACAATCATCTGCCACTTCTTCCCCACCCTTCGGATGGCCAATGCTCCCTCCCGGGCTTCATAGGATTGCTTGAGCTCCTGAAGGGCATGGAGGATTTCCTCTTCGTTCCTCCCTGTTACCCGTTCCATCTCCCCCAGACTCACGGGGTGGGGGGAAGAGAAAAGCAATCCCTCAAGGAGATTCTGCAGCATTTTCCGGTCCTGCCCATCCAAGGAGGATCTCTCCGTTTCTTCCCTGCCGCATGAACAGAACGTTTCGGAAGACCAGGTCAAGGAGCACAAGAAACGTGGCAATCGTCATTTTTTTGTCTTTGCAGTCGCTGAAGAAGTGCCCCATGGGAAGGAGGAGGTTTTCGCGACACTGGGAGAGAATCACCCTGCGCCTTTCTTCAAGAAGGTGTGCAAATTCAGTGTCGGGAAGTGGCAGACGTTCCTCTACCCCTTCCCCAAGGTACAGTCCGTAGAGTTCCAGAAGGTCCTGGAGGCCGAGGGCGCAGGGATCATGAGCCACCTCTGCACCGAGAGCTTTCCGGCGCTCTGGCGGAGCGCCTATGATGTTCTCCTCCCTCCTCTGGAGGGCTTCTAGAGCCTCCACGAAGAGCTCGAAAAAGTCCTTTTCATGCTGCGCTTTGTGAGGTTCTTCATGTTCTCCTTCCCTGTCCCCAAGGGCCTTCGCCAGTTCCTCCTGGAGAAAGTTCAGGAGTTCTTCGAGAACGCCTGCTCGCTCAAGAAAAGAAGAACACTGGGCAAGACGATTCTCCCAGTACGCTCTATCGCGCGATTCCATAATGGATGCCCATGGCCCTTCGGGCCTCTTCCAGAGTCTCCCGGGCAAGGAGGCGGGCTCTCCTGCTTCCCTCAACGAGAATCTCTCGTACAAGTTCTTGTTTGCCCTCGTATTCTCCCCGGTGCGGAGCAATGGTTTCGAGGAACCGGATCAGGTGTTCTGCCAGTTCTTGCTTGCAGGTCACACATCCCAGGGTCCCACTCCGACAGTCTCTTTCAATTTCTTCCACCCTCGTGTTGCCGGTGGCTCTGTGGAAGGTGAAAACGTTACACCGCTCAGGATGCCCCGGGTCGTTCCTGCGGATTTTCTCAGGATCTGTGAACATTGCCAGGACCTTTCGGCGAACCTCCCCGGGAGGCTCGGAAAGCCCAATATGGTTTCCGAGGCTTTTGCTCATCTTCCTCCCATCGATTCCCAGGATGCGAGGGGAGTCAGTGAGCAGAGCCTGGGGTTCAGGGAAAACCGGAGCATACAAACTGTTAAACCGGCGGGCGATTTCCCGGGTAATTTCGATGTGGGGAACCTGGTCTTCCCCCACGGGGACCTTGCTCGCCTTGTAGATGAGGATATCAGAGGCCATGAGTACCGGGTACCCCAGGTGGCCGTACCCCACGGCCTCTTTAAGGCCCATATCCTGGAGCTGCTGTTTGAGGACCGGATTTCGCTCAAGCCACCCCACGGGGGTGATCATGGAAAACAGGAGGTGGAGCTCAGCGTGCTCTGGCACAAGGGACTGGACCATGAGGAGGCACTTCTGGGGGTCAATTCCCACGCTCAGCCAGTCCGTCACCATGTCGATCATGTGTGTCTCAAGATCCTTTGTGTTCTCAAAAGACGTCGTCAGGGCATGCCAGTCGGCCACCCCAAAAATGCACTCGTACTCATGTTGCAGGCGGACCCAGTTCCTCAGAACCCCAAAGTAGTGTCCGATGTGCATCTGTCCAGTTGGTCGCATACCGCTAAAAATGCGTTCTCTTCCGGTCATTGTTCATCCTCTCCAGAAAAGCCCGTACGAAATGTTCCCCCTCTTTGGGAGTTGTGACTTCTCCATCGAGCTGGGCAAGGAGAAGTTCATGGAGAATTCTACCATATATCGGTCCTTTCGGGATGCCCAGGGCCTCGAGAGCAAGACCATCGAGAATGGGTCTTGCG
The DNA here is from genome assembly GCF_050267035.1 of Candidatus Caldatribacterium saccharofermentans. Classification (NCBI taxonomy): domain Bacteria; kingdom Pseudomonadati; phylum Atribacterota; class Atribacteria; order Atribacterales; family Candidatus Caldatribacteriaceae; genus Candidatus Caldatribacterium; species Candidatus Caldatribacterium saccharofermentans. The sequence goes on from NZ_CP187957.1 coordinate 2,182,306, forward strand.
TTCCTCCATTCTCTGAGGTATTGTTCGATACGCTTGTGAACCATCCCCTCGTGTTCGGCAAGAAGGAGGAAAAGGAATTCAAGGGGTATGGCAGAGCACAGGAGGTAAACCCGGGAATTTTTGAGAGATTCCTGGGAGAGCTCCACTAAGGTTTGCTCTCGCTTTTCGTGAAAGGTCGCGATTTTTTGAACGCTCTTTTTTGACAGAGAGAGCCTGGCTTTGAGGTTCTCGAGGAACTGCAGGTCCATGGAACCAAAAAGGGGCGAAAGCTTCAGAAGGAAAGGATCACAGGAGGAGGTGTCATGGATGCGCAGAATGTCCAGGAGTTTCCTGTAAACGGTCTCGAATTCCTTCTTCCAGATGCATCCAGGAAAGAGGGTAGAAAACATATCGAGCTGGTACATTCGGAAAAGGTAGCGAGGAAAATCGGGAAGTGCAAGGATAAGAGAGAGTTCCTCTTTGAGGCGGTCTGGCTTGATTTTCATGAGGAAGCTCTCCCGGACAGTCTGCTGCAAAAGACTCAGGGTGAAAGGTTCGATGGAAAAACCGTACTTCCCCTCAAAGCGAACGGCCCGGATGGCCCGGGCAGGGTCTTCCACAAAGCTTAAGGGATGGAGAACCCGGAGGACGCCCTTCTCAAGGTCCTTAAGGCCTCCGAAGAAATCAAAAAGTTCCCCCCAGTTGTCGGGATGGAGACTGATGGCCATAGCGTTGACGGTGAAATCTCGCCGGAAAAGGTCTCGCCGGAGGTTGGCGTATTCCACCTGGGGAGAGGCCCCGGGAAAGGCGTAGAACTCGTGACGTGCCGAAGCGAGGTCAATTCTCTTTCCATCCGGGAGGAAGAGGATGGCGGTTCCAAAGGGGGGATACGGAACGACCTTCCCTCTGAAGCGGTTGCCAAGAAGACGGGCGAAGGCGATGGCATCTCCCTCAACCACAAGGTCGAGGTCTTCATTGGGCACCCCAAGGATAATGTCCCGGACCACTCCCCCCACGAGGTAAACCTTAACACCGGCACGCTTCGCAGTTTCAGCCACCTGCTCAAGGAGTAGAAGATAATCCCGTCCAAAGTGCTGGTAGAGTTTTTCCGCTAAAGACACACGGGTCATGTGCTGGAGCACAAGATTCTCCTTCTGGTGCATGGCCCGCAGGACATCGCTTCGGGTAATGATGCCCAGGATTCTTCCGTCCTTCACCACCGGAACTCTCCCCACGTCCTTTTCCACCATCAGATTCCGTACCCGGACCAGGGATTCCTCAGGACCTACCGTGACGAGTTGGGAAGACATGAAGCTCCTCACGGGAGCCCAGCGCAGACCATGGTGCAAGGCCTTTTCCACATCTCTTCGGGCAATGAGCCCAACCAGTTTCCCCTCCCTGTCTACGACCGGAAGGCCAGAAAAACCAAAGCGCAAAAGGAGGGCGAAGGCCTCCTCAATGGTCGTCTCTGGAGAAACGGTTTTCACTGGATGCGACATCACCTCAAAGGCCCTGGTAAAAGAAACCGACCGATACAGGAGGTGACGGATTTCCTCCTGGACTTCTTCAGGGCTCCGGTTGCGGAAGGTAGCAGAGGCCGCACTCTGATGCCCTCCTCCACCGATTTTCCCGAGAATCTCATGGAGGTTGACTCCCTCAAGACGGCTTCGCGCAATGACATGGACTTTGTTCTCCATGGCAAAGATACCAAAGAAGACCTCTATGTCCTCCATTTCCATGAGCCGGTGCACAAGAAGCGATATGCCCTCAAGATACTGTGGAAAAGAGAGAACGCAGAAATGCACGGGAACACCATTGATGTCCTCTACAGTAAGGGCACGGACCATGGCCCTGAGGACCTCTTCCTGTTCCTTCGTGAGCACCACCCGTGTGAATCGGGGGATGTAGCTCACCATGCCCCCCTGGGAGAGCAGGAAGGACGCAGCCTGGAGGTCAAAAGCGGTCGTGGTGGGAAAGGTGAAGGATCCGGTATCCTCGTAGATGCCAAGAAGGAGCAAGGTGGCCTCAAGGGGAGAAAGGGGTAAGGATGCTTCCCTGATTTTTTCTACCAGGATAGTGGTGCAGGCACCGCAGTTTCTGAGGAGTGTACGTGGGGGGATATCCTTTTCCTCCACCGGGTGGTGGTCAAAGATGAAGTAGTCAACCCGGTTTTCCCGAATGAGGTGGCCTGCTTTGCTCAGCCGTTCAAGATATACCGTATCGACGACGTAGATGGTCTCCACGGCGTTCCAGTCCACATCTCTTTCAGTGAGGAAAGGGAAGAACGTGCCGTGGAGGGAGAGGAAGTGCCGGACGTTGGGGTTAACCGTCCCCCAGAGGACAATATGGGTTCCGGGGAAAACCTTGGTCACGGCAAACATGGAGGCAAAGGCATCGAAATCCGTTCCTTCATGACTCACAACGATTTTCATGGAGAATCTCCGTCACAATGTGATGGAGGAATGTTCTGAGGAGAGGCTTCTGGGTTTCTGCAAGAGATAGAACTTCCTCATGGGAGAGGGGAAACGGCGAGAGTCCCGTTCCCCAGTTGGTTACAAGGGAAAGAGCCAAAACCTTCATACCAAGGCCCCTCGCCCACTTCGATTCTTTCACCGTTGACATCCCCACGGCATGTCCTCCCAGGAATCCAAGCATCTGGATTTCTGCCTTCGTCTCAAAAGAAGGCCCAAGAACCCCAACATACACGCCCTCAAGGGCAGAAAGTCCGCAGGCCCAGGCTCCCCGCAGGGCCAGATACCGGAGCTTTTCGTCGAAGACGGCCCGGGGGAAACAATCGGGGACGAAGGTCCAGTCTATCTGGTCGGACAAAACCAGGATGCTCCCCGGACGAAGAAAGGGAGAGAGGCTCCCTGAGGCATTGGTGAGAATAACAATCTGCACACCGAGAAAATGCGCAAAAGTGACGGGGAGAAGCACTTCAGGAAGTCCGTATCCTTCGTAGAGGTGAAGGCGTCCCTCAACCACAAGAAGGTGGCCCTGGGGAAGGCGCACAAGGCGAAGAATTCCTTGGTGTCCCGGAACTCCTGGGCAAAGCGAAGGGTGGAGCCTTGCGAGGGTGAATTCCTCAACGGTTTCTCCCTCAACGCATCCGCCCCATCCCGATCCCGCCACGAGGGCACACAGGGGGCGCAGGGGAGAAACACTTGCCACACTCCGGAGGTGCTCAAGAACGTCATCGCGATACAAGGTACGGAGCAAAGCTCTCTCCTGGTCCATACCACCTCACCTCGAAGAGCTCGGCAACGGTAGCTGCCACGTCGGCAAAAGTCTTGCGGATTCCCAGACACCCTCCTCGGGGTGTTCGTGGGGAGAAGGCAAGAAGAAGGGCGTATTCCCGGGAATGGTCTGTACTCGGGGTGGTTGGATCACATCCATGGTCGCTGGTGATGATGAGGATATCGTCTTTCCCCAAAGAAGAGAGAAAACCTTCAAGCTCTCTATCCCACGACTCTAAGGCCTGGGCAAACCCATGGGGGTTGTTACGGTGGCCGTACAGGGTGTCAAAGTCGTTAAAGTTTGCCCATACAAGGGCGATGTCGCCTCTTGGCACCATCTTCTGAAGGGTGGCAAAGGTTTCCTCGTTGTTCTTGGTGGGGAAGCTCTCTGTAATGCCTCGTCCGGCAAAGATGTCCCGGATTTTCCCTATCCCCACAACCTTTTTCCCTTCCTGAGAAAGCACGTCGAGAATGGTTTCACAGGGCGGAGGAAGGGAGAAGTCACGGCGATGAGGAGTCCGGTAGAATGCTCCCGGCTCCCCTGAAAAAGGCCGGGCAATGACCCGGGCAACAGCGTGCTCTCCCGTCATAATGGCTCGAACCCTTTCACACATCGCGTAGAGTTCAGAAAGGGGAACAACCTCCTCATGGGCTGCAATCTGGAGCACGCTGTCTGCTGAGGTGTACACGATGGGGAATCCGGTACGGAGGTGTTCTTCCCCGAGTTCTTCAATAATGGCTGTTCCCGAGGCCGGCTTGTTCCCGAGAACCGGCCGACCGATGGCCTCTTCGATTTTCTCCACGACGTCCTGAGGAAATCCCTGAGGGTACACGGGAAGAGGACGTTCCAGAATAACCCCGGCGATTTCCCAGTGTCCGCTTGTGGTGTCCTTTCCTGGTGATTGCTCAAGCATCTTCCCGTACCACGAAAGAGGATCGCCGGGACGATCAAGGTGCGGAATGTCCTCGAAAAGGCCCAGCCCCAGGCGTTCGAGGTTTGGGAGATGCAGTCCACCCACGGCCAGGGCGGTATTCCTCAAAGTATGACTCCCTTCATCCCCATAGAGATGGGCATCGGGGAGGGCGCCAACACCAACACCGTCAAGGAGCGTGATGAACACTCTCATGGCTTCTCACTGAGCCAGTACTGAAGACCAATAAGGGTCTTGGCGTCCTTGATGACACCCTCGGCGAGCATGGTTTGCGCCTCTTCTTTAGAGACCTCAAGGTAGTAAATGACCTCGTCAGCGTCTCCCTCACGAATGTCTCCCTCAAGGGGACAGGCATTCTGAGCCCGGAAGAAATGGATGATTTCGCTGCTGTATCCTGGGGCAAGGCACACAGAGAAAAGGTAAGACCACTCCGGAGAGGAGAAACCCGTTTCTTCCTCGAGTTCCCGCTGGGCGCAGAGCAGCGGATCTTCTCCCTCTTCGAGGGTCCCTGCCGGGATCTCCCAGAGCCATTCCCCGATAGGGGCACGGAATTGCCTGACAAGGAGTATCCGTCCCCTGGGGGTGGTGGCGATGACGGTCACGGCACCGCGGTGACGGACGAAAATTCGTTCCATACCACCACGGTATGTTTTGCGAACAACCTCGAACACCCTTGTCCTCAGGAGTATCTCTTCCTTCTCCGTTTCGGGTTCAGGCAACTCAGTAGCCTTTCCATCATACGGGAAGAACATGGCCTCTCTCCCCCAAAGGAGCAATCCAGACGTGGGTGACAGTGATACCCTTCTCTCTGAGCCCGGCCACGATCTCCTGAGGAGTTAGCGTGTTGACCCTCACCACGACATACCGGTATTCGGGTTTGCCCTCCTCGTAGAAGGTAGCAAGACTCAGAATGTTAATACCGTGTTCTTTAATTACTCCAGTGACTTCATGCAACACTCCCGGCTTTTGTGGGAGTTCCAGGGTGATCCGTGCTCCTCCCTCCTTGAGTCCCAGGGTTTCCACAAAGACCTCAAAGATGTCCGACTCGGTGATGATACCCACCACGCTCCCCTCCTCCACAACCGGCAAACCCCCAATCTGGTGCTTCTGCATGATGAGTGCTGCCTCTTCAATGGGGACATCGGGTGGAACAGTAATGACATTACGGGTCATAATCTCGGCCACGGTCATTTTGCTCAGAAGGTACGTCAACTCAAAACGACTCAGCGTGGTCGCCTTTGAGGGGGAGGCCTCAAGGAGGTCATTGTACGTCACGATGCCCACGAGTTCTCCCTGATCCACCACGGGAAGCCTCCGTATCCGGCTTTCCCGCATGATTTTCTGCGCTTCAAGGATGGTGACCGAACTCGGGATGGTAACGACATCCCTGCTCATACGATCTCTCACCAGCATGGTTCAGCCCCCTTCTCAACGAACTCCCACCCCACCTCGAGAGCCTTCAGATTCAGGGTGTAGAGTTTCTCTCGTTTTCCCCGCAGGCACTCCGCGAGTGCCCTTTCGGCGCTTTCCCTCTGGACGATCGGGCACCGGGCAAGGAGGGCTCCAAGGATGATGGTGTTCGTGACCTCTGCTCCATCAAGGTAGAGCTTGGCCAGGTCGTTCGCCGGAACAGGGAGGACTTCAAGGTCTTCTCGCTCGCATTTTGCCCGGACAAGAGAGGCATTCACAAGAAGAAGTCCCCCGGATTGCACGGCGGGGGCGAAGCGGAAAAAGGAGGGCTCGTTCATAACGATGCAGACACCGGGTCGGTCAGAAATGGTGGCACCGATTTCTTCGTCAGAGATGATCACCGTGCAATTCGCCGTTCCTCCTCGCATTTCTGGTCCATATGATGGGTACCAGCTGACCTCATGCCCTTCAAGCATCCCCGCAACAGCGAGAACCCTTCCCAGAAAGAGGATACCCTGACCCCCAAAACCGGCAATGAGGATTTCATGGTGCTTCACGGGAGTTGCACTCCTTCACTTTGAGCTCCCCGAGGGGGAAGTAAGGAATCATTTTCTCCTCAAGCCAGTCCACCGCTTCCTTTGGGCTCATGCCCCAGTTTGTGGGGCAGGGAGAGAGGATTTCAACCAGAGAGAATCCTCTTCCCTCCATCTGGGTGAGGAAGGCCTTGCGGATACACTCCTTGGCCTGACGAATGAACTGAGGGCGGGTGAGGGCCACCCGGGCAATGTAGGCACTCCCCTCAAGGACGCTCAGGCATTCCCCAAGGCGAAAAGGAAAACCGTGAACCTGAGGATCTCGCCCCAGAGGGGTGGTTTTCGTCTTCTGCCCTAAAAGGGTAGTGGGAGCCATCTGTCCTCCAGTCATGCCGAACACCGCATTGTTGACGAAAAAGGAAGTGATGAGTTCGCCTCGGTTCGCAACGTGGATGATTTCAGCAGTTCCGATAGCCGCGATATCCCCATCACCCTGGTAGGAGAAGACAATCCGGTCTGGAAGGGACCTCTTGATTCCTGTGGCGATGGCCGGGGCTCTTCCATGGGCTCCCACAACAAAGTCAACGTCGATGAATTCGTAGATGTACACCGAGCACCCGATGGGTCCCACCCCGATGGTCCGATCGGCAATGCCCAGCTCCTCGATGACCTCGGCAATGAGCCGCTGTGCCAGGCCGTGGTGGCACCCGGGACAGTAGGTGAACGGTTTTTCAAGGAGCGTCTTTGGCCGCTCAAAGACTACCTTCATACCCGTATCTCCTCCCTGAGGAGGCCGTGGACGTGCTCCAGAATTTCGGAAACGGTGGGGATAACACCCCCCGTGTGTCCGAGGAAGAACACCGGCACCTTTCCCCGCACTGCCAGCTCCACATCCTCAAGCATCTGACCAAGGTTCATCTCCACAACGAGAATGGCTTTCACTCCTTTAGCCTTTTCGAAAAGTGCAGCCTTTGGGAAGGGAAAGAGCGTTATCGGTCGGAAAAGGGCAAGCTTCAATCCCTCTTTTTTTCCTTCCCGGACAACGCTCTTCAAAATTCGTCCCACAGTTCCGAATCCCACAAGGAGAATTTCTGGTTCGGGATCCCCAAAGGTGTCGTAGTCGGTTTCCTGCTCTTCGAGGAGACGGTATTTTCGCTGGAGTTTCAGGTTCAATTCCTCAAGCCCCTTTGGGTCAAGGTCAAAACAGACGATCCATTTTCGGGGACCGCTGCCCTTTCCCCGGATCGTCCAGTCTTTAGGGGGAAGGGGAGGAAATTCTGGCTCCCTGAAAGTCACCGGTTCCATCATCTGTCCAAGCATCCCGTCCCCCAGAATTTCCACCGGATTCCGGTACTTGTCGGCAAGGTAGAAAGCCCGATAAGTAAGGTCAACGAGCTCCTGGACGGTGGAAGGGGCAAGAACAATGAGCCGGTAATCCCCGTTTCCTCCGCCCTTCACTGCCTGGAAGTAATCGCCTTGTGCAGGCTGAATATTTCCAACCCCTGGTCCTCCTCGACTCATGTTCACCACAACGCAGGGGAGCTCGGCCGCGGCAAGACAGGAGAGCCCCTCCTGCATGAGGCTCACCCCAGGGCCAGAAGAAGAAGTCATGACCCGGGCACCCGTTGCGGCTGCTCCATACACCATGTGGATGGCGGCAACTTCACTCTCGGCCTGGAGGAATACTCCCCCTACCTGGGGAAGACGGAAGGAAAGGTACTCGCTGATTTCGTTCTGCGGGGTAATGGGGTAACCGAAATACAGGCGGCACCCTGCCCGAACCGCCGCTTCCGCTACGGCCTCATTCCCCCGCATGAGGATTTTCTCCATAGGCATCACTCCCGGTACACTGCGATGGCCACATCAGGACAGACCTGAGCACAGAAACCACAACCAGCACACTGCTCGTCATCCGTCACCATGACGGGATAGTATCCTCGGGAATTGAAGTCCCGGGAGATCACAAGAATCCCCCGTGGGCAGGCATAGGTGCAGAGTGCGCAACCCTTACAGAATTCCCGGTTGATCACGACCCGTGCTCTGGGCATCTCTCGTCCTCCTCTCCCCACGGAAGCACCATAAATCGCGAAATGGCAAAAACCGCACTTTCTCCCCAGTCAACAAGGGGATAGTAACTTTTATTCCGTTCCCAAAGGCTGGCAAAGAGTATCGGGAGATTCAGGGCTTTTTCCAGGGTCCGGGTCTTCTTCCATCCCTTTTCAAGAAGTAAAGGGTCCGTCTCGTGCATGAGGTGGGTGTTGGCCACAAGGGAGGCAAAGGGGACTCCATGGTGTTTCCTCAGAGTGTGGACAAAGTCCATGTAGCTCTCCACTTCCCCAAAAAAGGGTCGAGCGAAATTCACCACAAGTGCAACGTGGATTTTCCGCCTTTCCCAGAAAGGCTTCAGGCTCCTGAACACCCGTAATCCCCTCTCATCCCTCCCGAGGTCCACCACCAGGCGAAACTCTCCTCCCGCACGGTTGAAAAGTTCAAGCACATCCTGTCCAAAGGTTGGTGCTTCAGTGTATCGCTCTCTTCCTCTCTGCAGGATAAGGGGTTTCTCAAGGGCGAAACGCCCGCTCCGGAGGGTAAAATCTCCCTTCGAGAAGTCAAGGTCCACTAGTGCGCAGGAGAACCCCCGAATGACAAGCAGAGTGGCAAAATTGGCGGCCACTTCGCTTTTGCCGGTTCCTCCCGGTCCAGAGAAAACAAAGATTTCCCCACTGGTCATGACTTCTTCGAGGAAACTACTGGATTTCAAAACCTCCACTTCGTGCTCTCCTTATGAGGGCTTCCGCGTACTCTAAGGTTACAGCCTGCTTCTTTTCGTCTCCCATCATGCGGGCAATTTCCTGAAGACGTTCTTCCCAGGAGGAAAGAGGAACTACCTCAACCCAGGCCTTCTCTCCGGTGGAGAATTTCTCCACCTTCAGGTGGTGGTCAGCAAAGCTGGCAATCTGAGGCAAGTGGGTAATGCAGATGACCTGGTGTTGCCGGGCGAGCTTCTTGAGTTTATCTCCTACTCCAAAAGCGGTCACACCTCCTACCCCCTGGTCGATCTCATCAAAGACAAGAACCGGTGTACCAGAAAGGGCAGAGGCCACGCTCTTCAAGGCAAGAACGATCCGGGAGATTTCTCCCCCGGAGGCAGTTTCCTCAACAGGGAGGAGAGGCATTCCGGGATTCAGGGAGATAAGGAGACGGGCTTCGTCAATTCCCTCAGGACCAGGCTCCCGTCTTTTCCCCAGGGCAAGATCGAGATTTGCCCCCTGGAGGGCAAGAGTGGCCAGTTCCTCTTTCACCCTCTCCCTGAGGACTTCAAAGGCCCTCCAGCGTTCGGCAGAGAGCTCCCCTCCAAGAAAGAGCAGTTCCCGTGATAGCTCCGCGATACGTTCCCGAAGAACGTCCTTTTGGGCAATTTCTCTCTCAAGAATGCTCTTCCGCTCTTTGAGGCCTTTCAGAAACGTCACGAACTCTGAAGTGGTAAGGAATCGGTATTTCCTTTTCAGTCGCTCGATTTCCGCCACAGCCCTTTCCACACTCTCTATTCGTTCCGGAGAGAAGGAGAAAAACCCCTCAAGACCTTGTACAAGGCGCAAGGCCTCCTCAAGTTCAAGCTCCACGCGCTCAAGGATTTCCTGAATTTCTGCCTCCTGGAGAGTTGCCGAAGCCCCAGACAGTTCCCGAAAGAGCGCCCGGAGACGGGAAATCCTCCGAAGCATCCCCTCGTCCCCCAGGACGCTTTCGCGGAATTCCCGTACAGCCTCAAGGTATTGCTGAGCCTGGGAAATCCTTCCGAACTCCTCCTCGCACTCAAGGATAAGCTCGGGGGTGAGCTCCGACTGCTGCACTTCCTCAAGGATTTCCTCGAGGTCTGCGAGTTCCTTTTCCTGTCCCTGCTCAAGAGAAGAAAGCCGTTCTTCAAGGGCCTGCTTCTCCTCAAAACGAGTCACGTACTGCTGCTTGATGGCTTTTCCCCTCTCCGGGAGAAAGGTATCAAGGAGGCGGAGGATACTTGAGGAGGTGAAAAATAGCGAGTGTTCCCTCTGCCCGCAGATGTCAAGGAGCAGGACGGCCACGTCCCGGAGAACGTTGAGAGGTACAACTCTTCCGTTGATTCGGGCCTTGCTTTTTCCTCCCGAGGCGAGCTCCCGAGAGAGAACGACAAAATCTCCCCCTTCGAGGGGAATACCACAGACGGCAAGATGTTGCCGGAGTTCGGGAACCCCTTGAAGAGTGAAACACCCCTCGACAACTGCCCTTGAACTTCCCGGGCGAATCCACTCCTCTTTCCCCCGAGCTCCAAGGAGCAACGAAAGGGCATTCACAAGAAGAGACTTTCCCGTACCCGTTTCTCCTGTAATGACGTTCATCCCTGGAGCAAAGGTAATCTCCTGATACTCTACCAGGATAAAGTCACGGATGACCAGTGTCTTTAGCACTCCCGCTCCACCCGCTTCCGGATATCCATTCCCCAAGAGAGTTTGTTCCGCAGAAGGGCATAGAAGGGACGTTCGGGCAGAAGCCGGGCAAGAACAGCGGAGAAAGGCGACCGGTACACCATGATGCGCTCTCCCTTCCTCAGAGCATATCCCCTCTGCCCGTCAAGCGTCACCATGGTTCCCTCTTTCAAGGATTCCAAGACAACTTGGATACAGGATGAAGAGGGGAGCACGATGGATCTCGCGTAGAGAGTATGGGCACAGATTGGTGTGACAATGAAGAGCTCAAGCCCCGGGAACACCACCGGTCCGCCGGCAGAGAGCGAGTACGCGCTTGACCCTGTGGGAGTGGCCACAATGAGACCATCAGCAGGGAAGGAGGCCAGAAACTCCCCATCGATGTACGTTGAAAGGCGAATCATCTGCGCGAAAGGGCCACGGTAGATAACAACATCGTTTAGGGCAAAATCTTCCTCTTCCTTGCCGTCCTCGTGGACAACCCGACAGTGGGCCATCATCCGTTCCTCGAGGGTAAACGCCCCGGAGACAATCTGGTCTATGGCCCGCCCCATCTCCTCCACGCTGACCTCGGCAAGGAACCCCAGTCCCCCCATGTCGATACCAAGGAGTGGGACACGAAACGGAGCATATAGGTGGCAGGCGGCAAGGAATGTTCCATCTCCGCCAACCACGAAAGCCAGATCGGGGGCAGAATCCCCAACTCCCCCTTCTCCTTCCACAACGAGCGTCGCCTGCACCCCTTTCTTCTCGAGAAGGAGAATGAGTTCCCGAGTCTTCTCGGAAACCAGACCGTTTTTCCTTCGCACGAAGACGTGGACGTTTTTCACCAGCCTCTGCTCCATCGCCCCACAAGGAAGCCAACCGAAAAGCACACTATCCACATCCATCTTGTCGTTCTTGGCAGGGACCCAAGCCAGGGAAAGGAAACCTCGTACACTTTTTCGTGCTCTCCGTCAACGAAGAGCACCGCACAGGGAGCAAAAAGGAGGGCGTACTCAAGGAGTTGCCTTCGTATCGAGGGATTTTCAGGACTTTCCACCTGCTTTCCCGTTTTGACCTCTGCGATGTACCGTCTCCCCTTCCGCTTCAGGAGGTAGTCGACCCGAACCCGAAATGGGATCCGTCTTCCATTAAGCAGGAAAAAAGATTCCCTCTCGGCCTGTTCCTGGAGGCATCGGAAGCCTTGTCGTTCAAGGAACTGCAGTGCCTGGCGTTCCAGGTTTTTCGCACGCCGCATGAGACGCCGAAAGGCTCTCCGCTCAAGGAGTCCTTTCACCCAGAGCGTCAACCAGACCACTATCCCCAGAAGAAGCACGATAAGGACAAGGAGAAACGTCCAGGTTGTTTCTTTAAACCCGAAAAAGTTCATGGGCATCCCGCACCACTCTCAGTATTATATCCCTTTTCTCAAACTCCGTTAAGGGTGATTTCCCCTTGCGGCAGTACGCGAAGAATTCAATGTTTCCCCGGGGCCCGAGAAGCGGAGAAAAAGTGAGATCCTGCAAACCCAACCCCTTCGCCTGTGCAGCCTCAAGAACTTCGCTGAGCACTTCCCGATGAACTTCAGGATCTCTGACAACACCCTTTTTCACCTTTTCCCGACCCGCCTCGAACTGAGGTTTAACGAGTGCAATGACCATACCCTCATCCTTCAGGATTTTAGCGATAGCGTCCCAGAGGAGCCGCAGGGAAATGAAAGAGACGTCTACCGTAACTCCGTCAACGTATGTTCCAAGGTGAAGAGGTGTAAGGTACCGGGCATTGGTTTTTTCCATAACTACCACCCGGGGCGAGGCACGAAGCCGTTCGTGGAGCTGCCCACTTCCCACATCGATGGCGTAGACCTTCAGGGCCCCATGCTGGAGAAGACAGTCGGTGAAGCCGCCGGTGGAGGCTCCGATATCGGCGAAAACGAGTCCCGAGGGGGTAATCTGGAAGGCCTTCAGAGCCCATTCAAGCTTTTCCCCACCCCGGCTCACGTACTTTGGGGGTTCAAGTAGCACCACCGGGACATCCGGGAGAACGAGGGTTGAGGGTTTGAGAGGATGAGGAAACCCCTTGATCCGAACCTTTCCCCCAAGGATGAGACGCTGTGCCTGTTCCCTGCTTTCGCAGAGACCACGCTCAACGAGGAGAATATCCAAACGAACCTTTTTCATCCTCAATGGTCACGAGTGATAACAAAACGAGACAGAGTAAGGAGTTCGGAGAAATCCCTGGGAAGAGCCTCAAGCAGTTGGCAGGCTTTTTGGAATTGCTCTTCCATCATCCTCTCCGTTTCCAGGACACCCTTCATGCGAACAAGCGTTGCCTTCTCCTGGACAAGGTCCTTCCCCGCCGTTTTGCCCAAGCGAGCGCTCTCCTGAGTCACATCGAGAAGGTCATCCTTCATCTGAAAGCACTCTCCAAGAAGCAGACCAAAACGAGAAAGGAGAGTTTTTTCCCTCCGGGAAGCGCCGCCAAGTATGCCCCCACAGAGCACCGCAGCCTGGATGAAAAGGGCGGTTTTGCGACGGTACATGTCAAGGATTTCCCCCTCGCTGACCTCCTTCCCCTGGTAAAGGAGATCCAAAACCTGCCCACCAACCATCCCCTGGTTCCCCAGGGCACGAAGCAACACCTGGAGTACTGCCAGGATTTTTCGGGTACCGAAAGTACGCCGGAACTCCCGGTTCTCCGTGAACATTCGCAATCCCTCAACAAGGAGTGCATCCCCTGCAAGTACCCCCATTGCCTCTCCGAAAGCCCTGTGGAGACTCGGCTTTCCCCGGCGAAAGTCATCGTTGTCCATGCAAGGGAGATCATCGTGCACTAGGGAGAACGAGTGAATCATCTCGATCCCGGCAGCAAGAGGAAGCACCTTTTCCTCGCCGACGTGGTAGGCTTTTGCCGTGGCAAAAAGGAGAGAGGCTCGAAGTTTTTTCCCCCCTGTGGCGCCGTATACGACCGACTCCCAGAGAAGCGGCGGTACACCCTCTCGGGAGAGATGTCTCTTCGTGAATTCCTCAACAAGCTCGGCATTCCGTACCAGGAGTTCCTCAACTTCCATTCCCCTTGACCTCCTCGAGTTCCTTGCTTTTCCCAAGATACCGCACAAGACGCCCCAGGACACCGTTAATGAACCGCCCGGATTCCTCGGTACCGTACTTCTTCCCCAGCTCTACCGCCTCGTTGATAGAGACACTCGCCGGTATCCCCGGGAGGAAAACAATTTCGTAGGTGGCAAGGCGGAGAATGTTGCGGTCAATGGTTGCCATGCGGTACAGTGGCCACCCTTCGGCAATTTCCGTAATCAGGCGGTCGATTTCCCTCTCTTTTTCCTCCACCCCTCTGACCAGGGTGAGGAAAAAGTCCCTCGTATCCTCGTCCCAGGAAGCAGGCAAAGGAGTATAGGGAAGGATATCGTCAACTCCTTTCCGGCGTAAGTCCCTCTGGAAAAGGACCTGCAAGGCAAGTTCCCGGGCTTTCCTCCTCATGTCTTTAAGACTCCCTGGAGGGAAAAGGACGAGAGATGACCGGTAGCAAACCCCTGAACATAGATATTGATGTGGTCAACCCTTAGGGCAGTCTCTTTCTCGATTTTCTCCTTGACCCTTTTCTGAATTTCCCATGCAGTCTCAGGAACTCTCCGCTCAAGGGTCAGAATGAGAAAGAGATTCACCGAGAGGAGGTCTCCCCGGGCGTCAAGACGAATACTCTCCTCTCGGTTTTTCTCCAGAGATTCCACCCCCGGGATGCTCTGGAGAAGGCACTCTATGAGCTTCTGCAACACCCGGAAAGAGTACGTAACTTTTCCTTCTTCAAGGAGAACTTCGCAACCCTTCAATATTCCACTCCCTATACCCGCTCCAGATACTCCCGCGTCCGGGTATCAATGCGAACCCGGTCACCCCGGTTCACGAAAAGAGGCACCTGAATGGTCAGGCCCGTCTCGAGGGTGGCCGGTTTTGACCCTCCAGAGGCCGTATCACCCCGAACCCCTGGAGGGGTATCCACAACTTCAAGGTCGACAAAGGGCGGAACATTCACCGCAATGTATCTCCCCTCGTAGACGAGAAGCTCGACTTCGAGATTCTCTACTAGGAAGTCCTGGTTATCTCCCACAATTTCCTCGGGAAGCACAACCTCCTCATAGGTTTCGAGGTTCAGGAAGTGGAAATCCGATCCGGAACGATACATGAACTGAGCCCGTTTCCCCTCAAGGACTGCCCGGGCAACCTTCTCCCCAGCCCGAAAGCTCTTCTCCACCACAAGGCCAGTGTTAAGGTCTTTCAGCTTTGCCTTGATAATGGCTCCCCACTTGCCAACTTTTGTGTGCTGGAAGGCGGTGACGACGTACAGTGTTCCGTCCACCTCAATACAGGTTCCCACCCGTAGGTCGTTGCTTGAGATGTACTCAGGCACGGTTTTCGCCTCCTTTCCCATCGAAGGTTTCTGGAAGTGTGTCTAAAACCCTGCAACCTTCTTCCTCCACAAGCACCATGTGTTCCAGGCGCACACCTCCCCATTCGGGGGAATACACCCCGGGTTCAACGGTTACCACCATACCACGGCGGAGAATAGCGGTACTCTGAGCGCTGAGCTTAGGTTCCTCATGAACATCGATTCCCACACCATGACCAAGACTATGGGTGAAGTACCGTTCGAAGCCGCTCTTTTGGAGAACTTCCCTCACCTTCTGATCCACAGCTTTCGCCTCTACTCCCTCCCGGATAAGTTCCAGCGCGGCAGTTTGGGCCTCAAGGAGAGCAGAGAACGCCTTCTGAAAGGATGTCTCCCGAACTTCACCCACCGGAACAACCCGGGTGAGGTCTGCACAGTACCCGTCAACTCTCACGCCCCAGTCAACGAGAACCCATTCTCCCCTTTTTACCTTCCTGGACGTTGGGCGGGCGTGAGGAAGGGCAGCCCTTTCCCCTGAGGCCACGATGGTCGGAAAAGCTACAGCCTCGCCACCTCGCCTGCGCATCCGGTATTCGAGTTCTACAGCAATCTCGTGTTCGCTGATTCCCTCCTGGATGAGGGGAAGAACATCTTTGAAGGCCTCCTCAGCAATGGTGACAGCTTTCTGAATGACTTGAATCTCTGCCTCGTCCTTCACTGCCCGTAAGGCATTCACCGGAGAAGGACAGGGGACGACCGGGCATTTCTTCTCCTCAAAGCGGCGAATGAACCCCACACTGGCCACGTCTTCGACAAAAAGACGGCTTGCACAGGAAGAGAAGAAGACGTCACAGATAGAGGCCACAGCATCCTGCTCAAATTCCACAATTTCTGCCTCAATGGCCAGCTCTTCCCTGCTCTGGGTAGCATACCGACCATCGCAGAAAAAGAAGGTTTTTTCCCCAGGGAATAGGAGGAGGAAGCCTAGGGACCCCCGAAACCCCGAAAGATAGAAAACATTCCCCGGGGCAAGAACGAGAAGCGGACCTTCAAGAGCTTTCTCTAACCTTTCAAGACGACTCTGGAAGTTCACGGCTTCTCTCCCTCAGGAGAAAGGCTTCCATAGCCAGAATGTACCCAAGATGGGCAAAACCAGTGATCTGCCCCCAGCAGACCGGAGCAATGACCGAATGGCGACGGAACTCTTCCCGGGCATAGATGTTCGACATGTGAACCTCAATGGTGGGAACATTCACCGCCTTGATGGCGTCTCGAAGAGCAATGCTATAGTGCGTATACGCTCCCGGATTCAGGATAATACCATCCCACTTTCCCGGGGCTTCATGAATTTTGTCGATAAGCGCTCCCTCGTGGTTGGACTGGAAGATTTCAAGCTCTATACCCCGCTGTGTTGCCTCCTTCTGGAGAAGCTGCACCAGCTCTTCAAAGGAAACTTGACCGTAAACATCCTTTTCCCGTTCTCCAAGGAGATTGAGATTTGGCCCAAGAAGGCAGAGCAGTTTCATCCTTCCACCTCGCAAATTTCAGGAAGTACCTTAAGGATTGCCGCTTTCTCAACCTCGACCCCTGTGACCGGTTTCCCCAGGTCCGCAAGGAGTGTGCACCGTACCTTCTGACCCTCTCTCTTTTTATCCCTCCACAGAGCAGAGAAGAAAGCGTTCAGGTTGATTTTCTGGGGAACCCGAAGAGGCAGTCCGAGTTTCTCCAGGACCGTCTTCTGGATGGCGTAGACCTCTTCGGTACCTATCCCCAGAGCGCATGCAAGGAACGCTTCTCCTCTCATCCCCACGCTCACTGCTTCTCCGTGGCGAAGCACACCGTAGCCCATTGCCTTTTCCAGAGCATGCCCAATGGTATGCCCGTAGTTCAGGATACTCCTGAGACCCCCTTCCCTTTCGTCTTTTTCAACTACCGCCTTCTTGAAGGCGATGGACCTTGCGACGACCTCCTCAAGAACGGTCCCTTTTCGCCCAAGGATGTCTTCAGCATGCTCGAGGAGGAAGGTGGTAAAATCCTTCCCCTCGAGGAAGGCAGTCTTAGCCACCTCCGCAAGACCCTCCCGGTATTCTCGTTCCGGGAGCGTCTCAAGGAAAGAAAGGTCGATAAAGACCCCAGAGGGCTGGTAGAAGGTGCCAACGAGGTTCTTCCCTTCTTCGAGGTTCACCCCGGTTTTTCCTCCAACAGAACTGTCAACCTGAGCAAGGAGACTTGTGGGAATCTGGTAGTAAGCAATGCCCCGAAGAAAGGTCGAGGCCACAAAACCGGCAAGGTCGGTGATTACCCCTCCTCCCAGCGCAAGGATAAAGGACTTCCGGTCAAGGTCAAGGGCGAGGAGCCTGTGGTACACTTTTTCAACTGTGGCCAGGTTTTTGTGCTCTTCCCCGTCAGGGACGGCAACAACGTCAACGGCGTACCCTCGCTGCACGAAAAACCTCTGCACCCGCTCAGCGTGGAGTACCTTCAATAGGTCATTAGTGAGAATCACCCCACGCCGGGAGGGGAAAGGAATCTCTTGCAACCAGTCATCTCGAAGGAAGAGGGATGGACCGATGAATACCCGGTACGACCTTCCCTCAGACAAGGACACCACAATCTCGCGCACGGCGCACAATCTCCTCGGCAACTTCTTCTTCGGTGAGAAAGTCCGCATCAATTATAACATGGGCTCTCGAGTAGTAGGGAACCCTTGACTCATAAAGGGCCTGGAGTTCAGAGAAGCTCGGGTATTTCTTGAGAAGCGGACGACCTGTACTCTTTCTCAGGCGCTCGAAGAGGATGGGGAAGGAAACTCGAAGGAACACAGTGAAGAAATGTTCCCTGAGGATTTCTCTATTTTTTTCCCTCACAGGAAGGCCTCCGCCGGTGGCAAGAACCAGGTGACGCCTTGTGGCCAGCTCCGCAAGAACCTCTGTTTCGAGTGCTCGGAAGTACTCTTCCCCATAACGGGAAAAGATCTCGGGAATAGGGAGGCCCACTCTTTTTTCGATGATAGCGTCGGTGTCATGGAACTCCCAGCCAATTCTTTGGGCTACTCTCCGGCCGACACTGGTTTTGCCACAGCCCATGAAGCCAAGGAGAGCAATGTTGCAACGCACAGTCTGTATCTCCAGTTACAAGCCCCCTGAGGCTTAAGATGATGGGGAGGGAATCTGGCAGATCTCGCTGACCTTCTGAGTCTTTGTCACTATTGATACCCCTCCATTGACATCGTAAACTGCAGCAACGGCAGTGACAGTATCGCTGAGGCTTACCCCCACACTTTCGGAGACAAAAGGTGGGGTTGTATCCACCCCTGCAGACTGGCCGTTGATGGAGAACTCTACTTTTTTGACTACCGTGGCATCGTCTACCTTTAAGGCACAGCCAACTTGGACTGAGGATTCGGTGTCGCAGGATGGGCAACCGCTGCCCACCATGCAGAAGAACTCCAAATCCACGCTGGGCAAACCTTCAAGCATGCTGAACCCAAAATCGCCACCTCGGTAACTTACCGCGTGCGTTGCGTAGTCCGTACCGGAGAAAGTCACATTCACTATCACCACAGGAATGCGATTGGATCGTATGTACGCCTCCACATCCGGTGGCAAGAGGTCAACTTCCCAGGTTACTGAAGCATCCTCGATACCGGCAACAGAAGCCATGGGCGTTTGGGAAGGGATAACATCAATGCTCGTCTCTATGGTTCGTGTCAGCGCGGTAAGCACGGTTCCGTCGGTTTTCCTGTACTCAAGACGGCACTGAGTGATTTTCACCCCGACTTTATTGAGAGGAGTAAAGGTAAACCTGGTCAATCCCCAGTTTTTTGATTCAGCCGAGGCAGCAGAGAGGGAGGACACAAGGACCTCTCCGGTGATGCGCACCTTGGCTTTGGGAAACATGGGATTATCTGAAAACCAACCGCAACTCGAGAGGAAGAAACATACGCTCAAAAAGGCGCAGAGCACCAGATTTTTTCTCCTCATTCCCTTCCTCCTGAGACACGCCTTTCAGTACTCAATGACATGGGGAGTAAGGAACACAATGAGCTCTGTTTCCTTGTGGGTTCTGCTCCGGAGTATGAAGAGATTCCCGACAAGGGGAAGTTCGCTTAAAATGGGAATTCGAGTAATTCTTTCAATATCCTCGCTCCGGATGAGCCCGCCGATGACCAGGGTTTCCCCAGGGTGCAGACGTGCAGTGGTATCGGCATTCTTCACGCTCTTTTGGGGATCTCTGAAGGTTAAGCCAGCCAAGACATACTCCCGCTCAGTGTAGGTACTGACCTCAGGTTTTGCGTGAACCACCACCGTCCCTTCCTGAGTGAGGACCGGGGTGACTTCGAGCGTAATACCCACCTCAAGGAACCGGAGCTCTCCAGGGATGAGACGACCCTCTTCATCTGTTTCGAGGTTCCGATAAGGTATGGAGTCACCCACGTGGATTGTGGCTGTTTTGCCACTGAGCGTGAGAATCCTGGGGTTCCCGACTAACCTTGCAAGGTTTTTCTTCTCCAGAGCCTTGATGGTCATTTCCACCAGGTCCTGGCGTTCCATAGTTCCTCCAAGACTGAGTTCTCCAAACGTGATTTCCCCTTCCTTGCCGCCAATAGCCCATGTAACTCCAAGGTCTTTGATTTTCTCCCGGTTAATCTCTACAAGTTTTGCGTCAATCATAATCTGCGGCAGTTTCCGGTCAAGGTTTGCAAGGAGCTGCTGCACGGCCTCCAGCTCTTCCTTTGTTCCCCGGACAACAAAGGCTTTCTGGGTGAAAGCATAGTTGACTCGTTCTTCTTCAGGGATAACAATTTTCAGGAGTTCCCGGATTTTCTCGAGCTGTTTTTCATCCTCGTAAATGTTATTGGAGAGATAGAACGTCCTCGTTTCCAGCGCCACGTCAATCTTTTCAAGAATATCCTGAACCCTGCGGAACTCCTCTTCCCTCCCCCGCACAACCAGAGCCCGGCTTGTGGTATCGACAGCGATGTGTTCGGGGGGAATGACCAGACTTACGATTTCCTTGGCTTTCTCCGGGTTCATGCTCTTTAGGGGGAACTTCCGCACCTCAAGAAGTCCAAAGTTCTCCTCAAGTTTCCGCTTTTCTGCGATGATGATGTTCTCCCCAAGGCGCACCTGACCAAGGCCTTTCATGGTGAGGATGTAACCCAGGGCCTGGTCGAAGGTCAGATTCTCGAAAGACAGGGTGACGGTTCCTTGAACGGACTCATCCACCACAATGTTTACACCCCTGGCCTTAGCCAGGGCAAGGAGCACATCCTTGATGTCCGCATCACGAAAGTCGAAAGAAAATCGCTCTTCTCCCACCCCCGGAGCAAAGGGCCCCGTAATAAGCACGCTAACCAGGCGTCGATTGGCTTCGTCGTAGACCTCATAAGATACCGGGCTTTTGAGTTCAATCCAGATGCGAAGACCATCCCCAGTTTCTCGAAAAATGATACTTTTTACCGGTCCAATGTTCATTGGGCGTTCCGCGTAAGGAAGTCCCCGTCTCGCCCCCTGAATGTCAAGAACGATGTGATAGGGGTCGGGAGAGACATCTTCCCAGTTGCACGGAGCATCGAACTTGAAGGTGAGTTTGATTTCGACGTTGCTGGCCCGAAAGAAGAAATCCCTGAGCTCAAGGGCAAATGCCGAGGTAAGCCCCACACTCCACAGAAGGAGTACCCAGAACGCTACTTTTCGAGTGGAAATGCAAGCTCCCTCCCCTGATACGTGAGCACGACTTGCTTTTTATCTACTTTAACCAACCGGAGCTCTCCTGACAAGGGCTTTTCAGGGGTGAGGAAGAAAATTTCCCCATTCACTTCCACCACAACCACCTGCTTCGTAGGCGAGAGCACCACACCCTTCAGGGCAATCGATGGCGGTGTCTCTTCTGGAACGATTTGGAGCCTTTCGGAGCTTTCCTCGAAAACAGGAACAACCTCTTCCGGTCCCTCGGGAACCGGAGGATAGGCGAAGGAAAAGACGTTTCGCAAGCTGAGAATTTCCTCCTCGCTCAAAGGTGCGAGAAAGACCTCCTGTTCCTTTGGAGCCTCTCTGGACTTTGGCAGGGGGAAGACGGGCTGGTTCCCGCTACCCTCTTGGGCAAGGGAAGCAGGGGTGTTCAGTTTTTCGATGACACGAAGACTCAAAACACCAAGGATTGCCAGGGCTATGGCGAGGAGGGCAACGAGTACCGTTTCCCGTTCCTTCACGGCTTTCCTCCTCCAAGAAGATATGTGGAGAAGAGGATATCCGCCTTGAAAGCCTCCTCGTCTTTCCCAAAGGAGAACCCCTGGACTTGGATAAGCCGGGGGGACTGGCGGAGGTAATTCAGAAAAAAGAGGAAACCCTGGAAGGAGGTACGGACTGAACCGGAAAAGGGGAGTTCGGTGTACCCTTCCTGAGGCTTTGGGGGTTCTGGCTTCAGGGAAAGGAGCTCAAGGTGCGAGAGAAAAGCGGCATCCTCAATGGTGATGAGAAGATCCGGGATTTCCTTCTCTTCGGGAAGGCGTCGTGAAAGTGTCCGGGCAAGACTCTCGAGTTCTTGAAGACGCTCTTCAAGGCGTCGGAGTTCCACAACCTTTCTCTGAAGGACGGTGATCTCCTGGATAAGGCGCTTCTTCTCTCCTTCTAAGGCCGTTACTCGCTGCAGAAGAGGGGAAAGCACAAAATAGAGAACCAAAAAGAGACAACCAGTCCAGACCGCAAGGTACACTGCCCAGTGTTCTCTGTCTCTCATGGGCTTTTCAGCTCCATCGTCAGCCCGAATTCGTAGAGGTTATCCCGCCCAAGGGCGAGGGACGTAAAATCTACCGAGGAAAAGAAATCCCTGTATCGCGACAGGCTCCCAATGAAGTCAGCAATACTGGCTACGGTAGCTGCCTGTCCCCGACACTCCACCCTTTCTGAAGAGCAACGAAGCTCAGAGAGCGCAAGATCCTGGGGCATGTGTTTTCCAAGGATAGTGAAAAAGCGAAGCCAGTCTTTCTCTCGAACAATCAGCGACTCCAAAAGGCGCACCCTCTGTTCAATCTTCGTCACCTCACCTTGAACTTTCTTCAGCCTCTCTACCTCCTCTCGCAGGCGGGAAGCCCGAAGCTCGAGGGTGATGACCTCCTGTTTCAGGGATTGTACTCTGAGGCTGAATATCCCATAGGAAAAAAGGTAGAGAGCTGAAAAACCAAGAAGCACAACCACGAAAAAGAGGCGAGCCCAGTTCGGCGTTCGCCGGGCAATGTACTTCCGTGGCAGGAGGTTCAGAGTAACCCGGTATGGCACCTTCACTTCCATAGTGACGCTCCTAAAGCAGCAAGAAACCGCTCAGAGGCAATGGAGTCCTTCCCCAAGAGGAGTGGCCGCAACGTCTGGAAGTCGAGAGAGAGCTCCTGGGTAACATGTCTCCGGAGGGGATAGCACAGGGCTCCTCCCCCTGAAAGAAAGACCTGCTCCAGAACCTGAACACCAAATTCTGCCTGGAAAAAGGCGAAAGAACGCCTGAGTTCGGAAACAAGATCTGGAGAAGCCAGGGGTATAGCCTCTTCCAGCTGATACGGAACTCCTGCAGCACTCTCTCCTCGCCGGAGAATTTCAAAGGCCTCAACGGGTGAGAGGTGGAACTCCTCTGAAAGGGCGTCCCACACTCTCTTCATACCCCAGCCAAAGCTTCGAGAGAGGAGAACATGGCGATTGGCAAAGCAGATGAGAGTAGTTTTCTCGAAACCGATGTCCACCAGGGTGAAAGCCTGTTCGAAAAACTCCGGATGGAGACCCAAAAATCCTTTCACAAGGCTTGTAACATGGGGTTCCACGGCTTCTACCCGCACTCCTGCCTTGGAGAAAACATCAACGTATCTTTCCACCTCCTGGAGGGGAACAGCAGCAAAAAGGACCTCCATTTTCCCGCCATTTTTTCCGACGATGCTCCAGCCGACCTGGAAGTTCTCCTCATCAGGTATGAGGGAACGGGCCTCCCACTGGAGGGTGTTCTCAAGTTCTTCCTGAGGCATCTCAGGAAGGCTCACCCGCTGGAAGACCATCCGAGGATGAGAGAAGGAGAGGGTAGCTTCCCTGGGGAGGCGGTTGCGCTGAAAGAAGAGCCGAATATCCTCACTCGTCAGGGGAGCTTTTTCCGGAAACAGCACAAACTCCCCTACCCTCAGGAGAGCAAAATCCTTACCTTGCGCTTCACTCAGGCAAAACTTCAGGGCGTACGATCCCGTGTCAATGCCGAGCATGGTCTACCGGGAGAAGGGACGAATGAAGTTATTCTCTGCGTATACCACAGAGAGCTCTTTTCCCTCCCATCGAATGCCTGCCTGTAACACGACCTCCCCATTCTTTGTGAGAGTAATTGTATCACTTGTGATGGTGAATGCATAGGAAGGAGCAAAAGATGAAGGAAGGTTTGCAACTACAAATCCTTCCCCTTTTTCTTCAAGCAACGTCACAGCCTCGATGAGAACTCCTTCTCTTGTGTACTCCTCCTGGTATTCCCGGAGGTATGCGTTGATGGTGCGAATATGGAGGGCGATTTCCTGCGAAAGGAGAACGACCATCATGGCAGCTGCGGTGAGCATGACGCACACAGCAAGCTCGATACTCCCATTCTCCTTACCTCTTGAAGTACCCTGGAAGGACCTGAAGAGTATAGACCTCATCCCCGAAGGAAATCCTGACGGTCAAGGAATGCTGGAGAAGAGAAAACGCCACACCAGTGCATCCCTCGGCGATAGGGTTTGCAGTCCCCTTGTGCGCCAGAAGAAGGGAATTGCGAAGCGCATACACAGAAAGAGTAGAATTCCTCAGGCGGACAGTGAACCTTCTCCCACCCCCTGAAACCACGGCGTTATCCCCATATCGTGCAAGGTGAAAAACCGCATAGAGTGCTGAGAGCGCTTGCTCCTTCTCTTCAATCCGTTCGAGAATCGAAGAGAAGAGACGGACACACTGGGCGAAAATCCCAAGAGCACCACAGATGACGACGATTCCTATGGTGATGCTGAGAAGTGCCTCAAGGAGCAGAAATCCCCCGCTTCCTGAGCGTCCGAAGAGCAAAAATCTCCCCTCCATCCTCCCTGGTGACTACTACCTCACAGAGCACCGTTCTGGGTGAGAATTCCCTGACATCCCACCGGACGATGAGTCCATCAGTTCCCCCCGGGGGTGAGGGAGGACACCCTGTACTCTTTATGGACTCCATGGTGTTCACCGCAAGCATCAGAGCCTGGGTTTTGAGTTCTGCCGATGCCCTGACTACGAGGAGGATACGGACCTCAAGGAGAACAACACCCACAAGGAGCGCAAGAAGACTCAAAGAAACGGCAATGCCCACAAAGGTCGCACCGGAGTCATTGCGGCGACGTGTCACTGAGTCGCACCCTTCCTGTGACCGGAGCGATAATGATGTATTTCCGCTTTTTGGGCGTTCTCAGGATAACCGTTCCCCCACACAGCGGGGTTCCCGAAGGCAGGAAACGGAGCTCATTGGAGGGGAAGTTGGTCGCGTACAGCGCGATACCCCCTGGCACAGGGTATATTCTGGTTTTCCCGTCTTTCCCCCGGAAGAGGAAACGATTCCCTACGACATCGAAGATAATCCTGGTTTGAACTGCTGCCTCAAGAGCCTCAATTCGTGCAAGACGTATGACACTTGCTATCTGCTGAGCCGCTCCCAAGAGAACGGATTCTCCCTGAAGGCGAGAGAGGGAAGGAACCCCCAGAGCCAGAAGCAGGGCACAGAGAGAAAGGCCGATGATGACCTCAAGGACCGAAAACCCAAAACAGTAAGTGCTTTTCCAGGGCATAAACAGCCGGAAAGCCTACCACCCTCGTGCCTCAATCTCTTCAAAAGCCCTCTTTGCCAGGCCACCGGCAATGTGGACACCCTTCGTCTCAACATCTTCCTCTTTTATTTTCTCCTCAAGGTACTGGAACGCCTTTTCCGGGTCTGCTCGCAGGATGTTCCGTACAGTCTGCACACTGATGCCGAGTTCTTCGGCAATCTCTTCTGCTGTTCGATCGAAAACCCTGTGAAGCACAAGAACCAAAGCTGCCTCAAGGAGCGAAGAGACCCAGGTCAGACGCTGGTACAGAACAATCTTCCTCGGTCCTCCAAGGAGACGAAGGCTTTGTTCGAAAACCCGGTAAGCAAGCTCCTCTTCCACAATGCTCCGGAATTTACCAAAACCCTCAAGAGACACCTCTTTCATGTCCCTCCTCCTTCCTGAAAGAGTGGTCCCTTCAGAGAAAATATACCCTTTTCATCGATTCCCGCAAGGTATGTCCTCGTATCATGTCCACACACTCTGCATCCGTCAATCCGCAACGTTCGCACAATGTCTCCTATGGCCTTCCCGTAGACGTTACTTGCCTGCTTTGTCGTCACAACGAATTTGGACAGGACGATGGTACAGTCCACAATATGGGGGACAGCATAGCCTCCTGCAGCTTCCGCAGAAGTCTCTTCGTGGCTGGAACGCTTCTGGGAGATGAAAATCGCCGTCTGGTAAAGGGATTTCATCGTATGGTAGAGCTTTCTCACAATACTCCTGGCCATCATTTCCTTGCCCTCGTAGAGACCGGTGATGGAATCGATGACAACGTGCTGCACTTTGTGGCGACGCACTACACTCTCCACAAGAGAAGAAAGAGCAAGCACATCGTCTCGAAGCTCAGCGTGCTTGGCGGCATCGGCCAGAAGGATATTCTCCGTGACCTGTTCCCAGGAGACACCCAGCGATTTTGCCCGTTCCCGGACGCTTTGCACGAGAAAGGGACCCGGGAGTTCCACAGTGACAAAGAGCACCTTTTCTCCCCTCTGGGCCTGAGCAAGAGCGAATTGCTCGGCTATGAGCGACTTTCCTGTATCGGGGACTCCAGTGAGGTGTACCACGGCAAAGCGAGGGAATCCCGGGAGAGGAACTCTCTGGGGTTTCTCATCCTTCCAAATTAAGCGAAAGAAGAGATTATCAAGCCCCGGTACTCCTGTGGGAACACCCTCAAGAGAAGGGGTCTCTCGTTCAAGCTCAGAAAACGAATACAATCCTTCAAGAGGCGCTTCTTTCCTTGGCTGCATTGGTCGTTCGTATTTCCCTAAAATACAGCTCCGATTATACCCCAAGGAATACAGGAGCGACAAGAGCTTCGACTGATTTGGCCCGGATCTCTGGTGTTTCCCAGTTTCTAACAGTATACCCACACGCTCAAGAAAATTCCTCTTGCTTCCTGTAGCCAGATTACCGCTTGCATTCTGCTTTCCCATTACCACACTGGTTATGCTCAAGAGGGATTTTCTGTGTCTGTTTGTGCCAGTGGGAAATGGGCATCTCCGTCCGGGTGCTCCCTTCTCTCAAGGTAGAAACTTCAAAGAAGGCCGAGAGGGTTCTAAAGAGATTTTCCCATAACTATCAAACTACTACCAAAGCAGGGTTTTCAGGATGACCAGATGGTCAAAAGCCTTGAA
Organism: Candidatus Caldatribacterium saccharofermentans; assembly: GCF_050267035.1. NCBI lineage: Bacteria > Pseudomonadati > Atribacterota > Atribacteria > Atribacterales > Candidatus Caldatribacteriaceae > Candidatus Caldatribacterium > Candidatus Caldatribacterium saccharofermentans. The sequence goes on from NZ_CP187957.1 coordinate 2,208,705, forward strand.
AAATCTGGTGGAGATGACGGGACTTGAACCCGTGACCTCCTGCTTGCAAAGCAGGCGCTCTCCCAGCTGAGCTACATCCCCACATCCTGCACCTTGAGTTTCCTGGCTTTTGGCAATCTGCGGCTTCCCCCCTTTCGGTAAATTGTACGCCTGACACGGCAAATTTCACTCAGCGCCGTATTTTTTAACAATAACCCTCCACTTGCCGCGAAGGACGTTAACCGCAAAGAAGTACGTTCCACCGTTTGGGTAAAACGAAGACCCGCTTGCTGACCCCTGAATTACCCCGGCAATATTACCCTCTTGTGTGTTGATGAATGCGCTGAACATGTCCCCCCCTTGAACGGTCCACTCAACCACCCAGGGACCATCTACCGCAAAAGGCGTTGTGTTCACTACCCCTTCACCCTCAAAGACGGCTACCACATCGCCTGTGACGCTCTGCTGTGGCGACTTCTCTAACGCCGCAAGCCTCTCTTCAAGCGCTGTGACCCTTTGTTCGAGTTCTTCGATGCGCTTCAAAAGCTCGTCGTTGTCTACCGCAAGAGCTTGTGTAGCGAAAAGGAAGACAGAAAAAAGCACAACAGCAAGAAAAAACCGCCACATCTTTAATCCTCCTTTCTCACCCAAGAATTCCTCGCTTTCGCTCAAGGTACCGTCGTTTCTTTGCCCGCCAGTAACATCGCATGGAGCAGTACTTCGCCCGTGGGTCAAGAACCGGAGCATTGCACCCCGGAGCTTCGCAGGTTCTGGCCATCAAGGGGGCAAGCTCCTGGAAGTACCATTGTAAGAAGGCGGCATCTAAGGCGCAATAAGCCCGGAAGTACCAGACCACCGGGGGAAGGCCTTTGGTTTGTTGCTGGTGTACCGGGACAAGCTCTATGGTCCCAAGCTTTACCCCGACTACCTCAGCGAGGAAGTTCCAGGCGTAGCCTGTAAGCTCATGGTCTCTCAGGGTAGAGGCTTTGGGTAACCTCTGCCTCAAATCCCTACCAAGCAGGTTTGGGTTTGCGCTCTCCTGGATTGCCGCTATGATGGCATTGGAAAGCGCAAGGGTGGGTTGGATTGCCTTCCAAAGGCGGTTGCTCATCTCTTCCTGAGGTAGAGAAGACTCCAGGGGTTTGACCCGGGAGAGACCACAGGACAGGACCCGGAAAAACTCGTGCCCTTCTTCAGCAAAAAACTCCCGCAAAGGAGCAAGCTTCCCGTTCTTTGCCCACTCTGCGATGTTGGTGAGGTAGCGGAACCAGATTAACCCCTGTCGGGTGGTGGCTGAGAAATCAACCCCTCCAGTAGCGCTCAGCACCAGAGGTTTCACCAGACCATAACGGGCATAAAATTCCTGGATTTTGCCCCATTCTCCACGCTCGAAAGCGAAACTCAGTTGCCTGACCTTCTCCCAAAAGCGTGGGTCACCGTCGATTTCCCAGGTGTCAGAGCGAGAGGAAGGATTGTGGGCAGTAAAGACTACCGGTGTTCCCTCCACGGTGATGGTGCGCTCTTTGCCGTTTGGTGTGTCGACATCCCGGAAGCACACCCTCCCCCGCAGAGCGTGGAACTCCATGGAGGCTAAAAATGGAGCAAGTGGAATCCCGCTTTGTTCAGTCATTTCCTCCAATCCTTCCACCAAAATTCTACCCCTATTGTAACATGGGAACAGAAATAGTGTCAAGTTCAGGAGGTACAAAAGGAAATGTTCACAAAGGCGAGGTTTAAAACACTGGCCTTGGGTGTCAAAGTCAAAGAGTTGGCCAGGCGAATCGATGTTTCGGAATCCTATTTAACCAATATTCTCAATGGTCGGGTAAGGCCATCTCAGGAGGTACTGAGGCGGATTGCCGAAGCTCTGGGGTTGGAACCCGACGAGGTGCAGGAAGAAGTCAAAGGTGAAGAATAGCCACCTGGTGCTGGCACACCGGTGGCCAAAGGAAGGAGGAAATGAAATGACCACCACAATTGTCCCACACCATCGCTTGCGTCGTCAAGGGGGGTTTTTGATTGCTACCCGTTACGCCAAACCCAACCATCTCCTGCAGAAACCCCCAGCGTGGAGCTACAACGTCGAAGTCATCGAGGCCATGAAGGAAGCCGGCGTTGACGTCATGGAAGTAATCTTTGGTGACAGAGTTTTCTCCTGTCCCTTGGAACGCTTTTTGCGCTACGCAAGGCGCCACAACAGGGGGTGGGGAGACCAGTTATTCCTTCCGCTTCAATACTGGGACACCCGTAGCCTTGACGGCTCTGAGCTCCCACAGGAAGGAGGTTCTTCCAAGCTTGTCCAACTTGCGCTTTTCTGAAGTTTCCACCTTAGAAATCGCAAAGGAATACCTCAAGCGGGGGTGGCGACCCATTCCCGTCCCCCCAAAAGAAAAGGCCCCCCGGATTCCTGGATGGCAGAATCTGCGCTTGAATGCTGAAGATTTGCCCCAGTATTTCAACGGGGGAGGAAACCTCGGCATCCTCTTGGGTGAACCCTCAGGATGGCTTGTCGACCTCGACCTTGACGCCCTCGAGGCTCTGCAAGTCGCCGAGCGCTTCCTACCACCAACACAGGCAGTTTTTGGTCGAGCGTCTAAACCAAAAGCCCATTGGTTGTATTACTGCCCTGGTGCTCGGACCATCCGCTTCGAATGGCGGGGCGAAACCCTTGTCGAAATCCGTTCAACGGGTGCTCAGACTGTCTTCCCGCCAAGCATCCACCCCAGCGGCGAACAAGTGCGTTGGGACGAGGACGGAGACCCAGCACCTGTGGATTTTGCGACCCTGAAGCGCGCTGTGGCAAAACTCGCTTCTTGCGTGCTTCTGGCTCGCCATTACCCTTCCCGCGGCTCTCGCCAGTTTTCCACCATGGCGCTTTCTGGTTGGCTTCTCCGCTGTGGCTGGACTGACGAAGAAGTCCGGGAATTCCTCGAAGCGCTGTGCACCCTTGCCGGGGACGAAGAAACCCGCATGCGGTTGGCGCAGGTCAGGAACACTGCAACGAAGGTAGAAAACGACCTTCCCGCAACGGGGCGCCCAACGCTTGCGCAGTACTTTCCCGAAGAGGTCCTGGAAAGGGTCGCTGATTGGCTTGAGCTTCGCAAAGAGCGCCTCGACACCGAGCGCCCAAACCGGCCCTGTACCGACTTAGGCAATGCTGAGAGACTGGTGCAACACTTCGGTTCCATCATCTGCTATGTCCCGGAATGGGGCTGGCTTGTATGGGACGGCAAGAGGTGGGTCAAGGACACGGGGAAACAGCGAATTACAAAGCTTGCAGAGGAAACGGTGCGGAGAATCTACACTGAAGCCGCTGAAGCATCAAGCAAGGAAGAACGGGAACGTCTTGTGAAATGGGCGTTGGCTTCTGAAAACCGCCAGCGCATCCAGGCCATGATTGACCTTGCTGCTCCAATGGTCCTGGCTTCTGCGGAAGACTTTGACCGTGACCCATTTCTTCTGAACTGCGAGAACGGGGTTGTGGACCTGCGCACGGGGGAACTCAAGCCCCATGACCCCGGTTTTTACCTCACCAAAATGGCTCCAGTTACCTACAACCCTACCGCAAAAGCACCCCGGTGGGAAAAGTTCCTGCGGGAAATCTTCCCTGGGAATCCCGAGCTTGTGGAATTCGTCCAGCGAGCTTTAGGGTATTCCATCACCGGTGACGTCCGTGAGGACAAATTTTTTGTGTGCTGGGGCAGGGGACGCAACGGGAAATCCACCCTGCTTGGAACTGTTCAACGTGTCCTCGGTGATTACGCTAAACAAGTTGCGCCTGATGCTCTCTTGAAGCGCTCGGAGAAGGGTGATGCCCACCCCACTGCTATTGCCGACCTTTGCGGCGCTCGCTTCACGCTGGTGCAGGAGACAGAAGAAGGGAAACATCTCGCCACCGCTGTTGTGAAGGCAATGACCGGACGCGACAAGCTCAAGGCGAGGTACATGCGAAAGGATTATTTTGAGTTTGAGCCGACTCATAAAATCTGGCTCTCCACGAACTACAAGCCCGTGATTGGCGACACCACTGTGGCTATGTGGTCGAGAATCGTGCTTGTTCCCTTTGTAGCCTTCTTTGACGAAGAGCACCAGGACAAAACCCTTCCTGAAAAGCTCTGGAATGAAAGAGAAGGTATTTTAAGGTGGTTGGTCGAGGGATGTTTGAAGTGGCAACAGGAAGGACTCAGGCCCCCACAGGTGGTAATCGAAGCAACCAAATCCTACCAGAGCGAAATGGACGTTCTGCAGAGGTGGCTTGAGGAATGCTGCATCTGTGACCCCAAAGCGGTGACACCCCTGAAAGAGCTCTACGCATCTTATGAAGCGTGGTGTAAAGAAAACGATGAAATACCAATCTCAAAGCGGAAGTTCACCGAGAAGCTGGAAGAGAAGGGGTTTGAGGCTGTCGTTTTGACTGGAAATCAGCGGGGGAGGAAGGGCATAGCACTCAAAGAGGGAGTTAACCAAGTTAACCAAGTTAACCACTTTCCTATATTACATTCAAAGGCTCCTATATATAAGGAGTTATATAGGAACCATGTTAACATGATTAACTCGATTAACTCGACCACACCCTTTGAAGAAACCCCACCCACCCATGACTTTGCAGAAACCACCATCCCTGACGACGAAAGCCAGGAAGAAATCGTTGAGATTACCCTTGAGGACACACCACCTGAACCCAAACAACCCCCTGAATCCAAACCCCCACTTTACGTCGGTGCTACCGTGACCCTCAATGGGGTTGAAGCCGAAATTGTCGAACTCGATTTGGACAACGGAATTTTCATCGCAAAAACAGAAAAAGGGGTACTCTACGGGGCTTATACCGATGGCATCACCTACTGGAGTCCCTGGCTCTGTACAGGAAGCAGCGCAAAGCGTCCTGCAAAAACCCCGGGGTAGCCTTGCACCCTTGCTTGCACACCCTTGCATGCAAGGCACCCTCAGGTCTTGACGTCCTCCCTCTCTTAGGGTACAATATAGCCAGAGATGTACCCTAAGAGAGGAGGGGGAACCATGAAGGAGGAAATCCGCAAGGTCCTTGAGGGATTGACCCGGGAGGAGCTCATCGAGGTGTGGGAGTACATCGCTGAGCTCATCGACGAGAAGGAAGAAGAAATCCCGGAAAAGCAGAGAGGCCACATCGAGCTCAAGATGATTGGCAGGTGGGGACCGTACGCCTACCTCAGGTGGTGGGAGGATGGGAAGCACAAGGCGAAGTACCTGGGCAAGGTGGTGGTGTAGCCCCGGGGAAACCCGGGGTTTGCAATCTATGGAAGGAGGATGAAGGCCCTTGGGACGCTCAAAGCTGGGTAGGAGAAGGGAGCTGGCTCTGGTGGCCCTCCTGGAGAGCCGGGACCTCAAGGAGGCGGCAGAGAAAGTGGGGGTTTCCGAGGTAACCCTCTGGCGGTGGCTACGGCGGGAGGACTTCCGCAATGCCTTCCGGGAGCTCAAGAAGGAAGCGGTTTCCCTGGCCATCTCGAGGATTCAACAGGTGTGCGGGGAAGCGGTGGAAACTTTGCGGGAGGTTATGACCCTGGGGAAAGGTGAGGCTCCCAGAGTCCAGGCGGCGAAGGCCATCCTCGAGCTTGCCCTCAAAGCTCTGGAGATTGAGGAGCTCGAGGAGCGGATTGAGGCCCTGGAGAAACGGGTGAACGAAGGGAGGGATGGTGGATGGGATTGAGAGAGCGAATCAGGGAGCTTGAGAGAAGAATCTTGAAGCGAGAGAAGCCGAAGGTCTTTGATGTCATCCTCGAGGACGATGTGCCCCCGGAGGGAGAGAAGGATGAGGGAACTGAAAAGGAGAATCCCCCTTCCCCGAAGACCGAAGGGGTTCTACGGGCTTTTTGGTGCACTCCTCACCCCCTTTCTAACCTGTCCACTGGCGAGAATCTCAGCACCGCCTCTTGCAGGTGCTTTCCGCCCATGTGCACGTAGACCATGCAGGTTTCGATGTTTGCATGCCCCAAAAGCCTCTGCAGCGTGAAGACATCGCCACCGTTGCGGATGAAGTTCGTGGCAAAGGTATGCCGCAGGGTATGCGGAGAGCAGCGCACGCCCTCAATCCCCGCTTTCTTTGCTAAGCGGCTGAGAATCTGCTGGACGTGCCGCTTCTTCAAAGGCCTTCCGTCTCGGGTGATGAATACATGCTCTTCGTACGCATGGAAGCCCCGCATCTTCAACCAGCGAGCCATTTCCTTCTTGAGCGTCCTGCCCATGTACACTTCCCGGTCCTTGCTTCCCTTCCCCGTGACAAGCAGCGACCCTTTGATGAGGTTCACCTTGTCAACGGTTAAGCCCAGAAGCTCAGAGAGCCGAAGCCCCGTGTCTAAGAAGGTCAAGAGCATGACGTAGTTGCGGAAGCCTTCCCAGGTCTTCTTGTCCGGCGCTTTGAGCAAAGCTATAACCTGCTCGTCGTTCAAAACGTGCGGGAACTGCTTCGGTAGCCTCGGACGCTTGAGCGTTGCGGCAAGGTCTTCCTCGATGTGCCCCTCTTTGTAGAGGAAGCGCAAAAAGGTTTTCATAGCACGCACATGCGTGTCGACTGAGGTAACCTTCAAGCGGTTGAAGAGCTCGTTGACGTACTTGCGTAAAGAAGCCTGGCTTAAGCCTTCCCGGTCCACAAAGGCAACGAAAGGCGTGAGGATTTCCTGGTACCAGCGCAGCGTCTTAGCTTTCTTGCCCTCCACCCTGCCGCACAAGAGGAAATCTTCGAGGTAGAGGCTGAAGAGGGTTTCTTTTTTGGCTTTCACCCTGTTCGCCTGTCTTGCCAAAAACCAGGGGAAGTGAGCAAATGTTACAGAAGCGGAAAGCGAGATTTCATGCGGCTTTGCGCATCTGGTGGAGATGACGGGACTTGAACCCGTGACCTCCTGCTTGCAAAGCAGGCGCTCTCCCGGCTGAGCTACATCCCCACATCCTGCACCTTGAGAAGAAAATATTCCGCCTACTTCCCTCTTGGCTCCTTAGAAAGGAGGTGATCCAGCCGCAGGTTCCCCTACGGCTACCTTGTTACGACTTCACCCCAATCATCAACCCCACCCTCGGCGCCTGCCTCCCTCTTGCGAGGGTTAGCCCAGCGACTTCAGGTGAAGTCGACTTTCGTGGTGTGACGGGCGGTGTGTACAAGGCCCGGGAACGTATTCACCGCGCCATGGCTGATGCGCGATTACTAGCGATTCCGCGTTCATGCAGGCGGGTTGCAGCCTGCAATCCCAACTGAGGCCGGCTTTCTGGGATTGGCTCCCCCTCGCGGGTTCGCGACCCTCTGTACCGGCCATTGTAGCACGTGTGTCGCCCAGGGCATCAGGGCCATGAGGATTTGACGTCATCCCCACCTTCCTCCGGCTTGTCGCCGGCAGTCCCCTTAGAGTGCCCGGGTTACCCCGGTAGCAACTAAGGGCAAGGGTTGCGCTCGTTGCGGGACTTAACCCAACATCTCACGACACGAGCTGACGACAACCATGCAGCACCTGTGCTGGCTCCCCTGGAAACCAGGGGTCGTCACCCTTTCGGGCTCCTACCACCAGCATGTCAAGCCCTGGTAAGGTTCCTCGCGTTGCATCGAATTAAACCACATGCTCCACCGCTTGTGCGGGCCCCCGTCAATTCCTTTGAGTTTCAACCTTGCGGCCGTACTCCCCAGGCGGGGTACTTAATGCGTTAGCTGCGGCACGGAAGGGGTCGAACCTCCCACACCTAGTACCCATCGTTTACGGCCAGGACTACCCGGGTATCTAATCCGGTTCGCTCCCCTGGCTTTCGCTCCTCAGCGTCAGGGACAGACCAGAGAGCCGCCTTCGCCACTGGTGTTCCTCCCGATATCTACGCATTTCACCGCTACACCGGGAATTCCACTCTCCTCTCCTGCCCTCGAGCTCCCCAGTTTCTCACGACCCTCCCCGGTTGAGCCGGGGGCTTTCACGTGAGACTTAAGGAGCCGCCTACGAGCGCTTTACGCCCAGTGAATCCGGACAACGCTCGCTCCTTACGTATTACCGCGGCTGCTGGCACGTAATTAGCCGGAGCTTTCTCCTGGGATACCGTCACAGGAAGGAGCTATTCACCCCTCCCCTCTTCTTCTCCCAGAACAGGGGTTTACGACCCGAAGGCCTTCTTCCCCCACGCGGCGTCGCTGGGTCAGGCTTTCGCCCATTGCCCAAGATTCCTCACTGCTGCCTCCCGTAGGAGTCTGGGCCGTGTCTCAGTCCCAGTGTGGCTGATCATCCTCTCAGACCAGCTACCCGTCATCGCCTTGGTAGGCCGTTACCCCACCAACAAGCTGATGGGACGCGAGCCCCTCTTGAGGCGCCAGCATGCGAAGCAGAGGCCAGCTTTCCTCCAGAGGCCTTGCGGCCCTGGAGTATATGGGGTATTAGCCCCCCTTTCGAGGGGTTATCCCCCTCCTCAAGGCAGGTTACTCACGCGTTACTCACCCGTTCGCCACTCAGCCTTCCCTTCCTCAGAGAGTCAGGGAAGCTGCGTACGACTTGCATGTGTTAGGCACGCCGCCAGCGTTCGTCCTGAGCCAGGATCAAACCCTCCATGACAAACCTTTGAAGGTCCTCACAGAGGACCTGATTTCCTGGTTCTCTGTACGGTACCACCTTCAGGAAGTAGGCGGAATATTCACTTGTCAAGGTGCGCCTTTTCGCCCTGGGGGAGCCAGGGCAAGAGATAATTTAGCACAGGGGTGGGGAATTGTCAACAAGGACCCGAAAAAATTCGGGATTATCGCACTCTTCCCACGGGCATGAGATAGAGAGGGTGCTCGCTTGGGGGGAGATTCAGGGCTTTCTTCACCCCCTCATCCTGGAAAGCCCCAACCACGACAGTCCCAAGACCGAGAGCCTCAGCCTGGAGGTAGACGTTCTGGGCAGCATGACCAGCTTCCATATGCACGTACCGGATACCCCGTTCACCGTACTTCCGGGTTGTCCGCTCGTAGACTGCGGTGAAGACAAGAACCGCCGGTGCTTCACGAATCCAGCGCTGGAAGAGCGCCACCCTATACAAGTCTTCTCTCCTGTCACCCTCAAGAACCCGCAAAAGCTCGTGCTCTTCAGGAAGGTACCGGTACACTCCAGGCAAAAGGCCCTCGACCTCTCCGACGACAATATAGACCTCCAGAGGATACAACGCACCCGCTGAGGGAGCCGTGCGGAAACCCTGTGCCCTGTCCGTGACGCCCTGGGCTGCCCAGAGGAGCTGGGCAATCTCTGGAAGGGTCAGAGGGGATCGGGCAAAAGAGCGATACGAACGACGCTGCAGGAGCGCTTCCTCAACAGAGGTGTCGCTATCAAGCCGTGGGGAAGGCAGGGCAATCCTCTCCTCAGCATATCCCCGCATCCCCCACCACCCCACAAAAAGCAGAACGAGGAGAAACAGCACCACGCGCATTTTTCTCCCTCCTTTTTCAGAGTATCACCGATTCTCATCCTCCCCATAGAGAACCCTCTTGAGGTAGCGGAGCGATTGTCGCAGCATAGGGCCAAGAAGGCGATCGCTGTAATCCCGACCGAGTTTTGGTCCGGGGAGTTCGAGATACCCCACTATGCGCTGTTTAGGGAGGAGATGGCACTTCTCAAAAAGTAGGAACCGGATGCTTCGCACATCCACCACACCCCGAGCAAGGTTCTCCGGCTCAAACCCAAAGGTCTCGTGGTACATAGCATCGGTGTTTTTCCAGTGGAATTCATGGAGATACGGAAATGTGGCCACAAAAAGTGATATGTGGTCCTCGCGGAGCCTCCCCTCTTCGTCCACAAAGCCGTGGGAGACGTCGGCACAGAAGCCAAAGCGAGCTGCTGTATCTCTGTACTTTTGCCAGTACGCGGTCAGCTCCTCTCCGATTGCCCTGACCTCCCGGGCACTGCAGGGAGGCTCAGCGTAACACGACATGGGCTCTGTAGTGAGCCACTCAAGACCCCAGGACTTTGCATAGTGCAGGAGTTCCTTGATCTTCTCGAGGTATCTCCGGATGCCCCTTTCCCGGAAATCCAGACGGTCCCGAGGAAAGGCCCCCATGGAAGCACCACAGGACGAAGCCCCAAGAAGGGCAGCCACCTCAATGAGTCTCCGGTAATTGCGTTCTGTGACGGCCACCATCTCCGGGTCCTCCGAGAGGAATCCCCCAAGCTCCCGGTACGCCGAGAAAACGCTCGAGATGATGATACCCCGTTTCTCCGCCTCTTCTCGCAACCTCAGGAAATACGAATCGGGGAGGAAGTAGAGTTCAAAGAACGTCCCAAGCTGGAGGTGCGTGACTCCCTCTTCGGCCATAAGGTCAAAGAGCCACTGGAACGAGTACCGGTATGTGATAGGGTCGCTCTTCACCCCGAGTAAGAGCTCCAGAGACACCGGCGCCTTCTGGTATTCCTCTTGCTGCAATCTCTCCTGCATCGTTGCACCTCACTTCCAGGGCTCGTTCGAAGCCCGGCGAACGTTCACCTCATCGATGACCGCGTTTTTGTTCCGCATGGTGAGCAAAAACCAGACGATTTCGGCAATTTCTTCCGGGGTGATGAGCCGTTCTCCAAGGAGATCCGGACGCATGGCAGCAATGAGGTCCGTTCCTACGCCTCCAGGAGCGATAACGTGCACCCGAATCCCCTCCGGGTGCAGTTCTCGAGCAAGAACCTTCGTAAAACCCATGAGGGCGTGTTTTGAGGCCGTGTAGGCTCCCTGGTGAACGTAGCCCTTCGTTCCCACCACAGAGGAGATATTGATGATAGTAGCCAGTGCAGAACGGCGGAGGTACGGCAGGGCTTCCCGACAGATGAGAAAGGGAGCGCGGACATTCACGGCCATTTGGAGCTCCCATTCTTCAAGCGTTGTCTCTTCGAGGGGCTTCGCAAGAGCCACTCCAGCATTGTTCACCACAACATCCAAACGCCCGAAGTATTCTCCGGCTTCACGCACAAAGCGGATAGGGAAAGCAGGATCTGCAAGGTCTCCAGCGCAAACGAAGACCTCAGCACCAAATGCTGCAAGCTCAACCCTCAGGGTTTCCAGTGCCTCCTGAGAACGGGCACAGAGCGCAAGGTACAATCCCTTCTCCGCAAGAGTTCTGGCAATAGCGCGGCCAATCCCACGACTGGCTCCCGTAATAAGAGCAACCTTCCCTCTCCACTCTTCCATGGCATTCCCCCCAGAGCCTCTTTCTATCTTAGCACAAAAAATTCTTTGGGGATTTCCTCTCATCCCCTTCAGAGTACGCTCCTTCAACCGATATAATACTTTGGAGCCCGGGGATGAAAGGGCAAACTCCCCGAAAGGGGAGGACGCAAAGCCACAGGCCTACGGTGTTTCCTACCACGGCGGCTGGGCTGCCAAGCTCCGGCGTTGAGTACTCCAGTACTTCACTTTGGGGGGAACACACATGAAACGGTGGCATTGCTCTTTTTCGCTCAAAGCTCGCCTTGCCCTTCTTGGAGTCCTTGCGGTTGTGGCTTCAGCGCTTGCTGTCGGGCTTTTCAGTCTCTCTCTGAGCCAGAAGGAGATGCTGAAGAAGCGCCAGGAAGCGACACAGTTCATCGTTGAAGCGGCAATGTCCCAGATTCAGGCTCAGTATGAAGCCTTCCAGAAGGGAACCATCTCTGAGGACGAGGCCAAAGCCCAGGCCCTGAGTATCCTCGAGCGTCTCCGGTATGAAGGCGAAAACTACGTGTGGGTGAACGACCTGAAACCCTCCATGGTCATGCACCCCATAAAGCCTGAGCTCAATGGGCAGGACCTCACCGATTACAAGGACCCTCAGGGGAAACGGCTCTTCGTTGAAATGGTGAAGGTCTGCAAGGAGCAGGGAGCAGGCTTTGTGGATTACCTCTGGCCAAAACCAGGCTTCACCGAGCCCGTCCCCAAGGTTTCCTATGTGGCACTCTTCAAGCCCTGGGGGTGGATTGTGGGAACCGGAGTGTACCTCGACGATGTCCGGGCCTACATGAGGGGAATGACCCTGCGAATGGTGATCATTATCGCCATTGCTGTTGCCGTCCTTGCCGTCGTCTTCCTGTTCCAGGCCTTTGCCATTGCTCGTCCTGTTGAGGCTCTCGTCCGCCATGCAGAACGCGTGGCTCGAGGAGACCTCACCAATAGCCTTGCTGTTCTTCGCCGGCGCGATGAAATCGGCCGGCTCTCTCAGGCCTTCCACACCATGGTCGAAAGCCTCAAGGATATGATCCAGAGCGTTTTTCACACAACCGACGCTCTGGCCTCCTCAAGCAATGAGGTGTCCGCATCGGTGGAAGAGGTGGCCAAAGCTACTGAAGAGATCGCCCAGACCATCGCCCAGGTTGCTGAAGGTTCCACTCGCCAGAGCGAAGAGCTCAACGCCATTGACGAGGAGACCAAAAACATCGCCAGAAAAGCCGACCAGGTTTTTGAAGCCACGGAACGCAACACTAAAGCGGTGCTCAACATTACTGCCCACATGGAGGAGAACATGAGAGCACTGGCAGCGATTGAGGAGGCCCTTGAAAAAACCGCCCAAGAGGCACAAAGTGATAGAGAAGCGGCGGAAAGAGGGAAAGAGTCGCTCAAGGTGCTTGGAGAAAGCATCCAGCTGATTTCCCGGGGTGCCCAGGAGGTCGCCCAGGCGATTCAAACCCTGAACGCCCGGTCTGAAGAAATCAGCAGCATCGTCGGTATCATCACGAGCATTGCCGAACAGACCAACCTCCTTGCCCTCAATGCTGCAATTGAAGCTGCCAGAGCCGGAGAGGCAGGGCGGGGATTCGCCGTGGTGGCAGAAGAAGTGCGCAAACTCGCTGAGGAATCCTCCCAGGCTGCGGAACGCATTGCCCGACTCATTGAGGAGATCAAAAAGGATATGACCCGAGCTTCAGAGAGCATGAACGAGGCAGAGGAAGAGGTGGAAAGAGGGGTTGCCCGGCAGAACGAGGTGAACAGGAACTTCGAATCCATTATCGCCTCTGTTGACCGGACGCTCCAGGAAATCCAGGGACTGTACCAGGCCCTCCACCGGGCAAAGGAATCCCTGAACGAAACCCTCAAAGAGACTGAGACCATCGCTCGGCTCTCTGAGGAGAACAACAGGGCGCTCAACGAAATCGCCCAGGCTATCAAGGTCATCACGGACAAAATCGCCGCCGCAGCCTCGGTATCTGAAGAGAACGCCGCAGCCAGCGAAGAAGTCTCCGCTTCAGCAGAGGAGCAGAACGCTTCCCTCCAGGAAATCAATAAGGCCACCGGAGCTCTGGCCCAGCTTGCGGAAGAGCTCAAGGAGAAGGTCAAGCGCTTCACGGTTTGAGTTTCCTTGCCTTCACCCCTCCCTAATGGTATATTAGGGAGGGGTGAAGACTATTGCCTGTAGCGCGGGTGCTTTTAGCCTACAATCAGGCTGTGCTCTCTCAGGAAGAAGAAGAATACTACGCAACCCAGCAGGAACTCAAGGGACAGACGCTCACCCTCATCCAAGAGGCCCTGAGAGAAACCGGATATGAAGTGGTGCTTTTCGATGTTGAACGCCCTCTTGAGGAAGTGGTGGCCTGTCTCCTGTCTGAGGACATCCACTTCGTCTTTAACGTCACCACCTGTGTCTCGTCGGTGTACAGCCAGGCACTCTTGCCTCTGCTCCTTGACGCCCTGGATATTCCTTATCTTGGTTCCCGTGCGGTAGTCCATTCACTTTGCCTAGATCGTTCTCTGACGAAGCTGGCCCTGAGGGGCCTTGGTGTTCCCACACCCTCCTTTTTCCTCTGGGCTCCCCAAGTTCCCTGGCCCGAGAACCTTGAATTCCCTGTTCTTGTGAAGCCCCGTTTTCGGGAATACCGAGGAAGAAAGCTTGGGGGCTTCATAGTCCATGACCACGAGGCCCTCAGGAAAGCCGCTCTTGAGCTTTTTGAGATGACCGGGGAGAAAGTGATTGTCGAAAAGTACATTCCCGGAAGAGAATTCGTTGTTGGCCTGTGGGGCAATGACGAGGAAACCGCTCCCCTGCCCATTCTCGAAATCACCCCCCTCAGTCGGGACTTCCCTCCCTGCGAGGAAATCCTCAGGCGAGGGGAACGGGTTCTGGGAGTGGCAGACCTTCCTGAGGAAATCGTCCTTCAGATTCAGCGCATGAGCCTCAAAATCTTCCAGGAACTCAACATGCGCGACTACGCCACGTTCCGCCTGATTCTCTCTGAGGGAGAAGCCCTGCCGCTTTTTCTTGAAATCAATGCCCTTCCGCTGCTCTACTATCGCCAGAGTCCTTTCCCGGAGATGTGCGCTGCCTTGGACATCGACTATACGGGTATGGTGCAGCGCCTCTTCCACATCGCCATGAAACGGGTGAAAACACGTGTCTAACCCTTTACCCTTTGCCGTTCTTGGGGCAGGACACGGTGGGCAGGCTCTGGCGGGGTACCTTGCCCTCAGGGGTTTTCCGGTGCGGCTTTTCAACCGGACTCCCGAACGTCTTCGTCCTATACAGCTCCTTGGGGGTATACAGGTTGAGGGAGAGGTGAGTGGTTTTGCTCCCATCCCGGTTGCAACCTCGGATATCCGGGAAGCCATAGCGGGCGTTCAAGTCATCATGGTGGTTCTCCCGGCCACAGGCCACCGGGACATTGCCGAACGCCTGAGCCCTTACCTTGAAGACGGGCAAATTATCGTCCTCAACCCTGGGAGGACAGGAGGCGCGCTTGAAGTACGTCAGGTGCTTAGAGAAACTTCCTGCACAAAAGACGTCCTCATTGCTGAAGCTCAGACCTTCCTCTTCGCCAGCCGGATCAGCGGACCAGCACAGGTCCGGATATTCCGGGTGAAGAATAGCATCCCGGTCGCTGCCCTACCGGCGTACGAAACCGTGAGGGTCGTCCAGACGCTTCGGGTTGCCCTGCCCCAGTTTATTCCCGAGGACAGCGTCCTGAAAACGAGTTTCAATAACATCGGCGCCGTTTTCCATCCCACCATCACCATCCTCAACGCGGCCCGAATAGAGAGCACCCACGGGGAGTTCGATTACTACATCGAGGGCGTCACACCCTCTGTTGCTCTTGTCCTTGAAGAGGTGGACAAGGAGAGGGTCAAGGTAGCTGAAGCCCTGGGAGTTCGCGCCATCACTGCCCGGGAATGGCTGTACTCAGCCTACGACGTTTCCGGGAGAAATCTCTTTGAGGCTATCCAGAACAACGCAGGATACCAGGGGATTCGAGCACCCTCCACCATTTTCCACCGGTACATCACGGAAGATGTCCCTACAAGCCTCGTCCCCATTGCTTCTTTGGGGAAAATGCTCGGTGTGCCCACGCCGACCATCGATAGCCTCATTCACCTTGCTTCGGTTCTCCATGGAAGAGATTACTGGAAGGAGGGAAGAACGGCGGAGAAGCTTGGATTGCAGGGGTTGAGCGTGAAGGAAATTCACGAGCTGGTGGTGACCGGTGGAAAGTAAAAAAATCCTCGGGGCTTCGCTGGGAACCTGCGTTCACGTTGCCGGAGTGTACGGATTCCTGACCCTTGCGGAACGCTTCGGATACCAGACGGTCTTCCTTGGTCCTGCCCGCTCTCCCCAGGAGGTCGTCGAGGCGGCTTTACAAGAACGCCCGTCAATGGTCATCGTTGGGTACCGTCTCACAGAACGCGTGGCAGAGAAGCTTTTTGAGGAGCTGCAAAGCCTCATAACCAGGCACGGTCTCTTTCGAATTCCCTGGGCTTTGAGCTGTACTCCTCAAATTGAGCCCGTAGCCCGCAAATCTGGCCTTTTTACCTATATCTTTACCGGAAGGGAGCCATTTTCGGAGATTGTGGCGAGCCTGACCGGCTCAAGAGAAGAACGCAGGGAGGACACCTATCCTGAAACCCTTCCTGGGCGCATTGCCGCCAGGTACCCCTTTCCCCTTCTCCGCCACCACTTTGGCCTCCCTACAGTGGAGGAAACGGTGGAAGGGGTACGCCGCATAAGCGAGGCGAAAGTGGTGGATATTATTTCCCTTGGCCCGGACCAGAACGCCCAGGAGTTCTTCTTCGAACCTCACAGGATGGACGAAACCCACAAAGGAGCAGGGGGAGTTCCCCTGCGGCGAAAAGAAGACCTCGTGGCCATATTCGAAGCCTCTCGAAGGGGGAATTTCCCCCTCCTTCGCTGCTACAGCGGAACAAATCACCTCAAGGAGTGGGCACACCTTCTCCACGAAACCATCCGCATCGCCTGGGGGGCAGTCCCCATCTTCTGGTACAGCGAGCTCGATGGACGGTCAAAACGGCCACTCCCTGAGGCCATCAGAGAGAACCTGGAAGCCATGAAGACCTATATCGACCTTGGCGTTCCCATAGAGGTGAACGATGCACACCAGTGGAGCCTCCGGGGAGCGCCAGACAGTGTCGCTGTGGCCTCCTTCTTCCTTGGGGCGTACATTGCCAAAAAGCTCGGCGCTCGGTACTACGTTGCCCAGTACATGTTGAATACCCCTCCGGGCATTGCTCCCCGGGCGGATCTTGCCAAAATGTTTGCCAAAAAAGACCTTGTGCAGACTCTTGAAGATGCGACCTTCACCGTCTTCACCCAGATCCGGGGAGGGCTGGCCCACTTCTCTCCACATCCTGAGATTGCCAAAGGGCAGCTTGCGGCTTCGACCTTCCTCGGGCTTTTCCTCCGCCCCCATATTGTCCACGTGGTGAACTTCTCCGAGGGCGACCACCTGGCCCGACCTGAAGAGGTCATCGAAAGCGCTCATATTGTTCAGGGAGTCCTGAAAGATGCCCTTTTTGACCTTCCCGACGTCACGAAAGACCCCTACATTGCAGAACACCGGGCACGGATAAAGCATGAAGCACTCCTCCTTCTTGAGGCTCTAAAGAGCCTGGGTCAGGGGGAAGACCCTTTCCTCGACCCAGGGGTCCTTGCTGGAGCAGTCACAAGAGGTTTCTTTGACGCCCCTCATCTTCTTGGCAACCCCTGGGCTAAAGGAAAGGTTCAGACGAGAATCGTTGAAGGTATGCTTTACCCTGTTGATGAAAAAGGGCGTGCACTCAGCGAGGAAGAACGTCTGAGGCGCCTGGGATTCTCCTTTTAGAGAATCCCCTCCCGCAAGAGGAGTTCGGCAATCTGGATGGCGTTGAGCGCCGCCCCCTTGCGGAGCTGGTCCCCGACTACCCAGAGGTTCAACCCCCGCTCTAGAGAAATGTCCTCCCGAATCCGCCCAACGTAGCACTCGTCCTTTCCGGCAACGAAAAGGGGCATCGGGTAGAGACGATTCTGCGGGTCGTCCTGAACTACCACTCCGGGGAAGTTCGAAAGGAGTTCCACCGCTTTCTCCCGGGTGATTTTCCGCTCCGTCTCAATGTTGATGGCCACGGAATGAGCCCGGAACACTGGAACCCGAACACAGGTTGCCGTCACCTGGATGGAAGGATCCTCCATAATCTTTCGTGTTTCCCAGACCATTTTCATCTCTTCCTTCGTGTAGAAGTTCTCTAAGAATACGTCGATATGGGGAATGAGGTTAAAGGCAATCTGGTAGGGGAAAACCCGTGCCTCCAGGGGTTTCCCCTGGGCATAGGCCACAACCTGTTCTTCGAGTTCCCTCATGGCCTGTGCTCCTGCCCCGGAAGTCGCCTGGTAGCTTGCCGCCACAATCCGGCGAATCCTCCCGTAATCGTGGAGGGGCTTTAAGGGAACAACGGAGATAATGGTGGTGCAGTTGGGATTGGCGATGATACCCCGCTTCTTCACCTCGTGGACCCGGTGGGGGTTAACTTCTGGAACGATCAGAGGAACATCGTCTTCAAGACGGAACGCAGAAGAGTTGTCCACCACCAAGCACCCACTCTCCACCGCTTTGGGAGCAAACTCCCGACTCACGGAAGCACCAGCGCTGAAGAGTGCAAGGTCACACCCGGAAAAACTCGAAGGACCCAGAACCTCGACAGGGATTTCCTCCCCCCTGAAATGCACCGTCTTCCCCTGAGAGCGTGGAGAGGCCAGAGGTTTCAGGTCCCGGAGAGGGAATTCCCGCTCCTCAAGGATGCGGAGCATTTCCTGTCCGACCGCTCCTGTGGCACCAACCACGGCAACCCTAAGAGCCTTCACAGAGAATCACCTCACTGTCGCTGATAAATGTCCTGTGCAGTGCCTGAACCGATTCTTCAACCCTGTCCTTCGGGATGAGACAGGAAATCCGGAGATTTGAGGTGCTGATCATGTCAATGTTCACCCCACACCGTGCCAGGGCGTCAAACATGCGAAAGGCGATTCGGGGGTCATTCGCCACTCCTGCTCCCACCACCGATACCTTACCCACATCTCCGTCGAACTTCACCCCTTCAAAAGAGAGGGTTTTTTGCAAGTCCTCGAGAGCCCTCCGCACCTTCCCCTCGTCTTCCTGGGGGATCACAAAGGCAATGTCCTTCTTGCCCTCCCGCCCCTCGCTTTGAATAATCATATCGAGGGATACCGAAAAGTCAGCAAGAGTCCGCAGGATGAGGGCAGCAACACCGGGCTCGTCCGGAACCCCAAGAAGGACAACCTTGACAACTTCAAGACTATGGGTGATGGCCCGTACCTTGGCCTCTTCCATATTCTCCACCTCCTCCACCCACGTTCCTTCCTCCTCGAGAAAAGTCGAGCGAACGTGAACCCGAACCTGGTAGAGCCTTGAAAAGCCCACCGCGCGAAGCTGCAGGACTTTTGCACCAAGGCTTGCCATCTCCGACATCTCATCGTAAGAAATGCGAGGGATTTTCCTTGCCTCAGGGACAATGCGGGGGTCTGCTGTGAAGACCCCTGCAACATCGGTGTAAATCTCGCACACATCGGCCCGAAGAGCTGCCGCCAGAGCACAGGCCGTGGTATCGCTCCCTCCCCGGCCAAGGGTGGTGATGTCCCCGTCTTCGGTAACACCCTGGAAACCAGCGACGATAACCACCTTTCCCTCGTTGAGGTGACGGAAAATCCTCTCCACCTCGACCCTGAGAATGCGAGCCTTAGTGTGCACGTCGGTGGTGATGATTCCTGCCTGTCCCCCAGTAAGAGAAATCGAGGGTACTCCCTGGGCAAAAAGAGCAATAGAGAGCAGGGCAATGGAGACCTGTTCTCCTGTGGCAAGGAGCATATCCACTTCTCGTTCCGGAGGAAACGGATGGAGTTCCCGGGCCATGGCAAGCAAGGCGTCGGTGGTTTTCCCCATTGCCGAGACCACCACAACCAGTCGGTGACCTTCGAGGAAGTACCGGCGAACCCGAGAGGCCACGTGGCGAATCCTCTCCAAATCGGCGACTGAAGACCCTCCGTATTTCTGGACGACAAGACTCACAGGATTTCAACCCTCGCGCCCTTTTCCTCAGGATGCACTTCCTGAATTCTCACCGCCACACCCCGGGCAGCGAAAATTCCAGCGATTTCTTTTTTTTCCTCTTCCTCAAGGGGTCGGGAAAGGACAAGAAGCAATGTTGGGCCAGAACCGCTGATGACCACATTCCCCAGGCCCTTTCCTTTCACGTATTCCTTCACTTCAGGGAAACCAACCACATACTTCCCCCGGTACGGTTCATGGATACGGTCCTCCAGGGCACGGAAGAACCCTTCACGGTCCCGGGTAAAGAGGCTTCCCAGAAGGAAGGCAAGGTGAGAAAGGGAGAACACCACATCCTCCCTGGGATAGGAAGCGGGGAGCACACCCCGCATGACTTCGGTGCTCAGAGTATAGTCGGGAATGAGCACAAAGAGGGAGAAAAGCGGGGGAAAGGAAAACCGCTGGTAGAAGACCCTGCCTTCCTCCCGGAGGGCAATGGTGAACCCCCCCACAAAGGCCGGGATGACGTTGTCAGGATGCCCCTCAAGGGCAACAGCAAGCTCGAGCATCTCCTCAACTTTCAGCTTTCCCCCACAGAGGGCATTCGCCACCATTACTCCGGCAACGATGCATGCAGCGCTACTCCCAAGCCCCCGGGCAATGGGGATGCCGTTTGTGGCGCAGACCCTAAGGCCTACCCCCTCAAAGCCAAGCCGCTCCCAGGTTTCCCGCACGGCAACGAAAAAGAGGTTCCGCTCGTCCTGTGGAACCTCCCCCTCTCCCTCCCCACGGTGGTGCAGAAAGAAGGACCGTTCCTCTGTAGTTTCCACTTCTACCTTATAGGTGAGATCAAGGGCAAGACCTAAAACGTCAAACCCGCAGGAGAGATTTGCTGAGGTCGCGGGAACACAGACACGGAGTTTCAAGGCCTCTCCCCCCCAAGTCCGAGGAGCTCCACCACCGCTTCTTCCCGTGGCTCAACCTCTTCAATCTTCCCCTCATTCTGCCTGACAGCAATGTCAGGATCCTTCAGGCCATGCCCGGTGAGGATGCACACCACCGTCTCTTTCCCCCGGAACACTCCTTCCCGGGCCTTCTTCATGATGCCTGCAAGGGAGGCCGCAGAAGCGGGTTCCACGAAAAGCCCCTCTTCCTCCGCAAGCATCCGCTGGGCAAGGAGAATCTCCTCGTCGCTCACAGCGTCAATGAGCCCACCAGACTCGTCCCGGGCAGCAATAGCGCCTTTCCAGCTGGCTGGATTGCCAATGCGGATGGCGGTGGCCACCGTCTGGGGATTTTCCACGGGCTTCCCCAGAACAAGCGGGCAGGCACCTTCAGCCTGGAAACCAAACATTTTCGGAAGAGCACGAGTCTTCCCCCGCTCGAAGAATTCCTTGAAACCCCTCCAGTACGCCGTGATGTTCCCCGCATTCCCTACGGGAAGTGCAAGGATATCGGGAACACCTTCAAGCCACTCCACAACCTCAAACGCCGCGGTTTTCTGCCCCTCAATACGGTAGGGGTTGATGGAGTTGACGAGCGCCACCGGATAGTTGGCCGTGATAAAGCGCACGATACGCAGTGCATCGTCAAAGTTTCCGCGTACTGCCAGAACTCTCGCTCCATGCATCAGCGCCTGAGAGAGTTTCCCCAAGGCGATTTTCCCCTGAGGGATGAGGACGATGCAGGAAAGCCCTGCCCTGCGGGCATAGGCTGCAGCCGAAGCAGAGGTATTCCCGGTCGAGGCACACATCACCACTTCCTTCCCCTCTTCCTTGGCCTTGGCAATGGCCACCACCATCCCCCGGTCTTTGAAAGACCCCGTGGGGTTCATTCCTTCGAACTTGAAAAAGAGCGCTCCCACGCCAAGGCGCTTCTCCAGAGACGTCGAGCGAATGAGAGGCGTGTTGCCCTCCTCAAGGGTCAGAAGCGGTGTCGCCGCCGTTACAGGTAGGTATTCGGCAAAGTACGCAAGAATTCCCGGCCAGCGCAAGAAAAACTCCCCCTTCTTTACTCTGAGTTCCTTTTAGCATACCATAAAAAAATATGGAGAAAAAGCACGTGCTTCTTATCAGCAACGGATACGGAGAGGATTCCTTCGCAGCCCTTATTCTGAAAGAACTCCTGGAACTGGCTGAAGCCCAGGGTGTTGCCCTTGAGGTGAGCATTGTCCCCCTGGTGGGGGAAGGCAAGGCCTTTGAGGGCACAGCGCAAAGGTTTCCAGGCCGGGTGAACCTACTCCACGTTTCCCCCTCTTTTCCGTACGGCGGGGTGTACCTGGGGAGCTTTCCCCAGCGCGTCTTTCGGTTTCTCACCGACGCATTTCGGGGAGGAATAAGGAATGCACTGGCCGTTTTTCGCCTTCTCAGGAACTGTCCCCTGTCCTTTGACATGGTGATTGGAGTTGGAGACATTCTTCCTCTCCTTTTCGGTCTTCTGGGCACCGGAAAGAAGGTGTATCTCTTCGCCTGTGCCCATACTGACCTTTTGCGGATTCGAAAGAAACCCTATGAGCGCCTGGGAAGGATCACGGCGTTCTTCTTCCGGTATGGGACGGCGAAAGTCTATACCCGAGATGCTCCGACTGCTCTGTGGTTCCAGAGTCTGGGTATCCGGGCCGAATTCCTTGGATTCGTGGGTCCGGAAATCCTTTCGGGTTCCTGCAGGGGAAAAAACATTCTCTTCCTCCCTGGGCATCGAGGGGACTGGGAGAGAAACTTCCTTTTCCTTGCGGAAACAATACTTCTTGCCCGGGACGCTCTGGCTCCTTTCGCCCTCCATTTTGTCTTCCCCCCGGAACAGAGCGCCACGCAGATAGCGCGCACCATCCAGATGGCCCGTGGAGAGCTCGTCGATCCTTCTTCTTTTTTTCTGGGGCGGCAATCCATTTCCTTCAGCCAGGGAGACTATTTTGCGCGCCTTGGAAGCGCCTCCCTCGTTGTAGGATTTGCGGGAACAGCCCTCGAATACGCGGCGTTCTGCGGCATCCCCTGCATTGAACCCTGCCTCAAAGATGCTATCCAGGCCAACCCCCACTTTCTCGTTTCACGACAGGCTCTGCTCCTTCGGGAAGCCCTCGTCCCTGGGGGAGACACCCCGGAAAAAACTGCCCGCGTTCTGCAGAAGGTCCTGAGGGATCTCCACGTTTTTCAGGAAAGGGCACAGCAATTTGCCAGGACCACCTGGCAGGGGCAGGGAAAAGGGGCAAGGAACATTGCCTGGGACCTCCTCAGCACTCTTCGCACAGTGCCTCCGAAACCCCAAGATACAACACTTGCTGTGGGCGACTCTCGTAACGGTACACGGTGATGCCTTTGCATCCAAGCTCATGGGCCAAAAGGTACACCCGGAAGACATCCTGAGGGGTTGCAGACTCTGGGAGGTTTACCGTTTTTGAAACGGCGTTGTCCACGTACTTCTGGAAGGTTGCTTGAACCCGGACATGGAACTCTGGAGGAATCTCTAAAGCGGTGAGAAAGAGACGGTGCAGGGCCTCAGGAATGCCCTCAATGCCCGCCATGGTCCCTCGCTCAAGCACAGCTTTCCGAATCCCCTCCGGAATGCCAAAGCGCTGGAACATTTCTTCAAGGAGAGGATGGACCTCAACGAGTTCCGTGTGTTCCAGAACGTACCTTCTAAAGGCCAGAGCAAAAAAGGGCTCGATGCTACTTGAGCAGGATGCAATGATACTTATGGATCCTGTGGGAGCAATGGAGAGCAGGGTGGCGTTGCGGAGGGGAAGGTTTTTCTTTGCCCAGATGCTCTGGGGGTAATTGGGGAAGGTGCCACGCCGCACAGCAAGGTCCAGAGAGGCCATCCGGGCTTCAAGGGCGATGAAGTGCATCACCTCAGCAGCAATCTTGAGAGCCTCTTCAGAAAAATAGGGAATGCCAAGCTGCACCAGCATATCCGCAAACCCCATCACCCCAAGACCAATTTTCCGGTTCCCCTTCACCATCTTCTCAACGGCCTCCAGAGGATACCGGTTGGCCTCGATGACGTTATCCAGGAAATGCACCGCCCTCCACACCACTTCCCGAAGGCGGTCGTATTGGATTTTCCCTCCCCTGACGAACTTCGATAGATTTATGGAGCCAAGGTTACAGGATTCATAAGGTAAAAGGGGAACTTCACCACAGGGGTTGGTGGCCACAATGTCTCCAAGGTGAGGGGTGGGGTTTGCACGGTTGATCGTGTCAAGGAAAAGGAGGCCCGGTTCCCCGCTTCTCCAGGCACTCTCGGCAATCGCCTCAAAGAGCTCCCGGGCGTTCACCCGTTCCCAGACTTTCCCATCCCGGGGGTTGACGAGTTCCACCTTCTCGCCACGCTTCACTCTTTCGATCTCCTCATCCGTTATGGCCACCGAGAGGTTGAAGTTCTCCAGAAACCCTGGCTTTTCCTTGGCCCGAATGAATTCCCGAATATCGGGGTGATTGAAGCGGAGGACTCCCATATTTGCGCCCCGGCGGCGACCACCCTGCTTCACCACTTCTGTAGCCACGTCGAAAATCCGCATGAACGACACAGGGCCTGAGGCCCGTCCACCCGTGGAGGCCACAATGTCGCCTTTCGGACGGAGAGCGGAAAAACTGAATCCTGTTCCCCCTCCGGATTTGTGAATGATGGCCATCTCTTTCAGGGTCGTGAAAATCGAGTCAATGGAATCCTCAACGGGAAGGACAAAACACGCCGAAAGCTGCCCAAGGGACGTACCCGCATTCATGAGGGTAGGGGAGTTGGGGAGAAAAACGAGAGAGGTGAGAAGTTCGAAAAATTCCTCGAAGGTCCTCGATGCATCCTCTCCGAAGGCCCTGTCCACCTCGGCGATGGAACGGGCAACCCGTTCCATCATACCCTTCGGGGTTTCAATGACGTTCCCCTCACTGTCTTTCAAGAGGTACCGCTCCTTTAGCACCCGCACTGCGTTCAGGGAGAGCTTCAAATCGTCCCGTACCCCGAAGAGCTCCCATTTCGCCTTTCGGAGAGAACGCCTTTTCTCCCGGTACAGAATGTACGCCCGGGCGACCTCAGAAAGACCCTCTCGCATGAGCACTTCCTCAACCGTGTCCTGGATTTTTTCGACCTCAGGAATGTCGCTGATCCGCTCAGAAAGCAGGTGAACGACCTTCTCAGCCAGGGTGTGGGCAAGCTCGGGATCCTCTTTCCCACAGGCAGAAAGTGCCCGGGAAAGGGCTGAAAGAATCTTCTCCTCCCGGAAGGGCTCAAGAGTCCCATCTCGCTTCCGCACATACTCAAAAGGCACTGTTATCCCCCCTCTTCATACTGCCGTTGAACCCACAAGAACATCTCCCGGGGTGTGGCGAAAACGTGCTCTGCCGCGATACGCTCCGCCTCAGCGCGATGGAAAGAATCCCAGAGCGCCAGGGCAAAGGCCACTTGAGCGCCGTGTGCAGCCTGGGCATCGAGAGGAGAATCCCCCACATAGAGTGCATTTTGCGGAGACACCCCGAAGTGCTCAAGAATCCGGACCACCCCATCAGGGTGGGGCTTGGCTCGCCGCACCTCGTCTCCACACAGGACGAAGTCAAAGAGGCGTTCGAGGTTGCATCTCTGAAGGGTTATAGAAGCGCTTTTTCTCCCCTTGGAGGTGAACAGCGCCTGTCTCACTCTCTTCCCCCGGAGGTACTCGAGAATTTCCAGAACTTCGGGAAAGAGTGTTACGAGGCGATCGTGTTCTTGCTCGTAGAACTCGTAGAATGCCCGCAGGGCCTCGTCCTTTTTCTCCTGTCCCACAATCTGCTCAATAACGACGTCCTCTGGAGGACCGTAGAGACCAACAATGTCTTGAGGAGTCATGGGGCGCCCGGCAAAACGCTCGGCCACCCACTGGAAAGCTCCCCAGAGGAGCCTGGAACTCCCGATGACGGTGT
Organism: Candidatus Caldatribacterium saccharofermentans; assembly: GCF_050267035.1. Lineage (NCBI taxonomy): Bacteria > Pseudomonadati > Atribacterota > Atribacteria > Atribacterales > Candidatus Caldatribacteriaceae > Candidatus Caldatribacterium > Candidatus Caldatribacterium saccharofermentans. Next base: position 2,233,816 of record NZ_CP187957.1, read on the forward strand.
TGTCAAGATCCCAGATAAAAAGTTCAAACATGGGCTTCCTCTAAAAGGGCAGCGATATGGTGTACGAGCAATTCCATTTCTCTCTCGGTCCCGATGGAAATTCGAAGCGCATCGGGCCATTCGGGGAAATACCGGACGAGAACTTTCCGGTGCTTCAGTGCTTCGTACAGAAAGCGGAGGTCAACCCCCGCTTTTCTCACCATGACGAAGTTTGCCTCGGAAGGATAGACGAAAAACCCCAGTGCCCTCATTTTCTCCGAGAACCATTCACGGGTGCTTCTTATGCGGGCGATGTTCTCCCGAACGTACTCGAGGTCGTCTAAGGCCGCGCAGGCCCCAACCTGGGAGAGAATGTTCACGTTGTATGAAGCCTTGGCCTTGAGGAGCTCTCGAATAACCGCAGGGTGGGCAAAGAGGAAACCGACACGCAGTCCTGCAAGGGAAAAGGATTTTGAGAGGGTCCGGACAAGGATGAGGTTTTCATACCGCTTAAGGAGAGGAAGGGCGCTTTCTGGAGCAAAATCGACATAGGCCTCGTCAACCACCACGGGGCAGGCTGAACCCCGCACAAGTCTCTCGATATCCCTGGGGGGAATGAACGTTCCCGTAGGGGAGTTGGGGTTACAGAGGAACTTCAACCGTGCAGGAGCCGCAACGAAAGCCTCAGGAAGGGAGAAGTCTTCGGGGAAGGGTATTTCCAGAGGTACTCCTCCCTGGAGGAGCGTAAGAACCCGGTAGTACGTGTAGGTGGGGACGGGATAGGCAACCCTGTCCCCCGGATCCACGAAGATTCGCACCACGAGGTCGAGAAGCTCATCCGAACCGTTCCCGATAAGAACCCAGTCCTCCGGAACCCCGTACACCTCGGAGGCCTTCCGCCTCACCGCATCACTCAGTGGAGGAGGATACAGCGCCAGAGAACGGGAGGCGAGGAACTCCTGAAGCGCCGCAATAACTCTTGGAGATGGAGGATAGGGATTCTCGTTGGTGTTGAGCTTCACAAATCCTCCTTCCCTTGGCTGCTCCCCGGGTGTGTACCCCTGCATGGCAAGAATGGCTCTGCGAAACTCCACCACGTTCACCGTCCCTTCCCCATCTGTTTCAGAACCTGCGTACTCCTCCCGGAGGGGTCATAAAGAGCGTAGACTTCCTGGAGGTTCCGGAAATCCCCCCGGAAATCCAGACCGTATCCCACAACGTAAATGTCCGGAATTTCGAAGCAGAAGTAGTGGACCTCAACCTCGGCGATGCGGCGAACCGGACAGTTCAGGAAGCTGCATACCCGGACACTCTGGGGAAGCCGCCGTTCAAGGTTCCGTACAAGGAAGTTCAGCGTAAGCCCTGTGTCCACGATATCCTCAAGAATAAGCACATGGCGTCCCTTAAGGTCCACGTCCACGTCTTTCTCGATCTCGGCCCGTCGAAGTCCCAGGCGGAAAGGAGAGAGGGCCATGAAGTCAAGGTCAAAGGGAATTGTGAGCGCCCTTGTGAGGTCCACGGCAAAGTACACCGCTCCCCGCAGAATGACGATGAGGACCGGTCGTTCCCCTCTGTAGTCCCGGTCAATCTCATGGGCAACCTCCTCGACACGCCGCTGGATTTCTTCACGGGTGAATACCCGTACTCCCAACCGGGGGTCACTCATGGTCATCCTCAAGGTCGAACTTTCTCAAAATGTGCTCATAGTCCCGGGCATATACGACCTTGATTTTCACCTCCGGATAGAGCTCTTTGAGCTTTCGAACCTTCCGGTTCTTGCGCCAGGTAAGCTTCTGCTTCTGGGTGGTGAGCTCGATGAAAAGGTCGAAGTCCGGGAGGTAGAAATCGGGGGCAAAGGCCTCCACCACGTTCCCTTCACTGTCCCACTCAAGCGGGAACGTCCGGGGCTCGTAGAGCCAGCGAATACCGTAGAAGTCGAGAATTCGGGCAAACTCTTCCTCTGAAGGGTGAGAGAACACCACAGGCTTTTCCAGGAACCCTTCCCTGGTGAAGAATGACTCCTGCTGACCCAACGAGGGAGGTCGTGTCCTCTTCATGGCCTCAAGAACGAGCTGGCAGGACTCCTCAACGTCGTAAAAGGCGGTATTGAGGACAAAGTGGTAATGAAGGGGGTTGCGCCAGTCCACCCCGAAAAACCTGAGGAGGAATTTCTCTCGCTGCCGGTCCTGCTCGGCAAGGATGCGCGAGGCTGTGACCTCATCCTGGCGGTACCGTTCCATAATGCGCCGAAGCCTCACTGGTACCGGAGCCACCACGAGGAGATGGAACGCCTTCGCACAGCGGGCAAGGAGCCGCTGTCCCCCCCGTCCAAGGAGAACAAAGGCCCGTTTCTCGGCAAGCTCCTCAAGGAGCCTGCCAACCTCCGCCATCCAGCGTTCTCGCTCTCCCTCTTCCTCGGGAGGTTCGGGAGAAAGCGCAGGGGAATGGCCTTCAAGAAGAGCCATCCACTGCTCCCTGTTGATGAGCTCATAGCCTAGAACTCTTGAAAGCCTCAGAGCCACCTCATCCCCCAGGCTTTCAACCTCTCGAGAAACGGTGATAACCGAGAAGTTCCCCATTCCCCTTTTCACCGGCTTCTATTATACTATCCTGAGGATGGAAAACCCAGGGAAGAAGACGAGGAGCCGGAAAAAACGTGCAATCGCAGGATTCCTCTACCTTGCCGTCTGGGGAATCCTGTCCATTCTACCCGTATCTTCGGGATGGGCAAAAAATGATCTTTTCTTTTTCGACTATACTCCTGAGCACGTCTTCGCTCCCCTTGAAGGCTTTCTCGAAGACGCGCTCCACAGAAAGCCCAGATCCTTCCCCAAGCCACCCCTTGAGGACCTGAAAAAAGGCGTGTTTCCGGACACTCTGATGACCGAAGGAGATGTTCTGCTCTTTGGATACGCCAAGGAGGGCTGGCTCTTCTTCGAAGCCTGGGACCTTGGGGCCTCCCGGAAGGTTCTGGGCATGGTTCGCCGCCTCAAGGAAAGCGCCGCTTTTCTTGAGGCGATCAAGCGCCGGATTCCTGAGATACTTGGGCGGGCAAAGGAGTGGAAGGTCCTCTTCGTCCGCCAGGAAGGGGGACGCTCGTCCATTGTCTTCTCGGATCTTGCAGGAAAACGAGAAGTCTCGTTCCCCTTTCCGGAAAGCGGAGGCACACTCGAGACCATCACCATGACTCCCGATGGGCAATCCCTCCTTGCCGTGGTCTCCTGTGCAGGTGTGCGAAACATTTTCCGGATTGACCTTTACCCTCGCAGGGTGCAGCGCTTGAGCCTCCAGGAATTTTCAGACTTCTCCCCTACTTTCTTGCCTTCCCGAGGGACTATCCTCTTCCTTTCAGAGCGAGGAGGAAAAAGGGGGATTTACGAGATGAACCTCGATGGATCGAAACAGCGAGAGCTTCTTTTGCGAGATGCCCCCCTGGGGTGGCTCTCCGCATCCCGGTATACCGAAACCCTTGCGTTTTCCGAATTCCGGGAAGGACGATGGAAGCTGGTACTCTGGAACCCTCTTGAAAGACGGGAAGACGTCCTGAACTTCTCGGGCAATGTCTTTTATCCCACCTTTGGAGGACGGGAGCGGCTCTTTTTCATCGGGGAGCAGGAAGGAAGGTATGACGTGTACGAGTTCTCTCCCCAGAAGTCCTGGACCAGGTTGACGAACGATGGCCTTCCCAAGGCGTACCTTGCAGCGGCCCCTGATGGTCAGAGGCTGGCCTTCTGCGTGGAGAAAGACCCTGGAAACTGGGACGTGGTCGTCCTTGACCTGGTAAGAAGAAGAACTGTGCGGCTCACTGCCTCCTGGGCCAGGGAGCAGAGTCCAGTTTTCGCTCCCCTTCCCATGTACTGAACTGGAGGGATACACCGTGAGGAAAGGTCTTGTTGTGACCATTCTGGGTCTTCTTGTTGTGTTTCTCATGCACTCTTTTCCAGCAGAAGCATCGGTGCGGAAACTCCCCTCCTTTCGTCTTTACACGCTCAGGGGAGAAGAGATTCCCTTTCGCCCCTCTTCTTTAGCGATTCTCTTCTTCCTCGACCCTGAGTGTCTTTTTTGTCTTGCCGAGCTCGTCCAGCTCTATGAACGCATCGAAAATTTTGGGGGGAAGGTTCTGCTCTATCCGGTGTGCCTGCAATGCGACTTTCGGGATGCAAAGCGTCTTGAAGACTCTCTGGGAGGAAAATACACCATTTACCTCGCCCATCCTCTCCTTCCTGCACTCCTTGGGGTCTGGGAAACCCCCGCGCTCTTTCTGGTGAATGCAGAAGGTCGAGTCCTCTATCAGGCCAGGGGTGAGGTTGCGTGGGACGACCTTCAATCCCTCCTCTCTGCGAAGAACAACGGGCGTGGTCCTTCCAGGCCAAAAAAGGATTCCTGCATCATAGGTTTATGTTCCTGAAAGGAGGCCAGGTATGGATATTCTTCCACTTCTTGAACGTGTTGCGAGGGGAGAAATCTCCCCACAGGAAGCGTATGGCATTCTGAAAAATCTCCCCTTCACAGACCTCGGTTTTGCCAAGGTCGACCATCACCGAAACCTGCGAAAGGGTTTCCCTGAGGTTGTGTACTGTCCGGGAAAGAGCCGAGAACACCTCCTGGCCATCCTGAAAGACCTGGCAGAGCGTGTCCCGAACTTCCTTGCCACCCGTGCGGACCAGGAGACCTATGAGTTTCTCCGGCAACACCTCCCCTTTCTCTCCTTCCATCCCACCGCTCGTCTCATCTTTGCCGAACGGGAACCCCGGCCCAGAGTGGGCAAAATCGTCGTGGTCACCGGGGGAACGGCGGATATCCCTGTTGCGGAAGAGGCAGCCGTCACCGCAGAAATCGCGGGGAACCATGTGGAACGACTCTTTGACGTCGGTGTTGCTGGGATTCACCGCCTCCTGGCCCATCTCTCTGTCTTTGAGGGTGCCAACGCGGTGATCGCCGTGGCGGGCATGGAAGGGGCACTCCCGAGTGTTCTCGCGGGTCTTGTGAACGTCCCGGTTATTGCCGTCCCAACGAGTATCGGATATGGCGCGCATCTTTCTGGTCTTGCGCCGCTTCTTGCCATGCTTGCAAGCTGCGCACCTGGAATGGCGGTGGTCAATATCGACAACGGATTCGGTGCGGGGTTTTTCGCTCATCTCGTCAATCAGCTCGTTGAAGGGAGGAGAAAATCCTGAAGGTCCTGTACCTGGACTGCTTTTCGGGCATAAGCGGAGACATGTTCCTTGGAGCACTTCTTGATCTTGGGAGAATCGACATCTCTTCTTTCGTTGCCTCACTCCATGAATTCCTCCCCCTGTCCCTTGCCGTGGACATCAGAAAGGTGCACAAAAAGGGCATTGCAGCGACTCAGGTGATAGTCTCTGAGCCTGACCCCCCAAAGGAGCGAAAGGCCAAAGAGCTCTTTGGGCTTCTTGCGGAAAGCTCGCTCCCCGAAGCTCTGAGGGAGAAGGCCCTGAAGATTCTTCGGAGAATCGCCGAAGCTGAGGGGAAAATCCACGGCCTTCTACCGGATGACGTACACCTCCACGAAATTGGAGGAGGAGATACCCTGGTGGACGTTGTCGGAACTCTGTACGCCCTTGACCTCCTTGGGGTACAGGCAGTGTACGCCTCACCAATCCCCACGGGAAGGGGTTTCATCCACACCGCTCATGGAATTCTCCCCGTTCCTGCTCCGGCCACCCTGGAGCTTTTACGGGGCATTCCGGTGTACACCGGGACCCTGGAGGGGGAACTCACCACACCCACGGGAGCAGCCCTTGTGTCTTCCCTTGCACAATCCTTTGGGCCATGCCCCCCCCTTGTGGTTCAGGAGGTGGGGTACGGGGCGGGAATGCAAGACCTTGAGGTTCCCAACGTCCTCCGGGTGATTCTCGGCGAAAGGGAGGAAAGGGCAACTCCCGAAAAGAACGTCCTCCTTGAGACCAACATCGATGACATGTCACCGCAGATTCTGGAGTATCTCACCGAGCGCCTTTTTAAGGCCGGAGCTCTCGACGTCTTTGTCACACCCATTTACATGAAAAAGCAACGCCCTGCCTTTACTCTGTCCGTGCTCTCGCCCCTTTCCCTTGCGTCCCTTCTGCGAACGATTATCTTCGAGGAGACAACCACTCTGGGCATCCGGGAGTATGAGGTCACCAAATGGGTGCTCCCCAGGACGGTGACAGAGATTCCCACCCCCTGGGGAACCGTTCGGGGAAAGGCGGTCACAAAACACGGGAGGGTGGTAATTCTCCCTGAATACGAGGACTGCAAAAAAATCGCCGCTCAGACGGGCTTACCTCTCCAGGAGGTCTTCAGAATAGCCCAGGAAAGCGCATCCCGGAAAGAAGCACCCACCCCAGGGCACCAGGAAAACCACTAACTCTCACACGATCCGCCACAGGGCTTGCCGCACTTCAGGCACACAAGCTGGGCGAGGTACGCCTCTTCCTCGTCTTTTGTGAGGTACCGGCGCCGGATCCTCTTGTCGAGAATCCAGGGCCAGCGGGCAATTCTCTCAGCAAAAGGGGTTCGGCAGACCTCTTCCACACCCTTGTCCCGGTATTCTCCACGGGCTTCCATGCTCTCAACCTCCTATTCCTCCCCAAGGTATGCCTTTCGCACTCGCTCATCCTCAAGAAGCCTTTTCCCCTCCCCTTCTAAGGTGACGCGGCCCGTTTCCAGCACATAGGCGTAATGGGCGATCTCCAGAGCCGCCCGCGCGTTCTGCTCGATAAGGAGAATAGTCACCCCGCTCTGCAGAAGTTCCTGAACGATATGGAAGATTTCCCGAACGAGCAAGGGTGCAAGACCCAGCGAAGGTTCATCCATCATGAGGAGTCTGGGGCGAGACATCAAGGCCCTGGCAACAGCCAGCATCTGCTGCTCGCCCCCGCTCAGGGTTCCTCCTTTTTGCCAGGTTCGTTCCCTCAGACGAGGGAAAAGCGAGAACACCCACTCGAGATCCTTCTTCAAACCCTGGTGGTCCCGGCGGGTATAGGCACCAAGGAGGAGATTCTCCATGACGGTGAGATTCGGGAAAATCCGACGCCCTTCGGGAACCATGGCAATACCCATCTCCACAATTCGATGGGGTGATTCCCCGGTAATGTCCTGCCCTTCAAAGAGAATCCTTCCTTCCCTCGGCCGGACAAGCCCGGAAACGGTCCTCAACGTTGTGCTTTTCCCGGCACCGTTGGCGCCGATAAGGGCCACAATCGTTCCCCGGGGGACAAAGAGACTTACGCCTTTCAGGGCGTGGATCCCCCCGTAGAAGACGTGGAGATTCTCAATCCGGAGCACGGCGTCACTTCTCATGCACTTTGGACCCCCAGATATGCCTCGATCACCCGCGGGTCCTTCTGGATTTCCTCCGGCGTCCCTTCAGCAATCTTGAGCCCGAAATCCATAACCGCTACCCGCTCACAGATGCCCATAACCACCTTCATATCGTGCTCAATGAGGAGAATGGTCAGCCCAAAATCCCAGCGAATTTGCTCGATAAACCGCATGAGTTCCAGGGTCTCCTGAGGGTTCATGCCCGCTGCAGGCTCGTCAAGCAGGAGGAGCTTTGGCCTAGTTGCCAGCGCCCGAGCAATCTCCAGACGTCGCTGCTCCCCGTAAGGCAAAGCCTGAGCCTCCTCATGGGCCACATCTGCAAGCCCTACCGCCTCAAGGAGCGCATACGCCTCCTGGCGGAGCTTCTCTTCTGTGTGCCACGTGGCAGGGAGGGCAAGCATGGTCTCAAGGAAAGAATGGGGAAAGCGGACGTGGAACGAGACGAGAACGTTCTCGAGAACACTCAAACGCCCGAAAAGGCGAATATTCTGGAATGTTCGGGCAATGCCCAAAGCAGTGACACGGTCCGGGGAGAGGCCGGTGATGTCTCTCCCGTAGAAGAAGACCCGACCACGGGTAGGGAGATACTGACCGCTCACGATGTTGAAGACCGTGGTCTTTCCCGCCCCGTTCGGTCCAATGAGTCCTACAAGGTCCCCTTCCCAGAGGGTGAGGGAGAAGTCGTTCACCGCCACAAGCCCCCAAAAGCAATGGTCACACGGTCGATCCGGAGAACTTCTTCTCGCTCAGGCACGGGCTTTCCTCCCAAGAAACAGATGCAACACGTCTTCAAAAGAGAGCTCTCTCTGCCCAAAAAGCCCTCTCCGGTAGAAAATCATGAGAGCCACGAGGATAACCGAGAAGACCACCATCCGCATCCCGGGAATTCCGGGAAAGGTCCAGGAACCAATGGTGTGAGGAGCTTCAACCTCCCGCAGCACCTCCTGGAGAAAGGCAAAGAGAACTGCGGTGATTGTTGATCCCGTAATACTCCCAAGACCTCCAAGAACGATGATGATGAGGAGATTAAAAGTCATGCTGAAGGTGAAGAGCGTAGGCGAGACCGTACTGATGAGGGTGACAAAAAGCCCTCCCGCAACTCCAGCAAAAAAGCCGCTGAGCACAAAGGCCAGGAGTTTGTGGCGAAAAAGGTTCACCCCCATGGCTTCAGCGGCGATCTCGTTCTCCCGGATGGCCTTCAGGGCCCGGCCAAAACTTGAGTTCACCAGATTTTTCACCACAAAGACCGTCCAGAAAGCCCAGTTAGCCGTCCACCACAAGTTCGTATACTCAGGAATTCCCTTAATCCCAAGAGCACCATTGGTGATGGGGATGAGGTTATTGGCCAGAACAATCACGATTTCTCCAAAACCAAAAGTTGCTATGGCCAGGTAATCCCCTCGCAGGCGAAGCGTGGGAATACCGATGAGCAACGCAAAGAGCGCTGCAAAAAGCCCCCCAAGGAAAAGCGCCGCGATAAACAGCGAGGGAGGAAAGGAAAAGGCGTTCAAAGGCCAGATCAGAGGCTGAAGGAAATACACTTCCTTTTTCTGGGCCAGAGGAAGCATGAGCAGAGCCACCGTATACCCCCCGATGGCCATGAAGGCGTTGGGCCCAAGGGAGAACTGGCCGGTGACACCATTCACGAGATTGTACGCCACCGCCGCAACGACGTAAATGCAGGCAGTGTTGAGAATTCGAACAAGATAAGCGTTGAGGTGCTTCTCAGCCAGAGCCACACCAAGCATGAGGAGACCGAAAAGAAGCACTGTGAGAAAGAGGCGGCAGCGCGCTGAAATCTTTCCCACCATCATACCTTCTCCCTCACTGCCTCACCCATGAGGCCACCAGGACGAACAAGGAGAAAAACAATGAGGATGGTAAAGACAAAGGCATCCCGGTACCCCGTAAGACCCGGGAAAAAGGCCACAATCAGGATTTCTGCAAGACCGATGATGAACCCTCCAAGCATTGCCCCCACCACGTTCCCGATACCACCCACGACCGCAGCAGTGAAGGCCTTCCATCCGGGGAAAATGCCCATGAGAGGGTTAATCTGAGGGTACTTGCACGCCCAGAGTACCCCTCCAATCCCGGCTAAAGCTGAACCTAGGGCAAAAGTGTAGAGGATAATCCGGTCAACATCGACCCCCATGAGGCGCGTCGTTTCCATATCCCTGGAAACGGCCCGCATGGCTATGCCGATTTTCGTCCGATACACAATGTAGAAGAGAACAAAAAGAATGAGGATGCTGATGACTGGGACCCAGAAGGTCACACCTTGAATGCGAGCCCCAAGGAGAATGTAGACGTTCTTCATAAGGTCTGGTCGTGGGAAGCCCTTGGGTCGGGCACCCACCGTAACGAGACCGAGGTTTTCGATGAAGAAGGAAACGCCCACTGCTGTGATGAGCGCCGATATCCGGGGAGCATTCCTGAGCGGGCGGTACGCTACCCGTTCAATGCTCATGCCCACAACGGCACAGAGCGCCACCCCGATGAGGACCGAAAGCCACCAGGGGAGGAGGAAAATGGCCATCATGAAGAAGGCAAAGTACGTCCCGAGCATGAAGACATCACTGTGGGCGAAATTAATGAGGCCCAAAATGCCGTAGACCAGGGTATACCCGATGGCAAGAAGAGCATAAAGACTCCCCACCGAGACCCCGTTCATGAGTTGCTGGAAAAAGGTTACCCAGTTCATAGCACCTCAGGAAAAAGGGGCAGGATTAACCTGCCCCTTTTTCGGTTCACTCTACAGTCACCGTCTTCACAAAGACAAACTTTCCACCTTCGACCTTCCTGACAACCACAGGCTTGAGGGCATCTCCGTTTTCGATGGTCACCTTTCCAGTGACCACGTCAAGATTTTCGGTATCCTCAATGGCCTCCCGAATCTTCACCGGATCGGTGGATCCAGCACGCTCGATGGCATGAATGAGGATGAGGTAGGCATCAGCCCCAAGGGCTCCGAACATATTGGGGTCCTTTCCAAATCTCTCCTTGTAAAGGTCGATGTACTTTTGACCGATGTCGTTGAGGCCTTTTGTGGCATCCCATATAGCAGTGTGGTACAGACCCTCCACAGCATCGCCTCCTACACTGAAGAGCTCGGGAGCATCCGCTCCATCAGCGGAGAGAATGATTCCTTCATACCCCAGGTCTCTGGCCTGCCGGCAGATAAGGGCAATTTCTGTGTAGTAGTTGGGGACGTAGAGAAGGTCGGGGTTCGCGTTGATGATGGTGGTGAGCTGTGCCGAGAAGTCCTGATCACCGGTTTTGCAGTGCTGCTCAACAATGACCTTCCCGCCTCGCTTTTCAAACTCCTCCTTGAAGAAGTTCCCTAAAGCCACGCAGTAGTCCTGGGCGATGTCCGAGAGAACGGCTGCAGTCTCTGCCTTCAGGTCTTCGCGGGCAAACTGCGCCGCAGCCGCTGCCTGATAGGGATCAAGGAAACACGCCCGGAAAACGAATTTCTTCCCCTGGGTGACGAGGGGATTGGTCGCGGTAGCAGAAATGATGGGGATCTGCTTTTCCTCACATATCGGACCCGCTGCAAGCATGCTGCCACTTATGGCGGGGCCGATGATCGCTACAACGTTTTCCTTGTCGATGAGCCGCGTGGTGGCATTGGCTGCCTCGACCTTATCGCTCTTGTTGTCCACCAGGACAAGCTCCACTTTTTTCCCAAGGACCGTGTCACCGACGATTTCCCGGATGAGGTTAACACCCTCCCAGATCATCTGGCCATACGCTGCCACAGCGCCGGTCATTTCGAGATTTGCTCCAATACGGATGGTTTCCTGAGCAGACACCACTCCACCCAAAAGGAGTCCAACACAGAGCACAACCACAAAAAGCTTTCGCACAGACACTCCCCCTTTCCTCCTTTATTAGACTAAAGGTATCACTTTCAGCCTCCCACTTCAAGACGGTACGCCAGAACTTCCGGAAGGCCGGCAAGGAGAATCTTGCGCGCTGCAGCACGAACGTCGTACTCTACCCGCTGAATTACTATTCGCCGTTCTTCCACGAAAAAGAGTCCGAAACTCGCTTTTGGATTTCCGTCCCTTGGTTGCCCCACACTCCCGCAGTTTATGAGGTACCTCTTGCCCTCCTCGAGCAAAAGTTCTCCGCCATCCAGAAAAACAATGCGCTCTGTTCTCTTTCCGTCCCACACATATCCCTCGGCCACATGGGTGTGACCGAAAAAGCACACCGAGAAATCCTGTTCCTCGAAGATTTCCCGGGCCTGCCAGGGATCAGTAATGTATTCGTCAACGGGGGAACAGGGACTTCCATGGACAAAGAGGCACCCGTAATCTTCAAAGGAAAGCGGAAGGGTCCCGAGGAAGGAGAGGCTTCCTGGCCCCAGGTGTTCCCTGGTCCAGAGGATAGCCGAAGCAGCAAAAGGATTGAACCAGGAAACAGGGAAAAGACCAAGAATACAGGCCTCATGATTCCCAAGGGTTGCCCTTGCCTTTTTCTCCCGCACCCATTCCACGCAGCGTTCTGGCTCTGCACCATACCCAACAATGTCCCCGAGAATGACGATTTCGTCATTCGGAGAGAGCTCCTGCGCTACCGCCTGCAGGGCGTCAAAGTTCCCGTGGATGTCCGAGAGAATCGCAACCCGCAACTACGACATCGACCCCTTAATCCGCATAATCCCCGTGATGGCGGAACGGGCAAGCTCCTCAAGCTTCAACTGAATGTACTTGATAGTCTCCTCAAGGTTGGGGATGAGCACGTACTCCAGAGCATTCACCCGGCGGCGGGTTTTTTCAATCTCCACGGCCAGAAGCTCAATGGTTTTCTCGGCTTCGGCAAGGCGAATCATGAGGGGCAGTACCCGGGAAAACAGCCGGAATGCTATATCGAGCTCTGCAGGCGTGTGCACCACACCATAGGCATACGGGTCTCCTTCAACCTGAACCTCAAAGTGGGGAACCCGGACTCCGGTGAAGTACCTTGTGCGAACCTCAAGGAGCAGTCGCTGCTGGGACACAAGAGTGACGAGCTCCTTGTCTTCCTCAGAGAGCATGAGGGAAGCAATATTCTGCGCCTCAAAGGCCTTGACGATTTCCTTTTCGATTTCTCGACGGAGGTTGGCGTTCTCCCGCACGACCCGGACGAAGTCCTGGATGAGCGCATCGAGTTTGTCCTTGAGGAGCTTGTGCCCTCGCCGTGCCATTGCGAGGCGGTTCCGGAGCTTCATGAGCTCCATACGATTGGGATTAACATTGAGCCTCATGGAGCCTCGGCTCTCCTCTCCTGCCTTTTTCCGTAGAACCGCTCGAGGTACTCGTCGCGGATACGCTTGAGCTCTTCCCGCGGGAGCATGCGCAGAAGATCCCAGCCGATTTCCAGCGTCTCTTCAATGCTGCGATTCTCATACTCTCCCTGTTGCACAAAGCGTTCCTCAAACCGATCGGCGAACTTCATGTAAAGGCGATCAAGTTCGGTGAGGGAGGCCTCTCCGAGGATTGTGGCGAGTTCTGCAGCCTCCCGCCCGCGGGCATAGGCGGCGAAAAGCTGGTTCGCCACATCAGCATGATCGTCCCGCGTTTTGCCCGGACCGATACCCTTGTCCCGAAGCCGGGATAGAGACGGAAGAACGTCGATGGGAGGATAGATACCCTTCCGGTGAAGCTGGCGACTCAGGATAATCTGTCCTTCAGTAATGTACCCTGTGAGGTCGGGAATGGGGTGGGTCTTGTCGTCTTCAGGCATGGTGAGAATGGGAATCTGCGTGATGGACCCCTTTTTCCCCCGAATTCGGCCTGCACGCTCGTACATCGTGGCAAGGTCGGTATAGAGGTATCCGGGGTATCCTCGCCGTCCCGGAACTTCTCGACGGGCAGCAGAGATTTCCCGAAGCGCCTCGCAGTAGTTGGTCATGTCCGTGAGGATGACGAGAACGTGCATGTCAAGCTCAAAGGCCAGAAACTCTGCAGCAGTGAGCGCCATACGGGGGGTGATGATTCGTTCCACCGCTGGGTCGCTGGCAAGATTGATGAAGAGGACAGAACGTTCTATAGCTCCCGTGTTGCGGAGCTCTGAGATAAAGTAGTTGGCCTCTTCGAAGGTGATGCCCAGCGCACCGAAGACGACGGCAAACTTCTCTTCCCCGCTTAGTACCCGAGCCTGCCGGGCAATCTGGGCAGCCAGACGGGCATGGGGCAGTCCTGAACCCGAGAAGATGGGAAGCTTCTGTCCTCGCACGAGGGTGTTCAAACCGTCGATGGCCGAGATGCCCGTCTGGATGAAGTCCGTGGGGTAGTCTCGGGCAACAGGGTTCATCGGGTTTCCGTTGATGTCAAGCCGTGCATCAGGAACGATTTCCGGTCCACCGTCGATGGGAACCCCCGAACCGCTGAAAATTCGTCCAAGAATATCCGGAGAAACGGGGAGTTCCATCACCCTCCCTAAAAACCGAACCTTGCTCTGCCCGATACCGATGCCCTCGGTCCCCTCGAAAACCTGCACCAGAGCCTTGCCCTTGCTGGTCATGAGTACCTGGCCCCGACGCCGGGTTCCATCCTGAAGCTCAATCTCCACGATTTCCATGTATCGAGCATCCTCAACCTGTTCCACGGTGAGCAGAGGTCCTGCCACCTCGGAAATGGTCGTAAATTCTTTATACATTGCTCTCGACCTCACCCCTGAGCTTTGCGCTGAGTTCCTCTCTAATATCCTCCTCGAGCTTTTCAATCCGCTCAAGTTCTGACTCTGGAACATACTTCATCCGCCCAATCCGCTCTCGGGCGGGAATACTCAAAACATCCCGAAGCGATAATCCCTGTTCCAGAGCCTTCATCCCTTCGCGGTAGTAGGTGAGGATCACTCGCAGCATGAGGTACTGCTTCCGGAGCGAGGTGAAGGTATCCACCTCGTGGAAGGCATTCTGCTGGAGGAAGTCCTCACGAATTGACCGGGCAACCTCGAGAATGAACCGCTCCCGGAACGAAAGGGATTCAACACCAACAAGGCGCACGATTTCCTCAAGCTCAGCCTCCTGCTGGAGAATACGCATCGCCAAAGCCCGGTTCTCGGAGAAATCCGGAGCAACGTTTTTCCTCCAGTACTCCTCAAGGTGCTTGAGGTAAAGGGAGTAACTGATCAGCCAGTTGATAGCTGGAAAATGCCGTTTGTACGCTAGGCGGTCCTCAAGACCCCAGAAGACCTGCACCACACGCAGAGTGTTCTGTGTTACGGGCTCTGAAAGGTCGCCTCCCGGAGGAGAAACGGCGCCGATAACCGAGAGAGAACCAAAACGACCGTCTCTCCCAAGGCACTGGACCTTCCCGGCCCGCTCGTAGAAGCTCGCGATACGGCTTCCAAGGTATGCCGGAAAGCCTTCGTCTCCTGGCATCTCCTCAAGACGCCCCGAGATTTCCCGCATGGCCTCCGCCCACCGGGATGTAGAATCCGCCATAAGGGCAACTCTGTACCCCATGTCCCGGAAGTACTCGGCAATGGTGATACCGGTGTAGACAGATGCCTCCCTTGCGGCCACAGGCATGTTCGACGTGTTGGCGATGAGAACCGTCCGCTGCATGAGCGGCTCACCGGTATAAGGATCGATGAGTTCGGGGAACTCAATGAGCACATCGGTCATCTCGTTCCCCCGCTCCCCACATCCGATAAAGACGATAACGTCTGCGTCGGACCACTTGGCAAGCTGGTGCTGCACAACCGTCTTGCCGCTTCCAAAAGGCCCCGGAATGCAGGCCACACCGCCCTTGGCAATGGGGAAGAAGGTGTCAATAACCCGCTGTCCTGTAATGAGTGGTTCATCGAGCTCAACCTTGCGGCGGTATGGACGAGGTGTTCGCACCGGCCAGCGCTGCATGAGGGTCACAGGGATTTCTTTCCCATCCCGCTCGATAATGGCAATGACATCCTCCACGGTGAAGGAACCTGCTCTGATCTCCCGGATCCGTCCCCACACCCCCGGGGGAACCATAATCTTGTGGACGATGGTCTTTGATTCCTGGACAGTCCCCAGGATATCACCTGCTTCAACCTCTGTCCCCGGGGTCACCAGGGGTTCGAAATCCCACTTTTTCGAGCGATCAAGAGCCGGGAGCTCCACCCCCCGGGCAATGAAATCACCTGCCCTCTCCCGGATGAGCTCAAGCGGCCGCTGAGTCCCATCAAAAATCCTTCCAATGAGTCCCGGCCCAAGCTCAACGCTCAAAGGTTCATAAGTCGACTCAACGGGTTCTCCGGGACGAAGGCCAGCCGTTTCCTCATACACCTGAATCGTCGCTTTGTCTCCCCGAATGCCGATGATTTCTCCAACCAGCCGCTTTTCACCGACCTTCACCATGTCGTACATCTTGGCCCCGGGAAGACCGACTGCCACGACCACCGGACCGTTGACACTCAGGATAGTTCCTCTCTGAACGTCCTTCATGGCGATTTTTCCTCTCCCTGAATCATGATGCTACTCCCAATAGCCATCTCGACAAGTCTTCGGACAATATCCCCACCTCTGCCCACTTCAACACTACTTGTGGGAATAGCGCAAATGACTGGCAGCGCCTCTCCGCGAAGGTCCTCGAAGTGGGTCTTGATGGCGTCGTAGAACCGCCACTCGGTGAAGATGATGGCGTACTGGTTCTTCCGCAAAATGGGAAGGAACGCGGAGAGCTCCTCAGAGGTTCGGGCAGGGAAAACGTCAAAACCCATACCCCGGAAACATAGAGCCCTCTCTTCTCCACCAACAAAAGCAAGATACGACCTACTCATAGTAACACTCCCGGAGTTTCCGCCGGAGAACCTCTCCTTCAAGGCCAAAGTATTTCCCCTCAAGGAGGATGCGGAGATTCTTCACATCAATGGACTTGGCAAAGAGGAAACCGAAAACCGGCTCAGGGCCAAAGGCCCCCCGCCGGTACTGGCGAACCCACATGAGGAGATGGTTATCCATTTTCCGCTCCATCTCCGCAAGGTAGTACGGGTCATTACGAAACACTCCCTCCTCGGGGAGAACAAAGGCAAAACCAAGGTACTGCAGGTACTCTGGAATCTTGTCCTCAGGAAGAGAAGCAAGCTCCAGGAATTCCCTCTCCCCAAGAAGGGTATTCTCAAAGTACAAAAGACGAAGGGCATCAGGTTTCCTCTCTTGGTAACGAGCACGAAAAACCCCCCGTAGAAGCGAAAACACAAGGAACGCATGGTACCACTTCTTGAGGGGACCCTCGGCATGCCCAGCGAGGTTATACACTTCCTGTAAAAAGAAACGGTCAAGGATGAACTCTACACCCTGGGCATTCCCCGGATGGCCCTCGAGAAACTCCTGGATCTCCTGAAGCGCCTGCCCCAGGGCAGTGGGGAAATACTCACCGACCTCCCCACCGAGGAAACGAAGGACTTTCCGAACATCGAAGGAGGCAGGATACGTCTTTTCCAGGGGTTTCTTCACCATGAAATGCTTCACCGCAAGTTTCACTGCCGCGACGTCAAACCAAAGGAGGAAGAAGGCAGTGACATCCTCGCCTCCTGGCTGTCTCGCAAAGTCACTCACCAGGCCAAAGAAATGGTCCGTCAGTACCCTGTCGATGGTCTGGGGCGTGGGGAGAATCCCCTGGAAGGCTTCACCAAGGTAAGGAACCTCGGCCATCACTCGAAGGGCCTGTTCCAGGTCCTCAGCACGAAGAAGCGCCTCAAGAAGCCTCGGGTACAGAAGGCTTCGTTCAAGCACCCGTACTCGACCGATGAGGTAGGCGTAATCTCTTTCCACACTCATGCCTCAACACCCTGGAAAAGCGCAAGGAGCACATCGCGCTCGTTGCTCCGGAAGAAGTCTTCAAGGAGCGTGCGGAAGCTCAGGTCAACAGTTACGCCGCCCTTTCTGAGGAGAAGACCCCGTCCACTCTGGTCTTCAAGCACTCCACCAAAGGAGAGACGGTACCCCAGGCTCCTGTTGACTTCCTCCACAAACTGAGGCCCCAGGCGCCTCGCCTCCTCAGGGAACATCCACACTTCCTCGTCACCGCTCTCCACAGAACGGGAAAGCACACCCTTCCACCAGGATGCGTACTCTGCTTCGATGGCTGCAAGAAGACGAGCTTCGAGTTCTCTCCGGAGCATCTGCAAAGCTTCCTGCTTGACTTTAGCCAGTTCATTCCTTCCCCAGAGTCTCGCCTCGGCAATCATTCGCTGTGCCTCGAGTTCAGCCTCACGTTTTTTGCCTTCAAGAAACGCAGCCACCTCTTTCTCCAGAGCCTCTTTTGCCCTTTCCTTCCGCAAGGCTGCTTCTTTTCGGGCATTTTCAAGAATGGTTTCCTTCCGGGATGCCGTCTCTTCTTCAATGCGCCTCAGAATATCCTCAAGAGGCATGTCCTCACCTTCTCAGAGCTTAATGGAGTTGAGGAGAAGAATCGTGGCAAGGAGAGACAAAACGGCATACGTCTCAACCATTGCCGGGAGAATGACGGCCTTTCCGGTTTCTTCAGGACGGCGAGCAATAAGGCCAATGGAAGCTGCAGCAGTCTTCCCCTGAGCGATGCCAGAGAGAAGCCCCACAATAGCAATCGGAAGGCAGGCGAACATAATCTGCATTCCTTGGGCAACAGTCACCGGAACTGGTGTTCCTCCAAAAAGTCCAAGCTTAATGAGCACCCAGAATCCTGCAAGAAGCCCGTAAATACCCTGTGTTCCAGGAAGAGCCTGGAGGAGCAGTACTTGCCCGAACTTTCCGGGATCCTCGGTCATAACTCCTGCGCCGACCTGTCCGGCAATACCAACACCTACCGCCGAACCGATACCTGCAAGACCAATGGCCAGCGCCGAGCCAAGCAGTGCGAAAACCAGTCCATCCAAAAGCACAGGCAACAACCCCCTTTACTGTACTTTAACGTACTTTGTCCTGTAGCTGAAGGGTTGGAACTCCTTCCCTCCGTTCTCGTAGAACTTGGTGAAGAACTCCACGTACTGCAGGCGGGCCGAGTGCACAAAGGCCCCAAGGCTACTCATAACCAGATTGAAAACGTTGAAAAGCAAGGCCACAAGAAGCCCAATGAGCCAGCCGATATACGGAGAACTCCCAAAGAGCACCCCCAGGGTTCGGGCAAGGATAGCGATAATGGAGCTTGAGAGACCAAGGGCAAAAAGTCGGGAATAAGAGAGAACGTCTCCAAGATAGGAGATGACCCCATAGAGACTCAGTATCCCTGAGAGCACCTTCATGACAGGATTTTTCTTCTGTCTCCCCTGAGTGGCCACAAGGAACAGTGCCGTTCCCACGAGAAACGGCAGGGCAAAGGGTTTCAGCAGGGCAAACTGTGTTGACCCAATATAGACCACAATGGCAAGGAGAAAGGCAAACCACCCCAGCTGGTCCATGATGGCCGAGGCATAGTTCCTCCTCCGCCACTCCTTGACAAAGCTCACGAAAAGCCCAACAAGCACTTGCACAAGCCCAAGCAGAAGGGAAAAAATGAGCATGGGCAGGGGATTCGTAATCGGGTCAATGACAGTGAGCGACCGCTTGAAACTGGTCACAGCGCTTAAGGCCTTCGGCAGGTGGTCAAAGGTATCCCCAAGCCAGGAACCCGTCCCCATACCTACAAGGATGGAAGCCACCCCACCCCAGCCAAGCATGTGGAAGAAACGCCTTGTGCCGTCAGGAACTTTCAGGAACCCTGGGGCCAGAAACCCAAGAAGTGCCAGGATGAGGCCGTAGATGACATCTCCAAGACAGATGCCAAAGAAAAGGAAGAAAAAGGGGGCCAGAAAAGGCGTGGGGTCGAGTTCCCAGTAGTTCGGAAGGCCGTAGAGTCTCGTCAGAACCTCGAAGTTTTTCGTCCAGGAACCGTTCCGGAGATCTATGGGGACGCTTTCACCTGGCTGCGGATCCCTTGCAAACAACACCCATTCGTTCCCCAGAGCTTTCAGGGATTGTTCGAGCTTTTCCATATCTTCGGCGCGCACCCACCCGCTGATAACCACAGTCTCCCGGGTATGGAGGATTTCCTGTTCTTTTCGCCGGCGCTCAAGGAGCGAGGCATAGTAATCGTGAGCAAGCTTCAGGTCCCGCTCAAAACGGGCATACAGGGCTGCCTTTTCAAGAAGCTTCTCGCGTTCTCTGGCGAGCTCCTCCATGCGGACTCTGATTCTCTCGCTGGCCTCCTTTGGGGTTCCCTCAAAAGCCTGAGGCAAAACCACCGGAGTAGCGCCAATCTCCTGGAGAACTTCCTCAAGGTGAGGCAGGAAATCCCGGTGGGCGACGAGGAAAACAACCACGTTTCGCCCCCAAGAGGGAAATGTTTCACAGAACCAGAGCAAGCCCCGCTCCCGTAGCTTCGATTCAAGGTGTGCCTTTTTCTCCAGGGGAATTTCAAGAAGGATACTCCGGGTATAGCGGGTTTCCCCAAGGTTTTCCAGAGGAATAGGGAGGTGTTCAAAGCGGCTCAGAAATTCAAGGTGCGCCATCAGGCGGTTAAGCGTCGTTCGGATGCCGTTCAGCTGCTCCTCGAGAGACGCACAGGCCCGGTATACCGGGCTGTGATTGAAACAGCACTGGAGGAACTCTTCCTTCGTAACCTCCAAGGGCTTGGGGAAGAACGACTCAAGGAAGGACGGTTTGTCCCGGCGATACCGCTCCAGGAAATCGAGGCAATACCGGATTTCGCTTAAAGTTCGCTCGACTTCCTCCGTAGCAACCGGGGGCTTCTCGCCTTCGAAGGCAAACCCCTCTTCCACCGCAATTTCCAGAACCCCGAGATCCTGCAAGAGCGCAAGGATTTCCGCTTCCTTCCTACGGTGAGCAACAATGCTCACCCGCTGCATGCTACTTATGGGCATAGGCTTCCTGCACCTTCCTCACAAGCTCCTCAGCAACCCTTGGCACCCGTTCCATGAGGGTTGCCCGCAACCTCAGGGCTCGCTCTTCAAACCCTTTCCGAATACCTTCCGCTTCCCTTCCTGCCTCAGCAAGAATGGCTGCCCTCAGCTCTTCGGCTTTTCGCATTGCCTCCTGGAACATTTCCTCCCGGAGGAGAGCAACTTCCGATTCCACCTGACTGAGAATCCTCGACGCTTCCCGTTCCGCCTCTCGAATCTCCTTCTCCTTCTCGGCTTCGAACCTTCGAATACGATCCACAACCTCCCCGATCATGGCAAGAACCCCCGAAGCAAAATTCGGAGAGTATATTACCAGAAGGACTAACCTTTGACAAGAAATGATATCATCAAAAGAAAAAAGGAAGGAGGCGATATGATGAAGGCGCTTGTGCTCTACTATTCCCGAACAGGGGTGACGGAGAAAATGGCCAAAACTATCGCCCAGTCTCTGCAGGAAGAGGGAATTTCTGTGGACCTCTTCAACGTTACCCAGTTTCCCCTCGAGACCCTACCCTCTTATGACCTCATTGTTGTGGGTTCCCCAACGTACTACGGAACCATGGCAGCGGAAGTGAAGAAATTCCTCGATGAGAGCGTGCGCTTCCACGGAGACCTCGAGGGGAGAATCGGTGGGGCCTTCGCCTCCTCAGCAAATCCTGCAGGAGGCAATGAGACCACTGTCCTCTCAATTCTTGAGGCCTTGCTCATCCACGGAATGGTCGTTAAAGGGATGTCCGAAGGGAGTCACTACGGTCCTGTAGCCATTGAGGAGTTCGACAAGCGAGCAGAGGAAGAGTGTCGAACATACGCCAGAGACCTTGCCCGTCTCACGAAGGCTCTCCGGTCCAGGAAGGAAGGACAATAAAACCTTCCTCGTCTCCAAAGGTTCGCAGCGCATCTTTCCCATACTGACCGGCGAAAAGAGCCGTACAGGCACAGATAAAAGCGTCAAAGCGGTCTTTCTTCCCCGGGGAAGGACACAGGCAGGCCGAAAGGCATTCTTCAAGGTTCTCAATATGCAGGGGGGAACCTTCCCCCCTGAAGAGTTCCCCAAGTTCCCAGAGGCACTCGGACCTGTAGAGGGCAAGTCCTGCATCTCCGAAAAACCCGAGGATAGAAAGGGGAGGAAAGGCCTCGAAGGCGTGGCGGTGCTTTGCTGAGAAATCAAGGGCAAGGGAGAAGTTCCGTCTCACACTCTCCCAGAAGGGGAAGAGCGCCGGATACCTCCTGTGGGCGATGCTAAGGTTGATGGGTAGGATACCGGAGTGTCTTCGGCGAAGGCAAGGAAGAAGCTCCCTTTCCGCGGTCCGTAACCCCTTCTCCACGGTCACAAGAAGCGGGGCATCGAAGGCAACAATGCTTCCGGGAGGGAGGGCACGAAGGCGCTCCTCCCACTCTTTGAGGGTCACAAAGGAAAAAAATTCCCTCCACAGGCACTTCTTTTCCCGCTCAAGGACGCACACCCAGGAAGGCCTCCGAAACCCCCAGGCCAGGTCAACGCCGAGGAACCACACGGGTTGCTTCCAGAACGAACTTCCCGATGTCCTTTTCCGGGGGAACAGGGTATTCCCCGGTGAAGCAGGCAAAACAGTACTGTTCCGCAGGCGGCACAAGGCTTGCCTGTAACCCTTCAAGGGTAATGTACCGGAGGCTGTCAAGACCAAGGAACTTTCGAATTGCCTCAAGGTCC